>CAWITO010000010.1:0-94930 GCA_963839075.1 uncultured Acidobacteriaceae bacterium | reverse complement strand
ATAGGGGCCAGACGAAACAACTTCCTTCTTCACACTGGTGAAGATAAGGGATTATTTCGTCTGGCCCGTATCTCCCGTATCTCCAATCTCCCGTATCTCCCACAATCGGGCCGGCTCACCTCACCGAATGATGCCAGCCCGGAGCGTGAAAACCCTCCAACAACCACAAATCATTTTGCGTTTCTGAAGTGGCATAAAGGAGGCTCTTGCCGTCCGGGTCAAGAGTAAACCGAACCGAAGGCAATAGATCGTCGTCGGGCTCCCACTCGTCGCTCAATTGTTTGATGACCGTCTTTTTCAGCTTCTGGGGATCGAAGCTAAAAAGAACAGGGTGATTCGACTCGTCATCTATCCCATAAAGAAGCTTGCCATTTTTTGAAAACGCCAGACTCGGCGCATTGAACGTTCCCAACAGCTTCACCGTTTTGCCGTCGAGCGACGTCAGCTTAATTCCCCGGTCGTCTTTGAAAAGAATCCGATCGCCCATAGGCGACCAAACGGGAAGAAACGATACAGAGATGTCTCGCCGAAGCAGGGCCGGAGAGGCATTGCCGCTCGTCCGCACGGTCATCAGATCGTCTCCACCGTTTACTTCCTGGATGAAGAGGAAGCTCTTGCCATCCGGTGACCACGTACTGGCATATTCGACGACTCCTGTCGGGTTATTCGTGAGTCGGACAGGAGCCCCACCTGTGAGGGAAGATACCCATAACTGCGTAGTGCCATCGGCCTGGAGTCGACCGTAGATAAGTCGTTCTCCTTCCGGGGAAATGCTGGGGTTTTCAAACAGCTCCGTAGTGCCGGGGGAAAAATCGTGGCCGGTCACCGCAGGATGCTCGGTACCGTCCGCATTGCGCACCCAGATCTCCGAAGAACCAGTGCGTTCACTCACCCAGGCTATTTTCTGCTCGTGCGCGGCCCAGACCGGCTTATGTTCTTGATGGCCAGCGGTTGGGAGCCTTTGCGTAGATCCATCTTTGAGAAGGATCGACGCCAGGTCGAAACGTTTGTTCCGCTCCAGGTAAAGCAACGCCCTTCCGTCGGGAGAGAGCGCAGGTTCCCGTTCCACATGCGGGCCATGGGTGAGCGGCTCTAAACGCGAAGACTCGGTATCCGCCATCCAAAGATGATCTGGCCCTTTGTCGAGATCGAGGGAAATGACGACCCACCTGTTGTCGGGCATCCAGGTGACGTGTGGTGTGTAAGACGGTTGCAAATGCTCAAGGAAGCGCTTCGGAGTTCCGCTTCCCATGGGATAGGGCAAGAGCCACATCTCCGGCCGGTCCAGATCGCCTGACCGGCTTACTAGCAGCTTCTTGCCATCTGGGGAAAATGAAAGCTGGGGATATCCAAACAGGTGCCTGCTGGTGAACGGCGCTGGCAAATATTCGCGAAGGGGTGCGCCCACTGGATCGGAGATCATCAAATGCCTGGATTGATCTTCCGCTGGCGCAAGCAATGCGAGGACTCTTCCATCTGGAGACAATCCCATCGGCACGTAGCCTCGCAGGTTCAACTCCATGACAGGTTCAGCCTCACCGCCGAAGATGGCAACAGAAGAAATTTTCAATTTCTTCGCGGCGAATTGATACTGTGCGACCAGGATGTGGCCTCGATCGCTCGACCAACCCAGAGGGACCCACCCAATGTCGTCATGAGTGAGCT
The DNA here is from genome assembly GCA_963839075.1 of uncultured Acidobacteriaceae bacterium. Lineage (GTDB taxonomy): Bacteria > Acidobacteriota > Terriglobia > Terriglobales > Acidobacteriaceae > PALSA-350. The sequence goes on along the minus strand of CAWITO010000010.1, from coordinate 93,265 downwards.
GCGTTGCCACGGGGGAGTTGAGGTAGCGCAGATAAACCTGGGGCGTGTCGGCGCTGACACCGGTGTAGACCACAGACTTTCCATCCGGGGACCAGATCGGGCCTTCCGCGTCGCTGGCGAAGGGAGTATAGCGATAGCTTTGAAGGTATTGTCCTGCGGGCTTGAGCAGGTAGGCCGCTGCTGCGCCGGCCAAAACCGCAGTCAACATCGCAGAAGCGATCACGGCCACGCGCTTGCGCGCCCGCCATGGTGTTCGGGGCGCCGGCAGAGGAGCCAGGGCGCCACTGGAAGAAAACGCCTCAGAAAAGTGGTCGCGTACGTTCTTCAAGTCCCGGTACAAGTCGCGTGTTGACTCATAGCGCTGACCAGGTTCCTTGGCAAGGCAACGATCAATGATCCACTTGAGCGGTGGGGGAAGTTTTTCCTCGATCGTGGGGGGTTCCTCACGAACAATAGCCGCCATCGTCTCGACACTGCTGGCGCGACTGAACGCCTGTTTGCCGGAAGCAAGTTCGTACAGGATGAGGCCGAAGGAAAACTGGTCTGAGCGGTAGTCAGTCTCCTGTCCGAGCGCTTGTTCCGGGCTCATATAGGCGGCGGTCCCCAGGATGGCGCCGGCTCTGGTATCGCTGCGGCGATCCATGGAAACCATGGTTGCGTCCGAATCCGCAGAACCTGCCGCCACGTCCTGTGTGCGCGTTTGCCGGGCAAGTCCGAAGTCCAGGATTTTTGCCCGGCCATCCTTGGCCAGCATGATGTTCTCTGGCTTGAGATCACGATGAACAATGCCAATGCTGTGCGCGGCAGAGAGCCCGTCGGCCACTTCCGTACCAATCTCGATCAGTCTTCGTATCGGTACGGGCTTTCCTTTGATCAGAGCACGCAGCGGATCACCGTCAATCAACTCGCTGACAATGTATTGCTGATCTCCGGCAATGCCGAAATCGTAAACGGAGATGATGTTCGGGTGATTGAGAGCCGCAAGGGCGCGAGCTTCCCGTTCAAAACGGCTGCGGAGATCTGCCGATGCACCAGCGTCGCGAAGCACTTTCACTGCGACGTCCCGACGAAGCCGAGAGTCGTAAGCGCGATAAACCTCGCCCATCCCACCCGAGCCAAGGGTTGACCTAATCTCGTAAGGACCCAGTTTCGAGTTTGCCGCTAACGTCATTGGATGGTGCATCACCCACTTTTCACATAGTCGCAGCTGCCATGAGCAAAACTGTTGCGCAACTCAAAGTATCAAAAAGTAGACAAGCCAGCATCATCGCCGAAGAGATGTAACCGGTAATCCGAAATCTGAGGCCTGGTACCAAAGACGGCGATAACCGGCTTGTCGGAAACTTGCCTGCCCGGCTGGCCAGGTGGGAACAACTTAACGGAACTCCCGTTTTTCAAGCACATCCCGTCGGGGGTAGATCCTCAACGCGGATCGAAAGTCACATAGCGATTCGCGTGACTGATGGACACACTTTGAAAAAGTACGGTTGGCGACAAGCCGTCCTCTTCCAGTGCCGGTAGGCTCTGGTCAAAGCGTACCGGGGTTAGAAATGGGATATTGCTCAAGATATGAGCGCCGATCCTCATGTCCTGCGGGGCCCGGGCGGCGAAACCTTGATTTGCTCCGCTCGTCCGTAGCGCGGCCCTCTCCAGCCTCTTGAGTTCTGGCCTCTTCGGATACGGAAAAAGATTGGCCCGTCGGTCCCGGAATCCACCTGGAGCAAGATTCCCGGGGTCCTGCGCCCGAGAGACGGGCAGAGATCACCAGGTGCTCCATATAGGACGTTTAGGGACGGGACGTTTAGGGACGGACGAAATTACCCCCCCATGCTTTCTGTCGTCAACGGTTGGAGGTTATTTCGTCTGACCCCGATCTCCAGAATGGTAAACCGCGAATGCCGTTCCACCAGAGTTGCGATATGATCCGACAGCGTCGAAAATGACCTCAAAGCGACGAAGCTTCGGCGCGCAATTTCGCTGCCTCTTCTGGCTTGCCCATCTCATCAAGTAGAGTAGCGTGTTGCTTGAGGATCGAAGCCAAATAGTGGCCGTACATCTTCTTCATCTCCGGGAGGTGCGCCATGGCTCTCCTGTGTGTTTCTTCCGCAACTGTAAGATCGGCCGAAGCAGCCTCTCCTTGCCCGAGCTTCGCCTCCGTGATCGCTCGCCAGTAGAAAGGCATCGCATACTCTTGATCGGTCTCTTTAAGATGCGTTCTGGCCACGCCCACAGCTTTGTCTTCCTCATCAAGAGCATCCTGCAGCCTACCGGCCACTAGCAGGGCATGCCCATAACTCTGGTGTGAGTCCAGCAGCGCAAGTTGATCGCTGGAAGTCAAGTCTCCCGCCTGTAGCGCAGTGTCGAGGGCTTCCTTGCAGTGGTCCAGCGCATTCTGCGTGCTCTGTTCCTTGAGGTCAGTTCGGCATTTGTCAGACAGCGGAAACCATGCCTGCGCTGCTTTTTCCTGATTGGCGGTCGAACCATCTTTTTGCTTTTCCAGAGAAAACGGAATAGTCAGCGTAGTGCTGGCTGAAGTTGCTTTTCCATGGATTTCAAACGGTTCAAATTGCCACTTCTGGATGGCGTCTAAGGCGGCTTGCCTCAACATCGGCGGCCCGCTGACAGCTGTTTTGGAAGCGACCTTTCCATCGGTATCAATCACAATCGCGATCTCAACCGGCCCCTGGACTCGCGCTGCTCTGGCAATGGCGGGGTAAACAGGATCGACATGGGTGGCCAAGTGTTTCTGCGCGTCCGCAGCTTCGACATGGATGGGATTTTGGGCCCAGTCTGGCGCTGCCCTGACGAGAATTAAGGTCAGGCAGCCAGCCAGGACGACTCGTATTCGATCTCGAGGCACCCGGCAATTTTAGTCGAGAGCGCCAGGTCGCGGGGAAAGAAGAGCAGAGAGGAGAGCGATGGCTTGAAAAGTCTGATTCTGGGTAACTTCCTGGAGTGATTAGCTGGTGTAGGTGAAGTTGCCGGAAATCCAGTTTCACGGGAGAAGCAATCTGGCCAGCGCCATGTCTTACGCATGAACCAGCGGCGGTGGCGTGCAATAAACTTCCATTCATGGCGTACTCGCGGATTACCAGGTTGAAGAACCGGCTGCATTCTTCGTGGAAGTGGCTAGTTTCCTTCAGAACAAACGATTGGCAACTGGACGATTACCCGATAGGAATACGGGAGCAACAGAACAATGGCAATCCACATCTTCCCGCTCCGCGCTTTATCTCGCACAGGTACGTTGCCCACATCTTGAACGCGTCGATCACAGGAAGCGGCGACACACCATCGGCAGCCAGCGAGAAACTCAAAGAGAGCTTTGGGATGGCCCGGAATCGGCGGCTGGAAGACGGCAAACCTTTAGTGCGTCCGGGCAGGTCGTGGCCGCTCGATTTCGCTTCTATAGAGCGCGTAAATGAGCATGAGGCGTTGAGCGCGGATTTCATCCGTCGCGTTCTGGATTTGGATTGGGCTTGGATTTCAGACGAGTCCAGTTTGTGGGACTTCCATGCGGATAGTGACAACAGCCGACTGAATGCAAAGATCATGGAAATTTACGGAGTGGATGTGTCAGACATTCAGTCGGGCCGACTAGCGACCATATTTGAACGAATCGTGCAATCGTGAAGAGAACCGCCGCGCACTGCGAGTACGGTCTTTGTCGGCTGCAGCAAAGAAACTGCCTGAGAAGTCAGGTTATCGGTAAATTCCCCAGTTGGAGGATCTGAACCGGCGTTTACGAAAATCCGCCTTCAGGCCGGAAAACCAGTTTGCCGGAAATTTGATTCGGAACATCCCAAAAGTCTCGATCTCGGCAACTTAGAGTCAACTGACAGTGAGACTTCATAGCCGTTGACGCAATCCACGCTTGCCCATGCCTTGAGAAATCTCTTCTGCCAGTAAATAAATAGCCGGAGACGTCAGCACGAAGACCGTGAGCGTATGGCTGGCGACCGCCTCCCAGGCGTCTCCGCGGCTGATCAATTCAACCAACGTGAGGGGTGCGCCCCCCTGGCTCCAGTTCTCCATCACCACGCCATCCCATCCTTGCGTCCACATGACCAGGATGCTGGCGGTGGCCACTCCAATTGCGAGGAAAACCACGCGCCGCCACCGAATCTTTCGAAGATCCCGCACCATGACGGAGTCCGTGATACGCCGGCGCGAGAACCAGCAGGCACGTGAGCACCACCGGCAGCCAGCCCCATGCCGTCGTCCAAAGCAGCACAATCGAAATCGGACCGAGTCTCCATCCCATTGCCACACTTATCACGCAGAAAACAATGCAGGGCACGTATATGGTCGTGCCTGCGAGAGCGCCCACGGCGAGCCCACACGTCCACGACCAAAGTACCAGCGCTGTTACGTTAAGCAAGAAACCAAAAGCTTCCGCGCTTGGCTTCAATCCCGTAGCGTAGGCTACGCGATGGTGCGACCACATCACCAGGACAGGAAACAATTGGCCGTCGAGTTGGTTACAAAATGAGGCCAACAGCGCCGCTATCGGGATGGCCATGGCAACCAGCACAAACCACGGCCGCCACTGCTTCCACGGATGCCATTGCCTCCGCATCACCAACCCCAGCATGCTCGTAAACCCTTGTCCCCCAACGTACCCAAGCTCCGCGACATCGCCCAAGGCAACTTCGCGTTCCCTGGGATCAAGCAGCCGGGAAAGCATCAGAGTGGCGTAATGGAAAGGGCGATTCATTTCGGCGCCCCGCGCACCGCCGCCCAGGACGTTCCGTGGCTGACGTTGATCATCGCCTGGTAAAACTCGGTGGCGGCCGCAACGCCTTTCGCATGCACGTGCACCATGCGCTTCGATCGCCCGCCGCGCTCCTGTGTCGGCTGCCCCATCCACGTCTTGATCATTCCCTTCGCTTCAAGGCGGTCAAGCGTTGTGTACAGTGCGCCCAACGAACAGTTGCGCCCCGTGGAGCGTTCCACTTCCTGCAGGATGGCAGCGCCATAGGCCTCCTCCCCAAGTCGTGTCGCAGCGGCAATCAGCAGATATTCGAATTCGCCAAGCATGTATGCTTACATTGTGATAGTAATGGACGGGAAAGTAAAGGGAGGATCTATGAAGCGATCGCACGTGGTAGCAGCGGCTCTCTTGTCGTGCCTTACCTGGACCTGCGTTTCCAACGCAGCAACCGAAGCCCTCGTCCCTGCGGCAGCGCGCGTTCGAGCGCCGAAGTTCTCTCTCACGGATGCCGAAGGAAAGCAGATCAACCTGGCGGACTTAAAGGGCAAAGTAGTCCTGCTCGACTTCTGGGCTACCTGGTGCGGAGGCTGCAAGCTCGAGATTCCCTGGTACATGGAGTTCGATCAAAAATATCGCAAGCAGGGTCTCGCGGTCGTAGGCGTCTCCATGGATGACGATGGATGGAAGGCTGTGCGGCCTTTCCTCGCCAAAGGCATCGACGCCGAAACCGGCGGTAACATCGCCATGCGTTATCCCGTCGTGATCGGGAACCAGGACCTTGCCGCGCAATATCATCTCGACCAGATGCCGATGACGCTGCTTATCGATCGAACTGGCAGAATCGCCTTATCGCACACCGGTGTCGTGGACAAAAAGGACTTTGAAGCCCACATTCTCGAGCTCCTGAAGTAGTCGGGGGGGCTTAAAGAGCATAAAGAGCATAAAAAGCACAAATCACCGGACCCTCACCAGTGCATCACCTGGCCGCCATCGACGTTAATCGTCTGCCCCGTTACCTGGCCGGCTCGTGCCGAAGACAGAAAAGTAACCATGTCGGCGACGTCCTCCGGATCCTGCCAGCGAGCCAGCGGCGTCACCGCGCGCACTTTTTCCCCAGCCCACTCCTCGTACGATCGCCGCTTCTCCGGGGGCTGTTGTTCGTTCCATGCCTCCCAGATGCGCTGGTTGAGCGGCGTGCGCACCATGCCCGGGTTCACTGTGTTCACCCGGATGCCGTGCGGAGCCAGGTCCTTCGCCAGGCATTGCGCGAAATTGATGTTGGCGGCCTTGCTCGCGCTGTACGGTGGATCGGTCTGGGAGCCGATCTGCCCCGCCACCGACGCCAGAAACACGAGCGTCCCTGCTGCACGCGCAACCATGCCGGGCGTGATTGCATGCGCCACATGCACCATGCCGAGGATGTTCACCTGTAAAACCCGCGGCCAATCTGCAGGGTCGAGGTTGGTAAACGGGTAGCCGAATTTTCCCGACCCAACCGCCGCGGCGTGTACCAGGTGCGCGATGGGTCCCAATTGCGACTCGGTTTGGCGTACCACTTCCTGCACCGCAGCGAAGTCGCAAATATCGACGCTGATACCAATCGCTGCGCTTCCCAGTCCCCGCGCCACCTCACTCGTCCGGGGCGATTGATCCCAAAGCGCGACCCGGCACCCTTCCTTTGCGAGACTGCGGGCACACGCCAGTCCGATGCCGCTGGCTCCCCCCGTGATTACGGCAACACTACCTTCCAATCCCAGTTCCATCGTCCGCCTCGCTAGCGACTCAACCGCACCCGGCAAATCGGTTCGAGTCTGCCGGTAATCCCTTCGTTCCCCAGAAAGAGCGCGCCGCCGTTCGTGCCTTTCGACGCGTCGTAGCCCGGCGGCGCAAAGTCCAGGCAATCGGGGAGCGCTGCCGATGTCACGAAGATATCGGTCAACGATAGTCCGGCAAACGCCAGCGAAGTGATCTGCCGCGCAGGTAGCGCCACTTTCCTTTCCACCGCGCCGCCGGGATCGTAGCGCACCACGCAACCACCAAACCACTGCGCCGACCAGACAAAGCCATCGGCATCGACCGTGAGTCCATCCGGCAGTCCTTCCGTGAGCGGCACCTTCACAAAGGGGCGCCGGTTGCGCACGCTTCCCGAATTCACGTCATAGTCATAGGCATAAATGATGCGCGCCAGCGAGTCGGTGAAGTACAGCGTTCGTCCATCGGGCGAAAATCCGATGCCATTCGCCAGTTGAATCCCCTCATCGACGATACGTACCGAACCATCAAGGTCGACCAGCATGAGATGGCCCAGTCGAAAACCAGGAGTCACTCCCTCGAAGTAGTAGGAGCCGGCCAACAATCGGCCGCTCGGATCGGTGGCGCAGTCGTTCATGCGGCAGAGATTCCCATCCACCTGCGTGGCGATGTTGACCGGCGCAGTCTTGCCATCCCACATCCAAATGCCTTCGCTATTCACCACCACAAAACCGCCTCCTTCGTGGAAGGCATAACCGCAGACTTCGAATCCCGTGCTCAGCACCGCTGCCTTCTTCGTCGTGCAGTCGTAGCGGGAGAAGCGCTTGTTGGTGATGTCTGTCCAGTACAGGGCATTCTCCTGTGCATGCCAGAGTGGCCCTTCGCCGCAGGCATCGCTGAAGTCCGCGATGGACACAAAATTTTTCATCCGTTCCTTTCTAAACTGCTCTTAACTGCTTAAGCCCCTGTATCCAATTAAATACCTGCTTATCCACTGATATTTTGCCTCATCCCTTGCAGGCATGCGTACACCTCCGCATAATCGCAACAGAAGCTGAGGTGTCAGGGTGACGGCCACCAACGACCACATCACTGTTACCCAATACAGCCGGCAGGATGCGATGCGCATCTTGCGCATCCGTCTCAAACAGCTCTCGGCCTGGGAGCGTTCCGGCCTCATCGCGCAAAGCGAAGTCTATTCCTTTCAGGACCTGGTGCATCTACGCAAATTGCGCGACCTGCGCGCGTTGCGGGTTCCCATGGCCAATATCCGTGCCTCGATTCACGCCATGCGCCAGGTTTCCGGCGTCGCCAACCCGCTGCGGGAAGCGGGTGCGGTGCGCAATGGCGCACGGCTTGCCTTTCGCATGAGCGGGGGCATGATGGAGCCCATCGCCCGCCAATTCATCTTCGACTTCGACTCCCCAAATCAGAGCCAACTCGCCGAAGTCAGCTCCGTCGCCGGCCATCAGGCTGCGCGCGATGCCCGCGTGCAGGGTCTCTTTTTCGAAGCCGTACGCATGGAAGAGCGCGGCAAGACGCAGGAAGCAATCAGCCAATACGAGACCATACTCACGCTCGACCCGCACCACGCGCCGGCCTGTATAAACCTGGGTACGATTCAATACAACCAGCGTCAATTCCTCGAGGCTGAGAAACTCTATCGCCGTGCCACCGTGGCCGATCCCAACTACGCGCTGGCATTCTTCGACCTCGGCAACGTCCTCGATGAGCTGCAACGCCTGCCCGAAGCCATCGCCGCTTACTGCACCGCCATTCGCCTGGTGCCGCATTATGGCGACGCTCACTACAACGTCGCCCTGGCCTATGAACGGACCAGCGAGCGACGCGCCGCGTTGCGCCACTGGACCACCTACATCAAGCTCGACCCGGTCGGACCCTGGTCGAACCACGCCCGCATGCAGGCACGCAAGATCCTCGATCGGGAAAAACTCTCCATCGTGCACCGCAGCCCATCCGGCCGCCCGGACCCCCACGCAATGCGCCCGCGCAATGTACCTCGGCTCCTCGCCGTCCTCAAACCAACCCTCCCCCTATAACAACCCCACACTGCTGGACATCCATGTATCCCAGCGGATAGCTTTATCCTCGTGGCCGATTCAGTGCTTGCGTCCCAACCCGCTTCTCCCCTGACCCTGCTCTCTGAAGATGAACAGTTGTTTCGTTCCACCGTCCGCCAGTTTGCCCAGGACAACATCGCGCCCCTGGTGCGGACCATGGACGAGCAACAGCACTTTCAGTCCGAGCTGATTCCGCAGCTCTTCAATCTCGGCCTCATGGGCATCGAGATTCCTGTCGAGTACGGGGGGTCCGGCGGAACCTTCTTCGAAGCCATTCTCGCGGTGGAAGAAATCTCTGCCGTCGACCCCTCGGTGGGCGTGCTGATCGATGTGCAGAACACTCTCTGCATCAACGCCCTGCTGCGCTGGGCAACACCCGAGCAGAAGAAAACCTGGCTGGCCCGCCTCGCCACCGACACCGTGGGCGCCTACGCGTTAAGCGAAGCCGGCTCCGGGTCCGATGCGTTCGCGTTACAAATGCGTGCAGAAAAGCGCGGCGACTCCTACCTGCTCAACGGCCAGAAGCTTTGGATCACGAATGCTCGCGAGGCCGGCCTCTTCATCGTCTTCGCCACCCTCGATCCCGCCGCCGGATACAAGGGCATCACGGCCTTCCTGGTAGACAAGCGCGCTCCCGGATTTTCCATCGGCAAGAAGGAAGACAAGCTCGGCATTCGCGCCTCGTCCACCTGCGAGATCATTCTGGAAGATTGCAAGGTACCTGCGGCCAATGTGTTGGGGGAGCCGGGCAAAGGCTACAAAATCGCGATCGAGACCTTGAACGAGGGCCGCATCGGTATCGGCGCCCAGATGCTCGGGCTGGCCCAGGGTGCCTGGTCCCATGCCGCCCGCTATGCCTTTGAGCGCAAGCAATTCGGTAAAGCCATTGGCGAGTTTCAGGCCGTCCAGTTTGCCCTGGCCGAGATGGCCACTGAGATCGAAGCCACCCGGCTCCTGGTCTACAACTGCGCCCGCCTCAAAGACAACGGCCTCCCCTTTCTCAAGGAAGCGGCCATGTGCAAGTATTTTTCGTCCCAGGTGGCGGAACGAGTGGCCAGTCAGGCTGTCGAAATATACGGTGGGTATGGATTTGTGAAGGATTACCCCGTCGAGAAGTACTACCGCGATGCCAAGATTGGCAAAATCTACGAAGGCACCTCCAATATGCAGCTCGCGACGATAGCCAAGCTGATGCTGGGTAACCATTGAGTACTCGTTAGTTTGACGCGACCGCCTAATCTCCGTGCTAATTTGAGTCAATCCCCCTAAAACAGTATTTGTATTCCCCTTGAGTGTTACTTCTTGGGCCGCCGGAGCCTTGTTCGCTGTTAAGTTAGCAAGGCGCTGAGGTCACGGAAATGATTCGTGTCGGGATACAGGAGTCGTTCGCTCCGGTTTTGCTCCGGGACTTTACCCCGGAGGTGGAATTGGTGCGGATCGCAGACGAGCCGCAACAAGAGGTGGAGATCGAAATGTGGATCGCTCCCACGAGCATGAAGATTGCCCGCCGTCAGCTGCCGCACTTGCGGGGGTTGAAGGTGGTGCAAACGCTCCTGGCCGGGGTGGATGGCTTGCTGCCGTTTCTGCCTCCGGGTTTGACTCTCTGCGATGCTCAGGGCGTGCATGACATTTCCACGTCGGAGTGGGTAGTGACCGCGATCCTGGCGATGCAGAAGAATCTGCCGTTCTACTTCGCCTTGCAGCAACAGGAGAACTGGTCCGGCCGCCGGCAAGCTGAAGAGCTCTATTGGCAATCGCACGCGGTTCCTGTCGAGCTTCGTTCCCATGCTCTGGTCGACGAAGTGGCGGACAAGACGGTGTTGATCGTTGGCTACGGTTCGATCGGTAAAGCCATCGAGTCTCGACTGGCCGCGTTTGGACCCAGGATTTTACGGATCGCGCGCAGAGCACGGCCCGGAGTAGCGTCGATCGCGGAGCTCGACCAGCTGCTGCCGCAAGCGGATGTGGTAGTGTTGGTGACGCCGTTCACCCCAGAAACCACGCACCTTATAGACGCAAACAGAATTGCGGCCATGAAGCTTGGAGCCCTTCTGGTGAACGCTGCCCGTGGCCCAGTGGTGGACACGGAGGCCCTGGTTCAAGCTTTGCATGGCGGCAAAATACGCGCTGCCATCGATGTGACGGATCCAGAGCCTTTGCCCCCTGGGCATCCGCTGTGGAAGGCACCCAATTTATTGCTGACTCCCCATGTTGCGGGTGCGACTGCCCGCTTTCTCGGGCGTGCCCTTCGGCTCGCCAGTGAACAGGCCCAGCGCTATGCGCGCGGTGAAGCGCTCATCAACTTGGTTGAAGCAGGTTATTAAGACAGGAAAGTGGGTTCGAAGATGAAACTGAGCAATGTAGGATTTGCCTTGCACCGTGCCGTAGCGAAACGCGGAGTGATGGGAACGCTGACCGCGGCGCCCGGTAAAATCGCCGGCCGTCTGTCGCGCCGGACCGAATTGCCCCGAGCCTATAACCCGGTTCATCCCTTCGATGCCCTCCATGGGACCGACACCAGCGGCCTCATCTCCGCCGAGGAGCTAAAGGATAGCCGGCGGCGCAGGAGCATCCACAACACCGGTTTCTATGCCACTTCGCCTTCGCTCTTTGCTCAGGCCTCTGCGAAGTTGCAGATCGATCACCGGCGGTTTACCTTCATCGACCTCGGGGCAGGCAAGGGCCGCGTCATGCTGCTGGCCTCCCAATTGCCCTTCAAGCAGGTGCTGGGCGTGGAGTTGATCCCGGAGCTGAAGGAAATTGCCAACCGGAATGCCTCGTTGTATCAATCGCCCGATCGCCAGTGTGCGGATGTGCGCTGCGTGCTTGGGGACGTGCGGAACTTCGTCTTTCCGCCTGTTCCGCTGGTCATTTTCTTGTGGCACCCCTTCGTCGGGCCGGTATTCGATAAGGTGATGCAGAATCTGGCGGAGTCGCTAAAGCGGGACCCTCGCGAAGTGTACGTGGTCTACCTGAAGCCGGAGTTCGAAGACATGGTCACGCGCATTCCCGAAATGAAGAAGCTTTGGAAGGAAAACCTCACCATGTCCGATGAGGACTTCGCGGCGTATATCTTTCCCGATAAATCCGAAGTCTGTGTAGCCTACGGGACCGAAGGATAAGCAAAAAACGTTGGGTGGCCCATGCAAGCCTTCCGTTGGCGTGCGTGGGTTTCACCCGGTATTTCGCAGTCCCGCGGAAATTCCGTTAATCGTGGCCGAGATCGCGCGATTGATCGCATCCGAATCATCTCCGGCCCGCTTTCGCCGTAGCAGGTCGACCTGGATCAAACTAATCGGATCGACGTACGGATTCCGTAACCGGATAGACCGCGCCAGTACCTGGTTGTTCTCCAGCAGCTCCGATTGACCCGTAATCGCCAGGATCGCGTTGCGTGCGCGATGATACTCCGCCTCCAGCTTGCTAAACACCCGATCACGTAACCCTTCATCCGCAACCAGCGATGCATACAAGCGGGCGATGCCAAAGTCGGATTTCGCCAGCGCCATCTCAACATTCCGGATCAGATCGATAAACAACGGGAACTCTCGTGCCATGATGGCCAGCGTAGCTGCGCCTCCTGGCTTCTGACCAAAGGCCTCCAGCGCATGCCCCACGGCAAACCAGGCCGGAACCAGCTGCCTGCTCTGCGTCCACCCAAACACCCACGGGATCGCGCGCAAATCATTCAGGCTCCGGCGGCCTCCACGGCGCGACGGGCGCGAGCCGATCTTGGCATGCTCCAACTCCGCGACGGGCGTGGCCTCCTCGAAATACTGCAACACCTCGGGATCCAGCAAAATATGCTCGCGATAAAACGCATACGCGACATCGGAGAGCTCAGCAAACGCAGCCTCCCACTCCGGTGCCAGCACCCCGGTAAAATGGCCCTGAGGATTGCGCGCATTCGGCCGCGCCAGGGCATCGAGCGAAGCGGCAATCATCAATTCCAGATTGCGTTCCGCAAGAATCACGTCGGAGTATTTCCAGTTCAGCACTTCGCCCTGTTCCGTGATGCGGATCTCCCCCGTGAAGGCGCCCGCCGGCTGGGCGTAGATGGAGCGGTGCGTCGGCCCACCGCCGCGGCCCACCGTGCCACCCCTACCATGGAAGAGCCGCAACCGCACGCCGCACTCGCTGGCTACCTGGTGCAACGTCCGATGGGCGCGAAAAATCTCCCACGTACTGGTGAGCATGCCGCCGTCTTTATTGGAGTCGGAGTAGCCCAGCATGATCTCCTGTGTGTCGTTCCACGACTCCAGCAACTTGCGGTAGCTGGGTGACTGCCAAAGCTCGCGGCAGATCGCCGGCGCATTGCGCAAATCCTCAATCGACTCGAAGAGCGGCACCGGCATCAGGCCAGGGTCGTCCGCCGTGCCTTCGACGCGTACCCCGCCCAGGCGTGCCAGCCAGATCACGTTCAGCACATCTTCCGCGCTGGCCGCACCGCTGATCACATAGTGGCGAATCGCCTCGGGAGTGGACGACGCCTTGAGTTCAGCAATCGTGCGGAAGGTTTCGATCACGTCGGCGGAAGCGGGGCTCAGCGGAGCCGGCACAGACGAGGCACGCGCTGGATCGCACTTCCACGCGGACGCTTCTTCGAGCGCCGCGGCGTGCAGCCGCGCATGCTGGCGAATATCCAGCGTTTGCAGATGAAGCCCAAAGGTACGCACCTGCAGCAGCAAGGGATCGATCAGCTCGTGGGCCAGCCGCGGACCGCGGTTCTCCACCAGGCTGGCGTGGAGAAGCTGCAAATCGGCAAGAAATTCCTGGGCCGACTTGTACGCCGGCAGACCCGCCAGGCCGGCATCGACACCGGTAAGCCGTACCCGAATGCAGCTCAGAAAGCGCCGGTACGACTCATGCTCGAATCGTTCTCCAAAGGCCTGCTGCGGGGTGGTGTTGAGCGACTGCAGATAGTGGATCAGTTGCTGCTCGAGCGCACCGCTCACGGGCACCTGTTGGGTGGAGCTGGTCAACAGGTCGAGCACCAATTGCAACTGCCGCTGGTAGTGGGCCAGCAGACTCTCGCGCGACATCTGCATTGCTTCTCGGGTGACCTGCGAAGTCACAAAGGGATTGCCATCGCGATCGCCGCCGATCCAGGACCCAAAGGAAAGCAACACCGGCATCTCGGCCAGGCTCAGGCAGATGCCATACTCCGCCTCAAACGCCGCGGCGACTTCGGTATAGAGACCCGGCAGTGTGGCATAGATGGAGGCATCGTAGTAATCGAGACCCATCTTGACTTCGTCGCGCACGGTGGGCCGGCGGGTTCGTACCTCATCCGTCTCCCAAAGAGCAGTGATCTCAGCGGTCAGCGCTTCTTCAAACTGCTCCAATTGCTCGTCAGACAGCGGAATACGGTCCAGCTGCTCGAGCAGTTCAGCGATACGGCGTCGTTTGAACATCACCACGCGGCGAGCTACTTCCGTGGGGTGGGCAGTGAATACGGGGATGATGCAAATCGCCCGCAGCCACTTCAAAGCTTCTTCGCCCGAGATGCCCGCAGCCCGCATGGCACGAAGCGTTCCGCGCAGAGACCCGCGCTGCGCTTCCCCGGAAAGCTGCAGCGACAACCGCCGTCGCTTGCGATGGTTGGTTTCCGCCAGGTTGATTAGCTCAAAGTAGAAGGCGAAGGCACGCGAGAGTTGATAGGCCTGCACCAGGTCCAGGGATTGCAGGCTATCCAGCGCCTCGGAAAACGGCTGGCTGGTATCGTCACTCTGCTGCTCACGGCGCTGGATGGCGATCTGCCGCAGCTCCTCCACTTCGGCAAAAAGCGCTTCGCCCGCCTGCTCCCGCAACACCTGGCCAAGCAGCATACCCAGCGAGCGGACATCCCGCCGAAGCGGCGCTTCTTTGATATCGCCCGTCCGTGCTTCGAGTTCCGCGAGGCGGAGGGACCAGTTCTCCGGTTTCCAAAGGAGTGTCATTAACTCTGATTATGCAGGATGCGCTTCAGACGCCAGACAGAGCGTGGGCGGGCTCCTTTGATGAAGACTTTATGAACGACTTGTAATCAGGACCAAAAGGCTCGTATATTAAGTCAGACCGATTCGGTCGTACATCGACTGCATCATCCCAGAGTCCCCGCAAACACCTCTTGGCCGAGAGATGCGAGGACCCGGGCAACCTACGACTTGGCAGCCGCAGACTCCTCCCACTATAGGTCTCTGCTCAAGCCCTTTCAAGGCGGTATCAGGCGTCGCGCGCCTGGTTGCCGCTTGCCAGAAGGAGACCACTGCATGAAGGACAGACCTCGAAACAAGGGGAAAGCCCTGCTTACCCTCGGCACCGTAGCAGCCTATGCTGCCGTTTCTATCACACGGGCTATGCCGGCGTGGGCGCAGGCTGCGGCCGCGGGCAACGGCAAGTCTGCGGAGGAGCAAAACCTTACGGTTCGACGCTTGGATATACCCGCAGGCCCTCTGGATGCAGCTGTCAGCGCGTACCATCGCGCGACCGGCGTCGACGTCGTCTTTGCTCTTCCGATAGAGACGATCGCTGGCTTTAAGTCGCCTGGTGTGACCGGGCTCTACACCGAAGACCAGGCGCTGCGCGCCCTGCTGGCCGACACAGGTCTTTCCTATCAAATCGACAGCACCGGCCGGGTGACGATTTCCGTGCGAGCCAGCGAGTCCGTGATGGTGCAGGACGCTTCTTCCCAGCTGAGTCTCGACCGCTACCCGGTGCCACTTCTGGATACGCCGCAATCGATCTCCACCATCACTCAGGCCACGATCCACGAAGAGGGAGCGACCACCTTGCGCGACACCTTGCGCAATGCTCCGGGTATCAGCCTGGCGGCGGGCGAAGGTGGGTCGCAGGGTGACAATCTCACGTTGCGCGGATTCACCGCCCGCAACGACATCTTCCTCGATGGCATGCGTGATTTCGGCAGCTACTACCGCGATCCCTTCAACTATCGGGAGGTTGAGGTGCTGGAGGGGCCGTCATCGGTGACCTTCGGACGCGGATCGACGGGTGGCGTGATCAACCAGGAGAGCAAGGCCCCGGAGAACCGTCCTTTCATCGTTGCCGAAGGAGATTTCGGAACCGACATTACTCGGCGTTTCGCCGCCGACATCAACCAGCCGTTGCAAAACTTTGGCCATGGGGCCGCCGTACGACTCAACCTGATGGCCCACGAATCGAATGTAGCCGAGCGCGATGTGACCGAGAACCGCCGCTTCGGCGTGGCGCCGTCCCTGGCTCTCGGTATTGGAACCGCGAACCGGCTCACCGCCAGCTACTTTCACTTCGCCGAGAACGATATCCCCGACTACGGCATTCCCTGGTACTTCAATCGCGCCGCTCCCGTCCCGCGGCACAACTACTACGGCTTTCGCGACGGCAATTATCTGCGCACCGATGTCGATATGGTCACGCTCAAGATGGAGCATGACGTCTCTGACTGGGCCATTCTCCGCAACCGCATTCGCTTCGCGAACAGCCAGCGCGATGCACGTATTTCCGAGCCCCAGGTAAACACCGCTACGTCAGGCTTGATCACGCCGGCGACTCCGCTCGAGCAGATCGCTGTGAACCGCAACCAGATTGCCACCTTCAGCAATGAGGGCCTGCTCTGGGACCAACTCGACGCCACAGCGCACGTAAAGACATTCGGCATCCGCCACGTCGCAGTGATTGGAGCAGAAGGTGGACGCGAAACCTCCGATCCCAAGCGTCCGACTTTCAATTACGTCAACCCCGCTGGCCAGACAATCAATACCGTGCCCACCGCGAACCTGCTGGCCCCCAATGAGAGCCAGAGCTTCAGCGGCACGTCCGCGCCGGCCTCAAACGTCCATGTCACATCCACCAGTTATGGCCTGTACCTGCTCGACACCATGCAGTTCGGCAGCCACTTTGAGCTGGTCGGCGGAGCCCGCTTCGATCGCTTCTACACCGAGGAAAAGAGCATCGCCTATCCCACTCCCAAGATGGCGGTTGTCGGAGGACCCATCGTCCAGGGCCCGCCCACTATTACGTATCCGACGCGCCTCGATCGCAAACCGAGTTGGCGTGCCGCCGCTGTTTACAAACCAACCAGCTTCGGAAGCATTTATTTCGACTACGGCACTTCCTTCAATCCATCGGCAGAGGCTCTCTCCCTCACGGTCGGTCCCAGCGGCACAGGTAGTGCCAACCTGGCTCCGGAATTCAACCGCTCGTATGAGCTGGGTACCAAGTGGGACGTGAACCATGCGCGCTTCTCCTTGCGCACAGACATTTTTCGGACCACCAAGGACAACGCGCGCGAAGCCTCGCCGACCAATTCGCTGCTCTACGTGCTGGCGGGAACACAACGCGTCGATGGTGTAGAGGCGGTGGTCAATGGCCGCATTACCTCGAGTTGGCAGGTTCTCTCCAGCTACACCTACATGCACAGCGAGGTGGTGAAGTCGCAATACTATCCGCTGGCGGTTGGATATCGCCTGGCCAACGTGCCCAACAATCTCTTCAACCTGTGGACCACGTTCGAACCCACCCACCGTCTGATGGTGGGCGGCGGTGGCAATTATGTTGACAGCCGCAGCGCCAGCTCAACCGTTCCCCTCGACCCCACCACCGGGCTCGTCAAACAAGTGCCGGGGTACGTCGTTCTGAATGCCATGGGCCGCTACACGCTTACGGATAATTTGTCACTGCAAGTGAATGTTTTCAATCTTGCCAACCGCAACTACATCGACGAAATCCATCCCGCGCACATCGTGCCGGGGGCGGGGACGTCGGGTCTCTTTGGCCTAAACTTCCGCTTCTAATCATCCGTCTTACACGAGAGGTAGCAGCTTATGTTGATCACTGTTCCCGATGTTTTGACTGCGGCGCAGATTGCTCATGCGCGGCAAGTCTTATCCGCCGCCGACTGGGTCGATGGCCGCGTGACTGCCGGCCATCAATCTGCCCAGGCCAAAGACAACCTGCAAATCCCGGAAAGCCACCCCGCGGCGCAGGAGATCGGTGATCTGATACTCACGGCGTTGGGGCAAAATCCACTCTTCATCTCCGCCGCTTTGCCCATGAAGGTCTTTCCTCCACTCTTTAACAGCTATGGAGGAGGACAATCCTTCGGCACCCACGTCGACAATGCGATCCGCCACGTGAAGGGAAGTTCGCATCGCGTACGAAGCGATCTTTCCGCCACTCTCTTTCTCACCCAGCCGGAAGAATACGACGGCGGCGAACTGATCATTGAAGACACCTACGGCATTCACAAAGCCAAGCTGCCGCTAGGGCACATGGTGATTTATCCTTCGTCGAGTCTGCACCGGGTCGAGCCGGTGACGCGGGGTCGCCGCGTCTCTTCCTTCTTTTGGATCCAGAGCATGGTGCGGAGCGATGCCCAGCGCACGCTGCTCTTCGATCTGGACAATGCAACCCAGCGCGTGAACCGCGACTTGCCGGCGAATCCAGCAGCGGTACAGCTTACCGGCATTTATCACAACCTGCTGCGGCAGTGGGCCGAGGTGTAGCAAGGGTGCGACGCGTATTTTTCTGGATGCATTTGGGTACGGGTGTCCTGGTGGGCGCGCTCGTGATCTTCTTCTCGGTTACCGGCGCATTGCTCGCCTACGAGCGGCCCATCCTGCGCGCCGCGGATCGTAGTAACTACACCCCGGCTCCTGTCCTCCGCGATGCCACGCCGCTGCCACTGGAGGTGTTGGTCGACCGCGCTTCCGTGCGGCTGCCCGCGCCGGTTACCGCGCTAACCATACACAGCGATGCCAATCTGCCGTTTGAACTCGAAACCGCGGAACGCAAAGTCTACTTCGCAGACCGGCGTTCCGGCAGTGTGGAGGGTCCGATGTCGCCGCGTTTGCGCGCCTTCTTCAACCAAGTGACCGCGTTGCATCGGTGGTTCGGGTTAAGCAGCGCGCACCACGCCACCGCTACTGCAATCAAGGGTGTGGCAGTTCTGTTGTTTATATTCCAACTTGTTTCAGGAGCAGTGTTGTGGATGCCGCATCGATGGAGCAGGAGCGCGCTACGTACCGGCGTCCTCTACCGCCGTGGCGCGACCAGCCGGGCTCGTAACTACAACTGGCACAAAGTCACCGGCTTTTGGTTTGCTCTGCCGCTGGCGATCATTATCTGCAGCGGCGTGATCATGGCCTATCCCTGGGCCAATGCATTGCTCTTCCGTCTAGCGGGAAGCCCGGTGCCGGTGCGCGGCGGAAACGGCGCTCCGCACCGCCACGGCGATGCAGTGCCGCGTCAGCTGGATGCCGCATTTGCACAGGCAACTGCCACCGTAGCTGATTGGCAGACAGCGACTCTGCGTTTGCCGGCGACCCCTTCCGGTTTGAGCTTTGTGGTGGATGCGAGTGACGGCGGCCATCCCGACAAACGGGAGCAGGTTGTGGTCGATGCAACGACGCTGCAAGTCGTTCGGCGCGAACCCTTTGACGCCTTGAGCCGTGGTCAGCGGTGGCGCGCCTGGGTTCGCTTTGCGCATACCGGCGAAGCGGGTGGTTGGTGGGGAGAGAGCCTCGCGCTCATGGCAGCGTGTGCAGCGATCATGCTCTCGGTCACCGGTTTTTCCCTTTCACTCAATCGTTTCCGCCGCTCCAGGCGCCCACGGCCAGAGTTGGCTTGATGTCCACCGTCGACGCGATGCCGGCGACCCGTTCATACGACTGCAGGCGGTCGGCATGCTCGTAGGTATCCGTCACCACGATGAGCTCGTCGGCGCCGGTATCTTCGATGAGCCGCTCGATGCCGGCCTTCACCGTGGCATTCGATCCGACGATGGCCGCGCGCAATTTGGACTCGACTGCGACCCGCTCGAAGTCCTGCCAAATCGGCTCCATGGAATCGACGGGAGGCAGCAACTCCACCGGCTGGTTGCGGATCAATTGCAGGAACCGCTGTTGCGGCGTGGTGAACAGCCGCCGCGCCGCCGCGTCTGTCTCCGCCGCAATGATTTGCACCCCAACCATCAGGTGTGGCCGGTTGAGCACCGCGCTTGGCTGGAAGCGCTCGCGATACATCTGCGCCGCGGCGTACAGGTATTCCGGAGCAAAATGTGCCGCAAAGGCGAACGGCAGGCCAAGCATGGCGGCCAATTGCGCGCTGAAGCCGCTGGACCCAAGAAGTGTAATGGGCACATTGCTTCCCTGTCCGGGAATGGCTTTCACCGTCTGCCCCGGCCTCTCCGGCCCAAGGTAGCCACGTAACTCTTCGAGCAGTGCAGGGAAGTCATCTCCCGTCTGGTGCAGATCGCGACGCAGGGCTCGCATGGTCAAAAAGTCGCCGCCCGGCGCGCGGCCCAGGCCCAGGTCAATACGGCTGGGATAGAGCGCTTCCAGGGTCCCGAACTGCTCTGCGACGACCAGCGGCGCATGGTTGGGGAGCATCACGCCGCCGCTGCCCACGCGGATTGTCTTGGTGGCGGCTGCCACGTGCCCGATGAGCACAGCAGTGGCCGAGCAGGCCAATCCGGCAATGGAGTGGTGCTCCGCCAGCCAGTAACGCTGGTATCCCCAACCCTCCACGTGTTGTGCCAGATCGACCGAGCGGGCGATCGCGCTGCCAGCCGGTTCGCCCGGCCGCATGCCGACTAGATCCAAAACCGAAACTGCAAGCTTCTTCGCCATGCTGGTTAGATGAATTATCCCAAAAAGCGACTCAGCGGTATGGTGAGATAAAGACATGATCACGATACAAAAAATAGAGTTGCCCACCCCGGGTCTGGACCTCCTGTCGCGGGAGGCGGAGGGGGAAGGCCACCAATTCATCGCCACCCTGGTAGAAGAATGGACGACCGCGGTGAACCGGTTTGACGGCCCCGGTGAGATCTTCTGTGGCTACCTGGACCAGGAGCTGCTCACGGCGGTGGGTGGCCTGAACTGCGATCCCTTTGCTGGACAGCCCGATATGGGCCGCATCCGCAAGGTCTATGTGCGTCCAGCGTGGCGCGGCAAGGGCGTCGGCAGAGCGTTGGTGAGCCATCTCGTGGACGAGGCGCGGCTTCATTTCCAGTGTGTGCGGCTGCGCGCCGAGAATGCCGGTGCGG
This sequence comes from uncultured Acidobacteriaceae bacterium, assembly GCA_963839075.1. Taxonomy (GTDB): domain Bacteria; phylum Acidobacteriota; class Terriglobia; order Terriglobales; family Acidobacteriaceae; genus PALSA-350. The sequence continues at coordinate 72,693 of CAWITO010000010.1, read as the reverse complement.
CCCGCTTGTACGAGCGCATTGGCTTTGTCCCGGTGGACAGTCCCGACGCCACCCACATTCTTCATTTTTAATCAGCAACTTTTTGGTTGCATATCGAGGCCGTCCCGGCTAGATTGGTTACGCAACCCGGAGGTTGCGTTATGAACGAGCGCATCGAGAAGCACATTGAGATTGCAGCCCCGGTCTCGCGGGTTTGGCAGGCGTTGACGGACTCGCGCCAGTTTGGCGAGTGGTTCCTGGTGAAGATGGATGACCCTTTTGTGCCCGGCCAGCCGGCAAGCGGACAGATCACCCATCCCGGATACGAGCATGTGCGTATGCAGATTGTGATCCAGGCGATGGAACCGGAAACCCTTTTCTCCTATACGTGGCATCCCTACGCGGTTGACCCCAACGTGGATTTCTCGAAGGAAGAGCCCACCCTAGTGGAGTTCCGGCTGAAGCCGACGGCCGGCGGTACGTCGTTGACCGTGACCGAGTCTGGCTTCGAGAAAGTTCCCAGCGAGCGCCGGGCAGAAGCCTTCCGCAGGAACGACGGCGGCTGGGCGCAGCAGATGAAAAATATCGAGGCGTATGTCCTTAAGGCGGCCTAGCAGCGTGCGCGCCAGGGCGGCGGTGTTTGCCGCGCTCGGCGACGAGACGCGGCTTACGCTGCTGACGAAGTTGTGTGGCGGGCGGCGATACTCCATTGCCGAGCTGACCGAGGGGACGAAGCTCACACGGCAGGCGGTGACGAAGCATCTGCGTGTGCTGGAGCGAGTGCGTATGGTCCATGCAACGCGCGAAGGCCGGGAGAGCTTATTTCAATTCAACCCGCAGCCAGTGATGGAGATGAAGGAATATCTGGAACTGGTCTCGAAGCAGTGGGATGGTGCATTGTCTCGGTTGAAATCATTTGTGGAGGGAGCGTGATGGCAAACAGTTTCGGCGCAGACATTCTGATTCAAGCGCAGGATCCGAAGAAGGCGGCATCCTTCTATGTGCAGCAGCTTGGGTTCGAAGTCACCGGTGATGAAGAGCCAGCCATGATCAGCCTGCATGGCAAGCGTATCAACCTCTTCATCGAACGCGGGCCCGCACTGGGGCCGGTGTTGGAAGTGACTGTGGACGATGTGGAAGAAGCAAAGCAGCGGCTGCTATCGAAGGGATGCAAAGTCGTTAAGGATGAGCCAGAGTCTCCTCGCTGCTATGTCAGGGATCCCTACGGCTTGATCTACAACCTGACGAGTTGAGAGCTACAGCGGAGGCACCTACAATTCCTAAGTGTGTTTCACTCCGCTGGCGCCGCTGGTGGTGCAGCGGTCGTAGACCGTAGCCGGGTCAGTCGGTAGTAAATCGGAGTCAGCTCCAGCGGCATCTTCTCTCGCGCATTGACGATGGCCTGCACGTCGCCTTTGAGGAAATGAACCTCATCGCTCCAGGCATCCACCCGCAGATGGCTGCCCAGCGGCAATGCGGCGATCTGCGAAAGATCGTCCACATTGAGATGCGCAGGTTCCTTCGAGACATCGGCCAGCCAGGTGGATCCGTCAGACTTGACCACGGAATCTCCCAGCCTCGGCGTGAGCAAAGCCTGCAGGTTCTTTTCCCGCGCTTGCAACTGCGCCAGGAACGATCCCACGTTGCGCAACTTGTCATGGTAGATCGAGTGATCCAGCAGTTCTACCGCCTTCTTCGCGGAGTCCAGGTTGTCCTGCGGCGTGTGGTTCATCCTGATCCGCTGGAACGTAGCTTCGTCGGGAAACAAAAGCCGGTCGTCAAATGCATACCGGCTATCGATGTGATGGCCGAGCGCAATCTGCGCCAACTGGAAGCTGAGTACAGCAGCCAGGTCCTCTTCTGTCGGTAGCACGTCCACCAGGCCCCGGCTGATGAGAATCGTGTTGCCGACGGAGAGCGATTCCAGCGGAGTGGTGAGGAGAACGCGGCAATGAATGTCGCCTGCTAAAGCCAGCTTGTTGCCGAGGATGATGTTGTTGGTGACTTGCTCCAGTGTTTGATCGAACTCGCTCGGTGGCGCCACCAGGCCGGCGACCACCAGGCGATCGAGCACATTCTCTTCCGCCTGCGAATACCAGGTGCGTTGCGCCTCGAGCGGGGTGACATCCTGCGACGAGTCACTTTGGTCGTTCACATTGTCGACCACCACCGACGTGTTTTCCTCCTCGTGGGATGGCACTTTAAGCGAGTAACCCCAGAACTGTGTCTGCGCACGAAAGCCTTCGGGCTTCAAGGCTTCGGGATGCTCGTCTTCTTCGGCGTAGATGGCGACCGGCAGCCATACATCCCCCTGGATATTATTTCGCCAGCTATCGAAGTGGACCCAATAGCGAGCGGCCTGGGCAAGAACACTGCGCGAGTAGGAACCGTTGAAGCGGACGACATTGCCGCCCTGGTCTTCGATCCAGATACGTCCGGTGAAGCGCCCGGAGCCATTACCAGGTTTGGGGTGCACCTCGAACACCATGGTGCGTACCTCCCCGAGAAAGTCGCGGCGTACGTAGGTGAAGTCGTAATGGGCAAGGTCGTAACTGGTCGGGTCCACAAACATCATGTCCATAAAGCCAATGGGCGAGTACTCCATTTTGAAGATGTTGCTCAACGAAAGGAATGCCTTGGCAGAGCCGCGAAAGAAGCCCCGATCGTTTTTCGACTTATAAGGCTTGACGGTAAACACCTTGGAGAAATCCACGCGGTTCAGCATGTATTCGTCCGACGTGGGTACGGCGTACAGTTTGGCGTCGGGCCGCGTGTTCTGCAGGTAGGTCTGGACCAGGGGAATCTGCTTTTTGATTTCCTGGATCGTCACCTTCTCCCGCACGAAGGATTTCTGTAACAACTGCGTTTGCTCTGGGGTGAGCGGGACGGCTGCGAGTGCGGACACTGTGCTCGATAACAGGACAACGCATGAGACGGGAAAGGTTTTTGCCCACATCGGAAACTCCTAATACGCGGCGGGAGATACGGCGGCGACGAACTCGGCTAACAAGCCGCTCGAGGCCGTTTGTAAGCGCGCGATCGACAGCTCGCCCTGCTGCTCGGTAAATACGTGATCCTCGGCTTGCGTGGTGCGCTGGATCGTATGACCGCGATAGGGATCATGTTCCATGAGCCCGGCAGTGACCTCTTCGGGAAAGAAAATCTGGCCTACGTAGGAAGTATGGCCACCGTTGTACGTCTTGCCGGCGGCGTGGCCGCCCAGGCGAACCGTGCAATGAATATGGTTGGTGCGCCCCATGTAGACACCGGGGAAGATGGTGCGGAAGCTTACGGCTCCATCGGTACCGGTGCGCTGGATGCCCCGCAGGAAGGTGAGCCGGTTAGACGGCGCGTGATTGGGAGGCGGTCCGTGTGGCGGTCCGTCGTCAGTAAATCCGGGATCGAAGTCCGGCGGCGGCGGCCCTGGAGGCCCTTGTTGGCTGAAGCCGGAATAGACACCGGCCGCATCGCAGTGCCATACGTCAACGGCCGCATCGGTCAACGGCTTACAGTTGCACGCGTCGAGCAGCACAATCCGTAACGTCAGAGGGATACCCGTTTTATGCTCGGCAATGTCGGAGCGAAGAAGTTCGTCTGGAATGTAGTAGGGACCAATCTCTTGCTGCGCAGTCAGCTTGCATGCCCGCGTCTCCACGCCGAACGACCGCGCGGCATTCTGCAGGCTAAGCGCGGCCGTGGCTTCCAGGCTGGAGCGAAGGAAGCCACGGCGGGTCAGGGGGGAGGAATTGCGCTTCACACTCCCCTGGACGATGATCTCCAGCGCAGAGTCTACAGAAGTTTATTGCGGTGGCGGTTGCGGGCGATGCGCGTCCAGGCGTTCCACCTGCTCGTCGCTCATCTGGTTGCGAATCTGCAACAGCATGTGAGCGTTGGCCTTTTCCAGCGCAGCGCGGGCCTGGGTCACCTTGTCGATCTGGAGATCAATCCGTTCCTCGTCCAGGTGATTGCCGGTGGTTAAACGCTCCAGGCCGTCTTCTTCTTTCTGCAGGGCGTTGTAGAGATTGAACAAGGTTCCCTTGCTCTCTTTGAAGATGGCGTCCATCTTCTTTCTCTGGTCACCGCTGAGCCCCATGTCGCGCGCGAACGACTTGTCATCCCACCAACGGCCAGGAGGGCCGAGTTGCAGGCCTCCACGCAGGGTGCTTTGCGTGCTACCTCCAGGAACGCCGGGTGGGGGAGAATGTTGGTTATCGGCTGCCCCACGGGGACCGCCATTCATCGGTGGCATCGCACCCGGTCCCCCCGGCGGAGGACCGCCACCATGCTGACCTTGTGCCCATGCTCCAAGGCTCATGAGCAGATACATCATTAGGAGCGTCAATCGAATAGTTGTCTTTTTTTGCTTCAAGGGGCTATGCCTCGCCTGGCTCTCACTGGGCTTTCAACGAATCAGAAACTGCGTACATTTTTTTTGGTGATAACTCTGTTGAATCCAATTCCTTATCAATCGCCGACAAAAGTGCGTTGTCCTGTTTCAGCTCAGCAGTATCGGTGTCCGCGCCCGGCGATGCCGCGATCCGCACCTGCTGCGGCCGGTGCAGAAGCCCGGCAAGTAACACCGCGGCCAGCACAACGGCACACACGGCAGCCCACACCACGGCGGGACGCCAACTCGGCGCCGGCCGGTGGACGCGAGGCCGGTTTTCCGTCCATTCCAGGCTGGCCTGGTTGAAGACGCGCAACGCGGCGCGCATGCGCGTGATCTCTGCCCGGCAGGCGGCACACGCGCTCACGTGCTCTTCCGTCGCCTTGCTCGCATCGCCGGCAAGATGTTCGGCTAACTGCTCATCCGTCAAATGAGAAAAAGTCATCGCACTCCTCCGAGGCGGCCGCGCACCGCCCTGACCGCGCGGTACAAATGGGTTTTGACCGTGGGCAGCGGTAAGCCGGTTGCGGTCGAGATTTCATCCAGTTCCATCTCATCGAGAAACCGCATAATGAATACGCTCCGTTGTCTCTCCGACAAGGCTTTCATGGCGTGCTCCACCCGCTTCACCTGCTCGCGGGCGACCATCCGAGTTTCTGGCGAGGGATCGCCGCTGGCCAGGAACACTGCCGCATCCGAGACGGGCATTGCGGTTAAGCTTGCTTTTTTCCAGAACTGGAACTTGAGCCGGCGTTGGTAGTCGCGCATGACATTCAACGCGATGGCACGCAACCACGTGCCCACGCTGGATTCTCCGCGAAAATTATCACGAGCATTGTAGGCTTTTAGGAGCGCGTCTTGAACGACCGTCTCCGCAAGATCCTGATCGCCGGTTGAAAAAGCCACCAGCCGAATTAGCCGTGCCCTGTGATTGCGGACGAGCGACTCGAAATCGTCCAATTCTGAGATATTGCAGTCCTCCCAGACTAGCTGGCAGCTTAGACGACTCTGCTGGCTACGGAGACTACACAAAGTTTACCGGCTGGCTGCCAGTTGCTTCAGGTGCAGGCGCAGCTGATCCAGGTCCTGCGCAGAGAAATAGCGGCCGTCGGCGATGACTCCCGCGATGCTGCGGGTGTTGGAGATCTTGTCGAGCGGGTTTGCCTGGAGCAGGACAAGATCGGCGATCCTTCCGCTTTCGACAGTGCCGTAGTCGCCGCGCTTGTCGTAGAAAACTGCCGGGTTCAGGGTAGCCGTCTGCAGCGCCTGCAGAGGGGAAAAGCCGGCGTCGACAAAACGCTGCAATTCGAGATGAAGACTGATGCCTGGGATCACATCGACGCCGGCCGGCGTGTCGGTACCGGCCAGGAAGGGCACATTGGCCGCCTGCAGCTTGCGCACGATGTCGAGCTCGTGAGGGACAAATTTTTCTCGCACCGCGAGCGGGTCGGTGTCGAGTGTTTTGACGATCGAAGCCTGCGATGCCGGCCACAGTTTCGTCACCCAGGTGTGACCGGCATACGCCAGATCGGGATCTTTGCTGTAGTCGATCGCATCTACCAGCCACTGGCCTCGCTCCCAGTAGAGCGTCGGGCATTGCCACACATGGTGGGCGGCGATGAGTGCGATGATGTTGGCTTCGAGGGCGGGATCATAGCTTGTCAGGAAGACTCCGGGCCCCTTCGTTCCGCTCAGATATTTGGTTTCATCCGGCGAGCTGGCTTCGAAGATACCGATCAGGTGTTCAAAAGTGACCTGGCCGGCGTTGATGGCTTCTGAGGCGCGAATGGCATCGGGGACGTGGCCTTCGAGCGGCAGCCCTTGTTTCTTTGCTTCATCCGCGATGGCGAAGTAGGCCTCACGCGGCACGTTGGATTGCACTTTGACAAAGTCGACGCCGCGGTTCTTGAGCATGTCGACAGCCTTGCGCCCGTCTTCGGGGGTGGCGATGGGGATGACCGCTTTGTAGGGTGAAGCGGGCCCGTCGAGCATGGGCCCGGAGACAACCATGCGTGGGCCAAGCAGATGGTGCGCTGCGACCTGGCTGCGGGCTTCGAGCACCGGGTCAAGAATGCTGCCCATGTCGCGAATGCCGGTCACGCCGTTGGCGATGAAGAGTGGCAGGATGAGGTCGCTACCGTCGGCGGAGGTGTTATCGAAGTAGACGTGGGTGTGCATGTCCCAGAGGCCGGGGAGGAGATATTCGCCACGGGCGTCGATGGTTTGGCCTGCATGCGTTTCGTGCTTGCGCGAGGGGGTTATGCCAGTGATGCGATTGCCGCTTATCGTCACCGTGCGGTCGGGCGCAGTTTTGCCGGTGATGGTGTCGATCACGGTTACGTGCGTGATGGTAAGAGTTTGCGCAGCGGCCGCAGCGGCCGGCAGGGTAAGGCAAGAAGCAGCGTTCGCAGGATGGGCACATTGAGATGGTACTAGCCCCCGGACAGAACTGCAGGTCCCTCCACACCGCTACCCCCGGATTTCCTGTTGAGATCTGCGTTAGCGATGAAGTCCGTGCGTCTCTCTTTACGGAGAGCCGCATACGAGGCCGTTGTTAACTGCAGCGGGGTAGGAAATCCGGGTCCGCTCAGGTCGGGAGGACAAAGGAGAGCGTGAAGGCTCCTTAAACAATCGTCTCGGCTAGCGCGCGATGCAAATCAACAACTACTCTCCCCTTTGTCATCCCGACCGGAGCGTCGCGGAGTGGAGGGATCTGCAGTTCTATCCGGGGCCTAGGAGAAAATCAGCTTCTTGACCGAATCGCGCACCGTTGGCCAGGCGTGACTCTGTGGATCCACCACATCGAAGTGATCCGCGCCGGGAATCATTTTCACCGTGACGCTATCTCCCAGCCGGCGCGACCTCTCCGCCCAGCGCGACGGCAGATCCGGTGGAATCTGATCGTCCGCCGTGCCCTGAAGCAGCAGTTGGGGCACGTTTAAGGGCAAAAGCTCTCCTGGATCGCCTGCCTGGTATCGCCCCGGAACATCCCGGGGCGTGCCGCCCATCAGGTTGTACACCTCCTGCTTGTCATGGGCGAAGGTGAAGGATCCGGAGAGATCGATGGTTGCCAACAGATCGACCGCGCCGGCCAAAGACACAGCTCCGTGCAGCGGCACTTGTGGTCTGGGTTGGTAGATCTCGCTGAGGGGATCGATGTGATGCCTGCCGGCAACCCAGAACGCCAGGTGCCCGCCCGCGGAGTGGCCCATCGTGATCACGCGGGTCAGGTCGAGGGGATACGTTTTCGCCAACGTAGCCGCAAAGTCGAAACCGGCCGCCGCATCCTGAAAAGTGGCAGGCCAGCCACTCCCGGTTTTGCCCACCCTGCGGTATTCGACCGACCAGGTGGCGATCCCTTCCTTCTTGAGCGCAGCACACACATAACCGGCATAGCCAAGGTCATATTCCGACTTCCACCAGCCGCCATGGTAGAAGACGACCAGCGGACAGCGGCCCTTCGTTTGCGGCATCCACAGATCGCCAAACTGTTCCGGCGCGGCACCGTAGTGAATGCGGTGGTCCGCGGCCAGCACCGGTTGCGACAGGACATCCATCAGGACAGCTCCACCATGATCGGCGTGTGATCGGAAGGTCTTGGCTGCGCCCGCGGGCCACGATCGATTTCACAGCGTTGCAACCGCTCAGCCACTTTGGGTGACAACAGAAAGTGGTCAATCCGAATGCCGCGATTGTTTTCGAAAGCCTGGCGGAAGTAATCCCAAAAGGTGAACTGGCCTGCTTCGTCAGGATGCAGCTTGCGGAACGCGTCGGTGTAGCCAAGGTCCTTCATCGCGCGATAGCGTGCTCGCGGTTCCGGCTGAAAGAGCGCGTCTTTAATCCACGAGGAGGGCTTATGGCAATCGATATCTTCAGGGATCACATTAAAGTCTCCGCCGATCACAACGGGAAGGCCTTCTTGCTGCCATTTCGCCATCTGCGCCATTAGGCGGTCCATCCACGCTAGCTTGTATGCGAACTTTTCGGTGCCGATCGGATTGCCGTTGGGCAGATAAATGTTGACCACACGCATGCCCTCGATCGTCATTTCCAGGTAACGGGCGTGGCTGTCCTGCTCGTCGCCGGCCAGCGTGGTGTTGAGAGTCTCGATAGGAAACCGCGATAACACCGCGACCCCGTTGTATGCCTTCTGCGTAACCGCCACGCTTTCGTAACCCAGCGGCCTAAACACATCGGCTGGGAAATCCGTGCCCTTCAGTTCCTGCATGAGCAGCACGTCGGGATTGCGTTCTTTGAGCCAGGTGGTCACGTGGTCCAGCCGGGCGCGAATCGAATTTACGTTCCAAGTGGCAATCTTCATGACTAACATCATAGGAGCGGAGGCAAGAATGGCTACGTTTGTTGCCCAGCCGATCGGGTTTGTCAGCAGTCCCTACAACATTACCAGCGAAATTCCGAAAGGCGTGCACGCCAGGCATGAGGCGGAGGGCATCCTCACGCTCCTGCCCGAATTCGAGCCTGGCCTCCTCGACATCGAGGGCTTTTCTCACCTCTTTGTGCTGTGGCAGTTCCATCGGGCGCAGGAATTTGAATTGGTCGGCAAACCGCCCTTCGACGATCGTCCGCATGGTGTGTTTGCCACCCGATCCCCACGACGTCCAAACCCCATCGGCCTCACCGCCGTTACGTTGCTGCGCCGGGAAGGTGGCCTGCTGCATGTGCGCGGGGTCGACATGCTCAATGGCACGCCGATTCTCGACATCAAACCTTATCTTTCGAGTATTCCTGCAGAAATATTGCGCCGCGGGTGGATCGCGGAAGCCGAAGCACGTCAGAAGTAAGAGAGGATCCATGGGCGGATACGGAAGTGAGCTGTCGCGGCTGGTCGATCAACTCAATCGTTCGACGACGACCGCGAAAACGGTGGAAGGTACCTCGATCGACCGGCTGCTGCAGCACGCGGTGCAGCGGTCTGCTTCCGATGTCCTGCTGGTGGCGGGTTCGGCAGTGGTGCTGCGGGTAAAAGGGGCCTTGACGCCGGCCGCAGGGAAACCACTCTCCGCCGATGAACTGCGCAGCTTGTTGTGGCCCTTGTTGACGGTGCGCCAGGCGGAAGAACTGGAGGCGGCCAAGTCGCTTGATTTTTGTTTCGTGCGCGGGTCGATTGGGCGTTTTCGCGCCAACCTCCACTATCAACGCGGGACGCTGGCGGCCAGCATTCGTTTATTGCCGGCACAGATTCCTTCGCTCGAATCACTGCACCTGCCGCCGGCGTTGGCCCAGTTGGTGGATCGGCGACAGGGGTTGGTGTTGCTCACCGGTCCGACCGGATGCGGCAAGACGTCGACCCTGGCGGCGCTGCTTGATCTGATCAATGCCCGGCGGCGCGATCACATCATCACCATCGAAGATCCCATCGAGTACCAGCATGACAACCGTAGCTCGATCGTGGAGCAGATCGAAGTCGGCCATGACACGCCCGGGTTCGCGCAGGCAGTGCGCGCCGTGCTGCGTCAGGATCCCGACGTAATTCTGGTAGGAGAGATGCGCGACGCCGAGACCATGGCCGCGGCGCTCACGGCAGCGGAGACCGGGCACCTGGTGCTGTCTTCACTGCATACCAATGACACGTCGCAGACCATCTCTCGCATCCTCGACATCTTTCCCACCGGGCATCAGTCACAGATACGGCAACAGCTTTCCCTGGTTCTGCTGGCGATTGTCACCCAGCAATTGGTGCCCGGGCTCGATGATGTCCACCGCTATCCAGCGGTCGAGATTCTGATGGCGACCGGCGCGATCCGCAACTTGATTCGCAACGGCCAGGACCATCAGATTCGCGGCCACATCTCCACTGGGCGCGCCGAGGGCATGATGACCATGGAGCAATCCCTCGCAGACCTGGTCGCCAACGGGCGCATCACGCGTGAGGCTGCACTCTCCCACTGCTATAACTCTCAGGAACTGGCGCAGTATCTGAAGGTTTAGCGCGCGGCCTTTCCCCGCAACCAGGCCGGGTCTTTGAATTCCCATCCATCCGGGCGCACGGTGCCGTCTGCGATGCGCGTCTTGCGTCCGGCCGTGACCTCGAAATTCGTGTTCGTCAGCGTGACCGTCAGCCCCGCTGCTCCCACAGCAGCATAATGCAGTTTGTTAATCGACCAGGCGCCGTTTGCCCAGTCTGCGTCGATGACGAGATGGTCGTCGGCGTCGAGGATGGTAGTGTGCGCGCCGTCCAAGGTTTGCACTTTAAGGATGCGGCTTCTGCCATCCTGCGACTTCAGTGTCCACTCGGCTCCGGCAGAGAGAGTGTTTGGGGCGCTCACCGTGGTCCATTGCTTCGGAGTGCCGGCGAAGACGGCGATATCCACGTTCTGCGAGTACGCTCCATGGTAGGCGACAAAGTAGGGCGGCTGGCTGATCTCTGTCCACACATCGGCAGTGCTGACGGTGTTGCCGATCTTGAGTGCCGTACCCTCTCCCGCGACGGCTCCGCGTTCGCGATACACCAGCACAGGCGGCTGAAGACCAGCCGGGGAACTGCCACCGCCACGCTCACTCATGTCCGAACCCTGGACGAACTGCCAGGAAACCGGCTGGCCGGCGTGGTCGACGAAGCGCAGAAGGTAGGTGGCATCCTTGCCGGCGCTGGCTGGGCGGTCGAATTGAATATTCGTGAGGTAAACCTCCGTGCCCGGCTGCTGTTGGTTGGCGTAGCGCACTCGCTTGCCAGTGGCACGTTCGGTAAGCGCCACTTCGTAGAGAGGGTTGGCGCCGGTATTCGGATCGACATAGAACTCAATCATCGAGTAGGGTAATTCCGGGCCGATCCATTGCACAAACTGCTCCGGCCAATGGTGGTAGATGATTTGCTGGGGCGCTATGGGCGGCGGCACGGTCTGCGCGAAGGCTGCGACGGCACAGGTGAGAAGAAGAGTGGTAGTGAGAGCTTTCAACATGGTTCCTCCGTAGGATCTTGAGTTGTAACCAATCTGGGTGCCCCATATCTCGCCCTGTCTTGGCGAGATGTGGGAAATGAGCGAATGCTGGACTCTGAGCGCTTCGGGGTACAGGGCTGTGAATTTCCGCCCGCGCCCGTGGCCATTCAGAACGTGTAACGAATGCCAAACTCCACCCGGCGCGCGCCTTCCGCCGCCAGTGGTTGGGTGAATGTGGGCGAACCGACCACGTTGCCCACGGTGGTCACGTTGGTGTGGTTGAGCAGATTGGCCGAACGCGCGTTCAGCGTGATGGTCTGGTGACGATCGGCTGCAAGCCCATGGGAATTGAGTTCAAAGGTCCGGCTCAGGTTGGAGTCCAGGTGAATCAGCGCAGGCATCGTGCCCGCATTTCTGCCCAGGCTGCCGTTGAACCCGTTGACGCTGAGCAGGCCGAACGGGGTTTGATAGACGCCGCTGCCCGATTGAGCGGCGAGGGACGGGCGATCGTTGAACACGCCGTCGCCGTTGTTGTCCATGCCGGTCACGACGTTGTAGGGGGTTCCAGAAGAGGCATCGAACTGGCTGGTGAAGGATAGCTTCGCAGGCAGGTTGAGTTGCCCGATGGCGAAGAGCCGGTGGGTCGACTCCCATGCGGCACGCGCCGTCTCACCATGGTCGGAGTAGCTGGACTGGGGGAAGAAACTAGCCGAGTCCGCATCCGTCTTCAGGTTGAAATATAAGTAACCGACAAAGATGCTAAAGCGTTTGTAGCTGTGCTGGTCGACACCCAGAAACACAACCTGGCCGCGAAGATGGCCCGACTGCTCAAACTGAAAAATGTTCTGGCCGGGGGCGATGGGCCGCGGCGCCAGCAGCGGGTTTGTCGTGCTGTCGCTGACCAGCGGAGCATTGATGTTGCGCGAGCGCAGCGTTCCCCAGGCCTGGGCGTCAAAGAGATTTGCCTGTGCATGCCAGTGCTGCGGCAGTTCGTGCTCCACACCGAGTTGCGATTGGAACGACCAGGACTGTCCCAGGCTCGGCGCGAATTTCCGTGTCGTCTCGACTGCGATAGCATCGGGTGTCGAGGGCGCGTACAGCAGGGTCTGCGTTTGCCGCCGCCCATTTAAGCGGTAAGCTTCTGTCGTTACGTCGGGCAACACCGGGTTCGAGAACAAGCCGCCGCGCGCGTGGATGACCCAGTGCTGCTTGCGGTCAGGAGACCAGGCGATGCCGAGCCGGGGAACCAGGTTAGCGAAGCTGGTGGGCGAGGTCTGCAACGCGTACCGCAAACCCATGGCAATGGAGAGGTTTGTTTTAAGCTTCCACTGATCCTGGGCATAGAGAGCGACGCGCCACTGTTGCAAGGGCACCAGGGGCTGACCCTGGGTCAGGTTGTACGTGGTGGCTACTCCGAGCCGGTACTGTTGTAGACCACCTCCGAAGACGAAAGCTCCATTGAACGTGTCGGGATCGTAGTCGTGGATCATTGCGCCGATCGACTCGACACCGACCTTCACTGAGTGAGTGCGATGGCTCCAAAGCAGGTCGTCATCGACTTCAAGGTCCCGCTCGCGATCCTGCAGGTGACCGGCGGTCGCGCCGCCTCCCGTAAAGGCGCCCGCCACCTGCACGCTCGTTGCGGTCGAGAGCGGTACGTCTGTAGTGTGCTTCCATGTGTAGCCGATGTGGGCTTCGTTGAGAAGTGTCGGGCTGATGGTGAACATGTCGGTAAGGCGCAGGTTCTGCTCGCCTACGGTGCTGGTGTAACCCGATTCTTCGAGGACCAGGCCCCCGCTCCCTACATTGTCGGAGTCGTTTATGTTTGCCGAGTAGGTCGCCGCCAGCATGTTTTTCGGGGTGAGCTGCCAGTCCGTGCGCACGCTCCCGATCCACAAACGCTGGGGCGCGGGAATGCTCTGGTGGAACGCGGCCTCGTCCTGCTGGCTATCGAGCACGAACGCGTTGACGACGTTGAACTCGTGTATGTCGCGCCGTTCGAGGGCGAGAAAGAAGTCGCTTTTTTGTTTGCGAATAGGGCCGCCGAGTTCGAAGCCATAGCGACGCTTTCCTGCGGGAGTGCCGGTGAGCGCGAACGGATCGGTGGCGTTCAAGGAAGAATCGCTGTCGGTGAAGAAGAGAGCTCCGTGCAGTGAGTCGCGGCCAGGCTTGGTAAAGATCTCGACACGGCCGCCCTGGTAGGGTGGACGATCATATTCGGCTGAGAACATGTCGGGGTTGATCCGGATGGAGGCGATGGAGGATTTTGGCGGCAAGGCGCTGCTGTTCTGAAATCCATCGACGGTGATGATGGCCTGGCCCGGAGCACCGCCGCTGGTGGCGGCTAACACCTGTAGCTGACGTTTAAAGTCGTCAGGGTCGTCGGCCATTCCTTGTAGGTCTTCTGCTGTCAGGGTGTGTGTGCCGGCGCCGTGGTCCGTGTCGACTGAGACTCCACTGTCTTTGCCGACTTCCACTTCTGTGTGCACATCCGCGATGCGGAGATGCACGGTGACGTTTGCTCCCGCGCGGCCGGTAATTTGAGAATCAGCAAATCCATCGGCATGTACGCTGATCGGGTAGGGATCGCTGCCGGCGCAGCGCAGGGTGAATGTGCCGCGCTGATTCGTGGTTGTTGTCTGCGGCGGTGTGGCCTGCAGTTGGACGTCCGCGCCGGCAATGGCGGCACCCGAAGGATCGAGCACCGTGCCGATGCAACTTTGCCCATGCAGCGGTAAGGCGATACTTGTCGCGGCGATGAAGAGGATGCCAATCGAGCGATTCATGAGTAGAGAATCGCAGGCAGCCGTGATAGGAAACAGTGAAGGTTGTCATCGAAGCAAGATGACAAGTGTCACCAGGCACATTCCCCCTTGGAGCTGTTCGCTCTCGGTCCCAGTGGATACCGCTTAGGAAAAAACCAATCTTCCCTTTGTCATCTCGACCGGAGCGCCGCGCAGTGGAGAGATCTGAAGCCTTCCTCCGGACTTCCCGGCCTAAGTTTTCCGGGCAATCCGAACTTCAGATCTCTCCACTGCGCGGCGCTCCGGTCGAGATGACAAAGGGAAGATTGGTTTGATGCCTAAGTGGTCAATGATGAACGGGGAAACTACAACCAGCCTTTACTGCGAGCCAAGCGAGCAGCCTCAATGCGGTTGGCAGCGCCTAGCTTATTGATCGCTTCGGAAAGATAATTCCGCACCGTGCCTTCCGATAAATGAAGATCATCTGCTATTTCGGCACCCGATTTACCTTCACCAGCGCGCCATAGGATTTGCCGCTCGCGTTCACTCAACGGATCAGGCTCCTGCGCCCAGGCCTCAGCCGCCAGCTCAGGGTCGACGACACGCAGCCCCTTGCAGACACGCCGGACACTCTCAGCTAACTCGGCAGCGGGGCGATCTTTGAGCATGTACCCCTGCGCGCCCGCATCCATGGCGCGGCGCAGATACCCGGCGCGGGCAAACGTGGTGAGGATCACAATGTGCACTCGCGGATGACGTCCATGCACCTCGGCTGCGAGCGTCAGGCCGCTCATCTCTGGCATCTCGATGTCGGTCACCAGCACATCCGGCGCGTGCTGGCCCACCAGCGTCAACGCTTCGCGTCCATTGCGCGCTCTCGCCACCACGACAATATCTTTTTCTATCTCAAGCAAGGCAGCCAGGGCGCCGAGTACCATGGCCTGATCCTCTGCCAACACGACCCGGATTTGTTTGCTCATTCCGGCAGCTCGATGTGCAAACGAGTGCCGCGCTGCGAGTCCAGCGACAGACGGCCGCCCAACTCTTGCACGCGCTCGCGCATGCCCCGCAATCCATTGCCTTCTTCGCGGATATCACCGCGTCCGTCATCGGCAATCACCAGCAGTGTCGTATTCTTCTCCATGGACAACTCGATCGAACACTCGCTCGCGCCGGCATGGCGCACAATGTTGGTGACTGCTTCGCGCAGCACAAGAGAAAGCGTGGCCTCGTGCCGCGGAGTAAGATGAAGTGGCTTCGACGGCCGATTCAGGCGAACTCCCGCGGTCTCCAGAACCTGTGCCGCACGCGACAGTTCTGAGGCAAATCCTTCCGACCGGTAGCCAGTGATCGTCTTGCGCACTTCCGCCAACGCCTGCCTGGCGGTGGTTTCAATTTCCGCCATCTCGAGTGCGGCCCGAGCCGGCTGCGCGGCCAACAGGCGCCCCGCCAACTCACTCTTCAGCACAATCAATGAAAGGGAGTGGCCGAGCACGTCATGCATGTCGCGCGCAATCCGCTCTCGCTCGGCAGCCTTGGCCAATTGCTCGATCTCTTCCTGGGCCATGCGGAGCTTGGCGTCGGCACGATATTTCTGCTCCATTCTCAGGCGATTCATGCCGATCAGCAAAGTGAAGGCTACCCCCATGCTCCAGGTCCATGACGCTAGATGCAACAACAAGCTCTGCGCAAGAATGAATGCGCATTGCACCATCAATAACCCAATGACTGTGTTGGTAGACTCAGAAAGCTCCGGTAGAGCGGCGGCAATAAAGATATAGATGCCCCAGGCGCTCTGGTTCACCGGCACATACACCATGCCAATGAGGAACATGCCGAGCACCCAGATCCAACGAGTCTTTTGCGGCGCGTTAAAAGCCAGTAAGTAGAAGGGAATAAATAGGGACAACGCGATGCCTAACCAGATCCATTTGAGCAGCGGGTCGTGGGCCAGATAGGGCTGCAGGAACCAAAACCCCAAAAATGCGAGCCAGATCGTGTGGTCCCAGGCCAGCCAGCGCCGCCAGCCGCGACGGGCATAAGGATTGCAATCGTTAAACCAATTGGCCTGGGGTATCGGCATGGCTAGGCTTGAGCCTCCTGCCGGCGAAAGATAAATGCGGCCGCCAGCAGAAATAGTATCGTATAGC
Source organism: uncultured Acidobacteriaceae bacterium (assembly GCA_963839075.1). Lineage (GTDB taxonomy): Bacteria > Acidobacteriota > Terriglobia > Terriglobales > Acidobacteriaceae > PALSA-350. The sequence continues at coordinate 56,534 of CAWITO010000010.1, read as the reverse complement.
CCGCTAACCACGCCCAGGCAACGAAAGGAGAACTGTCGCTGTATCCGAGCGTGCGTAAGGCGAGGCGGGCAAACCAGAACGAAGGTAAACCGTGGGCTACCGATTGCAGCCAGTGGGGCAACGCTTCAATAGGCATCCACAGGCCGCCGCAAAACGAGAGCGGCAAATAGATCAGGTTGATCACGCCTGGAGCGGCGTTGGCGGGCATCACCAGGCCGATTACCAATCCCAGGCTGGCAAAGGGAACGACCCCGGCGGCAACCACAGCCAGCAGCCGCAGCGCTTCGACCACAGTGATCTGAACCCCTGCAAGCGTCGTCCCCAGGGTCATGAGCAAAAGAGTGATGCCCACGGCGAAGGTGATGCTGGCGCAAAGCTTGGCCAGCAGATAGGCGGTTGCCGGCATTGGGCTGGTTCGCTTCATCTCCAGCCATCCGTTGCCGCGCTCGAACGCCAGCCCAGCCCCGATGCCAAAGAGTGAAGAGCCCATCGCGCCAAAGCAGGCATACCCCGCCAACAGGTACCGCGCAATGGTATGGCCCTGAAAGACAGCAGCCTTATTTGTGACGGCAAAAAGCAGATAGAAGATAACGGGAAAGCCGAAGATAGAAAAAATGTAGCTGCGGTTACGCGATAACTTGAGCAGTTCGAAGTGCACTTCGTTGAAGTAAATGCGCGCCCGCGAGGGCTGTGTGCGTGGCAAATTAAGAGCAACGGCGTGGGTGGCCATAGACTTCTCCTTAGCTGGCTTGCTGGGTAAGTGCGAGGAAGGTCTCTTCCAGTCCCGCAGCGCGGACCTCGAGCCCGCGGAGCGTCGCATCCTGCGCCAGCATGGTGCGCAGAATGGTCTCAGGGCTGCTGGTGCGGAGCACCATGACATCACCCTCCTGTTCCACGCTGGTAACTCCGGGCAGGGCGGAAACAAACTCAGGGGCAAGTGCTGTAAGGCAGCGGATGGTGCGCGAGCTGTCGGCGGTCTTGAGCTCCTGCGGCGTGCCTTGCGCAATGACGGTCCCTTTTTGCATGACCACCACCCGGCTGGCGAGCGCATCCGCCTCTTCCAGGTAATGGGTGGTGAGCAAGATCGTCTTACCCATTGCCGTCAGGGTGCGGACCTGCTCCCATAACGCACGCCGGGCCTCTACATCCATGCCCAGGGTGGGTTCATCGAGGCAAATGAGGTCAGGATTACCGCACAGGGCGAGCGCGAACAGCATGCGCTGCTTCTGGCCACCGGAAAGGGTGCCGAAGAGCCGGTTTTCCAGGCCGTCCAGGCCGGCGATCGTCAGCAGTTCTGGCAAGGGGCGGGGATTTGGGTAGTAACTGCTGAAAAGCTGCAGGTGTTCACGCACGCGCAGGGTTTCGGGCATGCGGCCCACCTGCAGCATAGCTCCCAGGCGCAGGCGGCTGGCGCGATCCCTGGGATTCCCGCCAAAGATGCGCACCTCACCCGAAGTCGCCTGGCTCAAGCCCAGCAGCAGGCGCACGGCGGTGGTCTTCCCAGCGCCATTCGGGCCCAGCAAGGCGACCACTTCGCCCTGCCGAAGTTCGAGCGACAGGTGGTTCAAAGCGGTTTGCCGGCCGAACTTCTTGGTGACGTTGTTCAGCGACGCAATCATGCCGCCCCCGGAACTGCCGGTCGTTGGTGTGTGCTGTGCTTCCAGAACAGCGCTCGCGGCCATTATGCCTCCCTTGGCTTACTGGAGACATCCTCCGCCAGCCGCCCAACGGGCTGTAGTGTGGTTTGTCAGGAGAATTTTTGACATTTGTCATTCCCGGCCGGTCCACATACCACTTTGGAGAGAGTTTCCCCGCTGTTAGAGGCATAAGTGGCTATTGCCGAAAGGAATCGATGGGAGGAGAATAAGAGCGCAATTTGGATCGCCGCAATCCGAGAGGTTTAAAGGAGGGGCGAAACCATGCATTTGTCCATCGTGAAGGTTTATATCTCGATCGCTCTGCTGGGCCCCGCATTACAAGTACCGGCAGCGCAAAACCCCGTTTCGTCGGCACCGGCTTTGAGCCAGCGAAAGGCTTTTGAAGTTCCTCTGGGCGAGCAGAAGGCAGACATCCTGCTCGCGCGCGGACAGTTTGCCGAGGCCATCACCGCGTACGAGGCGCTCAATTCCAACTCCGCCATCGTGTGGAACAAGATTGGCATGGCATACCACCATCTGTTCGCGTTGGACGAAGCGCGCAAAGCGTACACGCGATCGCTGGAAATTAATTCCCGCTATGCTCCAGCGGCGAATAACCTGGCAGCCGTTTATTACGCGGAGCATGACCTGCGGCAGGCCGAACACTATTACAAGAAGGCACTTAAGTACACGTCTGAGGATGCAGTGATTTACTGCAATCTCGGTACCGCCTACTTTGCCGAGAAGAAATACACCAAAGGCAAAAAGGAATATCGCAAGGCCTTTTCGCTGGATGCGAATGTATTTTCACCCAGTCAGGCTGCCATGGTGCAAGCTGCCAGTAGCCGCGAGCAGCGGGTGGCGTTGAACTATTACCTGGCGCAAACCTACGCCGAGGCCGGGCAGCAGGAGCAGGCGCTTACCTTCTTGCGCAAAGCACTGGACGAGGGTTTCAAAGATCGCAAACGGCTGAATGAGGATAAGGAGTTCTCGGTGCTTCGGTCCACCCCGCAATTCAGGGATTTGTTGGCCGAAGAAAACATGAATTAGGCAGCCCCGTCAAACCATCTCCCGCGACAAGCTATTCTGGGAGCGCTGGAATTTTGTGCGATGGGATGGGGCGATTGAATTCGTTGCGAGCCTTGACGTTCAGTGGAGTTTTCTTTCTTTTTGCTGTTGCAGCGTTGGCACAGGGTCCTCCTTCCTCCAAATTGCCAACGGGTTCCCGCGAGGCAGCCGGCCAGCATATCTTTCTCACCCGCTGTGCCTCGTGCCATGGCACCAACGCCATGGGCGGGGAATTCGCTCCTTCGATTGTGGACCGGGTGCCGCTGCGCTCCGATGATGATCTGATCAAGCTGCTGCATAGCGGGATTTCCGGGGCCGGAATGCCTCCCTTTCCCGATATTGTCGATCAGGACCGGTCGAACCTGATCAGTTTCCTGCGTACCCTCAAGCCCTTCTGGGGTACAGCCACCGAGCGGGCTTCCGTAACTCTTGAAGACGGTAAGACCTTACAGGGCACCGCGTTGAATCGCTCGGCGAGCGATATGCAACTGCTGGGCGACGACCAGAAACTCTACCTGCTACGCAAAACTGCCCATGATCGGTACAGGTTGGTGACCTCGCAGGCCGACTGGCCGAGCTACAACGGCAAGACCACGGGCGGCCGCTATAGCGAACTGAAGCAGATCACTGCTGAGAATGTCGGGCAGTTGCAGGCGAAGTGGGTCTTTAACGTGCCCAGCGTTCGCATGGTGCAGGCGACTCCGGTGGTGGTGGATGGTGTGATGTACGTGCCCATTGCCAACGAGTGTTTTGCGCTTGACGCAGGCAGCGGCCGGCAGATCTGGCACTATCGTCGCTCCGGCACCCAGGGGATTACCGGGCTGGCGGCGGCAGGTGTCAACCGCGGGGTAGCGATCGCCGGCGAACGGCTCTTCATGGTCACGGATCATGCTCACATGATCGCCCTCGATCGGACCACCGGCCGGCTCCTGTGGGAGACTGAAATTATCGACTGGCACCTGGGTTACAACGCCAATACCGCGCCCCTGGTCGTTGGCAACCTTGTCGTGACGGGGATCTCCGGCGGCGATGACGGTGTCCGCGGGTTTATCGCGGCCTACGATCAGACCTCCGGGAAAGAGGCGTGGCGTTTCTGGACCACTCCGAAACGCGGCGAACCCGGCTCGGAGACCTGGCAGGGAAACGGCATCGACCATCCGGGTGGGGCTACCTGGATGACCGGGACCTACGACAAGGAACTGGATACCCTCTACTGGCCCGTTGGCAACCCGGGCAATGACATGATCGGCGACGACCGGCTGGGCGATAACCTCTACACCGACTCAGTGGTGGCGCTCGATCCCGCGACCGGCAAGCTGAAATGGTACTTCCAGTTCACCCCGCATGACGTGCATGACTATGACGCCATGGCCCCGCCATCCCTGATCGATGCCACCTGGCAAGGGAAACCGCGGAAGCTGATGGTGCAGGCAAACCGCAACGGGTTTCTCTACGTGCTCGACCGGACGAACGGCAAGTTTCTTCTCGGTAAGGCGTATACCCCCAGGTTGACCTGGGCCACCGGGCTTACGCCCGAAGGCCGTCCGATCGTTGCGCCCGGTCACGACCCAACCCCCGAGGGTGGAAAGGCCTGTCCCTGGCTCAATGGCGCATCGAATTGGTATTCGGCTTCGTGGAACCCGTTGACCGCGCTGTACTACGTGCAGACCAACGACAAGTGCGGCATCTTCACCCGCACGGATGAGCCGTTTCAAGCAGGGCGCAACTTCATGGGAGGATCGAACAGTGGCGACCCGGAGATTCCGGCGAAGCGCATTCTGCGCGCGTTTGATATCCAGACCGGCAAAGCGGTGTGGGAACTGCCCCAGACCGGCGACGCCAATAGCTGGGGAGGTGTGCTCAGCACTGCCGGCGGCGTAGTGATGTTTGGCGCAGACGACGATAGCTTTGCTGCCGCGGACGCAAAGACAGGGAAACTGCTGTGGAGCTTCCCCACCAGCCAGGAGCCGCATGCCTCGCCCATGACTTACATGTTCGACCACAAACAATATATTGTGATCGCCATGGGTCCGAATGTACTGGCCTTCGGGCTGCCGGACTAGATCAACGGGAAAGAGGTATGGTTTGAAGCCATCGCGGAGAGATTTTATGAAGGCTGGTTCCGCCGCAGTCGTATGCGGAACGGCGCTTCGGTCGTTTGCCCAAATGCTGCATGTGCCACTCGGGCTGCAGCTCTATTCAGTCCGGGATCTTCTGCCTAAGGATTATGCGGGCACGCTGAAGCAGCTTGGCCAACTGGGGTTCAAAGAGGTAGAGTCGGCCGGGTATTACAACCACAGCGCGGTTGAGGTAAAGCAGGCGATGAGTGACGCCGGGCTGCACCTGGTGAGCGCGCACTACTCCATGGACGAGCTGCACAAGGATCTGGATAAGGTTCTGTCGTTCAACAAGGAGTTGGGTGTCAGCTACATCATCTGTTCCTATCCCGGACACAAGAATCCTGCCAAAGCAAAGGGCGAGGATATGTTCTCGCTCGAAGATTGGCGTTGGAATGCTGAGCAGTGGAATGCGATCGGGGCCAAGGTGAGCGCCGCCGGTATGAAGTTCGGCTATCACAACCACACCATGGAGTTCCACGCGATCGACGGGGTGGTGCCGTATGTGGAGTTGATGAAGTTGACCGACCCGGCGCACGTCACTATGGAAATGGATTGCGGATGGGTCACCGTCGCGGGTGCAAATCCGATTGAGTATCTACGTAAGTATCCCAAGCGCATCAGCATGCTGCACGTGAAGGACTTCAAGAACATCACCGCAAGCTCATCGATCCGCAATGTGCCCACGATTGTTGAGTTAGGGCAGGGGTCGATCGACTACCGCCCGATCCTGGCCGAGGCTGCCAAGGCCGGAGTAGTCAAGCATTGCTTCGTCGAGCAAGAGGGATACAACGTGCCTCCAATGGAAGGTCTGAAGATCGATGCTGATTACATGCATGGTCTGGGTGTGAGTTAAACCATCTGCCAGGTAGCCTCAACCTAGGGTGGTAAAACATTTCTTCGTCGAGTGGCAGGGAGATCGACGCCGATTACATGCAAAAACTAGGTGTGAACTACCTTGTGCCCAGTAGCCCCGAACTGGTGTGCCCCATATCTCGCCTGCTTTTGGCGAGATGTGGGAATTGACAGATGTTCTGGTAGAGACTTTGAGGATTGCGCAGACCTCCACGCACTGTCCCCAACATTTGTTCCTTTCCCACATCTCGCCAAAAGCAGGCGAGATATGGGGCACCCCAATTCGGGGCTACCGGGTGTTGTCATGTCGAAGAAGCGACTTGCCGGAAGCGGGTGAAGCTCGAAGAGAACAAGGCAGAAGCATCTCTTCAAACCACCACCCCTCTCCCCTTGTCATCCCGACCGGAGCGGAGGGATCCGCGGTTTGCAACGGACTGGCCGTGTTCATTAGGACCGGAGAGTCATCGGCTCTATAGCCGACACATCAGGATTGAATAGATAGTGGGTACTTTGCGCCGCTGCCCAGGTGTGTTCTCCACCGGAGCGCGGCATAGAGGAGAAACTTGCGGTTTCTTCAGGCGGAACGGCGCCGCAAGAAGCGGCTTACCCGAGCAGGCGGTTCGACCCCGAGCAAGACTGTGCAGAGCAGGTAACCCAGGCCGAAGAAAGTCAACACAACCAAGCCAGCCAATATCCGCGTTACGCTATCTGGGATACCAGGAATACGCAATGGAAAAACAAGTTTGAGGCCGTAGGCAAGGGCTGCCGCAGCGATGGCTCCTACCCACAGTCGGGCTACCCGTGTCGGCGGCATCAGAACAGCACCAATGCGAGCATGGAGCGCCCGTCGCAGCAAAGCAAACTCCACCCAGCCTGCCAAGCCGGCGGACAGAGTGAGGCCGGCGACGCCCCAATGACGATCGATCCCCAGCAACCGAGGTAACGGAAGCGCGAACAGATAACCCAGCGCCCCGGTGAGAAGCACCCGGATGATCGCGAAGTTCAAAGGCGTCCGCGTATCGCGGAGCGCATAGAACGCGGAGGAATATAGCCTTCCCGAGGTAGTGGCGAGCAAACCAACCGCAGAGCCTGCGAGCACGCACCACACCAGCGTCACATCGCTGCCGCCGAAATGTCCCGACCGATAGACCGTGGCCACGATCACGTCACCCAGAATCACAAAACCGACGGCAGACGGAACAACGAAGAAGGCTATGTTCTGCAGTCCGTTCATGAGCCGCCGGCGCAAAATCGCGCCGATCTCTTCCTGCGTTCCCAGCGCACTAGACATCGCGGGCAATTCAGCAGCAGAGATTGCCATGCCAAACAAGCTCACCGGCAGTGAGTTCAACGTCTGCGCATAGGCCAGTGCAGAGACGGCTCCCGCCGGCAAAAATACGGCCAGAAATGAGTCCAGATAGGCGCTGATCTGCACCACGCCGCGACTCAGAAATACCGGAAAGAAATTCCGAACCACCGTCTGTACATGTTCGGTGTTTAGGTTGAGCTTTAAATTGAGCGGCCGTAGAAATCGCATCACGGTCGGCACCTGCACTGCAAATTGAAGTCCGCTTCCGATGACCGACGCGATAGCAATGACAATCGCAAGCCTGGCCTCACCGACATGGCGGCCTTGCCACAGCATCGCGGTGATCATGGCCACGTTCCAGATCACAGGCGCGGTGTAGGAGAGCAGGAATTTGCGATGACTGTTCAGGATGCCAAGGCACCATGCCGACATCACCAATAGCGCCGCACCTGGAAACAGGATCTGTACCAGGCGGATAGTTAGGTCTCGCTTCTCCCCCTGCCAGACGGGCGCAATGATGTCCATCAGCAGTGGCGCCGCAAAGATGCCCGCGACGGTCAGCAGCGACGTGAGAAGGAAAAGGATGGCGAGGATGGCCTCCGCCAACTGCGTCGCTTCGTGATCCCTCTCCTCCGCGCGCAGCCGAGCGTAGACCGGAATAAAGGATGCGGAAAGAACACCCTCACCGAAAAGGTTTTGCAGGAAGTTAGGAATGCGGAAGGCAGCGCGAAAGGCGTCCGCGGCGTCAGAGTTGCCGAAGTAATGAGCGAAGACCCGTTCCCGTACTAGTCCGAGCAACCGGCTAAGCAGAATGCCGGTGGAGACTGCAAGTGCCGATGAGCGAGAAGTAGCGCGTGGGGCCGTGGTACTCACCATGCTGGCTTTACTCTAATCCATGGACTGGGCGTTACCCTGCAACTTCCATGGCAACGGGAACCAGTTCGTAACGCTCAAACTGGCTTTAAGCCTGTTGCTCCAACTGCTGCACCAGTTCTTCCCATTCCGCAGTGAGCGACGCGTGCTGAGCACGCAGATCCTCCAGCAACCGCGTCAGGCGGTGGGTTTCTTCCGCACTCTCGTAGTTACCGAGGGATCCTTCCGCAACCGCGATAGAGCTTTCAATGCGCGGAATCTCTTCTTCCACATAGCTGCAGCGCTCCTGCATCTGGCGCAGCTTGATCGGATTGACCCGTTTACCTTTGACTGCCGAAGGTTTGTCTGGCTCCGCGGCCACAGCCATGGCCACATGGCCATTCAACCGGCTGCTGACCGCCGCTGCTCCTTCTTTGCGGCGCAGGTAATCCTCGTAGTTGCCGGGGTAGACATGCACGTGACCGCTTTCCACTTCGAAAATGCGGCTTGCCAGGCGATCAATGAAATAGCGGTCGTGCGAGACCATGACCACCGTTCCGCTAAAGGCCGCGATCGCCTCGAGCAGCACATCCTTCGCTCGCAGATCGAGGTGGTTCGTGGGCTCGTCGAGCAACAGAAAATTCGCTGGGCTCACCAGGATGCGAGCCAGCGCGTAGCGGTTACGCTCTCCGCCGGACAGCACGCCCAGCGTTTTGAAGACGTCGTCGCCGGAGAAAAGAAAACATCCCAACAGGCTGCGCAGCTCCGTGGTGGAGACCCGCGGCGCAGTATTGCTGATGTCGTCAAGCATGCGGGCATTGCCGTCCAGCACCTTGTATTGATCCTGGGCGAAATATTCCGCGGTCACGTTATGGCCCAGTTTCAGAGTGCCGCTCGAAGGCAGCTCCATGCCCGAGAGCATGCGGATCAACGTGGATTTGCCGGCGCCGTTCACACCCACCAGCGCGATACGATCGCCGCGATCGATGGTAAAGCTCACGTCCTCGAGCACCTGTTTCTCGCCGTAGTTCTTGGCCAGGTCGGAGACTTCGACCACGGCTCGTCCGGAAGCCTGCGGCTGGGGAAAGGTGAAATGGATGGCCTGCTCTTCGACGGGAATCTCGATGCGCACGATCTTCTCCAGCTCTTTCACACGGCTCTGCACCTGCTTGGCTTTGGTCGCCGTGTAGCGGAAGCGGTTGATAAAGGCTTCCAGGTGCTCGATATGATCGCGCTGGTTTTTGTGCGCCGCAGTGAGCTGGGCTAGCCGTTCTTCTTTCTGGGTCAGGTATTTTTCGTAGTTGCCGTGGTAGACGTGCAATCCCTTGTTCCAGATCTCGATGGTCTTATCGACGGTCACGTCGAGAAAGTAGCGATCGTGCGAGATAAGAATGTACCCGTTGGGGTAGCCGTGCAGGTAATCCTCAAGCCAGTTGCGGGTTTCCAGGTCAAGATGGTTGGTGGGCTCGTCCAGCAGCAGCAGGCTGGGCTTTTGGAGCAGCAGCTTGGCCAGGGCAATGCGCATCTGCCAGCCGCCCGAGAATTCCTCGGTCTGCCGCGTCCAGTCGTGTTTGCTAAACCCTAGGCCTCCGAGGACAATCCCGACCTGCGCATCGAGGGCATAGCCGTCATGGGCGCGGAAATGCGAATCGAGATGAGAGAAGCGGTCGGCAGCCGCGGCGTACTCCGGGGTGGAAGGGTCGAACTCAGCCAGCTTGGTGGAGAGGACTTCCAGTTCCTTCTCCATGTCGCTCAGTTCAGCGAAGACAGAAAGGCATTCGGCAAAGACGCTGCGTCCCTTTAGGGCCAGGCCTTCCTGGGGAAGGTAGCCGATGGTCATGCCACGGGTGCGCTGCAGGGTGCCATAGTCGAGCGACTCAGCGCCGGCTAACACCTTGAGCAGGGTGGACTTACCGGTGCCGTTCGCGCCTACGAGCGCGGTGCGCTCATCGGGCGTGATCAGCCAGTCGGCATTCTCAAACAAAATACGGGGACCGAACCGTTTGCCGGCAGCAGAAAGTTGGAGCATGGCGCTGCTCCCATTATCGCTTAGGCGCGAAGCGCGAATGCAGAAACGTCTTGTAGTCCGCCTCCACCTGGTCGGCGTACTCCTCGGCAAACTCCGCCACAGCATCGACGAATCGGTCCGATGTGCCGATGTAGCCGGCGAGTGCGATGGGGTCGCCGGCCCTCGCATGGCCGCGGGCCAGCAGTTCGCCACAAATCTCGGCGTACTGCGAGAGGCCGTCCCCTCGCAGATCGGTCATCACGATCGACCCCTTATGGTCGTTCAACTGGCGCACCAGGTAGTGGCGATTGTTGATGCTGGTCCACCCCAGCATCAAGTCAGAAAGGAACTGCATCGCGCGCTGGCCCTGAGCGACACGGCGGCCCTGGTGCTGCGGTTCTCCCATCTCTCCCAGGTAGGGTGCGTACGCCGACGCAGGCTCCTCTTTGATTTGTAGAAAGAGCGGGTCGCCAACGCCGTTGCCTTCCAGGTAAATGATGTAATCACGCAATCCTACGCTGCCGGTCCCCACCACCCGGAAGGCCACGTCCAGGGGGCGATACTGGTCGAAAAAGTGCTGCCGCTCGGGCAGTAACGTTGCCCGGTAGGCGTTGAGGGAATCCAGAATCAGGTGCGCTTTCGCCGGGGACAGCCGGTACTGCAGCGGTCGCTTCTCCACAAAAATGCGATGCGAAGAGTTTTTTGGCTGCTCGGTGAGCCGTTCGGCATTGAATACCGGCGTCGCCCGCTCCGCTTTCGCCAGAACTTTCGATACCGGGGTGATGCGCTGCAGGCGATGCACCTGGTAGCGCGCCACATCCAGCACCGGCATCTTGGCGAAAGCCTGGATGGACCGGCGATAGGCCTTCAGCAATACCAACATCGCCGCGTCAAAGTCCGCGGCTTTAGTGTCGGCTTCGCGCCCGGCCAGGATGATGCTGGTCGCAAGACGCTTCAGGTCCCATTCGAAGGGCCCGCGGATGGTCTCGTCAAAGTCATTGATGTCGAAGACCAGCCGACCATCGGGCGCTGCGTAGGCCCCCAGGTTGTTCACATGTGCGTCCCCGCACAACTGCGTAACGATCCCGGTATGCGGAAGCACTGCTAAATCGGCAGCCATAACCGGAACCGATCCCCGGAAAAAACCGAAGGGAGAAGCCGCCATGCGCTGCCATTTGATCGAGAGCAACGCCGGCACCCGCCCCACCGCGGATGCGGCCAGGGCGTCGATCGGATCCGTCTGCCGCTCGCTGCTTTTCCAGCGATTCAGTTCCTGCCGGCGAACCTGCTTTCGCCGGGATTGGCCGTAGGCGCGTCGCTCCGGAGGAGCGAGTACCTGCTTAGTGGTCATGCAACAGTTGCTCCATCTCCAGGTAGACCGCGTTGGTCCAGCCGAAGCCGATCACGTTTTGGTAGCCGGCGATCAACTCGACGTTGGAGGACTCCGTTTCCACATTGTATTTCTCGTGAATGGTTCCCTCCTTCTCAAAACTGGCCCGGATAGTGTGGCTGAATTCCTTGGCGATCTTCCGCGCGTCATCCATATAACCGGCATTCTTCAGGCCGGCCATGGCGAACCAGTTCAACGGCGCCCAGCCAAAGGGCAAATCCCATTGCAGCCCGCTGGCATAGGTGCTGCACGCCAACCCGCCGGGGCGGTTGAGAAGGTCCAGGTGGCTATCCACTGCGGCGGCCTGTTCCTTGCTGGCCAAGCCCGCCCACAGAGGATAGAAGATGGTGGCGTACACGTAGGAGGTCTGTTCTCCGGTGGTGAAGTCGTAATCGAAGAATAGTCCCTTGTCGGGATTCCAGAGGTATTTGTTGATCGCCGCCCGCCGCGCCTCGGATTGTTTCTTCCATTGCGCCGCATCGGCGGGACGGTGGAGCCTGCCGGCGAGGTCCGCAAGGTCGGTTTCGTACTTGTAGAGCAAGCTGTTCAGACCGACTGCGGCGTAGTGATGGGTCGACCCGGCGAACGGGGCGAAGCGGAATGTGATGTCGAAGCCGGATTCACGCACCGCGCGGTCGCCTTTGTAGAAATCGCGTGTTAGGCGATAGCCATGCGACCAGGCCAGTTTGCAGACCATGGAGTGGGTATCGTCGCAGCTTGTGCCGGCGAGCGCCGCCTCCTCAGCGGGCGAAGGGTCTTTGGGCGCCTCCAGCAGGTAGTTGGTGTGTACCTCGGGATGTGCCACCAGCCAATCAATTACGTCAATGTAGTAGCTGCTGTGGTCGGCGATATCGGGTACCGGGCCTTCGCCGATGTCGAGGTATCGGGCCAGGCCGGTATCGCCGGCGCGATGCATGTTCTGCAGCCAGAAATCGTGGTCGCGTCGCGCGTACGGGTAGGCGCGGGCCAGCCACTTATTTTGCCGCGCGCGGTTCGCAGGCGAGTGGTCGCGGGCAATCTCCGCGTCGTATACCAGCCGGATCATGGAGCTCAACAACGGCGGTTGGGAGCGCGTAAGGAAGTAGGTCCGGTTGGCGTTGAGCACAGCTCCGTAGTTTTCGATTTCGTAAAAGAAGTTCTCCACCATGCCGCGGGCCACGTCGACGCGGCCGTCGTGCAGCAGGCCGAGGATGATGAAGAAGCTGTCCCACCCGAACATCTCGTTGAAGCGCCCTCCCGGAACTACGTAGCGGTTGGGCAGGTAAAGCAGCCCAGGATTGGGGATTTCCGACTCTTTAACATCACCGAGTTTCACAATGCGATGGGGAAGGTGTTCGATCTGGATCTTGCATTGTGAGCGCAGGCGCAGCAGTTCCGGCGGAGTGGGTGATCCGTACGGAAGATAGAGGATGGGAGGGGTGGTGACCTTGGGGTCGACCAGCGATTTGCACTCAGACATCGAGCGGGAGAGCGTGTCCCAGCCCTGGTGAATGTAGGTGTCGATGTTGGTCTGCGCCCAGATCGGTTGAGCCGCGAATGCGGCAAGACATAGGACGATCGCACGGCGTACGGTTGACACGGGTTTTCTCCTGCGTGCGATGTTACCTTTTTGCAAGGATGGTGGCGTGAGGATTTGGTATCGGGTGGGCATCGGCGTTCTGCTGCTTGCTGTTGTGGCGGTCGCGGTCTTCGAGGTGCTTCTCTCCCGCGCTGAGCCCATCTTGCGCGCCCGCCTGATGCAGAGTCTTTCTGCCCGCTTCCACAGCCGGGTGGAAATGGGAGCATTCTCGGTCTCGCTGTTGCGCGGCTTTGAAGTCTCCGGCAAAGACCTGGCGATGTTTCCCGACAATATCGACTCCAAGACACCGACGTTTTCTATTCGCCGCTTTGCCTTCCGGACCGGTTACCGCAGCTTGTTTCGTTCGCCCATGCATATCAGCCAGGTGGAAGTGGAGGGATTGCGGATCAACCTGCCTCCGCGCAGCCAACGCAAAGAGGTAGCCAGCGTGGACCATGCGCCCAGCCGCAACATCAGTATCTTTGTCGGAGAATTGAATTGCACCGACACGGTGCTCACCCTGGGTTCGAAACAGTTTGTCATCCAGAGCCTGGATCTGCGGTCGATCGGGGCCGGCAAGCCGCTTGACTTTACAGCGCAGCTGACCAATCCAAAGCCGGTGGGGCAGATAGAAAGCCGGGGTTACTTTGGGCCTTGGAATGCCGCCCAACCGGGCGCGACAGTGGTGGGTGGAACCTATTCCTTCCACGATGCCGATCTGGGCACGCTGAAGGGGATTGGCGGGATGCTTTCTTCTACCGGCGAGTACCAGGGCACACTGGACAAAATTGTTGTGGATGGTACCACGGACACACCGGATTTTCAGGTAAAGGTCAGCGGGCACAAGGTCGCGTTGCACACCGAGTTCCACGCGATTGTGGACGGTCTGGATGGCAATACCTATCTGCAACCGGTCAAGGCGCACTTTGGGCATTCGTTCTTGACGGCTAAAGGATACGTGGTGCGAAAGCACCTGTACCTCGATGTCGCCATAGATCAGGCGAGGATCGAAGACCTGCTCCGCCTGGGTGTGCGCACTGATCCTCCGGTGCTGGAAGGCCCGGTGAAGCTCCATACCCGGCTCGATCTTCCTCCTGGCCCGGAGGACGTCGCCCACCGGTTGCGGCTGCAGGGTAGTTTTGCCATTGCGAACGGGCGATTTAGCAGCGAGAAGATTCAGCGTCGGGTGGATGAGATGAGCCTGCGTAGCCAGGGGCAAGTGGAGCTGGCAGATGAGCATGCGAGGGACGGGAATTTTCCCGTGGTGCGATCGCAGATGAGCGGAGATTTCAATCTGGCGGATGGGGAGTTGAATCTGGCGAATCTGCATTACGTGATTCCCGGCGCCACGATCGAACTCGGCGGCGTCTACAGCCTCGACGGCGCGCGATTCAACCTGGCCGGGACCGCGGATATGCAGGCGACCGTGTCACGCATGGTCGGAGGTTGGAGAGGATTACTGCTGATGCCGGTGGACAAATATTTTCAGAAGAATGGAGCTGGTACGGAGGTGCCCTTCAAGATAGACGGCACCAAGTCAGACCCTCACTTCGGTCTGGACTTAGGAAGGAAGCCGGTGCCCCGAAAGCAGTGAGGTAGAACAGCAGGTCCCTCCACCACGCTACGCTCCGGTCGGGATGACAAATTTGTTGAAACCTCGTCGGATCAAACCCCCGGCGCCTCCATAAATTTGTCATCCCGACCGGAGCGTAGCGTGGTGGGGGACCTGCTGTTCTACCTCACTGCCGGTCGTTGCAACACGCCGTCATATTCGCGATAAACACCCTCGAACACTGCGTCCCACGAAGCGGATTGCGCGTACGCTCGCGCCGCAACCTGCATCCGTGCATACAGCTCCGGATCGAGCATCAGCCGCGCGATCGCTGACGAAAACTTATCATCGGTCGCGATCGTACCCGTCTCGCCATCCCTGACGATGTAACGTGGACCCCCGTCCGGGGTCACCACGGAAGGAACACCCGATGCGAGCGCCTCCAATACCACGTTGCCGAAGGTATCGGTATGCGAAGGAAAGACAAACAAATCCATGTTCGCGTAAGCACGGGCAAGATCAGCGCCGCGCAGCACCCCGGTGAAGTCCGCATTTGGCAAGTGCTCCCGCAGCCAACCCTCTTCTTTCCCATGGCCCACAATGAGAAAGCGAAAATCCGTGATCCCGCGCGCCAACAACTCCGTACGAATGCGCGCCAGCAGGAATACATTCTTCTCAATCGACAGCCGGCCGCAGAAGCCGAGCACAAACGGCTGCCGCGTTCCGTTGCGATCGCGATGTTCCGGCGAGAATGCGATCGTATCCACACCCCGCGGCATAAGCGCACAATGCCGCCCGGTAGATTGCTCCAGTAACCGGCACAAATCGACATTGGGCGCGAACAGAACCTCTGCCATTTTGTAAAAGCGAGCACAGGCGAGTAACGCGACCTGTTCAATTTTTCGTTTCGCATTCGGGCCCAGCCACGCGGATCGCTGTGCCGCGTACTCGTGGAGATTGGTGTGCCACGCTGCCACCAGGGGAACCTTCAAACTCTTTGCCAGCCACGCACCCAAAATACCCGGCTCGCTCGGCCCGGTGACGTGAATAATATCCGGCTGAAACGCGCGCAGACGCTCTTCCAGAAAATCCTTGTGGCGGAAAAACGCAGGATCGAAGTCCAGGTCTTTTTCAATGCGGAAGGAGATGAGACTGCCGCGAGGCATCTCGAGCGTCGTCAGCTCGCCTTCCTGCTTTTCCTGCAGAGGTGTGTCCCGTTTGCCGGGATGCAGACAAAAGAACGGCAAGCCGCGGCGTTTGGCAAACGCTTCAAACTGCCGGCTGGTGTGGGCAACTCCGTTGATCTCGTAAAACGTGTCTGGGAAGTAAGCCACTCTAGGGCTCGCCGAGCGCATAGGCAAAGTGTATCCGCGCTGGGACGAAGCGAGAAGTGTCAAGCTACCCTAGAACGCTTCCCGTTCGCCTAGCGCAAACTGTAGTTCGCTCGACTCACTCCACGCCACCCGTAACCCGTGGCTCACAGGGTGGCTGCCCAGCAAGCGAACGAAGCGAATGATCATCTGCATGTAGCGCGGTGGATTGCCGTCGGGCCAAAGCTGGCAAAGAGGGCGATCGATACCGTGGTGGTCAGGGTGATAGACACGCTCATCCCAACGCCGCGAACCTTCCGGGAAATCAGGATAATCGCGGATGGCGTCGATGGTGGAGCGCATGATGCGGTGCTTCCAGGGTTCCGCATATTGCGGCATAAACAGCACGTGACTGCGTTGTTCGCGGCGGATCTCATCCACGAACTCATTAAACGTCGTCGCCTGGGTCAGGTTGATGTTGGCATTCGGCTCCAGTCCATGCCGGTCGCCGCCAGAGATCAGCAGCTTGTTCCAGCGTGCCGCCAGCCGCTTCACCATGCGGTTCTCTTCCCAGTTGCGCAGCCCGTTCAACTCCAGCGCGTGAATGCAGCGGCCGTTCTGGGTGAGGAACTCTTCCAGGCGCTGTTCATGCAGGTCCTGACCGATTTTGTAGAGATCCCAGAGCGGGTGATTGAAGATAATGAGCACATTGGGCAGATCGTGCAGGGCAGACAGCATCTCCTGCAGGCGGCTGTCGCTGGGGTTGGCGGTGAAGTGGGCAAACTGCCGCATCCAGTCGGCTCCCGACGCGCTGGGCAGATTATGAATGCCGAGGTGGAAGGCCTGATCTCCGCCGAATGGCGTCGTCCACTCGACCGAAACCGGAATGTGGCGTGCGCTGGCGACGGTACGCAGCAGCATGGGTGCCTGGATATCGTCGTGGTCGGTGATAGAAACCAGCGGTTGTACCTGCAGCGAGTCCGCGATCTGATTACTCTCGAGGTCAAAAGCGAGACGCGGCGTCAACGGCGGTGTCCAATAGCTTTTCGCGTAGTTAACCTCGAGCCGATGGTTGCGCCGGGCACGACTTTCCTCGCGTTCAATAATCCCCTTGAACACGCGATGCTCGTTAGCCAGCTTTACGATGAAGTCGAGCGTTTCTTTAGAGCGGTTGGTGTGACTATGCAGGGAAACACCGGAAGCAAAGCCCTGGGCGGCACGCTGGTTGTTCCACAAATAAGAAACACGGGAACCCGTCATATCGTCCTCCATTGAGGAGCAACCGCACCCTGGCCCTTGCTGCCACACAGTATCTGTGTGATCGCTCTCATGTGCCCAGTATGTAGTGCAGTCCATGAATAACGAGTTACTGGCAGGCAAATTGATATCTAAATTCAGATTGAACCAGTATGAATAACAGGCTCAATTTGTTACGTCTTTTAGCGAGTCCCGGTAATATCCGGGTTCAGCAGAGGCTCCTCTTCGGCATTCGGCGGCGCCTGTCGCCGGGCCTCCGGCTCCAGATGGTACTTGGTGAGCTCCGACTTCAGGATTTCAAAGGCCTCCTCCGGGGTGTCGGCCATCTGAAAGAGGTCGCGATCCTGGGCGGAAATGGCTCCCTTATCGACCAGCGCATCCAGGTTCAGAATGCTGTTCCAGTAGGCCGAGCCATACACCACGATGCTGATCTTCTTGGCCAGTTTCTCGGTCTGCACCAGGGTGAGGACTTCAAACATCTCGTCCAGGGTGCCGAAGCCGCCGGGGAAGACCACCAAAGCCTTCGCCAGGTAGGCAAACCAGTACTTGCGCATAAAGAAGTAGTGGAACTCAAAGTTGAGCGAGGGTGTGATGTAGGGGTTGGGCGCCTGCTCAAAGGGCAATCGGATGTTGAGCCCAATGGACTTACCGCCCGCCTCGTAGGCTCCACGATTGGCCGCCTCCATGATGCCGGGGCCGCCCCCCGAAGTGACGACAAAGCGGTGCCTCCGCCCCTTAAGCGTCTGCGTCCATTCGGTCACCATGCCGGCCAGACGGCGGGCATCTTCGTAATACTGGGCCATCTCTACGCCGGCTGCGGCTCGGCGGCGGCGCAGCTGGGTCGCCGTGCCCTGGGCGATCTCCTCATCGGTGGCGGGTTGTTCCTCGGCCGGGGCCGGGGCGGCAGAGCCGGACTTTTCGAGCAGCTCTAGTTCCCGGCTGGCGAGATCCTGGGCGCGGAAGCGCGCCGATCCAAAAAAGACGATGGTGTCCTGGATGCGCTCGCGGCGAAAACGCGCCAGCGGCTCAGAGTACTCCGAGAGGATTCGGACCAGCCTGCCGTCCGGACTGTTAACGAACGCAGGATTCTGGTAGGACAGCGGGGCACGACTCAGGTCAGGGGGCTTACCGGTTTTTTGCTTCATGCGCTTAGGAGTGCCTGCCGCGAAAGTGGATAGCTTCGACCACGGCGATCCATAGATTCAGCAGGCCGAGACCGGAGACCATCCCACGCACCGCGCCATACATAAGGAACGTGGCGACTCGCGGAAAGTGATTGATCAGTTGATTGTCTGCCCACAGGGGCGCGTACCAGGGAAGCACCAGGACGATGATGCCGATGTAAATCCTGATCATGACGTAGAGATAAAGCTCCACGCGGCGTAGCCAAAGAGGAACACGGGATGGGCGAGGAGGCGCAGGTTGCCGATCTTGCACGGTCGAGCCGTTTGGAGGACTAGGCGAAAACAGGTTCGACTGTTGCGGCATTTTCCTTAGGCAACAGTAACACAGCGGGTGGGGCGGTCGGGCCGCGGCGGAGAACCCACTCAAGCCCTTAAAAGGCTTGAATGGGCTACCAAATGCGAGGCTTTCGGGGAGTTATGCGGTGCGCATCTGCACTGAGTTGCCGGCTTCCGCGGCCGCTGCAGCAAGGATGCGATGGTGAATGGTGAAGAGAGCCAACTCCAACCGATCGGAGACGCCGGTCTTGTCGTAGACGCTGCGCAGATAGTTCTTGATCACCTGCTCCGTCGTGCCCAGTCGTAACGCAATTTCCTTGTTCTTGCAGCCCTGAACAATCAGAGCGACAATCTTCATTTCTTTCGGGGTAAGTCGGTCGCGGACGCGCGCGCCCACGGAATCTTCTTCTTCCGAACCGATGGCCTCGGCCGGACGCTGGATCGAAGAGAAGCCCTTGATGACGCGATGCACGCACTCAACGAGCGCTTGGCCTGTCGTGTTGCGATAGACCACGCCACGGATATCGTGCGCGGTAAAAATCTGTGCGGGTTCTCCGTTTTCTGCAATCACTACGGCGCGGCTGCCCGCAGCCTTTACGTGAGACATCAGGTCTTGATACTCCGGCCTCAATGCAGAGGCAAAGAGCACAATGGAGGAGCGATATGCATCAACCGAGAGCAGGAGACGTTCGAGGTCTGCACATTGTGCGGCTACGCGAAAGTCTTCTTCGCTCGCCAGGACCTTTGCAATGCCAGCGCGAAAGATTGCTTGGTTGTCAGCCAGGATAATTTTATTCATCGTGCTGCCTTGTGCCTCGTATCACTTCGATTCGCAATCTTCTTCTTGACGGGCGCGGCCGTTGCCTAAGCACGCTATCGACCACCGGCCACTATTCGTTCTAAGATGTCTTGTTTTGCAACACCTTTGGTACGTTTTCACCGTGCTCGCCGGCACTGTGAATTCGGGGTGCTGGTGATCTCAAGCGTAGCGGCTGTGGCGGGAAATGAAACTCCACGAAAGTGGCAGGATGGCGCTCTCAAGTTGCTGTCGGCACTGGATTTGGGTGTAGCACTAATGGTGCGAACGAGACGAACTGACGGGCAGGCAATACACTAAAGAAGCATGGCAAAGCCAGTCATCCTTGCTGTAGACGACGATGTGAGCGTTCTGGAAATGGTGGTGCAGGATCTGCGTCGCCAATACGGAGCGAACTACCGCATCCAGCGGGCTGCCTCCGGTCAGGCTGCGCTCGATACCTGCGAGCAGTTGAAGAAGCGGGGCGATGCGGTCGCGTTATTCCTTTCGGATCAACGCATGCCGGGTATGACCGGGGTCGAGTTTCTGGTCAAGGCGATGGCCTTTTACCCCGAGGCCAAGCGCGCCTTGCTCACCGCCTATGCCGATACCGAGGCCGCCATCCAGGCAATCAACACGGCCAAAATCAACTACTACCTGACCAAGCCCTGGGACCCGCCGGAGGAACGTCTCTACCCGGTGCTGAACGATCTGCTGGAAACCTGGAAGGAAGACTTCAAGGCGCCCCTCGAGGGCTTGAGGGTGGTGGGTGCGCGCTATGCCTTGCGCGACCACCAGGTCAGAGACTTCCTTTCCCGCAACCGGGTGCCCTATGTCTGGCTCGACCCGGAGCGGAGCGACGAGAGCGTCGAGCTGCTCGCTCGTTTCCATCTCGATGACCGTAAACTCCCGGTGGTGCTTTTTGGGGATGGCTCCTACCTGGTCCAACCCGGCCAAATGGAGCTGGCCGCAAAGATCGGCCTGCGCACTACGGCCGAGAAGGAGTTCTATGACCTCATCGTCCTCGGCGCGGGCCCGGCAGGGCTGGCGGCGGGGGTGTACGGGGCCTCGGAGGGTTTACGGACCCTGGTGATTGAAGATGAGGCGCCGGGAGGACAGGCAGGTTCGAGTTCAAAAATTGAGAATTACCTCGGCTTTCCGGAGGGACTAAGCGGGCAACAACTGGCGGACCGGGCCACCATCCAGGCAAGACGCCTGGGGGCGGAGCTCATGACCCAGAAGGCGGTTGGCATCCGCACCGAGAACAACTACCACATTGTGCAGCTTTCCGACGGCCGTGAGGTTTCCTGCCACGCCTGCCTGATCGCTACCGGCGTTAACTACCGCCGGCTCAACACCCCCGGGGTGGAGCGGCTGACCGGCGCCGGCGTGTATTACGGCGCGGCCATGACCGAGGCCAGGGCCTGTACCGACGAGAACGTATATCTCGTAGGGGGAGCGAATTCGGCAGGGCAGGCGGCTATGTACTTTTCCAAGTACGCCAAACAGGTGACCATGCTGGTCAGGGGAGAGTCTCTCAAAAGCAGCATGTCGAAATATTTAATCGATCAGATTGCAGCTACATCAAACATTCAGGTTCGAGCTTGTTGCCAGGTGGTCGAGGCGTTTGGGGACGACCGGTTGGCTTGTTTGCGGCTCTGTGGGCCTCAGGGCGAGGAGACGGTTCCAGCGAATGGATTGTTCATTTTCATCGGGGCGGCTCCAAATACGGATTGGCTTCCGAGTTCGATCATGCGGGACGCCAACGGCTTTCTGCTCTCCGGCAATGATCTGAAGGTGGATGGCAAGATGACGAAGAGCTGGACTCAGAATCGCGATCCGTATCTGCTGGAAACCAGTGTGCCGGGGATTTTTGTGGCCGGGGATGTGCGCCATGGCTCGATCAAGCGGGTGGCGTCTTCGGTAGGTGAGGGTTCGATTTCAGTGCAATTTGTTCATCAGTATTTGGCGCAATTCTAACCAATGACAGACGTCCAACAAACTTCGCGAGTAGAGCAGGTGGCGGCGGCAAGCCTCACCCAGGAATTACAAAAAGTGCCGGTCTTTGCCGGCGTTTCGCTCGAGGACCTTCGCTGCCTCGACTCAGTGGAGTTGATTCATGCCGAAACCGGGACCGATCTGGCGCAAATCGCCAGCACCCGGCGCGGCTTCTGGATTCTTCTGGAAGGCGAGCTGAAGCTGCAAAAGAATCTGGCCGATGGTGAGCTGGTGCTCATTGGCCAGATGACCGCCGGCGAAACATTTGGTGAAATTCCCCTGCTGATGGGTAAGAGTTCGGACGTGACGATTACCGTCCTCCAGCCTTGCACTGCTATCTATTTGCGCGAAGAACTTTTCTGGAATCTCATGTTTGCCTGCCCCCAGGTCCGCATCGGGGTGTTAGGAAACATGGCGCGCAGGCTGCAGGTGTTCCAGTCGCAGGAACTGCATCGCGAGAAGCTCATTTCGCTCGGCACCATGGCCGCCGGCCTGATGCATGAGTTAAATAACCCGGGAGCCGCAGCCAAAAGTGCAGCTTCGGCCATGCGGGATAACCTCAGCCGGCTGCAGCAGATCAGCCTGCGAATGTGCGGGCGCGAAGTCATGACCCAGGCCCAGACAGACTGCCTGCGTGTTCTGCAGGAGCAGGCTTTGCAACCGCATAAGCAGCAGGCGATGAGTTCTATGGACCAGGCTGATGCCGAAGAGGAATTGGAATCCTGGCTCGAAGGCCACGGGATTGAGAACGCCTGGAAACTGGCGCCCACCCTTACCGGGATTGGGTTTGACGAACAGACCCTGGAGTGCGCGCAGCATGCCTTTCCCGGCAACACCTTATCCGATCCACTGAACTGGATGGAGGCTCTGATCTCCAGCGTACAGCTTGTCGGCACTATTGAAGAAAGCGTTTCACGTGTCACCGACCTCGTGAAGGCCGTCAAGAAGTACGCCTACGAAGACAAGCCCCAGCGCCATCAACTGGATGTACACGACAGTCTGCAAAGCACGCTGGTCATTCTCGGCCACAAATTCCGTACGAAAGAACTCATCGTGGAAAAGGTCTTCGCCGCCGGCCTTCCCCAACTCTCCACCTGCGGTATCGGCCTCAGCCAGGTGTGGACCAACCTTCTCGACAACGCCATCGACGCCTCCCCACAAAAGGGCGTGGTGCGGGTGCGCACCTGGGTAGAGGGCGAGACCGTGTGCATCGCCATTGGCGACCAGGGTCCGGGCATTCCCGAAGAAAACAGGAAGCTGATCTTCGAGCCCTTTTTCACCACCAAGCCTACGGGGCAGGGCACCGGCTTGGGGCTGGATATTGTGCGCCACATCGTCGTGGATAAATTCGGCGGAGAGATTATTCTCGACTCCGTACCCGGAAAGACCGAGTTCACGATCAAACTGCCTATCGTTTCGTAAACCCTGAATCCCTGAAAAAGACGCCGGCAACCTTGCTGGGAGAATTGCGTTTGCTCTGTTAGCAGAGGAGGCTAGCGATGAGCAAAGCCAGGTTGTTGGGGATAGCAGGAGCAATTTTGTTGGCCAGCGGGAGCGCGTTTGCGCAATACGGTGCGCCGCCGAGAGATCCTGGCTACAACGCCTTTTATCACGATCAGGACGATGCCCCGAACTACGCCAGCCACTGGGGCTATCACGATGGATTCGCCGACGGCGCCCACGACCGCGAGACCGGCCACAGCTTTCGTCCGACCCACGACGGCGCCTACAAGCACGCGCCAGAATACGGTCATCCGCCGATCAACCGGAATGAATACAAGAACATTTACCGTGAAGCCTACGTTCACGGATACGAGCGGGGCTACGGCCGCTAGTGATCGTTATGACTCTTGAAGCGGCCGCTGTTGGCCCATAGCACGAGCGAAATGAAGACGATGAGCGCTCCGGAAATGATGGAAAAAACTTCGAGCATGATGCCTCCACAACTGCGGCTATTTTAAACGGTTTCGGTGTTCGAACAGCTTGGCATCGATGAGAAACCGGAACCAGAAGGTTTGCAGGGTCCAGAAGATGAAGCCCTCCCGGCCATCGAGAAAGCCGAGACGCAGGACGTAGCGGTAGAAGAACAGCGCATAGGGGCGCACGAACAGCGGCGCGTTGTTGTACCGGGCGCGGAGGTAGCGCTTGCGTTCCACCTTGGTTCCCCAGAAGCGGGGTTGCACGCGGACACCATCGACAGCAGCGGTCCGGGCCGTCTGCTCCAGCACTTCGGCATCGGCCCAGCGGTTGTGGCGAGCCGTCCACTCTGAGAGCGACATGCGAATCTCGTCTATCATGTATCCCTGCAACTGCCCGGCTGAGCCCTGGGTGAGGTAGAAGTGCTGATCGTACTTGCGTTCCTCGCAACGGCCATATCCATTGCGGAAGAGACGCAGGTGCCAGGTCGGCGACATGCCTCCGTGGCGCATTTGCCTCCCCAGGAATTGCACCAGCCGCGCGATGAGGAAGCCGGACTCCGAGGGTTCCTCGGGCAGCGCGCGCAACGAGTCGATCAACTCAGGAGTCAGGCGCTCATCCGCGTCCAGATGAAGTTGCCAAGGGTAGCGGAGTACCAGGTTGTCGATGGCCCAGTTTCTCTGCGCGCCATAGTGTTCGAATGCGTGCTGGACCACATGAGCTCCATGCTCCTGGCTAAGCGCGACGGTGTCATCGGTGCTGAAGGAGTCGACGACATGAAGGTCGTCAGAGATCTGCTGTGCCTGCGCCAGGGTGGCGCCCAGCGTGTCAACCGAGTTGTAGGCAAGTATGATTACGGATGGCTTCATGCTGTCGCTACCACTGTAGCTGAAACAATCGTCGGCACCCTCGGCCTGGGGTGCCCCATATCTTGCCTGCTGTTGGCGAGATGTGCGAAGGAACGAATGCTCGAGTCATTCTCTCCCCCGGTCGCGGCTACTGTAGATCGGCACTGCTGACGCGGTGCACATTGGCACCGTTGAAATCGTGATTGGTGGAAGCGACAGAATCTCCCATCGCGATCGCCCGGCACGCATCTTCCACCACGTAGGTTTCAAACCCGGCCTGCACGCTGTCGATGGCGGAGTAGCGTACGCAGTAGTCATAGGCGAGACCTGCTAGGAAGATGCGTCCCAGACCGCGTTCCCGCAAATATCCGGTGAGGCCGGTGCGTGTCAGGCGGTCGTTCTCGCGGAACGCGGAATATGAGTCGATGCTGCTGCGAAAACCCTTGCGCAGAATCATCTCCACATTATCTAGCAACAAATGAGGGTGGAAGGCCGCGCCTACGCTGCCCTCCACGCAATGGTCGGGCCAGAGCACCTGGTGCCCGTGCGATGTCTCGATGGTGTCGAACGGAACGTGTCCGGGATGATTCGACGCGAACGAGTGATGATCCCGGGGGTGCCAGTCCTGCGTCAGGATGACGTGACGAAACGCAGGGGCGATGCGATGGATGACCGGCACAACATCCTGTCCCCCAGGCACAGCGAGCGCTCCCCCATCGCAAAAGTCATTCTGGACATCGATTACCAACAGGACATCACGATCTACCGGCTCAATCTTCATGGTTCTAGAGTGCGCCCTCAACCATCGCCGCAGCAAACTGCTCGCTTGAGTAGTCCAAACTCTGCATAATCTCCAGGTTGTGTTCCCCCAGCAGGGGCGGCGGTAGCCGATACACCACCGGCGTCGATGCCATATGTACGGGGTTGGCGATACTGCGTACCATATCGAGCGTCGGGTGCTTGATCTCAACAATCAGCCCGCGCGCTTGAGCCTGTGCATCATTCAGCGCTTCGCCGACGGTATGGATCACAGACGCCGGAATATCCTCGGCGGAAAGCCGACGCAACCACTCGCCCGCCGGCGCCTGGGCAAAGATGGCGTAGAGCAACGGGATAAGCGCCTGGCGATGCTCCGTGCGCAGAGCGTTGGTGCGAAATCGCGGGTCGGACCCCAGGCTTTCTTCCGCACCCAGCACGCGAACGAACCGATGCCACAAAGCATCCGTTCCCACCGCAGCCACAAAGTGCCGGCCATCGCCTCCCCGAAAAACCTGGTAAGGAACAATGCTGGGATGCGCATTGCCCCAACGCTGCGGGGATTCCCCCGCATTCAGGTAGCTGCTCCCGGAGTTGATAAGCAGCGTCAACTGGGAATCGAACAGCGCCATGTCCAGCGCCTGACCCTTGCCACTCTTCTCGCGCGCAAACAAGGCGGCGAGGATCCCCACAGCGGAATACAAACCGCACGCCATATCCGCGATCGCTATCGGATAGCGAACCGGTTCTCCCTCCGGCTCGCCGGTGAAACTCATAATCCCCGCCTGCGCCTGGGCAATGATGTCGTATCCCGGCAAACCCGACCGGGGACCAGACAATCCGTACCCGGAGATCGAGCAGTAAATCAACCGCGGATAGCGCGCACAAAGGGTCGTCGCATCGAGACCGCGCCGTGCAAGCGACGCGACATTCCGCTGGTTGATGAGGAATACATCCGCCGTGGCCAGCAAACGATCGAGAATCGCGGCGCCGAGCGGTTGATCGTAATCGAGTGACAGCGACCGCTTGTTGCGATTGGTGGCTAGAAAATAAGCGGATTCCGAACCAATGAACGGCGGTCCCCAACTGCGCGACTGGTCTCCTGTGAGGCGGCGCTCGATCTTGATGACATCCGCGCCGAAGTCCCCGAGCATCATGGCGCAGTACGGACCGGCCAAAGCCTCAGTGAGTTCAACCACGCGAATGGACTCAAGAACAGTCACTAGAACCCCGGCGGGCGTTGGTCGACAACACCGAAGCTGCGCTCCATCGCCACCCCAACATTTCCCAAACGGCCTTCGTCGAAGAGCCGGCCGATGAGTGTCACCCCGTGCGGTACGCGCCGCGGGGGCGAGAACTTTGCCGGCGGGTGCGCCGGGTCAGGCGCCCAATCGCTGCGTTCCTGCGAGACCTCGATAAAACCCGCACGGAGCGTCAGCGATGGCTGCCCGGTTGCGTTGGTGATGGTGAGCATCTCATCGCGCAGCGACGGAACCAAAAGCAAATCGACG
The DNA here is from genome assembly GCA_963839075.1 of uncultured Acidobacteriaceae bacterium. Lineage (GTDB taxonomy): Bacteria > Acidobacteriota > Terriglobia > Terriglobales > Acidobacteriaceae > PALSA-350. Next base: position 30,335 of record CAWITO010000010.1, on the reverse strand, counting down.
TGCGAGAGCAGCTCGCCCATTTGCATCGCCACCTTGCGCCGGAAACGATCGGTCTGCACGAAATCGACGGCCGAGAGAAAACGCGCCTGCCGGAAGGAGTTGGGCCATGCATCCGGAACCTGCATTTTCAGCTGATCGACGCCGTGGCTCAGCGTGAGCTCTTCAAACGAGGCGGCGGCCTCGGCGAAGAGAATGAGCTGCAGACAATCGTAGGGCCAGTCGGGAATCGAGACTTCCACAGGCTTCATGCCCAGCTTCTTCATCGTTTCGAGCGCGGCACGGTCGACCTCGGTAGCCGGGTCCTCGTTCATCCATTTTGGAAAGTAACCGACGCGCAGGCCTTCTATTGGGGTGGCCGCATCGTAGTCCAGCTTGCTGGGCACGCTCGAAACATCGCCTGCATCAGGCCCGGTGATCGCCTCCAGCACCAGCAGCGCATCCTCGACACTGCGCGTCATGGGGCCCAGTTTGTCCAGCGACCAGCAGAGGGTCATGGCGCCGGTGCGCGGCACGCGTCCGAACGTCGGCCGCAGCCCCGTGACACCGCAACGCATGCTGGGTCCGATGATGCTGCCGCCGGTCTCGCTGCCGATGGAAAAAGCCACCAGCCCGGAGGCCGTCGCCGAGCCTGGCCCGGCACTCGAGCCGGAAGAGCCCTCCTGCAGTAGCCAGGGATTTTTGGTCTGGCCGCCGAACCAGACGTCATTGAGCGCCAGCGCGCCCATACTCAGCTTGGCGATCAGGATGGCGCCCGCTTGATTCAGACGCTTCACGACGGCGGCGTCCACACTGGGGATCCGGTTGCGGAAAGGCTCGGCGCCGTAGGTCGTGGGGATGCCGGCGGTATCCAGCAGATCTTTGCCGCCCCACGGAATGCCGTGCAGCGGTCCGCGATAGTGGCCGGCGGCGATTTCCTTATCCGCCTGCCGGGCCGCCTTCAGGGCCTGTTCCCGGATGGGTGTGATCACGCAAAGCAGGGTGGGGTTGAAGCGGTCGATGCGCTGCAGGTAAATGTTGGTCAGACGTTCCGAGGTTAGCTTGCGGGTCTCGATCCAGCGTGAGAGGCGGGTCACGGGAGCGTACGCAATGTCTTCGTCCTTCTCAGGCAAGGGACCGGGGTCGGTCTTGCCGCGCACAAACAGATTGCGCTCCGGGCCGGACTGCTGCCCGGGCAGGGTCGCTTCCCCATGCGACCAGGGCGCCAACTCCGGCTCGAGTGCGACTTTGCGTGGCCCGGTACGCCGCTCGTAGAGCGGAGCCATGCCCTGGCGCCAGCTCGCCACAGCCTCTTTGCACTCCGCGTCGGTCAACTCCACCTGCACCAGCTTCTCTGCTTCGGCAAACGTCAGGGGCGAGATCACGGGTCCGACCGGCGGAGCAGTCGCGAAGGCCGGAGGGGAACCAGGAGGCGGCGGTGCGGGCTTCTGCTCCTCCGGCTTGCACGAAGTGATGGCGGCGCCCAGTAGGCCAAGCGAGCCGTTGGCCAAAAATTGTCTTCGGGAGTTAGGCATACCGCATTCTATCTACAGTCCGAACCGGCGCTCCGCGATTGCATTTTCAGACGATACACTGGTCTGTATGACCAGAACGTTGAACAAGTACAGCTCTCACATCACCCAGCCCAAGGCCCAGGGGGCGTCCCAGGCCATGCTCTACGCGACCGGCATGCGCGAGTCGGATATGGCAAAACCGCAGGTTGGCATTGCCAGCGTCTGGTACGAAGGCAACCCCTGTAATATGCATCTGCTGCACCTGGCTGAGAAGGTGAAAGAAGGCGTAACTGCCGCGGGTATGGTTGGCCTGCGTTTCAACACCATCGGCGTCAGCGATGGCATCTCCATGGGAACCGATGGCATGAGTTTTTCTCTGCAATCGAGAGACCTCATTGCCGACTCTATCGAAACAGTGATGGGTGCGCAGTGGTATGACGCCAATGTCTCCATACCCGGTTGCGATAAAAACATGCCCGGAGTTCTGATTGCGATGGGCCGCCTGAACCGGCCCAGCCTCATGGTCTACGGTGGAACCATCTACGCCGGCCACCAGAATGGGCAGAAGCTGGACGTCATCTCCGCCTTTCAGAGCTACGGTCAATTCCTCACCCACAGCATCACCGACGAGCAGCGGCAAAGCATCGTGCGTCACGCCTGCCCCGGCGCCGGCGCATGCGGCGGCATGTACACCGCGAACACCATGGCTTCGGCCATCGAGACGCTCGGCATGAGCCTGCCCTATAGCTCGTCCACACCTGCGGAAGACCCGCTCAAGCTCGACGAATGTTTTCGCGCCGGCGCGGCTGTGCTCAAGCTGCTCGAGCTGGATCTCAAGCCGCGCGACATCATGACTCGCGAGGCCTTTGAAAATGCAATGGTGATGGTTGCAGCATTGGGTGGTTCCACCAATGCGGTGCTCCACTTGATTGCTATGGCGCGATCGGTGAACGTCCCCTTGACCATCGATGATTTTCAGGCCGTCAGCAACAAGACCCCGTTGCTGACGGATTTCAAGCCCAGCGGCACGTATGTGATGGAAGATTTGCATGCCATCGGCGGACTGCCCGCGGTCATCAAGATGCTGATCGAAGAAGGGCTACTGAACGGCAAGTGCATGACGGTGACCGGCAAGACGCTGCACGACAACGTCAAAGATCTGCCCGGCCTGCCTGCAGGGCAGGAGATCGTCCGGCCAGTCTCCAGGCCACTGAAGGCGACGAGCCACCTGCAGATTCTCAAGGGCAACCTCGCGCCGGAGGGCGCGGTGGCGAAGATCACTGGCAAGGAAGGGCTGCGCTTCTCTGGTCCGGCGAATGTCTTCGATTCAGAAGAGCTGATGCTGAAGGCGCTGGAGGACGGGAAAATCGGCAAAGGCCAGGTACTGGTGATCCGATATGAAGGGCCGAAGGGTGGTCCTGGCATGCCGGAGATGTTGACCCCGACCTCGGCCATCATGGGTGCCGGCCTGGGCAAGGACGTCGCGTTGATCACCGATGGCCGCTTCTCCGGCGGCTCGCACGGTTTCATCGTCGGCCATGTCACACCCGAAGCGCAGGAAGGCGGCCCGATAGCCCTGGTGCGCACCGGCGAAGTCATCACCATCGATGCCAGCAAGAACGAGCTATCCGTCGATGTGCCGGCAGAGGAACTGGCCGCCCGGCGCAAGGCCTGGAAGATGCCGCCCTACAAGGCGGAGCGAGGCACGCTGGCAAAGTACATTCGTTGTGTCAAAAGCGCCGCCCTGGGCTGTGTCACCGACGAATAACCGGTTGCCTACAATTGGTCCCCACGAAGTTTGGGTGCCCCACATCTCGCTCGTTTTTCGCGAGATGTGGGTCTACCGCGGCACTTAACCGGAAGCTCTGCGGTCGTCCGTCCTTTATCTTTTCAAACAAAAAGGGCGCGACACTGTCGGCGTCGCGCCCTCCACCATCCACTTACTTAACTAAAGAGCGCATCGTCAATCGACTGTACTTCATCCCACATCGTAGTCGGTTCAAAATACCCGGTCCCCGGCTTGAGGTGTTGCTTACACACCTCATCATTCAGCGTAACTCCCAGACCAGGAGTCTCCGGAACCTTGATGTAACCTTCCTGAATCATCGGCTTTGGCAGCCCATTGACCAGATCCTGCCACCACGGCACATCGAGCGAGTGGTTCTCCAGCGCCAGGAAGTTGCGAGTCGCCGCCGCACAGTGCACATTCGCCATGCAGCTTACCGGAGTTCCGGCAAAGTGCATCGCCATCGGCACGCCATAGCCAAAGGCCATGTCGCCGATCTTGTGGGTGCGCAGAATACCGCCGGAAGTAGCAAGATCCGGGTGGATCTTATCCACCGCATGCACGCTGCACAGCTTCTCAAAGTCCGCGATCTCGTAAATATCCTCGCCGGTAATCGTCGGCGTGGGGATGGAATCCGTGATCTGCTTGAGCAGATCCGTGTACTGCCACGGAATCACGTCCTCAATCCACTCCAGGTTGTACTTCTCGTACGCCCTGCCGAGACGAATGATTGACTTCACCCCGATGTGACCGAGGTGATCCATGGACAACGGCATGTCATAGCCGATGTTCTCGCGTACAGCGGAGACGTATTCGCAGAGCCGGTCAATCCCCTTGTCGGTAATCTCGGTTGCCATGAAAGGATGCGGCTGGTTGCGCAGTTCCCACTTGCTCTGGCCCGAGGGCTCCATCACCATCCCCGGCATGCCTTCGAGTACGTTGATGCCAAGGTCCATCTTCATCCAGGTAAGGCCCATCTCCTTGCGTTCTTTAGCGCGGCGCCCGTACTCCTTGGGATCATCCGACTCCGTGGTATCGGCATAGATGCGAATCTTGTCCCGCCACTGTCCGCCCAGCATCTGGTACACCGGGCAGTTGTAGACCTTGCCCGCAATGTCCCACAACGCCATTTCGATAGCGCAAACACCGCCGGCCTGGCGGGAGATTCCGCCGAACTGCTGGATCTTTTGAAAAAGGTAGTCGATCTTCAATGGGTTCTCGCCCACAAGGCGGTTCTTCAGCACCATGGCGTATTGGTAGCCGCCCACGTCGCGTACTTCTCCCAATCCATAAACTCCCTGGTTGGTGTCAATGCGGATGATGGGGCAGGGGCTGGGGCCCGGCTTGACTATGATGGCGTAGCGCATATCGGTAATTTTGAGCGTCGACGGGCTCGAGTTCGTGTTGACGTTCTTGACCGCCGGCGCCTGCTCGGCTGCGGCCTTTTCCAGGCTGTAACGGCTGAGCAGACCTCCCCCCAACATGGCCATGGAAGACTTGAGCACACCACGGCGGTTCAATTTCCATCGATTTGGATCAGACATTATTACGTGTTCCCCTTCGGTTATAAAAACTCAAATCACTTCGCCCGAAGGCGAAGAGAAACCGACGCATCAGAAATAGAACGTCGCCGATGCCTGCAAGTCGCGGTTGTCATTCACCGTTCCGGTAATCTGCCCGGCACTGGAGGATCCAAGGGCGGTATTCGGGGTAGAGAAATTGGGGGTATTGAACGCGTTAAAGGCATCGAACTTAACGTTCAGCGACATACTTTCATGGATCGGGATCTTCCGTTGCAGCCCGATGTCCCAATCCTTGGTGGTCGGGCCATACAGTACGGAACGCCCAACATTGCCGTAGGTGTTCGCCGGCGGGGTCTGGAACGCACACGCAACGCCATTCAGCGTCGTTTCCCCTTGCGGGCAGAGAGTGGCGTTGAAGAACCGCAGCGGCGTACCGTGGTCAATTTTGCCCAGGCCTCCAATGCGGTTCGGCCAGCTCGGCGCACCGCTATTCACGCCGCTGTTCAGGCTCACCGAGAACGGCGGTCCCGACGCGTAGGTGGTAATGGCGTCGAGTTCAAAGCCACCGACGATTTTCGAAACGAACCCGTCATGCAGGAACTGTTTGCCACCGCCAAAGGGAAGTTCGTAGGTAACGCTGCTGACCAGACGATGCTTCTGATCGAAACCCGAGGCGCCATACCCGGCCTTGAGGTTGGTCACCGTCTGCGGGTTGCCCGCGGCGCCACCGCCAGAAGCAGCAGATCCACCGTAGTCCAAAGATTTGCTGTAGGTGTAGCTGATGAGTGCCGTCAGCCCATGGCTATAGCGCTTCGCATAGCTGGCCTGCAGGCTGTTGTAGTTGGAAGCGTTGATGGGATCTTCCTGCACATAGGTGGAGATGTTGTTGATGGGTTGAATCAACCGGCGCGCCGTCTGCGAGGCGGTCGGGGCATTGGGCTGGATCAGCCCAACCTCGTTCGGGCTGTAAGCATAGGTCAGGTGTACGCTGTGGCTTCCGCCATAAGCTACGGTGACCACGCCACCAATCGTCTGGTGCTCCACTCCCAACGTGTAGGTCTGCGCACTCGGAGTCTGATTTTGGTCCGAGTGGCCGATGAGCGCGGGATGAGCCGCGTTCAGTGCCGTAGTCGTCGTCAAGGAGGAATAGGGAAGAGCGACCGCACCTTGCGGGAAGGGGTTGCTGATAATCGGTTGGCAACTCGCGGTCACGTTGGTCGGAGTGCATTGGTTGGCTGGGGCGAAAGCAGCGGGAAGAGGGAACGCGGCCGGGCTCGAGAAGGTCTGCGAAATGGTGAACGGCGGATTCTGTCCCAGCTCATCGGAAGCAGAGAAGGGATCCGGGAAGTAGGAGATGCCGAAGCCACCGCGGATGACGGTCGATCCTTTGCCGGCGAGGTCATAGGCAAAACCAATGCGTGGGCCAATGTTTCCGTAGCGGGTCTGGATGCCGGCGGTGCGGCTCACTCCGTTTTGCCCGGCGAAGTCGAACACCAGGGTTTTTTCGTTGAAGTTCGCCAGCTTGTTGTCCTTCTCTATATCGGGTGTGAAAACGTCGTAGCGAATGCCCAGGTTCAGGGTCAAACGCGACGTGACTTTCCAGTCGTCCTGGGCAAAGCCCGAGTACTGCACGTTGGTGATGTAGTACGGGACCGACAGAAAATTGCGGCTTCCTGAGTTGGGAAAACCGAGCAGGATGCCCGCTAGGCCGGAGCCGCCGGTGGCTGCCGTGCCGATATTGGTGAAGTTGTCGTTGAAGGTAAGTCCGCCGCGCGTGGTGGTATTGGTGAACGGAGAAGCCAGCACGCGAACGTAGCGGAAGCCGAACTTCAACTGATGATTTTGCCGCGTCCAGGAGATCGTATCTTCTCCCTGGATGTCGGTCTGCACCGGGTGCGCCGGCAGGAAAGCCGTGCCACCCTGCAGGCAGGTAAATTCATTGCCGCACGAGCTGCCGATCGTAATGTTCGGCAGGCCGGTTGTATAGGGCGAGACATTCAAACCCTGGATGCCCAACGAAGTCGACGAATTATGGCCGAAGTCCGACTGCGTGGTGAAGGGGTTGGTACGCGCATACCCGGTGCGAAACTCGTTAAAGAGCGTGGGGCTGAACAGGTGCGTTTCGTTGATCGACAATCCCTGCGCGATCAGCGTGGTGAGCTGGATGCCGGCGACATAGGGCCCTAGGTCAAATTCTTTGGCGGCACTGGCCGGGGTCGGAAGGCAGCACGTACCCTGGCCGCCGACCAGCGGGTTGGGGGCGTTCTGCACGAACTTTTCGTAGCTGAAACGCCCGAACATGGAATCCTTGTCGCTCAGGTGATAGTCCACGCGGGTATTGCCGCCGTTGTCGTCGATGATCTGGTCGGCGGTCGAGACGAAGTTGTTGACGCTGCCGGCTCCGGTCGGCAGCGGATAAATGCTGGCCAGGTTCAGGCCAACCTGGTCGAGACGATTCGGGCAAATCACGTTGGGCTGATCGCCATTGCAGCCCATGAACTGGGTGCGGCTATAGGTTGTCTTGGTGCCCACGGTAGTGGCCACCGTCGTCAGCGGGTCGTAGACCGGGATCACCTGGCCGCTGGCGTTGGTGAAACCGCTAAAGTCACCAACGCGCTCCGCTGCTGTCGGCACACTGTTCAGGTTGACGATACCCTTCAGGGACCGCTGTCCGTAGTAGTCGGCAAAGTAGAAGAGCTTGTCCTTGATAATCGCGCCGCCAACCGCGCCACCGAACTGGCCGCGGCGATATGCGGGTTTCTGCACCGAGCTGCCGATGCGGGCAAAGTAGTTGCGGGCATCGAGTTCGCTGTTGCGCAGATAGAGAAATACTTCTCCGTGCAGCGCGTTTGCGCCGGAGCGGGTCGACACCGATACCACTCCGGCGCCCACGCCAAAGGCCGCGGAGTAAGAGCCAGTCAGCACCTTGAACTCGGCGATCGACTCCACCGAAGGCTGCACCATGACGGTGTTGAAGGTGTACTCGTTGTCGACAATGCCATCCACGATCCAGGCATTGGTGTTTGCCTGGCTACCCAACGCGTTGAAGTTCGATGCCGCGCGCGGGTTGAAGGAGCTGGAGCCGGAGAGGTTCTCGCCCGCCTGCCCGCTGGTGACGCCCGGCACAAGGTAGACCAGCTGCGCGAAGTTGCGTCCGTTCAGAGGCAGGTTTTGCACCTGGCGCTTGCCCACCACTTCACCAAGCTCGGAGCTGTCGAGGCGAATCAGGGGCGCAGCGCTGGTAACTTCCACCGTCTCGCTGGCTCCGCCGGCTTCGAGGGCAAAGTCCATCTGCGCCTTCTGGTCGATGTCGAGCACGACATTGCTCGAGACACTGCGCTTAAACCCTTTCATCTCAACCGCGATGGTATAAGTGCCGGGAATAAGGAAGGGGACGTTGTAGTTACCTTCTCCGTCGCTCTGCTTGACGGAGGTGGTGCCCTTGCCAGTATCGGTGATGGTTACCGTTGCCCCGGCAACAACTGCGCCCGAAGCGTCGTGAACGGTTCCCTGGATGCTGCCGGTCGTCACCTGGGCATTGCCGGCGGATGTTGCGACAAGCAAGACCACGCCCAGCAAAGCCAAAACAGAAGCTTTGATATTCCTCATGACACTAACCTCCCAAAAGGTTAAATCCCTGGTTTGCCGCGTAAGTGTGCGGTCTCTTGAAAGCAGAAACTTATGCAGTTCACGCTACTTTAGATAAGTAGATGAACGGCTAACTTTATAGATAAGTTAATAGACAGCTGTCAAAGAAAAAGCGGATACCGCAATGTGGTACTTAGGCCCTAACGGAATCTATAGTTTGCTCGCGGGAAACGTCGGTGCAGTATTCTTCTTCAGGGCTTAGCCGATGAAACTTCTCTTAGCACTGCTAGCGCTTTCTATCTTCACGCCGATCTGTCCGGCTGCATCCACGTACACTACGCGCCTCGACGATCCGGCAGCAGTGTACTTATCAGATACCCATGGCGATGGAGTGGGCGATGATAGCGCGGCTGTGCAGGCTGCCATCGATAAAGTCCAGGCCGCGAAAGGCGAAGGCATTGTCTTTGTCCCGCAAGGCCGTTACCGGATTAGCCGCACCATCTATCTCTGGCCCGGGGTGCGCCTCATCGGCTATGGAGCAGAACGGCCCGTATTCGTGCTCGGCGAACATACGCCTGGATACCAGGGCGGAATCACGTATATGTTCTTTTTCGCTGGTGGGCGGCCGCGAGCCCAGGGCGCGGGCGGCCGATCGGGTTACCATCCGCCACCCACCCCGGGAGGAGTCGTGCCGCCGAGCAAAAGCGTTCCCGATGCCAACCCGGGAACTTTCTATTCGGCCATCAGCAATGTCGATTTTGAGATCGGCTCCGGCAACGAAGGCGCGGTCGCCATTCGCTTCCACGCCGCTCAGCACGCCTTTCTCAGTCATATTGACTTCAATCTCGGCACCGGTTTTGCCGGTTTGCATGAGGTTGCCAATGAGGCGGAGGATCTCCACTTTCACGGTGGGAAGTACGGCATCATGGCGCGCAAACCTTCTCCCGCGTGGCAATTTACCTTAATCGATTCCAGCTTCGACGGGCAGAAAGAAGCCGCCATTCGCGAGAACGAAGCCGGACTTACCCTGGTGCACGATGAGTTTCGTAATGTCCCCACCGCCGTCTCGATCGATCCCCACTATTCCGATCAGCTGTGGATCAAAGACAGCCGCTTTGAAAACATCAGCGGCCCGGCCGTCGAGATCAGCAACGATGCCAGCCGAATGACCGAGATTAATTTCGAGAATGTCATCTGTAATCACGTGCCGGTCTTTGCTCGCTTGCGCGAGAGTGGGCGGGAGTTTCGACAAGCCTCTGATACATATCAGGTAAGTGTTTTCTCCCACGGTCTCGGCTTTGCCTACCCGGGAGCGCAGGGAGCGTTCGAGACGCGCTATGAGTCTTCGCCACTGACTGCCTTGCCGGCCGCGATACCACCGGCGATCAAGCCTTTGCCTGCGGCTGCAACCTGGGTAAACGTGCGCACCCTGGGCGTGCTGGGGGACAACACCGCGGACGACACCGCCGCACTGCAAAAGGCGATCGACGACCATCCGGTGCTCTATTTTCCCAGTGGACGCTATCTGGTGCACGATACGATCACGCTGCGCCCGGACAGCGTGCTGATCGGTCTTCACCCCAGCACGACGCAATTTGATCTGGCCGACGGAACTCCGGGCTTCGAGGGTCCCGGTGCGCCGAAGGCTTTGCTGGCCGCGCCTGCGGGTGGAACCAGCATCATGTCCGGCCTGGGGATCTCCACCGGTGGGCTAAATGGCCGGGCGACCGGTCTGCTGTGGCATGCGGGCAAGGACTCGCTCGTGGATGACGTTCGCTTCCTGGGCGGTCACGGGACCAATGCGCCCGACGGCAGCCGCATGAATCCGTATAACTCCACGCACAGTGCCGATCCCAATCCACATCGACCGTGGGACGCACAGTATCCCAGCCTGTGGGTGGATGGCGGCGGCGGGACCTTCGCGAATCTATGGACGCCCGATACCTTTGCCCAGGCGGGGATGCTGGTGTCGAATACCGCGATTCCCGGCTTTGTCTACGAGATTTCGAGCGAGCACCACGTGCGCGCGGAATTCAAGTTCAAGGATGTGGCGAACTGGCAGCTCTACGCGTTGCAAACCGAGGAAGAGAGTGGCGAAAGCCAGAATGCATCCTCGCTCGAGATCGACCATTCCCATGACCTCACCATTGCCAACTACCACGGCTATCGCGTAACCCACATGGAGAAGCCGTTTCCGTATGCGGTGCGCATTGCCGATTCGAACAACATCCATTTCCGCAATGTGCACGTCGATGCCAATAGTTCGATTGGGTTCTGCGATGCGGAGGGCGTCTGCCGGCAGGCGGTGCGTTCGAACAAGGTTCCCTTTGAAGACGCCATCGTCGATCAAACGCTGCACGCCGAGGTGCGCGATCGCGAGTTCGCCTACCTGGATGTCAACGATGACAAGCCGCTTCCCAGGGTGGCTGAGAAGGGTCCGCAGGTGCAGCGTCTGGCGACTGGATTCTTCAATATTTCCGGTGCCGCGGTGGATGTGTCGGGGTCACTGTATTTTGTTGACGCGCAGTTTCAGCGGATCTACCGCTGGTCGCCTGAATCGCAGAATGCGGTGGTCGTCAGCGATGCGCCCATGAATCCGGTCAACCTTGTCTTTGATAAAGCAGGGGACCTCATCGTCGTTTCCTCTGGCGGCAAGGACCTGACAGCCTACGCGCTCAAGCCCCCATTCGAAACGCAGGTGACGTTGCTTCCACTGCAGCCGTCAACCGCGCGTCCCGGCCTCACCCCTGCATTGCCGGTGGATTATTGGTTTAACGGAGACTTTGCGGAAACCCTTTCTGCAAGCCAGCCTTATATGTACACATCGTTGCAGCAGATGTTCGAGAAGGGTCTGGGCACGCCTCCTCAGTTTCAATTTGTATCGCCGGATAACAGCCTCTTCATTCCGACAAATGCTCCCATCGTGCAGGGTGAGCCCTCCTTCGGAACCAAATGGATTCCGCTGTTAGAAGCCTACGGCCTGGTGAAGGGAACAGAAGGAAAGCCGTTCTATGCGACGAATGAAGCTGAGCAGCGCACCTATCGTGGAGTCTTGAATGCGGATGGTTCCCTGGGGCAGATCACTCCATTTGTGGAGCAGGGAGGCGAAAGCCTGGCCCAGGATGCTGAGGGCAACGTATATCTTGCAGCTGGCCAGATCTTTGTCTATTCGCCGGCCGGCAAGCTACTCGACCGCATCGACGTACCCGAGCGCCCGCACGACATTCTCTTCGGTGACAAAGACCGCCGTACGCTCTACATGCTCACCGACCATTCACTCTATGCGGTCCATCTACGCCACGCCGGCTTGTAGTCCGTCCCAGCCACGAAGTTGGGGTGCCCCACATCTCGCTCGTTTTTCGCGAGATGTGGGGCTGCCACAACTTCGGAATCAGTAAGCCGGCTCCCGTTTGCGCACCCCTTCGCCGACCGGTCCTTTATGCCCTAACTTCTGATTCAGCCATTCCGTCATCTGCACCTCCCAGTCGGGGGCCCCGGCAAGTTTGTGCCATCCCCCAGTGCCGTGCATCCCGCCCGGGATGCGGATAATTTCGCTCGACGTCCCTACCTTGCGCAACGCCGCATCCAGGTTGGTTGCTTCGCTGAACGGAATGTACTCATCCTTGTCTCCCAGAATCTGCAGGAGTGGCGGATCGCCCTTATGCACATAGGTGATGGGAGAAGCTTCTCGTAGCGCCGCAGCTTCTCCCTTTTCCTTAATAAGCGGATCCAGCAGCGCATGCACATCCGCATTCAGCGGCACCGTGGCAAAACTGCTTTGCGCAAACAACGTCACCACCGCTTGCACCCGCGCGCTGGGCAGATTCAACAACCCCACCATGTTGCTGAGAAAGCCGCCCGCGGAGCCGCCAACCAGGGCGATACGATTTGGCTGCGCATCCCACCGCTTTGCATTCTCGCGGATAAACCGGATCGCCTGCTCTACGTCCTGGACCATGTAGGGATAGGGGTATTTGGGCGCCAAACGGTAGTTGATGGAAAAGACCGCATACCCGGCAGGAGCAAGAAAATCCGCACAGTAGGCTTCACTGCCGCTCTTGCTGTTCCCACGCTGGTAGCCGCCGCCGTGAATAATGATGGCAATCGGATGCGGCCCCGGCCCCTTCGGGGCGTAGTAATCCATGGTCAGCTGCTGGCCATCCACCTCTCCGTAGACAATGCCATCCTGCGTGGGTGTGCGTACATCTGCCGCCAACGCGGTCGTCACCATCAGTATTAGGCAAAAGAGAATTTTCATATTTCCAGCGGACGCTCGGGATGCACCGTCATCCACAGTCCAGCGCCGAGCAATGCCAGCGCCGCTGCGATGGCGAACGAAGTCGTCCAGCCGAATCGCGCCGCTACCCACGGTGTGAGCGAGGCCGTCACCGCACCTCCTACCTGTGCTCCCATATTCACCATGCTGGAGAAGACTCCCGAACTGCGCCCGGCAATATCCGCCGACACCGACCAGAACGAACTCTGCGAAACGTACAATGCCCCCGCGCCCCCGGCAAGAATCACGCCGGCGAGTTGAGGACTCGCCACCCGCGAACCCAGCACCAGGAAGATCGCCGTGAATACATAAGCCACTGCGGCCAGGCCGCAGCGCCCGGTTCGCAGTCCGTAAGCACGCGTCAATCGGTCACTCAGGACTCCGCCACCGAGGCAGCCGATGGTCATCGAGAGGAAGGGAAGCATGGAGAACATAGCGCTGGCCTTCAGATTGAAGCCCCGCACCTGCGCCATGTAGAGGAAGAACCAGCTGAAGAAGATCCAGGCGGTGTAGCCAAAGCCGAAATAGCTCACCACCAGCGCCAGCAGGTCGCGACGCCGCAACATGGCCGACCAGGAGATTGTTTCCGTGGATGATTTCTCGCGAAGACCCTCGCGGATAAACGCCAGTTCCGCCGGCGACACCGTGGGATCCTCTTCCGGGGTGTCGCGTGCGAACCACCACCAGATCGCCCCGGCGATCACGCCCACAACGGCGCTGAACCAAAATGCCGAGCGCCACCCGTAATGAAGTATGAACCAGGCCAGGAGCGGAGGAGTGAGGCCGCTACCCGCGCCGACGCCGGCGAAGATAAGGCCGTTGACCAGACCGCGTTCCTGTTCCGGCACCCAGCGCGCCACGAACTGGTTGGCCGCCGGGTAAATCACAGCTTCTCCCGCCCCCAGGGCGAAGCGAATCGCAATCAACAGGAACACGGCCTGCGTAATGCCCGGCGGAATCAGCGTGGTGAGTGCGGTAGCCACTCCCCACCACACCACCCCCATCGCGATCACCAGCCGCGGGCCAAAGCGAGACGCCAACCATCCGGCAGGAACCTGAAAACCGGCATAGCCAATCAGAAACGCGCTGAATATCCATCCCAGGTGCTGATTGCCAAGACCGTACTCGTGACTGATCTGCAGCCCGGCGATGGAGATATTTGTACGGTCCAGGAAGGAAATGGCGCTTAGAACGAAAAGCAGGAAGGCAAGGAAAAATCTCTTGCGAGTACGCAGCTCTGCAGGCATCCGGTCGTTAGTCCCCGCCCAAAATGATACCCCACAGCCTCACGTATGATGCCTGTGTGTGTTTCTCTGCGAGCGCAAACTTTATCGGCAGCGCGGTGCTCGGTACGGTTGGAATCATGACACTCGCGGAAGTGAAGCACCGCCGCGAGCTTTTGTTTGCCGCCATGCCCTGCCTATTTGCGCTTCACCAATTCACTGAAGGATTCGTCTGGCTGGGGTTGAATGGCACTCTGCCGAAAATCGTTGCCCACGATGCTGGAGCGGCCTACATCTTATATGCCCAGGGCCTGCTACCGTTCCTGATGCCATTGAGCGTGTTGCTGATCGAGCCCATCGGGCCGCGCAAGCGGCGCATGCTTGATTTCTCGCTATTGGGCGCCGGCCTCGGCATCTACATCCTCTGGGGACTGATCGCCTACCCGATAGAAATCTATGCGCGGGCACATGGAATCGTGTACTTCAACCAGGTGTCGACCACGGATGTCGTTGCCGTGCTCTATGTAGGAGCTACCTGCGGTGCGTTATTCTTTTCTGGTTTTCGCGCCTTAGTCCTGCTGGGTTGGCTTAATCTCGCGGGTCTGCTGGTCGTCATGCTGGTGCGACGGTACGAATTCACTTCCATCTGGTGCGCCTATGCGGCGGTGGTGAGCGTGGTCATCTACTTCTTCTTTCGCAACAGCCGTGCTAACCGGCCGGCAGAGTACGCCGCGGCATGAGCACCGAGGCGATCGTGCGCCAGGCTCATCCGCTCAGGCTCTGCTGGTGGATTTTCGCCGTGCGGGGCGGTCTGGCGGCCATCTTTGCCGTCGTCCTTTTTCTCGCCAGCAGCTTCCTCGGCATTTTCTTCTTTGACCCCGTCACGCTCGTCTACATGAGCCTGCTGCTGGGTTCGTTCGTCCTGGGCAATGGGCTGCTCTTAGGAGTGGCCGGTGGCTTCGCCTTCGAACATCATTTGCATTTCTGGTGGGTCACGCTGGCCGAGAGCGGATTCGCCGTTTTGTTAGGCGTGTACATCGGCATTTCCCTGGTGCTCACCCCGCAATCGTTTGCCTTCCTGGCGGGTATCCACGCCCTCGGCCTGGGGTTGTTTCAACTGATCCTGGCGATGAAGCTGCGCGAGGACCGGTCCACTCTTTACCTGTTAGCCTTTGCCGGCGTGGTGTCTGTAGTCGTTGGGGTGCTGTTCTTGCAGCATATCCACCAGCCCCCCCGGGCCACCACCCAGGCTCTTTCCGGTTTTGAACTCTTTTGTGCCGTCATGTGGGGCGGGTTTTCTTTGCGATTACGCAACTGACCGGCATCGTATACTCGATTTATGTCGATTGTGCGCAATATTGCGGGATTGGCCAAGGGAATGAGCATCACTTTTCGCGAGATGCTCCAGCCTACCGAGGTGGAAAACTATCCGGACGGACCGGGACCGAACCGGGGCGCCCATTTTCAGGACCGTTTTCGCGGGGCACACGTGCTGCAGCGCGACGAGAATGGTCTGGAAAAATGCGTCGCCTGTTTTCTCTGCGCTGCGGCGTGCCCGGCTAACTGCATCTATATTGAGGCAGCAGAGAACACCGCGGAGAAGCGCATTTCCAGCGCCGAACGCTATGCCAAGGTCTATAACATCGACTATAACCGCTGCATTTTCTGCGGATACTGCGTCGAAGCCTGCCCCACAGACGCCATCACGCATGGTCACGGATTTGAACTGGCTTCGCTCAACGCGACAACCCTGATCCACCGCAAGGAAGACATGCTGGTCCCCACCATCGGACTGCCATAAGACAGATGCCAACGATAGAAACAGGCAGTAATGGACGAACAGGCAGTAATGGACGGCGGATTTTTCACGTAAGCAGCCGCGAGAATATCAAAGAATTGCGCGATGAGATCCTGCGCCTGCATGGATTTGAAGTGTCCTCCACCGTTTTTTACGGAGAGGCATTGGAAGAGGTCGCGCGCGCCAATTATGACCTTGTATTGATCGATGTTGAGGCGGAGAAACGTGTGGAGACCGCCCAGGATCTCTGCGACGCGATCAAAAAGGCCGTTCCCGACCAGCACGTAGCCTTCGTATGCAACTATCGCGTCGCGATCGAAAGTGATTGCCCGGACGACATTATTCGTGCCGAGTTCAACCCCGCGGCGATGGTTGAAGGTGTCCACCAGGCATTGGGCCTCACCTAAACCCAACCGCGCTGTAACGGTTCCTAAGTAAAGCCCCACCGGCCTGAAAAGATGATGGGTGGCCCATTCAAGCCTTCCGTTGGCTTGAGTGGGTTCTTACGCCGACGCCCAGTTATCAAACCTCGGTCAGCTCGCCTTCTTCCGCGGCTGCGCGTTCTGAAACTCCGCCTTGAGTGCAGCCTTATGCACCGGCTTCTCGTGCAATAGCAACTGCGTCGCTTCCAGATGCGCATTGGCGTGGAACCAGTCCTGCACAATGTTGTCGTTGAGGAGGTTGAGGATGGCGAGCAGCGCCATCCCCTGGTGATGGGCCATCCATTCCCGCACCAGCTTGGGCGTCTTGTTCGACTCCTGGTAGTCGGCCGCCTCATAAAACCCGAACGCTCCCATCCAACCCATTTTGGCCATGCGCTTCAGGTTGCGCAGAGCCTCCACCGCATCGATTCCCAACGCGAGACAAGTGGAATAGGGGGACACAACAGGCCCAGCCACAGCGTCCCATTTCAGGGCAATCTGCGGAATACCAAAGGCCTGGTAGTGATAATGGCCGTGGTCATCCATACCCGCCCAACCTGATTCCGAAATGCCCCACGGAATCCCATGCTCCTTGCCGAAGGCGCGCTGAATCGCGACCACACTGCTCAGCGTGCGCGAAACCAGCGTGTCAGGATAGCTGCGCATCCAGAGAGAAGGCATCAGGTATTCAAACATGGTGCCCGTCCACGAGATCAGCACCGCGTGTCCGTAGGCCATGGTGTGGGTGCGGCCGAGTTTGAACCAGCTCTGCTGCGGCGCCTCACCCTTGGCGACCGTAATAAACGCCGCGATGCGGGCTTCGCTCGAGAGCAGGTCATAGCAAGCCTGGTGCAGGTGCTGTCGTTCCATTTCGTACCCAATCGAAAGCAGCAGGCGAGACTTATCCATCAGGAAGCCGAAATCCATCTCGGTTGCGAAACGCATCGCTTCCGACGACAGCTGCTGTAATCCGGCCGCCAGTCGCTGCAAACGTTCCCGCGCCGGCGCCAGAGCCTCGCGCAATTCCTCCGTCAGCTTTGTGTCGCTCGTGGTGATCCGCGACAGATCGCCGGCCAGGCCGCTCGCCGCCCCCACCTGCACCCCAACAGCCGGCTCCTTCAGGCTCTGCAGCTCGGCGAGAGCAAACAACGGACGGAACTTAGGTAGCAACCACGGCATGTAATTCCGTACCAGGACGACGACGGACTCGATGCGGCGATGCGTCTCCGCCAACCACCAGTCTGTTTCGCTGTTGCCGGTCCGCGAAGCAAATCCGCTAGCATCGACTGCTTCAAACGCCCAGGTGATCCATGCGTCCGCATTCGCGGTGGCCGGTGGGGGCGCTACTGCCGACAATCCCGCTGGCACGTCGGGTAGGCTCATCAGCAACTGCCAATGATCGCGAATACCGGCGAAGAGCGCCGGGTTCAGCAGCGGCTCGCGCAGCATTCCACGGCAGCCCGTGCGCAAGGTGTAGAACGACGCCGCAAGGTTCCCGCTATCGACAGACGAAATCGTCATCGGGCGAATTGGGGCCAGCGTTCGTGTGTCATACCAGTTGAAAATGTGCCCGCGATATTTCTCCAGCTTCTCATACGTCTCGAGGCTGCTCTCGGTCAGGCTGATGAACTCGGGCACTGTGAGATATCCGAAGACACTGGCCGCCTGGCGGGCGTTGAGCAGCAGGCCAAAATTAGTCGGAGAAACTCGCCCCGCCTCAAACAGTCCTTCTTCCTCTACGTTGTCGGGGATGAGGTGGTTATGACTCGCCGCCCCGAATTGGTAGAAGAAACGCCACGTCTTGAGCGCCAGCTGGCGAAGGAAGATATCCTCTTCCGAACTCAACGTAGGTTTGGCTTGTTGCGGTGGATTGTTCAGCCATGCGGTGATAGCGCCGGCAAAGGCCCACAAAAGCAAAATCGGCAATGCGACCCAAAAGGATGGACGATGATGCAGAAACACCAGGGCCCCGGCGATGATGGCAACTAGCGGGCTCAAGGTGAGATAGCGATCGACCGGAGTGCGGCGAGCTTTGTTGGACTCCGCTTCGGCCGCGGTCTCCCACTCCAGCAGGCGTTGTCCGGTAATGAAGCTGCGCACCAGGGAACGGATGATCGCGTCCAGTGCCGTAAGCGTTTGGTGGGGCAGATAAACCAGGTTGAGCAGGCTGATAAACGTGCCCTGGCCGAAGCCGGTAAAGGCATCGCGCATGGCGCCCGGCAGTTTGGTAATCAGAGCGCGGCTTACGCTGAAGACCAGCTGCACCAGCGTGGGCACGAACATCAGAAACAGCGTGAACGCCGTCCAATACAGCGCGCCGCCGGGCAGTCCCAACCAACCGGCAAGCAGCAACAGAAAGGTAAATACCTCCACCAGCGACCGGCGAAGATTGTCAAAAATCTTCCAGCGCGAGATGGTGGAAATAGGGTTGGGCACGTCCGGCCCGGATTCATCCGGCACTTTGCTGAAGAGCCACTGAGCAATCTGCCAGTCGCCACGCAACCAACGATGTTTGCGCCGTGTATAGGCGCTGTAGTGCGACGGATAGTCGTCGATCACTTCGATGTCGGTGGTCAAACCCACCCTTGCGTACGACCCCTCAATCAAGTCATGGCTGAGCAGGGCGTTGTTGGGAAAACGGTGATCGAGTACGGCGTGGAGCGTGCTGATCTCGTAGATGCCCTTGCCGGTGAAGATGCCCTCGCCGAAAAGGTCCTGATACGCATCCGAGATGGCTCGGGTATAAATGTCGAAGCCGGTCTGCCCGGAATAAATCGCAGCCAGGCGAGAGCGCGAAGCCGACTGCACGCTGACACCCACGCGAGGCTGCAGGATGCCGTATCCCTCGGTCACAATGCGCAGTTCGGGATCGATGATCGCCCGGTTCAACGGATGCGCCATGGCGCCGATCATGGTGTGCGCCGTGCCCCGCGGAAGTTGCGTATCCGAGTCGAGCGTGATCACGTACTGCGCGTGCGCCAAGGCATCGAGGTTGCCGGCCTTCACCGGAAACGGATCGAATTGCCCCTTGAGCAGCTTGTTCAGATCGAGCAGCTTGCCACGCTTGCGCTCCCAACCCATCCATACTCCCTGGCGAGCGTTGAAAATGCGATGGCGATGCAGCAGGAAGAACGTCCCCGCGCCCGCCGAGGCATAGCGCTCATTCAATTCGTCGGTGAGTTGAATGGCCAGTTCCACCAGGGGATCGGTGTCGTTCTGCCGCGGCCGCGTCACCGAATCAGGCAGATCGGTAAGCAACCCGTAGTGGATATTCGGGTCTTGGTTGGCCAGGTACCGAACCTCGAGTTCTTCAAAAAGTTCGCGCACCTGCTTTTCCTTCATCAGCAGGGTCGGAACTGCGACCAGCGTCGTAAAGGCCTGCGGCACGCCTTTCGAAAAGTCGAGTTTCGGCAGCGCGTACGCCTTGAAGACAGCAGTGACGGTGTTGTTGATCAGGTCGACCGCTCCCTGCGTTACGGGAAGCAGCAGCAACAGAAAGGCCAGGGTAAGTCCGCCGAAAATGGGATAGTTCGGCACCAGCGGAAGGATGATCAGCCCAATCAGCACCACCGTGATGATTTCGATTCCGCCGATGTAAAAGTAATCGGCATTGTCGCGCAGCGCCAGGCGCAGGCGATCAATAAACCGGGGGCGATACCCAACCCGTGTCGAAAGCTGAGGAAAGCCACGGTCGATGAGGTAGTAACCGACATGCGAACGCCGCACCCGCAGGCGCGGATCCTCCACGCGCTGTTTTTCTCGCGCTTCGATTGCCAGAGCAAGCGCGGCCTGGGCAACTTCAAGCTCGGTACAGTCCGAATGGCGGGCAATTTCGGCAACCCGCTTGCGATACGCCTCGCGGCTATCGAAGTCCATGAACTTGTACGCGTTCGCAGGATCCTGCTGCAGGACAGGATCGTAGATCACCATGGGCTCGATCAGGCTGAACCAGTCGGCGTAGCCGATGTCGCGCAGGCTGCGCATCCGTGTCTTGAGTAACTCGGCGCCCGCCTCGGTATGCGACTGCGGCTCCTGGATCACCCCATTGGCCTGCATGATGATCTCTTCGAGCAGGAGAAACTTGAGCACAGAAGCCAGGCTCCATAGCTCATCCAGTTCCAATGCATCGTACTGCTGCACCTGGCCGATAAAGATTTTGATGGCGTCGGGGTCATACTCCGAACCAGAGGCTTGCAGATAGGCATCCGCCACGGTTACGATCCGCGGCTCATCATTGGCATGGTCGCGGACGGCCCGGGGTAGGCGCCCGAGGCGTTTACGAGTGGAAGAAATTTCGGCTAGTACGGCGCGCAGCAGGCGTGGGTTTTGCCGCAACTCGAGCAGCGGATCCAGCACTTCGCCTGGGAGATAGGTAGGCACGGGACGCTTATCGAGAATCGCGTACAGTTGGTCGAGCGACTGCGCAGTCGCGTCGATGCGGCTGCCGAAGCTTCCCGGGCCTTCCGGCTTATGGGCTACATGCCAGCCAGGAGCGACCTTGTCTGCGTAAGCGCGCAGTGAATCGACGGTAAAGGCGTGCCACGCCTCCGGTATCGTATTGGTCATAAAAAGTTCTCTTTCGGACTGTTAGCGATAGCTCGCCGCCTGCATTTCAAACATACTGGCGTAGCGGCCGCCAAGTGCCATCAATTGGGGATGCGTTCCCTCTTCCACCAGTTTTCCGCCCTCGAGCACAACGATGCGGTCAGCCATGCGGACGGTCGAAAAACGGTGGGAAATGAGCAGCGCCATCTTCCCCGTCGTCAGTTCGGCGAAACGTTCAAACACTTCCAGCTCACTGCGTGCGTCGAGCGCGGCGGTCGGCTCATCGAGCACCAGCAGCTGCGCGTCGCGCAGATAGGCCCGCGCCAGCGCCACACGCTGCCATTCTCCACCCGAGAGCTCAACCCCAGATTCGAATCGGCGGCCCAGCATCTGGTCATACCCGCCAGGCAGCTTGGCGATGACGCTCTCCGCCAGGCTCTTGTGGGCTGCAGACTCAATCTCCTGCTGTGAGTGCTCACTTTCCACACGGCCGACGCCGATGTTCTCCCGTGCCGTCATCTCGTAACGCATGAAGTCCTGAAAAATGACACCAATCTCGTGGTGCAGATCTTCCAGCTTGTATTCGCGCAGGTCGATGCCGTCGAGAAGGATCTGGCCCTCCGTGGGGTCATAGAGGCGGGTGATGAGCTTCACTACGGTTGTTTTTCCTTGACCGTTTTCTCCGATGAGTGCGATGCGTTCGCCCGGCTCCAGGGTGAAATTGAAGTTGCTCAAGACACGTCGCGTGGTTCCCGGATAGGCAAAGCTCACATTGCGAAACTCGAATCCACGGCGGATCGGCCGCGGTATCAACGCTCCATCCTGCTTGGAGACAACGGTCGGTTTCATCTCGAAGAAGGCCAGCAGGTCAGTGAGGAAGAGCGCCTGGTCCGCGATACCCGAAGCCGTGGAAAAGACCTGCTGCAGGTTGCTTGATGCCTGGATGATGGCGTTGGTCAGGTAATAGAACTTGCCGATGTTGTCGTAGCCGCCGTGCACCGCCCGCCAGATAACGAAGGCATAGGCGCCGTAGTAACCAAGCGTCGCCACGATCCCAAGCGCGCCGCCGGCCAAGAGCTTCTTCTTCGAGAGGGCGACATTCTCCTCGTAGATGTTCTTCGAGAGAACGGTGAAGCGGTTGGTGAGGTAGTCGCTGAGGTTAAAGAGCTTGAGCTCTTTCGCCCCCTCGCGGCTGCCGGCCACCTGGCGCAGGTAGTCCATTTGCCGCTTGGCCGGCGTCTGGCGGAAGTTCTTGGCGTAGCCGAGGAAGGCAAAGTGGGTCTCCCCCAGGAAAGTGGGCAGCACCCCCAGCGCCAGTAGCAAGACCAGCCAGGGTGAATACCACAACAGGATCGAGGTCCAAATCAGCGTGGTGAGGCTCTGCTGGAAGAGCCGCCCCATCTGCTGGATCATCGCCAGGCGATCAGTAGCCTGCACCCGGGCGCGCTCCAGGCGGTCGTAGAAAACCGGATCTTCGTAGGTGGTCAGGTCCAGCTCGGCGGCTTGGCGCATCACCCGGATACTGACAAAATGCGTGTAGCGATCGGCCAGCAGGCTATCGCTATAGTCGACGCCGCGCGTCAGTAGACCGGAGACCACGTTGAGCACGGCTTCCAGACCGACCAGCCACCAGAAGTAAGGCAACAGCCCGTGATGGCTGAAAACCTGCTGCACCCCGTCCAGAATGCGGGCCGCGACATATGCGATTGCGGCAGGAATCGCAGCCACAAAGACGCGCAAAATGATGCCCCAGGTAACCACCGCCGGGCCGGACTCCCAAAGGATTCCCATGACCGGCGGGACATTTTTGAGCGCCTGGATGCGTTCGCGCCAGGCATTGGTAGAGGATTGTGGACTGGTTTCCGTCATGGCTTTCCAATTTTGGGCGGACCAGATCCCTCCGCAGGCTCGGTTGTTGATGCGTACCTAATGTTACCAATCAGATGCACTTATGGCGGACGTTGTTGGCTGAGAGTTTTTGCCCGCGGGGCCGCCACTTGCGAGCGAGAGGCGACTGTGCTAGAAACAACATATTCAAGTTTGCTCCTTGTGAGCGAGCCTGAATTTCATGAAGAGTGGCTGAGGGACGGGCCCTGTGACGCCACGACAACCTGCCTGGGCAAACCAGGAGTATGGTGTCAACTCTCTCCTAGGTTCTGAAAAGAATTGGGGAACATGAGATTCGGGGTGCATAGCTGTACGCGCATCTCGCTGATTCCATGTAGTACCGATGTTTTGAAGTGCGTCACGTAAGTGCCCGTGCATCTGCTGCTCTCGATTTGAGGGCGAGATGGCATCATTTTACGAATTGTGTTGTAGGGAATGCGGCAAGCGCTTTCCCAACGGACCACTTTCGAGCTGCGACGAGTGCTTTTCGTCGCTCGAAGTGGCCTACGACATGGCTGCGGCCAAAAAGACTTTCACCCGCGAGGCCATTGCCCGGGGGCCGCAAAGCATGTGGCGCTACCAGGCGCTCTTGCCAGTACCGGACGACTACGTCCCCACCACTCCTTCCGGGATGACGCCGCTAATGGCCGCTCCTCGTTTGGCCAAGCGGATCGGCGCCACCAACCTCTATCTCAAGAACGATGCCGTCTGCCTGCCGACGCTGAGCTTTAAGGACCGGGTGGTCTCGGTCGCTCTGGCCACGGCGAAGATCTTCGGCTTCGACACCGTCGGCTGCTCCTCGACCGGCAATCTCGCAAACGCGGTCGCCGCTCACGCCGCGCGCCTGGGATTGAAGACCTACATTTTGGTGCCGTCTGATCTGGAAGCGGCCAAGATTCTCAATACCCAGGTCTATGGCGCCAACCTGATCCGCGTCGATGGCAACTACGACCAGGTAAACCGGCTGTCCTCACAGATTGCCGAGCGCTACAACTGGGGCTTTGTGAATGTGAACCTGCGGCCGTACTACGCCGAAGGATCGAAGACCGTGGGCTATGAGATCGCCGAGCAGCTTGGCTGGCGGTTGCCGGATAACGTGGTCTGCCCCATGGCGGGGGGTGCTTTGATTTCGAAGATCCGCAAGGCCTTCGGCGAATTGGTCGAATTGGGCTTGGTTGAGGATAAGCCGGTGAAGTTTTTTGGCGCCCAGGCGACCGGGTGCTCCCCCATTGCCCAGGCGGTGAAGAACGGATTGACTCACCACGAGCCGCAGAAGCCGAATACCATTGCCCGTTCGCTGGCCATTGGCAACCCTGCCGATGGGCCGTATGCGATTCGCGCCATCCGCGAAAGCGGCGGATGGGCAGAGGATGTGTCCGACGTCGAGATTGTGTCGGCGATCCAGGAACTGGCCGAGACCGAAGGTGTCTTTACCGAAACCGCGGGCGGCGTAACCACTGCGGTTACGGCGCGTCTGTACGCCCACGGCAGAATTTCGCCCAACGAACTGACGGTGGTGGCGATTACCGGCAACGGTCTCAAGACGACCGATGTGCTGCAAGGCAAGTATGAACAACAGCAGCCGATTCGCCCACGCCTGGCTGACTTCGAGGCTAGCGTGGAAGCGAAGAACGAGCTGGAGGAAGTTTATGTCCGTTAAAGTAGTGCTGCCGAATGCGTTTCAAAAACACACCAACGGCGCCCGCGAGATGCAGTCTTCTGCACAAAATCTGCCGCAGTTGATCACCGAGATGGAAGCCAGTTTCCCCGCGCTCAAGGCTCATCTGCGCGACAACGATGGCAAGGTCCGCCGCTTCATCAACTTCTACGTGAACGAAGAAGACATCCGCTTTTTAGGCAACGACGACTACGCCTTCAAAGACGGAGACGAAGTGCTGGTGATCCCCTCCATCGCCGGCGGAGCGCTCTAACTGTTTCCTCGAAACGAGGTTTCTTTAACGAAGTTTGGGTGCCCCATATCTCGCTCGTTTTTCGCGAGATGTGGGTCCACTGTATAGCTTCCGGCTAAGTGCCGTAGCAGCCCCGCCATCTCGCGAAAAACGAGCTTCTCCTGAAGGGTACGGGCTGTAGCCCCTACGTTAATACTTCCAGAGCAAGAGCGACTTTAGCCGCTGAGGGCTACGGTTTTCCGCTGGGTGGCCCATTCAAGCCTGCAGTTGGCTTGCGTGGGGGTCCTCCAATCCTTCTCGCTCCTACAACGACGGCAAACCGGCCGATTGATAAATCTTCGACATGTACTGCATGTCGAGCAATCCTTCCTCACCCGCCGTCTTTGGCTCCTTATTCTGCATGATGCAATCAGCGAAATAATCCGCCTGGGTAGCGAACTGCGACGGATCTTTATCCGGGTTGGGCTCATCCAGCATGATCGGCTTACCGCCGGAAGGGTCGGCGAACTGGGCTGTTAAATGCAGTCCCTGGTAAGGAAACGCCGGCTCCGCATAGAGCCATCCCAACGATCCGTGCACCCGGTAAAAACCGTTCATCGACGCGCCATAGGTCGTATTGCAACTGGCTAGGGCCCCGGATGGGAACTTCATCGTCCACGACACATTCTCTTCCACGGTGTCGAAACGTCCATCATGGTCAATCACAGAAGAGAAGGCCTTGATATCGATCGGCTCTTCCCCGGTTAAATACCGGCACGCATTCAGCGAATACACGCCCATATCCATCAAAGGACCACCACCGGCCAGTTTGCGGTCCAGACGCCACTCACCCGCCCTCTCCTTGAATCCGTTGGCGCTCTCGATCGCCTGAATCTTGCCCAGCTTGCCCTCACGGATAAGCTGCATCGCCCGCAGATTGGTGGGCTCATAGTGGCAGCGGTAAGCAATCATCAATTTCTTGTTCGCATCCTTACAGGCCTTGATCATGGCTTGCGAATCCGCGATCGTCGTCGCCATCGGCTTCTCGCACAGCACATGCTTCCCTGCCTTCGCCGAACGAATCGTGTACTCGGCATGCATGCTGTTGGGCAGTGCCACGTACACCGCGTCAATGTTGGGGTTGTTCTTGAAATCGTCCATAGTCTCGTAGGAGTAAATGGAGCTTTCCGGAACCCCATACTTAGCCGCCTGGGCTAACGCTTTGTCCCGATGCCCGCTCACCAACCCCGTGATGCGGCAGTTCTTGCTGGCCAGCACTCCGGGCATGAAGTGATCCATAGAAATGCGGCCCAGGCCGA
Organism: uncultured Acidobacteriaceae bacterium; assembly: GCA_963839075.1. Lineage (GTDB taxonomy): Bacteria > Acidobacteriota > Terriglobia > Terriglobales > Acidobacteriaceae > PALSA-350. Next base: position 4,589 of record CAWITO010000010.1, on the reverse strand, counting down.
TGATGCCATAGCCAATCTTGCGATCGCCGTTCTGCGCCAGCAGTGGCGGAACTACCTGAGACGCAGCGCCAGCCACGGCCAGGCGTGTGAACTCTCTACGGGTGAGCATTCCAGATCCCTCCATTGCACAGTCGGGGAGTAGTTTAGCCGATCTCTTACAATCGAAGCCAAATGCTGAAATCGTTGCTTGCTCTTACCCTGATTGCCGCCGGTCCCGTTCTGTGGGCGCAGCCCACGCCAATACCCGAGAAACTAAAAACGGAAATCGACGCTGCGGTAAGCCAGACCCTCGCTGCAACCAAAGCGCCCAGCGCGTCCATCGCCGTTGTGAAAGACGGTCGCATCGCCTATCTCCAGGCATACGGCCAGGCGCGCATCGCTCCGCCCATGGAAGCGACGCCGCAAATGCAGTACTCTATCGGGTCGATCAGTAAACAGTTCACAGCCGCCGCTGTTCTGCTGCTGGCGCAGGACGGCAAGCTGACTCTCGATGACCCTGTCGGCAAATACCTGCCTGAACTCACGCGCGCCAATGAAGTCACCATCCGCATGGTGCTCTCCCACACCTCCGGTTACCAGGACTACTGGCCGGAGGACTACGTCATGACCTCCATGATGGTGCCCACCACGGCGCAACACATCCTTGATATATGGGCCAAGAAGCCGCTCGATTTTGATCCCGGCGCCCAGTGGCAATACTCCAACACTAACTATGTGATCGCCGGCAGGATTGTCGAACAGGTCAGTGGCATGGCGCTGATCGATCTGCTCAACAAGCGGATCTTCGTTCCGCTGGGGATGGAGAACGTCTACGACGCCGATGCCAGCCACCTGCCGGCCACAGATCCCACAGGGTACGAACGCTATGCCTTGGGACCACCGCGCCCCTCACCACAGGAAGGAACGGGCTGGATGTTTGCCGCCGGAGAGCTGGCAATGCCGGCCCATGACCTGGCCCTGTGGGACATTAGCCTCATCAATCGTTCGCTGCTGAGTGCAGCTTCGTACACCCAGATGTTTACTCCCGTTCCGCTCAAGAATGGAGACAGCACTGGTTACGGTCTGGGAGTGTCCCTCAAGAAGACAGAGGGTCGCCGGGTCATTGAGCATTCCGGAGAGGTCTCGGGCTTCGTCTCAGAGAATGTGGTTTACCCCGACGACCGGGCGGCAATAGTGGTGTTCACTAATGAGATGGCCACGCAGGCAGCAAGCCTGATCGCGGACCGGATCGAGCCCATGGTGCTGGGCCTTGCGGCCTCTCCGCCCAGCCCGGCGGAAGCCCAGGCGCTGGCCATCTTCAACGCGCTCGCCGATGGTCATATCGATCGCAAGCTCTTCACCAAATACGCCAATGCCTACTTCAGCCAGCAAGCCCTCGAAGACTTCGCCGCCAGTCTAAAGCCGTTAGGGCCACCTCTCAGCTTCAAACAAACGAAGGAAGAGGGACGAGGCGGGATGACCTTCCGCGTCTTTACCGTCAGCTTTCCCGAACGCGATCTGAAAGTGACGACCTACGAAATGCCAGACGGCAAGCTGGAGCAATACCTCGTCATCCCCTGATTCGGCGTGCCATCGAGATGAGTGTTGCAACAACTCGCTACAGCTTCACGCCCACCAACGCCTGAAACTCAGGATGCTTGGACAGGTAATTCGCCACCAGCGGACACACCACGTCGACCTTCAAATTGTTATCGCGTGCATACTCAAGGCCGGTCTGCGCAAGCATGCTCGCGATACCCCGGCCGCGCAGAGCCGCAGGCACCTCAGTATGGATGAGAGTGATCCAACCGGCGCTATCCTGATCAAACTCGAGATAAGCCGTCTCTCCCGCCTCCTCCAACTCAAACCTGCTCCTCGTAACACTCCTGGTTTGCTTGCTCATGAGGCCGGCTGCAACCACGCGCTTGGGGTGGAGTGGGCAATCTCCACTTCCTCCGGCGTCATATCCACCGCAACGTCGGCAAACAAAGGAGTGCTCAAGTAGCGTTCCCCCGTATCCGGCAGCATGCACAAGATCGTCGAACCTTGCGGAGCCGCCGCTGCGACCTGCAGCGCACCGGCAAAGCTTGCACCCGAACTGATGCCGACGAAAATTCCTTCTTTGCGCGCCAGCTCTTTGCTGCAGCGCATAGCGTCCGCGTTGGGAATGCGCAGCAGCTGGCTCACCAGCTTCATCTCCACCGCGTCACCCGTCAGTTTGGGGATGAAGTCCGGACTCCAGCCCTGCTGCGGATGCGATTTCCACGCCGGGTGACTCGCCGCTGCCGACCCGTCGGGTTTGCGTTCCTGGGGTAAGCCGCTCGCGACCATCGGCGCATCCTCCGGTTCACAAACGATGATCTTCGTCTCCGGCCGCTCTTTGGCCAGCACCCTCGATACCCCCTTGAGCGTGCCGCCGGTGCCAAACCCCGTAACCCAGTAATCGAGCCGCTCCCCGGAAAAGTCCTTGAGTATTTCCTGCGCCGTCGTGCGCGAGTGCATATCCGCATTGGCTTCATTCTCAAACTGGCGGGTTAAAAACCAGCCATGCTTTTCCGCCAGTTCGACTGCCTTCGTCACCATGCCCGAGCCGCGTGCGGCCGCGGGCGTGATCACCACCTTGGCGCCCAGGAAGCGCATCAGTTTGCGCCGTTCGATGCTGAATGTTTCCGCCATCGTGACCACCAGCGGATAGCCCTTCTGCGCGCACACCATGGCCAGGCCAATGCCCGTGTTGCCGCTGGTGGCTTCAATCACCGTCTGTCCGGGCTTCAGTTTCCCGCTCTTCTCCGCATCCTCAATCACGCCCAGGGCAAGGCGGTCTTTGACCGAGCCGAGCGGGTTGAACGCCTCGATTTTGACGTACAGGTTTACCCCAGCGGGCGCAAGCTTGTTGATTTTCACTACGGGCGTGTTGCCCACAGTCTCCAGAATATTGGCGTATCTGTGTCCCATTGGTCATCCTCTCGAAGCTTGTCCAAGATAACGCTTTTTCCCACCGCAGAACAGAAATAGACTCGCGGAGAGTGATTCTCACGCAGAGCATTCAGAGAGCGGTGAATATGTTTGAAGCGGTTGTCTTTGATTGTGATGGTGTGCTGATTGACAGCGAAATGATTGCCGCCCGCGCGTCCGCGGACGAACTGACCAGGCTGGGCTTCCCCATCACTGTCGAGCAGTGTATCCAGCGATTTACCGGCCGCCCCGATCGCGAGATGAAGGCTGAGCTCGAAGAGGAGTTCGGCCGGCCCATCCCCAAAGCCTATGACGAAAATGTCCACGCCCGCATCAGCGAAGCCTACGTGACGGAGTTGAAGATACTCCCCGGCCTGAAGGATGCACTCGCGACCATCACCGAGCCCATTTGTGTCGCCTCCAGCAGCATGCCCGACAAGATTCGCTTGGGCCTCGAAAGCGTCGGCATTTATGACCGCTTTGCGCCCAATATCGTCAGCGCTTCGATGGTCGCTCGCGGGAAACCGGAGCCGGATGTATTCATATTCGCTGCGGGGTGGCTGCGGGTGAGCCCCAAACGCTGCCTGGTCATCGAAGACAGTGTGGCTGGTGTCCGTGCGGCGGTGCGTGCGGGGATGATGGTACTGGGGTTCGGCGGCGGTTCGCATTTTGGGCCTGGTGACAAAGCCCGGCTGCTCGAAGCCGGCGCATTTCAGGTCATCGACAGCATGGACGCGTTACCCGGGGTGCTGCGGAGTCGAAAGTAGTCCCCCATCGGTCACTGTGCTGGGGCTGGTTGGCAATGTAAATTCAGCATAGAGGATCGGTAGCCCGCGCAGGCCGTGTGTTGGCTTGCGCGGGGTAGTGGGAGGGAATGGGAGTGGGATCTCAGGGACGAACGCCCAGCAAGGTAGAGCATCTGGGCACGGAAGCATTGGCCGAGGGTCATTTTCGCTACGAGCGGATCACGTTGCGTACCGATACATTTGCCGGGGAAATGTCGGGACGGATGTACCGCGAAGTTCTTCGCTCGGGCGCCGCGGTGGCCGTCCTGCTCTACGACCCGGCCGCGCATCGCTTGATTCTCATCGAGCAATTTCGCGTAGGTGCCTGGCTGAACGGCCTCCCTTCTTCGTGGATTCTAGAATGTGTTGCTGGGCGCATCGATGAGGGAGAGACGCGCGAGGCGGCAGCCCGGAGAGAAGCAAAAGAAGAGACCAACTGCCGCATTGAAAAGCTGGAGTTTGTCGGGTCGTACCTGAGCACCCCCGGCATCAGCGACGAGTTCGTGCACGTCTATGTAGGCCAGGTCGACTCGACCCAGGTCGGCGGGGTGCATGGGGTCGAGCACGAGCAGGAAGACATCCGCACCATAATTCTGGATGTGGATGAGGCGCTGGCGCTCGCAGACAAAGGGGCGGTAACAAATGTGATGTGCGCGATCGCCCTATTCTGGTTTGCCCGCCACGGCGAAGAACTTCGTCAACGCTGGCTGGGAGCCTTCGTCGCCGATTAACCTGAGCCAATACCCAGCCGCGCCGCTCCCGGGTTAGAATATGGCTACCTCCCAAGCCGGGATGGCGGAACTGGCAGACGCAGCGGACTCAAAATCCGCCGAGGGCAACCTCGTGGGGGTTCGACCCCCCCTCCCGGCA
>CAWITO010000009.1:0-2528224 GCA_963839075.1 uncultured Acidobacteriaceae bacterium | reverse complement strand
CAGTCTTCCGCGCTCCGCTTGTGCAGACCGGCCTTCGGCCTCCCTTCACGGCGTTCCGGGTGGGAGATACCCCTCTCCTTGCACTTGCCGCCCCTGCTGGCGTGGGCCAGGGCCAAGGCGTGTTTGGGACAAACACAGCACAGCCATTCAAAAACGGAGAAACCACACCATGAGCATCCATTCCACCGCGAACGACAGCAACAACAACCCCACCAGCAACCTTGCTTCCCTGCCCTCCACCGCCAAGGCGCAGACCTCGAAGGAAGTCATCGCCGCCAACGTAAAGCTACTCCTTGAGCAGCTTGAGGCAGGCCACTCCGAAGTACTCACCACATACCTCACAGCGATGGGCCGCTTCCATCGTTACTCCCTATCCAACTGTCTGGAGATCGCCAGGCAAATGCCTTCCGCGTCGAGAGTGGCCGGGCTCTATGCGTGGAACCAGCTTGGACGCAAGGTGAAAAAGGGATCGAAGGGCATCCGCATCCTTGCCCCCGTGGTTGGCATTCGCAGGAAGAAGGACTCCGAAGCCGAGAAGGACATCACCAAGCAGAATGAACCCGTTTTGGTCGGATTTCGTCCGGCCTATGTGTTCGATGTTTCCACGACCGAGGGAAAGCCTTTGCCGGAGTTCGAACACCGGGTAACGGGCGACGTTGGAGTATACCGCGAACGGCTGATCGACTTCATACTCACCCAGGGCATCACGCTTGAGTTCAAGGACACCATAGCCCCGGCGCTGGGCATGAGCTACGGAGGAAAGATCGTTATCCTTCCTGGCCAAGCGGAGGCGGAAGAGTTTTTTAACTTTAGTCCATGAGGCGGCCCATGAGCTTATTCATAAATCCAACCGCCGCACCGCCACAACCACCAAAGTGCGCGAGACTGAAGCCGAGGCAATTGCCTTCATAATCGGCACCACCATCGGCCTCGACAATGGCCGCAGTTCGGCTTCCTACATCCAGCTTTACCACGGAAATGCTGCGCTTTTGACCGAAAGCCTTGAAGTCGTTAAGCAGACATCCGCCCTGATCCTCGCCGCAATCGAGAATCCTGCTGTTTCACCCGAACAGACCGCAGGGAAACCAGACCAGCCCAGTACTATGCAGGACGCCACCGATGCAGTAACCGCAGAGGTGGCGTAATGCAGACCCTACTCGAAATCATTAGGAGGGCCGGAGGGTGGAATCCCGGCCTCTCCCTCAAGATCGAGAACGCGCCGTATATGGCGCTTGTGATCGAAGCCACCGATGAATCAGGACCCGGCGGACTCCCCGCAATCTCAGTCGCTCACTACGGCGAGCAAAACGGCGACCTGATGCGCGACCCGGAGATGTGCTTCGAACTCGGCTTTGCAGAGGAGCCGCGCCTTGACCCGTTCTATTTTCGCAATGACTACATCGGCTTAGAGCAGTGGAGCCGCACGTTCGCGGGCGGACAATACGTTCGACTTCGCCATCTGCACGACCAACACAAGCAATTCGCCAATCAGTGGGACAACAACCTTCGTTTGCAGGGATTCGCCGAGGCCTTCGAGCGGCAACACAGCCTACGCTCTTAATTCTTTCCGCAGCGGAGCGGGCACCGGCCATCGTGTTCGCTCCACCTTCTAGGACCTATCAACCCGCCCAAAGGAGGGCAATCATGCAGAACAGCAGCGCATTCCAATTTCTCGCTCTCGAAACGATCCACGAGTCCGCGGCCAATCCGCGCAGGACGTTTGAAGAATCGAAGCTGCACGAACTGGCAACAAGCATTCGGCAGCACGGCCTCATCCAGCCCATCACCGTGCGCCCGAAATCGGATGGCTTCGAGATCGTTGCCGGGGCGAGACGCTTCCGCGCCGCGCAACTGGCAGAGCTTTCCGCCATTCCCGCGCGCATCGTCGAGATCGAAGACGCCCAGGCGTTGGAGTGGGCGCTCGTTGAAAACGCGATGCGGGTCGATGTGCATCCTTACGAGGAGGCCGAAGGATTCGAGCGGTTGCTCGACGTGCCCGGCTTCGACGTTGCCACATTGGTAGAGAAGACAGGCAAGAGCGCCAGCCACATCTACGCCCGTCTCTCTCTGTTGCAACTCATCCCCGCCGTGGCGGAGGCGTTCACTCAGGAGCGCATCACCCTAAGCCATGCCAACCTGATCGCCCGTCTGCCGCAGGAGTCGCAAGCCGCAGCTTTCGAGCAGTGCTGGCGCAGGGACTGGAAGGACGACGAAGCACACCTGCTCCCCGCTAAGTTTCTGGCCGCATGGATACAAAACAACCTCTTTCTGTCTTTGGCCGATGCGCCGTTCGACCGCGAAGACCCTACCCTCAACCCCGCCGCCGGAGCTTGCACCATCTGCCCCCGCCGCAGTGGGTACAACACCGCACTTTTCGCGGATGTCACTTCCGACGAGTGCCTTGATGGAGATTGCTACCGTATGAAGATCACGGCGCATATAGACCGCAAAATTGCCGCACGTCCGGCTTTAGTTCAGATCGAGACCGTTTGGCGAAATCCAAAAGACCGTCGAGCTGGAGCGCTCCCGCGCGGCCACTATCGCGAGATCGAGGCGCTCGTGGAAAACCCAGAGGCAGAACCGGCCCTGCCATGCCCCTCCGCCAAGACCGCGATCATCGTCTATGGCAAGGGCGTAGGCACCATCACGGCGGTATGCACAGACGAAGACTGCCCCGTGCATGATCCGGACCCAACGACCCGGCAAGCGCCACCCCCAGCGATTGCTCCCGCGCCAGAGGGCGAGACGCAGCAAGAAGCCCATGCCCGCCAACGGAACTATGAACAGCAGCGAAAGGAGTATGAGGTGGAGCACGACCGCAAAGCGGAGGAGCGCAAGCGGGAGTTCCAGAGGCAGCAGGAAGAACACGAGGCTGAACGCGCCCGGATCGCGGCGCTACACCAGTCCCGCGTCGATACATTGGATCGCATGGTCGAGAACGCACCCGCCATGTTCAGCGCAGGGCAATTGAGGGTTTTACTCGCCGCGATCGTCAACCTGAATCCTGAGTTCGTCCAGGATGTTGCCGACCTCATCATTGGAAACGATGAGAGCAACCAACAAACAGCGGAGGAGGTGCTCGCATCTACGATCGCCGCACTCCCAGACGAAAAGCTGCCGGGCCTTACCCTAAGACTCTTGCTCACCGCTTACACCGCAATTCCCCCCGACGGAGCAGTCGATTACCTGGCGGAGGCCGACGCGGCCTTCACTCTCAAGCAATCCAACACAGAAAGCAAATCAAAGAGGAGAGCCAACGGTCCGAAGTCATCGGCAAGGAAGAGCCCGTCGAAAAAGAAGGCCGCAGCTTAACAAGGAATGGGAGTTTTCTGCACTCCGACTTTTCAGGTTGATCGCTAGAAGGGCCGCCTCGCAGCCCTTCTATTCGTTACAGCGTTCTTTACCGATTGTCGGCCGTCCGCGACCCTCAGGAGAGTACTCGCTCGGATGGACTCATCGCTGTTGCGAATTCCGTTTCACCGAGGCGTCTCAGACGCGACTATTTGATTTGTCACTAGACCGTAGAAGTGCCCTGACCCAGACTCAAGGACTTGAACTCGAAGTAAACGATATCGCGAGTTCGCAGGCCGCTGCCCGAGAAGCCGGTTTGAACGAAGCCGCTGGCGCGGCGGATGGAGAGTTGTGGTGAGGCGAGCGTGTAACTGCGACTAAGGTGAAGGTCACAGGAGGAGACCCCGTGACCCCACTCCGTCAGCGGATGCTGCAGGAGTTGCAGCGCCGCAACTATTCGCCATCAACGATCCGTGCCTATCTGGGCGCGGTCCAGCAGTTTGCCGAGTATTTTCACTGCTCACCGGAGCAGTTGGGCCCCCAACAGCTTCGGCGTTATCAGGTCTTTCTCCTGCAGGAGAAGAAGCTGGAGCCCAGCACAGTCGAGGCTCGGATCTCGGCATTGCGGTTCTTGTACAAGCGTGTCCTGAGGCGGCGTGACTTCACCCACGACGATCTGATTTTCCCCAAGGTGCCAGAGAAGTTGCCGATCGTGCTTAGCCAGGAAGAAGTGGTGCGGCTGATCGATGCCGCACCCAGCCGACTGTACCGCATGATCGTTGTGCTGCTCTACGCGACCGGACTACGTAGAACTGAAGCGTCACTGATTAAGGTCGAGGACATCGACAGCAAGCGGATGGTGATCCACATCCGCCAAGGCAAGGGTGCTCGCGACCGGGATGTGCCGCTCTCACCGAAGCTGCTTGAGGAACTGCGCAGCTACTGGCGTTGGAAAAAGCCGAGAGGATACCTCTTTCCCAGCACAGCAGGCCAGCGCGGTGTCGATCAACCCATCTCGGATAAGACCGTCTGGTACGCCTGCCGCGCAGCAGCCACGCGCGCCGGACTGACCAGGAAGATTCATCCGCACACGCTGCGCCATAGCTTCGCAACCCATCTGCTCGAAGCCGGTGCTGACCTGCGCACCATTCAACTCCTCATGGGTCATGAGCGGCTCGAGGATACCACCGTCTATCTCCATCTTTCGCAGCGCCATTTGCACGCAGCCACGAACCCGCTGGAGCAGCTTACGCTCCGCGCAGGAGAGGAAGGCAAGAAGCGATGAGCCGGCCACCCTTCGAGGTGGCCGACATCATTCGCAGCGCAGGCGACGCGTTCCGTGAACAGTACGGAAGTTCGTTGACCTGGCCGCAACATAAGGTACTTGACGCGATCGTGCGCTGCCGCACCGCCGCCCTCGGTGGACATCGTGATCAGTGCTTAAGCTGCGGCCGCGAGGCTATCTCTTATAACTCATGTCGCAATCGCCACTGCCCCAAGTGTCAGAGCGGTGCACGCGACCGGTGGCTTGTCCGGCGCCAGCAGGAACTGCTGAACGTCGGCTACTACCATTTGGTCTTCAGCGTTCCACATGCGCTGGTGCCGTTGATGTGGCAGAACAAGAGACAGCTCTTCTCTTTACTGTTTGAGGCTAGCGCTGCCACGCTACTCGATGTGGGTGCCGACCCGAAGCATCTCGGCGCCGAGTTGGGTTTTCTATCGATTCTGCATACCTGGGGACAAACCCTCACCCCACACCCGCACATCCACTGCGTGGTTCCTGGAGGTGGCCTCGCTCCAGACCATTCCCGGTGGATCGATTCGCGTTCCAGCTTCTTTCTTCCGGTCAAGGTGCTCAGTCGCGTCTTTCGGGGCAAGTTCGTCGCTGGATTGCGGCGGCTCTTTGCTCGCGGACAGTTGCGGTTCTTCGGCGAGTGTGTCCCTCTTCATGAGGAGAAGCGCTTCGCCAGTTTGCTGCGCAAGCTTTATCGGCAAGAATGGGTTGTCTATGCTAAGCCGCCTTTCGGCGGCCCCGAGCCATGTGCTGCACTATCTGGCTCGCTATACCCATCGTGTCGCCATTTCCAACCATCGGCTGCTTTCTGTCTCTGCTGCCGAGGTCCAGTTTCGTTGGAAGGACTATGCCCACGGCAGCAAACAGCGCACGATGACGCTTACTTCCCAGGAGTTCCTACGCCGCTTCGTGCAACATGTTTTGCCGCGAGGTTTTCCGCGAATCCGCTACTTTGGCTGGCTCTCGAATCGAATGAGCCGCCGGATTCTGCCGATTTGCCGTGCACGGCTCAACCAGGCTCCGTCCGCTGAAGCGCCTGTCACCGCCAAACAGGTGTCACGGAATTGCACCCACTGTCAGGGACTCATGCAATCGGTCGAAAAACTTTCTCCGGCCCAGCTCTTCTTTACCCAGCGAAATGAGGTCCACGTTCTTGACTCCTCATAGAACCTGCCTCAGCTTCGCGACGCTTGCGTGTCTTCCGACCCGCCTACTCCTTTTGCGCCTGCGCACCAGACCGGGCCATTCAAGATTGCCCTCTCCCTTAGCGCGACCTCACTCTGAACTCTTTCCGGAGCAGTGTCACATGCCTTCCAGAGTCATCTGCCTCTCATTGCATCCCTGTTCACCGACCTCTAAGCTCTCTCAGGCGATCCAAACTCCATAGAACCAGCAGCAGTTGCCCGTCGCACCAGCGGCTTCCTTCAAACCGCTCTATCCGACCTGCTCCGCCCCAGTCCCGCCCTCACTACCAGCAGCTGATTTGCGGAGCAGCTCCGATAGAGTACTGACGTTTTACGGCAAACTGCCGGATGTCGGGAATCGTCTCAGCGGAGGCATGCGGTTATGCAGGTCACTGACTGTCAGAGACGAACTCGTCCTGGGCTCGCGGCTCAATGAGCGCTTGGCCTGTTACCGTCAACCGAGGATCATTCGGAGGCTGATCGATGGACACCGGCCCACTTTACGTTCCTAACCGATACTACGTGTATGCCTGTACTGGACAACTGAATTCCCTCATCAATAACACCCCTCTCAAATCCCTATGAACCCTGATCTCCACCGCACAAGTGTGCGAGTTGTGTGCCTTTTTTGGGCCAGGAGGTATCCCTATGGCCCGAAAAGCAGGACAGATTGTTGCGCGTGGAGCGAGCACCTGGCTCGTCCGCGTTTATCTTGGGCGCGATCCGCAGACGGGGACGCGCAAGTACCACAACCAAACCATTCATGGTCCGTTTCGCGAAGCGCAGCGGTTCCTAAATCTCAAGCTGCAACAACGCGACGGCGGCCGCGTCTCTCGCGCTGCGGTCATCAGCCTTAACCAGTTGCTCGACCAGTGGCTCACGACCGTGGTTAAAGCACGCGTCAGAGTGAGAACTTTCAGAGATTACGAAGCCCTTCTTCGATTGCACATCCGCCCCGTCTTGGGTAGTAGATTGATTGGCTCGATTAGCCAAATCGATCTGCAAAGTCTCTATGCCCAGATGTTCGAGCGTGGCTTGTCGGCCAGGACAATTGAGTACACTAACGCCGTTCTGGAATCCGCATTCCGACAGGCAGTACGCTGGAAGATGCTCGCAGAGGATCCTTGTGTCGGTGTCGATCTGCCGCGAGTGAAGCGCAAGGAGATGGAGGCTCTGAGCGTCGAGGAGTGCCGCAGGTTTCTTGACGTAGCCGAGAAATCGGAGTGGTTCCCGGTTTTGGCTTTGGCCTTGACGACGGGAATGCGTCCAAGCGAATACCTCGCTCTCAAGTGGACGGATATTGACTGGCAGCGCGGAACAGCGAGCGTTTGCCGGACGATACAGGTTTCGGGCGTTGAATGGACATTCGACGATACCAAGCGAAAGCGCAGCAGGAGAATCGTAAAGCTGCAGAACTTCGTGCTCAAAGCACTGCAGGGTCTAAAGCAGGCGCAGGAGTCGAAAAGGAAAGAAGCTAGCTTCTTGCGTTCGGAGTTGATATTTGTCTCTGCATCGGATCTCCCTCTGAAACAGAGAGTTGTGAAGAGGGAATTCCGGAGGCTCCTAGCCGCTGCGGGAATCCGGCCGATACGGCTCTATGACCTCCGGCACACGGCAGCCACTCTGGGCATCGCGGCGGGCGTATCCGTAAAGGTCATTTCCGATCAATTGGGACATGCAAGCATTTCATTCACACTGGAACGATACTCGCACGTTTTGCCCTCAATCCAAGACGAGGCAGCGGCGAAAGTCGAGCAGCTCCTGATGGCATAGACGAGGAACTGGGCGAGGGCCGAAAACCCGGACCCAGTTCCGGCTTCCAAAAGTTGCTCATCATGGATTCCGACAGGCTACGGCGCTTTTTGGGTATCTATCTTGGAAGGGGGTGGCCGTCTCGGTCTCAAGTGTTTACTCTTGAGTTATTTCCGGGTGGCTGACTTTCCGGGTGGGCGACAATCCGACCGAAACTTGGAAATCGCCCCTGATCTGGCTCGGTGAGCGCATTATGTGTTGGCGCTAATCGAGAGCATCAAGTAATGCAAATCGCCGATTCCTTCAACCGTGCGCAATTCGGAAAAGTCTAATAGCTATAGATGTATGCATCCCAGTTTGAGCGAATACTGTGGATCCCTTCACATTGTTACCTATGCAACAAGCGAGGTAACGATGACACCAACAAAAGGCAAATGTATAGCGTGCCTGCAAGGAGCCCGGCGACTTTTCCGATGGAGCCCAATGGTTTCTCGTCAATGTTCAGAAACGGCAACAGCAGCTGCCAGAATATTTGCATTCCGTAAAGCGTTCTGATCAGAACGGCAGACATGATGTAGAGCCACACCCATACAGATGCAAAGAATGCTGCGAAGAAGCAGATGAGCATCATTTCGGTTAGGAAGCCGAATAATCCTGGAGCCTTCACCAATCCAGTCCATTCTAATGAGACTAACTTTTCAAATGAATAGTACGCCGCTATCGCGGGGTGAGACCAGTCAGTACTCCAGGCCCATACGAACAGTCCGACAAAAACACTAAGGATGGCATTGAGAGCGGTGAGACCTAGATCCGCCAAAAGTAACGCTGATACAGGAAGAGGATTTGGATGCCGTGCCATTACCTTCACCATCCAACGGCTTATCAGGAGTGAGACATAGTCGGGTCCAAAATTTGCGGCTGCCCCTACTAGCCACGCATAAAATGCGGTTGTAAAGCCTGCACTCACCACGTCACTGAGGGTGTCCCCTTCGGCCCTGAACCAAAACAGGGCAACGGTGAATAGTGCGAAGGTAGACGCAATGCATGACCGCAATATGAATTTCAGTGAAAGAGCCCTTTGCCCGAAGATCCTATCAATCAGCGTTGGAAATAGGGCAGTCCAAGATTTAGTGCCGGTGTCGAGTCTTAAGCCCTTTAGCCAAGCGCTGAGCTCTTTGCGCTTTTCAGGGCTGAGTCCGTCTTCAACCCACCCGAATAGACCGGCTACTCCTCCGATGACCACGAAGACGGTTGCGTCGAAGATCAGATGTACGATGTGATCTGTGAGTAGTTCGCTCATTTCGGGCTGATCTCTGAGAGTGTAAAGATCGTACCACTCCATCGTCCGGCTGCATTTCCACTGAGAGCGGTTCTACGCATCGCCCATAAGGTGTTTGTTTATTCGCCAGGTTTGTACCAACCGCCGAAAAGTTATGAGTACAGACCCCGGCGTTTCGTACGTTAGGCACAGTTGGTGATAAATCGATTCACTCATTGACTGTTCCGAACGGTTCACCGCCCACCGGAAAGTTACCCCAGAACGGGTGTCATGTCCGGGTGGGCGACCATCCTCCCAGAACTCCAAGGATTTGGGCGAGTCGCGGCTGGAAACGTGCATTGGCCTGCTGGCAAGAAGTGAGATTTATTTCTGGGTTTCCTGTTCGAGACCTCTGTGACCAATACAGTTGGTCGCACGCTCACATGGAACGGGAGTGATCACAATAAAACCGAAAATCGGGTTACGCCGAAAACTCCGCAATGTGATCGGTAGCCCAGTCGAGGAACGTCCGTGCCGGTCTACCTGTGATCTCTGCCACAGTGGATGTCACGAACGCGGGCTGGCCAATCGCGGCTGCCCAGGCATCCAGCAGCACCGCCGGGATACGCAACTCACGCCGCGCTTCTTCTGGCGAGATCTCTTCGACTTGTAATGAACGGCCGATCATCCGACCGATCATAGACACCTGTTCCAACTCCGCTCATGACCAACGAGGAAGGCTCCATCCAATTGGCGGACGCGGCGTGGACCCTCCGTGGTGCCCCCAAAGTCTCATTCCATTAACTTCCCTCACCCAGGCGGGTCTGGTTGGGCAAACGGCCCAACTCGCCCATCGGCGAAACACATTCCACATAGAAGTCGACATCTCGTCAACTTGGCTGCAGCAGGCCCGCTCTCTCCATTCCCTGAATGGTATGTCTCCGCATAGCCGGTCTTCCGGCCAAATGAATCCTTGGGTAGCGGGAAGTTAAACGGTCCGTGAGATTAGGGGCGAGGATCTCTACTATTCCCAGCTTTGCAAATCCGTTCTCACTCCAGGTCTCGCTGCTAAGGCCGCGGTCTATTTAGACGAACGCGTTTCTTGCCAGGCTTCCGTGAGCGAAGACCGTCGAGGCTCTTCTTCAAGCGACCGGAACCTCACTCACGCGGTCACCAGCACCGTTGTCTGTAAGCCCTCAGATGTTTTGACTCAAAGTGAAAGCTACAAGGCAAGTCCAAGCGTGACACCATTGCATCTACGCACCGTTCTGGATGATGTTGCTCTCTGCCGTGGTTTGTTGTAGGCTTCCTGTCAGTTAGTGAGGGGAAGAGGTGTTATGACCAAACCTTCCGATCTGGTGCAGGGCACGCTCGACTTGCTCATCCTCAAAATTGTCAGCCTCCAACCCATGCACGGGTGGGCCATCGCACAGCGGATTCGCCAACTCTCAAGTGATGTTTTGCGCGTCAACCAGAGCGCGCTCTATCCGGCGTTACATCGTTTGGAGAATCAAGGGTGGATACAAGCGGAGTGGGGTGCTTCTGAGAACAATCGACGCGCGAAGTATTACTCGCTGACTCGGGAAGGAAAGAAGTATCTCGAGCGCGAGCAGCAGTCGTGGCAGCGTCTTGCTGCCGCCATCGGGGTAGTGTTGGACACTGTTTAAACGGGGTGATTGATGAGAATTCTCAGGAGCTTACGCCATCGTCTTCGCTCGATCTTGAACCCCGAAAGAGCCAATATCGAACTGAATGAGGAACTGCAGTTTCATTTCGCACAACTGGTCGAAGAAAATCTTGCAGCTGGCATGCCCCCTGATGAGGCAAGGCGAGCGGCCAAAATGGAATTTGGAAACTTGGCGAGAGCTACTGAGGAATGCCACGATACCCGAGAGTTGTTATTGCTTCAGGAATTGCTTCGCAATGCCCGCCACGGGCTGCGGAGCTTGTGGAGAAGTCCAGTATTCACAGTCGTAACGCTGTTGACCTTGTCGCTCGGCATTGGTATTTGTACGGCGATGTTCACGGTACTTTACGGAGTGCTGCTTCGTCCAATGCCCTATGTCGATGCTCATCAGTTGGCTATCGCTGACCAACCGATACAACCTGGAGACAAGGCCTTCGCCGCGGTTTCTGGCCCAGATGCCCGCGACTGGCGCGAACAGAGTCGTTTGGTCGAGCAACTTTCCTATTACGACGAGCGGAGGACCTCGCTTGCATACAAGTCCAGCAGCTCTCTCGTCCATGGCATCAGCGCCAGCTCAAACTTGTTTTCGGTTTTGGGAGTGCAACCGATATTGGGGCGCAGCATCACCGAAGTTGATCACACGGCTCATGCTAAGGTTGCCGTGCTTGGTTATGACCTTTGGCAAGGGTTCTTCGGTTCTGACCCGGGCATCATCAATCAAGACATCCAACTCAATGGCCAAAGTTATCAAGTCATCGGTGTGATGCCGTCTTCTTTCTCATTTCCTTTCGGTCAAAATTGGACGCTCTGGACCCCCCTGGGCCATGGAAGTTGGGATCCTGACGAGACTCAGCGCGATCGGAACGCATTTCAGGTACTGTTACGTCTGATGCCAGGTGTGTCACCTGCTCGCGCACAGGTTGAACTCAGTGGCATCCAGAAACGAATTGCTCAGCAGTATAAGAACCAACCCTTGGTAGATCATGTCCGCGTGCGCAGCTACCGCGAGTATCTGATCGGAGATGTCAAACCTGCTGTGCTGGCTCTTGCTGTCGCGGTAGCCTTTGTCTGGCTGATCGCTTGTGTTAATGTAGCCAGCTTGCTGGTAGCGCGCTATGAAGCACGACAACACGATCTCGCGATCCGGAGCGCTTTGGGCGCTGGCACCGCACGACTTGTCGCGCAGCTCTTTACAGAGAATCTCCTCCTCAGCGGCGCGGCAGGCTTGCTGGGTCTTGCGATCGCTCAACTGATCATCAGGGTGCTGAAGCACTTCTTGTTGCAGAATCTACCCGCGGCGGCGGACATCAGGCTCAGCCACACCGTCTTGTTCGCATTACTTGGATTCACGATCCTTTCCGCGCTCATCTTCGGGTTTGTCCCCTCTATACAAGCGGCCCGCGCGCCCCTAAACGACCAATTGCGGGCAGGCTCCGCGGGTAGGATAGGCCGTCGCACAAGCCTAAGAAAAGCGCTCGTCGTGGGGGAACTCGCACTCTCGCTCGTACTGCTAGCCGGAGCAGGTTTGCTGCTGCGTTCACTTTACGCGCTGCATCATGTTGCTTTAGGTTTCACTACCGAAAATCTGGTGACCATCCACTTTGCGCTTCCGTTCGGAAGGTTTGCGACTCGTGATGTGAACAACGCGTTCTACAAGCCATTGATACAAAGTGTAGAGCGCTTGCCAGGCGTCAAATCCGCCTCGATCACCTCAGTTTTACCCCTCCAGCAGGGCACTCCCTTGAGGGGTAGCTTTGGCATCGTCGGACAGGGGGCTCTTCGACCTGACCAGGTGCCGCAAGGTGACCTTCGCTTTTCCAGCCCCGAATATCCGCAAACGTTAGGCATTCCCCTAGACTTGGGGCGTTTTTTCACGGAAACTGATACGCCGGGGACCCAACCTGTTGTGGTGGTGAACCAGACTTTTGCCGCTCGCTATTTTCCGGGGCAGGATCCTATTGGAAAGCAACTCGCAATGCATCCCAGTGGGCCTTGGTCGCGCGTCCCGATTGTCGGTGTGCTGAAAGATGTGCATCAGGATGCGATTGTTCTACCGCCCGAACCGGAAATTCACCTTTCGACGACCCAGTTGTCACCCGAGGGGCATCCTCTCTACATAGCGAGTTGCCTCTTTGCACAATTGGCCGTTCGGTCAACGCTCCCTGCGTCGCAGATTGTTCCGGAACTACTGAACGTAGCACGTGAGCTCGCTCCTGATTTCACTCCGAATACCGCTGAGACCATGGAAAAGATCGTCGACGACTCGATCGGTAGTCAGACACTCGCGGCCCGGCTCATGTCCATTTTTGCAGGGTCCGCCTTGCTCATAGCGGTGGCGGGAGTTTATGGCGTGCTGGCATATTCTGTCATCCAAAGAAAACGTGAGATGGCCATACGCATGGCGCTTGGAGCAAAGCGATCAGATGTGCTGATGCTTGTTCTGAGAAATGCAGCCTTCATGTTAACCCTCGGACTGGGCGCCGGTATTTTCGCTTCCATGCTTGCGGCGCACACCATAGAGAGCCTTCTTTTCGGAGTAGGCGGACATGATGCCATGACTATCATGTCTGTCTGCTTACTGTTGGCTGGCTGTGGCATGACAGCGGCTTTCGTGCCGGCACGAAGGGCAGCCTCCATCGAACCGATGGAGGCTCTGCGGATCGACTAGTACTGGGTACTCGGAGGGTGATCATCCGGCATAAATGTTCAGCAGCGTTGACGCCTCTGGAGCGCCGCATCATGAGCGTGCTTTGGGCCCAGAAAGCAGCCAGCGTCCAGAAGGTTTTGAACGGCCTTTCGGGAGAGCCAGTGCTAGCCTACACCACGATTCAAACAATGATGACTGTGCTGCAGCGAAAGGGGAAGGTCGAGAGAAGGCTTGTCGGTCGAGCGTTCGAGTACCGCCCCTTGGTGACGAGGGAGAGTGCCAATACATATGAGTTGAGAGAGTTACTCTACAAGGTGTTTGGAGGCTCGGTAGATGATCTGGTACGGGCTCTCGTCAGAAGCGGCCATCTTGATGCACACAAGCTGACGAAGTTGCGGACAGAGTTTGAGGGGAATATAGAGGGGGCAGCAAATGATGAAGCTTGAACGGTTCACGCTACCTTCGTTCTTGTGCTGGCGGCCAGGACCGCGGCCGCCTGCTTTACTCCGCACAGATGGAACTAACTCCAATGAAATGCTAGTCAACCGACCATCGAAATGAGACTTTCAGGAATTACCAGAAAAGCTTTGCCGGTCATACTAGTGCTGGCTGAGTGTCTTGGCTGTGCAACTCGCTCCTCAAAGAGCATCTATCGCCTTAGCAAATTAGATGCTGACTACTTCCTGCTTTCGCCAGATGCTCCCCTCTTAAGGACCGACCGTCAGACTATTCGCATCCCTCGCTCTGGCCAAGCTCGAGCTTCAGATGACACATCAACCGCGGATTGTTCCGTCCACGGCTCGTGGTTCACCTTCTCGAAGGCGCCCGGAAGCGCATCTTATTGGATCGCCCAAACTCCCAGCATGTCGGAGTGGCAACAAACGGCAGGCACCGTTGACATGAAGGACCAGTGGCAGAGTTTCGAGCGATCACTGAATGAATTGCGACAGAAGATGTGCTTCGCCTCCCTGGATGAATATCTATTTGTAAAGCAAAGAATCGCTGCCGGTGTTTCTGTCCCCGCCGACGATACGTTGTTCTACCGGTATGGCTTTGGACCTGGCGGCTACGTTGACCTCGCGCCGGGTATGCGGCTGCGAATATACCGGGAGTATTCTCGTCCGCACGCAAATGACCAGCCGTCGTCAGCCAGTTTCCAGGGCACGACAATTACCGACTATGAAGTCCTGGGTAACGTTGAATCCGGAACGAGACTGGGCTTCCTTCGCACTGAGAAAAGGGTGATAGGACCAACGACATTTGCTGCGAACGCATTTGACAATGAGCTGGCAGCATACTTTGCGGCGTCCATCCATTTGCGCCTCTTTCTGGAAGATCTGACCGTTTCTGGCGATGTCAAGAGTCCTGCAATTCTCATTGGAGCGTCGACCGATGAGGACATGAATGATGGCACGAGGGAGACCGAAAACAATCCTGAAATCTCCTGCGAAGCTCTTTCACACCGGCATGTAACCTGTGGGCGCTTCGATGGTACGGTGACGGTGAGCCCGATGCTTCAAATCCTTGTGAACGGCTCAATCACCTACGTCCCCATCGGCTCCAAGCTATGGTTTGTCCTTCCTCATACACCGGGGTCACAAGAGACAGCCCTCATCCGGACACTTCGCGTTCAACGCCTGTTCAACGACAAAGCAGTTGATGTGCAATTTGCGCGCGATGCTGAGGGTGTCTCACAAGTGCTCCTGGTCGGCGGGGACAAGGTCTCCTGGTCAAAGAGCGCGGAGTCCAAAGGTCGACATAAACCTCCGGACTTTTCCAGACCGTCGGCTCCGATCGGGACATTTTAAGTACTGACGGATATGACGTGAGTCTTGTCACTTCCCCAAGCGCGTTGTGGAGACTAATCCAAGCAAGTACCGTATAGCACAACATTGGCGGTACCTGCTGTGTGTGGACCAAGCACCAGTCCGAGCGAGAAAGTCTGTTACCAGCTAGGAACTTCCGGGTGGGCGACCATCCGTTCAGAGTCGCAAATTACGATCGAGCCTGGCAGCTTGGCTAGTGCTTAGCGTGGACAACATGAAGACCAGGCTGTCCGGGCGCGAGCCCTTGAACGGCGCGGCCGAACCTGGACCTGATTTCCTGGAAATTGATGTCTTCGAGGTCACAGAATCCGTGGGAGCGAAGAATCGCTGCCATGCCAGCCGGCTCGAAACGGCTGGCCCAACGCTCGCCAATTTTCTCAAGCTGTTCGGTCCGCTTCGTAACTAATTCCTTCATCTCTTCTGAGAATGACTGGGGGGGTTCCATGTAGTCGAACACCACCTCTGAGTTCCGGATTGACGCCATGTAGTCCAGAGTGCTGACGATAGCTTCCTGTGTCAGATATGGCACAACGCCGAGCCAAGTGAAAAGCGCGGGCGAGTTCCGCTGAAAGCCCGCGCCGACAAGTGTCTCCCCCAAATCGTCCCGCTCGAAATCGACTGGAACGAGAATAAGCGATGGCGGAAGTGCGAGTTGAGCTTCAGCCAAGCGCTCGAGTTTCCATGCCTGCGTGGCGGGGTGGTCCACCTCATATGTACGGATTCCTTCGCCATGGGGACTCCGGAGAGCGAAAGTGTCGAGTCCGGCGCCAAGGATGACGATCTGCCGAATCCCTCTTTCGACAGCTCCTGACAAAGCATCTTCCGCAATCCGGCTTCGCGCGGCGGTGAATAGACGCCCGATGCTGGCCAAGGGGTGTTCGTTCGCAAATTGCAGCACGTCCTTTTCGTCTTCGTGCAGAATCTTCATGGCAAATGGGTCATTGAGGATTGAGCCATGATCGAGCAGCTGATGAGCAGCTCGTTGTCGGGCGATGAGCAGGGCTGTGCGACTGGGCTGATTTGGCTTCATGGTCGGACTGGGAATTGATCTAGAGCTGGTTCATTTTGGTGAGGAACTCGGGGTTGTTGCGCGATTTATCGAGGTACGTGATGAGCAGCTCCATGGCTTCAACCGGAGAGAGCGGGTTGAGCACGCGGCGCAGCACGAAGATGCGCTGCAGGTCCTCTTTCGGAATCAGCAGCTCTTCCTTGCGCGTGCCCGAGCGCTGGATGTCGATCGCAGGGAAGACGCGCTTGTCCACAAGCTTCCGATCGAGAATGATTTCCATGTTGCCGGTGCCCTTGAACTCTTCGAAGATGACTTCATCCATGCGCGAGCCGGTATCGACGAGCGCCGTGGCGATGATCGTCAGCGAGCCGCCTTCTTCGATGTTGCGCGCCGCGCCGAAGAAGCGCTTCGGCCGCTGCAGCGCGTTCGAGTCGACGCCGCCCGAGAGCACCTTGCCCGAAGGTGGAACAATCGTGTTGTAGGCGCGCGCCAGACGAGTGATGGAGTCGAGCAGGATCACCACATTGCGCTTGTGCTCGACCAGGCGCTTGGCCTTCTCGATGACCATCTCGGCGACCTGCACGTGGCGGGCGGCCGGCTCGTCGAAGGTGGACGAGATGACCTCGCCCTTCGCAGACCGCTGCATGTCGGTGACTTCTTCTGGGCGCTCATCGATGAGCAGCACAATCAGCACCACCTCCGGGTGATTGGTTGTGATCGAATTGGCGATCGACTGCAGCAGCATCGTCTTGCCGGTGCGCGGCGGGGCGACAATCAGGCCGCGCTGGCCTTTGCCGACGGGCGTGAGCAGATCCATAACGCGCCCGCTGATATTTTCGCGGACGGTTTCCATCTTCACCCGCTCCTGGGGATAGAGTGGCGTGAGGTTGTCGAACAGGATTTTGTTGCGCGTCTCCTCGGGCGACTCGAAGTTGGTCGCCTCGATCTTCACCAGCGCGAAATATTTCTCGCCTTCGTGCGGTGGGCGCACGTTGCCGCTGATGGTATCGCCGGTTTTCAGGTCGAACTTCCTAATCTGCGACGGGGAAACATAGATGTCGTCGGGGCCGGGCAGATAGTTGTAATCAGGGGAGCGGAGAAAGCCGTAGCCGTCAGGCAGAATTTCCAGGACACCTTCAGCGAAGATGTGGCCTTCCTTTTCGCTTTGCGTCTGAAGAATCCTGAAAATCAGGTCCTGCTTACGGAGGCCGCTGGGCCCGGGAATTTCAAGAGTGCGCGCAATGCGGCTCAATTCCGTGATGTTTTTCTCTTTGAGTTCTGCAATGGTCATGTTCACCTGCGAGTGAAGAGGGAATGTGGGTGGCTGGAGGATCGGAGAGGAGGTACTCCGGAGTTCGGATGGGAACAAGCGTTATCTCTCGCTCAATCGGCTCGGACCAGAGGGAGAAAAATCCGATCAATGATCTCTTCTATGTCCTGCGCCGACAACGGCTGCCGCAATATCATGAGCTGATAGCGCACGAGGTCGAAAGGCAGCGCAGTCAAGCGAGGCGTAAGCTTCTCCGCAGCGATTTCGCCGCGTCCAATCCCGCGGGTTAGAATTTTTCTCATTATTTTGGCGTTGTGTTCATGCACTTCTGCAAAGAGCGATGACTCGCTCTCGTGGATAAGTTCTGCAATCAGGCCAAAGATTACTTCTGGACTTAATTCGTCCACCATTTCTGAAATGCTGTTAAGAATGACCATGATGTCGGCCCGGACGGTTCCGGTGTCCGGCGCCTCGAATGAAACAAGAGGTCGGTTCGCTCTCAATGCATCGTATACAAGCCGGGCGCGCGTGGGCCAGCGCCGGTAGATCACTGGCTTGCTGGTGCCCGCACGGGCTGCGACCCTCTCGATCGAGAAGTTGACGTACCCCGTTTCAGCGAGCTCTCGAAACACGGCCTCGAAGATCGCCGCCTCCAAGACCTTACCCCGTCTACGGCTACCCACCGCCCTCGCCTCGCTGGTCAGACCGCCATTAATTACGAACTCCACCAATATTAGACACGTTGCGTATCCTATGTCAATAGGATACGCAACGTGTCTTACTATCAGGAAGCGGAATGAATAAGGTGTGGCACTGGCCAATTCCGTGCATGGCCGGGCTGGCAGTTCCGGGCCAATCACCGCCTACTCGGAAATTACTAGTTAGATAACAATTCCGAGTGTGCGCGCGCGCCGTTTAGAAGATTCAGTAGCGAATGTGAAGCCCGGATCCCCGCCAAGCATGGCTCCCGTAGTCACTGAGTCGCAAGATCAACAATACCCCCCTCAAACCCCCACCAGATCCTGACCCTCATCGCACCCAGTGTGCCAATTGTGTGCCCGTTCCCGGGCGGAGGTGAACTATGGCCCAGAAAGCAGAGCAGACTATTGCGCTCGGAGCGGGCACTGGCTCGTCAGAGTGTACCTCGGGCGCGACTCTCAAACACGTACGCGCAAATACACAGTCAGCATTCACGATCCGTTCCGCGAGGCGCAGCGCCATCTCAATTCGCAGGCGGCAGCAGCGTGACAAGGGCCGGGTGTCTAGTGCGGGTGAGCTTGGTGTAAATCAGTTGCTTGACCAATGACTTTCAGCCGTGGTCACCCTTGCCGATCCCAACGCCTTATGTAGGCCAGATTTGCTGTAGTAATTGACAAACATCGTTTGCAGAAAGCCGTAAACGATTAGTTTTGATAACAGTTTTTATCGAGCCTAAGACGTTCTCAACGACCTCGCCCAGCAATGGTGTTTATGACTCCAGGATTGGGATTTTGCGCCAGGTCCTATCGAACGCGACCTTTCCAATTATTCTTTTGTAGGTGTAGTATTTACTCTTCTTTCGAAGCGTGATGAGGAATCATGATCGAATATTTGAGCGTGAGCCGCACGGCTTATTTTTACAGGTGCAAAAAGCGCCTCTCGAATGCCGCGATCGGGACCCTTTTCAGAACGCTGAGGTCCAATGCCAAAACACCCTCAATAAACCTGTTCCACGTCAATCGTGTCGCGCTTGAGCACTCGCGGTATTCCGCAATATGCTTTTTGTTCGAGCGTTCTCCCGCATTCCTCGACAGTGAAGCCCGTGCTTTTGATCGCGTCTTCGGATTTATGCTGATAGTGGAGAAGGGCAAATTAGTCGCCATTCTCAAGGCAGGCCTCGACCTCCCCTCGACCTTCAAGTCCGATTATCTCGACAAGATCGGTGGCGAGCGGGTCGAGCGCGCTATTGCCCGACATGATGCGGTTTTCGAGAAGCTGCGACTTAAGAATATGTCTACTTCGAAGCTCGCGCTGCGCTCCAAGACGCTAGAGGCCCGTGATCTCGAAAATGCAGTGCCTACATCAAGCGCCAGCCGCTTCGTGCCGCAGGGCTACAGTGTGCGTCGCTCCGACGGCAGCTATTCGGCGACGCCGAATACGGACGGATCTCTATCCGCGCCGACCGGGCAGCTATGCGGAGATCGTAAGTTGGGCTGGAGAGATTATGGGCCTGCTCGCCGCAGAACGCGGCGAGACCTCCGCTTTCATCCGGAACTTCGCGCGACCGACCGACATCGCTGCCATTCCCAGCGATGTGCGGCCGACCTATATTGCCATCGACGTACCGAGCCTCGCTAACATGTTGTTTGATGCGGAGGAACGGACGATCCGGCTCGTCCGCGAAGATGAAGGCGACTTCGTCGAAATGACGAAGATCGACATCGAAACCATTCTAGAGCATCTCGACCTCAGCTTCCCTGTTCGGCCGGAGCAGACATCGAATTAAATTGTGCATCCCGATGACCAAGCTCGAATAGGCTCGGTTAAAGTGGGCAAGACGCGGATCTCCCTTCCTGGCTTCACGGTGCCCTCGATCGCGGGCATTTTCGTAGAGGGTGTCGCGCTTCCGGCAGGGACCGACAGCGACCGTAGGCCACTCGCCCGGTATCTCGATCACGAGAACCTTTTCACAGTCCTGTTCAGCGATTTGGCGCTCGCTTATATCGATGGTTCCTTGTACCGCGACGAGGCCCTGCTCGCCGGTGGTAGCAATTTTCTTCGCCATCTACAAGTAGAACCTTCGCTCGCCCAAGCTACTAGCGAAAAAGGAGCATTCGCCAACGGCCAAGAGGTGTTTGGCGATGCTTCGGTATTCCGGGCCATCGTCGACCATATCGCGCGAGACTCTGATGTACTTCTGTGCGATGACCTCGGCGACGAATGGGCACACTTTATCGGCATAAGCGCGTTCACTCATCCTGCTGTGGTCAGCTTCTACCACGCCAAGCATGGCGCGCGGTCGCTCAGCGCCGCTGCCTTTCATGATTCGGTGGGACAGGCGATCAAGAATCTCGGACGCATGGCGCTGTCATCCGAGGCGATGCCAGCCAAATATACGTTCTGGGAGGCGACCTATCGCGGCGCCGGGGTAGTTACCGCAATCCCGAGAATGATACGAGGTGGTGGACGATCAGAAATCGAACACAAAGTCCAGGAAATACGCGGCGCGCCAGATCTACTCAAACAGGTCTTCATCGTTACTTCGTCGCTGAGCCGGGCGCAGGTCGAGGCGTCTTTCATCGCTATCGCGGCTGGTCAGCCGCCTTCTGCACACTTTGTCCAGCTTTATTGGCTGCTGCTGTCCTATTTTTCTGCTTGCACCGAAATAGGCGTGATCGGTTATGTCGTGTGTCAACCATGAAGGCCCATTCGTGCCTTAAAAGCGTGAGGGAAAAGGCATTTTTCAATGCGCTGGAATGGTTGGTGTCGCGTAACGCGAAAACAGATTTTACCGAGAGTTCGGCCGAAAGCCCGAAAAGCAGCATGAACGACGCGATTCGAGGGCTAGTGTCTCATCTGCAAAGCCCACAGTTTTGCCTCATCGAGCGGTCCCGCTGAACTGATTTAACATAACATCAAAGTGCAGTCATCTAACTAAGTGGTGATAAGCAAGAACAAAGCACGCATTGTTTCTCATAAGATATGTTATGCGAATCAGTGTGTGGCAGCTAGGCCGCCCCACCGTTCAGCAACGTATTACGTTATTCCGACTGCTGTTGTACCCGACCGTGTTGTTCTCTTCTGCACTATATTTCAAAAAGACAGCAACATCTACGAGAACCCAGAATTGGGGAATGATTGCTCTTTAACAACCTATAATCCCAGTATGCCCAGGTGCATATATGGATATAAACGACGTCTTTTTGGCTGCTCCCGATGTTCTTGTTGAGCTCACAAGGGAATTGTTTCGCCGTACGGATGAGGAATACAAAAAAAATCAAAGGTCGCAGCTCACCGCCTGCTTCTCTTTGGCCATTCGGAGTGCCTCTCTTCTTTCAGGCACCGCGCAGCTTATTATGCCCCCGACGCATGACAGTGCTGAAGTCTTGCAGCGGGGTTTTCTGGAAGCTCGGGATCTCCTGCTGACATTCAGGTTCGATCATGAGGGAACCCGAAAGAAAATCGGTTATTGGTTCATCGGCAACGCAGACAACTCCTGGAAAGCCGAACATCTAAAGTGCGATGAGCTAATGGCTCGGCTTGGGGCTGGAGGGTCACAGTTCGGTAAGCGCTGGAGCATGAATACTACGCTCGCGCATCCCACGAAATTCGCCACTCAGAACTCGATAGTCTGTGCGTCGTCCTGGGCGGGGACACCACCACGTGTGTTGGATTTCCAGCAGATGATGCAGTTAAAGGTCGCCGATTATCTCGCCAGCATCGCATCGCTCATTGTCATTGCTACTCACGATCTTCCCGAACTTGTGTCGCTCAATTGCGACCTCAATCGAATGCCACACATTGATGAGTTCAGAGCCGATGCTTTTGCAGTATCCAAACCCATTCTCGACCGCATTGGGGAAGGCGATCTGCCGCCAGGAAGTTACCGCTCATAACTTATTTGATGGTGGTAGCGACGGCTCTGGAGGAGTTGGCAGAGAAGAACCCCGTGCCGCCTCCGCAGCTCTCACATCCACAGCTTTAATCTCTGGAAGGGTTTCTTCATAATCGTAGAAAAGCGATTGTTGGATTCCCCTGATTTGTGAGTGAACAAGTGCCAATTGCCTCGTGCACGCAGTGGCGTCACGAGCCGCATCGAAGGTTTCTACTTTGATTTTAATCAGGTCGGGCGTGGCGGCTGCAAATAGATGACCGACGTTTCGAAGGTGGCTGTCGACCCAAGTGGCATTCGAATAAACGACCCTCATCTCTCCCGCTAAGCGACGAAGTGTGTTTCTGACGACTGATTCTACTCTTATGCGCTGGCTGCGCTCATAGAAACCAAAAGCGATACTTATCGCTCCAAATACGACGCCAATCCAAGTCCCTATCATTCGTTGCTCTCCATCCCTCGAAGTGTGGGTTGGACATGACCAAGAAAGAGAAAAGGGGAGCATTTGGCTCCCCCTCTCTTTAGCCGTTCTCCACGCTCTTGGCATGGTCGCCTAATATTCGCGGGAAGCGAATCTCCGGGCGATGTTCCTGCGTTGATAATTCAATTTACGGCTATGGCTCATTCCACTACAGCGCTCGACTTCGGAATCAGAGGTTCGCTTCAGTAATACTTTCAGCACGCTCCTCATCATCATGGTTTCAGATTATACTCTCGCTGGCCTTTTCTCCGGGTCACAGCGGTCGACCTTCAACTCAAAAGATCGGGCGGTGCCCGCAAGTAGCCATCTCCCCAGACTGGCTGGATCACAGCAGCTCCCCGCGAAATGCCTTCGAGAGCGTGGCCTGATCAAGACGATCGAGAAGCTCAAGTGATCTCTGCGGGTGGGCCGCGATTTTTTCAATTCTTTGCCGTTTTTACCACCTTTGGCAAAACCTGAAATCATAACTTATGCCTCATCGTCAGGGAGCTGAAGGACCGACCTCCTCTCTCCACCGCCTTCTATTGCTTGACCCGCCTTTCAATTTGACCGCCGCGCGTCGGTGTCTTACAGTCGCGAGGTGTTTAGGATCGCCGGCTCGGTTGGCCCCGAGGCGTAGTCCCACGACGCCTTCATTTTTTGTCAGGGTAGCGACAGCCATCGTCGAAACGGGGGCAGGAATCGCCGGTCCTGCACACAATCCGCACACTGTATGTAGACGGTCTGCACGGATCTTCATGATGGAACAGGACTCATTCTCTGCAGGGTCACTGATCACGCAAATCAGTGACGTCTCGCGCATTTCCAGAGTGTTCTCAGAACACAACGAGGCTCCTCATTCTAGTCGGCTTGTCGGACAACACACTTCCGAAGGGATCTGGATCGCACCAGTCTTGCGAGTAGCAGCAGCGATGTCCTGAAGGATACGTGGGTGTTGTTGGCTTAGCTCGGAAAAAATCCACGTCGAGCGCGAACCTCTAACCGCAGCTCCTCTCTGAGAGCTTTGCTCTTCCTCAAACGCTTGAAGAACTCTTCCAGGACACTCACCACAATCGCGTTGACGCTAACACCCTCCTCTTCGGCCCACGCCTTCAGCGCCAGGCGCGCCTCTGAACCGACATGCAGGAGTTGAGGACTGGTGAGGGGAAGGCCGGCTTTGCGTGTCTGCTTGATCTCCACATCTTTGCGGTCAACGTGTGCCAAAGCAAAAAGGACGATCTTGGCAAGATCGCCCTTGACGCGAGACTCTTCTGTCACGGCTTCACGCAGTTCAATCGGGAGGCGCAGTGTCATTCCGGGGCGGTCTTCCGTCCACCGCTGCCCCTCGCGGTTGACCTTCCGGGTCTTCTTCTTGACTGCCAATCGCTTTCCTTCCGAGACTGCGCCCGAATTCACCCTCTGCTGTCATGGGCGCGTAAGGCCCGCTAAACAGAATATCCTTCTCTACCCGAACAAAAAACCTGTACCCCGGCCTCACAACGAGCGTCGGCTGGACGTTCAGGTTCCGGCGCGTCACTTCCGTTCCCAATTGGCCGACCTGCTGGCCTACCGCTTGACCAACCTGCTGGCCGACGCTCTGCGATTGCAGCACCGAAGAGTTCGTCCCCTGGCTCAACTCGATGCCCGCAGCAAACAAAGACGTCAGCAGAGCGCCCGACAGGATTCGGCCCCAGTGGCTGTCTACCTGGTCCCGGAACCCTGCCGCGCCCGTGCTGTCGTCTCCCTCAAAGCCGCCGAGCGAAAGCGAACTGCCGTCAGGGAAAATGACGCGCCTCCAAACAGCCTGCAACGCACTTTGACCGTACCCAACGTGCGAATTATATATTCCTACAAGCGTACTCCCCGCCGGTAGCAGAATGTACCTTCCAGTAGCGGAGTCGTACACGTTCTCGCGAACTAGACCGCGAATCAGCCCCGGCAGGTCGGAGTTGAGCTGCTGTTCCAGCACGGCGGGAATGAGCCAGCCAGCCTTGATCTCGTACTTGCCGAGAGCGGGCTTCCGTTCCCGCCCCAGGTACTCGGACCCTTCTGTTCCGTGCAGCGAACCGAAGCCGGTCTTCTGCTCTTGATCGTTCTGGCGCTCATAATCCGTGCGCTGTTCTGGCAGCGAAGCCGGGAGTGATAGCGAGCCAGCCATTTGCGGTGCGGAGCCAACACCCTGCGCGGCGCGCGCGTTGATGAGAGCGGATTGAATCGCCTGGAGGGGATCGGCGCCCGGCAATGACTTCGCTGATCGATCGCCGGGGAGGGTCCCCTTGACCGACGTCCCCGCCTCCATCGCCTCGCGCTCCCGGTTGTATTCCTCCAACCGGCGTTGCTCCTCGAACGACAACGAGCCGTTCACGGCGGTCGAGACAGTGGATTGCCGGTATTCAAGAGGAGGGATCGAGGTGGGCATCGAGGTGGTCGGGGTTCCCGCTCCCGTGATGGAAGACCGCGACCTGGCCGACTTGGGGCCATGCAACTGTCCAATGTCCAAACCATTTCGGGCCTGGTCGGACAACATGCCATTCTCAACCGAGATGGCCGGGCCTTCGCCGATCTTCGCCGCGTCCGACTGCTTGGCAGCTTTCATATTGCGATTTGCAAGGCCATGCCGCATGTATGCCGCCGCCAGCACGACCAGGGAGATGATGATGAGGCCGGCCAGAGGACGCAGCTTGCGTGCTTTCGGCGTAAGTCCACCGTTTACGCCCCGCACCACCTTGTCAGTCTGTGCGGCAGCCCTGATTTCTTCCTCGCTCTGCGAGGCTTCCACGTTTTCGAGATCGAGCGCTCTTGCCTTCTCTCCGTTCGTCGCCATCATCAATTCCCCTTCTCGGCGCCGCTAGAGTAAGGTGTCGCGCGGGTGATCGTCACTCGAGTCTGCTTTTTGCCGACACCGACCACGAGGATCGCTTTGTCAAAGAGCCGATCGACGATGTAGCGCGCACCATCGACGCGAAAGTTGACCAGCTCCGTCTTACCGTTGACTACCATCAACAGCGTCGGCAGTTCACGAAAGCGTCCGTCATTGGGATAGATCAGGTAGGTTTGTTGCCCATCGTCAAGGACGCGATCGGGACGAAAGGCAACGGCGCCACTGAGCTTGTAGTCGAAATAAAGTTTATCGAGGGCATTGTCCGCCATCGGTACCACCCCCGCTTGTTTGTCTTTTGCGAGGCTTTGCTCCGCGAGTGCCTGGGCGTCGCGCTTCGCTTCGTCCTGTTGCCTTTGAAAAGTTGCCCACTTCAATCTGTCCTCGACGGGATACTGGAAGGCCAGCCGGGAGATAAACCGGTTGGGATCGGAAATCAGCCGCAGGACGTAGGTTCGCCGGTCGGTCAGAACGATCAAGTCCGTCTCCAAACCCGGCTCGATGGGTTTCACGATAAGCAACGGTGTCACGTCGAGGCCAGAGCCGGACATCACCGGAGTGATCTCCCAACGACGAGAATCGCCGATTTGCGGTTGGCTTTGAAGATGTTCGCCGGCCTGTAGCTCGATGGCGCACACACGCAAAGGAGCGCAAACCATGACCGGCATTCCCTGCCCGAAGACATAGACCACTCGGCCGTCGCTGCCCGGCGTGGGCGTTGCTACGCCGGTTTCCCATTGATGGGAGACCGCTGCAGCGCTCACCGCCGCAGCGTTCAATTCTGCATGCGGAGGCTTCCAGCCCGGAGGAACTGCCGAGCCTTTATCAACCGAAGCTCCAACCGCGGAGGGTTGCCCCGACGCACCACGGCCTGCGATCGGCGGGACTTGCAATGCAGGAATCGGAGTGAGCGGAGTTGGCTTTTTCGCCGCCTGATTCGTCTGTGCATTCAGGGCTGCTCCCGCGCTCTTGAAGTTGTAGGTCGGCAACTCCTGCTTCTGCTGTGCTGTCAGAGCCGGGACAGGTTGGGGAGGGGCGGTTGCCCCCGCTCGCTCCACTTGTTGCCTGGGCCGCGATCATCATTGCCGCAAACCAAATCATTTGCCCGAACCTCCATTTGTGGTTTGTGCGTCCCCTGTGCTCACCACTTCGCCCCAGGTCAAGTTCGTGACATAGAGGCCGAGCGGGTTGACCAACGCTTGTTTCGCGTCCGTGACTTCCTGCGTCGTCACCGAGACGAACGCACGATAGCGATGACTGGACACGAATTCGCCACCGAGGTCGCGTATCGTATCCACCCAAACCACTTCGTAAGTCTTCGAAGACTGTTGAACGATGGATTCGACCGAGGCATCAACGGTCTGTTTGCTTAGCAGATCGAACGGCGAATTCTTCGAGTAGAAATCGGTGATAGTGGCAGACGCCGGCGAATTCTGCCCGGTCTGGGCATAGACCTCATCGACCAAACGCCTTTGCGCCACTGCGTCGGTGACGATGGTCCGCAGGTCGGTAATCCATCTCGCGACGACTGCCTCTTGAAGCCGCACATCCTTTACCGCAACTTGTTTTGCCGGGATGACGGGAATGGCTCGCCCCACATCGTCAAGGGCGACAACGTAAGGAACGGTATTCGACCGATAGCCTATCGCGACCATGCCGGTCACACAAAGGAGGGTCGTCCCCATCGAAAGAAACGCGGCTAGGCGCCAGTTGTTCTTGCTCTTGATTTGATCGCCAAAACGCTCGTCCCACTCCTGTCTGGCACGGATGTACGGCGTTTGCACCTCAGCTGCTTCTGGCACCTGCTTATTCCTCCCTATCAATTTGCAACTGCGCCGATGGAGCGTGGCCGCTGCCATCGTGCGGAACGTTGATGTTGCCTGCTTGGCGTGCCAGGGATCGGGCCCTGCTCGCGGCCGAATTCGGCGCTGGAGGCGCATCGGGACCGGCAGCCGAACTTTCCGAGGATTCGGGCCGGGGCGGAGCCGGAGGAGAATCGGGCGTTCCCGTCGCGTCCGCAGCGGGAACTGGCGGCGCGGGAGTGCTGGCACCACCCGATGCGGCCTCCCCCATCCCGCCAACCGCGGAAGCGGCCGTTGTCGCGGCACCCGCTCCCCCCTCCATGGCCCCCGCCGTTTCCGTCGCGGCAAGCGCACCGCCGGCAACGGCGCCCACTCCTCCGGTTGCTACAACGGCGGCGACCGCGGCCGCCCCAAGGGCCGCCCCTTTGCCGATCTCTGCGCCTATTCCCACCAGGTCCGCGGCCCCTGCTCCGAGAGTTCCCGAGGCAATCGAGGCAGCCATCTTCGGGATCATCCAAGACGCGAACGCAAACAGCAGCATGGACATGAGCGTGGGAAATATCTGGGTGATCGGCTGATCGGCGGTGTAGCCGTTCATCGTGGCGATCCAATTGTTGGAAACCGTCCTGAATACTCCCAGCATCAGGTAAATGAGCATCAGGCGAACGCCGGTGCCGACAGCTAAAGAAATGTACCTTTCAAAATACGGCGAGGTCCAGCGGCTGCCGCCGAAGCCAAGGAATATATAGCCTGCAGACATTACGATAATGGCTTCGAGTTTGGTCACAACGTAGTGGAGCGTGATGATGATGTAGGAAGCGAGGACGATGCAAGCCGCCAATATCGTCGTTATGGCTCCCCCCGGCTGGGTCAGGAGGTCTGTCGCCGAAATCTTGGTGAAGAGGTCGGAGATAATTTGGAGTCCCTGGGTCATGATGTCGGACGGATTCTGCGCCAGCGGAACACCCGCCGCAGTCGCGCCGAGTTGAGCGAAGCTGTTGACGATCGCTGGTATCCAGGTCTGGCCATTAATGAGCACGGCATAGAAAAATGAGATCACCAGCAGCTTCCTGATGAGGCTCAAGAACAGCCCGTTGAAGTCGCTCTCCCGAAGAAGTTGAGGGGCTCCCCACGCGAAATCCAGTGCTGCGAGCACGTAAAAGAGGAAGGCGGCTTCCTGCGTAATAGCGGGGATCCACGCATTTGCCGCCTGCGCTATCTGCTGAAACGTCCCTCCGACATCGACAGGAGCTTGAGCATGGGCCGTGGTGGCCGACGCGAGAGCGGCAACCACCACGAACCGCAGTCTATGCTTTCGTTGCATCCATCACCCTAGAACCGCACACCATCGGACTTGAGCGCCGGTTTTCCAAAGAAGTTGGCTCGCGTGTTTCCAGCGCAAACCTTCCCCTCATCGGTAGTTGCCCAGTCTGCTGGAGCGTTCGCTTTACGTTGAGCACAGAGTGGAGTGATCTGCTTCCGAACATCTTCATGTTTGGCTAGGAACTGCGAAATACTGTCCGGGGTGGATTGATCGATGTCTCCACCGCCGCCACTATGGAATGCACTCACAATCGGACTCTGCTCCACATGACGGCATCCCGCGAGCATGGTTAAACTCGCAGCCGCTATCCAAACACATATTTGTTTCATCGCATCCTCCTCTTAGAACGTCACGCCGTCGCTCGTCACCTGAGTCTGGCCGAAGAACAAATCGGAGTTCGCCTGCTTTGTCGCTTCGGCCTGGACAAGCGATCCTTGGTAGGATGCTTTGCTCTGCATATCCGCCATCATCAACTGCCGCAGCTTCATCAGCTGCTCGGCCTCATTCTCTGCAATCTGGTTTCCAACTTCCAGCGCTTGCATCCTGCCAACAGCCGATTGACTTTGCCCCTGTAGTGTTTCCAAGAGAGCTTCGTCGCTGTCGAATTGCGAGTTCTGCAGGCCGGCAGCGTTCAGCGCTCCGAGGGTGCTGTCGAGACTAGTCTGACTCCAGGTTTGGTACGACTGGCCGTAGTTGGTAGTCGGTGAGTACCCAGGAAAGCGGACACGGAAAGTCCCGTCGAGGTTGCTCATCGTGTAGGAAAGCGCTTCGCCAGTGTTGACAACCTGGCGAAGGTTCGTGATGTCCGATGCCACCGTACCAAATAGTTGATCGGTAATCGTGACACCTTGCCTTGTCATGTCGGCGATCTGGGTGAGTTGGTTTTCAACCATCGTGACTTGCTGCTCCAATTGACCGACCAGCTCTACATAATTTAGGAGTTGCGTGTATTCGGTCGCGAAAGCGCCTGGAACGCCCGCGTGAGCGGAGGCCGGATTGAGGGTTTCAGTCGCCATGACAGCGACCAAAGCAACTGCGCTTGCGCTTTTAGCTAGCCACTTGGATTCCATGTTTGGTTGCTCCTTCGTAGTAGTCGATCCAACTTCCTGCCACTTTCCTTTCGTGCATCCACACCGAAATCCAGCCATCGCCATATTCTCTCGCCAGGGCGTCGATTCGCGCTCTATCCTTCTGGCCGGAGACTCCCAGGAATGCAAGGGCTACCGGGCCAAGACGGAATGAGATCATTCGCCGTCCAAGACGTTGCACGACGTAGTAGTCCCGCTTTGGCGTGCCCGTCTGCAGCAACTCAATCTCGCGACTGTTGAGACCAGCGTACTCATAGAACTGCCGCATGCCTTCGTTGCCGGCCTCGCTGTTCGGCAAATAGATCTTCGTAGCCGTGCTCTGAAGGATCGCGGACGCGATCGGCGACTCCTTCACATCTGCCATGCTCTGAGTCGACAGCAGCACGACAGCGTTCTTCTTGCGAAGGGTCTTTAGCCAGTCCTGGATCTTGTCTCGCCACGCCGGATGTTTGAGGAAGAGCCAAGCTTCATCGATCGGAACAAGCGTCGGACTGCCATCCAGAGTCCGTTCCATTCTCCGAAAGAGGTAGAGAAGGACTGCCATGACCGTGGCTTCGCCATAAGAGCCGCTTAGCAGGTTTTCCATCTCGCAGACAACGAATCGCGAGGTAGTCAGGCCGTCGTTACGCGCATCGAGCAACCCGCCCAATGGGCCATCGATCACGTAAGGCTGCAAGCCGGCTTTGAGCTTTTCATCCTGAAGATTCGCCTCAAGCTCCGTAAGCGTTCGCCGTTCGCGTGGAGCGCTGGCAAGCTGCTGCAGAGCGCGATGAATCGTATGCCTTTCTGCCGGCCCAATTTCAACCCCCTGCATTCGCAGCACAGTTTGCACCCACTCGTGTCCCCACCCGAACTCCGATTCGTCATCAATGTCGCGCAGAGGCTGGAACGACAATCCACCTTCGCCGATGTCATAGAAGCGGCCGCCGGCTGCCTTCGTCAGGGCATAAAGGGAATGCCCTTTGTCGAATGCGAAGACGCGAGCCCCAGGGTAGCGGAACCACTGGGAGACGAATAACGCCAGGCTCACCGATTTGCCTGCTCCAGTCGGACCAATCAGTAGTGTGTGACCGACGTCGTAATCGTGCAGATTGAGACGATAGGGCACACCGCCCTGTGTCGCTGCATAGAGCAGCGGCTGTGAGTTCGGCGGCATCAGAGATGATGGGTTTACCTTTTCACCCGCCCATACCGCCGAAATTGGCATCAGGTCAACGTAGTTGCGGGTGTGGGCGATGACGCGGCGCACCTGGGCCACGCCATTTCCCGGCATTGTTCCAAAGAAGGCATCAACCGCGTTGATGTCCTCGACCCGCACACCGAATCCACGGTTGATGAGCACCTTACGGAACTCTCCAATCATGCTGTCCAGGAACTTCCTTTCTCTCAGTTGCAGCACGATCGAGGAGGACAGGTAGCAGAAATGCACATCGCCCGACGTCGCTTCCGCCAGCGCTCCATCGGTGTCGGCGACCATCGACATTGCGAAATGGTTCAGCTGGCCGCCGCCTGTCGACTTAAACACCTGGTCCTTCAACCCACGCTGCTGAAACTTCCACTTCTTCCCAATCTTGCCGATGATTCCCTGTGCCTCTGAGGGATCCAACAGAATCGCACGCGTGTTCCAGCGATATTCGCACGGTACCGTATCAAGCATCGAGAGCGCGCCTGGAGAGGTCGAGCGTGGGAAGGCATCAAGCGAAAGCGTGCGAAGGTGGCGGTCACCCATCATTGTCTCGGTCCCGCCGCGGAAGTCCTCCATCGCCAGCAGATCGTTGAGGAATACCGGAATCTCCGGTTGCAGCACCGGCCCTTTGATTCCGGTCAGGCACCGCCGCAGGTACGTAAGCAGTTCATCTTCGACCCGCTCGTATCCATCCCCAAGATTCGTAACAACTGCTTTCAGCCGCGACACGGGAAACTGGCCCGCGAAGACATCCTCGAATTGACGAATCTTTGCCTTGAAGAATCGCAGCGCCTCCGCTCCCGCGTTCGCCCCTTGCGTTTTTCTCGGAGTGCGATCCGGACATCATGAATCCTTGAAGCTTCTCCGACGCCGCCATCGGCGGCATATACGTCAGGGCCATGAAGTATTCGTTCTCGAAGTGATTTCCCTCCAACACGAACTGCTCTCGCCGCTCCCGGTCGATGAGAGCGGTGACATGATCGGGGAAGGCACCCTCGGGGGAATACCCGCTCGCAAACGAGCGGAAGGAATCGACCTGAATCATCCAGCCGCTTCCGAGCCGCAAAATCCGATTCAGCCGCCGTGCGATCGCAGCCATCTCTGAGTGAGTTGCCGACTGGAGATCGGGCCCGCGATATTGCCAGGCTGCCAAGAGAGAGCCATCCCGCTGCAACACAACCCCATCATCGACCAGCCCAAACCAAAGGAGCAAGTCTGCCAAGCCAGTCGGCTGTTGTCGCGTCTCTCCAAACATCTCTACCTCCAGCCCCTTTTCGGCGTCTTGCCGAACGCAGCGACCCCGCTCTTGGCGGGATAGAAATCCTTGTACTGCAGGTGTCGGCTGTACACCCTCCGCATCATGGGGTCGGCCTTGCCGATCTTTGTCAGGACGGCCACCACCACCCAGAAGCCGACAATCGCGAGCAGAAAGGAGAGGAAGGTCATTACGCTCACCGCCATCATCGCCGCGCCCAGGCCGGCTATAATGACCATCTCCCTGTCGCCGCCAAGCAGTTGTTGTGGTCTGCTGAGGGATGTCCGCATAATCGTCTGCTCGGGTTCCGTCACAAGTGTCTCCGAAAAAGGTGAGGATGGCTGAGCCTTCAACCATCCCCTACAGGGTTCTGAGTATCAGCCTTTTGCGACGAACGCGGGGGCTGCGATTGTGTGAGCCGGCTGCCATAAAGCAATCTCCGCAGCCTGTCCAATGAACGAGGTCATCACCTGCGCGGCAAAGACCACGCAGCACACAGCGATGCCAACGTGTAGGAGCCGCTTCATCGTCTCGCCCATCTCGCCGCCGGCGAAAGCCAGCGTCGCGCCCAGCGCCACGATTGCGACGACAGAAATTGCGTAAGCGACCGGCCCCGTGAGCGACGTGACGAGTGTCGTCAAAGGGCCTTCCCACGGCAGGTTGTTTCCGGCTTCGGCTGCGAACGCCCCAGAACCCGCCGCTAGCGCGAAACCGAGCATCAGGGCCACCCGAAGGGGCCTCTGCCGCCTCACAAGAAAAGAACGCATTTGATTCATGTAATTTCCTCCAGTACCCTTCGGCACGTGTTTTTGCGAAAGACAACTGACTTTCGCGGCTCCAATTCAGTCCTGCCAGACCGCACAGAACCACGACTTTCAGACTTGCGTCAGGAGGTACCGTCCGTCCTGATACCCAGTAACGACAGCAACCTCTTGAACCTTTCGGCCTGCGACAGGATCGTTGACCACCGAAATCACGACATCGACGGCGCTCCCGATCATTCGCTGTTGCGGAGCGTCCGTGGCTTCGCGCACCAAACCCTCTAGCCGATCGAGCGCCTCGGCTGCACTATTCGCATGGAGCGTGGATACACCGCCTGGATGTCCCGTATTCCATGACTTCAGCAACGGCAGCGCAGCAGCCCCATCCCTTACCTCGCCGACCACGATCCGATCCGGCTTAAGCCGAAGAGCAACCTTAAGACACTTCAACTGGTCGAACTCGGTTGTCGCCAACATGCTCAGGCTGTTCGCTGAATCAAGAAGCAGTTCCGGCGTGTCCTCAATCACGAGGACACGGTCGCAGGGAGTGAGTGTGCCGATCTCTTCGAGGATTGCGTTGGCGATCGTCGTCTTGCCCGCGCCGGTGCCACCGACGATCAGGATGTTCTTGCGCGCAAGAATGGCCCGTTGAATGGCCTCCATGTGATCCAGACCCTTCACTGTGGCAATAAAGTCTTCCTGCAGGCAGCGGCGATTGCGGGGGTCATCCTTTGTCGTGAGAATGCCTTGCCTCTGTAGGTCTCTGAGACTCCGCTTTCTATCCGATTTCACACGAATGGCAAAGGACGGCGAAGGCACTACCGGCTCAATCAAACCGGCGAAGCGAAATTTCCAGATCGGAAGCTGCGTCTCAAGCACAGGCCGCAGTTCCGTCACTGTGGTCTTCTGCATCGAGGCGATCGTCATCATCGCGCCGCGGGCCTGGCGGCTCGATAGCTCCCCCACCTGCTCAAAGGGAGATCCGGTGCGCTTCACCCAGATGCGGGAATCTTCATTCACGATGATGTCCTCAAGGCCGCTTGACCTGTCGAGCAGACCGACAATCACCGGCCCCAGCTCGTCGCGAAGCTTCTCTTTGAGCCGTTCCTGCTTCTCATCGGTATGGGAGTCTTGATGATGCATATTTTTTGCAATGTACTCTTCATTATTGGATAGAAGACTACACGTTTCGCCCCGCACTCTCACACTGATAGCGAGCCCTTGCCGAATCATCATTGTGAGTTGTACATTTCAATAAAGGCATCCTAGCACTATTCAGGGTGAGTTTGGCAACTCCATTTTTTCTTGAGGCATCCCCAGATGGAAAGAACCCTCATCGCAGTCCACAACACGCTTGCGGCGATTCAGACGCCGGCCTACGACATCGGCATCCTTACTGATCGCGGGATGCTCCCTGGCCTTTCGAATCTGTCCGCGGCGAACGTGCTCTCACGTATTCCGCTCCTCAAGGCACATAACGCGAAGGGAGCGCACATCTACATCCGGCCATCGGGAGAGCATCGCTTTACCGTGCTCGACGACCTCAGCCAGCAATCGGTGGACCGGCTCGCCGCCGACGGCTACGAACCGTGCGCCGTGGTGGAAACCAGCCCCGGCAATTTCCAGGCATGGCTGAAGCACGATGACGTGTACCCGGCCCATCTATCCACCTTCGTCGCCCAGACCCTCGCCCAGCGATATCAGGCAGATCCGAGCGCAGCGGACTGGCGGCGATTCGGCCGTCTCCCCGGCTTCACCAACTGCAAACCGAAGTATCGCCAGAGCAACGGCCTCTATCCGTACGTGCTACTGAAACGCTGGAATCGGGCGCAGCACAGCATGGCCTCTTACTTGCGACTAGAAATGACGAAGCTCTATCAGCTTCAACGGCAGGAGCGGCAAGCCCGCATCGCCCAATATCAAGCGGAAGTCCGTTTCCCATCGAGAGGGTCGCAATATTCCCGCCTTTCCCTTGAGCGGTTCCGTAACTCCGCGAAATACCACGACCGTCCCGCCGCCGCCGACATCGCCTTTTGCCTTGCCGCCTACTCGCTTGCGATGCCGGAGGATGCGATCGCCAGCACCCTCGACAGCCAGTACCTTTCGCGCGATCCCGAACCCCTCCAGGCGGGCTGCCTACATCCAGAGGACGATGGCGAAGGCGAGATCATGGGCGCAACGCTAAGAGACTCGGTGCCCGCGTATTCACCGTCGGCCACCCGACTCTCTGCAGCGTCCGGCCAAGCCAGTTCCCTTCCCGCGAGATCCTCCGCAATCCGGGCGGATCAATAGGAAGACCGTCGAACAGGTCAGCTCCATTTCCGTTTGCCTTTCTGGTTGCGTTCAGCGTGCCGCGCTCAGAACACCTCCGCCCTTCGGACGCACGCTCTCCTTCCAGAGATTCGCTCCGCGCCTTTCCGGTGTGGACTCCTCCCCCGAGGCTAGCTCGGGTCCCCTTCCACAAATCTCTTGCACTCGCCTTGGGAGTTGGTCGCATCGGCACACCCTCCGGGCAAGCATGTACCGCATCCAGCGGACAAACCTCAACAAACGGAGCTAAACACCATGTTCAACAAAGTCATCCTCATCGGCCGCCTCGGAAAGAATGCAGAAGTCA
The DNA here is from genome assembly GCA_963839075.1 of uncultured Acidobacteriaceae bacterium. Classification (GTDB taxonomy): domain Bacteria; phylum Acidobacteriota; class Terriglobia; order Terriglobales; family Acidobacteriaceae; genus PALSA-350. Next base: position 2,493,044 of record CAWITO010000009.1, on the reverse strand, counting down.
AAACCGCGCAGAACAAGAAGGAATACGTTGTCCTCAGCGTCGCGACCAGCGAGAGCTGGAAGAACGAAAAAGGCGAATACGACACCCGCACCGAATGGCACCGCATCTATGCCTGGGGCACACTCGTCAACTTCGCCAAGACTCTCCAGAAGGGCCAGCTCATCAACCTAGAGGGAAAGATTAAGTACCGGATCGTCGAGGAGGAGGTCGAGGGTACGCCGTTCAAGCACACGATCGCGGAGATCCAAGCTTCAAGCATGAGGAGGCTTTCGAAGATCGAGGCGGCAGACGATCCGGCAGACGGTGCCGACGTGGAGTTCTGACTCCCCTCTCTAAAGCGCACGGCGGGGAGACCCGCCTGCGCGCCCCAGCCCCTTAACCGGTGCGATTTGACGGGTCGACCCTTGTGACGTCCGATGTAGATTTCCACACGGCTAGACCATGTCGATGAGCGCATTAGCGCGGCTCAGCGATTGAAGACCTGTCACTTGTCCGAGAAGACTTCTCGGTCCTGTGACGAAGATCGCGGGGCAACTGCATACCTGTCGGCCTTTGAAAGGGCCATGCCCCGTCCCAGATCATTTTTCTGGCTAGCAGATTTGACGGGGTTTGCAATAGCCGTTGAACGCCCCGACTCCGGCGCGCCGGTTCCCACAAAGTGGCTTTAGCGTGCTAACTTGCTGAAATGGCAAGGACTCCCATCCGTGACGTAATCGACCGGGCACTAGAAAAGGGCGTGGGCTTAGAAAATCTGGTAGCCGTCCCCATGCTGTTCAACGCCGCCGACCAATCTGAAAAAGAGAGCGGAATGCTCAAAACAGAAGGCGGCCTCTATGTTCGCATCGACCACGTCAGCGTCCGGCGGGTCCGGTACCAAGAAAAGAGCATCGAGATCGAGCTTTCCAATGGCATGAACGTGTCAATCGAGACAGTGCCGCTTACGCTAAAAATGGGGATGAGGGCGAACACAGACAAAGAACCTCGCGGTTTCGCGCAAGTTCAGCTTATCAGGCACGATGAGTACGACTCCGCGGCCTACCGTGTCGAAGATCGCTTAAGAAGCCTCCGGCAGTTTTATGCTATCGCGACCCTCGCTTACGGCTACGCCGGTGATTCTCTGCTCGATAACGTCCACTATTCGCCATGGGGCACCGATATTGAAGAGGCTCTGGACCTAGATGACCGCCTGCTTCTCTACTCTGCCGGGCAGGGCTCTTTCTGGGTCACAGTAGGTATCAAAGCTGTTGCATGGGCGAAAGCAGCACCGAAAAATGCCTTCGTTGCCCTGACGACGGTCTTTGAAGGTGGTCCAGAACGGATTGTTCGTTTGAGCGAAGCACTCGTTTCAGAGAGAAGGCACCGCTCGTGAAGCGAACGCAAAAGGTCGCCTTGCTGAAGCCCAGGCGTTAAAAGCTGAAGCCGAGGCAGAATCATCGCGGGCGGCCGCGAGCCAAGCACATGCGAGAGAAGCGCTCGAAACCGAAAGACAACGGTTTGCTCTAAGCCGCGAGAAGATCCTGACTTATATCGACGTGAGAGAGAAGGTAACGGAGCTTAAAGGCGCCGGACCGCGAGCCACCATGCTTGCCGAACTCGACAAAAGTGTCACCAACTTGCTGGGGGAGACAGGTGAGGAATTGATCAAGCTTCCGCCATCGCATCCCAAACTGCCTTAACGCCTAAAACTCGATCCCCCGCTCGTGAAAATCTCGAACATCGCGTCAGAGTAATTCTTATGACGAAGTATGAACGCGTTCACCCCGATCTGCCTCTGACTGAAAACCGTCTGCAATAGCTTGTCGATAGCAGGATCACATTTGTGCCCGTAACAATATTTGGTAGCGAATGCAGCCTGCGCGTGGTCGATTTCATTTACTCTTGGCGGTTTGCCCCTCATTGTTCTCTGGACATCAGGCAGCACCTGAATGCATTCCGTTGAACTGATAGGCAGGATGACCTCGACATCCGGCGTATTGAACCCAAACCCATAGTCCAGGGTGCCATTTTTCCCGCCGCCGCCACGTCACGACCGGGGCATCCCCGATAACGAACGGATGCTCAAGGTCGGTCTGGACCGTACTCCACTCGGCGTTCTCCAGCGCTGGCTCCGTTAGGGCCATCGCGCGCTCCATGGTATCGACGTAGGCTGTTTGCTGGTGTTCCTCTGTTTGCATCGTTGCGATCATCTTCTCGGCGGAATTCTCCACCTCCGTGGGGGTCACCGGTCGATCAAGTTGGAATCCAAGCCTCAGCATGTCCATCGTCCAGTAGCCCGCGACTCTCGTCAGTTTCTGTTCATCTGCGATGAATCCGCGCGTCAGTTCGATAGACATAGCGATCTGTTCTTTCGTCGCCTTTCGACGGTTCTGCGAACGATTCCAAAGCAACGTGATGTACCGCGTCATCTGACGAATCTGAAGCCGTGAAGGCGCGAAAGTTCGGTATTGGAACAGTGGTAGAAACTGATGAACAGGATTCTCAAACTCCTCATTGAGCCGAGTCTCCATTTCTGCTTCCCGCTCAGCGTTCGTGGGGTCTGCTAAGTGTCCAGGGATTCGAGTAGCGGTCTTAGGCGAGGCAAACGCCCATGGCGCCCTACCCTTCGTGTATTGCCACAGCCGCCGCGAATTCTTGACCGGGTCGTCATACGCGAAACGGTTAAGCAAGAACTTGGGTACAGTATGCGAATCCATCGCAGTAGATAATAACGCTTGCTTTCCGCAGCACAACCGCTATAGTTCCTCGGATGAAACCGCCCTTGCCTTCCGCCTGTCCGACCGAGCCCGTGAACTCTCCAACTGCTGCTGAGAAGCCATCTCGGCATCAGCCATCAGCCAGGTTGCAGCGCTTGAGATCGCCATCCGGAAAGCGGCACAGCGGCGGGGGCTAGCGCGCAAACTACTGAACCATCATCTGGCGATAGCGCATCAGTCGGCGCAGGTCCCGCAGAGGTGGCGAGAACACATAGCAGCCTGGCAGTAAGTCGCAGCGCACCAGATCGGCTATGGTGCGAGCATCGATGGTATCGCTTTTCTTCTTCCCCGCAGTAATGGCTTTCATCTTTGCGGGATGGCCCATCTCCAACCGTTCCGCATATGGCTTGAGTGTGTCGTAGATCCAGGCGCTGAAGATCGTTGCCTCCATAGCACCATGCCATGGTTGCTGTAGACTCCCCGCCCAGCTGCGCAACACAGAACGCTCTGCGGCCAGCGTGCCCTCTTTCACCACCTGGCCGGCTGCCGTCTTGATGCAATAGCTGATGGTTTTCGTGTGTACGTCCAATCCGATATAGTGGATAACATTCATGGGGTTCTCCTAATTGAGATTTCTGAGCCAGCTGCTCGAAACAGCCGGTCTCAGCATCGTAATCTCGAGGAGAACCCTTCTTCATCTGCCCACCGCCTCCGGCGGCACCTATACATTCAAACAGACGAGGTACCCTAAATATCGGCCCACACGACTTGAACTGTCCCGGCTGCCACGGGGTGAACGAGGTGAACGTCCCCAGCTCCCCCCCAACGGCGCTCGATAAAAGCGCCGTATCGACACGGCCTATGAAATCTATCTCGGCCTCTACTAGGCCATCACCGGCCCCGAGGAGCGACAGAAGTTGTTCCGCGAATTCTCGCCGGGCTTCTTGACTTGATCGTGATTGATGAGTGCCATCGCGGGAGCGCGGCCGACGATGCGGCATGGCGGGAGATTCTCCCTTACTTCTCCGCAGCGACCCAGATCGGGCTCACGGCAACACCCAAGGAGACCGAATATGTCTCCAACATCCATTATTTCGGGGCTCCTATTTCGGGGCTCCGGTGTATATGCGCTCATCGAGATCCAGCACGAGCCCAGGAGCGGTTGCTTGACTCCGGTGGCGATCACGTTAGGTCACCTCGCACTCTTGGCTAACGGGCAGCTGGCGTGATCGCTCCACGACATTTGTTCCAATATCCTCTCGGGCTAATGCATACTAATCTCCTATCAGTCGATGCCTCCTCCTGAGCCACGCCGTATCTTCATCTCTTACGCCCATAAAGACGGGGCGGCTCTTGCCCGTCGTCTACAAGCCGATCTTAGGGAGCGAGGCTTTGATCCTTGGTTGGACACGCAGCGCCTTAGGGGTGGCGCAACTTGGACAAGAGAAATCGAACTCGCCTTGGACCAAGCCAACTATGTCCTGGTCTTGCTCACGTATGGGTCTTACGTCTCTGAGATTTGTCGCTCCGAGCAACTCCGCGCCCTGCGGAAAGGGACATGCGTCATACCGCTGAAAGCACAATCCTCAACTGACATTCCGCTCCATCTCGAAGCCAAGAAGTACCGGGATTTCACTGATACCACCCAGTACGGCCCGCAATTCGAAGTTCTATTAGAGGACATACGCGGCAATGTTTCTGCGATTCTGCCGGAGCAATATCACACGACGCCAGTCCGCTACCTCACCGCCCCGCCGCGCGTCGCCAACTATATTGAGCGACCCGAGGCCCTGCACGCCGTGCGCGACACTCTGTTTGCCGAGGATCACCGCCAGCCCATTGCGCTAACTGCCATTGCGGGCATGGGCGGCATCGGTAAGACGGTTCTGGCCAAGGCGCTAACTGAAGACGAAGTGGTGCAGCGGGCCTTCCCCGACGGAATAGTCTGGGTCACTGCCGGCAAAGAACGGAAGCGCAATTTCATCGAGGAGATGCGTGAGGTCGCCAAAGCTCTCGGCGACGACCTCACCGGTTATGATACAGCTCTCGCCTGCGAAAACCGATATAGGACTGTAATCGCTCAAAAGGCAGCGCTGATCGTAGTTGACGACGTCTGGAACAAGTCCGACATCGAACCGCTGCTGGCCGAATCACCGCGCTCGCGCTTTCTTTTCACTACCCGTGATGCATCCATCGGCAGGTTCGTCGGCGCGCGCGAGCATCAGGCAGGCTTTTTGGACAAACAGCAATCAGATGATCTTGTGGCATCGTGGGCAAACCTGGCTGTTGACAAACTACCAGCAGCTGCAAGCGAAATCATTGATGAATGCGGTCGCCTTCCGTTGGCGCTTTCTGTGGTAGGAGCTGTACTCCGTGGAACAGACTCAGAGTTCTGGAATGACACTCTCGCCGTGCTGCGCAAGGCCGATCTGTCTTCGATTCAAGAACAGCTTCCACCCGGCCAGGACAGTTTTTTCAAGGCTGTGGAAATCAGCTTTGAGTCACTTTCGCCGGTTATGCAGGAGCGTTATAGGGCACTTGCCGTCTTGCCCGAGGACATGGCTGCGCCGCCGGCTATCCTTGAAGCACTTTGGGCCGTCTCCGATGCCGATGCAAGACGCATCAGCAAGCACCTCGTTGATCGTTCGCTCGCACAGCGCGGTGTAGAAGCCAACAGTATTCGCCTGCACGACCTCCAACTCGACTATGTACGCGCGCAGAACGCGGACCAAGAAGCGCTGGGCCTGATTCGCAGTGCGGTTCGCCTCTCCTTCCACCTTATCGAACGACACCCTCTTCAGTTCGCTTCCCAGATGGTCGGACATCTGCTTTCGCACCAAAACCTATCGGCGGTTCAACAATTCATCACTCGCCTGACAAGTGCTGCCAGTCAGCCGTGGCTTAGGCCGCTTTGGCAGACACTTGATCCGGCGGGGACAGCCCTGCTTCGTACGCTGATTGGCCATTCGAACGATGTGAACAGCGTAGCCATCGCTCCGGATTGTCGGACTGCTGTCTCCGCTTCCTCCGACAAGACGCTTAAGGTCTGGGATCTGGAGAGCGGCCGTGAGGTGCGCACTCTCAGCGGCCACTTTTACGCCGTCAACAGCGTCGCCATCTCTCCGAACGGCCTCACCGCAGTCTCCGCTTCATCGGACCAAACGCTTAAGGTTTGGGATCTGGAGAGCGGCCAAGAACTGCTCACTTTTCTGGGTCACTCCGATGGCGTTAACGGCGTGGCAGTCACCGCAGATGGTCATTACGTGGTCTCGGCTTCTTCTGATAACACACTCAAGGTCTGGGATCTGAAAAGCGGCCGCGAACTCCGCACTCTGTTAGGTCAATTTGGCCCTGTCCGTAGCGTGGCTTTTGCTCCGGACAGTCCGAAGGTGATCTTTGCTTCCTCGGGCCGTACCCTCACGGTCTTGGATCTGGAGACCGGCCGCAAACCGAGGGCTCTCCGAGGCCACGCTGCGAGGGTCAACAGCGTCGCCGGTGTTGCGGGTGGTCGGTATGCGGTTTCCGCTTCCTCGGACCGCACACTGAAGGTCTGGGACCTTAAAAGCGGACGCGCATTGAGAACCTTGATCGGCCATTTCGGCCCCGTCCGAAGCGTGGCGGTTGCTCCAGATGGTCGGTACGCGCTATCTGCTTCACGGGATACCACGCTCAAAGTCTGGGAGTTGGAGAGTGGTCACGAACTGCGGACCCTTCAAGGTCACTCTGAATCGGTCAAGAGCGTGGCGATTGCTGCGGATGGTAGGTACGCAGTTTCCGCTTCCTCAGACAAAACGCTAAAAGTCTGGGATATGAAAACTGGTCGAAGGCTGCAAACCCTTCAGTGTCATTTTGCGCCGGTCCGAAGTGTGGCGATTGCTCCGGACGGCCGGCGCGCTATATCCGCTTCGGAGGACAGCACGCTCAAAATTTGGGATCTAGAGAGTGGCCGCGAAATATGTACTCTTCAAGGCCATCTTGGGTCGGTGCACGGCGTGGCAATCGCCCCCGATGGCCGCCACGCGATTTCCGGTTCGGCTGATACCAGAATCAAGATTTGGGATATGGAGAGCGGACGCGAACTGCAAACCCTCAACTATAGCTCTAGTGGGGTAACCACCGTGGCCGTTGCTCGAAACGGTCTGCGCGCGGTCTCCGGCTCGGAGGACAGCACGCTCAAGATCTGGGACCTGGAGCGTGGCCACATAAAGCACCTCTTAAGTGGTCATGCGAGCAAGGTAAATAGTGTGGCGATTGCTCCGGATGGTCGACACGTTGTCTCAGCTTCGTCGGATGACACGCTGAAAGTCTGGGATCTGGACACTAGGCACGTACTGCGCACACTCGAAGGACATTCTGAAGGGGTCCTAGGTGCGGCCATCACTCCGGACGGACAACGTGTTATCTCTGCTTCCGGGGACACTACGATCAAAGTCTGGGATTTGGAGAGCGGATGCGAATCGTACACACTAAGAGGTCATTCAAGCAGGGTGCATAATGTGGCGATTGCGCCGGACGGTCGGCATCTGGTTTCCGCTTCGTGGGATAGGACACTAAAGGTTTGGAGTTTGGAACGCCGAGAGCTCGTCCTTACATTTATCTGCGATGCAGTTCCATTGTGCTGCGCCTTTGTGACAAGCAGTAGGATCTTTGTTGGTGACTCAGGAGGCCGTGTCCACCTTTTTGAGCTAATCTGCCCGCAGACCCGCTAGCCGCCAAAGCAAAACACTCCATTATTACCTTTAACGGCGTCCCGTTCGCCAGCCTACGAGCCTACGGGATTACCCTCAGCGTAAATCATCAACTATTGACAGGGAGATTCGCTCATCGGGCTGCCAGGATCCAGGATCGCTCTAGAATGCTGGCACTTGGTCGTAAAACCGACTCGTCGCGGCTTCTCGACGAGTGATAAACGGCCAACGCTCTCAGCAACCTGGCCCGACTGGTGTGGCGACCGCCTCCACTGGTTACAGGCTAGCCCAAAGTGGACGCCCCACATACCCCAGTTAAGTTTTCACGTTCACTGTTAGGAATACACGAGACGTCAAATGTGCTTTCCAAACCAGTAGCCCAGGAAGAGAAGGCCGGCCCCACCGAGGATCCCCCCAGCGAACACTCCCCACAACAGGTTCCCCCATGCACCAAGCAGCTTTACCCGGAAATCCAGCGTAACGGCTGCTAGAGTGCTCTGGGCGTCGCGAATGGCTCCGTCGAGCTCGCCCCTCAGCCAGGCATCCATGTGCTTTTGTGACATAGACAGAGCTTGAGTCAGGCTCGATTCGATGATGGTTCTGGATGACTCCGCCGAACTGCTGCCGAGTTTCACCCGAGTAGCTCTTTAAAATCAGCGTCTCCCGCGATAGAGTCATGCAGACTGGCTTGAACATCCTCCAAGAGCTGCCTGGTAGCCACGGACGCCGCTTCGATAGTTCCTTTGAGCTGGGTTGCCACGTAATCGGCAACTTCGCGAGTCACACTCCGGAGCCGGGCCTGCTCCGCCGCCGCATTGTTCAAACTCCGCGCCATGTTCTCCAACGCCTGGCACTCCACGATGCTCAGCTTGTAACGCAGCCATTCGGGGTCTTCCGGGTCCATCTTGGCGAACTGCTTGACCAGATCAAATAGGACGCGTTCTCTCGCCTCTCCCTCCGGGAATGCGAGATACACCAGATCGCGGATCCAACCAGAATTGTCAGTTGCTGGCGCGGCAGGGACGGTGCTCATGGGAGGAGTACCTTTCTCGCTTCCGTGAATTGGCTGAAGGCCCGAAAGCGATACGTCCTGGCACGTAGGGTCATGTCCGGCGCTCTCAGTTCAGCCACGTTGGTCTTGCGCTCGCCCACGTCGCCGAGGGTGACGTTCATCGTCCGCATCATGCGCTGGAGGTCTGGCCGCCTTGCGTCCATCCGGATTTCCACTGGCGAGAACGCCTCGCGGAAGCCCTTCACGTCCAACTCCAGCTTGGGATTCTCCCAGGACGACGCGACACCCTCCTGAAAATGATTGTGAACGATCACGTAGTCCACGGTGCTCTGCAACTCCCCTCCCCACTCAATCACGGAGCGGGCGGAGGCGATGTCGGCGTCCACCACGCCCACCGCAGTCCACCGGAGATCGAGGCCGGATTCCTGCATCACCCTATAGAAGTCGCGGAACCACGGAATCATCCGATGGCCCTGCGCCGCTCCCATGTCGGCGAGAATCACGTCTGCGCTCGACTCCAGGGAGATGCCCAGTAGCTTGTCATAGGTCCAGCTCTCAAGGGCGGGAAGTTTGTGCGCCCTACCAAAGAGCGCCTTCAGGCACCCTTCCGCCTTATTGTCGGGGTCCATATCGAAGAGGTCGGCTTTGTAGCCAGTAGCGGCGTACCACTCCGCCAGAGTCGCCATCACCGTCGTCTTTCCCACGCCACCTTTGCCGGCGATTGGGAAGACGACTCGTTTCGGCTTGAGTTCCAGCGAGTCGCTCAGTCCTCGCTCCTCCCCACGAAGACGCTCGGCTTGAACACCTTCTTCGGTTGCCACTGCGCCTCCCGCTGACGATTCTGCTCCGCCTCGCGGTCCAGCCTCGCCATTGTTTCTTCTCTCTGAATTTGCCATGCAGGTTTCTCCTTGTTCTCTTGGCCGCGGTCGGACCCGCGGGCAATGGGTTGGCAAACCTCTTTCTGCACCGAAGGGGTGGGCAGGTTCTTGATTTCCTTCATCGGGCTCGGCTGATGATCCCGCAAGAGCGCGGCAGCAGTCCTACAGAAGTTGGGATAGGCGCCGGGATATCCGGCATCCCGAAGCGCACCCCAGATCACGAGCCAAGTCAGCCCGCTATCCTTGGCCGCTCGCAGCTCCGCACGCACACCCTTCAAGAGCCGAGCCTTCAGCTGAAACACGCTCTTACGTGAAATGAGCGCCGCAATTAGATTTCGCAACTCCGGTGGTCGCTCTTCTAGTGAACTGCACATTTCACTAGAAGAATTGCAGACCAAAGCGGGATGTGCAAGACCAAAGCGCAAATATCTGCAAATCGGTGACGGTAAACCGCAGCAAAGCGCAGTGAAGTGCACATACAAGCACTCGAAGGTCCTCCCTCGGTCTCACTGCGCTTTGCTGCACTTTATTCGCAGTTAGTTCGCTCTTGTTGCAGCCGCAGGCTGCGCCTTTCTACGGGTCGCAGACCCTGCACGAGGTAGGCTGCTTGCAGCCGTCTTTCTTGGATATTGTGGTAGTGGAACATAAAGCGCAGACGCACTTTGAAGGTTTGCTCCACCCATCTCCCTTGCAATCAGTCTGAAAGCTTGGCGCACCTTTGTACCGTAAGAGCATGCGTGTGCGTCACGGTTGCTACCGCCATGTACATCGCGGTATAGTGCAGCGATGCCAAGATCCAAGCCGCCCCACATCGTTCGCTATACGATCCGCCTCACTCGAGCCCAGGGAGAGCGGGTTGCTGCTTTGAAAGCCAAGCTCAACGCAAGGAGCGACAACGAAGTCTTCGATTATCTGGTCACCGTGGGGACCAACCAGCGGGACGACCTGGAGCAGCTCGTCTACTCCTTGTTTGGAAATCTTGCGGACACTCTGGCGCGGCGGTTCCAGAGTTTGGAGACTGTCAGCCAACTCCATCTCGCTCTGACCGACACATTCATCAAGTACGCACTCACCGCGCTTCCTGAAGTGCCGTCTTCGCTTATCTCCTCAGCCAGGATGCGGGCCACAAAAATCTATGAACAGGTCAACATCACCGCAGCACGCGAGTTCCAGCGCCGCCGGCATTCGGACGCTTATTCCGCTGCCGAGCTAGGAATCGAGGACGACCCGAGCTTTTCTACCGATGCCGGGAGCGGGAATTGATATCGACCATGCCACGGACACCAAGAAGGCAGACTCAAGAAAAAAAGGAAGGCGGGCGATCAACCCGGCTTCGCCCCGGTCGCATTCGCAGAGCCGACACCGCTCCCCCGCGCGTCACCGGAACGGCAAGGAATCTATTTCGTCTCGTCAGGCTCGTTAGCCGTTCGCCTTCGGCAAGTGCAGCCGGCAGGACGTCCTATGGGCCGTTGGCCGTTCCTGGAAAGATCTCGGCTTTCCAGCGCAGAGCCGTCGTGAATGTTCGCTACTCGTCATCCCGGACACTCGGAGGGTGGAAGGCCCACGGAACCTACTTAGAACGCGAGAGTGCGAAAGGTGACGGCCAGCAAAAGGAGAAGCTACCGGGGTTGGAGCGCGACGTGCAGAGCACTCGTTCCGACCGGCTTGGTTTGGCTAGCGAACATCCGCTTGGATCATTGGCAGACAGCTGGCAGCACGCAGGGGACGAGCGCATTTTCAAAATTATCGTTTCCCCCGAAGACAGCAAGGCTGATTTCGAACGAACTACCACAGACATGATTGCCTGCATCGAGCAGCATATTGGAGCACCTGTGCAGTGGGCAGGAGTGGTCCATCGCAATACAGACCATCCCCACGCGCATATACTGGTGCGCGGAAGATTGCCATCCGGCGAGCCGCTCAAACTTCCTCCCGCCCTGATTCGCAAGGGACTCCGAGAGGCTGTCCAAAGCTCTCTCACCCGGCAGTTAGGCCCGCGCACCATCGAGGAAATCGAGCAGCAAAAGCAGGTGGAACTGACCGCGAACCGCGTCACGCCTTTGGACCGGCGGCTAGCCGGCCGCACGGCTTTTTATGCGAACGACACCGTATACAGGGATGTCGGGACATCGGCGACCGCGGCGGAATTGGCTCGCCTCCGCCACCTGCAACAACTTGGCCTTTCCAAACAAAACATCGGGCATGGCTGGCTCATCAGGTCTGACTTCCTCAACCAACTTCGGGAAATGAAGGACATCCAGGACCGCGCTCGCACACTCTTCCACTGTGGAGTGGCCATCAGCGACCCCCACGCGCCGATGGAGTATTCGACAAGCTCAAAGAAGCTGGTTGGGCGCGTCCTTCTCAACAGCGAAGACGAACGCACCGGCGCCCTTCAAACCATCTTCGAGACGACCGATGGCAAAGATCGAAATCATCCGTCACGACGGAACGCTGCGGGCGGCGTGGAGCCGGGGAGAGCTGGCGCCCGGCAATATTGTGACCATTGACAGCCTCAGAAGCGATCCCGAAAAACTCTATGCGACCTCAGTCGGCAAAGATGAAGAATTACTTACCGACGACAGGGCGCTTGGCTCTATCGCCCGCCGCATGCGAATGATGGGCCTTACTGCGGGGGATTCCGACAAAGGCTGGATGGGCCAATTCAACGCGGTTCTGCGGTCTCGGCTAACGGAGCGTGTGCGGAGCCGCGAATATTGACTTTGCGCTCTTATCTAGTGAAATGTACTCTTCTAACTGAGGAATTCGGCACATGCGAAATGGAACGACAGCGCCACCTGGATACGTTCTTCCCAGTCGCCCACGATGGCAGGGAGGCTGGAATATACGGGCGGTCGGCGGGGCTGCTCTCGCCTTCGTCCTCGCTGCGAGCGCCTCGACAGCATGGCTTGCTGCCCAGCTCAACAATCCGATGGAGATGGGCGACCCGCTCATTTGGATTGACGGAACTGCGGTCTTCCAGCCATTCGCCGGCCTCGTGCTCTGGAAGCATTTCGCCGGAAGCCGCCTTATCAGCTCCAGTGTCCGGAAAGACATCTGGATCGCATTCGCCGCAACCATCGCAGGCGGCCTCATGCTCGGCTTCGTCGCCTATTGGTTTCTATCGCTCATCCGCGACCGGAAGAGCACGGATAGCCTGATGAATCTCCATGGCTCCGCCACCTGGGCAACTCGCGAGGACATCAAGAAGCTGGGATTGCTCGACGCGACCGATGGCGTGTACGTCGGTGGGTGGCGCGACCCGGAATCGCAAGAAATCCACTACTTGTTGCACTCAGGTTCGGAGCCTGTCCTCTTGTTCGCCCCCAGCAGAAGCGGTAAGGGCGTCTCGGCCATCATTCCGACCCTTTGCCAATGGCGGCAGAGCGCCTTCGTCTACGACCTGAAGGGCGAGAACTGGGATCGTACTGCCGGATTTCGCCACGCGATCGGGCAGCGAGTGCTCAAGTTCGCGCCGACTCTTCCATTCGAGAGTTGCTGTTACAACCCATTGTGTGAGGTTCGCTGGGAGACAGACTACGAGATTGCCGATTCCCAGGCGATTGCCAACGCCGTCATTCGCCACGGCAACGATGACGGACTCTACAAGCACTTTGAAGACGCCGCCGTGGACCTAGTATCGGCGGGCATCATTCATCTCGGCTACGTCTTGAGAAACCTCGACAAGCCTCGCCAACCAACCCTCCCCGATGTTCTTGCCCACTACTCCTCGCCAGGAATGAACTTCACCGACGTATTGATCGAGATGCAGAAGACCGTGCACATGCCGGGAGGAAGGTCAGAGCCGCGGCTTGAGTGGTTCGACTTAAACGGCAGACCCACGTTCACCCATCCATTTGTTAGCAAAGCAGTCCAGCGGCAACTCAACAGGGCCGATCGCGAGGCTTCGAGCATTCAGTCGAGCATCGTCACTCCGATGACGCTCTACGACGACCCGATTGTGCAGAAGACGGTTTCGCGCTCCGACTTTGTCATTCGCGATCTTGTTTACGGCGACTCGCCGATGAGCCTCTACTTCAAAGTTCCGCAGCCGGACCGCGACCGGCTCCGGCCGTTGGTGAGGCTCATGCTCCAGCTTATCTTCAACCGGCTGATGGAGCAGCTCGACCCCGACCGCCATCATCTGCTGTTGATGCTCGACGAGTTTCCCGAGCTGAAGAAGATCCCAAACCTGGCGGCGGCCATGAGCCTCATGGCCGGATACAAGATCAAGCCGTACCTCATTGCGCAGACCCTCACTCAAATCATCGAAGAATACGGGCCGAACGAGTCCATCACCGACAACTGCTACATCAAAGCCGCTTTCCAAACCGACAACCTGCAGACCTGCAAAAACCTTTCAGAGTTGAGCGGCAATATGACCGTCGAGAAGGAGACGGTCAACTACAGCGGGCAGCGCACCGACTTTTACCTCAAACACATCTTCCGCAGCGTGGAACAGGTGCAGAGGCCGCTGATAACCGTCGACGAGATACGCCGCATCAAGCCGCCGACGAAAGCAAGCAACGACCCGAATAGCAAGATCACGGCGCCGGGCGAAATGCTTATCTTCATCAATGGCGTGGCGCCCATCTACGGTGTCCAGAGCCTCTACTTTCTGAACGACACTTTACTTGCCCGGACGAAGTTGAAGCCTCCTGCCTTTCCTACGGCGGCCCAACCGCACCCCACGGAAGTTGCGCCTTCACCTTCGGCGCTCGACATCGCCGCCATCGTACATGCCGCTGTTGCGGAACAAGGAATTGAGGAGCAGATCGATGGAAATTGTTAATCAGGTCATGCTTGCCGGAAACCTCACCGAGCAGCCAACGGTGTCAGATGCGGGAGGCCGTCAGTTTGTGCGCGCCCGGCTGGCGCAGCATTGGCGTTACGACACCCAAGGGCGGACGGTTGAGCATCGTCAATTCCTGCCCATCACGTTTTTCGGGGAAAGCGCCATCGTCGCCAAGTCTTTCCAGAAAGGCGACAACATCCACGTCACGGGCCAGCTCATCCGCCGCGAGCCCAGAGCGCGATCGGATTCCCCGAACGGAGCCCGCGAAGGCAGCACCATCTTCGAAGTCCACGTCATTCGAGCCTTCCGCATCTCGGCATGTTCCAAACCCGAGTCAGCGGTTGTCCACCAAAACGAAATCCGCCGCGCAAACGACGCCAAACAAATACCTGCATTCCTTCAGGAAAGCATCCATGACTGGCCCGTTTAGCCGCCTGGTTTGTTCTGCTCTTCTCATCCTCTCCCGGAAGAGAAACATAGTCGTCACGTCCGCAGCAGCCTTTGTCTTTGCCGCACTCACGGCAATCCGCTTCGGCCTGGTTTTCAATTACACGCACTCCGCTCCATTCGGACTGTACCGCGCAATTGCTGACCCGGCGAACACGCCGCACGATCCCGCGCCCTATGTTTTCTTTTGTCCGGATGTTCGCTGGCCGGCCATGAAGGGCCAGCCGAACTACAGGAGTCCCATGCGCACCTGTTCAGATGGATTCGCGCCCCTTATCAAGCCCGTCGTCGCGTGGCCAGGCGACACGGTGGAGACCTCCGCCAGGGGCGTGTCCGTGAATGGTCGTCTCTTGCCGCACACAGCCGCAATGGATCAGGATTCTTCGCGCCGGCAGATTCTCCCTTTCCCGGCGGGCAAGTATCTGGTTCATAAAAATCAACTCTGGGTCGTTAGTTCCTTCAGTCCGAGAAGCTTCGACTCACGCTACTTCGGGCCGATCCCTCTGAACTCCGTACGAAGCTGGATTCGCCCTTTACTCGTCGAGCGGTCCTACCATCCATCAAGTGACACAAATTGAAAACACCGCGCAGCCTCGAGGCCAAGAGTGCAACGCGAACCGCACTGCTATTTGCCATCAGCGGGGCGATCGGCGGAGCTGGTTGGAGCGGACGATCATCCCTGCATTGTTTGGCTTTGCTCTTTCCATTCGTATACCTCCAGTCGCGCAGACGCCTGGACTCTCTTAGCGCGCTCCTTTACTACGCAGCGGCAACCTGGGTGGTGGTTCCTGGCTCTCAGGCTTTCTATCACTCGGAGCGGAATCTTCTGCTCCCAATTCTCATTTGGGTTGCTTTGACAATCTTGGGAGCCGCCCCCTGGATCAACTTCTACAACCGCCGATGGCTCCCCGTTTCGGCGATCGCCGCCATTGTAGTTCTGGCGCTCCCTCCCCTTAGTCTCGTAACCGTGGCCCATCCGTTTATCGCGGCGGGGAAATGGTTCCCTGGGACTCGTTGGTTTGGACTTTGTCTTCCGCTCGTTTTGATTGCAGCCTATAGACAAGCCGGCCATCTAGCAGTGATCACCGTTCTGATCGCGGCATCGACCGTGACACACGCCCGATTCGCGCGTCCGAGCCCCGATCCTCGAGTCGTCGCCGTCAATTCAGAATTCGATATCACACCTGAGCAACACCTGTCAGGCTCAGCCCTTGAGGTTCAGGAAGCGTCGCTCCAACGCATCGCCTTGACGCATCCCAACGCGCTTGTGATCTTTCCGGAATCCATAATCCCCGATTGGAGCCCGATGCACGAGGCGCGTTGGGCGACCACCTTCGCGCTCTTAAAAGAGCAACACACCGGTTTGCTCATCGGCACCACCATTCCGATCCCCAATACGGAAGCGAATCGAAATATCCTCCTCTCGCGGGGGCTCACTGAGCGCCTTTCTTATGTCCAGCGAGTGCCAGTGCCGCTCGGCATGTGGCAGCCCGGAAGCGAATACGACGGCTTTCCTCTTATGCTTCGCTTTCCGCCCACAATTCGCGTCTGGAATCACCGAGCCGGCGTGCTTATCTGCTACGAGCAGCTCATTGTTTGGCCGGCGCTGCAAACTCTCGCGCACAACCCTGATTTGTTGATCGCTCCGTCAAACGTCTATTGGGCTTCCAAGACGACCATCCCGGCGATTCAGCACGTCACCGCGCAAGACTGGGCGGACCTTTGGTCGATCCCGCTCTATGAGGCAAGCAACCGATGAAAAGCCTGTTTTTGATCTGCGCTCTCTGCCTGGCGGCGAGGGCCAATGCCCAGGACGCAGACATAGTGGCACTTCGTTCGCGCTGCCTCCCGAGAGCCCCGCTCACAACCCTTCGCGCAATCGTCCAAGCAGAATCCAACGGCAAACCGAACGCAATGCAGATCGACTTTCCAAAAGCACTCCTCAGACAGTGGCACTTGCCGAACGGCACGCTGCGACTCAAGCGCCAGCCTTCTACACAGCGTGAAGCCCTCGATTGGCTCGCCTACTTCCAGCGCTACGCCATCTTCGTAGACTTGGGGCTGATGCAGGTCAGCACCGCGGAGGCTCAACGGCGCGGGCTTTTCCCCGAGTCACTGTTGGAACCGTGTACGAACCTCCGGGTAGGTTGGCAGATACTGGAAGACGCATACCGGCTTGAGACGAAGACTTACGGGCCCGGCCAGGAGGCACTTCAACACGCCATCTCCCGCTACAATACCGGCGATTCTCAACGAGGCATCGACAACGGCTATTTGGCCCGAGTGCTCGCCGCCCGCCGCTCGCTGGAAGCAAATGCTGAGGGTGCCGCAAAACGATGATTTCCGACACCGAACGGAAACTCCGGCGGAGAGCAGCACAGTCCGCTCTAACATCCGTGAAAATGGCTGGACTCGAACCGTCGCAGTTTCTTGAATCCCTTTTTTCACAATGGGTCGAGGGGCAGGCTTCACTGGATGAAATCCACTCCGCCCTTTCAGCGCAGGTGGCTACACTCAATGATTGATCCCATCGACCTCATGATCACTGGCGCTCTTGCATTGAGAAATAAGCTCGGCATCACCGAACCAACTGCCCTTGCAAGTGCAGCGGCAGATTTCACGGCGTTCCGCCTTGTGGAGCTCCAGACCTCTCCGATTCGCGGTGGGTTTGATTCTGCCCACCTCCAGAATATCCATCGTCATGTTTTCCAGGACATCTACGATTGGGCGGGTGAGCTGCGCGGCACAGGAGCTGCATCCCATCTTGAAAAATCTCTTGACAGCGTATTCGATAAGCTAGCCCGTGAAGACCATCTGAAGGGATTGAGCCCCGAAGAGTGGGCGCGAAGTGCTCCCGGGTACATGTACGACATTGGCGTCCTCCAACCGTTCTTGGCTGGAAACGACATTGCCCTTCGTGAGTTTGCCGCTGAACTGGCTCGCAAAAACGACTTGAGTCTGCACTGGGATGCCAATCCCTCCATGGCCGACGCTATCCATCAACTCCCGCAGGAAGCGCAAGCGGCCAATATCCGGCGGTTAATTATGTTGGCGATGGATACGAATTCCGGCTTGCAACGTCCCGGTCGCGGCACTGTCACTGAACGCGGCGCGGAGAGGCTGCTGTCGCTTGAAATCTCGCATCTATGAACAGATGACGTGGGGCCGCACTTAAGCGGCTCCGCTGTAGAGAATATTTTACTTTGCGAGCAGCCTTTGTTACATACTGCGCGGTACAAGCTCTTTCTTGGGTTGCTTCTGGTCGCAGCAATTGCCACAACAGTCGTGATCTTCCGTCGAGTCACACCGCGTCGCCGATCGCAGACTCAAGAATCCGCCCAGACTCTCCTCGACCGGGCTGACAAGCTAGCCTGGGGAAATCGCTGGGCAGACGCCCAACCCCTCTACCATCGCGCCGAGCAGATGTTTCAAAGCCAGCATGAAGTCTCGAAAGCGTTATACGCTCACGTCAGCCAGGTTCCTCCAGACGAATCCGGGAACCTTCAATCAACCATATTGATGCTGAACAAAGACCTCAGCCTACCCGAGGCAGCAGACCCAGAAACACGGCTGCGTATTCTGGTCGTTCGCGGAATGAAGGAGATCAATTTTGACGCGACGGACGCCAGATCCAATTGGCAACAAGTCGCGAAACTTGCTACAACGCTGCATCACTATGAACTTGCGACCCGCGCCACCGGAGAAGAGGGCATCACCTCGTTCCTGCTCGGCGACACACGAGAAAGCCAAACGGCAAGTCATGTTGGCGTGGGGGCTTTCGAAGGTCGAGCGTGATCCCGCCGCAACCATGAGGTACGAAAGCCTTTTCGGCGAAGGACTCGTCCAGCTCACTCGGTTCAAGGAGGCTCTCACTCCTCTGAACGAGGCCATCGAGATTGCGGCGAAGAATCCTGAGGTGGCGTATCCGAGTATCGCGGTCTACGCCAAGATTGAAGCCTTGGCCGGACTCCATCAATACGACCAGGCCCTTGCGCTTGCGAATGAATCGCTCGCGCGGCTTCAAACCACTCGCTACGACGGCCAGAAGGCTCAGGTTTACATCACGCGGGGCGTCGTCAACCAGGACAGGAACAACTGGGATGCCGCGATCGCGGACTACAAAACTGGCTTCAATTATTCAGCAAAGATCGGTACCTACCGCGGAATGACCGACGCGGGCGGTCTGCTGGCGCAAGCCTATGAGCACCAAGGCAATCTGCATGACGCGCTTAGCGCGATCGACGCCGCGATCAACTCAAACACGAAGATCCCGGATGAGCTGTACTTGGTTCCCAAGAATCTCGCTATTAAAGCAGAGATCACCGGAAGGCTAGGTGACTCAGCGGCAGCCGGCATTCTCTATCAGAAAAGTATCGTGCTCGTGAATGGGATGATGCAAGCCGCGCAGACCGTCAAAATTCAACAGCAACTACTGGCCGAAATGAGCGACATTTATTCAGGCTACTTCGGTTTGCTTTGTTCCCACAGGCGCTATAACGAGGCCCTCCAGGCGCTCGAAGAGGTCCGCGGGCGCATCGAGACGGAGGCTCTAGAGCACCACGCAAACCAGCCGATCCGGCCGCCGACCGAACAAGAACAACAACTGACTCTCTTAAATATCGCTCTGGTAAACACCGAAGATCAGGCAACGAGGCAGGCTATCACCACCGAGATCTACAATGCCGAACTCAAGCTAAGCCCCAGCGCTCTCGCACAGGAGACGACTGCACATCCAGTCAAATTGATGGAGTTGCAGCGCAGTTTGCCCTCCACCGCACTGCTGATCGAGTACGTCCTGGCGGAACCTTATTCCAATGCGCTCGCGATTACTCGCTCCTCGGTCACACCCTACCGTTTGCCATCGAAGACGCGCGTCGAGGCAGACGCGGATCGATACAGGAAAGAACTCCACGCCGGAAAAGCAGACATTGATCTTGCTCAAACTCTGTTCAATGAGCTGCTGGCGCCGATCAAGGAGTATCCGCAGATGCAGGATTTGACGCTTATTCCAGACGGATCACTTCATCTGTTGCCGTTTGCCGCACTCGCGAATAATGGCGCCTACATCCTGACGACTCACACCGTCGACGTTGTTCCTTCGTCGACAGTCTTCGACATTCTCCACAAACGCATTGACCATGAGAATTCAGACGCCATGCCGTACATCGGTGTCGCAGCGTGGACGCAGACAGCCGACCTGCGCAACCCTATCCTTAGGGCGATTACCGGCCCCCAGCGGAGCCAGCTCGTTCCACTGCCAGACAGCAAGAGAGAAGTAGAGACCGTCGCGCAAGACTTGCCTCGACCAGACACCATCTTGCTCGGAGCTGATGCCACGGAAGGACGCTTTAAGCATCTTCCCCTAGCCAGCACAAGCATCATTCATCTCGCTTTGCACGGCTACGCCGATGATGACTATCCGGACCGCTCCGCGTTGATCTTCGCGCCCGATCCCACCGGAAGGGAAGATGGCCTGCTACAGGTGCGCGAAATACGCAGCCTTCATCTTGACGCCAAGCTCGTGACCCTTTCGGCATGCAACACAGGCGTCGGACCGACTAGCGAGGCAGAAGTTGACAATATCGTCAACGCCTTCATCGAGGCGGGTGCGGATACCGTCGTATCGACGCTCTGGGATTTGGAGGACCATTCCACCGAGCATCTCATGAACGTTTTCTACTCGCAGCTGGCGCTCCACCATCGCAAGGTGGATGCGCTGCGGACGGCCCAGTTGGATCTCCTCAATCAGGGGCTTCCGCCCTACTACTGGGCTAGCTTCCAAATAGTCGGAGACCCCGACGGCATCATCTGAATTCGACTAGGACTCTCTATGACACTGACCAAAGCGCAGCGCGAAGCCATTCTCACGAAGATTCAATCCCTAGTGGAGGAAAAGTATTTCGATCCAGCCTTCAACGAAGCAACCTGGCAGGAGATCGTGAGACGCAACCGCACCGCAATCGTAGCGGCGCACGACACGGTCGGGTTTGAGGAGGCGGTTTCGAAGATGCTGACGGAGCTCTCGCCGCGGACGTTGGGCCTTTTGTCTGACCACGCGCCCATCACTCCAAGGAACGCTATCAACGCCAGCTTCGCGGTTGAGACCGTAGGATCTGAACTTCGCTGGGTGTTCCAGGACGTGCTGCCAGGTGGCATCGCAGCGCGAGCAGGTCTGCGCCCCGGAGACGTTCTCCTCTCCGCAGCCGGCAAGCGGCTCCAGCCGACCCCACCCGATGCCGCTGAACCCTCGTTCGAAATGCAGAGCAGGATTCCGATCATTGCCTCGCGGGGAAACCCGCCTCAAGAAGTTGCCACGACTCTCGAAACTACTACGCCCAAGTACAAAGACAATCCCTATTCGGAACCCACAGCTCTGACCGCTGAATTCCTGCCAAGCGGCATCGCATACCTCAAAGTGGGCATATTTCCCGGCAAAATCGGCATCGACTTCGCCAACGAACTCGACTCCATCTTCTCAGGCAAGTTTGCGAACGCCGAGCGCCTCATCATCGACCTTCGCGGCAATCCCGGAGGTGGCATCGGCGGCCTCACTCTCATGAGCTATCTCACCCCCGACCGCGTTCCCATCGGCTACAGTTGGAACCGCAAAATGGCCCAAGAGCGCCGTGATCCCACCAGCCTGCCCGTTCTCAACAAAATCCCTCGTTCGAAGCTGGCGATTCCTGGCCTCGCGCTCAAGTTTCTAGGCAAGACATCCGTCTTCGTCCATACCGAAGGACTCGGCCGTCGCCCCTACCAAGGTCGGGTTGCGATCCTCGTGAACAGACACACCACCGGTGCTGCAGAAATGGTCGCCCAGTTCGCCCAGGAAAATCGTCTAGCCGTCATCGCCGGCGAAAAAACGCCGGGCCGCCTGGTTACTCGAAGCGCTTTCAATCTCGGGTTGGATTATCGCCTGGTGATCCCAGTCGCCGCCTACGTCAGCGCAAAGAACGCCCGAATAGAGGGAGTTGGAATCACTCCTGACGTTCCGGCTTCATGGTCTTTCAAAAGCGCGGTTTCCGATGAAGATAATCAATTACTCATAGCCGCCGCACAACTCGCCGGCTCTTGACTGGATCGCCCACCAGCTGTGCTTAGCCCACCGGCTCAGCCTTTGCTGATCCTTCGTCGTTGATCAACTTGACGATTGGCATGAACGAATAGGCTCGAGTCCACTTTCGCGTTTCCAAGAACTAATCCTGAAGAGTTAAGGTGACCAGCACTCGATGAATGATTTAGCCTGTTAACCGGCCAACTCTGCCCAGTCTGCCTCTGGGCTTGTGAGGCCCGAATTCATGCCCCTGGTCACCTTCAGAAGCGCACCAGCCTTGCGCTCAGGGCGATCCCTCCGCTGAAAGCAATCGTGCTCTGCGAAGCGGCTCCGAAGGCATAAAAAATCCGGCTGCAAGATAATACAACGCCTCTCCCACCCGCGACAGATCACGCTTTGGCGATATTGATTGAAATGAATTTTGGCCCGGTTATCTCCCTGTTCTCGGCAGTTGAGAAGCTCGGCAAACTACTTCCAAAAGCCGACTTGTTGTTCCTCACGCGGACGCTCGAAGGGCTTGAATCGCGTACGGGAGGTCGTCCTAAGAACCGCTCTTACTCCCGATTGAACCAGCTTGGGCTTTCATATCCAGCGTCGAACGCCGCGCTCGCTGCGTCCAGGTCTTCAGTGAGCGTATCTTCACGAGCGGCGTGCAGTCGAAGCTGCTTTTGGAACTGCAGCGGAATCGTGGCCGTAAGGCTGCGAAAGTGAGGATGGGGTGTAGACCGGTTCATCCCTGTCAACGATGCCAGTAATCGACATTCAACGTCTTCTGGAAGTGATCGCGCACCCAAACGACTGCCTTCGCTGTCCGATAGCCCTGATCCGCGCTTTATTTGGACGCGGGGGCTGGGACTTCCAAGGGGGGTGCGGTATTGCGGTTCTTTAGCCATTGGAGGGTCACGCCTTGTGCGGACTTCTTTGGTGGAAGCTTGTCGAGGTCTGGCATGTAGATCTCTAGGCCGGCCTTTTCCGTCACGCGCGTAGTTCCGTAGACGAGTTGGGCTTGGTAGTTGACCAAATCGAGGTCGAACCAGGGATCCTTCGACGCGTCGATCATGGTGAGGTCTACCTGGTGCATGGTGATCTTGCCGAAGTCAAGATTGCCTCCGGAAAGGCGCAGGAAGTTGTGCCATTTCGCGAGATTATGCTCGTCGTTGCCTGAGTTGCCATAGATGACCGTGAGGTCGGTGTCCGTGGCGTCCACCGTTGTGATGTGGCCGTGAATGTGGGGTGGGGGGAGGAGTCGCTGGGTGTCGAAGAAGACGTCGTTGTCAACAATCTGGACGCCGGGGGTCTGAGACTTGGAGGCGAGTTCGGCGAGTTCTATGTCGAAGAGGCGGAGGATGCCTTTCATGGGGACCTTGAGGACGTTTAGCTTAATGAGGTGGAACTTGAGGCGGCCGTCCGGGAGCGGGGTCAACGTGCCGTCGAGGCGGACGGGGAGCGAGATCACTTTGTGGACCGTTCCGTAAAGGCGGATCTGGCCGCCCTCGTTGACGATCTTGACGTCCTTGATCGGAGCCTTGTTGGAGGCATCGTTGTTAAGGAAGTCGGCGATGTCGGCGAGCTTGACGTTGATGAGCCCCTTGTCGATTTCGAGGATGAAGGAGTCCGGGTCGTCGAAGGACGGGTTGCGGGCGCCACTGGTGCCGAGCATGCGGCCGCGGACCCAGCGTACGTAGACGCGGAAATGATTTCCCTTACGGAGCAGGAGGTTGTGCGCGTAGACCTGCGTGGGTTCGATTGGTGAATTGGGTGTGCGGGTGGAGGGGTCTGCGGGGACATCGGTGTAGATGGTAGTGGGGGCGGGGGAGAGGCGGCGGCCGAGGTAGAAAGAGGACGTGCACAGGATGAGGATGCCAGTGATCCACAGGAAGAACGCTGGGTTGAGTTTGACCTTGTCAAGCATGCTGAAAAGATAGATAGGTGGAGGGCGGGGATGGTTGTTTGGAGTGGCGGGGTGGAGCGCACGGCAGACCTGACGCCGACGACGG
Source organism: uncultured Acidobacteriaceae bacterium (assembly GCA_963839075.1). GTDB lineage: Bacteria > Acidobacteriota > Terriglobia > Terriglobales > Acidobacteriaceae > PALSA-350. Next base: position 2,469,480 of record CAWITO010000009.1, on the reverse strand, counting down.
TGTGGACCAGAATGTCAATCCGAGAAAGGTACCGCCGGTGACGCGATAGGAAGCAAGTTGCACGAGGCCGAGATTTCTAGACGTTGCAGCTGCTGACCGAGCATCTTTTGAGTATTTGCGGAATAGTCTTCTTCAATTCCGAGAAGCGCTTCGCCGTTTCTCCCGTGCACTTGCACAGGTCATTTCCCGAGAGCGAGACGAATGTCGGCAGCTACGGCGCCGTTAGCACTGATAAGGTTCTTGAGTGTTTCGACGGTGATGCCAAACTGCGCAGTCCAGTATTCGATGTGTTCGGGATTGGTTATGTCGATGTGTTCGGTCTCGCGGTCGGCGGTGGAGTTTGACATGAACTTCTCCTTCTGCGAGTGAGATGCCTAGCGGCAGGGGTATGTCTAAGTGCTCTAAAGTAAGCGGACAGGTTGGGTCGCGTAAAACCGCTTTCTTTGGGACCAATTGGCCCTTGTTCTTTGTGGAGTGCCATTGAAAACACTGGCTTCATCCGCACCTGGGAGAAAGACAAGCCAGCGCGAAGAGAAGAACTTGCATCGAAGAGCGTTGCGATGGACCAAGCTCCCCGAGCTCCGGCGGAAGACCTACGTTCGGCCTTGTCCGCCATGCTTCGTGACCCGATTCGGACGATCATTCCGCCATGGAGTTGGAAGGCTGCCACATGTAGCGCCGTGGTGCGCGCCCTGTTCTTCGCCACAAACCTTCAGTCCGGGCGTACGGCGGCGACGAAAGCTATGCTCATCGAAGCCGCGTACGCAGTCTTCGCCGGAGGACTGATCGGAGCAGTATCGCAACAGCTACGATGTGCGCGACCCCTTTGGGCGACCGGGCTCCTGATCTGTTTAGGACTGCCAACCCTCATGACCCTCGCGCAGCTGGCCGTCCACCATTTCGCAAAGACACCACATCAGAGTGGCGGGGTGATCGTTTCTCTCTGTTTCGCGGCCCTTGCAGCGGCCTATAGCTGGTATGCCATGCGCCGGGGGCGATGCTCGGAGGCACTGACGCCACAACGGAGTGGCACGATCTACAGTCATTGCCGGGAATTTCGCTCGACTTCTTCCTGCTTGCTCCACGTGCGCTGATCGGTCGGCTCAGATAAACAGGGGCCGACGTTTCGGGTTGGAATCACAAGTTTCGATTCGGCTCTGGTAGGGAAAAGGTTTCTCACGAATTCGAATTGGATAACGGGCGAACAGAAGTCGCATTCCACTTGGTTGACGCCTTTGGGCAGTTGTCACTGGGTCCGCAGACGCTCCGCGCGGTGCCGTTTGGCAGGTTTGTCGGTGTATGAAATCATGGCGAAACCGGGAAATTTGGTAGGCCGGATGCTTGATTGGAGACAATGACCGCGACTGCAATCAATCCGGTGACGAGACAACTCGCCGATCGGCTGGTAGCCATCGAGAGCGAGGCTCTCACAGTAGCTTCGGAAGATCGAATTGCCACCTGCCGGGTGTGCGAAAGACTGCGCCGTTCCTTGAGTCATTTAGTCGGTATTACGGGATTCAGCTTGCTCATGCAGCGGGCACTGAGCCTGGCTCAGCGAGAATCACAAGCTCTGATCGGCGTAGAGGTGATGGCCGACGGTTCACTGGCGGGTCTTGAAGGCGCTTCGGGCGAGGCTAGTCCGATACTTGTCGCACATCTGACCCACTTGCTGATGAGCTTCATCGGCGAGGGACTCACACTGACGCTTTTGCAGGATATTTGGCCGGAGGCCGTGGACCTGGTGGAATCTCCACGAGAGAATGGTTATGAAAAGTAGAGTTGAGATCAAGAAGCTTCCTTCCGGGGTTCCAGGACTAGACGAAATACTCGGAGGCGGGTTTCCGGAGTTCTCGTTCAACATCATCGCTGGATCGCCCGGGTGTGGCAAAACGACTCTTGCCCATCAGTTCATCTTTGAAAATGGAAATGCTGAGCGCCCGGCCCTTTACTTCACGGTCCTTGGCGAGCCCGCCCTGAAAATGCTTCGCTATCAACAGCAATACACCTTCTTCGACGAGACGAAGCTGAATAGCGCCGTCCGATTCGTCAACCTCAGCGACGTGCTGAACGAGAGGGGGCTGAAGGGCGTGCTGGAGGAGATTTCCAAGCAGGTTCAGGCCGCGGACGCTTCCATCATCGTCGTCGACTCCTTTCGGACTGTGCTGCGAACCGAGCGGCATGATGATGTTGACCTCGACGTACAGAGCTTTGTACAGCAACTCGCGCTACGCCTCACCAGTTGCCAGGCAACTACGTTCCTGATCGGGGAGTACGCAGAGGGAGAACTGCACAACAATCCGGTCTTCACCGTGGCCGATGGTCTTTTCTGGCTTTACCAGCAGGTAGAGCGTAACTCCGTCGTCCGGAAGCTACACATCATGAAGTTGAGGGGGCAGAGTTCTGTCCCCGGACTCCATACATTTCGGATCACGAACTCGGGTCTCCAGGCGTTCTCGCGAACTCTCGGCCTCATCGGGAAGAAGAAGAAGACGATTGCGCGAAAACGGCTTTCGACTGGGTCGCCTGCTCTCGACGAGATGATGGGAGGGGGAATTCCCGAAGGTGACAGCGTTCTTGTGGCGGGTTCGTCAGGAACGGGCAAATCTTTGCTTGCGACTCAATTCATCACGGCCGGCCTCAAGGTGGGCGAACCAGGCATCGTTGCCGTGTTCGAGGAGCGACCTGAAGAGTACATTGATCGCGCTCAAACGTTCGGTCTCAATCTGAGAGCATCTCTCAACGATGGGAAACTCGAAGTGATCTATCTCCGACCGCTCGACCTCTCGGTGGACGAGATGATGCAGGAGTTGATCGATGCAGTCGAGCGAACGGGCGCCACGAGGCTGGTCATCGACTCGCTGGCGGGTTTCGAAATGGCTCTTGCCCCTGGATTCCGGACGGACTTTCGCGAGTCACTCTATCGCATGATATTCGGACTAACCGGCATCGGTATCACTATACTTTCCACCCTCGAAATGGAAGAGACCTTCGACAAGCTGCCCTTTAGCAGCTATCTCGTTTCTTTTCTTACAGATGATGTCATTCGGATGCGCTACGTGGAAATTGAAAGCCAACTCCGCAAGCTGCTGATGGTGGTCAAGATGCGCGGCGGTCTTCACAGCAGAGACATTCGTGAGTACGAAATTACGTCCGAAGGGATTTTGATCGGAGAGCGCCTAACCGATTACGTTCATCTCCTGACAGGCATACCCCAACGCGTTAATGCATCAAAAATGGGTAGCTCGGAAAATGGGGACATCAAAAAAAAGGTCTGAGGATGGCGGGCGATCTCAAACATGGCGAGCAGCGCACCAAATTGGACGCGGTGGCCCTGAATGAGCAGCTTATGGTGAGCCTGGTGCGTCAGCACGAGCTGACCGAAACCGCCGAAGCGCTGAACGAGCAGCTGCAAGCTGAGATTCTTGTTCGAAAGAAGGCGCAGGAGGCGTTGATCAGCAGCGAGAAGCTTGCGTCTGCAGGGCGCATGGCAGCTGTGCTTGCGCATGAGATCAACAACCCGCTTGAAGCCGTAACGAACCTCCTTTACCTCGCTAAAGGGGGGACGATCTTCCTGAACCTGTACGAAACTACCTTGAAACGGCAGAAGCTGAGCTCAAGCGTATCGCCCACATCACTCGCCAAACTCTTAGTTTTTACAGGGACACTGCGGCTCCCACGACCTTTCGCGCCGTGGAGTTGTTCGAGTCGATCGTCGATTTGCTCCATGCCAAGATCGTTTCGCGGAAGGCGAAGGTCGTTATCCAAAGTAGGCGAGATCTGGAACTGACTGCTTTCCAAGGAGATCTCCGGCAGGTGCTTTCAAACTTCCTGCGGAATAGTCTGGATGCGGCTACAGAAGGTGGCAGCGTGACCCTCAGGGCATCCACCCACTGCTCTCAAGAAGATGGGCATCGCGCAGTTCGGATCACGGTCTCTGATAATGGACATGGCATCAGCCCCTCTGTTTTATCAAACCTTTTTCAACCATTCTTCACCACGAAGGGTCTGACCGGAAACGGGTTAGGACTGTGGGTCAGCAAACAGATAATTGAGAAGCATGGTGGAAGAATTCAGGTGCGCTCTCGCACGAGTGAACCGCGTCAGGGTACGACCTTTTCTGTTGTTCTACCGGTCGCTGAACGACCGCTGTCAGCGGACGCGAAGCCGGATCTCGGTAGATAATGATAATCCCAGTTAAGGTGTCAGCCGCCGTCACAGAGCAATCCCTAACGTAGACCTATGAATAGATGGCTCTTAAATCCTGAGTTCAACCTTTCGTTCCAGGATGGCGCGCTTGCGTGCGTATATAGATGCTCAGTCCTTACCCTTGCTATTAGACAAGGGCGCATTGTCGGTGCGTGTACTCACTTCGCAGGTGAACAAATCATTGCACGCATCTTGGCTTGTTGAGAGTGACCGCACTTCTCACGATAAAACGCGCTTGTGGTCAGTTGTGATCTCGTTGAGTCCCAAATCGCCATTGCACTCGTCGATCTGCTATCGCTCCCAGATCCGCTTGCGACTTCGCCAAAGCCACGTGTTGAACCCGGTTATAAGGCCAAACCTTGGCCGAGCGCAGATCCAAGGTCATTTGCAAAATTTGTCGACCATTCGTCTCCCTGGTCAACGCGGCGGCCTTTGCAACGATCTGGCTAGCAGCTTTGTCTTTAGAGACCAGTACCTGATACGAACCCGGATCGCTGAATCTCGGCAACGTTAGAGTTAAATGAACTACAGCAGCCGGTAAGATGACCGACTGCAACTCATTGATTCTGTCGATCGGCCCGCGAAATGTACCAGCGTTGAGCAGATCGACATGAGATTCGACCGGAACAGACGAAGCCGTGTCTGCGACTTCTGCACGAGGGTGCTCAAGCTCCCAGACACGTCCGCCTGCAGCGAAAAGCGCAAGCGAAGCGGCGATGGCCCAGGCAAGAACCCTGCGGCGCCCCTTTCGTGCGTCCAACCACTTCTGCCGGAAGCCGCGCCAGGAGATCGCTGGCGGTCAGAACACTTCCGGGGCCATTCTTCAATGCATGACGGAGAGAGATATGGCTCAGAAGGTCCGGTCAATGGAGAATGAGGAACGGATCCGCTGGACGCTCGGATATTTCGACAAGGTTCATCCGGGCTTCGCCGCGAACTTCAAGAGCGGCTCGTCCATAGTCTGGGATGAGGAGCCGTGGTCGCTTGGGGCCTAGGCGTACTACGCTCCTGGAGAGATGAAGGAACTGTTCCCGCACGTTGCCCGAGCGGAAGGTCGAATCCATTTTGCCGGAGAACATACCGCCAGCGATATGACCTTGGAGTGCGCGGCACAGTCGGGCCTCCGCGCCGCCGCGGAGATCGCGGTAGTAGCTTGACTTGAGCGCCATGTTGGAGTGTCTTTAGACTTCATTCGGGAAGTTTCTGCCTCCGGCAGCCCCGGGTCCGGGCAAGTTACCCAAAATCCCCGTTTTGCAGTCAGAAGGGTACCCGGGTGAGAGCAAAAGATGAGCCCCTGCATGGAGACCCGGGTGGGAAGAGAACGTCAGTGATCGACGACACCTTTTGAACGCGCCGCTTTAATAGTCAAGACCATTTTCAGATTGTCCGGTGAGGCGCCCTGATAGATAGTTTGCGTAAATGAGTCACGTTTCAAATCGGACCAAACCTCTCTAGTAAAAACGCGTTTGCCCGAATCGCCATATTGATCCATCAGTACAAAGTCGTCGCCTTCCCACTTCCCAATCCCCTGCAACACACGGCAACCCATGTCAATCGCCTGGCTGTCGCACCAGAGAACGTGAACCCCCTTCGCTTCGTGATCCCACCAGAAGATACCCATGGCCCAAGGTTTCCCGAGAGCGTTCTCACCATGGTATTCCTCGATCAGCGACAAACGTGCTGGACCGACCCGATAACTCTCCCGTGAAAGCTTCCGCCGTCCTCTAGGTGTCTGGTCGTCCCCTTCATAGGTATCCTCTGTCGTCCAATCCCCAGAGAGTGCGACACTCAATTTTTCCATTTCGGGCGAATATGCAATTTTGTCGTTGTTCGCCACCAACTGTAGATGCGTAGGATTCGACGGCCCATCGTCTTGCCCAATGGCGGGGCTGACCCACAACGACGCCAACAGAAAACCAGCTAGCCAGACGTTTGCATTGATGGACACCATCTAATCACGCTTAGGTCTATCGGAGCTAACGACGTCCTGTGTGCCGACCTGACAGCAAAACGGCCCGCACCCAATCTAACACCGAGTGGGCCATACGGCTCGAGTTGCCCTTGTGTTGGTCTTGCGTTCCGAGGGTGCCTGGAAAGTCGGGTTATCGGTAAATTCCCCTGCAGCCGGGGCGCCGGGCTAGGCAATCCCGTTTTTCACGGTCTTCGCTAGGCACACCTGAAGGCGCCAAAGATCCAGCGCTTCCGCATCTCTGACAACGCACCCGAAATGGGTTGACAAAAACAATCTCAATAGGCCTGCTAGGGAGTGCGTCGCCAACTTCCAGGTGCCCAGGAATTAGCGTTCGACAGGCCGTGGCGCGGGAGCAGCCACGAGGCTCGAAACTGGTGACTAGACCAGCCCGCGTCGTGTGCCCAACCAACCAAAGCCGCCCGGCATCACATTCATCGCTATGCTAATGCCCGAGTCAGTACGCGAGTCGATTCGCTGCAGAGTTTTGCGACCGCTATTGCGTCAGATTCGCGGGGGCGCAACACTGCGCCGATTGGCTTGGAGTCTGGCTCTGGGCTTGGTCATCGGCATCAACCCGACGATAGGGCTGACGACACTTGTCGTAGTTTTACTCGCATGGGCTTTTGGATTAAATCAGCTGGCAACACAAATCGGTTTACAAGCGGTGGCGCCATTGCACTTGTTGCTGTTCGTGCCGTTCATCGAAATCGGCGTGCACCTGTTTCACACGGGCCGATTACCGCTCAGCCAACAGCAAATCAGGCATCTCAGCCACCACCCCTGGCGCCTGTTTCACGCTATCTGGCAGTGGGAGTGGCATGCGCTTGTTGTGTGGGGTCTTTTGGCCGCGATCGTGACGCCTTTACTTGCTGTCTATCTACGACGCGCATTGGTTTTGTTCATGCGTCGCCATCGGACTCTCATCCGCACGCGTCCGGCGCTGCAGTAAACCACATAAAAGGCACCACGAGAGAGACGGTCAGCAAGAAGCCAATACCGAGGACCATTCCGAATGAGAAAAATCGATCACGTACTATGCCCCGGAATCCCTTGGATTCTTCGGGCGCCACATCCCAAATGGTGTTTAAAGCTGATCGCAGTTCACAAAAAACACCCGAAGCACCGAATAGGAGGCTCATCAAGCCGACAACGGTCCCGAACAGTCCAGCGGCAGGGTTTCGGGCATGCAAAGAGCACTGACTCGACTGCTTTTTCCCCTGAAGACCGACCATGGACCGCACGTCGCTAAGGACTTGATTCTGCGCCGTTGAATGACTGAAAACTACAGCAGTTATCGCTACCACTAAAATGACGAGCGGCGCAAGAGACAAAATCGTATAGAAGGCGAGCGACGCCCCGAGCCGCGGTGCGTTATGGAGAATTCACTTATCGAAAGCAGTCTTTACGGTCGAAAGTAGGGACTTCAGGGTCATTTTGCTGGAAGCGAAGCGGCTGAACTTTAGCCGCGTTCATGGCACTGTGATGCTGCTTTTACATCGGCCGGCTACTCCCGATGCAATGGATCTTCATTTAGTTTTCGGCAGCTGTACCGGAGTTTGGTCTCTGTCGGAGGACCGTGTTAACAGCCAATCTCGGGTCTTATGAGGCCGGCTGTCTCATCTTGGATCGAAGACTACGTAGTGATCAGCGAAATTAATAAAAACGCGTTGGAACAGCATGGTTGGCAACAATCCGTCTGCCTCGCGATTCGCTAAGCTTCGACTGGCGCTCACTGGAGTCACGAATGGAACTTGGCTAAGAGTACGAGTGCCGACCTTCATGTCCTGAGGCGGCAAGAGAGCGAAGGCCCGTTGCGCTTGGCTCGCGTTTGCTCCCCGGGGGATCGCGCGATTCGCTAACCACGGCGCCGTCGCTCTGATCGATGCATAAAGGATGGGACCATCACTGCCGGAATCCAACTGAAGAAGAATCTGCCGCAATCCGGTGTCGGAAAGCCGCACAGAAATAACCAAACGTTCCGTGAAGGGCAGCTCACTCTCAGGATTGTTCGGCCTGACGAGTGGAATATGCTCGCCCCGTACTTTCTGTTCCATCCCCTTCGTCTGGTCAAGACAGAGCATTTTGTGCGGATAGTCGATCAGCAGATCGAAATGCGCCAAAAAGTTCTCGCCAAGAACTCCTCGAATTCGGGGATCAGCTGCTTGAATCTGCCCAAGATCCTGGACGACGACGAACGGCTTATCAACCACGTAAGAGCCTGCCTTTATTGTGTCCAGTTCGGCAATCGAAGCCTGCGCAAAGCTGGCCACTTGGATCAGGCCGACCCGGCCTCCAACCTTCAAGTTGAGCTCTGAGGCTAGCTTCGGGTCGACGACCGTGATCTGGCTGCCAGTGTCCACAAGGAAGTCATAGGGGCCGGAATGGTCTATTTCAACCGGGACAACAATAAGGGAGCTTTGCACGAGGCGTAGGGGTAAACTTGCCACATTTCCCAGACAGCGGGGCGCAGCATGCAGTACAGGACACATCAACGCAAGAGTGGTGGCAGCGAAGAGCTCAATTGGCGACACTAGGATCACCTCAGCCGGATTGGCTGAGGGCAATCTCGCCCAGCGCTTCTACGAGGTAATGACGGGCGTCTAACCTTTCTCTGAAAAACGAGTGACGGATTCGTGACGGATCATAAGTACCGTGTTTTCAGGTTCAGAGACGTTGAGGTCAGGGAGCGAGAGTTCTTGCTGATCAAGGTTGGCGAGGAGCTGCCGGTCGAGCCCAAGGCGTTTCGAGTCCTTTTGTATCTGCTGCGAAACCCGAACCGACTGGTTACGAAGGAGGAGATTCTAAATTCGGTCTGGCATGAAACTGCCGTCTCGGACAACTCGCTCACCCGCAGCATAGCCACCTTGCGCAGGTTGCTCGGTGACGACAGCCGGGAGCCTCGGTATATCCTCACCGTGCCTACGGTGGGGTATCGGTTCGTCTGCGCCGTTGAAGCTTTGGAGGAGGATCAAGGCGAGCAGGCGGCGCCGGCAATCCTTCCCGCTCCGGCTGCCGATGACATGGCAAGGGTGGGAATGCGCGTCCCCGTTGCCGTCGCTTGTATGGCAGTTCTCGTTCTCGGAATTGCGGCTAATTGCTTCATCCGCCAGCAAATCGACGTCGTCAATCAAATACCAATGGAGAACTCTTCTGAGGTGCTGGCAGAAAAGGCACGGCAGATTGCCGAATCTTTTGGCTACACAGATCGACCGCGCGACGCGATCTTCGGCTGGGAGTACAACACCGACTACCTCATCTTCGCGAGCCGTCAGAAGGGCTATTCAGTTCGGCATGCCGGCTTCATCAAGCAGCACCCTCCGCCGGTGATTTTCTGGTACCGCGAGAGCCCTATGCTTTTGCCAACTTTTTATGGAGCCTACGCGCCGCCGCGCTTGGATCGAGGTACATCTCAGGCGGGGTTGATGGTCGTATTAGATTCTGAAGGACGACTCATTGAGTTTAGGGCTCAACCATCGCCCGGATCGCCGGTTCTGCAGCAGACGGCCACCTGGGAGTGGAGTCGACTTTTCGCGGCCGCTGGACTCGATCCTGCGCGCTTCACCCCGGTTCAGCCGGCGGTGACTCCTGCGAGCCTATTAGATACTGAGGCGGCCTGGGCGGGGTCCTGGGACTCGAATCCGCATGACCCGTTGAGGGTAGAGGCGGCCGTCTATAGAGGCAGGCCCACTTACTTCCGTATCACCGGCCCTTGGACTCATACAGATCAGCATCCAGGGTGGTCACCCGGGTGGTTCACTTTCAATTCGTTTCTTCTCTATGTTGTTGCCCTTCCACTCGCGGCGGGGCTGTTCACGTGGCGTAGTATTCGGCTGGGAAAAGGTGATTGGCGCGGGGCTTTCCATGTGGCGGGGTGGGCCTTTGGTTTGATGTTTGTAGGAGGAATCGTGGGGACCCCTCACGTTATTGCGTATACAGAGATCACCATAGTTTTTGATGCTTTCCGAGATGCCTTGGTGGTGGGAACCATTTTGTCGGTGCTGTACATGGGCGCTGAGTCGCAGATGAGGACGCGGTCGCCACGGGAGCTTGATTCTTGGGACCGGATTCTTGCAGGCAAACTGCGAGTCCCAGCAGTCGGCGGGGAGATACTCATCGGTTTGGTCATAGGCGTTTTGACGCTGCTCGCGCTTTACTTGATCCCCATTCCCTTTATTGAGCCCATAGCCCCACGTTTATTGCCTAATACAGGTGCCTATGTTTCTCTATGGTGCTGGGAAATCGTTGTCTCGGTCGGAGGCGCCTCGAGCTACGCGTTCGCCTTGAGTGTGCTCGTTCAGCTGGTTAGGCGGCGTTGGCTGGCGGTATCGATTTTTGTCACCGGTTTTACGCTCGCGCTCGCATGGGGCCATACGGAAGGCACACTATTGGTCGCGATGCGTCCCGCCTTCATTTTGCTGGTACTCGCCAGCCTCTTTCTCCGCTTTGGATTGCTCTCAGTAGTCGCTTTCCTTTACAGCCTACAAGTCTTCCCGTCGTTCCCGATCACCGCTGACGCATCCACGTGGTACGCCCGAACCGCCCTGCTGGCTATGGCGAGCTTACTGGTGCCTGCCGTATATGCGTTCTATGTAACAGTGGCAGGGCAGGCCCTGTGGCCTAAACGACTGCAAGACCTTTAATCCGAAGCGGACGTGAGCCGCACACGGGGAAGTGGTTTGCACTTTATTTTGATGAGCGCCGGCGATGTTGCGCCAACCTAAAGAATCAAACGTGGAAAGACGAGATGAAACTGTTACTTTTGCCCGCAAGCTCTATCGCATGGCATAGATGTCGTAGCTCACCCTGGACTGCGCGACATCAAACAAGCCAACACCAACAGATTGCAAGCGGTTGAGCCACAGATATTCCGGACGGTCCGTCTAGTACCTTGGAAGGATTCGCAGGTTTAGGCGCGGCAAGATTCCCTTCAAAAAGAGGTTGTAGCCCTCTGGTCGCAAATCCACGACACCGCCATACGTAGCAAAAATCAGAGCCCCATCGTCCAACTCCATAGTTGCGCGAACGGCAAGCAAGCCGACACCTTCGGGACGAAGCAGTAGCCAGTCGCCGCCTACTGTCTTAAACCTACGGGTGTCGTTCAAAGAAGGTAGTATGACCGATGCATCTTCCGGACTATCGAAAAAGCGCCCGCCATTGCGGGCCTGCCACGTGTTGTACCTTATTCTGGCCGCTGTCGGGTTCGCCTACATTTCGGCGCCTGAATTGTGGGTTCCGTGGGTCTATGACACCGGGGGCTCTTTTCATTTGGTGCCGTGGTGGTCGGGAACGGGAAGGTTCGAGGGGCCGGATGGAACGTACCAGCTCTATATTTATCTGAGCCTATGAATACCGGGGCCCACCCGCCTCCCCGTACCGCTCTCGACGGGGATGGCCATATCTGCACGCCGTCGGGCAAGCGGTTGATACTCCACGTGGAGGCGGACATGGACAAGCATTTGCCATTGAACACTCTAGGGAGACCAATCGAGATCAGCAGCTTCGCGCGCGGCGTCACCCAGATGACGGCCCCTGGTTCTCCTTACGTGAGACTTTCCGGTGTGTGGGGCCCTGGGAGGATCGTGGCAACAGGAACACTCGAGCATCAGCCATCTGACCCTGATCACCCGGTGTCGCCAAAGCCAACGCCGATCACAGTCACGCTGCAGCAGTCGGGCGAGTGGTGGCCGCCTGCCTGCCGAACACACTAACGTAAATGAGCGCGAGGGGTTCCGTGAGTGCCCGAGACCGCGCCCCCAGCGCCGATCAGTACTCTCTCTTGAACGCAAAGTACGAACCGCGAATGACGCCAGCCAACTTCGATTTCTGGGTGGCAAACTTAAACCGCGCGGCAAGCTCGGCTGGAACGTCCATGCCTTCAGAGAGCTTGAACCCGACAGCCCGCTTCTTGGGGTCATCCATGGTGTACATCACATTGATCGCGAGACCACTCGCGTAGAACACATATGACATCCGAATGTTGTCGATCTGGAAGGCTGTCGCCTCGAGCGGTCGAGTCGAGATGACGATGTTGCGCTCCTCCTTCAGTATGCGTTCCACCCAAGCGATTGCGTTCTTGGCCTTGGCGGCCTGTTCCACCGTGAAGATATGGTTGTACTTGGTCCTGAAGTAGCGGGCCTCGTGCGCCCTTAGACCAGCCAGCGCAGCCGCCACGGGCGACGACTCCAGGCCAACCACCGACACTGTACCGAAGTCCACCGTATAGGCCATTAGCTCACTCCAACAGAGGTTTGCTTCAAGCAACGAGTGTACCCGAAGAGGTGGGCCCCCCGATGGGCGACGAAAACGGCGTAATGGTTCTCCGATTTGCGCCATCGAAGCGGAATCAGACCGAATGGCCGTGCGTTCGAAAATGAACCTCAGTTGCACCCGCGAAGTCGCATTATAGGTAAATTGGACCGCTTAACGCGGCGACCCAAAAGAGAGAGGTTTGGGAATTGCGACATGCACGAACGCCTTAGGCGCGCTGAATGTGTCCGGTTTCCAGTGTGATGGGAGGCTTACCGCCTCCGGGTCGCACCTGCGCCCGCCTTTGCCATGCTTCGGGAGGGGAATTGGAACAGATACAGTTCCTTCTGGGGCATTTTTCCATTCAGACGACGGAACGCTACCCGGGTTGCAAGCAGCGGATTCGATCGGCGGTTAACGATCGAATCGGGATCGAGACCAGTCGTAACGCCCCGCCAGCTTGAGTAAGATGGCGCGCAGCCGGGGGGCGGACGGGATTACGAGAACGATGATGCTTACGAGCCGGAAAGGTTAGGACTGCCAACCATGGATGAATTTTGCTCAAGGGCCGCATATCTATCGGGAGTGGGTTGTCTTGAGCGAAGAGGGCGAGAAACTCCAAGGGTGATGTTCGCAGGCACTTCGTGCTCAAACACTAGATCTTGTCCAAAGAGCTTCTTGCAAGCCCCGGACGTAAGGCAAATCGCGGTCACGGAAGGATGGACGACAATCCGCCAGGAACCCGCACATCCGTGAGGTTTTGCATGCATTTTTCTGCAATCTTGTTGCGTATTTCATGCCCCAAAATCGGGACTTGCGACACCCGCAACCTGCTATGTTAGGTTGTCTCTCGACATTTCCAATAAACAGGCGGAATCCATGTCTGAGCATCAGCCGCAGTTGCCCCGCTCGCTGGACGAACAACGAGCGGAATACGCCCGCCGCCGGGGCCTCGCCATGCCCCTGGCGGGGCTAATCGTTTGGACGATGATTGGCATGGCGGGGGCTTTCCTGCCGCCGATCCTGGCTGTGTGGTCGATGTTCATCGGTGCTGGTTGCATCGCATATCTGGGCATCATGCTCTCGCGTTTCACCGGCGAGAACTTCCTGGACAAGAAGAAGCCGAAGAACGCCTTCGACAGCTTGTTCTTCCACTGTGTCGCGATGGCCCTATTTGTATACGCCATTGCCATTCCGTTCTTCCGCGTTGACTACACATCGTTGCCGTTGACTGTGGGGATCCTGGCGGGCCTGATGTGGGTGCCGTTCTCCTGGATCATCCAGCATTGGATCGGGATCTTTCACGCCGTAGCGCGCACCGTTCTGGTGACAGTCTCATGGTACCTAGCACCGCATCATCGCTTCGTGGTTATTCCAGCTGTGATCGTCGGCGTGTATGCAATCACGATTGTTGTCCTGGAGCTGCGCTGGCGTCGCGTAACAGCGGACGCCTACGTTCAGTCTGTATGACCGCCTATCCGTCAATTACTACTTGATCAACAACACGATAGGAATCGATCTCGTCTCAAATTTAGGACTCATATTACGGCAAGTCTTCCTGGATCGCTCAAGGGTTGAATAGAGCAAAATGTCGAACAGGCGGTGTGTTCATTCCATCAGAAGCACGTTCTGAATCATGGTCTGATCAAGGAAGACCGTTCGTGTTCTTGACTACTCCGGTCTCCCAAGCCTCAATATCATTCATTTTGTCTTCACAGTGAGAGGATAGTAGTACGTTCCATTGTCGTCGCCACGAACTGTAGCCAAAAAGTAAGCGCCAGTCTTGGCAGAACGCAGATCCAAGGTCATTTCCAAAATTTCTCGCCCATTCGTCTCCCTCGTCAACGCGGCGGCCCTAGCAACGATCTGGCGAGCAGCTTTGTCTTTAGACACCAATACCTGGTACGAACCCGGATCGCTGAATCTCGGCAACGTCAGACTTAAATGAACTACAGCAGCCGGCAAGATGACCGACTGCAACTCGTTGATTCTGTCGCTCGGCCCCCGAAACGTACCAGCGTTGAACAAATCGACATGAGATTCGACTGGCACAGAGGAAGCCATGTCAGCCTCTCCTGCCCGAAGGTGCTGAAGCTCCCAGACACCTCCGCCTGCTGCGAAAAGCGCAAGCGATGCGGCGATGGCCCAGGCGAGAATCCTGCGACGCCCCTTTCGAGCGTCCAACCACTTCTGTCGGAAGCCGCGATATTCCGCGAAGCACTCGGAACACTTCGCCATGTGCAGGCGCCCCGGATGGCCAACCGGCAGACGATCCTCTGCCAACGCCTTGATCGTCGGTTCGTCTGGACATCCGACTCGCTCGGGATTCGGGTTCGCCTCCAAAAAGAAGTCCTTGATAGAGTCCACTTCGTCGCCTCAGTCTTCAACCTTGCAGAGATGCGGAGGACCGCCCGCGCTATGCGTTTTCGGTGACGTCAAAAGAATTGCCGCCATCCTGTCTTTCACGCGCTGGATGGCTTTCGCCGCTGCAGCGTAGTTGATTCCGAGAGCTTCCGCGACATCGCGAGGGCTGGTGATGTCTTGCAGCAGCAATATGAGAATCTGTCTGTCTCTTTCGTTCAGCTTTGTCCTCAACTGCTGGAACAGCACAGTTCGCTCCATTGCGATCTGAGCCTTGGGATCGAGGCCGGCCCACTGCTCCAATTCACTGCCAACGCCGACGGCAATCTCCTTACCTGGGTGCTTCCGAAACCAGCCCAGTATTTTCCCCTTCAATGCGCTGGTCGCATAACGCCGAGGAAACTCGATATGGCCGGGATGCGCCGCCATAGCCTTGCCCAGGTCTTCAGCCCACCCGGCCACTGCGGCCTGATCCAGATTCGGAAACTCGACCACAGCCCATCGGTAGGCATCGTTGACTGCATCACGCGTCGTGTCTGCAAGATCTTGCCCATTCCGGTCAACGAGGTGTAGTTGTGTCAGGCCCATATCCACATAAATCGCGGAGCAAAATACGCTCAGAGCGGGTGTCAAAAATGCAACTGCAAATGCAGCTTAATAGAGTAGAGGGCCACATTCCGGTTTCGTTCCTCAGCGGACTGCAACAAAGACGGGTCGTTTTCTAAATTTAGGGTCATTTCAACTTCAAACGTCTCAGTCATAGAAACCATAGCCGTGGAAGTGGGATAGGGGAAATTGTCGATGGGTTGCTTGCTGGACCGCAAGGCACAGATCATCTTTGTCAGCGCATCGTCAGTGGATGAGAGCGGCAAAAAACGCAGAGTTGTGATAGAGAGCCGTCCAGGGTTCGCAATCGTAAAGCTCAATGGATCGAAAAAGCGATATCCGATCGCCTGGGAAATGATCTACGAAATCGCTAAACAGAACCACGCAAAAAACCTGCGTTTGGAGGCCGCAGCTGAACAGAGACATAAACGGTCAAAGTCAAGATCGGACCGGTGAAGAGCTTGCGTCACCGCGGTCTGCCAAGTTCGCATAAAACGCCTGTTGTTTGAATTAAACCGCTCACTTTTCAACAACAGCGTTTTAAACATGCTTCTGCTATGCTTCAGTTCGCCCGGACGATGCGAAAGATTATGCTTCGTATTGTTGCGAGTGAAGTGTGACAGCCGTTGTACGTATTATCACGACTGTATAGTCTTGATCTAAGCGAGAGACGAGCGGGCAAGAGCGAGGTCAGACACTCTTCAGCCGTTTTTTTGAAGCGTCATCAATCCGGGCGACGAGATCCTCAGCCCGAAGATGCGTATACCGCTTGAGCATTTGCATGGATTTGTGCCCACTGATCGCAGACACCTCCTGATCAGAAAAACCAGCCTCAACAAAGCGGCTCACTGCCTCATGTCGCAGATCGTGAAAGCGCACATCCTTCAGACCCTGGCCACTCTTGATCCGCTGCCACATGCGATCGAACCGATAGGGACGCCGTTTACCGTCGCGTCCCGGCTCCCCCGCAAAGATCATATCCGTGTCCATCGGACGACTGGGATTGTTCAACGCCTTTCGCAACAGCTCCGTCGCCGCGGCACTAAGCGGGACGGTTCGCGGTTGCGTATTCTTGGTTTCAAGCAACCTGACAATGCGTCTCTTAAGATCGACCTGCATCCGCCGTAAACCAACGATTTCAGAGAATCTCATTCCCGTTTCAAGGGCAATACGAACGATCCAACCGAGCATGGGGTTGGAGTGTTTATCGACTGCAGCCAGCAAGCGCGACTCTTCATCAGCAGCCAAGCGTCGGTTGCGGCCTGGCCCAGGTGCTGGCTTGCGAATATTCAATACTGGATTGGAAGGCAGACTGATGCCCCATTCTCTGATAGCAATTGTGTACATGTGGCCCAGCAACGCCAGATCCAGGCGGACTGTATTGTTGGTCCTCGGCCGAGGTCTTCCGTTTGAGTCTTTACGGTCTTCGCCAGCCAGACGCATATCCCGAAAACTAGCTATGATTTCTGGCGTTAGAGCGGACAGAGAATACTTCCCGAGGTGCTTAATAACGATTCGGCTGCGCCTGCGATCAGCATCCTGTGAGGTCGGACGCTTTGTAGGAACCACGTCAGAAAGGTACCGTTGCATGGCAACGACCACCGTCATTCGGTCACCCGAGGCTCTTTTGATGAACGCTCCACGCACCATTTCATCTTCGGTCCGCCGCGCCCAGTCACCTGCGTCGCGTTGAGTCCGAAAAGTTTTTACGGTAATGGGCCAACCTGCCTTCCGAATGATTGCCTTCCACTTTCCAGAAGGTGTTTTGATGATTGAAGCCAAAGGCACCTCGCGAAGCGGTCTTGAACCCGCACTGTACCTGAAATTGTACCCGGATCAGGTCTTCTGAAGTGAACATTTCAATAGTGCGCATAGCGAGGAGGAGAATCTTTGCTACGTAAGTGGCTTATTTTCCGATGTTTAAGCTTTGGATGACTGGTGCCCGGAGGGGGACTTGAACCCCCACACCCATCGAAGGGCTACGGATTTTAAGTCCGCTGCGTCTGCCGATTTCGCCATCCGGGCTTGGTGGGCGACTTTGATTTTATGGTATCAGCCGGGGTTGGGCGCATTGCAGACCCACCGCGGCTAAAGCCGGGTTGAGGATAATGACTTATTCCCCGGACTGAAGTCCGGGGCTAGCAGCGAAGAGCCGGCCGTGTCTATGCCTATTCGCACGCGGATGCTGCGGTGGTTTTCGGCAGAAGTGCAGATCCCTCCGCTACGGTCGGGATGACAAAGGGCAGGGTTGGTTTGCTGTTAGAGGTTGCATATTCCAGCAGTCGCTTAGAGCGAGCGGATGTGGTAGAACAGCGGGTCCCTCCGCTCCGCGCTGCGCGCTCCGGTCGGGATGACAAGGGGGAGGGCGATGCTTCCATCTGGATTCGTTACGGAAACCAAATGAGCGCTTTTTGCCTTCGGTGCGCCGAAGGGCTGAGGTGCTCCGGTCGGAATGATGAGGAGAGGGTTGGTTTGCTGTTAGGGGTTGCATATTCCAGCAGTCGCTTAGAGCCAGCAGACGCGGTAGAACAGCAGGTCCCTCCACTCCGGCCGGGATGACAATTTTGTTTGGGTCCGGAAGTTAGTTTGGATCCGGAGGGTTCGCATCACCCTTGGCGAAAAACGCGGTCCCGCTGCCAGGATGACAAAGCGTGGATAACGCAAAAGGGCGCCCGGCTCTTTGCCGGGCGCCCTCATTTTGTCTTTGCAGGCCGATCTAGTGCGGTTTGCGGTATTCAATTCCTTCGTCGTTGAGGTAGTACTCCGAAGAGCAGTAGTCCGAACCGCAGATCATCGATTCCAGGCCCACGTATTGCAGCTTCGTGATCAATCCCAATGCTCCACATTGAGGACAAGCCAGCACGGCCACATACGGGTTGTTCGCCTCACCCATCGTTCCGTTGTTCTCCAGCACAAACAGGGTTCCGGGTTCCATCTGCTCTGGAATCCACTCACCAAGCACTTCAAGCTCCGTCAACATGCCATTCCTCCTGTGCGATCCTGTTACCTGAGCCCCACCACACGTAAGTTCCTGCTCTTGCCCGATCGGTCCAGTCGACGCGCCTCTGCTATGCTCTGCCTCCCTCCTGAGGTGCTACTCCACAATCTCTATTCCAACGGACGCTTCCGCTGGCCTTCTTACTGACAAAACCTGAATGCGGGAACGACAACACCACCGCACCCCCGGGTCTCGGGTTTACAAAGTAGGAGCGCAGCAGGTTCCATATCCACACCAACCCGAGGGACCACAGGTTGCGCGATAACGTGGGCATCACTGCCATGCGAATCACCTGTGAGGGAAAATGAGACGTTTGCGTTGGCCGCTTGGGGCCCCACCAACGCAGCCCGGTCGATGGCTTGCGCGGCTTCTTTCTGGACGAACCCACCACTACTAACCGGGGGAATGAGTTCTGCGGATCGTTACTCATGGCCGAATCACCTACCGAGGTGAAAGTCTGTTGCGAACATTCCGGATTCCGCCTGCGGAACATTGACCTCATTCTTTCCGCGAGCTGTGCTTTCGTCAATCCACGTTTCGTTCGGTAAAACAATTCTCAGCGTACATGCACCAAAGATGCACACATCTCTACTGCTGCGGCGGCATTGCCTTCTGCTGCGCGACTGTGCTCGCCTGCGCCGGCGGCTTTCTGCCGTTCAGCTCGCGATAGATCGATTCGTTGCGCAGGATTGCCTGCACGTAATCACGCGTTTCGGTAAACGGAATCGACTCCACAAACTCATCCATGCCGTGATACTTGCCGATGGCCTGCCAGTCGGTGACCCGGCTCTCACCCGCGTTGTAGGCAGCGAAGGCGTATGACGCCTGGCCGTCAAAGCGATCTAAGGTTTGTTTCAGGTAGCGCGTGCCCAAACGGATATTGGTATCGGGGTTAAGCAACTCCATCTCGTTGAAGTGGTGAATGCCCTCTTCTTTCGCCATCGACTTGCCGACGGAGGGCAACAACTGCATCAGGCCCCAGGCGTTGGCACCACTGATGGCTCCGGGGTTGAACTCCGACTCCTGACGAATCAGCGAGGCCACCATGTACGGATCTAATCCATTCTTCGCCGAATCCTGCTCAATCGAGTTCCAATACGGTTGCGGAAAGAGGATCTTCCAGTAAGCCCTGGGGATGGTGTCGATGCCGGCGGACGCGTAGAACGGCAGAGCATGCTTGAGCACTCGCATGGCGCGGAAGTTTTCGCCATCGGAGGCATAGATCTCGGCCTCGGCAAAGGCTCCCCACTGCTCACTGCCATCGGCGGCCTGGATCTCGGCCGGGATGTATTCGTTCAACCCTGCATTGGCCAACAAGTGCGCCTTCACAACATGTTCATCGTCTTCCGGCACATCATCCGTCAGCGCGGGAATCTCCTCACGATGGATGCTGGTCAACATGTCTACCTGCGCCGGCGTTACCTGGCCCAGTTCGACGAGACGGTCGCGCGCAATTTGCGCGTAGTAGTAATGCTCAAACGCGTTGGAGAGTGTCTGGTAATAGGCCGCAGCCATGGCGGGCTGGTGCTCCTGCTCCGCATAGAGACGGCCGCGCCAGTAGAGCGCCGCGGGGATTTCTTTGCCGCCAGCGTACTGGGCAATTTGCTTATCCATTAACAGTGATGCCTGGGAGTAGTTTCCCAGACGGTAGTTCAACCATGCCGCTTTCCAGTGGCTACTGGGCGCGTAGTGGTGAAAGGGAAAGCGCGTGGACAGCTCGGTGTAGTAGGTGATGGCCTGGGGATAATCTTTGCGCAACAAGTACATGTTGCCGGAGGAATACAGTGCTTCCGCGAGCCAGGGGCTGTCGGGGAAGCGCTGCTCCATCTGGGACACCAGTGCCTGCTGGGTTTCACCGTCGTCGCGGCTGCGCGATAGCTCCATGGCGAGATACAAACGACGCGCTCCGCTGTCATCGTTGGTGTCGGGCAACGCATCCACTTCCTGCTTGCTGAGACGCTTGGTTTTGAGATCGCAGGCCGCGGCGGCCACGAGGAGCGCGTTCTTCGCCGAGGGATCGGAGTCGTCGTGCGCCAGGGCGCGATATTCGTCGCCGGCGTCGGCAAAGCGTCCACCGGTGTAGAGAGCATCGGCGTGGGCACGGCGTTCTTTCACCGTCAGCGACGCTGCGGCTCCTACGGCGGCCAACTGGGCCTTGGCCTGCTGGCCCTCGTTGCTGAGTGGGAAGCTGAGAAAAATATGGCGGTACAGATGGGCCGCTTCGTCGATGTTGCCGGTCATCTGGTTGGCCCGGGCCTCGGCCAACTGAAAGTCGGCGTGGCCGGCGATGGGGTCAGCGGCGGACTGGTGCAGAACTTTGAGCGCTGTCTGCGGGTCGTTCTGATCGAGCGAAAGATTGGCGATCATGACCGGCAGGCGGTCGACGAAGATGCTCTCGGGATATTTGGTGGCAAATGGGGTCAGGAGCTTCTCGGCTTCTGCGAGCTTGCCGGCCTGCATCTCAGCCTGCGCCTGCAGGAAGTCGGCGTAATCGTCGAGCGTTTTTCCGGTGGTGTTCGCTTGCTGGAAGTTGCTGACGGCTTCGGGGTAGCGGTGATCCAACAGGTAGGCGTGTCCCAGGGCCAGGTAGGCTGCCGAGGCCGCTTCTCCGGTGTGGGCATGCGCGTAGGCGGCCACCCCGGAATAGGCTGCGGGGGAACGCATGGTGGTGAGTTCCTGGGCCATGGGCCGCAGTTGCGTAGAGGCAACAAAGGCCATCTGGAGCTTATGGGTGCGCGCGATGCTACGGGCCGAACGCGGCTTGCGGTGGGTTTTTACATGGCGGACGCGGCTCGTGGAATGCTTCGCCGGGGTCTTGGCATGGGTGATGGTGGCTGGATGCGCAGCGTGGTGCTTTGGCGCCGGCGTGTTGGCTTGGGCGCCCGTGGCAGTCACTGCCAACATTGTTACCCAGGGCAGAAAAGTTCGTACCGTCGCCATCTTATGAATTGCTGGTGCCAATTTGTTCACTTCCCTACCCGCGATCTGTCTGTATTGGGGGAGCGAGCAAATCTGCTCTTATAGAGACTCTAAGCGGAAACTTTGGTTGCGCGTATTGTTTCGAGTACACACAATGCGCAACAGGAACCCGATCCTATACCACTTCCTACCCGCTTCAGGAGTGGCTGTAGCTGCCTCGGTCAGTGTCCCGATTATTGTCCCAATCGAGGGCACGCGAGAGAGGCCGCCTATTTCGCAGGTTACGCATTTTGCCGTGCGCCGCCATGCCCATTTAGTATGAGTGAGACGCGCGGCGCCTGCGGGCGGCCCACCCCATGCGCTGATCCATTATTGTCCCTTCTCCCCCGCGGCACCCACGGGAGAAAGGTCCGGAAAGGTCGAATTTCTGAACCCGTCGCAAATGCCTATCATCCAAGCACAAGGGACCGAAGAAGTTCACCCTGACATTCTGCTGGTAAACCGGGCGCGCGGAGGCGATGTACAGGCCTTCGAACAACTGGTGAAACAGTACGATCGCCAGGTATTCCGCATTGCGCAGCACATCACCCAGAACCGGGAGGATGCGGAAGATGTGGTACAGGATGCATTTCTCAAGGCCTACGAGAAGCTGGAACAGTTCCAGGGGAATTCGAAGTTTTACACGTGGCTGGTGCGGATTGCGGTAAACGAGTCGCTGATGCGGCTGCGGAAACGCCGTACCGGGCGCATGGTGTCGATCGACGAGGACGTGGAGACGGAAGAAGGCTCCATGCCACGCGATCTGGCGGAGTGGCGGCCCGACCCCGAAATGCAGTACGGGCAGTCGGAGCTGGCAGAGATTTTACGGAAGACGATTCAGGGCTTGCCGCCCGGTTTCCGGGTGGTTTTCGTCTTACGCGATGTGGAAGGACTTTCGACGGAAGAGACTGCGGAGACGCTCGGTTTGAGTGTGCCTGCTGTCAAGTCGCGGCTGTTACGAGCGCGTCTGCAGTTGCGGGAGCGGTTGAGCCGCTACTTCCGCAAGAATGAGGATGGGACTGCTAAATGAATTGCTCAGAGTTTCTGGCGCAACTCGGTGATTTTTTGGATAACCAGGTACCCACTGGACTGGTGGCCGAGTTGGAGACACATCTCGAAGGATGCGAGCATTGCGTGATTACCATGCAAACAACGCGGAAGACGATTGAGGTGTATCGGAACCACGAGATTTATGAGCTGCCGACCGGGTTGCGTGAGCGCCTGCAGAGCGCGATTCTGGCTAAGTGTAAGAAGGGTTGCTGATTTTTCAGATGGCTTTACCCGTGACGAAGATCGGGTGAGCTCTGTACGAGGATTTTTGACCTCCGTTAGGGGCTGCTTCGTCACTGAAACTCCAACCGTGAAATCTGTCAATTCCCACATCTCGCCAACGGAGGGCGAGATGTGGGGCACCCCAAGTTGGGGCTACCTGACTCAAGTCGGGGCTTACCTAGACTCTTAGACAGCTCGTGAACAGATGACGCGGGCAGCCGGGAAATGTCCCCCACTCAAGCCAACAGACGGCTTGAATAGGCCACCCAGCAGCTTTCATTTCCCCAAGGTGAACCGGCCTTGGCTAGTTGTCGTCGCGGCGTTGTAGGGTCGGGCGGTCGTTGCCGGTCTGCTGGGAATCGGGGGCGTTGGGGTCGCTGTTCGTGGAGCTTGCGCGACGCAGTGTTGGCTGGTTGCCCTTGCCGCCGTCGTTCAGCTTGCGCTTGTTCTCGAGGCGCGCCAGCCTTGCTTTCACGTCATCAAACTCCGACGTTGTTACGACATACTCTGCCCTGGGCGGCAGGATGGTGGCGATTTCCTTCTGCGTGGCTTCGATGCGATCCGGAGTCTGCGGATGGGAGGAGAATGCCTTGGAGATGAGGTGCGGCTTGGTCTTCTCAAGGTTCTCTAATTTTTCGAAGATGGTCACGAATGCCTGCGGATCGTACCCGGCGCGGTACATGTACTGCACGCCAAGGTAGTCAGCCTGGGATTCAAATCCGCGGGAGAAGGTAAGGAACGTCAGCGGGATGCCGATCTGGGCCGCTTCGTAGATGCCGTAGCCTGTCCAGCCGCCAATGAAGATGAGTGGGATCGTGCCCAACTGCGCCATGTTCATCCGCGTCTGCTCGCGCACTGCGTGGTGAGCCGCGACGTGGCCGATTTCGTGGGCGATGACGCCGGCCATTTCGGCTTCGTCGTCTGCCGTCAAAATGAGACCGCTGTTGACGTACATGAAGCCGCCCGGCAACGCCATGGCGTTCACTTCGTCGGAGTCGATTACTTTGATGGTGAACGGAACCTTGGCGTCGGAGTTCTTGACCAGGTTCTGCGCAATGCGGTTCACATACTCATTGATCAACGGATCGTTGACGAACTTAACGCTTTTCTCGAGCTGCATGGCGTAGGACTTGCCCATGCGGATCTCAGTTTCCGTGGAGTACCAGTTGCCCACGCCGCGGCCGCCGATATCACGCGTGCCGACCGCGTTGACGTCGTTTACGCTGCCGGTCTTGACTCCGGCTACAGTCGGGTCGGTGGCGGGTTGGGTTGCAGGAGGGGTGGACGATGCAGCGGGAGGAGCGGTCGACTCGGGAGGAGTGGACGTCGCGGGAGGAGTGGACGTGGCCGGCGGAGTTGAGGAAGTGGTCTGTCCGATCAAACAGGGCGCCAGCAGCAGGCTACTTGCCACGATCAATTCTGCCGGTATCAGCTTTTTGCGCAGGATCTTGTCCATCACTACCCCCACTAAACACACGATCACGCTAGCTATTAGACCCAGTATGCGCGCTTTGGCGAGCCGATGGCTCGAAAACTTACCGGGGAGTGAAAAAGTCGTTCGCTACTGCAAACGGGACCGGCTGGGTACCAGCCGCGGGCCCGGTTCGCCTGAGCCGCGCACCCCCGCCAGGAAGGAATTGACCACCAGGGTAAAGGCCTCTGGACACTCTTCGTAGGGCAGGTGGCCGGTACCTGGTAGTTGGACCAGTTCCACCCGGTCGAAGCAGAGACGAAGCTCCTGGGCGGAATCGATGGCAACGGCCCGGTCGCGATCGCCCCAGATCAGAAGCGCCGGGATTTGGCGCACGTGCCGCAGGGAAATCTTCAACTTGTCCATGTCGGCAAACCAGTTCTGCAGCATGCTCAGCACGTAGGGGATGGTCCCGGGAACTCGCAGCGA
This sequence comes from uncultured Acidobacteriaceae bacterium, assembly GCA_963839075.1. Lineage (GTDB taxonomy): Bacteria > Acidobacteriota > Terriglobia > Terriglobales > Acidobacteriaceae > PALSA-350. The sequence goes on along the minus strand of CAWITO010000009.1, from coordinate 2,444,961 downwards.
ACCCATGTATTTGGCGAGAGACCCGTCGCGCAAGCGGTGCGGGTCGCCGTACATCCGGCCCAGGGCGAGCGCCTGCATCGGTTCCGGCAGGCTGGTGATGCGATGGGCGAACCAGGTGCCCAGGCTGGAGAGATAGAACTGAACGAGGGAATCGGTGATGTGCGAGAAGGGGTTCGCGGGCGCGTGCAGGAGCAGGTTCTTTACCCTGCTGGGATACTTTGCCGCCAGGGTGAGGGCGACTGCGCCACCGTGGGACGTCGCCAGGAAGTCGGCGGAGCGGATGTTTGACCTGTCCATGAACTCCACGACCCGGTCCGCCTGGGCTTCGAGGGTAGAGTCGATACCCTGAACCCGTTCCGACTCGCCAATGCCCAGGGCATCGAGTGCGTAGACGGAGGACTCCGCGGCCATCGCGGGCAGACTCAGTTCCCAGGTGGAGGCGGTTCCCAGGAGACCGTGAAGGAGAATCAGCTCAGGGCCCTCACCGACTTTCAGGTAGTGCATCTGGTGGCCGTCTACGGAGACCCAGTGCTTCTCTACTTTTGCTAGCCCGAGGCCATCCAACATCCACCGCGCGAGTGCCATGCCAACCCCTTACCTGCAGCGCGATCCAACAGGAGGACACGCGCGAAATTCACATTCTATTCAAAATAGGTAGGAACACAACTGCCTTGTTAAAGATGCTTGATCCTGCTTGATGGTAGGGCAATTCGTCAGGATTTCAGGGAATGGAGTTACTGAAAACAGGATGAGGACATATGGCTAGCCATATCCGGGTGGTGGAAAACTGCAGGTGACCCTCAAGGGTGCATCGACGAGCGGCCGGCTTCCTGACAACTCCGGGAATATCTCTTCTTGAATCAAGGGTATACTGTGGCTGCATTTGGGCGACCTGGAAGAATGACACGCGACCCGCGTTCGCGCTGTTGGTATGCAGCGTGCTTTGTGCGTTATGGGGCGTCTCTTCTTCTCTCCGCACTGACGCGATGCTTAAGCCGTTGCAAATTCGTGTAGCCGTAGTTCTCCTCGCTGGGTTTACGTTGGCGGCTGCCATTCTTGCGTCTCTGAATTTTGCCAAAGAAGGTTCTTTCTCGCTGCCTACCGACCTGGTTACCTGGCAGGAAGCGCCGGGGGGCTTGCTTGCCCAGCGCGTGCAAAAGGATGGGCCCGGGGAGCGAGCCGGCATCAAGGCCGGAGATTTGCTGGCTCAGGCGAACAGCATTCCTACGCCGCGCCTTTCCCTGCTGACCCGGCAATGGTTTGCCGCCGGCACGTACCGGCGCATCGACTACCTGCTCTACCGCTCTGGCGTTCCTATCCACGCTTCAGTGATTCTGGAGCCGACCGACCGGAGCCAAGACCAGGGGCTGCGCCTGATCGCGCTGGTTTACCTGTCGATTGGGCTGTATGTTCTTTTCCGGCGGTGGACGGCTCCACGCGCAACACATTTTTATGTTTTCTGCCTGGCATCGTTCGTCCTGTACTCGTTCGACTACACCGGCCGATTCAACACATTCGATTGGACGATCTATTGGGGCAAGATCCTGGCCGAAGCGCTACAACCTGCGCTTTTTCTGCACTTTGCCCTGGCGTTTCCGGAAGAGCGGGCGGCCACCCGCAAGCATTGGCTCTACTCCTTGGTCTATGTCCCGGGCCTGGCCATCATCGCGCTCCAGGTAATCGCTGTATTGCAGTGGGAGGCGACCGGACTGCTGGCAACCCGGCTCGACCAACTGGCCTACGGCTATCTTGCGGTCTATTACGTTGCGGCGGCCCTGGTTTTCTTCCGCAACTACGTCAAGCAGACGAATCCCCTGCGCCGCCAGCAGTTGAAGTGGCTCACGCGGGGTACCCTGCTCACGGTAATTCCGTTCACGGTGCTGGACGTAATTCCTTTCCTGACCGGGATGCCCGTCCCCAACGTTTTGGAGAGGTTGGGCGGTATTTGCCTGGTGTTTCTGCCGCTCACGTTCAGCTGGGCGATTGTCCGCTACCGGCTGATGGACGTGGACCTGATTTTCAAGCGCGGCGTCACCTACACCCTGGCGACAGCGTCGCTGGTGGGACTGTATTTTGGCGCAGTCGCTTTCGCTGCGGAAGTGGTGCACACCCGCCTGCCCAGTGCGGGGGCGTGGGGGCTGATCGCAGCCATCATCATCACGGCGCAGCTGTTTGAACCGCTGAAGCGCGCCATTCAGGACCGGGTCGACCGCGTATTCGACCGCAAGCGCTACGACTACCGGCAGACGCTGATCACCTTTGGCCGCGGGTTGAGCTCGCAGACCGACCTGAATCGGCTGCTCAATTCGATCGTGGACCGGTTGTCGGAGACGCTGCTAGTGGCGCGGGTCGCGATCTTCTTCCCCAATGACGACGGCAGCTACTCGCTCAAGGCCGGGCACGGTCTGCCCGCGCAGCTGTTGGCCCCGGGGAGCAAGCCGGCGCTCGGCTTCCTAAATTTCGATCAGCCGGATGCGGGCACCCACATCTTCCTCGAGAATCCGCAACAGGTGCTTCACCTGACCGAGGAGGAGCGTCAGGCAGCTTCACAGTTCGACCTGAACTACTATCTCCCTTGCCAGTTGCAGCGGAAGACGATCGCGGTGATCGGTCTGGGGCGTACCACCCACGGAGATTTTCTTTCCAGCGAGGATGTCGAGTTGCTGGAATCGATGGCGAGCTATGTGGGCATCGCGATTCAGAATGCGCGGCTCTATGCCAGCCTGGAGCAGAAGATCTCTGAGTACGAGCGGCTGAAAGAGTTCAACGAGAATATCGTCGAGTCCATCAATGTAGGCGTCTTCGCGGTCGATCTGGAAGAGCGGATCGAGAGCTGGAACGCACAGATGGAAGTGATGTACGCTCTGTCGCGCGAAGAAGCGGTGGGTCAGTATCTGCGGGACGTTCTGCCTTCCAGCTTTGCGGCCGAATTTCTGCGACTGAAGGACGAGCCCGGGGTACATAACCTCTATCGCTTCCGGCTGCAAACAAGGAGCGGGGAAAACCGCTGCGCGAACGTCGCCATCGCTCCGTTGGTGTCGCGCAATTTTGAAGTCGTGGGCCGCATCATTATCATGGATGACATCACGGAACGCATGGAGCTCGAAGCCCAGCTCGCTCAAGCCGACAAGCTATCCTCGATCGGACTGCTGGCGGCAGGTGTGGCCCATGAGGTGAACACTCCGCTGGCCGTGATCTCTTCGTATACGCAGATGCTGGCCAAGCAGGTTCGCGGCGATCAGCGGGTAGCACCCTTACTGGACAAGATTACGCAGCAGACATTCCGTGCGTCTGAGATCGTGAACGGGCTGCTGAATTTTTCCCGCACCGGCGCTGCCGAATTTACCGCGCTCGACTTGAACCATGTGATCCTCGAGACGCTCAAATTACTGGAGCATCAGTTCCGCACGTCCCAGGTGGCGCTGGAAACATCCCTGGACAACGATCTGCCGCCGATTCTGGGGAATTCCGGGAAACTACAGCAGGTGTTTCTGAATCTCTTCTTAAATGCCAAGGACGCGATGGCAGCGGGGGGAACTTTACGCGTGGCAACGACCGCTAACGGACATGTCGCGGTCGATGTTTCCGACACTGGCTCCGGCATTGCGCTCGAACACATGCAGCGGATCTACGATCCCTTCTTCACCACCAAGTCGACGGTCATGGAAGGTCAGCGGCGCGGCACGGGGCTTGGCCTGGCGGTGAGCTATGGCATCATCCAGGAGCACGCCGGCAAGATCCAGGTGGAGAGCCAGGTAGGCAACGGGACCACGTTCCACCTTGAGTTCCCGATGGCAAGGAAACCTGCCCATGTCTGAGGCCGGGATCCTTACACCGCAAAGTAGAACCAACGTTTCCAGCGAGCCAGCCCACCGGATTCTCATCATCGATGACGAAGCAGCGATTCGCGAGTCGCTGGAGACTCTGCTGCTACTCGAGGGCTACATCGTAGACCTGGCGCCTGAAGGCCAAGCCGGACTGAAAGCCATCGACACCCGGAGCTACGACCTGGTGCTTCTCGACCTGGCGTTGCCGGGGCAAAATGGCCTGGAGATCTTGGCCCGCATCCGCGAACGGCAACCCAACCTGCCGGTGATCATGATTACCGCCTATGGCACCGTTGGCAATGTGGTCGACGCGATGAATGGCGGGGCGCAGAACTTCGTTCAGAAGCCGTGGGATAACGAAAAGCTACTGGCGGATATTCGCGCGGCTACCGCCCGGCAGCGTGCGGAAGAAGAGAACGTCCAGCTCAAGCGCGCTCTGAAGCAGCGCTACAACTTCGAAAACATTGTTGGCAAGAGCGAGCCGATGCTGCGCATCTTCGACCTGGTGGCCCAGGTAGCGCCGACGCGCTCCACCATCCTGATCCAGGGCGAGAGCGGAACCGGCAAGGAGCTGATCGCCAAGGCGATCCACGCCAATTCGCCGCGCAGGGATAAGCCGTTCGTGCCGGTGAACACGGGCGCCATGCCCAGCGATCTGCTGGAGTCGACGCTTTTCGGTCACGTCAAAGGGGCGTTTACCTCAGCCGTATCTGCCAAGAAGGGTCTGTTTGAAGTGGCCAACTTTGGCACGCTCTTTCTGGATGAGATTGGCACCATGGGCATGGATACGCAGGCCAAGGTGCTGCGTGTGCTGCAGGACCGCCGCTTCATGCATCTTGGCGGCGTGCATGAGATCCAGGTCGACGTGCGCATCGTGGCAGCAACCAACGTGGATCTGCGGCAGGCCGTGCGCGAAGGCAAGTTCCGCGAGGATTTGTACTACCGGTTGAATGTGATCACGATCGATCTGCCACCGCTGCGCACTCGGCGTGAGGATATTCCGCTGTTGGCAGCGAGCTTTCTGAAGCGATTTGCGGAGGAAAACGATCTGGCGGCGCGCACGCTTGCGCCGGAAGCGATGCGGGTGCTGATGGATTACGAGTGGCCGGGGAATGTGCGGGAACTGGAGAATGTGATTGAGCGCGGGGTGGTACTGTCATCGACGCCCATGATCGGCTTCGACCTGCTTCCGGGTCATCTTACGGGACGCAGCTACTCCTCTAGTTTGCTCGAGCACAACCCGGATGCCTCGTTGTTTGACATCCTGGAAGATATCGAGCGCAGGATCATCATCGATAAGCTGGAACGCTGCAAGTGGAACCAGACGGACGCAGCGGAGCAATTCCGCATCCCGCTTTCTACGCTGAACCAGAAGATCAAGCGGCTTTCGATCGAGATCAAGAAGCGGCCGAAGGATTAACTGCGGAACCCTTGACTCAGTACTATGTGGTAGCCCCGACAGATGCATCGCTGAGATTCCAACGATCGGGCAAACTTCCAGATACCAACCCCGGCATTTGCCTTCCTTCCCACATCTCGCCAACAGAGGGCGAGATACCCTGATTTCCTGCTAGAAGCTTCGATGGACAAGCAGCGTGTGCGGCTTTCTCCACGGAAAGCCGCATGAAGCTCATTGGTCCTAAAAACACCCACAGGAAATCAGGGGTATGGGGCACCCCAAGTCGGGGCTACCGCATGGACTGACGGAGTTCCGCCTCGGATTTACTGTGGACATGTCGGGGGATACCGCGTGGAACCGACAGAGTTTCGCCTCGGTCGATGTGGTACCCTCGGCTTGAAGCATGCCCATTGATCCGATTGCAACGATTGCGAAAAAAGGCGTTTTGTCGGTGCAGAATTACGCTCTGCTCGCCGGCCGAGCCATCGGAAACATTTTTCAACGGCCGCACTACTTCGCCGATCTGATCGTACAGGCCGACTCCATCGGCATTGGCTCCGTACCCATTGTTATCCTGACCGGTTTCTTTACCGGCGGCGTGCTTGCCCTGCAGTCCGCGTCTTCGCTGGCGCAATTCGGCGCCACCGCCATTACCGGAGAACTGGTCAGTCTTTCCATGATCAAAGAGCTTGGTCCGGTGCTCACCAGCCTGATGGTCTCGGGCCGCAACGCATCCGGGATGGCGAGCGAACTGGGCTCCATGATGGTGACGGAACAGATCGACGCCATGCGCGCGCTGGGTACCGATCCCCTGAAGAAGCTGGTCACGCCGCGCCTTTATGCCACCGTCATCATGCTTTTTTTCCTGACGATCATTTCCGATACGGTCGGCACCATGGGCGGCGCGGCAGTTTCGATCTTCATGCTTGGGCAAGACGGCTCGCAGTACTTCCATACGGCTTACCAGACGCTTCGCTACCCCGACATCCTGCAGGGGCTGGTAAAACCCCTGGTCTTCGGCTTCATCATCGCCACGATCGGCTGTTTTTACGGGATGAACACGAAGGGCGGCACCCAGGGTGTTGGCCGGTCGACGACGCAAGCGGTGGTGTGGTCGTCGGTGCTGATCATTGCCGTCGACTTCTTCATCAGCCAACTCATGATCAGTATTTTTGGCCGTTGATCGCATGAGTGCCGCTTCCCAGTCCGCAACGACAACGATGGAGCAGGACCCTTCCCAACCGGTTGTGGTGTTCGATCACGTTTCGATCGGGTTCGAAGGCAAGCAGGTGCTGGAAGATATTTCGTTGACCGTGTCGCCAGGCGAGACGCGGATCCTGCTGGGGCCGGCGGGCAGCGGCAAGAGTGTGCTGCTCAAGCTAGCCAACGGATTGATGAAGCCCGACTCGGGGAACATTACCGTCTTCGGCGAACAAATCGATAACATGCCGGAAGAGCAGCTCTTCCAACTGCGGGGACGCATCGGCATGGTGTTTCAGGAAGGCGCGCTGTTCGATTCGCTCACGGTGCGCGATAACGTAGCCTATCGCTTGATGGAGCAAAAGGTTCCGGAAGCGGAAGTGACCCAGCGGGTCACCGAGGCGCTGCGCTTCGTGGAATTGGAGCAGACTCTGGATAAATTCCCATCGCAGTTATCGGGTGGCATGCGGCGCAGGGTGGCCATCGCCCGCGCGGTGGTGAACCGGCCCGATCTGCTACTTTACGATTCGCCCACCGGCGGACTGGATCCGATTACTTCGACCACGATCATCGAACTGGTGATGAAGCAGCGGGATGTCTACCACACCAGTTCCCTGCTGGTAACGCATCGTCTGCAGGATGCGTTTACGCTGGCTACCCACACCTTCGATCGCGAGCAGAACCATATGGTTCCCATACCCAACGGGGGGCTCGACACGAAAACCAACTTTCTCGTGCTGCATGACGGTCACATTGTTTTTGATGGATCGACCCACGACCTGGTTCACAGCGACGATCCTTTTCTGAAGGAATACCTTTCGTAGCAGTAACGGTGACGCATATGGCTTTCAAATTTAAAGGTGTTGATTTTATCCAGTTCGATGGGCTGCTCTCTGGCGATGAACTACTTTCCCGCGATACGACGCGCCAGTTCGTCGAAGACAATATTATCCCCATCATCGAACAGTGCAATCGCGATGGCCGCTTTCCCAAGGAACTGATCAAGCCGATGGGCGAGCTGGGATTTTTTGGCGCCAGCCTCGAAGGCTACGGCTGCGCCGGGATGTCCAACGTGGAGTACGGCCTGGTGATGCAGGAACTGGAACGGGGCGACTCCGGCCTGCGCAGCTTCGTGAGCGTGCAGTCGGCGCTGGTGATGTATCCCATTTACACCTTCGGCAGCGACGCACAGAAGGAACGTTGGCTTCCCCTTCTGGCGAAGGGCGAAAAGCTGGGATGCTTTGGGCTGACCGAGCCGGATTTCGGGTCCAATCCCGGCGGTATGCGTACCCGCGCTCGCAAAGAAGGGGATGAGTACGTTCTGAATGGCGAGAAGATGTGGATCACTTCGGGTTCGATTGCCGACGTGGCCGTGATCTGGGCGAAGGTCGATGACGAAGACGGCAAGGTCCGCGGTTTTCTGGTGGAGACGAACCGGCCTGGATTTTCAGCGTACGACGTCCACGGCAAGTGGTCGCTGCGCGCTTCTGTTACCTCGGGGCTTTCGCTGCAGGACGTGCGCGTGCCCGCATGCAACTTGCTGCCCGGCTCCGGTGGATTGAAGTCGCCGCTGATGTGCCTCAACCAGGCGCGCTATGGCATCAGCTGGGGAGGGTTGGGCGCGGCCATGTCCTGTTACGACACAGCGCTGCAGTACTCTCTGCTGCGCAAGCAGTTTCGCGAGGAGCCCATCGCCAGCCATCAACTGGTGCAGGAAAAACTCACCTGGATGATCTCCGAGATCACCAAGGGGCAGTTGCTCGCGCTGCAAGTGGGCCGGCTGAAAGACAGCGGCAAGGTGAGCTTCGAGCATATCTCCATGGCCAAGCGGAACAACGTATGGATGGCGCTCGAGTGCGCGCGCATGGCGAGGGATATTCTTGGTGGTAACGGGATCACCGACGATTACCCGGTGATGCGGCACATGATGAATCTTGAATCAGTCAAGACCTATGAGGGCACGCATGATATCCATGCGCTGATTATTGGCCAGAGCATCACCGGCATTCCGGCGTATTAGACCTGAGACCAGTTCTAACGCAACCTCTGGCCCGGTTTCGCGTCTCTTAAGACAGGGTCTGGAAGGTGTGTCTGCATGGATGTAAAGTCAGCGTCATTGAAAGTGCTTCGCCTGGGGAAGGTTCAGCGCCGCCCCGAGCTGGACGCACTGCGCGGACTTTTCCTGGTATGGATGACGCTGACCCACCTGCCGACGCGGTTCAGCGAGCTGGTCAATCAGCCCTTCGGTTTTGTGTCTTCGGCTGAGGGTTTTGTCTTTCTCTCCGCCATGCTGGTCGCTACCCTCTACATTCATAAAGTTGCGGAAGACAGCGAAGAAGTACGCAGCAAACTATGGAAGCGCGCACTTAAAATCTACGGCTACCATCTGATCATGCTGGCGATGGTATTCACCGTCGTCGCCGCATTTGCTGCGCATACTCATCGTGCTGCCATTTATAACCTGGTCAATTTCTACCTGGCACACCCGCTCACCGCCATCATCGGATCGGTGTTGTTGATCTATTGCCCGCCGCTGCTCGACATCCTGCCGATGTATGTGACGTTCCTGCTGGTGACGCCCTACATCCTCAGCCTGTCTGCGCGCCGTGGGTGGCGCGGCATTCTGGCTACCAGCGGATTTGTGTGGGTTCTGGCTCAATTTGGTTTGCGCACCTGGGTACACACCCTGGTCGTGCATGCGACAGGATTGCAGATTCCGCTGCAGGAGACGGGGGCCTTCAACCTTTTTGCCTGGCAGGCTATCTGGGTTCTGGCGCTCTGGCTGGGAGCCACGTCGACACAAGGGGAGAATCCGCTGCGCAGGCTGCCGGGTTGGGTTTTCGGTTTGAGTGGGTTGGTCTGTCTGTTCTTCCTGGGTGTGCGCCACGATTGGCTGGGGCCTCACCTGACGCAGGAAGCGCTTGGCCTCTCGCTGGACAAGTGGCAGATTGGGCCGCTACGCATGCTCAACTTGTTTGCCTTTTCCTGCCTGGTTTTCTGGTCGAGGAAGTATCTGACCCGGCTGGTGTTGGTGGAGCCGTTTTTGACTCTGGGTAAGGCTTCGCTCGAGGTCTTTTGCGCGCACCTATTTTTTGTTTTCGTGGGGTTGGCCTTGCTCTATGGTGAGGTCACGGAACTGCACGGACGCTACGCGGTGATCTTGTTGGCGATTACGTTTAGCGCGCTGATCCTGGTAGCGACGCGTGAGGTTCGGCGCAAGCAGAAGCTGCGGAGATCGTCACCGACTGCGGGAGCTATCCCGATGGAACGCAGAGCTGAAGGGTAAAGGCGAGTTCCCTCAGCGGCTAAAGCCGCTCCCTTTTCCAAGACATAACGTACGGCCTGAAGGCCGTACCCTTCAGGACTCCGACCGCTGATTCTGGTCGCGACGTGTCGGCCGGAACAGGTATATCTAAACGGCGACGGGAGACCCACTCAAGCCAACAGAAGGCTTGAATGGGCCACCCATCCCATTAGTTAAGTCGCTGCAATTTAGACCGCGACGGTGAAGGTGTCTTCGTGGCGGACTACGTTGCGGTAGAGAGTGTCGCGCTCGACTGGCTCGCGGCCTGCTTCGCGGATCAGGCGAACCAGGTCGGATCGCCGCATGCCCTGCGGGGTTGTGGCACCGGCGTCGTGGTAGATCTTCTCTTCCACCACGGTGCCGTCAATGTCATCGGCGCCGAAGCGTAACGAGATCTGCGCGATTTTGGCGGTCATCATCTGCCAATAGGCTTTGATGTGCGAGAAGTTATCGAGCAGCAGGCGGCTCACCGCAATCTGGCGAATGTCTGTCAACCCAGTTGTCGTTGGCAGATGATCGAGCGCGGTGTGAGCCGGATGAAAGGCCAGCGGAATAAACGTCTGGAAGCCGCCGGTGTCGTCCTGCACGGCACGCAGGCGTAGCATGTGGTCGACGCGGTCCTCGTCGTTCTCAACGTGGCCGTAAAGCATGGTGGCGTTGGAGCGCAAACCTAACTTGTGCGCCGTGCGGGCGGTTTCGAGCCATTCATCGCCGTCGATCTTGTGGTCGCAGATGATGTGGCGTACCCGATCGGAAAAGATCTCGGCTCCCCCGCCCGGCATCGAGTCGACACCGGATTCCTTCATCTTCATGAGAGTCTCGGCAATCGACAGCTTGGCGCGACGCGCCAGGTACGCGACCTCGACCATGGTAAACGCCTTGATGTGTACCTGGGGAAACCGTTCTTTCAAACCAGCGACGAGATCAAGAAAATACTCAAACGGCAGATCGGGATGCAGCCCACCTACGATGTGAAATTCTGTCACCGCTTCGGTGTATCCGGAGGCGGCCACCTGCCAGGCTTCTTCCAAGGCCATAGTGTAGGACCCTTCGGCGCCCTTCTTGCGGCCAAAGGCACACAACCGGCACGCTGCCACGCAGACGTTGGTCGGATTGATATGGCGATTCACGTTGAAGTAAGCAATGTTGCCGTGCAGCCGCTCGCGCACGTGGTTGGCTAACCAGCCAACGGCAAGAATGTCTCCCGAGCGGTAGAGCACCACGCCATCGTTGAAATCAAGACGCTCGCCAGCCAAAACCTTTTCGGCGATTGGCCGCAGACGGGCGTCGTCGGTCTGAAAGGCGTGCCGTTCCGGGGCAAAAGAAATAGGGCTGCTCACATCTCTATGATACGCGTTAACATCGGGTTGCATGCGATTGCTGCGAAACCTGATCCTCCTCCTGTTCTCGGTCCCCGTCGCATTCACCCAGGTATCGCAACCGGCCCTTCTGCCCCCCGTCAGCGGCTACGCACTCGACCGGACCAAGGTCTCCCTACCGGCGGATTTCGCAAAACCGTTGAACCTGCTCATCCTGTTGTTTCAACGTGACCAGGAGCCCCTGGTGGACGCCTGGTCGCAGGCGCTGCCGTCAATGCCCGGGGTTCAGGTCTGGCTGATGCCGGTTTCGACGCGCGAGAACGGCGTCTACCGGTGGTGGTTAAACGCTTCGTTTCGAAGCAGCCTGCCGGTGGCGCAACCGCGGCATTACGTGCTGCCCGTATACGTGAACAAGACGCAGTTCCTGCAGTCGTTCAAAATCACTTCCGAGCAGGATGTGGTGCTATTGTTGACCGACAAAGCCGGACACGTCCAATGGCGCACCAGCGGACCGGTTGCGGATGACAAAAAGGCCGCGCTGCTTAGCTTTGTGAGCAAATCAGGCGTGCACTAACTCTGAATGGCCCGTTCCCCTAGCAATTTGACGGCACGATGGGCGGAGAGGGCTGCACCCTCCTGCCAACCCACGATATGGCTGCAGTGGTCGCCGGCGAGAAAGATGCGGCCCTGCGGCTGGGTCCAGACGTCGTAACCCGGGGGGCCCTGGATTTCGGCGCCCCCAATCCAGGAGCCCAGGTTATAGGGGATGTGCCCCCAGCTCATGTAGATAGGGTTTTTCAACTCCTGCGAACGGCCGGGATGCAGCAGTTCGATCGCCTTCCGTGAGGCCGCGAGCTTGGCTTCCGTGTCCGGCAACTTGCCGAATTCAGACTCATTTTCAATGCCATAGCCGCCGAGGATGACGCCGGTTTCCGAGAACATTGAGGCACTCGGGTACCAGACGGTATCCACCGTATGCCGCACGAAGGATAGGCCACCATAGATATTCGACTCCTGCTCCCAGAAGCGGCGGGATTCCCACGGGATCTTGTAGGCCGATTCATAGGAGCAGCCATTGATGGCCGATTTCATGGCGGGAGAGAAGTCCGTATCGATCGTCTTGAGGATGGTCAATGGCAAGGCGCAGACGCAGTAGTCAGCACTGACGGTTTCGTTCTTGCCTGAGGCCAGATCCTTATAGACAACTTTGACGCCCGATTCGTTCTGGCGGATCTGTACCACCTCTGCCCGCGACCGAATCACGCTGCCCAGCTTCCTCTTGAAGCCCATGGGGATCTGGTCCATTCCGCCTACTGGCTGAAACATCGTCGCCTGCCAGTCGACCTCGTCTTCCTCCATTAGCTGCCCCCAAAGACGGGCGGACAGCAACTGGTGGAAATCGAGGGGGTCGTTGGGGACGCCCAGAACATCGCCTGCTCCAGGGCTGATTTTGTAACCCGAGCGTGCCGAGCCTTTGAAGAATAGATCCGGGGTGAGCGGTCCATATAGCTTCAGGAATTCGATCATCTGCTCTTTATCTTCGGGGGTCAGCTCCTGATCGAGAGCCCCCCGTTTGATGCTCTTGGCCAGCAACTCCGCGACATGGCCGCGAGTGTCGTATTCGACCTGCCGGTTCTTGACCGGCGCACCGCCGTTGAGGCTAGGGGCTTCGAGCAGGGCGCTGCGTGTGGTGTTGATTTCCACTTCCAGCGGTACGCCTAATTCCTTGGCATAGCCAAGCATGGTCAGATGGACGGAGGGCAGGCGGGCAGGGCCTATGTTCTGGTAGAGGCCTTCGCCCCAGACACACTGCTGGTTAAAGCCGTTGGTGAACTCAACATTGGTCCCGTTGCGGACAGTCCAGTTCCGGCCGCCGACGCGTTCTCGGGCTTCGAGCAAGGTACAGGTATAGCCGAGCTTGCCCAGTTCGTAGGCGGATGAGAGGCCGGCGATGCCCCCGCCCAGGATGACTACGGTTTTCCCTTTGCCGGAGCCACGGGGAAGGTCTACAGTCGATGCGGCAGACGCAACGACGGGCAACAGGCCCAGGGATTGCATCATAGTGAAGGCGGCGCGGTATCCCCCGGCCTGCCCTACTCTCATTAGAAAATCACGTCTGGTTAGTGCCATGGAGAAACCTTTCTTGCAGTCCGGGCGAAGGCGCAGGGCGGCTGGAAAGCGGGCCGGGGGTGTTCGGGAAGGTGGTAGAATGAGGACTTTCGAGCTTGGTGTTTATGTTTAAGCGTCGGCTCCTCGCTTGCTACCGGGGAACGATCAGTCACGGTACCACTCCTGGCGCCGGCGGGTATTTTTGCGCCATCGAAGATGGAACTGCTCCCGTTCAGGCGAACGATAAACCGCAATCTTCGACATGGAAGGTGGCGCAGAAAGAGTGCGACGAGGAAGAATACAGTGGTGAGGCTTTACGTTTCGACAGGGAGAACGTCCACCACCGGTAAACCTGCAGCACACTGCACAGGGACGGCGATGAGGTTGAGGTTAACGGGAGAGCCGCCCGAAAGCAACTGCAAAATGAACAAATGGGATGAGGGTTAATGAGCGAAGAAGGCTCCAGGGCCGAAGAGTTATTAGACATTGAGTTTCTGCATGAGATTGGCAGCCGCATGGCGGCCGCCGATCCTTTCCATGCAGTGCTCGAACGGGTGGTAGATTTTGTCTCGACGATCGCGATGTGCGATTCGTGCTTTGTGTACGTACTGGAAGGCGAAAAACTGGTGCTGCGGGCGTCAAAAAATCCGCACGCCGACCTGGTGGATGAACTCGACCTGCAACTCGGCCAAGGCATTACGGGATGGGTTGCCATGCACCAGCAGCCGGTCGCCATCGCCTCACAGGCATCGAGTGACCCTCGCTTCAAGATGTTCAACGATTTGCCGGAAGACCACTTTGAGGCGTTTCTTTCGGTTCCAATTTTGTGCCGCGGCAAGCTGGTCGGCGTCATCAACGTGCAGCACCGCAAACCTCACCACCATAGCCGCCGGCAAGTGCGGCTAATCTCCACCATCGGTTTTCTAGTGGGCGCTGAACTCGAGATGGCGCGCCTGGAAAGCGAGCGTCATCTGCTGGCCGACCGACTCGAGGTGCGCAAACTGATGGATCGTGCCAAGGGCATTCTGCAGCGCGAGTTGCACCTGGACGAGGAAGGGGCTTACCTGGCGTTGCAAAAGCAGAGCCGGCAGAAGCGTAAGGCGATCCGCGAGATCGCCGAGGCTATTATTCTTACCGAAGAGATCCGGCGGTCGCGGAAGTAGAGTAGTGCTCCAGCCGGACTACTTCCTCGATCGGAACGCGCTGCTCCCATCCCACCCGCTCGAGTTCGGGCCGGGTCTGAAAGCTATCCACATAGCCGAGGCATAGGTAAGCGACCAATACCATGTGCTGGGGAATGCCCAGCAGGTGTTTGAGCGCTTCCGGGTCGAGGATGCTCACCCAACCCACGCCAATGCCCTCTGCCCGGGCGGCCAGCCAGAGATTTTGTACGGCGCACACGGCGGAATAGATGGCGGTTTCGGGCATGGATTGGCGGCCGAGACGATGCCCCTGCTCGCTCCCGGGGTCGCAGACGATACAGAGGTTCTGGGGCGCTTCGAGAATGCCTTCGAGCTTTAAGCCGCGGTAGAGCTCGGCTCGTTCACCTTCATAGGTTTCCGTGGCTGATCGTTGCGCCTGGTCGAAGAGCTCGCGTACCGCCCGACGTGTGTCCAGGCTGCGAATCACGATGAAACGCCACGGCTGCATCAGGCCGACCGAAGGTGCGTTATGAGCGGCGCTTAGCAGCCGCAACAGCAGATCATCCGGGATGGCCTCCGGCAGGAAGCCGGTGCGCACATCGCGGCGCTCGCGGATGGCACGGTAGACGCCCGTCAGCTCGGGATCACAAAAGCCTTCAGCTCTGGTTTTCATTCCTTTGACAGGCTACTCTCTTTTATGAACCCTATGACAAAACCTACTCGCGCCGAGCGGGAAGAGACGCAGGCCGACCGTAAGCCCAAGAGGGCGCTCGGTTTGTTTGATTCCACCATGGTCGTGATCGGGGTGATGATCGGTTCGGGGATTTTTATTGTTCCCGCGGATATGGCTCGGATTCTGGGTGGCCCCGGGTGGATGCTGGCGGCGTGGGTATTTGCCGCGGTGCTGACGATTGCCGCCGCGTTTTCATTTGGCGAACTGGCGTCGATGATGCCGGGCGGCGGCGGGATGTATCTCTACCTTCGCGAGGCCTATTCCCCGCTGTGGGGATTTCTTTATGGGTGGACGCTGTTCACCGTTATCCAGACCGGGACAATTGCCGCCGTGGCAGTTGCCTTTGCCCGCTTCCTGGGCGTGCTGGCGCCGGCAGTCTCCGAATCGCATTATCTGATTCCGCCGATCCATTTTTCCGCGCACTACGCGATTACTTTGTCGACGGCGCAGTTGGTCGCGTTGCTGGTGATTGCCGTGCTTACGGTGACCAATTCGCGGGGGATTGAGTACGGGAAGATCATCCAGAATTCATTTACGGTGGCCAAGCTGGGGGCGCTCGCGGTGTTGATCTTGCTGGGGCTGACGGTGGGTTGGAACGCGTCGGCGGTGCATGGGAACCTGGCGAACTTCTGGCAGCGGCCTGCGAACACGGGTTCGGGTTCTTCCCTGGGCGCGATTCTTAGCCTGGTGATGGTGTTTTGCGTTTCCCAGTCGGGGTCGTTGTTTGCCGCGGATTCGTGGCATGACATTACGTTTGCGGCGGAAGAGGTGAAGGAGCCGCGGAGTACGCTCCCACGCGCATTGGCTATCGGCACGGTGGTGGTGATGTTGCTCTACCTGGCGGCAAATGTGGCGTACATGGTGGTGCTGGATTTTTCTGCCATCCAGCATGCGCCTCGCGATCGGGTGGCTACGGCGATGCTGCAGCATATTTTTCCCGCGTGGGGTGGGCAGGCGTTGGCGGTGTTGATCATGGTGTCGACGTTCGGATGTATCAACAGCCTGGTGCTGGCGGGGCCTCGGGCTTACTACTCGATGGCTAGGGACCGCTTGTTTCTCCCTGCGGCTGGGCATTTGAACAAGGCTCGGGTTCCGGGATGGTCGCTATTAATGCAGGGGCTTTGGGCGGGGCTGCTGGTGCTGTTGACGACGTATTCGCCGGGCGTTGGGTATGGAAACCTTTACAGCGATTTGCTGGATTACATTATTTCGGCGGCGCTGTTGTTTTATATCCTCACGATTGCCGCGGTGGTGGTGATGCGGTACAAGCGGCCGGAAGCGGAGCGGTTGTATCGCACGCCTGGGTATCCTTTGGTTCCTGCGGTCTATGTCCTTGGGGCGGGTGTGGTGGTGCTTTGCCTGTTTATCGATCGCCCGGCGACGACATGGCCTGGGTTGGTGCTGGTGGTTGCGGGTTTGCCGGTGTATTGGTTGATCCGTCGTAAGGGTGCATGAGGGTCGTGCCCAGGACTTCGTCCTGGGTTATTTTCGGCCGTCCCTACGGGACTGACCGGTGGGGTATTGGGGACCCAGGACTTACGTCCTGGGCTATTCCCGGCCGTCCCTACGGGACTTGGTTCGTAGGCGGCCCTTGAGTGTTTTTTTGCCTCCGATAGGAACTGCAGATCCCTCCACTTCGCTACGCTCCGGTCGGGATGACAACCAGGGAGAAGCAGTGGACAGATGTGCATCTGTTTCGTTCCTATTCGCCCGCTGAGTGACCGCTACCCTCCCGGCCGTCCCTACGGGACTTGGTTCGTAGGGAGCCCTTGGGGGTTTTTCGCCTCCGATAGGAACTGCAGATCCCTCCACTTTGCTACGCTCCGGTCGGGATGACAACAGGGAGGTGTGATGGACAGATGTGCATCTGTTTCGTTCCTATTCGCCCGCTGAGTGACCGCTACCCTCCCGGCCGTCCCTACGGGACTTGGTTCGTAGGGCAGCCCTTGGGGGTTTTTTCGCCTCCGATAGGAACTGCAGATCCCTCCACTTCGCTACGCTCCGGTCGGGATGACAATAGGAAGGAGCGGTGGGATGATGAGGATCCGTTTCTGTCCTATACGCCAGCTGAGTGACCGCTACCCTCCCGGCCGTCCCTACGGGACTTGGTTCTTGGGCGGCCCTTGGGATTTTTTCGCCTCCGACAGGAACTGCAGATCCCTCCGCTTCGCTACGCTCCGGTCGGGATGACAATAGGAAGGAGCGGTGGGATGATGAGGATCCGTTTCTGTCCTATACGCCCGCTGAGTGACCGTTACCCTTCCCCGTATCATCCCGACCGGAGCGTACCCGGATTTTCATGCTCATTGAACTCTCCAACGACCATGTCTGCGGTTCTCCGCAAGGAAAGGCGCAGGAGCTCTACCGATCCCGCCACGATTAGCGGGAAATTCGGGGTAGCGGAGTGGAGGGATCTGCGGTTTTTGTTGGAGGGCCTATCGATATTCTGTGGCGAAGGCGTCTGCGTCTCTGTTTAGGATTGCGGGATTTGCGGGTCCGGGTGTCAGGAGGATGCGATACGTGAAGGTTACGTTTTGGTTCTTCTCGACGGTGTAGTCGAGTTGCGGCGCCTTGGGATCGAAGATGTGCTGCCCTAAGGGATTTGCGGCGAACAGGCCGTAGCCTCTTGCGTGCCAGTAGGTGGGATAGTTGGGATTTCCTGGATGATCGAGGATGGCAATCGTCACTTCGTGACCGTCAGTCTTACCCGTTAAGGCACACCAGCGACCGCGCGTTCCCCAGGCTGCTCCCGCTTGCTTGCCCTCGCTGGTAAGATACACACCGGTTGCGCCGGGTAAATTCGATGGCGTCACCTCCGTCGGCCTCCCGTTGGCGTCGGTGAAGGTGCCTCCCTTCTCGTCTGGAGACTCCAGCCAACGCGCCACGCGGATCCCCAACAGCCCTTCCTTGTCGTCGTGAAAGACAACTTTATCCAGGGCATGCAAGGTGGTGATCTCGTCGATGGTTCTCTCCCCACCGTGCTGGGAGAAAACATAACGGGTCGTCTGCTCGAGAATGTCTTGACCAGAGCCTGTGGTCCATACGGACGAGACCGTCAGTTCGCCACGGTCAGCGCCACTTTTGGTAGAGACAATCTTTTGCTGATGGATGGTTCCCATTTTGCTGCGGTTCGCCTCGGAAATGGCGTCGGAGTTGTTCCAGAAATCGAAACCGTTGACGTTACCATAGTTGAACCAGACCCCGGCATGGTGGGGATGATCGGTTCGCTCCCCTGGACGGGGAGCCAGCGGAAAGCCGCGGACGACATCGATACCATCCGCGGTTACCAGTGGATACAGGACCGGCTTCTTGAGTGTGCTAGGCCAGACATAGGACGTGAAGGGCTTACCATCTACCGTGATATCGACGCGCTGATGGGCCTCATCCGGAACTACCTGCACACCCCTGGCCGCCATTGCCTGCAAACTGTACGCCGCCAGCAGGCAGCCGAGGAACCACTTACTCATAGACCTTGTCTCCAGCCATCACCTTCTGGGTCTTGTCGTCAAAGGTGACGCGCTGGCCGGTTTGAATGGCGGCAATATTCATGCACAATGCGACCGAATGGCTGTACCCGGCTTCAATGCTGGCGTTGGGCGTCTTGCGCGAACGAACACAATCCATCCAGTTGCGCATGTTGGCGGAGGTCATGGGATCGTTGCCGGTATTGGCACCGGTCTCCGCCTTTGCCACCGTATCGGAGAGTGAATAATCTCCCAGCAAATTCGGCTTCATGCCCATTTCCGCTGCTGCCTTAGCAGTCATGCCTCCTTCTGAGGAGACGCACTGTTTGTCCATGTCCAGCATGCCGCCGTTGGAGTAGTAGATTTCCTTCACGCCGCCGGCGGAATTGGTCATGCGCGAGGAGTAGATGACCTGGAAGCCCTTGCTCAGATCATCGAGCGGACCGTAGTCGAATACCGCGGTCATGGTGTCCCAGTTCTTGCGGCCATCTTTCCATAGATAGACGCCGCCGTTGGCCACGACGCTGCGGGGATGCGGATAACCGGTGAACCAGTGCACCGTGTCGATCTGATGCACCAGCCACTGGTCGGGAATGCCCGAGGAATACGGCCAGAAGAGACGGAACTCGAGATACTTGCGAGCGTCAAACGCCTCATAGGGGCGGTTGATCAGATAGCGCTTCCAGTCCGTGTCCTGCTCTTTCAAGAGCGGCACCACATCGGGGCGGCGCCAACGGCCGGGCTGATTGACGTTCCAGGTCATCTCCACGGCGACGATGTCACCGAACTTGCCGGACTGAATATATTCGTATGCCTTTTGGTAACTCGGCGTGCTGCGGCGCTGAGTACCGACCTGCACGATCTTTCCGGTCTGCTTGACGGCGGCACGGAAAGCGCGCGCGTCTTCCATGGTGTGGGCCGTGGGCTTCTCGACATAGGCGTCGCGCCCTGCCTGCACTGCTTCGATGCCGTGCGTGGCGTGCTGGAAATCGGCAGTGGCGATGATGACGGCGTCGATGTCCTTACGCGCGTATAACTCGTCGTTGTTGCGCACGCTTGCAATCGGCATGCCGCAAGTCTTCTGGATGAAGGCGGCACCTTCGTCACGGCGACGGTTCCAGATATCAGAGACGGCGACGAACTCGAAGTTCATCTCTTTGGCGTGATCCTGAAAGGCGGGCACGAGGGCTCCCTTGGCCCGGTCGCCGGCGCCGATCAGCGCCACCCGCACCCGGTCATTGGCTCCAGTGATGGCGGCATAACTCGATGCGTTCCAGGAGACTGCGGTGGCCGCCAGTGCGCCACCCATCTTTAAGAAGTCCCTACGGTTGGTCTCTTCGAGTGCCATGAGCGGCCCTCCTTTTCGTCGCAGGAAGTTTACAGGAATTTCTAAGCCCCCGGCTTGCGAGTTCTCTCCCCATCGACCATGCGCATGATTCCCAATGGGTTACTGCTCTTCAATTCATCGGGCAAAGCCGCTTCGGGAAAGGACTGATAGCAGAAGAGCCGGGTGAACCGGTAAATGGCCTGTGTTCCCACGGACGTAGAACGGCCGTCGCTGGTGGCCGGGAACGGTCCGCCGTGCACCATCGCGTGGCAAACCTCAACCCCGGTGGGATAGGCATTGAGGATCAGGCGGCCTACTTTGCGGGTGAGCACCTCCACGAGGTCGGCGTACTCGGCCAACTGGCTATCATCCCCGTGGATGGTGGCGGTGAGGTGGCCCTCCATCTGCTCGGCGACGGCCAGGAGTTGCTTGCGATCCTGGTAACCGACGACGACGGTAGTGGGGCCAAAGATTTCCTGCGCCAATTCTTCGTTGGCGGTCAGGTCTTTGTAATCGGCGACGAACAGCGAGGCATTGACCATGGCTGCAGTCGTGTTTTCGGCTTTCACCCCCTCGGCGGTCATGGTGGCGTCGGCCAAGCGGCCCTTGACGGCCGCGGTAAAGCGATCGGCGATGGCTTTGGTCAGCAGGGTTTGGGCGGGTGTGCTGCTTACCTTTTCGCCCAGCTCCTTCAGGAAACCGGGGGTTCCGTCTTCCTGGGGAACGAGCACCAGGCCTGGCTTGGTGCACATCTGGCCGGCTCCGACGGTAACGGAAGCCTGTAGACCGGTGGCGAAGGCTCCGCCGCGCTTGTTCAGGGCTCCCGGAAGCACAAATATCGGGTTGATGCTGCCCATTTCTGCGTAGCAGGGAATGGGTTCGGGGCGTTCGGAGCATAGCTTCATCAGCGCTGTGCCACCCGCGATCGATCCGGTGAAGCCGACCGCCTTAATGGCCGGATGCTTGACCAGCTGAATCCCTACATCCACGCCGGAGTCGAAGAGCATGGAGAAAACGCCTTCGGGCAGGCCGCAGGCTTTGACGCTTTCGCGGATGGCATGGCCGACCAGGGCGCTGGTGCCAGGATGCGCCGGGTGAGCTTTGACAATGACGGGGTTGCCGGCGGCAAGGGCGGAGGCGGTATCGCCCCCGGCTACAGAGAAGGCGAGGGGAAAATTGCTGGCTCCAAAGACGGCGACCGGACCGAGCGGCTTGTGCATGGAGCGGATGGAGGGCTTGGGCAACGGCTTACGCTCGGGGTCGGCGTTGTCAATGCGGGCGTCGAGCCAGGAGCCCTCTTCGATCAATTGAGCGAAAAAGCGCAGTTGGTTACAGGTGCGGGCCAACTCGCCCTGCAGACGCCCGTCGGGGAGCGCGGTTTCGAGGTTGGCGCGTTTCATGATAGCCGGGCCGGCGGCCTCGATGGTGGCGGCGACATGGCGCAAGAAAGCGCCCTTGGTCTTACCCGAAAGCTTGCCGTAGATGGGGAACGCAGCGTGCGCCAGGGAGGCGGCTCGCTCCAAATCCTGGGTGCTGGCGGCGTAAAATTTCGGCTCAAGGGCCGCGCCGGTCGCAGGGTTCATGCCGGTAAATGCGGCGCCTTCCGTTCCGTCTGCAAAACCAATCAGGGATAAGGGGTTCAGGTCCAATGCCAGTTCCATCGTGATTCGCTCTCCTGGGCGCCCCTTCAGTCTAACCAATTCAGGCGGGATGGGCGTCCGGGATGCCGGCTGCCGACGCTGATGAACGCCCCGGCAGGTAAGGCTCGATCGGGATCGCGGGCACCTTGCCGGTGATGAGATCGGCCAGCAGCCGTCCCGTTGCGAGCGAGGTAGTGATGCCCAGTCCTTCGTGCCCGGTGGCGAGAAAGACGGTTGCATCGTTTACCGTCGGGCCGATGAGGGGCAACTTATCCGGGGTGACGGAACGAAAACCGATCCAGGTGCGTTCGATTTTCAAGGACGGTAGCGCCGGGAGATACTCCGCAGCACGCTGGTAGATGCGAGCGAGGATGTGGTTTTCCACTTCCCTGCCCTCGGCACCATATTGGCGCGAAGAACCTATGAGGAGTTGGCCGTTGGGCCTGGGCTGCACGTTGCAGGCTACTGATTCCGTTACGGCGGTTTGCACGCTCTTCAAATAACCGAGCTCGACCACCTGATAGCGCAAGAAGCCGGGATAGGGCGCGGTGATGGCGAGATGGCCTTTTCGTTTCGCTATAGGAAGTCCGGGCGTCAGTTGCGAGGCCCACTCCCCGGCGGCATTGACGAGGATGGGAGCGCGCAATTCGTCACCGTTGCTGAGCACGACTCTCCCTGAACCCATGGAGATGGCACGTTCTTTGATGAGATGGAGGTTGGTGGTTTGGCGCAGAAACGATTGGGCCGCGGCCTGGGGTGAGACCACTACGTCCTCGGGCACCAGGAAACCGCCGGCGAGTCCGGGACGCAAGGCCGGCTCGGCGAGAGCCAGCGCATGGGGATCAAGCACTTCTGAGGGTATGCCGTGTTCGGCATAGACACTGTGCTTGCGGCGTATTTCCTGGAACTCCTCCTCATCGGCGGCGACCCAAAGGGTTCCGCGCGCGGTGTATTCCGCGGCAGATGAGAGGTCCCCGGCCAACTGGCGCCAAAGGAGTTGGGAGTAGCGGCTCAAGGTAAGCTGCGCTGGGGAGTCGTCCAGAACTACGACGTGGCCCATGGCCGCTGCGGTGGCGCCGGATCCTATCTCGCCAGGCTCTACCAGCGCGACGCTCATGCCTTGCTGGCCGAAGGCGCGCGCGCAGGCGACGCCGACAATGCCGCCACCAACAATGATCGTGTCAAATGTCATACCGCCGGGATCCCCCAGCAAAAAGGATCGCGAGGATCGAGGACCAGGTTCGAATCCGCGGTGATAAAAGCGGAACCGGTGATGTTGGGGAAAAGAATTCCATCGCGTTCGACGAGGCGGCCTTCAAAGATGCTGCCGATCACACCTTCCTGACGCCAGACCTGACCGGGAGCGAGCAATCCGTCTGCATAGAGGCAAGCCAGCTTGGCGCTGGTGCCGGTGCCACAGGGCGAACGGTCGTACTCCTTGCCCGGGCAAAGCACGAAGTTGCGGCTATTAACCCCTGGCGTGGACGATGGGCTGTGGAGTTCGATGTGATCAATCTCTGCTCCGTCAGCGCCGCGAATCTGGTTGGCGGTGAGCGCCTGGCGGATTGCCCAGGTGAATGAAATTAACTGATCGAGATGGGCGCGATCGATGGTGTAGGGATAATGCCTGACGAGGAAAAACCAATTGCCGCCCCAGGCAACGTCTCCCGTGACCGATCCATACTCGGGTACCTGCACTTCGACATCGCTGGCAGCGCGATAGCTTTGTATATTTTCAACGGTCACGGTGCCGTTTTTATGCAGGGTTGCTCCCACCACACCTACGGGAGTTTCGATGCGGTGGTGCCCGGCTGCAATCTTGCCCAGGTAGGCGAGGGTTACCAGCAAGCCGATGGTCCCGTGGCCGCACATCCCCAGGCAGCCGCTATTGTTGAAGAAAATGACCCCGGCGACGCAGGTGGGGTCACTGGGTTCGCAGAGCAGAGCGCCCACCACCGCCTCGGAAGCGCGGGGCTCGGTCACCATCGCGCGGCGAAAATCCTGGTGTTCGTTCTGGAAGCGATCCCGCCTCTGCTTCATGCTGCCGTCGCCGAGTGCGGGGCCTCCTTCCATGACGCAGCGGGTCGGTTCTCCGCCTGTGTGTGAATCAATGACACGAACCTGTTTCAGGAGGCACTCCTTCGATTGCTCTCAGATTGTAAGGTGCGACGAGAGAGGAAGTTAAGACGTTGGCGATTGCTTTTCCCACATCGCACAAAGAACGTGCGAGATATGGGGCACCCCCTATTTAAAGCCTGGGCTGATGGCGCCGATAATTTGAAGAGCGATCCGGCAAGTCACAGGACGGAAATCATCGACTGCGTGCCCACCAGCGAGGCTTCGTTTTTTCGCGAGATATACCATTTTCGTTTTCTTGCGGAGACGTTGGTTTCCGATCTAAAGGCCGGCGCATCCCTGGGACGAAGACAGCACGTTCGTGTATGGAGCGCGGCATGCTTCACGGGAGAAGAGCCCTATTCCATTGCCATCTCGCTGCTGGAGGCACTTCGCGATGGGCCGAGTGACGCACCGGGCATTTATCAGCCCAGCGGGTGGCACATTGAGGTGTTTGCTTCCGATATCGATCCCGTAGCGCTGGCAACGGCATCCGAGGGTATTTATCACGAGGACGCGCTGGCCGACGTCCCTGCCGAAACCAAGAAGCGATACTTCCTCCGCGGCCGGGGAGACATGGCCGGGCGGCTGCGGGTGAAACAAGGACTGGCCGACCTGGTCCAGTTTCGGTGCGTGGAGCTCGAAGAGGTGGATTGGGCGGTTGAGGGAACGTTCGATGTTATCTTCTTCCGCGGCGCCCTCAGCTCTTTCCATAGGGAGGCGCAAGAGCTTTGTCTGCGCAGGATGTTGGGTTATCTCAACCCGCACGGCTATCTGATTTTAGGCATTTCCGAACGCGTGCCCTGGCTGAGAAACGCCGTCTCGCCACTGGGAAACGGCATTCACCAACTGCGGCCGAACGGCATGGCGAAGTACCAGGGCACGGAACGCCGGACTTATCCACGGAAGCGGCGGACTCCGGAATAGTAGCCAATCGCCCACTTTTAAAAAGTAGTTGCAAAAGTACGCGTGCATGTGATGGGGTAAAGCCAAGATTGTTTCTCTTTCTATGGCTTACCGGCACTCTGCCAACAACTATTTGCGGTGCGGGCGGCTGCGGCGGACGTTGTTTCTTCTGCTGGCGCTGAGCAGCTGTCTGCCTGGGATGTCGGCGACGGTGCGCCTTTCGGAGTATCAAAAGCAAGAGTGGCAGGTAGAAGACGGCTTGCCGCAGAGTGAATTGCGTGCCATTGCCCAGGTGCCGGGCGGACGATTGCTCATCGCAACCTACGGTGGCGTTGCGTCCTTTGATGGTCTGCGCTTTAGCCCGATTCGCGTTGATGCGAAGGATCCGGCTGCCAGCGAGCCCGTGAACGCTTTGCTGGTAAGCCGCCGCGGCGACCTATGGATCGGCACGGACGACCGAGGGATCATACGTCAAACCGGGGGCACCGCCACCAACGTCAGCGAGCAAGCCGGCTTCTACCAGGAGCGCATTCGCGGGCTGTACGAGGACGCGACCGGCACGATCTGGGCAGCGACGCACGATGGCATCGAACGAATCACGGTTAACGGCAGAACGCAGTCGATCGAATTGCTCGCCAAACTCGGCCAGGTCTCGGGTGATATCACCACGCCGTTCGCCGAAGATGGGCGTGGCGGGATCTTTGTGCTGACATCAGACGGCGTTTTTCACCTGAGCGCGCGAGGAGTGCATACACACATTCTGGAACACCATCAGCTGCACCACATGTCCACGGGCGATGCGGTTGCGATCTACTACGACCGGCACGGCGTCTTGTGGGTCGGCTTGCGCGACGGGCTGGTGCGCCTGACGCCGACAGGCAAGGCAACCCATAAGGCTGCCGACGAGTATTCGCAGGAAGTAGTAGGAGGATTCAGCGGCGAAGTCACGGCCATGGTGGGCGACTACCAGGGGAACATGTGGGTTGGTACGCGTAACCAGGGTCTCTGCCGGGTGACGGGCGAAACGTTTTCCTGCTGGTCGACCAAAGACGGCTTGGCCGACGATTTTGTGCGCTCACTCTATGAAGACGATGAGCGCAACCTGTGGGTGGGCCTCTCCAGTGGCGGCCTGGCCCGGTGGCGCATTGCAACACTGATTCCCCTGCGAGATGAGCCAAAAGCGCTACGAGAAGAGCAGCCTGCAGCGATTCTCGAAGACCACAGCGGCAACTTATGGATTGGGACCTGGGGCAACGGGTTATTCCGGCTCAAGCAAGGAAAGTTTTTACGCGAGGCTGCGCCGGGAACGAGCGCGGCGATTCGAACGCTGGCGGAAGACGCTGCCGGCAATGTCTGGATCGGTACCTGGTTCAACGGGTTGTATCGCTACAACAGCAGTGGCTTTCAGCACGTCCTACTGGGCCGCGAGTCATTGACGGACGCGGTGAGTGCCCTGCTCAGCGACAAGTCTGGCGCCTTCTGGGTGGGTACGTACACCGGGTTGCTGCACTACGCGGACGGCGTTCCGGGAAAGAATAAAGGCGTCCTGCTGCTGAAGGACAAGTTGATCACCTGCCTGGCGCAGGATGACGATGGGTCCATTCTGGTGGGCACGTCGGCCGGACTCTATCGGGTACACGGCGATGAAGTCCGCAAGGTGGACGGAGTTTCTCATCCTTACGTGTTGTCCATCTCCATCGATTACGACCGGAACGTGTGGGTGGGCACCAAGGGCGGTGGACTCGATTGGCTCAAGGGCGACCACGCGCTTCATCTGGACACGATGAACGGCATGGTGGACTACACCATTTTCTCGGTGCTCGATGACGGCCAGGGATTTCTGTGGATGGCCACTTCCCGTGGCATTGTCCGGGTCCAACGGCAGCAACTGGAAGAGCTGGCGCAACGGAAGCGGACAACGATGGATACCGTCCTGCTTGGCAAGGCGGACGGCATGCCGAGCAGTGAGTGTCTTGGAGTGGCACAGCCACACTCCACCCGGGCGAAGGACGGCACGCTGTGGTTTGGCACGGCGAAGGGTCTGGTTCATACCGACCCCGAAGGAGCAGTTCCTCCCCCAGCTCACCCGGCCCAGATGACCGGGGCCATGCTGGACGATACGAGTGTGGATGCGAGCGACCGATTAGAGCTGGCCCCGGGCCTGGAGGATCTTGTGTTCCAGTTCAACTCGCAAAATCTGGCCAATCCAGCGCAGTTGGAATTTCGGTACAAGCTGGATGGCTATGACCGCGACTGGACGGTCACCCGATACCGTTCTGCACATTATCGACAACTGCCCCCGGGTCATTATCGGTTCCTGGTGAACGCGCGGAATGCGGGCGCGGCATGGAGCGACCACATCGCCAGCACCGCCGTTCATCAGCAGCCGTACTTTTATCAAGCCTGGTGGTTTTATACGCTGCTATGCGCGGTAGCGGCCGTCGCCGCTGTGCGCTTGTTCCGTTGGAGGCTGACACGCGCCAAAGGAGAGCTGGGCGTAGTACTCGAAGAGCGCAATCGTATTGCACGCGAGTGGCACGACACCTTG
Organism: uncultured Acidobacteriaceae bacterium; assembly: GCA_963839075.1. GTDB lineage: Bacteria > Acidobacteriota > Terriglobia > Terriglobales > Acidobacteriaceae > PALSA-350. Next base: position 2,417,928 of record CAWITO010000009.1, on the reverse strand, counting down.
ATGGCCGGCTTTGCCGCGATCTCGTGGCAGATGGAAACAACAGCGCGGCTACTCGGCAGCGAGACGAGCGCGGCAGCGAAGGCTTGTGAGCTGGCCCGCAATATGGTCCGGCACTGCCAGACCGAGGCCCGCCGCATCCTTTGGGACTTACGCGAGAACCAGGAAGCGACCGGGCCGCTCTCGAGCGCGCTGTCGAATGCATTGACGCCATTGGGGGCCGAGAAGGGCGTCGACATGCGCCTGCAAGTGGAAGGCCAGGAAGTACCTCTAGCTCCCGGTTCCATTCACCATCTAGTCTGCATCGGCCAGGAGGCGGTGACCAACGCCCTCCGTCATGCGGTACCGAATATCGTCTCGGTCCACCTGCAATACCACGCGGATTGGCTAAGTTTGTCGGTTAAGGACGATGGCTGCGGCTTTCGTGCGTCCGACAAACTCAGCGCGCTCCACGGCCACTTTGGGATTCCTGTCATGGAGGAGCGTGCTCGCAAGCTGGGTGGAAGTCTTCGGGTGGAGACATCGGCTGGAAATGGCACCGAGATACTGGTCCACGTGCCCTACCAAATGCAAGTGCAGGGAGGATGAGTTCGTTGGCGATCCGGGTGCTTCTGATCGAAGATCACTTTCTGGCGCGGATGGCGTTGCGGTCCGTCCTGAGCGCGCGCAGCGACATCGCGATTGTCGGTGAGGCCAGCGACGGATCCAGCGGCGTGGAGCTTTATCGGCAGTGCAATCCCGATGTCACGGTCATGGACCTGCGCCTGCCGGGCGTCAACGGATTCGATGCCATTCTCGCCATTCGTAAGCTGTGCAAGACGGCAAAGATCGCAGTCCTAAGCAACTACGAAGGTAGCGAGGATATCTATCGCGCGATCCGCAACGGCGCCATGGCCTATCTCACGAAGGACGCGAGCGGAGAAGAGGTAGTCGAGGCTATTGTTGCCGTGCATCGCGGCCTGCGATATCTGCCGCCGATCGCAAGAGATCGCCTGGCGGAGCGGACATCCGTGGTTGTCGAGTTGACTCCGCGCGAGCACGAGGTGCTTACCTGCGTCACGCGCGGGCAAAGCAACCGTGACATCGCGGAGCAGTTACATATCGCCGAGAAGACTGTACGTATTCATGTGAGCAGCGTCCTTGACAAAATGGGCGTTCGAGACCGAACCCAGGCCGCGATCTACGCCATCCAGCGCGGGCTGGTGCATTGGGAGTAGGGCGAGCCTTTTCACTGGAATCTTGCACATCGGACACATATAGGACAAATGTCCTATATGTAGACACGGCAATAGCCTAATGACAACCTGGCGTTTCTAGAATGAAATTCTAGTCAATCTATCTGGATTCGACTTTACCTTCCCTGGACCCCTGGTGCTGTATTTCATTCATTTCCGCGAATGCAGGAAATTGCATGCGTGAACGGCGCCTATCTGGCGAGGGCTCTCTTGCTTCCAGGTATCGGAGCAAGAGTTAACTTGAAAGCCGATTTTCGATAGCTGCTTACGTAGGCCAGTTCGTTTGACATACCCGCAGTGCGAAAGCGCTGCTTAGATCATAAGTTTCCCACCGGACGCAGGCCTGTCTTGCGTCCCAAACTGAAGGGAGCTCAAGAGAATGAAACGCCTATTTACCCTCTATACCGCACTGATACCCGTTATCTGCATCGCAGCGTTTACGTCGCCCGTGGTGGCCCAGGTTGCCAATAATACCTCCCTGGTAGGAACGGTGGTGGATTCATCCGGCAGCGCAGTCTCCGGAGCCAAGGTGACGGCCGTGGAAGAGTCGACGGGCGTCGAATCTCCAGGCACAACCAACGCACAGGGCTACTATGCAATCAAGTTCATTGCTCCGGGCACCTACAACATCACTGTCGATCAAACTGGCTTTAGCAAGGTGACGAAGACGGGCGCCATTGTGCCGATTGATCAGGCGGTGCGTACGGACTTCACACTGAAGCCAGGGTCTGAGACACAGACTGTCACGGTTTCGGCATCAACCCCTCCGATTCAGACGGACGACGCAACGCTGGGGGAAACATTCGATACCAAAGCGGTGCAGGACTTGCCTCTGATGGGGCACAACGCTCTGGAGGTTGCGGCGACCGCGTCGAACGTCACCATTGGGCCTTCCTCAGGTTATGCGAATGTGCCACCCGGAGAAGACTTTATCGGCGCGGGCCAACGTGAGATTCAGAGCAGCATGACGCTCGACGGGGTTTCGATCATGAATAACCTGATCACCGTTGCTCCGGCGAGGCCGAGCTCGGACATGATCTCCGAAGTGCAAATGCAGAGCGGGAATTACCCGGCGCAGTATGGTTCCTACCTGGGGCTGCACGTGAACCTGGTCAGCAAGTCCGGAACCAACGACTTGCACGGTGCGGTCTATGACTATATTCAGAATACGGCCCTGAATGCGCACGATTTCTTCGACGCACCCGGCAGCCCGAAGCTGATTAACCATTACAACCAGTATGGATTCGATCTGGGCGGCCCGGTCTACTTTCCCAAGCTGTACAACGGCCGGAACAAGACATTCTTCTTTGGCTCTTGGGAGAAGCTCAACCAGATATCGCAGGCCACGGGGATTGCTTCGACGCTCACGGCGGCAGAGAGAGCGGGAGATTTCTCCGCCATCGGTGTGCCGATTACCGATCCCTTCACCGGTCTGCCCTATCTCAACAACCAGATTCCAGCGTCCGAATTGAATAGCCCTTCCGGCTTGATCTCGCAAAAGCTGGAAGCGTACATGCTATTGCCCAATCTCAGCGGGGTGCAAAATAATCTGCAGAATAGCTTCCCCAGCAACCTGACTGTTACCCAAACCCTGGATCGCATTGACGAAAACATCGGCGACAAGAACCGCCTCTATTTCCGCTATCACTGGCAGAACATTAATGTCGTCGGCGGCTCTAACTTCCCCACCAATGCGTCCTACGGACCGACCAATTCGCGGAACTACGCGATCGGTTATACGCGCGTCCTCAAGCCGAACCTGGTGAATGATTTTCGCGTCGGCTTGAACACGATCCTCTCGAACAGTCTGGATTATTTTGCGGTCCACGGGCCTAAGGATGCCGGAACTGCGCTGGGGATTCCGGGCTTCAACTCCGACACTGCGTACGGCAACCCGGGCTTACCATCGATCTATGTCGACGTGCTGGGAAATAATAATGGCCCGACCCTGGGAAACACCTCCGCCAACTGGTTTCAGGACGATCGAACCATCGACGGTTATGACGAGGTAAGTTACACGCGCGGCCGCCACAACATCATGGCCGGCGTTGAGCTGCGCAAACTCACCATTGGCCGCGAGGCAGCAAACGACGCGCGCGGCCAGTTTTACTTCAGTGGGACCCCTGGCAGCGCCGATGCGGGCTATACCAGCACGGGCTATGGTCCGGCCGATTTTGTTATCGGCCTGGCTCAATCGTCCGTCACCCCGATTTTCCCCACGAAGGGATCGATTGGTGAGTGGCGCGATGGGTTCTTCGTGTTGGACAATTGGCAGGTATTGCCACGGCTCACGCTCAATTATGGTCTGCGCTACGAACTGCCGACGGTGCCCTACAGTCTGAACGGCTACACCCGGATTTTAAATGCAACCGATACAGCGTTAATCCCGGAAACCACCGCGACGACACCAGCCCAGTTCAAACCAACGCCCGGCTTCAAGTTCATCGATCCGACGCATAACAATTGGGCCCCCCGGCTTGGCTTCGCGTATCGTGCCACGCAGGCGACCGTACTCCGCGGCGGTTTCGGCATCTACTGGAACGCCAATCAACTGAATACCTACACCCTGACAACGCAGAATTATCCGCTTTCCGCTTCTGTCAACTACAACGGTGAGGCCAATAGCCTCTTGACGTTCGTCAATCCGACGCCCGGCGCCGGGGCGGGTTCCCCGATGGCAGGCATTCCCGGGACCTATGTGAATGCGGTCACCATGGGGCCACATTTGCCTACCCAGGAGCTGTATCAGTGGAACCTCTCGTGGGGACAGGAATTGTGGAAAGGAGCTGGGGCGGAGTTGCAGTACATCGGGTCACACGCGATCCATCTTGACCGCGACTTTTATAACAACTCGCCGCAGCCTGGCGGACCAGTGGGAGACATCAACGATCGTCGCCCCAATCAACTCTTTGGCAGGATCCGCACCATCCAGAACGACGAGTACTCTCACTACAACGGGTTCACGGCGATTCTTCGCCAGCGCACGACCCATGGTCTATCCGGGCAGGCGAGCTACACATGGTCGCACGATCTGGATCTCTCGGATAACTCAAACAACGGCGGCACCACGATGGACCAGTACAACATCAACCTTGATTACGCGAGCTCGAACTGGGACATCCGCAACCGCTTTGTGGCGATCGCGACCTACGAGCTGCCCAAGTTTGGTGACAGCTATCTCATGAAGAACACGTTGGGCGGCTGGCAAGTAAACGCGATTGTCACGCTTCAGACCGGCATCCCTTATAACGTGTACCTCGACAACGATCAGGCCAACGTCAGCCAGCCGAATGGAAACGTGCAGCGGCCCGATTGGATACATTTGCCCTCGGCGACATGTACCACCAAGTTTTACATTGCAAATTCCGCCGCCTCCTGCATTGATGGCTCGGCATTTGCCTACCCGGCACAGTTCACCTTCGGGAGCGGCAAGCGAAATCCGCTGTATGGTCCCGGTTTTCAAAATGTGAACGCGTCTGTCTTCAAAGAGTTTGGGATTTGGGAGAGGTTACGATTCCAATTCCGTGCCGAGGCGCAGAATGTTTTCAATCATCCCAATCTGTCCAATCCGAACTCGGACATGCAAGGTGGTTGGGACCCGGCGGATCAGACGACCTGGGGTGATTTTGGCACCACGACCAGCACCCAGAAAAGCAGTTCCGGCACCAGCGGCCGAGTGCTTCAACTTGCCGGCAAGATCGTGTTTTAGCGCAAACGGGCCATCGTGAGACCACACAGCCGCTGGAAGACAGCGGCTGTGGCTTTGTAGAAGTGATGGGGATACTGAATCGTGGAAGTTTGTCGTGGTGTTCAAAGACAAGATAGCCGTGTTGGGCCATCGCGCTTTCTGAAGGTTGCGTTGCTTGTGGCCTTTCTGCCTTGCCTGGCTCTTCATGGGCAAGCGTCCTACGACCTGGTGCTCAAGGGCGGCCATGTCATCGACCCGAAAAACGGACTCGACGCCGTTCGCGACGTAGCGATCAAAGACCACAAGATTGCTGCGGTCGCCGAGAAGATAGATGCCGGCCCCGGCGTGAAGGTGGTCGATGTGACCGGCCTATACGTAACCCCTGGCCTGGTGGATATCCACGTACATGTCTATGCCAGCACGGGCGAGCGGCGCTCCTATGCAGGGGATCACGGTCTCTACCCCGATGGATTTACTCTTCGCAGCGGCGTGACGACCGCTGTGGATGCGGGGAGTTCCGGATGGAAGAATTTTCCCGACTTCAAAGATCATGTAATCGATCGCTCCATCACCCGCATCCTCGCCTTTATCAATATTGTCGGCAGCGGCATGCGACCAAAGTATGAGCAAAGCCTGAGCGAGATGGATGCCCAGGCAGCCGCGGACCAGGCACTGAAATATCCGCAGGTGATTGTGGGCATCAAGACGGCTCATTATGATGGTCCCGAATGGACTCCGGTGGAGCATGCAGTACAGGCCGGGACCATCGCCAATATCCCGGTCATGGTCGACTTTGGAACTTTTCGCACGGAGCGCCCTTATCAGGAACTGGTATCGAACAAATTGCGCCCAGGCGATATTTCCACGCACATGTATCTGGACGATGTTCCGATGCTCGATGCGCAGGGCAAGGTCTTTCCGTACCTTTTCGCAGCAAGGAAGCGTGGCGTTATTTTTGATGTTGGCCACGGCGGCGGTAGCTTTCTATTCCGCCAGGCGGCTCCGGCCATCCAGCAGGGCTTCGTCCCGGATTCGATTTCGACCGATCTCCACAACGACAGCATGAATGCCGGGATGAAGGACATGCTGAATGTCATGTCGAAGTTTCTGAACCTGGGCGTTTCGCTCAAGGACGTGATCCGGATGTCCACCTCCAACCCAGCCCACGAGATCAAACACGACGAGTTGGGTAATCTCTCGGTGGGCTCGGATGCGGATGTCGCGGTGCTGCATCTGGAGAAAGGGCATTTCGGTTTCGTGGACACCAACGGCGCACGGATGGCCGGCGATGAAAAGCTGGTCTGCGAGCTGACGGTGCGCGATGGCAGGGTGGTGTGGGACCTGAACGGCATCACGCGCGAAGACTGGACGCACCTCGGCCATTACCAGAGGCAGGGATCGCCGGTCTGGGATCGCACCATCATCGACCCGTAACTTGCGGAGAGCTTAGGATATTTCGTCGTTGGCTGCCGCCGCATGCGCCGCGGCCTTTGCTTCCGCCCGCGCTCGACGCTCAGACTCCTCACGGCGCAGTTTGTTGCGATCGACAACAGTATCGAAGGAAAAATAGAAGGCAACCACCGCCAGGGTGAGGGTGCCGGCGAAACAGGCCCACTGAGCGCACGTGGCCGGCCACACCAAGTGCGCGTTATCGTAAAACATGCCGACCATGAAAATAATGCTTGGGCCGATGAGAATCACGGTCGGGACCGCCACGGCCCAGTAAGTCCGCATTCCGGTGTCGGTTTTGCTGAGCTGGGTCGATGACTCCCACCCCTTTACGCTCGGCAACACTGAGTCGAGGTACGGCGCCAGCACCAGGGTCTGGTACCGGGCGAGTGCGTTCACCATGCGTTCGTTGTGGAAGATAATCCAGCTGGCGGCAAAGGAAAGAAACGAAATCACCACGCCTGCACAAAACACCAGAGTCCGCAGGGAGAGAGGATGGGTGGCAGCCAGAGTGACCTGGTACATCCACGCAACGATGCCGCCGACCCCGCCCACGTAAAGAATCAGGGTCTTGTTCGAAGAACTCATGCGGTCCTGGATTTCGACACGCGCTAAATCCAGATACTTGAGGGCGATCTGATCCTGCCGCGTGCCCATGTTTTCCTCCGAGTTCGCGGGATTGCCCATCAGACTAGCTCCTTACTGCCAACAGTGGAGAAACACTCGAATGGTGCGGACGCTTCCGCCGGCGTTACACGCCCTGCGAGAGGCCCTCGATCGATTGCCCTAGTTCTTGCCGGCGCTATACGTCGCCGACTGCACCGCGCTCGGCACATAGCCGTAACCTGCGGGATAGGTCACCGGTTGATTTTGCGCACCCCACATGCCCACGGCCTTCACCGTCGTTGTCGCCGACACAACGATGGAGCCACCGCCGGCAATGTACTTTGCCGTGCCAGAACCGGGTACCGGAGTGCTGCCGTCGACCGTATACCAGATACCGGTGTTGAAGTCGCGGTTGGCCCCGGGGTTGGTGAATGTCACTTTCAGCGAACCGGAAAAGCTCGTGCTTGCGGGGGTAATCGAAGGAGCTACGCTGGTCTGGGTACAGGTGTTGCTCTTGGCAAAGGTATTCCCCAAGCCAGACGGAGTATAGGGCATCGGATTCGAGGTTTCGGTATTGAAGTAGCCGCCCTTGCCGTTGGCCACCGTGCTTCCGCCATACCCCATACAAAAGGTGTTGTTCTTATAGATAAAGTCGCCGGTAGACGAGGTGACGATGCCATTCGCCCAAAAACCCTGAATCAGGTTATAGCTGGCCCCGGTGCCCGTGGAGCCCCACACCTCGATCGCTCCGGGTGTGTATTTCCCTTCGGGCGAGGCATTCACGTTGTTAATGAGGACGTTGTAACTGGTGCGAGTGACGCACCCCGACTTGCATCCATTCGCCGCTGAAATGCCCCAGGCGCCGTAGTTGGTGGCGAACTGATCGTGCACGGAGTTGTACAGGATGTACATGGAAGTCGGCTGGTCGTCGCCGATATTGGCCTGGGTTTCGAAGGGAATACGGTGAATGTTCGAGAAGTCGTTGTAAGCAATGACGCAGTTGACGCACTGACCCTGCCGTTCGTAAACCTTCATTCCCTGTTCTTCAAACTGGAAAATGTTATTCTCCACGCGAAGGTCGAGCATCCCGTTATGGACACCGAGACCGTTACATAAACCACCATTGCCGCCCAGGCCGTGATAGGTATAGTCCGACATCACGTTGGAGCAGTCGCCGAGAGTAGGATTGCCGAAGATATTCCACGCGATGGTGTCGCTTTTTGAGACATCCGCGTCGGACTTGCCATCAAGGAGAACCAGACTGTCGTACCAGTGGGGATCTTCGGCGTTGGCCTGGTTGCCGAAAATGTGGTTGTAACTGAAGGTCAAGTTGCTGGTCCCCGCGGGAAAATAAAAGCACATTCCGCCATCCGGCGAAGGCCGGCCGCCATTGCAGTTCAGGTAATGGACAGAGGCCGGCGTAGCACAGGCATTAAACACGACGGCCGGTCCACCCTGCACGCTGGAATTGAGCGTCGCCGTGTAGCGGGAAGGGTTCGACCAAGCCACGGTAGGGCCGGCCAGCGACACCCCGCACGGCACAATGAGATGCGTGGTCAGGGCGTAATTACCGGCGGCAAACAGTGCCGTGTTGCCGCTACCGCACGCGTTCACGATCGATTGAATCCTCGATATATTCGCGCCCGACGGGATGGGACAGTTGGAAGCGTGTGCCGGTGCGCACAGTGCAAGCGCCGTGAGGAAAAACGTGAGGAGGTAAAGTCGTTTCATGCGATGGTCTTCTCGATCATTGCTTGGGGATGAACAGCGTATTCGGCCCAGGAGCCGTCGTAAAGGCTGACATGCCTTGCACCTGCCAGCTCGAGTCCGAGCGCGACCACAGCCGCAGTCACGCCGGAACCACAAGTGGTGGTGATGGGCTGTTCCATGGCTACTCCCTTTGCGGCGAAGATGTGTTGCAGCTCTACCGCAGACTTCATCCGCCCCGCTTCGACCAGTTCCGTAAAGGGAACGCTGGTAGCTCCGGGCATATGACCGGAACTTACGCCTGGCCGCGGCTCCGGCAAGACCCCACTAAAGCGGCCGGCGGAGCGAGCATCGAGAATTTGCGCGTGCGTCGCGATCATCCACTGTATCTGAGAGAAATCCTTTACTGCTTTTTGGTCGAGATGCGCGTGAAAAACGGCCGGGGCGCGGTCGACCGGCCCCAACTCGATTGGCAGACCGGCTTCGATCCAGGCGCGAAGTCCGCCATCGAGTAGATGGACCCTGGGGGCGCCAACGGTCTTGAGCATCCACCAGGCTCGGGGAGCAGAGAATACCCCTTCCTGCTCGTACACAACGATTTCCATGTTTTCGCCGATGCCCATGGCGGAAAGGCTGCGCGCAAATGCTTCCGGCGCGGGCAACATGTGAGGCAAGGGGGTGGAGTGGTCCGAGAGCTCTTCAATGTCGAAGAAAATGGCGCCAGGAATGTGTTGGGCGAGATAACGCGCACGCGTGTCGACGGGCGGGACGACTCCAACGGGAGGAAGCGTGGCGTCCAGGATGACGACACCCGGATCGCGCAGCCGGCCAGCCAGCCAGGAGGTGGTGACGAGAGGGTCCATTGCATCAGCTTAATTGGTTGGAGTGGCCTGGAGCCTAAACGGCAGATCCCTCAGTTCTCTTGATATGGTTGTTTTGTCGCACACGGGGATTTCGTATGTCCAGATTGCGCGTTCTGCTTGCCTTGTTACTCGCAGCAAATCTTTCGCTGCTTCCCTGCGCCGCCGCGGACGATAACCCCGAGCTTGGTTCCCTCAACAAGGCCGATCGGCTAGAGTGGTTTCGCGATCAGGGCTTTGGCCTATTTATCCACTGGAGCGTGGATAGCCAGTTGGGTGTGGTCATCAGCCATTCGCTGGTAGGCGCTTCGCCGGAATACACCGAGCGCTTCTTTCAAGAGCTACCGAAAACGTTCGATCCGCGCGCGTTCTACCCCACGGATTGGGCCCGGCTCGCTCACCTGGCGGGCATCCGGTACGTGATGTTCACGACGAAGCACCATTCCGGTTTTGCGATGTTCGATACCGAGACGACTCCGTTCGGCATTATGCAGACTCCCTTCCATCGCGATATCACGAAAGAGGTCTTTGACGCTTTTCGAGCCCAGGGTATCGCTGCAGGGGTTTATTACTCGCCGGATGATTTCTGGTGGCTCCATGAGCATGGCAAGACCATTGAGCGCCACGTTCCCGATGTGCAGCCACAGAATAATCCGGGCTTGATGGAGTACGACCAAACCCAATTGCGCGAACTGCTCACGCACTACGGCAAAATCGATGCGCTGTTTCTTGATGGCGAGGCGGTCGGGTTGCGCGACCTGGCGTGGAAGCTCGATCCCGACATCATCGTCACCCGGGGGGCAATCAGAACTCCGGAGCTTACGATTCCCGGGATGCCTATGCCGGGGGCGTGGGAGACCTGCATGACCATGGGCACGGCGTGGCAATATCAGCCCCAGAACGAGCACTACAAGTCAGGAGGGGAGCTGATTCGCCTGCTGATCCAGACGCGCGCCAAGGGTGGAAACTTCCTGCTGAATGTGGGACCCAAACCGAATGGCGAGCTGCCCATCGAAGAGGAAGAGCGGCTGCGGGAAATAGCCCTGTGGATGTTCGTGAACTCAGACGCGATTTACGGAGTGCGGCCCTGGGTCATCACCAACGAAGGCGACATTTGGTACACGAAGAAGAAAGATGGTCAGGCGTTGTACGCCATGGTCGAGTCGGATAAACCCTGGCCGCGCGCGACCTGGAAGGAGTTTACTCTTCATTCGGTGCGGGCGACCGCGAAGACGGAAGTAAGCGTGCTGGGCCAGAACGACAAAGTGGTCGAGTACCATCCTGAAATCAAGCCGACATCCAGCTGGCACCAGGAAAAGGACGGTTTGCACGTGCGGGTGATGCAGACGCAGCGCTTGCAGGACAACTTCGCGTGGCCCAACCCGGCGGTGGTGAAGATTACCAATGCCGAACCGGCGTTTACCCCGCCCCACGTGCAGACGACCGGGTCCTCCGGGAATACGCTCAAGGGAGAGGTGCTGGATATGGGCGACAGCTCCTCCCTGGAGGTCGGGTTCGAATACCGCCCCATTCTGGGCGAGGACGCCAACTCGCGTTCCTCGGGTTGGATCGCCACGCCGAAGCAGGTTGTTTCCCACCCCGGCGCGTTCACCGCCCAGGCGAGCGGCCTATCGGCTACCGGAAAGTATGAGTTTCGCGCGGTGATCCGGCACCCTCTGCTGCCGCTCTACGGGGCAGAGATCGTCATGCAACGATAGGACATCGAATCATCATGACCGAGATCGCTTTTGAGAATACCTATGCACGGTTGCCACAACACTTCTACGCCCGGGTGTCTCCGACCCCGGTGGCCGCGCCGCAACTCGTAAAACTGAATGCGGAGTTGGCCCGGACACTGGGTTTGGATCCGGACGCGCTGGCGAGCCCGGAAGGAGTGGCGATGCTGGCCGGCAACCGGGTTGCCACTGGATCGGAGCCGCTGGCGCAAGCCTACGCTGGGCACCAGTTCGGCCATTTTGTGCCGCAACTCGGCGACGGCCGTACCAACCTGCTGGGTGAGGTCCTGGGGCGGGATGGCGTCCGCTACGATATTCAGCTCAAAGGCTCAGGACCAACCCCGTTCTCCCGCGGCGGAGATGGGCGGGCCGCGCTGGGCCCGGTGCTGCGCGAGTACATCGTGAGCGAGGCCATGGCGGCGCTCGGCGTGCCGACCACCCGCGCTCTTGCCGCGGTGACCACGGGACAGTGGGTGCGGCGGGAGACGGCACTCCCTGGAGCGGTGCTAACCCGTGTGGCGGCAAGCCACCTGCGGGTGGGGACCTTTCAATATTTTGCCGCGCTGGACGATATCGAAGGGACACGCACGCTGGCCGACTTTGCCATTGCACGGCACTATCCGGAAGCTGCGCAGGCAAAGGCGCAGTACCGGGCGCTGTTGGATGGCGTCGTCGGCCGCCACGCCCGGTTGGTGGCGCAATGGATGCTGGTCGGTTTCATCCATGGAGTGATGAATACCGACAACACATCGATCTCGGGTGAGACGATCGACTACGGCCCCTGTGCGTTCCTGGAGGCCTACGATCCAGCGAAGGTGTACAGCTCGATCGATCACTACGGACGTTACGCCTATGGCAACCAGGCGCGCGTGGCGCTTTGGAATCTGACCCGCCTGGCCGAGGCCCTGCTGCCGGTTCTAGAGCAGGAAACAGGCAGCCGAGAGGAAGCGCTGGCCTCAGCGCAAGCTTCACTCTCCGCCTTCGCGCCCCAGTTCGAGGAGGCTCACGCCGCCGGCTTGCGGCGCAAGCTTGGCCTATTCAGCGAGCGCGCCCACGATGCGGACCTGGCGCAGGAGCTGCTGACACGCATGGCATCCAACCGAGCGGACTTCACTCTAACCTTCCGCCGCTTGTGCGACTCGGTAGAAGGAAATGCCGGAGTTCGGGAGCTATTCGCCGATCCCACGGCGTATGACTCGTGGGCGAAGGGATGGCACGCGCGGCTGACGGAAGAGCCCATGCCGGCGGCTGAGCGGGCGGCGGCGATGCGCCTGGCGAATCCGGCGTTCATCCCGCGCAACCACCTGGTGGAGGCCGCCATCGAAGCTGCTAGCCAGCGGCAGGATTTTCAGCCGTTTGAGGAACTATTGGATGTCGTCTCACGACCCTATGAGGAAAGACCCGGTCTGGAGCGGTACGCTACCCCCGCACGGCCAGACGAATGCGTCCTGCAGACCTTTTGCGGTACGTGAGAAGGCAATCATGACCAATCTTTCTGCTTCCGACTACGCCGATCTTCAGGCCGCAGTGGCCAAACTCGAGAGCCAGAGTTTTGCGATGAACCTCGCGGCCACAGTCGGTATGCCGGTGGAGGCGCTACTGCAGCGGCTGCCCGGCCGGGCACAATCGGCGATCAAGACTACGGTCGATAAAGCACTCGAGCAATGCTTGCGCGTAGCGATACGTGCGCACGGGAAGGGTTCGTCGACCGTGGTGCACAAGCGCTCTCACACCGCCGCTGCGGCGTTGACCGGCGCCGTCGGCGGCTTCTTTGGGCTGCCTGGGCTGTTGGCCGAACTGCCGGTAACCACCACGGTGATGCTGCACTCCATCGTTGAGATTGCTCGCAGCCAGGGAGAGAACTTGGCTGACCCGGAGAGTTCGCTGGCATGCCTCGAGGTGTTTGCCCTGGGTCCGCAGAAGATTCATCGGGAGGCCCGGGAGAGCGCCTATTATGCGACGCGGACGGCCCTGGCGCAGTTCACCAACGAGGCGGTTTCGTACGTCACGCGCAAGGGTCTGGCAAAAGAAGGGGCACCGGCGCTGATGTCATTTTTGGGAAAGATTGCTTCGCGATTTGGGGTAGAGGTGAGCGAGAAAGTGGCTGCGGAAATGGTTCCCATTGCCGGCGCGGTCGGAGGTTTTACACTCAACGTACTGTTTAGCCGGCACTTTCAGAGCCTCGCGGAGGGGCATTTCACCGTGCGCCGCCTGGAGCGTATATATGGGAAGGAAGCTGTTCGTGAGCAGTACGAACGCGCACATTCTTTGCTGATGCATGGTTGAGGCATACGAAAAGGAGATCGCCGTGGCCACTGTCCGAAATTGTCCTTCCTGCGGAAAGCCGAATCGCATTCCGGCGAACCACCTCGCCGACACAGGAAAATGCGGCGCCTGCAAAGCATCGCTACCAGCCATTGCTGAGCCGCTTGCCGTCAACATCGAAGAGTTCGACGAGATCATCCGGGACAGCAAAGTTCCAGTGCTGGTGGATTTTTGGGCGTCCTGGTGTGGCCCGTGCCGGATGGCTGCCCCTCATGTTGCCGAGGTGGCGCGCGACCTCGCAAGTCGAGCCGTGGTACTGAAGGTGGACACCGAGCGATTTCCCCAGCTTGCGGCGCGGTACAACGTGCGCGGCATTCCGAATTTCGCCGTGTTCCAAAACGGCAGCCTGCACTTTCAACAAGCAGGCCTGGTGGACGCAGACACGATGAAGAACTGGCTGGTGCGCGCAGCATAGGGCAGATCCGATTCAGTTTTAGATTCGAAATACGGCATCAAGGCTGTGTTACTATTCCCCTCAATAACTGAGGGGAAGAACAAGGTGTGACGAAATCGACCGATTTGTTGCAGGGGACATTGGACCTGCTGATCCTGAAGGTTCTCAGTCTGGAGACGATGCACGGCTGGGCAATTGCGCAACGCATCCGCCAGCTCTCGAATGATTCGCTCACGGTCAACCAGGGCGCTCTGTATCCGGCACTGCATCGGCTAGAGCACCAGGCCTGGATTGAGGCGGCGTGGGGTGAGTCGGAAAATAAACGGCGAGCCAAGTACTACTCGCTCACCAAAGCTGGCAAGGCGAGATTGAAGGCTGAGGAAAAATCCTGGGACCGGCTATCAGTCGGCGTCCAGGCCGTTCTAGGGGCGGTGTAACTGGCTATGCGTGTGATCAAGAGCGCCATAATGCGGTTGCGGTCGTTGCGCAACCGGGAGACACGCAACGCAGAGTTACACGAAGAGCTGCAGTTTCATCTGGAAGAAGCGGTGGCACAGAACCTGGCAAACGGCATGACAGAAGCAGAGGCGCGCGCGGCAGCGAAAGCCGAGTTTGGCAGCGTGCCACAAACGACCGAGGAGTGCTATGAGTCGCGCGGCGTGACGTGGCTGCAAGACTTTCAGCAGGACGTGCGCTACGGGCTGCGCACGCTGATCAAACATCGATCTTTCACTGTGGTGACGGTGCTGACGTTGGCGCTGGGCATCGGCGCGTGTACGGCCATCTTCAGCCTGGTGGATGCGGTGGTGCTGCGGTCCCTGCCTTACGGAAATCCTGAAAGACTGGTGTATCTATTCACGCCAAACTCTCACTACGATCTACCGGTCGAGGTCTTTGGGCCCAGCAATGCCGACTTTTTTGATCTGCAGAGGCAGAATCGGTCTTACTGCGATAGCACTCTCTTCCAACAGGCAACGTTTAACCTGGCAACCGGCGATCGGGCAGAGCGCGTGGGCGCCGCAAGGGTAGACGCTGATTTTTTCCCCACAATCCAGGTGACACCGGCCTTTGGCCGGGTCTTCGATACTGCGGATATGCAGCCAGGCAAGAACCGCGTGGCTGTCATCAGCTATGGCTTGTGGCAGACGCTATTTGCGGGCACCAGCGACGTACTTGCAAAAACTGTGCTCCTTGATGGCCTGAGTTACCGCGTGGTTGGCGTGATGCCACCCCAGTTTGAATATCCACACAAGAGCGATCTCCCCTACGGGGAAGCTGACTTCGACAAGACCCAGGTGTGGACTCCGCTGGCATTGAAGGCAGAAGAAAAGGCGAACCGCGAGGAAGCCACCGCATGGGCACTGGCGCGCATGCGGCCCGGCGTCACATTGCGAGCGGCGCAATCGGAGTTGAGCACGCTGATGCGCCGGATTGACCTGCTGCATGCTGTCGACCGGCGGGGATTCAGCGGTGTGTTGGAGCCGTTCCGCGAAACGTCGCTGGGGCCAATACGGCCAATGATGTTGTTGATGTCCGCCGCGGTTGGTTTCGTGCTCCTGATTGCCTGCGGGAACGCGGCCAACTTGCTCCTTGCCCGCGCGGCGGACCGAAGCCACGAGCTGGGAGTACGAGCTACCCTGGGTGCAGCGCGCGGACGGCTACTGCGACAAATGCTGACCGAGGCGCTCCTGCTGAGTCTAGCTGCAGGAGCGGCTGGGGCCGCATTGGCATGGCTTTTTCTGCATGCGATGCTGCGGCTCAATCCTGGGGACATTCCGCGTATGGCGGAAGCTTCGCTTGATTACCGTGTGCTTGGCTTTCTTGCCGGCATTACGCTGTTGACCAGCGTGATGTTTGGCGTGCTGCCTTCCCTGCTGTCTACGCGGGTGAACCTTAGCAAAGTCCTGCATGGCAGCGGACTACGGGGTGTGGTGGGAAATCGGGGGCGCGTGCGTCAGGCGTTGGCGATTGCGCAGGTGGCCATGGTGGTCGTGTTGCTGACGGGTGCGGGCCTGCTGCTGCGAAGTTATGCCAAAGTGATGGCGGCGCCCACCGGATTCTCTCCTACAACCGTGGCTGTGCACTTACAACTGAGTCCGCCCTCGTTTATCTCTGGAGCGGTCAACCCCAGGTACAGCATAGCTCCCCAGCGCGCACAGTTTTTTGCGAATGCGCTGGCCCGCATTCAGGCCGTGCCAGGGGTGCAGGCCGCGGGAGTGGTGAACATGCTGCCGTTGAGCGGCGCGCAAAGTATCGGGACACTAGAGGCCAAGGGATACCCGAACGAGAAGGATCAACTGGTAGAGGAACGAAGAATCTCTCCTGGATATTTTTCGGCGATGCAGATTCCGCTCATTGAGGGACGTTCGTTTAGCGAAAGTGACAATCGCGATCATTCTCTTACCGTGATTGTGAACGCGGCCCTGGCGAAGAAATATTTTGGGACCGTCGATGCGGTGGGCCATCAGCTTCGCGAGTCATCCGAGGATCCCTGGGAGACGGTGGTAGGTGTAGTGGGCGATGTACGAAATATGCACCTGGAAGAGAGTGTCGCGCCGCAACTCTACGGCCCGTTTTTCCAGGCAGGTTTCGATGCGAATGCGGCTTCCATCACCGTTCGATCGACGCTGCCGAAAGACGCGGTCGCGCAGCTTATCCGTGGCGTGGTGCGCAGTCTCGACACGAGCCTGGCGATCGGCGACGTGCGCACGATGAGCGACATGGAGACCGAAGTGACAGCGCGGAGACGCTTCCAAACGACACTGCTTGCAATCTTCTCAGCGGTTGCCATGTTGCTGGCCATTATTGGCGTCTTTGGCTTGGTCGCGTATTCCGTTCGGCAGCGAACCGGGGAGATTGGTATTCGCATGGCGCTTGGGGCTAGCCGGAGTGGGGTTGTTGGGCTGGTGCTGAGGGAAGGGTTGGTGCTACTTGCTGTGGGCTTGGGCATCGGCTTGGGTGCAGCCGTTGGGCTAACCCGTCTGCTGTCTGGATTTCTCTATGGGGTTGCGCCTCTGGATGCAACCACCTATGCGCTGGTACCTGTCCTGCTGCTCATAGGAACGTTGGCCGCCTGCCTCGTTCCCGGGGTGCGTGCGGCGAGCATCGACCCCATGGATGCTCTCCGGCACGAGTGAATGCTCTGTTCCTTGGTTTGGCCCATTGACCGATCCTTCTAGGGAGTGTGCATAAATGACCATCTGTCTGACGCACTACACCGGGTGTCACTCCGATCGCAACGCTTCTACCGCGTTCACTCGTGCGGCGCGGGCTGCGGGCACGGTCGAAGCGATGACGGCGGCAGCCAAAATCACTAGCGCCGATACCACGAACGTCAGCAGGCCGGGCAAATGCACCTCCGTCACATAGCTCGCAATGGTGTGCGAGAAGATAACGCCGAACAATATGCCTGCGCCAACGCCGATACTCGCAATCGTGAGCCCCTGCAATAACACGTCGGTCAGGATATTTCTCGGTTGTGCACCCAGCGCCATGCGAATCCCGAACTCGCGCGTGCGCCCACTCACCGAGAATGCCAGCACGCCGGCAACACCCACCACGGAAATCAGAAGCGCCACGGTTGCAAATCCACCAAAGACTACCGCGTTGAGCCGGTCAGGCGTAAGCACCTCGGCGCGAATATCCTCCAGGGTACTGGCCCGTTCGACGGGCTGCTCGGCGGAGAGCTCGCGGATGGTCCGCGTAATGGATGGAGTGAGCGTGTAGGGATCCTGACTGGTGCGGACGAAGAGACGGCCTTCCCACCCTTCCTGATTGCTGGGCTGGTACACCATCATGACCGGGGAAGGGATAATGTTGTCATCATCCAGATCGGGCACGACACCGACGATGCGCCGCGGCTTCATGCTGATGCCGATAAAGTTCACCACATTATCCGTCCAGCGCAATTCACGATTCAACGCCGGCTGCCCGGGGAAGAGTGCCTTGGCCAGACTCTGGCTCACGATGACAACCAGTTCCGAACCATCCCGATCGGAATCTCTGAAGTCTCGCCCCTCCACCAGAGGCAAGCCCAGGGTGTCAAAAAAGCCCGGCGATACTGACCGGAACTTGGCGCGCCAGTCGTCCAGGCCGTTCTTGGGGACCGCTCCTTGCGCGGCAAAGGTGAAGCTGATACCCAACCCCTGCTCGTCACGCCAGGGAACGCTAAAGCCGGTGGAGGCACGGGTCACTCCGGGAATAGCAGCAACGCGACGTTGGACCTCGCGGTAAAACTCCTGTACCTGCTGCGGTGTGCGGCCATAGGTCATGACGGGCAAATTGACCGCAAGCACGTGTGCCGTGTCGAAGGGCGGCCGGGTATTTTCCAGCACATACAGCGTACGCATCAGGACGGCCGCGCCAGTGAGCAACAGGAACGAGGCAGTGATCTGCATGACGGCGAAGATGCGCAGACGGCGATTGCTGCTCCCGGTGACCCGCGTGCTTCCGCCGGTAAGGGCGGCACCCAGGGGCGCCTCCCCCGAAGGCAGCCGGGGAATGAACGCCAGGAAGAAAGCGGCGGCGAGTGCCAGTGCAATACCAAACCACACCAAGTTGAAATCGAGTTTGATGCCTTCGGCACGCACCGAGAAGCGCGCGGCGTAGCGGCCCAGCACCGCGACCATGGGCCAGGCGAGGATCAATGCTGCCAGCACTCCGCTACCGCACAGCACCAGGCTTTCCGCGAGCAGCGACCGGCGCAACTCGGTTGTGCCCGCGCCCAGCGCCGAGCGCAAGGCCAGTTCCGGCTCGCGGCGAACCGTACGCGCCAGCACAAGGTTGGCCACGTTCGAGGAGGCGATGACAAATAACAGCCCCGACGCGGCAAACAGCACCCACAGCACAAAGTTGGCGCGGGCATTGATCTGGTTGTGCATCCGGGTCACGTCCACCCGGTAACGATCACCCGGCCGGTAGACACCCGGATGGGCGGCCAGCATCGCCGTGTGACGGGTGCGAAGCTCCGCCTGCGCGTTTTCGATCGTCGCTCCTGGCGCCAGCCGGGCGAAGACCTCAGTCATGCGGTGCTCACGTCCGGTGACCATGGTGGCTGACAAATGGTGCGGGCTGGTCACGATATTGCCAATGATTTCTGTGGCTACGGGGTACGGGACCGATGGTTCCAGAACGCCCACGATGGTGGCTGTCCGTGCGCCACTGTCGGTCTCAAGCCGCACCGTCTTTCCCAGAACGCTGGGATCGGCGTGCAGCGAGGAAGTCCAGAAGTGATAGGTCAGCACAATGGCGCCGGCTGCATTGGGCCCATCGTCGGATGTGTTCAACAGGCGCCCCAGCACCGGGCGCAGTCCCATCACATCGAAATAGTGACCATCCACCACACCGCCGGGAACCTCGCGCGGAGTGCCGAGGCCGACTATGGTGAAGGGGATCTCCGAAAAGGTGCCCAACTCCGTAATCGTCTTCAGACCGCCACTCAGGTCCTGTATCTCAGGTACGGAGAAAGTCTCGTTCTCGACGTTAAGGCCAGGGGCGCTTTGGCGCAGGTACAGCAGCCTGTCTTCGTCCCGGTTTGCCAGCGGCCGCAGGAGCACCGCGCGCACGACGCTGAAGATGGCGGCGTTGGCGCCAATGCCAAGGGCGAGGGTGAGGGCTACGGTGATCCACAGGGTTCGCACGCGCCACAAGGATCGTATGGCGATCTTCAGGTCGGTCAGGAATAACATTGCGGTCCTCCAGCAGGGCCCCGGAGCTGCTTAACAATATATTGTCGAAGTCACCCTGGTGAAATCGACAGCCGCCGGCAAGAAAATCTGCTTTCGCTGCGAAATAGTTCCCGGAAGTGCGGCCTGGGCTCTAGTTCCTTTGACGGGCGGTAGAAGAGCCGGATCGGCGACGGGAAATTGGTATCGTGCCCCTATTCACTCCTAGAGTGAATCACTTCAAGACCGAGATGTTTCTCGATTGAGTCGAAGTCATGCTCGCGGTGCAAAAGAGAATGGCCTTCAGTCAGACAGAAAGTGGCGATCAGGCAATCAACAGTCTTGCGGACCGTATGGCCATGGGATCGAAGAAAGCGATAGTTCTTAGCCGAAGCCACGGCCAGAGCTTCGCCCCGGTTTCGAACGTTCGGTTCGGGGTCACGCTGAAGAGGGTAGGATGCATCTTCGTCGAATTCTTGATTTCGCCCAGTTTCAGCTCGGTCAGTCAAGGCGCTGTTGACTCAGCTCTCGATCGAGCCAAGTCGAGTGTGGAGTAACGTTCTGCCGACTAGTGATGACATTGGTAGCGAAGATCGTCATGTGGGTGATTCTATTCCGGATAGGCGACCCTGTCGGGACTCGCTCAGGTCTCCTTCCCACTGCACTTTGCCCCGGAGTTTGCGGACCACGGTCTGCGAGTGGGTTTTAACGAGCAATTGCAGACCTGCTTCCACCGCGGCCTTCTTGGTGCGGGCGCCGCTGCAACGCATGGCCTTGCTCACTAATTGATCATCGATTTCGATGTTGGTGCGCATCCAACTCCCCCCCCCCCGGATGTGTAAGAATCTCACAATTATGTGTACCGCTGCAATAACCGAATCAACTACTAACTTCACAGTGTTATGCGCTTTTTGGGGGGTTGCTTCGTTTGTTTAGAAACTCCTCAGCGATGCCCCTATTTGGAAGGTTTCGAGGATCAAAGACGACAGGTTGTCAGCGAGTGCTGTCCAGACCAGAGGCTCTTACTCTCCATCAAAATAAGCAAGGGAGAAAGTTTGAGTCTCCTCTATTGCGACTGATCCCACATTTTTGCGCGCTGTTCCTTTAGATATTGCTTGAACTTCGCCTCCTCCGCGGGACTCATGAAACCCGGTGAAACGGGCCACACGGAGAAGTCGCGCATGCATAGGCGCTTCACGGTTCCATGCATGGAGCGGACGGCGTCTCCGAGTTCCAGCAGTGTTCCCCGCGAGAGCGCGAGTTCGTGCTCGTTGGGCTGATACATCGTGCCGACCGGGTAGTCGAGAAAAGGAGTGCTGGTTTGCTCGATGTGGTTTCCGAGCACCTGCGCCACTGGCTTGCCTTCAGAGAACTTGATCAATCGTTCGACGCTCGCCTCGAAGCTGGGAAAGTCCACTACATACAAGCGGCCCGGATATAGAGTGTCGCCAGTCAGAAGCACTGCTGTTCGTGGATCGTACAGGGCGACGCTCACCCTGCTGTGACCTGGGATCGCGATTACATCCAGCACGCGCTCACCCAGATCGACATGGCCGATGTCGGTAGGCCAGTTCTTGATCCCAAAAAACTTCTGCGTCGCCTCTACTTCAGAGGGCACAAAGGTGATCGGCATGGCGGGATCGTTCATGGCCAGCAAGGCCTTATCGCCCCAAATATGATCTTCATGCTCGTGGGTGTGGGCCACGATTAACGGAATGGTCGTTCTCCTGTTCCGCGCCAGCCAGTTCTTCACTGTGCGGTTCAGTGTCGGGGCGAGGTTCCCGTCTCGCGAACCTGTGTCCACGAGGAGTGCTTTGTCTTTGCCGAAGATAAGAAAAACGAACGGCTTTTCAAAATCAGTGCATGGGGACTGCCGAAGAATGAAGAAATTGGGATTGTATTCATGTACTTGCCACTCTGGAATTTCCATACACCTGGGTTGTTGCGAGAGCCACTGCGCTGGTAGGCTTCCGCGTTCGATCGAGCCGCCATTCGGTTGCGGCAGTTGTGCCGCAGAGGTACAGGCGTAGAGAAAAAGCGCAGCCGCCACACTGGCGGGCGCGAGGGAAATTTTGCGCATCAATACCTCGGCAAATTGGGGGTCCTGCTGGAAGTATAGGCCTTAACTTACTTGCAAGCCTTGCTCAGACCAGGATTGAGCGCACCGGATATGCACTCCGCTCAACTAAGCCGCAACAACGACTCTGCGTTCCGATGGGCAGTCTGGCCAGATCTTCCTCGCCAAGAAGATCCGGAAGACCCTGCAAAAATGCCTGCCCCCGTGTGTTCGGGCTAAACGGATAGTCCACCGAAAAGAGAATCCGGTCGATGCCGATCACGTCGATTGCGCAGCGCAGCGGTGGCTGGGTGAAGTAGCCACTCGTGGTGAGATGAATGTTGCTGCGGAAATACTCCGCCACGGGTTGCCGCAGATGCGGCGCAGCGTGGGAGAGGATGCCACTGGAGCGGGCCAGCGCGTATGGCAACCCTTCACCCATGTGTCCGATGATCAACTGCAATGTCGGCAGACGGTCGAACAGGCCAGAGACGATCAGTCGCAGCGTATGCAGGCCTGTCTCGGCGTGGTACTCAAAGCGCGCGATTGAGACATCTGGCCGCGGTCGCCGGAAAGCCCTGCACAATAGGCCTGGCGCACGGGTTCTGGCGGTGGCGCGGGGTGCAGGTAGACCGGAACTTCCAGATGCGCAGCCGCCTCAAAAAACGGCAGGAAGCGCGGATCGTCGAGAAAGAGTCCATCGACCATTCCACTGACGAGTGCGCCACGAAACCCGAGGCGCGAAACGCATCGATCGAGTTCGGCAGCGGCGCCGTTTGCGTCATTGAGCGCAAGCGTAGCAAAACCACCCAGCCGCGCCGGGTAAGCCCGCATCGCGGCAGCCAGTTCGTCGTTACTTCGCGGACCAGTGACTGGCTTGCGCCGCGTCTAATGTGTCCAGATCCATGGTGACCAGTGAGAGGACCTGGAAGTCGATATCCGCCGCGTCCATATCCGCGATTCTGCCGGCACCGAGGTCAAGAAGTTTGCGTTGCACGGCAGCCATCTGAGGTGTCGCGTACGCGCTGGTGGCACGGAGGAATGACTCGGTGATGAAATGCTCTTCGAGGGTAATGGTTCGCATGGCTGATTAGACGCTGTTCTACGGCGCGGAGTCAGCTGGGGCAAGACAATATCCGAGGTCATTCCGTCTACCCTGCTTTGGCGAGGGCGGGAGCTCTGAACGTGGGCATCAGGACCGGTGGAACCGTATGACGCCGATGCTTCCACATGGGAGGCGAAAGCATCGGCGCCCGTCGTGATGATCGAGTTAGAAGGACACCCGGAGCGCGAACTGCATGACGCGCGGATCGCCGGCCAGGGTTGTGATGCTGCCGGCGGAGCTGCTGGTGATGTTGTTGCCGGGCTGGCCGAAGTCGGGCGTATTGGTTACGTTGAAGACTTCCCAACGAGCCTGGATGTTGACGCGCTCGATGGGGATGTCGCGCATGAGCGCGGCGTCAAAGACATCTGTCCGCGGCCCGACGAAGGTGTTGCGTCCTCTGTTGCCGAATTGCCCGGAAGGCGGAGCGGCATAGGCGTTTGTCAGTCCCGGCGTCAATGTGGTGCAAGCGCTGTTCGCGGAGACGTAAAACCAGCAGCCCTGCTTGCCCACCTGATGGGGTGTCCCGACCAGGAAGGGCGTGGCGGTGGAGAAGCCGTAGGGATCGAGGGCGCTGGCCAGAGTG
Organism: uncultured Acidobacteriaceae bacterium; assembly: GCA_963839075.1. GTDB lineage: Bacteria > Acidobacteriota > Terriglobia > Terriglobales > Acidobacteriaceae > PALSA-350. The sequence continues at coordinate 2,394,524 of CAWITO010000009.1, read as the reverse complement.
CTGCCGGCGTTCACCGTGAACGGATGCCCGGAGTAGAAGGTGTAGACACCCGAAGTGCGGAAGTCGCCAAAGATCCACGACAGCGGACCGTGGTTGAGCATCTGCTTGCCGTGGCCAAAGGGCAGCTCATAGACGTAATTGACCGAGACACGGTTACGAACATCGAAGTCGCTATTGCCGTACCAGGAGCCGGCATCCCGGCCGTTGGGGGCGTCGCCCGAGTTGGTCTCGAGCTCTTCCGGTGCATTGTCGAGGCTGTGCGAATAGGTATAAGCGGCCTGCACGCTCAAGCCCTGCAACAGGCGGCGTTTGAGGCTTGCCTGCAGGCCGGTGTAGTTGCCGTATCCAATGGCGTCGGTGTACTCAATTTCACCGAAGGTGGGATAGGGAATGACGGGAGCAGGCTTTCCGGCGGCATTCAGCTGTGTCTCGACGGTGTTGCCGGAAATCAGCGGCTGGTTGTAGTTGCGCAGCAGGTCCAGGTGCGTGGACTTGGTTCCCACGTAGTCGACCTCCGCTGTCCAGGAATTGCCGATCGCATGCTGGATGCCGAAACTCCACTGTTGCACATACGGGGTGGGGTCGTGGGGATCCATCGCACGGACGTGAAACGCGGTGAGGTTCTGGAGGTTGATGGTGGAGGGGTCAAGATAGTTCGCCGGGAACCCCTGCTGCGCGATCATGACCGGCGTGGTTGAAGTGGATGCGGCGGACTGGACTTTGTTGATGAGGAAGGGCGGGTTTAGAGCGAGTTGGTCTTCGCTGCCGTAGCGCTCAAAGACGGTGTAGTAGACGCCGTAGCCGCCGCGGATAACGGTCTTCGCATCGGGTGAGTAAGCGAAACCGACGCGAGGACCGAAGTTGGTGTAGTTGGGATCCACGAGTGCGCGCGACTTGAGGCCACTGGTGCCGGCAAACACCAGTGCTCCCGCATTGGGATCGAAGTTGGCCATCTGGTTCTTGCCGTTCAGCGCCGGGGTGGCGAAGTCATAGCGGATGCCGAGGTTGAGCGTGAGCTTGGGCGTCACCTTCCAGTCGTCTTCGAAGAAGCCGGAGATCATCCACAGGCGCTGATCGACAAAGTGCACGTTGGTGAGCTGGTTGCTCTGCACCATGCCGAGGAGTCCGTCAGCGTAGGGGTAAATGCCGCTGGTGGAGACGCACTGACTGGCTGCGTTACGCTGACAGGTAAAGATGCCGGTGAAGGTCATATCGCCACGCATGCCTGGCTCGTCCTGGAAGTAGTTGCGCATCGGCAGATAGAGGGCCGCACCGACTTTGAAGGTCTGCCGGCCGTGCACGATGGACAGGGTGTCGTTGTACTGGAACTGCTGCGGGACCTGCTGCTTGGGCAGGAAGTCGGGCGAGCCGAGGAACGCTCCAAGGGAGCCGCTGAAGGTAGTGAGCGGCACGCCGCCGCCGATCGCGGGGTTGATCGGGATTCCCGGTACAAAGTCGCCCGCGTACTGGGTGAGCGCGAAGGGATCCTGTTCAGCAAAAGAATAGTTGCGCACCCAGCCAAAGCGGAAATCGTTGACCAGGCTGGCTCCGAAGACGTGGGTCCAGCCGAGAACGGCGCTGTGGTTTTTCAGATACTGGCGGCCCCATGCGGAGGTGCTGCTGCCATCGGCAAGACCACCGAGATACCCGGGAATGAAGCGGAAGCGGTTCGAGTAATTGTAACGGCCGAAGATCGTATCTGATGGAGACAGCGTGTAGTCCACGCGGCCGTCGTACACGTCGTTGTCGTCTTGCGCACCGCCGTTGCGGAAGAAGTTGTTGGTTTCGGGAAATTTTCCACCGGAGCTGACATTGGGCTCAGGGAAAAGCGCGATGAGCTTGGCCATCACCGGGTCAATGCGGTCTGCTGGAATCTGGTTGTTGGGGAAAGGCTGACCCGTGAGTGGATCGTAAATGGTCGCATACTTGATGCCGGTCACGGCGGTCGCTGCAGCGCTAAAATCGCCAATCCGCTCGTTGTCAAGCGGCACAGTCGAGGTGCGAGTGACGCCCTGCTTGATGCGCGTGCCCTCGTAGTTAAAGAAGCCAAAAAGCTTGTTCTTCATGAACGGGCCGCCGAGGCTTCCACCGAACTGGTTCTGGTTGTTCTCGGCCTTGCGCAGACCGTGCTGCCTGGTGAAATAGTCGGTCGCGTCAAAGTACTGGTTGCGTACGTATTCGTAGGCGAGGCCGTGAATCTGGTTGGTGCCGCTCTTTGTATTTACGGAGACGGCAGCGCCCGGCGCCCGGCCATACTCGGCGGAGTATGGATTGGTGATGATGTTGAACTCTGAAATGACGTCGACAGAGGGGTGCGCGGACTCTGTGCTCAGCTCCTGCACGTTCTCAGAGAAGGTGTTGTTGTCGATGCCGTCGAGGATGAAGTTGTTTTGCAGGGAATGGATGCCGTTGACGTTGAAGTCGCCGGTTCGTCCTGCCGAAGTCGAGCCGCTTTGCTGGGTGAAGCGGGAGATCTGGACACCGGGCACCGTGCGCAGCAAGTCATCCCAATTGCGGAGGTAAAGCGGCGTTTGCTCGATGACCTGTTGATTGACGACCGTGCCGATCGAAGCGTCATCTGGCGAGAGCTCGGTGTCCTGTGCCTGGACCTGCACGGTTTGCTGGTCTGATCCTACCTGCAGGGAAAAATCGCGCCTTCCTTTTTCGGCAACATTCAGGGTTACGTCTTCCTGGGAGACGCTGAACCCTGGCGCCTCGATGCGAACGCTGTACTTTCCGATGGGGAGATTCTGGAAGGAGTAGTAGCCGGCGGCGTCTGTTTTTACGGTGCGCAGGTAGCCGGTTTCGGCACCTGTCGCAGTCACGGTCACGTTGGGAAGTGCTCCCCCGCTGGAATCGGTGACCAGGCCGGTAAGACTCGCGGTATTCACCTGGGCAAACGACACAGCACAGAGCATGATGGCGATGGCGCAATACTGCCACGCCCGCTGAAACGGGTTTTTCATCATTAGCCTCCTGAAGAATGGGCGCCGGCGATCGATCTGCGCGGCGTGACGGGCTCTGTTTGCTAAGCCGTTAACTAAGGACAGTATGGGGTTACTCTAAACAAACTGTTAAGCGGCGGTGAACAGGATGTAAAAACAGGCTGAAGGCAGAAAATGGCCGACAGGAAATCCCCGGGAGTGGGTACTTGGATTTTGTGGCGGCGTTGACTGTTCCAGGCCCGGGCATTTGTTCCATCCCACATCTCGCCAACGGCAGGCGAGATATGGGGCACCCTCGGTTGGGGTTGCCTTTGCAGGGTAGAAGCCCTACTCCGCTTCGCTTCGGTCGGGATGACAGCAAAAAGGCCGGAGCTTTCGCTCCGGCCTTTTGTTTTGGTTGGTTAGCTGCTGAAGAGCAAGATGCCGGTCGATTTGTCTTCGCCCACTTCGCTTACGGGCCGGTAGAAGAGCTGGTTGTTCTCGAGGTAAACCTCGAGGAACGCAGGCCGCTCTGCAATACCACCCGCGATGAGCGCTTCCGATAATGGATCCTCTACGTAACGCTGGAGCGCTCGACGGAGCGGACGTGCTCCGTAGGTGCGATCTACCAACGTTTTTTCCAGAATCCACTTCTTGGCATCTTCGGTTACCGATAAGGTGATCGCCTTCTGTATTAGGTTGGCGTTCAACTGCTGTACCAGGAGTTCCAGGATCTGAATCAAATCGCCATCCGAGAGCGACAGGAAGATGATGACTTCGTCCAAGCGGTTCAGGAACTCGGGGTTGAAGGTTCGCTTCACCTCGTTCTTGACCAGCTCTTCCATCTTGTCCATCAGCAGGTCTTCCCGATCGGACTGGAAGCCAAGCCCCTGCTTTCTCTGCAGGTGGCGTGCGCCGATGTTCGAGGTCATGATGATGATCGAGTTCTTGAAGTCCACCGTATTGCCCAAACCATCGGTGAGCTGACCATCTTCAAAGACCTGCAACAGGATGTTGAAGACATCCGGATGTGCCTTCTCGATTTCGTCGAGCAGGACCACGGAGTACGGCGAGCGCTTGACGCGTTCCGTCAGCTGACCGCCTTCCTCGTAGCCTACGTAGCCCGGAGGCGAACCGATGAGCTTGGAGACGGAGTGCTTCTCCATGAACTCCGACATATCGAAGCGGATGAGAGCCTTTTCGCTGCCAAAGAGGAACTGGGCCAGGGTGCGCGCCATTTCCGTCTTGCCGACGCCGGTCGGTCCCAGGAAGAGGAACGAACCGATGGGGCGATTGGGCGATTTGAGGCCGGCACGGGAGCGGCGGATCGCGCGTGACAGAGCGGAGATCGCCTTGTCCTGCGAGATGACGCGTTTGTGCAACTCTTCTTCGACGCGCAGCAGCTTCTGGGTTTCTTCTTCCTTAATTGAGGTGATCGGAACCCCGGTCCAGCGGCTGACGACGTCTTCGATGTCTTCGCGGCCGACGATGCCGGCAGTCGAGTCGTCGAGGTGATACTTATCGCGCAGGGCGCGCAGGTTCTCGCGCTCCTTGCGCTCCTCATCGGAGTAGAAGCGGGCCTTCTCAAACTCATGGTTGGCAATCGCGTTTTCCATGCGATGCACAATGAACTTGATGCGCTTCTGCACCTCGGTGATCTCTTCCGGCAACGAAGTCTGGCGCAGCTTGACGCGAGCGCCGGCTTCGTCGATCAGATCGATGGCCTTATCCGGAAGGAAGCGATCCGGAATATAGCGATTCGAATGGGAAACTGCGAAGTGGATCGAATCATCGGTGTAGCTGACCGCGTGGAATTTCTCGTAGCGGTCCTTGATGCCCATGATGATCTTGATCGCGTCTTCCTCGTTCGGAGGGGGCACCTTAACAGCCTGGAAGCGGCGCTCCAGCGAACGATCTTTTTCGATCGACTTGCGATATTCGGCCGGCGTGGTTGCGCCAATGCACTGAATTTCGCCGCGTGAGAGAGCCGGCTTGAGAATGTTGGCGGCGTCGAGCGAACCCTCGGCCGATCCCGCTCCTACCAGAGTGTGCAGCTCATCGATGAAGATGATCGAGTTCTGGTTCTCCATCAGCTCTTTCATGATGGTCTTCAGCCGTTCCTCGAACTGGCCGCGGTACTTGGTGCCGGCAACGATGAGGGACAGATCGAGAGCCAAGACGCGCTTATCTGCGAGGAAGCTCGGCACTTCGCCGTCAGAGATGCGCTGGGCCAGACCTTCGACGATGGCGGTCTTGCCGACGCCAGGTTCCCCGATCAGAACCGGGTTGTTCTTGGTACGGCGGCAAAGGATCTGGACCACACGTTCCAGTTCCTGGTCGCGGCCAACCAGCGGATCTAGCTGGTTGTCCATGGCGGCCTGGGTCAAGTCGCGGGAAAATTCCACCAGCAGGCTTGATTCGCGATTGCGTTGTGACGGGGGCGCCTTTTCCTGGGTGGCGCGGGCCAATTCTTCACGAATTGCGAGCAGACGGAGGCCGCGTTCGTGCAATATTTCTGCCGCGAAGCACTTCTCTTCGCGCAGCAGACCTAACAGCAGATGTTCCGTACCAATGTGCTTGTGGGAGAGACGCTCAGCTTCCTCAGCAGCATAGGCAAGCACGCGCTTGCATTCATTTGACAAAGGCAGATCGACAGAGGTGGAAACCTTCTCCCGAATTGTAGTGTGACCTTCAATTTGTTTCCGTATGGATTCAACCGAAGCATGGGAGCGGAGAAAGCGATTGGTTAGCGCTTTGTCCTCACGCAGAAGACCGAGCAGCAGGTGCTCTGTCTCGATATATGGGGAACCAAACTGGCTGGCCTCATACCGTGCGAAGAAAATAACGCGCCGCGCCTTTTCTGTATACCGTTCGAACATGTTCCCCCTTCAAAAGCTGCCCCAGAGCGGTTATGCCGTGGGCAGGCTTTCGTTCTGTTGCATTTCACCGAGCCATCAGCAGCGGAGAAATTATTCGGCTGGTAACGATATAAGCTCTTTTAATCTTATATCGGTTCCGCCATTCCAACGACTCACCCGTTTGGGTAGTAGCCGTTGCCATAAAAACACCTAAAAAAAAGCGTGGAATGTTGTATCTCCACTCAAATTGCGAGTGGAGACAGTTCTTCGATCCGTCCATGGGCTAACCGCAGAACCCGCTCACAGCGCCTCGCCAGGGGCAGATTGTGGGTTACCAGGATTGAGGTAAGTCCATAGCTTGCATGCAGGCGTTGCATCAAACCAAACAGGGCGTCGGCGGTCTGGTCGTCCAGATCTCCTGTTGGCTCATCCGCCAGCAATAACTTCGGCTTGGTAATCAAAGCGCGCGCAATCGATACACGCTGCTGTTCCCCGCCGGAAAGTTCACCTGCTCGATGGGTGGACCGCTCTGCCAGTCCGACTTCGCCGAGCCAGTGAGTGGCTTGCTGTAGTGCCTCTTTTTTTGACTGACCTCGCGCCAGAAGGGGGAGCGCAACGTTTTCAGCGGCTGTAAATTCGGGCAACAGGTAATGAAACTGCCAGACGTAGCCGATCTCGCGATTGCGAAAGTCCGCTGCCTCGTTGGGGGACAAGGACCGCAAGAGTGTTGACTGATAGTATACGTCACCCGCGGTCGCGGTATCAAGAGCTCCAAGGATGTGCAGGAGGGTGCTTTTGCCGGCTCCCGATTGGCCAACGATGGCCACCATCTGTTGTCTGGCGACCTGTAAGTTGATGTCTTCAAAAAGAACCAGGTGGCCTCGGCCGGTGGCGTACACCTTGCGCAGATTGCGCACCTCGACCAACAGATCGGGTTGGCTGCCGCGCGTCGCCAGACGGCCTTCGATGGCTTCGTCTGCGGCGGCGCCCAATTCCATTATTGACCCCTGAGGTCGGTGATCATTCGTGACCTATCTTCATTTATCACTAATGCACCTCTCTACGGAAGAGCCTTTGTGGATGGGTTGCTTCAAGATACATCAGTCCCCCACTCCGATTCGGTTCCGCGTGTTGTTTGGATGCGTTGATGAGGGCTGCCGATTCTTGAGCTGGAGGCTGGGGGCGAATGTAGGGCTACCACGGCACTTGACCGGAAGCCTTGCGGTAGACCGACATCTCGCGAAAAACGAGCTAGACGCCCGGATTTCCTGCAAGGGGTTCCGATGAGCAGCAACGTGTGCGGCTTTCTTCACGGAAAGCCGCATGAGGTTCATTGAGCCTCACGAAGGACGACAGGAAATCCGGGGATGTAGGGCACCCAAACTTCGTGGCGAGGCCAGCGGTTCACTCGTAGCGTAGGGCTTCGGCAGGCAGGATTCTGGCAGCGGAACTGGAGGGATAGAGAGTGGCCAATAGCGACACAGCCAACGAGACCCCGGCGACAAGCAGACCGTCCGTCCAGCGCGCGGCGAATGGCAAATAGTCAATGGAGTAGACCGAGGCGGAGAGACTGAACCTGTAGTGGCCGCCGAGCCAGGAGAGGCTATAACCGCCGACCAGGCCGAGCATGGTGCCGGTGACTCCAATCAGCAAACCCTGAAGCAGGAAGATCTGGCGCACCTGGCGTGGTTTGACGCCGTACGACATCATCACCGCGATGTCACGGGTCTTCTCCATGACCATCATGGTCAGGGCGGTGAGGATGTTGAGCGCGGCCACACAGACGATCAAGCCGATCACGATGAAGGTCACCACCTGCTCCAGGCGAAGCGCATGGAAGAGCTCTCGATTCTGCTCCATCCAGTTGGTGGTGAGAAAGCCGGGGCCGGCGGCCTGCTCGATATCACGCCCGATGCTGTCGGCGCGGTAGAGATCATCCACCTTGAAGGAGATGACGGAGACCACGTCCGGCTCGCCAAAGAGTCGCTGGGCATCGGCCAAACTGGTAAAGGCCATGGCAGAGTCGTACTGGTAGAAGCCGGAATGGAAAATGCCGGCCACCTGGAAGGGCTGAAACTTGGGGATCACCCCGATCGGAGTCAGCTCACCCTGGGGACTCGTAACTAACACGGTCGTGCCTACCCGGGCATCGATGGATTCGGCCAGGTCGTGGCCGATCACGATGGGCGGAAAAGCATGGGGTTGGTTAGATTCGAGCGGCGCGACGCTGCCCAGGGTCACGGTGGAAAGCAGGTCGCTGACGCGCCGCTCGTCGCTGGGCACGATGCCTTCGATGAGCGTTCCTGCGGAACGAGCTCCGTTCGAGACGAGGACCTGCTCATAGAGACCGGGAGATGCGGCCTTGACGTGCGGGAGGCGTTCGAGCCGCGCGGTCACGTCACGCCAGTTACGGATGCCGTCTGCGGCCACGCGCATCAGCTGCACATGGGCGGTGGAGCCCAGCAGGCGGTCCTGAAGGTCGCGACGCATGCCGTTGGTGATGGCCAGCGCGATGATGAGAGAGGCGACGCCAGCGGCTACTCCCGCGATTGAAATGAGCGTGATGATGCCGACCACCGCCTGGCGGCGCTTGGCCCGGAGATACCGCACCGCAACAAATAGCTCGAAGCGCATCAGGCTAGTGGATCACCGTTTTTGCCGCAGTCACGTTGTCATAGCGATCGTAGACGCGCACGGTCAAAATATGCTCCTGCGGGTCGAGGACAGCCCCGGGCTCATCTTCACGGCTGGTCCGTGCCGGGAGCGGGACAGTAAAGTCATAGTGCTCGGTAAGAGCGTCGGAGAGCTTGCCCACTGGCTCCAGATATTGCCAGCGACCGGCATCGATGGAGTACTCCGCGCGCGCAATCGGTGAGGTTGCATCCGTTGCGACGAGGTTGGCATGCACATTGGCGCCCTGCAGCGTGCTCTCGAGGCCGGTGAGCACAGGCGGCGTGGTGTCGACGATGAAGTGGTCGCTCTCTCTCGCTCCGGTAAGCGCATCGCCCAGGGTATGCGCCGGAGCATCGCTGGCAACGATGCGCATGCGATATCCGCCATCGGGCAGGCGAATGGAATCGAAGGAGTAGAAGCGCTCGGTGATACGCGAACGAAGCAGGCGCCAGTTCTTCTCCCCATCGCCGCGGACGAACACATCGAAGATCATCTCGTCGCCGTTGTCGTCATGCGCCGACCAGCGTGCGGTGACGGCACTGCGGTCTCTGACCGCAGACAGGGGCCCGGTAGCAGGATCCTGCGAGTAGCTAAGAACATTTTGCGCCGAGGGCAAGTTGATGGTGACCTGCTGCGGCTGGCCCGATTGCTGCGTGTTCTGGGTGGCCCTTGCGCCGGGTTCGACAGCAATCTCATCCACCACGGGTGCGATATTTACCGGCAGGTAGTTGATGCCTACCGAGTCCACGCGGGCGCCGGGCTCGATCACAGCCTTCCACTGCACAAAGCGGGCGGCGGGTATGCCGGCATTGCCGGTGTTAGGGGTGACCTTTTGCCACGGGCTCCAGTTACGTTCCGGGTTTTCCACATTGCCGGAGCGGGTGTAGAGCTCGTAAGCCCCCTGGTCGGCGGTGACTTCGACGCGGCCGAATTGGGAAAAGACGCCGGAATCGAGGACGTCGCTCTGGTAGGTGACATGTGCTTCCGGCTGGCTGCCTAGTTTGTAGAGACGGCCGGTATTGCTGGTGCCCACATAGAGACCGCTGGGCGCTTCGGCGAAAGAAGTGGCTTGTCCAGTTGCGGCGCGGGCCAGATCGAGATAGGTGCCGTCCTCATGAATGCGGTAGATCTTTCCCCGGTTGCCCGTGGCTGCGAGAAGGCCCTGCGGCGTGAAGTGAAGGGCATAGATGACGTCGTCGCGCGTGGCCCAGAGCTTGCGGGGCGCTCCCTGCGGGCTCAGCTCGTCAACTTCGGAACCGTCTGGAATGAGGCCGTTGCTGCTCGAGGCCTGAACCGATCCTGGGGTAACGATGGTAATGGTGGCGGTAGCGACGGCGACCCCTTGCACGGGTAGCGGGGGCAGGCCACTCTTGGCTTTCTCTCCCACGGCGGCTACGTATAGATGGCCATCCGCCGACTGCGCCAGAGCGGTTATTTCGCGTTTGGGAGCGTTGAAAATTACCAGGCCTTTGCGGTCTTTGCCAATGCGGTAGACGAGTCCGCCACCGTCACTGCCCGCAATCAGATTTCCGTTCGGCTCGAAGAGCAGGCAACGGATGTGCTGCTCGTCGCTTTCGAAATAGAGCTCGGCATGGGGAGTCGCGGTGGAGACGTCGATCTTGTAGATGGCGGCGGGTCCACCCGTGGCGACAAACAGCGCGCCCTGGGAATCGAACGCGAGATCCCAGATATATTTTGCCTGCTCGTTGGGTTTGGCTTTGTCGGCAAAGGCCGTAGGGTCGAAAACAACGGCGGCGGTTGTCTCATCGAGGCCGGATTGGCCAGGCTTGATGCGGTAGACCTTGCCCGACGGCACGGTGGCGGCGTAAAGCGAACCGTCGGGGCCGACCTTTACGGTTTGCACGGTGAGATCTTTGGCGGAGAAGAGCTTTGTGGAGGAGCCGTCAGGGGAGACTTTAAGTACTGTGGCCGGAGAGCCGGTGGCGACGTAAGCGTTTCCCTGGGAGTCGGAGGCTACATCCCAGATGTAGGTGGAGGGCGTCAGCAGCACGGACTTGAGGGCTGGACCGGCCTCCAGATAGCCGGGGCTGGCGATGGCGACGCCGGCGGGTTGGCCTTTCTCGAAGTCGTCGTAACGGGATTGGATCCAGAGGCGGGTTCCCTGGGCTAGGAGTAGGTGTGGATAAATGACCAGGGCCAACAGACTTGCGGTTACGACGCGAGGCATCATGCTGAACCGAGTCTACTATTCAGCGGGACTCACCGTCTCCGGTGGCCCGAGTGGGGTTCCCCATATCTCGCCTGCGGTTGGCGAGATGTGGGAAAGGCACGCATGCTGGAGGGGATAACTTGAGGTCTGCTCAACTGAAGAATTATCCCTGTGCATCTGTCAATTCCCACATCTCGCACAACAACGTGCGAGATATGGGGCACCCCCAGTCGGGGCTACCGTGAACATATGCCTGGTTGGCCGGCACGGTGCAGTAACGGACAGCCCCCACTCGGAGCTGCCTAACGTATGTCTAGTTGGCCAGGACGGCGCGGTAACGGACGCGGTTCTTCTTTACTTTGATGACGGCGTCGTTGGCCTTTGACATCGCGAAGCGCTCGGTGATGGCCTGGACCTTGTGGCGTTCGGCGACGCGCAGCATTTCCCGCATCATGCGCGGGCTCCCGTTCGGACTGCCGGTGACTACCTTCTGTCCCGACACGAGTGGAGTGACCGGCAGGCCGAGCACTCCGGGCGGCACACCGACGAAACATAGGCTGCCGTGCGGGCGTAAGGCCGCAATATAAGCGCTCCAGTCCTGGTCTGCTTCGACAGTGGACAGGATGAAGTCGAAATAGCCGGCCATTTTCTTAAGCGTCTTGGTCTCACGGGTGTTCACGAACTGATCTGCGCCGAGTGATCGCGCGTCAGCCTCTTTGGCGGGAGACATCGAGAACGCGGTTACCTCAGCGCCAAACACATGGGCAAATTGCACCGCCATGTGCCCCAGGCCGCCGATGCCAACAATTCCTACTCGCGAGGAGGGATTCACGCCAAAGCTGCGGATTGGATTGTAGACAGTAAGGCCGCCACAGAGGAGGGGCGCCGCCCGCTCGCTTTCGAGGCCCTCGGGAATGGGAAAGACAAACCTGGCGTTGACCCGGACCCGGTCGGCATAACCGCCATTGCGATGCACGCAGGTGCCCTGGCTATCGGGACAGAGATTCTCTTCTCCCTGCAGGCACCACTCACAGTGTCCGCAGGAGTTTGCCTGCCAACCCACGCCGACGCGATCGCCAGCATTCAGCCCCAGCACCGTGCTGCCCATTCCCACGACCTTGCCCACGATCTCGTGTCCGGGAATCAGCGGATATTGGCTGATGCCCCAGTCGTTATCGACCATGTGGATGTCGTTCCGGCAGATGCCGCAGTGAGAAATGCCAATCTCCACTTCATTCGGCTTAATGTCGCCGGGATCGTATTTGTAAGGGAGAAGTTCGGCGCCCGCGGCGTGCGTGGCAAAACCTTGAATGAGCGGCATAAGAGCGTTGCCCTTGGCAGTGGAATTGAGAAGAAGGGCCCGCGTCAGTCTACCTTATTCGATTTCGATGGACACTACCTGCATTCCCGTCAACATCGCGTCCATGGGAATGGAAGTGACCGCAGCCACCGATTCGCCATTCAGCGAAATGCCTCGATTGGTGCGCAACGGCTCCAGGACGTTGGCCATAGAAATCGGAATCGAAGCCAGTGTTCGGCCATCGACCACTGCCTGAGCGTTGGGCAACAAAAGGGTGACATACAGCTTGTCATCAGAGTGCGCCGAGTTCAACTGGTGAATGATGCTGCTTAGTTCGATAGGCCCCTCGGTCGCAGGCGTGGTGCTGGTGAGACGGTCGAGAGTCGCTCCATCGCTGAGCAGGATGCGCAACGGCCCGGGGTTCAAGGTCGAAGGAATCGGGATGGGGATGCGCAGATCCCTGGTTTCTCCGCGGAAAGGCCGTAGCGTAGCTTCGACCATCACTGTGTCCCCGGCGTGGGCCGCGGGTTGGGTGGCCTGGGCGCGCTCCAATTGCACACTGCGCCGGCCGGGAAGCGAGTCGACATCGAGATCAATGCGCCGAATGTTGCGCACCCGAGCGGAATTGCCGTACACCGCCTGGAAGCGCTGGCCGACGGTCACCGCCGCGCGCAGTGCGGACGGCAGCGTGTCGGTGGGGGCGATGAGTGACTGCAGATGTAACTCAGGGTATCCGTCGATGGCGACGGTCCCGCGCAACTGGTAGGTGGATTCTTCGCTATAGCTGTTGGTTTCGAGCAGGGATTCGTAGAGCGAGACCATGAGCGCACCCGGGGTGATATCGGGATTGTCGATGACCTCAACATGCAACGTGCGGTCGCGCAGGCCGCCGTGGGTATGAATCGCGACGGGAATCATGCGGGCTGCTTCGCCGGGGACCCCGCGAATGGCCGACGAGCGATCTTCCGTAAAGGAGCCGACGGTTTCCGTGGTATTGACGATCTTGAACGCGTTCAGAGGCGAGGCCAGCGTGGCCACGACATCCGCCTTGGTCATGGGGATCGATACATTGCCAAAGCGGGTGATGGGATGCCCACAGGCCAGGACCTGGTGCGGATCCACATAGGTCACCGTGCAGGTGGCGGCAATTTCGAGGTCCCCTCGCACCAGCAAGGCGCTGACCGCCGAGCCGGGAAGAAGGGGGCTGGAGGTATCCATAGGCGGACTGCCGCCGGCGCTATGCGAGCCATCGCTGGCGCTGCTGCCGCCCAAGCCAGCGACCGGCATGAGCCCCATCATAGAGACGTGATCCTGGAAGAACTTGACCGCCTCGGGATTGAAGCCCGAGAGGATTAACGGAGTGTCGATGGGATGAATATCGGTGGTAGCCGATGTAGCTGTGACTTGGGCGCCCGCGTCTGGCAGCCACATGGCGGCGTTCAGCGCGGGAGCGGGTTCGGCGGTACCGTTAACGGCCAGCATTTCCGCGATGGGGGTGATGCCGGCGATTGGTTCTTTACTGAATTGCCCGATTCTGTAAGCCAAAGCGCCCAGGAGTTTGCCGTCGACGTAGACCGGGCTGCCGCTCATGCCCGCGACCACTCCGGTGTACTCTGGTTTGGATCCCTTGAGCCGCGCCAGAATCATGTCCTGGTTTGGCCCCAGGACATTTTTGAGCACGCCGAGTATTTCGACATCCATGGCTTCCGGTTGCGTGCCTTCAAAGACCGTGTAAGCCACGCCGTGGAGCCCTCGATGCACCTCGGAAAGAGGGAAAATGCCGGCGGTGGCGGAGGGTGGCGGGGTGACCTGGGCAGCCAAGGTGCCTGCTAACACGAAAAGTGTGGAGAAAAGCGAAATACGGGTTGATATACGGCGGTCGAGCACGTCTACCAGATTAGACGGTTCCGACCGTCGCAGGATATAGCGGCAAAGTTCTATTTTGTAGGTTACGAGGTAATGGATGACGTTTGATTGTGGCACTACCCTCTTTGGTGATCGTCGCAGAACGGGACAAACGCTCCTGCTGGCCCTGCTGGCGCTGGGTTTGGGGGTTGGATCCGCTCGGGCCCAGCAGACCCCGGCTCCGCAACAGCCACAGCAGCAGCCAGACCAGACAGGACCCGATTCCGGCGGCCCCGCGGGTGACAATGGTGCGATCGCCATCCCCAAGAAGGCTGAGAAGCCGGATGTGCCGCCACCGCCACCCGAGCCAAAGGTGAAGAATCCGCAGGGCCTGCAGAACTTCTCCCTGCGGGTGGACGTGCCCGAAGTGACCCTCGACGTAGGCGTGGTGCTGCAGAAGACCCACGAGTTCGTGCCGAACCTTCAGCCGGCGAACTTTCGCGTTTACGAAGATGGAGTTCCCCAGAAGATCGTCAACTTTCAGCGCACCAAGGCGCCTATCACGGCGGTGCTCCTGTGCGAGTTTGCCTCTACCAACTGGTATTTCGTACATGACATGCGGGAAGCGGCGTACGCGTTCGCGCAGCAGTTGCAGGCGGACGACTACATCGCGGTGGTGACGTATGACTTGAAGACCACGATCCTGACCGACTTTACCCAGGACAAACGCCAGGTATACGAGAGCCTGAATGCGTTGACGATTCCTGGGTTTCGCGAGACCGATATGTTCGACGCGGTTTACTCGACGCTGGACCGTCTGAGCAGGATTGAGGGGCGTAAGTATGTGGTGCTGATTGCCTCCGGCATCGATACGTTCAGCAAAACGAACCTGGATAAGGTGCTGGCCAAAATCAAAGCGACTCCCAACGTGACGATTTTCAGTATCGGCACGGGGCAAGCGGCCCGGATTACCGGGAATGCGCGTAGCGGAATGTTTGGGCCAAAAGAGATTGATTATCTGCAGGCGGATAACCAGATGTCGACGTTCGCGCGGATGACGGGCGGGATGTCGTTCTTCCCGAGGTTTCAGGGAGAAATGCCGGATATCTTTCACTCCATTAACGATTCCATTCGCAACCAGTATGTGTTGACGTATACGCCGACGAACCCGAAGCAGGATGGCAGCTACCGGAAGATCCGGGTCGAGCTGGTCGACAACGAAGGTCAACCGCTGCGCATGCAGGACGAAAAGCACCACCCCATGAAGTACGACGTGATTGCCCGCGACGGCTATAAAGCGAAGCAGCAGGTGGATTGAAGCAATTGAAGGGGACGGGCTTTAGCCCTGAGGGCATCTTCTGCATTGGCTTGAGCTGCCCCCAGCGGCTAAAGCCGCACCTGCTTCGCTGTTGATGGACGGGCTAAAGCCCGTCTCTTCACGAAATAGTATTGGCAGCCCCAATCCGTACGTAACCTTGTCGGAACAGCGCAGCTCCATCCCCGAGGGTGGGATGCCCTGCAAGACGGGGATTTCGTACAATCGCAGTAGATCCCCTTGGCCACGGCAACCCTACCCTCGCAGCCGAATACCGCGCCCAAGCGGCTTCATCAGTCCTCGGTCGAAGGTTGGCATCCCAAACATAATCCCTGGCTAATTGCGCTTACTGTCACGTTGGCAACGTTTATGGAGGTGCTCGATACCTCCATCGCGAACGTGGCCTTGCCCCATATGGCGGGTACGCTTGGGGCTAGCCAGGAAGAAGCGACGTGGGTACTGACAAGCTACCTGGTATCCAGTGCCATTGTGCTGCCCATCTCCGGATGGCTTTCGACTCGGTTTGGCCGGAAGCGCTTTTATATGGTCTGCGTGGCGCTGTTTACGGTGTGCTCGCTCTTCTGCGGTCTCGCGCCTACCCTGCCTATCCTGATTTTGGCTCGGATCCTGCAGGGTCTGGGCGGCGGCGGACTGGCTCCGAGCGAACAGGCGATCCTGGCGGATACGTTTCCTACCCAT
The DNA here is from genome assembly GCA_963839075.1 of uncultured Acidobacteriaceae bacterium. Taxonomy (GTDB): domain Bacteria; phylum Acidobacteriota; class Terriglobia; order Terriglobales; family Acidobacteriaceae; genus PALSA-350. Next base: position 2,378,740 of record CAWITO010000009.1, on the reverse strand, counting down.
CAACGAGGACAGGCCTTCGCGCTCTACGGAATGGCGGTGGTGGCCGCTCCCGCAATCGGCCCCACGCTGGGCGGCTGGATCACCGACAACTTTAACTGGCATTGGATCTTCTTCATTAATCTGCCCATCGGGATCATCTCGCTGGTGCTCAGCAACCGGATGGTCGAGGATCCGCCTTATCTGGTCAAGGAACGGGCGAAGGCAAATCCCATCGATCGCGTCGGCCTAGGGCTGGTCGCGGTGGGTGTCGGCTGCCTGGAATTTGTACTCGATAAAGGACAGGAGAAGGACTGGTTCGGCGATCGCACCATCACCCTGACTTTTCTGCTCGCCATCACGACCCTGATCATCTTTGTGTGGTGGGAATGGGGACACCGCGATCCCATCGTCGATTTGAAGCTTTTGAAGAATCGAAACTTCGGTACGGCGGTCGGCTTCCAATTCATACTCGGCATGGTGCTGTTCAGCACGACCGTTCTCATCCCGCAGTTTCTGCAGAGCCTGATGGGCTATACAGCAGAGCGAGCGGGCATGGCGCTTTCCGCTGGGGCATTGGTATTAATGGTGATGATGCCGGTGGCGGGAAAGCTAATATCGATCATGGATGCGCGGCTCATGGTGTCGATCGGGTTTCTCGCGACCTCGCTCGGCCTCTATAACATGACGCGGCTGGACCTGAACGTGAGCTTTGGACACATCGTTCTGTGGCGGGTCTTCCAGGTGTTGGGATTGTCGTTCATCTTTATCCCGATCAGCACGCTGAACTATGTCGGCGTGCCGGCCGGCAAGAACAACCAAATCTCGAGCTTTTCTAACTTTGCCCGCAACTTCGGCGGCAGCATGGGAACGGCGCTTTTGACCACGTTCCTTATACGTACGCAGCAGACGCACCAGTCGGCACTGGCGGCAAATTTCATTCCCGGCAGTGCTGCTTACGAAAACTTTATGATGCAGACCAGAAGCGCGTTCCTGGCTGCAGGCCAGTCGGCAGCGCAGGCAAAAGTCGCAGCGACCGGGTACGCCTACCAGCAGTTGCTGCGGCAGTCGTCGATGTTGAGCTATCAGAACGCCTTTTGGGTGTTGAGCATCGTGGCGGTGGTTCTGGTTCCGTGGCCCTTCATCATGCGGCGGCCGCCCAAACGCAAGAAGCCCCCGGCAGATGCAATGGGACATTAAGACATGCGACCAGGTCAGTCGTCGCTGGCTGCGATGTAAGGACCCTGACGATGGAAGCGCGGATCGGTGAGTTGCAGCAGCATAAAGTCGGCGACATCGGCGCGGTTCACCCGGAGTCCTCCCGACGGAAGAGCGTCCGGCAAAACACGGTATTTTCCAGTGAAGGGTCCATCCATAAGCCGCGGCGCCCGCACGATGGTGTAGTCGAGATCGCTCGCCGCCAGTAGACGCTCCTGAGCAGCCTGGTCCACGAAGGGATGTTTCAGTGCAGTGTGCCGGGCCGTCCAAAGCGCCATGCGGGTAAGAGCGTTCTGATACTTACCGTAGTCGGGATCGAGGCCAGCGGCGCCCAGAACGATCAGGCGATTGACGTATTCCTGACCCATGGCTTCGAGAATCAGCGGAATGGCCTGGGCGAGGATGTCCGCTTTCTTGAGCGAGCGGGCCCCGAGCGCGGAGAGCACAGCGCGATGGCCGCGCACGGCGTCAACTACGGTGGCAAAATCGAAGAGATTTCCCTGGATGACACGCAGACGCGAGTCCTGTGGGAGCCCAACCGGATCGCGAACAAACACGGAGACGGAGTGCCCCTTGGCCAGCGCCTGTGAAACCATCAACTTCCCAGTACCCCCGGTGGCGCCGAAGATAATAATCTTCATGTGAGCCCAGTACCCCTTCCAACGCGTTGCAACCACCACACTATACAAGGTGGGGCACAACCCTTCTACATCGCAGACATCTCAAGGACCAGAGGAGATATCCATGTCGGAGATTTTGGAAAAGACGGAAAAGAACCTGCGCGACCTGATTGAAACGCTACGCGATGGCCACCAGGGCTTCATCGAACTGGAGAAAAATCTGAAGGATCCAGAAGCACGCAAGCTGTTTCGGGAAGAAACACTGGTGCGTGCAGGTTTCGCGGCGGAATTGGAGAACGAGTTGCACCATCTTGGAGTGAAGGACGTAAAGGTAGCCAGTTCGACCGCCGGCAAAGTGCATCGCGCGTGGGGTGAATTGAAAGCCCGGCTGGGCGGTGGCGATCATGCCCTGCTGGCGACTGCGGAGAAGGGCGAGGACGAGGCCAAGCATGCCTACGAGGACGCACTGGGCAGCGAGGACTTTCCTCTGCCGCTGCGGGAAGTGCTATTGCGCCAGCAACGACACATCTTGCATGCCCATGACCAGGTGAAGGCACTACGCGACCGGCTGGCCGCTTAGCGAAGCACGCCGTCGGCAAGAAACTTCAACACCAGAAACCCGGCTACGCCTGCAAAGAACACCAAGGCCATGCGTATGCCGGGCTCGCGGTTTACCTCCGGGACCAAGTCGGTGGCCGAAACGTAAATGGCCACCCCGGCGGCTACCGGAAGCCCGGCTTGCACCCAACCGGGAAAGAAGTTGATAACCAAGACGCCGGCAAGTGTGGCCGCAGCCACGATGACAGCCGAGTAGAGCGCAGCGACCCGGCTGTGGCCGCTGGCCAGCATGACCGAGGCGACGGTGAAGCCCTCCGGCAGCTTGTGCAACAGGATGGCAATAAAAATGATCCAACCGAGCCAGGTCGAGAGTACAAAGCCGGAAGCGATCGCGACTCCGTCGAACAGCGAGTGAGCCGCCAAGCCGGCTACGACGGAGTTGCTGGTGTGCGCCGAGAGCAACTCGTGGTGGTGGGTATCTCCGCCGAAGTGGAAGTGCGGCGTCACCGTGTGTTCGAGCAGGTGGATGAGGCAGTAGCCGCCCAGAACCAGTACCGGCGTCCAGCGGAACGATAACCGAAAGCTCTCGGGAACCATTTCCAACAAGACGGCGGCCAGCATGAATCCCGCACCCAGGGCCACGAAGTATCGCAGGTAGCGCTTTTCCCAGTGAGTACGCACCAGAATCAGGGCGCCTAAGACGTCGGCCAATGCGGCCACCAAGCCGAGTAACAGCGAGAGTGCGAAGCTGGACATGGATTAGCCGCTGTGCCGGATATGCATGACGTCTCCATCCTCGACCCGGTAATCTTTGCCTTCCAGACGCAGAGTGCCCTGCGCGCGTGCCGCTGCTTCAGAGCCGGCGGCGAGAAGGGTATCCCAATGGATCGTCTCAGCGCGAATGAAATGCTTTTCCAGATCGGAGTGGATGGCACCGGCAGCCTCCTGCGCGCGTGAGTGGACGGGTATGGTCCAGGCGCGGCACTCATCCTCACCCACGGTGAAGAAGGCGACCAGTCCGAGCAATTCGTAGCTCTTGCGGATGAGGCGGCGGAGTCCGCTTTCTACCAGGCCGTAAGAGGAGAGAAATTCGGCTGCTTCTTCGTCGCTCATTTCGGCGAGCTCAGCTTCCACTTTGCCGCAGATCGCGGTGGCTCCGGCGTTGGGGCGAGCGGCCACCTCCTGCAGTTTGTAGCGGGCTACGGCTTCTTCCAGATCTTTGCCCAGGGTGGTGCTTTCGGCGATGTTGAGCACGAAGAGCATGGGCTTTTGCGAGAGGAACATGAAACCGCGGATGAGTTTTTTCTCTTCCGCCGACATCTCCATTTCGCGCAGTGGTTTTTCCTGCTCGAGCTGTTCCTTGCAGCGCAGGAGAAGAGCGTTCTCTTTTTCCAGGTCGGGGGTACGCATTTTCTTGAGGTCCTTTTGCAGGCGCTCGAGGCGTTTTTCTACCTGGGTGAGATCGGAAAAGATGAGGTCGAAGTCGACATTCTTGATATCGCGCAGAGGATCGATGCCATCGACGCGGGGAATGGATTCGTCTTCAAAAGCGCAGAGGACATGGATGAGAGCGTCGTTGTCGCGCAAGTGGGTGAGGAAAGCGGTTTCTTTGAGGGCTTCCTGACCGACGGCGGCTACGTCGGCGTACTCGACGGTCGCGTAAACGATGCGCTCGGGGTTATAGAGGGCAGATAGTTTGTCCAGGCGGTCGTCGGGCACCTTGGCAATGCCGATGTGCGCTTCGCGAGGATTGGAGTAGGCGGGGGTTTCCACCTTGGCCCGGGTAAGGATTTTAAACAGGGAGGTCTTGCCTACTTGAGGCAGGCCGATGATGCCAGTTTTCATGGAACTCGCCGTCCAGGCTAATTTTTGTTGCGTGAGGCCTTGCGGCGCTTAGTGCAAGTATAACCGCTCCCTCAGCGCTCTCTACCTCAGGCAGGACCAAAGTTGGGTGGGCCATTCAAGCCTTCTATTGGCTTGAGTGGGTCGTTTGAACAGATGTGGAGAACCTCACTCAAGCCAACAACGGGCTTGAATGGGCCACCCAACTTTGGTTTTTGCCACGGTTTAGATTTCCCGGCGTGAGAGATGAGCGGTCGCGACCAGCGCTACCAAGCCGCATACCAGGATCAAAGCCTCGACATGGACCGACTGCTTGTGAAGCTGGTCGAAAATTTGGCGGCCGGGATTGTTGTCGGCAACGGCATCGACATTGCCGCCGATCGAATCGCGCGCGATGTCCATGCGGGGAATGATCGAGAACTGGGAATAGGCGGTTAGGACCAGCATCACCAGCACCAATATGGCCTGAGGCAGGATGGAACGGTAGTGACCCCGGGCCAACACCACGACTGCGAGAAAGATGAGCCCGCACACGAAGGCCATCCAGTGCAGCCGCAGCAGCGACCCACCGACCACCTGACCGGCGGTGTGAACAGGAAGCTGGCTGAAGGCGACCGGAGCCAAAATGGCGGCAAAGAAAACCAACGCGCCCAGCCAGACGCCGAGCACAAGATAGACCAGAGAGTGAAAGAGGGTGCGCATAGAGGAGTTATACCGGAGCCCGGCCCGTAAGCCGCTCAATGCGGCGAGCCATGGGCGGATGGGTCGAGAAGAGATTCGCAAAACTCGCTCCACTCAGAAGAGGGGCGACAATAAACAAATGCGCATTGGAGGGCGACGCCTGCATGGGCACACGCCTGGAATACGCATCGAGCTTCTGCAGGGCGCTGGCCAGCGCGTACGGATTCCCAGTCACATGCGCTCCGGTCGCGTCCGCTTCGTACTCTCTGGAGCGAGAAACCGCGAGCTGAATGAGCGTCGCGGCAATGGGGGCCAGAATAACCATGAACAACCCGCCGGCATCCATACCGCGCCGGTTGTCGCGATTGCCACCGAAGATGGCGGCAAAGCGCGCGGTTTGCGCCAGCACAGTGATCGCGCCCGCCAATGTAGCGGCAATCGAACTGGTGAGAATATCCCGATTGCGCACGTGCCCGAGTTCGTGGGCGAGAACGCCTTCCAACTCCTCATCGTTGAGGAGGCTGAGAATCCCCTGGGTCACCGCCACCGCGGCGTGACTTGGGTTCCTGCCGGTCGCGAAGGCGTTCGGCGAATCGGTGGGAATCACATAGATCCTGGGCATCGGGAGCGCCATGCGCGGAACGATGCGTTCCAAAATCTGGTACACGCGCGGTAATTGCTCACGGGCGACTGGCTGCGCGCGGTACATCGACAGGGCGAGCTTGTCGGAATAGAAATAGCTGAAGAAGTTCATCCCGGCGGCGATGAAGAAGGCCAGGATCATACCGTTGCGGCCACCGAAATGGGCGCCGAGGAAGATCAGAAACAGGGTAAGAGCAGTCAGAAGGAATGCAGTTTTCAGGGTATTCATAGCGCGGACCTCCCGCACCTGGATCGTTATGAATCTATTGTGTCACGTCGCGGTAGCATCTGCGAACGGCTTTGCCCCCCTTACGCGATTGACAAACCGTAGCCCAGGAATTTGAATTCTCGGTGGGCACAGGTCGCCAAAAAGCCATTTCGCAAGGTCAAATGCTTTGAGAAAAATCGTCCTGGCCGCAGCCATCGCCATCCTCGGTCTCGAGATACTCGCGCACACTGGCGTACTCTCCCGATGGCTTGCATCCGACTACCTTCCCCACCGCTTTTGCTATCTACAGCAACCCTGGCTCGTGTGGACGAACGTTACGATGGATGGCTTGATCGCCATCTCCTACGCCTCCATTTTTCTCAGCCTCTTTTGGGTCGCAGGAAAGCTACGTTCAATCCAGGACCTGCGGAACTACATCTGGATCCTGATCGCGTTTGGCACATTCATTGTCGCCTGCGGTGCAACCCATCTCATGGAGCTGATCACCGTTTGGTGGCCGGCGTATCCGCTGGCCGCCGGAGTCAAGGTGCTCTGCGCCGCAGCATCGGTTCCGACCGCCGTTCTGTTCGCGTACGCGGCCCCGGCCCTGGCGAAGAATATTCGCCAGTTTCTAGAGATGCTTTCGACCACCACGCACGAAAAAGATCAGGCGGTACGGTCGCTTCTGGCCTCGGAGAACCTGGTGGTCGCCGGGCGCATTTCCGCCTCGATCAGTCATGAGATCAAGAATCCGCTGGATACCGCGACCAATATTCTCTATTTGCTGGCAGCGGACCGGAGAATGCCGAGCGACCTGGTGGCGATGGCGCTCACCGCCTCTTCTGAGCTGAAACGTGCAGACGAAATTGCGCAGAGCAACCTGTCCTTGTTTCGCAAATCGAGCGGACCCACCGCCCTTTCCCTTGCCGAGCTGGTGGAGAGCGTGCTTGCCCTGCAGGCCGCGCAACTGACCGAGCGCGGCATATTGCTCGAGCGAAGGCTGCGGGCGCCGTTGCCGATAAAAGCGTATGCCGGAGAGTTGCGACAAATCCTGATCAACCTGATTCAGAACGCGATCGCTGCCAGCGACCCCCAGGGCCGCATTTTTGTGCGGGTACAGCCGCGGCGATCGCTGGCCAACGAAGCGGGCTACTCGATCACGATTGCGGACGACGGGCATGGCATCAGCCCCGATCACCGGCCTCGCCTGTTCACCATGTTCTTCACTACCAAGGGAGATCAGGGGACGGGTATGGGTCTATGGCTGGTTCGCTCCATGGTGGAAAAGCAGGGCGGCCACATTCGCATTCGCTCGCGCACGGCTGAGGAATGCGGCGCAGCGGGAACTATTCTCAATATCTGGATCCCGCTGGAGCCGGCCCCTATTGCCACCACGACTACGACGGAAGGTCTTTGGCCATTGGCCGCAACGTAGATTACGTCGGCTGAATCCATCCCTGCTCTGCCTGGGCGTTGCCGGCCACATTCAGGCGATGCATTTGATCGTTGCTCAGAGTGATATTCAGCGCCGCAATGTTTTCACCCAATTGTTCGGTGCGGCTGCCGGCAATGATCGGCAGAATGGCGGGAGTGCTCTGGCGCATCCAGGCAATGATGGCTTGCGAAGGTGTGCACCCTGTTTCCTGTGCCACTGCCCGCAGTACCGCGAGACGCTGGTCTGAATCGGGACCGGCAAACTGGGCAGGTACCGGGCGATCGGCACGGGTGTAGGCTCCCTGCAGCAGGATGGCGTAGCCGATCAGCGCGACTCCATGGGCCAGGGCATAGTCCTTCAGCTCTTCGCTGATAAAGATCTGTGGACCGAAGTCAGCCCCGTGACGGGGGCGTAGGTACGTGTAACGCTGTTCCACGACCGAGTACCCACTCCAATGATGAACCCGGCTGAGGGTATTGGCCTCGGCGATGCGCCATAACGCCACGTTGCTGGCGCCCGCGGCGCGCACTTTGCCTGCCGTGATCAGGCGATCGAACGCTTCCATGGTTTCTTCGAGCGGCGTTTCGCGGTCGTCGCGATGGGCGTAATAGAGGCCGAGGTTGTCGGTCTGGAGCCGCTTGAGGCTCTTCTCACATTCGCGCTCGATCTCTTCAGCAGACAGTCCGCCGGAACATCCGCCGTAGTCGAAAGCCAGTTTGGATGAAATGACCATCTCTTTCTGGCAGCCCCGGTCCTTCATCCACGCGCCAATGGTGGTTTCGCTTTCCCCTCCCTGGCAACCGGGCAGCCAGCAGGAGTACATGTTTGCAGTGTCGATGAGCGTGCCGCCGTGTTCGCGAAAGAAGTCGAAGAGACGGAAGGAAGTCTCGCGATCGATCTTGCTGCCAATGAGGTCGCTACCGATGGCCAGCGCACTGACCTCAATCCCCGTCCTGCCCAGCGTTACTTTTTTCACGACGCATCCGCAGTGATGTGAGTGGCCAGAATGACGCCTCCGATCATGACGGCGGCCCCGACGAGATTGGGGATGGTGATGCGTTGCACAGGAGAACCTAACCAGCCGAAGTGAGACAGCAACATGCCGCCGAGGACCTGGCCGGCGATCAGTGTGATGAACATGGCACGCGCGCCCACCTGGGGCAGCAGCCAGGCAATCGCGAATACCAGGCAAGCACCGAGTGCGCCTGCGGTGAGTAATAGCGGATGGACCTCTTTAAAAGCGCTGAGCGCGCCCGACTGCCACCCGGTAAGCCCGATGAGCACCGCCGTGAGCGCGCCGATGCACCAGAAGACCGCGTTGCCGACGCGGGGGTTGGCCACGGCGCTCCCCACTCTGCCATTCATCGCCAGATGGACGGCAAGGATGATGCCGAGAAAGATGATAAGGAAGTAGAACTGAATCTTCATCTGCGTTCTCCCATAGTTATGCCAGGAACAGGGTGCTAAGTCGGTTCCCTTATGAACTTTTCTGTTCGCTTAGGCGCCAGCGACACGACACTACACCGAATTTCCGCCACGTGTCAAAGAAATCATGTGGCCCTGTTCTGGGCATAGCTTGCTTTGCTTGACAGTGCTTAAACGGCGGGTATAGTGTCGCACACAACTTACGTAAGGAATTAGTTCATAAGGGAACTTTGTGAACCTCGTGTTAGCGACAATCTCTCCCGCAGTTAGTTCGAGGTTAGTCTATGCAGGCTGTTAGTAGACTCCTTTTCTCCATCGCTCTCAGCGCGGCATGTATCACCACGGCGACGGCACAGACGCCGGCCACGCCGGTCGACAAAGCAGCAGCGGAGCGAGGCAAGGGCACCTTCTCTTCCAGTTGTTCGTTTTGTCACGGTTCCCAGGCTACGGGTACGGAACAAGCTCCGAACCTGCTGCGCAGCCCGCTGGTATTTCAAGACCACAATGGAGATACGCTTGGCCCGTTTTTGAAAGCAGGCCGGCCGACGCTGGGCATGCCGGCGTTCCCCACTCTGCCGCCCGATCAGGTCGCCGATATTGCAGCTTTTCTGCATGGACGTATCCAGGAGGTGCGCGGAACGCGGCTACCAGAGACAGCACTGCTGGTGGGCAATGCGAAAGCGGGAGAGGCGTATTTCAATGGAACGGGCAAGTGCAGCAGTTGCCACTCCGCCACCGGCGACCTGGCACATATCGGATCCAAGGATCAACCTCTTGCCCTAACGACAGCGTTTCTCACGCCCCCGGCGAAACCCATGCAGGTCACGGTGACTTTGCCTTCGGGGCAGAAAGTTTCGGGAAAGCTAGAGTATCTCGACGAATTTACAGTTTCCCTTTCCGACGCTGGCGGGGTTTATCGCACCTGGCCGAGAGACCGAACCAAGTCTGTAGAAGTAGCTGATCCGCTGGCCGCGCATAAGGCGATGCTGCCGGTCTACTCTGACAAAGATATTCACGATCTTCTCGCCTACCTGGTGACACTTAAATGAAGTGGCTTCTGACTTTGTTCCTGTTAGCTTCGGTCGCTTGCGTGAGCGCGCAGACGTTAGACCCGGAAGCCCTGCACCGGCCCCCCACAGATACGTGGCCCACTTATAACGGCGATTACTCCGGCCAGCGCTATAGCACACTCCAGCAGGTCAACGCGTCCAATATTAAGTCACTTACCCTGGCGTGGACGCACCATGTTGACTTTGGGGCGGAATCATATGCGCAGCAGGCGAGTGAAGGACGCAGAATCAAGTCAACTCCCCTGTTAGTGGATGGGGTGTTGTATTTCACCATTACCGACAATGTGTGGGCGATGGACGCACTTACCGGACGTGAGCTATGGCACTATGCGTGGCCTAACAACCGGGCGATTCATGTGGCCAATCGGGGCGTTGGGATGTACGGCAGCTGGCTCTACTTTATGTCGCCCGATAACTACCTGGTTTCTCTGAACGCAAAGGACGGAACCGAACGGTGGCGGGTACAGGTAGCCGATGTAAAAGAAGATTTCTTTTCCGCCACGTCGCCGCTGGTGATCGGCAAGCACGTGATCGTGGGCCCGGGAAACAACGACAACATTCGTGCCTGGTTGGAGTCTCGTGATCCGGAGACCGGCGCACTGCAGTGGAAGTGGTGGGTTGATCCGGAGCCGGGTGCGCCGGGTTCGGATACCTGGGTGGACAATGCGACCATGGCGAAAGGAGGCGGGTTTCCCTGGTTGACCGGCACCTACGATCCAGAGCTAAATCTTTATTACCTGGGCACCGGCAATGGAGTTCCTATGGATCGGGCTCCGCATCCGACGCCACAAGGGGACAGCCTGTACACCGCTTCGATCGTTGCTTTGAATCCGGATACGGGGAAGCTGGTGTGGGCCTACCAGGTAACTCCGCACGATACGCACGATTACGATGCCGGGCAGACGCCGATCATTTTCGACGGCGAGTTTCAGGGCAAGAAGCGCAAGTTGTTGGCACAGGCTTCGCGCAACGGTTATTTCTTCCTGCTGGACCGCGTTACCGGTGAGCACTTGCTGACCACGAAATTTATGCCGGAGACCAATTGGGCCACGGGTATTGATCCCCAGGGAAGGCCGATTCCGGATTACGCCAAGGACGCGAACCCGCCGGGTGCACTGGTTTCTCCTTATCCTATCGGCGCGACGAATTGGTGGTCACCCTCCTACGATCCCAAACTGGGGTTGATTTTCGTGAACGCAGCGCGGACCTGGGCGTATTTCACGACCTCGGGTTATGGCCGGTTTCGATCTCCTCCTGACTACGAATTGAACGCGATCGACTACAAGACGGGGAAAGTAGTTTGGACCCATGAGTTAGGCGATAAGAGCGGGGTGCTTATCTCCGGCCTGCTATCGACCGCGGGGAATCTGCTGTTTGGCGGCGATTCCTTTGGAAACTTTCTTGGGATGGATCCAGCTACGGGAAAAACCCTGTGGCACGTGAACCTGGGGCAGTTTGTGACCAACGCTCCGATGACTTATGAGTTGTATGGGCGACAGTATTTGCTGGTGGCGGCGAATGACACGTGGTTTGCGTTCGCGCTGCCTGAGTAACAGAAAGGGAAATGATGGAGCGACGAGATTTTTTGAAGGGGGTGGCAGCGGCTTCTGTGTTTTCCGGCGAGGCTCTTGGCGCGCAGGCCAACCGCCCAGCGCCGCAGCTGCTGGCCACAGATAAAGCGCCATCGCGGCCGCCGGATGATCCCTGGCCGGGCAAGAAACGGATTCTAGCGATTGCCGATCCGGAGGAGTGGTACTCCGACGCCTGGATATCATCACGACTCCGCATCGCACACCCTGGCTACAGTAGAGCGCCTCGGGCGTGAATCCGGCGCGTGGATCACCGTCGTTCGCACCGACATGCGCCTGCTGACCAAGCAGCCGATTGCCGGCTACAACGTGCGCAACTTAAACAACTTTGACGCCGTCTTTTACATGGGGGAAGGCCCCTGGAACATTACCGACCAGCAAAAGGCCGACTTGCTTTCCTTCGTCCATGAAGACGGCAAGGGCTTTATCGCCGGGCATGCGGGCAATGGCGGCCACTTGCTCCTGTGGCCTGAATACGCGGAGATGATCGGGGGAAACCTGGTCGGCGAGTTCCCTTCGGCGGATATGCACATCGTGGTCGAGGATCCCAACTTCCCTGGGGTGCAGGGTTTTCCGCGCGAATTTACGTTCAAAGATCAATACACCATCGTAGGTCCGAACTACTCCCGGGATGTGGATCACGTCATCATGCGCATGGATCCGAGCAAGTTCCCGGAGGTGTTCGCAGGCCTCAAACCGGAACATGGGGATGGCGAACAATTGCAAGCGGGACTAAAGCGGTTAGCGGCCCTGCGCAGTGATGGAGATTATCCTATTGTGTGGGCCAAAAAGTATGGCAAGGGCCGAGTGTGGTACTCCACATTCGGGCATCTGGAGGCGACACTGGACGACGCCCGCATCCAGCAGATGTACATCGGCGCCATCAAGTGGGCGCTGGGCCTGGCCGATGCCGATATCACGCCCCATGCCTTCCCGGGGGCGAAGTCTTGAGAACACGAGAGAGGTAAATCATGCAAATAAAGAGCTTTCTGGCTATTTGCTGCTTAGCGCTTAGCGTGTCTGCCGCGCTGCCGGCTTCGGCGCAGGAGCCGGCGCACAAAATTCGCGTCCTGGTGCTCACCGGAAATTCGGATTGGTCCCATCCCTGGCAGGGAACAGCCCCATTCATGCAAGGTATACTGACGAATACGGGGCGTTTTGACGTCAAGCTCGAGGAAGAAGTACGGGGCATCACCTCAGCTACGTTAGCGAACTACGACGTCCTGGTGGACTACTACTACGGTCCACGCTGGGGCGAGGTGACAGAAAAAGCGGTTGAGGACTTTATTCGTTCTGGCAAGGGAATGGTCGGCATTCATGGCATTACCTATGGTCCCTTCTTCGGGCAAGCGGGCGGAAGTGCTACCGAGCCGCGCCGCCTGGAGGGGCCGGCTTGGGACGCATTCTCGGACATGTTGGGCATGACCTGGAAGCTTGACAACATAGGCCACGCAACCCGCCACATATTTACGGTGCAATGGGTTGACCGTGAGCACCCCATCAGTAAGGGATTGCCGCCAACATTTGTTGCCAATGACGAGCTGTATCACAAGATCGACCTCAAGCCGAATGCCCACGTGCTCGCCAGCGCCTATGACGACCCAAATGTGAATGGTGGAACCGGCAAAGTCGAGCCGGTGATCTGGACGGTTCCTTATGGCCAGGGACGCGTCGTGATGATGGTTCTAGGGCACGATCTTCTGGCGATGAGCCAACCTGGATTTATGGACGTATTCGCGCGCGCCACGGAATGGGCGGCAACGGGAGAAGTAGCGGCGGGCGCGCCCACACTGTCTCCTTCCACCAGTATGCCCACACACTAATTTATGAAAGCCTTCGCCTACATCCTTATGTCCCTGCTGACTGCAACGCCTGCCCTGATGGAAGCCTCTCCTGTTCCCCCGCAAGCGGAGATTACGAACGGCCCTCTGCGAGTAACGCTCTACCTTCCCGACGCGACCAGGGGCTTTTATCGCGGCACACGCTTCGACTGGTCGGGCGTGGTCGCTGATCTGGAATTCAAGGATCATCGCTACTACGGCCCCTGGTTCACCGCCACTGATCCGTCAATCTCTGACTTCATTTACAAGGGATCGGATATCGTCGCCGGCCCATGCAGCGCCATCACCGGACCAGTGGAGGAGTTTACGCCGGCGATCGGGTTCGATGCCGCCAAGGCAGGGGGAACGTTCCTCAAGGTCGGCGTAGGCATTCTGCGCAAACCAGATGACACCGCCTATAGCGCATACCGGCTCTATGAGTTGGTGAACGGTGGTAAGTGGAGTGTCAAAAAAAGTGCAACCGCAGTGGAGTTTACGCAGGAGCTAAGCGACCCTGCATCCGGATTTGGCTATGTCTATCACAAGAAGCTAAGCCTGGTTGCAGGCAAGCCGATGATGGTGATCGAACATAGCTTGAAGAACACGGGCAAGCAGCCGATCCACACCAATGTCTACAATCATAACTTCCTGGTATTGGATAAGCAGGCGACCGACGCAGCCTTCAGCATCACCTTCCCTTTCCAAGTTACCGCCACACCGCCTCCGGATAAGGATCTGGCGGAAGTAGTCAAGAACCAGCTGCTCTACCGCAAGACGCTGAACGGCGAAGATCGCGTTTATTTTGCGATCGATGGCTTCGGCAAAAGTGTCGATGACTACAAGATTCGTATTGAGAATTCCAAGGTCAAGGCGGGAATGACCATCACCGGGGACCGTCCGCTGGCCAAGCTTTCTCTCTGGTCCATCCGTTCGGTCATCGCGGTAGAACCTTTTGTCGACATATCGATTGATCCCGGTAGTCAGTCGACGTGGAAATATGACTATGAGTACTACACTCTTCCCCAGCACTGAGAGTAACTAAAGTAGCTTTTAATCTTGCACGGACTGGTATAGTGCAAAAAGCTAGCACCCAAGAAAGAGTTCGGTCAGGAACTCTCGGAAACTCTGCGCTCACTGTAGCGGTCTAATATCGACAGATGTTAGATGCCGGCCCCCGGCGGCTTTAAGGACCTGCCAATGAAAGCTCTTGTTAAGTACGCCAGTGGTGAAGGAAACGTCGACATACGTGAGGTAGACGAACCACGCTGCGGAGAGAACCAGGTCAAACTGGAGATTGCCTTTTGCGGAATATGCGGAACCGATCTGCATGTGATGCACGATACTTTTCGCAACTATCCTCCTGTGATTCTCGGCCATGAGTTTTCCGGCACAGTGGTAGAAGTGGGCCGCAATGTTACTGACGTGACTCTTGGCGAACGAGTCACCGGCCTTGGCGCGACGGCAGTGACCTGCGGCCAATGCGCGTATTGCCGGTCGGGTTATTTTATTTTTTGCTCCAACCGCAGGGGAATGGGCCACGGTGTGAACGGTGCATTCACACGCTACGTGGTGATGCGGCCCGATCAGCTGTATCGCATCCCGGAAAATTTCTCGCTCGACGAAGCCGCCATGAGCGAACCGTTCGCCGCCGTGGTGCAGGCGGTGACCGAGATCTCGCACGTGCGGATAGGCGACACTGCGCTGGTTTCGGGTCCCGGGCCGATCGGATTGCTGTGCCTGAAGCTGCTGGTGGCGGAAGGGGTACGCGTGATCGTGGCCGGCGCCCCTGGAGACCATGAACGTTTGCAGGCGGCAACACGCATCGGCGCGGCCGCAGTGGTCAACATTGGCGAGCAATCTCTCAACGAGGTGATCCAGGAACAAACTGGCGGCGTCGGTGTGGATGTTGCCTTTGAATGTGCCGGCCATCCGGGATCGGTCCGTGGATGCCTGGAGTCGCTGCGTCCCATGGGGCGTTATACGCAGGTGGCGATCTGCGGCCAGGATATTCAATTTCCCATCGATCAGATTTTTTATAAGCAGCTCACCATGTCCGGTTCCGTGTGTTACACGGCGCGCACCTGGGAGCGCATGATGAAGATCTACGCGGAAGGCCGGGTGAGGATGAATGACCTCATCTCGACCAAGCTGCCCATATCGGAATGGCGCACCGCCTTTGGACTTTGCGAAGACAAGCGGGCCATCAAGGTCCTGATGTATCCGGAGAAGTGATGAGCGAGATCCTGACCAAACAAGCTTACAAAAGTCCTCTGCATGAGATGACGCAAACCACTCCCACGTGCTTGTGGAACGATTCAGCGACTCTGTCTGAGCTAACGTACGCGATCGAACATGGCGCGGTGGGGGCCACCTGCAATCCTGTTATCGTGCTGGATGCTCTGAAGAAGGAAGCGCATTTGTGGAACGATTCCATACGGCGTCTGGCGGTAGCCTTTCCCACGGCGACCGAGGAAGAGATCGGATGGAAGCTGGTGGAGGAAATATCTACCAAACGATCGGAGTTATTGCGGCCTGCGTTTGAGACGTATCGCGGCCGGAACGGACGGCTGTCGATCCAAACCGACCCTCATTACTATCGCAGCGCGCATGCATTGCTCGAGCAGACGGTTCGTTTCAACGCCCTGGCCCCAAACATCATTGTGAAAATTCCGGCTACCCAGGCCGGCATTGCTGCGATTGAAGAGGCTACGTACCGCGGGATCAGCATCAATGCGACGGTTTCGTTTTGCGTACCCCAGGCCATCGCTGTGGCGGAGGCTATGGAGCGTGGTTTCAAGCGGCGCGAGAAGGAAGGCCTGGATATCTCCACCATGGGCCCGGTGTGCACCATCATGGGTGGCCGGCTGGACGATTGGTTGAAGGTGGTTGCGGAAAAGCAGGATATTACCCTGGAGCCCGGGCATTTGGAGTGGGCCGGGGTTGCAGTGTTCAAGAAGGCTTACAAGATTTATCAGGAGCGAGGTTACCGCGTCCGGCTGCTGTCGGCGGCATTCCGCAATCATATGCAGTGGAGTGAGTTTGTCGGTGGCGATGTAGTGATTTCTCCGCCGCATAAGTGGCAGGTTCGGTTCAATGGGAGCGACGTGAGCGTGGGTCATCGGATCGACACTCCCGTGGATCCGGCGATCGTTGACGAATTGCTTCGGAAGTTCCCCGAGTTCCGCCGTTCGTATGCGGAGGATGGGCTTTCGCTGAGTGAATTCGACACGTATGGCCCAACGGTGCGGACGCTGCGGCAGTTCCTGGAAGCGACGCACGAGTTATCTCTGCGCGTGCGTGATGTGCTGCTCCCGAATCCGGATGGCTCC
This sequence comes from uncultured Acidobacteriaceae bacterium, assembly GCA_963839075.1. Lineage (GTDB taxonomy): Bacteria > Acidobacteriota > Terriglobia > Terriglobales > Acidobacteriaceae > PALSA-350. Next base: position 2,362,327 of record CAWITO010000009.1, on the reverse strand, counting down.
GCTTCTTAGATTTTTCTGAGACGTAGGCAAGAACTGTAGATCTGTCCACTCTGGTTGAAAAGATTCTCGGGCAGTAGTGAGATATCCACTCAAGCCGACGCAAGGCTTGCATGGGCCACCCATTCTCGTTTCATCCTTTCGCCTACGCTCATTTCATCGTTCATAGGCGCAGGGGAATCCAGTCGATAACTTCCCTGACAGAATGCTTTCACTAAGGCCTTAGGCCTAGCCCGCCCGGGCTTTATTTCCCCGAGTTCATTACGGAACTTGTTGAATCAAATACTTCTTGACACTTGTTGAACGCCAACTATATGACATTAGCGCACATAAAACTGAGTAGATAGTGTCGAGAATTAGTTCGATACGGAACTACTTAGTCGTGGCATAGGCCTGCATCGATCAACAAGTTGTAACTCTAGGAGAAATACCTGTGATGAAAGCACTTAGCTTAAACAAGCAAGTCCTGCGTTACCTATTGCCAGTGTTTGCGCTGTTGTTGGCAGCACCGACGGCCATGTGGGGGCAGGCCGGCGGCGGATCCATGGTGGGGACGGTTCACGATCCGGGAGGCGCGGTGGTTCCTAGCGCTACCGTTACGATCGCCAACACCGATACCAACACTACCTACCCTGTAACCACCAACGGTGACGGCCGCTTCCTGTATCCCCAGTTGCCGGTAGGCAACTACAAGGTCACCGTATCCGCGCCGGGCTTCAAAGAAGCCGTTCAGGCAGGCATCACGGTCTCGATTGGAACTACTTCCACCCTCGACATTGCCCTCCAGGTAGGTCAGACGTCGCAATCAGTCACGGTCACCGCTAACGCGCAACAGATCCAGACGGAGAGCTCCGACGTTGGGACCACGGTCAGCGGGAAACTGATCGCGCAACTGCCGTTGAACTTCAGCGGTGTGATTCGCAGCCCGCTCGAGTTCATGACGCTGACCCCGGGTTTTCAAGGAGATTCAACGGGCAACGCCCAATCGCAGGCTAGTTTCAAACTCAACGGGGCGGGAACGGGGCAAGCTGATGTGATCCTGGATGGCTCGTCAATTCAGCTGGCTTCCCCGAACTACCAGTGGAACTTCGGTATTAGCGTCGATGCAGTCTCTGAGTTCAAAGTACAAACCAGCACCTTCGCTGCGGAATTCGGGCGTACCGGCGGCGGCTTCGTCAACGTGGCTTCCAAGTCAGGAACCAATGAGTTCCACGGCGCCGTGTATGACCTGCTGAAGAACAAGGCATTCGACGCGAACAGCTGGCAAAACAACCACACCGGCGTCGGCAAGCAGAACGATACGCAAAACGACTTTGGCGGATTTGGCGGCGGCCCGGTATTTATCCCAAAAATTTATGACGGCCGAGGAAAGACCTTCTGGTTTTTCAGCTACGAAGGTTTTCGCTTCAAGTCCGGCGGACCGAACCTTACCTCGACGGCGACACCAGCCATGTGGACGGGAGATTTTTCCCAGGTGCTGAACGGTGAGACCATCAATGGCGTCACCTACCCGGCGCAGAAGATCTATGATTACGCAACCTGCTCGGGAGCCAACCTGGGGCAACCTTGCCAAGCCTTTCCCAACAACCAGATTCCGGCGGACCGGCTGGACCCGTACGCCAAGGCCTTCATCCCCTATCTCCCGGTCGCCACGAACGCCAACCAGCCTTTTCAGAATCTGGCATATAACCTTCTCGCGCCGATCAATAATGATCTCTATTCGACCAGGATCGACCAGAATATCGGGCAAAAGCACAAGATCTTCGGCAGCTATGCGCAAGCCGACCTGCCGATTATCAACATTTACTCGTATGGCCCAAAGGGCCTCTATGACCAGAGCTTTGGCAGCACAACGACCCACTATGTTCGCATCGGTGAAGACTATGCCATCTCTCCCACGCTTTTAAACCATTTCAATGCCGGCTATACCCGACGGTTCCGGATCGAACAAGGTGAAGGCGGTGTTGGATCATGGGCGGATAAGATCGACTTCCACGGCTACTATCAGGACATTCTTATCCCCAACAACGGCATTCAATACATTCCCGCCAGCGGGGCGGGGATGCCCACACCTCCAGGCGACAACAGCTCCTTCATCGACAATAGCTATCAATGGGACGACTCTGTGTCATGGGTGAAAGGCAACCACAACTGGAAGTTCGGCTTTGTGTACCGGCGCCAGGGCTTCAACTCAAACTACAACAGCAACGCAGCTCCCAATTTCAGCTTCAACAACGTTTTGACTTCTGCTGGAAATCTGTCAAACGGTAATCCCATCGATCCGAACTCCGGGTCGGGCGCGGCATCCTTCTTTCTCGGGGCGGCGTCCTCCGGGAACGTTGGCGGCGCCCAAGACGCCGCGATGCGCGTGCACGGTTGGGGGTTCTACGCCATGGACGACTGGAAAGTTACTCCAAAGCTCACCCTGAACCTGGGCCTACGCTATGAGATCCCACAGCCAGTCTTCGAGGAGAAGTGCAGGACCTCACAGGTGAATCCGACCCTGGCTAACCCGGGAGCGGACGGCCTGCCGGGCGCGTACGAGTTTCAGGGAAAAGGCACTGGCAGAGATGGCAGATGCTCTCCGATGAATCAATATTGGGGATCGTGGGGACCGCGCGTAGGCCTGGCCTACCAAATCGACCCCCGGACGGTAGTGCGCGCCGCGTACGGCCTCTACCAGACCCCGCTCAAGATATCCAACTTCGCGAATACCGACAGTCTGGGCTTCTTCGCCGCCGGATATAAATGGCCCACCCCGATCAACCAACAAACACCTTCCGTTATCCCCAGCACAGTGCAAGGTTATCCCGGATCGATTCCGCCAACTATCACTCCAACCGCACTGAACGGTAATGGTGGCGGCGGGGGCGCGGCGAGCGGTGGCCCGGTTTTCCTACCCAGCAGACTGGCCCGGCCTGGCGACGTGAATAACTGGACATTCGACCTACAACGCGAGTTCCCCGGCCAATGGCTCGTCGATATGGCATACGTCGGAAACCATGGAAGTCACTTGCAGGCGTTGCTTAAGGATCCGAACGTGGCTCCTGCATCAGCGCTGGTATACGGCAACTGCCTGGCGGTTCCACTCGCTGGAAGCGGGGGCAACCCAGCTTGCGCGGGACTACCCGCTGTCGGCAGCCCGTACACGAACTTCCAAAACGACTTTGGCTCTGGCGCTACGGTTGCTCAGGCTCTGCGGCCGTTTCCGCAGTACCAGACGGAAGACCTGGACACCGCCTTCAGCGCCAACCCATGGGGCAATTACAGCTACGAAGCACTGCAGATACAAGTAACCAAGCGCTACGGGTCTGGATTGACTATCTTGAGCAACTACACGTGGGCGAAGAATCTTACGGACGCCGATTCGGACTATGCACCGCAGGAAGCGTGGAATGGCGGCGTCGGGGGAATGTTTGATCCTTACGATCCCAAGAAGGAAAAGACGTACAGCGAATTCGATCAACCGCAGCAATTCAAAATCGCTTACACCTATGAGCTTCCTTTCGGGAGAGGAAAGAAGTGGGGGGGCAATGTGAACAAATTGACCGATGCGGCGGTCGGCGGCTGGACCTTAGGCGGTGTGGATACCTACGCCACCGGGTTCCCTCTCTTCGTACAGGAAAACAACTGGACGGCGGGAACCTTTGCGGGTGCAGCAACGGGTGGCAACGCACGGCCGAACGTAGTCCCAGGGACAAATCCCAATGCCTTCCTTGGTAAACTCGGGGACTATAAATTTGGGACGACTGCCAAGATCAACGCTGCGGCGTTCACACAGGCGCCGAACTATACGTTTGGAGACGCTCCTAAAACTTTGGGGAATGTACGCAACTTCACTCACAAGGAAGAGGACCTGCAAGCTTCCAAGCGCATCCCGCTCTTCACGGAACGGGTCAATTTCCTCTTCCGATTCGACGCGTTTAACATCTTCAACCGGCACAGCTTCGGATGTATGGATTACCACATAGGCGACCCAGCGTTCGGGCAATTCCAATGCGGTACCGGCCCCAACGCGGAAACCAACAACAATCAGTCGGGCATCGTCTCGTCGGCTCGAACGTTACAGGCTAACTTCCGAATAACGTTCTGACGTAAGTGTGGTATACAAAAGGGCGATGACAGAGGGGGAGCGGACACGCTTCCCCTCTGTTTGTTTTCGCTATTGGGGCGGGTTCATGTGGGTTGGTAGCAGGGGTCGGTTCCTGATCATCGGGTGCAGCGCTCTCTGGGCGTTCAGTGTTCCGCTGGCCGGCGCGCAGGACGCGGATGCGGAAGCCGCGCAGCATTTTGCCGCCGCCCATCAAGCGCAGGATGCGGGAAACCTCGATCTCGCGGCGCGGGAATACCTGGCGGTGATCCATGTGCGGCCTGACGTGGCCGAGGCGTACGCGAGCCTTGGGCTGGTGTACAACGCTCAGGGGAAATATGCCGAGTCCGCACGCACCCTGGCCAAAGCGGAGAGGCTCAAACCGAGTCTGCCTGGGGTTAGTCTCTATCTCGGTATCGATTATGAAAAGCAGCGGGAGGCGGCGCTGGCGGTTCCTCAGCTGACCGAAGCGGTTCGGCTGGAGCCTAGCAACAAGCAGGCGCATATCTGGTTGAACCGCGCGCTTTGGGATGATGGCCGAACGCAGGCGGCGCTGGAGCAGATCTCCCGGACCAGTGCATTGTTTCCTTCGGATGCTGCCTTGCTGCTCGACCTGGGAGAGGCGTATCGGAAAGCGGCCGACCTGGGGATCGCGCGTGTGCTTGCGGGCGCGAATGGAACTCCGCTGGTTCACCAGGTGTATGGGGACATCTACACCGACGAGCGCACGTGGAAGAATGCGCTGGCTCACTACTATCGCGCGCTGGACCAGGACCCGCATTGGCAGGGAGCGCATTTCGGAGTAGCCGAAGTTGCCTTTCATCGCGAGACGTGGGACGCGGCGGCCCAGGAGTATCGCCGCGAACTCGAGGTGAATCCCAGGTCTGCGGCGGCTTTGGCGCGGCTGGGCGAGGTCTCGTTACTACAAGCGAAGCCGGACGAAGCGTTGCGATTGCTCAGCTCTGCGATTCAGATTTCGGGGTACCAGGCGGCCAATGCACTCGGCCTGCCGCGGCCCTACCCGGCGACCCGCGAAGACTTGAGTGAATCCGCACAAGCACAGTTACGAGCTTGCCTGGCGGCATTGCAGGCAGTACCGGCCAGCGCCGCGCGCAGCCTGGCCCTGGCCGTGATCAACGCGCGCCTGGGCACAACAGATACCTCGGCGTGGAATGACTTTACCGGCAGCGTGCCGGCCTCTCATGCTTCCACAGGTGAGGAGAGTTTCAGCCGCCAGGATTTTGCCCAGGCGGCAAGCATCCTGAACGCGTGGCTGAAGCTGCATCCTCATGATTGGCAGGCGAGCTATTTGCTGGCCAGGACGTATCGCAACCTCTCGCTGGACACACTCGAACGATTACTGGCCACCGCGCCGGATTCCTATGCCGCTCATCAGTTGCTGGCGGAGACCTACCAAAACGCGGAACAGAATGCCAAGGCGCTGGAGGAGTATCGCGTGGTGAGTAAGCTTGCGCCAGATCTTCCTGGGGTGCACTACTCGATCGGGCATCTGCTGCAGAAGATGGGCCAGCAGGATGAGGCGCTCGCTGAATTTGAAGCCGAGCTTCGCGCCAATCCGGACCACAGCGGGGCCAATGCGGAGTTGGGGAGCATCCTCCTGAATCGACAGCAAGCGGAACAGGCTATTCCTCATCTGGAGAAGGCGTTGCAGGCCGATGCGGGTCAGTGGGCGACCTATCGCGACCTGGGCAAAGCGTATTACATGCAAAAGAACTATCCCAAAGCGGAAACGGCACTGCAACAGGCGGTGCGCCACGATCCTGAAGGTTTAGCTCATTTCCAGCTTGCGCTGGTGTACCGTTCCCTGGGGAAAAAAGAGGCGGCGAATGAACAGTTCGAGATTGCGCGCAAACTCAAGCTGGAAGGTCTGGAGCACGCAGAGACGCAAATGAATACGCTGGAATCTCTCCACCCATGAGGCTCGTCCGCATGGCTGCGGTTCTGGCCGTATCGCTGAGCGCCTGGGGACAGGGTGACGCACTGCATCAAGGGCTGGAGCTCTTTGGGCAGCAGAAGTATGAGGCCGCGCTCGCGCAATTTGAAGAAGCACGACGGTTGCAACCCGGTAATGCTTCGATCGATAACTTTATCGGGATCACCGAGACCAAGCTTGGCCGGACTGATGCGGCCAACAAGGATTACGAGGCGGCTTCGCGCATCGCCCCCAACTTAGCCGGCCCGCATACCAATCTCGGATTCAACTATCTCAGCGCGAAGCAATATGATTTGGCGGAGAAGGAATTGCGTACCGCACTGTCATTAGATAGCTCCGACCCCTATACACATTACTATCTCGCCGTGTTGTATCTGACGACGGCTCGCGACAAAGAAGGGGTTCCGCAGATTGAGCAGGGGCTGGCGTTGCTTAAGGAGGATGTTCCCTTGGGTTTGATGGCCATCAAGGCTTGCTTTCGCACGGATGCCCAGGCAGAGGGTCTGAAGCTTATCGATTTGCTGGAGCCCAGGTTTTCTGTCGAGCAGGAGTACGATCTGGCTTCGTTTCTTACGGATCGGGGCCTGTATCCCGAGGCTGTCGCTCGCTTCCGGCGCATCGCGGAGATGCAGCCCTCGTGGCAGAACCGGTACAACTTTGCCCTGGCGCTGGTCAAGGCGAAACAGAGTGCGCAGGCCCTTCCCCAGCTGGCTTCCCTGGCCGCGGATAACGGGGGTGATGCAAAGATTTTGAGCAGCGTCGCGTCTGCCTATGAATCGGCCGGGGAGAGCAAGCTCGCGCTCGAGACGTGGCAGAAGGCTATCGCGGCCGATCCCGCTAATCCTGATCTTTATCTCGATGGCACGCGGCTGTTGATCGATCTCGACCGCTACCAGGAGGCTACCGAGATCGTGCAACGCGGGGTTCCGCTGGTTGCCGATGATTACCCGCTGACGATGCGCCTGGGCGCCATTGCCATGATGAGCGGTGATCATGAAAAGGCGCGCGCCATTTACCAAAAGGCGATTGCGGAGCATCCGGCTCTGGCTCTGGGGTACGTGGCACTCGCGCAGAGCTACATGAAGGAAGGCAAGGATGAGGAAGCGCAGAAGGTTTTGACCACGGCGCGAACGGCTGTGCCTCGCGATTTCGCTCTCGAATATGTCTATGGTCTGGTTTCGCTTCAGTTGGGAGAGCAGGAGCAAGCGATGCAAGCACTCACCAGTGCCGAGCAACTGCAGCCCGAGGTCGTGGAGCCTCACTATCAACTGGGCTTGCTGTATATGAAGCGGCAGGATTGGAAAGAGGCGCGAGACCAATTCGAGGAAGTGCTCAAACTCGATCCGGAGAATGCAGCGACTTATTACCAACTAAGCCGGACTTATCAGCGGTTGGGTGAGAACGAAAAAGCACAGGAGATGGCGAAGAAGGCAAGCATGCTGACAAAGTCGCAGCGCGAAGAGGCATTGAAGTCGCAGCAGTTACGGTTCGGGATACCCAAATAGGCTGCGGCAAACTGCGGATCCCTCCACTCCGGTCGGGATGACAAAGGGGAGAGGATCGATCACTTAAACAGCGGTTTCGGTTGGCACGGGAAGATGAAGGACTACTGCCCTCCCCTTTTGTGGGGTAACGGAAGTGGAGGAACCGCGTTTTACCTCAGTCTTTGAGTTCATTACGGAACTACTGTTGGAAAAATCCGCTTGACACCCTTATAACTGCAACGATATGAAGTTACTGCACGGCTCATCCGTGCTTTGTTAGTTCATTACGGGACTCCATGGCAGATATTCCTATCGTCATCAACGCGCATATTCATGCCACTGCAGGGCGCGAAGACGAACTGCAAAAGCAATTGCAAGCGCTGGTTGCTCCCAGCCGTCTGGAACCGGGCTGCTTGTACTATGCGTTGCACATCGATCCCGAGAGTCCGGGCAAGTTCATGTTCTATGAAAAGTTCGCAAGCCAGGCAGCCATCGACTCGCATCTGTTGACGCCCCACTTCTTGGCGTTGGCCAATTATCTTAAGACGCATGACGGGCTCATCGCATCGCAAACGGTGACTCATTGGCGGAGTGTAGATTGATGCCCTATGCGAAGGCCGTCTGCTTTGTGAGTAGGTACGGATTCGGAACGGAAATAATGTCGGGGACAATGCTTTGAAATCTGCCAACCATTGCGATCCCGACCTGAAGATTCGTCAATTCCCACATCTCGCCAACGGCTGGCGAGATATGGGGCACCCCAACTTGGGGTCACCAGATCGTTCATCTGGGAGAACAGGACGGAAGGATGAGCAGTGAGCGACCAATACAGTCCTCCAGATGAAATGCCGCCGGCGCCGATCCACCGTGTGCTTGCCGGGCAATGTGCGCTAGTGACCGGGGCGAGCAAAGGACTCGGCCAGGCGATGGCCATTGGCTTCGCGCAGGCAGGGGCAGATGTGCTGGTGAACTATAGCTCCGATGAGCAAGGCGCTCGTGAAACTGCGGCGATCATCGAGCAGCATGGCCAAAAGGCCGTCATCTTCAAGGCGAACGTCGCGAAAGAAAACGAAGTCAAGGCGATGTTCGACTGCATGTTCCAGACTTTCGGCAGGATCGACATTTGCGTACCCAACGCCGCCATTCAACTGAACGCCAACGTCGACGAAATGACGCTGGAGCAGTGGCAAAGCGTGATCGACGTCAACCTTACTGGTATGTTTTTGGCGGCACGGGAATCGATTCGCGCGTTCAAACGGCAAGGGATCGATCGGTCCCGATCCTACGCCTGCGGAAAACTCATCTTCATGAGTTCCGTGCACGACATTATTCCCTGGGCAGGGCATGCCAACTACGCCGCTGCCAAGGGCGGCCTCATGTTGTTTATGAAGAGTCTGGCGCAGGAAGTGGCGCATCTGCGTATCCGGGTGAATGGTATCTCGCCGGGGGCGATCCGCACTCCGATGAACGTGGAGAAATTGACCACGCCGGAGCTGTTCGAATCTACCCTGCTCAAGCTGATTCCCGCTAAGCGCATTGGTGAACCTGGAGACATCGCGCGGGCAGCAGTGTGGTTGGCTTCGGATGAGTCGGACTATGTCCACGGGACCACGCTCTATATCGATGGGGGCATGACACTGTATCCCGGCTTCATCGGAGCGGGTTGAGTGAAAACGGCGGCGACATGGCTCATGGCCCTTCTCTGCGCAGGCCAGGCACGGGCGGCCACGATAACGGTGACGATTACCGGGACTACCGGCGAGATTCGGGTGGGTGAAGGACCGATCTTCGAACACAGTTCGTACCAGAAGATCCCGCCGGGAGCGCCCTTTTCGTTGACCTACACCTTTGACGACGAGAAGGGCAAGCAGAGTATCACCGCAACAAACGGCGATCTGGTTACGCAGTCGGAGGTAGAGAATGCGGGGACGAATGCTGTTTTACAGATCGGCACCGCGGTGTGGGAGTTTGGCGCCTCTACCCGTTCGCACATCACGCTGAACACGGCAGCCGGTAACAAGGGCGAAGAGATTCAATACGCCTCACAGGGAGGCGGCAACCGTATCTCGGCCCAGATTGCACCTGCCCAGGGGGGTTACTGGCCCAAGAACGGTGATTGGCGATCGAGCTTTACGGCAACCACTCTGGATGGCAGCACCGCATCCTTTGCCGCGGATAATGACCGCGTGTCGGCCAGCGGGAGTTTGCTTCCCGCAGAGATCACGGTCTCCGGCGTCGATCTCGACGGACAGTGGCTCCGTTCTACCAACGGGTGGACCTGGCAATTGGCCCATGCCTCAGGCAAAGGCGGCTATATCGTGCAACAGGTCAGCCGCACCATCCGGGGAACACACGCCGACGGTTCGCCGATCACACCGTCATGCGTGAAGTACTGGCAAGCGTGGCCGGTTTCCGCTGAGGCAAACGCTCCCGCGGAGACGACGGACATCTTTTCCGATTCCCTGTTCTCCGGCAGTTCCGGGGAAGATAACGTAACCACTGTGGCTCGCTTTTACGAGGGACTGGTGCTTCCCCCAAGCTTCGCAGTGGGCAAAAGCCCACTCGCCGGAAAGCTGCTGTCGGCGACTGCGGACCCAAGACTTTCCACCGGGAGCGCCACGCTGCCGGTGGCCGCCGGCATGACGCTTCATTTTTGACAATAAGCGGTATGAGTTCCCAATTGAACTGTTTTCAATCTTCAATAAGTGATGCTAGTATTACGCGCGTAAAAGAAACTCAGGTCAGAATCATGAAGAGCAAACCAGACACTCCCCGCACAGAAATCTCGCGCAAAATAGACAAGTATTGGGTGCCCATCATTGCTCGCACCATCGAGCTTCTCGATTGTTTCAGCTCAGCCACGGAATCGCTGACGCTGGAAGAAGTGGTGAAGCGAACGGGCATCCCGCACACCACGGCCTATCGCATTCTGCACACGCTGGTGTTGCGCGATTATCTGACCCAGCAAGGCCGCCAATACCGGTTGAACCGGTTGCGCCGCAGACTGCGCTTCGGCTTCGCCAACCTGTCCAAGCACATCTGCATTGCGGTGGAAATTCAACGCAGCCTGGAGAAGGCCACCGCCGCGGCCGGCATCGATCTGGTGGTGTGGGATAACGATCGCAACGCAGAGACGGCGATTCGCAATGCCGAGGCAATGGCGGACAGCAAGGTCGACCTGGCGATTGAGTTTCAACTCTTCGAACACGTAGCTCCGGTGATCTCGGATATTCTTTCGCGCTCGGAGATTCCCCTTATTTCGCTGGTCAATCCGCACCACGGGACGGTCTACTTCGGCGTTAACAACTACCGCGCTGGCTTCTCCGCCGGAGTGGCGCTGGCAGACTACGCAGTCAAACATTGGAACTCGCAGGTAGACACACTGCTACTCCTCGAGTCTCCACGGGCCGGCAGAACGATTCAGAGCCGCCTGGTGGGCGCGCTCCAGGGGGTGCAGGAGCGGCTCGGGGCGCTGCCGGAGAAATCGATCGTTCACCTGGATGGAGGCGGAGATAAGGCGACCTCGGCCGCAGCCGCAGCCACGGCGTTCAAATCACGCTCGCGGAAGCGCGTGCTGGTGGTGGGGATCAACGATGAGAGTGCGATCGGCGCCGTGGAGGCCGCGAAACAGGCAGGCAACGGCACCGACGTTGCCATCGTCGGTCACGGAGGAAGCATGGAGATCATGGAAATTGTCGCTAAGCCCGATAGCCCGTGCATCGGAACGGTTTTCTTCCACGCCGAACGCTATGGCACAGACCTGTTAAGCTTTGCGTTGCCCATCGTACGCGGTCGCTCGGCGCCGGTGGTGCATTACGTACCCCATGAATTCATGGGGAAAGAAGCGATGCTGCGCCGTGCAGCTGCGCCCTCCCTTTCAGCGTAAACAGCACCGCCCTGCGCGGCGGATAAGATCGGAACGTAATTTGGCGAAGCCGAAGGTAGCAATTTTTGGGATTGGGTTTATGGGCCGCGTGCATACCGAGGCCCTGCGGCGGCTAGGTTATATCGATGTTGTGGGGGTGGCCGGACGCACGGCCGAAGCGGCGCGCAAGTTTGCCGACGGACTGGGCATCGAGCGAGCCACCGGCAACTATCAGGATCTGCTGGCCGACGCAGACATCGACGCCGTCCACATTTGTGCTCCCAATGCCCTGCATGCTCCGATGGCGAACGCCGCCATGCAGGCAGGCAAGCACGTTCTGTGTGAGAAGCCACTGGCCTCCTCGGTCGCAGAGGCCAACAGCATGCTCGCATTGGCGCAGCAAAAGAACCTGGCGAACTGCACCCTGTACAACGTTCGCGCCTATCCCCAGGTGCAGAATATGCGCCGCATGCGTGAAGCGGGTGTGTTCGGGGATATCTATGTGGTCCAGGGCACATATTCCCAGGATTGGCTGCTCTACGATACTGATTGGAACTGGCGCATCGAGTCAGGACCGTCGCGTACCTTTGCCGATATCGGGACCCACTGGTGCGATTTAGCGGAACACGTTACGGGCAAAAGGATTACCTCGCTCTGCGCCGACCTGCAGACCTTCCACACGACGCGCAAAAAGCCGAAGCACTCGGTCGAAACCTTTGCCGGAAAGACACTGCAAGCGAGCGAATACGACGAGGTGGCCATCCACACCGAAGATTTCGGCGCGATGATGTTTGCCATGGGAGAGACCCGGGGTTCCCTGACCGTCAGCCAGGTATCCGGGGGCCGCAAGAACCGGCTGTTCATCGAGATTTTCGGCTCTAAGGCTTCCGCCGCCTGGAATGGCGAAGCGCCGGAAGAACTTTGGATCGGCCATCGCAACGAACCCAACCAGATCCTGATCAAGGATCCCATCATGATGGAGCCGGAAGCGCGGAGTTACACCGATCTCCCCGGCGGCCACAGCGAAGGCTACCCAGACACCTTCAAGCAGGTCTTCCGCCGTTTCTACCGGCGCGTGATGGATAGCAGTGCACCCGTAGAGTACCCGACCTTTGTCGACGGCATTCGTCAAATGCAGGTCCTCGACGCTGTGCTCGAGAGCTCAAAGAAGAGAGCATGGATCGACGTGCAAAGGTAACAGGGATTGTTGCAACCCTACTGGGGTTGCTGGCTGCGGCGCAATCCTTCGCAGCCCAGCCGGGCAAATATGTGGGAGACGCGGCTTGCCTTCCTTGTCACCGCGAGCAAAGTGACACCTATCAGCACACCGCACATCGCCTGACGTCACAGCCGGCTACCGGCACTTCGATCCTGGGTTCATTTCACGCCGGATCGAATGTGCTAATGATTGCCGATCCTGCGAAGGCAGCAGAAGACCCCGGACTCTATTTCAAGATGGAGGCCCAGAGAAACAGCTACTACCAGACCGCGTTTGCGGGCTGGCCCGGCCACTTGCAGGAACGCCGCGAACGGATGGATATTGTCATAGGCTCCGGTGTGCGCGGCCAAAGCTACCTTTACTGGCACGGAGAACAACTCTTCGAGCTGCCGGTGAGCTATTGGTCGGACGGCAACCGATGGGTCAGCAGTCCTGGCTACAAAAATGGCAGCATGAATTTTACCCGCGCGGTCACGCCGCGCTGCCTGGAATGCCACGCCACCTATATCGCGCCGCGCTCGCTCGATCCGCTCACCAACCGTTACGATCCGCAGAGCCTGGTTACCGGAATTTCCTGTGAGCGCTGCCACGGGCCGGGAGCCGATCACGTAGCGCAGCCCAAGGTGACGATGCTCAACCCGGCGAAGTTCTCGAGGGATCGGCAGATCGATGTCTGCGCGCTATGCCACAACGGAATTCGCACCGAAGAACTGGCGCCGGCCTTCACGTTTGTGCCCGGGCAAGTGCTGGACAATTTTATGCAGCCCAATACTGGCCAGGTCGCTGCTCATCCCGATGTGCATGGAAACCAGGTTGGCCTGCTCGAGCGCAGCCGCTGCTACCTGTCATCGCCGCAGATGAGCTGCGCGACCTGCCACGATGTTCACCAGGTGGAACGCCCGGCGGCTGCGTATTCCGACCGCTGTTTGCGGTGCCACCAGGCGGAGAGTTGTGGCATAGCAAAAACCATGGGGCGCAAGATCGCGGACAATTGCATTGATTGCCACATGCCGGTTGAACAGACGAATGCCATCATCTCTGAAACGGCGGGCGACCAGATTCGGCCAAAGATGCGGAACCACTGGATTCGCGTGTACCGCTAGAAAGTGCCGCGTCGCGCTCGATGGCCTTATGTAGCGCGCTCTCGGCTGCCAGCAGTAGCAGCTCGGGCATGCGCGGGGGAGCAGCCGAACGGCCGCGCGTACTGGCAATGCCAATGTGCACTGCGGTCTCTATACGATCGTCGGCTCGATCGCGGCGTTTCGGGCGCAATACGTTGATAGCGGAGCGCACCTTGTCGGCGACCGTAGCTGCGCCGTAGGCGCCGGTGGCGGAGAGCAGGATTGCGATTTGCTCCGCTCGATAATGTGCGGCGGCGTCGGTAAGACGGAGAACGGGGTGGATGACGGCGGCAATTTCCGCCATGCAGCGGTCCCCTTCCAGGTGTGGGCTTCCGGAGTGAAACTGGCGGAAGCCATTAAAGTCGAGCAGCAGCACGGAGAGTTGCGAGCCTTCGCGAACCATCCGGCTCCATTCACGATCAAGGGCTTCCTCCAGGGCACGCGTGGTGGAAAGACCGGTTCGAGCATCATTCCCTTCAAAGGCTGAGAGCTTTTCCGCCAGGCTTTTGCGCTCGCTGATATCGCGAATGACGATGATGATCTCGGCGGGCTCCCCGGTGGCGGAATCGGACACTACGCGGCAGCGGATCTCAACCCACGCCAATCCCCCATTCTTCATCCGCATGCGCACGGTGATCGGAGAGCTATCGACCATGGCGGAGAAGTTGGCAGTGCTGGGAGAAGAGTCTTCCGGCAGGAAGAAGGCATCGCACCGTTGCCCCATCATTTCCGCCGGCAGCCATCCGAGCACATGGAACGACGATGGAGACACGTAGGACAACACCATATTCATCCCTGCGCGGCAAATGATGTCGATGCTGTTCTCGGTCAGGAATTGAAAGCTGGTTTCCAATGCACTGGACATAGGGTCTGGGGTCTCGGAACCTAATCGGCTATGCGGTAGCGCTTTGGTACGTATCGCTCAAGAAGCCTTCCATCGCCTGACTGAGTTGGAAATCCATTTCGTCGGCAATGGCCATAACGTCGAAGAGCAAAGCACTGTAGTCGATATTTCCCAGGTTCCGTTGCAGCACATTAAAAATACTCGCCTGCAACAGGCGGGACTCTTCGACCAACATCGGGGCGGTATATTTCTGGTTGAACCGCCGCATCCCATACTGGGGCGCCCCACTGGACAGGGGCACGGCTGTTCCAATGGTCCGGCGTGAATCCAGGCTGTGGGCAAGATCTCTGAGGAGGGCGGGCAGATGGCGGCAGCGTTGCTCATAGCTCATGGAAACGGCAGTCAGTTTTGGTTCCATTTCGACCCGCTCGAACCACTCATGCATGACGGCATCTGCATTTCGTTCGAGTACGGCGGCAACGCTCTGCGTTTCCTGCCTGCTCGCAAAACCATTCCCAGATCGATTCCCGGATCCATTCTTTGAGAGCTCATGAATCATCCGGACGAGCGACGCCGGCTCGATGGGCTTGACCAGGATTTCATCCGCTTGCTGCAAGATGGCCTGGACGGCGGCCGACATCTCAGGGAATGCGCTTAAAAGCAGCGTGGCAGCTGCAGGGTTGGAATGCTTCATGGCGCTCACCACCGTCAGCCCATCCCCCGCTCCCGGCATATGCAAATCGCTCAACAAAACGTCGTAGCAACCGGTGCTGATGTACTTCAGGGCTTCCAGAACAGAAGCCGCGCTCGTCACTGCAAAGCCGGACTGTTCCAGTACCATCGTCAAACTCATACGCGCTACTTCATCATCGTCAACCAGAAGTACTTTGAGATTTTTCATTCATTTGTGTCTCTAATTCGGACTATCGGCAGGAAATCTCGTTGGATGAGAAGAATTCGTAGCAAATTTGGACGGCAGCCCGCAATCAAGAGTCCTGAGCAAAAAGTATTGCCCCAATCCTTCGCGCTTTGCCTGGTTTGGCGCGCGCGACAGATTGAGGCAATGGGAACGACGTGATTGATCGATGTCTTACCGCATCGTGGTGGTCCAGAATAAATACTTCACTTTATAACCCTTCGTCATGGCCGGCGGATTCGTGGTACCCCACGCCGCGTGATCCCAAACCACGGCCTTTAACTGGCTGTGCGTTGTTTGGAAGACCATCGGCGCCGCTGCCGGCTCGCCCGCTTCTGCATTAAACGTGACCTTGATCTGGTTGCCTTCGGTGGTCCAATGTCCAAACGAAGTGATCGATCCAGTTCCAGGGTCTCCTGTAACAGTAGCGGTTCCATCCTGACCCAGACTCACGCTCATTGAGGGTGCAGTCTTGGCTACGCGGGCTACATAGATACCAGCCAGCCCTTTAGGAATGTTGGTGGTGCCGGCGAGTGATGCCAGGGGTGAAAGCAGCAACATGGCACTCGCCACAAAGACGCGCAGGGAAGAACTAACTGGCTTCTTGACTTCATTTATCTCGCAAGGCATAAGAAACTCCATAACTGCAGGCTTGTTACAACTGAAATGTAACGTGTCTACACCTTTCGGGGAATGGGCTAATTAGAAAGTTGAAGTTCGCCAGTAACGCGTGGGATGTGACCTTTGGCTGGAGATGTTCTGCCATCTGCGGCGCAACTCACGCGGTTTGCTGGACTTAGCGCTGTGTGCAAAGAAGCGCCGTGCTACAGTCAAGCCCATGAGCCAACGGGACACCGGCCTCATCCGCAGCATTGGAACGCGGGGCCTGGCAACCAGCATCATCAATGCGGTCATCGGCGCCGGTATTTTCGCGGTACCGGGGCCACTGGCCGCATGCGTTGGCCGCCTAGCTCCGCTGGCTTTCCTGCTTTGCGGCATCGGCATCGGAGCGGTGGCGATCTGCTTTGCAGAAGGCGGGAGCCGCATGGCCACCAGCGGCGGCCCGTACGGCTATATCGAAGCCGCGTTTGGCCCACTGGCCGGGTACATCTCCGGTACGCTGCTCTGGGTGGGGGACATCCTGGCGTGTGGTGGTATCGCCGCGGCCCTTGGGGAGGCCGCAGCAAGTTTGTTGCCACCGCAGTTCAAGGCTGCTGCCCGTGCGATGGTGATCATCGGCGTGATCGGCAGCCTGGCGCTGGTCAACGCTGGTGGGGTAAAGCGCGCCACACGGCTCATCAATTGCGCGACCGCGATCAAGTTGGTTCCGCTGCTGATTTTTCTTGGGGCCGGTCTGGGAGCTATGCACCGCGCGAATTTCACGCAAGCCACCGCGCCCACCAGTCAGGGTCTGGGCCGCGCGATGATCCTGGTTTTATTTGTTCTCACCGGAATGGAAGTTCCCCTGGCCGCCAGCGGTGAAGTCACCAAGCCGGCGCGCACTATTCCCCGCGCCCTGGCGATCGGCCTCATTTCGGTCACATTGCTCTACATTGCAATCCAGGTCACGGCGCAGGGAATTCTAGGTGACGCGCTGCCCCTGTCGACGGTGCCGCTGGCAGACGCGATGGCGCGCATCAGTCCGGCATTACGAATCATGATGCTGGCCGGCGCCGCACTTTCGATGCTGGGTTGGATGTCGAGTGACATTCTAGGCAGCCCGCGGATTCTGTTTGCATTCGGACGCGATGGCCTGCTGCCGCGAGTGCTGGGGCGAGTCCATCCCCGCGCCCATACACCGCATGTCGCAATCGGCTGCTACGCGGCGGTGGCGATCGGACTTGCATTGACGGGTACATTTGCCGAACTCGCTGTGCTGGCAACACTGGCCTCGGCTGGGCTTTATTCTTTGGGCTGCCTTGCCGCATGGCGGCTGGCCCGTGATGGAGTCGCCCAAATGGGAACCCCGCTTAACTTTCGCTGGTTGGGAAGCGCGGTGGTGGTGGGCGTTGGCACCATGCTGTTCATGATGGCACTGGCGTCGCGCGCTGAGATCCTGGGCTTCTGCGCCGTGGTCGGGCTGAGTGCGACCGTGTATTTGGTGCAAATGAGAGCGGCGCTGGCCACTGCCAAGTCTTAGGTACGGAGAATTGTTCCAAACCAGGAATTCACCGTCCTCTCACGTAGGGCCTATACCGTACTGTCAGTACTCATAATTTGTGCCGTTCTCATTTTCCACTGCCTTTACGGCAGAATGCGGTCACCTGCAATTTTTTCCGTTACCATTGCAAGTACAGTCTCCTCTCGGGCCCCCCAGACAACTTAAGCGATTCCCAGATTCGACCGTTTGATTTGTACCGTTTCACCCACTGTTTTTCTTTCGGAGGTAGTCATTTTATGAGTCGCTCGCAATCGTTCTTTGCTCGCCCTTTGAAGACTTTCGGCGCGCTCGTGGTCATTCTGTTTGGCCTATCCGCGCCCAGCCATAGCGCCGCTCAATCGATCCAGGGAAGCATTCTTGGAACCGTACAGGACAAGGCCGGGGCCGTCGTCCCCGGGGCAACGCTCACGCTTGAAAACCTCGACGAAGGTTCCGTCCGCACTGCCACCTCGAGTGGAAGCGGCGAGTATCAGTTTCTGGATACCAAGGCCGGGAAATATTCACTCATGGTCATTGGAGCGGGGTTTGAAAAATGGCAGACCACGGGAGTTATGTTGGCTGCGCGGCAACAGTTACGCATTGACGTCAGCCTGGTAATTGGCAACGTGCAAACCGAAGTGGACGTCTCGGCCGATACCATCAGCGCGATCAATACGGACAATCCGACGATCAGCGCTGTGTACTCGAATGAGGAGGCACAGAATCTGCCGGTCAACACACGGGCCAGCGCAAACGGCACCAGCGCGCTGAATATCGTCGGCACGCTGCCCGGGGTGCAGGCAGACCATGGCTCCTTCGCTCTCCAGGGCGGTTTGCCGTTTCAGACTGAGGTTTCCGTAGACGGCATTACTGTACAGAGCGCAACCGGCAATTCGCCGATCGCAGATGCTTTTCCTTCCAGCGAATCGATCTCGGAATTGCGTGCGGACGGCACACAGAATAATGCCGAGTTTGGCCAACCCGGCGAAATCACGGTGATTACGAAAGGTGGCACCAACACCATTCACGGATCTGCGTTTTGGTACCACCAGAATGCCGCCTTCGATGCCATTCCGTACACCTTCCCCATCACGACCACCAAACCCAAGCTCATCGGCAACACCTACGGCGGTAGTTTTGGCGGCCCGGTCGTGCTTCCGCATTTGTATAACGGCCACAGCAGGACGTTTGTCTTTGGCGCCTATGAAGGCTGGCGCCATCCATCGCAGACCACCGAGTTATACAAAGTCCCGAGCACGCTGATGAAGAAGGGTGACTTTTCGAAGTACGTCTCCGATGGTTTCACCGGCCTTACCAATCCTTTTACCGGCGGAAGCTACGGCACCGCCTTGCCGGCGTTGAATGCATCCGCGGTTAAATTGCTGCAGTTCTTCCCCGACCCCAACGTGGGCGATCCTTCCACCTATACCGACGATGGAACGCCAAACTACGTGACCAACAAAGACACCAGCGGACATTCCGATCAATTCGATATTCGCGGTGACCAATACTTCGGCGCGAACCAAAAGTTCCTGTTGTGGGGCCGCTTTACCTGGAAGAACTTTCCTACGAATTCCTACGAACCGCTCGCCGTGCCTTCTGCGCAGAATACAAACCAGACGCGGGTGTTGAAGATTAGTGCGAACTACACCCTTACCCCCCACATCATCAATGAATTCGGATTCGGGTTTACGCTGTCAACGACCGGCACGTCGAACAGTTTCGATGGCAAAGCATTTACGCAGGGTCTGGGCCTGACCGGCTTGCAGAACCTCTTCTACAACGGCATTCCGGAACTCGACTTTAACAACCTGAGCGCGCTGAATGCGGATCGTCTGAGTTCTTTGACGAAATCACACACTTACGTCTATACCGACGCTCTGAGCTGGTCGAAGGGGCATCACGAGCTCAAGTTTGGCGAAGATATCCGGAGCCTGGAGGCGATCACGCCGTTAGGGTTCAACGGTTCGGACAACTATGGCACCTTCCAATACAACACCAAGAACAGCAGTGGCTTATTCACCGGCGTCGACTTTGCCGACTTCCTGAGTGGCCTGCCCTACCAGACTTTTTATGACGTGGTGCAAGAAGACAACGACGGTAAGTCGATCTACTACGCCTTCTTTGCCCAGGATCAGTGGAAAGCTACGCCGAATCTAAGCCTCACGTTTGGTCTTCGTTACGAACTCCATCCCGGCTACTACGACGTACACGGGGATATCGGCAATTTTGTTCCGATTCCAGGCTCGGGTGAGTCCATCTATCCAAACGGCGCGGCAAGTCTGCTGGCCACCACGTTTCTGGCAAGTGCAAACGCCTGCACACCTTACGGATCGACCACCGGCAGTACGATCAACGGAGTTGGTTGCATGCCGGTGCTGAGCAACGGCCAGGCGGGCTATCCCAAGGGCTTGAAGAAATATCCCAAGGACCGGATCATGCCGCGTTTTGGCTTTGCTTACCGGCCTTTCAACAGCGACAAGACGTCGATCCGTGGCGGCTTCGGCATGTACAACATCACGGTACTGGGGTCGATCTTCTACTCGCTCACCGGAACGCTGCAGGCGCAAACCACGCAGTACACCAATACTCTCGATACCACCGCGCACACTGTCGGCTATCAATGGCCGCAGATTTACGCCGGGGCGGGCAGCGCAGGTTGCTCCACCTGCTACGGACAGGACTACTTCGGTACGGCGAACAGCGCGAACTGGAAGGATCCTTATACCGAGCAGTGGTCGTTGAGCGTCGACCATTCCATCGGCACAGGCTATGCTGCAAGGCTCTCTTATATCGGTTCGGAAACGCATCAGCTGGTTTGGGCGCCGGACGAAAACAGTCTTCCGTTTTCAACCACAGTTTCGGCGGCAAATGCTCCGTTCAGTGCTCGCTTGTTCCCCAACTGGGGCCGTATCAACACCCGTGCCACTGGAGCCAACGCCAGCTATCATTCCGGACAGGTGGAACTCAGCCATCGTTTCCAAAAGGGTTTACAGTTCAACTCGGCGTACACGTACTCCAGGGCGTTGGCGGACAACCAGGGACCTGCGAACAATAGCGGGTTTGCCGGCGAGAATGGCGGATCGCGCGCATCCTCCGTACTGGACCGGAGCGTCGACTTCGGAAACGTTTATGGCACGCGCCGCCATCGGTGGAACTCAACCATGGTCTACGATCTGCCGGTGGGCCGAGGGCGACAGTTCGGAACGAACATGTCGCGGGTGACCGATCTTGCTGTCGGTGGATGGCGCCTGGCAAATATCTTCCTGTGGCAGTCGGGTCCGTTTGAATCGCCTTATTTCCCCAGTGGCCAGGGCGACCCTTCGGGAACGGGTTCGGGTTTAACCGGTACGAATACGGGCTTTGATGGCGGCCACCGCAACCAGTATCCGGACAAGGCTCCTAATGTAAGCCAGAAGCCCGCTGGCCGGACGCGATACAACTGGGTCAATCCGCAGGCGTTCGTTTGCCCGGGCTACCCGGGGTGGACCCCCGGCACCGCTTGCACCACGGGCAGTGGAACCGGACCCTCGCCTCTCCCGATTGGCCGTTTTGGCAATGCGGGGGTGGGCTCGATCCTGGGAGCAGGAACGGTCAACTTGTCGACCGGGCTGAGCAAGGTGTTTCCGATTACGGAACGGGTGAACTTCCGGCTTGAGGGAACCTTTACCAACGTGCTCAATCACACCAACTTGGGTGATCCGAACGTCAACATCGCTTCTCCCAGCTTTGGATTGATCAATAATACGATCAGTTCAGATTACGGGGGGGCCCGTTCGGGACAGGTTTCTGCCCGATTGGATTTCTAAAGCTTGTCTTCAGGAAGCGCGGGCCTTCGGGCCCGCGCTTTTTTTCGCTTGTCGCGGAAGGTGGAGTGCCGCTTCGCTCTGTCGGAAAGCACCTGGTAGCCCCGACTTGGGGTGCACCATATCTCGCCGTGTTTTGGCGAGATGGGGGAATTGGCACATGTTGTGGTGGAGACTTCAACGGGCTCGGCGGACTTGCTGGCACCGCCCCCAGCATTCGTTCCTTCCCCACATCTCGCCAAAACACGGCGAGATATGGGGCACCCCAAGTTGGGCCTCCCGGGTGGTTTCCTACAGGCTACTTGCCACGCTGCGCGGCTGCATTTCTTGCTTCCCTGCGGAACTCTGCCTCTATTTCCTTGGGATCGTCGCAGTCGAGTAGCTCTTTCGCTTGCTCTGCATTTTTGGGCCTTGCCAGGCGAGCCTTCGCGGGATCGAATACTCGTGCATCCGCAGGTACGGCAGTATAGGGAGCGACGTCAGGCGTAGAGCGGAACAGATCGCTCAGGTCACCGGCGAGCCTGTCCTCAAGATTCAGTGGCCCAAGACCCAAGAGCTCATAAGTGGTCTTCTGAATGCTGGTCATGCTGGTGTGGCGATGAGAGATCGCGCCCTTGCGAATATACGGGCTCATGGCCAGCAACACGCTGCGATGCGCATCGACGTGGTCGACCCCGCCCTGGGCATCGTCTTCTGTAACAAAGACTGCGCTGTCTTTCCAGATCACGCTATGGGAAAGGAAATCCATGATCTTGCCCAGCGCCAGATCATTATCGGCGACGTACGACCCACGATCGGGATAACCATCGCGTGCCCGCGGGCTGGCGGTGTGATCACAGGGCAACCGTATGACAATCAGAGACGGAACATCTCCTGCGCTCAGGACGGCGGTGAAATCCTTGACGAACTCGTCGTAGCGATATTGATCCGGTATCCCAAGATTGAAAGTGGGAAAATTTCGATCACTCGACGTAAACACCGGTAGGGGAATGGGCGAGTTCAGCACCACCCGTTGTCCTGAGGGTTGTGACCCGTCGATCTCGTCCCCGCCTTCGATCTCAAGCCCTTCGCCATAGTTGCGAATGGTGAGGCCGGCATCGGCGATGTGCTCCCATAGGGTGCCGAACTCAGGCTCGTCTTCCGGCATCGGCGCATCGGAGCCGCCGCCAATCGCGCGCCGGCCGGGAGCAGCGCTAAACGCGTCTCCTGTTCTGCGGCCGCCGTAGTTCGAGGTCCACGCGACATGGAACCAGGGAGTCGGAGCCGCGCCGAAAGCCCAGCGGTGGCCATCGGCGGAAACATCGCTATCGACGAAGAAACGATCGCTGGTCGCGTACCGCTGAGCCAGCGCGTGGGCATTCGGGGTGACAGCGATGGTCTTATCCGCCGGCGCGGTAGAAAGCCATCCGTGCAGCCCCCACCGGGCGAGCTTCGGATCGCCATCGCTTCCGGGCAAGTCGCCGAGTATCTCGTCGTAGGTTCGATTCTCGCGGATGATGAGAAAGACATGGCGCAGCCGGGGTAAATGAGCATCCGGCACCAGAGCAGCCTCATTGCCGGCGACGACCGTCGCGCTCTGCCGGGCAAGTTGTGATTCATCCGCAACCGGGATGACCGAGATGCTGCCGAACTCCAACTCGCCGACGTAGTTGCCGGTGTTCACGGGATGGAATTCACTGCCACCGTTGGGCCCGCTTCCCTTGCCCTTGGTGTTCGCCACGTATAACAGACTGCCATCGGCCGAGACGGCCGCCGCGGTGGGATACCAGCCGACTGGCAGGTGCCCCAGGACCCGGTTGGCTGCCGTGTCGATGACGGCGACCGCATTGATGCCCGCCTCAGTTACATATAGCCGTTGACCATGCAGCGCGAGGCCGGCGGGCATAACGCCGCGGAGAGGTTGGCCGCGCCGATCGAGGAAATCCTTGCCCGAAAACGGACTGAGCGCTATTTCCTGGAGGAGCCTGCTTCCCTCTGCATCCACCACGGCGACAGAATCCTCATGCGCTAAAGCCACGTAGACACGGTCACGATCGGCAACGACTCCACTGGGCGATGCGCCGCCCACGGTGTTGTCGGCAATGCGTTCCCCCAGGCGCAGGCGGCCCAGCAGCTGTGCCTTGGCTGGATCGGCGACATTGTAGGTCCACAGCGAGCTGCCGCGGGGGTCATTCTCATCGCCCAGGCCTGGCACCGCGTGACCTTCCGCCTGTACGCCTTCGCGCGCCGCCCGCGAGGGGTAGCCGAACGCGGGAAAAGCCAGGCCGGTCTTCAAGGGATCGTTCTTGTCCACACCAGGGATAGCTTTGTATTCAAAGAGGCCGGAGTTGGTGATGTAAAGGCGCGCACCATCCGGCGAGAGCGCAATCGAGAAGGGGTTGCTGCCGGTCGGTACGAATCCAATGCGCTGGCGGCTGCTGGTGTCGATGACCACCACCCGCCAGTTGCCCTGATCCAGCACGTACAAACGATGGCCATCGGGACTCAGTGCGACGGCAGCGGCAAAACTCTCGGCGAACGATCGGCCTGCGGTGAGTCCATTCAACGGAACCGTGGCTACACGCTTCCAGGTCTGGGTAGAGAGGACGTGCACTTCACCGGTATCGCCGGTGGTGTCGTAGAGCAGGCTTCCATCGGGCGAGTAGACCACGCCGGTATGCACCTGCAGTTCGGGATCATTTTTGCGGCCAGCGGGAATTCGTTGAACGGATGCTTTCGCGGTGTCAACAATATTCAGCGAAAATGGCCAACCGATGGCCGGCGCAACCAGCTGCCCTCCTCCCGGCCTCAGCGCAAGCGTATAGGGATAGGGTGCGACCTTGATCCATGCGCCTGCGGGCGTAATCTGTCGTCCGTTGGGCAGGGTTGCCAAAGGCGCGGCAGCCGCAGAGAGTGAGGCCACGACCAGCGATGCGGCGCAAAGGGCTTGATTCATGCGATAGCCTTCCGTTCACGAAAGTTGCGTAGACTGATGATGCAGGAGAAGCAACAGGTTTTGTCATCAAAATGGGAGGAAACACACATGGCGAAGTACGCGTTGTACGTATCTTTGAAATCCAAGCCCGGCAAGTCAGCAGATGTGGAAGCATTCCTGAAGCAAGGCGCAGAGATGTCAAAGGCAGAGAAAGGGACGGTCACCTGGTACGGGATTAAAGAGGACGACGGCGCTTACGCGGTTTTTGATACATTCGATGATGAAACCGGACGTGATGCGCACCTGTCGGGTGATATTGCCAAGGCCTTAATGGCAAATGCGGAAAACCTCTTCTCCAACACACCGCTGCAGATTCACAAAATCCAGATCATCGCTGATAAATAGCCGCTGGACGCTGGTTGCGCTGCTTTGGCTATGCGGTTTCTCAAGCCGCGGATCCGCGCAGGGCAATTTTGTGGATATAGCAGCGCAAGCGGGAATCCACTTTCTTCACCAGGCGCCGCACAGCCCGCGCAAGTACCTCATCGAGACGATGGGTTCAGGCGTTGCGCTTTTCGACGCAGACAACGACGGCCGCCTGGACATTTTTTTTGCCAACGGGGCTCCCTTTGGAGATCTGGTCGCCAAGGGGACGGTTCCGCAGAAGACCGGCCCACTCTTCTGGAACCGCTACTACCATCAGAAGCCCGATGGCAGCTTTGAAGACTTGACAGAAAAAGCCGGCCTGCAAGGAGTTGGCTATGCCTTGGGCGTGGCCGTCGCGGACTACGACAACGACGGCTTTGAAGACCTGTATGTCACGGCTTACGGTGGCAACCGCCTCTATCACAACAATGGCAACGGCACCTTTACCGACGTCACGGACAAAGCAGGCGTAGCCGGCAGTGGATGGTCTACCTCCGCCGCCTGGGTCGATCTGGATAACGACGGCAAACTCGACTTGGTGGTGGCGCGCTATGTCCAGTGGGACTGGGACGATGTCTGGTGTGGCGAGCATCGCGAAGGCTACCGCAGCTACTGCCATCCTGATCATTTCCAGCCCATCCCGATGCTCGTTTATCACAACGAGGGCAACGGGATCTTCACCGAGCAGGCGCGTCGCCTCGGACTCGACAAGCCGGCCAAGGCGCTCGGTTTGGCGTTCGCCGACTACGATCACAGCGGCCACCCCGGCGTCTTTGTCGCGAATGACTCGATGGACGAGTTTCTCTTTCACCGTGAGGCCAACGGCGCGTACCAGGAAGTTGGCCTGGCGAGCGGAGTAGCGGTCGATGCCGACGGTAAAACGTATGCCGGCATGGGTGTCGACTTTTCCGATTACAACAATGACGGGCTGCCCGATCTGCTGATCAGCGACCTTGCCAACCAGAAATACGCGGTCTACCGCAATGCCGGCGACGGGACCTTCTCCTACGAGAGCTATCCCACGGGGGTTGCCGCCATCACTCTCTTGCATTCCGGCTGGGGTCTGCGCTTCATGGACTACGACAATGACGGCTGGAAAGATGTACTCATTGCCCAGGGGCACGATCTGGATACGATTGAGAAGACCTTTCCCCAGCTGCATTATCGGGAACCGCCGATGCTGCTGGGCAATCTCGACGGCAAGAAGTTTGTCGATGCCGGGCCGTCCTCGGGCACTGTCTTTGCCCAACAGTGGGTGGGGCGTGGTCTCTCCATCGGAGACATCAACAATGATGGACGGCTCGACGCAGTCATCACCGAAAACGGCGGCCCAGCGCACTTGCTGATGAATGAGACGACCACTGCAAATCATTGGATAGGGTTCCGTTTGATCGGCCAGAAGAGCAATCGTGATGGCATTGGAGCGTCGATCCGCATTGACAGGGGCAAGAGCTCGCAGTGGTACACGGTGAGCACCGCCGGAAGTTATCTCTCGTCAAGCGACGTGCGAGCGCACTTTGGCTTAGGAGCGGAGACGAGGGTCAAGGTGGTAGAGATCCGCTGGCCCAGCGGGTACGTGCAGACTCTCCATGATGTCGAGGGCGATCGATACGTTACCGTCAACGAGCAGCCAGACAAGTGACGCTTTATCTGGCGTAGAGCTTCAGGCTCTCGAGATAGCCGCGCTCGCGCCATTTCGGGCAGGTATAGACTCTGCCTTCGTCAATCAAGACATCGATGGAATGGAACCAGGCGATCTCGCTTTGCAGCTTATCCTGGTGGGAACGCATCAGTTCATTCAATTCACTGACGGTTACACCTTCAGGATGCGATCGCATGAGGTTCAGGACGGTTTCAATCGCGCGATCCTGCTCAGGAAATTTTCGACTATATGGCATATCTTCCACCTCTGGGACTTCCATCCTGGTAACTGGAAGGGGGGATCCTTTGCGGTGTGGATCTGTCTTAAAGCATTTTCACTTCTACTCTGCACAGGTAAGGGTAACGAAGTGCGCCTTTTCTTGAGGAAAAGCCGCGCCCGGGCCGGTTGCCCTGTATACACCAGAAGTGAAAACGCTATAGGGGCCCGAATTACAACTTGATTGTGATGATCGAGGAGGATTGTAGCAATCGCGATTCCTCCCCGTCCTTAAAAAAGGCTTATCTTTAGGCCGATCTGGGACACAGCCCATTTCGACAACCTCACTGATAGGATTCTCTGTTTTCCTTCATGGTTGTTGAAGATAGTGCGATAGTGGCTATGATCAGTAACTGCCGAGTTTGGAATTTCGCATTGTCTGGTAGCGTCATCGGGGATCGAACCCGAACTCTCCGCCTTGAGAGGGCGGCGTGTTAACCAATTACACCATGACGCCACGGTGGGGTGAAGCAGGGTAGGCCGGGAGCCCGGCGAACAAGCTCTAGTATAGCAAAGGGCTCAGATGCCCAGCTTCTTTACCTCGTCGTTATAGTACTTGCGGTAAAGGATGTCCCACTCCTGGCTACCTTCGACGATGATCTTGCGCTGCGAGGCAATCTTTTGCCGTGCCGCCAGGTCGATCTTCATCTCATCGGTCAGCACCTTTTCGAGCGCTTTGCGCGCTTCCTGGCGGATGGTGTTCCGGTCCTCCAGGAATTCACATTCGTCGGTCTCGGCAAGTGTGTCCGCGACCACGTGCGCGAGCTTGTTTAGCTTGTCTCGAGAAAGTCTCACAAGACCGCCTTGTACTTCTTCGCCAGCTCCTGCTTCACCTTTTTGAACATTTCGGCATAGCTGGCGCCGGTCCGGCGCATGTCTTCCTGGTAGGCGTCGAGAATGACCCGAACTTCCTCGTTGATGCGATCTTCCAGCATCAGTTCTTCCAGGATGCCCGCGTTGACGCGCTCCACAACGACTGCAAGTTTTCCAGCCCGGATCATCTTGGCTTCGATCAATTCGTTGACCGTCTGGCGTGCCAGATAATTCACGTACTCCCGCGAAAAAATCATGTGATCTGACTCGGACTATAGCATATTTGGACAGCCAACCCGGGTCCCCAAGGGCTCTGCGGTTGCACTCCTGCAGGTGCTTGCACAGCTGCATCTGCGACAATAGGATTCGCGAATATGCACGCCGACGATTTGATCTCTCTAAAAGATGACATGGTTGCCTTCATCGAAGGACACTCCATGCGACGCCTTCCCGGATTCATCACCGAAGACTTGCCCACCGTCCTCTGGGAAGACGATGACAACCCCGATAGCTGGAAAGACTTCGTGGAAATGGCGAAAAGCGCTTCCGCCCCCTTCGTCACCATGAGCGAAGTGATGCTGGAGAAGGAAGACATCGCCATGCTGCTGGAGCAGATCCGCGACGACAACTTCCCCGACGAGGCGGCGGCCGAGGTCCACGAGGCCCAATACCTGGTGAACTACGTGGGCAAGATCGGCTATATCCAGCTTGGCTTTGCGCACCAGGGCATCGTGTTTGTGCATGAAAATGCCACTGCCTGGTACGAGCGCTACCAGCAGTTGCTGGAGTTCGTGGAGGATTTCGGAGACGTCGTCTTTGGCGATGACGAGGACGAAGAAGAAGGGTGAGGGCGGCAGCCTTCACCCTTGCGCGCTGGGTACTGCCCGGGGCAAACTCCGGCGCCGCTACCCTGGCCGCCAGCGCCGGCCTCCCTCTGATCGTGGCCGAACTACTGGCCGAGCGCGGCGTGCGCAGTGCCGCCGACGCTGATTTATTTCTCCATCCAAAGCTGGAACACCTGCTGGACCCGTATGACATGCACGGCATGGCGGCGGCAGTGGCGCGAGTGCAGGCGGCCATTGCGCAGCGGGAGCTGATCCTCATCTACGGGGACTACGACGTGGATGGCACCACGGCCATCGTCCTGCTGAAGACAGCCATCGAAATGCTCGGCGGCCTGGTTCGGTTCCACGTGCCCCACCGTCTGCGCGAGGGCTACGGCATGCAGGCGGGGGTGCTGGCGGCGGCGGCCGCCGAAGGCGTGCGGCTGGTGATCAGCGTCGACACCGGCATCCGGGATTTCGTTGCTGCGGAGGCTGCTGCCGGGCTGGGGCTTGACCTGATCGTGACCGATCATCATTTGCCCCATGGTCTGCCGCGGGCGTTGGCCATTCTGAACCCCAACCAGCCAGAGTGCGGCTACGCGTGCAAGCATCTCTGCGGCGCGGGCGTGGCCTTTAAGCTGGCCCAGGCGCTGCTCGAGGCGCGGGATCTAGAGCGGGCGCGGAACAAAATTTTGCCGTCGTTCCTCAAGATGCTGGCGATCGCAACGGTGGCCGATGCTGTTCCCTTGTTAGGCGAGAATCGCGTGGTGGCGAGCATCGGGCTGCAGCAATTGAGGCGTCCCGCCAGCGCTGGATTGCGCGCGCTGCTCGAGGTAGCGAAGCTGGACCCTGCGCAGAGGCCAGTGACCGCGACCGATTTAGCGTTCCGTCTTGCGCCGCGCATCAACGCCGCAGGGCGCATGGATGTTGCTTCCGAAGTCGTGGAGCTATTTACCACCCGCGATGCCAGCCGAGCGGCGGAGTTGGCGGCCAAGCTCGATCGCTTGAATAGCGAGCGCCAGCAGACCGAGGCCGAGATGCTGGAGGAGATCGAGCGACGGCTGCGCGAGGAATCAGGCCTGGCGGACTGCCGTTGCATTGTGGTGGAGGGTGAGGGATGGCATCGCGGCATCATCGGCATCCTGGCATCTCGGGTGGTCGATCGGATGCGGCGTCCCGCGGTGGTGATTGCGATTGAAGGCGGTGAAGCCTATGGCTCGGGGCGATCGGTTGCCGGGTTTCATCTGCTGCACGCGCTCGAAAGCTGCAAGGAGCTGTTCACTCGTTTTGGGGGCCACGCTCATGCAGTGGGGTTTTCGCTGCCGCCCGAGCGGTTGCCGGAGCTGAAGAGCCGGCTGGAAGCCTGGGCGGGGATACACGTGGAAGAGACGGCGCCAACGCTGCGTTGCCACGCCGTCTTGCCGCTGGATCAAATTACCGACGCTTTGTTTACCTGGTTGCGCCGGATCGAGCCGTGGGGTACGGGAAATGAAGAACCGGTCTTTGTCGCTTACAACGTGCGTTTGGCCGGTGCCGTGCGAGGTATCAAGGAGCGGCATGTATGTCTCCAGTTGGCCCAGGGGGCGCGTGGGTCGAGTTGGTCTGCGCTGGGCTGGGACTGGGCAGGACGCGTTCGCGAGATGGAATTGGAGGAGGGGTCGGTTGTCCACGTGGCTTACAAGCTGCGGGAAAATGTGCGGCCGGGGTATGCAGGTTTGGAACTGGAAATAGCGGATTTGGTGCTGGCCGGCTAATCGTTTTCCTCAACGAACCACGGATCCCTGCACTCTGCGGTTGCCGAGGGGCAATGTACACTCCCTGCATGCCACGTGGCCTGTTCATCACGTTTGAGGGCCTGGATGGCTCGGGAAAAAGCACACAGTTGCGGCGGCTCAACCAATGGCTGGAGGCCGAGGGCTACCCGGTGACGCCCACACGGCAGCCCGGAGGCACACGAACGGGTGACCGCATCCGTGCCCTGCTGCTTGACTCACGTGCCGACAGCATCTCTCCCCTGACAGAACTGGGCCTGATGTTCTCCGATCGCGCGCAAGCGATCGCTGAGGTCATCGAGCCTGCCCTTGCCGCCGGACGCGTCGTACTCTGCGATCGCTTCACCGACTCGAGCGAAGCCTATCAGGGTGGCGGACGGCAGTTGGGCAGCCAGGTGGTGCGCGACCTGCACGCGGCCCTTTGTGGCGGCCTGCAGCCTGACCTCACTCTGCTGTTGATGCCTGACTTCCATGCTTCCCTGGCCCGCGCCAGGCAACGCAATCTGCGCACCGTAGCCGCCACCGGCAGCGATGAGAATCGCTTTGAACAGGAAAATACTGCCTTTTACCGGCGCGTTTACGATAAATACCAAGAGATCGCCGCACGCGAGCCTTTGCGTGTGGTCACCATCCACAGCGACGGCTCCATCGAAGAAATCCACCAGCGCATCATAAAAGTTGTCAGGGAACGTTTGCCCCAGGGAGAGTGATGGGTTTCGATCAGTTCGCCGGGAATGCCGCTACCGTGCGCCACCTGCGGGAGGCGATTGCCGGGCAACGCATGCCGCCCGCACTCATCCTGGCGGGACCGCGCGGCGCCGGCAAATACACCCTGGCCTTGATGGTCGCGCAAACCATGGACTGCCTGCAGCAACCGGTGACGGATGGGCTACCCGATTTCTGCGGCGTGTGCAGCAACTGCACCCGCATCGCTCTCTCGCTCCCACTCAGCGATCGCGTCCACGAGGCGATCGCTGCCCGGGAAGAACTCAGAGAAGTAGACAAGAAGGAAACCCGCATCCTGATTCAGACCCATCCGGATGTGGTGGTCATTCCTCCCGATCCGCCTCAGTTACTGATCAAGCTGGGCCAAGTGCGCAGCATCATTCAACGCATCTACCGGCTGCCGGCCGATGCCCCGCGCGCGGTGTATATCTTCACCAGCACGGCCTTCATGAAAGAAGCGGCGAATTCCCTGTTGAAGATCCTGGAGGAACCTCCGGCCTACGCGCACATCTTTCTCCTCGCGGAGAATCCCAGCGAGTTGCTGCCCACGATTCGATCCCGTTGCGGCATCTTTCGCCTGGGTGCACTTCCGCCGGAGCAGATCGAGGCAATACTGGCCGCTCGCCGCCCGGATTGGAAACCGAAGCAGCGGTCGTTGGTGGCGCGGCTGGCGGAAGGCGCCATCGGCCAGGCTATCGCCTTCGACCTGGAAGCCTACCTGGCAAGCCGTCAGGACGCGCTCGTGATCCTGCACAACGCGACCAGCGACGGTGCCGGTGAGAACGACTATGGAGCTCTCTTTCGGGTGACGGAAACCTATCGCGCCGGCGCTGACGGCCAGCAGAAAACAAGTGCCCTGCTGCACGCGTTTGCCGGCCTGCTGGAAGACCTCTTGTTGCTGCACGCGGGTTCCGGTCACTTTATGCGTAATATCGACCTCACGGCCGAACTCACGCGTGTGTCACAAAGCATTGACGTCGCGTGGATCGAAAATGCGGTACGTGGTCTGGACAAGGTGGAGCAAGGCATGCGGCGGAACTTGTTGCGCTCCTTGGCTTTGGACTCATTCGCTGTCGGCCTTTCAAGGACATGAACAAAATTTCACTATGACGTTCGTAACCGAGAGTTTCTGTCAGCCGAGTTTCTGCATCTGATGTAGTTAGATCTCAGAAAAACCTCATGTCCGATCCCTCTGCCATTCCGGTTCGTCGCGTCTTTGATGTGCGCCAGGATAAGACGGACAAAGCGGGCCCCGTCGATACCTCCGCTTTGCCCACAGTGAGCCCGGCGGGGCCGCGCAAGCTCATCCGCCCTCGGCTACCCGTCGATAGTTCGACCGGTCGCTATGCGGGCCGTGTATCGACTCCGGCGCCATCGCGGTGGAACTCTGCCACAGCCCCGGGAGCGAATTCACACGCTGAGGCGTTTTATTTCCAAAAGCAGATTCACAGCCAGACGCCAATGATTTTTGTGCTGGAGGACGGCGAACAGATCGAAGGGGTTATTGAGTGGTATGACCTGCAGTCGATCAAGGTGAAGCGAGGCAACGTGCGCACGCTGATCTACAAAGCCAGCATTAAGTATTTGTACAAATCCACCGATAGCCCCGGCCCTAACGCGCGGCTTTAAGCAGCCGGTCGCGAATCGCTACGCCGAGTCCCTGGTCCGCTGGAAGCGGGCACAGGATGACCGTCGCTCCGGCCGCATCCAGTTCTCGCAGCCCAGCAAATAATCGGCGTGCGAGTTCTTTCTGGTCGGTCAGTTCTCCCCAGCGATAAACCAGGAATACCCGTCCCACTTCGACATCATCCGGCGACATGATTCCAACCGTTTCCCCCATGGCGCGCAGCGCTTCGGCTTTAGCCTGCACCTCGGCTTGATCGTCCAGCAGGATGAGCCGTGCCCTGGGAGAGTAATGCTTGAGCCCAATCCCGGGCGATGGCAAGGCGCCTCTCGGCGTAGCATCGACCGCGGATTCGCGATAGGCAATCAGCGAGGGACACACGGCCTGCAACTGTTGCAGCGTAACCATGCCGGGGCGATAAAGAATTGGCGGGTCCTGGCAGACGTCAACGACAGTCGATTCCAGTCCGAGTGCCGTCTCGCCGGAGTCGATCACGGCGTCGATTCTTCCATCCAGATCCTGCAACACAAACTCAGCACGGGTGGGACTGGTGCGGCCGAAGGAATTGGCACTGGGCGCCGCCACCGGGATGCCGGCGAGTTCTATCAGTTTCCGGGCCACGGGATGGCGGGGCATACGCACGCCTACCAGGGGACGACCCGCGGTCACGATTTCCGGCACGCGCTCGCTCTTCGGCAGCAACAAGGTCAGGGGGCCGGGCCAGAATGCTTCCATCAAGCGGCTGGCATTCGGGGGGATGCTGGTGGTGATTTTCTGCAGCTGTTCCGGACTGACCACGTGCACGATGAGCGGATCCCATGAGGGTCTTTGTTTGGCCTCGAAGATGCCCGACACCGCGAGCGGGTCAAGGGCATTTGCACCCAGCCCGTAGACCGTTTCAGTTGGAAAAGCTACGGTGCCGCCACTGCGTAGAAGCTCTGCAGCTTGTTGCAACGAGGCCATCGACGCGGCATCGTCGATGGCATTGGGGTCGACCGCCAGCCGCAGTGTTTGAGTTTGCGCCACTAGAGCCATTTTCCCACGATGCACCCGCTGGTATAGACTCCGGCCTATGCAGGCCATGGAAACCGAAGTGAAGCTACGCGTGCCCGACCGCGAAATATTTGAGCGGAAGCTGCCCGAGTTGGGCTTCACGCGCGTGACTGCCCGCACCCTGGAACGGAACACGTTGTATGACACGCCGGATCGCCGGCTGCGCAACTCGCGACAGATTCTGCGCATTCGTCAATATGGCAGCAAGTGGGTGCTCACCCATAAGAGCGTTCCCAGCGGATTTACGGAAGAGGGCCGGCACAAGAACCGGGTGGAAACCGAGACGGTGATCGAAGATGGTCCGGTTCTGGGCAAGGTCTTCGAGGTTCTCGGGTTTAGTCCAGTTTTTGTTTACGAGAAATGGCGCACGGAATGGGCGGATGAGCAGGGCCACTGTGTGCTCGATGAAACTCCGTTGGGACTGTATGCCGAGCTGGAAGGGCCCAGCGACTGGATCGACTCCACGGCGCAGAAGCTGGGCATACATGAGGGCGAGTTCATCACACTCAGTTACGGTCGCATTTTCGAGAGCTGGCGCGACCAGGCCGGCTCTGCGGCGCAGAATTTTACGTTTGAGGAGATTCCCAAGGGAACCCGGTGGTAAGAACCGCTATTGGGCAACCCGCAGGGTTACCGTCATGCCCGGTTCTACCCGGTGGCCGGACATTGGGCTCTGGCTAATTACGGTTCCGGCTGGATCGACGGTATCGGCAGGCGCCATATCGGGACCGGCCGCCGGCGTTGCCGGGGCTGGAGTCGCCGCGGCCGGCTGGGTTTCGTAACTAGTCTGGACCGGCCCCACCTTCAAGCCTGCATGCACCAGCACCGCGGACGCTGTCGCCAAAGGCATGCCGGTGACCGGAGGCATCACGAACGCTACAGGCGGGGTTGGTGATGGGCTGCTGATCAATAAATTGACACTTGGGCGCTCGACGTCGGAGGCCCCCTGCTGCGGATTCTGCGCGATCACCGTGCCTGGCGGAAAGCCGTTGTAGGGCATCTGCGCGGTTTCTTCCAGATCTAACCCCAAGCGACGCACCTCAATCGCGGCCACGCGCTCCTGCTGGCCCAGCACTTTGGGGATGGCCACCCGCTGCGGACCCAGACTTTCGGTCACGCGCATGCGCCACTCTCGCCGAACCACGGCGCCCGGTAATGGAGACTGCGCCAGGACCCGGCCCGCGGGTACGTCGACGCTGTAATACTTGTTATCGATCGCCAGGTTCAATCCCAGGTTTGCCGTCTTGCGCATCGCTTCTGCGACCGTGAGCCCTTGCACGTCCGGGACCTTCACCTCGGCGCCGTGGATCGCAAAATGCATGGTCGTGACCGCAGACACCAATGCAGCCATGGCAAGCGCCAGGCCAGCGAGGATCAGGCGAAAAATATTAATCATGCCGGCTCACCGTAGGTGATCTCGTAATCGATGGTGGCCGTTTTCTCCAGCATTTTGGAAACAGAACAGTATTTGTTTTTCGACAACGCTACCGCGTCCTCGGCCGCCTTGGGCGAAACCTCTGCGTTGACGTGATACGTGAGATGGATATGGGTAAAAACGCGCGGCGCTTCCGACGCCTGTTCGGCCTCGGCCGTGACCCTCAGCGACGTGAAGGGCTCGCGCTTCTTGCGCAGGATGGAGACCACATCGACCGACGTACACCCGCAGAGAGCCAGCAGGACCAGTTCCATAGGGCTTGGACCCCCTACGTGGGCGGCTTCTCCATCCATCACCACGTGATGGCCACTGTGAGACTGCCCATCATATTGCTGATCATGTTGCCAGGTAGCGATCGCGCGCATATCTCAAGTTTATCCAGTTACCTGCCGGACGGGGAGATCTGTCCTCAGCTGGTAAACCCCACGGATTAGGGCTTGACAGCGCGGAATAAACCCGCAATGCCAAAACTGTAGGGGGTCCACGAGACCTCGACAAAGCCAACGGATTGCATGGTTTGCATCAGTTGCGGTGGCGTAGGAAATTGGTGCACCGAACTGGGGAGATAGCGGTAGGGTCCGGACACCCCGGATAGGAGCGAACCCACAGCAGGCAGAACCCGGCGAAAGTAGAACGCATATAGTTTGCCCATGACTCCACCCGGCTCGCTGAAATCAAGGATGCCCAGTTCTCCGCCCGGCTTCAAGACACGGTAGAACTCTTCAAGGCCAGCGCGGTAATTGGCCAGGTTGCGAAAACCGAACGCGGTGGTGAGCAAGTCGAGTGATGCGGAAGGCAGGGGGAGATGGAGCGCGTCTGCCTCCAACGCGATCCCGCCTTTGGGCACAAATTTGACTGCTCCACGCACCAGCATCTGGTGCGCAAAATCGGCCGCCAGGATGGGCCGCGCCTGCTTCGGCCTGCGGCGTAGCAGGGCCAGAGTCATGTCTCCGGTGCCGCAGCAGAGGTCAAGGACCTGAGCCTCGGGGCGACCCAGGACGCTTCGGAAGGTGCGGGCGGCTTTGTACCACCAGAGCCGATCGATGTTGCAGGAAAGGACATGGTTGAGCAAATCGTAGCGCGGAGCGATTTGATCAAACATGGAGCGGACGGCGGCGGCAGCACCGGCTTCGTCCCTTGTCCCTTCGGGCTGTGCTCCTGGTTTTACTTGAGTGGGTTGAGCCAAGGCTATTTTCCGCGGACCGAGTCGATGGCGGACACCACCTCGGCATCGGTTACATCTTCTACCACCACAGCCTTCCCGATCGCTTCAAGCAGCACGAAGCGGCGCACACCGGCGCGATTCTTTTTGTCTCCGGAAGCGGCCTGGAGCAGACGTTTGGAGCTCACAGCTGGCAACGCTGGCGGCGCGAAGAATTGGATCAGGCTCGAAGCGCGGCCCACCGTCTCGGCCGTCACAAGTTTGCGCTGGCGACTGATATCGAGCGCAATCAACATGCCCCAAGCAATCGCTTCGCCATGGAGCAAGGCTCGGTATCCTGTGGCTGCCTCGATCGCGTGGCCGATGGTGTGACCGAAATTGAGGATCATCCGCAGCCCCAGCTCGCGCTCATCGAGAACCACGACTTCCGCTTTCATCTGGATCGACGCGGCCACCATCTTTTCCAGCGCCACGGGATCGCCGGCGTCAATCTGCTCGCGGCGGCCTTCGATAAACCGAAAAAGAGCGGCATCACGGATCAGCCCGGCCTTGACGCTTTCGTAAATGCCGGCACGCAGTTCCCGCCGCGGAAGGGTGGACAGCAACTCGATATCAACGACCACGGCTTGCGGCGGGTAGAAGCAACCGACCAGATTTTTTCCGGTTTGCAGATTGGCCGCAACCTTGCCGCCGACGGAGGAGTCCACTTGTGAGAGCAGGGTGGTGGGCACCTGAAGATAATCGATGCCGCGCATGTAGATGGCGGCGAGGAAGCCACCCATGTCTCCGGTGACTCCGCCGCCAAAGGCGATGAGCACGGAGGAACGGTCGGCACCCGCCTTGGCCATTTCGGTGGCAAGCCGCTCTATCTGGGCCATGCGCTTGTGGCGCTCCCCTGCGGGCAGAAACAGAACGATCGGTTCCCGCGGAGCCAACGCTGCCTTCACGCGTTCCCCCCAAAGGGACCAGATCTCGGGCGAGGTGAGAAGGAAAATGAGTTGACGTGGATTGGCGGCAAGCGCCGCTGTGCTTTTTGCTAAGGAAGTCAGGATGCCGCTTCCCACGGAAACGGTATATTCGCCAAACTTGGTTGCGACAGAAATCTTGCGCACGGCTTAGATCATCGTATCAGTGCTCTGCCGGGGCGGAGAGCAGCGACGCGGCCGTGGCCACAACCACAACGATCACAATGACGCTGAGCGAAATACCGACGGGAATGTGGACCCATTTTGCCAGCAGCATCTTGCAGCCGACAAAACCGAGAATAGCCGCCAGGCCGATGTGAAGATAGCGCAACCGATCGAGCAGACCGGCGAGCAGGAAGTAGAGCGAGCGCAGTCCCAGGATGGCGAAGATATTCGACGTGTACACCACGAAGGGATGAGTGGAGATGGCCAGCACCGCGGGGACGGAGTCGAGCGCGAAGACCAGATCGACTAGCTCGATTGCGAGCACCGCCAGCAGGAAGGTTCCACTGGGACTGTTGCTCCAGCCTTTTGTCCATTGGGCGATCCGCTTGGCGGGTGAGGGCGAGGCGCCCTCTTTTTTCTGGCGCATCAAACGCAGCGCTGCGACTACCAGAAACGCGCCGAAGACGTACTGGATCCAGGCGAAGCGTTGCAGCAGCTCTACGCCGGCAAAGATAAATACGCCGCGCATGACGATGGCGCCCAGGATGCCGCAGAGGAGGGCTTTTCTTTGTTTGTCTGGCGTCAGGCCGAACGAGCGGAACATCAACAGAAAAACGAAGAGGTTGTCGATGCTCAGGGAGAGCTCGATCAGGTAGCCGGAGGTGAATTCCAGTGCTGTCTGGCGGCCTTGCTCGTGGCCAAGCCACACTGCGAACGCTGCGGCAAGCGCGAAGAGGAACAGGACGAACAGGAAATTGTGACGCGTCTGATGCTCGGCCTTACCCCGGCCAAGAACGGCGAGATCGGCGACGATCAGGATAAGAATGATGATGTGAAAGCCGATCCAATACGGGATCGGAGCGCCGTCGAACATACTTCATCGTAGCGTACGGCGTTTCTTGTGAAAGAAAACTGAGAGCCATCTGAAGTCTCTATCGCTGATTGACCAGTTGCACCGATTCCAGGAAGACGTCGCCCACAATCGTCAGACTTTTTGCACTGAGCTTATCCATGGAGTCTTGCGGCGTGTGCCAAAAGGCATTTTGGTAACCGTAGTCGAAATCGATCACGTCTGCGCACGGCACACCGTGCTGCATGAAGGGAGTGTGATCATCTCCGACTGCCTCGCGGTTCTGGAAGAAGTACGACTGATCGCCATACCTGGACGCCGCTTGTCCCACCACGTCGAGCAGCCACTGGGTCGAGCTCACGTCCTGAACCACGTCGAGGTCGCGGTCGCCGATCATATCTGCCAAGAGAAATGCCTTGATGTGTTTCAGCGTCCCGTCGGCTTGCCACTTGGCTGCAAGATGGCGGCTGCCGTAGGTCGAGTCGGCATCGGTCCAGCCCTTGATCGCTTCCTCGCCATCGAAGAAGACCAGCCACACACTGTAGCCATCGAGCTTCTTACCGCGAAAGCTGTTGGCTAACTGGAGCAACAACCCGCTGCTCGATCCACCATCGTTCGCCCCCACGTACCCGG
Source organism: uncultured Acidobacteriaceae bacterium (assembly GCA_963839075.1). Classification (GTDB taxonomy): domain Bacteria; phylum Acidobacteriota; class Terriglobia; order Terriglobales; family Acidobacteriaceae; genus PALSA-350. The sequence goes on along the minus strand of CAWITO010000009.1, from coordinate 2,323,611 downwards.
TGTCCTTCAGCGGGTAGTTGGTGTCGTAATGGCTGGCCAGCACGATGACGCCATCCTTCGTACCAGGAAACTTGGCGATGTAGTTGGTCATTGTCAGCTGGCCGGCGGGCGTTGATGCGGTGAAGGTATCTTTCACCAAGTCATCTTTAGCGAATTGCCGCTCCAGAAAGGCCTGCGCTTTGGCATGGCCGGGGCTACCCACCCAACGCGGCCCGGTGGCGACAAACTCGCGGGTGTAGGTCAATGCCCGCTCACCGTCGAAGCGCGGCAGGGTGGCCTGGGCATGGGCCATCCCACACGCAAGAGCGCAGAAAAGCACCAGCTTCATGCCGCCTGCTTCTTCCGGTCCCTTCGGCTGGGATGGACCATGTAGGCGACGCCAATGCTGATCAGGTAAAGCACCAGCATGGGCGCCGCGAAGACGCACATGGTCAGCACATCAGGAGTCGGGGTGATGATGGCGGAGATGATGAAAATAATCAGGATGGCGTAACGGATGTTCGTCCACAGCCACTTAGCACTAACGATGCCGAAGAGCGCAAGAAAGAAGACCAGGATGGGCAATTCGAACGTGACGCCCAGCCCGAGAATCACGGTCATGAAGAGCTCGGTATATTCGCCTACCGTTACCATGGGCCGGAATTGCGAGCCGTAGCCGATCAAAAAGGTCAGCGCGCCGGGGTAAACGTAGTGATAACCGAAGAATGCGCCGGCCAGAAATAACCCCACCGTGGCGGTCATGAAAGGCAGGATGTAGCGCTTCTCCTGCCGGTACAGGCCGGGAGCAATGAATAGCCATACCTGAAAGAGGATGAATGGCGACGCAAGGATCGCGCCGCACACCAGGCTGATCTTGATGAAGAAATTGAAGGGGTCTACGGGGTTGAGATAAACCAGGTGGGGATCGAGATTGTGCGCTTTGAGCGCCGCAACGATCGGCTTCTCCATGACCGCAGCCAGTTTTTCACGGATGCTGTAGGCAGCGAAGAAACCAACGATGAGATAGACGCCGGAATGGATGATGCGCTTGCGAAGTTCCTCCAGGTGTTCGAGGAGGCTCATGCCCGGCAGTTCGGCTCGTTCGGTCACCGCCGTGCGGGCGCGGTCCACAATATCAGTCATGATGGGTGGCTGCCTGCTCCGGCTCGTGGTGCAGTCCATTGCCGGCCGCCAATTCAGGGTGGTCCCCGGCGACTTTTTCAAGCTCCGCGACTTCTTCGTGCACGGGGATCACCCGCGCGGCTGGGCTCTCGGTGCTCACCGTAACCCCATCACTCGGCGGCCGTATGGTCAGGGTTTCCGCGGCAGGCGCCGGGGGTACGGACGCCGCCAGCTGCTTCTGGCGGTCGGCCTGTTCGGCGGCGCGTAGCTCTTCGTCGATCTGCATCTTGAACTCATTGCTCGCGCGACGGAACTCGAGCACCAGCTTGCCCAGTTGGCGGCCTATCTCAGGCAGTTTTTTGGGGCCGAAAATTACCAAAGCCAAGCCGAAAATGAAGATGGTATCGGGCAAACTCATTGCTATGTCATGATACCTGCCCCGCCAGAGGGCCACAAATCAACCGTGGTTTACCATAGTTTCAGCTGAAGGGCGTATCGCATGAAGACATTCACGCTCGACGAGGCCCAATCGCTGCTGCCAATACTCGAATCCCTCCTGCGGCGAGCTATCGACGCCAAGGCGAGTGCCGGCCAGGTCGAGTCGGAATTGCAGATGTTGAGCCAAAACATATTCCTCTCCGGGGGGATGCTGGTCGATGTCGCGGCTGTGGCCCGGAAACGGATGGCCCAGCGAGCTTCGATCCAGCAGGCGCAAGACGCGGTCCAGGAGATTGACTCGATCGGGGTACAGGTCAAGGATCTGGATAAAGGCCTGCTCGACTTCCCCTGCCAGATCGGCGAGCAGATCCTGCTGCTTTGCTGGCAGCTCGGAGAAGAAAGAATCGACTTCTGGCACACCGTCGAGGCTGGGTTTCAAGGCAGACAGCCACTCGATGAGCGATTTCATCGCAGCCGACCCGAACGACCGAACTAGCACGTCGCAGTTACTAAATCGGCCCTACCTCCAAGCCCTGTCCAGATAGCAACTTACAGGGCTGTTAGACTGCAACCGTCCTTATGCATGAAAAGCACACATCCCACGCCAGCCTGACGCTACTGCTCGGCACCCTGATCACCGACCGCCAGGGTCAGGTGCAGGGGCGTTTGAAGGATGTGGCGGTGGGCATAGGGCCGGCCGCCGGCAACGTGGCCGGGCTGCTCCTAAAGACGCGGGAGGGCGCGCGGCTGGTAGCCGTGAAAGATGTGCTGCAAACCCCCGCCGGAACCATTGAGCTGCGCGAGGATGCTTTGCTGCATCCCTTGCGCGGCGATGAGAATTTGCTCCTGCTGCAGCAGGATGTGCTGGACCGGCAGATCATCGACGTCCATGGCAGGAAAGTCGTGCGCGTGAACGATGTCGACCTGCAGTGGTATGCCCTGAATGGACGCGAGGGGCTGCGGGTCGCGGAGGTGGCGATCGGCATGCGGGGGGCGGTTCGCCGGCTGCTCAAGGGCATGATGCCCAGGCAGACATTGGCAAGCTTCGCCATGCATTTCCGCGCCAGCGTGATTCCCTGGGAGTTTGTGGATCTGATCGAAGTGGATCCGGCGCGCCGGGTGAAGCTGAAGATTGAGCATGCGCGGCTGGCGCATATGCACCCCTCGGACCTGGCAGAGATCCTGGAAGACCTGCCGCCGCCGGAACGCGAGGCAATTTTCGTATCGCTCGATGAAGGGGTCGCAGCAGAAGCGCTGGAGGAAGTCGACCCACGCCTGCAGAAGTCGCTGCTCGAATCGCTGGATTCCGGGCGCGTGGCCGACATCGTGGAAGAGATGGACCCCGGCGCCGCGGCTGACCTGCTGGCGGAGCTCTCCGACGAGCGATCGGAAGCCATTCTGGAGCAGATGCATCCGGAGGAGCGGCAGGAGGTCGAGGACCTGCTGGAGTTCCGCGAAGACTCCGCTGCAGGGAGAATGACCACCTATTTCGTGCAGGTGAGCGCGGAGGCCACGGTGACCGACGCGGTCCGTGCGCTGCGCGAGTTTGAGGGGGATCCGGAGGGCGTGACCGAGATCTACCTCACCGGCAAGAGCGACGCGCTCGAAGGGGTGGTGCCTTTATCCCGCCTGATCCTGGCGCTGGGCGAGACGCGGGTATCTGTGCTGACGGAGCCGCGCATTCACTCCTGCCATGCCGAGGCCCACCAGGATGAGGTCGCCGAGCTATTCGACAAATACAATCTGCACGCGTTGCCCGTAGTCGATAGCGCAAACCGGTTGGTTGGTGTGGTGCAGGCAGACCACGTCATCGCGTTTCTGCGCCAGAAGCAATAACTTAGAAAATTCATGCTCAAGCGCTGGCGAATCCGGATATTGCTCTTCCTCGCCGTGCTCGGCCCCGGGTTCATCACCGCCAATATCGACAACGACGCAGGCGGAATCCTCACCTATTCCAACGCCGGCGCGCAGTTTGGCTACACCCTGCTGTGGACCATGATCCCGATCACCATCGCGCTGCTGGTGGTGCAGGAGATGTGCGCGCGGATGGGCGCGGTGACCGGCAAGGGACTGAGCGACCTGATCCGCGAAGAGTTCGGGTTGCGCATGACGTTCATTCTCATGTTTCTGCTGGTGGTGGTGAACTTCGGCAACGTGATGGCGGAATTCGCCGGCATAGCCGGCAGCATGCAGCTCTTCCACGTCAACAAATTTGTTTCCGTGCCCGCAAGTGCTTTGCTGATCTGGTTCCTGGTCGTGAAGGGCGACTACAAAGGAGTCGAAAAGGTCTTCCTGGCGGCTTCGGTTTTTTATATCGCTTATATCGTGACCGGTGTGCTCTCCCAGCCCAGCTGGCATGATGCGATGATGGCTACGGTCGAGCTGCCACGCGGCCCAATCTGGCACTCGAAGAGTTACATTTATATGATCGTCGGCGTCATCGGAACCACCATTTCGCCGTGGATGCAGTTTTACCTGCAGTCTTCTATCGTCGAAAAAGGGGTGACGGCTAAGAGCTACGGCGCCTCGCGGCTTGATGTAATCATCGGCTCGTTCTTTACCAATATCGTGGCCTGGTTCATTGTGGTGGCCTGCGCTGCGACCTTGTTTGCGCATGGGATGGGCGCGCTGAGCGAGGCTGCCGATGCAGCCGAAGCCATGAAGCCCTTGGCCGGGCAGTACGCGTTTTTGTTATTCGCCGTTGGATTGTTTAATGCTTCCCTCTTTGCCGCCTCCATTTTGCCCCTTTCCACTGCCTACACGGTGTGCGAAGGATTGGGGCTGCAGTCGGGCCTGGATGGCGGCTTCAAAGACGCACCCGTCTTCTACTGGCTATACACGGTGCTGGTCGCGGGCGGCGCCCTGGCGGTCTTGTTTGTGCCCAATGGAAAGCTGATCAGCATGGTGATCCTTTCCCAGGTACTGAATGGCGTGCTGCTGCCGTTGGTGATTGTCTTCATGCTGCTGCTCATCAATCGCAAGGACCTGATGGGTGAGCATGTCAACTCCCACTGGTTTAACGCGGTGGCCTGGATTACCGCAGCGGTCGTCATTGCCCTCTCGCTGGTGATGATGTTTACCGGCGCTTCGAGCTGATCGCATGGAAGGAAAACAATCTTTCATCTGGACGATTGTGCTCTTCACCGGACTCTGGGCGGCCTTTTTCGGTTTGTATCGCGGCCTGCCCTATGTGAAGAATGGGTCCGACGTGGTATTCAACGCGAAGCTGCGATGGGAGCAGGAAGGACAGATCTTCCCTGCCGATCCGGCGACCAAGCGAGTGTTGATTTTCGGCAACAGCAAGATACTGGCGGGGTTTCTTCCGGCAAGATTCGATCAGTTGAGTGGGGCCTCTTCGTTCAACTCGGGTTTCCCTGGGAGCGACTTACTTATCCCGCCCCTGACGGCGATGTGCGCGCGCGGCCAAGCTCCCAACGTGCTGTTGCTCACGCTGCCCTGGAATCCTGATCCTCCCCGGCTGGGCATCTTTCGGTTTATCGCCGACGATCACGCGGTTGTCGATCATCTTTTCCCCTTTCGCAATTTTCTGCGCGACCTCACCGCGTTCCTGCTTAGCGCTCCCAGTCATGGCGGAGTGCGGGCCTATTACCGGGAGTCGGAAGAGAACGAGCGCGCGGTCATCGCGGAGCGTGGCTATCACTTGATTACGGAGCAAAGCCGCTTCGCTGGAGGGCGCCTGCCGGACGGCTTCCATTTGGCTTCCGACCAGCCCGGCCAAATTATGCCTCGGACCGCGCCGCTCGAGAGCACGCAGCTCGATCAATTGAATCAACTACTGCGTCAGTATCACATCGACTGCTACTACGTTCCCTACTATCTTCGTGAGGGGGAAGCTGCACCGGCTGCGTACGACACCCGCTTCGCTGACGTCCTCGAGCAGACCACAACTTGCAAGCTGCTCGGGCCGGACTACTTTCTCTACCCCAACCGGTATTTCGCCGATCAGACGCACCTGAATGAGGGCGGTGCGCGGATGTACACCGAGGCGCTGTTTCAGCTATTGAAGGAGAATACGCATGCTCTTCAATAGCTTTCAGTTTTTACTGTTTTTCGTCGTGGTATGGCTGCTGTTCCTGGTGACTCGCGGCACGACGCGCAAAGTCATCCTGCTGGTTGCCAGCTATTACTTTTACATGTGCTGGAGCACGCGCTACATTTTTGTGATCTGGGGCATTACGGTCATCGACTACGTGGCCGGCTTACAGATTGAATTGGCAACGCAGGAGCGGCGACGGCGCTTGTACCTGGGAATCAGCCTGGTCTGCAATATTGGGCTGCTGGTGGTGTTCAAATACTTCAACTTTTTGACCGGTTCCGTGCGCAGCGCTTCGCACCTGTTCGGGCTGCAGTATGATCCGCCTCTGCTCGCGATCCTTCTACCGGTCGGTCTGTCGTTCCACACCTTTCAAGCGATGAGTTACACGATTGAGGTGTATCGCAAACGAGTACCCGCAGAAAAGAATCTGCTGGAGTATGCGCTCTACGTCGCGTTCTTTCCCCAGATGGTGGCCGGGCCAATTGAGCGGCCGTACGAGCTACTGCCTCAGTTTCATCGTGAGCCGAAGGTTACGTTTGCCGGGGTCCGGTCTGGCATGGTGCAGGCGCTGTGGGGCTTGTTCAAGAAGATGGTGGTAGCTGACAATGTCGCTGATTTTGTAAAGCTGGTGTACGACACGCCGCGGCATTTCGACGGGGCTGCACTCGGGTTGGCGACCCTGCTGTTTTCGATTCAGATTTACTGCGACTTCTCGGGATATACCGACATTGCCCTTGGGGTAGCGCGGATGATGGGTTACGAACTGCGCATCAACTTCATGCAACCCTATTTCAGCCGCTCAGTGGGTGAGTTCTGGCGGCGGTGGCATATTTCGTTGTCCACCTGGTTTCGGGATTATGTGTATATTCCACTGGGTGGCAGCCGGGTGAGCGTGCCGCGGCATTACGTCAATCTAATGGTTACGTTTGTGATCAGCGGATTGTGGCATGGGGCGAATTGGACTTTTGTCGCCTGGGGTTTCCTGCACGGGTTTTACCTGATCGTGTCCCAGGCGATCGCTCCTTTCACTGCGCGCCTGGGCCGGTTGGCGTTTGTGAAGACAATCCTGACGTTCAGCGTGGTGACGTATGCCTGGATATTTTTTCGCGCCAACAACCTGGCGGACGCGTGGTTCATCGGCACTCATCTTTTTCCCGTCGGAAGGCTGGACCCTTTGTTGCTAAAGGTCGGTGGATTTAGCCGCGCGACCGCACCTTACCTGGTTTTGGCGATTGTGGGTATGTTCGTGGTGGAGTGGTGGATCGCTCATCCCGAACAGGTTCCGCGGATATGGAATCGGCCTCTCGTTCGCGCCGCTGCTTACAACGTGTGCCTGTACGCCATCGCGTTCTTTGGCTTCTTCGGCCATCGCGACTTCATCTACTTCCAGTTTTAGCTGTAACGACCTGGGCAAACTGCAGAACCCTCGGCTTCGCTCGGGATGACAAAGCGAAAGGTAGTGGCTGCCAGACATTTGTTTCGTTCCGAATGCGATGCTTCCTGACCGCTGTCCCTGCTTTGTCATCCCGAGCGAAGCCGAGGGTTCTGCAGTTTGTCCGGGTCGTTACAGCAGCTTGCCGGCGGCGAGATCGCGGATGAGGGTGCGATCGGCGGCGAGAAAGTCGTAGCGGGTTAGTTCGCGCAGAGGACACCAGCGCAGGTCGTTGAAGATGCGGTTCGTCATTTCGCCTTCAAACTGGCGCACCGCGAAAAACTGCAGGTCGATGGCGCTTCCGCTGCGATAAGTGTGGCGGGTATGGGCTACGCGATCGCCGATATCGGCGGCGATGCCCAGTTCCTCATCGAGTTCCCGGCGAAGAGCCTGCTCCGCACTTTCACCAGCCTCTACCTTGCCTCCGGGAAATTCCCATTTCAGCGCCATTGGCTGATCGGGCCTGCGTTGGCAGATCAGGACCTTCTGCTCCCGAAGGATCAGGGCGGCCACCACCAGCCGAACTTCCTTCCCGTCCGTTCGCGTTCGGCTGAAGTTCTTCTGCACGCTCATACGATCTTAGACGTTGCAATTAGGCCGATGCTGGTTCCGTGCCATCGGGGTAGAAGACAGGCCAACCATGCTGGGCCGCGATCTGCAGCAGGGCCGGCGTAGGATTCACCGGAAACGCCTGCCGCGCGATCTCGAGCATCGCAGCATCGTGAACAGAGTTGCCAAAAACCACATCGGGAGACGCAACGCCAGCCGCTACCAGCGACTTGGCCTTGCCCTCGTCGGTGGGCACGTCGACCAGTTTGCTGGTAATCACGCCGCTTACCACCTCGGCTCGGGCAGAAATCACCCGCGAGGCCGGGATGTGAAACCCAACCACACCCGCTTCGATCACCCAGTTGTTGGTGGAGCTGACCACCCAGATATCCGTCTTGCGATCCTGGAGAGACTTCACCAGGGACTGCATCTCGGGAAAAATCTTGTCGGTGAATCGGGCCTTGAAGAAGGTAGCGGCTGCTTTGCGGATCTCGTTTTCGCTCAGACCGTCGTAAATCTGGACCATCTCGCCACACATCGCCAGTTCCGAGACGACACCGGCGCGATAGAGGCGGTAGCGGGAGTCGATCCAGTCACTTGCGTTGCGCGAGACCAGGCCCTCTTCGATCGACCACAGCATGAAGTCATAACCGGAATCGCCACTCCACAGCGTTCCGTCACAGTCGAAGACCGCTATGGCGGGAGCACAGGCAAGGACGGAATCGGCAAAGTCCTGGGGTGAAAGGGAAGAATGGGTGCTGGACTTGCTGCTGGTCAAAGCGACAGATTGCTCCTGGCGAGGCATAGGCCCCCCTCTATTGTCTAGGATACGAGGCAATTTTGCACTTTCGGCTTGAACGGCAGGTGAATGTTCTTCTCTTGATTCCTTCGTCCGCTCAAAGGAGAGGGCAGGCCGGATAATCGAGGCTGTGATCGTCCGCCACTACATTACCTATCTGCGCGTGGAAAAAGGACTGCGGCCGCTGACCTGCGAAGCCTACGAGCGGGATCTCACTCTGTTCGCCGAGTACCTCGAAGGGATTCACGGGCTGCCGGCAACGGCGACGCAAGCCCAGGTGGCCCGGTTCCTCCAGCACCTGCAGACTCATGGCGTCCAGTCGCGGTCGATCGCGCGCAAGCTGTCCTGCCTCCGTGGCTTTTACAAATGGATGCTGCTGGATAGGCGGATCCAGCATGACCCGACAGTCAACCTCGAATCTCCCAGTTCCTGGAGGATTTTGCCCAAGGCCCTGGCGCAATCCGAAGTGGAGCGGATGATGGACCAGGCCGGCACGGCAGCCAACCATCCCCAGGCGGACGCGCTGGCACTGCGCGATCGCGCCATCATTGAAATGCTGTATGCCGGTGGAGTGCGGGTTTCGGAGCTTACCGGGCTAGGAGTCGCAGACCTCTCTCTGGCGGAAGGACGGATGCTGGTCCGCGGCAAAGGGGACAAGGAGCGCCTGGTGCCGCTGGGACGGGCAGCAGTCGAAGCACTGGAGGTCTATCTGACCCGGGGGCGTCCCGGATTAGCGGTTCGGGCCGGGGAGAAGCGGCTGTTTCTCTCGAACCGAGGCGCCGGTTTGACCCGGCAGTGGATTTGGCGTTTGGTGAAACAACTGGACTCCCATGCCAGCCCGCACGTGATGCGGCATAGTTGCGCCACCCACATGGTCGAGAACGGCGCCGATCTGCGCACCGTGCAGACACTGCTCGGGCACGCCGATATTGCCACGACCCAGGTGTATACCCATCTGGCGCTGGGCAGACTCAAGGCGGTACATCGAGCCCATCATCCGCGCGCAAAACGAGTGGCGGCGCAATGAAGCTGGCGGACGAATTCCTGGCCATGCTGGCGCATGAGCGGGCAGCCTCTCCGCACACCCTGCGCGCGTACGGCCGCGAGATTGGAAACTTCGCTGACTACCTGGTGGAGCAGCGGGTGGAAGTTGGCGCCGTAGATCACCTGCTGATCCGTGGTTATCTGGGCGAGCTCTATGAGCGTGGATTGTCAAAGGCGTCGGTCGCCCGGTCCCTGGCTGCGGTGCGGTCCTGGTTCCAGTGGATGGCGCGGCGTGGGCTGGTCACGAGTAATCCTGCGGCCCTGGTGGCAACGCCGAAATTGCCCAAGCATTTGCCTCGTGTCCCTTCCATCGAGCAGATGAATCACGTGGTGGAGCATGCCGATACCGCGGCGGCGTGGCCGGAGCGCGACCGGGTAATTTTTGAGCTGCTATATGGGTGCGGGATCCGCAATGCTGAATTAGTCGGACTGAATTTGGGGGATGTTCATTGGGCGAATGAAGTGATTCTGGTACGCGGCAAAGGCCGGAAGCAGCGTTATGTCCCGCTGGGGGATGCCGCAGCGGAGGCGATCCGGGCGTATCTGCCCTCTCGGGCGGCCAAGGTGGGAACCCATTCGAATGAGGCGCTGTTATTGAATTTGCAGATGAAGGGGAGCGGCCGGCTCACGACGCGAAGCGTGGGACGGATTGTGAAGCACATTTCGCTGGCGAAGGGCTTGCCGGCGGAGATCCATCCGCATACGTTGCGGCATGCTTTCGGTACTCACATGCTGGAGGAGGGAGCGGATCTGCGTGCGATTCAGGAGTTGCTGGGGCATGAGCGGCTGTCGACGACGCAGCGCTATACCCAGCTCACAGTGGGGCAGGTGACCAAGGTATACGACCGGACCCACCCTCGGGCGAAGTAGTTACAAGCCCCAAAAGAGTTTAAGTAGCCTCGACTTGGGATGCCCCATATCGCGCACGTTCTTTGTGCGAGATGTGGGAAATTGACTAAATGTTGAGTTGGAAATACATCAGCTGAGAACACATCCGCGGTTCGCCTCGAGCATTCGTGATTTTCCCACATCTCGCCAACAGAGGGCGAGATATGGGGCACCCAAGTCGAGGCTACCGTTGCTTAAAGCGAGGCGATGGCTGTCGCTTCGTCCCGGTGGAGGGCGGCGTACTTGGTGATCCCTACCATGGTGAAGACTTTTTGGAAGTGCGGTGTCAGGCCGAAAGCGGCTATGGTCTGATCCGCTTTGTTGGCTTCCATCAGCATTTGAATTACCAGCGCGATGCCACTCGAATTGATGTACTCCACCTTGGAGAAGTCGATCAGTACCGGGCGGCTCTTGACCACACCCTCGTACGTTCCGAGCACGGTGTCCCGCGAACTGCTGGAGATGTCTCCCGTGAAGCGAAGAACAGTTACCTGCCGTCCATTCGCAGCGAGGACCTCATCCACTTTTGCTTTCGTCTCCGTCTGCACGCTACTCACTCTCCTTGGCCAGCCTAATGACCAATCTTACATAGCTTCCCTTGCCGGGGCTCCCTTTGACCCACTCGGCTTCATCCACCAAGGACTGGATAAGGAACATACCCATGCCCCGCGGATCCTCTTCCCCATGCATTTTGCGGTCGATGTCCGGTTTGGCGGGCGATTTGGCAATCCCTGACCCGTTATCCATCACCTTCACCTCCAGCGCTTCGTCACTGGCGGAAAGGATCACGCCAACGCAGAGGTTATCGTTCAACATATTTCCGTGTTCTATGGCGTTGATACATGCCTCGGCTAGCGCGGTCTTGAGGTCTTCGATGCGGTCTTCTGGGAAGCCCATGAGCTTGGCAACGCTGGCAGCCGTGCCCATCGCGACTTTTTCGAAGCCGAGCCGCGATGGGAGTCTTACTTCCACCGCCGTGCCCCTGGTTTCAACCATTTCGCTCTTCCCTCGCTATCCCTGCATGCGCACCAACGCAAGCGCCGTCATGTCGTCCTGCTGCGGCTCTCCCTGGGAAAACTCCGCTAAATGCTGCCACAGGACCTTGAGAATAGCAGTACAGTCGTCGGACTTGCACTCTCTAAATGTTGCAAGTAAACGTTCTGGACCGAATTCATCATCGCCTTGAAACACTTCCGTAAGGCCGTCGGTATAGAAGAGCAAACGCGATCCGGGCTGGAATTCGAGAGTCTCCGAACTGTACAGCATCATCGGAACCAGGCCGATCGGGGTGCCGCTGGCTTCAATCTGGTTGACCGTGCGGTCGGCGGAAAGCAGGAAGCCAGGATTGTGCCCGGCATTCACCACCTCGACCGTATGCGTCCTGGGATCGAGCTTGAGAAAGATGGCAGTGACGTAACGGCGCTGCGCTTCTTTTCCCTCACCGTGGTGCTGCTGGTTCATGCGCGCAGCCAGTTCAGCAAGCGGCAGACCGGCCAGCGCCATGGCGCGAAAGGCGGCGCGGAACGACGTCGCCACAATTGCGGAGGCCAGGCCTTTGCCCGCAACATCCGCCACCACCATGATCTCGCCCCCATCGGGCAGGTTGACAATGTCGACATAGTCACCGCCGACTTCGTAGCAGGTACTGGAGCGAACGGCCACGCTGTATCCCGAGATCTCGGTCATTTGCTGCGGAAGAAGGCTGCGCTGGATGGCGCGGGCGGCGTCCAGGTCCTGCTGCACGCGAGCCCACTCGACGGCCCGATCGTGATAGTGGGCGTTCTCCACGGCCACACCGGCCTGGAGAACCAGGCCTTCGATAAAGTCCTGTTCATATAAGGACAAAGTCTTGCCGGCGCCGGGGTACACGACCAGTTCGGTCAAAGGCTGTCCGTCTTTGCTCAACAGGGTAAACCGGGCACAGTCATCCCACGGCTCCGGGGGCATCTCACCGACAGTAATGGGCGGGAGGGTTACGTGCGCCCCTTCCATTTCGAGCTCACGCCGCACAATGCGAAGCACCGCCTGCAGCACTTCTTCCGGCTTTACGGCCGCATGGACCTGGCGCGACACCTCAAGCAGCGCCTGCAGTCTCGCGACCTGCTGTTGCAGGTCGATTACGTCCGCATGACTGTTGGAGAAAGAAGACGTGGACATGGACGGGATGGCATCAATCTAGCACATGCGCGGTGGGATGGTATCTGCAGGCCGGGGTGGAGCGGCTTATACTACTGGGAGAATCTATGGAAACCAAAGTGGCTGTTCCTGCCCAATCGAAGTTCTCCGAAGAAGTAGCCGAATGGATTGAGGCTTTTGACGAGTTGGTTGTCGGCGAGGGCCCGGTACAAGGCGCAGAGTTGATCGCGGCGCTACGGCAGCGGGCGCGCGAGGCCGGCATCTCCACTCCCGGGGCGTTGACCACCCCCTACCTGAACACCATTCCCAAGCATGAGGAAGTTCCCTACCCCGGTGACCGCAAGCTGGAAGAGCGGATCGAGGCCCTCATCCGGTGGAACGCGATGGCCATGGTGCATGGCCAGAACAAGAAGGACGCCGGTATCGGCGGCCACCTATCTACCTACTCCTCGCTGGCAACCCTGCTCGAGGTCGGCTACGAACACTTTTTCCATGCCACGTACGGCGATCAGCCGGGTGACTTTATCTACTTCCAGGGTCATGCGTCTCCGGGTGTATATGCCCGGGCCTACCTGGAAGGCCGGTTCGACGATGATCGGCTGCTCCACTTCCGCCACGAACTGCGCGGCAAGCCAGCGCTCTCCTCCTATCCTCACCCCTGGCTGATGCCGGACTTCTGGCGTTTTCCGACTGTTTCCATGGGAATTGGGCCGCTCAATGCGATCTACCAGGCGCGTTTCATGCGTTACCTGGAAAACCGCAAACTGATACAGAAGACCGACCGCAAGATCTGGGCCTTTGTCGGTGACGGCGAGACGGACGAGGTCGATACCCTGGGCGCAATCGGAGTGGCTTCCCGGGAAAAGCTCGACAACCTGATCTTTGTGGTGAACTGCAACCTGCAACGCCTGGACGGCCCGGTCCGCGGGAACAAGCGGATTATCGATGAACTGGAAGGCACCTTCCGCGGGGCCGGCTGGCATGTGATCAAAGTGATTTGGGGCACGGACTGGGATGAATTGTTCGAGCGCGACCAGAGTGGGCTTCTGCTCAAGCGCATGGAAGAGTGCGTCGACGGCGACTACCAGTCGTTCAAGGCGAAGGGTGGCGCTTACCTCCGGCAGGAGTTCTTCGGCAAATATCCCGAGCTGCTCGAACTAGTCAGCGACAAGACGGACGAGCAGTTGGAGAACCTTCACCGCGGCGGTCACGATCCAGCGAAGATCTACAACGCCTACAAGCGGGCGGTCGAGCATCGCGGCTCGCCGACCGTAATTCTTGCCAAGACGGTCAAGGGCTACGGATTGGGGACCAACCAGGCACGGAATGCCTCCCACCAGGAAAAGAAGCTTACCGATGCCGGCCTGGCTCAGTTTGTGAAGCGCTTTAAGATCCCAGTGCCGGAGCAACAGGCGAAGGCTGGTAAGCCCTACCGCCCGGCGCCCGAGAGCCCGGAGATTGTCTACTTGCAGGAACGCCGGAAGGCACTGGGCGGCTACGTGCCCTGCCGCGAAGTACCGGAGTTGAACTTTACGGCTCCGAAACTCGATACCTTCGGCGAATGGACTGCGGGTTCGAAAGGCCGCGAAGTCTCTACCACCATGGGCTTCGTCAGCATCCTGCGGCACCTGCTCAAAGACCCGGTTATCGGCAAGTTGATCGTGCCCATTGTGCCCGATGAGGGTCGCACCTTCGGTCTGGAGTCGGCCATTCGCCAGGTCGCCATCTACGCCAGCGAGGGGCAGAAGTACACGCCACACGATACCGATATCCTGCTCTACTACCGCGAGGAGCAGGACGGACAGATCCTGGAAGAAGGCATTACCGAGGCCGGCTCGATGGCTTCGTTTACCGCCGCAGGCACGGCGCACTCCAACTACCGGTTGCCGACGATTCCCTTCTATATGTACTACTCCATGTTTGGCTTCCAGCGGGTAGGCGACATGATCTGGGCGTTTGCCGATTCGCGCGGCAAGGGCTTCCTTATGGGCGGAACCGCTGGGCGCACCACAATGCTGGGAGAGGGTCTGCAGCATCAGGATGGGCATAGCCACGTGCTGGCCAGCACCGTTCCTACCTGCCTCAGCTACGATCCTGCGTGGGTCTACGAGTTGGCCGTCATTGTGCAGGACGGCATTCGCCGCATGTACCAGGAGGGCGAGAACGTCTTCTATTACATCACCATGTACAACGAGGACTATGCTATGCCGGCGATGCCCGAAGGGGTGCGCGAGGGCATCGTGCGGGGTATCTATCGATTCCAGGCAGCTCCCGGCGGCAAGGCCACAGTTCAGCTCTTCGGCAGCGGGCCGATTTTGAACGAGGTGGTGAAGGCGCAAGGCATTCTCGCGGAAAAGTACGGCGTGCAGGCGGATGTCTGGAGCGTCACCAGCTATAACGAGCTGCGCCGCGACGCCCTGGGCGTGGAACGCTGGAATCGACTGCATCCAGCGCAGGCGGAGAAGACTCCTTACATCCTGGATGTGCTGAAGGGGGTCGAAGGCCCGATCATCGCGGCCAGCGACTACATGAAGGTTGTTCCCGATCAGCTTTCGCCCTGGCTTGGGCCGCGGCTGGTTTCGCTAGGTACGGACGGTTTTGGCCGCAGCGACAACCGGGAACATCTGCGCCGACACTTTGAAGTGAATGCGGAGTCGGTTGTAGGGGCTACGCTTTCCCGGCTGGCGCGCGAAGGGAAGTTTGACCAGACAAAGGCCCAGGAGGCGTTCGCTGAGCTTGGGCTGGATACTGAAACAGCCGACCCGGCCTATCTATAGCCTCTCCCGCTGCGTCTTTCCGGTTAGTTGCCAGCTACGGACGATACCGGGTGCTGCGCCAGCCATTGGCGGGCATGCTGCACCTGAGGCAGGGTGTTATCTGCAGTCTGCCAGGCGCTGAGGAAGTGCTGGTAGGCGACGGAGCTGGCTGCGATGTCGTTTTCCTTTTCGGCAGCTTCGGCAATCCCGTAGAGCGCGAAACCGGATTTCGGACGGTCCGTTAATGCCCGTTGGGAAGCCGCCTGGGCTTCTTTCCATTTGCCGGCGGTCATCATCGCGGCGGCCTCAGCCTCAGCGACCGGGCGGATATAGAACGGCGGTTCTCGGTAGCCCAGATCTTTTTCCTGCTTGCTAGCCTGGGCGAAGAGCTTTTCCGCCTCGGGCACCTTCCCTGAAGCAGCCATCATCGATCCGCGGAGTTCCAGCGACATAATGGAGAGCATCTTGACCAGCGGTTCGGCTTCCGCATCGGGAGACTCCGGCTTGTCATCCTTCTTGTCCGCTGTTTTATCGACGGAAGCCTGATCTTTTATCTGCTGCGACATCCGCCACAGGCCGGCGTCGAGCAGAAGGGAGTAGCGCTCGGCCACATCGGGTTCGTGCGCCTCGACTGACTGCATCCCATGCGCAAATTGGGCGAGCGAGGCGGCGAAAAACTCCATATTCGGTAACCCGGGCGGGAGATTGGTCGCGTTGGCGAAGGCAAGCACACGGTTCCAATCCGCGATACGCAAAGCGACGGGCAGATCCGGATTCAGGCGAGACGCGGCATCACGCGGCGACCACTGATAGAGGGTATCGCCGACGTGCCCGCGGGCCGCACCAAGCTTGGCGGAAACCTGGGTTGCCTCCTGCAGGCGGCCGGCTTCGAGCAGATTGGCCACTGAATACATCAGGTTGTGCACGTAGTTCCAGTCATTTTCGACGGCGATCTTCTGCTGACGCATGTAGCTTTCGTCCGCCACGACGGAGGCGTCGAAAGCCTTTTGTGCTGTCGCGTAATCGCCGGTGCGATAGAAGATGTGCCCGGGCATATGCACCATGTGTCCAGAGGCGGGCGCAAGCGAGCCGAGGATTTCTGCGCTGTGGAGCGCTTGCTCGGGGTGCGGACTCGCTTCTACCGCATGAATCCACATATGGTTTGCGGCGGAGTTCTGCGGCTCGGCCTTGAGCACCGCTTGCAGCAGGGCGAGCGATTCTTTCTTGCCCTTGCGCGGCTCGCCTTTATCGTCGTAACCATCGGCGAGGGTATCGGCAAGCGAGATCTGCGCGTTGGTGTCGGTGGGATTTTCTTTCACCAGTGTGCGCAGAATCTCTATCTCCTTGTCGTAATTTGGTTTTCCCTCCGGGCCGGCCTCTTTCGTGGCGGCCTCATCGGCCTGGGATGCCTGGATGTAAAGCTTCTCGCGTGGCGTAGCGTTGCCTTCCAGAGCAACTGCTTTGTCCAGCGATGCCTGGGAGTATTTCTTAGTCCCGCTATGGCGAAAGCTCTCAGCCTGGTAGAGGCCCCAGTAGCACATGGCGCAGTTGCCATCGGCGCGAGTGGACTGTTCAAAGGCGCGGTCGGCCTCGTAGTCCCAGAAGTCGTAGAGCAGGTTGATGCCCTGCTCGAACCACATCTGGGCCTCGGCATTGGCGGAGATGGGAAAGCGCACATTGCCCACTCCGGCGATATGCTGCGGGGGCGCCAGTTGTTCGGGTGGAACGGGTTCTCCGGTGTCCATCGGCATGGCCATGGTCATCTGGCAGAAAGCGAAGTTGGCGTGTAGCAGAAAGAGTCCGATTCCGGACAGGATTTCTTTGCGCATGGGGGTTATCCGTCTATTCTCCACCAAAGACCCGGGGTGCACTAAACTATAAGAGACGTAGTTGGCCCCGGTGGCAGCAAAGGAATTATCCATTGATCGCAGGCACATTAACCAAGATTTTCGGCACCAGTAACGAACGCGTGATCAAGAAGATGGCGCCCATGGTCGAACAGACCGCGACGTTCGAGCCTGCCCTGAAAGCACTCTCGGACGAAGAGCTACGAGCGAAGACGCTGGAGTTCCGTGCCCGGATCGCCGCCCGCCTGGAAGGCATCGACGACGCGGAAGAACGCGTCGCGGAAGAGAAAGCGGTGCTCAACGAGATTCTGCCCGAAGCGTTCGCTGTCGTCCGGGAAGCGGGCCGGCGGGTGCTGCAGATGCGCCACTTCGACGTGCAGCTGATCGGTGGCAATGTGCTCCATCAGGGCAAGATCGCCGAGATGAAGACAGGCGAAGGTAAGACGCTGGTGGCTACGCTGCCCTGCTACCTGAATGCCCTGGCCGGCCACGGCGTGCACGTCGTGACCGTGAACGACTACCTGGCCAAACGCGACGCCGAGTGGATGGGCAAGATCTACGAGTTCCTCGGGCTCACGGTGGGAGTGATCGTTCATGATCTGGATGACGCGCAACGTCGCGCGGCCTATGGGTCGGATATCACGTACGGCACCAACAACGAATTTGGTTTCGACTACCTGCGCGACAACATGAAGTTTGATCACGCCGATTGCGTGCAGCGTGGACACTACTTCGCGATCGTGGACGAAGTGGATTCGATCCTGATCGACGAAGCACGTACTCCGTTAATCATCAGCGGGCCTACGGACCAGACGACCGATAAGTATGCGCGCGTGAACCGCATTCTACCCTCGCTCGAACGCGGGGAAGAGATTGAAAAGGGCGAAGAGAAGATCCTGACCGGCGACTACGTGGTGGATGAAAAACACAAGACCATCAGTGTTACCGATGAAGGATGGGAAAAGATCGAGCAGCTTTTGGGCATCGGCAATATTGCCGATCCGGAGAACTGGGATCTTAAGCATCACGTGGAAGTGGCGATCAAGGCGCACTCGCTCTATCGGCGCGATGTGGCCTACGTGGTGAAGGACGGCGAGGTCATCATCGTCGATGAGTTCACCGGGCGCCTGATGCCGGGCCGTCGCTGGAGCGATGGATTGCACCAGGCGATCGAGGCCAAGGAGCAGGTGAACATCCGCCGCGAAGACCAGACGTTGGCGACCATCACTTTCCAGAATTACTTCCGCCTGTACAAGAAGCTCTCCGGCATGACGGGCACCGCGGAGACCGAGGCGACCGAGTTCGACAATATCTACAAGCTGGACATCGTGGTCATTCCGACCAACAAGCCAATGCGTCGGCTGGAAAACTCTGACGTGGTGTTCCGAACCGCCAAGGAGAAGTATTTTGCGGTTGCGGACGAAATCGCCAAGCTGAACGAGCAGAAGCAGCCCGTGCTGGTGGGCACCACCTCGATCGAGAAGTCTGAGGTGTTGTCGAATATTCTGCAGCGCAAAGGCGTGAAGCATGTCGTGCTCAACGCCAAATACCATGAGCGCGAGGCGGAGATCGTGGCCCAGGCGGGACGGTTGGGCATGGTTACGATTGCCACTAACATGGCGGGCCGCGGTACCGACATTGTGCTCGGCGGCAACGCTGAGTTCGTGGCCAAACAGGAGCTGATGAAGAAGGGCCTTGCGCAGGCGGTGAATGCCGCTGAGGGCGCGATTAATCCCATGGCGGGTCCGGGCATGATGCGCTTTTATTACCAGGGGCAGGAATTTGAAACCAGCCTGGAAACCTGGGACAAAGTCTATGCGCAGTATGCCGCCGCGGCGCAGCGGGAACACGATGAAGTGATTGCGGCTGGTGGCCTGCACATCGTGGGCACGGAGCGGCACGAGTCGCGGCGTATTGACAACCAGCTACGCGGGCGCGCGGGACGGCAGGGTGATCCTGGCGCATCGCGTTTTTATCTGTCGCTGGAAGATGACCTGATGCGCATCTTCGCCAAGGAGTGGGTGTCGAACCTGCTGCAGCGGCTGGGCATGGAAGAGGGCGTTCCGATCGAGTCGAAGATGATCAGCAGCCGCATTGAAGCGGCGCAAAAAGCGGTGGAAGGGCAGAACTTCGAGGCCCGTAAACACCTGCTTGAATACGACGACGTCATGAATAAGCAGCGCACGGCGGTGTATGGGCTTCGCCAACAGCTGCTCGAAGGGCTCGATCAAAAAGAGCTGATTGTTGAGGACTACGTTGCGAACCTTCTGAGCGCCGCGATGGAAGCGCACGCGCCGGAAGCGATGCATCCCGATCAGTGGGACATCAACGGTTTGAAGACGCAGCTGGCGTCACAGTTCGGGATCGATCCGGCGCAGGAAGGGATTGATATCGATTCCCTGAACCGGCATGATCTGGGCGAGACGCTGTTTGAACGGTTGAAGGAGAAGTACGAGCTCAAGGAAGCGCTGTTGGGCAGTAACACCATGCGCTATCACGAGCGGATGGTGATGCTCAGCGTGCTCGACGGTTTGTGGAAAGATCACCTGTTGAGCATGGACCACCTGAAGGAAGGCATTGGCCTGCGCGGGTATGGGCAGCAGGATCCGCTGGTGGCTTATAAGAAAGAGTCGTTCGATATGTTCGAAGCGATGATGACCCGCTTCCAGGAGGACACGGTCCGGTTCCTGTTCCTGATGCAGATTGTCGGTCCGGATGGGCAGCCGATTACGCAACTGCCACGGAGACAGGCTCCGGAAATATCGAGCGAGTTTGTTCCTCCGGCGGAATCACCTGTTTTGCCGGCTCCCATGCAACCGATGGGAAATGGTGCGCACGCGACACCCGCTCCGGTTCCGGTGCAATCGCCGCGGCCGCCTGCTGTTCCGGTACCGATGCGGGCTCCTTCAACAACGATCGACGCGTTGGAGCTGGAGTTTCAGCGGAAGAAGAAGAAAGAGCTGGAACAGGCGCGCATGGCGGGGACCAATGGGAGTTCCGACAGCCCAGCGCAGCGTCGAACCGGGGATAAGGTGGGACGCAACGATCTCTGCCCTTGCGGTTCGGGTAAGAAGTACAAGAAGTGCCACGGCGTTGAATCGTAGACACTCCAAAAGACCCACGGAGTCTGGGTGCCCCATATCTCGCTTGTTTTTCGCGAGATGTGGGATACCGCGAAGCTTCAGGTGTAGTGCCGTAGTAGACCCAAACTCCGTCACGACCTAATCAGTTACTACTGATAGGCCCGTCACTACCTGGTCCGTTATCGCTTCAGTCTTGTCATGTGTTAGTCAGTAGTAAGACAGGCGGCGAAGAATCCGTCGCTGGGATAGGCGCCCGGTAGCAGACGCAGGTAGGTATCGGGCGTACCGCCGGGGAAGAGGCGATCTGCTGTCTCCTGATCGCTGATTTGCTCTCGCCACGGTTGCAAGTGAAAGCCTTTCCTTGTTTCCATGGCTTCCTTCACCACCGCTTCGTTTTCTTCCGCTTCCAGTGAACAGGTGGAGTAAATCAGCCTTCCACCTTTGCGCAAGGCTCCCATGGCAGACGAGAGCAGCTTGACCTGGCGTGCATGGTGACGGGCGAGGTCCTCCAGTGTGAGGCGGTGCCGTATCTCCGGGTTGCGGGCCAAGGTCCCGGTTCCACTGCACGGGGCGTCGCAGAGGATCAGATCAAATTCATTCTCGTAAGGCAGTTCGGTCGCGTCCAGAACCCGGAAGCGAATGTTTTTTGCCTGCTCGCCCAGCATGGTTTGCATGGCTTTGAGGCGGCGCGGGCTGATGTCGCAGGCGGTGATGGTTGCGCTCGGGTTGCGCTCCGCCAGAATGGACGTCTTACCTCCCGGCGCGGCGCAACAGTCCAGAATGTTCGTGCCGTTGCCTGCCAGCTCCGCGATCAACTGCGAACCTGGATCCTGGATCCGGTCTGTGTTGGGGCGCACTGTACTTGGCGGAGGTAGCTGGTCGTATTGGCAGATCATCTCCACGGCCTGCTTTCCGTACACGGCAACCCAACGGTCGACCAGCCACTGCGGATGCGCGGCCACGGCTTGGGCCGGTCCCAGCTTCGGCATTTGCGATACCTTGCGCAGGACTGCATTCGCTAACCCGACAGCATAGGTATTCCCCGACTGGCGGACCAGCTCGACGCTCTCGAAAATTGCTGCGTGCGCGGGAATACGATCCAGCAGCAACAACTGGACGGAGCCTAATTCAAGCGCCACCTGCACCGGCTCCGCGAGCGCATTGGTCTTGGTCAGCGCCGCACGGATGCGCTGCTGCAGCACAAGCTGCCAGCGCAACACACCCATCACTAGCGTGGTGGTCAGGTTTTTGTCGAGGGCGGAGAGTGCTTCGACCCGCCGGGAATGAAGCAGCGTGTCACTATGCGAGGTTGGCTTTTGGCGGAGTTCGAGCAGCAGTTCGAAGGCGGCGGTGCGGGCAGGAGCGATGTTGCTCACAGGCCGAGGCGCTCATGCCGGTGCGGCGACGTACCACGCAGAAAGTCGGCGACCGGCATCCGCTTCTTGCCCTCGAGTTGAATCTCCAATATCTCCAACTGTGTGCCCTCACCAGCACCCACAAAGAGACGGCCGTGTTCGACCATCAATTCGGCCGCAGCCAGCGGCGTAGTTCCCGACGGCCGCATGCGATGCAGGGTCAGCTTTTTGCCGCGGAAAAATGTGTACGCTCCCGGCCACGGCTGAAAACCACGCCAACGGTTGTAGATCGCACTCGCCGGGGTATCAAAGTCGACCAACGCATCTTCGCGCTCGAGGATGGGCGCCAGCGTGGCTCGCGAATGATCCTGGGGAACAGGCCGAATCGTCCCCGCCTCCAGGCCGTGCAAGGTTTGCAGCAGTAGGCCGGCTCCGCTCTGCGCCAGCAAGGGAAATAACTCCTCAGCCGTTTGATCCGGCGCAATCGGGAGTGTGCTCTGCTCGAGGATGTCGCCGGTGTCGAGCCCCTGATCGATACGCATCGTCGTTGCGCCCGTCACCGTCTCGCCGTTGGCGACCGCCCACTGGATAGGCGCAGCGCCGCGGTACTTAGGCAACAGCGAAGCGTGCAGATTGATGTTGCCCCAGCGCGGCAATTGCAGCATCCAGTCGGGGATGATGCGGCCATAGGCGACGACGATGATGGCGTCGGGCTGAATCAACTCCAGTTGGCGGCGCAACTCCACATTGTTCTTGATCTTCTCCGGCTGCAGCACGGGCACGCCGTACTTCACGGCAAGCTGCTTGACCGGGGGCGGCGACGGCGCATCGTCGCGGCCCTTCACGCGGTCCGGCTGCGTGATGACCAGCTTGATGGAGTGGCGGGAGCCGATCAGTTGCTCAAGCGTGGGGATCGCGAACTGCGGGGTGCCACAGAAGACAAGCCTCACCTACCATTCCCCGGCCCGCTGCAATTTGCGGATCTTACGCAAGACGAAATCGCGTTTGAGTGCGCTAATGCGAAAAATGAACAGGACGCCATCGAGGTGATCGATCTCGTGCTGGAAGGCGCGCCCCAGCAGGTCTTCCGCTTCGCGTTCGAACCACTTGCCCTCCAGATCCTGGGCGCGGATTTTTACTGTGGCCGCGCGCGCCACCTTTTCGCGAATGTCAGGAAGGCTGAGGCAGCCCTCTTCCTCGTAGATTTTTCCCTCTTTGCTCACGACCTCGGGATTGATCAGCGCGATCTTCTCTTCCGGGTTCTTCTGGAAGCTAAGATCGATCACTGTGATCCGTTTGGCGATGCCAATTTGCGGCGCGGCGAGGCCGATGCCATGAGCAACGTACATGGACTCGAACATGTCGTCGACCAACTTTTTCAACTCCTCATCGAACGCGGTGACGGGCTCGGCCGGCCGCTGCAGGATGGGGTCGGGAAACTTGACGATGGGGTAAACCATGGAACGGGGTGTCTTTCCTCAGAATCTGCGAATCTGCTCCAGGTATCCCTGGTAGTTCCTGGTCAGCTCGCCGGCAGAGTCGCCGCCGAACTTCTCCAGTGCGAGCTTGGCTATCACGAATGCGACCATCGCTTCTGCGGCGACGCCCGCAGCTGGAACGACGCAGACATCCGATCGTTCATAGGCCGCCTTCGTCGACTCACGAGTGCTATAGGAAACGGATCCCAGAGGCCTGCGCAAGGTTGATATCGGCTTGAGATATCCGCGCACGACGATATCTTCACCGTTGGAGATGCCACCCTCGATACCGCCGGCATTATTGCGTTCGCGGGTAAACCGCGTTGGCGCTCCGTTCGCTTCGACGCTGTAGCCGATGGCGTCATGCACCGCAGAACCGAAGGACTCCGCCGCCGTGACCCCTTGACCCAGCTCGACCGCCTTCACTGCCTGCAACGACATGACTGCCCAGGCCAGCAGACCGTCCAGGCGCTCGTCCCAGTTGGCATAGGTTCCCAGACCGGCGGGGGCTCCGTGAACCACCACTTCGAAGACTCCGCCGATGGAGTCTCCGGTACGGAGCGCGTGATCCACTTCGGCTTTCATCTGCTCTTCTGTTTGCGGATCGACGCAGTTGAGAAGGATTTCCTCACGGCTGCGCAGCGCGGCTACCTGGTCCCAGGTCGCATTTTCGGGCAGGTTCACCCGACCCACCCGCACGACGTGGCTCGAAATCTCAATTCCCATGGGCTTCAACAACAGCTTCGCCATGCCGCCAGCAGCGACACGCGCCGTGGATTCGCGCGCCGATGCCCGTTCGAGCACGTACCGGGCATCCGGGAAGTTGTACTTGAGCGAGCCGGCAAGGTCGGCATGGCCGGGCCGCGGCGAGGCCACGGCTTTATGCTTTTCCGGGTCACCGGCAGCTACGGGCAGGACCTCAGTCCAGTTCTTCCAATCCCGGTTTTCGATCTGGATGGAGACGGGCGACCCGATGGTCTTGCCGTGGCGTACGCCGGAGAGAATGTGGGCCCGATCCTGCTCAATGCGCATGCGGCCGCCCCGGCCGTAGCCTTGCTGGCGCCGCCAGAGCTCGTGATCGATGTATTCGAGATCGACTTCGAGGCCCGCAGGCAGTCCGGATATAAGGGCGATCAAACACTCGCCGTGAGATTCACCAGCAGTTGAGAAACGTAGCATTTTGTGTGGCGAGCAGGCCTAATGTTTGATTGTAGTCGATTTTAAGCTTGAGGAGACCGCAGCAGAACCGCAGATCCCTCGACTACGCTCGGGATGACAAGGGGGAGAGGATTGGCTACGTTGACGGGACTTAGCCGTTAATTAGCCAGTCGTATTGCGCTTCTTCCAACGGCACCACCGAGAGCCGGGACTGGCGCACCAGGGCTGAGGTTTCGAACATTGGATTTTGCTTGATCTCGGCCAGCGTTTTCGGCCGCTTAATCCCCGGCCCGGCAACGATCCGCACCAACGGCACTTTGGGATCCGACACATCTACCGATTTGACGTGAGCCAGGCCGACCGCCGCCTTCTCGTCTCCCGTGTGATAGATGACAAGCTTCTCGCCCTTCTTCATTTCGCGAAGATTTTTCACTGCCTGCGGGTTGGTCACTCCCGTCCAGTCGGTTTCCTTCTCCTTCACCAACTCGGCGAACGCGTACGCGGTGGGTTCGGTCTTCAGCAGATAGATCATGATCTACTCCTTCTTGAGAAAGGTGGCCGTGTTGAGCAGCGGCCTGTCCATGGCGCGGACCCAATCGGTCATCTCACCCGCTTCTCCGCCCTGGGCTTCGTGACGCTCGAACTCGCTGCGCATCATGTGCATCTTGGCATCCATGTCGTCCAGAAAGTTGAGCAGTACTGCCTCGGGAATCATCGGTAGTTTAGGCGAGCCAAATTCCAACTTACCGTGATGGCTGAGCACCATGTGCTCGACAAGCAACCGCAACCGGGGCGGAAAGCCAGGCAGGGCCGCCAGCTTCTTCTCGATCATGCCAATGCCCATGGTGATGTGACCAACCAGCTGCCCCTCCAGGGTGTAGTCAAAGCTGGTCCCCCAACTCAGCTCCTCCAGCTTACCGATGTCATGCAGGATGGCGCCGGTGAGCAGCAGGTCGCGGTTGATCTCAGGATAGTGACCCGCCGCTAGCTCACAGATGCTGATGAGTGAGACCACATGCTCGAGCAAGCCGCCCAGCCACGCATGGTGCAGGCTCCGAGCCGCCGGGGCTTCGCGGAAGGCAGCGGCAAAGACGGGATCGTCGAGGAAAGAGCGCACCAACGATTGCAGAGAAGGGTCGGTAAAGCTGTCGACGCAGGCGACCAACGCTGACCACAGTTGCGCTACATCCTTCTGCGTGCGGGGAACGTAATCCGCTAGTTCAAACTCATCCGCAGTGGCGAGCCGCAGTTTGTCCAGGTTGATTTGCACCCGGCCGTTGTAGCGACAGACCTCACCGCGTACTTTGACCACGTCTCCTTCTTCAAAGGTCGAGGCAGACTCGGCGAAGTTCTCCCACATCCGCGACTCGACCTGCCCGGTGCGGTCGCCAAGGGTCAGCGCCAGGTACTGGCCGCCGTCCTTGCGGCTGCGCAGGTTCCGCGTGGTGACGGCAAAGAAAGAGACGATCGGCTGGTTTTCAAATTTGCCTAAATCGGCAACAAAGATCTCTTTCATTTCTGGCATTACGGCTGCGTGGGCGGGGTCGCAGGTGCAGGAGGATTGGCAGCCGGCGGAGGCGTCTGAGCCGGTTCCTCGGGATGGCCAAGGTACGGCGCGGGCGTCTGATCCGGCTGGGTCGGCTTGTCAGCCAAACGGGTCTTTTCGCCCTTCGGCTTGGTCTTGGTCTGCGCTGCCGAGGGGGCTAGCCCGACCGGCGCGTTCTGTACCTTTTGCGATGCCAGTTCTTCGTCGGTCGGCTTGGATACATCATCGCCGCTGGATTTGTCCTTCTTCGCCTTCTTTACCCGGGGGCGAGCGCTAAGGCGCGACTTGTGTTCGACGACCGGAGCAGTTTCCCCGCTAATCGTTCCATCCGGATTGACAACCCGGGTTTCTGGAACCGTGACACCCGGTTCCGGCGGGTTGGCATCCGCAGGGGCGGCAGCCGAAGCAACCTCGGAAGCAGGAAGGGATTCGCGCGGCGCTTGACCGAAGCGAATCTTCTCTCGCTTGCCGGGCTTCTGCACCGCCGGCTCGTTGCTGGCCTGCTGCGTGGGCTTGGCCTTGGGAGCAGGCGTTGGCGTTGCAGGGGTCGAAGCCGTTGCCGTGGCAGCCGGTGTTGTGGCCGCTGGAGTTGTGGCGGCTGGGGTCGTCGCAGCAGCGGTCTGCACAGCCGGCTTGGCTTTGGAACGGTCCCGGCCACGGAAGCGGGTACGGGCAAACTTTTTCTTCTTCTTGGGTTCGGGTGGAGTGTACGCGCTATAGGTCAAGCGCATCTCGTTGCCGCTTGCCCCGGTATCCACTGCCCCCGGCTTAATCTCTACGAACGCCTCTTCGCGCAGCTTGGTCAGGTATACGCGCAACGCGGGCTGCATGCGTTCGAGGAAAAGCGCCTCTTCTACCTGCGGCTCTACCTGCTTGAAACTGCCTTCGCCGCCCGCATTGTGCTCCTTCACCTGCAGGATGATGAAACCCTGCTTGGTACGAATCGGCTGCGTCGATTGGCCGGCGGTCAAGGCAAACGCCTTATCTTCAATTTCCTTGGCCAGCATGCCGCGGTGAAAATCACCCAACTGCACGAGCTTTGCTTCGTTAGGGTCGGTGGGCGCAGTCTTTGCCAGATCAGCGAATTTGGCTCCGGCTTTCAGTTTGGCTTCCAACGCGTCGGCCTGCGCCTGGGCGGCGGCGACCTGGTCTGGGTCTGCACCGTCCGTGCCTGCCTTGGCGGGCGTTGGTATCAAAATCTCATCGAGGTTGACCGATTCCGGCTGGGCAAACTCGCTTTCGTGTGCCTTGAAGTACTTCTGCACGTCCGCAGGAGACATGCTGATGCGGCGGCCCACCTCGTCCCGCACCACCTGCTGGGTGATGATGCTGTTGCGTTGGCTGGCTTTAAAATCCTCCCAGGACGCGCCGGCCGGCGCTTGCGCGGTGAAGGCCTTTTCCAGGTCCTCCATTGAATCCAGGTGGTTCTGCTTGCGGAGCTCGTCCAGCCGCTTGATCAGCTCGGTCTCGCCGGTGATCCCCAACTCCTTACCCTTGGAGAGCAACAGTTGCTGATCGATCTGATCGCGCAGCAAATCTGCTTGTTTTTGCTGTAATTCGTGGGCCGGGACGGACTGCTGTTTGGCTTCGGCCTCGAGTTGCGCGGCGGCCCGATCGTAGTCGGACTGGGTGATGATCTGGTCGTTAACGCGAGCGATGATGTCTTCGACGATTTTGCCGTTGACCGGGGCCAGTTCACTGGGGTTCTTGGGGGCCTGCGCATTGGCGACTTGCGTATTGTTTTGGGCCAGAGCAGGAAGCGCCGTGAAGGCTGCGCCGAGAAGGAAAATCGCCGTTGCTTGCCGGTATGGAGAAAACATCATGGGTCTGGACATCTCGTCTGACTGCTAAGTGGTAGCGTCTAGCTCTTCCGTGGTAGTTTGCCTGATTTCACACGAGCAGAGCTGCGCAGCTGGTGGAACAGACCGGATTTCCTGAGGTTTTACATAGTCGAGTACGTATCAAATCAGCTTACGTCCAATGATATACTTCGAGTCAAGAAGACTCCGGGCCAGCGCAGCAGGGCCGCTCTCTTGCGCCCCTCCGGACCCAGAGGAATTTCGCACTTATGGCCTCCCGCACACGACGGTTCTTGTTCTCCATCCTCCTGTTTTTTGTGGTTTGTGGTTTTGTGGGCACGGTGGTGAGCCAGCGGCTCGGGGCTCAGTCGAGCACCGATGAATCCGCGCTGCGCGACGACCTGCGCTCCTTCACCAGTGTCTATGACCTGGTGGAACAGAACTACGCCGAGCCGCTGACCGGTGAGAAGGCTGAGAAGGCGGTTTATGACGGGGCCATTCCGGGGATGCTCCGGGTTCTCGACCCGCACTCCAGCTTTTACGATCCCAAAGCCTATGCCAAGATGCGGGAAGACCAGCACGGCAAGTACTACGGCGTTGGCATGCTGATTCAGCCCCAGAGCAACAAGATTGTGGTCGTGAGCCCGTTCGAGGGTACGCCTTCCTATAAGGCCGGCATCCGCCCAGGGGACGTGATTGTCGCGGTGGATGGCAAGTCGACCGACAACATGAACTCAGAGGATGTGGCTAACGTGCTCAAGGGACCCAAAGGGACCCATGTGCAGATCACGATTGCGCGCGAGGGCGCGGCCAAGCCGCTGGTGTTCGACCTGATTCGTGACGAGATTCCGCACAACAGCATTGACCTCAGCTACATGATCCGGCCCAGCGTCGGGTATGTGCACATCACCAATTTCCAGGAGACGACCGGCCGCGAGCTTTCCGACGCTCTCGATCACTTCGGCAGCATCGACGGGCTGATTTTGGATCTACGCGGTAATCCCGGCGGCTTGCTCAGTGAAGCCGTGGCAGTTTGTGACAAGTTCCTGGAAAAGGGTCAAGTGATTGTTTCCCAGCGTGGCCGCGCTTTCCCCGAGCAGACCTACCGGGCGACGCATGGCAACGGTGGCAAGGAATATCCCATCGTGGTGCTGGTAAACCACGGGACAGCGTCCGCAGCGGAGATTGTTTCCGGCGCATTGCAGGATCATGACCGCGCGATCATCGCCGGTGAGACCACCTTCGGCAAGGGACTGGTGCAAACGGTTTACCCGCTGTCGGAGAACACCGGCCTGGCGTTGACCACATATCACTACTACACGCCCAGCGGACGTTTAATCCAGCGCAACTACAACGGCGTCTCGCTGTACGACTACTACTACAACCACGACCAGCCGCAGGATACGAAGAGCCGCGAAGTGAAGGCGACGGATTCCGGGCGGACGGTGTTTGGCGGCGGCGGCATCACCCCCGATGACAAGATCGATACACCCAAGTCGGTTCCCGTGCAGGACACATTGTTGGAGCACTACGCATTCTTCAACTTTGCCAAGCACTACATGTCGAACCGGACAGTGGGTAAAGACTTCCAGGTAGATGACGCAGTGATGACGGAGTTCAAGCAGTTCCTGACCAGCCAGCAGATTGCGTATACCGACGCGGAGCTGACACCGGTGATGGATTGGGTCAAGGCGAATATCAAGGCTGAGATTTTCACCACCCAGTTTGGTCAGGAAGAAGGCCTGAAGGTGCGGGCGACCTGGGATCCGATGATCAACAAGGCGCTCGATTACCTGCCCCAGGCAAAGGCGCTGGAAACGGCAGCCAAGCACGCGGAGACGCAGAGAGCTAGCGTTCGCGCTAACCAGTAGGTTTGGGTAACAGAAACCGCGCTGAGGAGCTTTGGTGTTGTGCCGCGGTGTTTGCACTCTATGCCATGGATCGTCCCAGTGTTTCTGGGCTGGGCTTACGTTTAAAGGGCCGGCCCTCCCGACCTGCGGATTCGCCACATCCGCAGCGTAGCGGATTTCGTTCTCTCCTCGGCATCAGAGCAAGACCCCACTCAAGCCAACAGAGGGCTCGCATGGGCCACCCAAAACTTTTTTTTGCTATCGGGTTTGGGTGGTTTACGAGGAGGGGGTACCTGGCAGATCTGCTGCGGGAAGACTGCTACCGTACCGAATCATGAGCGAGAGCAGCTTACGCGCCTCCCAGTAGCGCGGCATGTAGCGCTTCGGATCCGAAAGACAACGGAAGAGCCATCCTAGGTACATGCGGTCAGCCCAGCGAGGAATCTGTACCTGATCTCCACTTAGGAATGCAATGGCTGCCCCGATGCAATGGATCGACGGTTTGCCTTGCAGCGCATCTCTGAGATAAAGGCCTAAGCGTTCCTGTGTCCCACCACCCAGGGTCACCACGATGTGCCGGGGCCGGCGCAGATAAATCCGCTGAAGAAGTTCAGGGTCTTCGATTGTTTTACCGTACAGCGGAGCGATGTAACGATCCGCTTCATCGAGCTCGATTCCCTGGCGCCGCAGCCACGCTGTGTTCCTGCGAGCGCTGTGCTCACTGGCCATGATCCAGAAGCTGCCGCCCGGCTGATGGAAATCGGGCTGCTTCAGTAAGGATGACAGATACGTAAGGCCGGAAACCCTGCGGATGGAATCGCGCTTGAGCCGGTTCCAGATCATGACCATGAAGGCGCTGTCGGTAATGACCAGGTCCGCGCCCTGCAGGGCTTCACGATAGGCCGAGTCGTTCGCCAGATTTTTGAGCGCTGGCGCCGCGGGGACTACCAGCAGGCCGCCGCCGCTCATTCTGGCGATGGCTTCATTTGCGTCTCCGATAAAGAAACGGATACCCAAAATCTGCCGGAACTGAGCGCTCACCGTGGCCACTGCTGTCCCCCCGGGGTTCGTTAGGCCCTAGATACAGCCATCATCTGGCTTTCAATCCACTCGTACGTCCGGGCCAGTCCATCCCGGAGACGGATAGAAGGTTCCCAGCCAAGATATTCCAGGATTTTGGTGTTATCGCTGTTGCGTCCGTTCACGCCTTTGGGCGCATCCAGCTTGTACTTGCGTTGCAACTTCACTCCGGCAATCTGTTCTGCCATGTCCACCAACTGGTTGATGGTAACCAGTTCACTGCTGCCCAGATTGATCGGCTCGTGAATTTCGCTCTTCAGAATCGCCTGTGTACCACGAGTGCAATCATCGATGTACATGAAGCTGCGCGTCTGCTTGCCATCGCCCCAGATCTCAATCTCGTGTTTGCCCGAAACCTTGGCTTCAATCACCTTGCGGCAAATGGCAGCCGGCGCTTTTTCACGTCCACCGGTCCAGGTGCCCAGAGGCCCGTATACGTTGTGGTAGCGAGCTACGCGGCATTGCAGACCGAAGTCCTCTTCAAAGTGGCGGCACATGCGCTCACTGAAAAGCTTCTCCCAGCCATAGCCATCTTCCGGCAGAGCAGGATAGGCATCTTCTTCCTTCAGCGCAACAACATCTGGAGTCTTTTGCTTATCGCCGTTGTAGACGCAGGCGGAGGAGGCATAGAAGAAGCGCTGCACTCCCTTTTCGCGCGCGGCCATCAGCATATGCGTATTGGTCAGCACGCTCAGCATGCATAGCGCTTTGTTGTTTTCGATGAAGCCCATGCCACCCATGTCGGCAGCGAGTTGGAAAACGACTTCAGCACCCTGAGCTGCTTTCATGCAACTGTCTTTGTCCTTGAGGTCCAGGGACAGGTTCTGCACGCCTGGCGAGCTTTGATACCACTCGTCCATCGGCTTTACGTCTACCGCGCGGATGACGTTGGCGCCATTATCCAGCAGGCTCTTGACCAGGTGTCCGCCGATGAATCCACCAGCGCCACAGACCACTACTTTGGCGTTTTTCAGTTCCATTATTCAAGCCCCCAATAGGCTCTGCCGCCAGCCGGCCCTCAAGAAAACTTCTCTATTCTCAATGCAGTGGCAGCAGTTAGTTTCTCACACTCTACGCCCCACTCGACGATGACGGAACATCATCGGTAACCTTGCTGAACAGGTTCAGTACAGTGCGCCGTGTGCTTCTTGATCCAACTCCGTAAGAAATTCCCGAAGCAGGACGATTCTCGGCTCAGCCAGTGTTTTGGCCGTCTCCAGTTGTAGCTTCATCGGTAACTCTATCAACGCTTTACGCAGTGTGGCAGCCGCGTCGGTAAAGGTTGGATAACGAGTATCCCTGCCGATTTTCGCCACCACGCGCAAAATGCCGATGGCCCCCAACTGCTCCAGAAT
This sequence comes from uncultured Acidobacteriaceae bacterium, assembly GCA_963839075.1. Classification (GTDB taxonomy): domain Bacteria; phylum Acidobacteriota; class Terriglobia; order Terriglobales; family Acidobacteriaceae; genus PALSA-350. The sequence continues at coordinate 2,291,860 of CAWITO010000009.1, read as the reverse complement.
GTCGGCGTCGCGCAGGATGGCGCCTTCGAGCGTCGATGGCTGCAGATGCGGTTGGTGGGTGCGAATCGTTTCCACAACAAGTGCAACTTTCGTTGTAGGGAATCCGCATTTGTTCAAAATCGCCGGTGCTTGTTCCATCGCATAGCGGACATTGTCCCAGGCAGCGAGCGCAGCCAGATCTTCCGGCCGATGACCGATGAACACGCCGAGATCGTGCAGCCACGCTGCAGCGAATACGACATCGTCATCGTACGCAAGACCCTCACCGACAAGTTGCGTGATTGCATACAGACGAGGCTGATGACCAAGTTTATCTACAGGCAGCGCCTGGCTGCTTACATACTGTGCCAACGACAAACGAAAATCCTCTTCAGCACGGGAGGTGCTGAAGCTTTTGTCTAAAGTTGGCTTCATACTTTCGCCATTCAAGTTGTCTGAAGTTCTACCGCGGAAATGGGTTGCTTTTATTATATTGTTTCTGAAGGTGAGCGACCCTTCGCAAAGCGCGCTCAGTGGTAGATGAATTCAACCTTTTCGTGTCACACTTTGATTACCCATGACCAAACTGGATGCTCATGAACGACTCCGGCGCGCGGCTTCGATGCTGGCGAATGACGGAGAGACCCCGCGTGATCGAACACGGCTGTTGCAAGCGTGGGAAGTTTTGCGCGGACTTCGCAGCGACGAATTCCCTCCGGAGATGCGCCCCGCCTTCAACTTTTTGCAGCACGAGATGGCCCGCGTTGAAGAAGAAGATGTCAGCGTCCGCGACGTGGCCTTCCTGAGTAATAAGCTGCTGCAGTTGGAGTTGATGTGGGTTGAATCCCCCGGAAGCCCCGCCCGCAACGATCACAGCGCTTAGACTACTGGGTCCATTCAGCCTATTGTTGGCTCGAATGGGCAATCCATTTTTTGCTGGCTTCAGCTTTCGCGCAGGGCGAGACTGATGAGGGTTTTTTGCTCCATGTCATGTGCTTTGGCTGAACCAGTGGCTGGACTGGCCGCCGCCGAACGCTTAATGCTGAGAACTTTTCGTTCCGGGAAAAGACGACGGAGCCGCGGCACTACGAACGAGAGCGCACCCATGTTGTCAGGCTCTTCCTGCACCCACACTACTTCCCGCGCTTCAGGATGACGCGCGATCTCTGCGGTCAGCTCCGCCTCCGGCCAGGGGTAAAGCTGTTCCAGCGAGACGATGCCGATAGTGCTTTCTTTGTGCTTGGCGCGCTCGATGCGCAGTTCGTGCCCGATCTTGCCGGTGCACAACAACAGCCGCTTGACCTGTGTGATCTCCGTCTCGGGTAAAACGTTCTGAAAGCGCGGCGCAGCGAACGCTGACAGCGGAGAACTTGCGGCGGGATTGCGCAGCATGCTCTTGGGAGTAAAGACAATCAACGGCTTGCGCCATTTGCGCATCGCCTGCCGGCGCAACAGATGAAAGTACTGTGCAGCGGTTGAAGGCTGGCAGATCTGAATATTGTCATGTGCGGCCAATTGCAGGTAGCGCTCGACGCGCGCACTGGAATGCTCTGGCCCTTGCCCTTCGTAGCCATGGGGCAGTAGCAGGACCACTCCGCTCAGCAGACCCCACTTGTCTTCACCCGAAGCGATGAACTGGTCGATGATGATTTGCGCGCCGTTGGCGAAGTCGCCGAACTGCGCTTCCCACAACACCAGCGCTTCCGGGTAATCACGGCTGTACCCGTACTCAAAGCCGAGCACGCCTGCCTCAGAAAGGATCGAGTTGTACACCTCAAAGCGCGCTTGGTTCGGGGCTAGGTTGGCCAGCGGAGTGTAATGCTCTTCGTTCTCGATGTCTACCAGGACGCTGTGGCGCTGGTTGAACGTGCCGCGCTGGCTATCCTGCCCGGAAAGACGCACTGGCGTGCCTTGCAATAGCAGTGAGCCGAAAGCCACGGCTTCCGCCATGCCGTAATCAAATTCACGCCCGCCACGGCCCATTTCCCGGCGCTGTTCGAGCAGCTTTTTGATCTTGGCATGAATATGAAACTGTTTCGGATACGTGGTGACAAGGTTGCTGATTTCTTCAACCTGGCCGGCACTTAGACCTGTTTCGACCTCGTATTCCGCTTTGTACGGCCCACCCGTGTAATCGGACCAGTAGCCGGGGAGCTTAGCCAGACTCGCGCTCTTGGTCATTTTGGTGGCCTGCTTCTGAGCTTCGGCGAGTTCTCCCTGCAACTCCTTGACCCGAGCGGAAGGATCGACGCCAATCTGTTTCGCATAGATCTCGTAGAGAGCAGGATGATTCTTAATCCTGGCGTAGCGCAGCGGTTGCGTAATGGTTGGGTCGTCCACCTCACTGTGGCCATGGCGACGATAACCGACCAGGTCGATAACGACGTCGGTGTGAAACGTGTAGCGGTATTCCACGGCGAGGGCTGCGACCCGGATCGCGGCGTCGGCATCTTCGGCATTCACATGGAAGATCGGGATAGGCAGACGCTTACCGATGTCGGAGGAGTAGCGCGAGGAATAGACCTCATCGGGATCGGCGGTGAAACCGATGAGGTTGTTGACGATGATCTGGATGGTGCCGCCCACAGTGAACCCAGGCATGGAGCCAAGGCTCAACGTCTCTGCCCAGATGCCCTGCCCGGCAAACGCCGCGTCACCGTGAATCAGCACCGGCAGCACGGCATCCTGGCCTGCCTCGCCGATGCGGATCTGCCGCGCACGGGAACGGCCCATTGCGACAGGGTCTACCGCCTCCAGATGGCTGGGGTTCGATACCAGGTGGAGACTGATGTTTGTGCCACTCCTGGTTGCAAATTGGCCGGTAGCGCCGACGTGATACTTCACATCGCCCCCGCCGAGGATGCTGCGCGGGTTGGCATCTTCGAATTTGGAAAAAATGTCGGTTGCTGATTTGCCGATGGAGTTCACCATCACGTTCAAGCGTCCGCGGTGGCTCATGCCCATCACAGCTGTGGTGGCGCCGTGATCGGCTGCGCGATTCAACAGTTCGTCGAGGAAAGGGACGAGGACGGTAACGCCTTCGAGCGAGAAGCGTTTGGTGCCCAGATAACGCGACTGGATGACTTGCTCGAAGAGGTCTGCCTGGGTGAGGCGCTCCAAAACCTGGTGTTGATCAGGGACGGGTAGCGGCTGCTCCATGCGCTCCTGAATCCATTCCCTGCGCGCAGGGTCGGGAAGGTGCATGAATTCCACGCCAATACTGCCGCAGTAGTAACCGCGGGCCTGTTCTGCATCTTCTCCCTGAAAGTTCAATTCAGGAACCGGAGCAGGTTGGAGGTATTGCTCGAGCGGATCGAGTTTGGCTTGCAGATGGCCCCAACGGCGAAAGGCGTCGAAAACCTGGTCGCGTTGCGAAATCAATGGATTTTCCAGCGGGAGATGTTTGGTGACCATATCGTATGTCTACGTTCTCATTATAACTTTTGGGGTCGGGACGGCTGGGGCCTCGGTTGAGGCTTTCACAGGATTGGTAGAACAGCAGGTCCCTCCACTGCGCTACCCCGGATTTTCTATTGAGATTTTGCGTCATCGGTCAAGTTCGTGCGTCTCTCTTTACGAAGAGCCGCAGACGAGGCCGTTTTTTGAAAGCGACGAAGCGAAAATCCGGGTCCGCTTCGGTCGGGATGACAAAGTTGTTGTTACGTTGAGGATCTGAACCGAAAGCTTGTCATCCCGCCCGTAGCGGAGTGCAGACTACTCTTGCAGGACGGCCTTTACCAGGTTGCGGGGCTTGTCGACGTCGATTCCGTTCTGGATGGCCAGTTGATAGGCGAGCAGTTGCAACGGCACTACTTCCAGCATGGTGGCCAACAAGTCTTCTGTCCGGGGCACCTCGACGCAGTAGTTGGCGAGCGCAGCAGCTTCTTTGTCTCCTTCGGTCGCGATCGCCAGGATCGTCGCGCCCTGGGCGCGCATGTCTTTCATGAGCTGTACCACTTTCTGGTAACGCAGCATGGCATCGGGATCGGATGGATCGCTGGTGGCGATCACGACCAGGGGCGCGTCCGCACTTACCAGGGCATTCGGACCATGCTTCAACTCCCCAGCCGGATAGCCCTCCGCCTGCATATAGGCCGATTCCTTCAACTTCAGTGCCCCTTCCCGGGCAATCGCATAGTGCGCGCCGCGGCCAAGGTAGAGAAACGCCCTTGATCCCTTCAGCGCCGGCGCCAAATCGGCAATTTGCTGCTGCCATCGCCCGAGAGCCGGCTCGAGCAGCGCGGGTAGCCGGCGAAGATCCTGCGCATGGCTTTCCGCCGTTGGCGCCGTCATTCTGCCGCGAATGCGCGCCAGATAGAGCGCTAGCGAATACAGTACCGCCAGCTGGGTGGTAAAGCTCTTGGTCGCCGGGATGGCTTTTTCCCGCCCAGCCAGGGTGGGTAGCGACGCATCCGCCTCTTTCGCCATGCTGGAGTTCGGGTTGTTGGTGATGGCAAGCGTGGGCAATCCGCGCGACTTGGCTTCGCGCAGTCCCGCCAGCGTGTCCGCGGTCTCGCCTGACTGCGAGATGACCAGAACTCCGGGATCCTGAATGGTGTGGGTCGAGCGATACACGTACTCGCTGGCATATTCGACGTCGACGATCAGGCCGGCCAGATCTTCCAGCATGATCTCCGCGGCGAGGCCGGCGTGACGGCTGGAACCGCTCGCGGCAATGACCAGGCGGGCGCGTCCACCCAGCGCCTCGGCTACCGGTTGAAAAATTTCAGTCGCAAGTTTTCCGTTGGGGGCATAGCGCTCGATCGTGTCAGCCAGGGCGCGGGGTTGCTCGTAAATCTCGCGCAGCATCTCGTGTTCGAATACGGGGGCGGATGACATCATGGGTTATCTATACCAGATAGAATCGTTGAGCGCGGTTATGAGGTCGCCCTTGTTTCGGATTCTCTCCATGACGTTACTGTTTAGCTCGCTGGTTGCCGGCGCCCAGAATCCTCTGCCACTCATGCCCCTTCCCTCCCACGTGAAACCAGGAGCGGGCGAGTTGGTCATCAACAACGGTTTCGGCGTTGCCCTCGAGGGCTACCAGGAGCCTCGCCTCGATCGCGCAAAACAACGCTTTCTCAATATTCTCTCGCGGGAGACCGGAATTCCCCTATGGCGCGAAGCAGAGCTGAACAAGCCGACGTTTTTCATTAAAACCGGCGGCGCGAGCGCACCTGTCCAGCAGGTCGGTGAAGACGAATCCTACCATTTGCAGGTTACCGCCACGGACGTGCACCTTGAAGCTGCCAATCCTCTCGGCGTGATGCACGGGCTGCAAACCTTCTTGCAGCTGGTCAGGATTACTCCCCAGGGTTTTACCGCGCCGGTGGTGACGATCGACGATGAACCGCGCTTTGCGTGGCGTGGGTTGATGCTCGATGTGAGCCGCCACTACATGCCTCTCGAGGTGGTCTATCGCACTCTCGACGGTATGGAAGCCGTAAAGCTGAACGTCTTCCACTGGCACCTGTCGGATGACCAGGGATTCCGGGTGGAGAGCAGGAAGTTTCCTTTGCTCACGGAGAAGGGCTCGGACGGACTGTTTTATACGCAGGACGAAGTGCGCCACGTAATTGAGTACGCGCGTGACCGTGGAATCCGTGTGATGCCGGAATTCGAGATGCCCGGCCACGCCACGGCCTGGTTTGTTGGCTACCCCGATCTCGCCAGCGGCAAGGGGCCGTATCAGATCGAACGCAACTGGGGGATCTTCGACCCGGTGATCGATCCCACCCGCGATAGCACCTACAAATTCCTCGACACGCTGATCGGAGAGATGACGGCCTTGTTTCCGGACGCGTACTTCCACGTCGGGGGAGATGAGTGCAATGGCAAGGAGTGGGACGCCAATCCGCGCATCCAGCAGTTCATGAAGGAACACAGCCTCAAGGACGACACTGCCTTGCAGGGCTACTTCAGCGGCAAGGTGCAGCCGATTGTCGCTCGCCATAAGAAGATCATGGTTGGCTGGGATGAGGTGCTGCAGCCGAATACGCCGAAGGATGTGGTCATCCAGTCGTGGCGGGGGCCGCAGTTTGTGGGCGAAGCGGTGCGCGGCGGCAATCGCGCTCTGTTATCGGCCGGCTTCTACATTGACCTGAACCATTCTGCCGCCGAACACTATGACGCCGACCCGGAAGGGGATGGCCCCAGCACCCTCACCAGCGAACAACGCAAAATGATCCTGGGTGGGGAGGCGACGATGTGGTCGGAGTATGTCACTCCGGAAAGCGTCGACAGCCGCATCTGGCCGCGCACCGCAGCCATCGCGGAACGGCTCTGGTCGCCGCGCGAGACCCGCGATACGGAGTCGATGTATACCCGTTTGGCGATCATCTCGCAGAAACTGAACTACTATGGGCTGCTCCACAATTCAAGCTATCCGGCGATGCTTAGCCGCATGACGGGCGAGCCCGATCCTCTTCCGCTGCGGGTGCTGGGTGATGTAGTGCAACCGCCTCAGGGCTATGCGCGGGAACAGCTGGGACACTGGGACGCGTTTACCCCGCTGAACCGGCTCGTGGATGCTATTCCTCCGGAGAGCGACACGGCGCGGCAGTTCCTCAACATGGTTAACCGTATCGTCGGCGGCCGAGCCAGCGACCAGGACTGGGAACAGGCGCAGGAGTGGCTGGTGCTGTGGCGCGACAACGACACCCAACTCCAGCTTTTGCTTCCGAAGTCAGAATTGACGAGCGATCTGGGCCCGCTTTCGACCAGCCTGCACCAGGTGGCGCAAACCGGCCTGGACGCCATCGGCTACCTGCGCGACCGCCACAGCGCCCCGGGTGACTGGAAGGTGCGCCAGGTGGAGTATCTGAAGTCTGCGGAGAAGCCGCACGCTGTGCTGCTGAATATGATCGTGCCGGCGGTGGAGAAATTGGTGCAGGCGACGACGCCTGCCTCACTGGCTTCCCGATAAACCAAGGATCGAAACATCAACGTGTCCAACATGAATGTAACAAGGATCGTCGAGACTCCAGACTATGAGTGATGGCAAGTGGGTACTGCTGATTGCCAGCGAACTAGGCAATACGAATTCGGTTTCTGATCGCGCGATGGAGCGGTTGTGCAATGCAATCGCGGAAGAAGGGTACGAGGTCATCAGAACATCGACTCCGGAGGACGGACTTTCGCTGGTGAAATCCGATCCTTCGCACAGCGCGATCCTGCTGGACTGGGACCTGGAAGAGGAACACCAGTTCGACGAACGCGCTGCATTGAAGATCATTCGCGCCGTCCGCCGACGCAATAAAAAGGTGCCGATTTTTCTCATTGCGGACCGCACGCTGGTCAGCGAGCTGCCGCTCGAAGTGGTGAAGCAGGTGCATGAGTACATTCACCTGTTCGGCGACACGCCGGCGTTCATTGCCAACCGGGTTGATTTTGCGGTCGACCGCTACAACGAGCAGTTGCTGCCGCCGTATTTTCGCGAACTCAAGAAATATACCGACCAGGGCGCCTACTCGTGGGATGCCCCGGGACACATGGGCGGCGTGGCCTTCCTCAAGCATCCGGTTGGAATGCAGTTTCACCGTTTCTTTGGCGAGAATCTGTTGCGCGCGGATTTGGGGATTTCCACGTCCTCGCTTGGTTCGTGGCTTGATCACATTGGCCCACCCGCTGAGTCGGAACGCAATGCCGCCCGCATCTTCGGGGCGGACTGGACGTTTTATGTGCTGAGTGGTTCGTCTACGTCGAACCAGATCGTCGGTCACGGCGTGATTGGGCAGGGAGACATCGTCCTGATTGATGCGAACTGCCACAAATCCATTTGCCATTCGCTGACAGTGACGGGCGCACGGCCGGTGTATTTCAAGCCCACTCGCAACGGATATGGCATGATCGGGCTGGTACCGCTGCGACGCTTCTCCCCGGAACACATTCAAGAGCTGATCAAAGACAGCCCGTTCAGCGCGGGTGCACCTTCACAGGAGCCTACGTACGCCGTGGTCACGAATTCGACCTACGACGGGCTTTGTTACGACGTGCAAAAAGTCACGCGCGAACTGGCGCGCTCGGTGCCACGGATTCACTTTGACGAGGCGTGGTACGCGTATGCGAAATTCCACTCCATTTACCGCGGCCGTTTCGCGATGGATGTACCGGAGGATATGCCCGACCGCCCGGTGCTGTTTGCCGTGCAGTCCACTCACAAGATGTTGGCTGCGTTCTCCATGGCTTCCATGATTCATGTGAAGCTAAGCGATCGCGCGCCGCTGGACTTCGATCTGTTCAACGAAGCATTCATGATGCATGGGACGACTTCGCCGTTTTACCCCATGATTGCTTCGCTCGACGTGGCCACATCGATGATGGATGAGCCGGCCGGTCCTACTCTGATGTACGAGACCATTCAGGATGCGATCAGTTTCCGTAAGGCCATGTCGTCGATTGCCCACCGGCTTCGTTCGGCGAACGGGGAGGAGTGGTTTTTCAGGATTTATCAACCAGACACGGTGACAGATCCTTTAACTGGGCAAACTTCGTTGTTTGAAGAGACTCCCGATTCGGTGTTGATCCAGTCGCCGACCTGCTGGACGTTGAAGACTGAAGAAGATTGGCATGGGTTTAAAGACGAAGACATTGCCGATGAATATTGCATGCTGGACCCGACCAAGGTCACGATCCTGATGCCTGGCGTGAATGCGCGCGGCGAGTTGGCGGATTGGGGTATCCCAGCTGCTATTCTCACGGAGTTCCTGGATGCGCGGCTGGTGGAGATTGCGCGCACGGGCGACTACACGGCTTTGATTCTTTTCTCCGTGGGGACTAGCAAAGGAAAGTGGGGCAGCTTGCTGGAGACGCTCTTTGAGTTCAAGCGCCTCTATGACAATGACGGAACGTTATATGAGGCATTGCCGGACCTGGTGGCCGAACATCCTCTGCGCTATCGCGACGTGACGCTGAAGGAACTGAGCGATGAAATGCATGCGGCGATGAAGGAACTGAACCTGACGAATTTGCTGCATGAGGCTTGCGATGTTGACCCGGAGCCAGTGTTGACACCGGCAGAAACGTATCAGAAGCTAATTCGCAATGGGACGGAGAAGGTCAGGCTCTCGGAAATGGCAAGGCGATTGACGGGAGTGATGCTGGTGCCGTATCCGCCGGGGATCCCGGTGCGTATGCCGGGCGAGCGCCTGGGCGACAAGGAAAGCCCCACCATTCGCATGCTGCTGGCTTTGGAGAAATTCGGCAAGCAATTTCCCGGTTTTGAGCGCGAAGTGCACGGGATTGAGGTGGACGCCGACGGCGACTACTGGATGCGCAGTGTGATTGAGTCCCCGAATGGGGCGAAAAAGAAGAACGGGAATAGTCCGGTTCGGAATGTCAAGCGCAAGGTGAAGACACCGGTTGTTGGGAGTTAGACCTGGAGAAACCGCAGATCCCTCCGCTCCGCTACCCCGGATTTTCTGTTGAGGGATCTGCGGTCCTGCTGGGTCCGATACGATGATCGAGATTCCCAGGCGCCGCTGGCGCATTGCCTTTCTGCTCGCAGCCGGCGTGCTGGTCAACTACTTCGACCGGGTGAATCTGTCCGTCGCTCACGCGGCGCTCATTACCACCTTCGCTATTTCCAACGTCACCTTCGGCTATCTCTCCGCCGCCTATAACTGGACGTACGCACTATGCCAGCTCCCAGTCGGCGTGGTGCTGGACAAATTCGGGGTACGCCGCGTGGGCCGCATCAGCAGCTTCTTGTGGAGCGTCGCCTCGTTCGCAGCCGCCGTTACGCCGAGCCTGACGGGTTTTTTCGCGGCTCGCCTGCTGCTCGGTATCGGCGAGGCTCCCACCTTTCCCGCCAACGCAAAGGCCGTCGGTTACTGGTTTCCCGCCAAGGAGCGGAGTTCGGCGACGTCGATTTTTGACAGCGCTGCCAAATTTGCATCCGCCATCGGAGTGCCGATCATTGGCGTGCTGCTGCTGAAAGTAGGCTGGCGCTGGAGTTTCGCGGCGACCGGCTTGGTCAGCTTCCTCTACTTTCTCCTCTTCTCTGTTGTCTACCGCGATCCGAAAGACGATCCCGGCCTCACCGATCTCGAACGCAACTACATCGTTGAGCAAAAAAACGACGCCCCGCTCGAAACCGCCACCTTCGGTTACCTCATACGGCAGCCAAAGGTGATTGGCATGACCCTGGGGTTTGGCTCCTACAACTACGTCTTCTACCTGCTGCTCACCTGGCTGCCGAGCTATCTCTCGCAAGCGCTGCATATCGATCTGCTGCACTCGTTCCTCTACACCGGCGTGCCCTGGCTGATTGGAGGGGCTAGCGAGCTATTGATCGGCGGATGGCTGGTGGACCGCTTGCTGGTGCGCGGCTGGAACGCCAGCCGGGTGCAGCGAGTGGTGCTGATCGGGGGCACCACCATGGGATTGGGCATCCTGGGTGCTGCCTACGCGCAGAGTGCGACCAGCGCGCTCATCTGGATCAGCGTATCCCTGTCTGGCCTATCGGCTGCCGCCGCGGTGGGCTGGTCCGTGCCGTCTCTGATCGGCCCACGCGGCAGCGTGGGAACACTGGCCGGCATACAGAATTTTTCCAGCCAGGTTTCGGGGATCGTGGCGCCCATCGTCACCGGATACCTGGTCAACGCGCGGCATTCCTTCGCCTGGGCTTTTGGCGTGTCTGCGATTTATCTGTGTATTGGGATTTCGGCCTATATCTTCATGCTCGGCCGGATTGAGCGGATTCCCAGCCAGCCTCAGTAATTCTTCGAGGCCTGGGTACGCGAGTTGAAGACCGAAAAAGCGCCCATGGAATTCACCGTCAGTTTCAGGTAGTTGGCAGCATCGGCCTGACCCATGGGGTTGGCGATGAACTCTTCGGCCATATTATGCATGCCGGCTTCATTCGAGAAATGCAATTGCCACAGTGCCTGGAGACCCGGTGTTTTGGCCAGCGTTTCGAAAGTGGCCGTCGATCCGCCCTTCTTCGCTCCGTTGTCCATGATCGCAACCTTGGGAGCAATGGCAAACAGCAATGCGGGGCTCGAGCTTTGGAACAATCCGTGGTGCGAGACCACCAGGACGTCGACCGTGCCAATTCTGTTATCGGGGCACATCAACTGCATTTCCTTGTCCCAGGTGAGGTCACCCAGATCGAGGATTTTGACCTTCCCAAAGGTGAACAGGGTTCCAAGAGAGCGGGAGTTGTCGGTCTGGTCCGCCGGCTTGGTTTCGGCGTCCTTGCAGTATTCATTAGGCTGTCCGGCGCCCGGTAGCGGCTGGCTGAGCACCTCGCCATTGGAGCTGATCACCACTGCCTTTATTCCGGCGATCGGTAAGGTGTCTCCGGGCTTGGGGGTGATATGCCCATAGTGGCCTTTGGCCAGCATTTCCTGGTAAGCCGCGAAGTCTTTTTTGGTGGACGGGTCGGTCGGGCTTTGTGGCCCGTGGTCGATGAAGGTCCCGACCGGGATTTTCGCCATCAACTCCGGGAGGCCGCCCAGGTGGTCGGCGTGATAGTGGGTGAGCAGCAGGTAGTCGATCTTGGTGACGCCGGCGTCTTTGGCCGCCGCGACGATGCGTCCGGCGTCCAAGCCATCATTGCCGGCCCAGCCGGTATCGATCAGCAAAGACTTGCCTGCCGGGGTCACAAAAAGGGTCGCCTGGCCGCCATCTACGTCGACGAAATAAACCCGTAAGCTCTTCGTCTGCGCTCCGGCGAGCATGGACCAGGCTAAAACCGCTGCTAATAACGCCAATGCCTGCAACCGTCTCCGGGCAGTCGATTGGAACGATGGGGGGGAATCGTTCATTGGGGGTTCCTAGGCGCCCGGGTCGAGCACCACTTTCATTAGATTTTGCTCTCCTGCGTGTAACCGCTCAAACCAGCGCGGTCCATCACTAAGAGGCGCTACCGCTGTGATCAAAGACTTGACTTTAATTTTCCCATTAGAAACCAATTCCATGGCCTGTGGATATTCACCCGATGAAGCGCAAGACCCCTGCAGGCGAATTTGCCGGGAAACGACCGCTTGCAGAGGAATCTTGACCTCGGGTTGGATGTTGCCGATCAGCGTTACGATTCCGCCTTTTCGCACACTGGCAATCGACGCGGCGATGGTCTCCTCACGCCCGACAGCTTCAAGCACCAGGTCGACACCGCGGCCCTCGGTGAGCCGCAGGACCTCTTGCACCAGCTCGTCGCCAGAAAGTAGCAAGGTTTTGTCGGCTCCCAGCTTGTCTGCCCTTTCCAGGCGGGAGCGGTCAATATCCGCCACCAGCACCTGGGAAGCACCCGCGGCTTTCGCCGCCTGCAGGGTGAGCAAACCAATCATGCCGGCGCCAATCACCAGCGTGGTCTCCCCGCCCTTCATCTCGGAAACGCGTACTGCATGCAAAGCGACGGAAACTGCTTCGAGCATGGCTGCTTCTTGAAACTCGAGGGCTTCCGGGAGGTGGTAGCTGATGCGCTCGGGCACCACCACGTACTCGGCAAAGGCGCCGTAGCGGCGATAGTCCCCACAGGAGACGCCGATGACCTGCCTGTTGCTGCACAGGTTGACGTCACCCCGGAGACAGAATTCGCATTGGCCGCAGTAGACGGTGGAGTCGAAGGTCACGCGATCGCCGGGTTTGAAGTTGCTGACACCGGGCCCTACTTCGGCGACCACTCCAGCCGCTTCATGTCCCATGACGATGGGAGGAATCCGCCGTCCCGAGGTACCGTCGTAGCCATGCACATCACTGCCGCAGATACCACAGGCGGCAACCCGGACCAGAATTTCCTCGGCCCCGGGGACGGGTTCGGGGAGCTCAGCGAGATCAAGTTCGTTGTACTTCGAAAGAAGCAGAGCTTTCATGGTGCCACTAAGGGTACATGGTGAAGTGCTTCATCCTCAAGCAGCGGCGATACGATCCATGTACGATGATGGAACCGCTCGATGAACACACGCAGTCTTCAACGCAGACTGATCGCAGGATTCGGCGCTAATACCTTCAGCCGCCTCTCCACCACACTCACCCAGATATTTTCGGTGCCGGTTTTCCTGAGCCACTGGGGCGTCCATCTGTACGGGGAGTGGATCCTGCTTAACACCATTCCCAGCTACCTTGGGCTGAGCGATGTGGGTTTCGGCAGCGTTGCCGGCAATGAGATGACGATGCTCGCGGCGGCCCAGAATTACGAGCAGGCGCTGGTTGTTTTTCAGAGTGTCTGGGTTCTCACCACGGTCATCACCAGCGCAATCGGGCTGTTGTTGCTGGGGTTGGTCTGGTTTCTCCCGCTGGGCAACTGGCTGCACATGCATGCCATCAGCGGCGCCGATGCCAACCTGATTGTCCTGCTGCTGGGGCTCGCTGTCTTGCTGGGCATGCAGGAAACATTGTTCCAGGCGGCCTTTCGCTGTGTCGGTAAGTATCCACTCGGGACCATGGCCAAGAGCGTGGTGGTGCTGGTGGCGTTCCTGAGCACCATGGTGGGCGTGTTTCTGCGACTTTCCCCGGTGCCGGTGGCGGCGCTCTATGTTGGGGTGAATGTTTTGGGCGTCTTTGCGCTGTGGATTCTGCTGCGGCGCGAGGTACCGTGGATCCGCTTCGGCATCCGGCACGCGCAGTGGGGGGTGATTCGCCGTCTGACCGGTCCGGCGCTGTCGTTTATGAGCTTCCCCTTGGTGAATGCACTGAACCTGCAGGGCATTCTGGTGGTGATCGGGTATGTGATGGGTCCGATCGCCGTGGTGACGTTTAATACCGCGCGCACCATTTCGCGCAGCGCGGCCCAGGGCATGAACCTGATCAACAACGCGATCTGGCCCGAGATGTCAGCCGCCTTCGGCACGGGAGCAATGGATATAGCCCGCATGCTGCACCGGCGCGCCTGCCAGATTTCGTTGTTGTTGTGCCTCGGCATCACCCTTGCGGTGGCATTCCTGGGCGATTGGATATGGAAGGTATGGACGGTGGGTAAGGTGCCGACGGACCCGGTGCTGCTCAACATCATGTTGTTGCAGATGGTGGTCTACGCGTTCTGGTTCACAAGCTCCGTCGTTCCCATGGCCATCAATCAGCACCAGAGGATGGCGCGCGCCATGCTGACCGCCACGTGCGCGTCTTTGCTCCTGGCATGGTTCCTGATGCATATTCCAGGTCTGGGGCTGCGCGGGGCGGCCATCGCGCTGGTCGTTGGGGATCTGGTCACGATGGTGTATGTGCTGCGTGAAAGTCTGCGTCTGCTGGGAGACAACCTGGACGATTTTGCCCGCAGCATGTTGGACCTGTCGCTGGTGCAGCGGGTGTGGAAGCGAAAGGAAGGCTACGGGCTTTAACCGTAGCTGCTTGAAGCGGAAAAAGGGGGTTCCGTATATCGCGCACGTTGTTTGTGCGAGATATGGGATCCACAACCGTTGAGTCTAGGGGTACCGATCCCTCGGCAGCTTCTTACTTCCCACATCTCGCCGACAGAAGGCGAGATATGGGGCACCCCTATTCGGGGCGGCATTAGCAATGCTTAGTGAAACCATATCTCGCAGGCTTTGTGCGAGATATGGGACAAGGGAACGCTGAGGCTGGGGAACTGAGTCTCTTCTCACTTCCCCAGCTCTTAGCGGGACTAGCAGTGGTTAGACTTTTTCGGCGGATTCGGGAACAACGGCAGCAGCGGCCTGGAAGCCGATCTTGGAGTGCATACCGTCGCAAAAGGGCTTGTTAGCCGATGCACCGCAGCGGCAAAGTGAAACCGCAGGCTTGGTACTCGTATCGATGACCGTACCGTCTGTATTCACGAGCTTGATTGGACCTTCGACGCGAAATGGTCCGTTTGGCCGGACCGTGATAGTTACTTCCCCTTCAGCCATGAGCACCCCATTTTTCAAATGTGTGAGTTTCGTTGTGAGTCTAGCAGCGGTTAATCGCTGTCCAGGTTTTGCGTAGCTTTGGGTTCGTCCTGCGCTGGCTTAGGTTGGGGATTCTCGTTGTTGCCGACCGTACCGGTCGTGGAACCCGGAACTGGTCCGGAAACGTTGGAACTCTTTCCTACCTTCTGGCCCTTCCAACCGGTGTCGCTCATGTTTTGCGCGGTGCTGCCTGTGTCGCAACCGACGGCCATGCCGCAAGAAAGAAGCAGCAAGAGGATAGACGCTCGGTACATGATTTCTCCTTGAGAGCGATCTTACGCTATCAGGTTTTACCACATATTTTGAGTGTTTTTAAAACGCAGGAGAGAGTGATGGAACAGGCCGAAGTTTTACTGTTCCAATATTTCTTTGAAGTTTATTTCCGTAAGCCGAAGGGGAAAGACGGCGGGAAGCCATCTTCCCCTTCTGAAGCTGACTACAGACTACAGAACCTGAACGTTCTCTGCCTGCCAACCCTTCGGGCCTTTGGTGACGTTGAACTGAACCGCCTGGCCTTCTTGAAGAGTGCGGAAGCCGTTTGCTTGAATCGCTGTGTGGTGCACAAATACATCCTCACCATTTGCACGGCTCAAAAAGCCGAACCCCTTGGCATCGTTGAACCACTTCACTGTACCTTGTTCCATTGTTTCTTCCTTAGTAAAGAGATGACGCTGAATTCAATCGGGGTATCTGCAGGTAGTGCGGACTCCTAAAGCAGAACGAGCTGAGAACCAAAATCGTATTCGACGCTCTTTTAGGATATACCGCCGAAGCAACAAGCGCAATGGAAAAAATCGCCGTACGAGCCCTCAAGGAGGTTACTCGTACTTCAATGATTCTACGGGATCCATGCGCGCAGCGCGCACCGCTGGTACCGTGCCGAAAGCGATACCTACCGCACAAGAAACCAGCACGGCCAGCACCGCCGACGCCCAGGAAACCTGCAGCCGATAATTGGTAAAGACCGCAATCAGCACCGGCAAGGTCATGGCCAGAATCGTCCCGACCACCCCTCCACTGAGCGAAATGAGCACGGCCTCGGCTAAAAACTGCAATTGAATCTCGCGGAAGGTTGCCCCCAGGGCCTTACGGATGCCAATCTCCCGGATCCTGGAGCGCACCGTGGCCAGCATGATGTTCATGATCCCGACCCCACTGACCATGAGGGTCACCAGCGAAAACAAGAGCAAGACGACGCTGAAGGCAGTCGCCGTCTTACCCGCCATGTTCAAAACCTCGGAGAGGTTGCCCACGTCGTACACAGATTCGGAACGATGCCGTGATTTGAGCGCTTTGAGAATGGCCTGGGTAGCCCAGGGAACACTCCCCGAATCCGTCATGGAAAAGTAGATCTGGTTCACCGCGTCCGTACCGGTAAAGTAGCGGGCCACGGTGTACGGGATGAGTACCGTCTCATCCACGATTTCCGACTGTCCAAAGGTCGAGACGCGCTCGCGAAAAACACCGATGACCACGAAGGGAACGCCAGAGATGGCCAGGGTCTTACCTACCGCCTCTCCCGGGTTGCCAAACTGGGTGATGGCAAACCGCTCCGTAACCAGGGCTGCATGGCTATGGGTCAGTGAGTCCTGCTCATCGAAAAAGCGCCCGGAAACCAGGTAAAGCCGGCGTATATCGGCATATTCCGGGTTCACGCCGAGAATGAGAACGTCGCGCTCCTTCCCTCCCCCGCTGGTGAAAGCCTGGTGGAGATTGAGCACAGGGGTTGCCGCCTGGATGCCGGGAACCTGCTGCTCCACAGCACGCATATCATCGGCAGTGAGGTAGTCGTGCACAGAGGCGCTGCTGCCATCCGAGAGCCCGGCGTATTCCGCCCAGACCAGGTTGGTCCCGATGTTCTGGATGGCGGTCAGCACATACCGCCTGCCGGAGAGCCCAATGGTGACAACCAGGATCAACGAGGCAGTCCCGATCACCATGCCTAACGCCGTGAGTGCAAAGCGGATCTGGTTGAGACGGAACGAGTCGACGGCCAGCAAGACGATTTCACGGAAAGCAATGCTTTGCGTCCCGCGCACCGGCCGCATTTCACTCGTCGCTTGGTTCATCGATGCCCCAGGAATACCAGCGTAACCCCAAGCGAGACCAGAAACACACCCGCCCAACGGCGAGAGCTCACCCGCTCGCGCAAAAAAAACACCGCGCCCAAAGCGCCCGCCACGTAGCTTAGCGCTGTCACCGGCACTACGAAGCTCACATTCAGGAAGGAAAGCGCACCCAGGAGGGAGAAGAAGGCCAGAGCCATCATGCCGACCCCGGCCCACATCCAGCCCACCCGCAGGGCACGCAGGATCACTCCGACAATCGCCCGGGGACGAAAATCTTTGACTTCACCCACACGCTTCATGGCGCGGGAGACGCAGAGTTCGCCGCCGGTCCCGGAGACCACGATAAGCGCGAACAGGATGACTTCGACGACACCAGAACTCATCAGGGGTGCTCCACACTGCGAGGGTCGGTCTGACCGACGATCAGGACTCCCAGGCAGATGATGGCGATACCCAACCATCGCAAGGGCGACACCGGTTCCCCGAGCAGGAAGTATCCCAACAACGCGGAGACCCCGTAACCGATTGAGGATGCAGGTTGAACATAGCTGTAATCTGCCCAGGACAGCACCAGCACATTGGCCAGAAAAAAGGCCAGCAAGGAAGCGATGCCTAACCAGATCGGGCCGGCGGCCAGGATACGCAGCCCGGTGTGCAACGCCTCTGCCGGCGGCCACAGGGCCAGCGTGCCGGCCTGCTTCATGCCCTTACCCAGCAATACGTTTCCCAGGGGGCCGGCAAGCACCATCACCAGGATAAGTAAAAATGTCTTTAAATGGGGTGGTTTGGGTGAGGTCATGCAGTCAGGCCAGCAGACTTTGATTGTACTAGTCCAAAGCTTGCTTTTCTCCCCGCGGGCGGCAGAGACTATCGTTATAGATATAGTTTCAGCCGAAGAGGTGTTTCCGAATTGTGTGGTATTGCCGGCTTTACCCAGAAAGGCTGGACTTCCGACCCTGATCGGATCCAGATGGCCACCGCGACCCTAACCCATCGCGGACCGGACCAGCAGGGAGTTTTCACTTCCCGGCTGTGCTCACTGGGCGCAACCCGACTGAAAATCCTTGATCTGGCAGCTGGCGACCAGCCCATGACTTCGAGCGATGGCGATACCGTCGTTGTCTTCAACGGGGAAATCTACAACCACCTCGAACTACGGCCTGAGCTGGAAGCACTCGGTTACAAGTTTCATACCCACTGCGATACCGAGACCGTGCTCTATGCCTTCCTGGCCTGGGACACCGCCTGTTTTACCCGCATGCGCGGCATGTTTGCCGTGGCCCTCTGGCGCAAGTCGACCCGGCGCTTGATTCTGGCGCGCGATCGCATGGGGATCAAGCCGCTCTACCTAGCCAGGTATGGCGAAGACCTTCTCTTTGGCTCGGAGCTGAAAGCGATCCTCATCCACCCCGAAGTGGAACGCCGCCTGAGCATGGAGGGACTGGACTGCTATCTCTCCCTCAACTATGTTCCGTGCCCGTGGACACTGGTGAACGGGGTGGAAAAGCTGCCACCCGGCCACTGGTATGAATGGATCGACGGCACGGTCCGCACGGAACCCTATTGGCGTCTGCCCCCGCCCACTCCCCGAGCGCGCAGCCTGGAGACAGCCAAGCTCGAACTGGACTATCTGTTGCAGCAGTCGGTACGTGAGCACCTGGCGTCCGACGTTCCGCTCGGTGTATGGCTGAGCGGCGGGATCGACTCTTCCACCATCCTGCATTACGCAGCCAGCACCAACCACGCGCGGCTGAAGACCTTTTCCATCTCCTTCCGCGGCCGCAGCTTTGATGAGTCAGAGCATATTCAGCAGGTGGTGTCGCACTACGGCACCGATCACGAACAGCTCGATCTGAATCCGCAGGAAGACCTGCAGGGCGCCATCGAGCAGTTCGCTTACTACTCCGATGAGCCAAGCGCTGATGCAGGGGCACTACCGGTCTGGTTCCTCTCACGCATGTGCAAGACGCATGCCACCGTTGCTTTGAGTGGGGAAGGGGCCGACGAGATTTTTGCCGGCTATCTGACCTATCGCGCCAACCAACTGGCTGCCCGTACGGCGCAGGCGGTACCTGCCAGTGCGCTCAAGCTAGCCATGAAGGGACTGCACTACCTGCCGGTTTCCGACGAAAAGATCAGCCTGGAATACAAGATAAAGCGGTTTCTCGAAGGCAGCCTGCTGTCGTCGGAACGGGCTCATGTGCATTGGAACGGGACCTTCTCAGAAGACGCCAAGGCATCTCTACTGCGGCGTCCGTTGCCGCCGGCGATGGATGACATCCTGGCGCGGCTGGCCACGTCGATCGCCGCCCGCCACGGACTGTATCCGTACCTCGCGTTCGATCAGAATTACTATCTTGCGGACGACATTCTGGTGAAGTCGGATCGTATGAGCATGGCGCACTCGGTCGAGGTGCGTCCTCCCTTTCTCGACCACCGCATTCTGGAGTTTGCCGCCACCTTGCCGGACAGCATGAAAATGCGCGGCTCCCGTCAGAAGCGGCTGCTGAAGGAATTGATGAAGGACAAGCTGCCGAAATCGATTCTCACCCGCAAGAAGGTCGGCTTCGACATCCCCGCGCATCAGTGGCTGCGCGGTTCGTTGCGGCCGCTTTTGCTTGATACTTTGAAAGAAGGACTTTCTGAGCACGCTGATCTATTCCGCGCCGATACTATCGAGAACTATGTGCGGCTTCACCTGGATAGGCGAGCCAATCTGGGATACCACCTATGGGGTTTGATGATCCTGTTTCTGTGGATGAAGCAATGGCGCATTCAGTCGGCACCCACGTCGACCCACAAATTACCGGTCCTGGTAGGCGAAGGAGCTGGCACCTCTACCTAAGCCTGCTGCTGTTGTTTGCCTCCGCGGTCTACCTGGCGTGCATCATCTCTCCGCCCTCGTTGATGGATGATAGCGACACCATCGAAGCGCAGATCGGCGCCAATATGCTTACGTCTGGCGATTGGGTGACGGCTCACTTGAACGGCGTGGCTTATATGGAGAAGTCGCCTTTCAATTTTTGGCTGGAAGCTATCTCCTACAGCATTTTCGGCACCCATGACTGGGCAGCCCGCATTCCAGTTGCGCTCTTCGCCATTGGCCTCGCATGCCTGACTGCCGCCTTTGGCCGCTGGGCTTTCGACACCATGACGGGGTTTTATTCCGGCCTGGTAGTCGCCACCTGCATTGGCCTGTTTCTCTTTACGCGCGTGCTGATTCCAGACGTCATGGTCACGTTCTTTATCACCCTCGCAATGTGGGCTTTTTTGCGCGTACTCGACGACGAGGAGGCGCATCCGCGTGCCTGGGCCTACATAATGGGCGCATGCCTTGGGGTGGGATTGCTGATCAAGAGTCTCATCGCCCTGGTCTTTCCGCTGGGCGCAGCGCTCGTGTATCTGTTCTTTACCCGTCAACTATTTTCCTGGGGCACCTGGAAGCGCTTTTACCCAGCGGGCACTTTAGCCATTTTGTTGTTGATTGCAGCTCCGTGGCACATTCTGGCGACGCTCGCCAACCCGCCGTATTTTGCGTTTACGCTGCACAGCGGCCCGGGGATGTACCACGGCTTTCTCTGGTTTTATTTCATCAATGAGCAGCTGCTTCGCTTTCTCAATCTGCGCTATCCGCGAGATTACGCCACGGTTCCGCGTCTTTACTTCTGGCTGTTCCATTTGATCTGGTTGTTTCCGTGGAGTGTGTATTTCCCCGCGCTCTTCAAGCTTTCGTACCGGGCTGTTGACCGTGCTGGAAGGACGCGATTACTGGCGCTTTGCTGGACTGGTTTTCTGATGGTCTTTTTTACTTTTTCCACCACGCAGGAGTACTACTCGATGCCTTGCTACCCGGCACTGGCTTTGTTGTTGGGCTCCGCCATGGCTGCTGGTGGAAGCCGTATCCGCTGGGGCACGCGCGCCCTCACCGTCATCACCAGCATTGCCGCACTGGCCGCGATCGCCATCCTGATTGCCGTACGCCATGTGCCCACACCGGGTGACATTACCGCAGCGCTGAGCAAGCATCCTACGGCTTACAAGCTCTCGCTGGGCCATATGGAAGATCTCACCCTGGATTCGTTTGCGTATCTGCGTTTTCCTCTGGCACTGGCCGCTGTTGCCTTCCTCATCGGTGCCGTGGGCACGCTGCGCAAACGCGCTTTTTTTGCGATTGCGGTCATGATGGTCGTGTTCTTTCAAGCAGCCCGTCTGGCTATGGTGACCTTTGATCCGTTCCTCTCGTCGCGGCCCCTGGCACGCGCTATTTTGCAGGGACCGCCGGGGACCGTCATTATCGATAGCCAATACTGGATCTACTCTTCGATTCCCTTCTACACCGGGCGAAGCGAACTATTGCTGAACGGGCGTTGGAATAATTTGGAATATGGCTCCTACGCTCCGGGGGCTCCTGACGTCTTTATCAATGATGCGAAATTTCAACAGCTATGGGTCACACCTGCGCGCTTCTACCTGGTGACCAAAACTGCCAACATACCGCGGCTGGAAAAGCTGGTGGGCGAAGACAGACTTCATGTGGTCGCAACCGGCGGCGGCAAGCTTGTCTACACCAATTACCCGCTGACTGCCTCGATAGCCCTGCTAGACTTGCATTAGTCAAGCAGGCGCCAAGGAAGAACCTGCACTTCATAACTGGGCTTCAGGAGGAACTATGAAAATTGCCGTACTTGGAGGCGATGGCTATTGTGGTTGGGCTACCGCACTCTATCTTTCCAATCGAGGACATTCGGTCGCGATTATCGACAACTTTGTGCGTCGTCTCTGGGACTATGAGCTGGGCGTGCAATCCCTAACGCCGATTCGTCCGCTGGCCGAACGCCTGCGCGTATGGCACGAGCTAACCGGCAAGTCGATTGAACTGTTCGTCGGCGACGTGACGGATTACGAATTTCTGGCTTCGACGATCAAGAGTTTTGAGCCTGAGGCGGTGATTCATTTTGCCGAGCAGCGCTCCGCCCCATATTCCATGATCGACCGCCAGCACGCGGTGGGCACCCAGGTAAACAATGTTGTCGGCACACTGAATCTGCTCTTCGCGCTACGCGAATTTCAGCCCGACTGCCACCTGGTCAAGCTCGGCACCATGGGCGAGTACGGCACACCCAACATTGACATTGAAGAGGGATACATCACCATTGAGCATAACGGCCGCAAGGATGTGCTCCCGTATCCCAAGCAGCCAGGCTCGTTTTATCACCTGTCCAAAGTGCATGACAGCCACAACATGATGTTCGCCTGCAAGATCTGGGGAACACGGGCGACGGATCTAAACCAGGGTGTGGTCTACGGCACGATGACGGATGAGGTCGCGCTCGATGAGGCGCTGATTAATCGGTTTGATTACGACGAAGTGTTTGGCACCGTGCTCAATCGGTTTTGTGCCCAGGCAGCTCTGGGGTATCCGCTTACGGTATATGGCAAGGGCGGACAGACGCGTGGATTTTTGGACATTCGCGATACGGTCCGGTGCGTCGAGTTGGCTTGTTTGAATCCGGCGGGCAAGGGAGAGTTTCGGGTTTTCAATCAGTTCACGGAGCAGTTTTCGGTACTCGACTTAGCTCACCTGGTGCAGAATGCAGGCAAGGAAGCGGGGCTGAAAGTGGAGATTGACAATCTACCGGATCCCAGGGTGGAGGCTGAGCAGCATTACTACAATGCGAAGCACTCCAAACTGATTGACCTTGGTCTTGCACCGCATTTTCTTTCGGATTCGCTGCTGGATTCGCTGATTGATATTGCCGTTCGGTATCGAGATCGGATTGATACGGGGCTGTTTCTGCCACGGGTCAATTGGCGGAATACCCGGAATGACCGTAAGGCGGAGAAGCCAGTACTGGCGTAGAGACACTGCGAAGCACCTGCGTGGTTTAGACCCGCTCAGGTGCTTTTTCTGCGGCTCTCATCGCGGCAGCGGGGTCTACCGGAACAAGCTCACCATTGCGGATGTAGTAGTAGCCGTCTCTCCAGCGAATGCTGTTGCGGGTAAAGCTGGTTAGCCAGATACAGGCTGCCAACAAATCCCATACCGGGAGCAACCAGAGCTTTTTGTAGATTCCCGGCTGTTGCAAACCCCAGGTTCCAACAACTTCCATCATGGCGATGCGGAAAGCGAAATAGCCACTCAGATACGCGAA
The DNA here is from genome assembly GCA_963839075.1 of uncultured Acidobacteriaceae bacterium. Classification (GTDB taxonomy): domain Bacteria; phylum Acidobacteriota; class Terriglobia; order Terriglobales; family Acidobacteriaceae; genus PALSA-350. The sequence continues at coordinate 2,268,814 of CAWITO010000009.1, read as the reverse complement.
CGCTACCTGCGGCGTTGGCTGCACTAAAATCGCCAGCAACGCCCACGGAAGTCCCAAGGTGAAAATGAGTCCCATATGACCCCAAGGGCGCATGTTGCGCATCACGACCGTCCAACGCAGCCGCTTCAGGAATAGATCGCGCATGGACTGAAAATCAGACACCGTGTGAATTGCGTAATTCAGCAACTCCACTTCATAGCCTTGTTCCGCAATCAAGCGCCCCACCAGCAAATCATCCGCGGGGCGGTTTTCAATCGCTGCATACCCCCCGAAGCCGGCAAGATGTTTGCGCGTGGTGGCGATCGTCGGGCCCAAAGCAAACTTAACTCCGTCCAATTGCCTGGCCACCAGAATCCCGGGATAGAAGTCCGACAACATCCCTACCGATTGCACGCGCTGCACGAAGCTCTTCTCTTCACTGGGTACCGGAACATAAAAGCAAGTCACCGCGCCAACCTTGGCATCCTCCAAAGGAGCAACAATCGTGCGCAAATAGTCCGGCGCGACACGAACGTCACTATCACTGATCACAAATGTTTCGTATTTTGCTTCCGCTGTCATGCGCGCCAGTTTGGCGACTTTATCATTGGTAGCCACGCGGCCGGAACCCATCAGGACGCGGATCTGGCATTCTGGGAAATCACGGATGAGGCGTTGAATTACCGGCAAAGCAGGCTCGGAAGCATCACCGACGCAGAAAACAATTTCGTACTCGGGATAATCTTGCTTGCAGAAGCTAGCGAGATTCTCATAGGTATCTGGATCGAGTCCACGGATGGGTTTGAGATTACTCACCGGAGGGGTATAGCCAGCGAAAGGTTTGCGCGGAGAACGAAAAAATTGCCAGGAGCTGAACAGCACGAGCGAGTAATAGATCAAAGGGATTGCAGCCATCCCTAATATCGCAAAATGAAAAAAGCTAAGAATCATTCAACCCCTAATTTCGGTATGGTTTCATTATTACGCATCTATCGTTGAAGAAGAGACGAACACTCCCGTCGCGCTGTTTCATGAACCAACGAAATACCAATTCTTTTCAATGCTTTGGGGCATTTCCCACAAGTCCGGGTAGCAAATTCAGCCCCCGATAGGCGAAAATAAGGCGAAGATTGCAGGATGCCTTCCGCCTATCACCTCCGTGCGCAAATTGAAGCTGCCCTGGCGGAACGAATTCCTTCCGCGCTTTCCCCGCAGCCGCGAGTTTCCTGCCCGGTAGAACCTACGGGGATTGTGGAAATCGACCTCCTGCTGCGTGGAGGCTTTCCAGTCGGGGCCATCAGCGAGGTAGTTGGGCCGGAATGCTCCGGACGCACTTCGCTGGCGCTCACCTTCGTCGCCGGTATGACCCAAGCCGGCAGGGTATGCGCATGGGTCGATGTCTCCGACTCGCTCCATCCAGAATCAGCATCCGCCTTGGGAGTCGACCTCACGCGGCTTCTGTGGATTCGCTGCGGAGTGTTGGGCACAGCTCCGCGTTGTGCAGAAAGACTGCACAAGCCACTCAGGAGCAAATCCTGGGCGCGGCTGGAGCAGGCACTGCGGATCACAGACTTGCTGCTCCAGGCCGGGGGGTTTAGCTGCATCGTCCTCGACATGGGTAGCCTTAGCGCGGAGTTCGCCTTACGCGTGCCGCTGTCGACCTGGTTTCGTTTTCGCGCTGCTGCAGAGCGGTTGCAGTCGAATGTGCTCTTGTTGACCCAGCACCCATGTACCAGAAATAGTGCCGGGGTGGTGCTTCGTCTGGATCCGGGTAGCTTGCTTGCTCCGGAGTCCACTGTTTTCTCCGGAGTGGAACATCGCGCTGCGCTGACACGCCAGCGTTTCGACAAGGTACTTCCCCTGCGGAAACCTCCACAAAAGGCGCAGTGGGAAAGCAAAACGACATGGGCAGGGCGGCGATGACAGAACGCTATGCGTGCCTCGATGTGAAGCAGTTTCCTCTGCAGGCTATGCTCCGCTTGCGTCCGGAACTGGAGGATAAAGCAGTTGTCGTACTCGATGGTGAAGCACCGTTCGAACTGGTATGCGCCTACAATCGCGCGGCGCAAACGCTGGGCGTAGCCCTGGGTATGACGCGGTTGGAAATGGCTCTGTTTCCTAGCGTTCACATATTGCAGCGCTCCCATGCAGAGGAAGAAGCGGCGCGCGCTGCCTTGCTGGAGTGTGCCGGTAGCTTTTCTCCCCGGGTGGAAGATCAAAGCCGCGACCGTGAGTTTACCTGTGTGATCGATATTGCGGGCACGGAAGCGCTCTTTGGTTCTCCTGATGCACTGGGAGAGAGCCTGCTGAAACGAACACAGGCGCTGAGGCTACGAGGATCGATCGCGATCAGTTGCAACTTCCACGCGGCGCGGTGCCTGGCACGGGCTCATACTTCCGACAAACAAATCCGTGTCGTGCCCCCGGGAATGGAGGGCTCGTCGCTCGCATCCCTGCCGATTGCCGTACTCGATCTCTCTCTGGAGCATGAGGAAACGTTTGTCCTGTGGGGCATCTCGCGTTTTGGCGAGTTGGCCAAACTGGGCGAAAGCGAGCTGATAGCCCGGCTGGGGCAGGCCGGCAAAGCGATGCGGCAAGTGGCACGCGGAGATGCGCCACATTTATTTACCCCGCTGGAGGCAACGCTTGCACTCGCCGAAAGCATGGACCTCGACTCACCAGTGGAACTGCTCGATTCCCTGTTGTTTGTGCTGGGAGTCATGCTCGACCAACTGATTGTTCGCGCCCAATCGAACCTTTTCGCGTTGGCCTCCATTACCGTCGAACTGCGTCTGGACGGCGGGGCAACGCATACTCGGACCGTACGGCCTGCGCTGCCCAATACAGACCGTAAGATATGGCTGAAACTCATTCACCTGGACCTGCAGGCGAATCCTCCCGCAGCCGGTATTCTCGGTTTGCGGGTGAGCGCGGAGGTAGGCAGCAGCAGCAAAGTGCAGCTGGGCCTGTTTTCTCCGCAGGTTCCGGAGGCTATGCGGCTCGATGTAACGCTGGCCAGGATTCGCAGCATTGTCGGTGAGGGTGCGGTTGGCCAGGCAGTGCTGCAGGATACCCACCGCCCCGATGCTTTCCGGATGGAACCGTTTACCGTGGCATCGACTCCTACCCAAGGCACACGAGCAGCCTCTCAGCGAGTTGCGATGCGGCAATTGCGTCCGGCAGAACTCGTGCCCGTCACGGTAAGCGATCACAGGCCGCTCTCTTTCTTCTTTCGCGAGAAACGCTATCGCGTCGAGCGTGTCTATGGGCCCTGGAATTCTGACGGAGACTGGTGGAATCCTACCCTGTGGTCCATTGAGCAGTGGGATCTGGTCGCGAGGGCTCAAGATGCTTCCTTTCTTTGTTGCTGCCTCACACGCGATCTGGCGCAGGACACCTGGCAGATAGAGGCGCTCTATGACTGAACGCTATATCGAGCTTCATGCTGCCAGTGCGTTCAGCTTCCTGGAAGGGGGATCGCTGCCCGAAGATCTGATTGCGCGTGCGGCCAAACTCAATATGCCGTCCATGGCGTTGCTGGACCGAAATGGGGTATACGGTGCGGCGCGCTTCCATACCCTGGCTCGTAAGCATGGAGTAAGGGCACACGTAGGTGCAGAAATAGCGGTATCCAGCCTGGGCAATCGGCTTATGCCCGCAGAGTGGTTGCCCCATCACCACACTCCTGAACCAGCGCGCCTGCCGTTACTCTGCAGTTCCCGCGTGGGATATCAAAATCTCTGCCAGCTGATTACCCGCTTCAAAATGCGGGAGACAACCAAACGCGAAGGGGCGGCTACACTCGATGATTTGCAGGAATACTCCGGGGGGCTAGTCTGCCTCACTGGCGGCGATGAAGGCCCTCTCGCGGCGTCACTGCTGCACGGGGGAGAATCCGGCGCAGTGAAAGTTACCGAAGGACTGGTGCGCGTCTTCGGGCGAGAGAATGTCTACGTGGAAGTGCAGCGTCATGGCGACCGCGAAGAGGAATGGCGCAACCAGGCAGCTCTGCGGATTGCCGAAAGCATGCAATTGCCGCTGCTCGCGACCAACGGTGTTCGTTATGCCACGGCATATGACCGGGAAATTCTCGATGTGTTTACCGCTATCCGCCATCACACCGATCTTGAACATGCGGGCCGGCTTCTAACCCTGAACAACCATCGCCACCTGCGATCTGCCGGTGAGATGGCTGCGCGGTTCAAGGATGTTCCCCACGCAATTGCCGCAACTGTGGCACTCTCAGAGCGGTTGGAATTTGAGCTGAACGATCTGGGCTACGAGTTTCCCCGCTATCCGGTTCCGGAGGGCGAGACGATGGACAGTTTTCTGCGCCAGCGTGTGGCTGAGGGCGTAAGGCGGCGTTATGGGGCAAAGCGCGATCGCGACTTGCTGAAAAAAGTCGAAAAGCAGGTAGCCCGCGAGCTGGCTTTGATCGAGAAACTGGGCTTTGCCGGATATTTTCTGATCGTGTGGGACCTGGTTGATTTTTGCAAGCGCCACGACATCTTGGTGCAAGGCCGTGGGAGCGCGGCGAATTCTGCTGTTTGCTATGCACTGGAAATTACGGCTGTCGATCCGGTTGGGATGGATCTGCTATTTGAGCGGTTCTTAAGTGAAAGCAGAGGAGAATGGCCGGACATCGATCTCGATCTTCCCTCCGGGGATAAGCGGGAGCAGGCGATCCAATACATTTATCACCGCTATGGGGAACTTGGCGCCGCCATCACGGCGAACGTGATTACGTATCGCGGCAAGTCTGCGGCGCGCGAAGTGGGCAAGGTGATGGGCTTCGATCCTGAAACCCTGGGAAGGCTTACCAGCCTGGTTTCGCAGTGGGAGTGGAAGGGAAAGAGCGACACCCTGGAGAATTCCTTTCTCACTGCGGGTTTTGATGTCAGGCATGCGCACATCCACAAATTCCTTGAGCTGTGTATGCGAATTCAGGACTTGCCGCGTCATCTGGGACAACACTCCGGGGGTATGGTGATCTGCCAGGGCCAATTGAATCGAGTTGTTCCCCTGGAACGAAGCTCCATGCCGGGCCGCACGGTGGTGCAGTGGGACAAAGAAGATTGTGCCGACCTGGGGCTGATCAAAGTAGATCTACTTGGCCTGGGCATGATGGCGGTGATTCAGGATTGCCTTACGTTGGTCACTGAGCACTACGACGAACCTGTGGAACTGGCGCAATTACCGCAGGATCCTGTGGTGTACGAAACGCTGCAACGCGCCGATACGGTGGGAATGTTTCAAGTGGAAAGCCGCGCGCAGATGGCTTCCCTGCCGCGTAACCGCCCGGACAAGTTTTATGATCTGGTGGTGCAGGTGGCGATCATCCGTCCGGGACCGATCGTGGGCAAGATGATGCATCCCTATATGCGCCGGCGGCAGAAAAAAGAGGCGGTTACGTATCCTCATCCCTCTCTCGAGCCGGTGCTCCGGCGTACGCTGGGTGTGCCTTTGTTTCAGGAACAGCTTTTGCGCATGGCCATGACGGTGGCTGATTTTTCCGGAGCGGAAGCAGAGGAGTTGCGGCGGGCAGTCGGTATGCGGCGTTCGTGGCAGCGCATGGAACAACTGGAGGTCAAGCTGCGAAGCGGCATGACGAAGAATGGCTTGGATACAGCAACCCAGGAAAATATTATCCAGAACATTACTTCGTTTGCGTTGTACGGTTTTCCAGAATCGCATGCAGCCAGCTTTGCGTTGATTGCCTATGCTTCTGCTTATTTCAAAGTGCGCTACCTGGCGGCGTTTACCTGCGCGATTTTGAACAATCAGCCGATGGGGTTTTATTCACCTGCGGTGCTGGTTAAAGATGCGCAACGCCATGGACTGAGAGTTCGCCCAATCGATGTACAGGTTTCCAATTGGCTGTGCACGATTGAACATGAGAGCAATGGCGAGTGCTCGCTGCGGCTCGGGCTGTTGTATGCCAAGGGTCTGCGGCAGGATCTGGGAGAAGTGATTGTCGCGGCACGGCCGTTTTGCTCGGCTGAGGATTTGAGCTTGCGTGTGCCGTTGTTGAATCGAAAAGAGCTTACTCTGCTCGCGCGGATTGGGGCGCTGAATGCACTCGATGGTATCGATCATCGGCGGGACGCGGTTTGGCAGGTGGAAGAGGCGGCGCGGCCGGTTGGTCCATTGTTGAAGTCTGCCCATTCTGTTTCCATATCCTCTCCGCTGCAGCAAATGAATACCGACGAGAGGTTGAGTGCGGATTACTCCGGGACTGGATTGACGGTCGGCAAGCATCCGCTGCACTACTACAGGAAAGAATTGCATGCGAAGAAGGTTTTGTCGGCTGAGCAGTTAAGAAATTATCGGCACGGGCAATTTGTGCGCGCGGCTGGTTGTGTCATCGCCCGGCAGCGCCCGGGGACAGCGAAGGGGTTTATTTTTATTTCCATGGAAGATGAGACGGGGATTGCCAATGTGATCATTACCCCGGATTTGTATGAGCGCGAGCGGTTGGTGGTGACGCGCAGCAAATTTATTTTGGTGGAGGGTGCACTGCAGAACCAGGATGGGGTGATTCACGTCAAGGCCAAGCGCATACGGCCTCTGGAATTTACAAACCTGGAGGTGCACTCGCACGACTTTCACTGATTCACCACAACATGTCTGCATTCTTTGGTATTCTGCTGTATTCTATTAGCATGCCGTTGAAAACCATCACCTTTCGGCTTCCCGAAGAAAGGCTCCAGGAGTTGGACTCGGTTGCGGAAGTGCAACAACGCGACAGGAGCTTTGTTATTAACGAAGCCGTCAGTCAATATCTTTCTCTCCACGAATACCATCGCGATCTGATTGAAGAAGGTATTCGCGAGGAGGATGCGGGATCCGTTATCGACCATGAAGCATTGATGTCTAAGGCAGCTGGTTGGGCAAAGAAGCGCAGAGCGCGCTAACCCTTGCGCATACGCTGGTCCATGCAAGCCTCAATGCATCTCGAAGCCGCATACGACTATGTGTTCGCCGAGAATCCGTCAGCAGCGGAGAAACAACTGGAAGCAATCAAACGTGCCATTGAACAGCTCACCAACTTCCCAGAAATGGGTCGCCCCGGTCGAATCGACGGCACACGGGAACTCGTCATTCAGGGCACACCGTATATTGCGGCCTATCGGGTGAAGAGCTCAACCGTAACCATACTTGCCTTACTTCATGGCGCGCGACGTTGGCCTAAGCAGATTTAGCAGGCTCAGCATTCTTTCCTGCCACAGAACTTGGTCCACCAGAGTGATTACACTGAAACTCTGCGGTGGACCCAAGCTTCGCTGCAGGTTTAGGATTCCTGCTGGAACATTTGCTTGATGCCTCTTAATGCCTGCCGGGTTCGCTCTTCATTCTCAATGAGAGAGAAGCGGACGTGCTCATCTCCGTATTCGCCGAAACCAACACCTGGGCTTACGGCAACCTTGGCTTCAGTTAACAGCTTTTTGGAAAACTCCAGCGAGCCCATCGCGCGGTAACGCTCCGGGATGGATGCCCAGACAAACATGGTGGCTTTTGGCGTGGGAACCTTCCAGTTCAATTGGTTCAGACCTTTTACCAATACGTCGCGACGCTTTCGATACGTATCGCAGATTTCCTGCACGCACTCCTGCGGCCCTTCCAGGGCCAGGATCGAGGCCACCTGGATGGGCGTAAATGTCCCGTAATCGAAGTAGCTCTTCAGCCTTCCCAACGCCGCCACCAGATCTGGATTGCCTACCATGAACCCTACCCTCCAGCCAGGCATGTTGTAGCTCTTGGATAAAGTAAAAAACTCCACCGCGATATCCTTGGCTCCTTTTACCTGGAGAATCGATGGCGCCTTATAGCCGTCGAAGACGATATCGGCGTAGGCAAGGTCGTGCACCAGGTAGATTTGGAACTCCTTGCACAGCGCGACTACGCGTTCGAAGAATGCCAGGTCCACACATTGCGTCGTTGGATTCGCAGGGAAATTCAGAATCAACATTTTGGGCCGCGGATACATCAGCGGAACGGTCTTTTCCAACTCCGCCAGAAAATCATCGGTGCTGTGGACCGGGATTGCGCGCACATTGGCCCCCGAAATCACGGGACCATAGATGTGGATCGGATAACTGGGGCTGGGCACCGCCACGACCTCACCGCGATCGAGCGCGGCCAGGCAGAGATGGGCTATTCCCTCCTTCGAGCCAATGGTCACAATGGCTTCGGTCATCGGATCCAACTCAACGTTGTAGCGTCTGAGGTACCAGTTGCAAATCGCCTTACGCAGACGCGGTATTCCCTTCGACAAGGAATAACGATGCGTCGCGGTGTTGCGCGCAGCCTCAATCATTTTGTCGACGATGTGCTTGGGCGTGGCGCCGTCCGGGTTGCCCATGCCGAAGTCGATGATGTCTTCTCCGCGCGCGCGCGCCGCCGCCTTCAACTCTCCGGTGATGTTGAAGACATAGGGCGGCAAGCGCTTTAAGCGCAAGAACTCCTGCATGGCAGGTTTACTGGATACGCTCATAGCGATACCCCTCCAACTCAAGCGCCTTGGCAATGGCCGTGATATGGGCCGCCCCGCGGGTTTCGAGTGTGATGTCAATCACCGTGTCACCCAGGTTGACCCCGTAATAGGCACGGTTGTGTAGCGTCTCCACGATGTTTGCTCTCTGATCGGACAGGATCTTGGTCAGGTGGTGCAGAGCTCCGGGACGATCGGCGAGATGGACGCGAATGCGCACACGGCGGCCATCCTTCACCAAGCCGCGCTCGATGATCCTGGCCAGCAGGCTGACATCGATGTTGCCACCGCACACCAGCACTGCGGTGCGTTTTTCTTTAAGCGAAGTCTTTTTCTGCAGCAGGGCAGCCAGGGCTACCGCTCCCGCGCCTTCCGCAAGGGTCTTCTCCCGTTCGAGCAGAACCATAATGGCGTTGGCAATTTCCTCTTCATCGACGGTCACCATTTCGTCGACATAGCGCTCTACCTGGGGCACGGTCAAATCACCGGCGCGACGGACGGCGATACCGTCGGCGATGGTCGCTTCCGCAGGCAGCGTCACCGGGCCGTGATGCTCGACGGCTCGCAGCATGGAGGGCAGACGCTCGGTTTGCACACCCACCACCCGGATCGCTGGATTGCTCTCTTTCAACGCGCAGGCCACCCCGCTGATCAGTCCCCCACCGCCAATGGGCACGACGACGGCTTCAAGGTTGGGAACCTGTCGCAACAACTCCAGGCCAATGGTTCCCTGGCCGTTGATCACAGCGTGGTCGTCAAAGGGGTGGATAAAGGTCATGCCTTCGAGGGCGCAGATTCGTAGCGCTTCGTCGCAGGCTTCGTCGTAATTGGCGCCGTGCAGGATCACGTCGGCGCCAAATGCGCGGGTAGCAGAAGTCTTCACCAACGGAGTCATGAGGGGCATGACGATGCGGGCGAGCACACCGCGTTGGGTGGCGTGGTAGGCCACGGCCTGAGCGTGGTTGCCGGCGCTGGCCGCGATAACTCCACGGCGCTTCTCCTCATCGCTCAACAACAGGATGCGGTTGAGCGCTCCACGCTCCTTGAAGGCACCGGTACGCTGCAAATTATCCAGTTTGAGAAAGACATGCTGGCCGGTCATCTCAGAGAGAGCGGCGGAGAGCTGGCAGGGGGAAAAGTAGATAAAATCCCGGATTCTTTGTTCTGCTTGCTTTATTTCAACGAGGGAGACGTCCACTCCTGAATTAAAGCATTTTCAGAGTAGGTTCAAAAGTAGAACCGCTGGTCCCCTTCGACTTCGCTCAGGGCAGGCTCTCCACGTTAGACTGGGAACAAGATGAAGGCGAGTGAACCCGGTACCGTCGCGGTTTTGGCGGAAAAGCCTTCAGTAGCGCGCGATATTGCCCGCGTACTCGGAGCAGATAAACGAGGCACGGGCTACCTGGAAGGCAATGGCTACGTGGTGACCTGGGCCATTGGCCACCTGGTGTCGCTGGCCGAACCCCATCAGATCAACCCGCAGTGGAAGCAGTGGCGGCTCGCGTCGCTCCCCATGCTGCCCGAACATTGGCCATTGACGGTCTACGAGCGCAGCAAAGAACAGTTCGAGGTTGTGCAGAAGATTCTGCGGTCCCCACGCATCGCGCGGATTGTGTGCGCGACCGACGCCGGACGCGAGGGAGAACTGATCTTCCGCTACATCTACGAAGCGGCGAAAAGCGAGAAGCCATTTAGCAGGTTGTGGATTTCGTCGCTCACACCGGATGCGATTCGCCGCGGATTTGCCAACCTTCGCCCAGGATCAGACTATGACCGGTTGGCCGACGCCGCGTGTGGACGCAGCCGGGCCGACTGGCTGGTGGGGATGAACCTCTCCCGCGCTTATTCCGTGGTCTACGACGAGGAGCTATCCGTCGGCCGGGTGCAGACCCCGACCCTGGCCATGATTGTCGAGCGGGAGCTGACGCTGCGGAGTTTTGTCCCTGAGGATTATCTGCAGGTGTTGGCGACCTTCGAGTCGACTGGGAGCTACCAGGGGACGTGGTTTCGTCCGGAAGTGACAAACCTCACCATCGGTCAATTCCCACATCTCGCCAAAAACGGGCGAGATATGGGGCACCCGAAGCCGGGGCTACCGGTAGAGGGTGAGAAGAACAACCGCCTCCCGGCCGATGGGGTGGAAGCCGACGCGATCATTGCGCGCGCGCGAACCGGGCGAGCCGCCATTGAGACGCTCACCGGAGAGACGGTACGTACCCAGCCACCGCTGCTTTACGATCTGACGGAGCTGCAACGGCACGCGAATCGTCTGTACGGCTTCAGCGCGCAAAAGACCCTCGATGTCGCGCAGGCGCTGTACGAGCAGCACAAGGCGATCAGCTATCCGCGGACCGACAGCCGGCACCTGTCCGCAGACGTCGCGGAGACTCTTCCTCGCGTCATCGCGGCCGTCTCCGGTCCCTACCGGCAACAACTCGCGCCCGGTACCGGGGAGCGTCCCCTGGGCAAGCGCTATGTCGATGACAGCAAGGTCAGCGATCACCACGCGATCATTCCCACGACCATCACGGTGCAGCGCGAAAAACTCTCCGAGGAAGAACGCAAGCTCTACGATCTGGTCTGCCGGCGCCTGCTCATGTTGTGGCATGACGACTACCTGCAGGATGTAACCACGGTGATTACCGCTATCCGCAGTGAATCGCTGGTGGACCGGTTTCGCACCACGGGGACGGTGGTGCGGCAGATGGGCTGGAAGATTCTCGATATTGGCGCAGAGTCGAGACGGAAAGAGCCCAAACCGAAGGAACCGGTGCTGCCGCCAACATTGGCGCAGGGTCAGGCACAAATCGTCACCAAGGTCGAAGCCTTGAAGAAGAGGACACGACCGCCGCAGCGGTTTACCGATGCGACGATCCTGACCGCTATGGAGACCGCGGGCAAAACGCTGGACGAGAAAGAGCTATCCGACGCCATGAAGGAGACCGGGTTGGGTACTCCGGCGACTCGTGCCGCCATCATTGAGGTGCTGCTGAAGCGCGGGTACGTGGTTCGCGATGGCAAGAGTCTCGAGGCTACCGACAAAGGCATCCATTTAATTGAGATCGTCCACCCTGAGGTCAAAAGTCCCGCCATGACTGGCCAGTGGGAGGCTTTTCTCCATCGCATCCAGAAGGGTGAGGCGCAACTGGATCCCTTCCTGGAACGCATCAGCGAGTATGTGCGGTCAGTGGTGGGGCGGGTGAGCGAAACCACTCCTCCGGTGCGTGTAGCCCCGGCCCTCGCCGCTGCTCCCAAGGCGATCGCCAGCAACGCCAGCCTGAGTGAGCTGCTCAAAGATGTCTTCGGCTTTTCGAGTTTTCGTCCCAACCAGGAGGCGGTGTGCCAAGCAGTGACGGCGGGCGAGGATGCTCTGCTGGTCATGCCTACCGGTTCGGGAAAGTCGCTGTGTTATCAGTTGCCCGGCTTGGCGCGTGGGGGGACCACACTGGTGATCAGCCCGCTGATCGCGCTCATGGACGACCAAGTGCGCAAACTGAAGCAGCTTGGCCTGGCCGCCGAGTGTATTCACTCTGGACGCGATCGCGAGAGCTCCCGTCAGGCCTGCGTCGACTACATGAAGGGCAATTTGCAGTTCTTGTTTATTGCTCCGGAGAGGCTGCGGGTGCCGGGCTTCCCCGAGCTTCTCGCCAAGCGCAAGCCGGCACTCATCGCCATCGATGAGGCACACTGCATCTCGCAATGGGGCCATGATTTTCGTCCTGATTACCGGATGCTGGGCCAGTACCTGCCGAGCCTGCGGCCAGCGCCCGCGCTGGCGCTGACGGCAACGGCGACTCCGCAGGTGCAGAAGGACATTGCCACCCAGCTTGGACTTTCACAGATCAAGCATTTTATTCACGGGTTCCGGCGGGAGAATATCGGCATCGAGGTGGTGGAGGCGTTGCGCTCCACCCGGCCAGGTCTGGCGCGGGCGATTCTGCGCGAACCGGGCAATCGCCCGGCGATCGTCTACACTCCGACGCGGAAGCTAGCACAAAGCCTGGCGCAGTCGTGGGAGGGGGAGTTTCGCGTGGCCGGTTATCATGCTGGCCTCGATGCGCAGCGCCGGCGGCGGGTGCAGGAAGAATTCATGTCCGGCAAGCTGGACGTGATGGTCGCGACGACTGCGTTTGGCATGGGCATCGATAAGCCGGATGTACGGACTGTGATCCATACCGCGTTTCCAGGCAGCCTGGAAGGCTATTACCAGGAGATTGGGCGCGCCGGGCGGGATGGCAAGCCCAGCCGCGCGATTCTGATGTACTCCTATGCCGATCGGCACACGCATGATTTCTTCTTTGGCCGCGACTATCCCCCGGTGGCACTGCTGGATCGCATTTTTGGCGTGCTGGGGGAGCAGCAGCAGAGCAAAGAGGCGGTGCGGAAGCGAGTGGCCATGGAGGAGGATCTGTTCGACAGAGTGCTGGAAAAGCTCTGGATCCATAAGGGCGCAGCCGTGGATTTTGCTGAGAACGTGTGCCGCGGCGAGGAGAACTGGCGGGATTCGTATTCGTTGCAAGCAGAGCAGAAGAAGGATCAGCTGGAAGAGATCATTCGCTTTGCAGAAAGCCATCACTGCCGGATGATGTCCCTGGTGAAGCATTTCGGCGATACGTCGGATAGCGGCGCCGGATGCGGCCTATGCGATTTCTGCGCGCCTGCGGATTGCGTTGCGCAGAGATACCGCGGTCCAAGTCACGCGGAGCGCATCGCCAGCGAGCGGGTATTGCAGAAGCTGCGTTCGGTTTCGGCTCGATCTACGGGGAAGCTGCATAGCGACCTGTTTCCGGAGAATGAGATGAGCCGCGATGACTTTGAAGAAATGCTGGGCGCGATGGCGCGGGCGGAATTGCTTTCGTTTGCGGACGCGGTGTTTGAGACGCAGGGCAAGCGGATTCCGTATCGGACGGTTAGCCTGTTGCCTGCCGGATTGAATTATCGCGCAGGTCAATCGGTGGGCTTTGAGATGAGAGAGACGGTGGCCAACGGTGCCGCTCCGAAAAAGAGCAAGAAAAAGGCAGCGGAGGAAGCGCCGAAGGGCAAGCTTGGGGCCCCGCCGCCGGAGCGGCAGGCGCGGCTGGAACAAGCGCTGCGGGCGTGGCGGCTCACGGAGGCAAAGCGGAGGAAGATGCCGGCGTTTCGGATTTTTGGCGACCGCACGCTGCGGAATATCGCGAACAGCTTTCCTAAGACGGATTCCGATCTGTTGGCGGTGCCGGGGATTGGGATGGGCACAGTCGAGAAGTACGGAGCGCAGATTTTCCTGCTGGTTGCCACGGCTGCGGAGTAGATACAACCAAGGCCCATGTGGGGCTGTGGAGCGTTGCCAAGGGTTAGATTAGAGTGTAAGAACCCTAAATGGATGCTGTGGACCAAGACCGGCGCGGGATGATGGGGCTCATCCGCGAGTTGCTGCGCCCGTATCGGCGGAGCCTCGTGGTCATCTTTGCGGCGATGATCCTGCAGAGCACTATGAGTTTGGCCGCGCCGTGGCCGCTCAAGTTCATCCTCGACAATGTGATTCTCGGGCGCAAGCTGACCCCCTGGCTCGAGGAACTGATCAAACCGCTGCTGGCACATGGCCACCGGGTGCACATCGCTCTGCTGGCCGGTTGCGCTGTCGTCCTGATCGCAACTTTGAATGCCGCCGCGTCGTACCTGGCTAACTACTACACCGAGAGCGTTGGGCAGTGGGTGGCGAATGACCTGCGCATGCGCACGTACCACCATCTTCAGTATCTATCACTGCGCTACTACGATAGCCACCAGTCTGGAGCGCTACTGAGCACGATCACGGCCGATGTGCTCACCATCCAGAATTTTGCGTCCTCCGCCACCCTGGGCATCGTGGTGGACTTGTTCACGATCCTGGGCATGCTGGTGGTGATGTTCTTTCTCAACTGGGATTTCACCCTGGTCGCAGTCGCCATTACTCCGTTGCTGCTGCTGCTCGCCTCCCGCTTCAAGAAGGCGGTCAAGAAATCGACCCACGAGGTGCGCGCGCAACAGAGCAATATCGTCTCCGTGGTGCAGCAGGATCTTGAATCCATCCGCGTCGTGACCGCCTTTGGGCGGCAGGAACTGGAGCAGCAGGCACTGGAGACGGTAAGCCACGCAACCGTGGCGGCGGCGCTCAAGGCGCGCCAGGTCAAGGCGTTACTCTCGCCCATTGTCTCCATCATCGTTTCTTTCTGCGTCGCTTTCGTGCTCTATCGTGGGTCGCTGCTGATTCTTTCCGGTTCGATGACGGCGGGAGAACTTACCGTATTTCTGGCCTACCTGAGCTCCTTCTTTAAGCCGGTAAAAGACCTTGCGAGCATGAACAATTCGATCGCTCAGACGGCGGTGGCGGTCGAGCGGGTGCGGACCATCCTCGATGCTGACGCCATTCTGCCCGAAAAACCGGACGGCAATGAGCAGACGATTCGCGGAGAGGTGGCCTTCGAGCATGTGGCGTTTGCTTACGATGTGACCTGCCCGGTGCTGCGTGATGTGTCCTTCACCGTCGAACCTGGACAAATGATCGGCGTGGTGGGGCCGACGGGTGGCGGTAAGTCCACCATCATGAGCCTGATCCCGCGCTTTTACGATCCCAGCAGCGGCGCCGTCCGGGTCGATGGAGTCGACGCGCGCGATTACCGCTTGCAGGCGCTGCGCGACCAGATCGGCTATGTTCTGCAGGAGACAGTGCTGTTCCGCGGTACGGTGCGCGACAACATCGCCTATGGCCGCGCGGGAGCCACGGAAGAAGAGATCATCGCAGCGGCCAAACTAGCGAACGCCGACGAGTTTATTGCGCGTATGCCGGATGGTTACAAGACCATGGTTGGGGAGCGCGGTGACACGCTTTCCGGGGGCCAGCGGCAGCGTATAGGCATTGCCCGCGCCGTGATTCGCAACAATCCGATTCTGATTCTCGACGAGCCGACAGCGGCCCTGGACTCGGAGTCGGAGAAGATGGTGATCGAAGCGTTGGAGCGACTGATGAAAGGGCGGACGGTTCTGACGATCGCCCACCGGCTGAGCACCATTCGCAATGCGGATAAAATCATCGTACTGAAGGACGGAGTGGTCGCGGAGCAAGGAAACCACGACCAACTGATGGCGATCGGCGGGACCTATGCCGAGTTGTATGCTGTACAGTTCGGTACAATGGCGGCGAAGGCCGCGATTTGAGTCCATATGTCTCGAAACCTCATTGTTCTTCCCGACGACTCCGCCCGGCCGATCCTGGATGCGATTGATGGCGCGACCAAAACGATCCGCATTAAGATGTTCGTTTTTACCGATCCGTCGCTGCTGGCAGCGGTGATCGCCGCGCAGCATCGCGGGGTCAATGTCCGGGTGATGTTGAATCCCAAACGGCGCAACGGAGTTTCGGAGAATGACGACAGCCGCCGGCAACTGGAGGAGGCGGGGGTCGAGGTACGCGATAGCAATCCCATCTTCGACCTGACGCACGAGAAGTCGATGGTCATCGACGATCAGGCTGCTTTTGTCAAATCGCTGAATTGGCAGAGTGAGAACTTAACCGAAACCCGCGACTATGCCATCGTCACCACCCACCCGCACGAGGTGGCGGAAGTGATCCAGTGCTTTGAAGCGGATTGGAGCCGGCAGGATTTTACGCCGCTCAACGCTCACCTGATCTGGTGCCGGGGCAACGGCCGCGAGCGGATTACCCAGTTTATCGACCAGTCTAAGCACCGGTTATGGTTACAAAACGAGCGCTACCAGGACCAGATGATCATCGAACACCTGGTGCGGGCGCGGGAACGCGGAGTCAAGATCCACGTGATGGCACGTCCGGCGCACACGCTCAAGAAAGACAAGCTACTGGAAGGCGTTGGCGGCCTGCGCATCCTCAGCGATGTGGGCATCAAGGTGCGCAAGCTGAAGACGCTGAAGCTGCACGCCAAGATGCTTTTGGCGGATGGAGAACGAGCGATCGTCGGGTCCATCAATCTCGCGCCCGGCAGTTTCGATAGCCGGCGCGAATTGGCCATTGAGGTGGACGACAAGCATGTGGTCGATCGCCTGCAAGAGGTGGTCAAGCATGACTGGGACAACTCCCACGCGATGGACCTATCGGATGAGGGGCTGCTGGCGGATCTCGAGAAGCATGGCGGCAAAGGCCTGAAGACGCTTGGGCTCGACCCTATACCTGGGAAAAAGAAGCGGGCCTAAGGATCAGGCTGTCGATATTGCTGACGATCGATTCGAAGCTGAATTTGGGTTCGGCTGCCAGCTTCTTCCAATCCGGGTGATTGCGAAACGCGTCCCACTTCACATCGATATCCGCAAGCTCAGGAAAGCTGACCATGTAGGTCAGCTGGGGCAGGCGAGGCCCGATGAGGGTATCGCCGAAAAATACATTCCAAAAGCCAGCCTTCTGAAATATGTCGAATTCGCCGCTGTGGAACATTTCTACCTTGCGCACGTGGTCCTGCTGGGTCGGGCTCTCGTAGGTGCGTAACTGGAAAACACGCTTGCCATGTTGCGCGGTGACCGGTGGCACGACCAGTTGCGGCCAGCCTGCAAACGCGATCATCAGCGAACTTTCGATACGCAGAAAGCCGGGCGCGGTCGCAGGAGCGGACCAAAAGGGAGCCGCGGCCTTCATAAACTCTTCGTCTTTCGCAAGCTCAAGCTCGGCGCTGACCAGCGACTCGAGCTTGGTCGAGGGAATGAGTAAGTACGTGGCCGGGGTTTGGGGTCCGAGGTCGAGATTAAATACGCCGATGGGAGAGAAGCCCATCCGGTTCAGGGCGGGGATCAGGGCGTCGGAGAGATAGGTCTGCAGCAACTTGGTTTCGGGACCAGACTGGAGCTGATACTTGCGGAGTTCATAGTATTCGCGGGGTTTGCCTGCAGGCGCTTGAGCTGGGGAAATACTGGGGTTCAACGCAACCGCTGCTGCGGCCAGGGACGAGGTCAGGAAATCGCGTCTTTGCAAAGCTCCTCCGCACAAAGGAAAATCTTAATTCATTTCGTCTGATACTGTGGCGTGGTCCAGGAAAGGAGACGTTCGTGCAACGACGTGAACTTCTCAGGCTTGGAGCGTCCTTAGCAGGAGGACTGGCGACGAGCCGCATCGTCCGAGGCCCTGCCAGCGGCGATCCCGGTTATCGATACCCATATTCACCTCTTCGATCCGACGCGGCCGGGGGGTGTGCCCTGGCCGGAAAAGACCGACACGGCCATTTACAAGAAGACACTGCCGGACCGCTACATACGCCTCGCCGGGCCGTTGGGCGTGGTGGGCGCGGTTGTGGTCGAGGCCAGTCCGCTGGCCAGCGATAACGACTGGGTGCTCAACGTGGCGCAGAAGTACCCGATTATCGTGGGCATGGTGGGCGACCTCATCCCGGCAACGGCTACCTACGCCAAAGATCTGGACCGGCTTCATGCGAACCCACTGTTTCTGGGTATTCGCTGCGGGAACATTTGGGATCGCGACCTGGCGAGCGATATGCAGAAGCCGGACTTTCTTCCCGGGTTGAAGATGCTGGCCGAGCGCGGCCTGACGCTCGATAGCGCCAACCCGGATGTAAAACTGGTGCAGGCGGTCGCCAGCGTGGCGGACCATCTGCCGGAGTTGCGGATTGTCATCGACCACCTTCCCACTCTGAAGGTTCCTACGGAGCCGGCCGCGCGCGAGGCCTACTGGACTCTGCTACGGCAGTTGGCGCAGAACAAGAACGTCTTCGTAAAGCTTTCTGAGGCGGAGGCAGCGCGCAGCGAGCAGGGCGGCGGCCCTGGTTTCTACAAGGACGTGTTGGATAGCTTATGGAATATCTTCGGCGAAGATCAGGTTCTCTATGCCAGTGACTGGCCGAATAGCGACCATCATGCGACGTATATGAAAACCATCACGATTGTGCGGGACTACGTCGCGACGAAAAGCCGCGGCGCACAGGAAAAGCTCTTTTGGAAAAACTCTGTGGCTGCGTATAAGTGGCATCCCCGGGACACGGCGCAACCGGTGCTGGGATAGACAGTCTTTTTACATCAAAATGGTATAAGTCATCGTATGGATCAGTCACGGCGGCGGTTTTTACGGCAGAGTTTTGCGTTCAGCGCGTTGGGGAGTTTGGGATCGTTGTCGGGTCTGGCCGGGGTCGTGCCCTCCGATCCTTCGGCCGCGGAAATTCTGGCGATCGGCGATTGGGGATACGACGACCCGACCGCACAAGAAAAAGTCGCCGTGGGCTTGCGCTCCTACGCTAAACAGCACTCGGTTCGACCGCAGGCGTTGTTTATGCTGGGGGACAATTGGTATGGCGAGTTAGCGGGCGGCGCCAGTTCTCCCCGCTGGCAAAGTCACTTCGAAGAGATGTACCCGGCCAGCGAATTCTCCTGCCCTGCGTACGCTGTTTTGGGGAACCATGATTACCAGCGATGGCCGGAGAGCAAGGTCGATGCGGAACTGGAGTATGCGCGAAGTGGGAAGAGCCGGTGGACCATGCCGGCGCGTTGGTACCGATTCGAGTTCCCTGCCAAGAATCCTTTAGTTACCTTCCTGGCGCTTGACAGCAATATGCCGCGCGGCAAGATAAAGTTGGGCCGCGATTTTACGCTGACGCCGGAGGAACAGGCGCAGCAGTTGACCTGGTTCGAGACCGAGCTTAAGCGTCCGCGGACCACACCCTACCTGGCGGTGATCGCGCATCATCCGGTGTATTCCGACGGGCCGCATGGTGACCATGCGACGTTGATTCAGGAGTGGGATCCGCTCTTCCGCAAGTATCGTGTGGATCTATTTATGGCCGGCCACGACCACGACCTGCAGCACCTGGAGTTTGAGGGCCACCCCACTACGTTTTTCCTTTCCGGTGGCGGCGGGGCAGACTTGTACACGCTGAAGGTTGAACCGTCGCAGCGTGGGCCCTATGCGCAGAAGGTGTATGGGTTTAGTCATCTCTCCGTGAGCCCGAAGCAGATTACCCTGCGCCACCTGGATCAGGGGGGCACCCTGCTGCACGCGTTCACCCGGACACCCGAAGGTAAAGTCACCGTTCTGAGTTAGCGAGCCGGTGATTTGTGCTTTTTATGCTCATTATGCTTTTTAAGCCGGCGTCTTAGGAGCCCCCTCAGCCGTCTTGTTTGCTAGGACTCAGCAATCAAGCTATATTTCGGCTCAATATGACCCCAGGTGCGCCGCCGACCCCGAAAGAGCCGGTTCCCGTCAAGATGATCCTGTTCATCGTGCTGGGCGCAGCTGCGCTTGTCTGGTTCATCACGCAGCGCAACTCCCGGGTTCCTGGCGCAGTACCGGCGGCTTCCACAAGTTCCATGAGCAACAATATGGCGGCGGATGCTCCGCCACCCCCTCCTCCTGCTACGCCTGCCCCTGTTGCCCAGGCCCGCGAGGAAGAGCTTGAGCGCTATCCCATGCTCGATTGCCCGGATGCTGCTCCTTCCGATCAGGAATTTCCGATCCAGGTATCGCTGACAGAACAACAGCAGGGGGCGGCAGCGAAAATCCTGGGAGGCAAGTCAACTTCGGATGGCAAGCTGATCCTCTCCCTGCCGGCAACCCAGTCGGATAGCTGGAAGTTGCAGGTGATCGTGTCTGCCACCGGGTTGCAGTTTCCTCGCGGCAGCATTGGCAGCATCGATCTGCCGCGGCACGGAGACGCCACAGCTGCGCTTTTCTACGCCAAGGCCGGCCCCAATCTGCCTGCAGACGGCAAGGTGCATGTGCTGGTGACCTATTGGTATCAATCACGGTATCTTGCTCGCATCGGGCGCGATATCCAGGTTAGCGGCATCGCCAACAATGCACCCAGCCGGGTGACGGTGCGGACGGCGGGAGCGGTCGCCGATACCGCGGCGGAGTTAAGCGATCAGGGTCCGCAGCCGGACCTCACACTCTTTATCAAAGACGATTCCATCACCATTAACTCGCCGTATCTTCAACCAAGCACCGGGCCCCTGAAAGACTCGAAGGGTTTTGCCGAGTGGTTGCAACAGAACTCCTGGAACCTCGCCAGCGCCGGGCGCGGCACACAAGTGTCGGAACCCGCGCCGCAAGCCAGCAGCGAACGGGCGGCAGGTTTTGGTGAACTGCTCTACGAGAAGTACGCGCCGGACGTCTTCAAGAGTGCGTTTTGGACTCTGGTGGACAAGCGCGGCAGCCGCTTCCGCACGATCCAGGTGTACTCGGACAATCCGCAGATTCCCTGGGAGTTGATGAAACCAGTGCGCCGGGGGAGCACGGGACCGAGTTTTCTCGGCCTGGACTATTCCATCGCCCGCTGGCACGTTACCGATGATGGGATTCAACGGGATCGCCCGCCGGGCTCGGAAACCATGCCGCGGATGATGGTGATCGCGCCCCATTACAGCGGCGCACGGGCGTTGGATGCGGAGGCGTCTGAGATTCAGGGGCTCGCCCAGATGAACGGCTATAGCGCCGTCAATGGAAATCTGACTGCGCTGCGGGCACTGTTTCAAAACCCGCCGCAAGGCATCGTTCACTTCGCCGGCCATGGAGAGCTAAGCCCCACGGGAGGCGACTTCGCGATTCTTCTCGAGGACGGCGAGTTGGACACGACCACCTGGCGCGGCATGGTGAAGGACTCCCCGAACCATCCTTTCTTTTTCTTCAATGCCTGCGATGTTGGACAAGCGAAACACACCGGCAACTTTGTCGACGGCTGGGCGCCGGCAGTGCTGGACGCGGGCGCCAGCGGCTACATTGGTGCTCTTTTTCCCGTCAATGACCAAGTGGCGGCCAAGTTCTCTATCCGGTTTTATCAATTGCTACAGCAACAGATGCAGACCGGGCCCGCCGATGTAAGCGCAACGCTCGAGCGCACGCGGCGGGAGATCTACCAAAGCACAGGTAATCCCACGGCGCTTGCCTATGTGCTGTACGGCGACACTAACCTGAAATTCGTTCGCTAAGTTATTTTGGGTGACTGTGAAGTTCGAGTTTCTCCACTCCCCAATTGGTGGGCATGGCAACCATGGGGCCGCGCGTGGCCGCGCTGGTGGAACGGAGCAGCGATTCAAGCTCTGAGGAGGGTGCAGGCGGAGCTCCGCGTTCTCCTCCGCGGACCACGGGTCCAAAATTAAGAACCTCCGGGTCAGACAACTCGGTCGGGGTGTTAAGCATGATGTACGTATCCGTACCGAAGGGCGCGATAATGGTGATCGGGCCGATCGGCAACGGAATCTCCTGCAGCCGGCCATTTTTTTGAGGAAAGCCATTGCCGGCGCCGCGGGCCGGAAACACTAACTGCCCGCTTCCCTGGCAATCAATGGCCAAAACATAGACAAAGCGGGGATCGACGCGGGTGTCTCCTTCGGCTTGCAACACCACTCTATATCCTTCGCCCTCGTGACTCGCGCTCTTGTCTTCGGCGAGGACATCGTCCGTTGCGCGCCGCATGGCGAGATGGTAAGGGTAGACCGGATCGTCGCCCCCATTGGACCGCAAATTTATCCATCCATTCAGCTTGGCGAGCGCCGCCGCGGTTTGCTTGAGCGTTTCCGCGGTTCCGTCGCCGGAGATCCAGTTGGTGCGAATGGGATACGGAGAATCGGGAGAGCAGCCTTCGCCGTAGCCGAGCGGCGTCTGCCTGCCTGCGATGTACTCGCCGCGGTTATACCAGGCGTAGCGGGGGCCGGCATCGGTGGCCAAGCCTGCCAATAGGTACATGGCCTGGGACTCGTTGGTAGTGCTTTGGGCAGCGCTCTGCGGGTTGCTCATGAGGAGTCGGCTGCTTAATTCCGCAGGCGGAGGGAGGTTAAGCCAGACCACGGCCTGCTTCGGCACCTTGCGCTTGAGGAGCGCGGCGCTGAGCGTGGAGCCCAACGAATCCTTGCCGCGTACACCGGCCTTTTCGAGCGTCCATTGTGAACCGTCCCAACGGATGAGGTGGCTCCATGGTTGCTGGGATGGATCGCTCACAAGTTTCAAGCCGGCGGACCTGGCTTCCTGGATAGCGGAGCCAATCTGCGCTTCGCTCAGGTTGGAAGCAGGCACCCAGAAGTACAGGCTCGACGGATCCGCAGGGACCCAGCTGGTCAATTCGAGCACGTCTTTGGCCGCGACCCTTGCCCCGGCAGGAGACACAACTGTCGCAGTGGAGCGGTTGATGCCCACCAATCCGGTAATGCGTACGGCTACCTTTTTGCCCTGCGCGAGGGTAACGAATTCACTGCCGATACCAATGTCTGCGACGCGACCAATGTCCAGGCTGACAACTCCATCTTCATCCTGGTCCAACACGGCGGCGCGAACTTTCCCTTGATCTGCCTCGCCGGCAAACAAGGGCTGCTCTTTTCTTTCCTTCGTTCCATCGAGCTCCGGCTGCTGTTCAGTGAAACCCTGCAACTCGAGATCGACCTGGACGCGCTTCCACAAATCGGTGGCCCCGATATTGGCGGGGAGGGCCTGCAGAGCCTCGACCAAGGCCATGGTAAAGACGCCGTGAGGAGGGGAGGCGTCGGGTAGTTCCTGGGCTTCCTGGTCGACCTGCGTCGCAGCCAGGACTAAGGCGGGATTGTCTTTGCGGTCTTCGGGCGCGATGACGGGCGTGCCGTCAGTGTTTGTGTCCGGCGCCTCGGCGATGTCGCGAGGATCGTAGGCCAGCATGCGCGCGACGGTTCGGGGACCTGCCTGAGCGCCGCGGGCGGTCCCCCCGGAATGGCAGGTATCGAAAATGGCGACGAGGCGTACTCCCTTGTCGAGGGCCTTGTTGAAGATGCGCGCCATTTCCCGATCGCGGATATCTTCCGTGCCCAGGTAAGCATCCGCGGGCACGATGGTGTTATCCAGTGGAGTCGGTTTGCCCTCGAGGTCGAATACCTGCTTGTTCGATTTGCTATTCACGCGCAGGGAGCCATGCGCGGCAACATAGAGGACGGCGACATCTCCCTTCTGCGGCTGGTCTACCAGGTATTGATTCATTGCGGCAAGGATGCCCGCTCGCGTCGCCGCGCTGTTTTCCAAAACATGGATATGTTGATCGTCATCGGGAAAGCCGAACTTATTGCTGGTAAGCACGCTGCGCATGGAAGCAACGTCATTGGCAGGGCCGGCAAGGTTGTTAAAGAGTGGCGCGCCGGGGGCAAAGCGGCCTGTGGTTGCTCCGGCGGGTCGCTTCACGGTTGTATTCGCCGGTTGGTAGGTGTCGATACCGATGAGTAGCGCGTATTTTGTTTGGGCTGACGCCTTCAGAAGAGGAGTGAGCAGGCAGAGAAGAAGCAGAAGAGCCCGTCCGTCAGGCATGGAGATGAACTCCAAAGCGCTCAAAATCGCCAAATTGTAGCATGGCAGCCACGTGCATTCTGACTGCTTTAGAGTATGCTGCTATGAGTCCCCCGCCTTCGCTTCGGCCAAATTCCATTCTCCTTCAGGAGTTGCTCTATGTCGATTTCCCGCCGGACGTTCTCGGGCAGCGCCCTTGCTCTCGCTTTTGCCTCGGCTTTTTCACCCGACGATCTCGCGCTTGCCTTCGGAGAGCGCGCCATGGTCTCCAGCGAAGAAGCGCCGCACGACGCTTACGAGTTCTGGAATGGTTTTTTTGACAGCGTCCATTCCAGCCCTAACTTTCAGAAGGGCGCGCGCGGTGGCAGCGCAGGTTTAGCGGACCCCGCCGCAGAAACACAATACCTGCATTACAAAGAAGACGCGAAGACACTTCGCTATGCGACCTCTGTGACTCCGGACGAACTGCTGGACCACGACGGAGACGTTGCCGTAAGCATTCAGTTGTCGAAATACCGGTCTGGATCGGGCTCGAGCACCAGCAATGGTCCACAACTGCGGATCGATGCCACGCAGACGCACGCGTACATGAACCTGCTAGCTCCGCTGGCGTGGACGGCGATTGCTTCCCTTAAGCCTGGGCTTGGCGGCAAGATCCCTAGCCTTGATCAGCTTGGATTCAAGTCCGACCAGGCGCTGAGCGCGACGAGCAATATTTTGCTCACCAAGGGCACCGGCAAGCTGGCTGTGAATGTGAGCCATCCGCCAAATGATTCCCAATTTATGAAGGTGCTCAAGATTATGATCGCCGGAGCCAAGCTGGCGGCACCGATGGTGGTGTTGCCCGCAGTCAGTGTGCCGGCGATGAGCGCGTTCAGTGAGGCGTTTGGATATTGGGAAGACCGCACCCGGTTTGTGATGAACGGTAATCTGACGACCGCGATTGCCACCCAACAGGCGTTGCAGGACCCCGGACGTGATGACTCCTACATTGGGCTGCCGAACGGGGATTATGTGATGGTGGCCAAAAGGGACACGGAACGGCTCGGCAACGAGTTGCCCAATCTTGACCTGGTTCAGGGGTATCTTGTGCGCAAGGATGCCAAGTCTACGGATCCGCTGGAGACCCAAGCGGATGCAGCGGTGCCGGGGTTGACGTATGCAACGATGCGGTTGGCCGTGAAGCCAGTCACTCCCAACTGTAACGGCAAAACGGCGGCTTCCTCGGATGATCTGAGCCCGAGTGAGGTTCTGAAGAAGATCGAGAAGAAGAAGAAACCTTGAGGTGAGTGCCTTACGTGAGTGTTAGAACAGCGGTCGCTCCCCTTCGGCCGGGATGACAAAGGGGAGAGAGGAGTGGTCGTAAGCATTCGACCAAACCCCTCTCCCCTTTGCACCACACAATGGATGCGTGTCGGTTTATTTTTCGCTGCTGGGTGGTACCAGGCCTTTTAGGCGCATGTAGAGAGCGAGTGTGGCGTATTGCTCGTTGTCGTGGGAGACGTTGCCCCACATCAGGCCCAGGCGGGAGCGTGTGAAAGGGCCTGCATTCAGCACCTCTGACATGTTGGCATCGGTCAGACCGGCGTAGGCTTTGTCACACTCGGCGAACGAAGCCTTCAATGCCTCCACAATCGCTGCCTTATCCGCAGTTTCCGGTGGAACCTTTTGCCCGGCAGGGTCGGTGTGATTCGAGGCACCGCAAATGCGAAATTGCGCTTCAGTGACGTGATTCACAACTCGCGCAAAGGTGCGAATATCCGGGGTGGGCTTGTAACTGTACGCATCCGCCGGCATCTTATCGGCGGCCTTCAGTACGTTCGCCTTGACCCCTGCATAGGCTTTTTGTACCTCACCGGGCATAGGACTTCCCTGTCCGAACGCCGGCGCCGCAACCATCAACCCCACAACAACACACGCGATCCGATGCATACTTGCCTGCCTTTCAGTGTTGCGGCAGAGCCCAGGCGAACAATACGCCGCCACTGCCGGTGATTAAATATTGGCGCCCGTCTAATTCGTAGGTGATAGGCGAGGTGGCCATCCTGTCTCCCTGTCCGGCATGCCACAACGTTTTACCGCTGCTGGTGTCCAGCGCAAGCAGGTTACCATGAACGTCGCCAGTGAACGTGAGCCCAGACGCGGTGGTCAAAACGCCAGCGGTCGGAGTGCCGTCACCTAGAGGATGCGACCAGCGAATCTTGCCCGCCTTGTAATCGATCGCCTCAAGAACACCTTTGCTCCACAGGTCATAGTCCGCGCCGGCCCAGCCGTAGGTGCCATCCGCCTCCTTAGTGAAGTAAAGGCTGTAGCTGGGATGGGCGGACACGACGAACAGACCAGTGGTTGGATCGAAACTGGGAGCGCGGAAGTTCGTCATGCCGTTCTCATCGGGCGCGATCAGGCGCCCGTCGGGCGCAGGGTCCTTGGCGGGGTTGGGAATGGGCTCGCCATGCTTGTCCACACCCGTCGCCCAGTTCACCGGACCGAACGGGACGGTGAGCAAGCTGCTTCCATCCGTTCGGTCGAGCACGAAGAAATAGCCGTTGCGAGAGGCCTGCATCAGCATCTTGCGCGGCTTGCCGTGAAACATTCCATCGACCAAGATCGGAGTCTCGGCAGCGTCCCAGTCATGGGTGTCGTGGGGCGACGGCTGAAAGGCCCACACCAGCTTGCCGGTATCCGGATTCAAGGCCACGAGGCTGCAGGTATAGAGATCGTCGCCCGGCCGAGTAGAAGCGGTGAGCACCGGCGTCGGGTTTCCCGTTCCCCAGTAGATGAGGTTGAGCTCAGGATCGTACGTGCCGGTCATCCAGGTGTTGCCGCCGGTCGTCTTTCCTGGCGTTCCCGGAGGCGGCGTGGCATCCCACTGCCACTGCGTCTTGCCGGTCTCAGGATCGACCGAGCGGATATAGCCTACGAGATTGTCGAAATCGCCCGAGGTCCCCACCAACACGTGATTGCCGACCACTAACGGCGTCAAGCTGGTCCAGTAGCCCTTGGTGTAGTCGGCGACCTCCGCCATCCAGCGGACGGTACCGTCCTTGGCGTTGAGCGCGACCAAATGCCCGTCGGGCACCAGGAAGTAGAGCCAGTCTTTGTACATGGCGACGCCGCGACTGCCGATGTGCAGGCCCTTGTTCGGCGGATAGGTATAGTGCCAGAGCTGATTGCCCGAGCGCGCGTCGACCGCCCAAACGTTGTCGGGAACGGTGAAGTACAGCACCCCATCCACCAGCAACGGGGTCGATTTGATCTGCTGTTGCAGATTGATTTGAAAGGCCCAGGCGAGCGACAGACTGGCTACATTCTGGGGGGTGATCTGCTGCAGCTTGCTGTGCCGCTGCCCGTCATACGTCCCGTTGTATTGCGGCCAACTGTCTGCGGTTGGATGGAGCAACAGGGCGTTGTCGACTCCCTGGGCGCAAAGCGGAATCGACGACAGAAACGTTAGAACACATATGACCCACTGACTGCGCATGTGACCCTTTCTCAGGTCAGGGTGACCTTGAGCAGGATTCCGATCGGTGACAGGTGAATAGGCGGCACACGCAGCTTAAGTCCCTGGCCATCCTGCTTCCAACGCAACTTGCCGGTATCCCCGAGTAATTCTACGTTGAGGATTTTTCCCGGCTGCTGCGGGCTCTTCTCGCCTAACGCCTTGATCACCAAATCCTTGTTCGGAATGCCCATCACGTAAGCGTACAGAATCTTACCTTTGGTGGTGAAGCGCACGTCTTCGGCTGTCAGGTCGGGTTGGTTCTTCTCATTGAAGCCGCTCTGATCGATCTGCATTTCAGAGGCAGGCCCCTCGCCGAAAATCTTCCAGGGGCGCGAGCCATAAATGCCTTCGCTGTTCAGGTGCATCCACGCGGTGATGCCATCGAGCACCTTCATTTCTTCGTCATCGAGTTCACCGCTGTTGGGCAGAGGGAAATTCAGGAGCAAGTTGCCGTTTTTGCTGACGATGTCGACCAGCATATCGATCACTTTCTTCGGCGTCTTGTACTCCTGTCCGCGCTTGTAGTGCCAGTCGCCGATGCAGGTGTCGGTCTGCCACGGCACGTCAGAAATGGCATCGGCCACGCCACGCTCGTGGTCGACAATGCAGGTGCCCACGGAGCAGTCACTCGCGGTCTTGCTGCAATAGACCGCGTCGACCGTGCCACCGTGTTGGCCGGCACTGACGTTGTAGACCTCAGCCACGGTGCCCAAGCCGTACTCCTCGAAGGGGATGCCGCCATCGGTGTAGAGCAGATCGGGGTGATGCTGATCGATGAGGTCTTTGATGCGGTTGAAGTATTGCTGCTTCCATTCATCGGGCGCGACGCGGCCCATGGCCTGGGCGGTCTGGGCGAAGTCCGCAGGCATGCCGGCGTAGCTGTGATAGAGGTCGGCGTAGGCGGGGTTGGTGCCGTCATACGGCACACCGGCGTACTTGCCCGTCTTGTCGCTGAGATGCGCGGGGGCCAGCCAGTCGAAGCTGTTGGAGAGGTGTTCACTGACGCCAAAGCGCAATCCACGCTTGCGCGCAGCCTCTTTATAGAGTCCGACGATGTCTTTCATCGGGCCGACCGCAGTGGAGTTCCAGCGCGGCTGATACTTCGAGTTCCACATGTCGTAGTTGTCGTGGTGCACGCCCATGCTGACGAAGTATTTGGCGCCGGCTTTGACGTAGAGGTCCATCAAGCGGTCAGGATCCCACTTATCACCTTTGAACAGCGGGACCAGGTCTTTGTAGCCGGTTTTTGAAGGATGGCCGTAGGTGTTCAGGTGGTATTGATATTGCGGGCTGCCCTGGATGTACATGTTGCGGGCGAACCAATCGCCATCTTCAACGCCGGACTGCGGCCCCCAGTGCGACCAGATGCCGAACTTGGCATCACGAAACCAATCCGGAACCCGGTACGCGTCGAGCGAGGCGCGAGTCGGTTGGAAGGGTCCTGAGGTTACCGTGATGGTAGATGCCTGGCCATGAACTTGCCTGGTGGCTGCGCAGGCGGCCGAATAGCCCAACAGTTTCAGCGTTTGGCGCCGTGTCAATCTCGTCAATGTTCCCGCCTTATCTCGTCCATCGTAGAGCGTCTTATCAGCCCGGGGAAGGTTTGCGTTAAACTGATGTTCTCATTGTTACCCAGCACGCCCGTTTTGTCGGCCCCCGAACAAACTTGTTTTCAATAAGGCACCTTTAACGGAAAGGTGGACACGATGGCTATCAGCCGGCGTGATTTCCTCACCCGCATTGGCCGCGCTGGCGGCTACAGCGCTGCTTTCCTGGCCATGCAAGGCCTGGGTCTCCTCGAAGCAACACCTGCCAACGCACAGCCGCTCAACGCTTCGTCGGGCTCAGGCAAAGGCGTAACCGTGGTAATTCTCGGCGGGGGTATCGCCGGGCTAGTAGCAGCCTACGAGCTTTGCGCCCTGGGCTACGAGTGCACGGTGCTGGAGAGCCGAGAGCGGCCGGGCGGCCGCAACTGGACGGTGCGCGGCGGCGATACGGTCGCGTTCGTGGATGGAACCAAGCAGACGTGCACGTGGGACGAAGGCAATTACCAGAACTTTGGCCCGGCCCGGCTGCCCTCGATTCACCACACCATGCTGGGATACTGCGAGAAGCTTGGCGTTCCGCTGCAGGTGGAGGTGAACATGACCCGCTCCGCCTTTGTGCAGAACGACAACGCCAACGATGGCAAACCGGTGGTGATGCGGCAGGTGGAAAACGATACCCGCGGGCATGTGAGCGAGTTGCTGGCCAAGGCGATTCACCAGGGTGCGCTCGATCAGGAGCTTTCTCCCATGGACCGGGATCGGATGCTGAGCTTCCTCAGGATCTACGGACCCCTGGATCAGGCCGACGCCTACGGCGGCAGTGACCGCGCCGGCTATGCCCGGATGGCGGGCGCGGGGGATCAGACAGGCATGTTAAGCAAACCAATCGATATGCATACCCTGCTCGATGAAGGCTTCTGGCAAGGGATGCTGTTCGATGAGCAGTTCACCATGCAGGCGACCATGTTCCAGCCGGTGGGGGGCATGGATCGCATTCCCTATGCCTTTGCAAAGGCGCTGGGCGGTGTGGTGAAGTACAACTCGCCGGTCACAGAGATTCGCAAGACCAGCAAGGGTGTCAAAGTCGGTTACACATCTGATGGCACAGCGAAGGCGATCGAGGGGGACTACTGCATTTGCGCCATGCCGCTGACGATTTTGAAAAAGACGCCGAACGACTTCAGTGCTCCGTACAAGAAGGTGATCGACGAGTGCACCTATGCCAGCGCCTACAAGATTGCGTGGGAGAGCCGGCGTTTCTGGGAACAGGATTACAACATTTTCGGTGGCCTGGAGTTTGTGAACGTTGGTTGTAGTCCGATCTGGTTTCCCTCGGCGGGTATGTTCACTCCTCGCGGTGTGCTGGTGAGCGGTTATACCGACGAGATGCGTTCGAATTTGCAAGGATTGACGCTGGAGCAGAAGTTTGCGGAGAGCCGCAAGTCGATCGAGCGGCTCCATCCCGGCCACGGCAAGGAGTTGGAAAAGCCGATGTACGTGACCTGGGGAAAGATTGCGCACAATGAGGGATCGTGGATCAGCACCTATGGGCCGGGACAGCAGCGGGTGCAGGAGTTTAACCTCAACCAGCAGACCGGGGGGATGCGGCATCCGGCTGCGGCGCGGGAGGAAACGCTGCCTGGCTATGAGACTTTGATCGAGCCGGATGGGCCGATTATGTTTGCCGGGGATCATGTGAGCCACATCGTTGCGTGGCAGGAAGGCGCGGCTTTGAGCGCACTGCGGGCGGTCGGACAGGTGAGCGATCGGGTGAAGGCTGCTAAGGGGTAATGATTTTCCCCTCAAGGTTTCGGCGTCAGGATGATTGCAGCGCAAACGAGACGATGAGGGCTTTTACTGGTCTGTTTTCGTGGGTGCGATAGGTGCGGTTGGCTTTGCCGTCAATCCATAGGCTGTCCTGGGCTTCGAGGAGCTCGGTATTGTTTTCTGTGGAAACGGCCAGTGGGCCATCGATGGCGTAGATCAGCTCGAGCCCGGCAAAAATGTGGGGATGGAAGGCGGCGGTTCCCCCGGGCAAAAACTCCGCAATACAGGGCACGATCTGTCGATCAGGCACCAGGACACTCATGCTGTCGGAGATAAGCACCGGGGCTGACTTGTCTCCGATCGGAAGGCGAATCCGGCTCCTGGCATGGCTCACACGAAACACTGACTCGCCCTCGTCCTGAAAGAAGTAGGAGAGTTCCTTCTTGAATGCAAGGGCGATGCGCGCGAGGTTTCTCAGCGTTGGCGTCACCCGGCCGGTCTCGAGTTGCGAGAGAAAGCTCGCAGAAAGACCCACCTGTGCTCCCAGCTCGACCAAACCCAAAGATCTCTTGAGGCGCAGGCGGCGAATTCTCTTTCCGATGGCTTTTGCCTCAATTGCAGCTTCTACGGTTGCTTCGTCCACCGTATTCAGGCAAGGGATTGTCTCAGCACGATTGGCCATGTCTTTTCACTCAAACGGTATTCTAGCCCTAGTCCGGGCGAAACCAAGGCGATAGGATGGAGAGCGCCAGCCCTGGCATTGGTAATGTCGAAAAGACGGGCCCTGAAAGGATCGAACGAGGATGGAGAACCCGAACACAATCAAGATATTGATAACCGGGGGAGCCGGTTTTCTCGGCAGCCGGCTGGCCCGCACGCTTCTGCAACGCGGCCATCTTTCGGGCCGTCCGCTGGGCGAGCTGGTCCTGGCGGATATGGTTGCACCCGCGGCGGGAATGACCGACGATCCCCGGGTTCGTGCCCAGACCGGCGTATTGATCGACCAGGCAAAATCTCTGGCCGCAGAGAGATTCGATACCGTCTTCCATCTCGCGGCGGCGGTCTCAGGTGAGTGTGAGGCGGACCTTGACCTGGGGCTGCACTCCAACCTGGATACAACGCGTGCCCTGCTCGACGCATTGCGCGAAGGAGGAAGACCGCAGGTGGTGTTCTCGAGTTCGATTGCGGTGTATGGCGGCGATGTGGATGTGCCCATGCCGCGAGTAATCCATGACGACACGCTCCCGGTGCCGCAAACCTCTTACGGCATACAGAAATTCATGTGCGAACAACTGGTGGCCGACTTTAGCCGGCGCGGCTTGATCGATGGGCGTAATGTGCGGTTGATGACGGTGTCGGTGCGTCCGGGGAAGCCGAATGCCGCGGCGTCAGGCTTTCTGTCGGGCATTGTGCGTGAACCTTTGAACGGGCAGGAGGCGGTGTGCCCGGTGCCGGTGGATACGCTGGTGGCGCTCGCTTCTCCACAACGCACGATGGAGGGCCTGCTGGCCGCCGCAGAGGCTTCCCCCGATGACTGGGGCGGCCGGACCGCTGTCAACCTGCCGGGGATTACGCTGCGGGTGAGCGAAATGCTGGATGCTTTGGAAGCAGTGGCGGGCCGCGGGGTCCGCGAGCTGGTGCGCATCGAAGAGGATGCAAGAATATCGCGCATGGTGCTGGGATGGGCGGCGCGGTTCGAGAGCGCGCGGGCGCGGCGCCTGGGGCTCTCCGCGGATCCGGACTTTCAATCGATTATTCGCCAGTATCAAAAAGAGATGGCACTGTCGCGGTGACCGCAGTTCTGGGCTGCATCGCGGACGACTTCACGGGCGCTACCGATCTGGCGAACAACCTGGTACGTGCCGGTATGCGGGTTGTGCTGACCGTCGATGTTCCAGCCCGCGGGGATGCGATCGAGGCGGATGCCCTGGTCGTTGCGCTGAAGTCGCGTACTGTAGCCGCTACCGTTGCAGTCGAGAAATCGCTCGATGCCTGCCGCTGGCTGCGGCAGCAGGGCGCCACACAGATTTACTTCAAGGTGTGTTCGACGTTTGACTCGACGCCCGCAGGCAACATTGGGCCGGTGATCGAAGCGCTGATGGAGGAGCTCCAATGCAGCTTCAGCATTGCGACGCCCGCGTTCCCTGAAAATGCCCGCACCGTGGTCCACGGTCATTTGTTTGTCGGCGATGTGCTGCTCTCGGATAGCGGGATGCGGCACCATCCGCTCACCCCGATGACGGATGCGAATTTGGTGCGATGGCTCCAGGCTCAGCTTAGTCCTCAGGAAAACCGAAGGGTTGGCTTGATCGACTACCGGACGGTCACGCAGTCGGCAGAAGCAATTCGCGAGCGCATGGATGAGTTGCAGGCCGAAGGCACGGCGATCGCAATTGTGGATGCTCTCAACCTGGGGGATCTGGACCGACTCGGCGAAGCGCTGCAGGGGGAGCCGTTTCTGACCGCGAGCTCCGGGCTTGCGGAGAGCCTGCCGCGCAACTGGGGTTTTCGTCCCTCCGGTAAGGTGAGCCTTCCACCGGCGCGGGGACGCAAAGCGATCCTCGCGGGCAGCTGCTCGGTGGCGACGCAGGCGCAGGTACGACATTTTCTTGCGGATGGGGGAGCAGGCTTTGCGCTCGATCCGCTGCAGATTGCGGTGGACTTACCCGCGCAGGTGAAACGGGCGCTGGCCTGGGCGGATGACTGCTGGGCACACCAGGCTGACCGGCCGTTACTGGTCTATTCCACTGCACCGCCGGAGCGGGTAGCCGTCGCCCATGCACAACTGGGTGTTACGCAATCGGGCGCGATGGTGGAACAGGCAATGGCGGAGCTGGCGCGCGCCTTCGTCCAACGTGGCGCGGGTAGCCTGGTTGTTGCTGGAGGAGAAACCGCGGGGATTTGCGTGCAGGCGCTCGCAATTCAGCAAATGCAGATCGGGCCCCAGATCGATCCCGGCGTGCCCTGGTGCTACGCTGCCACGGCAGAGGGCGGGATCCATCTGGCGTTGAAGTCGGGAAATTTTGGATCGGTGGATTTCTTCGAGAAGGCTTTTGCGTATGCATGAACGCGAGATGAGGGTGGAGATCTGCCGCGTCGGCCGCTCGTTATTTGAGCGAGGCTATGTTCATTCCACGGCGGGGAACATTAGTGTGCGCCTGATGGATGGTTTTCTTATCACGCCCTCGGAGGCTTGCCTGGGATTTCTTGATCCTGATCAGCTTGCGAAGGTGGGGGAAGATGGCGTGCAGGTGAGCGGTGAACGCGCCAGCAAGACGCTGCAGCTGCATCGCCGTATCTATGCCGCGGATGGCGACGCCGGTTGCGTGATTCATACCCATTCCACACACCTGGTGGCGCTTACGCTCGCCGGGGTGTGGAGTACGGACGATATTTTGCCGCCGATTACGCCGTACTTCGTGATGAAGGTGGGTCACGTGCCGCTGATCGCGTATCACCGTCCTGGGGATGCCGCGGTGGGAGAGTTGGTGTCCCAGGCGATCGTGCGGATGCGGACCCAGGGCACGCCGATTCGAGCAGTAATGCTTGACCGGCTGGGGCCGAATGTATGGCACGCTACTCCCACTGCGGCGATGGCAGCGCTTGAAGAATTGGAAGAAACGGCGCGCCTTTGGCTGATGACGGGGCGTATGCCAAAACCGCTGACACCCGAACAGATCGAGCAACTGCGCCGGCAGTTCGGCGCTTTCTGGTAGGAGCTTATGCTACGTTTCGCAGCCAATCTCACCATGATGTACACGGAGCTCGCGTTTCCCGAGCGCTTCGCGGCTGCCGCCAAGGATGGGTTCACGGCGGTTGAGTATCTGTTTCCGTACGAATACCCTGCATCGGAACTAGCGATGTGGCTGCAAAAGCACCATCTGCAACAGGTACTGATCAATGCTCCTCCGGGTAATTGGGTGGCCGGCGAACGCGGTTTGGCTGCTCTGCCCGGGCGGGAGGAGGACTTCCGTGCTGCTATGCGGACGGCGCTTGCGTATGCGCGTGCGTTGCAGTGCCCCCGGGTGCACGTGATGGCTGGCTTGCAACCGGCTGCAGTGGAGCGGTCTGCCATGCGCGAGACCTTCGTCAGGAACCTGGTCTGGGCGGCTGAGGTTGCGGCTGATATCGATTTGCTGATTGAGCCGATTAACACGCGCGATATGCCGGGGTATTTTCTCAATCGGCAGGATGAGGCGCACGCCATTGTGGATGAGATTGCGTGCCCCGCGCTCAAGGTGCAGATGGATTTGTATCACTGCCAGATCGTGGAAGGCGATGTGAGCATGAAATTGCGCACGTATGCCAACAAGGTCGGACATATACAGATTGCAGCGGTGCCGGATCGCCATGAACCGGACCACGGCGAACTTGACTACAGCTATGTGCTCGACTTGCTGGATGAATTGGGTTACGGCGGGTGGATCGGATGCGAGTATCGGCCTAAAGCCGGTACGTCAGAAGGCTTGGGTTGGTTGAGAGAAAGATAAAGGTGGGGCTTCGCCCTATCATGTTCAACCCATGTACGCGAAAGTCGCGAACATGGAGCACCCGTCCAAGAGGCAAGGCTTGGTGGGAGAAGGGTGAGATAGGTCGCACGAGAACGGTAGGCTAAACTCCTGGTACCGGGGGGCAGCCGGGGAATTCGCTCAGGTAGCCGTTGCCGATGTAGCCAAGGTATTCAATTCCGATTTTGCTGGTGAAGAAGCCATCCGCGGTCAGGTTGCGCAGAAAGGCAAAGAATGCGACGCCCTGGCTGAGGCTTGCGTCCTGTTCGATGCTCTTGCGGTAGGCGATGCGGTCGAGCATTTCCGTCTTCTGCTCGGGCGTGCAATCGAGATAGGCTTTGCCGTAGCGATCGATACATTTGCCGTCAAGCCACATCAGGCCGCCTCCCAGGGTCAACTGATACGCGGGATTCTCACTGGTGAGGAGGTCGATGAACTCGGGAGCGCCTGCGTCGAGTGCGCCACCGCAATCAGCATCCGTGGGAAAGATCGATTCACAGAGGGACTGCAGCGTTTTGTATTGCTGGGACGAAAAATATTTGGGCGCGTAGACTCCCTTGCTGACTGCCTTCTCCGACTCGATCATGTGGTGGGCATACTCGGCCGCTTGCAAGGGGATGACCCGCAGAACCGACGTTGCGGCAGCCCCAACGCTCAATGACTTCAATACATCACGCCTCGATACGGACATGCTAGATATCTCCCTTCCGCGCCTGGTCCAGCAGGTATTCTGAAGTTTTCCACGATAGCGCCGTGATTGTGAGGGTCGGATTCTTATCCGGACCGGTTACAAAAGGAGCCCCGTCGGCGACAAATAGATTCTTGACGTCGTGGGCCTG
Source organism: uncultured Acidobacteriaceae bacterium (assembly GCA_963839075.1). GTDB lineage: Bacteria > Acidobacteriota > Terriglobia > Terriglobales > Acidobacteriaceae > PALSA-350. The sequence goes on along the minus strand of CAWITO010000009.1, from coordinate 2,232,958 downwards.
GCAGTTTTTGTTCAGCACTGAGGTCTTGGGATCGTTGCCCATCCTGACGGTTCCCAGCTCGTGGATAATTTCTCCGCCTTCCGAAATCCCGTAATTGTCTTTCACCTTGGCGGATGAGACCACCGTACCTCCACCTGCTTCCACGATGGACCGGAAGGTGTCCTGCATGTGCTTGGCCATCTTGATCTCATGCTCGCTCCAGGCAAAGTGGAAGCGAAGAACCGGGATGCCCCACTTGTCGACAACCTTGGGATCGATATCGCAATAGGTGTCGGGGTTGGGAATCATCTCGCCGCGGCCGGAAAAGCCGATGAAGTTTCCATATTGGCTTTTAATGTGCTTCTTCAGCGACGTTCCGTAACCCTCATGCTGTTCGCAGGCTCCATCGTAGCCGCCAACGCCGGGCATGTGACGCCCTCCGCCGAACTCGATGTGGTAGCCACGGGGGAAACCGTTTTTCTCGTCAGCCAACCACCAGGGCATGTACATGTGCATTCCCCCAACGCCATCATGATTGTGCGGAGGCACGGCGGCGAGCTGGGGAAAATAACCGGTCACATTGCTGCCCACGGAATCTGTCAGATACTTGCCGACGACACCGGAAGAATTGGCGATTCCGTCAGGAAATAGTGTCGATTTCGAATTGAGTAGGAGGCGCGCGGATTCACAAGCGCTCGCCGCTACCACGAAGGCCCGGGCGCTCACACGCATCTCCTGGCGGGTAGCCTTGTCGATATACGAAACGGCCTGCGCCTTACCGTCTTTACCGACGATGATTTCCCGCGCCATAGCATTGGGAATCATCGTGAAACGGCCGGTCGCCTCCGCGGGTGGGATCATCACCTGGCTGGAACTGAAGTTGGACGCGCTGATGCAGCCTCGTCCGCATTGCGCACAGTAGTGGCATGGAGGGCGGCCATTCACTGGCTTGGTGAGGATGGCCATGCGCGATGGGATACACGTGATGTTGAGCTTGTCGCAGGCCTTCTTGACCAGGGTTTCGGTGCAGCGCGGCTTTGGCGGGGGGAGAAATACGCCGTCCGGCGCGTATTGCAGATTTTCTTTTGAACCGAAGACGCCGATAAAGGCCTCAGCCTTGTCGTAGTACGGCGCCAGCTCTTCATAGGTGATGGGCCAGTCGTCGCCCAGGCCATCGCGCGAGTACGCCTTCATGTCCGCTGGGGAAATCCGCAGACTGATGCGGCCGTAGTGATTGGTGCGACCACCTTCTATGCGGGAACGGAACCAGCGAAAGGTCGAACCGGGAGCGGTGGTGTAGGGCTCGCCTTCAATTTCCCAAAATCCATTTGGCGCCAGGAATTCGCCATTCAATTCGTGCCTTGCCCGGCCACCGATATCCGCTCCCCGGTGCGGCAGGGCGTAGGGCCAGACATGCTCTTTGTAGTCCTTACGGGGGTTCAGACGCGGGCCCGCCTCGAGCATGACGACATTCAAGCCGCCTTCGGTGAGAACCTTGGCCGCCGTCCCACCCCCTGCGCCGGAACCGATGATGCAAACGTCGTAGGTCTTTGGGGAACGGATCACTTGAGACATGCAAAATCTCCTGCACAACTAGGATGCATAGTTCTTCTTCAAGAACTTGACGCCATCGAAAGCAATCGACTCCGGCGTGCGTTCGATATCGCGCCAGATCGCAGCGGCTGCGCTCAAATCTTTAAGCGCAAAACCAAACCCCTCGATCGTCAGCCATCCATCATAGTTCAGTTGACGCAAAGCCTGGAATACCTCCTTCCATTCGACGTGACCCGAACCCGGAATGCCGCGGTCGTTTTCGCAGGTATGCACGTGCTTGAGGTAGGGCCCGACGGTACGGTACCCGTCGGCAATACTCTTCTCCTCAATGTTGGCGTGAAAGGTGTCGAAGAGGATGCCGATGTTGGGGTGGCCGATCTCTTTGGCCAAGGCCGCCGCATCCGCCGCGGTGTTCAGAAAGAATGTTTCGAAGCGGTTGATGGGCTCGATTGCGAAGGTCACACCCTGGCCGGCCAGGGTGTCGCCCAGCGACCGAAATCCCTCCACCGCCCACTTCCATTCATCAGTGGTGCGGCGCCGGCCGGGCAGATAACCGACCGGACTGAACAGCGGTCCGGCGACGATGGCGGCACCGGCCTCGGCGGCGGTCTTCGCGACAACTTCGAGGTGTGCCCGGGTGCGGCGGCGTACATCGGCGTCGTCGCTGATGAGGCTGAAGCCGTCGACGAGGACGGTGCACATGGTGCACTCCAGGCCATTGGCGTCGAGTGCTTTGCGAATGGCGGGCGCGGGGAATTGCGCCGGCCGCAGCAGCGGCAGTTCAACGCCGTCAAAGCCTGCTTCCTTGATTTGAGGAAGCAGATCAAAGTTGGATTCATCGAACGACGCCGACCACAAAAAAGTGTTTACGCCATATTTCATTTATACCTCTATAAACCCGGGCTCTGCTGCATCATGCCGCCATCCGTAACGATGGTGGTCGCCGTAATGTAGCTGCAAGCGTCTGACGCCAGGAATGCCACCACGCTGGCGATCTCTTCCGGCTTCGCCATCCGACCCATAGGAATAGCAGCATTTAGCCTCTGCAGCAGCGCGGGATCGGTCATGGTGGATACATTGATGGGCGTCGCGACCGCTCCCGGGGCCACGCCAACCACCAGGATATTGTGGGGGGCGAGTTCGACCCCTGCTGTGCGCGTCAACATGCGCATACCGCCTTTGGAGAGACAATACGCCGTGTTGCCGGGCATAGGCCAGTCTTCGTGTATTGAAGTCATATTGATGATGCGGCCACCGCCGCCCTGCTTGATCATCTGTTTGGCGGCGATCTGAGTTCCGAAAAACGCGCTCTTCAGGTTGATTTCGAGCACTTTCTCGTACTGATCTTCGGTAGTGTCGAGAATCGAAGTACGGGTTTCGATGCCGGCGTTGTTGACCATGATGTCGAGTCGGCCGTATTTCTCGACCGCGGCGGCTACCAGGCGTTCCAGGTCGGCTACCTTGCTGACGTCCGCCTGAACACCCATCACCTTTTCGCCCAAAGCGGTCAATTGTGCTTCCATTGCCTGGGTCACTTCGGGATGAGAGACGTAGTCGATGACCACGCTTGCACCCTGCTTCGCAAGTTCGAGCACTACGGACTGGCCGATTCCACTATTACCGCCAGTGACAATGGCAACTTTGTTTGCGAGGGACATGTGATTCCTTTCGTCGTTGTCTTAGATGGTTAATAACCTGTACGTGGCATGAACAGTTTGGCGACGACGCCAGTCCATCCCGTCTGATGAGAGGCGCCGGCACCGCGAGCGGTGTCGCCGTCAAAATATTCGTAAAAAGGCACGTAATCGCGGAAGTGCTCGTCCTGCTGCATGCGAGGATAGAGCGCGTTGACCTGGCGAAGACCATCGCTGTTCTTGAGGAAGATTTTGCGCAGCCGATGAGTGAGTTCGGCGGCAACCTGGTCGATGGTGAGGAATATTCCCGAACCCGTGGGGCATTCGATGGTGAAGTCATCGCCATAGTAATGATGAAACTTTTGCAGCGATTCAATGATGAGGAAGTTGGTGGGAAACCAGATGGGCCCACGCCAGTTTGAGTTGCCGCCAAACAGCCGGGAACGCGACTCGGAGGGTTCGTAATGCAAGGTCAGATTCTCGCCACCAAACCAATAGGTGAACGGATGGTCGAGATGGTATCTCGAGACGGAACGAATACCGAAATCCGACAGAAACTCATTCGGGTCGAGCATTCTGCGCAGCAGTGCCTTCATTCGATGGCCTCGTAGCAGAGAGAGCAGCCGGCGTTCGCCCTTGCCAGGAAGAAACCAGTGCGATACCAGTTTGGCCAAATCGGGACGATGGGTGAGGAACCACTCCATGCGCGTGGTAAACCCCGGCACTTTTGCCAGCAGCTCAGGCTCCAGCGTCTCTACGGCAAACAATGGGATCAGGCCAACCAGGGAGCGGATGCGCATGGGAACGGTTTTGCCGTTGGGCAGATTCAGCACATCGTAATAAAAGCCATCGGCTTCGTCCCATAGGCCCACACCGCGGCCGCCCATATCGGTCATGGCCTCGGCGATATAGAGGAAGTGCTCAAAGAACTTGGTGGCCATGTCGTCGTAGGCCATGTTGTGATTGGCCAGCTCGAGCGCGATGCGCATCAACGAGAGCGTGTACATGGCCATCCAACTGGTTCCGTCGGACTGGCTCAGGTAGCCGCCGTCCGGCAGTTCCTGGTCGCGATTGAAGACGCCGATATTGTCGAGGCCGAGAAAGCCGCCTTGAAATAGATCGCGTCCGTGGAAGTCTTTGCGATTGACCCACCAGGTGAAGTTAAGCAACAGCTTCTGGAAGACGCGCTCAAGGAATTCCAGGTCTCCGTGATCGTCCGGAGTTTTCTCCCGGCGCAGCTTGCGATCGATCTCAAACACGCGCCAGGTGGCCCAGGCGTGCACCGGGGGGTTGGCGTCGCTAAAGTTCCATTCGTAAGCAGGAAGTTCGCCGTTGGGATGAAGACTCCAGACAAATAGCAATTCCAGCAGCTGTTGCTTTGCGAATTCGGGATCGATGAGGGAGAAGGTAACGGCATGGAAGGCCAGATCCCAGGAGGCAAACCAGGGATACTCCCATTTGTCGGGCATGGAAAAGACGCAACCGGCGTTGACATGCTGCCAGTCAGCGTTGCGGCCGGACTGACGTTCAGCCGGAGGTGGGGCAGATGTCGCGTCTCCCGCGAGCCACTGGCGAACGTCGTAATCGTAATATTGTTTGTTCCATATCATGCCGGCGAAAGCCTGGCGTTGCACGAGGCGGGCATCGGGATCATCCAGGTCGCTTTCCATGGCGTTATAGAAAGCGTCACATTCGCTCTTTCTGGCGGCCTCAATCTCGTCGAAGTCGGCGAAGGGCGCGTCGCGTTCGATGTGCGAGAGACGCAGACGGAAGGTGCGCGACTGGTTTGGTTCTACTTGCGCTGTGAGATGAACACAGGCCCGGGTGCCGCGCTGGAGCGTGTTTACGGCTTGCCGGTTACCATGTACGACGCACTCATGGAAGCCATCCTTGTAGTATCCGCCGGATGCGGCCCCGTAGAGGCGGGCAAAGTTGGTCTCATTCTCACAGAACAGCAGCTCGCCCGAGTCCTGGGTGTAAAGGTAGTAGGCGCCCAGGTCTGCATGGTTCGCGATGATGGTGGATCCTTCGGCATGGATCTCGGGTTTTGTGGATTGCTGATTCCACGACCAGCGATTTCGGAACCAGAGTTGGGGCAGGACGTGCAGTTCGGCCGCCTCGGGGCCGCGGTTGTGGATGGTGATCTGCGCCAGGATATCTTCGGGACCGGCTTTGAAGTATTCGACGAAGACATCCCAATAGCGGTCTTGATCGAAGACGCCGGTATCGATGAGCTCGTACTCGTTGTCGTTAAGGCCGCGATTTCGATTCTGCTCTACCAATTGCTGGTAGGGATAGGCGGACTGCGGGTACTTATAGAGCATTTTCAGGTAGGTGTGGCCGGGCGTGGCGTCGAGGTAGAAGTAGTACTCTTTGACGTCTTCACCGTGGTTGCCCTCGCCGTTGGTTAGGCCGAAGAGCCGCTCTTTCAGGATTGGGTCTTGCCCGTTCCAGAGCGCGAGCGAGAAGCATAGTCTCTGCTTCTCGTCGCTGATGCCGGCCAGGCCGTCTTCACCCCAGCGATATGCGCGGCTGCGCGCATGGTCGTGGGGAAAGTAGTTCCACGCATCTCCGTTGCTGGAGTAATCTTCACGCACCGTACCCCACTGCCGCTCACTGAGGTAAGGGCCCCAAAACGCGTTCGTCGGCGTCATCGGAGCGATTGTACCGGAGCGAGATTACCCTCAGCGGCTAAAGCCGCTCCTGTCGATGAAGTTTGCGGCGGAGCCAAAGACCCCTTTCACTTCAGTCCTGAAGGTACTACCTCCAGCGGAAGATGCGCAGGGAGATGGCAGAAGGGGACCACCAGCCAGGCGAACAGGATGGCTATGGGGATGGTTAGTTGACCCAGGGTCAGGCCTTGCAACATGTTCCCACGAAGGGCGTCAATGGCCGCGGTGAGGGGGAGGGCCCGTACGATCGGTTGGATCATTGCCGGAAAGCGGGAGGCGGAGAAGAAGACGCCGGACATGATCCACATGGGAAACATAACCAGGTTCATGAGCCCCGAGGCGGCTTCCAGCGTCTTGGCCCTTGAGGCCACCAGCAAGCCGACGGCAGAAAAGGCCAGCGACGTGATCACACAGAGAAGGCCTAGCTGCCAGATCGATCCGCGAAATGGCACTCCAAAGACCAGGCGGGCAAAGCCCAGGAAGGCCACGACCTCCAGGACCAACATGATCAGGCGCGACAGCAGGTAGGACGCCAGGTATTGCCACCTCGGCATCGGCGATGCGACCAATCGCTTCAACAGCTTCTTCTGCCTTGAGTCCACGATTGAAAAACCCAGGCCCCAGATGGCCGACCCCATCAGGTTCATCCCCAAGAGCCCGGGCACGACAAAGTCGATATACCGGGAGCCAGTCTCATGCACGAGCTGATTGTCGACCTGCACCGCCTCGCGCCGGCCGGCCGCGGACTGGATAGCTCGATCCACGACCATGCGAGCGATGCGCGCATCCGGATTCGTCTGGTCGTACTCGTAGGTGACGCCGCCGGGAGTGCTGATCGCCAGCAGCAGGATGCTTCCCGTGGACAGTGCGTGAGCACCATCCGCCTGATTCAGGGTGGTGGCGGTTAGCCCTTTGTCGGCAGCAAGGGCCTGCGTTAGTTGCGCCGTGGTCGCGGCGACCGGCAGCACATCGGCCGGCCGGTTGCGGAAGGCAATGCCCAACCCCACTGCCAACAGGATGGGGAAGATAAAGATCCAGAAGATTGCTTCCGGCTCGCGCAGGAAAAGGCGAAAGCGGATCATCGTCAACTGGTAGAGGCTGCTGAGCTCGAGCTTATTCATCGCGCAGGTTCCTTCCCGTTAGCCCGACAAAGACGTCTTCCAACGTGGCGGAGTGGGTGCGGAATTCGCTGAGGTGAAGTCCGGCTGATTTCAAGGCAGCAAAGATGGGCGGGACGGTGGTGTGCAGTTCGCCCACCGAGAGCTGGTGAAGGCCCGCGTCCACGCGATGCGACTGCACGCCGGGGATTGCCGTGAGCAGAGCCGGATCCACATTGCCGCTGACGGCGAACTCCACGATATGCTCGCCGCCAATGGAGGCGATGAGCTGCTGGGGTGTCCCCAGGGCGATGATGCGCCCGTGATCCATAATCGCTACGCGGTCACACAGGCGCTCCGCCTCGTCCATGTAGTGGGTGGTGAGGATGATGGTGCGCCCCTGCTGCTTGAGGCCGTCGACCAGATCCCACAAGTGGCGGCGGGCCTGTGGATCCAGTCCGGTGGTGGGTTCGTCGAGAAACAGCAGCTCGGGGTCGCCCACGAGCGCGCAGGCCATGGCGAGCCGTTGCTTCTGGCCGCCGGAAAGAGTGCCCACGCGGGCGCGGCGCTTCTCTTCCAACTGCGCGGTGCGGATGGAGTCTTCGACGGGAATACCGCGGCGGAAAAAACTGCGAAAGAGGCGCAGCGTTTCTTCGACGGTGAGCTTCTCCGGGAACTGCGTCTCCTGTAGTTGGATACCGATGCGCTGGCGTAGCTCGCCTTCGTTCTTAGCCCAGTTCATTCCGAGTAAGTCGACGGTTCCACTGTCCGGAGCGGTGAGCCCCTCACAGATTTCGATGGTGGTGGTCTTCCCTGCACCGTTCGGCCCCAGCAGACCGAAGCATTCTCCGCGCATCACTTCGAGGTCGAGGCCATCGACGGCTACAACGTCGGCAAAGGATTTGCGCAGACCGCGCAGTAACAAAGATTGAGCGACCATGGCAGTCAAGCAGTTTTCGGCTCAGACTGGTCCGGCGGCGTGAGTAGCTCTTTGATAAGCTCATCTCCCGCCGCGATCCAAGCCCGGTTCTCTTCCATCAACGTTGCCTCCACCTGTTCTACCAAATCTCCGAACGGGCCCCGCATCGCTCTCCACCTACCCAGGATGCCAGTGAGCCGGTCGGCCGTCGAGCGATAGCTGATGGTGGTCTGGTTGTACCGCTCTGCCATCACATGGGCGGTCACGACGCCGCTGACGGTGGTGATTACGGCCACCCATGAACCGAAGGCTTGCTTGTGGGTTACGGTGAGGGCTGCTCCTAACAGGGCCCCCGTAATCGCCAGTATGTACTCGAGAATGTTCCATTTGCTCTGGGCCGCTGAGGATTCATCGGCCCGGCCGCGAAACCAGCCGATGGGCCCGTCGATTCGCTCAGCAATGTAGGCATTCGCGTCCAGAGGTCCACCAGCAACTACCTTGATGGCCGGCTCAAGAACAAATTTCTGCGCCATGCTGACCTTGCTCAGAATTTCGTCACGGCGCAGGAACAAGGTGGCCTCGGGACTTTGAGTCCCTGCGTTTGCGTAGGGACCGGACGAAGTACGGTAGCGGTACATCTCTCGCTTGAATGCTTCCGAGGCTGCGCGCGCGAGGATCCAGCCTTGCAGCTGTTCACGGGTGAGGGATTGCGCTTTGATCACGACGACGCAGGCTAGGGCTGCCGCGCCCATGTAGCCGGCCACCTGCGAACCACGGAGATGGTGAGCAAACAGTTGGGCCGCCGCGGTTTCGAGAACCGCACCCGCAACAGCCAGGCCGAAGGTAAGCAGGCGGGCGCGATGAATCGCATCCTTGAGTTTGTTGGCGGTTAGCGACCAGCGCCTCTGGTCCAACGCTACCGTTTCTATGGCGCTCGCAGGAGTTTCCATGCAACCCTCCTTCCTGGCCCCGGGAAAGCTTGATGGTTAAGGGAGCGCCGTAGCTTTGTCAACAGTCACGGTTTGGCGGCAGCGTGCAGGATGGACAGATAATGGGCAGCCGGAGGGACGCTCAGGCCGGGCACCTTGGCTTCATCGTCCCAATGGCGTAGAGCAATGGCCGCTTCCGCAAAGGGATTGAGCAAGAAACCCGCAGCCTGTTCATCGTTCATGGGGCCTCCCTGGAGCGCCAGGCTTTGAATTGACGAGGGCGAAAGGCGGGCGAGATAGTCTTGCTTGTCCCAGCAAAGAAACCGCTTCGCGGGAACATGCAACAGGATCGGCTCAGTCACGTCTGGTCCGAACCAACGCGCAAGGTAGCCCGCCGCTACTTCTTCGTGCATGCCATCATGCCCATGGTCCGCAATGCCTTCATCGAGCCCGTGCAGCATGTGGCCGACATCATGCAGCAGTGCGGCGGAAATGAGCGCGGGCGCCGCGCCGGCCACCTCCGCGTAGTGTGCGGCCTGCAGGCTGTGCTCGAGAACGGAAACCGGCTCACCGAAATAGGCGCTGCCTCCCTGGGCGTTCAGGAGATCAACCAGATCCTCAATGCTGTCGACCATCATGCTGTCCCCTCCTCTGTCGCGCAAGTACCGCGAGCGAGCTGTAGAGCCCGTCCGCATCGACGTAGCAACCTTCCAGATGGCGAATACCACCAGCATCCACGGAGAAGGCAGTGCGCCCATGAAGGATGCGGGTGTTATCGAAAAGAACCAGGTCTCCGGGCTGCATCCGGTACACCACTTCGCGCGCCGGTTCGCGCAATAGCTCCGCAAGCTGGCGGTAAGCCGCGTAATATTTCTTGAGCTGCGGACCCTTTAACGTTAGCGGCGCTATCGATCGGTCGTTGTAGTAGATGGCTCGAAACTGCCCATGGGCGTCCATGTCGAGCAGGGAGCGTTCGGCCGCAAGATCCACCGCTGCATCCTGAAAACGGAACAGTACCGGCGTGTGGCAGAGGATATCGAAGGCTTCGGCATCCTGGGCACGCACCCGTTCAGCCACCGCCATGCCATCGACGAAGATGCTGTCGCCGCCCTGGCCGGCCATAGAGAGACAATGCAGCAACTGAAAGCCGGGCACAGGATCACGGTAGGGGTTGTCGGTGTGCACTGCCAAGGCCAGGTTGGTGAACGCGAGATTATTGGGGTGGGCTACACTGCGCACGTCGAAGTTGCGGCCGTAATTGGTTTCGCGGACATATCCAAACGACTCGGCGACATGCAGCACAGTGTCCTCTTCGAGCGGCACGTTGCCCAGGAAGGCAATCCCGTCGCGGGCCACAAAATAAAGCCAGTCTTCACGCGCAGCCGGGTTGAAAACCCATTCCTGATAGTCGCACCGGGCAAAGTTCCCCGCGGGCTGGCCCATCCACGGCAGCCGCATAGGCCTTACACCGTGGCGGAGGGAACGGTCATACTCTTTTAGCCATAGCAAGGCGTAGACGCTGGTATGGCCGTCCTCCCAACCCAGGGTGATATGCCCTGGAGAAGATAGTTGCGCAGCACACAGTCTCGACACCAGAGGAAGATCGGCCACGCTGCCCAGCCGCTGGCCGGTTTGCGCGTCGCGCCTCACCGGGTCGTTGTCGCGCAACCACGTTGCGTTGTAGACGCTATAGGAAGAGTTCGGCCAGGTAAGGGTGAGATCATCGGGCCTGAACCGTACTGCGATCGCGTCGATAGACGCTTCCTTGGCCGTCATTGTCCCTCCACAGGACGCAACAAACCGATCGCGATGGCGCGCCGGTGTTGTTGCCGGAGCGCCAGTCCTCCGACAACGCTGGTCAGGCCCGCGACTCCTGCCAACACCAGAAACATGGTCTGCCATCCGTAAGCGACGGCGAGATGCGCCATTCCATTTCCGGAAAGGACACCGGCAAGGTAGCCAAAGCCATCAATCAGGCCGGAAGCGGTTGCGCTGCCCGCCTTACCTCCGAAGTCCATCGACATGGCGCCGCCCAGATAGGAATATGGCCCCAGCAGACAGAACGCGACTGCGGCGACCAGCGCCAGAGGCACAAGGCGAGGCGCGTGGGTGTTAACCTCGGCCAACCCCAGCAGCGCAAGCACAGAAAGGCAGAGGCCACCGAAGAGAATGCGGCTGCGCCCCTCCGGGCCAAGATAATCGCTCAGGAAGCCGGCGGCCAAGACCGACAATCCGCCGAAAAAGGGAAACAGGGCGCTGCCGCTGGCCGCCTGCGCGTTGCTCATGCCGACCATCTGGGTGAAGTAGGTCGGGATCCACAGATTGAACGTTTCGCGCAGCAGGGTCGTTCCCAGAGAGAGCCCGCAGACCAGCCAGAAGGCGTAGGAGCTGAGCAACGTTTGAAAAATTTCCTTCACTCCAAAATGCGTGACCGCTGGGGCGGCCTCAGAAAACAGGTTGAGAGGATTTTCCTGTGGCGGAGGCAGGTGGTAGGCCGCGGGCGTCTCCCTTAAAAAGAGCAGATTGGCCAACAGCAGCACGCTGAGCAGCCCAGCGCCTGCACCGAACAACCCGCGCCAGCCGAAGCCATGCGCCAGCAGCAACGACATGATCCCGCGCGAAATCGCGTCGCCGAAAAGGTAACTGAGACTGAGCACTCCCATCACACTGCCATAGGTGGTGTAGGAGAACCAGCGGGAAGTGACCTTCACCAGACCGGCCCAGCCCAGGGATTGCACCATCCGGTTTCCCAGCCAGGCCAGCGTGAAGAGGGGAAATCCGCCCGCGAGCATGAAGAGCAGCGTGAAGAAGATGGAGCCCGCCATGCCGCCGAGAAAGTTGCGGCGTCCGCCGAAGCGGTCCGCGAGCCCCCCACTGGGAAACTTACCGATGGCATAGGCGAGTACGCCAATGGAGGCGATCGAGCCAAGCCGAATCTGTGCGACGTTGGCGGGTATGCCTTTGTGCGCCATCTCAGCGAGAATCAGTGGAAGGGCCACCGAATAATCAGAACGGCAAAAGTAGTAGCCGCCGTAGCCGAGGAACAGCAGAGAGATGGTGAGCAAATGCCAACGCGTGAGGTGCTTCATTTGGGGCGCTCGCCCTGGGCGATCCGCTGGTTAATTTCATCCAATATTGGCAGCACGTGAGCCAATGATTGCGCGGTGTAGTGGGCGCCGGCCGAACGCAGTTCCTGTTCCGCCCCGGCGAGCAGTTTGTTCTGCTCCGCGGCGGCAAGCAGCGACCACTCGTCTTCCGGCAGACCGACGGAGTTGCCGCTGCGGGTCACGCCAATGGTCCACATGCCGGCATTCAAGCCTTCGGCCATATCGGACTCCGTGTCCCCTATCTTCACACAGGCATGCAGAGGATAGATGCGCAGATCTATGCCCAGGCGATAGCACATCCACGGATAAGGCCGGCCGCCGCCGGCGTCTTCCGGAGCAAGGGAGCGGTCGGTGCGATAGCCCTGTTGCGCAGCAAGCTTTTCCAGACGGTCGAGCATCGGGCGTGTATATCCGGTCGTTCCTGCGATCTTCATGCCGCGGCCGCGCATCGTTTCCACTGTTTCAACGACACCGGAAATCACCTGCGCGTAGCCGGCCAGGGCTTCCATCATTTGCGGCTCAAAGTTGGCATACATGGCATCCACATCGCTTTCACTGGGAGGCACCTGGTGCAGCCCGATCCATTGCGCCTGTATCTCCGGTTCTGCGAGCATTTTGCGGATGTGATCCTTCTTCGCCAGGCCCATGTAGCGGCGAACCACCGGCCGTGGTGCATGGATGCCGAAATCCTTGAAGATGTTTTCGAGCGCACTCACGGGAGCGATGCTTCCATGGTCGACGGCGGTTCCTGCCCAGTCTAGAAATACTGCAGGGATCTTCATTTCAGGCATGTATAAATCCTAAGTCGCGCATCGACTGCTCGGCTACACCAAAAGAGAGCGTCATGCCGGATCCCCCGGGCGAAGCGACAATCCTGACCCCCTCTTGCGGTTGCATCACGACCAACGGCTTGTCTGGGTGCTTCGCGTATACCCCATACCAGCGCTCGGCGACGGTGAGGTCGGGTGCACGCAGAAACTGGCGAGTGTAACGCAGGATGATCTCGTCGACTTCTTCCTTGTTAAAAATATCGACGGCCAGACCGTACTCATGGGAGTCACCCAGGGTCAGCGCGCCATCGGCGGTTTGCGAAACCAGGGCGTGGATGCCCCAGCGGTCATATTCGGGCGTCTCTTCCGCGATGCGCCGGCTGAGCGCGGGGAGGGTGGCGCAAACCTGGAACGCGGGATAGAAGCGCAGCGTGAGGCCAGCGGCCAACGATGGACCCAGCTGCCATCCATCGGGCTGGGGAGCGGTGCGCATCATTTGCAATTTGCAACGGGTTAGGCCACTGGCCGCGTAATGCACGGGATACAAAGTTTCAAAATCGTCGCCGCTGCAAACAATCACGGTTGCTGCGTGCCACTGGCCGCGTCCGGTTTCCAGCACAGGGTGATCAATCGCTGTTACCGAACAGCCAAAGTGGAACTGCACTTTGTATTTCTCGGCCAGAAAACCGGGCAGAGACTGGAGGATCTGGCGGGGGTCGACGGTCAGCTCGGTGTCGCTCCACAGGCCACCCGCGAGTCCCTCGGGCTCGACTGCATGCGAACGCTCAAGCACTTCGCTGGGAATGAGCCACCGGCATTGATAGCCCAGTTGTGGGCCAAGCTCTGCGAATTCCTGCACCACCGCTGCCTCGTCCGGGCGGTAGACTACGTGCAGCGATCCGGTTTCACGGGCAGGCAGTTTCGCGAACCCGAGAATTTCCAGCCATAGTTCACGGCTGCGCAGGGAAAGTGCCAGCATATCTCCGGCAGGCTGTCCGATCGGCCAAATCATGCCGAAGTTACGAACGGATGCGCCAGAGGCGCGGGGGCTTTTCTCAAACACGACTACGGATTTGCCCGCCTTCGCGGCCAGGTAGGCGTGGGCCAGGCCCAGGATGCCGGCGCCTACGATCGCGACGTCTGCTCTAGGCTGCGACATTCGAAGATCAGCCTCCTGAGGGAATGGGCCCAGGACTCGGGGTACTTTACACTGTTCTGCCGGCCGGCAGCGGAGAAACCAAAAGATTCGGACCGGAAGAGAACGTCCCTACTAGAAAGATAATCGAAGCGACATCTGAATGGTTCGCGGTCCGGCCTGTTCGGCCGACTGCTCGCTCGAGATCACACCAAAGTTGCCACTGTTGATCTTGGTATTCGGGTCGCCGAGATTTCTGATGTTGAGCAGGTTGGCAAAGTCCGCTTCGTAGCGTAAGGCGAAGCGCTCGGTGAAGGCGAAGTTCTTTCCCAGGGATGCGGAGAAATTCTTCGTACTCGGTCCCAGCAAGAAGCCTACGGGGCAGTTGCCGAAGCGTCCGATATCCGAGCCCGGAACGGAGAACGCGGCGGGGTTGAAGAAAACGCCCGCGGTGGTCTGGGTGTTCGGATTCACGCCGCTGTTGCAATCGGGGCGCTGGTAACTACCCGCACTGCGCTGGCCTGGGTTGGTCCCGGATGGGTCGTCGCCGGTGGGTGTAAACGTCGGTGTGAGGAAGGCGCCGGTCTGCAGGATGGTGATGCCGGTAAGGTTCCAGCCGCCCACCAACAGGTTCACCGGCCGGCTGGCTCCGCCCATGAACATCTGACCACGACCCACCGGAAGCGCGAAGTTCAACGTGTTGACGAAGCGATTGCGGCGGGTAAAATTGACATTGCCGTAATCACGATGAATGTCGAAGTAGTCGAGTGTGTTGGGTCCGTTGTCACCCTGACCACCCTGACCGATCAGGCTCGAGGGCGCGGAGCCCAGCGCATTGGATAAGTTGTGCGCCCAGGTGTAGGACGCATCGAAGGTGAGCCCGCCACCGAAGCGGCGCTGCAACTGCGCGGTCCCGGCTTCGTACTTGGCGCTGGGCCCATTGTCGCGAGTGAGTACTTCTGAAAAGTTGGGATATTTAAGGTTCTGCTGGCGTAGAGCCGGCGTCCCAGTGAGCGCCGAATAACCCACGGTATTGGGCTGAACCTGGTTCAAATCAGGGCTATAGATCAGCCTTGTTGTATGCGAGCCGGTATAAAGCAGGTGGAAGACCGTGTTATGTCCCACTGCCTGCTCGACGGAAAAATTCCACTGGATCACGCGCGGGTCCTGCAGGTTTTCGTCATTGGCGCGACGATACCCTGGGCAACTGGTGATCACTACGGTCGTTCCAGCCGGCGGAGTACCCGGGGTGTTGCAATTCGTGAGGAATGCGCCGGCGCCGCCAAACACATCAGGAAACAGAATCGGATTGGTCGCTGTGGATTCAAACTGCGGGAAGTTACTGGTGTTTACGCCGAGCAACGAATACAGCACAGCGCCCAGCACTGGCACAGAATAAACCCCGATATGTCCCTTGACGATGGTCTTGCCGTTTCCGTAGGTGTCATAGGCGAAACCCAAACGTGGCTGAATATTCTTGTAGAAGGTGTTGCGCAAGGTGATCGGGAGCCCGACCTGGCTGTTGGTGACAAAAGGAGTATTGCCCACCTGCGCTTTCCAACTCGGAGCAACCAGGCTAAGGCCCTTTTGACCCTGGGTGATCAACCGCCCTCCGGGATAGTTACGATCGAATTGCCCCAGCTGATAGGTCGCATCGTTGAAGGCCGGGTTGATCTCGTATCGCAATCCGTAGCTGACAGTCAACTTCCTGGTCACCTTCCAGTCATCCTGGCCGAACAACCCGTAGTGGTAAGCAAAGGGCTGGCCATCCGGACCGTTCTGGGCGTAGTCCGCCTGAGAAACAATGCCCGCGAGAAAATCGCCGAGAGGGTCACCGGTAAAGGCGCCGCTGTAGTAGTAGTCACCAAACTCGTCACCGTTGGTGAACGTAATCTGGTCGATGTACGAGGTGCGAATGAAGTCAAAACCAAACTTCAGACTATGCGCGCCCTTGAGCCAGGTGACGTTGTCACCCACTTCATAGATGCGCTGCTGCACGTGCCGCGGCCGGCCAAACGAATTGGTGCCGGCAGAACCCGCAACTGCTCCATTTGGATCGACGTAGTTTCCGACCTGGAAATTGGAGATGCCGCCGCTCGATGGAACCGGAGGCAAGCCGGTAATGCCGATATCCTTATCAATGGCCGCACCCTGCGCGGCCTGAGGATACTCCTCAACCGTGTTGACAAAGCTAATCCCGGCGCGAAGCTCGTTCACGATCGTAGGGCGGACTACCCAGTTGTACGAACCCGCCAGGTTTTGCAACTTCTGCCCTACGGAAAATGGCCCCATCAATGGGTTATAACTACCGTCCCCGTTGTCGCCTGAGTTGGTGATGTCTTTATGCGAGTAGCGCACGAAGGCTTTCTGATTCGGGGAAATCACCTGGTCGATGCGGCCATCGTAATTGTCGAGGTGATACTTGCCGGGAATAACGAACTGGTTGACCGCGTCATCCGGGCCATTGGTTACGTTCGGCAATGGAAAGAATGCATTCAACGCCTTGATGGATGCCGGGTTCAGACAATTGCTGAAGTCGGTGGTGACCACGCCGGTGCAAGGATTCAGCGCCGGTGCGGCCAGCATTCCGGCACGCTGTGAGGTAGAGGGCAAAATTTCACTCACCTGGAAGGACTGCGGCCGGCGGGTGCCTTCGTAGGTAAAGAAGAAGAAAGACTTGTCTTTTCCGTCGTAGACCTTGGGAACCGAGATAGGGCCGCCCAGGGTCACGCCAAAATCATTGGCGATGACGGGGAGAACACGATGGGCAAACGGATCAGCGGCATTGAACGCCGCATTTTGCGTGAAGTAGAAGATCGAACCATGCAGATCGTTGCCGCCGCTCTTGGAGGTGACGGTGACATCGCTCACCTGGCCAAACTCCGCGTCGTTGCTGCCGGTGTTCACTTTGAACTCTCCAATGGACTCGACGGAGGGAAACAAGTCCTGATTCGGGCCGCCGTTGCGCACGCTCTGCGTCGAGATGCCGTCGAGCGAGAACGAGGTCATATTGGGAAGAGATCCGGCGATCGAGTAGTTCCCGCTTTGATCAGTCTGTACCTGCGGAATCAGCGGTGCGGTCACCAGCGGACTGGTGGCATTCGAGGCCCGGAAATTCAGCGCCAATTCATTGATCTGCTGGCCGGACTTGGTGTCGCCCTTGGTCAGGTCGGCGTCGATATCGGCGCTGGTGGCATTGACAATGACCGCCTGAGTTCCGCCGCCAGCGTGCAGCATGGCATCCAGTCGCACAGATTCGCGGGCCAGCAGATGGACGTCGTGGAAGTCCTGCTCTTCAAATCCGGTCGCCGTTACAGTTACTGAATAGACACCGGCATCCAGATTCACCAGGCTGAAGTCGCCGCGGCCGCCACTGACGGCTGATCGGCTGATGCCCGTGCTATTTTCCATAACCTTGACGGTTGCGTTTCCAATCACGGCGCCGCTGGGATCGGAGACGGTGCCGACAAAACTTCCATACGTGGATTGACCGGACGCCGGTAGACTCAGGGCGAAAAGGAGAACTGTACTCAGGGCCGCAAACTGCGCGCGGCCTCGGGTCAAAAACGTAGTATGCATGTCATGCCTCTCAAAAAATAGGTGGGACCTGATAAGCTGCCGCTTCTTTAGCCAAAAAACATTTAAGAAATCGAGTGACTACGGCTTTTGTATCTGCAGGCTATCCCAACGCCTGTTACGCGCAGATAAATAGGGGGCTGTTTTGATGAGATCAACCGGGTGCCGCAAATTATCCGAGAGCCAGAGCCGCCCCGCCGCTGGCAATCAGAACTGGCCCGGTGAAGCGGCATACGCTGTGCCTTTCCTTCAGAAAGTCGCAGCTCAAAGTACATTCCGATCATCGTCGACGATGTATGTATCGGAGCGCGGTGAGGACTGCGATGCCGGTGGCCAGCAGAAAGAACCGTGGCAATCGCTAGTTCCCAGAGACGGGGAGTTGCTTTCCGAAGGCGATGTACCACCTTGGTTGCAGGTCGCAAGTGTAAAGAAGTGTCGGAATCGATTGCCTACTTCATCTGGCTTTCGGAGAATGAAGGCTGCAGGAAACGAGGAGACATGATGAAGAAGAGCTCAGTGTCGTTAGCAGTCACGTTGTCCCTGGCGATTTCTCCAATGTTTGCACAGCAGACCGTTACCGGGCGTCGCGGCGGCACGGCAACCGGATCGGTGGCCACCAAAGGCACGACGGTCTCGGCGAGCGGCACCGCGACCAGCGCTCAGGGGACAACGACCAGCGGCCAGGGAAGCATTACCAAGACGCGGACGGGAACCGTTGAATCTGGAACCGTCAACGGACCGAAAGGCGGTACGACAACGGCAAGCGGGTCGACCACCAATCAAGGTAACGGGACGACGACTGGTTCGGGAACGGTGACTGGCGTCAAGGGCGGCACGACAACGGCTTCCGGAGCCAACACGAATAATGGAAACGGAACTTCCACCACGAGTGGAACAGTTACCGGGCCAAGAGGTAGCTCCAAAAGCGGCGGCGGTACACACACCACGGTCCAAAAGTAGCCTCGCTGTGGGTTACGCCGTTGTGCCGTAAAATGGTGGTGGAGCGTGCACTGCTATGGCACAACTAATGAGGACGTCGAACCCCGTCCTGAACCAGAAAGAATTTACCGGTTACGCCGAAGCCGGCAATCGGATGACAATCGAAGGCACGGTCAATAAGACGGGCCTTCTTTTGCTTTGCTCGATTGCCACTGCGGCCTGGACCTGGCACCTGTTCAATGAATCCCATTCGCCTGCTGCGGTTATGCCCAGCCTGTGGATTGGAAGCATCGGCGGATTTATCTGCGCGATGATCACCGTTTTCAAGAAGGAATGGTCCCCGGTGACGGCGCCGGCCTACGCGCTGCTCGAGGGCCTCGCGCTGGGTGGGATCTCAGCGGTTCTGGAAATGCGGTTTCCGGGGATTGCGATCCAGTCCGTCAGCCTCACGTTCGGGACCCTGCTGGTTCTTTTGTTGGCGTATCGTTCGGGGTTGATTCCCGTGACGGAGAAGTTCCGGATGGGCATTGTGGCGGCGACTGGCGCCATTATGCTGTTCTACCTGTTGCAGTTTGGGCTGGGTTTCTTTGGTGTTCACTTCACTTCGATTAACGGATCTGGGCCTATCGGGATTGGCTTCAGCTTGATTATTGTTGGTATCGCGGCGCTCAACCTGGTGTTGGATTTTGACTTTATTGCGAGCGGCTCGCGCATGGGCGCGCCTAAGTATATGGAGTGGTACGGCGCGTTCGGGTTGATGGTTACTCTGGTTTGGCTGTATCTGGAGATGGTGCGGTTGCTTAGCAAAATTCGCGGCCGCGATTAGGGCTGGGCCTGGCGTGGGCTTTAGCTGCCCTCAGCGGCTAAAGCCGCGGGTGAAGGATACGGGCTAAAGCCCGTACCCTTCAGAACGACATTGGGCAAATCGACTTGCTCAGTGGAATCGAGTGCCGCAATTCAGTAAATCTGTTTGTTGGGGTTTCCGTGAGCCCAGCCCTCCCGGGCTGGGCTCACGTTGAACGGGCGGCCCTTCGGGCATCTTCGCTGCTTGTTTCTCCCTGCTGGCCTTTCTCCTGTTGATTCTTCTGCAGACTCTTTAGCCCGCAATCTTCCCGTTTGCCTTCGTTGCCCGGTCACGAAGAGGGCCACCCGGAATAACCGCGGATCCCTCCACTCCGCTACTCCGGATTTCCTGTCTAGAGTTGAGTGATCGGTGAGCAGAATGCGTCTCTCATTTCGGTGAGCAGCATGCGCGGCCGTTATTGTGCGCGGTGAAGTAGGAATTCGGGTAAGCTCCGGCCGGGATGACAAGGAGAGCGTGGGGAGTCGATGAGAGTTGCGTCGAACCGGGACTGTGGTAGGCATTGTCCCCGTGGCTCGATGGGCGAACCCTTCTGATACAACGGAGTTTATTGACAGGGCTTGAAGTGCTGTGAAAGGATGCCGGACGTTAGTTGACCGGCGATAGGAGAGCACTTCCATGAAGAACTTAGCGATCGGTGCGGTGTGTCTGTTGGCGTCCATCAGCATTTTTGCCCAGGGTCCGCAGACCTATAAGGGCGAGGTTATCGATAGCCAATGTGCTGCCCTTGGCGGGCACCAGATTATGGAACAAAAGGGCGAAAGCTCTAAGGACTGCACCAACCGCTGCGTGAACCTGGGCGGCCATTACACGCTGTACGATCCAGCAACCAAGACGAGCTACCAACTGGACGATCAGAAGAAATCGGCTGCGTTCGCCGGCGCGAAGGTAGTCGTCACCGGCACCGTGGCCCCGGGCACCAAGCTGCTGCATGTAACCACTATCAAGGCCTCATCGTAGCTTTATCTCGTGGGCGCCCGCTTCCCGCAGGCGCCCTTCCAAAGCGGACGTTGCGCTGTCCGGCGGGTCGACCACACCGACCAGTATCTTTCCTGCGCCAATTTCCGGATCGGTAATCACCGGTTTGAAGTTCGGCAATCCCGCACCTACAAGCAACACCAGCAGCGTGGTCAGGATCGCGCCCAACATGATCATTTCGTAGACGATGATTCCATTCGTCCAAGCGGGCGTCAGAGACATGCCGCCAGTCACAATCGGGTAGGATTTCTGCGAAATTGTGGTCAGGAAATAGCCCGACAAGCCGCCGACGACGGCCCCCAGCACCGCCCAACGATAGGGCATGCCGGTGGCGTGCTCATCGGTAAACGCATAGCCTTCATGGGGCTCGCCGGAGATCACGACGATCTGCGTGGACTTGAACTTGAGCTCAGCGGCAGCCGCGCGCAAGGAGTCAAGGGCACGCTGCGCGGCTTCGGGTTGGACGTACAGGGCGTAGAGAGCCTTCATTCGGCCACGTCCTTCGACATCGCCACAGCGTGATGCGGGGCGGTGCGCACGCGAAAGTGTGGTTGCAAGCCGACCTTCATTTCCCAGATGGAAATCATGGGCACGATCTTTGAGAACAAGAGATAGAGCAGCGCCATAAAGCCGAAGCTTGAGGCCATGAGGGTCCATTCCACCCAGGTGGGCCGGTAGGTTCCCCAGGAGTAAGGCAGGAACTTGTGCTCCAAGGCAGGCACCACGATGAGAAAGCGCTCCAGCCACATGCCGACAACGACGGTTGCAGAAGCGATCGCGGTTCCGGTGATGGTGCGCAAACGCTTGATGGCCAGGATCGGAACCGGGATGATGAAGTTACAAATCACCATGGTCCAGAACAGCGGCGCAAAGTCATGACGAATGCTTTCCCAGAAAACCGCCATCTCCGGCGGTGAATTGCCGTACCAGGCGGTGAGCCGCTCGGCAAAGGTGAAGTAGAACCAGAGCAGGCTCATGGTCAATAGCAACTTGCCCAGGTTCTCAAAGTGGATGGGCTGGAGGTACTCCTCCAGGTGCAGCAACTTGCGCAGCAGGGCCATGGCCAGGATTAACGCGGCAATGCCGCTGAAGATGGCGCCGGCTACGAAGTAGGGGCCGAAGATCGAGGAATGCCACATGGGCACCGGCGTCATGGCGAAGTCCCAGGAGACGATGGTGTGCACGGAGACGGCCACCGGAATGATCACGATCGCCATGATGTGCATCGCGATCTCAAGGCGCTGCCATTGACGTTGCGTCCCTTGCCAGCCCAGCGCCAACACACTGTAGATTTTGTGGCGTAAGCCGGTGGAAGCATCGCGGACAGCGGCGAAATCGGGAATGGTCGGCAGATAGAGGAAAGTCGTGCTGCCGGTGAGATAGGTGGAGATGGCAAAGAAATCCCAGGCAAGAGGCGAACGGAAGTTAGGCCATATATGGCGCTCGTTGGGATAAGGGATCATCCAGAACGCAAGCCACGGACGGCCGATGTGGCAAAGGGGGATGATGGCGCCGATCAATACCGAGAAGACCGTGATGGCTTCCGCGCAGCGCGTGACGGGCCGCCTCCAGGTGGCGTTGGTGAGGCGCAGGATAGCGGAGATGAGTGTGCCGGCGTGACTGATACCGATCCAGAAGACGAAGTTGGTGATGTCGAACGCCCAGAAGACTGGCGAGTTGAGGCCCCACACACCAATGCCTGACCAAAGTTGATAGCCAAAGGCGGCGACACCGGCCAGTAAGAGGCTGGTGGCGATGGCCACGGCAACCCAGTACTTCGCGCTGCTGTGGAAGAGCGGCCGCAGCAGGTCCTGCTCGATTTTTTCAGCCGTGGGTTGCATCTTGCCAGGTGCCTCGTTCGAGATACGTCACGTTGGGCTTGGTGCCGAGTTCCCCTAACAGTTTGGTGCCGCGATTGGATTCCGAGAGTTGTGAGACTTCGCTTTTGGGATCGTTGAGGTCGCCGAAGACCAGGGCTTTCGACGCACAGGACTGCGCACAGGCGGTGGTGAATTCGCCATCTTTCAACTCGCGCTTTTCTGACTCGGCCTGGATTTCGGCGGCCTTGATGCGCTGCACGCAGAAGGTGCATTTCTCCATGATGCCCACACTGCGCACGGAGACATCAGGATTGAGTTGCAGTTGCAGTGGCATATCCCATTGTGGGTTGTAGAAATTGAAGAAGCGCACATTGTAGGGACAGGCATTCGCGCAAAAGCGCGTGCCGATGCAACGGTTGTAAACCTGCGAGTTCAGACCTTCGGGAGTGTGATAGCTGGCGTAGGTGGGGCAAACCGGCTCGCACGGGGCTTCATCACATTGCTGACAGAGGACGGGCTGAAAGCGGACTTTGGGATTGGGGAAATCTCCTTCCCAGTAACGCTCCACGCGGATCCAATGCTTGGCGCGCCCGCGCGCGGCCTGGTCCTCACCGGCGGTGGGTATATTGTTCTCGGCATGGCAGGCGACGACGCAGGCTTCACAGCCGGTGCAGCGGTCGAGGTCGACGACTAATCCCCATTTATGCGACATAGGTTTCCTTTCAACGGCGCTGCTCGTCATGCGGAAAGCCGCTCATCCCTCCGCCGTACAACACCAGCCTGGCCTGTTCCGGACCACCGACACGGGTGAGCTTTACGCGGGTTGCTGCCCAGGCGAGCGAGCCGGTTTCTTTTTCTGTAAGCGGCGTGAGAATCGAGAGCGGGTTGACTCCGCGGCCGCTGGCAAAGCGGCTGAAATGCTCGTGGCCCTGGCCGACAGGCATGGCCACCATATCGGGAGCGATGCCAGGAGAAAGAATGGCCGGGGCGCGGACGCTTCCCTGCTGCGATGTGATTTCCACCAGATCGCCCGTTTGAATGCCAAGGTCCTTTGCTGTTTTGGGATGAATCTCTACCCAGCTCGACCACATGGCGGAGGTGAGCACGTCGGGCAGTTCCTGGAGCCAGGGCAAATGGGCGAGCGAGCCATCACCGAACGACTGCGAAGGATAGGGGAGGAAATACAAAGGGCCCTCGCCGGCAAACTCCGGCAGGGTTGCCGCCATGGGCTCGTGCTTTGGGGACGCTGCGGTGGCTTCGCGGCCGGGTGCGGACGTGCTCCACCAGCCTCCCTGGGTCTGCGCGGCGTCCCAGAAGTCGTCATCGGTCTTGGCGTCGACGGAACCTGGGCGGGTGCGCAGGGGAACGTAGGCGGCGCGCAACACGAGGTCGTAGCTGGCGAAGGGGAGAGCCTTGGCGACATCCCCGCCAAGCTGATGCGCGAGGCCAAGCAGGACGTCCGGCATGGCGCGTGTATCGTGCAGAGGAAGCACCGCGGGCGGCGCGAGGCTGACGACCGCTTGCAGAGAGCCCGATTCCGGCACGCTATCGAGCCAGGATTCGAGCGGCGCGTGGTCGGGCAGAATCAGATCGGCGTAGATGCTGGTTTCATCGATGAAGTTTCCGAAGCTGACGATGGTTGGAATTTTTGCAATGGCGTCGCGAACACCCAGGGCGGCGGGCGCAGAAAATACCGGGTTGGTTTCGTAAAGCAACAGCAATTGCGGCGAGGCCTGCAGGAGCGAACTGAGGCTTGTTCCCGAGGGTAGCGCGGCTTGCGGCAACTCGGGGGTGAAGGTCAAGACGGCTCCAGAGTCGACGAGCGACGCGAGCGCATTCACAGCCAGCGCGTTGAAGAATCCGTTGGTCTGCGCGAGCGGAGCGCCGCCGATCATAACCGCCGTGGATCCGGTTTGCGTCATCTCATGGGCGAGGCGCTTGATGGTTTCAGCGGGCACGCCAGTCTGTTTCTCGACTGCTTCCGGCGTGTAATCGGGAAGGCCCGCAGACCAACCGGCGATGAGCGAACCAGCCCGCGATGCGGCGTGCTTTTCTGCCAGGATGACGTGGGCGATGCCCAGCGCGAGTCCACCTTCCATGCCGGGCCGGCAAGGGATCCACTCATCGTGATTGGCGCCGGTTTGTGACATGCGCGATTCCACTTGCACAAATTTTGCGCGGCGTCCGGGCCGCCCCTGGCGCATCTCTCCGTAACCAATCGATTGCGCGACGGGAGAATTCCAGGTTCCGAGAAAATCGGCTCCGAAAGAGACGACGTAATCTGCCTTCGCAAGATCGAAGGTCGGCAGCGCAGCGTGCCCAAAGCTGAGTTGATTGGCTCGGCGCAGCACCGCTTCGTCGAAGGGTTGATACCAGACGGCGGGCGGCGCGCCGTGGGCCTTGAGAAAGCTCTCGACGAGTACGTGGCGCTGACCCGAAAGGGGCCGGGACAAGAAACCGATCGACTTCGTTGCCTGCAGATGGGTGGTCACTTCCCGCAAGGCTTCGTCCCAGGTGATGGGTTGAAACTCGCCCGAGCCGCGTGCGCTGCTGCGCTTGATGGGTTGAGTGATGCGGTCGGGATGGTAGAGCACCTGCAAACCCGCATGACCGCGGGCGCAGAGCTTGCCTTTATTTACTGGATGCTGGGGGTTGCCTTCGAGCTTTTTCGCCAGCCCCATCTTGATGAGGCCCTGCTCGCCGTGGCGCACGACTTCCGCTTCGCCCTGCATGACACGCACCTGCAGGCCACAACCGCTGGAGCAAAGCGTACAGACGCTCGGCTTCCAGGTGGCGATCCCGGGGACCAGGTCCTCGTCTGGAACGAAGCGGACGAGCTGCTTCTCCGGAGCGCGACAGGCGTCGAGTGTCGCCACGACGCTGGAGATTGCCGAGATCTTGATGAAGTCACGCCGTTCCATAGAGGGCCTCAGTAATGACAGGTTTCGCAGTCGATCGAGACTTTTTTCTGGGTGTGGCAATTGAGACAGAAACCCATATTCAGATTTACTTTGCGTTCGGCGGTGGTCTGTTTGGTCATGTCACTGTGGCAGGCGGCACAGTCCACGCCGGCGCGAATGTGCGGCGCGTGATTGAAACGGACGTGGGCCGATTCGCTGTAGTTGTACACACGGACCCAGGGAATCTCTTCGCCGCGCGCCTTATAGGCGGCGATCTTCTTGATCTCTGGCCGGTCGGTAGCGATCGACGCATGGCAGCTCATGCATACGTTCACACCCGGGATGCGGGCTTCCGGCCCCTGATCGACGCCCACGTGGCAGAAGGTACAGGGCAGGCCTTTGGCGAGATGCACGATGTGGGTGTAGGCGATGGGCTGCACGGGATGCTCAGGGTGAATATCTATAAAATCCGTGAGTGCCGCTGCTACAGTCGGATGGCCGGGAGTATAAACTCCGGAGGTCACGTAAGGCACAGGACTCGACGCACGCACGTCGAGCAGTGCCCAGGCGCATGCGCCGGCAATGATCGTCAACAAGCAAATTCGCCCGGCCATCGGCATGCGCATAGAAGGCGTTGTCCTTGATACACGACGAAAACGAAGTTGTAAATAAGGAAAGGTTCACAGACATGAAGCGAAGAGTCCAGGCGACGGGATGGTTGCTTTTGTTGGGGATGACAGGTTGCCAATCGAACCCGCAACCGCCGGCTGCCTCTCCCAGTGCGACGGAGGCGGCGCGTCCAGCAGCGCGCACGGATGCGGCACAGAATGACGAGGAACCACGTCGGAGGTCGCGGCGCGGGCGTCCGGAAGAGCAGGCGCCGCCGGGGCAATTCGACTTTTACCTGCTGAATCTCTCCTGGTCGCCGGAGTTCTGCGCAACTCACGGAGATAGCCCCGAATGCGGACGGGGGCTGGGCTTTGTGGTTCACGGGTTGTGGCCGCAGGATACGAGCGGAGACTTTCCTGAGCATTGCAGTAATGCACCGGGGCCAGCCAATCCCCAGGCGGACACAGACATCATCCCCACCGCGAGCCTGGTGGAGCATGAATGGGAGACACATGGCACCTGCTCAGGCCTGAGCGCGGATGATTATTTTCGCGAGATTCATACTGCTTTTGCTGCGGTGAAGGTACCAGCCAATATCGGTCAGGGCAACGATGCGAACGGGGTGACTCCCGATGACCTGCTGGGTCGCTTCGCAGCCGCCAACCCAAGCTATCCCTCAGGGAGCTTTGCTCTTAGCTGTGGCAATAACCGGCTGACGGCAGTAGAGATCTGCCTGAGTAAGGACCTTCGGCCAGAGGCTTGCCAGGGAGTGCGATCCTGCCGGGCCAACGTGGTGAAGGCGACTCCGCGGTAGAGCGCTTCACTCGTGGAAACGTAACTGTTACGGTTTCGTGGCAGACGCCGGCGCAAGAGGCTGGGTTGGCGGCGGGGTTATGCCCTGACGGGCGAGTTTTTCGGCTTGCTTGCGGCGATGACGGCGGACGATGTCCGGCCAGAATTCGATCACTTCGCTGCCCACAATAGCTTCAGCAGTCACCGAGAGGCCACGTTCGATAGTGCCGCTGGCAGTACGGTCCGCCTCAGGATAGTAGAGGTTGGAGACGGCTGCGCCCATGAGATTCCCCATTACGTTGGCATAATTGGGGCCCCACGATCCGTTATCCCGCTTGCACCATACGGTGCTCGTTGCGGCCCATAAGACGCGACTGGTGGCAGATCCGGTGCCCTTCTGGAAGTAACGGGGGTCTTCTTTCAGCAGGCTGGCCAGCACAGCATTTCCCAGTAGATTGCCGGTGAAGTAATCGGCGTAGTCGGCGCCGAATCGCTTGCCGTATCCCTCCATGCCCTGTCCATACGCAGGAAAGCTGTTCTCCGCCTGATCGATGCCGGCAGAAAAGGCCGATAGCAAGAAGGGCCACGGATCGGTCGCACTCTTGAAAAAGAGCTGATATTTCTGGGCGGAGCTTAACGGAAGCGCGTCCTTATCCCGGGTGGTATTGAAGGTGGCCATCACCCCAAAGACGCGTTGTTTTTCCTGGGCTTTGAGTTGCTCTTCAGCGGTCAACGGCGCCGCAGGTGCAGGGGTGCTCGTGCTCTGCGCTGGAGTGGTCTGCGCAGGAGTACTTTGCGCGCTGGGGTACTTTGTGGTGCTGGGGTACTTTGTGGTGCTGGGGTACCTTGTGATGCGGGGGTTGTCGATGATTGCACTGGACTTGCGGCCGGACTGTCGGGCAAATTCAGCACCGATTCAGCCGTTTGAGATCTCACCGGGGCCGCAGAAAGCAAGAACAGTCCCAGGAATGCTGCCGCAAACCATTTGTTTATCGCCAATCGGTGGCCTCAATCCTGCGCGTAATACGGTCACCCAAACTCGTTCTCTTTCCAGTGGACAAGCCATTCCCGTTACCGGACAGATCCTGAATTAAGATTTCTACCCAAGAGATCAGACGAGATTAAGCGGCAAAAAGACGACAAGCAGCTATTGTTTGAAGTTCGCTGCGGTGAACGCTTGGGACCGTTACGCTTTTGTCATTTTACAACAAGGAGGGGACTGTCTTTGCGGAGTTCCATGATTTTTCTCCCGCGCCGGTCCTGGTTAGCAAAGCCCTCATACAGGCTTCCGAATGAGTAAGAAGACGCATGCTGTGGCAAAAAGGGGCAGCAAGCCGGCAGCGAGAAAAGCAGGGCCATAGGAAAAGCGATCCACGAGAAATCCGACGGCAAAGGTAAAGACCGCTCCGGCAAGCCCAGCCGCTAACCCGCTGAGCCCAGTGACGGTAGCCACCACGTCCTGGGGAAAAAGATCTCCTGGTAAAGTGAGCCCCATGGTTGACCAACTGGCATAGCCCCACAACGCAGTGCTGATGAGCGCGAGCGCAACGTAGGGACTATGGACCCGCGCGGCCGGAATGCCGGCGAGGATAGGCAAACAACTGATGCCGCATACCCACAGGCGCGCACGGATCACGGGAACGCCGCGGCGAATGCAGTAACCCGAGATCCAGCCCCCGGTAAAGTTGCCGAGGTCGGCAGCAACGAAGGGAATCCAGGCGAAGAGCGCGATGCGCTTCAGGCTGAAGCCCCGCGCGTCACTCAGGTAT
Source organism: uncultured Acidobacteriaceae bacterium (assembly GCA_963839075.1). Lineage (GTDB taxonomy): Bacteria > Acidobacteriota > Terriglobia > Terriglobales > Acidobacteriaceae > PALSA-350. The sequence goes on along the minus strand of CAWITO010000009.1, from coordinate 2,204,917 downwards.
TGCGGCAACCAGAATATATAGAACCACCAGATCGGGTCGGTCAGACCACGGCCTAGAACAATGCCCCAGACATTTGGATTTCTGGCTAATGCGAGCCATCGCTTGATACCGGGCCGCTCCGTGGTGAGGGCCAAATCCTGGCCGGCGCGAATGTACGACAGCTCCTCGGGCGTGACGCGAGGGTGACGATTGATCGGGTGATAGATACGTAACCACATCAGTAGCCAAATGAAACCGAGGACGCCGGAAAACACAAAGGACCAGCGCCAACCATAGGCGATCGCGATCCAGGGGATGACGACGGCGGCCAGGGCGCCGCCGACACTCGAGCCGCTATCGAAGATGGCAACGGCGATGCTACGTTCCTGGCTGGGAAACCATTCGGCCACCGTTTTACTCGCGCCGGGCCAATTGAATCCTTCTCCGATTCCCAGCAACAAGCGAAACGATGCGAATCCTGAAACTGACGAGGCAAAGCCGGTCAGGATATTCACCAAGGACCAAAAGCTGACGGCCAACGCCAACCCAAGACGAGTCCCCACGGCATCGAGGAAGATTCCGCCGAGGAGCCAGGTAAGTGCGTACGAGATTTGAAAGGTGCCTAGTATCTTTGCCAGATCGGAGTGGCTGAAGTGGTACTGGGCGGCCAACATGGGCGCGAGCACGGAGAAGGTCTGGCGACTGATGTAATTGGTGACGGTTGAAAAGAAGAGCGTCCACACGATCCACCAGCGAGTTCTGCCGGATTTGGTGGTCAATGTTTTGCCGCCCAACCGTCGAGTTCCGATGCTGATTCGTGATCGAGATAGATGGTCACATCGGGATGGGTCCGCAGAATAGTTGCCGGGCAGAAGGTCGATATAGGCTCTTCAAGCGTGCGCCGCATGATTTCAGCCTTGCGTTGGCCGGGAACCGACAGAATCAGTTTGGGGACTCTGAACAGGGTTGGAATGGTGAGGGTGAGGGCGCGCTTGGGCACGCCGGCAAAGGTCTCGAACCATCCTTCCGCCAACTGCTGCTCTCGGCAGGCGTCATCGAGGTTGACCACCTTCATGCCCTCTGGATCTTCAAAGTCCGCCTCGCCAGGATCGTTGAAGGCTAAGTGGCCGTTCTCACCAATGCCCAATAGGCAAAGTTGCGGATCAGCGGCGCGCAACTGCGCGACATAGTTCTGGATGACCCAATCGATATCGGGCGCAGTGCCATCGATCGCGAGGAACGAGGCCATGGGCACTCGCTCGGTGAGTCGTTCACGCAGGTAGCGGCGGAACGACGCGGGATGATTCTCATCAATGCCGACATACTCGTCGAGGTGGAAGCCGTGGACTTTGTCCCACGGCAGGCCGGGTATGGAGGTGAGCGCATCCAGCATCGCCAATTGCGAGGCGCCAGTGGCAAAGATCACGCCAATCTCCTGCTGAGACTGCTGCAACTGCAGGAGTGCGCGCGCCGCCTCCTTCGCTGCCGCCTCGCCGGCTTCCCTTTTGCTGGGATAGATCTCGAGTCTCATGCCACCTGCGTTCAGGAGCTTTGCATCCATGGTTGCGACCCTATACCTTCTCGATCATTGGTTGCATGACTTCGGCGTCCGCTTTTGCGCGTGGAGAAACAGGCGGCGCGCAGGAGTCGCGCTTGATGAATTCCGTGGGGATGGTCACGCGCTGCGGGTCACGATCGGGTTGCGCGATCCGCTGCAAAACTAGTTCCACCAGTTGTTTGCCTATCTGCTCGGGATACTCGTGCGTGGTACTCAACGCTGGAGACAACCACGTGCCCACGGTATCGTCACAGCCAACGACACTGATGTCGTCGGGAACGCGCAGGCCCCGGTCTCGCAATGCCTTGTACACACCGTGCGCGGTAGGATCATTTCCGGCCAGGATGGCCGTCACAGGCTCTTCGCGTGCCAGCAACAACTTGGTGCCGAGGTAGCCGCACTCTGTTTCATCTTCGGAGTCGATGCTGCTCTCTCCCACCGGGAGCCCGTGCGTTTCCATGACGCGGCGGTATCCCGAGAAACAGCGCGCGAACCAGGGCAGTCGGGTGTTGCCAACAAAGGAGATATGACGATGTCCGAGACCGATCAAATACCGCGTGGCGTCTTCCCCGCCCTGCACGTCATCGGCAAAGACGACATCGCTGTGCGCAAGATCGCGCGCATCGCCCACTACGTTATTGCCAAGGACAACAAAGGAAATGCCTTTGTGTTCCAGCAGTTTGATGAGATTCGAGGAGTTGGTACCGGCGAGGACCACCGCGCGAATCACATCCTGACGTTGCAGCACTTTCGGCAGGTGGAGCTCCGCCCAGGGAACAAGAGGCGAGTACTTGTAAGAGAGAAAAACCATGTCCCAACCGTTGGCGGCGCAATGAGCCTCCGCACCGCTCAGAATGCGAGAGTGAAAGGCGTGCAGCATGGCGCGATTGCTGAGCAGAAACGCCAGAGTCCTGGTTTTGCTGCGCTGGGAAGGGTCGATACCCAGCTTCCGGGCTTCCTCAAGAACGGCTCTCTGAATATCACGCGCGACGCGTGTGTTCCCGCTCAGCACCCGTGAGGCGGTGGCGACGCTTACGTTAGCGGCGGCCGCGATTTCACGCAGCCCCGGCTTGGCCTTGCTGGACGGAGTCTTCATGGAGCGCTCGAGACAAACGATAGAGAAATTTTTCACGCCTAGCAAGAAAATTCACCAGTTAAGGAGAGAAATGCATTTGACAGCGAGAGTTATTTCACGATAATGGTCCTCACTCAGACCCTCCAGAGATATTCGGAACCGTCCCGGCATAAGGAGACAAGCAGCCATGACATCGAACACGGACCAAGGAATCGACCGCAGGACGTTTGTGAAACAAGCCGGCACCGCCGTGCTGGTCGCCGGCATGGACGCGCGGTCGTATGCACGCATAGTGGGAGCGAACGACCGGATACGGTTGGGCCAGTTGGGCTGCGGCGACCGCAGTGGCGGCCACGTGCATATGGTGAGCCTGGCGTCGAAGCATATGCCGGTGGAGACGGTGGCGGTGTGTGACCTTTGGAGCCTGGCGCGCGAGCGCCGGGCAGCGCAGGTGAAGAAGGCCTTCGGTCTGGAACCACAGAGCTACCAATACTCCGAGGAGATGCTGGCGCGGAAGGACCTGGATGGCGTGATGATTGCGACCGGGGATTTTCAGCATGCGAAACTCTGTATCGACGTCGTGCAGGCAAGCAAGGATTGCTACGTGGAGAAGCCGTTCGCGAATGTGCTCTCGGAAGCGAAGGACGCCCGCGACACAGTGAAGAAATCGAAGCAGGTGGTGCAGGTGGGCACTCAGCACCGGAGCCAGATTTATCCGTTGGCGGTGCGGGACATTGTTCGCTCCGGACGAATCGGCAAGATTGTGCACATTGAGCAGGAATGGAATGTGAATGAAGAGCGCTGGCGATTCGTTCCTATGGATATCGGGATCTCGCGGGAGATGGAGATGGACCGCAACATGGAGTGGAAGCAATGGCTCCAAGACCGCAAGTCAATGTTGCAGGAGAAAGACACGGATTGGAAGCGATGGCTTCTGGGAAAGCCGTACCAACCCTTCGATCCCCATGTGTATCTCGAATTCCGCCTGTACAAAGACTATTCATCCGGAATATTCGATCAGTGGCTGAGTCATGGCAGCGACCTCGTGCACCTGTGGACCGATGAGGTCTATCCGCACAGCGTGGTAGCAAATGGAGGGATTTTCACCTGGGACGATGGCCGGCAGAATCCCGATACCTGTGTCGCGGCGATTACGTACCCCAAGGGGTTTCTTTATACTTTCAAGACGATTTTCGGCAACAGCTACAGGAGCTTTTCCCGAATCCAGGGACGGGACGGCACCATCGACAACTACGGCGGCGAGGGCGCTTCGCTCTTTACTGTCAGCGACGAGGGTGGCAGAAAGGACCTCGATCCGGAAGGCGAGGAGGGGCCGAAGTATACCCGCGTACCGATCGTGCCCCCAGCTGCGGACCGGCAAACGGTCGTCCATGTTCCGGGGGCGCCTGCTCCCGACTCGCAGGGCCCATCGGACGACGATACCGGGCACCTGTTGAACTGGCTGAGTTGCATGCAGACGCGGAAGGAGCCAAATGCAACCGTGGACCACGGTTTCTCCCATGCCCTCGTCTGCATCATGGCTGCGCAGTCGTATTGGAGCGGCAGGAAGCTTTACTGGGACCCCAGCAAGGAAGAGATTACCGAACAGGCGGTTTGATGGCCGATCGCCGTCGGATACAGTCGTTGTGCGGTAATCAGTCTAATTTGTTGAGCTTGCGAAGAATCTGAGAGAAATCGCCGGTTTGTTTGACCCGCTTGTTTGCGGTGAGGACGACCCAGGAAATACGCAAAGAGGCAAAGACAGCTGCCACCACAACGAGCGCGCCGGCAAACACGAGCATCGGGGAGTCCTTCTAACGACTATCTCGTGTACGCATGAGACGAGCGGATGGATTTCTGGAAAAGTTTTCTGCTGCGCGGCTAATTTCGACTGGCGGCAAACGGCGCGAATTGACACCACCCCTCTCGCTTTACACCTTTCGTGGGAGCGGACATAGCTCAGCTTCGCGCTTCAATAGGCGATGACGATTTCATAAAGTGAACTCTTACCGAGGATGGGCGCGCTGGGCTCTTCCGGTTTTCTTCGCTTGAGCTACTGATTCGCAATGTGTTCCACTATGCTGGCTTATCCCCGGCCGGGTCATTCAAACAATCATGGGCTCATCCTCGCGAAACCTGGGGCAACCGGCACACTTTGAAACTCTCCCTGACGCTCATCCATCCGGCGGTAACGAACGTGCGCTGCGCTTTGTTCTCTTAGGGGAAGGTCTTGCGCTGGCGGGTGCGATGGAACGGCTTCGCCGAAAAGGCCACGTGGTGGTGGGCATTGTTGCCTGCTCGGAGGCCGAAGGCCAGGCGATGTTGCGCGTGGGGCTTCCGGTCTGTGTCAAACCGGTGGATCCAGCCGGGTTTATCACCGACCTCGAATTCGACGTACTACTCAGCATCAACAACGGGTATCTCATTCGGGCGGAAACACTTGCGCTGGCGCGGGTGGCATCGATCAATTACCACAACGCGCCTCTTCCCGCATATGCGGGCCTGAGGGCCACGGCCTGGGCCGTACTGAACGGTGAGCCCTCGCACGGCATTACCTGGCATCATATTGATCCCCATATCGATACGGGCATGATCCTGGTGCAGCGCCACTTTGCGCTGGAGCCAACCGAGTCGACGGCCAGCCTCAATCTGCGATGTACGGTAGTGGCGCTGGAAAGCTTTGCGGAGGTGCTTGCCTGTCTCGAAGAGGGCCGGATCGAGGGGCGGCCGCAAGATCTTACAGGACGAAGCTATTTCAGGCGAACCGACACTGTGCCAGGGGCCGGCCTGATTGATTGGCGCTGGCCTGGGGAGCACATCGTGAGACTGGTTCGGGCCTGTGACTGGGGCAACGTGGCCAACAACTTTGGCAGCGCCGCATTCGTTGTCCCCAGGGAACCTGCAAGATTTGTTCGCTCGGCTACACGGGTGGCGGGCGCAGGGCTACCGGGACTGATTATGGCGTGCGAGGGAGATACGGCGACTGTCGCCTGTAGCGACGGCGCTATCAAACTTACCCTGTTCCGCGCGGACGGACTTGAGGTTGGGGCCGTCCTGCCGCCGCTGCACGAGGCGGAGTTTGCGGAAGCAGGAGCGATCCATCGCCGCGCGCTGCTCAGCGAGCACCGCTGGTTCCCCAAGCTGCGCCGTCTGCAGACGATGTCTTCGAGCGCCTCCGCGCCTGGGACATCGCGGGAGTTCATCGCCTGCGATGGCAACTGGGAGGAATTCCTGCTGGCCGTGGAGCGGGTGCTGGGAGCCGACACGCTGGTCGCGATCGAAACGCAAGAATCGGGCTTTGGGCTCACGCAGAAGTGGATGCCGATCCGCGCCAATGAGGGACTGCTGGACAGCATGGCTCCGTTGCTGAGAGATATTGCCCATCGGCGCCCGGAATTGCATCACGCGGGCGACTGGCTCTCCTCGGTCTCGGTACGAATATATCGTTACAGCGCGATAGACGCGATGGATCGGATACCTCCCGGAACCATTGCTTTTGGCGTGGACGGTGGCGTTCATTCCTTTGGTGCCCAAGCTCTTGCCCGCGCCGTTCTTCGCTGCATGCGGGGCGAAGTGGATGCGGAAGTAAAGCCTTCCGATCCCGAGTGTGATGTCGAGACTATACTCACCATGGTTACAGAACAGGCCAGCGCAGAACCGGACGCGGCCGCCATTGACGAAGAGAGCGGAACCACAACCCGGGGTGAGCTGCTCCAGCGTGCGGATCGATTAGCGAGACACCTCGTGGCTGCCGGGTTGCAAAAAGAAGACGGGGTCGGGATATTACTGGCGGCGGGAGCAAACTTCGTGGTGGGCGCCCTGGCCGCGATGCGAGCGGGCGCCGCTTATGTCCCACTGGCACCGGCTTCGCCCGCGAACCGGCTTGCGGTGGAAGTCGGTGAAGCCGGCATCCAGCACATCGTGACGGATCACGAACACAAAGACCAGGCGCAAGGCCTTGGCATCCCTTTTACGCTCGTCGACGAGAGCTCCTTGCCGGAACACGCAACCGTCCGCCTGCCCCACGTTTATTCCAGCGATTGCGCCTATCGCATTTTCACTTCCGGGTCGACCGGCAAACCAAAGGCTGTCGAGATTACCCATGGCGCGCTTGCGAATCTGATCAACCACTATTTGTTGGCGTTGCCCATGCAGCGATCCGACCGGATGACGATGCTTGCCAATCCCATCTTTGACGCTTCAGTGGCGGACATCTGGCCGATTCTAGCGGCGGGCGGCACGTTGGTCGTTCCTCCGCCGCGAATCCTCTTGCATCTTTCTGAACTGATTGACTGGCTGGCGCAGACGGCCATCACGTGCACGTTCGTCACAACTCCAGTTGCGGAACGCCTGCTGAAGATGCCCTGGCCGAGCGGCATCGCCCTGCATACGTTGTTGACGGGTGGCGATACGCTGCACAGCCGGCCACCGGCCGGTCTGCCATTTCGCCTGATCAACACATATGGCCCTACGGAGAACACGGTGGATAGCCTTTGGGCCGTGGTTGACCCAGGTCAAGGCCGGCCCCCGATCGGCAGGCCGATTACCGGGGTTACGGCATTTGTTGCCGACCAGAGCGGACAGCCGCTGTTACCGGGTGAGGTTGGCGAACTCCTGCTCGGAGGAGCGCAGTTGGCCCGGGGATACCGTGGGCAACCAACGCTTACTTCCGCGAAGTTCGTTGCCGATCTGTCCCGTCCGGGCCTTTGCAGCTACCGCACCGGAGATCAAGCCAGAGTGAATGAGGCGGGCGAGTTCGAATTCCTGGGCAGGATCGATCATCAGGTCCAGATACTTGGCCGGCGCGTGGAACCGGAAGAGATTGAAGCCGTCCTCATGCGTGATGGCCGGGTTGCGGAGGCTGTGTGCGTCCCTACCTTTCATGGGAAGGCGGTAACCGGCCTTGCGGTCTGCGTTGTTGCCGCAAAGAAGGTCCACTCCGATGGTGGGCTGGAAGATGCGCTCCATCGGGTGCTTGCCGAACATCTACCGTCAGAGATCCGGCCGAAAACGATCAAGGTGTGTGACGATCTCCCGCGAACCCCAGCGGGTAAAGTAGATCGGCGCGCTTTGATTGAACTTATGAATGTTACCGATCAAAGCGGCGCCGCGGAAGAAGCCCGTACGGTCGCTGAGATTTGGAACCGCCTGCTCCCTGGGGCGGCTGGCGGCTCCGGCGAAGAGACCTTCTGGGAGCTTGGTGGTGACTCGCTTGGGGCCATGAGCCTCTTGCTCGAGGTAGAAACGCTGACAAAAGTTCGGGTGCCGATTGCTTACTTCCTCACCGAACCCACGTTGAAAGGACTGATTCGGCTGACCACCGAACGAGCTTTCAGCACGGTCGTTCAATTGCGTGAAGGGTCTGGTGTTCCCCTCGTGTGTTGGCATACGCTTTCCGGGGACCTGGAGACGTATCAGCATCTCGCCGATCAGTTGGGCGAGCGTCCGATTTTTGGAATTATCTCGTCTTCGGTCGCGCATGATGCGGGCCCGGCTCCCTCAATGGAGAAGATCGTTTCGGATGGTTTAGCCGAGCTAAAGCGGATAGGGATGGAGGAGGCTCCAGCCATGGTCGGGTATTCCTGGGGTGGATTGCTGGCGTTTGAGGCAGCGAGACAACTCACGCTTGCCGGGATGCCGCCACCGTATGTCGGACTCATTGGCACGACACCTCCGATCACGCGGCGGTCGCGCGCAACTCGTCTGTTGCACTTTCTGAGGTGGGGACCGAAACGTGCATGGAAGAGAATATTCCGGAAGCGGAGCGGTGCATCCGAAGAGACGCTGCGCGATTCATTGCGCCGCGCCGCGCGGCTGTTGCTGTCGAATGGAATATTTCCGGAGACGCGCTCGTGGAAGGTTCCTCTCGCCGAGGCCCATGTCCGGCTGGGATTCGCCTACCATCCGAGGACGACGGTCCCGGTAAAGCTGCATTTGTTCCGTGATGTGGCGTGGCGCCATTACCGAGACCACCTCGGCTACGTGCGCTACGATAAGCCGGACTTTGGATGGGACCAATGGGCGGGGATTGCGCCTACGCTTACCTGGGTGGACGGACGCCATGACAACATCATGCTGGGCGAATCGGTTCATAAGATTGCCAGGCAGATCGAAACTCACCTGGATGCAGCGCGCTAATCCGTAGCCCTTACATCTTTCGTGGGAGCGGACATAGCTCAGCTTCGCGCTTCAATAAGAGCCGAGGAAGACCGGCCATGAAGAAGCTCATCGGGACATATTTATTGACGGCGGCATGCGTCACGGGCGCAGCCCACCAGGCTCACGCGCAGTCGGTGGAAGCCAGAGAGCTGATGCAGGCAACGAACGAGGACCGGGCACAGCATGGGCTGGGACCGCTCAAATGGGACCAGTCGTTGGCCCATGCGGCGCAACGGCACGCAGAGATCATGGTTCGGCAGGGCGCTTTGTCCCACCAATATGCCGGTGAGGCTGACCTGGTGGTGCGCGTGAGTGAAGAGGGCGGTCATTTTCGCGAGGTTGCGGAAAATCTCGCTGTGGCGCAAACCCCTGGCGCCGTGGAAGACGAATGGATGCATTCCCCGCCCCATCGCAGAAACATATTAGACGCTCACCTGAATGAGGTCGGTATCGGCCTGGTCCGTGCAGGAGGCAATCTTTGGGCGGTGGAGGATTTCTCTGCCGGAGTGGCTGCGCTCGGATCGTCACAAATTGAGCAGCAGATCGGACAACTGCTGAGCCAACGCGGACTCGGGAGGGCCGGCGACGTAAACGCCGCTAGGCAAACGTGCGCCATGGAACACGGTTCCCCGGCGAGCGTCCACCCCAGGTTCATCATGCGGTGGCAAGGGTCTGACCTGAGCCGGCTACCCGATGTGCTGGAACAACAGATCTCCACCGGCCGGTTCCGCACCGCGGCCGTCGGCGCCTGCGAGACCGGCAATGGACAGCCGGGGTTTACGACCTATCGTCTGGCGGTGATGCTGTTTTAAGCAAGGAAAGGGCTTCTGCCTTCGTTGTGCTTGCGAAGAACACTGGAGTCAAGCGGCTCCATTCTGCTACTGCCATCGTTCCTCCTGGTTACTGCTTGCGTGCCCTTAACTTGGACTTTCCGCCCCGGAACGGATGGGATTGCGCAATCTGCGTGCGCGCTCGATAGAGCCTGGCCTTCGCCGAGGCTACAGACACATCGAGTTCCGATGCGATTTCCCGGAGCGAATTCTCATTCGACATCCGCATAGACACGGCCAAGCGCGATTTCGGATCCAGGCGAAGGATAGAACGTCGAATCCCCTCGCACCTTTGGTTTTGGTCACACTGCTGTTCGGGATCCAGAGCATGATCGCGAACATCAAACAGATAAGCTTCCCCTTCCGTGCCGGCAGGTTGATCAAGCGGTATTTCAGGCCGTGACCGGCGCTTGCGCAGGCTCATCAGGGCCGAGTTGATGGCAATTCTCATTAGCCAGGTTGAGAGCTTGGATCTTCCTTCAAAGGAACGCAGGCCCAGATAGGCCCGAATAAACGTGTCCTGCAACGCATCCTCGGCGTCTTCGTGATTCCCCGTGATCGAGAAGATGCGTTGATAGAGACGCCGGGAGTACATCGTTTGCAGTTCCGCAAAAGCGGCGTCGGACCCCGTCCTTACAGCATGCAGAAGTTGCTCGTCGCGAGCCGTCTCGTCCCAATGGACGCACGGCGAAATGGAAAAAGAATGCTCCGCGAAATTCATGCCTTCCCTCCTTAAGTACCTGCACCCGGAAAATGCTTTTGATCGCTAAGTCTTGCTACTCCGTGATTTCGAAAATGAACTCGAGTTCTACTGGCATCCCCAGGGGAAGACTGGCGACGCCAATCACCTGCCGGACCGCCATCTTCTCGGGGCCGAAAACGTCTCTAAAAAGATCTGAAACAGCATCCGCGACCTTCGGATGATCTGAGAAATCGCCGTAGGTCGCGAGGAACACACCCTGGCGAACGACGCGGGTAATCCTGTCCAGCGAACCGAGATATTCTTTCGCCGCAGCGAGAGCACCCAACCCTGCTGTGTAGGCGGCGTCACGTCCTGCCTCGGGATCAAGTTCTTTCCCAATCCGGCCGAGATATTTCGGCTTGTGGTCCACGACGGGGAGCATGCCGCTCAGGAACAGCAGGTTTCCAGTATGGACAGCCTCGACGTAGCTGCCGAAGGGTGTGGGTGCCACCGGTAGTTCGATACCGAGTTCCTGCAAACGGCGCTCCGCACTGCCGGCCTGCCAAGTACTCGCGGTTACCACCGGCCCGCGTGCGCACCGCCATCGACGTGCAGCACCTCCCCGGTGATGTGCCTGGCTTCCGTCAGGAACAGGACCGCTTCCGCGATGTCCGCAGCATCCGAGATCGTGCCCATCGGTGAAAGCGTCTTTAGGAAGTCCTTTGGATCATCGTTGTGAAGTGGAGTATCGACAATGCCAGGCGCGACTGCGTTGAAGCGAATGTTTTGCTTCGCGTACTCACTCGCCAGACTCACCGTGACCGCGTCCAGTCCTCCCTTGGTGATCATGGGGATGGAGACCGGAACGCCGGCGATCGGATTTTCCACCAGGGACGATGTAATGCTGGTTACACTTCCTCCGCTCCCCTGGGAGAGCATCTGCTTCACCGCGTGCTGGGTGATGAAGATGAATCCCTCGAGATTGGTGGAGACGAAGCGACGAAAATCCTCCGTCGTGTAGTCCGTGAACGGCATGGCGGCAAAGATGCCGGCATTGTTCACAACGTGGTCAACGGATCCGAATCGATCCACCGCTGTCTCGACTACCTTTGCAGCAGTGGCTGCGTGGCCGATATCTCCATCCACAAGCGCAAGGCTCGGCGACGGTTTCAACCCGGCTTTCGAAACATTACGCGACGTCGCAACGACGTTGTAACCATGCTCGAGAAAAGTCTGGACGACGGCGGCCCCGATTCCCTGGGAAGCGCCGGTCACGATTACTGTCTTCTTGTTCGTCATTGTGTCTCCTACGCATCGTCAACTTTGATCGATTGCGATGGAGCCATGACAACAGAAGTGTGGACATCAATCTATTAGACGATGGTGTCGACGATACCTTGGTATGAACGGGCACCTGGTGAGGTAATGAGGTTCGGCGCCACTTACTTGTTCAGGGGGATGCCCGCACCCGTGGCGCGCGGAATGCGCAACCGGGTGGCCATATTGACGAGGTCGGCGAGAGACTCGGCATTCATCTTCCTCATCACTTTGCCGCGATGCGCCTTCACGGTAACTTCGCTGATGCCGAGTTCGTCTCCAACCTGCTTGTTCAACATACCGCAGACAACGAGCGCCATCACCTCTTGTTCGCGCTGGGTGAGTGACGCGTAACGCTCACGAAGCCTTTGCACTTCCGCCTCGCGGGCAATTGCACCGCGGCTACGTTGGATAGCGTGCCGGATGGCGTCCAACAGTACTTCATCATCGAATGGCTTGGTCAGGAATTCTACCGCTCCAGCCTTCATTGCCTGGACCGTGGTCGGAATATCACCATGACCGGTGATAAAGATGATCGGCATGCTGGTTCGATCGGCGGTGACTAGTTTTTGTAGAGCCAGGCCATTGAGGTCGGGGAGCGTGACGTCAAGCACAAGGCAGCACGGCGTGACAGCTCGGTGGTAAGCGAGGAAATCCTTTGCAGACGCGAATATTTCTGGTCGCCACCCCGCCAAGCGAAGCAGCGGTTCCAGTGCTTCGCGCACCGAAATGTCATCGTCAACAACGTAAACGGTGGGGACAAGATCCTGCATGAGCGATACCCCTCGCGGATGATTCGCGTTAGCTCGCAAGACCCATTCTAGCGGACAGAAGCTCCGACGGGGTGATTGCGATCCCTCAGCTTCCTCGAAGTGCGATATCAAGAGCCTCGAGCAAGGCGGTGTCGCTGAACGGCTTCGATAGGCATTCCACGGCCCCCAGTTTGAGCAAACGGGAACGCATAGCGTCATCCGCATCTCCGGTGATGAAGATGATCGGAGTCGTCCGTTGGCGGCGACGCAACTCCTGCAGCAGTTCCAGTCCCGACATACCCGGCATGGCAACGTCGAGCACCACGCAATTGATCATATCCAGCGACCCAGAAGCAAGAAAGGCCTCCGCCGAGCTAAAGACTTGCACCTCAAAGCCGCACTCGCTCAGTAAAGCCGGAAGCGAATCGCGGACCGATTCGTCATCATCCACCACCGCAACGAGGGGACCGATAGCCATTGTGAATTCCTCATACGCCATGACGTTCAGCATTACTTCCCCCGGAACTGTCAAGGGACGGAAGACGCCAGGGCAGCCTATGGTGATTTACCTGGCACTGCTCATCTATCGGAACGTTCGATCCCATACCGTCACTCTTGGTTGCCTCGATCTGTTGAAGGCTTCTGTATCTGGCAGAATCAGCCATCATCCCAGCATGCGTCTATTGGACTTAGGTATCGAGTCGCCTTGCAGGCTGCAGAAGAACTCAGCGTTGCATAAGGCCGGAGTCGAGGTACGAGCCTGGTGTAGGAGTGCAGATACCCAGAACTGGTCCGCGACCGGGGCGAAGCGAGGCAGCTCAGGGGGAACGGCCTGCCGCTCATCACACGGGATCTTGCCCACGCACGATGCCAAGCAACAGCGTGGGCATGCGCCAATTAGTAAGTTGATCCATTGACACGAGTGCTGCCGGCTGCCAACGACGGTCTCGGGATCACTTTTCGTTTAGCAACCCCGATATTCCGCGAAGATGCGGCCGCACGACGCGTGTAACACTCGGCCTGAGTTGTCACGAGGTCTTGTTTCGCGGATCATCCTGCGGATAAATGTATGTGAGGCCAAGCGGGCCGATCCCCGTAATCTGGGTGATGTATTCACTCGATTTTGCCCAATGGAAGTGGGGCGTGTTGCCGGGCAGGAAGATAATGGCGCCGGGAGGGTAGGCCGTCAACTTGGCAGCATCGAACTCCTCACCCCGTCCGATATAGAAGACCCCGGATAACACTGTATAGACTCGATCCTCCGGGTGCTTGTGCGGCGGCAATATCACCCCGCGAGGCGCTTTGACCCTGATCGTGTAGACACCCGGCACCGAGGGGTCACCGGCGATGACTGCAAGACGAACCGAAGGTGGAAACGCCGGGAAAGGCTTCCAGTCGACGTCTTCGGGCAGGATCGATTTGAAATCCGGTTCGCCCGGCCGGTGAGGCGGGGCCCCAGTTCCCTGCGTTTCGCTCATGGTGACCGTCGTTTCGTGGGACATGTGAACTTCGCCGTATGAACTTGCAAGATGGCCGTGATCGAGCGCGGAGCGACGGTCAAGCAACCGGCGTACGGACCCGGACAGGTATCTCGCACTTCCGCAATTAAGCCAGAGGCGTGGGTTCTCAACAATCAGACGAAGGTATCGGCATCCGCTGATTCCCGTTCACTGATACCAAAGTGTTGTCGATACCATCGTCCAATTGTCCATCTGTGACCGCTCTGTTGTGATCCCTTCATTGCGACCCGACTCGATCGCGAAATGCACAAAACTAATACGAAGGAGATGGAACATGAAAATCCTGATGGTGTTAACGTCCCACGACCAACTGGGAAACACGGGCCGCAAGACGGGCTTCTGGCTAGAGGAATTTGCCGCCCCTTACTTTGTTTTCCGGGACGCCGGCGTGCACTTGACGCTTGCGTCACCGAACGGCGGCCAGCCACCGGTCGATCCGAAGAGCGACATGCCGGAAAACCAGACTTCCGCGATGGCGCGTTTCAAGCAAGACAAAACCGCGCAGAGCGATCTTGCCCACACAGTGAAACTCGGCGATATGAAGTCTGAGGATTTCGACACAGTGTTTTACGTCGGCGGACACGGTCCGTTGTGGGATCTTGCCGAGAGCGCCGATTCGATCGCCTTGCTGGAATCGTTCTACAACTCCGGAAAGCCGATCGCTTTGGTGTGCCACTCCCCAGGGGTTCTGCGCCACGTCACCTACAAGGGTGAGCCGCTGGTTAAGGGCAAGCGTGTGACCGGCTTCACCAACGGCGAAGAAGAAGCGGTCCAACTGACGCATGTGGTGCCGTTTCTCGTAGAGGACGAGCTGTTACGACTGGGAGCCACCTTTGAAAAGATTGCGAACTGGCAGCCGTTTTCTGTCGTCGATGGCCGTCTTATCACCGGGCAGAATCCTGCGTCCTCAACCTCCGCAGCCCAAAACCTCCTGGGACTGCTCGCGCAAAAGGCCGCCTGACCGCCCACAGCCAGTGGAATCTGCATCATGACTTTCTAACCTCTGGAGAGAACCTGTATGTCAAGCAGCACAACGTTCATCGCCCATGAAGCAGGGACCACGTCGTCGAATCCTCTTGACGCCGTTCCCGACGAAATACCATTCGATGTGCCCTATGGGCCTTCGATATCACTCGATCGAGCAGCGGCGGTGATTCACGCCGCCGTGGCGGAGGCGAAAAAACGCAACTGGAAGATGAACGTAGCGGTGGCTGATTCCGGTGGGAACCTGGTTGCCTTCCAACGAATGGATGGAGCCATGCTTGCTGCAATCCAGATAGCACAACACAAGGCACGCGCCGCCGCGACCTTTCGGCGCCCAACCAAGATCTTCGAGGACGGGATTCAGCTGATGCACCTCAACTATCTGCTCGCGTTCGATGGAGTCATCGCATCTCGGGGCGGCATTCCGCTGATCGAGCAGGGAGCGATCATCGGCGCCATTGGTTGTTCAGGAGGTACGGATTCCCAGGACGAGATCGTCAGCGAGTCAGGCGCGGCCGTCATTCATCAAGCTGCGGCGAGCAGCAAATAACCCACCGGTTTCCGGCCGGCAAATACGAAGGAGACTCCATGGCAACCGTTACTGACAACAATCAGACCACAACGGGGAACGCGGCAACGAAGCCCGCACAGATCAAGCTGACCCGGCGGTCGCCCGGTTATTGGCGTGTCACGATCGACAACCCGCCCATCAACGTCATGGGCCCGGAGATGGTGCGGCAGTTCCAGGAACTTATCAACGCTCTTGAGGCCGACGAGGATGTCCGCGTCGTAGTCTTCGACAGCGCGGTCGATGACTACTTCCTGAACCACTCGGACTTTTTTGCCAAGCTGGAAGACCTGACTTCCATGCCGGCCGGCCCCACGGGCTTGCCACCCTGGCCGGACTTTCTGGTGCGTCTAACGCGCGCGCCAGTCGCGTCTATCGCGCTCATCCGCGGCCGGGCGACAGGCAACGGCAGCGAGTTGACGCTTGCCTGCGACATGAGTTTCGCAAGCCGCGAAAAGGCCGTTTTCTCACAATGGGAGGTGGGCGTCGGTCTGGTTGCCGGGGGCGGCCCCATGGCCCGGCTGCCGCACCTCATGGGCCGAAACCGCGCCCTTGAGGTGCTCTTGAGTTCAGAAGACATCAGGGGAGACCAGGCGGAGGCTTACGGCTACGTAAATCGCACCATGCCCGACGCTGATCTCGACGCGTTTGTAGAAGCGCTCGCGACCCGGATCGCCGGGTTCGACAAATGGGCGATCGCCAACACCAAGCGCCTCGTCAACACCAGCTTGCCGCCAGAGGTCGAGCTCAGCGCCGGTTGGGACACATGCATGGCTTCGATTGGGCGGCCCGCGGCCCAGTATGGAATCAAAACACTGATGGAGCGCGGCTTCCACAAGCCAGGGGATGCCGAAAATCGCCTCGGATACTACCTGGGCCAAATCGAGCGACAGAGCGACGGCTTCTAACTTTGTCAGCGAGAGAGCCTGCCCAGGCTGGTTGGCCTCGGTGGGCAGAAACGGTTACGACCCTGTGCCTTCCGCCGCGCGCGCAATCGCGCCGACGGAAGTGGATCGAGCAACCGCGCACGCAGACGATGCGATGGTGAGCGGCGCCGACACGGGCTGGACCTGACCAGGTGCGAGGAGGACGTGCGTTGAACGGAGCCTCGCGGCCATTCGCACTAAATCAACGACAGACATAGCCCCCATTTTTTGCATCATCCGGCCACGATGCGCTTTTACCGTGATCTCACTGATGCCGAGTTCCGCACCAACCTGCTTATTCAAGAGCCCAGATGCCACTAGAGCCATGACCTGTCGTTCACGGTGAGTCAGGGACGCGTAGCAATCGCGGAGCAAACGCATTTCTGCTGCGCGGCCAAGGGCCACCGAACTACGTTTAAGGGCCTCACGGATTGCGCCGACGAGCGCCTCATCAGGGAATGGCTTGATCAGGAATTCAACAGCTCCGGCCTTCATGGCTTGAACCGAAGTAGGCACATCCCCATTTCCGGCGATGAAGATAATCGGCGTTTCGACACGTTCGACCGCGAAGCGCTTCTGCAGTTCAAGACTGTCGAGGCCCTGAGCCGAGACCTCAAGCACCATGCAGTTCGGCACGAGTGGTCGTGGCCGGTCCAGGAATTCCCGAGCGAACGCGAACGTCTCAGGCCGCCAGCCTGTGCGGCGAATTAACACTTCCAGGGAATCACGCAACGAGGCGTCGCCGTCGACAACGAACACGATGGGCGGTTCGGCCGGTGTGTTTGAAGATCTCAAGCCATGGCCACGAACCCGCGCGGCAACCGAATACTCGTCCGATATAGGCAAAGCTCCGTTGTGCGACCGGATTACGGTTCGTTCGGAAACATGGCAGGTGCGCGAGGAAGAAGCCACCGTAGTCAAGCTCCTCTCCGTCAACAGCAAAGGATTCGGAAGCACTCCATCGTTCGACAGAATGACAGCTCGTTCGATCAGGTTCTTGAGTTCTCGCACGTTCCCGGGCCAGGAATGTGCGCTGAACGCATTTAGTATTTCCTCCGGAATATGGTGAATGCGCTTGCCGAGGCGCCGTGAAAACATCCCTACAAAATGCGAGACCAACAGAGGGATGTCCTCGCGGCGTTCCCGCAAGGGTGGCAGCATGACAGGAAATCCGTTTAGACGGTAGTAGAGATCATTGCGAAATTCACCGCGCCTGACCATGTCTTTTAAATCTCGATGTGTCGCTGCGACCAGACGAACGTTGACGCGCTGCGACCGGTCACTTCCTGGACGTTCGAATTCCTTTTCTTGCAGGATCCGCAACAGCTTGGGCTGCAACGTTAGCGGAAGATCGCCTATTTCATCAAGGAACAGTGTTCCTGTGTCAGCCGCCTCGAAACGGCCAACCCTCCGCGAGCTAGCCCCAGGGAAGGCGTCCTTTTCATGGCCGAAGAGTTCGCGCTCCAGCAGGTCGAAGGGAATTGCCGCGCAATCCAGCGTTACAAATGGACATCCACAGCGTGGACTAAGCTTGTGAATGGCGCGAGCAATCAGCTCCTTGCCGGTACCCGTCTCTCCCAGCACCAACACGGTTGCATTGGTCGGCGCAACTCGCTCTACATGCGCGAGGACAGATTTCAGGGCAGGGCTACTGCTTATGATTTGCTCGGATCTACGTTCGTCATAAGCTTGTTCAATTACCGTTGCGCTATCAGGAATTTCCATAACCAACTCCAGGCTTCTACGTGGGCCACGAACCAGAGGATCTTGCCGGTGACACTTGATGTCTTCACCTTAAAGATTCCCCGGTCAGATGGACTTTGGACCGCCTTGGTCGTGCCCTAACGCACGACGAACGGTTTGGAGCAATAGCTCATCGCTAAATGGTTTGCCTAAGAACGCGACAGCACCGGCTTTCATTGCTCGCCCACGGGATTCTTTGTCTTCGTGAGCGGTGATGAAAATGATGGGAATGCCGCAACCGGCAGCGGCGAGCTCGCTTTGGAGCTGTAATCCGTTCATCTTGGGCATCTGCAAATCAAGAATGAGACACGATGTATTGTGCTGTTGGCCTGACTTCAGGAAGCTTTCGGCAGATTCAAACGCCGCCGCTCGAAAGCCGAAAGACTCAATGAGAAACATCGTGGTCCGGCGAATGGATTCATCGTCGTCGACCACTGAGATCAGATCCCCGGTGAGGCCTGGTTGCCCTCGCAGGGCTGAACGAATGGTCTGCAGTAGCTCCTCCCCATTAAAAGGCTTGCTTAGGAATGCGACAGCACCGGCTTGCATCGCTTGCTGACGCGAATCTTTGCTGTCGTACGCGGTGATGAAAATGATAGGAATACCGCAGCCTGCAGCAGCCAGTTCGCTTTGGAGTTCCAGTCCGTCCATGCCCGGCATGCGAACGTCAACCAGCAGACATGAAGTATCTTGCAATAAATCCGACTGCAGAAAATTTTCGGCAGATTCAAAGGCTGCCGCTTGCAAGCCGAAAGACTCGATGAGAAACGTCGTGGTCCTGCGGATCGACTCATCGTCGTCAACTACCGAGATTAGATTCGTGGTCACTTTGAACTTTCCACTGCAGTCAAAATATTCCCAGCTGAAGAAGGAATCTATTGGATGTTGGGATATCCAGTGCCCCAAAAAGGTGTATACGAATAAACTTTCGCTTATTGGCCTTTTGCCGGGGGGCTTTTGAGCTTCTCGATCATTCTTACCAAGTCGACCAGAGACTCTGCCTGCAGCTTCTCCATTGCCCGGCTGCGCTGGACTTTCACCGTACTCTCTGCGGTTCCTAGGTGGTCCGCAATCTGCTTGTTGAGCATGCCCGAAGTTACAAGCGAAATCACCTCCTGCTCGCGCGAAGTCAACGAGTCGAAGCGCTGTTGGATGATCATGATTTCTTTTTCCTGCTCGCGCCGGACACGATCTCGCTCCAGCGCGATGCGAACCGCATCTAGCAGGTCCTGATCCCGAAATGGCTTGGTAAGAAATTCGACCGCCCCGGCCTTCATGGCGCGAACACTCATTGGAATGTCACCATGGCCGGTGAGAAAGACGATCGGAATACGAATGCTCTTCGCGGTGAGCTCGCGTTGAAAATCGAGTCCACTCAATCCAGGGAGCCGGACGTCGAGCACAAGACAACTGGGAGCATTGGACGGTTTTTTACGCAAGAAGCTATCCGCTGAGTCGAAAGCTTCGACTTGCAGACCTACGGTGCTCAAGAGGAACCTTAGCGAAGAGCGCACCGACGGATCGTCATCGACGACAAAGACAATCGGAGCACCCGTCATGCGGGACTTCCTGCGGTTGCCGGTAGGGTGAAAGAAAACACAGCACCGTGGGGAGAGTTGGGCGTGGCCCAGAGCCGGCCGCCATGACTTTCAACAATTGAGCGGCTGATCGACAAACCCATGCCCATACCGTTCACTTTTGTTGTAAAGAAGGGAGTGAAGAAGCGATCTACCTCTGCCCCAAGGCCAATGCCGGCGTCGCTTACCGCAACGAGTACGTCTCCTGATTCGTCGATCTGGGATTGCACCCGTAGTAACCGGGGTCGATTCGTCACCGCGGTAAGGGCTTCGATGCCGTTCATAATCAAGTTCAACAGGACCTGCTGTAACTGAACGCGATCCGCCAGCACAAAGGGAAGATCGATTGCCAATCGTCGATCGAGCAGAACTTGATTTTCATCCAGCGCGCGCCCAGCCAGGGCCAACACTTCCTGAATCACGTCGTTTATTTTCAATTCGTTCTTTTCGGTAGGCTCTTTCTTGATGAATGCGCGGATCCGGGCTAACACAGTGCTGGCTCGAGTAGCATCGGCATTGATCCCTTCCAGAGCTCTCCGCAGAACATCTGGTTCCAGATTACGATTGGCGAGCAGTCTCAGGCATGCGCTCCCGTTATTGATGACCGCGGTCAAGGGCTGATTGACCTCGTGGGCGATCGACGCTGCCAGTTCCCCCATGGTTGTGAGCCTGGACACACGTGCAAGCTCGTCCTGCGCCATCTGAAGGTTACGCTCGCTGGCGCGAAGCTGATCCTCGGCCTGCTTTCTTTCCGTAATATCGCGGATGAAGCCAGTGAATACCTTGTGCCCATCGCTGGTTAGTTCCCCAAAGGAAACGTCCACTGGGAACTCCTGGCCATCCATGCGTTGGGCGGTGACCTCAACGCCTTGCCAGTTGAGGTGCCGCTTTCCCGTCGCCAGGTATCGTTTGAACCCGTTCTCATGCAGGCCCCGCATCATTTCCGGCATGAGCATGGTCAAAGGTTTGCCGACGATCTCGGCCGGGTCATAGCCAAAGATGCGTTTCGTAGCGGGATTCGCAAGCAGGATCGCGCCCCTTTCGTCCATGCTGATGACTGCGTCGTGAGCTGCTTCCACAATCACGCGATGCCTTTCTTCGCTACGCCTGAGATCGTCCTCGGCGTGCTTGCGGTCGGCAATTTCCTTTCGCAGCTCTTCGTTGGCCGCGGCAAGTTCTGTTGTTCGCTGCGCGACACGGCGATCGAGGTCACTCGCGACCCGCTTCTGATCGCTCCGGAGCCGTGCTTCCTGCAACCCGACGGATGCCTGATTGGCGGCTACGCTAAAAATAAGTCTCTCGGTCTGTCGTGGAAAATCGGTTCGCGCGGACCCAGCCACAATGACGCCAATTTCGCCTTGCAGGCCCAGTCCCAGCGGCACAATCGAAATGTCGCGGCCGCCCAACGAATTCCGCATCAGCGGAGGCCACTCCTGAGGGTTGGGACCCAACCAGGAGTCAAATACTTCGCCGATCTCGTGCGGTTGCGCTATCTGTTCTTGTGATCTGGCGAACCGTACCATCTCGATCGGCGCTTGACCGGCAGGTTCTTTTAACCGCAGATAGACGAGATCCAGTTGGAGCATCGCCAGCACCGCATCGAGCAGGGTATGGCCAATTTGCGATGGCTCACCGCCGCTCCACATGGCTGGAAGCGTCAGAATGCTTACCAGATCACTAATGCAGCGCTGAAGATGTTTGATCTCCTTCGCAAGATCTCTGGGTTGCACATCCATAGTTTAGGCCGTTGCAGAGGAACTACTTCGGCCGGAGCGCCGTTGGCGAAATTCCTGCAGAAACTCATCCGGCGGTACAAAGAAAGGGTTCTGCTGGAGAATGCCACCGATGATGACCATGGGATGCGTCCGCATGATGTCGATCACCGCGTCGCCGCCGAAACGACCGAGATGGTAGGTACAGATCACCGCGTCGTCGTGACGATGCCAAACGTCGTTGACACGCGCCTCGAATTCAATCACGTCGTCGACGTGAGATTGGTCTTCAACCGCCCAGTCCATTCGGCAGCAAATGCGACTGAGTGGAAACCCCCCGTTGGCGTTTCCGCTGGCTAGTTGCTCAAATACCTGAAGCATTCGATCCTGATCGAACCGGCCATCCGGAAGGTAGACGTCGGTGTTGGTCCGAAGCTCAAGCTGCCCGCTCTGCTGCGCGGCCGCTGGGTCTATGCCCGCGGCAACAAGGCGTTGCAGATGATCCGGGCGTTGCTCCGGATTCAGCACGTGAACGGCTTTGTCCCCAGACTTTAAGCCGTCCTTTATAAATGGAAGCAGAACGCGATATTCTTCCTCGTCGTTGTTGAAAAACGCGCAGACGTGACGCGTTTCGCTGAGATGGGAGCCGGCAAGGGAAATGGGCGCCAAAACGCTCTTCATGGCTTTTCCTCCGATGGAGATTGTGAACGCAAGCCGACAAGATGAACCTTCCCTCGCGGCAGGGGAAGGAGCACTCATGTTCCAGATGTACGAGTGATGCGTGAGACCACTCCACCGCCATCAGAGGATAGAGTCATCTCTTGCCTGTGTTGGCCCGGTGCTTTTCCGTTTACTACGTGAGGTTCTCGTCTTGCGAGAACGGGCTCAGTATACACCGCAAACCAAGTCGTCAGCGGCCCCGGAAGCGAGAGCAGCCTCCGGGAGCCAGGTGAATCGAACGCTCGCAGAGCTTTAGAGGCGTGGTCAGGCCAGGTGAATGGCGTGACGCGCAGGCCGGATTTTAGCCTCCATCCTGACTAGCTCAGCGAGTGAGTTCGCTTGCATCTTGTGCATGACCTGCCCACGGTGTGCCTTTACGGTGATTTCGCTGATGCCCAGCTCACCGGCGACCTGTTTGTTAAGTAAACCAGTTACGACCAGGCCCATCACTTGCCGTTCCCGAGGACTCAGGGATGTGTAACGATTGCGCAGATCGCGGTTCACCATTTCGCGGTCGAGCGCGACGCGGCTGCGTTCCAGGCTTTCCCGTATCACCCGGAGCAAGGCCTCATCGTTGAACGGCTTGACGAGGAAATCGACCGCCCCGGCTTTCATCGCTTTTACGGTGGTTGGAACATCTCCGAGGCCGGACATGAAGATGATCGGCATATCGGCTCGTTCGCGCGCGATGATTTTTTGCAGTTCCAACCCATTCAGGTCAGGAAGAGACATGTCGAGGATGAGACAGCTCGGTACGCGGGGCCGCGGCCGACTAAGGAATTCCTGGGCAGACTCGAAAGTCTCCGCCTGCCAGCCTTCGCACTGGACCAGGATTTCGAGCGATTCCCGAATAGAGATGTCGTCATCCACGATGAAGACGATTGGCGTCAGGTTTGGAATAGATTGCAGGCCCAGCTGACTATCAAGTGTTTGCGCTAGATTCATATCCCACTCCTCGAACTGGCTTTTAACAGGACCCAGTGTGAAGCAAGGCATTTGCGTCCACTACCCTAAAAGGTTGGGTGTCCGGCCACCCAATTGGTCACAAAGAGTAATACAACTTCCGGTGGTAAAAGGAACCTCCTTTCAGGTGGCGATATGTTTTCTGCCGTAGAGCCGGGCATCCAGGGAACGTGCTCCCGGCCCGATCATTGGGGAAGTGGCACCGAATGTCGCCAGGACGATCGGAATCCACGGGTCACCGGTATGGGTCAGGGCAACCCACAGTTCCATGACCGCGATCAAGCTTCCCACGACGGGTGTCCAGAAACCAACCAGGAGCAAGATCCCCGCGCAGGCGCTGATGATCTGTGGATTCACCCATGAGGAATAGGACGTCGCTGTAAGTTCGTTGATCCCAAAGCGGAACGAGCGAGGCGGCCGTAAGGATTCCTTGCAGGAGAAGACCCACACCGGGCTACCCATTGGCGAAGGTCGAAAAGAGTCGTTGCAAATAATCCTCCGATTCAATCGTAAGGAAATTGCAACCGGGATCGAAACCGCCCAAAGTCGGTCGCGGCAGTCCTACTTTGGGGGGGATCCAATCCGATGATGCCGCGCTTGAGGGCAATCGAACCGGAGTGAGAACGGTCGTTAGCGCCTGGTTTGGACTACCTATTTGTCATCTGGCTCTTAACGGTTGCTTCGCGTGTCAGAACCTGTCGACATCGATCACAGCCTGAGCAAATGCCTGTGGTGCTTCCTGCGGCAGATTGTGCCCGGTGCCTCCGGTGATGAGGCGGTACTCGTATTTGCCTGAAAACTTGCTACGATAAGCGGCCTCCGGCGGGTGGGGCGCTCCATTGGCATCGCCTTCCATGGCGATGGTCGGAACGGTGATGATAGGGCCGGCGGCCAGTCGTTTTTCCAGATCGTTGTACTGCGATTCGCCCTCTGCCAGGCTGATGCGCCAGCGATAGTTATGAATGACGATGGCGACGTGATCCGGGTTGTCGAAGGACGCCGCGGAGCGAGCGAATGTGGCGTCATCAAAGCCCCACTTCGGCGACGCGAGTTGCCAAATCAGCTTTGCGAATTCGCGCCGGTACTTGTCGTACCCGGCGCGGCCGCGGTCGGTAGCGAAATAGAACTGGTACCACCACGCCAATTCGGCCTCGGGCGGCAGTGGCGCCTCGTTGGCCGCGGGACTGCCTATCAGGTAGCCGCTGACGGAGACGATCGCTTTGCAGCGCTCTGGCCACAACGCCGCCATAATGTCGGCCGTGCGCGCACCCCAGTCAAAGCCGGCGATGATGGCTTTCTGGATTCTGAGAGCATCCATCAGTGCGATGATGTCGACGGCAACGACCGATTGCTGGCCGTTGCGCATCGTTTTGCTGGAGAGGAAGGTGGTTGTTCCATATCCCCGCAGATACGGAACGATCACTCGATAACCTGCCGATGCCAAAAGAGGCGCGACATCGACAAAGCTGTAGATGTCATATGGCCAGCCATGCAGAAGAATCACCACTGGACCATTGGTGGGGCCGGCCTCTGCGTAACCCACATTCAGTAGGCCTGCGGCGGCCTGCTTCAGAGGGCCGAAGGATGTGTGCGGTGCAGTATTCGCAGCAGCGGCGGTTACGTTAATGGATTGCGAACCGGCAGCTTCCACGACACTGAAGTTGGCAGAGATCAGGGTCATCGCGGCAGCGCCTAAAAAACGACGCCGTTCACGATCGATTTCCTCAGACGTTTTTTTCGTATTCACGCACAAACTCCGGGTATTCGCAGTTGTTTACCGACGATAACAACTCTGCGAGCCGCCGATTCTTGATCAGGAGCTCGCTGATCAACTGCAGGCTCTTCACGCGGGCCTCCCGCTCCTTGTCCATTTCCGGATCCCAATCTCCTCTCGGCGACGGCGCAGCAACCTGCTCAATGTCGCCCGAAGACAATGGTGTAAAACGCACGCGATACTTCTGGTCAGTCATAAGGCCTCAGGGTGAATCGTCAGGAACGTAGCGATCGGAAGGACGCCCGGAGTTCCGTAGAGAAGACTTCCGGCTGTTCCCACGCCGCAAAGTGACCGCCCTTGGGAAGCCGGTTGAAATAGATGAGTTTGGGATACGCCTTTTCTGTCCAACTCTTCGGGGCGGCGTAGATCTCGTCTGGAAAAACGCTGACAGCCACTGGGATGGTGATGTGCTTCGGGGCAAAAAAGTTAGTCTTGTTTTCCCAATAGAGACGGGCTGAAGAGACTGCCGTGTTCGTCAGCCAATAAAGGGTGATGTTGTCGAGAATGTCGTCTCGGGTGAGGCCTTCGGTCTGGCCGGCAAACACGCGTGCGATGAGCGCCTGACTCGCTGCGTCGTGGTCGAGTATCCATCCCGCCAGGCCAACGGGGGAATCTGCAATCCCGTAGAGCGTCTGGGGACGGTTCCCCATCTCCTGTGCATAGGCAAGACCGTGCTTGTAGAAGAAGTCGAGCTGGTCGTAGGCGCGCTGCTCGTCCGCGGAGAGACCGGATGGCGCGGGGCCGAACTGGAGCGCCCTTGCAATGTCGTCCGGGACGGTGGCCGGCATATTGGTGTGAATTCCAAGCAGCCCCGCCGGTACCAGTAAGGCCATCTGCTCTGTCACCGCGTTGCCCCAATCGCCGCCCTGGGCAAGATAACGGGTATACCCAAGGCGCTGCATCAACACGATCCACGCGCGTGCGATGCGAGCAGGATCCCAGCCTGTCGAGGTTGGCTTTCCTGAAAACCCGTAGCCAGGCAATGACGGAATCACAACGTCGAAGGCGTCCGCCGCGCTCCCGCCATGGGCCGTCGGATTCGTCAGCAGATCGACGATCTTCAACTGCTCGATCACCGAGCCGGGCCACCCATGCGTGATAATCACCGCGAGCGCATTCGGGTTCTTCGAACGGACGTGGATGAAATGAATGTCGAGCCCGTCGATGTTCGTTATAAATTGCGGCAGGGCGTTGAGCCTTGTTTCGACTTTGCGCCAGTCATAGTCCTGCTGCCAGTAGAGCGCGAGGGCGCGCATCGTCTCCAGCTGTACACCCTGGGTTGCATCCGATACGGTTTCCCGCTCCGGCCATTTTGTGGTGGCGACGCGCCGGCAGAGGTCGGCGGTCGCCGCTTCGGGAAAGTTGATGTGAAACGGACGAATGGACTCGTCGCCCGGACCAACGGCCGGTTCGGCTTCTGTCAGCCTTGGAGCACCCATGAGCAAACTGCCACAGGCGCCGGCGGCGGCCAGGGTGCGAAGAAAACTACGCCGGGTGGGTGAAAACAATTCTGTGGTGTGCGCTGCTTCCTGTGCGGTCATGCCGGGTCTCCTTGGCGAGAAGTTGATTCCGCACCTCCGATGCCTTGGGATGCGTTTCCTTACTGCGATTAAGCCAGAAGACCGGATGCGTTTCTATTAGACGATGGTGTCCCCTATACCTTGGTATCACTCATGGGCGAACCCGCCGGCGACAGGTAAACCCGGTTGGTCGCATGACGGCAATGCGCGGAAAGAACCGATTCTCTATCTGGAAAGTTGGCCTCTCAGCGAGAGATCAATCGCGACGTCCTTGGCCGCTTTCCAGAACAAGAAGCTTGGATCCTTCAGTCCCCATTGAATATAGGGCACGGCGAAATGAGCTGTGGCCGTTGCAGTTTTGCCATCAAGATGCACAAGCATGGGAATAGCAATCTCGTGAGGTGTGCCGAGGAGTGTGAAAATTCCAGTGACCTGGATAGTTGAGTCTCCCGATGGGGCAATGACGCCGGTGTAGGACTTCGGTTCAAACGAAACAGTTGCGTGCTGTTCGACCTCCAGGATCTCCTTGTTCATCTTTTTGTCACGGCTGCTATTACCGGTTTTGCCGCTGCCGGCGAGCACGACCACCGAACCTGACATCCTGGGCGTGCTGCGGTCAAAATCGATTGATCCGGATTGGATGTGAAAGTTGCCGTTGACCACCTCGTGGGTGGTCTTGAGAGTGATCTTGACCTCGCTGGCGTCGGGGTTGACGGCGAAGGTCTGTTGCTGGGCGAGTGCGGCTGGAGCGAGTAGGACCGCGAGAGTTAAGAAAGCAAATTTCATGGCATCTCCCTGGAGGACTCTGACGGACGAGAGTTGTTGGCGTGGCTCAATTCAGCCGGCAGCTGTCTGTGGAGCAACCGCGGTGTGCTGGGCAACGCGCGTCAGCCTCGCCGTCACCCGCATCACGCCGGGCCAGACTGTGAGGCAAAACGGCAAGACAGCGCGCGCGAGTGAGTTGTTCAAGCCATCGGCGGCGAATTCCGCGAGACGCATCTGGGCCTGCAGTGCGGAACGCAGTCTTGCTTGGAAAAGCGGCGCCGGATCTGCTGCCAGGTACGCCGCGACGGCGCAGCGGGCAGTATGCAGCGCGATGGAAATACCGTCGCCGGTGAACGAGGGGATGACGGCTGCCTGATCGCCAATGCAGTAAAGCCCGTCTTCGGTTGCCGGACGAATGTAACCGTATGGGATATGAGTAATGGCGATTGGCTTGGCCAGCAACGGCTCCGCATCGGCAAGTCTCATCGCCAGGTGTGGACAGTCCTGCTGCATCTTCGCAAGGAAGTTCTCCCAGCGATGACCCGCACGCGCAAGATACCGCTGCTGCACCACGCAGCAGAGGTTGGCAATGCCGCCTTCTACCGGCTGGATACCGCCATAGCCTCCGGGGAAGAGCATCAGCTCAGAGGCGCGCTCGAGCTCTGCCGCCTGCGTGGGTGCCAGCTGAAAATACATCTTGAAGGCGACCCATCGCTGCGGATCCTTCGGACGCGCGTGGCCGCGGAGATCATGCTTGCCGGTGGCGAGAAAGACGGTTGGAGCTGCATAGGTGCTACCGTCGTCGAGCGTAGCTTGCCATGCGTTGCTCGCCGTACGACCGAGCGCCTGCACACTGCGGCCACGCTCGACGTGGACACCCGAAGCGATGGCCTCGGCGATGAGCGCTGTATCCAGCGCCCTGCGTGTGAGCGAGGCTGCCGGAAATGGCAAGGGAGCCTCGGCGGCGCGCCTGGCGGCGGCGAGGCGAACGTAGTCGATGGGCACCGCGCCAAGCGAAGCCACCTCGATGCCCAGTGCGTGCAGGTCCTCGAGGGCCTCGCCGCTCAGGAACTCTCCGCAGACCTTATGGCGCGATGTGGGCTCGCGTTCGATCAGCCGAACGCGCCTTCCCTTGCGGGCGAGGGCGATCGAAGCGGCACAACCGGCCACGCCGCCACCAACGATGAGAACTTCATCTTGCATAGGAATCCGTTTCAGAGTGGACCTTCTCACTGCAAGCCGCGAGCGTTGCATTGGCAAAGCGCGTGGTAGTGGTTACATATCGAATAAGTCTCATCGCGGGCGACCTTTCGTCGCGGCGCTGGTGAGCTCGTGCCAGTTGAGGCCCAGGTCGACGATCAGCAGCGAGGCAAGAGTGAAGGCGATGACTCCAACTGCGGAGAAGGTGTCGCCAAGGTGGCTCCAGTAGCGGGGCCAAAGGTTGAGCACACGGCTGGAGACAAAGGTGAAGGTAACGGCGTAAGAGCGGGCCATCCACTGGCGGTGCTGAACGATGTGCCGGTTGCGCGCGGTGACAAAGGCGGCGGTGGTGCAGACGATCCACGCGGCCGCCTGCATGGAGGTTCCGGGGAAACCGGGCCGGCCGGCGGCGAGGGCAACCCCGGTCGCAGCACCGACAAAGACCGAGCCAACGTATACGCGGCCGAGAACGCGATGGAATTTGAGGTGGCGCTGGCGAAATCGTGAGGAGAACTGAATTGGGCCGCTGAGAAGAGCGATGATGCCGGAGAGCGCATGCGGGATGAGGAGTTGGCGGTCGGCGATGACCTGCAGACGGTAGGCGTGGTACATCGGATAGTCGACGATGAGGAAAAGCTCTGAAGTAATCAAGACGAAGAGCGCGGTGAGTCCGAGAGAGATCCAGATAACAGTTTTAGATCTGGAACGGGCAGAACTGGGCGCTAGCAGCGTGGAAGTTGGCAACATTCGCCTCCCAGATTTTTAGACGTGATGAGTTCCGCCTCGAGCGAGCGGAAATCAGATTCGCTGCATGGACGATCTTCTGCTAACGAGTCAATCCAAAGCCAGAGCCGCTTCACTTCCACCGCCCCACACACAACCGTCCCGGCCGCCAATGCTCCACCGTCACCGCATCTTGCGGGATCTCAGCGATCGCCAGCAGTCGAGCCCAATCCTCCTTGCGGAAGGCCCGCCGGAATGACACCGGCCCATCATGGCGTACAAACCGGTGCCACCCCAATACTCCCGCCGCCCACCCAAAAGTCCTGCACGTCCGCTCCGACCGCTCCAAATCATTCAGGAACCAACCTGCTCGAGCAGTGGACTCCATCCACCGCAGCAAGGTGACGATCTCCTCATCCTCCAGATGATGTGCCGTCAGTGAGCTCGCCACGATATCCACCGGCTTCTCGGGCCGATACTCCAAAGCATCGCCAGTCACCCAGGTGATGCCCAATTCCGCCGGTGTGAACTCCGAAGCCGCCCGCGCTGCGTAGGGGTTCAGGTCAATTCCCGTTAGCTGTGCAACAATCCCTCGCTGCCGAAGCCTAATTGCAATCTTGCGCAACAGGTCGCCGCCACCACTACCCACATCAAGAATGTGCAGTGGCTGGAGCGGTTTACGCGGCAACCTCTTCAGCCAGGCCAGCGTTGGCCGATAGCCCAGCAGCCAGCGGTTCACTTTCTCCAGACTGCGTAGGCACTCACGGAATTCCTCGTAGCTACAATCACCATCCATCATCTCTGGCAACTCACGCGGAGAGGCCCGCCTGCTGAAGTCGATCTCCGCACTAGACTGCATGAAAGCGCATCGTCTCCGCTGTCAGCCCCGGCCCAAACGACATCGCACACCCACGCTGCCCAGGCTGCGCCTGCT
This sequence comes from uncultured Acidobacteriaceae bacterium, assembly GCA_963839075.1. Lineage (GTDB taxonomy): Bacteria > Acidobacteriota > Terriglobia > Terriglobales > Acidobacteriaceae > PALSA-350. Next base: position 2,174,936 of record CAWITO010000009.1, on the reverse strand, counting down.
GCATCATCCGCTGCAGCACAAACATCACCGTCGCCGACGACATGTTGCCGAAGCACGACAACACCTCACGCGACGCCGCCAACGCACACGCCGGCAACTCCAGTCCCTTTTCCACCGCATCCAGGATCGTCCGTCCGCCCGAATGCACTGCCCACAGATCGATGCCGTCGCGGTCGGCCATCAACTCGCATTCGTGGAGTGAGCGGGCAATCGCCGCCGGTACCTGCCCAGAAAGCAACATGTCGAATCCCAACTCACGAATCTTCCACGTAATCAGCCGCCGGGTCTCGGGCACCGTCACCGCCTTGAAGCTGTCCAGTGCAAAGCCCTGCTCATACGCGGTGATCAGGCTAGCCCCGGCACCATCGGCAAAGATAAGGAAAGACAGCACCTGCTCCAGGTCCTGCGTTTCTTTTAAGTGAAGCGTGCACAGTTCCAGGTTGACCATCAAAACGCTGGCGCGCGGATCTGAGCGCACAATGTGCCGCGCCAGCTTGAGCGCATTGATCGCGGCACTGCACCCCATGAAGCCAATCATCGTCCGCTCCACGTCCGGCGAAAGCCCGAGGTGGTCGACGATCTCAAAGTCCAGCCCCGGAGCATAGAGCCCCGTACAGCAGGTGACCAGCACGTGCGTAATACTCGAGCGCTCGGTCTCACTGAGTGCAAGCCGGTCCACCGCCTTCCTCATCAGTATCGGTGCGGTCTGCTCAAACAGCTCCATACGCCGCGCCGTGTTGGGAAAGTTGCCTGGCCGATAAAACTCATGCGCGTCATGCGATGAGAATCGACCGGATTCTCTTTGCGGATCCAGGAATGAATAGCGATGAGCGACCTTGGCGCGACTCACCATGCGACGGAAAACTGTGTGCTGACGCGTGTCAGCAAGCATCTTATCCGCGAAGATAACGAAGGCGTCATGCACATCGTGCTCTGGTACGGCCGTAGCGATGCGGTTCAGGTAAGCCGTCGTCATGCCCAATAGGCCCTCAGCCCCGACCGTGGGGGCGGTAGGTTGCGTAAGATTGGCGGGAATCCGGGACAAAGAAAAAAGTGGTCATCCGGCGACGGTCGACCACTTGAGACAACAGGCTCCCTATTCTCAATACGACGCTGCTGTCGTAAAGCCGTACCAAACAATTGCCTTGGCCCAAACAAGTTTTCTCCAAACGAGGTAGCTGACATTTAGTCTTAATTCTTTAAGATTGAATGTCAAGTGTCATCGGACATCGATGGATTTTGACCGACTGGGCACTCTGGTTTCTACTTGATCGATGCGTGAAAGTCCACGATTCGAACTCAGATAACGAAGGAGCATTTTTGCTATGCGATCCGACATTGTCCCCGGTGGACCCTTCCCCGATTACGAACTGACAGATCACACCACGAAGCGCCGCAAGCTTTCGGAACTGCAAGGTCCACATCCCATGGTCCTGGTTCTCAGCCGCGGCGGATATTGTCCGAAAGATCGCCGGCAATCCGAACTCCTGGTTCAGTTCCACCGCGAGATGGAAGTTGGATACTGTCGCCTGGTCACGATTAGTACCGACAACATCACGTTAACCAACGAGTACCGCTCGGGCGTCGGCGCCCATTGGACGTTTCTATCCGATGCCGGACGAATCGTTCAGAAGGACCTCGACATTGCTGAATACACCGATGCAGACCACAATCCGATGATTCCCCATGTCATCGTTTTGGAACCTGGCCTGGTCGTCCATAAGATCTACAACGGCTATTGGTTCTTCGGCCGTCCAACGATGGAGGATCTCCGCCAGGATCTCCGAGCGGTCACCCGCAAGTGCCGGCCTGATTGGGACATCACAACGCCGGAAATGAAGGCCGCGTGGAAGGAAGGCCGCAAAGAGCTCTTCTATCCCTATGGCAAGACCTATGCTCAAACTTGGGGAGAACAAGACTGACGCCGCAGTAGGATTCGGCGTAGTTCGATGAACGCCGAGATGGGTTCAATCCAATTGATCGACTTAAATCAGGATTTGGCTCCTCAGGTAGGACTCGAACCTACAACCCTTCGGTTAACAGCCGAATGCTCTGCCATTGAGCTACTGAGGAGTGTCCAGGCGGGCAACTTCTTGACTCCTTCGATTTTACCTCAAAGGCGGCCGTCTGCGTCAAAAAGGCTAGGCTTGCACCTTCTCTGCAAGGTCGTGCGTCACTGCCTCGGCGGCGCGTCTCCCGGAGGCGAGCGCACCCTGGATGGAGGCCGTCTCGCGATAATCTCCACACATAAAGACACCGCCTGTGGCGGCGACCCGCACCGGGGTCTGTTGCCACTCCGCGTGGCGCTGTTGGGGTAGGGCGTGGGCCAGCGGGTAGGCCTTCAGCATCCGCCACGAGCCCACCCCGGCGCCAAGCCACTTGCTCAGGTGTCCCCTGACCGACTGCTCCAGCCGCATCAGCGAGGCATCGTCTTCCGGTGCCTCGCCGACTACGCTGGCGACGACCAGGTGTTCACCCGGCGGAGCGTACCGGGACGATACAGCGCTCATCACGGCAACATTGTTGACCGGACCCGCCGCTCGGCCCTCCCCGTTCAACAGGATGATTGCTTCGTCGATCGCCACCTCGCGGGCAGCGTAATAGAACGCGGTGGTCTTGTTCCAGGCACGGACTTCCGGAACACTCCAACCGCCTACTCCGGATAACAGCGCGTTGGTTTCATTGCCGGTGACGGCAAGGACCACAGCACTCGCCTGCAGTGTCTCCTTGCCGGCAACATCGACCTGAAACGAGCCGCCGCTCCGGGCAACCCGGGTCACGCGCGCCTCGGTCTGCAGGGTGCCAGGGTGCAGCCCGGAAGCCAATTGCAACGGTATTTGTTGCATGCCGGCGGCGGGCACCGCGGTGTCTCCCACGGAGAACATGCGGAAGAGAAATTCGAAGAAACGACTGGAGGTGACCAGTTCGCGCTCCAGGAAGACGCCGCCGAAAAATGGTTCGAAGAAACGTTCGATGATGTTCGCGCTGAAAGGGACCGCTTGGAGATACTCCCGCGTGGTTTTCTCGGGACGGGCAAAGAGCTCCTCCAACGTCCCTTGCTGCACCCGCGCGCGGAGCTTCGCTACGTGGAGCTTGTCGGTGAAGGGGACGATGGAGTCCACAAGGAATTGCGCCGCCGCCCCGGGGTTGCGGACGGGGTCGGCAAAGCGGTGGAACTTTCCGCCGTGCCACACCAGGGCGCCGGGCTCGAAGTTTTTCCAGTCCAGGGCGGGGTAATCGAGTAGACGTTTGGCTTCAGGATATGCCGTCAGCATGACTTGAAATCCGCGGTCGAGCAGAAAGCCGTCGACAGTGTCGGTGCGCACTCGCCCGCCGGGTGCGTCGGCAGCTTCCAGCACAGTTACGGTTACACCAGCAGCCTGCAGGGACAGGGCGCAACTCAAACCTGCGAGCCCAGCACCAATCACGATAACGTCAGTCATTGTTTCCCTGCTTTCGTCAGATCTTCGATGGCGGCCTCTGCGCGCTCCCGCAGCGCCTTGCGTTCGCCGGGTGTCTTCTTGCGCAAGGTCGCATAGGGCATCGCCAGCCGTTGATTGCTCGCAAGCTGCTCACTGTTACGTTCGAGGAACGACCAGTACAGTGCTGTAAACGGACAGGAACCAGGACCTGTCGATCGTTTCGGGTCGAGTTCGCAGTGCTTACAATAATCGCTCATGCGGTTGATGTACGCCGAGCCGCTGACATAGGGCTTGGTCGCCGTCACGCCACCATCGCTGTAGGTTGCCATGCCTAGCACATTCGGCTCCACCACCCAGTCGTATGCATCCACGTACGCAATCCAGAACCAGTCGGTTAACGCACGCGGAGAAAAGCCGCACAGCGTTGCCAGATTGCTCAAGACCATCAGCCTGGTAATGTGATGCGACCAGCCTTCGCTCACGACTTGCCGCACCACCGTATCCAGGCAGTTTAACCCGCTCGGCACACCCCAATACGCTGCTGGCAAGGGGAGGGTAGCGTGCAGAGCCGTAGGTGTTGCACCCGCGTACATTCCTTTGGCCGGCTTCTCGTAGGGCACCGGCAAATCGCGATATCCGTCCGTGACACGATGCACATGGCGCATGAACTCGCGCCAGCCCAGGATCTGGCGAATGAAGCCTTCGGCACTGGCGAGGGGGATGCGTCCCTTCGTGTAGGCCGCCGCAACATCGTCAACGGCTTCGCGCGGGAGGATTCGGCTTAGGTTCATCAACGCCGAGACTTTGCTGTGAAACAGGTGCGGCTGGTTGGTGTCCATAGCGTCTTCCCATGGCCCGAAATGAGGCAGTAGGTGGGTGAGCGCGAAGGCCCAGGCGGCGCGGCAATCCTTGGCGGTTACTGGAAGATCAAAGCCCTCGAGCGAACCAAAGTGGGTGGGAAAGAGCTCGTTCACCAGTTGCAGCACTTCGCGGGTGATGGCGTCAGGCGGATAGACGGGTCGCTCCGGTACCGGGACTTCGCCGCGATAGGGTTTACGGTTTTCCTGATCGTAGGAGAATTTGCCTCCGATTGGCTTGCCATTCTCCATCAACAGCCCGCTTCGATTGCGCATGGCGCGGTAGAAGCGGTCCATCAGGAAGGTGCGCGGACGCTTGTGGGGCGTTACGCCGAAGACGCGGTCGAACTCGGCCTCGGTGGTAAGCCATGTCGCGTCCTCTCCTGCTGCCAGCTTCAGGCCCTGCGTCCGTGCCTGGTCGAGATCCAGCCGCAGTTCCCTTTCTGCCGGATGCATGGTGGTGATTTGCCGCAGGGCGAACTTCGATTGGGCTTCCAGGAGCCCCTCGCCAAAGCTTTTGCGGGTGAAGACGTAGATGATCTTGACTCCGCGCGCGGCTTGTTCCAGCGCGAAGTGCCGTTCGTTCGCGAGCAGCAGGGCGAGTTTTTTTTTGTGGTAGGGGCGGCGCATTCCCTTTTCCAGGGATTCGACCATCACAATGCCGGCTTCTGCGGGTTTGGTTGCGTGCAGGGGCCCGGCGCGGTCGGTAAGGCGGTCGTAGGGAACGTAGATCCAACGGCGGTCTCTTGCTTCGCTCGCGTTAGGGACAGCTGCGCGCAGCTGCTCGAGAAACAGGCTCATAGGCCGAGAGTAAAACGGTTTCGGCGAGCATTTCGGCCAAGGCCCGCATTGGTATTGACTGGGATGAAAGGGTTGAAGGCTGAGGCGCGTTCTGGCGGAAATTAATACAGCATGACCGCCACCTTATACGTCGTGAACCCTTGTTCGGGGTGGGCAGAGTCGCAGGCGCCTACGGCGGCTTTAGTGTATTCGTGGGTCGCGATCTTTTGTTCCAACACATCTGGCAGGTGCCCTAGGTCAGAACCCTCCCAGCGCATGATGAACCTGGGCGCGGAACCGCCCGCGGAGCCGTGCTCCATTTCGCAGGTCTGGCGGGCGTCCTGGGTGAAACCGGCTGGCTGCAAGCCGCGCTGCTGCAGCAATTGGCCGATCTTCAGCTCAATTTGTTGGGGACCCAACTCGGCCACGCCGTCGGCAAAGTCTTCTACGGCGTAGTAGTTCCCGCCCCGCTTCACCACGCCGATGCCGATCGCATTCATGCGCGGATCGAGAATATTTGCCCGGTGCGGAGCGGAGTTCATCCACTCCTTCTCCAGGGCTTCCGCGCTTGGGGCGAGGGCGACGTTTTCGGCGATGGAGCGGAAATGGGCGCCAGCAGTTCCTGCGCGCGCCACCAGGTCGGGCTCACCCGGATACTGGTGCGATAACGCGGGCTGTTCGGTCATTAACTGGGCATGTTCGGTCGCCGCCTGGGCTAGTGCCGGGTCCCACTTGAGCGGCTGCAAACCCTGCGTCGCACGATCGGCATTGGTCAACTCCATCACCTGTTGCTCGACCGGTTGCTGCGCCCACGCAGCCATGATTCCCCCCAGCATGATTGCCATCAGACAGTGCCGCATGCGCATCTCGTTCTCCCTCAACCGTACCAATCCAGCTTAGCGAAATAGATGCGCAATGAGCGATATGCGATCATGACCTCGATGGCCTTTGCGCGTACCCTCCGCCACCAGCCGCTTGGCGTTATCGGCATTCTGCTGCTGGCAGTGTTCGTTGCCGTCGCCGTGCTGGGGCCGGTGATTACCCCCTACGATCCGGCGGCTATCGATCTCTATCACCGCCTGTCTCCCCCGTCGCATGCGCATTGGTTCGGCACCGATGAGCTGGGCCGCGATATCTTCGCTCGCATTCTCGGCGGCGCCCGGCTGTCGCTCATGGTGGCGATCAGCGTGGTCGGGTTATCGCTTTCGCTGGGGATGATTCTGGGTGGGCTGGCTGGTTTTTATGGCGGCCGCGTAGATACGCTGCTGAATGTCTTCGTGATGAATGCGTTTCTTTCGTTTCCCAGTATTCTTCTGGCAATCGCGTTTGTTGCTTTTCTCGGGCCCGGTTTGCTGAACCTGGTGCTGGCCCTGGCGATCGGTGGATGGGTGGGCTATGCGCGTCTGGTCCGCGCGCAGGTGCTGGCGGTGAAAGAACGGGAGTTTGTCGAAGCAGCGCGAGCTCTCGGCGCCTCAGACTTGCGCATCTTCACGCGGCATATTCTGCCCAATATTCTGCAGCCCATCATCGTGCAGGCAGCGATCGGCATGGCGGGAGCAGTGCTGGCGGAGGCAACGCTCAGCTTTCTCGGCCTGGGCCTTCCCCCTCCCGCCGCCAGCTGGGGCGGCATGCTGAACGACGCGCGCTCCCATCTGTTTGACTCGCCGCACATGGTGATCTTTCCCGCCATCGCGGTCATGCTCTGCGTGCTTTCCTTCAACTTCATCGGGGATGCGCTGCGCGACTACCTCGATCCACGTACCCGGCTGCTGATCGGGCTATGATCGGCGTGATTTCCGATACTCATGGCCTGCTCCGCCCGGAGGCTATCGCTGCACTCGAGGGTGTGGAGCACATTCTGCACGCGGGCGACGTGGGTGATCCGGCGATTCTGGAGAGACTGAGCCAGATTGCACCGGTAACGGCTATTCGCGGCAACGTCGATGAGCATGGACCTTGCGCGCATTTGCCGGCAACGGAGGTGGTCACACTGCAGGGACATACCTTCTACATGCTTCACGATCGACATGCGCTCGATCTCGACCCTGTTGCCGCCGGCTTCGCTGCGGTCGTGAGCGGACACTCTCATCGGCCGCTGATCGAGTGGCACAAAGAGGTTCTGTACCTGAACCCAGGCAGCGCGGGGCCACGGCGCTTTTCGTTGCCGATTTCGCTTGCCCTGGTCTCTACGGATGGACGCGCACTGCGGCCCCGGCTGGTGACTCTGCTTTAGAGTCCGCCTCCAGTATGGGCAGGATGAGCTCTAACAAACGGGGTACCACCGTCTCTGCCGGCGGGTGATCGGGTTTCGAGACCCACTGCTTCACCGCGCCGCAAATGGCCCAGCTCGCTGCCGCCGCCACCAGCTCCGGATCCCGGCTCCCCGACTTTTCCAGACCTTCCATCAACATACGGCGGATGGCCGCCACCATGGCAGCATCCATCAGCGGCTGGAATGCGTTTTGCCGGTTGCAGTCCTGGGAGGAGTGGGCCCAGCTAAGAAAATCACAAGTGGCCAGGATGATGGCACTGAGCGCGCCCGGACAGTTGGTTTCGTAACGCAGGTTGCGCTGATGGAGCAGCTCATGAAACCCACCCGCAACCATCGCGTCCAACAGCGCGAACTTGTCGGTGTAGTGATCGTAGAACGTGGCGCGATTGACCGTGGCAACTTCCGTAATGTCCTGCACCGAGATCTCATCGAAGCTTTTGCTTTGCATGAGGGTACCTAAAGCTCCCTGCAGAAGCTTTCGGGTACGGCGTATGCGGGGATCACGAACCTGACAGTCAGAAATAGGCATCGGCAATTTATTAGAGCGTACGCAGAACAAAAAAGAATCGCAAAAACGACATCTGTTGTCTTATGCTTAACGACGGTCGAAGCATAAACAACGACTGTCGTTATGGAGGAAAGTTATGGCGACGCTCTTACACATTGATTCCAGTCCACTTGCGAGTTCTGTCAGCCGCGAATTGACCCGTGAGTTCAGTAGCAATTGGAAAGCGGTCCACCCTGATGGACGGCTCCTTCGCCGGGACCTGGCGGCCAATCCCCCACAGGCTATCGATCAGGCCTGGATCTATTCCGTATTCACGCCTGAGGAAGCCCGAACGGCGGAGCAGACGGCTTTGCTGGCCTACTCAGACCAGAGCATCGACGAACTGGTTCAAGCAGATGAGGTAGTAATTGGCGTAGCCATGCACAACTTCAGCATCCCTTCGGTTCTCAAGCTTTGGATTGACCAGATCGCTCGCAAGGGCCGTACCTTTGACTATGGGGCAGAAGGCCCCAAGGGTTTGCTGACGGGCAAAAAAGCAACCCTCCTGGTGGCCACGGGGGGAGAGTACGCGGCCGGAACTCCGATGGCGGGGTATAACTTCATCGATCCGTATCTGCGCACCGTCCTGGGATTTCTTGGCATCACGGATGTTACTTTTGTGACCGCGGGCGGCACCAGCAAGCTTATGACGGGAAATGTCGACAGGGGCCAATTTCTCCAGCCTCACCTGGAGCAGGTACGAAGCATCGCCATCTGAAAGGAACGACAAATGAAAATTGCTGTCCTGATTTCGCGCATTCTTCTGGGTCTGATGTTTCTTGTCTTCGGACTCAACGGCTTCCTGAACTTCATCCCCTCGCCACCGATCCCGGGTCCGGCGGGTCAGTTCCTGGGCCTGCTCATTTCGTCCCACTATGTGGCTGTGGTCTCACTGCTTGAGGTGGTGAGCGCTGTGTTGTTGCTGTCCGGGCAGTTCATCCCGCTCGGCCTGGTGCTGCTTGGGCCGGTGCTCTTCAACATCCTTTTGTTTCATATTTTCTTCCAGCCGGCAGGACTACCTCCCGGGTTGGTGGCGACGGCGTTGTGGTTTGTCGTTTTCTTCAGTGTGCGGAAGGCTTTTGCCGGCATCTTTTTGCAAAAGGTGTAAGCGGCGTCAGCTTCGGATTCTGGGATTGGCCACGGTGTAGAGCACATCCGTGAGGAGGTTGACCAGGACATAGGTCAGTCCGACGGCGAGGATGCATCCCTGTACCAGCGCATAGTCGCGGTTAGAGATAGCCGAGACGGTGAGGCGGCCAATCCCAGGCCAGGAGAAGATTGTTTCGGTTACGATGGCGCCGGCTAAAAGCGCACCGAATTGCAGCCCGACCAGGGTCATCACGGGGATGATGGCATTGCGCAACGCATGGCGGTAGACCACCACGTGTTCGGGCAATCCTTTTGCGCGCGCGGTACGGATGTAGTCCTGGTTCAACTCCTCCAGCATCGCGGTGCGCACCATGCGGGTAAGGATGGCGGCCAGACTTGCCCCCATGGTGAAGGCGGGCAGCAACAGGTGTGCCGGTGAACCCGCGCCCGAGACGGGCAGCCATCCAAACTTGATCGAAAACAACAGGATCAGAATTGGGCCCAGGGCGAAACTGGGGAAGGAGAGTCCCAGCAAACTTACCACCCCAACGGCACTGTCTTCCCAGCGGGAGCGGCGCAAGGCGGCCAGCACCCCTGCAGGGATGGCCAGGGCCAGGGCGAGGACCAGAGCGGCCACGGTCAACTCCAGGGTGTAGGGATAGCGCGTGAGGACCAGGTGGGAGACGGAATCGTTGAGACGCAGCGAGCGCCCGAGATCGCCATGGAACACTCCGCGCCAGTAGTGCAGATATTGCGTACTTAGCGGAACGTCGAGTCCGTATTGATGGCGCAGCGTCGACAGATCCGCTGCGGTGGCGCCCTCGCCGAGCATCTGCTGCACCGGATCGCCGGGCACCAGGTGGATGAGCAGGAAGACCATCGATACCACCAGCCAGATGACCGGCAGGATGTACAGCAACCGCTTCAGCAGTGCTACCAAATCAGCTATCCCTCGCTCTTGCCCGCGTGGCTGCGTTCTTCCGCTTGGTTTTCCAGCCGCTCCACGCGCACCTGGCTGATGCGATGGTCGCTCATTTCCACCACAGTAAACCGTCGTCCTTCAAAATCCACGGTTTCTTCGCCGGTAGGAATTTTGCCGAGCCGCGTGAGTAAAAAGCCGGCCAGGGTTTCCACTCCGGCGCTGCGGGGGAGATGCCAGTTCATCTGCGTCTCGAGATCGCGCAGGTTCACCCCGCCGTCGAGCACGACGGCACCGGACGTGGTTTGCAGCGCGGCACGGGGACCGATGTCGAACTCGTCCTCGACTTCCCCAATGATTTGCTCGATGGCATCTTCTACAGTGACCAGACCAACGGTCGAGCCATACTCATCCACTACGATGGCAATATGACGCCGGCGTTGCTGAAACTCGATCAACAAGTCGAGCACAGGTTTGGTTTCGGGCACGACCAGGACGTCGTGCATCACCTGGCCTAGCCGCAACTCGGTAAAGGGGGCGCGGGCGAAGCGGGTTTGGGCGGTCATGCGGAAATGCATAAGGCGGGAAAGGTCTTTGGAGTAGACGACGCCCACGATGTGCTCCGGGCCATGGGCCGGGTCGTAGACGGGGATGCGGGAGTGCTGCTCCTCGACGACGCGGGCGTTGGCGTCTTCAATAAGCATGTCCTTGGGCAGGGAGAAGATGCTGTGGCGGGGGGTCATCACTTCCCGGGTGGGGACGGTGTTGAGCTCTACGGCGCGGTGTATGAGCGACTCCTGGAAAGCGGGGAGCATGCCCATGCGGCGGGCGGAAGTGGCGATGAGCTTGAGTTCTTCGGGGGAATGGACTTCGCCCCCCTGCATCATCTCCATGCCAAAGAGGCGCATGACGACTCGCGCCGACCACTTCATCAGCCGCACCGCGGGACGGGTAATGCGGATGAAGACGTCCATGGGGCCGGCCACGGTCACGGCCAGCACCTCGGCCTTACGCAGGGCGAGGGATTTTGGCACCAGCTCACCCAGCAAAACGTGCAGGTACGTGATGACAGCAAAGGCGATGGGCACCGCCATCAGGTGGGCGTAGACCTTGGCATGGGGGATACCGGTAAACCAGTGCTCAAAGAGGGTGGCGACCGCCGGTTCGCCAATCCAGCCCAGGGCGAGGCTGCAGAGGGTTACGCCCAACTGCACCGCGGGCAGAAAGTCTTCCATGTTTTCCTGCAGGCGGCGCACAGCCCGGGCTCCCGGCCACCCCAGGGCAATCAGCCGTTCGATGCGGGTCTCCCGCACGCTCACCATGGCAAACTCGGCCGCCACAAAGAAGCCGTTCGCCAGGATGAGCAAAGCGACGGAAACCGTCCGGAAAAGCATCAATTGAACCATTACTCTCGTTAGATCCATGATACCGATTGACACCGGGAACCTTCCAAGGCAACGGTGCGTATCCAATACAGACTCGGGAGAGTAATGGCGGCACATCGGAAGTCGAAACGCATGTGGATTTGGGGCGGCCTGCTGGTGTTGGCCGTGGCTGCTGCAGCGACCGTGATGGCGCTGCGCCGGGGCAGTACGCATTTCGATGCCAGCCGCCTGGACAAAGTCACCCGGGGCGAGATTGACCAGAGCGTGGTGGCCACAGGCAAAGTGCAGCCAATTACCAAGATCGAGTTGAAGTCCAAAGCGAGCGGGATCGTGCAAAACCTTTACGTGGATATCAACCAGCATGTGCACAAGGGCCAGTTGCTGGCCCAGCTGGACCGGCAGGAGATTCTGGCCGAAGTCGACGCGCAGCGGGCGCAGTTACAGGCAGCGGAAGCCAATGTGAAGAGCTCGGCGGCCAGCATCGAGCACGACAAGGTGGATGCGGCCGCACCCGACCTGCCCATGTACTATTCGACCCTGCAACGCAACCAGGAGATGGAGAAGGAAGGGATCGTTTCGCAGCAGGGTATGGATAACGCGAACCGCGACTACCTTTCGGCGCTGAACAAAAAGAACGTCGCAGTGGCGCAGATCGATGTCGACCGGGCCAAGTTGCGCCAGGCGGAGGCGCAGGTGGCCCAGAACCAGGCCAGCCTCAAGTCTCTCGAAGAGCAGCTCAGCTATACCACGCTCACCGCGCCGATCGATGGTGAGGTGCTTTCCCGCGATGTGGAAGTGGGCGATGCGGTTAGCTCCATCCTGGTGCTGGGTTCGACGGCCACACTGGTGATGACGATCGGCGATACTCGGCAGGTGTACGTGAACGGCAAAGTGGATGAGGCGGACATCGCCTCGGTGTACATGGGCCAGCCGGCGCGCATTCGCATTGAGTCGTTCAAGAACAAGACGTTTGCCGGCAAGGTGACGCGGATCGCGCCGCTCGGGGTGGAAAAAGACAATGTCACCACGTTTGAGGTGCGCGTCTCGATCGACAACCCCAACCATGAGATCAAAGCCAATATGACGGCGAATGCCGAGATCCTGAACCAGGAGCACAAGAATGCTTTGTCGGTTCCGGAACAGGCGCTGGTGTACGACAGCCAGAAAAACGCATTTGTGGATGTACCGGATGCGAAGGCTCATAATGGCCTGCGCCGAGTCGCAGTCAAGGCGGGCATCGCCAACGGCAGCCGTACCGAGATACTGTCTGGCCTCAATGAGGGCCAGACGGTTTATTTGCAACCGTAGTGCCCAAGGAGGGCGTGATGAACTTAAACCGTAAAACAGCAACAGGAATTCTCGTTGCCGTGTCCCTCTGTATCCCAGCGGCTGGATTTGCCGCGGAAAAATCGTTCGACCGTACGCTTACGGTCAACGGACCGGTCACGCTGCGGGTTTCGACCGGCTCGGGGTACATTCATGTGTTGCCGGGTTCGGATAACCAGGTGCACATTGTTGGGCGCGTGAAGAGCAACAACAGCTGGTGGGGCGGCTCGTCGGACGATGCGGTGGCGAAGGTGGCGGGGAGTCCCCCCATCAACCAGGCGGGGAACATCATTCGCGTCGGAGATATGGGCGACGACTCGTTGCGCCATGTGTCGATCGATTACGACATCACGACGCCGGCCAATACCATGCTTACGGCGGAGAGCGGGTCGGGTGACCTGAAGATCTCGAATGTGACGGGAACGGTGCGCGCACACACCGGGTCGGGCGAAATTCATGCCGATAAGCTGGGCGCGGGGTCGCGGCTGGAAACAGGTTCGGGGTCCATTGATGCATCGAATTTGATGGGCTCGACGACACTGCAGACCGGGTCGGGCGATATTCATGCTCAATTGGGTTCGCCGGGAGATGTGGTGGCTGGAACGGGTTCCGGATCGATCCGGCTGAGTGACGTGCAGGGCTCGGTGAAGGCAGAAACGGGCTCGGGCAGTCTGGAGATCAGCGGACAACCGGTCTCCCCGTGGAAGCTGGAGACGGGTTCGGGGGATATCACCCTGAAGATCGGGAATGCGCATTTCAATCTGGACGCGTCGACCGGGTCAGGATCGGTAAAATCGGACTTCCCGCTGACAACTCGGGTTTTCGACAAGCATCACGTGAGTGGAACCGTGAATGGTGGCGGACCGACGATCAAGGCTGAGACCGGTTCGGGCGATATTCACATCATGTAGTTTCCGTGGGTGAGGGTGGCCCATGCAAGCCTTCTGTTGGCTTGCATGGGCCACCCAATGGTCACAGGCCGTAGTAGGTGCGCATGCCGTATTCCACCATGCTGTTGGGAAGCAAGCGTTTGAGCCATACCGCGGCAAGTTGCGGGGCGGGACCGATCGCGTAGCGCAGGCGCGGGTTTCGCTGGTTCACTACGCGATGGACGAGACGGGCGATTTTCTCCGGGCCGGCTCCGTTTTGCTCGTCATGCGCGGTTTTGGTGAGTGCGGATTGGAAACTGCGCTGGTACGCCTCGCCTACCTCAGTGACCGTACGATTGTGAGTGAGTTCTGTTTTGTGGTCGCCGGGCTCGATAATCACGACACGGATACCTAAGCCTCTCACTTCCATCCGTAAAGCTTCACTCAAGCCTTCCAGGGCGAACTTGGAGGCGCTGTACATCGATTGATACGGGATTGCCAGGATGCCCCCGATCGAACCGATATTGACGATGTAGCCCTTCTTCTGGGTGCGCATGGCCGGCAGCACCGCGCGGCACACGCGAAGAGCCCCGAAAAAGTTGACCTCGAACTGCGCCTTCGCCTGCTCTACGGTGGTGTTTTCGACCGGCCCGGCGATCCCCATGCCAGCGTTGTTCACGACCACGTCCAGTCGCCCCTCGCGTTCGAGAATGGTCGAGATCGTCTGCTCCACGGAGTCATCCTGGTTGACGTCCGCCGTCAACATCCTCAGGTTGCCTGCGCTCATCACCGAGGCGCGACGTGACGTACCATAGACCCGGAACCCCCGATCAGCCAAATACGTTGCACACGCCCGGCCGATACCCGAGGAGGCACCCGTAACCAGTACAACCCGTTGATTTTCTTTGTCCATATCGACCTTCACCCTATCATCAAGCATCCAAAGCAATTTAGATTGCGAGGGAACGACATGGTGCGACTGGAAACGACTTTGCGGGTAGGAACTGTACTGGCCCTGGGAATACTGCTCGCCGGATGTAACGGCTTTAAGAAGCCGAACGCAAAGAACTTTACCACCGCGCTGAATTACTACTATAGCAACAACGACGATTGCCTTTACCCGAGCGCGATCCGCTTTCCCTATGAAGCCAGCACCGCAGCCGGCGAAACAGATTCACATAAGAAAGGCCTGGATGCGCTGGCCGATGCAGGACTGCTGAAGTCCCTCGAAGACCGTGACATCCACGTCAAGCGATATGAGCTCACCACCTTTGGCAAGCGCGTCCCTCCGCGGTTTTGCTATGGACATCGAGTGGTCACCAGCATCGACGGCTTTACCCCACCGGCCCCGGTCAGTGGGCAGCAAACCACGCAGGTGAGCTATCACTACAAGATGATGGATGTCCCTGCGTGGACCAACTCCGACGAGATTCGTAAAGTCTTCCCTGCATTCGCCAAATCCACCGCGGGCGACGCCCAGGATCACGCGACGCTGGTGTTGACGGTGAATGGATGGCGCGTGCCGGAATAAGCGGCCGCATCGACTACAGTAGAAAGATGTTCCGGAGCTTTCGCCCTATTCCTGTAGGCTCATTGCGCCTGCTCGTATTTGACCTGGATGGCACGTTGATCGACTCGGGAGCCGATCTTTGTGCGTCGGTCAACGCCATGCTGCGCAACTTTGGGCGCCCCGAGTTGCCCCAGGAAATCATTGCCACCTATATTGGCGATGGTGCGGCCCGGCTGGTGAGCCGCGCGCTGGGGGAACCCGAGGATGGCGATTACCTGGAATCTGCCGTCACCTACTTTCTCGACTACTATCGCGAACACAAGCTGGACCATACGTATGTGTATCCAGGTGTTTTCGAGTCACTCGACGCGCTGCGCCCGCGTTCGATGGCGGTGCTGACCAATAAGCCCATCGGACCCTCGCAGGCGATTTGCGATGCACTCGGCCTTAGCCCTTACTTTTTTCGCATCTACGGTGGAAACAGCTTCGCCACCAAGAAGCCAAATCCCGAAGGCCTGCTGGCCCTGATGCGCGAAGCGAGGGTAGCCCCGGAAGAGACGCTGATGATCGGCGACTCGGATGTGGACGTGCTGACCGCGCGCAACGCGGGGGTTTGGAGCATGGGCTGCTCGTATGGCTTGTCTCCGCATACGCTGGCGATTGTGACCCCCGATTGCCTGGTGGAATCACCGGCCGCGTGGCCGATTCCCTTCGCGGAAATAAACTCCTAAAATTTTAGTTGACGAACACGTTATGGTTCGGAGTAATCTACTAACACTTTAGGAATTGAGCATGTCACCGAAGAACGCACAGACCCTCACGCCATTGGAATTGGAAATCATGCAGGTGCTATGGCACGCGGGGCCATGCACCGTCTCTGAGGTGCAACCGAAGCTGCAAGGGGATCTCGCCTACACCACCGTACAAACCATGCTGAATGTTCTTCTGCGCAAGAAGAAGGTAAAGCGAGTGCAGGAGGGCCGGGCGTATCGCTACCAGGCGACGGTCAGCCGGGAGCGCGCCACGGGCAGCGCTTTGAGCGACCTGGTCAAGCGCATGTTTGGCGGTTCGAGTGAGGCCCTGCTGATGGCTATGGTCGATACCCGGCAGATTAGCGCAGGAGAGTTGGCGCGGGTGGCGCAGAGACTCGCTGCCGTTGAAGGGAAACCGGCAAAGGAGGAGCCATGATGCAACAAACTCTGATCGAGTACCTGTTGAATGCGCTCTGGCAGCTCCCGTTACTGGCCGGCAGCGCATGGCTGCTCGTGCGTCTGCTCAGGCCAACTCCGCGAACGCAGCATGCCGTATGGCTAGCATTACTGGTGCTGGCAGTCATTGTGCCCTTCCTCGGAATGCGAGAGACGCGTACCGCGCCCACGGAGCGCGAGATAGTCGCCGCCACGCCCACGCATACGATGGCCGGCAGCGGCCTCCACCTGGGGCCAGATACCACTCGTTGGCTGGTCCGGTTGTACCTGGTGAGTGTGGGTATCGGCCTCTTCCGCATCGCCTGGGCGTGGCGCACCGCGAAACAACTGGTGGACGCCTCGCATGAGACCTGCCTTGACTCGCGAACGATGGCCGCCTTCGAAGCTTATGGGCTGCGGCTTGGCGTCAAACTGCCGCGGCTGCGAACGTCGGACACGGTGTCGAGTCCCGTGGTCGTTGGCCTGCGGACAGCGGCGCTGCTTTTGCCGCGGGAGTTTGTTCGCCATACCGAGAAGGAAATGAGAGCCGCGCTGTGCCACGAGCTCGCGCACGTGCAACGACACGATTACCTGGTGAATCTGGCGTGCGAGGTGGTTGCGGTGCCGTTAGCCTGGCACCCGGCGATGCACGAGGTGCTGCAAAGGATTCGCACCACGCGGGAGATGGTGTGCGATGCGATGGCGGCGGAGGAGATGGATTCCCAGTTAGGGTATGCCAAATGCCTGCTGGCGCTGGCGCACAGCATGATTGGTGAACACGGCATGTCGTTAGGGTTGTTCAGCAAACACACCCTGGAGGAACGGGTTATGCAATTGACGGAAGCAACGACGATGAAGGCCCGCGCGAAGGCAGCACGGGCAGCGACTGGGATCGCGGTGATCATCGCTACGGGCGTGATCTCGACCACTTTTCATGTCACACCCACCATGGCACAAGCGACAGCAGCACCGGCACCATCGGTTGTTGCCCCGGCACCTGCGCCTGTTCCCGCTCCTGCGCCAGCGCCCATGCCGGAGGTATCCGAGACTGCGAAGACGAGGGTTTTCCATGCGCGGCATGAGCGGAAGACGCTTACCCCTGAAGAGCAGTTACAGGTTCAGCGCGACCTGGACGTTGCCCATGAACAAATGGATAAGGCCAGGGAAATGCTGAATGGCCCGGAATTCCGTCAGCGCATCGAAGATGCCCAGAGGCAGATGGCTAAGTCGAGGGAGATACTGAATAGCCCCGAGTTCCGGCACCAGATGGAAGATGCCCGGAAGCAGATGGAAAAAGCCACGGAGATGTTGAATAGTCCGGAATTCAAGCGGCACCTGGAAGATGCAACAAGAGAAATGTCGAAGGCGATGATCGACAACCAGGAATTCCAGCAAAAGATGAAAGAAGCTCAAGATCAAATGGAACAGCGGATCCGAGACTCATTTCCACCGGTTACGGTTCCTGACGACAACCAAGAGGATCTTCCAGTACGCCCTTAGCGCAGTTCATTCCAACACGGGGGGCGATCAACTCGCCGCTATGTTCTCTCCGCCTCCTATCGAGCCGAGCGTAGCGGGTGGAAGGGTTTCTGGTGCGCCTTTATCTACTACAGATGTTTGACTACCTGGAACAGGAGTAGTAGAAAGAATTACGCCTGTAGGAGGGCACCGTGGCTGAACCTAAGTTGTCCAGGCTCGAGTTTCAGATTATGGAGGTGCTGTGGTCGCGAGGAGAGGCCTCCATCCGGGAAATTCAAGAGGCTTTTCCCGAGAAACGCAGGGCGGCTTACACGACCATCCAGACCACGATTTATCGCCTGGAGGTGAAGCGCGTCGTAAAGCGGGTGAGGAAATTGGGCAACTTCCATATCTTCGCCGCCGCAGTCTCTCGCAGCGCGGCGCAGCGCCGGTTAGTCGATGATCTCCTGGCGCTGTTTGGCGGGCGCACGCAGCCGGTGATGGCGCACCTGATCGAATCCGGCAAACTCACCCTGGACGATGTGAAAGAAGCAGAGAAGACCCTTCGCCAGATGGAAAGGAAGGACAAGGCATGATTTCAAGCGCACAACCGATCGCTAACCACCTTTGGCAGTCGACGGTGTTCGCTCTCGTGGCCGGAATCCTGTTGCTGGCTTTGCGGAAAGACCAGGCAAGAGTTCGCTATCGCGTGTGGCTGATTGCTTCGGTCAAATTCCTGGTTCCCTTCTCGCTGCTCATCGGAGTGGGTGCTCATTTCGTTAGAACCCACAAGGACGCGGTGGTCCACAGTAGTTTCTATTCTCTGGCGGAACAGGCCAGCCAACCGTTTACACAGCAAAGAACAAATGCCGAACTGCCCGGCGCGCAATCGAGGCGGCTTGAAGCACGGCCTGAGTTGTTTTGGTTCGCTTTGCAGCTGATCTGGACCTGCGGCTCCGCGGTCGTTCTGTTTCGGTGGTGGAGAGAGTGGCAGCAATTGTCTACCGCGGTGCAGGGCTCGCTCGAGCTAACCGCGGGGCGCGAGGTCGACATGCTGCGACGGTTGGAACGCTGCGCGCCCGTGCGATCTCCCATTCGATTCGTTGTGTCCCAACAGTTTCCCGAACCGGGTATTTTCGGCATCCTGCGGCCGGTGCTGCTTTGGCCTGTCGGGTTCTCGGAGCAGTTAGAGGATCCACAACTGGAGTCGATCCTGGTTCACGAAATCTGCCACGCGCAGCGCCGCGACAATCTCGCGGCTGCGCTTCACCGGCTGGTAGAAGGAATTTTCTGGTTTCACCCTTTGGTCTGGTGGCTGGGTGCGAGGATGCTGGCGGAGCGCGAACAAGCCTGCGATGAGGAGGTATTGCAGCAGGGGAATGAACCGCGGGCATACGCCGAAGGCATTCTCAAGACGTGCCAGTATTGCGTGCAATCCTCCCAGCCCTGCGTCTCGGGGGTGACCAGTTCGGATCTCAAAGAACGGATCGTTCGCATCATGACAGGCCGAACGGCAACCAGGTTGCACCTGAGTAAGAAGCTTTTGCTCTCGATATCCGGCGTCGTGGCAATTGTCTTGCCGATTCTCTTTGGCTTGGCCCATGCAACGGAGAGTCGCGCTGCGTACCAGAACGAGGACGCAGCGGCGAAATTACCGAGTTTCGAAGTCGCTTCGATCAAACCCGACAAGGCCGCAGGAGAGGGACCGGTGATGGTTCGCTTCATGCCCGACGGATTCATGGCTACCAATCTCCCGTTGAGAATGCTCATTCGAGAAGCCTATGGCGTGGAGGAAAACCAAATCATGGGAGCACCCGCCTGGGTTGGTTCGCATAGCTACGACATTGAAGCGAAGATCGACAACTCTGCGGTGGAGGAACTTAAGAAGTTGAGCCTGGATCAGCGAAGAGCGATGCTGCGGCCGCTTCTGGCGGATCGATTCAAACTCCAGACCCATCGTGAAACCAGAGAGCTTCCTGTGTATGAGCTTTCGGTTGCCAAGAGCGGCGCGAAAATTAGGGAAGCAAAGCCGGGCGATACCTATCCCAATGGAATCAAGGGGCCCGATGGCGGCAGCGGCCCAGGGTTGATCTGGTTTGACCGGGATAAGCTTACCTGCCAGGCGGTCACCAGCGCGGACTTGGCGCGTTTGCTATCGCAACGACTGGGGCACAATGTCATCGACAAGACCGGACTGACCGGCAAGTACGACGTTGTGATGCCGTGGCCGCAAGAGGAAGAGGCAGCTCCCATGTCCGCGGCAGACGGCCAGCAGAACAATGCGGCGGCGCCGGATACTTCTGGACCGTCTCTCTTTACGGCCCTTCAGGATGCGCTTGGACTAAGGCTCGAGTCCCATAAGGATGCAGTCGAGGTTTTGGTGGTCGACCATATCGAGGCGCCGTCGGAGAATTAATTCCTTTCGGCTGAAACGACAAACCTATAAGGCTCGAAATATAATTCATGCCGCTGAGCAAAAGAGCGCCGCCGGTACGTCTTATACGTAACTTCCGAACTATTCTCGTTGGCGTTTGAAGTTACGGGCCCTGATCCAAAGGAAAGGACTTTCCCGAACATGATCGCTCGTGCCGCTCGCAAACTCTGCACCTTCAGTTGCTTATTGTTTTGTACTGCCCTGGTTACAGGCCTATGGCGCCCGGTGCACATGACCCCAGTGCATGCCCAGGCCAAGGCGGAGAACGCAACCCCAGGTATAGCCGACACCTGGCAGGGGACGCTCCATGCCGGACGAGATTTACGCACCGTGGTCAAAATCACGAAGGCGGATGACGGCGGATACAAGGCCGTTTTCTACAGCATCGACCAGGGTGGCGACGGGCTTCCGGTAACGAAAATCACGCTCGACGGGAACACGGTCAAGATGACGCTCACCATGATCGGCGGAGCCTATGAAGGCAAGTTGAGCGCAGACGGAAAGACAATTACCGGGGAATGGACGCAAGGTCACCCGCTTCCCCTCGTCTTGACACGGGCTACGCCGGAAACTGAATGGACGATTCCGCCGCCCATGCCCAAGCTACCGCCGATGGACGCGAATGCGGACCCCAGCTTCGAAGTGGCCACCATCAAGCCGAGCAAACCAGATGAGCAGGGTCGAGCGTTTTTGGTGCAAGGGCGCCGATTCAAGATCATCAACCAGCCACTGAGCGCGATCCTCTGCTTCTCGTACGACGTGCAGGCCAAGCAGTTGATTGGTCTACCTCCGTGGGCGGATACGGACAAGTACGATATCGACGCGGAACCCGATGGGGAAGGAGCGCCTAGCGGCAAGCAGTGGAAGCACATGCTGCAGAAGATGATTACGGAGCGCTTCAAGCTCACCTTTCACAAGGACAAGAGAGAGTTGCCGGTCTACGTCCTTTCCGTTGGTAAAGGCGGGCCCAAGCTCACCAAGAGCGAAGGCGATCCCAATGGGCTGCCGGGCCTATTCTTCCGCGGCAAACTGGGCGACCTGGGAGTGCGAAATGCGAATATGGGCGACTTTACCGGATTGATGCAGGAGGCGGTGCTCGACCGCCCCGTGCTTGACCAGACCGGTCTCACGGGACGGTTCGACTTTACCCTGCTCTGGACACCGGACGATTCGCAGTTTCAGGGTATGGGGGCCAAGATTCCACCGCCCACCGATGCTGCGAACGCGCCCCCGAACCTCTATACCGCAATTCAAGAGCAAATCGGGCTCAAGCTGGATGCCACCAAGGCCCCTGCTGACGTCATGGTGATTGACCATGTCGAGAAACCTTCGGATAACTGACGCCACGCAGCTTACCGGGGATCAGAGATGGCTTGTGGGCTACAGCAGAAGATTCTCTCGGTGGTGTTGGCGGTTGCAGCACTCGCTTTTCCGGCTCTGGCGGCCGCTTCGGAGTACCGGGGACAGGTTACGTACGGAGGGTTTCCCGTTCCGGGGGCTACCGTCACGGTTACACAAGGGGCGAAGAAGCTCACTACCATCTCTGACCAGGGAGGGCTCTACAGCTTTCCTGACCTTGCGGATGGCGTGTGGACGATCGAGATCGAGATGTTGTGCTTCTCGCCGGTGCACGCGGATGTAACCGTCTCGGCGAATACGACTGCGGGCAAATGGGAGATGACCCTGCTGCCCCTGGATGCGATCGCCAAGCTGACCACGCTTCCGCCCGCGCCGCTGCCCACGCTGGCGCCGGCGAAGAAGCCGGCCGCGAACGCCGCTTCCGATAGCCCCGTGGAAATCCCCAAACCCACAGACGATGAGAGCCAGCGCTCGGCAGACGGCTTCCTGGTAAATGGCAGCGTGAACAACGCGGCCACGTCGCGATACTCGCTGGACCAGGCTTTTGGCAATCGCCGGTACAACAGCAAGAGCCTGTACAACGGCGGGCTGGCCGCGATCATCGACAACTCCGCACTGGATGCGCGCCCTTACTCATTGAGCGGTCTCGATACTCCCAAGGCCTCGTACAACCGCATCACTGGAGTGCTCACCCTGGGCGGTCCGATCAAGATTCCGCATCTGCTGCCGCATGGTCCCAACTTCTTTTTCGCGTATGAGTGGACTCGCAACCGCACGGCAGAGACTGCATCTGGCCTGGTGCCTACCGAAGTGGAACGCGCCGGCGATCTCTCCGGTTTGCTGAACCCGCTCGGCCAACCAATAGTTGTCTACGATCCGATGACCGGCCAGCCCTTTCCCGGGAATGTCGTTCCCGTCAGCGCGCCGGCCGAGGCGTTGTTGCAGCTTTATCCTGAGCCGGACATCAAAGGAAACGCACTCTATAACTACCAGGTACCAATTCTCAACAACAGCCATCAGGATGCGCTGCAGTCGCGGCTAGATAAGACGCTGGGACGTAGAGACGAACTCTACGGGGGTTTCAATTTTCAAAGCATACGCGGCAGCGCAGGGGATCTCTTCGGATTCACTGACAAGACGGCCACCCTGGGCATCAACACCAACATCAACTGGTCGCATCGCTTCAGCCAGCGTCTCTTTATTTATGCCGGCTATCGCTTCAGCCGTCTGCGAACCAACATTGTTCCCTATTTTGAAAACCGGCAGAATGTTTCCGGCGAAGCGGGGATTACCGGCAACAATCAAGACCCCAGCAATTGGGGCCCTCCTACCTTGGCTTTCTCTAGTGGCATTACTTCCCTTACCGATCAGGACAGCGCGTTCAATCGCAGCCGCACGGATGGTTTTTCCGGATCGATCGCGCTATACCACGGGCGCCACAACTTCACCATCGGCGCCGACCTGCGCAAACAGCAGTACAACGATTTCTTCCAGCAGAATCCTCGTGGCACCTTTACCTTTACGGGGGCTGCGACCCAGGGCGCCGGCAGCAGTGGTTCGGATTTTGCGGACTTCCTGATTGGTGTACCTGACACCAGCGCGGTTGCTTTTGGCAACGCGGATAAATATCTTCGCGCGCCGGCGTACGCTCTTTACGGTGTGGACGACTGGCGTATTTTGCCCAACCTCACCATCAATGCTGGACTGCGCTGGGAATACGGTGCGCCCATTACCGAGTTGAAGGGGCGCCTGGTGAATCTTGATGTTGCTTCCGGATTTACTGCAGTTTTTCCGGTGTTAGCCAGCGATCCGGTGGGGAGGCTTACCCACGAGCGCTATCCAACTTCGCTGATTCGCCCTGACAAGCGCGGCTTCGAACCGCGGGTGGGGGTTTCGTGGCGGCCGATTCCCGCTTCCACCGTTGTCGTGCGGGCTGGCTACGGCATCTATGACGACACTTCTGTTTACCAGACTTCGGCGCTGCAACTGGCGCAACAGTCCCCGCTTTCGACGAGCCTGAGCGTCGAAAACAGCGCCAAGTGCCCGCTTACGCTGGTCAACGGCTTTGTCCCCTGCTCTGCAACTACCGCGAATACCTTTGCCGTTGATCCGAACTTCCGGGTTGGTTATGCGCAGACGTGGCAACTCGCACTGCAACGGGATTTGCCTTGGGCGCTCCAGCTGACTGCGACTTACCTCGGAGTGAAGGGTACACGCGGCGTGCAGCAGTTTCTGCCCAACACCTATCCCATTGGCGCCGGCAATCCCTGCGCTGATTGCCCTGCAGGATTTGTTTACCAGGCTTCCGGGGGCGACTCGACGCGCCAGTCGGGCCAACTGCAGTTGCGCCGCCGCCTGCGCAGCGGGTTTACGGCTTCACTTTTGTATACCTATTCGAAGTCGATTGACGATGACGCCTCGCTCGGCGGCCAAGGCCACGTGATCAGCAGCACGCAGAGCTCAACGGGCGGCGGACCGGGCCAGAACCCAGGGCCGAGCGGTGGCGGCCAGAACTCCAGCGGCACTACGACGACGACGACACAAAGCGCAGTTTCGACAGCGGCTACGATTGCGCAGAACTGGCTGAACCTGCATGCGGAGCGGTCGCTCTCTTCGTTCGATCAGCGTCATCTGCTCAATTTTCAAATTCAGTACACGAGCGGAGAAGGCCTTGGTGGGGGAACACTGGTGGGCGGATGGCCGGGCCGGCTGCTGAAGGAATGGACTTTGCTGAGCGAAGTGGTTGCCGGTACCGGGCTGCCGCAGACTCCGGTGTACCTGGCTGCTGTGCCGGGAACTGGCGTTACTGGAACGATCCGGCCCGATCCTACCGGCGCACCTATTTACGCGGCCAGCGCCGGTGCCCATCTGAACAGCGCTGCGTTCGCGGCGCCTGCAACTGGACAGTGGGGGACTGCGGGAAGGTATTCGATTACTGGTCCGGGCCAATTCAGCCTGGATTCTTCTCTGGCTCGGACTTTCCGCCCGAGTGGACGGTTCTTTCTGGATGTTCGGGTGGACTCTACCAATTTACTGAACCATGCTGTGTTTCGCGGGTGGAACACGACTGTGAACAGCGCGCAGTTTGGGGTTCCGCTGGCGGCAAACCCGATGCGCAGCCTGGAAACTACTTTGCGGTTGAGGTTTTAAAACTATGTGGAACCGCAAGAGGCTCGGACGGTTGCTGGTGCGCGGTTTACTGTGCGCTGTGTTTGCGATCGGGATGGCGGCGGGGCAGCAGATTGGTGGGAATAAGACCGCAGCGGACTCTCAGCCTTTTACGGTTTCAGTTAAGTCTCAGCTGGTTGTTGAGACCGTGGTCGCCAAAGACAAACAGGGAAACTTTATTCAGGGTCTTACCGCGAAAGACTTCAATCTCACCGAGGACGGTACTGCGCAGACGATTCGATTTTGCGAGCACCAGGCGCTCACGGCGAACGCAGCGCCAATTCTGATTGCGGCCCAGGGCAGCGAACAGATCAAGCTGTATAAGCAACTGACACGGACGCAGATTGCTCCGGAGCCGGCCGAAGGAACTCGCTACCACAATCGCCGCCTCATTGCGCTCTACTTCGATATGTCCGCGATGCGCCCGGCGGATCAACTGCGCGCTCTCTCGGCGGCGCAGCAGTTTGTGCGCACGCAGCTGACAACCGTTGACCTGGTCTCAATCCTGCGCTACCAGGGCGGATCGGTCGACATCCTGCAGGACTTCACCGCCGACCGCAACAAGCTACTGAGTGTTCTAGAAACCCTCATCGTTGGGGAAGGCCAGGGCTCGGCCACGACCATCGACGACTCCAGCAGCGCGGATACCGGAGCCGCGTTTGGCCAGGACGACAGCGAGTTCAACGTCTTCAATACCGATCGCCAACTCTCTGCCCTGCAGACCGCGGCCAAGATGCTGGGCCAGTTGAACGAGAAGAAACAACTGATCTACTTTGCCAGCGGCCTGCGTCTCAATGGCATCGATAACCAGGCACAACTGCATGCCACCGTCGATGCTGCCATTCGGGCCGGGGTATCTTTCTGGCCCATCGATGCGCGGGGCCTGGTCGCCGAGGCCCCGTTGGGCGACGCCACCCAAGGCTCGCCAGGCAATGCAGGCATGTATACCGGCGCGGCGGCGCAAGCCACCACCAACAACTTTCAGCAATCGCAGGACACGCTGTTTGCCCTGGCCGGCGATACGGGAGGCAAGGCGCTCTTTGATTCAAACGACCTCGATCGCGGGATCGTCCAGGCCCAGCAGGCGATCTCCGACTATTACATTCTTGGTTACTACACCACCAATACAGCCAAGAATGGGCACTTCCGTAGGGTGAAGATCTCGCTCACGCAAAACGCTGACGCAAATCTTAATTACCGCCAGGGCTACTACGCGGATAAGGAGTTCAGCCACTTCACCACGGTCGACAAGGAGCGGCAACTGGAAGATGCGCTCATGCTCGAAGACCCCATCACCGAGCTTTCCATCGCCATGGAAATCGATCACTTCCAACTGAACCGCGCGGAGTATTTTGTCCCAATCATCGTAAAGATCCCGGGCCGCGAGCTTGCGCTGGCGAAGCGAGGCGGAGCGGAACATACGCTCATCGACTTCGTAGGCGAAATCAAGGACCTGGTGGGCGGCACGACGGTCACCAATGTGCGCGATAACGTCAACATCAAACTGACGGACGCGACCGCGGCCGAGTTGGCGCGGAGACCGATTGAGTACGACACGGGCTTCACGCTGCTGCCGGGGAAATATCAAATCAAGTTCCTGGCGCGCGACGATGAAACGGGCAGGATCGGCACTTACCAGACGACCTTTGTGATTCCGAACTTGAACAAAGAACTAACCCACGTGCCCATCAGCTCGGTGGTGCTAAGCAGCCAGCGAGTCGAGCTCAAAGAGGCCTTGTACAACGCGGAAAAGGATAAGGACAGGAATAAGGAAGAGTCGGTCAATCCGCTGGTGCAGAATGGCCTGAAACTGATCCCGAGCGTAACCAGAGTCTTTCGCCAGGACCAGGACATGTACGTCTACGTACAGGCCTATGAACAGGGAGTGACCACACCCCAACCCCTGGTCGCGTTTGTCAGCTTCTACAAAGAACAAACAAAAACCTGGGAAACACCGCCGATGGAGATGACGCATGGTTTGGCTAACCGGCTGCAGACCATGCCGTTCAGCTTCACCATTCCACTGCGGCAGTTTCCACCCGGGGAGTATGCGTGTCAGGTGTCCATACTCGACCCAACGGGAAAGAAAGCGGCGTTCTGGCAGGCGCAGGTGTTGATCGTTCCGTAAAGGAGGTTACGGAGCGTTGAGCGGGGCACGGGCAGGTGTGGTCGTGACTTCGATGCGAGTGTTCTTCACGAAAACGACGTCTTTACCGCGAGCCAGCCAGAGGTCATAGAACGAGAGCGCCGCTCCGTAAACTCCTATTCCGGCGGCCACGTTGCGGGAGCTTGCCACGATGCCGACCACGCGGCCGACAATCCCGAAACCATTTGAGGCGAATGCGCCGTTCACGGCCTTGTTGTCGTCCTGATCAAAACCCCGGCTCGCCAGCAGGGTGAGCACGAGCGGCGCGATCACACGATTTCGCGGCTTGGGCTGCACTTCGCCCTCGGAATCAACCTTCAGATTCGCCGCCTGGTCCGAATCGATTCCGGTCAAACTCGCTTTCACCGGCTGAGAGACTCCCCCGGGTAGCTGGATTTCGCGAAACTTGAAGCGAAGCTTTCCCTGGCGCCCAAACGAGCGGGCCGCCTTGGTTTGGGTGACCTCCCCAATAAGCAACGACCCTTCCGGAACCACCAACACGTGATCCGCGTTGAAAACCGGCTCGGCGATCAACGCTTGAAACCGATCACCAGGCTTTTGTTTGGCCGAGCTGATGGTTTTCTCAAGATACGCGTGCAGCTGCCATTCCTCGCCGCGCTCGCGGGTGTGTACGACTGGCTCGACTCTGGGCCCCAAGGCGCTTAGCTTGAGATCGAGCGGCTGAGTTAGTTCCGCCGTCCAGGTGGTCCCAGATTCCACTCTTTGCGGGTGATAGGGCAACTGGCGGTAGATAAATTGAACCAGGCGGTCGCCTCGACCGGGCGCAGTCACCACCGCAGCCCCAGTCTTTATCTCTTCTTTGGCGGCTTCCCACTGCCTGCTGAGGAACCCGCCTGGTTTGCGCCCGGGCGGAGGGGACAAACGCAAAACGGGAAAACCATTGGCCGCCGGTGCACTCACGATCGGCTGCAGGCTTCCATCCGGCAACACTAACTGACGGAATTGGACCACCGGGACACGAAATGGTGTGAAGTCTCCCCGGAACCGAGCGTGGATACGCCGGCTTCGGTCCGGTTCGAGACGGACAATATCGCCACGAACCGTGGAGCCTGTAGGGAGAGCAAGCTGATTATCGACGTAAACCGGATACAACAAGCGACAGTCCAGTGACTGCCCGATCTTCATGGGTGCGTGTTGCGGCAACTGGACTGCCAACGGGGTGCTGGAAGTAACCTGAACGGACTTCGTTTGGCTGTAAAGCAGAACCGGGAACCAGATAACGCCGGCGAGCGCCCGTAAAGCCCGTCTTTTCCGCCCCGATTGCTCGCCGGAGCTCATTTTCCCTTTTGACATAGATTGCCGCAAACAAAGTCTTATTTCCTTAAGAAACCGTTCTAGAATATCTTAGATTTTAGTCTACTAAGATGATCGTGCTGAGGCGTGAATGGCGAACAGACCTTTGAAGTCGGGATCAGAGAAACGACCGCTGACTTTGCCAACGGCGGCCGAGATGCGGCTCCTGCAGGTCCTTTGGGACCGGGAGGAAGCCACGGTCGAGGATGTGGTCAACGCTCACGGCGAGAAAGAGCGTCCCAACTACAAGACAACGCAAACGTTACTGCGCATTATGGAGAAGAAGGGTTACATCGTCCATGAGGCGCGCGGCCGGGTTTTTGTCTTCCGTCCCATTGTCAGCCGGAAGGCGGTCGATCACCTTTCCGTTCAAACGCTCGTTTCGCGGAATTTTCGCGGTTCGATGGCCGGACTATTGATCAACCTCCTCGAGTCTGGTCCCATCAAAAAGAAAGAGATAGACGCCCTCGACGCATACATCCAGGAGTATCGTAAGAAGCAGGAGTCAAGGTAGTCGCGACCGCGAATCACGCAGGGAGCTATGAACCCAGACCTTTCGCTTGCTATCGCTGGACTGTTTGCCGGATTTGTTCTAAAGACGACAGTTGCCTTTAGCGTTTGCCTGATTTTGAGCCGGCTGGTGACCTCGGCCAGCCATCGGTTCACGCTGTGGGCGGTATTTCTCTATGGATCGGCAGCCTACTGGCTTTACCTGGCGGGCACGTTGCTTCCCCACAGACAGGCCGCCGCCGCTGCCCTGCCCCAGCCCGTTCACCCTGCGACGACTGCCTTCAGCATGCTGGAATTCTGGAGCATTCCTGAGTCCTGGGGCTTTTCGCTTGGCGTCACGCTGGGACTGCTGGGCCTCGTCTATTTGCTGGTACTTGGCTATAACGTGTTGTCGCATGCAAACAAGCTGCGGCACCTGCGCTGGGTCATGGGTTTCACGACCGAGCCCCCGACAGAAATCGCCGAGATGTTTCGGTCGCTCGCCAAGAACCTCGGGATCCGGCCTCCCCGGTTGCTCATGCTCGCCGGGGCGTCTTCACCAGCGACCTTTGGCTGGCTACGGCCGGTGATTCTGTTGCCTACGCTCTGCGTGGAGCAGGATCCCTCCGACCTGCAAGATATTCTTCTGCATGAGCTGCACCACGTTCGCCGCCGGGATTCGTTCTGGAATGCACTGGGCATCGCGGCTCGCGCAGTTCTCTGTTTTCATCCGGCTGCCTGGTATGCGATGAAAACGATGCGGTTCGATCGCGAACTGGCGTGTGACTCCGCAGTAGTGTCCCGCTCTCCCGGCCGCAGAGGAGTGTACGCGGAATCACTGCTTCACTTCGCACGGTTGAATATGTCGCAGGACCCCGTCAGCTGGGGCATCGACTTTGCCGCTTCGTCGGAGCACCTTACCGTCCGTGTCCACTCGATTCTGACGGAAGCCAGGAAGATTTCGCCATGGATGTTCTGGCTGCGCACCGGCTCAGGCCTGGCTTTGCTGGCTGCTTTTGCAGGGGTGGCGCCTTCGTTGGCGATTTTGCTTGGTTACACCCATCCGCTGGCGCAGCGAACTGAATCAGCCATCACCGTACCCGCAACGAATGAACTCAAGGTTGCGCGAACGGCTAGAAAGCGGCCCGCGCTCTCATCGCCGGCCGCCCGGGTGCTGAATGCCGATCCAGCTACCACCCAGACAGAGGTCATCTCGCCAGCGACGGACATTGCCGCTGCAACCGATGTAGTGGAACAGCGGAGCCTGCCAACCAGTCCCGGCCCACACCTGCAGCATCGCCCGGCAGCTGGCACCGGGAATAGCACCACCCACCCAAAGTCCATCGCGCTCATCGACGATAGTGATTCCGGGCAATCAGGCAAGCATGGCGATACGGGCCAAACGGTGCAGCAATCCGCTACGGTTGCAGCGGCTATCTGGAAGCGAGTCGGCGACCTCGACCGGCACTAGCGATCAGACGCGAATCAGGATCAAAAAAGCGCTCACCGCGGTAGCAGCAATCACAATCATCGCCGCGACGGCAAAGAGCAGGTACGCGGCTGGAAAATCCTCTTCGTCTCCAACCATCATGACCCTCACTGCCCACGGCCCGGTAAAATGTTACGCTGAACAAGTCTTAGCCCATTAAGAGTTGGCCTGTCAATGTACGCGTGGCGTTTATGATAACCAAAGTGATTATTGTTGCTTTACACAACGGTTCGAATGAGACGTCGGATACTATGCAACTGGCATGGCCCAATCCCTTTTTAACTAGATGACGGTTTCTTTCAT
Organism: uncultured Acidobacteriaceae bacterium; assembly: GCA_963839075.1. GTDB lineage: Bacteria > Acidobacteriota > Terriglobia > Terriglobales > Acidobacteriaceae > PALSA-350. The sequence continues at coordinate 2,144,613 of CAWITO010000009.1, read as the reverse complement.
GCCCCTGCGGGCGACACTCACTTTTTTCGCCATTCTCAGTTATTCGTTGCCGGCTTACCTTTCCGCCCAGGAGCCATCGACTCCGCCGGCGTCAGAGATGGTCGCCCAGATGGTGCGAACGGAAATCGCCGCGTACAAGTCCCGCGAGTATTTCCTCTATCGGCAGAAGGTTCGGTCCGCGCGAACTAAGGGCCATCTTTGGGATGAGGTAGTGGTGGAGACACCTGAGGGACGGATGCACCGCCTGCTGTCGCAGGACGGCAAGCCCTTACCCGCCGAGGAACAGAAGGCGGAAAACGATCGCATCACCTCTTTGGTGAACCACCCCGATCAGTTTCGCCGGGAAGCGCAGGCGCGCAAGGATGATGAGGCGCGACTGGCCACGCTATTGCAAGAGCTCCCCAAAGTGTTCCTGTTCAGGACGGATGGCTTGCAGGGCGACTGCACGCGCATTGCCTTCCAACCGAATCCCGGGTTTCAGGAAGAGACCTTTCAGGACCGCGTGATTCATGCGACGTCGGGCTTCTTATTCATCCATACGCCTGATATGCGCATCTGTGGCCTCGATGCCCATCTCGATCACCGGGTGGAGTTCGGGTTCGGGCTGCTGGGCAGAGTGAGTGAAACCAGCAGGTTTTCCATGACCCGTAAGCCAATCACGGCGGGTGAGTGGAAGACGACTCGGGTGCAGATACACATCGACGGAAGCATTTTCATGTTGAAAAGCTACGCCCGCGATGAAGACGGGACTCATTACGGCTTCAGACCGGTGGCTGCCAACCTGACCGTGGCGCAGGCGGCAGCCCTGGCGCGCGCGGAGCCTTTCTAGGCTGCACCTTCGCGAGCATCCTTCCACAAATCGATCGCCCCTTCTTCCGCGTAACCATCGATGTCGCGCAGCTCAGCTTCAGTGAACGCGAGATTATGAACCGCATCGAGCGAATCGTCGAGTTGGCGCACGTTGCGCGCTCCAATCAGCGCGGAGGTCACGCGCCGATCGCGCAATACCCAGGCAATCGCCATCTGGGCTAGGGTTTGTCCACGACCGGAAGCGATGTCGTTGAGAGCGCGCACTCGCTTGAGGTTCTCCTCATTCAGAAAGCCCTTCAGGAAGGAGCCTTCTGCTTTGGCACGCGAGTTGTCGGGAACGCCTTTGAGGTATTTGTTGGTCAGCAGTCCCTGCGCAAGGGGAGAAAACCCGATGCATCCAACGCCCAACTCATCGAGCGTCGCGAGCAGCTCCTTCTCGACCCAGCGGTTGAGCATGGAGTACGAGGGCTGATGGATGAGCAGCTTGACTCCTTCCGCCTGCAAGATCTGCGCCGCTTGCCGGGTGCGCTCGGGACTGTAGGAAGAGATACCGACGTATAAGGCCTTTCCCTGGCGAACCGCCTGCACCAACGCGCCCATGGTTTCTTCCAACGGCACATCCATGGTGGGCCGATGGGAATAGAAGATGTCGACATACTCAAGACCCATGCGTTCGAGGCTTTCATCGAGCGAGGCGAGCATGTACTTGCGCGAGCCGCCGAAACCATAAGGACCCGGCCACATATCCCACCCGGCTTTGGACGAGATCAGCAGCTCGTTGCGATGGCTGCGAAAATCCTTGCGCAGGATGGTCCCGAAGTTTTCTTCAGCTGAGCCGTACGGTGGTCCGTAGTTGTTGGCAAGGTCAAAGTGGGTGACGCCGCGATCGAAGGCTCGGCGAACGACAGCGCGGCCGGTTTCGAAAACGTCGTCGCCGCCGAAATTCTGCCATAGGCCAAGCGAGACGGGGGGCAGCACGATTCCCGATTTTCCGCAGCGGCGAAATTGCGCTCCGTCGTACCGCTTCGCGTTCGGTTCATAACTCATTTGGATCTCCTTGTCGTGGTGGGCACTGTTTTGATTTCGAAGATCTTCGGCCACTGTTTGCCGGTGACGAAGAGGCGGTCCCGCTGTGGGTCATAGGCGATGCCGTTGAGGACGGATTCTTCGTTGACCATCTGATCGGTTGGAAGCAAGCCGGTGAGATCGATCCAGGCGACCACATGCCCGTTCTCTGGATTGATGCGCGCGATGCGATTGGAGTGCCAGACGTTGGCGTAGATCTCGCCCTTGATGAACTCGAGTTCGTTGAGTTGGTCGATGGTCAGTGTTCCGTCTTTGACCAGGATGTGGCGTGTTTCCTTGAAGGTGTTGGGATCGCGGAAGCGCAGGGTGGCGGTGCCGTCGCTGGTGATGAGCTCCTTCGTCGTGCGGGTCATGCCCCAACCTTCTCCGGTGTAGCTGAATTGCTTGATCGGCCGCAGGCTGAAGCGATCGTAGACGAAGCAGATTTGCGACTTCCAGGTCCATTGGTAGAGGTTGGGTCCCCAGTCGATGATGCCCTCGCCAAAGTATTGCGGCGGCAGGTCGCGTTTCTGTACAGGTTTGCCAGTTTCCGGCTGAATGACCAGGAGGGCGGAGTGGCCTTCGATGCCGGTGCCTTCGTAGAAGAGTCCATCGCGATAGAAGAAACCCTCGGTGTAGCTTTCGGTCGAGTGGGGATACTCGGCGACTACCTTGTAGCCCAAGACTGGAGTCGCGGCGGAGCAGGGTAGGGTTGCGGCCAGCAGTAGACCGGTTGTGAGGAGCCTGAGCTTGGAGAACATCGTCTTTCACCTTACCGCAGAATGGGACATCCCTCGTTCGTTTTGGCGCGGAAGCTGGTTGGGTACTTCTCGGTGGAGAGGGTTAGTGATGGAATGAGTTAGCTACCCCCGAGGAATCCGCACGACATGCTTCCACGGTGTTTGGTATTTTCCGGTCTGATTCTGGCGATGTTGCGGCCTGCGCCGGGTGTAGTGCAGGTTGGACGTAACCTCACGGTCGCCGCCGACCAACAACTCCACAATGTGAGCTGCATTCTTTGCTCGGCCGACGTTGGCGGACACGCCGGCGGCAACGTTCGCGTGTTCGCCGGGAACGTGCTCGTCAATGGATCCGTGGCCGGCAACATTCTCGTATTCGGCGGGAACGTTACCCTTGCCGGCACTGCCGTTGTCGGTGGACGGGTGGTCATTATCGGCGGCCACCTGCAGCAGGATTCAGCAGCCACCTGCAGCCGGCATACCGTATTCCCACCGATCATCTTCCTGCCCATGATCGTGCTTATCTGCGCCATGATCGGCGGTTTGATCCGGCTAACGCGACGAAGCGTAGAAGGCCCCATCGTCTTCCCTCCCCTGCCACGCCTATAGCGCCTCGCGCCTTATAATCATGTATGGATTTCCAGCTAGTAAGCGATTACCGTCCGCGTGGCGACCAGGGCCGCGCCATCCAGGAGCTGACCTCCGGATTGAATGCGGGCGAGCAACACCAGACTCTGCTCGGTGTCACCGGGTCGGGCAAGACCTTCACCATGGCCAAGATCATCGAGCAGTCCAATCGTCCGGCGCTCATCCTGGCCCACAATAAGACACTGGCGGCCCAGCTCTTCCACGAGTTTAAGCAGTTCTTTCCCGGCAATGCGGTCGAGTATTTCGTCTCCTACTACGACTACTACCAACCAGAGGCCTACATCCCTTCCGGTGACCTGTACATCGAGAAGGAAGCCACCATCAATGAGGAATTGGACAAGCTCCGCCTGTCGGCGACGCGTTCCCTGTTCGAGCGGCGAGATGCCATTATCGTATCTTCCGTCAGCTGCATCTACGGCCTGGGCTCGCCGGAAGCGTACTACGGCATGCTGTTGCTGCTGGAAAAAGGGCAGAAACTCAAGCGCGAAGATATTACCCGGCGGCTGGTAGAGATCCTCTACGAACGCAACGACGCCGATTTTCGCCGGGGGACGTTTCGGGTGCGCGGCGACGTGATCGAGATCTATCCCACCTACGATGAGATGGCGTACCGCATCGAGCTCTTCGGCAACGAGATTGAAGAGCTGTCACAAATCGATCCTCTGTTCGGGACCGTGCGGCAAAAGTACGCGCGGCTGCCGATTTATCCGAAATCGCATTACGTCGTTCAGCCGGAGCGAAAGAAGACTGCGGTCGCCTCCATCCTGGACGAGCTCGCGGTATGGGAGAAGCAATTAGAGTCGGAGGGCCGCCTGGTCGAATCGCAGCGGATTCATCAGCGCACCCGCTTCGATCTGGAGATGATCAAGTCCATGGGCTACTGCCATGGCATCGAGAACTACTCGCGCCACTTCTCCGGGCGCCTGCCGGGCGAGCCTCCTCCGACGCTGCTGGATTATTTTCCGCGGGATTACCTGGTGTTTATCGATGAGTCGCATGTGACGGTGCCGCAGCTTCACGGGATGTGGCATGGCGATCGCTCGCGCAAGCAGAACCTGGTGGACTATGGCTTTCGCCTGCCGTCAGCGATGGATAACCGGCCGCTGCGGTTTGAAGAGTTTGAGACCCGCACCCACCAAACGATTTACGTCTCGGCGACGCCGGGCCCGTATGAGCTGACCAAGTCCGCCGGAGTGGTGGTGGAGCAGATCATCCGGCCTACCGGGCTGGTCGATCCGCAAGTGGAAATCCGGCCCATCCGAGGGCAGATTGACGATTTGCTGGCAGAGATTCGGATCCGGGTAGAACGCAACGAGCGCGTCCTGGTCACAGTGCTGACCAAGAGAATGGCGGAGGACCTGTCGGGCTACTACTCCGAAGTTGGGGTGAAGTGCCGGTACATGCACTCCGAGATTGAGACGCTGGAGCGAGTGCGACTCCTGCGCGATTTGCGCCGCGGAGAGTATGACGTGCTGATCGGGATTAACCTGCTGCGTGAAGGACTGGATCTGCCCGAGGTATCGTTGGTGGCGATCCTCGACGCGGACAAGGAGGGATTCCTGCGGTCGGCTGGATCCTTGATCCAGACCATCGGCCGAGCCGCCCGCCACTTGAGCGGGAGGGCCATTCTGTACGCCGACGTCATCACCGATTCGATGCGCCGCGCGCTGGATGAGACAGACCGCCGGCGCACGGTGCAAGAGGCGCATAACGAGGAGAACGGGATTACCCCGACGTCGATCATCCGGTCGCTGGACATGTCACTGGTCCACATTCTCAAGGCGGAGTATGCCGACTTGACCAGCCAGGATGATGGACTGCCGGAGTTCAATACCCAACAGGAACTGGACAGCTACATCAACAAGCTGGAATCGGATATGCGCGAGGCGGCCAAGAAGTTCGAGTTCGAGAAGGCGGCCAAGCTACGCGACTCGATCAAGGAGTTGCGCACCAAGGAGTTTCTCTTCTCCTGAGATTCTTTGTCCTGGCTTCCGTGGTTTAATACCGCAATGCACTGGTCGGGCGAATGGATCCTGCTGGTCTTCATTGTCTCGGTAACGGCGCTGATGCTGTTGCTGCTACACCTCACCAAGCTGGGAATCATTCTGCACGACACCCTTCCGGACCGTCCACACCGAAGGATGTTTCTGGCTTCGGTGAGTTTTTTCATCACGTTCCTGGCGGTCCGCCTGCTGGTTGCTTCGATCCAGCACAACATAGGGCCGTTTCAATACGTCACCATGGGTGGACGCCATATCCACCACCTGGTGTGGGGCATTCTGATCCTGCTGCTCGTGGGCCTGGGATACCTCAACGAGATTGGCTCCCAGCGGACGCCCTCCTCTCTTTTTTTCAGCCGGCTGCTGGCGATCCTCTACGGAGTGGGCGCCGCGCTGACGCTCGATGAATTCGCGTTGTGGCTCAACCTGGCGAACGTCTATTGGTCGCGTGAAGGAAGAGAGAGTATCGACGCGGTGATCCTGTTCGGCAGCGTCCTGGCGATGCTCACGTGGGGTGCTCCGTTATTCAGGGCTATCACGCGAAGAAAATAATTGGTATTCACATCGATTCCCTTTGCGGATTGCGTACGCAATCCGCTTGCATCCGCCGCTGCGGTTCTAGTATGCAAACTGTAGAGTATTCACGCAAAGGAAGTGCCCATGGCATCGCATAATCCCATCCCCGCCCCGGAAAAATATTTCGTAGCCTTCGTCATCCAGGGCGATGACGTTTTCAGAATCACCTCCGAAAGCATTCTTCATACCTGCGGCAACGCCGGTGAAGCCACATTCCAGGGAGTGGCCAAATTGCGCGCCGCCGCCGCCCTCGAGCAACTCACCGCAATCCATAACGAGCGTCCTGAAGAACTACGCAAGATGGCCCGGGAAATGGCGCGGGAAGGCATGGCCATGCTGGCTCGCACCAGCCCCGCTCCGAGAACCAACGTCGAAAAAATCGCTTAATCCGCTACCACCTGAGGTTGCGGCCCCTTTCTACCTGCGGGCCGCAACGTGTCATGCGGTAAAGACACAATTATTTACACTACGGGCGCAAGACCACCTCCCTCCAGAAGACCTAGCTTCACCGTGTGCGTTAAGGTTGGTTAGTAGCAGGGTTGGCTCCTGCTCACTTTTCGGGGAATAAGGACACTATGCAGTTCTGGAATGAGTTGGAAGGACGCAACATCCACGGACGTCATGCGTTGCTCCGCCTGGTTCGGTCGGAAGGCCGAACCGCATGGTTCGAGAGCGAGGCCGGCGACCCAGCGGGGACACCCGCAACCATCAGCCTGATCGAAGCACTCACCGATGCGGATGAGGTCACGGAGCGACTGGAGGCGGCGCAAGGCCTGCAGCACGAGAACCTGGTCGGCATCACCAAGGTTGGCCAGATCACGCTGGATAATACGCTGTTCGTCTATGCCGTGATGGCGCACATCGAGCAAAGTCTGGCGGACGTGCTGCAAGACCAGGCTCTCTCCGCCGAGGAAGGGCGCGAAGTGGCGGAGGCCCTGGTGGCCGCGCTGACCGTGATTCACCAGAAGGGCATGTCCCACGGGCACGTGGAGGCGGCCAGCGTGCTGGCAACCGAGCAGGCGGTCAAGCTGCGCAGCGATTGTCTGCAACTAAACACCGGCGGGCAAGCGGATGACGTCGCGGGCATTGGCGTGACCCTATTTCACGCCTTTACCCAGCGGAAGGCGTTAACGGCCACGGATGCCCAGATCAACCGTATTCCGGCACCGTTTGCGGAGATCGTACGCAACACCTTTGCCCGGCGTTGGACCCTGGCGCAGGTGGCGAATGCCTTAAAGCCGGCCGCAGTGCCGATTCCTCCGGTTCCAGCAGCGCCGGCAGCTCCTGCGGCCACGCCCGTGAGTTCAGTGACTTCGGCCCCCGAGATTTTACCGGCAAGACCTCCTGAACCGGCGCCGGTGGTTACGCCTACACCATCCGAAATTCCTGCTGCCCGCCTGGAGCCGCTTCCACCACGGGCCGAAATCTTCGAGGCCGGACCGGCGAACGAGCCAATCGCCGCCGTGGCGCGGCGGAAGCCCTTCGCGTTGTATGGCGCGGTGGCGGTGGTGGTGCTGGCGCTCCTGGCGTGGCTGTTTTGGCCCCATCCGACACCGGCGCCAGCCCCGGAACCGGCTCCTCAGGCCGCTGCCCCAGCTCCAGCGGCGAGCGAACCACCTGCACCGGCACCGGCGACGCCCACTCCAACGAAGCCCTCGCCCCTAGCGAAGCCTTCTCCAGCGGCGAAACCGTCACCCGTAGCGACCACGCCGGCGACCAACGGGCGCACCATCTGGCACGTCATCGCGTACACCTACCGTTATGAAAAGCCGGCGCAAGAGATGGTGGACCAGCTCAAAGCAAAGCACCCGAACCTGGACGTCGCGGTGTTCAGTCCTTCGCACGGAAAGGGCGTCTACCTGGTCAGCCTGGGTGGAGGGATGAGCCACGAGGACGCGCTGAAGATGCTCGATAAGGCGCGTAGCATGGGTCTGCCCGCAGACACCTTCGTACGAAATTTCTCGGAGTAGCTCATGCAAGGCCGAAGGATAGTGGCCTGGCCGGCGATGCTTTTGCTTTGGCCAGCACTGTCTTTCGGGCAACAATCCGCCAGCGGCAAAGACGCTTTCGCCGATCTACTCCACCGCGGTTTCGACTTGCACCAGCGAGCCGAGTACGCTCAGGCCCTTCCGCTGTTGCAGCAGGCCTGGAAGCTTGATCCGCACGACTACTTTGTCAATCTGCTGTTAGGGATCGACTTGCTGCGCACAGGAAACGCGCAAAAGGCGATTCCCTTTCTGTCTGCAGCCAGCCGGGCACGCCCCAATGAGGACTTCCCCTACGAATACCTGGGAGAGGCGCAGGGCCATCTTAGCCACAATGCGGAGGCGGCGACTGCCTTCATGAAGGCAGTCGAGATGACCCACGGCCAACCCGATGCAATCGAGAGTTGGGCCGGCTTCTCGCTGGAACGCTTCCGCCAGTTGGCTGGTCAGTTGCGCAGTTCACAGACGGGTTTGGCGGCAGAGTATCGCTTGCAGGCGCGCTCGTATCCAGAAGCCGACAGCAAGCGGCGCCAACTGCTGCAGCAATCCGCAGCCCTCGATCCCGAGGCTCCGGGGATCTGGAGCGAACTGGCCACCGCTGACCTTAAGGCCGGCGACAAGGATCAAGCCCAACAGGACGGGAGCCGGGCACAGGCCGGGAAGAACGACCCGCTGCTGACTCGCGAAGCCGCCCTGGCCGAAAGTGGACAATGCGGGGCTGCGATCCCGGTGCTGGAGCGCAGCCTCGCGGGCACCCCGCAGCCTGTATATGCTCGCTTCCTGCTCTCGTGGTGCTACTCCCAGGAGGCGGGGAAAGTGGATGCGCAGATCCGGCAATCGGGAGGGAACCTCGCCGTCGCACACCTAATCCGCGGCGACGTTTTGTTTCGCATGCAGGGCGATACAGCAGGCGCCATCGCGGAGTACCAGGCCGCGCTTGCCAACCGGATGAATGACCCGAAGCTGCTGGAACGCCTCGCCGAGGCCCAGGTGGCCGCAGGTTCCCTGGGAGCGGCGGGAAGCAATGCGGAAGCCGCCTTGCAACTCGACCCGCATCGTTATTCCGCACGCCAGACCCTGGCCAGAATCGCGATGGAACAAGGCAGGTATGCCGACGCGCTTCCGCAACTCACGGTGCTGGCCGAGCAGGACCCTCACGATCAAGGGACACAGATCAGTTTGGCGACTACGCTGGCGCAGCTGGACAAACCGGCCGAGGCGCTTGCGCATCTGCAACCGCTGATCGACAGCGGCTATCCGGATCAAAAAGGGAACCTGCACTCGCTGTTGGGTGCGTTGCTGCGCAAGACGGGCCACCCGGAAGAGTCGGCCAAGGCGTTTGCGGCTGCCCGCCAGTTGTCCACGGCTTACCAGCAGAGCACTCATCGCGACCAGGATTAAGAGCGGGATTAAGATGAGGGTGTGAATCGACGCCAATTTGGCCGCCTGGCCGCTGCTGCGCTGGCCGGCAGTCACTTTCTACCCGGGTTGGGCGAGACAACTTCAGGCATTCGGCTGGTGAACACGGCCCCGGGCTGCGGCCTCGACTTCGTTCTGAACAACGGCGCAACGGGGAAGAAGTACCAGGTAGAAACGCTGCCCGGGGGACTGGCCGTCATCGACTTCGACAACGATGGCTGGCCCGACTTGTATTGCGTGAACGGGGCGGAACTCCCTGGACTGCGGAAGACGAACCCGAGCTTCTACAACCGGCTCTACCGGAATAATCGCGACGGCACGTTTACCGATGTCACGCGGCGTGCGGGTGTGCAGGGGCAGGGCTACGATATGGGCGCGGCCGTCGGCGACTACAACAACGATGGCGCCGACGATATTTTTGTGGCCGGCGTACACGGCAACACCCTCTACCGCAACAACGGCGACGGAACCTTCAGCGATGTAACGCAGGCTGCCGGACTCGGCGCGAACGGACGCAAGGTGTGGTCGATCGCGGCCGCCTGGATCGACTACGACAACGACGGCAAACTGGATTTGTTTGTTTCCAACTACTGCGACTGGGATGCGGGCAGCGATCCGGTTTGCGGCGGTCTGGATCCATCGCATCGCACCTATTGTCACCCAGACAATTACAAATCCGAGGCTATGCAGCTTTACCACAACAATGGGGACGGCACCTTTACCGAGGTCAGCCTGGCGAAGGTGCTGGGGAAAGGTATGGGCGTGGCGGTGGCGGACTCGACCATCTTTGTCGCCAATGACAACGCCCCCAACCTGCTGCTGCGCACCGTTGGCGGCAAGCTGCAGGAGGCAGGGATGGAGGCCTGGGTTGGCTACAACGCCGACGGCCGCATGATCTCCGGGATGGGCGCGGATTTTGGCGATATCGATGGGGACGGGCGACCCGACCTTGTGGTCACGGGGCTGCGGGGAGAGACGTTCGAGCTGTTTCATAATAACGGCGACGGCACCTTCGATGACCGCAGCGCCGCCAGTGGCCTCCTGACGCTGAGCCGCCCGTGGAGCGGATGGGGATGTGGGCTGATGGATCTGGACAACGACGGATGGCTGGATCTTTTCATCGCCGGCGGCGGCTTGGATGCAGGGGAACCGCAGCAAAATCGCGTGCTGGGAAATATGCAGGGAAAATTCTTTGACGCATCGGCTGGGGTTGGACCTGGTTTTGATGTTCCTCGCCTGCATCGCGGAGCGGCCTTTGCGGACTTCGACAATGATGGACGCATCGACGTTGCTGTGAGCGCGATCGGGGCGCCGCTGGAGTTGTGGATGAATCGCAGCCCGGTACGACACTGGCTGCAGTTGAAGCTTCGTGGGCAGCAGAGTAACCGGTCCGCGTTAGGCGCCAGGGTTGTTTGCCGAACTGCTGCGCGTACCCAGACTCGCAGTGTTTCGAATAGCGTCGGCTATGCGTCCAGCAGCGATCTGAGGGTTCACTTCGGGCTCGGTGACGAACGTAAGGCTTCGCTCGAGATTCATTGGCCCTCGGGGATTGTCCAGAGTGTCGATGTGCAGCAGGTGGATACGCTGGTTGAGATTGTTGAGCCCAAGCAGGCAAAGCACTAGCCGACCTCGGAATTTGAGAGGCGCGGAGCGGAACTGCAGATCCCTCCACTGCGCTACCCACGGACTTCCTGTCGAGAGCTGTGTGCTCGGTGAAGTTCGTGCGGCGCTCTTTTCGGAGCGCCGCATGCGTGGCCGTTATTAAGTGCTGCGAGGTAGGAAATCCAGGCCCGCTCCGGTCGGGATGACAAGGGGAGAGTGGCGGTCAGTTGGCATCGCATTCGGACCTAAACAGCTGTCTGGGTAGCTACTACTCCCCTTTTGTCGTCCTGACCGGAGTGTAGTCGGGTGGGGATCTGCGGTTCGGCTTCATCATCCGTTAAACAAAGGAATAATCGTGATCCCGCGTATTACCACGACGCGGAATGTCGCTATAGTGCGTTCAACGATAACCAGGATCAGACCCCCGATGAGGTGCCTTATGGAGAACAGGACAGCAAAGCGAAGCCTTGCCTGTGCACTACTTTTTCTGGTCTGCTCGGTGAGCGGATCGATGCGCGGCCAATCCACCAACGCGCACCTTTCCGGAGTCGTCACCGACTCGAGCAACGCAGCCGTGCCTGGAGTCGAGGTGAGTGCCACCAATGTGGCGACCGGCGTTCCGTATACCTCCACCACAAATAATTCCGGAGTCTACGTTCTGAACGAGATCGCTCCCGGCGAATACAAACTGACGGTCAGCAAAAGCGGCTTCGGCGACATCACGCGCGAAGGATTGCGGATCAGCAGCGGCGATAGCCTGTCGCAAAACTTCACCCTGAAGCCGGGTGCGGTGCAACAGACGGTCTCGGTCAGCGCTGCCGATACACTGCTTGCCGCCGACACTGCCAGCACGTCGAGCGTGCTGGATAACAAGATGATTACCGAGCTGCCACAGCTCAATCGCGACGTCCTTGACCTGACGTCCACCGTGCCTTCGGTACAGGGCGCGGGTCCGCTCAGCGACAACATCGTATCCCTGGGCAACCAGGGCTACCTGATCGCCAACCATGGCAACAGCTATTCGCTCTCCGGTGGGCAAGTGAACGGCACCAGCATCTCGGTCGATGGCAACCAGGTGCAGGACTCTGAATTCAACAGCAGCAACCGCTCGATTCCGACACCCGACAGCATCGGCGAATTTCGTGTCGAGACGGGAACGCTCACCGCAGACAAGGGCCGTTATTCCGGCGGGATTATCACCATCCAGACACAGAGCGGCACCAATGTTTATCACGGCCGCGTGTTCGAATATTTCCGCAACCAGTTGCTGAACAGCAACGATTGGCTCAACAACGCACTGGGGGTTCCACGGCAGGCGTTCCACCAGAATAACTATGGCGTCTCGGTCGGCGGCCCGGTGAGTATTCCTCATTTCTACTCTGGCAAGAACCGGACGTTCTTTTTCGTTGGCTGGGAGGGTGAACGCTTTTCGCAGTCGGAAAACGTCGAGAGCAGCGTTCCTACCCTGGCCAACCACCAGGGCGACTTCTCGCAGACGGTCATCAATCAGCAGAACGGTGTCCCTGTCACCGCAAACATCTACGATCCGTTCAATGGGGCCTACGACGCCAGCGGCGACTGGGTAAGGCCACAATTTCCTGGCAACAAGATTCCTCTGGGCGCGACGCCCGGGCTTTCCGGCCAAAGCCAGTTGTTTGGCCGGTACCTGGCGCTATGGCCTTCTCCCAATCATGCTCCCGCGGTCAATAGCGATCACGCGAACAACTACTATTCGACGATCCACCTGGCCAACCCAACGGACCGCTACTTTGCCCGGCTGGATGAGAACATCAACAACAACAACCGGCTCAACGTCAGCGTGAGCCGATCGAATCTCACTCTGACCGTTCCCGCGCCCTTTACGCATGCAGGCGCAGCCATCACGCAGGATACGGACTGGAGCGGGAGTGTTTTGTACAACTGGGTTATCTCGCCGACGATGATCTTTGACGTGCATGTGGGTGTCGGCACGACGAACCTGGTGACCAACGGCGTTTCGGGCCTCGGTTCCCTGCCCGATCCCAGCATCGACACCACGCAGTGGGGATTCGACCCGCTGATCGTGAGCAACAACGAGCGGTCGACCAGCGAGATACCGCCGGCTCTCACTATCCCCGGCTACACCCCGGTGGGCGGCTCGGAGTTCGATTCCTTTATCAACCAGAACACCAACGGTTCTGCTTCGCTTACCAAGATCTTCGGCCGGCACACGATCAAGGTCGGCTATGAGCAATACTTCTACCGCTTCCATGAAAAGGGCGGTGACCATACGGGTGTGGCCTGGATCAACCCCGGCGGCGGTTCCAACCAAACGTGGAATAACATCGATGGGCTCACGGGCAGTCCCCTGGCGGAATTGATGATGGGGTCGTCCAACTTTTTCCAGTGGGGCAATTGGGACATCACCCCATTTGGGTGGAACCAGGCAGCGTTCGCCATGGACGACTGGAAGGTAAACAACAAGCTCACGGTGCAGATCGGTGTGCGCTGGGATCATGACGGCGGGCGGCAAGGACGGCATCCGCAGGGCAGCCTGCAATACGACATCAACGCGAAGAACGTGCTGTCGGCCAACAGCGGATGGAGTTGGGCAGACGTGACTGCCGCGGTTCCCGGGCTGGCTGGATTGGCCACGCCACAATGGCTGAGCCAGGGAGCCACGGGCCGCACCGTGCTGCTCGACACCAAGGAGTATCCGCAGAAGAACCTCTACACTACCGATTGGACAAACTTTCAACCGCGCCTTGGCATCTCGTACGTGCTCGATGACAAGACTGTCCTGCATGCCAGCGGAGGGTTTGTAGACCAGGGATTGAACGGCCTCTCCACCGACTACTTCAGCTTCTATTACAACTCCAACACCTTCAACCAGATCTCGACCCTGGACGGGCAGCACTGGATCAGCGAACTGGGCAACGATCATGGATTGGGCACGTTTCCTCTGCAGCCCTCGGGAGCAAACCTGGGATTCAATCCCCCGGTCAAGACCAATACCGACTACGGGTACCAGACCTTTGGCCAGTCGGCCAATCCAGATCAGGGAGGTTCGGCATTGCTGCCGCACTACGCCAGCCCTGTCGACTACATGTGGGGCGTCGGAATCCAACGCCAGGTGGGCAAGAACTTTGTCATCAGCACCGAATACCAGGGGATCAAAGGCGTGCACCTGCTGATGGCGACGCAGGGCTGGAGCTTGAACAACACACCATTGCAGTACTACGGGCTGGGCACGCAGTTGCAGACGCAGGTGCCGAATCCTTTCTACGGTCAGTCGCAGACGTTTGCCAGCCAGCCTACGGTCTCGCTGTATCAACTGCTCGCCCTGGCTCCGCAATATACGCAATCCAGTCCGGGCCAGGCGGCATGGGGCAAGTCATTTTCGGATTTTGCCAATGTCCAGATTCAGACGCGGTCCAACAACGGGCTCACTTTCCTCGCGTCCTACGCCATTCGCAAGACTTTGACCAACACCGAGGCCAAAGACATTCAGCATGCGGGCACGGCAAACCAAAACCTGCTGCAAAACCCGCACAACCTGATGGAAGGTTACGGGGTAGGGTTATACGAGAAGCCGCAAACCATGAAGGTCAACCTTTCCTATGACCTTCCCGTTGGCAGAGGCCGTACCTTCATGGGCGCTCCCCAAGGCCTTGGAGGAAACCTTCTCGATGCTGCCATCGGCGGCTGGGCTGTAGCCGGGATCACTGTTTGGGATCCCAAGGGTCCTCCGGTCTTGTTTCCTGACGTATCGGGTGGGGTGACGGTTCCCGGCGCTGCCATTCGCTGGTCGCTCAATTCTCAGTCTTACGTCAAGCAGCACAAGAATTACGGAAACGATGTCTATGTGAACGGCGCCTTCCAGAACGGCGTCGGTGACAATATCTTTGTTCCGTCAGCCTTCACCCGCACGCCGGATTACAGCCTCGCGAACACTCCGTTTGTGTATCCCAATGTGCGCGCTCCCGGCGACATTAATACCGATGCCACCTTGCTCAAGAAGTTCTACCTTGGCGACAATCAGGATCGTTACGTCGAGTTTCGCGCGGAGGCGACGAATATTTTCAATCACCCGACGTTCGGGCCACCGGCGAATACCGGCCAGCCCATCGTCGACAATAATCCCGACGATCCGACCTTTGGCGGCATCAATGGTAAGAATGGCAGCCGCATTATGCAGCTCGGCCTGCGGTTGTTCTTCTAGCCTGGGCTCTGCGCGGGGGCTGGTTTGAAGTACACCCAACGTCTGTGCGCGCTCGCGGGGAAATAAACATGATGCTTCGCCTGGTGGTGGCTTCGCTCGTAAGCGTCTCGGTTGGATCAGCAGCAGCACAGACCGCGGCAACGATACGAACAGAACAGACGGTACTGCAACTCGAGGCCCAGGAATCGTCTCCGCGGCTGGTAAGTCTCAGTACTGGCTCCGCGGAGATTTGGCGCAACCAGGTCTCGGAGGCGTTGATTCCGTGGGTCGAGCAGGATGGCCGCACGGTGCCGTTGCGCTGGAAATTCAACTCCGCTGCCAGCCAGGTCAAGGCCGGCAGCGTCCGCTTTGTCTACGAAAGCAGTTCCCCCAAACTGCGGCTCCAATGGACCTGGGAAGCGCGCACGGCGACTGGGCCCATCGAGCACTCGATCCGCATCGAGAATCTTTCCTCCTCTGAGATCTGGCTTCCGCTGCAGGACAGCTTTCGTTATCGCTTCGCGGTGACCGGCCCGCTGCACCATTGCTTCGTCGAGAAGGGCGCGGGAAAACCCAGCGACGTGGGCACGCACGAAGTAGCCGTTCAACCCGGGTATGACTGGGCGGGCCGGTCGAGCACCTACGCCAGAAATGAAGACGAACGGGAGATTATTCCCTGGTCGATGGTGGAACGGGACAACGCCGCAAAGGATGGCTGGTACGTGGGGATCGAGTTCAGCGGACGCACCCACCTCACGCTCCAGCGCGACGAGGCATCTGTATCCGGAGCGGCCGGTTTGAATCCTGATCCCGGGCCCTTTCGCACCCGCCTTCCCCCACAGGAGAGCTTCCGTACTCCGACGGTTTTTGTGGGCGGCTTTGTGGGCGGCATGGACGGCGCGGGCAATGTGCTGCGGCCCTGGGTCCGGCAGACCCTGAACAATCCGATCACCTGGAAGAGCAAAGACTATCCTCCGCTCGTCAATAACAGTTGGGGTAGCGGCATGCAGATCAATGAAGAGCTGGCGCATCGCATGGTGAGTGACTCGGCTGAGCTTGGCCTTGAGCTATTTGGCGTTGATGCGGGATGGTTTCGCGGTGTGGGCGACTGGTACCCGGACGCGAAGAAGTTTCCCCACGGCTTCGGACCGATTGTCGACGATGCGCATCAGCATGGTCTCAAGTTTGGCCTTTGGGTCGATTGGGCGCAGGCGGGGATCGATGACCAACCGGGCGCGCTCAACGTGAACGACCCAAAGGTGAAGGACTGGCTGGTTGCGGATGTCCCCCAGGGTTGGCATCCGGCCGACTTTGTCGGCAGGGCTACGGATCTCGGCTATCCGCCGATGAGGGAATATGCGCGGCGCGAAGTGAACCGCATTATTACTGACTATCACCTGGACATGCTGGAACACGATGGCTACCTGGTGGCGAAGAATTGCGACCGCACCGATCATCCGCATGCAGCGCCCAACCCGCCGCAGATGTCCACGACGGGTGCGCAAGGGGTGGAGGGGAACGGTATTCGCATGCCGGACACCTCCAATTCCACTGACGTGAGCTACCACGCGGTGCGCGCCTACTACGACATCTACGCGCAAATGCGGAAGGAGCACCCGGGACTTATCTTCGAAATTTGCAACGACGGCGGGCGGATGGTGGACTTCGGCAGCGCTTCGCACGGCGACTACTTTTCCATCACCGATACCTACGACCCGCTCTCCAACCGGCGTGCCTTCTATGACACCAGCCACGTGCTGCCGGCGGCCATGCTGGAGGATTACGTGGAGAAATGGCCGACGCCGAAGATTGAAAACTTTCGCTACATGCTGCGCAGCGGGATGATGGGGATGCTCACGGTCATGCTGGATACGAATGCCTGGACGCCGGAACAGCATGCAGCTGCGAAAGCGGAGTTTGCTCTCTATAAGGCGAAACTGCGGCCGCTGGTGCGCGATGCTGACCTCTACCACGTATCACCCCGCCCCGATGGCATGCAATGGGACGGCGTGGAGTATTTCGACCCGGCTCGCGGCAGCGGAGTGGTGTATGCCTTTCGCGGATCCACGGTGAGTGAAGGACAACATACGTTCCTGCTGCAGGGCATCCATGCTGAACGGCAGTACCGTTTGCACTACCAGGATGGGAGCGCGGCGGACGTCTCGGCCAGCGGGCGCGAGCTACTCGAGCACGGCATCACGGTTGCGCTGCCCACGCCGCTCAGTTCAGAGCTGGTGTTTCTGGACGAAGCGCGATGACGTTTGCGGGCAAAGTTGTGGTGGTGACCGGAGGAGCACGCGGCATTGGCCGGGCGATTGCCGAACGCTTTCACGCTGCCGGAGCTACCGTGTGCGTGGTGGATCGAGATGCGGTGCAAGGCCAGGAAGCGGTGGGGGCAATGGCTGGGTCCCGCATGCTGCAGGCAGACCTGGCCGATGTGGCAGCGATTCGGCGCGTGGGCAGCCAGGTCGCGGAGGAATTCGGACACGTCGACGTGCTGGTCAACAATGCCGGGATTGAGCACGACCAGGCCTTCGAGCAGGTGACGGCGCAACTCTGGGAGAGTGTCATGGCGGTGAACCTGCGCGCGCCTCTGCTGCTGACGCAGGCGCTCCTTCCCTGCTTCCCACCGGCGGGCGGCGCCATCGTAAACATCACTTCCATTCATGCCTTCCGCGCGTTTCCCAACGCCATTCCATACGCCTGCTCGAAGGCCGGCCTGCTGGCTCTCAGCCGCAACCTGGCGCTGGAGCTGGCGCCGCGCAACATCCGCGTCAACGCAATTTGCCCCGGCTATATCGATACCCAGCTTTGGGACGATTACCTGAAGACGGCAGAGGATCCGGATCGGCTGGCGGAAGAGACCAGGGCGCTCCATCCCCTGGGACGCCGCGGCGTTCCGGAGGATGTGGCCGGTTCGGTTTTGTTTCTTGCCGACAGCGCCGCCTCGTTTATCACCGGAACCCACCTGGTGATCGACGGCGGGCTCACGATTCGTGCGCATCCCTGATTGATGGAACGAAATTCCGATATATCCGTCGCATAACCGATACACAACGTCTTAGGTCTTTCTGACTTTTGGCGTTAGTATTGCCGCATCCCTTCCCAGGAAATCGCTCAAAGCGGGGCGACATGAACAAACCATCGGCTGCTCTCAGCGGCGCCATGAAGCAGGAATTTGATAAGGATCTGGAGTTATTCCAGTACATCCTTGTTCTGCTTAACGACGCCAGTCCCATCCGTAATGTTGAACTGATGTGGGCAGAGGACCTCGACCTGTTCGAGCCGCAGCACCCGATTGCGGCCTCTACCGGCGAGGCCTTGGTGCAGATTCATCCTGTAGGGCACCCTGAGTTGGTGCGCACCACCCCGAGCACACCCTTCTGTGACCTGGTGCACGGCTTCGGATCCTACGTATCGCAGACGTGCGCGCAAAGCGATGAACCAGCCAAGCAGCGCTGCCGCACAACCGGCAGCAGCCAGGTATACCTTTGCCACGTTGGGCTGACGGATATCGCGGTGCCGGTGGTGTGCGATGGCCGCTATCTGGGCACGCTGTTCAGCGGCCAGGTGCTCACGGAAACGCCGACGCCGGAACACTTTGCGCAGGTGAAAGCGGCGCTCGAAGCGCACCCACATATTGATGTGGCCAAACTGGAGAAGGCGTATTTCCGGGTTCCTGTGGTCAGCCAGGCGCAGCTCGCGGAAATGGTGCGCATGCTCGAGGTGTTTGCGCGGTACATCGCCAACTCCTGGAAGCGGCTGGAGATCATGGGTGAGTTTCAGCGGGTGCGCGAGCGCGAACTGGCGCTGGACCGGCGGGAACTTGCGGAACAACTGCTCTCTGGCCAGATGAACGAAGAACCGGAGGTACTGGCCCTGGTGCGCAAGGTCGGGCTGGAGCAAATGCCGAACCGGGTGCTGGTGCTGCGCATGCAAACGGGAGCGGAGTCGATCAGCAATCACCTGGCGCTGGATCGGGTGGCCCACATGGTGGAAGATGTGTGCCGCCATTGGCCGAATACCCTGTGCAGCGTGGTGCGTCCTGGAGAGCTTTGCATCTTTACCTGGAATGATTGCCGCAACAGCGCCCATGGACGCATGTCTCTGGATGAGATGGCCCAGGCCATGCTGCGCGCGGTGCGGCAACAAGGGATTGGGCAAGCGCGCGTGGGCATCAGCCAGGTGCATGACCGGTCGCAGGAACTGCTCCGCGCCTACCACGAAGCCTGCTCTGCGCTGGACGGCAGCCAGGCCGCAGTGAGTTTTTTTGCGGCACCCGCAGCGCGGCGACAGGAACCAACCGAGAGCTTGCGCAACCTCATCAAGGCTCTGCAACGGGGAGAGGCTGCTGCTGTCGGCGCAGCGTTACGGGATTTTCTTAGCCAAGCGGCTCCAGCCACACAGGCAAGCGAACAGCTGCAACAGACACGGGGTTTGCTTACGTGGGCTTGCGAACATCTGGGATTGGAGATGATCAACCTGGGAGCCGATCCGGAGCAGGTACGCGCGGCCAAGGAGCAGACGATCAGTACGGTCATCAGCGCTCCGAGTCCCTTTGCCGTGGGGGAAAGTTTCCGCTGGTTTGTGGAGCAGATGCGTCAGCTCGTGGTGCAGATATTCAGTCAGCGGGAAGAGAAGATTGTGATGGAGGTCCACCGGCTCATTCTGGAAATGGATCCGGCGCGGGTGACGATTCAGGATTTAGCGAATGCCCTGCATCTCTCTGCCGGGCATTTGAGCCGGGTGTATAGCCGCAAGACGGAGAGAACGCTGGAAGAGTATTTGATTCGCCAGCGGGTGGAGATGGGCAAGCGGTTGTTGCTGGACCCGCGGTTGCATGTGGCTGAAGTAGCGGACCGGTGTGGGTTTTGCAATCCCGCGTATTTCTCTTCTGTGTTCAAGAAGTATGTGCACTGCACACCCCGGGAGTATGCCAGCAAACCACAACGCTGGAGCCAGTCCCCGATGGCGGAGCCGGCTACGCTCTCGTAGTGCGTCACGCGGATGTTGATTGAGCACCGAAGATATGAGATATAGGCACTCCTTCATATACTCCGGCGCGGACACGGTGCCCCGGAGCTTGCAAGCCTGAGCGGTTCAGAGCCTGCGGAAGAAAATCATAAAGGACCAGCAGCGCGAGCCCCAGAAGGTTAGAGCCGCATTCGTTCTTTGACAGTGACGAATGGACTGATACTCTGCGGCCCTCCTTTTCAGCAGAGGAGACTTGTTTCCCTGTCGTGGATTATGCACTCAACAGCGTAGCGAATTGGTGGCCGCCATCAGTTATCCGAGAAGCTGGTTTTTCGGCAACTTGCGTGTCATGATGGTGCGACCATTGCAGAATTGTCCGTAATAGGTATGCTGTCGCCGGATCTCTCAGCGCAGGGAGTAGCCTTGCCCGGTTGTGAGGGCAAAAATCGGTCAATCTGCAGTGGCGCAAAATCGCCAATGCAGTCATTGATGTTTGGAACCACATGGACGAGTCGGCTAATCGGACAGCCGCCAAGTCCCACCCGACACAGTCAAGTGCAACGTTTCCGCAAAGCCAGTTATTGCCCAAGTGGATTCAACCGCGTTGCTAAACAGAAGCCAACTTTCCGATACCCAGTGTGGCCCGTCTCCTTAAAACAAAACCAGGTGGAACTCTGAAACAGGGAACGTCGTACCCTACGGATTTGAAATCGAAGAGCTGCCTGACGTTCTTCATCGCCACGCTTCTGGTGTTGTTTCGTTTCCCGCCGGTGCGCAGGAGGTGGCCGGAGATTGGGTCGGCCAGCTTAATGGCGGATACGTCATCCCAAAATCGGCAATCTGGTGCTTCGTATCGCAATGCTTGACGCCTCGCCGCCACGGATTGCGACAAGGCTTAACGGGATCAGAGAACGAGGCAAGCTTTCCTGATCGCGGTCTTCTCGTTAGCGTCGCTGTGACAGCTCCTTCGATTCGTCAACGGCGTAAGGGTGCGCCGCGATGATGGGCACCATAGACAATGCCAACCATGCGCGCAGGTTGGTTTAGGTCATTGCGCCAGCTATGCACCACTCCATTGACGACCAACCAGTCACCGGCTCGCAGCCGGACTTCGCGATCTTCCAAGACAAGGACGGATTCGCCTGAAATTTGCATAAGACAATCCATAGATGCTGTCACGTGCATCCCCAGCGCGCCCGGAATGCAGCCATAGGTACCCGGTGGGTTCGGGTCGTATACGACCGGATGCGTATCGTCTTTCGATTCTGTATGCCGTTTTACTGCTTCTGCCAACTCCGGTGAATTCGGGCTCAGAAGCTCGTCCGGATTGAAGCGTGGTGGCAGAGTAAAGACCATGACATGCAGACCACCGGGCTTTGGCAGCAGCGGGCCAGCGAACTCGGGAGGCGCGCCATCGGAAGGAAACGATAGCGCTGAATCAGCAGCCCATATCGACCACTTCTGTCCGAAATCGGGGGAGGTCGGCTCTACCGTGGTATCGCTTACTACAACAGCCTTGCCGGTCACATCGTGTCCGGTGACGACGCGGCGCACAGCTTCAACTCCTACGCTGCTTGGTTTTTCGACGCTCATGATGCTCTCCTTCTACATTTGCTCCAATGACGATGAAAGCTTCGCTAGCCAATGTGACCGGGTCGTCTTTCCCTTGTCCCATCGCCCATTGAAATAACGCCGTGGAAACAGCGGCGAGACAAGCCCCGACGGCAACTGAATTCCGCAGCTGGTCCCTCCTGTTTGCTGAACCAAGGGCCGAAGCGACGATCTGCTGAGTTTGATAAAGATTGTCCAAGCCTCGCGCTCGGAGCGCGGGCGTTCTTGCTGCCAATTCGAGGCGCGCAAGCATAGCGGTTCGCCCCTCCTCACCTATCTCCCTGAGGCTGGTGAGAAGCACAGTCGCTACGAGCGTGATTACATCTTCATTTCTCGGCGCATGCCGAATTTCCGCGACGAGAGTTTGGTCAAAGTCATCCCAAAGAGCAATATCTTCCTTGGTGGCGAAGTACCGGAAGACGGTCATTGGTGATACTTCAGCGGCTGCCGCGATCTGGCTGACCGTGGTCTCCTCGAATCCTTGCTTTGCGAACAGCTTCAAAGCGCACCGCTGAATTTGTTCCTTTGTGCGCGCCATGCGGCGTTGCTTTAGCCCGATGCTGGCATGGTTGGTAGTGACTATCATATGTTATAGACTATCACACACGAAAGCCTCTCTCCGAAATCGGCCCAGTTCGGTTCCGAGAAGCCGACTTATGAGGCGTAATCGACGGTTTAGTTCGTTGTTCAACAATAGCAACCGGAACACTTCGTCTACGCCCGGTGTCTAAGCTTCATAGGCAGGGAGTTGCCAGGAGAACTCAGTGCGCCAGCGCCTCATCGTCTTCTTCACAGTTGCTTTCGCTGTATTGCTTGCGGCCGCGCAGGTTCCACCGCCTCCCATCAAGTATTTTCCCGATTCTTCTCTTGATTTCCGACGAGACCATTTCAAGAGCGATTGGTATTCGGCACAGCTAGGTGCCTTGCAGGAGCCTTCTCTTTTCCAGAAGATTAACGCTGCCAGCACAGAGTCGTATCGTTTCCTGTGGCTGCGTACCTTCCATCATCCGGTTGTTGTCAGGATAGATGTCAATTCCGATGGGACAAGTCTCCTTACTGCGAAGATGGCGAGTGGAGCTGGAGGCTATCGCCCAGGGACGATAGCCGAGAACCATTCACAGGTGCTAAGCAAAGAACAGACTTCAGCATTTCTTTCACAGGTAGAAGCCGGCAAATTCCGGGGGGCACCGAATCCAGTCAATGATCAGAGAGGAACTGACGGCTCACAGTGGATCATCGAAGGAGTGAAGCGCGGTCACTATCACATCGTTGATAGGTGGTCCCCAACTAACGGAGTCGCACGGCAGCTCGGCACTATGATGGCATTCGATTTAGCGCATCTAAAAATACCCAAAGATGAAATCTACTAGCCGCTGCTAGTCACTCCTGATAAACGCCCTAGTGTTTACTAATCTCTGGTCGCTGACTTTCCACTTGGCTGGATAGTCGGCTGATCGGACGTGTGCAGCCGCCAAGTCCCACCCGACACAGTCAAGTGCCGCGTCTCCAAGAAGCTAGTTTATGTCCAAGTGGATTCAACCGCGTTGCTAAACAGAAGCCGACTTTCCTATATCCAGTGCGGCCCGTTTCCTTGAAACAAAAGCAAGTGGAACTCTGAATCAGGGAACGTCGTACCCTACGGGTATGAAATTGAAGAGCTACCTCACGTTCTTTATCGCCATGCTTCTGGTGTTGTTTCGTTTCCCCGCCGGTGCGCAGGAGGTGGCCGGAGATTGGGTCGGCCAGCTTAATGGCGGATACAAAGTACGAATTCATATAGCGAAGGCGAACTCCGGGTATAACGGCTATCTCACGAACCCCAGCGGCAACCAGACGGACCTGGATAGCGTTGTATGCGACGGTTCGCACCTGCACTTTGCCGTAACCAAGCTCATGTTGAGCTATGACGGCACGTGGGATGCGCAACAGGCAGCGTGGACGGGTAACCTCACCTACCAGCAGGTTTATCCGCTGATTCTCAAGCGTGCCACGGCGGCAGATCTGGCTCCCGCTGTTCACAACCGCCCACAGGAAGCGGCGATTGCAGCGGGTCCGTTGCCCTATCTTCAGAAAGACGTTGTCTTCGAAAACACGACGGCGCATAACCGTCTCGCGGGCGCTCTTATCATGCCTCAAGGCGCCGGCCCGTTTCCTGCTGTCGTGCTGGTTTCGGGTACCGGGCACAATACGCGCGATGAAGTGGTTTCAGATCACAAAGTCTTTGTCGTGCTCGCCGACGCTCTTAGCCGCAAGGGTTTTGCCGTTCTTCGCTATGACAAACGCGGTGTCGGCGGTTCCACGGGCGACTTCGATACAGCCACCACGGCTGATTTCGCCTCCGACGCGGATGCCGCGATCCTCTGGCTTCGCTCACAACCCACCGTCGACGTGAACCGTGTTGGCATTCTGGGCCATTCCGAAGGAGGGATCATTGCGCCGATGGTTGCTGCTTCGGACAAGAACGTGGCCTTTGTGGTGATGGTTGCCGGTCCGGCTTTGCGGGGCGATAAACTCTTCACCCTCCAGTCTGCGATGACAGCTAAGACTTATGGCGCGCCCGACGACTACATCGCCCGCCGCAGAGTCTTTGATCAAAAGCTCTACGATGCCATTCTTGCAGCTCCGACCGAGGCGGCAGCTCGGAAAGCAGCGGACGGCATCGTTGCGGAAGGGGTTCAAGAAAAGCTCGTAGACCAGAACGAGGTCGAAAGCCTGGCGAGCGGCGACACCACCGTTTGGTACCGATCGTTCCTTGCCTACGACCCCGCGCCCGCACTTACGCGGCTCCATGTCCCGGTATTAGCGATTTATGGCTCGCTGGACACGCAGGTCCCTGCAATCGAGAATTCTCTCGTGGCCATCGCCGCCCTGAAGGACAATCCCAGAGCTATGGTCGTCGTGTTGCCGGGGAAAAACCATCTCTTGCAGACGGCCAAAACAGGTGGCCCGAACGAATACAACGATATCGAAGAGACTATGTCGCCTACAGCGCTGCACCTGATCGAAGACTGGGCTATTGGTGTCACACGATAGAACGGTTCGACGGCGGCGAGTGTACAGAATGCCGATGGAGTCGGGGGAGGCCATACATAATTTCAAGCTACTTGGAGGGAGATAGGTATCGCGTCCCCCTATTTGCCCGTCATCTTTTCACCGGGTTCAACCTCGCCAAATTCCACAGGGTGACTCTGGTTTAAAGCTATGTTAATGTTGGACGAATTTCGGACATTTGGGAAAGAGCGCCGCTGCAAGCTTGTCTAAGCGACGAATGTACTTCAGGAGAAACAGATGGCGGATGGTATCCCCCGGGTTTTTATCGGTTCTGCAAGCGAGAGCCTTGATATCGTGGAAGTCATCAAAGACCGCCTCACTTCTTTTGCTGACGTCGTTGCGTGGAACGATGAATCCGTTTTTCCTCCAAATCAATACCTGCTCGATTCTCTCCTAGGACTTAGTAAAAGCTTCGACTTTGCCATTCTGGTGTTTGGCACAGACGACAAGGTAATCAGTCGAGGAGGCGGAGCTATGGCTCCCCGCGATAACGTCGTGTTTGAGTTGGGGCTCTTCATGAGCCAACTAGACAGGCCTCGCACATTCGTGCTCCGGCCGTCTGGCGTGCGGAGATACCGCATCCTCTCCGATCTCGGTGGCCTCACTTTATTAACCTATGAGACGCCACCCCCAAGAAAATCGAAAGATCCCTACACTGTTGAGGAGAAAAAGAAGACTCGAGTATTCCTCGATGGCGCACTAAAAAGTGCTTGTGACGCAATTGTCAAAGACCTTAGCTTCCGTGGCAGGCGGAACACCCCTGTGGCGGGAGTAGGCCTAGGGCCGGGGAACGTGCTCGATGCGGTCGATCTGGTCTTGAACGAGATTGCAGAGCAGCAGGGAAGAGAACAAACGCTGGTGATTACCAATCTTGCCCATGATATGGGGGTTACTTGGCCAACAATTAAGAACCGTCTGATCGATCAAACAGATCTGAGAAACGTAACATGGAGGACTTTGATGGTTGATCCCGCTTCCCCAAGTGTCAAGAGCGTGGCGGGGGCTGGAATATCTTGCCAAGTTGCAGCAACTAGAATTAAAGAAATTAAGTGGGCCAGAGAGGCCCTCAACCATGCGCAGCGGAATCGAAACATAAAATTCGAATGCCGCACCCATAAAGATGTCCCGCCTTTTCACGGATTTCTGATTGACTCCGAAAAGCTTTACCTGACGATGTCAAAAATTTCCCCGAACGGGAAATATGAATCCGCGTCCAGCCCTTATTGGGCATTCATTCGAAATGCTGAAAATCCAAGCATATCCCAGCCAATTGATGCCTTTCAGAGCTGGGTCGACCGGTCATGGCCGGCCTCAACCATGGTTCGATAGGGCGCACGATCAAATGTTCTCCGGCATTGTCTACTCGCCCGAAGCTACTGTCAGGATGCCTCTGTTGAGTCTGCTTCATTCATTCGACCTGAAAGCACATCACAAAGCCTTCAACGCTCTTGTTGTGCGGTTCGGAGCCGCGCTCGAAGGAAAACGCTTCTTGGCAAGAGACGGTTGCAGCGAATCCAATTTGCTTCTAGTTCACGACGATTTATATCTTAAGTCTTTGGCATCGGGACGCATTCTTGCGGAAGCATTCGACCTGTTCTGGATTCGATTGGTTCCTAAGTCCGTCCGTCACCGATGTATTCTCCGGCCACTACTGGTAGCTGTCCAGAGTTCCGTGATCGCGGTCGAGCTCGCGCTTGCGCATGGTCTGATTTATCACATTGGAGGAGGATTCCACCACGCTGGAAGATCCAGAGCCGCAGGTTACTGCATTTTCGCAGATGCCGTCATTGCCATCCGCGCAGCACGGGCCAAGGGCCTGCTTCGTTCAGACGAACGCCTGCTTTATATCGATCTTGACGCGCATTTTGGCAACGGCGTGTACGACCTTTTGCGCCACGACTCCGCTGTCTATGGAATTGACATCCACAACAAAGAGAAAAGGGCGAAGGCCATAACCGACGAAGCTATCACCTCCAACTGGCGAATTCTTCCAATCGATTCAGACTGCGATGACGATACCTATCTCCAGATTCTCAACCAGGAACTAGTGGCTTATTTTCGCACGCGTCCACTTCCTAGACTCGCCATTTACAACGCCGGAACCGATGTCGTGGCGGGCGACCCGTTGGGCGAACTCGCGCTGACCGCGGCAGCGGTCGAGCGGCGAGATAAGCTTGTGATCGACATGCTTGCCAGCGCCGGAATCTGCACAGTGGTCCTGGCTAGCGGTGGTTATAGCCCTTCAACTCCATCGCTCATCTCGCAGGCAGCTGCGTATCTTCTGGACTTATGCGCTGTTCCTTCAGCGTAAGCTTCGCCCCAGAGAGTGCGCATCCGGCGAAGAAACATCATTAGGCAATACGGGTGCAGTACAGTCGGGTTTTCGGTTATTTCACTTCATCTCTGCCGCGCAGACACAAATCATTTTTGAATCCCCTCTTAAGCCTTCTCGTCCACATGGCCGAGTAGTCGGCATCTCGTACACTCGCCGGCTTCTGATTTCACTGTAACGGGACGGTATGCCACTGTCCGGTGGGGATACAGTGACACGATACCTAACCCCCAACTCGGGACGCGGGGATAGGTATCGTGTCACCACATCTACTCGTGGTTTGCGCCGTGAAATGTTTCCATCCAGGTTTGCATTCTTCCGAACGCCTCTCACACGGAAGAGTTGAGAAAGACCGCCGCCTGTCGAACCAAAACAGGTTTACGGCCTTGGCACACCATGTTGAATGCACAGATGGAATGCGCGATTACGTTAGTACAGACGGTTCAGCACCCTCCCGCTTTCCGTACACCAGGTAAAACAGCGCCGGCACCAAAAATACGGTCAGAGCGCCGGAAACAGACAATCCACCTACCAGCGCGCGCGCCAGCGGTGCATACGACTCGCTGCCCTCTCCCAGTTTGAGCGCCATTGGCAACAGCCCGATGATGGTTGCCAGCGTGGTCATAAGAATTGGGCGCAAGCGCACACGGCACGACTCAACCACAGCCTCCGCAACCCCTTTACCCTCGCTTCGCAGGTGGTGGGCAAATTCGACAATCAGAATGCTGTCTGACATGGCTATGCCGGCCAACATCACCACGCCCATCAGAGACATGACATTCATCGTCGTTCCGGTAAGAACAAGAGTGACCAGAACACCCATCAGGCCCGGCGGAAGCGCTATAAGAATAATCAGGGGATCTATGAACGAACGGAACTGGGCGACGAGTATCAGGTAGAGCAGAATCACCGACAAGGTAAGGCCGATACCGAAGCTGCGGAAGGAAGCGTGCATTGCTTCCGCGCTGCCATGCACGGTGACGTTGATATTCGAAGGCGCCTTTATGGACGCGATAATCTTTCGCACCCTTTTGTCTGCGCTGCCGAGATCTTCCGTGGCCGGCCTGACATACACATCTAATTTACGGCGAATCTGGTAGTGGTCTACTTCGGTAGGAGCGCGCATGGGCGTAACGCTCGCCACCATGCCCAGGCGCGTCGGTTGATTGCTGCCCTCCGCGTGCAGAGGGATCGACTCCAGGTCCTGGAATGTGCGAATCTGCGTCTCCGGATACTGCACGGTGAGAAAGTAGTTGTTGCCGTTCCTGTTGTCGATCCAGAGGTTTGGGGAAATCATCTGGTTCGAAGTCAACGAAGTCACAACGTTGTCAAGAACTTCTTTCTCCGTCAGCCCCAACTTGGCTGCGTGGAGCCGGTCCACATCCACACGTAGCGACGGGTAGTCCAGGTCCTGAGGGATAAACACGTCCGCGACTTCCCGCGACTTTCGAAGCTGGCGCGCGATTTGTTGAGCGACGTCGTTGTCCTGTTCGAAGTTCGCGCCGGAGATCTGAATATCAATGGAAGCCGGCGCACCCATATTCACGACTGCATCCACCAGGCTGCCGGTCGAGAAATAAGACGAAAGCTCCGGCATCTGTTGCGCCAGTAGTCGTTTAATTCTGCCGATGTAAGCATAGCTTCCGACACGGTGGCCCGGGTTAAGCCCCACCTGGATGAAGCCAGTGTGCACAGCAGCATTGGGCGTATAGACAGCCGAAAAGCCATTGTCCACGCCGATATTGTCGACGACTATCCCCAGGTCTGCCGGGGCGATCGCCTTGCGGATGATAGCTTCCGCCCTGGCAAACTCCTTCTCTGTCACATCGAGCCTGGTTCCAGAGGGAGCCTTGATGTTGATCACGAACTGGCCGGCGTCCGTCTGGGGAAAGTACGAGAAGCCGAGAAACAGAAATAGCAGCGGGCTGAAGGCGAACACCAGCCCGAATGCTGCCAGCACGCGACCCGGGTTTTGCAGCACGCGCTTGACCAGTACCTCATAGCGGGCGAGCATCTGCGCAAAGCGATGGTTGAACGCAGCGTTGAATCTTGTGCTCCAGCCCGGCTTTCCGCTGAGTGTGCGTGCTTCGCCTGCATCTGTTTCCGACAAGTGCTCCGGATGGTCCAGCTTCAGGTACTTCGAGCAGTAGAGGGGCACGACCGTCATGGCGACGAAGTACGAGGCAGCCAGCGAGATCACGACGGCCAGCGCCATCGCCGAGAAGAGAAACTTGCTCACTCCCGCCAGCAGGGTCACCGGGAAAAACACGACAGCAGTGGTGAGTGTGGACGCCAACACCGGCAGCGCTACCTCACGGCCGCCGTTTTCTGCGGCTACCCGCTGCGATTCACCCATCTCGAGATGGCGGTAGATGTTCTCAAGCACCACCACGGAGTTATCGATGAGTCGCGACAGGGCCAGCGCCAGGCCACCCAGGACCATGCTGTTGATGGATGACCCGGTCATCTGCAGAACAATGAAGGTAGCCAGCACCGAAAGCGGGATGGAAAAGAACACCGCCAGTGTGGCGCGCAGGCTGCCGAGGAAAATCAGGATCATCAGGCAGGTCAGAAACAGGCCGACGCCGCCTTCGTGCAACAGCGTCTCGATCGCTGTCTTGACAAATCTTGACTGGTCGAACACAACCGCAGTGCGCATGGCCTCAGGAACATCGACCAGCCTCTTGAGCATTGCCCTAACGCCGTTCACCACCGTAATCGTGTTGGAATCTCCACCCTGTTTGAGCACAGGGAGGTAAACGGAACGCTGCCCATCCACATGGACCACGTTGTATTGCAGCGCATGCGCATCTTTGAGCTGCCCGACGTCCGACATGAGCACCGGATTTACGCCGTTCATCTTGATCGGATATTGCTCCGCGTCCCTGAGATTGAACTGGGCATTTGAGTAGATGTCGTAATCGAGATTGCCGATCTTGACGTCACCCGCAGGCAGAACCAGGTTGGATTGGTTCAGCGCGCGCACCACATCCATCGGGCTAAGTTGCCTGGCTTCGAGCTTATAAGGATCGACAAAAAACTGGATCTGACGCCACGGACCACCAAAGGGCTGAGGAATAGAGGCCCCAGGCACACCGGCAAGCTGATTGCGGACGAAGTTCTGCGCCACGTCTTTGAGCGCTCCATCGGTCATGCCGTCACCGTTCATGGTGACAAGGCAGACTGGAAGGCTCGAAGCATCGGACTTGAGCACCACGGGTGGAAAGGTGCCAGGCGGCAGATCCTTCATATCAGAGACGGCCAGGTTACCGATGGTGGCGGCATCGGTATCCGCATTCGTCTCCGGCTGAAAGTAGACCCGAATAATGCTGACGCCGTTCAGCGAGCGTGACTCGATGTGGTCAATTCCGCTGGCAAGGGTAAAAAAGCGCTCCAGGTGATAGGTGATATTGCCTTCGATTTGTCCCGGTGGCATGCCCGGATAAAACGTCGCCACAATGACTACCGGAACGTTCATCGCCGGAAACATATCAACCGGCATCCGCCCAACGCTGCTCACACCCAGCACCAGGATGATGAGGCCAATGACGACGATGAGGTATGGCGTGCGGATGGCAAAGCGAGACATGGCTAATCCTTAAGCGCTGCGGTGTCTACTCAAAGTGAGGCTGGACCCGCTCGCCTTCCTGAAGACCCGAATGGCTCCCCAGAATGACGGTTTCACCCGGCTGAATTCCAGAAACGATCTGAATCCACTGCGGCGATTGAATACCGGTGGTTACAGTGCGAATGTGAACTGTGCCGGTGGAGTCGACGGCGTAGACCCTGTTCCCACTTCCAGCGCTGTCCAGGGCCCCCGCTGGAATAGCCACCGCGTTGGGCACGTCCGAAAGGCTCAACTGTACCTGGGCATACATTCCTGGAATCAAGTCCCGGCTCACATTCTTCAAATCGACCTCTGCCGTCATAGTGCGCGTCGAGGCCTGGACACGATCGGCAAAGCGAGTCACCTTTCCGGAAAGAGTCTTTCCCAGCGCCGGCACATTGACTGTTACCGGTTCGCCGTTATGGATCGTTCCTACATAGGATTCAGGAATCGGCAGCATCAGGCGCAGCGTATCGTCTTCCGCCACGTGGACGACAGGCATGGCCTGTGTACTGGAGGCCGTTCCCGCCTGGACCATGGCCCCATCGCTCGCATAGCGCTGGGTGACTACGCCGTTCAGAGGCGAGACGATTCGGGTATACGCTACCATTGCTGTTCCATGCTCGAGAGCTGCGTTTGCTGCGGCAAGGCGGCCCGCGGCGGCCTGCATGGTCTGCCCGGCGGCTGCCACCTGGGCTTCTGCTTCCAGGTCCCGTGAATGCGCCACGTCCACTTCCTGCAGCGGTACAAGCCCCGGCTCTTTCTTCGAAACATCCAGGATGCGCTGGTAGGAAAGCTGGGCGATGGATGCTGCGGCCACGGCGCGTTTGCGATCCTGCTCCGCAGCTGCCTGCTCGGCAGTGGCTGCCTGAACATCCGCCTTCGCCCTCTGAAGATCGTCCTGCAGCTCCGGAATTTCGAGAACACAAATGAGCTGGCCTGTCTTTACATGGTCGCCAATATCCACCAGCATGTGGCGGATGTAGCCGGCTTCTTTCGCCATCACGTCTACTTCGAAAAATGGCTCCAGCTCGGCAGTGAGGATAACGTTCTTTTGCAAATCTGTGCGAATTGCATGGGCGGCTGCAACCACCGGTATCTCCTGGGGAGGGGCGCTGGTCGTAGCCGTGCACCCGCTGCACGCACTCATCACAGCAGATAACAGAAGGCCCATCGCAGAGCTTGAGGCCAATCTCACTTTGTTCACCTCGGCAATCAATGCACGTCACCCAGCGCGAATTCAAACGCTGCCATCGAACGCAGGTAATCGAAGCGCGCAGTGGCGGCTGTAATCAGCGCTGACGTCTGGTTCAGTTCCGCCTGGTTGAGCTCAACAATGCTTCCCAGGCCGGAGTCATAGCGAGCCTGGGCTAGCCTGGTCGCCACATTTGTCTGGTCTACCAACCGCTGCGTAACATCGATCTGCAGATATGCATCGCGGGCGTCGGCCCAGGATGTGCGTACATCGCGCACGATCTCCACTCTTCTCAGCTCCGTATCTTTGTCCGCGGCTTTGGCCTCGAGCTGCGCCTCCTGGGCGCGAGCGGTGTACAACCCGCCATTGAAAATGGGGATATTTACGTTCACCCCAACGGCGCCGTATTCATGACGCATCGTCGAGTCATGGATGGGAACTTCTCCCCCTGAAGCCAATGCGTTCACGGTAGGAAAATTGCGGTCTCTTTCAGCGCGCGCTTCGTGGGAAGCTGATTCACCGTGAAGAAGCAGCGCTTTCAGATCCGGCCGGTCCGCGATGGCTTCATGAATGTATCCGGAGGGGTCGGCATCCGGGTTGGCCGGCACTGTCTCATCGGTGAGCACGTAGACGGTGTCGCCTTCTTCGCCCATCGCTGCTGCAAGCTGCGCCTGGGTCTTATGCACTTCGCTCTCGGCGCGAACCACCGCCAGTTCTGCCTCAGATACCATCACCTGCGCGAATTGCACGTCGAGGGTGGAGCGAAGCTGGCTTTGCGCCAGAGCGTTCAGCTGCCGCAGCGTCACTTGCCTGAATTCAAGAACGGCCTGGACCGTCTTGCGCACGCTCTCCGCCGCCTGCGCGGCAAAGTATGCTTGTTCAACCTGCATCAGCACGCTCTGGCGAACGCTCTCTTGGTTCTGGCCGGCAGCCCTCGCATCCAGGCGAGCGGACTGCACCATGTTGGAAGTCTGGCCGAAGTCCATGATCATTTGCACCAACGAAGCCCCGCCGGCTGCCCGTGTCGAAATGCTTGAGGTGGTGAGCGCTCCGGCAGCAACAGCGCTATCGCCGTTGGCATCCACGGCAGTGAGATTTCCAAAAGCCTGCGGAAAGTAAGCTGACCTGGATTCAGTCACTCTCTTATTGGCTGCCTGGAAACGATATTGTTCGGCCAGCAAGCGCGGCTGACTCTTGAGCGCTCGCGCCTCGGCATCAGCTAGCGTAAGCGTGGCGTTCGTTTGCCCGGGAGCGTCATGGTTAGAGGCAATCAACACCACCAGGCAGCAGAGGAGCACTCGCGTCATCCGCCGCTATGCTCCCGTTCATGCGCCTGAACACCTCGCCCCACGTGGGCGATGCTGGTCGCCTGAATCTCGATCACTCCGTCGGTAACCAACTCAATCAGGCGCGGCATAAGCCTTTCTACCGTTTTCTGGGACTCGAGAAACTCGACGCGGATGGGCAGATGCTCGCCATCTACGCCGGGCGCACCCTGGGTGTGGATGCGATGGTGGGCTCCGAA
Organism: uncultured Acidobacteriaceae bacterium; assembly: GCA_963839075.1. GTDB lineage: Bacteria > Acidobacteriota > Terriglobia > Terriglobales > Acidobacteriaceae > PALSA-350. Next base: position 2,111,293 of record CAWITO010000009.1, on the reverse strand, counting down.
TCCCGCATGTCCACGCAGCACGGTCGCTCCCGCAACCCCTTGCGAGAAAAGATAGGAGACTATCTCCCTGTGAAGGTAGTCTCCCTCGGAGGCGGCGTCTTCGTTGAGGTGGATCACGACCCGTTGAGCGGGTCCAGTTAAGAGCATGTCTTGAGGGTCCCCGGGTGCCTTACCTGGTTGCGTTTACCTGCAGAAGAGCCGTGCTTCCCGCGTACAGCTTTACCGAATGACCATGCAGCGCCAAAGTAAACGTCCCGCTGCCATCCCGTCCGGTCGCTACCAGGGAATCACCCCCAAATCCGTAGGCTCCGCAGGCATCTGGCGAAAAAATGCCAATCGCTTGTTCGCTGTCAGTTGCCTCGCAGCTTCCCGATGCAATCAACCTGGCGAATACGCCGTCCTTCCGGTTGTAGGCAATGGCGTCCCCATCTTCGGACTGGATCATCTTGTCCAGTGGGGTATAGGTCGCCCCACCGATCATCGTCGTCTCGCCGAGGTGATCCGTGTCGATGGTGCTGTGCGGGTAAGAAGCCTCGCGTGAGTCAATCGTGCTCGCAATGGCCCGAACCGAAACATTCACAGGAACGTCGGCGTTGCCATTGCGCAGGGTGTCAAAGTGGATCGAAAGCAACGACGGTTTCTGGTGCGCGTAAGGTGTTTGATCGAAAGAAAACACACCCAGAGAAACTACGTGCCCCGTAAGCGTGCTCCCCTTGGCGATACTCTTGCCGTCCTGCAGTATCACCACCTGGATCGTCTTAGCCGTAACCGCATCACCAACCTTGGCTTTCCTGGTGTCGATCGAGTGGTCGAAACGAACGGGTATGGCGGTGGATTGCGGTAACACCTGTGACTGCGCAGGAACGATGGCGGCTGTTGCACACGCGGCAAAATGTGCCGCCCCCAAAGCAAAGGTTCCAAGGATGGAAGCAAACCCGGTACGCATCGTCACAACTCCTGAAGGAAGACTCCGACCTCCCGATGGAACCACGGAGTAACCTTACGGGATTCTGAAGTTTGCCCTAAGTCTTGGCATCGCTAAGCTGTCTCCGCGGTCGCTGCATTAAAGTGAGTAGAGTGAGCGCAGTAAGCCAAATGCCGCCTGAAAATGCCCTGCGCATTCTCGTCATCGAAGACGAGCGCAAGCTTGCAGCGGCCATTGCCGAAGGCCTGGAGGGAAACGGCTACCAGGTGGCCCTAGCGGAATCCGGTGAGACAGGAATCCGGCTGCTCCGCGGCAGCGCTTTTGATCTTGTTCTCCTCGACGTGATGTTGCCGCGACAGGGAGGGCTGGAAACATTGCGCGAGATGCGCCGCGGTGGTTTTCGTATTCCCGTGCTGATCTTGACGGCACGAGGGTCAGTGGATGACCGGGTCCGCGGGCTCGACGCCGGCGCCGATGACTACCTGGTAAAGCCTTTTGCATTTCCCGAACTTCTCGCTCGCGTCCGCGCGCTGCACAGAAGGGCCCAACACGAGACCGCCTCAGTTCTTCACCTGGCCGATCTTCGAATGGACGTGAGCGGCCGGACAGCCACGCGCGGGACAACGGTTCTAGATCTCACAGGCCGTGAGTTCGACCTGCTGGAATATCTCCTCCTCAACAGTGGTTCCGTCGTCTCGCGAGAGATGGTCGCGCGCGATGTATGGAAAACGACAGTTCGTTACACCTCGCTCGACAACGTGATTGACGTGCACATCGCGCGCATCCGTAGAAAGCTCGACGATCGTTTTCCGGTAAAGCTCTTGCACACGGTGCGGGGTCTCGGCTTTGTGCTACGCAGGGAAGAGGAAAAGTAATGCGGTTGAGACCGCGGTTTATCCGCGACCGCCTCACCCTTTGGTACGTGGGTATCTTCGGCGCGGTGCTCCTAGTCTATGCCTGCGGCGCGTGCCTTCTGCAGTACTGGCAGTTGAGCGACCAGCTGCACCACGCCGAAATCGAAGATTTGGAGACGGTCGAGGGTCTGTTGTACTTTGCTCCGGACGGGCGTCTTCTTTTGCGCGATGACTATCACAGTCACCCGGAGTCGCGGCTTCTTCTCGATCGTTACATGGAAGTGTTGAGTCCGAATGGCGAAGTGCTTTTTCGCAATGAACGGCTTCGCAGCATGAACCTCGGTGGTGCTCCGGCCGCGCACGAGGGTGAAGTCGGCTACGTCTCCAGGCGTATGCGGCTGGCTGATGGAACACCAGTTCTCGGTATTACCCACCTTCACGTTCTTCAAGGCCTGCCGCTGCTGATCCGCCTGGCATACAGCGTCGAACCGCTCAGGGCGCAATTGCTTGAGTTTCTTGCTTTGCTGCTCCTGGCTATGCCTCTTGCTCTCATCGCGGCTGCCTTCGCAGGGTACCGGTTTGCCGGCAAAGCGCTCCATCCGCTCGAGCAGATGGCACGCCAGACAGAGCAGATCACCGCGCTGCGGCTAAAGGAACGCATACCCGTTGACAATCCCGATGACGAGTTGGGGCACATGGCCCGTGTCCTGAACGCGTTGCTTGGGCGGCTGGGGGAGTCGTTCGAGAAGTTACAGCACTTCACTTCAGATGTCTCGCACGAGCTGCGAACTCCGCTGACTGCATTGCGGAGTGTCGGCGAGGTCGGCCTCCAGGGAGATCAGAGCAGTGAGAAATACCGCGACATTATAGGCAGCATGCTGGAAGAAGTCGCACGGCTTACGTCGATGATCGACACGCTGTTGACGATCGCCCATGCAGATTCAGGCGCATTTGAACTGAAGCGTTCAGCCTTCCCCATGATGGATCTGGTGAAGGAATCGGTCGGGGTCGTAGGGGTGCTGGCCGAAGACAAGAAGCAAATGATTGCAGTTACAGGCGACAATGAAATTTCTGTGTTCGCTGATCGCAGCTTTCTCCGGATGGCAGTGATCAATCTGCTCGACAATGCAGTGAAATACTCGCCGGCGGGAAGCACGATTCGTCTCGTACTCTCCGGCGGGGAGGGATCAGGCGATCAGGGTAGTGGGGTGCGACTTGCCATTGAAGATGAAGGCCCGGGGATCCCCGAGGATAAAGCCAGCCTTGTTTTTGATCGTTTCTATCGGGTGGACGAGGGCCGTACGCGCGATACCGGGGGAGCGGGGTTGGGATTGGCAATCGCCAAGTGGGCTGTCGAAGTGCATGGCGGCGTGATCACTCTGGAGCCGCGGTTGCCGAGTGGTTCAACATTTTCCATCCAGCTGCCGGCGGCTTAGCTTGCAGCGAACGTAGCGTTCGTACTTTCACTATTGCTTTCTTACCACCTTTATGAAGAGCCATCGCAATACCGACAACAACACAACCGACACCGTCATCTTCATTGTTGAAGACGACAAAGATATTGCGGCGCTTATCGACCACACCATGCAGCGTTCAGGATTCAAGACTCGGATTTTCAGGGACGGACAACACGTCGTGGAGGCCGCATATGAGGAACAACCGGCGTTGATCCTCTTAGATCTCATGCTGCCCGGGCAGGACGGAATGGAAATCCTGCACTTTCTAGAGTCAAGGCAGCAGACCCGGTCAATAGGAAAGATCGTTGTTTCGGCTCGCGGCACCGAACTGGACAAAGTACGCGCTCTTGAGCTCGGCGCGGATGACTACATGACGAAGCCTTTCAGCCCTCGCGAGCTGATCCTTCGCGTCCAAGCGGTGTTACGGTCTTTGCCCGGGGATTCTCAGCAACATCGCATGCTGCGGGTGGGCGATCTGGTTGCGGATCTCGATGCGAGAAGTGTGACAGTCGGTGATCGGATGGTCGAACTTACCGCGACCGAATTCAATCTTTTGATTTACTTTATGCTTCACTCAGGCCGCACGCTAAACCGGGATCAGATACTCGGCAGTGTATGGCCCATGAAAAGCTCCATCGAATCGCGAATTGTCGATGTCTATGTCCGCCGTATACGCGAAAGGATAGAAGCTGATGCTTCCAGTCCGCGACGACTCGTGACAAGGCGAGGCGGGGGGTATTCGCTCGTCCAGCCGGAGGGGTAGTCGGAACATGATCGATTCAATGGGATTGCAACCACCATCACGACTGAAGTCGTGCCGATAGAAAATCGTGTCAAAGGCGCCGGGGCGTCCTTTGACACTCCCAAATGCTCGCCGGCCTGAAGAAAGGCGGCGGGCCCCGCGATCTCGGCGGTGCGGAAAAACCCTGTCAACGCGCTACGGCAAGAATAACCACCGTCAGCTGCCGATCCGGTTGCGGCCGTGGTCGATATAACGGTGGAAGGCGTCTACAGGGCTAACAGTATTGTCAGCCAGTCTCGGCACGACTGGCATGTTTCGTGAATATCTCGTCTGCTATTTTCGCAAGCTCATTACGCTCTTTCTTCGTCAGGTTCGCCTTTTCGTTCTTGCCATAAACCGACATCAGAAAAATTGGAAAGCTTTCGTTGCGGAGGATATAGATTACCCGTGCCCCCACGTTTCCCAATGCTCTGGGACCCCCAACGTTAGCGTGCCTGCCTGGGGGAGAGACTGCGTATTTGATAAAACTCGATAAAATTGGGCCGTTTTATGGTTTTTGTGCGCCGCGCCTCACGTCCAGGGTGAAGGGACCGGCTGGGTTCAGGTCAACATCGTAGACCATGACGTCCGCGGTGCGAGCCCAGCTCTTCTTGTCGGGATAGATGAATGGGTTGGTGATGGTGGGTTGGCTGTGGGCAGGGTTGGACGAGGATGCGTGCATCAATGAGTCCGCCAATCGGTCCGTCAATGAGTCCATGAAGGGGCTGGTGGCGAGTGTCGTCCGTTGCTGCGGCATTGGCTTAGCGACGGATGCCTCGGGCGGATTGGGCGGCGGCGCGGGTTGCGCCTGGGCAGAGGATGGGCGACGGCCGGGTAGGAGGCCTTCGATGGCCACGATCATGGTCATGGCTCTGACCTGGCCGGCGATGCTGCCTTTCGTTACTTCCGGGCTGAGGTTGGCCAGCTCCCAGAGCCGGGTCAGGATCTGGGAGCGGCCAAGATGCCACTCGCGCTGCCCTTCGGCTTCCTGATCGACGAGCTTCTCGTTGACGGCGGCGCGGTGCTCGCGCAGGTAGGCGCGGACACGAGGCCTGGATTTGGTGTAGGCGGCCATGGACGGGTTGAGTCCGACCGCTTCCGCGGCTTGACGGTCATTCATGGTGCCAGAGAGGATCAGGCGAGCAAATGCGATTTCCTGATCGTTGATGGGATCCGTGACAGGATTTTTGGGCATAGTGGGTCTTCCTCGTTTTTCAGAAGGTTGGGCGTGTGGTTTGCGGTGGGGACGGGCGGGGGATTTAAGACAGGGGTCGGGTGTCAGAGCGGATAGCGTAGGAGCTACCCTGCCTCGCGCTTAGGCCGAAAGTACCGGCAAAGTGCCGGCATGGCGCTGCTGCGTGAGAAGCCCGCGCCTGCCGATATCCTCTGCGGTAAACCTGATTGATTTTCAGGCTCTTGTCAAGCCCGGCGGTAGCGGGCTATGGTGTCGGGATTCAGACTGACCCCCAGGCCGGGAGCCGTGGGTATGCTGACGCGTCCGTCTTCCTCTACCGGAAAATGCTCCCGCGTCGTCTCCCAACGAAGGGGAGAACGACTCAGCGAGAACTCCAGCATTTCTTCCTGCGGCTGCGCGGACAGGAAGTGCAGGTTGGCGGCTATCTCGATGTTGGATTTGTAACCGTGCGTGATCACCCGCTTGCCGCGCGCATAGGCCGCCTTGGCGATCTGCAGGATCCCGGTAAAGCCGCCGACCTGACTGATGTCGGGCTGGCAGATGCTGGCGCCGCCGCGATCCATCATCTCGATGAACTCCCGGGTGTGGGTCAGGCCCAGATCGCCGACACCCAGCGGCATGCCGTGGGTGCTCATCTCGGCGTGGCCTTCTACATCGTCGAGCGGCAGCGGCGCTTCGAGGAACCAGATACCGGCATCGCGGAGAATCGGCAACAGGCGCAGGCCCTCCTCGGCGGTGCGGTAGGAAAGAGCGGCATCGACAATCAGGCGCGCGTCGGCCCCCGCCTCCTGACGGGCGGCCTGCAGCAAGCGCGCGGTGAGCGCAAGATCGTCCATCCACCAGGGATCGGCGGCAAACTTGAAGGCGCGCAGGTTCTTTGCCTTGCCCTCGGAGACCTGGCGGCGAACGCCTTCCGGGGTGCGCTCCATGGGATAGATGGTGCCGTAGGCAGGCAGACGATCGCGCTTCGCGCCGCCCAGTAATTCATGGATCGGCTTGTGGGCTATCTTGCCGCGAAGATCCCAAATCGCGAGATCGACTGCGCCGATGGCATGCATCATGAGACCGCGCCGCCCGACGTAGTCCGTTTGGTCATACATGGTTTGCCACAAGTTCCGGATCGGCGGGATCGCTGCCCACGAGAATGTCGGAGAGGCAGCGGGCGTGGTTGTGCGCCGAAGGCCCGCGCACGATGGCCTGGATCGCCGGCGCCATCGACTCTGTTTCTCCGATACCCACCAAACCTTCGTCGGTCGCAATGACGACGACGCAGTCGTCGTAGGAGCCATCGAATAGCTCAATGTTGGGATCTTCGACACGCAGGTGTATGGCCTCGATGGCGGTAATCTTCATGGTGGCCTGATCATAAAAGGCACAGCCGGGGCTCACAAGGCGATCACAGCAAAGCAAAAGAATCATCAGCAAAACACAGTCCCGTGCTGCTATGCTCGGCAAAATCATGAGGATAACGAGCGTTCGATGGCCGGCATGGCTGCTGTGGTCGTTGGGAACCATCGTGCTGTGGGGACTGTGGGGACTGGTCTCCAAACTGGCTTCAGAAGGCGTCGACGCCTACACCAATCAGTTGCTCTACACCGTAGGTTTGCTGCCGCTGGTGGCGCTCGTGTGGCGGTCGTCACGCATGGCGCGCGATCCGCGAGGCACGAAGGAATTTCGTTGGGGCGTGTTCTGGGCTTTTTTCACCGGAGTGCTTGGGGGCACGGGCAATATCGCGTTCTTCCAGGCTTTTGTTAGCGGAGGCAAGGTATCGATCGTGACCCCGGTGACGGCTCTCTTTCCGGTGGTGACGGTGGTGCTGGCTGTCACGTTTCTGCGGGAACGCATGGGCAGGACACAGATGGCCGGCCTGGTGCTGGCGTTTGTCGCAATTTACCTTTTGAGCGTTTAGGAGAGGCCCATGCCGGCATGGCTTATTTTTTCTGCGATCGCCCTGGTCCTCTGGGGCGGCACCGGGGTTACGCAGAAGTTGTCGACCAATCGCATCTCCAGCGAACGCTCCTTCCTTTGGTTTGCGTGGGCCATGGTAGCGATCTCGGCCGTGGTGCTGGCCCTGGCGCACGTGCAATGGAAACTGAACCGGATGACGGTTGTGTTTGCTGTCGCGGGTGGAGTGTTGAACGGGCTGGGAGCGTTGACCAGCTTTCGCGCGCTTGAGTCGGGCGGGAAAGCGTCGGTCGTGATCTCCCTAATTTCGCTGTATCCCTTGTTGACCATCGTCATGGCGGTGTTATTGCTGCATGAGCACATGACCCTGACCCAGGCCGCGGGCGCTATCCTCGCCATATTGGCCGCCATCCTGCTTTCCCTCGAACCCGAAGCGAAGGCCGCTTAAAGCATTTTCACTTCTACTCTGCGCAGGTAAGGATAGCGAAGTGCGTCTTTTCTTGAGGAAAAGCCGCGCCCAGGCCAGTTGCCCTGTAAACACCAGAAGTGAAAATGCTGTCTGCGTCCCCGGGCCATTACGTCCCCGGAAGAAGATTCCCAGCAGCGTCTACGCCGCCCACGGATTGCAGACCCTCCTGCAGTGTGAGCACAACGCGGGTGTTGAGGGTTTCCCCTGCGCCGAGCCAACGTGCCCGTCCCGCTTCGAGCGCTGAGGGAAAGTGCAGAGGATAGCCGGTGCCGGGCTCGAGCACGGCTACGTTGAGGTTTCTCCAGCCGCCGTGGGCGGCAAAGAGCCAGCACGACGGGAAGACGCTCAGGTCGAAGCTCAGGCAGCTGGCCAAGCCAGTTGCCGTGTTGGTCAGCGCACACCATCCCTCGGTGAGATTGGTTCCGTAGAAGAAATGGGTGGCGCGGGCCGCAGGATCGGGAATCTGCCGCAGATCGAGCGGCGGCTTGCCGGGCCAGGGAAAGCAAAGGGGCTGGCTGCCCAGGGTGCCTGGAAATGAGGGCTCGCGCACGACGGTCATCGGCGGGAAATCGATGCGATGCTGCGGGCTGACGACGAACGCCGGGTGCAGCTTCCAGAGAAACGGAAATCGGGCTCCGGTGAGATTGGTCAGCTGATAGGTGATTTCCACGCGGGCGGAGTCGAGACGGAGCAGGATGGTCTTTTCCACCGCAAACGAACTGATCGGCGTTACGAAGCGGAGGCGAACGCCTGCCTGCTCCGCATCGCAAAAGGTTTCCGCGTCCCATACGCCAGACCATAGCTCTCCGTGGTCGGGATAGGATTCACCTTCGATGACACATGGCTCATCGGTGGGAAAGAGCTCATCCATGCCACCGCTCCAAACGTCGTCGTAGCAGGCGTTGATCCCGTGACGAGCGGGCAGAGTGTGGGGATGGTTCCACAACAGATCAACATCGTGGGGCTTGTAGCGAATCTGCCAGAGCTTGCCGCCTGCCTCGGGAAGGATCACGAGATGCAGGCATCGATTTTCCAGAATGACGGCGCGGAGGCCATGCAGCATCCAGGCAGTCGAAACCTTAGGAGACATGCAGGAAATCTTTTCATGCAGAGTCTCTGATTTACGGCGAATCCCAATAACTTTGCGGCTTCACCCGTTAAACGGTGCGGAGGTCTGCAGAAGGTACTTGAGGCTCGCCGCGACGCTTTCCACGGGAGGGACAACGGTCGCACCGAAGGTAACATCCTGTTCGACGACCATCCAGCCGGAGTAGCCGTTTTTCTGGAGCACGGCGAACAATGCGGGGAAGTCTACCGAACCCTGGCCGATGATGGTGAACGCGTTAGCCTCGATGGCCTGCTCGAAGTTCATGTCGCTGCGCCGCACTTCCTGCATCACGCTGGCGTCGACATCCTTGATATGAATGAACCTGAGGATCTCGCGATACTTCTTCGCTTCGAGCGCCGGATCGCCGCCGGCATACGCACAATGGCCGGTGTCGAGGCAAAGCCCGATCTTCGACGCGGACGTAACGTCGAAAAACTGCTCGGTCTCCTCCGGGGTCTCGATATAGGTCGAGGTATGGGGATGAAAGACCAGGTCAAGGCCGAACTCCTCGGCGACGTGAGCCGCCTCGGCAACGATCCTGGCCACCTGCTTCCATTGCTGGGCGTTCAAGCCTTTGCTGCCATCCCGCGGCACTCGTCCGGCGATGCGGTCCCGCTCCAGCGACTGGTCGTCGGCCAACACCAGAAAGGGCGCACCCGCGGCGGCGAGCAGGCCGCCCACCTCACGGATGCGCTCCACCACGATGGTGGTGGAGGCGGGATCCGTTAACACCACCGGGACGAACGAACCCAGGAGCTTCAGGTTCCGCTGCAACAATTCGTGGTTTAGCAGCTTGGCATCGGTAGGAAGAAAGCCGTAGGGACCCAACTCAGTGCCGGTGTAGCCCGCAGACACCATCTCGTCGAGCATGGTCTGGTAGCTCTGCTCCCAGGAAGGGCCGGGGTAATCCAATACTCCCCAGCTGTTGGGGGCGGAAGCGAACTGAAAGCGGGAGGGGGAGCCGGTCATAAGTTTCCTAAAGGATATACACCAGAAGTGAGGAGCTATAAGCGCTTATAAGCCTATCATGATGAGCCTGTTAGCCTGCGGCGAGAGCTCCCGGGGTGCGGCTAATTTCCGTCGACAGGCTTGCCCCTCGGTGATAAAGTGAGGCAAAACAAGGCCCCCGTTTACCCACTGCCCTTTTTCATTTTCTGTCGATGGTGATTCATGCAGACGTCCGGGCAGGTTTCGACGCAACTCTCTCCCCATCTATCAACTCTCGCCAACGAATTGGCCTGCTGACACCACCCTTGCGGTGAGGAGAAGGATTTATGGCAAAGCGACCCGGCGGCGTGATGGTGCAAGGCACCGAGGCGACCCGCTCCCAACTCATCCCAGTCATGACCAAATGGCACGAACTGGGAAAGACGGCGCAGCTTGGACCGGTACTGTTCTGCATCGTGGTCTTTTTTGCGATGGCGACGTTCGGCTCCACAACGACCATCACGTACGCCATTGTTGCCCCGGACGGGAAGCACTGGATGGATCCACGCGACTGGATCTACAGCTCCAACTTCCTGATCATGCTGGCCCTCTTCCTGACGATGGTCAGCCTGTATTTCATCTACCGGATGATCGGGAAGAGCAAGTCGTGGTACATCCTGCTGGGAGCGGCCGGCTTCACCGCGTACTATCTCTGGCTGTTCAAGGTGAACCACTACTTCGTGTGGATGTATAACTTCTTCCACATTCAACTTGCCGGTGGGGAGCCGGATGCGAACGGCTCCTTCATCACGCTGTTCATTCAGCAGTTTCTGGGGACTGGATTTTTCGAGGAGACGGTAAAGGCACTGCCCATCTTTGCCCTGGTGGGCGCAGCACGCTTTATGACGCCGGAGGTACGAGCGAAGATCGGCGTGGAAGAGCCGCTCGACGGAATCCTGATTGGAGCAGCCTCTGGCGGCGGGTTTGCCGTCATGGAGACACTCTTGCAGTATGTGCCAGAAAACCTGGTCCATACCTGGACGACCGTTGCCCTGGCCTTTCGCGGCGTCGTCGGTGACCAGAACACAGCAGCGGCCATGGCCAACATGAACTTCGATCAACTGCGGGAGCTGATCAACCAGGGGAGCAACCTGCTCAATACGGCGCCCGGGATCAAGTCGCTGATCATCCGCTCCATCGATCTGTCGTTCGGCCACATGGCGTATGCCGGTTACTTTGGATATTTCATCGGGTTATCGGTGATCAAGCCGGAACAGAAATGGAAGATCCTGGGGATCGGCCTGGTCTCGGCTTCGATTCCCCACGCGCTGTGGGACACGGTGGTGAGCATGGACACGGTGCCGATCGAGGCTGCGATCGCACTGCTGTCGTACGCAGTGCTGGCGGCGGCAGTGTTGAAGGCGCGCGAGATTTCTCCCAACCGCAACCTGCTGCAGCCAAGCGTGATTTTTGGCGGCAACCGGAGCGCGCCCGGGTTTAGTCCGGTGGTGTCCAGTGCCCCCGCAGTGGCGTATGCGGCGCCGGCTCCTCCTCCACCTCCGGTGGCGTTTGCTGCCATGGGTGCGCGGGCGGGGCTGGCTGCGGATTCCGTTACCCCGCCGCCCGCAGCCAACGGGAGTGGCAGTGGCAACCGGCTGCGCGTAGGAGCAAAATACCTGGTGATCGTGCCTGGGCTGCGCCTGCTGGAGCACCAGGTGCCGGGACTCATGGCGCAGTCGCCGGGAGGTCCGGTCGCCGAAGTAACGCACAATCCCAGCGATCCGAGTGTGCTGGGACTTACGAATCTAAGCAGTTCGGCGTGGGACGTAGTTTCCGGCAACGGAACGCGCAGGCAAATCGCACCGGGGCAGACGATCAAGCTGGCTCCAGCAACCAAAATCGATTTCGGATCCACTGATGGTGAAGTGGGTTAGTAGAGGAGCAGGAGCCAATGGCAACCACCGAAGTGCCTCGGGAAAAGCTGAAGGAACTTATCGAGAAGAATGGGGATAGTCTTCTTCAGGATCGTGACCGATGTGAAGGATTGCTGAAGGACTATTGCGCCGGCCATCGGCGGGAGATCTCGGCGATTGTGGGCGCGCTGGAAGAAAGAGTTCCTTTGGAATTGAGATCTTCGTGGCAAACGGCGATGACGCCGGAGGCGATGCGCGCCCGGCTGGTGCAACGGCTGGAGGACAACAGGGGCCTGGCACCTGAGATTGCCAATTACGCAGTGGAGACCTGGTCGTATGCGCTGGGGGTGAACCTGGGACGCAGCTCCGATCGGGTGCAGGATGTGGTGCCGATGTCACTGCAGAATGGCGTGGGAGCGCCGCTGACGGCGGAGCAACGCGCAGCAGCGGACCGGCCGGCTGGTTCCCTTCCCAGTGGCGGCGGTGTGCCACAGGTGGTCCCGAGTAACGGCGGGCCGGGGAAACTCAGTAATCAAAATAAAGCGATTGTGGGCGGGGTTGGGTTATTAGCAGCGGCCGCGGTTGCGTTTGCGCTGCTGCATCATCCAGCGCCTGTTCCTCCTCCTAACCCGAATCCGAATCCGCCGGGACAACAGAAGCAGGACCCGCCGACGCCACCGTCCCCAACACCGGGGCCAGACGGCAAGACGACGGACAATCAGAATCCCACGCCTCCGGCTAAGGACGGCCAGAACAAGGTGGGGGGCAAGGAGTCCGCTTACCGCGGGTCCGACGGCGGAAGCGGCGTTGGCAACGGCAGCAAAGCGACTTCGCTGATGCCAGTTGGCACATCCGTTGTGGTGCGTCTCGACAGCGATTTCAATTCAGACAACGCGAACATAGGTGAGTTGCTGCCGGCAACCGTGGTCACTCCGCTGACCAGCGATGGGAATGTGGTGGTGGAGCGCGGAGCGAGCGCGCAGCTGAAGGTAGTGGCCATCGATAAGAGCGGCAAGATGACGGGTAAGTCGCATGTCCAGTTTGCCCTGGTGGGCCTGACCGCCCACGGTAAGCTGCTGCACGTCACGGCATCCTCCAAGAGTGTGGACGGTCCTTCGCAGGGGGTGCGCACAGCGGAGAGAACGGGCATCGGCGGTGCGGCGGGCGCGGCGATCGGAGCCATCACCGGACATCTCTTCCACCATGCCGGCACCGGCGCAGCGGTCGGGGCGGGTGCTGGAGGCGCGGCAGGAGCATTGACATCAAAACCCGCGCCAGTGAAGGTCAGCGCGGAAACAGTGATGCAGTTCCGTTTGACGAAGAATATTTCGTTGGGCTCTTAAACGAGTTGCGGAGCCTGCGAGAGAACTTATGCTATTCCCGATCGCTCAGGGAGGGACGACGAGTGGGTGCCCCATATCTCGTACGTTCTTGTGCGAGATGTGGGAAGAGCAATCGCAGAGGCCCAGGTACTTCATCCTCAGCACCCTCTCGTTTCCCACATCTCGCCAACAGAGGGCGAGATATGGGGCACCCCAGTTCGCGGCGGGACAAACGTTTCAAGCAAATTGACACTTGGAGAAGACATCATGGCGGTGCGTCCGGGCGGACAATACGCAGGCAGACCTCTGCATGTGATCTGGTTACTGGACTGTTCGGGCTCGATGGCGATCAGCGGCAAGATTGAAGCGCTGAACAACGCGATCCGTGAAGTGATCCCAGCCATGCGAAAGGCGGCCGAAGGCAATCCCGAAGTGCAGTTCTATGTGCGGGTGATTCGTTTTTCCAGCGGAGCCACCTGGCATATAGCCGAGCCCACGCTGCTCACCGACTTCAAGTGGGTCGACCTGCACGCAGAAGGCGAGACTGACCTGGGACAGGCCTTCGCACTGCTGGCGGAAGAGATGAACAATATCCCGGCGGACGCCCGCATGCTGCCACCGCAGGTCGTGCTTATCTCCGATGGCAAACCTACCGACGACTGGAAAGGCGCTCTGCAGGCGCTTCTCAACATCCCCTGGGGACGCCGGGCGGTACGCCAGGCGATCGCGATTGGACAGGATGCGGACCAGGAAACGCTGCGCAAATTTGTCGACAATCCGGAGAAGCCAGTGCTGCGCGTGGACAACGCGGAGCAGCTAGTGCGCTACTTTCGCTATGTTTCCACGTCGGTCACGGCAACTCCGCCGGGCAAAGAACCATCCTCTGTTCCAACCGTCACGCCGCCGACCGACGACGATTCGACGTGGTAGTCATCTTGCCAAGCAAGGGTCAGCCGTGAGAACAAAGAGTGTGCAGGACACAGGCGATGGGCTCAGGCGAAAGGCAGAGGTGAAACGATGAGCTGGAAAGTAGCGCATGCCTGCGTGCGGGGTAGTTCCCATCACCGTTCGGGACTTCCCAACCAGGACGCCGCGCAATGCACGGTGACTCCGGGAGCGCAGGGTAGTGTCGCAGTAGCCGTTGTCTCCGATGGGCATGGCAGCCCACGTCACTTCCGCAGTCAGATTGGTTCTTCGCTCGCGGTGAGCACGGTTGCCGGCACGCTGCAGGCCTTTCTGCGCGAGTCCGCCGGCGGCAATGGTCACGTCCCGTTCGTACCCGAGCAGGTGCACGAACTGGAACGCAAGATCGTGAGCGTATGGTTGGCGGCGATCTACTCTGACCTGGGGCAGAATCCGTTCAGTGAAGCGGAACTGGCAAACCTTGAAAGACAGGAGGGCCCAGAAGCTCGGGCCGAAGTCGAGAGTGCTCCTGAACTGGCCTATGGTGCGACGCTGTTAGCCGTCGGAGCTACCGATAAAGTTCTGCTCTATCTGCAACTGGGCGATGGCGAGATCCTGAGCGTGACCGCAAACGGAACCACCACACGGCCGCTGCCCCCGGACGACCGGCTGATCGCGAACCAGACGACATCGCTTTGCCAGCCAGAGGCGTGGAAGGATTTTCGATCCGCGTGGGTCACTGCGCCGGCGTTGCCGTCGCTGGTATTGCTATCAACCGACGGGTATGCGAATTCATTTCGCTCGGACGAAGACTTTCTCAAGATCGGGCAGGATTATCAGGAGATCATTCGCCAGCAGGGCATCGCTTCGCTGGCAGAAGAATTGCCCTCGATTCTGACGGAGGCAACGCAGCAAGGCAGCGGCGACGACATCACGCTGGCCATTCTGCAAGATGACCAGGGGCAAGGCGCCGGAGGCAAGGTGCCGCGGCCTCTGATGACGGCCGCTTCGAAGTCGGCGCTGATCGAACAACTCAAGGCACGTCACAGCAGCCAACAGCAGAAGCTGCAGGAACTGGCGATACGGGTCGAGCAGACGCGTAAGGACAATCGACGGTTGCGCAATACACTGCTTCTGTTGCTTGCCGCGGTGATTGCGATCCCAGTGGCGATTTTCCGTAACCGCATCTTTCCCCATCCGCCGACTCCTGCACCCATAGCCCCTGCGATGGGAAAAGACGGGGATAAGAAGACTGCGCCGGTTGACCCCAACCACGCGCCGAAGATTGCGCCGGCACAGGTTCAGCCGCCGCGCGAATGGACGTTGACGGTGAACGGCAAGCAGATGTCACTCAAGAAGGCATCGAACATCCCGACACGCTTCATCCATCCCGGAGCAAAGGCCGACAAACCGCCGGACGGCTACGCCAAGGTTGCCAGCAAGGTCAAAGATGGTCCGCTCTTTCTGTTTAACGACTCCGCGGATGTATGGACCACGAGCAAAGGAACTCACATCGGTCTGGGCGGCGATGTGGCACTGGGCGAGGAGCCAATCACTATCGCCTTTGCCACGGGGATCACTGGAACGCTGGCGCCGGTCGCCGCAGAGCCTCCGCCAACCGTCACTCCGTCGCAGTGAGGAGCAGTCCATAATGGAGGGGATCCTCAAACGGGGCCAGGTGCTGATCGCCCGCAACATGCAGTCTGCGGCAGTAATCGAAGACACGCTGGGTGAGGGCGCGCAGGCGGAAGTGTACCGGGCGCGCATCGGCGACGCGTATTATGCGCTGAAGTGGTACCGGCCCGAATACCTGGCAAACGATCCCAGGTTGTGGGAACGGCTGAAGGTCGCCATCAACAGCGGGACACCCACGGAACAGTTCCTGTGGCCGTTCGACCTGGTTTCGTATCCGCGGTCGAGCGCCTATGGCGGCTACCTGATGCCGATCAAGACGCCCGACTTTATCAGCATGGTCGATCTGATGCGGCGTATGACGGAGCCGTCATTCCGGGTGCTGAGCATAGTGGGTTTTCGCCTGGCGCATAGCTTTCTGAAGCTGCATGCGGCCGGCCTGTGCTATCGCGATATCAATTTCGGCAACGTTTTTTTTAACCCCAACACGGGGGACATCCGCATTGCGGACACCGACAACGTCGACGTGAATCTGAAGCCGGGCAGCATTAAGGGCACGCCGGGGTTTATGGCGCCTGAAGTGGCGCGGGATATTGTTGAGCCCAATGCAGCCAGCGACCGGTTCTCGCTGGCCGTGCTGCTGTTCTTTATCTTTGTCATCGGGCATCCACTGAAGGGCAAGCGAGAACTGACGCTGCCTTATGACGCCGCAGACCCGGACCAGTCTCACCGGCTGTGTGCGCTGGACCCGGTGTTTATCTTCGACCCCGACAATGATTGCAATCGCCCACAACCGGGAATACATGACAATCCGCTGAGTTTCTGGCCCATCTACCCTGGTTCTCTGCGCAAGCTGTTCATCCGCGCATTCACCGCGGGCCTGCATGATCCCGACGCACGGGTGATGGAGAACGAGTGGCGCAAGGAGATGTGTGCGCTTCGCGACTCCATCTTTAACTGCCCCCAGTGTGGCGCTGAAAATTTCTTTGACCTGGAAGCGCTGCGGCAGAAGAAGGCGCTACAACCTTGCTGGGGGTGCCAAGCGGCTCTCGGCAACCCTCCCCGGATGCGCTTTGGCGCCGCGCATGGGTCGCAGCTGGTGATGCTGAGCGCGGGTGCGCAACTCTTTCCCCACCACCTGGAAGGCGACACGTATAACTTTGAAAGCCCGCTGGCAGAAGTGGTCGCCAGCCCGCTGGGACTCAAGAACCTTTCCCAGGTTCCCTGGACCAGCCAGCAGGCGGATGGCTCCCTAGCACAGGTAAACACCAATCAGGTGTTACCCTTGGCTACCGATTGCCGCATAAATTTCGGAAAAACAGAGGCAGAAGTGCGTATCAGCTGAATACAAGTACGCCATAATGCGCCATTTTTTACGCACAACTCTTTCTTTTGCGCTTAGTCTAAGCACGTTGCCAGACTGATCTCTTCTGCTCCCTCACGGCGGCTCGAGCGACCCCTTTGACAGCCTAACCCCTTGATCAGCGAACGCTACCGGTTTGCTCGGGGGCAGTTCTCCGTCTTTGAAAGGACGCCCGGCTATGGCAGTTTTTCTGATTAACCCCAGTGATCACTCGTTTGGCACGGCGGTGATTACTCCACGCTGGCTTTATGTTCTGGCTGGCGCAACCCCGCCTTCGTATGGCGACCCAGTCATCGTGGATGAGACGCTTGAGGCTCTGGTTTCGACGGAGATTCAGGCAGGTGACCTGGTGGGTATCGGCATCCACACCGGCAACGCGTTGCGGGGATATGAGGTCGGCCGTTTGGCCAAAGAGCGGGGTGCGCGGGTGATCTACGGCGGCATTCACGCTACGCTCTACCCGGAGGAGGCGCTCGAGCGCGGCCATGCTGATTGCGTCGTGAAAGGCGATGGTGACGTGGTTTGGTCGAAGGTGCTGGATGCCTGCCTGCACGGTACTCCGGAAAAGATTTACGACGGCGGCAGGATCGATGCGGACCAGTTTGTGCCGGCCCGTTGGGACCTGATGCCGGCGGACAAATACATGTGGGCGTCGGTGCAGACGGTTCGTGGCTGCCCGAAGCATTGCTCCTTCTGCTCGGTGTGGCGCACGGACGGGCAAAAGCCGAGACAGCGGAGCTTTGAAAGTGTGATCGAAGAGATTGTGGTGCTGCGGCGCAAGGGCTTTCGCTACATTGCACTGGCCGACGACAATTTTTATCCGGTTACGTTGACTGATCTGAGGCTGGCGCGGGAACAGAAAAACTTCGCGAAGTTAGCCGAGCTGGAACAGATTCGCAGTGACAAATTTGCGCTGATGGCGGAGTTGGCGAAGCTGCCGAAGAACATGGTGTTCTTTACCCAAATCACCATGGAGTCGGCCGAAGACCCGGAGTACCTGGACGCCATGCGCAAGGCCAATATCAAAGGCGCGCTGGTGGGTGTGGAAGCCGTGACACCGGAAGGATTGAAGTCGGTGTTCAAAGAGTTCAATTACTCGGGCGAAGGGTTGGTCAAGCAACTGCAGACATTCCGCGAGCACGGGCTGCATATGTTGGGCTCATTTATCTTTGGTCTCCCTTCCGATCGCCCCGATACGTTCAAAGCCACGGCTGATTTGGCGTCGCGGGCCGGGCTGGCGTTTGCGCAGTTCGTGATGCTGACCCCGTTTCCGGGTACGGTCGATTTTCTTCGTTGGGAGAAGGAGCAGGAGAAGACCCCGGTCTACGTGGAAGGGATACCGGTCACCCGGTATTGGCTGATCCCGGCGGCGATTCGTCCAAAGATGTTTATGCCCCACGCGCTGATGAGTTCACAGGAGATCAGCAACAGGACGCAGGGAGTTTGGGATCGGTTTTATAGTTTTTCGTCTATCTGGAAGCGGTCGGATTGCACGCCTACGCTGCGATCGCGGGTGGCATTTGTGTTTCTGTCGAAGCTCTATCGCAAGATGTACGCGGGTACAGGAATCAGCACCGACAGCGCGCGGCGGCGGAAAGCGAATTCCGGAGCGCGGTGGCTTTCCCGGTATACACGCAAGTTTTTTATTTCGCAGCCGATGCCAGAGCTCGCGATGCCGGTATGGACGAAGGCGCCGGTGAAGTTGAGCCCGTTTTCGGTTTTGGAGTAGGGAGATATGGCGGTTACGGAGAGGAAACCCAGGACTCAGGTCCTGGGTTTTTTCCGTCGTTTCTATGGAACTGCTCGGGCTTGCCGACATGGGATAAAATTGCGGTATGCCGCGCAGGGTGTCACGCCTTCTTCAGGTTGCGCTCGGTTCACTCGTCATCACGTTTGTTGTGGATACAAGTCTGCACGCCCAGCGGGCAGGCTCCGGCGGGCACGTGGGTTTAACGTCACACACGGGACCATCCGTTTCTATTGCGCCTCGGCCTGCGATGCAGCCCGGACACTGGCCAGCGACGCAGATTCAACAGCAGGGGCATTGGCCGGCTACGCAGATTCCGCGGACGGGTCATTGGCCTTCCGGCCCTAATCGTCACCCTGACGGTGACCATCGGGGTGGGGTCGGCTACCGGGCGCAGTATCCTTACTTCTACGCCGGATATCCTGGGCTGCTCTCGTTCGGATATGGGCTCCCTTTGGGATATGGAAATGATCTGGTGGAGGGCAATGAGCCGCAGGCTCCTGCGCCACCACCTGACTTTAGTAATGAGCCACCCCTGGAGAATCCGCCCGAGATAGCCGCAAGCGATGCACCGATGTTCCGCCCCCAGTACCAGCCCCAGGTGGCAACGGCTCCCGTGCATGCGCAGCCCGCGACCACGCTGGTGTTTAGCGATGGACGGCCTTCGATGGAGGTTCACAACTACGCGCTTACCGGCAGTACGCTATATGCGCTCGACGGCGACACGCGGTGGGAGATACCTCTCTCCGAGCTCAACGTACCCGCAACGATTGCAGCTAACCGCAAGACAGGCGTGGACTTCGCGCTACCGACCAGTCACTGATACCAATCCCTACAACTTTCGTCAGTTGCCCTACAGTCCTATAAGTGTTTCAATCTGCAACCTTTGTGCGATCTTATTTGGCAGATTTAGCGTGCTAGCCTTGCTCTGCCATGAAGTACCAAACACACATTTGCGCATGCTCGTTGCTCCTCCTCAGCCCGGCCCTTTGCCTGGCTGGCAAGAAGCCTGCCCCAAAACCGCAACAGAGTCCTACGGCAATTACGAAGGACGCGGCTGCGTTTTTGGACAACGCCATCGACATGATGCGGGAACACGACCTGCATAGTCAGGCGGTCAATTGGACCGCGGTGCGCGATGAAGCTTTCAAGCGGGCGGGTGGGGCCTTCAATCCCATTGATACGTATCCGGCGATTTATTGGGCGCTGGTCCAGTTGAATGACCCGGGTAGCCATCTGCGCTTACCTCCGGGCCTCTTCCCTGACCAGATTGCTCTGCTGGAAACGGCCGAGAAGGAAGCTGCGCATAGCGCTCCAACGAACCCGACGACAGCGTCCGTTCTACCCAGCGCTTTCGCGACCCGGCGGTTGCCGGAAGGTCACATTGTGACGGCACAGGGCAAGAATTTCGGTTATGTTGTGCTGCCACGCTGCTCGGCAAAAGATAACGACGGCTTGCTGTTGTATGCGGCCGACGTGCGCCGCATCCTGACGGACCTTTCCGCTCAGAACCCGCGGGGCTGGATCGTCGACCTGCGAGGCAATTCGGGAGGCAACATGTGGCCCATGTTGACCGGCATCGGCCCCATCCTGGGCGATGGCGCGGTGGGCTCATTTGTCGCTGCCGATGGAAACATTACCTGGTTCTACCAGGACGGCAAGACCGGCACGCGCGATCCCGCTGGATTGGAGACTGTTTCGCTGACGATGGAAGACAAGCCCGTCGTCTCCGCTCCTTCTGGCCCGGTCGCCGTTCTGGTTGACAACAGCACGGCCAGCTCGGCGGAAGCGATTACCATCGCGTTCCACGGCCGGCCAAACACACGGTTCTTTGGCGACCATACGGCAGGCAAGTCCACCGCTGTCCAGCCCTTCAAACTGGATGACGGAGCGGAACTCTACCTGACGACTGCCGTCGATGCCGACCGTAGCGGCAAGCCATATCCGGATGGGTTTACGCCTGATCAGGTGTTCCCTTCGACCACGGTCATGCCGCAGGAAGCCAGTGACCCTGTGGTGCTTGCTTCGGAGGCCTGGTTGACGGGCGCCTCAACACCGGGCGGACCCGCGGTAGCGACCGTGGTGACGCCGAAACCAAAGGTCAAGCACAAGAAGGTCGTCGTCATCCACCAAGGCAGCTAGTACAAACAACGTTCTCCCCATTGGGGAAAGGTGCTGGAAAGTGCACCTAGACGGAAGGCGCATCCATCGGGATGCGCCTTCTTATTTGCGCCGGTATATTTGCCTTGCATGTCCGCGTTGCCCTCTACCTTTCTCTGGCTGTTCAGCTCCCGCGAGGGCGCCTCGGACCGGTTGATTCCGCGCTGGATTGTGCTGCGCGCGCTGGGACTGATCTACTGCTCGGCCTTCCTTTCGCTGCTAATGCAAATCCGGGGACTGATCGGACCGGCCGGAATTCTGCCCGCCGGCGCCTACCTGCAAGCCGTAGGGCAATCGTTTGGGCCGGGCGCGCGCTACTGGTTTGCGCCCACGGTGCTGTGGCTGGGTAGCGGCTCGCATGCGGTGATGGCGCTCTGTTGGTTGGGCCTGGCCGCTTCTGTGCTGGTTACCAGCAATGTATTGCCCCGGGCCATGCTGCTGGTTTGCTTTGCCTGCTTTCTCTCGTTTGTGAGTGCTGCCCAGGATTTCTCCGGGTACCAATCGGACGGCATGTTGCTGGAGGCCGGGTTCCTGGCGCTTTTCTTTGCGCCGTCCGGAAGGCGGCCGGGATTGGGCGCAAGCCACCCTCCATCCCGAGCCAGCCTGTTTCTGCTGCAGTGGGAGTGGTTTCGCATCTACTTCGAGTCTGGCCTGGTGAAGCTGCTCAGCGGCGATGAGGAGTGGCGTCACCTGACCGCGATGGATGAGTACTACCAGAACGGTCCTCTGCCCACCTGGATCGGCTGGTACCTCCAGCACCTGCCGCATTGGTTCCATGTGGCGACGGCGTTTTCTACCCTGGCGCTGGAGTTGGCAATCGTCTGGATGCTGTTTCTGCCTCGCCGCTGGCGGATTGTCTGCTTTTTGATTGTCACGCCCTGGGAAGTTGGGGTGATCTTCACCGCCAATTACACCTTTCTCAACTACCTGGTTCTTACGCTCGGCTTTCTGTTGTTGGATGACCGCTGCTTTCGCCGCTGGAAGACTGCCGAGCCGGTGGCGCCACGCAAGACTCTGTTCGGCGATGCACGGCTGGCGGTCAGCACGGTGCTGCTTTGCCTGATCGCATATGTAACTACGGTGGAATTGGTATCTATGGTGTTTCGCGAGATACCGTTGCCGCTGCAACCGGTGACGATGCTCGAGCCGCTGCGGATCGCGAACCAGTATGGATTGTTCGCGGTGATGACCCGGGGCCGCTATGAGATCGAGTTCCAGGGCTCCCGTGACGGGACCCACTGGGTTGCGTATCCCTTCCGCTTCAAGCCGCAGGCCCTGGATAAGGCGCCGGGCATCTACGCGCCCTACCAGCCTCGCTTCGAGTGGAACCTGTGGTTCGCTTCACTCGGCTCGTGGCAGCGCAATCCCCTGGTTCCGCGGACCGAAGAACGCTTGCTGGCGAATGATCCGGATGTGCTGGCGCTGTTCGCCGCAAATCCCTTCGCCGGGGAGCCCCCGCGCCAGGTACGGGCGGTGCTCTGGCGGTATTGGTTCACCTCCATGCAGCAGAAGCGCCAAACCGGCGACTGGTGGACCCGCCGGCTGCTGGGGGTGTACGCGCCCGTTCTGGAACGGGATGCGCAGGGCCAGGTCGGTATTGTGGCTATGCCTGATGAGTTACCACCCCATGACTAAGGTTGGGGAACATCGTCTAAAATAAGACCGTGTTTGCACCGCTTCCAACCCGGAGCAACCCCCTTAAGTCGACGTGGTTGTCCGTGGCCGGTCACGGCCTGGTTGTGGCAGGTTTGTTCGTCTCGCTGCGGCAGCATCCGGTGCATGTGTATACCCTGCCCGGCACGTCCTCCGGCACCCACGTGGAACTGGCCTACCTGCCCGGGCGAGCGCCGGCGCCGGTTGTGCATCCCCACGCCAAGGTGAAATCACAATCGGAGGTTGCCCCCCTGACCCCGATGCCGCACCTTACGGTCACCGAGACTACGGCTTCTCCAAGTCAGACGTCCGCTCCGGCCCCGGTTCCGGATGCGACCACGGGCTCCGACTCCTGGGGTTCGGGAGCGGTACAGATTGCCCTTACCACCTATTCCCCTAGCCCGGCCCCGGACCTTTCCGCGCTCCCGCACGGGATCCAGGGCGACGTAGTAGTGGACGTGACCATCGATCCCAGCGGGAAAGTCGCAGACCTGGCGGTTCTACATACTTTGGGTTACGGAATCGAATCGAGCGTGATCGGAACCCTGAAGACGTGGACGTTTCACCCGGCGACCAAGGATGGTACCCCAATCGCCAGCGTGCAAGAGCTGCATTTCCACTTTGGGCCGGTTTAGGGCTGCGTTAGAATCTTCTCGGTTAAGCAACCGTTATCATAGATCGTTCATCCAGAATAGTGAGGCTAGCCAACCCCTTGGGAACAACTGCGCGCATACTATTAGTGGATGACAACCACATACAGGCGGCCACCCGCCGGGCAATTCTGGAAGGATGTGGCCGGGAAGTCTGCTTAGCTTTACAGGGCAGGCATGCTCTCCAGATCCTGGATGACTCCGAGTCCTCCGAAGGCATCGGCCTGGTCATCACCGATCACCTGATGCCCGTGATGAGCGGACCGGAATTCGTGGCCGAGTTACGGCGCCGGGGAATTACCCTCCCAGTTATCGTACTGAGCGGATTGCCCGATGCCGAAGCCGCCTATGACGGACTCAACGTAATCTTCCGGCTTAAGCCTTTCGACCCCGACAGCCTTATTCGCCTGGTGGAAGAATTGCTTGGGGAATCCATGCGCCGCTCCGCGTAAATCTGCGACAATCGGGAAGGGCTGCTGACTCTTCTCATGCCGGAATTTGGAAGCTTTTCTCTTCTTCTCGCTCTTGTTCTGAGCGGCTACACTTTGCTGGCCGGCGGGGTCGCCCTGCGGCAACTGGCCACCGGGTACCGCGGCCGCATCGCTCCCGACAGACTGGCAGAAACAGCGCGACGCGCCGGTATCGGCAGCTTTTTTGCCGTGACCTGCGCCGCTTTCGCGCTGGTGTACACCGCCTTTACCAACGACTTTTCCGTCTCCTACATCCTGCACCATTCGAATCGCGCCTTACCCGGGGCTTACAAGTTTGCCGCCCTGTGGTCTGGCCAGGAAGGGTCGCTGCTGCTGTGGGCGTGGCTGCTTACCACGTATGGCTTCGTGCTGCGAATGCGGCACAAGGTGGACGTGACGCTGACCGCGTATGCCTCGACCATTCTGGCGGGCATCCAGATCTTTTTCCTGTTGCTGCTTAACTTCGCTGCGCCTCCATTTGCCCTGGTGCAGGGACAACAGCCTTCCGATGGTTTTGGCCTCAATCCCCTGCTGCAGTATCCGGAGATGGTGATCCATCCGCCGATGCTTTATCTCGGATATGTCGGCTTCAGCGTGCCGTTTGCGTTTGCCCTTGGGGCGTTGATGATGCGCTATCCCGGCGAGAAGTGGATCCACATTACCCGCCGCTGGACGATGGTGACCTGGCTGTTTTTGACCTGCGGTATCTTCCTCGGCGCGCACTGGGCGTACTCGGTATTGGGTTGGGGCGGCTACTGGGGTTGGGACCCGGTGGAGAACGCTTCGCTTATGCCGTGGCTGACAGGCACCGCGTTTTTGCATTCGGTCATGATGCAGGAAAAGCGCGGCATGATGAAGAACTGGAATGTGTGGCTGATCTTCAGCACCTTCCTGCTGTGCATCCTGGGAACGGACCTTACGCGTTCGGGACTGGTGAGTTCGGTGCATGCCTTTGCTCAGTCTTCCATTGGCAGCTGGTTCACCGGCTTTCTGATCATTGTGCTGGCGGTTTGCCTATTCACGTTCCTGTTGCAGCGCGACCATCTGAAGTCGGAGCACAAACTGGAATCGCTGGTTTCGCGCGAGTCCAGCTTTCTGTTCAATAATCTGGTTTTGCTGGCGGCCTGCTTCACGATTCTGTGGGGTACGCTCTTCCCGATTATTTCGGAGTATGTGCAGGGCAATAAGGTCACCGTCGGCGCTCCGTTCTTTAACCGGGTGGCGCTGCCGATTGGGCTGTTCCTGCTCTTTCTTACCGGCATCGGACCGCTGCTGGCATGGCGGAGCGCTTCGTTCAAGAGCATCCGGCGCAACTTTATCCTGCCCGGCGCGGCCATTCTGGTAACAGCGATCGTACTGATGGCGGTAGGGCTTCGTCCCTGGAACGACCAGGCCACGTTTTACTCGCTGGTTGCCTTTTCTCTGGCCGCGGGCGTGGTCACTGCCATCTCTTCGGAATTTTTGCGCGGCGCCCATGTGATCAGCAAGCACACGGGAAAGAATATTTTTGGTTCGATGGTGCAGTTGACGCGCCGCAACACACGCCGCTATGGCGGTTACCTGGTGCACTTTGGCGTGGTGATCATCTTCATTGGCATTGCGGGGGGCGCCTTTAACCAAAGCCACGAGCAGGAGATGAACAATGGCCAGAGCATGACCATTGGACCGTACAAACTGGTTTGCCGGAGCTTTACCCAGGATTCGAACCTGAATTACGACACCGAGTTCGCGCTGCTGGATGTGTATCGCGGCGACAAGAAGGTGACCCAGCTGTCTCCGGAGAAGCGTTTCTACGTTTCTTCGCAACAGCCCTCAACGATGGTCGCGAACCATTCGACGCTGGCCTGGGACCTTTATGTGATCTATGCCGGGAAGAACCCGGAAAGCGGTCTGCCAATCATCAAGGTCTTCCTGAATCCGCTGATGGCGTGGATCTGGATTGGTGTGGTGGTGGTGGCAATAGGGACTCTGGTGGCGCTTGCGCCTAACCTGAGCGCGGCGATGGCCTCCAGCAAGCCGCGCAATGTAGCTGACGGAGTTCGTTTGGCGGATGAGCGGGAAGTCGCGATCGCCGGTAGGAGTGGGGATTGATTTCGCGTCGTCGTTTGGTTCGCGCTTCTCAGCTTGGCTTGCTCTGTATTGTGGTTGCGGTGACCGCGGGGGCCACCGATTCTTCCCAGCGGTTCGATAAGCTCGGCCACCAGATGATGTGCGCCTGCAGCTGCAACCAACTATTGGGTGAATGTAACCATGTTGGTTGCCCTGATTCGGACAGGATGCGAACAGAGTTGGCCGCGAGTATCGCCAACGGCGATAGCGATAACGCGATCTTTCACCAGTTCCAGGATGAGTATGGGCCGGTCGTGCTGGCCTCGCCCATGTTCACGCGGTTTAACCATGTGGCGTGGATCATGCCGCCGCTGATGCTCTTCCTAGGCATTGGCTTCACGTTGCTGGTTGTGCGCAAATGGCGGCTGCGGACCGTGCCCATGCCGGCGGAGCCGACAACCCCTGGTTTCGCTGACGTCCGCGATCGCATACGAAGGGAGACGCAGATATGAGTACGATTGCCTGTGGCCTGCTCCTGATCGGGGTTTTCAGCTTTGTGTTCTATCCCCAGCGGCATACCGCAAAGCAGATCCCCAAGACGCGGCTGGATTTTTTGCGCGAACAGAAAGATGTGCTGTACGAGAACCTCCGCGACCTGAACTTCGAGTACAGCGCGGGCAAGTATACGGCTGAGGACTACACGGCACAGCGCGCTACGTTAGAAAACGAGACCGCGGCCGTGCTGGCAGAGATCGAGGACCTGGAACTTGGGGTCACGCTACACTCCTAACTTATGAGAACCCACCTGCGCAGGATGTGCTGCGCCATGCTTGTCTTCGCCAGCGCAGCGTCTGCGTTTGCGGCCACCATTACCGGCAACGTCACCAACGGTACAACGAAAACTCCGGCTGCCGGCGACACGGTGGTGCTGATCGCGCTCGACCAGCGCATGCAGGAAATCGCGCGCAGCAAGACCGACGACAAGGGTCATTTCACGATCGAAGCCCCGGACCCGGGAATGCACCTGATCCGGGTCGACCATGAGGGCGCTGCGTATTTCAAGCCGGCTCCTCCGAATACGCCTAATGTCAACGTCGACGTGTACGACGTTGCCGCGGTGGTGCCCGGGGTGAACACGGTCGCCAACGTGATGCGGGTGGAGACGGATGCGCAAGGACTGCGCGTGACCCAGAGCTACTTTATCAAGAACGATTCCACCCCCCCGCGGACTCAGTTCAGCAGCCACTCCTACGACTTTTTTCTTCCTGCGGGTGCGCAGATTGAAGGCTCGGCTGCGATGGCTCCGGGTGGGATGCCGGTGCAGTCTTCTCCTGTGCCGCTGGGCGACAAGGGCCACTACGCGTTTCTGTTTCCTCTGCGGCCGGGGGTGACCCAGTTTCAGCTCAGCTACCATCTGCCTTACTCCGGAAGCCTTGCATTCGATCAGAAGTTTGCCACCGCGACAGATAGTTTTGTGGTGATGATGCCGAAGAGTATGAGCTTTAAGGCGGGGGGTGGGGAGCCGTTCCAGTCGCTGAATGAAACTCCCGGCGCGCTGACCATGCTGGCACGGAATGCTGGCCCGTCACGGCCAATCAACTTTACTGTGTCCGGCTCTGGAGCCATGCCACGCGATACTCAGGCGGAGGCTCAGGGCAATGATGGTGCGCAGCCTGCAGATAACGGCCAAAGCGCCGCGGCTAACGACACCCGGCCTGGCGGCGGGTTGGGCGTGCCGATCGATACACCGGATCCTCTGGCTAAGTACAAGTGGTGGATCCTGGGTGCGATTACGCTGGTGTTTGCCGTTGGCGCGGGATTGATGCTGCGGCGGCCTCAGGATGCTGCGGTGGATACGGTCGTCGCCGCGACGACTCCGGTGGGCGCGGGTGGACTGCTGGGCGCGCTCAAGGATGAGCTGTTTTCGTTGGAGACGGATCATCTACAAGGCAAGCTTTCAGATGCTGAGTATGAACAGCAGAAGCAGGCGCTCGAGCTTGTGCTGCGAAGGGCTTTGAGCCGCAAGCCTGCCTGACTGTTTCAATAGCCTCGACCTGGGGTGCTCGATATCTCGCCGTTTGTTGGCGAGATATGGCAATTGGCGAATGATGAGATTGCATACCTCCAAGTCCCGCCGTGAGCGCTGTTTCTTTCCACATCTCGCACAAAGAACGTGCGAGATATGGGGCACCCCAAGTCGAGGCTACTGGACGCCTGGTAAGAGCGGGATGACAACGTCGCGAGAGGTTGCGTTGATCGTTAGCAGCCTTTGCGATGCATCCCACTGCATGGTGCCACCCTGCACAGACTTCGGTGTTCCGGCTGCGAGCTTAAGGCGTTCCACGGAGTTGGCGTCGAACTTGCGGTAAGCGATTTTCGTGGGGCTGTATTCGATGTGCTGGATCACGGACGAAGTCCTCAGCAGATGATCCTGATCGTTTGGCGCCAGCTCCGGAGCGGATGCCATGGCGCGCAGATAGTGACGCACGTAGTCTCCGTAACCGTCGGTGAGCCAAATGTCATCGTTGGGGTAGCGGTTTTTTCCGTCTGTATCTACGGTGTAGGTCGCCCAGTTCAGCCGCCGGATGGCCTGCTGCTTGGTGGAGCAATCGCCAGACTTCTCGCAATAGAGCAATTCGGTAGCAGCGTGCCGAGAAGTGTGGCTGTTACCCGGCACAAGGTAGACGGTCTGTTCATTGATCGGAAGGACCTTGATCTTCTCAAAAGTATGATTGCCTAAACGATTGACCGACCAGTCAAGAATCGGACGAACCTGGGCTGCTCCGTTGTTCTCGAGGAGATACGCGGCCATGGTATCGGCGTTGATCTCGGTGTCGGAATAATTGGCAGTGTTAATGTCTTCAAAGAAAGGGCCCCATTTGTTGCCAGGTATGGGGTAAGTCTGGATCCATTTTGTAACCAGCGCAGCGGTGCGGGCGTAGGCTTCCCCATGGCCACGATGTAACTCTCCGAGCCCGTGGAAGAGTCGAAGGGTTGGGGTCCAATTAGAGGTATACGCGGCGGTGAACTGCTTCCCCTTCGACTGCTCGGTGGCTACTTCTCCGGTGACGGCGTTTACCCGGAAGGGCCAGGGAGAATGATCGGCATCTCCGGGAGCAACTCGCGCCACCAGGGTATCGGCTATCTTGACGGCAGCATCGAGATAACGTGGATTTTCGGTCAGCTTATAGAGCATGACTAGTTCGGCGCCGAAACTGCCTGCCTTATCCGGCTGGAGATAGCCCTTGCCGGCACGCATATCTCCGTCATATCGCCCAGAATGAATATCCGTGTTGTATGGGAACGGAAGATTCGCCCACAATTCCGTCGGACCGGACATTCCATGATCGAGCCAGTAGTCGGCCATCAGCGTCATGTTCTGCGTGATCGCGGGATCGCCCAGGTAGTCGTAGAGCAGACTCCAGGCATCGAGCGCCATATTGATCTGGTCGCCGCCCAGGCCGCGCTCATCGTCATGATCCGGCATCCAGACCTGATGCTGTAAATAGTACGGAACACCGTTCGCACACTTCCGCATGTGAATCCAGAAGTTCCAGATAGCCCGGATGTTGCGATCGTACGCTTGCGAGGGAGCGTCCCCAGACCATGGAACAATGGCGCCACTGGCATCGACGCGGACGTCATGGTAGACGATGTGATGATCGTTGACGGGAAAGCTATGCCGGTCCTGGGCAATAGCCCCAGGCAGCAGAAGAAGCAACGGAATCGCCCACAGCCGTTCTCTGCTCATTTTCCCTCCACCACAACGTCGGGCGAGCCCGCATGTCGCAGACGCACAATGTAGTCGCCCTGGATAGCTTCCACGGAGTAGCCGGGTTCCTGCAAATCTTTGCGCTCGAGCAACTGGGTTTGTCCGGCGGTTACGCGTGCGGGTTTGAAATTCAGCCGCATGACCTGGGTGCCTTCGGAATCAAACGTCTTGTAACTGATGCGCTTGGGAGAATACGTAACTTTCTGGATCACCGACGAGGATCGCAAGAGATGCGATTCGCCCATCGGCGCCAACTCCGGCAGGGCGCCCATGGTCCAGTTGAAGTGGCGAAGATAATCCGCATACCCGTCACTAAACCAATAGGGCGCATGGTAGTCTGCGCCGCAGCAGGCGACTAACCCCTCGGACGAGATGAAGTAGGTCGCATAGTTCATCGAGCGGAACGCATCTCGCTGGGCCTGCCCATCGCCGGTTCTTTCCGCGTACATGGCATTGATCGCAGCCCAGCGCCCACCATGGCTGCCTTGCCCTGCCCGGGAACAGCATCCTCCGAGACCGCTGGGGGGACCCTGCTCGTCAATTGCCCATGCGCCCAGGAATGGTCCACGCCCGAAGCGTAGACGTACCCAGTCAATCAGATGGCCTACGTGCGTCACCCATTCCGGGTCAACCGACGCTGGATCAGGCCGGCTCATGATGTAGTAGGCGGTCATATCCGGCAGGAATTGGTTGACGTTGTCGCTTCGATGGGGAATGTCTTCAAAAAAACCTGACCATCGGTCGTAGGCCTTGCTCTGCCGATTGAGCGGATTCTGCAACACCCAGGTCCACGCCATATCGCGTGCCCGTTGATAGGCAGCGGTATCGCCGGCCTTGAGGCGGATTAGTTCGTCGAACATGCGAACCGAGGAGGCGACATCTCCGCCGTATTCTTCGAGGGCCAGGGTTACGCCGGTGTGGGCGTCGAGGCGAAACGGCCAGGGAGTATGCTCGTCATCGCCGGGACGCACGTGGCGCGCCAGGGCGTCGGCACAGTGTTCCCCGGCCGTCAGATATTTGTGATCGCCGGTCAACTCGTAGAAGAGCGTGTAGGCGGCGCCCAACTGGCCTACTTTATCGGTTTCAATGCCACCGTAGAACTCCTTGGGCATGTTTTCGATACAGTGACCGTACTCGGTCTGATCGTCGCAGGATGTGGCGAAGGGCACGTTGGGCCAGTCCCAATCGGAGGGAGTGGTGCCGTGAGCCAGTTGATAGTCGAGCATCCCGCCAACCGCGGTCATGGCTTCGGCATCTCCAGAGTAGGGGTACCAGGCGACCGCGCCATCCACAAACCCAGCGTAGACCATGGCTGGATTGTGCTGCCAGTACTCGCCCTGCAGAGTGGTGCCGTCCATGACGGAATTGATCAGGTAGATCTTCAACCCGGTATGGTGGCGGGTGTCGACCGGGACCTTGTGTTCGATGAAGTCCCACCCCAGGCGCAAGACACGATCGTAACCGAGATTTTTTTCCGGTTCGTACCAGGCGAGAAGATTTCCCTGCGGATCGAGGACAGGATGATGAAAGGTAACCTGGGCGTTTACATATACTGGCGCTTGCGCCTGGAGGTTTGAGGCCAGGAGGCAAAGCGAAGCAATGCACAGCAATCGAAGTGAAGATCGCATGCGGACTCCAAGGATGAGATGAGAACTGGGCCGAACGGCTGCGCGTAATCATCATATGTTTTACGGTACCGCTCGTCAATCGACAATGCAGTAGTATCCATAGGGAAATGAGCAGAGACGGGAACAATGCAGAAGCGTACGTTTCGTAATGGACGCCTGAGCGAGCGGGTAGTACCGGAAATTCAGCGCATGATTGGAGAGGAGTTCGCCCAACCCCTATCCAAACTCCCCAACGAAGCGGCCCTGGCGGAACGTTTCCAGGTAAGCCGGATCGTAATTCGCGAGGCCATGAAGGTGCTTCAGGATCGCGGTGTGGTCGAGGTGCGCGCCGGCCGTGGAACCCTGACTCTCGCCTGCAAACCGGACCTGGTGCAGGAATCGCTGTTACGGGTTTTCCGGGGGCAGCCAATACCCACGTTCGAAGAGATGGAATCCATGCTGGAGTTGCGGCAGGTGCTGGAGGAAATGAGTGCCAGCCTGGCCGCGGTTCGGGCCACCGATGAAGACCTGACCGCGATTCAAACCGCACTGGCCGGCATGGACAACGGGAAAACCCTCGAGGACACAATCGATGCCGACCTCGAGTTTCACCGTGCGGTGATGCGTGCCGCCCACAACCGCTATCTGGAGATGGTGCTCGATCCCATCATGTCGGTGTTTCTGCAGCAGATAAAGCTCACCAATACAGCGTTCAGCGGGATTGACCTACACCACGATATTTTCGACCAGATCCGTGCCCGCAATCCTGTGGCGGCTCGCCAAGCGGTGCGCAGGTTGATGAAAAGCACGCTCGAGGACTCGCGGCGCATCCTGCACCAGATGCGCTGAGAAGAAATTCCTTGACTCCGATTCTCCGGCAAACATAATATCTTTTCACGCGGGGCCTGGTGGCGCAGACCACACTAGCTACCGCTGCTGGTGTCCTTCACCGACCCCCGGCCGGGCCACAGTTGCAGGTGGGCCTGCGCGCATTGACCGTGTCGTCTCTCGGCGCTTCCATCCCCCTGTTGCCATCGATGAGTGAAAACTGATGCACCAAACCCTCTGGAGGAGTGCTTCCATGCGACGCAATGCTCTCTTGCTCGGCCTCGTACTTCTGGTTTCTTTCCTCAGCAGTTCTGCCCAGATCAACACCGGCAAAATTACCGGCTTCGTCACCGATACGAGTGGAGCCGTGGTCACGACTGTGCCCGTGACGGCGATCAATGACGCAACCGGCGTGGTTACCAAGACTTCCACCTCGGAGACAGGTGAATACCTGATCAACTTCCTGGTGCCTGGAATCTACCACGTGAACGTGGAAAAATCAGGCTTCGCCAAGGCTGTTCAAAGCAATGTAACGGTCGACGCCGGAGGCACCAGCCGCATTGACTTCTCTCTGCACGTGGGCGATACCGCGCAGACGGTAGAGGTTCAGTCGAGCTCGGTCAACATCGCAACCGAGACCTCGGAACTGTCGCAGACCTTCTCCCACAAGGAACTGGATTCACTGCCGAACCTGGACCGCAATCCGCTCTACCAGATGAATCTGATCCCGGGCGCCAACAACGAAACCGGCAGCGGCAATTACGGAACGAATGGCGGCGAGAACGGCTCTGCCGTTGGCCAAACGCGTCCTCAGCTTGCCTCCATCGGCGGGGTCGACGCAAACGCGAACTCGGTCTACATCGATGGCGTGCCCAATCGCGAACCGCAGAACGCCTACATCAGCGTGACGCCGCCGATCGAAGGCGTACAGGAGGTCGAGGTCTACACCGGCAAGTACAACGCGGAATTCGGTTTCTCCGGTAGCGCGGTGGTCAACGTAACGACCCGATCCGGCAGCAATCAATTCCATGGAGCCGCCTTCGATTTTCTACGCAACGAAGACACCGATGCGCTGAACTACTTCGCCGGCGGGACGGCGAAGACTCCCTTTCGACGCAACCAGTTTGGCGGCGCCTTAGGCGGTCCGATCATGAAGGACAAGCTGTTTTTCTTTGCCGACTACCAAGGCACAATCCTGCACACCAGCCAGCCCCAGTTCACGACCGCGCCGACGGCGAAAATGCTGACAGGGGATTTTTCTGAGCTGTACGTGCCGGGGCAGATCGACGATGCGGGCAACACCTATGGTCAGATTTACGATCCCAACACGCGCGTCGTGGACGCGTTCGGTAATGTGGTGGGCGCCACCCCCTTCGCCGGTAACATCATCCCCCAGAGCCGATGGGACATCTCGGCCTCAGCCATGAACGCGACGAAGATCTTCGGAACAGCTAATCTTCCTGGTATCAGCCAGAACCTGCAATACCTCTACAACAATAGCCAGACTGCACACCAGGCTGATGGACGCCTGGATTACGCTCGCACGGCCGACGACCGCATCTTCTTCCGGTATTCCGTTCTGGACGCGATCAACGACAACTCCACGAACGTGAACCAGTTCTTCCAGACTGGAAATGCAGATTCGAAAACGCTCAACCAGAACCTGCTGGCATCTGATTTTCACAACTTCGGCGTCACCAAAATGAACGAGGTGCGGCTTGCTTTTAACCGTTCTAACGTGCGCACCAGCAACAAGAGCATGTCCCAGGATTGGAACAACCAGTTCGGCATTCCTAACGGAAATCTTGCCAATGATCCGGCGACCAAGGGTCTCGCCGAGTTTACGATGAACGGCGTACCTGGCATCGACCAGCCGGATTGGGTTGGCTATATCGTGAGCAACACCGTCTCTGTTGCCGACAACTTCACCTGGAATAAGGGTCGCCATCTTATTAAAGTCGGCACCAACGTCAACTACGTGGTCGACGTTTCCGCCGATACGATCGGCGGGGACGATCCTCGCGGAACATTGACCTTCGACGAAGCCATGACGTCGTTTGATGGCGTCGGCTACAACGGCGGGAGCAATTCGGCGAACGCACTCGCAGTCCAGCCGGTCGGTTATCCGAGCTTTTTGCTCGGCACCATGACCTCGAGCGCACGCGCCCATTTCGTCAAGGGTGCGCCGTACCAGAGCTACTGGCAAAATGCCTGGTACGCGCAGGATGACTTCAAGATCACACCCTCACTCACTTTGAACCTGGGCCTACGTTACGACCTGACCAGCCGCCCAATTGAGCGCCACAACCGGCAATCCAACTGGGATACCCGCAGCAATCAACTGGTGGTCGCGACGTCCAGTGACCGCAGCCCTGCACTAGGGCTGGACACCAACGACTGGGGACCGCGCGTCGGCTTTGCCTGGAGCCCCGACCACGGAAAGACGAGCATTCGCAGCGGCTATGGAATTTCCTACTGGATGGCCTACTGGTCCGGCCCGTTGACGATTCTCGGACTTACCTATCCGAATTACTCGAAGCAGGATCTGCTGACACCCAATAACCTTTCTCCCACGTTGTTGCTTTCCCGGGACGGAATACCGCTGGCCAATGCGGAGTACGATGCATCGGGCAACCTGATCATCCCCGAGAATGCGCTGATCCGTGGAGCGGACTATCACTGGAAGAATCAACGGGTGGATCAGGCAAGCCTGAATGTCGAGAGAGAAATCCGTCCCGGAATGATTGTGGATGTCGGTTATCTGAACGTTCGCGGATTGAATAACAACCACTCCACGAATTTCAATCAAGCGCCGCCGACGGCTCCGGGTGTCGACTACAACACGGAACGCCCGCTCTATTCCACTTATCCCCAGCTAGGCGATCTGCCGATCTCGCAGAGCGTCGCCGGCAGCTGGTACGACGCGTTGACGCTGCGATTCGCGGCCAATGTGGGCAAGTCCACGTCGGTGAATGCTGGTTATGCGCATGGCCGCAATTTCGCCAACGGCAACAATCTCGATCCAGCGCACATCAATCAGTACTATGGCCCCACACAGCAGGACATCGCTCATATCTTCACGGCCCAGCTCCATACCGCACTGCCGGTAGGCCGGGGACAACGGTTCCTGGGCAACACCAATCGCCTTGTGGACGCTTTCATTGGAGGCTGGGAATACAATTCCCTGATCCATATCCGCAGCGGCACCCGCTTCGATGTCATTACCAACGACAGCACGTCCCTGAATAACGGGCAGACCAACCGCGCGGATCGCGTCGGTAACGGCACACTCAGCAATCCCACGGTGAGCAAGTGGTTTGATACCACAGCCTTTATCGTGCACACGACGCCCGAGACGTACGGCAACTCGGGTATCAATCCGCTGCACACCGATGGAGAGCAGCAACTCGACTCCTCACTTGAGAAGACGTTCCATATTACGGAGCGGCAGTCGCTGCTCTTCCGGGTCGACGCATTTAATACCTTCAATCACCCTAACTTCGGCGCACCTGACAATACAGTTGGCGATTCAGCGGAGGGACAAGTAACATCGACTGCGATCGATAACCGGCGGCTGCAAGGCGCACTTCGCTATTCTTTCTAGGGGTAACCATGGCTACGGAAACAACGGCTCAGAGCACAAAACCGCTGAAGCTTACGGAAAGGCAGATCGATTTACTCGATCACACCTTTCTCGACTACCGGGCGACCGAGGAGTTTCTTGAATATCCTCTGGTCATCGAGCGCGCCGATGGCCTCTACTACTGGGATACCGCCGGCAAGCGGTATTTCGACGCCATCGGTGGCATTTTCGTCGCCGTGCTGGGGCATCGCCATCCGCGCGTCATGCAGGCGATGCGCGAGCAGATGGAGAAGGCGACCTTTGTTCCGCCTCTGCACTCCATCACCAACATACTTCTCGACTTCGTCGAGAAGCTGGGGTCGGTCGCGCCGGCGGGCTTGAAGTATGTCAAGCCGTACAGCGGTGGATCGGAAGCGATTGAGTCCGCGCTCAAGTTCGTACGACAGTATTTCAAACAGACCGGCAGGCCGAACAAATACAAGTTCATCAGCCGCTATTACGCGTATCACGGCGGGACATTCGGCGGGATGGGCGCGAGCGGGAGCGGATCGCGGAAATCCAAGTTTGAACCGCAAATGGACGGTTTTTTAAAGGTTTTTCCGCCGAGCTACTATCGCGATCGCTTTGCCACCTGGGAAGAGGCGAATCGCTTTGCCGCCAAGTCGGTAGAGGACGTGATCCTGCACGAGGATCCGGATACGGTAGCCGCCTTTATGGTGGAACCCATTGGCAACACCGGCGGTATCATTACGCCCACCGAAGAATACTTTCAGATGTTGCGTGAGATCTGCGACCGGCACGATGTGCTACTGGTGTTTGACGAGGTCATCACCGGGTTTGCCAAGACGGGCAACATGTTTGCCTCGCAAACGTTCGGTGTCACCCCCGACATTATTTGCGCCGGAAAGGGTA
This sequence comes from uncultured Acidobacteriaceae bacterium, assembly GCA_963839075.1. Classification (GTDB taxonomy): domain Bacteria; phylum Acidobacteriota; class Terriglobia; order Terriglobales; family Acidobacteriaceae; genus PALSA-350. The sequence goes on along the minus strand of CAWITO010000009.1, from coordinate 2,075,108 downwards.
TCTCGAGCGGAGCCGTTCCCCTGGGGGCCATGATTGCCCGGGAAGATATGGCGGACGCCTTCCGCGGCCGGCCGGAAGAGCAGCGGCATTTTGCGCATGGGCACACGTTTGCGGGTAATCCACTTGCCTGCGCCGTTGGTGTAGCAGTGATCGACGAAATCGTAGAACAAGACTTGTGTGCCAAGGCTGAGCGCATGGGGACGTACCTCCGTACCCGGCTGGCCGAACTGAAGAAATATGGAGTCGTCCGCGAGATCCGCGGCCGAGGTGTGCTGCTGGGAGTGGAACTGGTGAAGGACACGGGATCGATGGAGCCATTCCCGCAACTCGGCAAAGAGCTCAAGAGAGCTGCCCTGGAACACGGCATCATCCTGCGCGTCGACCCGAGCTGGTTCGCCGTTGCGCCGCCGCTGATTGCCGAGGAAAAAGACCTGGACGAAATGTGCGACCTGATCGAATTGAGCCTGCGCACGGCATTAGACCGGGTAAGTGTCCACCGATAGTCTCGCCCACTGGTACGTTAGGGAGTCCTGGTGTTCTCTGCTGAACGTCTTCGCGATTGGATCCTGCTACTGCTTTGCAATTTGATGTGGGCGAGCCAGTTCGTACTGGTCAAAATCGTTCAGGAGCAGATGGGTCCGGTAGCGGCTACCTCGTTCCCGATGCTGATCGCCGCGGTGTTACTGATTCCCATTGTGCGCTGGGAGGCACGCTCGCAGAAGGCTACGCTGCCCTCCGTGCCGGGCACAGATTGGCTTCGTTTCTTGCTGATCGGTGTTCTTGGGCAGGTGGTCGCACAGCTTTTCATTACCTGGGGACTTCGTTTTTCTCTGGCTTCGAATGCCGCATTGCTGATGTTGACCTTGCCCATCGCAACCACCGTCATGGCCTATTTCCTGCTGGGCGAGACGATGTCGCGCATACGCTGGATCAGCTTCGCGCTGGCCATCGCCGGAGTGGTGGAGTGCTCTGGGGTGGATTGGAAAGAGCTCGACTTCGCCGGCCGGGGCTACCTGATCGGCAACGTATTGATCTTTATCAGCGTTTGCGGAAGCGCGTTCTACAACGTGTACAGCAAAAAATTATTGGAACGCTACACGCCGCTGCAGGTGCTTCTCTACAGCTATTATTTCGTGGTTGCGGTACTGATCCCGATCACGCTCTACGTCGAGCCTGGCGCCTTTCACCAGATACCGTCCTTCACGGCGAAGACCTGGCTCGGGATCGGGTTACTCGCGGTGTTTCAGTACTGTCTCTCGATGGTGATTTTTCTTTCGGTTCTGACCCGTTTGGATGCGACTCAGGCCAGCTTGTCCAATTACATGATTCCATTTTTCGGCCTGGTGATTGCTGCCCTGGTGCTGCATGAACGGCTCACCGTCTTTATGATTCTGGGCGGCATCCTGGTGCTGCTCAGTACCCTGCTGATCACGGTGTATGAAGAGCATCAGAAAAAGCAGGCCGTCACCGTTACTGTCCCCTAGATTTCCGCACAAGAAAGTCGATTGCTTCCATGATTGCTATGAAGCTACTCACCAAGTACTCGAGCCTGCTGATCGCCCTATGCCTGAGCCTGTCCGCCGCGGCGCAACAGCCCTTTCAAGCTCTATCCACGGTCGATGCGTCCAGCATCGCCGGCCGCCCAGTGGCGCTCGATGCCCAGGGAAAGCTGCTTCCCTTTCCCATAGGCCAGGATACGGGTTACTCCTATTCCTCCTACTTCCTTTCTCAATGGACTCTTCTCTGGGACCAATACAATCGCCAGCGGTTACCGTACTACTACTGCTGCTACGATTTCGACCGCACCACGTTCGAGATGTTTCCTGAGAAGCACTGGGCGAACTCGACCGGCTATTTGCGGGCCATGATGCAGGGGTTCATGGAACGGCTCTATCCCTACACCGGCGATGACCGCACGATGGTGTTCCTGCGCGATCTGGTCGACTACGAGTTGGCCAACGGCTTAACGCCGGAAGGTTATGCCTATGCACAGGTACCGTACCCTTCAGCCAACCCGGGAAGCACCCGCTACACAGGGTGGAGCGAGCATGGCGAAGACTACGTGGAGCCCCACGTCGTGGGCGAGGATGGATACGGTTATCTTCGGCTCTATGAGATGACCGGCGACATCAAATATTTGATCGCCGCGATTCGCTGCGCCGACGCATTGGTAAAAAACTTCAAGGAGGGCGATGAGACCCACTCGCCATGGCCCGACCGGTGCTTCGCCCGTGATGGCAGCGTGGTTGGCGGCAAAGGGATGTTTCCCTACTCCGCCAATGTGGTGGAACCGATCATGCTGTTCGACGAGTTGATGCGCCTGAGTCAAGGCGACACTGCATCTTACAAGCGAGTGCGCGAGGGGGCATGGTCCTGGCTGATGAAGTACCCGATGCAAAACAATGTCTGGGTCGGTTACTTTGAGGATGTGCCGGGAGACATGGCGAACATGAACCAGGTTATTCCACTGGAGTTCGCGCGTTACGTCCTGCTGCATCCGGAGAAGGATCCGGAGTGGAAGGAGCATTCACGCAAGCTGATGGATTGGGTCAAGACGACGCCGAAGTGGCCCAAGTACATGGTGCATGGCGCCCTGATCACGAACGAGCAAGGGGATGGCAAGGACTTCTGCTGCAACCTTCCTAACCAGTGCTGCGACAGCCACAGTGCACGCCTAGCGGCGGTGGAAGCGTTGTATTACTCCAAGACCGGCGACGTGGCCTACAAGGACCAGGCATATCGCACCTATAACTGGGTTACGTATTTGCAGGGACTACCGCGCGACGCTCACGCTCCCTTCTCGGACCAGTGGTGGTTCACGGACGAATACTCTGACGGTCCGCGACGAATGATGGATGCCTTTTGGGCGGTCCCGGAATGGGCCCCCGCAGATGAGTCGCATCTGCTGGGATCACTTTCGGTGGTGACCAAGATGGCGTATGGAGCGGGTACAGTTACGTATTCCACGTTCGATCCCGAGTCTACCGATGTGCTTCGGCTCAACTTTGTTCCTGACGCAGTGATGGTGGGCGGCAAGCGTATCAGCTTGCGAAAGGACCTGGAGCAAGAGGGGTACACCTTCGAGGACGCGACCAAGACGCTTCGGATCCGGCACAGCAGCGGGAGAGACGTCGCTATTCTGGGGAAGAGCGACCAGCGGCCCGCTTCGTACATCACGTTTGATGATCCCCATCTCGCCGCCGGCACACCGCTCGTGGGTCAATATCCGTCCGGGGTGGTGGACTGGGGCAGCGGGGATTGGCAGATCAGCACACCGAACGGCAAGTTTGGAACCTTCACCCTTGCCCTGGCCGATAGCAATGCACCGGGTGCGCAGTTTCACTTTTACGCACCAACCATCTTTGCAGGTGTAGACGTGTACAACGATGGACAAAACGATGCGACGATTATCATTCGTTCTCCGGAGACGCGCGAGCAGTCGTTTACCGTCAAGGCCAAGGAACTGCGCCGTATACGAACCGGCTGGCGTGACCCAAGCACCTCAGTCCAATTCGAGTTGACCAACGGAGCGGGCTTGCACTTCGACAACCTGGCTTACCTTCACCAGTGAGAGTTTTCCATGAATGACCTCCGTGTTCTCGCGCTCGAAAACGAGTGGTTTTCTCTAACCGTGCTTCCCGAGGTGGGGGCCAAGATACTGACGCTCTACGACAAGAGCGGCAAACGGCAGATACTTTGGGAAAACCCTCGCATTCGCCCGCAGACGTATCCGATCGATGCAAACTTCGATAATTACTGGTGCGGCGGTTGGGATGATGCGTATCCCACCGCGGATGCATGCGTTCATGCCGGCGAACCGTTTCCCAATCTAGGTGAGTTGCGTTCGCTCCATTGGCAGGTGGAAGAACTGACCCCGGAGAAGACCACACTGACGGCCTATGGCCCGATCAGTGCAATCCACGTGACCAAGAGCATCTGGTTGGCCGGGCAGGTGCTGCATATGAGTTTTGCGGTGAAGAGCCTCAGCCCGATACCGTTGGATTTTATGTGGGGGACGCACCCGGCGTTCGCGGTGGAAGCGGGATCACGGTTGATCATTCCTGCCGGCACCGGCATTGTGGCCCAGTCGAGTCACGATTCGCTGGGTTCGCCTGGTGATGAGTACAACTGGCCGCACATCAACGGGACAGACATGAGTGTGGTTCCAGATATCTCCGCCGGAATCAATTGCGGCCACTATGCAACCGATTTAGAGGACGGATGGTTTGCCGTCGAAACCGCGGGCAAGGGCATACTGTATGAATTCCCTTTGGAAACGTGTCCTTACCTCTGGATGTGGCTGGTGTACGGCGGCTGGCGTGGGTATCACCATGCAGTGATCGAGCCATGGACAGGCTACCCGGTGAACCTCGCGCAGGCGTTCGAAGCGGGCCGGCATAGTCAGCTCGATCCGGGTAAGACCTTCTCTGTGACTGTGCGGTGCACCGCGTATCAGGCGCCGGAGACGCATCGCGATGCGCTCCGGCGGTTACGTTCCGCTACTTAGGAGGCAGACCGGCGCTGAAGCCTCCGTCTACAACGAGGGCTGAGCCGGTCATGAAGGAGGCGTCGTCGCTGGCGAGAAAGACGGCCGCGCGGCCTACTTCTTCCGGTTGTCCGATTCTTCCTAATGCATGCAGGGAACCGGCTTCTTCCCTGGCCTTCGCAGGATCGGGTTGCGATTCAAAGTAACCTTCCGCGAGCCCGGCGTTGATGTAGCCAGGGCATATGGCGTGTACGCGAATACCTTCACGACCGTGATCGATGGCGAGCGCCTTGGTGAACGCCAGGATGGCTCCTTTGCTGGCACAGTAGCCGGCACAATAAGGCTCTACGAAGAAGCCGTTGACGGACGACATGTTGAGGATGACGCCCCGCGTCTTGCGTAAGTCGGGCAGGAAGGCACGGGAACAGAGAAAGACGCCACCGACGTTGACAGCCATCTGCCGGTTCCACTCTTCTGGTGTGGTGTCTTCGATCTTCTTGTTGACCTGAATGGCAGCGTTGTTTACCAGGATGTCGAGCGGACCGAGTTCCTTGTGGACAAACTCCTGCAGGCTGCTCACGGATTTTGGATCGGCTACGTCGGCCTTAAAAGCGCGCGCTTCCCTGCCCTGCGCAGCCAGGGCGGCGGCTGCGACCTCTGCCTTGGCTCCGTCCAGGTCGACGAGCACGACGCGGGATCCTTCCGCACTTAAAGCAGCCGCTACTGCCCGGCCAATGCCCGAACCTGCTCCGGTGACAACGGAAATCTTTCCTTTCAACTTCAAGGTCTCTCCTTGCGATGGGTCCGCTATGGCTTGTCGACGGAAACTTCACGGTATCCGATATCGCGCCAAAAACAGCGAGACATGGGGCACGCAGGTTTCCTGATTACAAAGTATGGAAAATTGTTTAGATCAGCCAGACTCTACGATCATGTTCGCATAGGGCGTGGTGTCTGCGGTGCGAATGAGTCCTATGGCTTGCGGGACTCGCTTCTTAAACATCACATGCGATTCGTAGTGCACCGGCACTCCATGCAGTGCGGTGGCAAAGGCTTCCTGGGTTACAGATTGGTTGACGGAGAGGAATTCTTCCGCCATGAATACCTGGGCCACGACGAAGTTGTTGCGAATCGCTTGCAGGACATCGAGCACTCGCGGTATGCCGTCGACCAGGGAGATGTCGACGGTTTCAATCTGCGGCCAGAAAGGAAAACCCCGATCGGCGATGACCAGCGTGTTGGTGTGCCGGATGCGGCTGAGCAGCGAGTTGATCGCGGGATTCAGAATGCCTGTCTTCAGCACGCAACACCTTCCCAGTTTAGAGAGAGACGCCCCGCTTCCAGGGGATGAAGTCATTCTGGTTGAGTTGTTCGGCCTTGGTCTTTGTTTTGCCGCTGGCCACATCTACGATGAGCCCGAGAATCGCCTCGCCCACCTTTTCGATGGTGGTCTCACCACGAATGACCGCTCCCGTGTCGATGTCGATGATGTCTGCCATACGGTCCGCAAGATTGGTATTGGTGGAGACCTTGATCACCGGGGCGATCGGATTCCCGGTCGGCGTTCCCAGACCGGTAGTAAACAGGACGACGTTTGCACCCGCGCCCACTTGCGCAGTGACACACTCCACGTCGTTGCCGGGGGTGCAGAGAAGAGCCAATCCTGGGGTGTTATCGTACTCCGGATAGTCGAGCACTTCGCAAACGGGCGAGGTGCCTCCCTTACGCGCCGCACCTGCGGACTTCATCGCGTCGGTGAGGAGGCCGTCTTTGATGTTGCCGGGCGAGGGATTCATTTCGAAACCGGAATGCACAGCCTTGGCTCGCGCAGCGTAGTCCTGCATGAGCTGTATGAAGCGGTCGGCATCACTGCTCTCGACGCAACGATTGATGAGGCTTTGCTCCATTCCGCAAAGCTCAGGAAACTCGGAGAGAATCGACTTGCCGCCCAGCGCCGCCACTAAGTCGGAGGTGTGCCCAATCGCCGGATTCGCCGAGATGCCGGAAAAGCCGTCGGAACCGCCGCACTTTAAGGCCACGGTGAGCTTACTGAGAGGAGCCGGCTGGCGCGTCAACTTGTTGGCTTCAACCAGACCGGCAAAGGTAGCCGCGATAGCGTCTGAAAGCATTTTTGATTCCAGGCCGGACTGCTGCTGCTCATACATCAGCACTGGCTTGCGCAGTTGCGGGTCACGCTCGCGCAACGCGTCCATAAGGATCGACGGCTGGGCATTCTGGCAACCCAGACTGAGCACTGTAGCGCCCGCCACATTGGGATGGTGGATATAGCCGGCGAGCAAACCACACAGGGCCTTCGAGTCTTGCCGGGTGCCGCCGCAGCCCCCTTCGTGGACCAGGAAACGCACGCCGTCAACATTGGGAAACACCTGCTCCTGCCGGTTGGAGGAGAATTCTTCGCGCTCCGCGGTCGCCCCAGGATGGCTGTACTGCTCGATCAACTGCCGTACCTGCTGGCGGTAGAGTTTGGGCCGGCCGTAGCCAAGTTCTTCTTCAAACGCATCGCGCAGGGCGTCTACGTTGCGGTTCTCACAAAAGACCAGAGGAATGACGAGCCAGTAATTGCGCGTGCCCACCTGGCCATCGGCACGGTGGAAACCGTTGAAAGTACGCGTCGCCCAGTGGGATACGTTCGGCGCGGACCATTTATATTCGCCCGTCTTGGGTCCGAAACCGGAGGCATCATGCTGCACGTTCCGGGTGCTGAGCAGACCTCCGGTTGGGATCGGCTGACGGACGAGACCCACCACCCCGCCGTACATGATGACCTCATCGCCGATGGCCAGATCTCGCATGGCAAATTTCTGCTTGGCGGGAATCTCGGCCAGGGGAATGTACCGCTCCCCGGCGAAGCTGATCGCCTCCCCCTCGGGGAGCGAAGTCAAGGCTACGAGTACATTGTCTTTAGGGTCGATCCGGAGGATTTTTTCGGCAGCCATTTCGATATAGACTCAACTGTAGCGTTTACCGTATGGACGGTCAAACAAGCTTCCCTGAGAGAAAACAATCCCACCATGAGCGCTTCCATATTTGATTTACAAGGCAAGACCGCCGTGGTTGTGGGCGGCACAACGGGTATCGGTCATGCGCTTTCACTGGGCCTGGCGGATGCTGGGGCAGATGTCATCGCCTCTTCCCGCAGGCAAGAAGAAGTCGACAAGACCGCGGCTGAGATAGAAGCCAAGGGCCGTAAGACTCTGCGGCGCGCGTCGGACGTACAGGATCGCGCCAGCCTTGAAACCTTGTGCGCGGACGTGTTGCAGCAGTTCCACAAGGTGGATATCCTGATCAACTGCGCCGGGACGACCAAACGCGCGCCGACCCTCGATTTTCCTGAAGAGGACTGGACGCGGATCATGGACATCAATCTCACCGGCACCCTGCGCTGTTGCCAGGTGTTCGGCAAGCATATGCTCAGCCGCGGATACGGACGCATCATCAATATCGCTTCCCTTTCTACCTACGTCGGGCTGTTTGAAGTGGCGGCATACTGCGCCAGCAAAGCTGCCGTTGGCGCTCTGACGAAGTCGCTGGCGGTGGAGTGGTCGCGGCAAGGCGTGCTGGTGAACGCGATTGCGCCCGGAGTATTTCGCACCGACTTGAACGCTAAACTGCTGGACAGTACCGGGCGTGGTCAGGAATTCAAGATGCGTACGCCGATCGGCCGCTTTGGAAATACTGAAGAGTTGGTGGGCGCGGCTGTGTACCTGTCTTCGGATGCGGCCTCGTTTGTGACGGGTGAGATTCTTACAGTGGACGGCGGGTTTCTAGCGAGCGGCGTGAACCAGTAGCGCGGGGGTGCAACCATGGAGTACAGGAAGCTGGGACAGACCGACCTTGATCTTTCCCTCGTAGGCTTCGGTACTTCCCCCCTGGGCGGAGCGTTCGGCAGCATCGACGCTGCTGAAGGAATGCGCGCGGTTCACCTGGCGGTGGACAGCGGTATCAACTTCTTCGATTCTTCCCCTTTCTACGGGCTTACGCTAGCAGAAACCAGGCTGGGTGAGGCCCTGGTGGGGCGCCGGCAGCGCGTGCTGGTTTCGACCAAGTGCGGACGCTACGGGATGACCGACTTCGACTTTTCCGCCAAGCGGGTACTGGCCAGCATGGATGAGTCACTGCGGCGGTTGCAGACGGACTACGTTGATCTTTTCCAGGTACACGATGTTGAGTTTGGCGATGTGCAACAAATCATCGACGAAACTCTTCCCGCGTTAAGGCTGCTGCAGCAGCAGGGCAAGGCGCGGTATATCGGCGTTACCGGGTATCCTCTCACGGTGCTCAGGCGCATCGCGGCCGAGGCTCCGGTGGATAGCATTCTCAGCTATTGCCACTACGACCTGATGAATACCCAGATGGACGAGGTGCTGACGCTGTTTGCCCAGGTGCATGGTATTGGCCTGATCAATGCGGCCGCGTTGCACATGGGAATTTTGACGGAGCCTGGGCCACAGCCGTGGCATCCGGCGCCGCCCAAAGTGCGGGAGGCGGGGAAGAAAGCGGCTGAGTTTTGCCGCAGCCAGGGAGTGGATATCGCAGACGTCGCCATGCGGTTCTGCCTGGATCATCCGTACGTCTCGAGCACGCTGGTTGGTTTGGGCAGTACTCGCCAGGTCGAGGCCAGCCTGAAGCCGCTGAAAACTACTACCGATCATGAGTTACTGCGCCAGTTGCAGACTATCGTCGCGCCGGCGTTTAATTACGCGTGGCCGTCGGGTCGGCCGGAGAATCAAGACTGATGAAAGCCTTAGTGATGAAAGAGCCGGGCGATGTCGCGATTGAAACAGTCGCGGATGCTGTCGCGGCCAATGGTGAGGTATTGCTGAAGGTCCGCATGATTGGCTTATGCGGGACCGACTTGAGTTCTTATCGCGGCAAGAACCCTCTGGTGAGTTTTCCTCGGATTCCCGGGCACGAGGTGGCGGCGACCATCGCCGAGCCGAGTAAAGCGCATCCGGAGCTTGCCGCCGGGATGGATGTTACGCTTTCGCCCTACTTTGGCTGTGGCCGTTGCCCTTCGTGCCTGCGGAATCGGCCGAATGCCTGCCAATTTAACGAGACCATGGGCGTGCAACGGAACGGCGCGATGACGGAGTACATTGCTGTGCCGGCAGAAAAGCTGTACCCAGCGCGGTTGAGTATCAAGGAATTGTGTTTGGTTGAGCCGCTGACGGTGGGCCTGCATGCGGTGGGGCGGGGACGGGTGACGGCACAGGATGCTGTCGCGGTTTTTGGCTGCGGTGGCGTGGGGTTGGGCGCGGTGGCTGCCTCGGGGTTCCGCGGGGCGACGACGATTGCGGTCGACCTGGACGATGCCAAGCTGGCGATTGCGCAGCGGGCCGGCGCTACGCATACCATCAACACCAGTAAGGAGCCGCTGCACGAGCGGCTGCTCGAGATTACCGGAGGCCGTGGGCCGGATGTGATTATCGAGGCGATTGGCTTGCCGCAGACCTTTCGCAGCGCGGTGGATGAGGTCGCGTTTACCGGACGGGTGGTTTACATCGGCTACGCCAAGGAGCCGGTTGCTTACGAGACCAAGTTGTTTGTGCAAAAGGAGCTGGACATTCTGGGCTCGCGCAATGCGCTTCCGGAAGATTTTCGCGAAGTGATTCGGATGCTCGAAGAGCACCGCTTCCCGGTCGATGAAACGGTGAGTGCGATTGTGCCTCTGGAAGAGGCGGGTGCGATGTTGAAGGCCTGGAGCGAGCGTCCGAGTGGGTTCTCGAAGATTATGGTGCGCCTCGACTAAAACTGCAGATCCATGCACTCCCCGGAATTCCTGTCGAGAGTTGCGTGGCCGGTGAGTAGCATGCGTAGCCGTCGTTGCGTGCCGTGACGTAGGAATTCCGGGTACGCTGCGGTCGGGGTGACAAAGGGGAGGGCCGTTACCTACCCTAGATTCAGCTACGCAGGATCTTTAGATCCCATACCGCAAGGATGAGGTAAATCACCATTCTCCCCTTGTCATCCCGACCGTGGATTAGCGGAGTGAAGGGATCTGCAAGCGAATCTTTTTAGGTAGGCCTTGCATAGCCCTACCGTTTGATCGGTGTAGGTAACACCCAGGGAACGGGCTAGATCGGCTTCGGGGTGGGATCCGATCCATGCGACGAGTAGTAGCCTTCGCAGGATAACGAAGGTGGGGATCTCTTCTTCCTCCTCTTTACTGACCGCCTTCACGGTTCGATAGCCCTCGAGCCAGTGCTCGATGAGACGATTTGCCGCGGGCAGGTGCTCGTAAAACGACACCAGGGTCGCTGCGTCGTACATGTACCAGCTAAAGCCGCAGTCATCAAAGTCAATTACTTTGACCTGGCCCTGGTTGAGCAGCAAATTATCCAACCGCAGATCGCAGTGAGCCAACCCAAAGCGGTCGGGGCCAGTGCCGTACTGCGCCAAGCGCCTTCCAATCAGCTCCGCCGTCCGGCCAAAGAGGTCGAGGCGGTCTGCATCCATCCCTAAGCCGTCTCGCCAGCGGCCCCAGCGGGCCTTCTCGCCCAAGGCAGCCTCGAAGTCCCAGGTAAATCGCTCGAAGGATTCGGGCCTGCGCCAGTCTTTGCTGTGGGCATGCATGCTGGCGGTAATGGCGCCCAGGCTGCGGAACGACTGGCGATGATCCGTGCCGAGGCGCGGGGTGCAGCCGGCTTCCCAGGCAAAAAGGACCACGTTACGGGCTTCTACCGATTGAACCCATTCGCCGTTTCGGCCGGCGATCGGAACCGGGGTTGCGACGACACCATCCTCACGCAGGGCGGCCAACCAGGCAATCTCCGAAGCCAGGGCATTCCTCGATTGATAGCCCGGCCTCTGGACGCGCAAGGCCCAGCGCTCTCCGGAAGGGGACTCTATCTTGTAAGTCTCATTTTCAGAGCGGCTGACCAGTTGTGCGGTGGTGCGGGCTGGGAGCTCGTACAGGCTGAGCGCCTGCTCAGCAAGCTGCATGGTCATAAAAACCTTTGACTTCCCCTCCGGCTTCCCAGCACACTAACAGTATCGCTCGTCAGGCCCCCCTTCTTCGCCGTTCGCACATTTAAGTCATTTTGAAACCAGTTTTCTGGAGACGCACACCTGCCGCCCGAGACCGCACCTTTCTTTACCTCCGACTCTCCCGCGACCCAGCGCGAATTTGGTCTGCGCCATAACGTTCTGACGCCTATGGAGACGCTGGCGCAGTCCGTTGCTGCCATTGCCCCCACGGCTACACCAGTCCTGACCATTCCGCTGGTCTTTGCCCAGGCAGGGAATGGAACCTGGGTGGCCTATGCATTCGCCACCATACAAGTGACTCTCATCGCCCTGCTGATTGGGGCCCTGGGACGCCGTTCCGCGTCTCCCGGCTCGCTCTACAGCTATGCGACCGCTTCCCTGCCACCCGTGGCTTGCAGCGTTGCGGGCTGGGCACTGCTTTTGGGCTACATCGCCACCGGCTCCTCGATCACCGGCGGCTTCGTGCAGTATGCCAACGTGCTGTTGAAAGCGTTCACCGGACACACGGCGTCGCCCGTTCTGCTGGTGTTGATTTGTGTCCTCGGAGGGGCGGCCCTCGCCTACCGCGATGTGAAGCTATCGGCGCGGGCCATGCTCTGGCTTGAGGCCGTGTCGGTAATGTGCATCGTGGTGGTACTGCTTCTCGTCTTATGGAAAACCGGCTTACATCCGGACTGGCCGCAGCTGAAGCTTCAGGGTTCGTCGACCTCCAGCATCCGTCTTGGCCTGGTGCTGGCGATCTTCAGTTTCGTTGGCTTTGAAAGTGCCACCGCGCTCGGCCATGAGGCCAAAGAACCCCTGCGGACCATCCCGCGCGCGGTCTTGCAATGCGCCGTGGGCGCGGGCGTGTTTTTCATGTTGTCTGCGTACGCCCAGGTGCTTGGCTTTCGCGGTAGCGGTGTTGCGTTAGACAAAAGCGACGCGCCGATGCACGTGCTGGCCAACCAAGTGGGTTTTCCAGTGTTGGGTATTATCATCGACGCCGGCGCTGTGGTGGCCATGTTTGCCTGCATCCTGGCATGTCTTACCGCGGCGGCCCGCATCCTGCTCCTGATGGCGCACAACGGGCTGGTTCCCATTCAGTTGTGCAAGACCCACCGGCACAATGACACTCCTCACATCGCTGTGGTCTTGATGGCCGTTATTACCGGCGTGCCTCCCCTGGTTCTGGTTGCGATGGGCTTTTCCGGCGCGGACATTTACGGCTGGCTGGGCTCGTTTGCGGTGTATGGATTCATTACCATCTACGGACTCACGTGCATTGCGCTCCCGCTGCAACTGAAGCGACAGGGGGCGCTCACCATGGGCCTGCTGGCAATCGCGGTTCTCGGAGGCTTGTCGATGGTGATGACCCTTGCAGGAACGCTTTATCCCGTGCCGGACGCGCCGTATTCCTGGCTGCCCTACCTGTACTTCGTATACCTGGTGATCGCCCTGGCTTTCTTCTACCGCGGCCGGCAAAAGCGCAGCACGGCCATCCCGCTGGAGGCAGTCACCCAAAAGTAACCTGCTGCATTCACCTTTTTCTCGCTGGTTGTCGCTATGATTCAGATCATGAAGAAGGCCCTGCTGCTCTCCATGGTTTTAATGTTTACCGCAACGTCGTTTGCGGGAACACACCACCGTCGCCACCACCGTCATCACCATCACCACACGACCCGGTAACAACCCTGGTTGCAATCTCAGTGCTGCGCTGGAGAGCCTACGACCGCAAGCCAGCGCAGGACTGCATTTGAAAGAGCACCCCTCTGGTCGGAATACACGTGATCCGTAGCCAGGTGCACGCTAGTTACATGGTGATCACCGGCGCGCCGTAAAGCAGTGGCGAAAGCCTGATTCTGTCGCGCATAGGCATCGTCGGAGCTTACGATGAGGGCCGGACGGCTGCTCAACGCGTTGACCTTTGACATAAAGCTCCATTGCGCCGCATTCACCAGCGTCTCCCGGGCAAGCCCCTGCGGGGTACAACCACTCAGGGGCGCCATCCCTTCGCGTTCATAGGCGGCGTTCAGCACCTTGATGGCTGCCTGCTCGTGGTGTTGTTGTAGAAGCTGCGGGATCCGCCCCCCGATGTCCGCAGGAGAGATGAGAGCCACCCCCAGAATGCGCGGATCTACAGCCGCATCCTGCACCGCCATAAAGCCACCCATACTGTGTCCAATCAACACGGTGCGCGCCGGGTCCAGGCGCAGGATCCTGGCGATAGCGCGGGAGTGTACGTAATCGATGGCGGCCGCCGTATCTTCGATGGCGTGGGTGTAGGAGAAGTCTCCCTGGGAACCCCAGGAGCCGCGGTAGTCAAAGTAGAGGACGTCCCAACCCGCTCGGCGAATATCCTGGGCCAGGTCGAGATTGCGCTCGTTACCGGGAAAACCATGCAACATCACCGCCAACGGATGGGGACCCGCACCCGCGGCGACGTAGACAAATGCGTTCAGGTCGGATCCGTGGCTAGGGATCTGAAAGCTTTGCATGGAAGCAGGGTTGGGCCGCCTCGCGAGTTGCGCATGAAGGGGGGCCAGAGTCGACAGAAGTCCTAGAGCGGCAACCAGCAGCTGTTTTTGCAGGGCTAACCTCCAAGGGCTGTTAGGTAACGGGTCGAAGCGAAATCTTGCTATGCGCTGACAGAAAATGAAAACAAGGGACGGCGGGGTATTGTAGCGTGCCACTCTACCCTGCGGGAATTGCTAATGTGATTCACCCATGACCAGGATTATCTCCGGAGGTAACGTTTTGCACAACGCTACATCATGTACGGCCTAAACTTTAGTGTCATTGAAGAAGTGGTACATGCCTCTTACCTTGGGTAACAGTCGCTCGTAACCCAATTTAGAACAGGGCACTTAGGCATGAAGAGCAAGATCGGAAGAGCAGACTAATGCTCAGGCTTCGTAACTTCCCCCTGTTGGCGGCGGCCATCGACAGCGTGGTCGCACTCTGCATTGCCGTAAGCGCGGTGGCCTGGGCACGCGCTGGGTCGATTCCGCATGGCGGCCTGGCAGAGTTTGTGATGGTTCGCGTCACCCTGCTGAACGTTTCCTTTTCGATCGTCTTCGTCGTGCTTTGGAAACAATGTCTGACCGCTTTCGGGCTTTACCGCCGTGACCTGAATGGTGTGCTCAGCCTGGTCATGCGCACGGCGTTTGCCAGTGGGACCATGACCGCCCTGCTGGGCTTATATCTCGAAGCTCGCCATGCCCGCGGACCGCAGGTGCAGATTCTAGTGAGTTTTTTCTTCGCGGTCTTTCTCTATGAGACCAGCCGCGTGCTGCTGCGCAGCGGGGAGCGCAGCTGGCAGGTCGGCGAGCCGGAGCGAGTCATCATCCTGGGCAGCGGCCGGCGGGCGAGCAAGGCGTGGCGTGAGTTGAGGATTCAGCACCATCGCACCAAGCGGCTGGTAGGGTTTGTGGATGATCGCAACCCAGCCTTGATGGCCCCGGATGTAGCCAGCCGGTTGATTGCCACGCTGGACGAACTGCCAGGCTATCTGCTGCACCATGCCGTGGATGAACTTATCGTAGCGGTCCCAATGCGCTCCTGCTATGAGCTGGCGCAGCAAGCGGTGTCGATCGCTGAAGCGACGGGTGTGCGCGTTGTGTGCCTGAACGATCTCTTCGCACTCGATGAAGTCGCGGCTCTTCGCCGGCGTTCCACGCTGTTTCTTGAATTGTTGCCGAAAAACCAAAAGCGGCAACGAGCGGAAGCCGCGAAGCGATTGCTCGATGTGCTGGGGGCCTCGGCCGCAATGGTGCTGCTGGCACCAGTGTTTCTAGGGATTAGCGTGGCGATCAAGCTCACCAGCCCGGGCTCGCTTTTCCTGGCGGAGGAACGGCATGGTTACGGACGCCGGCGCTTTCGGATGTTCCGCTTCCGCAATACAGTGGCGGCCACGCCGCTCGGACGGTTTCTGCACCGCACGTTCCTCGACCGGCTTCCCGCACTTTGGAATGTGCTGGCGGGCGATATGTCATTGGTGGGCCCACGCCCGATGAGGGCGCAAGACATCGCGCGATTCGGCAAAGCACAACTGATGCGACGATTCACAGTGCGGCCAGGGATGACCGGCAACTGGCAGATGGGGCGCAGCGCGCAGCGCAGCCCGGAGGAGTGGGTCGCCCTCGATTTCTCGTACATCGACCACTGGTCGCTGGCGCTTGATCTCAAGATTCTTGCGCGCACGGTTCCAGCCATGCTCAAGCGGTTCTGAGGGCCTATGCGCATTGCGGTCGTCCACGATTACTTCACGCAGATGGGAGGCGCAGAGCGAGTCGCACAAGAGCTCGTGAACATACTCCCCGGCGCATCCCTGCATACAACGGTCGCGCTGCGCGATTTTATGCCCGCAGGGCTGTCTGACAGGAAGGTGGTCACCTCCTGGATGCAATATTTGCCAAGCATGCGGGACTACTACCGGCTGTATTTTCCGCTGTATCCCCTCGCCGTGCGTTCCCTTGACCTTTCGAGCTACGACCTGGTGGTTTCGAGCTCCTCGGGGTACGCGAAGGCAGTTCGTACGAACCGCGACGCGATTCACGTCTGTTACTGTCACACTCCCATGCGGTGGGCCTGGAATCTCGCCAGCTATACGAAGCAAGAACCCGTGAGTGTGGCGCAGCGCCTGCTACTGCCGCCGATGATGATGGCCATGCGTCGATGGGATAAACGTGCCTCGCGTTATCCGGATCACTTCGTGGCGAACTCTAAAACAGTGGCTGCCCGAATTCAGCGTACCTACGGGCGCACAGCCGAAGTGATTCACCCACCGATCGATCTCCACCGATTCCGCCCTTCTCCAGAGCAGGAAGACTACTATCTGGTGCTGGCGCGATTGATCTCTTACAAGCGGATCGACCTGGCAATTGACGCCTGCGCGTCTCTGGGGCGCCGACTGCTGGTGATTGGAGACGGACCGGACCGGGCACGGCTAATGGCCAAAGCACCACCCACGGTTACGTTTCTGAATCGTCTTTCGGATTCCGAGGTGGAACACTACGCCGCCCGCTGCCGCGCGCTACTTTTCCCGGGCGAAGAGGACTTCGGGATGGCGCCGGTGGAACTTGCGGCAGCGGGCCGGCCTACGATTGCGTATCGGGCCGGAGGCGCAGCCGAGACCATCCTCGACGGCGTAACCGGCATCTTCTTTGAACGCCAGGAGGTGACAGACCTGGTGCAGGCGATCGAGCGGTTCGAACAGCAGGAGTGGTCCTCGGCGGTGCTGCGCAAGCATGCCGAAGCTTTTGGCGTTGACGTATTCCGGTCCCGTTTTTTGCAGTTCCTGGCACGAGTGGGCGCGTCGATTTCAGAAGACACGGAGTCGCACGTCGAGATATCTGAACCCGCACCTGGCCTCAAGCCAAGGTTAGCTGGTATCCCACGCCGGGCTACCGTCTAGGCTACTGCTCCCACCTTACCCGCGCGAAGGCCTGCTGCAGTTCCGTGTCCACCTTTTGCCGAACATCCCGTTCGATCGAGTGGCGGTTATTTTTCCAATTCGTTCCAATGCGGGTGAAGTGGCGGTAGCAGGTATCGTCCGGTTTCATCGCGGTGGTACGTACACCGACGATCTCATGAACGCTCCAATGTGCCTCCGGCGGGCAGCGATTCGGAGCAATCGCCCATTTTGTCGGACATAGCTTTGTATCTTTAGGACGCAGGCCGCTCCAGCGCCACTGGGGTAACAACTGCGATGTGCTCTCACGGTGACGAGGCGCCGTTTCTGCCGCGGTTATAGACGGCGTGACCCAGCGACCGGCAAACCGCACGTAACCAGCGTTGGAGGCTGCCGCCTTGTCGAAGACGTTTCCTTCCCTGGAGAGAGCTAACTCGTCAATGTCGCAGTTGAGAACTCCGTAGGCATCGGCGAGACAGCGCCAGCGCGCATCTTCCATCGCGCCATCCTGGCTGAAAGCGGAGTCCCAGGTTCCCCGGCCTACTCCTTGCGGTCCGTAGGTATAGGGCCACGCGACAACGCAAATCGCGTGGAAACCGGAGACTCGCTGCATCTGGTCCAGAAGTGAGTTCAAATCATAGGCGGTAGAGCCGTTGTCATAGAGAAGCACGGCGTCCGCGGATTGCATATCGCGGTGAAAACGCATCCAATCGCAGATCCACTGTGGATCGTTATTTTTGCTCAAGGTGAAGAGCACCCGTCTGCCACGGAACAGCTCACGCGTATGGGGCAGTATCGCAATCGTTTTTTCCCCGGCGGCGCTTTGTAGTTGCAGGCAGGTATCGTTTGCGGATACTTCGACCAGCACCTGGCACAGGTTATCGGTACGCCGATTGGCGAACCCCGTCGTGAATCTGTGCTGGACTTCGTAGGGACATTCGTTGCCTGTCAGAATGGAGCGGATTTTGAGCGAATCAAGAATGCCGGGAAATCGGTTGAGCGGCGGCCCCATCAACATGATCCGTGTATCGGACACGCGAAAACAACTGTAGAAAACAGTAAGCCAGTCAAACTGGGCATCGAAATCTGCTTGCCGCAGTTCTGGAGCACGGGCAGGCTCGCGGCGATATTGCGAGTTCTCAGGCAGGACCCACGAACTTACCGTCTGGATCATACTCTCACTTTTATCATGACAGCTTAGTGGGATTGAATAATCATCTGGCTACTCTTAGCGTGAGATATAACTAGGCCCAATGACCAAAGAACGCATCTTATTCATCGACCTCGGATCAGACTATGGTGGCGTCGAGACCTATTTACGACGCCTGGGGACCATGTTGGGCCCTTACTCCGAGGGCTACGCGTTGCTATCGCTGCCTATGCTGGCGGCCCAGCTCGAGGCAATGGGTATGACGGTCGTATGCCTCCCTTTACTGGGGCCCAGGTGGTTCAAGGGCGTGCGTCTGCTGCTCTCGCTGTTTATTGTGCCGTATATGCTGCTGCGCTATCGCGTTCGAACAGTGCAGATCAATGGTTTCTTTGAGTCGTTGCTGCTGGGGCCGCTTCGTCTTACGGGGTGCAAGACAATCTTTACCATGCATATCCCCTTTGAGACAGATCTCTACTCCTGGTATCGGAATCCCGGCCGTTATTTTCCCAGGCTGCTCTCCAAGTACTCGCTGCGCTTTGCCTCCCAGGTCGTCTGCGTCTCGGAAACGATCGGTGAGATTGCCCGCACCATTCTGCCCGAGGAGAGAGTACGCGTCATCGCGAACTGGGTTGATACGCAGCCGATCGTGGCGTGCGATTCGCCTGAGAATGAGCACCCGCAGCTTCTGTTTGTTGGCAGGTTAGAGCGATACAAGGGAGTGCAGTTCATTCTGCAGGCTATGCGGCAAATCCCGGATGCGTCGCTCCTGGTTGTGGGCGAGGGCTCCTACCGGCCGCAGTTGGAGTCGTGGGCAGAGCAACTGCAGCTGGACGTTCGTTTCGCGGGTTTCCAAAGCGATCCACTGCGTTTCTACAAGGAATCGACGGTGTTCATCAATCCATCGTTGGGGCCTGAGGGGCTACCCCTGGTTTCGCTTGAGGCTATGGCTCATGGGCTTCCCTGCTTGTTCAGCGATTTACCGGTGCATCGAGAAATCAGTCTCACGGGCAAGGCTGCGGCGCTCTTCCAATGCGGAAGTAGCGACGATCTTGCGCAGCAGCTCAAGACGCTGCTCAGTAGCTCCGTGATGCGCCAGCGATACGGTGCAGCCGCCCGGCAGCTGATCGAGCACAACTACAGCGCTAAGGCTGCTACGCGCAAGTATGTTGAGGCGTTCGGGCTCTCGTAGAGGTTTCCGTCACCTCGTCGTAGATGTCTTCCAGCCGGCGCGTTTGTATCTCGAGGTCGAACTTCTCGGCAATCCGTTGCCTTCCGCGCGCTCCGTATTCGGATCGTAGAGTCTCGCTCTCGAGCAACAGGGTGAGGTTGCCGGCGAGTGAGTCGGCATCACCCTCGGCGGCCAGCAAGCCTGTCTGTCCATGAATCACCGCTTCGGGTATTCCCGCGTGGTGCGTGCTGACTACCGGCACGCCCATGGACTGGGCTTCAAGGACGACCATCGGCAAACCTTCGCTGTCTCCATTCGCCGCCGTTCGACTTGGGACACACACCACGGCGGTTCGCCGGAGGAACTGCTTCACTTCGGTTGAAGACGCAGCTCCGGTGAATTTGCAGCGAACTCCTAGAGTGACCGCCAGCTGTTCAAGACCAGAACGCATTGGACCTTCGCCGACGACGGTCAGCGCGGCATTGGGTAGGTGCCGTTGCACGCTGTGCATGGCGCGAATCAGCAGGTCGCACCCCTTCTTCTCCACCAACCTGCCGACAAAGAGTACGCCGGTGTGGCTCCCTGCGATGGTGGTCGCAGGAAACTCACTGCGATCGATACCGATATAGTGTGTTTTTAGTTTGGCCTCAGGAAACCCGGCCTTAAGGGCGCAACTTCTTATGAAGTCGGAAACACAGATAAACGCGGCAGCCTGCTCCCACATGCGGCGGCGACGCTGCAGATAAAGCCGGCCCGTCCGAGATTTCGACCACACACCATCCGCTACCGTGACATCGTACCCGTGCAATGTCACAACGAGCGGAAGCTTAAGCTTTTGGGCGATGGGCAATGCGAGCACGCCGTCCACAGCAAAATGCGCGTGCAACAGGCGAACATCAGCAGCGCGGATTTCTCTGTTAAAGCCCGGGGCGATCCCGAATTCCTTAAAGAAGCGACCGCTGTATTTACCGGCCACGATCGAGTCATCTGCAATCTGAAGGCTTGGGTTGACCCTGCGCAAGCCAGCGAAACGCGGCGTAAACCTTCGTAACGCCCTGGCCTGGGCAATGATGAAGGTTTCGCTGATGGCCAGCAGTTCACTGCGAAAGATCAGCACATTCGGCATGGAACGGATCACACTGGTCTTCTGACCAGGCTCCTCACTTGATAGAGCATGCTCGCCCGAGCGCGGGGCGAGATCACTTTGCCCACCGTTGGGTAGACCATAACGTACAGAAAGCAAAGCCCCATCAGCTTGGGCGTTGCTTTGCCATGCCGCGCCATAGCGCGAAACATGGGTCGCAATGCAGACCAGGGCGCGCCTTGCTGGGCCGCGGGGTTGATGCAATAAATCGCGACAAAAAAGCCGAACGCCTTGCGCGTAAACAAGCGGCGGTTTCTCAGGGCCCAGCGGAAGGAATAGTACCAGTCAATTTTCCTGGTAACCCGTTGGCGGCCGGAATCGTTATGGAATATGGTGAGAGGCTCTTCCACAAACACGACCCGCATCTCCGGATGCTGGTACGCATGCAAAAGCCAATCGAGATCCTGTAACAGTTTCTGTCCCTTCGTAAATGGAACCTGCACGATGAAGTCGCGGCGGACCAGCCAGGTGGAAGTCTGCGGGAAGCCAGTGATTCCGCCGAATGGAGATACCTCGCACCACAAAAACTCACTGATGGATTGCCCCGGAGCAGGGAAGGTATAAGGGCGCACCAGATCGCGGCCTGCCCCTCTATCCAGAAATCGGCTCACCACCATGGTTACAGGGGCGGCCGCTTCTGCCGCAGCCGCAAGTTGCCGCTCCACGCGATGAGGCAACCACTCGTCGTCATCATCCAATAGGGCCACCCACTCCGCTCGCGAAGCCCGCGCGCCTACGTTCCGTGCCTCACACGCGCCTACGCTTGCTGGAAGCGCGATGACCCGGAGGCGCTCATCGTCGATCTCACCCAGCGCCAGGCTCGTCACCATATCCGGCCCATCGATCACAACAATGCATTCTATTGCGCGAACCGTTTGCGTCAGCACGCTCATTACGGCCCTGTACACCAGGTCCGCACGATTGCGTGTCGGAATGACTGCTGCCACTCGTGCATTCATGGTTTCGCCCTGCTTTCTAACGGATATCCCTGGCCCACGACATCACGCACATAGCTGTACAGACCCCTCGCGAAGCGAAAGTATCCTGGCAAAGTGCGACTGGCCGCGAGCACTCGACCCGCCATATGTCGCTGCCTTAATGCCCGCCGGGTTTTGAAGAACTGCAGCTTCTTACGAACGACCCACATGATCTTCGGATCCACGGTTAAGCTCGACAGTCTTGCTTCCATCAGCGCCCAGCGTTTTATCAGGAGGTCGTCCGAGGGTGTGGCCCGCTTCACTCCGATCTGCTGCGCAGGATGAATGCGATAGCTTATGAGTTTCTCCGGCAGCAACTGGATGCGTGACTGGGTCGCGATGATTAGAGCGATCCATGCATCGTGGACCCATTCCTCTGGAATCGGAGCGATCTGCTTAACGAACTCAGAACGGAAGACAAAGGTGGCCCCGGTGGCTGGGTTGAACTGAAGCAGTTGCGCGGAACCGTTCTCACAGAAGTCGGCTTGCAGGCGGGGAGTGTACTTCCGTCTCTCCCATAGTGACAACGGGAGCAGTTCCGACTTTTCGTTCACCAGGAAGGCGTTGGAGAATACACCACCGAGGCCGGGCTGATTCTCCAAAATCCGCTCCACGCGCTGCAGCTTCTCGGGCGCCCACAGGTCATCCTGATCGCACAGGGCAATCGCCTGACCGCGGCACAGTCCGATGGCTTGATTGAAATTTCTTGTCGACTTGAGGGTGACCCGATTGGCGACGAACACGACCGGGAAAGGTGCGCCTGTCAGCAAACTCCCGCACTATTCGAGGCGTTGCGTCGGTAGAGCCGTCATCACAGACGACTACTTCAAAAGGCAATTTCGTCTGCCGCCGAATGGTTTTCAACTGCTCGCGGAGGAACTTCTCTCCGTTATAGGTACACAAGGCGACGGAAATATCCATGCTCAGTCGCCTACCTTTCCCGCCATCGATGTCGCGAGGATCTGGCCTGGACTGCGATACGAGCGCTGCAGCCTCGCGGTTGCGGTACGCACGACCCGGTCTCGCTCTACCGCAGTCAGTACGCCAAACCAGGCCACCAACACGGTTGCGACAGCCCATGCGAGGTAAACAAGCAGCTGGGTCGGCATGCCACGCCAAAGGAAGAAGAGCGAGGGTATCGCGATGATCGCGGGACGCAGCATGCCGACACGGAACAATTCCGCCGGCGCGACGGCTATGCCCGATTGGGTAAATCGCATGCTCACCGCAAAATGCATGGCCACGCCAGCGAAGGCCCCGCATAGGGTGCCCAGGGCCACTCCGAATGCTCCCAGGTGCTGTACCAGCCATATGCTGGCGATCAGGTTCACGATGCCTTCCGTCACCGGAGAAGCCGTGGCCACCTTCTGCCTGGAAGTGGCAATGACCATCGTCGAATAAGGGGCGCAGGAGCTGCGAATGATATTAGCCAGAATCAGGATGCGGAGGAACGGGGTGCTGTGGAGTGCGTACACAGGACCAACCCACGCCTGCAGGATCAGGTGCCCCACGACCAGAAAGGGCAGGCCCGTCAGCAACAGAACAACCATCGCGTAACGGGTGGATTGCAGCAGAAAACTGCCCATTTGTGCCGGGCTGCTGCCAACACTTTGAGCGGACGCCGCGGGCAACAACGGACCCATGATCGCCGCGACAATCGTCAGCAGGAAGCTCGTAGGCGCGTTGGCAATGGCGTAATACGCCGTTTCAGCGAACGAGTAATGGCCGACGACGGTCAGGTCCAATCCGCTGATGAGCATGGCGCTCAACGACCACACGAGAAGAACGCCGCAGTAGCGCAGCATCTTCTTCAGCAGTGGCAGATCGATCAGGCGCAGCGAGACGTTGATTTGGCCAGCGTATTTCCGCCACATTACGACCTGCAGGACAGAGGTCAGAATATTGACGATGGCGGCAGCGGCTCCCATGGTGGCTAGGCTGGCGTGGGCCCCAGCTGTAGCACAGATGACCACTCCGAACGTGAGACGGCTCACAATCGTGGTGACCATTGGGATCCGGTAGCGCTGCAAGCCCAGAAATATGGCAACAAACACTGAGGTAGCCAGACTGATCGAAAGCGAAATGCCAACAAACAACACGCTCAGCCGCACATCGGGATAAAACGATGGCGGCATGGTGCGAAAGATGCTGGGTACGCGCCACACCAGGAGCAGGGTCAACACCACGCCGAGAATACTGGCCACCAACATGATGGCGAAGCCGGCGCCGACACAGCCGGCACAGCCACGGGCATCGCGTTTCGCGTGGTATTCGGCAATGTACTTCGACACTGCGGTTTGCACGCCAAAGTCGAGGTAGTTCACATAGGCGCTTAATTGCAGGATGAGCACCCAGGCGCCGTAGGTTTTGACTGGCAGTTGATGGGTTAAGAATGCGGGGAGGAAGATCGACACCAGCGACGTAACGGCCAAGCGCGTGACGTTCGCAAAGGTGTTCCCGGCGACTGTTCTGGCAACGTTCTTCACGCGACCCTCGGGCGGAGCGCCTCATGCACAACCAGCGCTTCGGGCGTAGCGAAGTTGTCCGGGTTGCGCAACGAGACCACAAACAGGAGCAGCAGGATGGTTTGCGTGGGTAAATCGTTAATGCAGCAAAAGAATGGGATGGTGGCAAACATGCCTGCAATTCCCTTGATCAGGTGATCATCTAGCGCCGCCACCCGCTGCATAAGAAACGACCAGAGATACCAGTACGTAATGGCCAGCAGGAGCGATCCGCACACCCCGCAGCTGAGCAGCGCGAGGAGATACGCGTTATCAACGGGAATGGGCGCGGAATTCTCCAGGCGGTTGGGCGCGGTGTACGGGGTGTAGGGACCCTGCCCGATACCAAACAAAATATCCGTGCGGCTTCCGGCGAGGAATTTGCCTCCGTAGACGCCCCAGGCCATCATGCGTTGATCCAGGGAAGATACATTGGCCAGATCGGTTCGGGCTGCGCCACCCGCGGTTTGCAACCCCTGAAAGATGAGCAGCAAGGCGCACCCCAGGGAGAACAGTGGGAGCAACTTGCGAATCCCGGCAAAGCCTTTATTCGAAATGATGAATACACTGATCACGGTCACGACAAAACCCACCATCGCCAGGCGGGTGTAGGTTACGTAACAGCCGAAGGCACATAGGGTAAAGAGGAGAAACCCGAATCTCCTGGTTCCCCGCCGCAAGCATAGGCTGGTGGCGATTCCTCCCATCAGGGAATAGAAGAAGCCCGCCTCGAGGCCATTCGTAAACAGGCTGAACCCACGCGTCTGATCAAGGAACTGGTAGGACTGCACATGAAAGTCGGAATCGTTGCTTTCCGTCCGGACAACGGGAGTGTTGGTCAGAAACTGGGCCGCCGAAACGATGAGGCAGGCAAACGTAATGGCAACCAAGAAGCCAAGGATGTGGCGCGATTTGATCTGCAGGGGCACGGCCGAAGCGGCTCCGACCAAGGCAAGAAAAATAAAGCCTTCGAGAGAGGTGCGAATCGCCGGATAGCTGATGTCTTTGCCGAAATGGAGGTACAGCGCCTCCAGCAGAAAGTAGGAGGCAAGCACCAGGGTAAGAGGAAGCAAGGGACTGCTTTGAAAACGTCCCTTCAGTAGCAGCATAGCCCCGAGAGCCACGATCAAAAGCGTGAGCTGCCGCGGCATGAACAGGAGGCCGCCGCCGGTGAACGCCATTTCCAGTTGCGGGAGCGCGCCGTTGACCACCAAGGTCAGCACGGAGAAGATCACCAGCAGCTTGGGCAGGAACGCGATGAAGGATGTTTCTTCTCTGCGACCATCCTCAGGACGCGTTGCCGCCGCTGCGACCGCGTCAAACATTCCTGGACGATCATCTCCCGGTGACTGCATTGCGCTCCTACGCCCGAAGTGCCGGTCTCAGCTAGAAGTGATAAATAGCCGCAGACGAGGTCGCCCCCACCAGGCTTCCGGCTCCCACTGCCATGTTCCGCGCATAGCTGAACGGAACGTAGACGATGTCATCTGCCTGCAACTGGATATCAGGCTGTTTTCCTTTTGCCATAGCACTCAATTGCAAAGGCATTTCGATGTGACTTCCGTCTGGCTGCTTGCGAATGAGGCGCGCATGCGACGGCACCGCGTTGGGGGGTGTTCCGCCGGCCAACGAGAGTGCCTGTACCGCGGACAATGTGGAGTCGTTGGTGACCATGGCGAAGCCGCCGGGCCGATTGACATCGCCGAGGATGTAGACCACGTTGGCTTTGGAAACGATGACGGTGTCCCCGGGAAAAACGGGAACACTTGCGTCCAGGGCCGCGCTGGCCGAGTTGGAAACAACGAAGGTGGCCCGTTCCTTCGTCGCATGGCGTTCGATGGTTACCTTGCGGTCAGCAATCTCGGTTAAGCCACCGGCCAGGGCGAGGACATCCAAGATGGGCCGCGAGGTGCCAATCGGGTAGCTTCCTGGCGAATGCACTTGTCCGATGATGGTTACGTTCTGCGTGGCGGTCTGCTCAATCAACACACTCACGTGTGGAGTCAGCAGATAGTGACCATCAACGAGAACCCGCGCGACGACGCTCGCCGCTTCCGGCGGGGTGAGCCCTGCGACATATACCGGGCCGCCCAAAATGAGAGTCAAGGCACCGGCATCGGTAACGCGCGCGCTTTGCTCGAGGTCCGCTGCTTCAAGAACTTTCACATGGACCAAGTCCCCCGGCCCAATGGTAAGGCTCTCGGTTTGCGCTGCGCAGCACAGGGTAAACGAGAACAGGAACAACAAAGAGTGAAATGCCTTTTTCATATCGTCACCCCTGTTGATACTCGTACTTCTTACCGCCGTAATAACCGTAATAGCCGTAATAGGCTGAGGAGCGGCGGGCTACAAAATTGAGGAGGACGCCGATGGCTGGCCGGGCCGCGTCTTTGCGGTGCATCAGCAACAGGTTGTAGGCGCGAGAAAGAGCAGCCCTGGTGGTGAAGCCGACGCGCGCAAGAAGAACCGTAGCGTCTGCCATCTCTTCCAACAATTGCGCATCGGTGACCGGCAACACTGGGGGCGAATCGACCACGACAAAGTCGTATTCCGAACGCCACTGGTCCATCAGCGCGTGCATCCTCGGCGAGCCCAACAGCTCGGCCGGGTAGGGCGGAGTAGGACCACTGGGAAGCAGGTGGAGATTTGGATTGTCGGGGGCTACCACAATGCCGCTCTCTGCCTCACGATTCGATAGCAACACGCTCAGCCCATCGGTAGTCTGCAGGCCTAGCCGGCGGCACAGAACTGGGCGCCGCAGGTCGGCCTCCACCAACAGAACTTTCTTTTCGTATTGGGATAGCGAGACTGCCAGGTTGAGCGCCAACGTGGATTTGCCTTCCCCGGGGCTGGCGCTCGATACCAACAGAACTTGCGGTGGCGTACCGCTACGCGAGATAAGCAGCCCGGAACGCAGCCTACGGACCGACTCTCCAAATGCGGTGTCCGACTGCCGTGCGTCAAGCATCAAGCTGGGCGATCCGCCTCTGACAGCATCAATCTGCGGTGCGATGCCCAACAGAGGAATCTGCAGCGCCTCAATCTCTTCGGCTCCCTGAATCTTGTTGTCAACAGCTTCGACCAGCAGCGCCACGCAGCAGCCAAGGAATATACCCAGGCCTAACCCCAACGCGAGATACAAGGGAACCTGGGGTTTGCTTGGCCGCGCGGGCGCACTCGCCCGGTCCACTACGGTGACGTTTGAGGAGTGCAGGCCCTCGAGGATGCCGGCTTCGCGCAAGCGCTTCAACAGATCCTGGTAGAGTTCCTGGCTCTGGTCCGCTTCCTTGGAGAGGATGGCGTATTCAATGCTCTTATCGTTCAACTTCTCAGCGGCAATGCGATCGGTGTCGTAGGCCTTACGAGCGCCCTGCTCCGCTTTGGCCGCCACCTTGAAGTCGTTTTCTGAGCGCTCGGCGGTGCGTCGAATCTCGTCCTGCAGCGATTGCTGAACGCCCTTTAAGGATGCACGTTCCTGGATCAACTTGGGATAGGCGGCGCCGAACTGAGATGCATCCTGGTCGATCTGAGACTGCAGCGTAGACTCCTGCAACCGGAGGTTCTGGATCAGCGCCAGCGAATTCATGACGCCCTGTCCGCTGGAGCCAGCCATGGAAGTGCCGCTCAACTGCGAGATCAGCTCTGCATTCCCAGTCTTGACGACCTCGGCGATTGAGGCTTTCAGCACGCGGTTCATCTGCGCCTGGGAGAGTTGGGCCGTGGACTGTTGCAATCGGTCAAGAACGGGACTATAGATAACCGGCTTGCCCTGCGGATCGGTTCCACCAACGCCGAAGATCCCACTGCCCTGCTGTAACGAAACCACCCTGGCTTGTAGTTGCTCACTCTGCTTGCGCAAATCTCCCAACTGGCCCTCAAGCCATTGAGAAACCTGGTTGGTAGCATTGAATTTTGTTTGAAAGGTGTAGTCGATCAGTGCCTGCACCAAATGGTTGACGACGGCGGCCGCAACTTTGGGATCGCGATTGGTGAAATCGACTTCGAGCAGCCGCGTGCCCGCGGTTACCTTCACTTTCAGGTTGCGCGCAAATGATTTCGTAACCGTGGCGCGTCTTCCCGGCGAATCTTCAAGACTCGCATGTGCCGGATCGGACGGACCACTGGGGCTGATCACTGCCGTCAGCCAACCGATGGGGCTGAAATGCGGTTTGAAATCCTCGTTGGCCTCAAGATTGAGGTCCTTTACCACCTTGAGCGCGAGCGCTTCTGACTCCAGGATATTTGCCTGCGTCTGGAGGTCAATGTTCACTGAAAGGGCATCGGAGGCACCGCCCGATGCGGCGCCCATCAGGCTATCCAGGCCCAGGCTGTCGGAAGAAGACTTCTCCAACTGAATCACGCCCGTCGCCGTGTACCTGCGGGTCATGAAGACGCAAGCGCAGATCGACATTAAGAAAATGACCGAAACGGTGACAACGATCGCCCGCTTTCTGCGATGGAAGATCCTCAGCAGGTCGCGAAGCGTCGGATCTTTGTCTGGTATGGTGTTCAAGCGGTCTCCACTCCCAACCCTTGCATGAGCCAAGGGTTATGGGCTATTCAGGCCTGCTAACTGGCAGACCCAAAGTAACAGTACTGTTGCTTTAGGGAGATACAACTTCGGTGTTGTCATTCGACGCGATCAAATCGAATGACCCTGCGTGGAGGAACGAACTAGCGAAGCCGCCAGACAACGCCGGCAGTGAAGTTGAGCGGCGTGAGATCCCAATCCTTTAGATATAACTTCGAGTAAGAGATTTCTCCGACGCGAATAGCGACGTGGCGAGTCAGGTGAAGATCCGCTCCGCCTACCAACGTCCACTGCGGGCCGAGGCCTTCGATCGGCTTCGGTATTTTCTGTCCCGGGGGCGGCGATTCTTTAAAACGCCATCCATTCCCGGCGCCGAACAGGAAACAGGTATACGGGGTGATTCGCCCGAAATGCAATGCGGCTCGCGGACCGGCGAGTGCCGATTCCTGGTGCTGAACGTTAATGCGCCTTTGAATCGAACCCCTTATTTCCGCGCCGATGATGTGACGCGATTGATAGAAGCCGCCGAGCGAGTAGCCGAAGAGGACGGGCGAATCGATCGGGGCGAAGTCAGGCGTGAGATTGGCTGGAAGTGTCCCAAAGACCGAAACATCCGAACGCAACACCAGGCCGGGAATCACCTGGGCTGAAGCCGACCCAGCCGAAATGGCGGCGAGGAGGACCGCGGAGAGCAGCATCCAACTACGGCGGAAGCCGCGGCTTGGCGGTGCCGAATTAGGCCGAACACACTGCGAGGATGTGATTGGTTCCATGGGCCGTTTCGTAGTATTCCGTCTATTAGTGCTTGTAGTGGATTACCTTTGTCACGCGATAGTCCACTTCAGTGGGATATTCGCCGCCTGAAAACTACGAAGCCGGACCATAGCACAAGGGTATTTCCTTGCTATCCGTTACAGCCGCGGTGCTGATTAACGATGGGCTCTCCCGCCGCGAGGCACGAACGAGAGCGAGAGGAACACGGGTAGAAAAGGAAAGAGGCCGTTCCGCGCCTGGAGCGCGCGTGACGGCCTCTGGAAAAGATCCATTGAATCGTGAAAAAAGCTTTAGTAAGTGCAGCCTACAGAGGTCAACGCGGCGCTCAGCTCCCCAGTTTCGAAGCTCGGTTGACCATTCATTTCTCCTGCAAGACCGCCCAGTTGGACGTCCAGCTTGCTGGTTGCGGAGATGCGCGAAATCCACGAACGGTTGAGCTTGCCCTGGGACACTTGAGAGTAGGGAGAGAGGCTATGGCCATCATCCAGAACGGCCCATTTTTCCGATCGGGTGGCGTCATCCAGGGTAAAGGCCAGGCGAGTCGTAGGAACCACGCCAGTAAACGAAACCGCGCTGGTGTCGATGAGAAGATCTGGTTCGAGGGCGATCGCGGCAAGCTTTCCGTGCCGGCAAATGACATCGAGTTTGGCGTCGGACGTCTTGGAAATCGTCTGCAACATGAACACGCGGTCACCCTGTGCATGGTAGATGGTCCATGCACCGAACGGCGTGGGCGTTTCGGCAAGTCCCAGGGCAGTCGAAAGCAGTACAAACAACATCAACTTGGCAGGTGTTCTCACTGTCGTCTCCTCGCGCCAGTTGCCTGGTAGCGAATGCAGAATAGCAAGCAGGAGACTAAGTGGTACAACTTTTGGGTTAGCCGTTGCGAACGAAACGGTACATACAGATGCCCTGTAAGTAACCGCTCGAAGTTACTATTCGAGGTTAGCGTGCCAAAAGGCCAGCATGGCGTTATAGCGCTGCACCAGCGCTGGCAGATCCACGAAGCCGTGCTTACGCATCGGGAAGAGTTCCACCTGGTAGGGCTTGCCGGCAGCGATCAAGGCGTTCATAAACGCCTCCTCATTCTGGGGATGAACATTGTCGTCGTAGGTGCCGTACATCAGCATCAGCGAACCATGGAGGTCCTTCGCACGCGGGATGAGAGAGGCTCGCTCATAGACTGCAGTGTTGTTCTGCGGCAGTTGCATGAAAGACTCACCCCATTTGGAGTCATAGAAGCGCCAATCAGTGACCGGCGCTCCGGCAATGCCGGCTTTGAACTCCTGTGACCTGGTCATCAGGTTGAGGGTCACTGTTCCTCCGCCGCTCCAGCCGTAGACACCCACCCTTGCGCCATCGACGCCGGGCTGTTTCTTGAGCCAGCGAATGCCGGCCGCGAGGTCCGCGGCCTCTCCCGCACCCGGATTGTCTGCCAGTGTGTTCTCGAGCCTCTTGCTGATGGCGGTGGCGGCACGGTTATCGATCGCCACCTCGATATAGCCTTTACTGGCGAGCAGGTTGTCAAACAGTGTTTCCTGCTGCCACACGTCAAGAACGGTGGGCGCAGAGGGACCTCCATACACATGCAGGATCACCGGGTAGTGGCGGCTGGGATCGAAGTCTTTCGGCTTGAGAATCTGCGCCGGCATGGCGAAACCATCTGCTGCAGGAATCGTAATGAGCTGCGGATATTGCATGTCACGCGGCAATAACTCAGGCCGCGGACTTGCCAGGGTAGCTTTGAGCATCCCATCTGCCGTGCGGAGCTGCAACACGGGGAGAGTGCGGATGTTGGAGTACTCGTCAAAGTAGTAGCGCGCATCGGGGGACATATCAATGGCGTGTGTGCCCGGCTCTTGCGATACACGCGTCAGCCCGCTCCCATCTCCATGAACGCGGTACAACTGGCGCTGCACTGATCCATCTTTCAACGCCGTGAAGTAGATCCAGTCATTGGCTTCGTCAATTCCGACGACTCCCTGGTGGACCCAGAACGCGCCGCCATGGGAGGTGACGATGGCCCAATCGCCCTTCGTCACCTGGTTGATCAGCGTGCCATCCGCGGCATAGCGGTAGAGATGCATAAAGCCGTCACGCTCGGATGCCCAGAGAAAGTGACCATCGCGCAGAAAGTAGAGGTCGTCGTTTACATTCACCCAGGACGGGTCGGTCTCTGTGAGCAGTCGCTTGACGCCAGTTCCCTGCGCGTCGGAGAGGTACAACCCCAATTCCCTCTGACTATGATTGAGCGTCTTGAGGCTGAGATGCTTTCCATCGGGCAGCCAATTCACCCGCAGGAGCCACTCGTAGGGTTTGTCGTCAATCGGGATCCAATGGGTGGCCGCACCGTCGAGGCTGACCACGCCTGCGCGCACCACCGGATTGTGCTCCCCCGGCTTGGGGTATACCTGACGAATAATGCGGGGGTTTACAGGAGAAAAGTCAACAAAGGTGCTGACCGGCACACCTGCCTCATCCGTCTGCAGATAGGCGATCGACCGCGAATCAGGCGACCACCAATAGCCCGTGTCATGGCGACCGAAGACCTCTTCCCAATAAACCCAGGAGAGCGTGCCGTTCAACGTTGTGGGTGAACCGTCGTGCGTGAGCTGCATCTCCTTCTTGGTCGACAGGTCGCAAACGTAGATATTGTTCTCACGCACAAAGGCCACGTATCTGCCGTCGGGCGAGAAGTCGGGGTCTTTCTCTTCCTCTGGGGTCTGGGTAATCCGCAGGAATGCAGAGGTGTCAAGGTCGAGCAGGAATATGTCTCCGGCAAAGAGGTAGAGCGCTTGCTTGCCGCGGCGATCGAAACTCACCGGCCACGCGAGCGCGTTATGCACGTCTGCGGTGGGCTCGATCGATCGCAAGGAGGCCACGGCATGCGCCATATCCAGCACGGCATGACGTTTGCCGGTGGCAGGATCCAATTCCTCGAAGGTGCGTTGCTTTGCCGGAAGCCGCTCATCCTCGAGGATAGCGGTGCCGTTCTGGAGCCATACGAACGAAGGCACATCCCGCACATGGCTTCCGGCACCGGCGATCCATTCTGGGGTGAGCGCCGGTGTCTGGGCAACCAGGCAGGAGGAGGTAAGAAGAACGGAACAAAGCAGAAGGTGTGACCGCATTCAAGTCGCTCCGATGTAACAGGCTATCGGTAGCCTATCGCGGATGCGGGCGATTTTGCAGAATAGGGCGGCCGCCCAGGAGCGCTGTCAGCCAGTTGGGGCGGCGACACGGTTACGGCCTTCCGCCTTGGCGCGATACAAAGCCGTGTCGGCAGCTGCAAGAGCCTGCCGTTCGGTATTGAGACCAGAGGAAAGCATCGCCACCCCGGCGCTGACGGTAACGTCAACCAGCGCGCCCTCCGCAAAGACGGGCTTCTCCGCGACTGAGCTGCGGATTCTCTCGGCGCACATCTGTACCTGCTCCAGATCGCAGTCGGGCGAGACGACCAGGAACTCTTCTCCTCCATACCGCCCCACCAAATCGTAAGATCGGACAGCCTGATGCATCCGGCGAGCGATGTCAACCAGCACCAGATCACCGGTCAGATGTCCGTATCGGTCATTG
This sequence comes from uncultured Acidobacteriaceae bacterium, assembly GCA_963839075.1. Taxonomy (GTDB): domain Bacteria; phylum Acidobacteriota; class Terriglobia; order Terriglobales; family Acidobacteriaceae; genus PALSA-350. The sequence goes on along the minus strand of CAWITO010000009.1, from coordinate 2,042,401 downwards.
ACCTGTTTGAAGTGATCGACATCGAGCATGATGAGGCCGATGGTGGTTCCGGTGCGGGCGGAAAGCTCGTACTCGCGCTGCAGCAGGTCGAGGATGGCAACCCGGTTCCAGGCGCCGGTGAGGCCATCATGGGTAGCCCGCAAGTGAAGCTCTTCCCGTGCCTTCATGTGCTCGTACTGGAGGGTGAGAATGCGCCTGCCGGTGCGCAGACGGGCACGCAGTTCATTACGGTCGAAGGGCTTTGAAAGGTAGTCATCTGCCCCCGCCTCCAGGCCTCGAACCAGGTCCTGCTTATCGTCTTTGGCGGTGACCAGCAGGATGTATTGGTAGGGAGAGCTTGCCCGTTCGCGCACTAACCGGCACAGATCGATGCCATTCAACTTGGGCATGATCCAGTCGAGGATCAGCAGATGAGGCGCAAGACTTTCCTGCAACATTTCCCATGCCCTGGCGCCATCCTCGGCGACGGTGACCTGATATCCCCAGCTTTCGAGCCAACTGCGCAAAATCTTTCGGAACATTGGATCGTCTTCCACCATCAGGACACGATCGCAGGCCGGGCCCGGTTGTTCCAACCCGAGCGATCGCGATTCCGGGGCTTTGGTCATAGGCATTTGCGCGATGGCTTTCTTACTTATCGGCGAAGGGCGGGGGCGGCTTCAACGTGTGCCACGCTCAAGGTGTTTTGCTGACGATAGTCACCATGACTGAACGGAAAAAGCCCTCGACCTGGGGTCGAGGGCTTCTATGATCGCGCGGAAAATCAGGATCGGATGCTGACTACATTGGTCTGGCTGATGACTCTGGCGAGTGCGGGAACATAGCTGTGCCCGGAAATGTACCCCTTCTTGTGACCGCTAGGACAAACGAACCATTGTTCGTAGAAGCGGTCGGCATGCTTGGGCACTCCCGGGAGGTCTGCCGTTTCGTATGCGGCGGGCAGCTCAGTCATCCGTTTACCGCACTGTTGGCATTTCTCAATAGCCATAGTTTTCCTCCTTTTGTATTAGAGGAAGAACAGAGGCTTTCGTCTATGCACTCCAGTACCTTTTTCGAGACTTTGGTAACGGGCTACTTGCCCTGGCTTGAGCCGGTGAGCGCATAGCCGGTAGAAGCCTGGGCATGGCCAATCGCGACGATGGGTACCCATCGTTCCAGCTTGTGGTGGCCAGTCTCGTGAAACATGAAGGCTACAAACGTGTTGAGCCCGACTCCACCGCCATACCGGTAAACCGCTCCCCATCCATAGCCATACGATTCGAAATGCTTCTCAAAGGGGTCGAGAGTTCTGCCGCGAGCTGCGAGACCACCCAGGCATGGAGGGTTGCCGCACCGGCCCATCGCGCCGCCGTCGTCATGGGATTGGATGGCGAATAATGCGAAGGTCTGTGATACGACGTTTACGCCTTGTAGCTTGAGATTGGTCTTGTCAATGAAGCTGTGCTCCCTTGCCGCGTTGTCATAACCCTGTAACCAGTACTGTTGCGAGCCCTGTTGGGCCGCGGCAAGCATAGGCGATACGACCGAAAGCAGAACAAATAGAGCAAAGGAACTGCAACGATGACGAATTGAAGGTGACAGTTTCATATCTGCCTCATCGAGCTTGTGAGCGCAGACTAGCAGTCCCCAGACCCTCGGGTACAACTTTATGGTCACGTCCTGCTACCAAATGGTTATGCACTTTAGGCATGTGGACGCATCGATATGGACAATTTAGACGGTCGTTCCCTCCATGACCTTCATAACCACTGCGTCGGGGAAATCTGACGCTGCGTTGTCGTGTGGCTATTTGCCTGTGACCCTTAGAGAGATTCTGCGGTTCTTTGCTCGGCCCTCTTCGGTTGCGTTGTCGGCGACCGGATGGTCTTCACCATAACCCTCGGCTTCAAGGCGCGATGGCTCGGTCCCACGCTTAACGAACTCACCCATGACATTGCTCGCGCGATCTTGCGAGAGTTTCAGATTGGCCTGTTTGGCGCCGGTGTTATCCGTATAACCGCCAATCTTCACCGTCAGCTTCGGATACGCCTTCAGAATTGCCGAGATATTCCGCAGCTGCTCAGCCGAAGAGTCCTGGAGCGTGGCCTTGCCGGTATCGAAGGTAAGGCGATCGAAGTCGAACCAAGTCGTCTTATCGACGGGTTTCGACGAGTCCTCGATGAAGTCGATCAGTTTATTTTCGATACCCAGACTTGGGATGTTGAGCTCTGTACCATCCGGCAATTTGTGGGTAATGAACGCTCCGAGCGGCGCTGGTACCGGTGCGGGCGAAGACTCCGTTTCCGCTGGAGCAACCGCAACAGACTGAGATTTGTTGCAACCGCGAGAGACCAGCCACGCAACCAAGCCGATCGCCACCAAAGCGATCAGGACGAGGGATAGTTTCCGTCCTTCACGCTCGCTTCCTACGTTGACCGTGACTTTGCGGGCCATCAATGGCACGGTGAAACCCGATAGGAGCGTGGCGAAACCAGCCGGCAACATGGCCTGTATCTTCGATCCCTCCAAGCTGACGAGGCTTGCAAACGAGGAAGCACTCAGCCCCCGATCGCGTATCTGTTGAGCGAGGTATCCTGCGGTAAGGGGAACTCCGAGCGACAGCAGTCTGCCACCGGCAGTTGCGCCCATTCCAGATTCCCGACCGATCAGCTGCTCGATTTTCGACTGCTGAATCCCGAAGAGAAGCGAGGCGAGCCTGGAGCCCTGTTCGGTCACTTGCAATCCCTCGGCGCCCGAAACAAGACTCGTGATAAGGGCGCTCTGCGTCGTGAATCCGTTGATCAGGTTGAAAATCTGGCTCATGAACCCCTGGTCACCCGCACGATTTGCGAGCCCGCCAAGCGTGGCCGCGATGCTTGTGCCGAGTCCCGACGATACGGCATACTCGGATCCCCCAAGCCTCTCGGCCAGGGAACTAGTCACCTGCGCGGGTACCCGGCTTAGGATCGAGTCGACAATTGAGCTTTCCATCATCTTCACTTCCCTCCTTCTTGCGTCTGTTCACTTAATGACAAAGGGCCCGGAGCTGCGCGATACGTTAACCTGACAGACCTGATTTGCTGCCTTGCATCGGGTCTTACTCAGGACGGTGATTTCTCACATATTGGGTGAGCGAATCGAATTTGGTCTCTTGCAGCAACTCGCCCAGAGTGCGCTCACCGTCCCACCCCGCGGCGAAACCTCGCCCGTAGTGCCGGCGCAAATGCTTGATTTTCGTGGCTGGATTTTCGTATTCAATCTGGCCGCTTTTGTCGCGGGCACGGCCGTGCTCTGAATTGCGTGTCATCGTCACCCTGGCGCTGCGCTGGAGCGGTTCTCTGCGAATGCAGCCCTCGAATGAGAGGACAAGCGACGGCGTTAAAAAGTCACATCGTTCGCCGGGAGATGAGGCAAGACGGATCACGGCTGAGTACAGTGACCGGGTGACAGGCAAGCGACTTGACTAGACGGCAAGGGCCTGACCCACGCTCCGCTGGCGAGGATTCGTACGACACTCTGACCGGCAAGAGTGAAGTGCCCAACCAGCCAATGGCGGCTGGGAGGGAGGCTTCCAATTCGCCAGATCCTAATGATGAATTGCAAAGAAAAGCGAAGAGAACCGTGCCCATTGGGCACGAAACCATTCGGTTCCCGTGCTCATTGGGCACAAGTCAGGAGCACCCCTCCATGGGGGAACAATGCGCCCGCCTGAGCGCGCTTCTTAAGATATTTGAGGGGTATTTTGAAGGGTGAACGGAACCCCTTCGACAAGGCTGACGCCCCACCTAACCACTTTATTGTGTTGGATTTATTGGTGGGCGCTGCAGGATTCGAACCTGCGACTTCCACCGTGTGAAGGTGGCACTCTACCGCTGAGTTAAGCGCCCTCGGGCGAACCCCTAGTTTACACGAAGGCTCCGGGGTGCATCCCACAAAACTGGGCGAGACCATGGCGCTCGGCAACGGGTACAATCCACTCAACTTATGGCACTTCCCCCCCCAGAACAGCGTGCCTCCGGTGACCCGCTAAATCCCCCCGATTCCGCGCAACCTAAACAGGATGCCGGGGTTAAAGAGGGTATGGGTACCGTAGCCATCGCGCAGAACGGGTTCCAGGGCACGCAGCAGGAGGTATCGCGGCGCACCATAGGAGTGGATTGGTCCCAGCTCACGGACGCCGAAATCATGGTGCGGGTTGGGGAAGGGGACGACGCGGGCTTCAGCCTTCTGATCGAGAAATACCGGAAGCAGATTGTGCATTTTATGTTCCGGATGACTCGAAACCAGGCAGTGGCCGAGGAATTAGCGCAGGAGGTTTTTCTGCGGGTCTATCGTTCGCGGCAAACCTATCGCGCAGAGGCCAAATTCAGTACCTGGCTGTATCGCATCGCCACCAACCTGGGAGTAAACCACGCGCGCGACACCAAGTACGAGCGCACCGCCCAGAATGTGTACCTGGATCAGCCCGACCCGGAGACCGGAACCACTCCTGACGTGGCTGACAGTACACTCAGCGTGGAACAGGAACTGGTGCGCGACGAGCGGATGAACGCGATTCGCAAGCACGTGATGGCTCTGCCAGAACGTCAACGAAGCGCAGTGTTGATGCATAAATATCAGGAGATGGATTACAAGGAAATCGGTCAGGTACTAAAGCTGAGCGAATCAGCGACCAAATCCCTGTTGTTTCGGGCCTACCAAACCTTGCGTGAAAACCTGAAGGATTTTGCATAGAAATTGAGGAAGATTATGACTTGCCCTGAGATGAATAAAAGCCTGGTTGACTTGTTCCTGGAATCCCGCGCCCTCTCCGATGAGGCGAAGAAGCATGTGGCGGAGTGTTCCGCGTGTGCGGAGGAGCTGGCGGGGATGGAACGTACCTGGAAGGTGCTGGATGAATGGAAGGCTCCGGAGCCGAGCGCTTTCTTCGACGCCAAGCTCTATGCGCGGCTGCGGCAAGAAAAGGAAAGTGCCCCGGCCAGCATGTTCGAGCGGGCTAAGGCGTGGCTGTTGTTCAGCAGCAATCTGCACCTGCGCCCGGTTGCTGCGGGTGCCCTGGCGGCGGTAATTGCTGTTGGCGGAGGAACGTTCGCCCTGCTGAACCATGAAGTGGTGCCTGCGCCACAAACCTCAGCTACGGTGCGTGATTTGCAGTCTTATGATGGAAACGCGCAGCTGTTCCAACAATTGAATGCCCTGGATGGCGACGAGGATAGCGGCAGCGGCGCTTCCAACTGAGCCAGGGGCAAAAGGCAAACCTAACCATGGCAACGCACAACAAGGTCGGGAAGCGCTTCCATTGCGGGAAGATCGCCCGTGTTGTGCTTGCCGGCTTGTTGATGGTGATGCCGGTAGCCGCAGCTCCGCTTTTTGCGCGGCCCATGCAGAATGGGCCGCACCCTCGTTTTGAGAACAACCAGCCTCACCTGGGCACCTGGTTGCAGCGTCATGGAAATCTGAGTCCCGAGCAACAGGAAAGAGCGCTGGAGAGCGAACCCGGGTTTAGCCGGTTGGCCCCGGAGACGCAGGCAAAACTGCTCTTCCGCCTACGGCAGATCAACCGCATGCCAGCCAACCAGCGCCAGCGTACCGTGGACTGGATTGAGGCGATGGAGAGTATCTCGCCGCAGATGCGGCAGCAAGTGCGGATGTCGGTGCAACAATTTCACACGCTGCCTGCTGACCGGCAGCGGTTGATGAAGAAGGCCTTACGCGACTTGCGCGAATACCCGCCGGAACAGCGTACAGCGATGATGAACTCAGGCCAGTTTCAGACCCAGTTCACCCCGCAGGAGCGAACGATTCTGGGTAACATTCTGGCGGTTGAGCCCTACAGACCGCAGCACGGAGCTGCACCGAACGACGATCTGCAGTACGGCCGGTAGGCCCTACGCAATCACCTCCTACGATATGACCTCATAGATGAGTGGAGGCGGAGTGGTCTGCTCCGCGCTGAGTGTGACACATCGGTTCAGCAGGGCAACGACTGACTCCAAACGCTCCTCCTGTTCCACATACACAGTGAACAAGGTGTCGCCAGCCGCAACCCGGTCCCCGATCTTCTTGTGAGTTTCCACTCCGGCGTGGGCAGAGACCGCTTCTCCAGGCGCGGTTCTCCCCGCTCCGGCGCGCTGAACGGCCCAACCCACCTGACCGCAATCGATCGATGCGAGAAAACCCGCCGAGGGTGACTTTACCTGGAACTGATACGCCGGCTGATGCAGCCATTGCGGGCTCTCAAACCAAGCGAGATCGCCCCCCTGGGCAGCGATCATACGACCGAACCTTTGGAGCGGATCCCCGCTCTGCAACAACTCTTCCGCCAGTTGCACGCCGTCTTCCGCGCGTTGCACTTTACCGCCGAGGTAAAGCATCCATCCGGAAAGATGAAGGGAGAGTCGACGCAGGTCTTCGGTGAGTGGGTTGCGTTGGCTCCGCAACAGCTCCACGGCTTCCACAATCTCTGCGGCATTGCCCGCCATGCGTCCGAGTGGCTGGCTCATGTCGCTTATCAGTGCAGCAGTCCGCGTTCCCGCATGGTTTCCGGTGCTGACCATCAGCTTCGCCAAGTGGGTGGCTTCAGTACGCTGCTTGAGGAAAGCGCCCGAACCGGTCTTCACATCCAGCACCAGGGCATCCAGGCCCGCGGCCAACTTCTTGCTCATGATCGAAGCGCAAATCAGGAAGGGGCTTTCCACGGTTGCGGTGCGGTCGCGCAAAGAATAGAGCGTCCGATCGGCCGGCACCAGCCACTCGGTCTGGCCAACGATGGACAGACCGCAACTGCGAAGGACCGCGCCGATCTCCTCCGCTTGCAGATGCGTCCGGTAGCCAGGGATACTCTCCAGTTTGTCGAGCGTGCCGCCAGTATGCCCAAGAGCACGGCCAGAAATCATGGGCACGTAGAGACCAGCTGCCGCCACGATGGGCGCCACCAGGAAAGAGGTTTTGTCGCCCACACCCCCCGTGGAGTGCTTATCCACTTTGGCCGCGGGCAAATCGGCAAAGCTCATGACCCTGCCTGAGTCGCGCATGTGGGAGGTGAGGCTATGCAATTCCTCAGGATTCAGGCCACGCCAGCAGACCGCCATGAGCCAGGCGGCCAGTTGATATTCGGGGATGGATTGAGTCGCCGCCCCGGTGACCAGGGCGGCGATTTCAGCGTCCGTCAAAACGCCGCCATCCCGCTTCTTACGAATCAAATCAACCACATGCATGTTGCCATTACCGCCCGTTACATACCCGGTGTCAAGCGAGCGGGAAGGGTGTCATTACCAGGTGCAACGAGAAGTCGGCCACTTGTCACGCAAGCAGCATGGAGAATTCCAGCAGACGAAGTATGCTCTTTTCAGACGGCGATTCTGGTTCACGCGTTCATCGATTTCTTCGGGGGAGGGACTTGATGAAAACTGACAGATCGCCGTTAAGCTTTCGCTCCATTACCACCTGCTGTTACTACAAAACGGCGATTTATTACCCAAGAACAGTAGCTGTTTCTGTAAATCAAAGTATGCTCTTTTCAAGCGGCAATTCTCTGCGAACCCTTTCAGTGATTCTTTCGGGGGAGGGACTCTTTGAAGGGACAAAGAGAATTGCCGCTGTTCTGTTTCACTCCTTACTTCATAGATCCGCAATAATCAATAGCAAAACCTTCGAATTCTCACTCGAAGGTTTTGCTGTTTAGATCGGCAAGCCTTTCCGATATTCAATGCTTGTGATGGCCCGCTAAGCTCAAGGTAGTCAAAGCGTAAGCGCGCAGAAACAGTCTCTGCGACGCAAACCTTAGGCAGTCCTGCTGCGGATGAGAAGCCTCTTCGTCACGGCCAACGCCCAACAACTGAGTTCGCCAACATCAGCTTCTCGTTTCGGATTTTGAGAGCAGAAACAATGAATGTTACCAGGCAATGGATTGCGGCTTCTGGTTCTTCGCGCACCCCACTCCGCGGGCCGAACGTAGCTCGAGTAGGCGTTGGACATGCTTTGGTCGACAATTGTTCCGCGGAAGAAGCGTGCGCGTCGATCATAGCCCACGCGCGGAGCCAAGGTAAGCCGGCCTACGTCATCACGCCCAATGCCCAGCACATCGTCCTGCTCGAAAAGGAGCGGCGCCTGCAACAGATCTACGATCACGCCGACCTGGTGGTCGCGGACGGAATATCGCTTTTGATCGCCGCCCGACTTTATGGACGCTCGCTGCAGCAGCGTGTCGCCGGGGTCGACCTCTTCAAACAATTGTGCGGTTTGGCCGCCGAAAACGGGCTCCACGTATTTTTGCTGGGTGGCCGGCCGGGGTCCGCTGACCTAGCGGCGGCAGCCTTAAAGAACGACCATCCTGATTTGCAGTGCAGCACCTACTGCCCGGCGCTCGGTTTTGATCAGGAGGAGGCCGCACTCGAAGAAACGGCGCGCGCGATCAAGGCCGCCCAGCCGGACATTTTGTTTGTAGCCTTCGGCGCACCCAAGCAGGAGTACTGGATTTACGACCACGGTCTGCAGCTATCTGTCCCCGTGTGCATCGGTGTGGGCGGATCCTTTGAGATCGTCGGCGGAGTGGTTCCCCGCGCCCCCCAGTGGGCGCAGGATATCGGTTTCGAATGGCTCTACCGCCTGTGCCGCGAACCTCGCCGGATGTGGCGTCGCTATCTCATCGGCAATCTTGAGTTTGCGGCCATCGTGATTCGCCAACGTATCCGGCGCTCGGTGCTCGACACCTTTGTGCACTTTGTCAAAGAAGATCGCTTCGCAGCAGAGTTGCGCGAAGTGACCCTCCTACCGGAACAACGTTCGTTCGATGCACGGACCAGCATAACCAAACGTGAAGTAGAGGGTCTTACAAACCCAACCATATAAGGCGGTGAATTGATGCCAGGTAAAGACAGCTTCGCCATGACTCCCACGCTGATCGCCGGAAACCCGGCCGTGCTACCCCGGAAGGAAATGACCATCCAGGACTTATGGGGAATCCTGTCCCGCCGGCGGAAGATCGTCCTGGGCGCATTGCTGGTAACTATGTCTCTGGCTGGCATTCTGTTTGCCGTTTCTACCCGACTCTACAAGGGCACGGCGGAGATCCAGGTGCAGAAGGAATCCTCGGATGCCTTGAGCATGGACAGCATGATCGGTCCGGAGTCCCAGTCCGACTCGGTCGATTCCAACATCACGCTACAGACACAGGCACAGATTCTTCAGTCGGACTCGCTCGCTCTGCAGGTGGTAAGGGAGCTGAACCTGGAGAAGACCAAGGACTTTCGTACCCACTTCAACCCCATCTCGTGGGTGCTTGGCTTGTTTGCGCCGCAGGGCATTGCCGACCCGCCCAATGTGCCATTGGAGCAAGCGCCAGGACGGCGCGCAAAAATCATTAAGATGTTCGAGGCACATCTGACGGTGAAACCGGTGTCCGGTACTCGCCTGATCACGGTGGAATACCTCAGCACTGATCCTCAGACAGCGGCCGCTGTGGTCAACCGCCTGGTGCAGGATCTGATCGAATACAACTTTCAGACGCGCCATAACGCAACCCGCGAAGCCAGCGGTTGGCTGGGAAGCCAACTCGCCGACCTTCGCCAGAAAAGCGAGGACCTGCAGGATAAGGTCGTTGACCTGCAGCGCGACTCGGGTGTGTTCTCGTTTGGTCAGACGGATAACCAGGGGCACGAAGAGGTGTTCACTCCTGAACTCGACCGCTTGCAGCAGGCAACCACTCAATTGGAACAAGCACAGTCCGCGCGCATCATGAAGGGTGCGCTGTACCAGGTAGTGAAGAACGGCGACCCTGAGCTCATCTCCGGTTTGGTTGGCAATGGGATGCTGAGCGGAGCGGCCTCGGGCGTAACCGGCTCCCTCAGCCTGTTGCAGGGCCTGCGTACCGAAGAAGCGCAGAGCCAGGCAAAGTTGAATGAGCTCTCATCCAAATTCGGCCCCGGCTATCCCAAGCTGGCAGAGTTGCAATCGAACCTCGACAGCACAAAGAAGTCCATCCGCGAAGAAGCAGCGCGCATCGCCTCGCGCGTGAAAAACGACTACATGGTGGCGCAGGAAATCGAGGACAAGGACCGGGCCATCTTCCAGGATGAGAAAGACAAGGCAGAGGCCCTGAACAACAAGGCAGTCGAGTACCAGATCGCCAAGCAGGAAGCGGCGCAGAGCAGAACCCTTTATGAAACCCTCTTCGGCCGTATGAAAGAAGCCGATCTGGTGGCTGGTCTGCGTTCGACCAACATCACGCTGGTGGACCCCGCACGGGTGCCGTCGCGGCCGGCGAAGCCGAATGTGCTGATCTTTGGGGCGGCATCGGTTGCCGGCGGCCTCCTGTTCGGCATTTGCGGCGCTCTGTTCCGGGACGCCACCGACACCCGCATTCAGGATCTGGGCGAGATGGAGTTGTTGTTTGCCGAAGCTTCGATCGGGTTGCTGCCCTTCCATGACGCCACGGCGGAACGGAAGCGCATTGGGGAGAAGACGCAGTGGTGGGTTGCGGCCGATACGAGCCTGGCCACACGGATGGCTTCGAACGCAACCATCGCTGCGACGGAGCCACGGGCGGCGTACACCGAGGCGCTCCGCGTCCTCTGTACCTCGCTCATGCAGGGCAACAACGGATCGCCGTTGGGCCAGGTCATTCTGGTTACCAGCTCGGTGGCGGGCGAGGGCAAGAGCATGCTCAGCGCTAACCTGGCAATCGCCTATGCGCAGCGCGGCAAGAAAGTATTGCTGGTCGACGGTGATTTGCGCACTCCGGTGCTGCACGAGAGGTTGAGCCTGGACAGCAAGCGCGGTCTCAGTTCCCTTCTGTCTGCGGATGTGCTTGGCGTCCCTTCGAGCGCGACGCAAAACCCGCTGCCTGGTTTGCCTGACCTGCACGTCTTACCTGCGGGTCCGTTGCCCGACTATCCGGCCGAACTGCTCGCCTCCGATGGCATGGCAACGCTGGTGCGTACCTCGCGCAAAGACTACGACTACGTCATCATCGACGGCGCGCCGATTCTGCCGGTGACCGACTCCGCGTTGTTAAGCCGCTATGCGGATTTCATCATGGTGGTGGCGCGGCACAACGTCACCGATCGCCGGTCGCTGGAACGCACCTGCCAGACGCTGCGCTCACAAGGCGTGCGGCAGCTTGGCCTGGTGTTGAACGGCGTCAAGACCTCGAGCGACGCCCAGTATCGCTACTACGGGTACAAACAGCTTCACCAAGGGAGCAGCACACATGCGTAAAGACAACTTGGTAGCCACACTCATTCTTCTTGGAGCCCTGACCGCGCCTGCCTTTGCCCAGCAGGAGAGCCTGCTGATCGGATCGGGCGACCTGATCCAGGTAGATGTGATGGATACGCCGGAGATGGAGCAACAGGTTCGGGTTACCGATGACGGAACCGTGCCGCTCGCCTACGTCGGAAGCCTTCGCGTGGCTGGACAGACGCCGGCCAATGCCGCCGGTATGATCCAACGTGCGCTGATCGCAAAGATGGTGATGCAGCACCCCGAAGTGACGGTCAGGATTCAGGAGTATGCGACGCAGGAAGTATCCATTCTCGGCCAGGTGCGCACGCCCGGCACGTACTCGATTACAACTCCGCAGACAATTCTGAAGGTGCTATCGCTCGCGGGCGGCCTTACCGATGCGGCTGATCGCCACCTCATGATAAAGCGCCAGAATGGAGAGCAGCTTCCGTACTATGTCTCCAACGACGCGGATCAGGCCTTGGCGCACGAAGTCATGGTCCACCCGGGCGACACGGTGCTCGTAGCCCATGCACCGATGGTATATGTCATGGGCGACGTGAATCGGCCGGGAGGATACACGATTGCCACCAATGATGCGCGGCTGAGTGTCATGCAGGTGATTGCCATGGCGGGTTCTGCGAACAAGACGTCCATGCCTTCACATGTGCGTCTCATCAGGAAAACGGACAATGGCCCGACAGAGACGGCGGTCCGCCTGGATGCGATTCAGAAGGGCAAAGCAGCAGACGTCATGCTGCAGTCCAATGACATTGTGTACGTGCCCTTTAGCTGGATGAAGAACCTTGCCATGAATAGCTCGTCGATTGCTGCTTCGACCGCGGGAGCCGCGGTTTACGTGGTGCACTAATGAGACGACTGCTGCTCGCGGGCAGCCTGCTGGTTCCCTGCATGGCAAGTGCGATGCAGGATAGCGGAAGGCTCATCGTTGCTCCTCAGCTCATGGTTGGCCGGTGCATCACCATGGTCAGTCCGGAGTCCGCCGGCACTGCGGTTCTCTCAACGGTGGTGGTGCGTGTCGTGATTTCAGCGTCGGGCAAAGTCTTACCGGTCCGCGTGATTTCCGGTGCACCGGCCCTGGAGGCAGAAGCGATGAATGCGGTACGGCTCTGGCGGTATCGGCCGTACCTGCGCGAGGACAGCCCGGTGGACGTGGTTACCGATGTCAAGGTGACGTTTGAGCCGGGCAAGCCGGGAGGCTTAGTAAGCCACCCGAATCACTGAGTATCACCACAGACTTATTTGTAGGTTGCGAGGTTTCCCCCGATGCCGCGTTTCAGTCTGATTGTGCCGACTCTTGGACGAACCATAGAAGCGGAAAAGCTGTTCGCTTCCCTGGTTGACCAAAAGCGAACGGACCTGGAACTCATTGTGGTCGATCAAAACGACGACGACCGCATGGTGCCTCTCGTACAAGGTTTGCCAGAGAACATCTCCGTATTGCATCTGCGACAGAGCGAGAAAAACGTATCGGCGGCACGCAATACCGGAATGGATGCTGCTTCCGGTGAGATTATTGCCTTCCCGGATGACGATTGCTGGTATCCGTCAGGGCTGTTAACGCGGGTGGACTCGTGGTTTCGGGAAAACCCTGCATATTCAGTGCTCGCGACAGGTGCACTTGACGACGCCGGTGTGCCGAGCGGCAATCGCTGGGTCCAGAATGCATGCGACATCGGTCCAGTGAACGTGCTGCGCACGACATTCTGTTCCAGTCTTTTTGTTTCCGCCCCGGTGCGCAGCCGTGGGGTGCGCTTCGATCCTAAACTCAATCGCGGCGAGGAAACCGATTTTATTCTGCGCTTGCTCGACACCGGCTTACGGGGACGCTTCGATCGGCAACTACACATTCATCATCCCAGGCGGGATATGCTGAGCGGCACTGTCTCCCGGTCTCGCGCCGTAAGCTACGGCGCTGGAATGGGCCGCCTGGTTCGCCGCCATTCGCTGATCCTCTTGTGGGTGGGCCTGCTTGCCTATGACGTCGCCCGTGCACTCCTGGTATCGGCCCGGGGCCAGTTCGAGGATGCTAGCTTCTGCTTCGCACATGCCGAAGGGCTGTTCCGTGGTTTCATTGTGCCTGAGGCGAACTATGAGTGAGATGAGCAGACGCTCGTTTCTGCGCGGGACTGCGGCCACAGTGTGTGCTGGGGCTAGACTCACGCGGGCACAGAACACAACCGATACTTCGGCATTGACGCGCGCTGCGCGGCAGAGCGGCAAGATCCTCGGGGTGTACACCGGACAGCACGAACTGCTGCTCGAGCCCGCGGCGTCCGCCCTCATCGCCCAAACCTTTTCCCTGATTGCGGTCGGCAACGACCTGAAGTTTTCCAACCGTCTTCGGCCCACCCCGGATAGCTACAACTTCTCTTACGGAGATCAGGATGTCGCGTGGGCAGAGCAGCATCGCATGCTCTTCCGCGGCCATTGCCTGGTGTGGTGGAATGCTTTGCCGGACTGGTTCAAGTCGTATGTAACGGCGGCCAATGCAAAGCAGGTGATGACCGATCACATCACCCGTGTCGTGCAGCACTATGCCGGCCGGCTTTATTCGTGGGATGTGGTGAACGAGGCGATTTATCACGACAATCGCCCCGACGGCTTGCGGCGTAAGCCGTGGCTCGATCTGATTGGGCTGGATTATATCGACATCGCCTTTTACGCCGCCGCTGCCGCCGATCCCAAAGCCCGTCTCATCCTGAATGAGTGTTATATCGAGCACGCCACGCCGGCTGAAGTCGGACGCCGCGCTCAATTGCTGGCCCTGGCGACGCGACTCAAGAAATCTGGCGTGCCCGTCTCCGCCATTGGCCTGCAGAGCCATTTGCGCGGCAATACGCCGATTGATCACGCTGGGATGACCACATTCATGAAGCAGGTCCACGACCTCGGCCTGGATATGATCGTGACCGAGTTAGACGTCGACGATGTGGACGTACCCGGGCCACAGATCGCGCAGACCGTAGCCGCAAAGTACACCGAGTACCTGAACCTGGTGTTGCCGTTCGTGAAAATCATCACCTTCGAAGGCCTCAGAAACGACCCGGCCATCCCGAAGAGACCCGACGGCCTGGCGCACAAGCCAAACCTCTTTGACGAAGACTATAGCAAGAATGCGGCCTTCGACGCAGTCGTAGCTTCACTCCATTCGGCAGGAGGCACACGATGAGCAGCGCGATCCTTACCCGGCAAAAGCCGCACGGCGCAATTCCCTACCGGATGCGCTGGGGCACCATGGGGCATCCGATATCGCAAGAGGTACAGACATGGCTGCTGTTTTGGCCGGTCTTGTGCTTGATCGCGCGGCAGGCGGTGTATTTTGCCGGCCCGGCGCGAACGGCGGAAGCAATCCAGCACGGCGCCGCCATGGCCGGTGCTCGCGCTTCGCACAATTACATCTATGTAAACCTCTTTCTGCTGGCCGCTTTCGTCTTTGCCGGCCATCGGCAGATCTGGGACACGCTCAAGGAAAACAAGCTCATCATTGCCTCGCTGGTGCTGGCGGTTTGTTCTTCCATGTGGTCAGCTTCGCCGCAAATCACACTGCAGATGTGTGTGGAGGTTGGGCTTTGCACACTCTTAGCCTGCTACCTGACCACGCGCTACACGACAGAACGCTTCATGGAGTTCCTTATCTTCATGGGTGTGGCCTCGGCGGTGCTGAGCATTCTGTTTGCCGTAGCCCTTCCTTCGTACGGCATTTTTCAGGGCTACGCCGGCGGCGCCTGGCAGGGCATATGCCCCAGCAAGAACGCCCTGGGTATCAGCATGGCCTATCTGCTCAGCCCGGTTTTCTTCACCACCTCCTACAGCCGGAACCGGAGGATGCTTTACGCCGCACTGATACTGTTTCTCATCTACAAGAGCCAGTCGCGCGGGGCCTGGATCGATACCGCGGCCATGATCGCATTTGTCATTTCTCTGGGTCTCATCCGGCGGGCCCGCGCGCGTGAGGCCGCCCTCTTATTGTTGATATTCGCCACTGCTGGAGTGGCATTGGTCGCACTGGGAATCCATTTCTGGCCGATGCTTGCCACCAAGATGGGCAAAGATGCTTCCATGACAGGGCGCACGGACATCTATCACGAGGTTTGGCTTTCGATCTTGAAGCAACCTCTCTTTGGTTACGGCTTTGGAGGCTTCTGGTTTCCCGGCAGCCTGGAATCGCAGCGGGTAGGCCTCGCGCTCGGCTGGCCGAACATCGGCTACTCGGAAAACGGCATTCTGGAGCTGGCGCTGCAAACAGGGTTCACCGGCGTTGCCCTGGTCTTAGCGATGATCGGCAAAGCAGTGGTGCAGGGCACTCAACTGGTCCGTTCGAATCACTCTTCGCCGCGTGTCGGCTGGTTCCTTACCATCCTCTTTCTCACAGCGTTAATCAACATCGACGCCGGCTGGTTCATGACTTGCGACACCCTCGATTGGCTTTTGATTGTGATGGCGTGCGTCGGCTTGAACTACGAAACGATGCACCGGATATAGCCGCAAAATTAGGAAAAACACATGTCCTCAGGCTCAGGCAATCATCGTCACGGGACGATGAGTTCCGTTCATCTCGACGCCATTCGTGGCGCCGCGGCGCTGGTGGTGCTTCTCGGACACACCCGTGATCTTTTCTTTTCGTCGCTGATGGCGGCAGCCAGCTCGCCCGCGATCTTTGGTTCGACGCTACCTTTTCGCCACATGACGGGCACCGTCACCATAGGCAATGAGGCTGTGATCATCTTCTTTGTGTTGAGCGGCTACCTGGTGGGCGGCAGCGCCATCCGAGACGTGCAGAAAAATCGATGGTCGTGGAAGAAGTACCTGGCGCAACGCTCCACCCGGTTGTGGATTGTCTTGCTGCCCGCTCTCTTATTCGGGGTGGCGGTCGACCACCTGGGTCTGCAAATGTTCGCAGGTTCACCGTCCATCTATTCTTGCCCCGCCGGTCAAACGCTCGTTCCCTGTAACCTGGCAGCAAGAATTTCTCCTCGGGTGGTTGCCGCCAATGTGTTCTTTTTGCAAACCATCCTGGTAGATACGGCAGGCTCTAACAACGCACTGTGGAGTCTGGCCAACGAGTTCTGGTATTACCTGGCCTTCCCGATGTGCATGTTTACATTCCGGCGGGAAGAGTCGAAATCGCGCCGCGCGCTGTATGTGTTGGCCCTGCTGGTTATCGGCGTATTCGTGGGCAGACGCATTTGTCTGCTGTTCTTCGTGTGGTTACTGGGTGCGCTCATTTCGACCCTGCCACTGAGAATTCCGCGCAGGCCGCTTTCGATGTCAATCTATATCGTGCCGGTGCTCTTTCCGCTGAGCGTGCTGTTGGTGCGGCGCGCGCATCTTCCACGATACCCGGGCCAATGGGCGATTGCCCTTTGCTTTTCGTTCCTGCTGTACGTTGTTCTGCATCGCACCCAGCCCGCCGAGGCAAGCGTCTATAAGACGGTCGCGGGTTTCTTGTCACGCATGTCCTACAGTCTGTACCTCGTGCATCTACCTCTTGCTGTGCTTCTGTGTGCATTCGTGAATACGCCCTGGCACCCATGGGAGAAGTCGCCATGGCACTTCGCTGTTTTCCTGCTGCTGAATGCGGCACTGGTGGCGTTCGCCTACGTCTTCTATTTGGCCTTTGAGGCAAATACCGACCTGGTTCGGAATGCAATCTTTGGCCCCCGCGCGCAGACACGCGTTGTACCAAGGGGGATACCGGATGTCGATGTGTCGATTGGATAGGGAAACACCGTCTGGTGGATCGAGCACTTGCCGAGGCTTGGCCCGGCACCTCGCTTAATAGGAGCTTACTGCGGGATTCGGAAGCCAACTTCAGTATCCTGTAACTTACGCGTAGCGATCGTGAGGGGCCATGCGACGAGTGGGGTATGACGCCCAGGCGTTTCTTTCGCCAAACGGAGGGACCGGCAAGGGACTACAGCTGCGCAACCTGCTTGGCCCTTACCTCGATCGCTTTACCGGGTTTGCATCGAACTCGCCGAACCCATCCGGCATACCCCTCGTTCAGGAGGGGGCGGCCCGGTATAACCTCTGGCAGCAGTTTTCTCTTCCCGCGTCGTTGCGGCGCCACAAAATTGATTTGTTTCTCGCGCCCTACAATACAGCACCGTTTTTCCTGCCGAAAAAAATCGACTTGGTGCTGGTGCTGCACGACACTATTTTGCTGAAGAACTTTCCCAAGCCGGACTTAAAGGGGAAATTGCGAGACCGTTACCGGCGCATGCAAATCCCGGCGTCGGTGGGCCGTGCCAAAGTGGTGCTCACTGTTTCTGCGCATGCCCGTTCGGAGATCCTGCAAGCTTTTCCCCGAGCCAATGTGCGAGTGATCCCCTGCACGGTCGATGATGCCTGGTTCCGGGCGGCGCCTTTGAGCAACCGTAACGGTCATCTGTTGATGGTGACCTCCTCAGCCCCACATAAGAATGCCTGGGGCGCCATTGAGGCCTACGCCAGCTACGCACGCCGGGCGGGGAGCCAGGCGCTCCCCTTCAAGATTGTCGGCCTCTCTCGGGAGGCCGGAACCTACCGGAACAAGACGGCATCGCTTGCGGTAGAGTTTGTGCCGTTCATTACGGAGAGCGAATTGAGGGAGCTCTATCGCAACGCTGCGGCGCTTATCTTTCCTTCCTTTGCGGAGGGCTTCGGCATCCCGATGCTCGAAGCGATGGCGACGGGAACGCCAGTGATTGCGGCTCGCGCCACTTCTCTGCCCGAAGTGGGTGGGGATGCTGCCGTCTATTTTGATCCGAACAATCATGACGAGATGACGGATGCTATTGAGCGCGTGCTCAGCGACGGACAGTTGCGGGAGGAGATGGCTCGCAAGGGGCTGGCAAAAGCCGAGGAATATCGTCCGGCCGTGATCGGCAGACAGGTGGTCGATTTCTGGACGGAGTTTGCGTCGTAGCCCTGGGCTAGTCAGCCATCTGGAGGACGGGCATGGGGCGTTTGCTCAGCAGAAAGAGCGCCACCCAGTTCATCACCCCAAGTGCTCCGTCGGTGGCCAGAGAGGCCCAAGCTGCGCCCAGCCACGAATACCGCGGCACCAGGTAAAGGTTGAGAAGGAGATTGCCAATGGCCGCAATCGATTGTGATGCCAGGCGAAACTTCTGATGCCCGGCCCCGGCAATCGCATCTCCAGCGCTGAGATGAAAGCAGCGAAAGAATGGGATTAGGCAGAGCCAACGCAAGGCGCTTACCGACTCCGCATAGGATTTGCCGACCAGGTGGGGAATCAGCGGAGCACACACGAACATGCCCGCCGATATCAGAATGCCGAGAACGGCGGTACGCCGCAGCAGCGCCTTCGCCATCGGTACCGTTGCGGCAATCCCCTTCACCCCTTCACGGAAGAACCGAGGGAAGGCCGCGGCGACGATGGACATAATCGGCATGCAGCCAATGTTCACGACGCGATACGCCATAGAATAGATGCCGTTGGCGCGGTCCATCGCATAGTGCGATAGAACAACCTTATCGATATCGTTGTAGACCGCCGTGGTGGAGCCAGAGATGGCGAAGACGAAGCCCTCACCGGCGCGCTTGAAGAGCAGCGATGGTGAAAACCTGGGCAGCCCGAAGAAACGGGTGACGATCGCGAACGCGATACACGCAGCAATGGCAGATGTGGCCAACGAAGCAACCGCCCACTGCCAGGCAGACGCCCGCCCTAACACCACCAGCATGCCCACCGCGACCAGGCAGCGCGCGATATTGCTCAACAACGTCAGCGCTGCGCTGTACTTCATCTTCTCGAACGTCTGGAAGACCTGCCCAGCGCAACTGCTGAGCTGCTGGAAGAGACAGTCACCGATCGCAATGGGGAACAACAGAGGCACACTCGCGCTACCTACCAGCCAGCGGCCCGACAGCCTGAGGCCGATCACAATCAACGCGCCGAGTAACACCACGGACATCAGTACATTGCCCCAATAGAGCCGAAAGCGGCTGTGATCGGGGCTTACGTAGCGTAGAAAGAGAAGTCCGGACCCCAGAGTGCTGTACTGACTGACCACGGCCACCAGGGCGACCGCACCGGCCAACAACCCATATTGGGTGGTGCCCAGCAGGCGCGCGAGCACAACAAAATAGAAGCCCTGGGCGATAAAGGAAATCCCCTGGCCGGCAAAGAGCCAGGAGGCATTTCGCACCAGAGGGCTTTTCCGCGCGCGCGCTACAAAGGGACCGATCACTGTTGACGTCACTCTCTCTTAATCGGCAGCAATGGTTGCGTCTTTGCCGATCATATCGCTATACAAGGTCTCGAGCAGGGCTGTCTGGGTAAGCAGATCGAAATGCTGTTCCACATTGCGCAACGCTGCGCTGTGGAATTGCCGCCAGCGCTCTTCATCGCCCAGCAGAAGCGTCAAGGCGGCGGCGAGCGATCGGGCATCTCGCTCCGGTACCAGCAGCCCGTTGACTCCATTGATCACAATCTCGGGAATGCCTCCGTGGATGGTACTCACCACCGGGACACCCGTGGCCTGCGCCTCTGCAAGGACTGTGGGCAAACCCTCACTATCTCCGTTGGCCGCGGTCACGCTGGGAATACAGAAGATCTTTGCCGCCCCTAACGCCTCGCGCACCACATTGGTGGGCTGCGTTCCACGGAACTGACAACGGATGCCCAGGTCGACCGCGAGTGCCTGCAGCGAAGGACGCAATGGGCCGTCGCCAATGACGACCAGTTCGCACTCCGGATATTCCCGCTGCACCAGTTCCATGGCCCGCAGCAGATACTCGCAACCTTTCTTTTCTATCAGCCTGCCAACGAACAACACGTTCTTTGAAAGGCCAACTTGTTCGGAAGGGGAAAAGAGAGCGCGATCGATCCCAATGTGGTGCACGCAAAGTTTTTTCGCTGGGAATCCGGCTGCGAGGGCGCTGCTGCGAATGAACTCCGAGACGCATACAAACAACGAGGCGTACTCAGCGAGCTGAAGGTAGACCTGCGCCTGCGAGCCACGAACGGTAACATCGGAACCGTGCAGCGTGACCACGAGCGGCACGCCCAGCGCCTGCGCCAGGGGCAGCGCGGTCCGCCCACCGCTGGCAAAATGGGCGTGGATCAGGTCCGGCCTTTCGCGCTTGACGGCCCGATGAAAGAAGGGTGCGGCTCCGGTTCGGCGATAGAGTTTAGAGCGAACATCCGCAAGAAACGCCGATTGGTCAGAGAGCAGGAGCGGCTTCTGCGGTAAAGCAATGCTGGGCCGCGCACGCTCGAGACCGGCCAGGATGGGCACATACCCGCGCAGCGCCTGCATCTGCGCCAGGATAAAGGTCTCCGAGGGCGGCAGCAACGTTTCTTTAAAGATGAGGACTCTAGGCATGCTGAACGCGGCTTCCCGGTTGAAAGCTCTGGATCACGTGATCGTAAAGCGATTCCAGCTTTTCTGTTTGCGTGCGGACGTCAAACTGCTGACGGATCCACTTCATCCCCTCGATGCGCGAGTGTGCCCAAAATGCATCGTCGCTCAGGTAGCGCTGCAAGTGCTGCGCGAGTTGCTCAAAGTCACGCTCCGGCGCGAGCAACCCAGTGACACCCTCCTGCGTGGTCTCGGGAATGCCACCGTGGCGGGTACTTACCACGGGAACCCCCATACATTGGGCCTCGGTGAATACATTGCCAAAGGCTTCGCTCATGCCATCTTCGAGGGTCACGCTGGGAGCACAAAAAACCCGCGAGCGCTCCAGCCAATAGCGGATGGTTTGCTGCGGCTGCTCCCCAAGGAAGGTCGCCCCAACGCCAAGCTCGCGATTCATCTGTTCGAGAGCGCCGCGGAAAATGCCATCGCCGATTACCACCAGGCGAGCCTGGGGCCGTTGCTGCTGCACAATCTGCATGGCGCGCAACAGGTAGTCGCAGCCCTTGTACGGGACCAATCGGCCGACGTAGAGGACCAGGTTGGGATCCTTCTCAGAAAGCTCCATCCTGGGGCTGAACGCGCTGCAGTCCATGCCGGTGTATTGCACGCGTATTTTCTCTTCCGGGAATCCCGCGCGAATGGCTTTTTCCCGAATGTAGTTGGAAACGCAGAGGAAGAGCGAGGCACGCTGCCAGAGACGCCGACGATAGGCGAGAAAGGGATATTCAAAAAGATGGCGGCGCAATTGGGCGTCGGGCATGAGCTCGGCGCCACCGCGAAGGTGCAGGATCAGTGGAAGATTCAAGCGGTCGCTCATGAACAGCGCCGGGGACGCGCCTTCGGCAAAGTGTGCATGAATCAATCGCGATCCCACTTCCCGGGTGCGGGCGTGAAAACGCGGAGCCACGCCGGCCCACCGGTAGAGTTCACGGCGGCAGCGCGCCGATCGGGTCCGCTTTTCCGACAGCATGATGGGCTCGTGAGGCAAGGCAAGATTCCGATCGGCCGGAATCAGGCCAACATACTGCGGCACATACCGCCGCAGCTCATTTACCTGCAAGGGAATGAAGGTTTGCGTAGAGGGCAGCATTCTTTCGGCAAAAACCAGCACTTTATTCATGAGACTTCACCCAGCGAACACGCGAAGATAAGCTTCGCGCGCGCTTCCTTCGTTGTAGCGCGAGGCGACGATACGATGCGCCTCGGCGGCGTAGGTGGAACGTCGCTCGCGCGACGCAAGTAAATCACGCAGGCCGGTCAGCAAGCTTTCGGCTTCACCGCTGCGGAACAGATACGCTCCCTTGCCTTGATCCGTGATCTCGTAATGGACGGGCAAGTCGCTGAAGATGCAGGGAAGACCATGCGCCATGGCCTCCAGGCTGGTGATGGGCAGCCCTTCCGGACCGAGCGACGGCATAACAAAGATGTCGGCGCTTCGGTAAAAGTCCTGCGGGTTACGCTGAAAGCCGGCGAAGCGCACATTTTCGACGCCCAAGGCCGTCTCTTCCAGGGAGGCGCGGTCGCTACCATCGCCGACGATCGTCACTTCCATGTCGGGGAGGCTGCGCGCCGCGTCGATCAACAACTGAATGCCCTTGTAGTGCTCGAGGCGCGAGACACACACCACTTGGGCGCGCGACCTGAGCTCTGTGGGCGGCCGAAATGGTTTCTGGCCAGCGACCCAGTTGGAGATGACCGAATAGCGGTTGGCTGGCAGCATTGGCTGCACGCTTTCGGCTACTGATTGCGAAACGCACACCACGTGGGTGCTAAAGCGAACGCTCCAGCGTGCAATCTTACGCGCCAGCAATTTCTGCGGCTGATGCAGCCAGCTGTAAAGCTCAATCTCAAACGGACCGTGACGGGTGTAAACAGCGTTCCGCCCCAGCAGACGGGCGGGAAGCATCAGCAAGCTCTCGAGAAAGCCATTCAATTGGACGGTGTCAATTTTATGGCGCACCAGTAGCACCGGAACAACGATCAGCGCGACGAGGAAACGGAGAGGCTTCCACACTCCAGCAAAGACCGGCAGGCGAATCACCTTGGCTCCGCACGCGTCCAGGCGGCGGTGCAATTCCGGGAGGACGCACAGCACATAGAGGTCTACCTCGGCTGCCAATAAACCGGCCAAGCCAACCAGGTAAGTTTCGACACCTCCAAAGCTAGCCCCAAGATCGATCAACAGGACTCTGCGCCTGCCGACCTCTTGTTCAGGTCGCGCCATATACCTTCCTGATGAGTGCGGATAAGGAACTACGATGCCCGCAAGGGCGAGATACCGTTGTGGTGCGCATAGAGGAGCAGCTCGGTGCGGTCGGCGAGCCCCAGCTTGCGATAGATGGACGTCAGATGGTGGGCTACTGTCGCGTCGCTGATGTACAGCTTGCTGGCGATTTCCTTGTTGCGCAAGCCTTCGCAGATGCGGCTGATAATCTGATTCTCTCTACCCGTAAGAGCAGAAATGCCGGCCTTCTCAGGAGCGGTATCGGGCGCTTTACGTTGCACTAAAGAGGTCAGCATCCGTTCGGTCAGTTCAGGAGCGAAACAGAGTCCCCCGCGGGCAACCTTGCGAATCGTTCTGGCGACGAGATCCGGCGCAGAGTGCTTCAGCAGGACACCTTTGGCGCCGTTGCGCAGGGCAACTTCGTGGAAGTGTGAGCTTGCATTTCCGGTGAAAAGGATGACCTTAACGTCAGCATGTTGCTCAGCCAGGCTATGCAACTGCCGCGCCAACTCTTCCCCGGTAGTTTCACAGCCCAGCAGGATCAGCTGCGGCTTGTTCAACGCCACCTGTGCCTGCAGTTCAGCGAAACCGATGCACTCAGCCCTTACCGCGATGTCGTCACAGGGCGCGAGAAACTGCCGTATCCCAGCCAACAGCACCGGATAGTCGTCCGCAATGGCAATACTTATAATTTTGGGTACGGCATCGGTTACGTACATGGTTTGGGCCGCGTTTATGCTTTTGAGCCAGCGTAGCCCAGGCGAACCCGGCAATCAAACTAAAATAACGTAACCGTCCACCCTTTGGTAACCGCCAAAGATCTCATTACGGGATCCGTGGCTGTATCGTTTTCCCGGTAAAAGGCTTCCTACCCGGCGAGCACGCGAAGGTAGGCCTCGCGCACGTTACTTTCGTTGTAGCGCGCGGCCACAATGCGATGCGCCTCGGCGGCATATTTGTAGCGCAGTTGCGGCGACGCCAGCAAATCGCGCAGCCCGGCCAACAAGCTCTCTGTCTCTCCACTGCGAAACAGGTAGGCGCCCTGGCCACCATCCGTGATCTCACTATGCACGGGCAAGTCGCTAAATATGCAGGGCAGGCCATGCGCCATGGCCTCGAGGCTGGCGATAGGAAGACCCTCCGGCCCCATCGAAGGCATCACAAAGATATCCGCACGTTCGTAGAACGGGCGGAGATCATGCTGGAAGCCTACGAAGTGCACGTTGGGCATTCCGGCTGCCTGTTCTTCGAGCGCGGCGCGTCCGCCTCCTTCGCCGGCGATCGTTAACTCCAACTGCGGAAGTTGTTGCGCCGCCTCGATCAATAGGTGGATGCCTTTATAGTGCTCAAGACGCGAGGCGCAGAGCACACGCGCGCGCGGCGTCAACTCGGTAGACGGGGTCCGGAAAGGCTTCTGATCAGAGATCCAATTAGCAATGACCGAATACTGCGCAGAGGGTAGTATGGGCCGCACGCTCTCGGCTACTGCCTGCGAGACGCACACTACATGGGTCGAAAAGCGGACGCTCCAGCGGGCGATCTTGCGCGCCAGAAACTTGTGCGGCTGGTGCAGCCAGCTGTAGAGATCAATCTCGAAGCTGCCGTGGCGGGTATACACCGCGGAGCGCCCCAGAAGGCGCGCAGGCAGCAGGAGACTGCTATCGAGAAAGCCGTTTAGTTGCACGGTGTGAATGTCGTGCCTCACGAGCAACAACGGAACGTAGAAAAGGGTGGCTAGAAAGCGAAGCGGCTTCATCGTGCCGAATGCTACCGGCAGTCGAATCACTTTTACTCCGCGGCTTTCCAGGCGTGTGCGCAACTCCGGCAGCACGCAAAGAACATACAGGTCGATGTCACTGCCCAAAAGGTCCGCAAGGCTGACGAGGTAGGTTTCGATGCCGCCAAACTGAGGTCCGAGATCGATCAGCAAGACTCTGCGCTTTACACTCTGCATTTCAGGTCTAGTCATAGACCTCCCAGGGATTGGCCGCTTGCTCAATAAAAGAAGGCGGTCCATCGTGCCACGCTGTCATATAAATGTTGAGTGTTTGCCCAGTAGTTATAACTAGCCGTGCACATCACGGACGTAGCTGTGGTACTTATCTCCATCAATCGGGAGACAGCCCACCTGGAATCTTAGTGAGTACTGACGTACAGATTAGACGAGCACGTTTGTTGAGCAAACGAAAATAACCGGGTTGAAAAATCTTTCGTAACTGTCACGGTTAAGCGATTAATTTGAGGTAGTCCGGCTGGTCAGCGATGGTCTTGTAGCGATAGGCGCGTACGATCGTGCGCTGGCGGAGATAAAAGATCCCGGGCATCTGCTCGCCATCTTCCTGGATCAGCCCGATGCCCTGTTTCGGAAGGGTGCGCAGCCAACCCCTCAATACAGCCGGAATGAGAAAGTGGGAAAAGGCGTTCTTACGCGGTAGTGCGAACGCGGGCCGAGCATAGAGGGTGGCTTCAGGATCGCTGACTCGCTCTATATCAGATAGATGGTAGTAGTCGAAATAGGGCTTGGCTCGTTCCGGGGTTCCCAAATGGACGAAAACAGGGCGAATCCCTTTCCCCTCGATCACGCCACGAATGCGGGAGACATCGTCCAGCGTCTGGCGGCAGAACGAGCAGCCAAAATGGCGCAGGAATATGAGCAGAAGGGGCGATTCATCGAGCAGGTCCAACAGGTTCCGGCCGGTTTCCGTCCGGTAGTCCCGCAGGGCGGCTGCGAGCGCAGAATCTTCAGGTTGGGGATTGGCCACCGGTAGCGTCATGCATACCTCGCTCGCCTGGCCTGGGGTGGGTTTACTCTTTGGATACGGATTCTGGTTACTTCACCCGGAGTTCCCCGAAGAGGCACTGGAAAGACCATATCCTACTAGCCGGCGCAGCGGTGGTTCTGGTCCTCTTCATCGATTCTTTCGGGGGAGGGACTCGATGGGAAAGGCGACCACGCTGCGTCGTTCGGTAGAGCGTAACGGCTATTCGCCACCTGTCTGTTCGATCATCAACTGATGGAACTCCGGGGTGGAGCGAAGCAAAGCAAATTCCTTGTCCTTCATTAACAGTTTGCGGTCACGGAAGCCTGCTTCCAGCGCCTTGCGCAAGTAGCCGAGAGCCTCCTCCATCTTTCCTTCCCGGGCATAGGTTTTGGCCAGGTAGTAGTTCACCGCGACGAGCTGCCGCCGGGTGCTGGTTTCCTGCACAATCTGGGTCTGGCCCGGGTCGAAAATATGCGGGTTCAGTTCCAGCGCCTTGTGGTATGCCTCCATTCCAGGCTTGTACCGTTCTTCCGCGAAATAGGACGTCCCCAGGTTGCAATAGGTGATTGCATTTTGCGGCGCATACTTCAGCGCCTCTTTGTAGGTTCGTTCTGCTTGCCGGTACGCGTGCTGGCCATGATAGACGGCGGCCAGATTGTTGAGCGCGTCAGAATAGTCTGGCTTGAGCGACAGGGCGATCTGGTAGTACTTGCGCGCCTGGTCCAGGGCGAACATGTGATGGTAAGCGACACCAATCTTGTTCCACAGAACCGGAGTGCGATTTGTCTCCCGCTGGTAGGCATCGATGGCAGCCGCATAGCTGCGATGAACCATGAGCAGGTCGCCTTCAATCTCCGGCGTAAGCGTGGTGGTGGAAGGAGTGGTCACTTCCGTGGGAGTTTCAGACGAGTTGAGCGTTGCAGCAAACGTGGAGCGAACGCACACCACGATCGGTAAAACGAGCAGAAGAATGAGGCCGGAGGACCTGCGACGATGAAGGTCACTCATATTGCCTCCTTTCCTGACGACAGGGTCAGTTGGACGCGAACTGATACTACTCCCCAGAATTTGCGGGAATAGATGCTACTTTTGCGTGAGTATCCGGGAAGCTATACCTCCTAGTTGATCGGCTGCAACGCAGGAAGCGTCAGCCACCAGCAACGCAGCTGGCACACTCCATTCGTTTGACGTGGAATTCTCCGCCCGCCAGGGAACAATCGTCAACTAGCGCTGGCAACAAGCAAACGAATGTCTTTGCGTAATTTCGCCCGCCTGCAACGTATACCCTGCGTATGTTCGATCAAAGCTGGACATGGGCGGGCATGTTGACCACCGATACAAGCCACATCGCGCGAGGTCTTCGGCAAAGGGATGTCGCACTTCTGCACGGGTTGGTCGGGCAATATCAGTACCGTCTTGTACGCTATCTGACCTATCTGCTGGGGCGGTGCGAACCGGTGGAGGATCTGGTTCAGGAAACGTGGCTGCGTGTGCTGGAGCGGGGACACACCTACGACGGAAAATCACGCTTCGAGCCCTGGCTATTTACCATCGCTCGCAATCTCGCTCTCGATCACGTGCGCAAGCGGCGCTCGGTTAGCCTCGACAGCAACGATTTTCCCGAGCAGCCACCTTCCGCAGCGCCATCCCCGTTCGAGGAGGCCGCGCGGACTGAGGACGCCCAACGCCTTGCCCACGCGCTCACGACGCTCGAACCTCTCTACCGCGAGGCGCTGGTGCTTCGCTTTCAGGAAGACTTGTCACTGCAGGAAATGTCTGACGTTGTGGGAGCACCCGTCTCTACCGTTTCGTCTCGGATTTATCGCGGCCTGGCAGTACTGCGGGCGCAGATGGAGGGAACCGATCATGCACATTGATCTTCACCAGGTGATGCGCCAGATCATCGACCAATCTCTGCTCGGCGAAGCCTCGGTTCACGAGCAGCAGACACTGCGTGAGCACCTTGCGTCATGCGCGGCTTGTCAGGATTATCTCAACGCCTGCAATCGAGTGGTCGCCGGGTTGGGAGGCTTCTCGTTCGAGATAGATCCTGCGCTGCAAGAGAAAGTGCTGGGCTCGCTCACCCAGCGGGCGCAACAACTTGCCTTAAGCAGCAAGCCCAGGCCGATGTGGTGGAGCTACCTGGCGGCCATTTTGCTCACCGTTTGCGGTTCCTTCGTTGTGGCGCGAGGCAGCGGTCTCGCCTCAGCTGCGTTCCACCTGGAGCCGGCATCTTTGCACGCAGGAGTGCTCGCTCTGTGGATCATCCCCTCTCTGTGCTTTTGCCTGCTGTTTCCCGTCCTGCACCGGCTATCGACGGGTGCGAAAGGAATATTTCAGTGAAAACTCATGAGTTTCTAAATACCGTACCGAAGTCTTTCAAGACGGCGTCCTGGGCTGTAGCGGCCTGCTCGGTGGTAGCCGGCGCAGTCGTCGCAGTGGTGAGTGCGATACACCCGTGCCAGATTTCCGTTCATAGGCCCACTTTGCCGGCACTGCACGCCGCTCAGAGCCTCGGCATGGGTCTGCTGGTGGCGGCCTTCGCATGCCCCTGGATTCTTTGCCTGGGCTATGTGTATGCGGACGCACACCGGCGGGCCATGCCGCCTCTTCTTTGGACCCTGGTCGCGGCGTTCGTCCCTAACCTCCTCGGCTTTTTGCTGTACTTTGCCTGCCGCCGGCCAATCGCAGTGCCGTGTCCACACTGCGGGCAGCCGAATGCGCCCGACCAACGTTTCTGCTCCTGGTGTGGCCATCCCGCATCCGGTCCACTTGCCAGCGGAGGATCGTTGGCTTAATACTGGGTGCTATGGCCTTTCATCCTGCCACCGCCCGAACGCGCTGTTGCTGTATGCGCGTGGGCGCGGGCTTCCCAGGAGACTGGCCAAGGGGCTAAACGCTCACAAGACCATGTTTCTCGAGGCCTGCGGTCCACCAAGACCGCAGGCCTTTCGCTTTCAGCGAAACGACAAGTTCAGAGGAGTAGACAGATGGCAGAAGAGAAAAAGCAACACCTCGCAACCCTCGCCGTGCATGCCGGGCAGCAAGCCGATTCCGCTACTGGATCGCGCGCCGTTCCCATTTACCAGACCACGTCTTACGTTTTTCAAGACGCCGATCACGCGGCCCGGCTCTTCGGTCTGCAGGAATTTGGCAACATCTACACCCGCATCATGAACCCCACCACCGACGTCTTCGAGAAGCGCGTCGCCGCGCTTGAAGGTGGTGCCGCGGCGCTTGCAACTGCGTCCGGCCAGGCTGCCGAGACCCTGGCGATCACGACGCTCGCCGGCGCTGGAGACGAGATTGTGTCCACAACCTCGCTTTACGGGGGCACCTACAACCTCTTTCACTACACCCTACCGCGCATGGGCATCACCGTCCGCTTTGTCGATGCGGACGACTTCGACGGCTTACGAGCCGCGATCAATTCCAAGACCCGGGCCGTCTACACCGAAACACTGGGCAATCCCAAGCTCGACATTGCCGATATTGAGACCCTGGCCAGCATCGCTCACCAGCACGGCGTTCCGTTGATGATCGACAATACCTCCGCTTCCCCCTGCCTTGCTCGCCCAATCGAGTGGGGAGCCGACATTGTGGTCGAGTCCGCAACCAAGTTTATCGGCGGTCACGGAACCTCCATCGGCGGCGTGATCGTGGACGCAGGCAAGTTCGACTGGAAAGCTTCCGGGCGATTCCGCGACTTCGTTGAGCCGGATCCGTCGTATCACGGCTTGTCGTATGTGGAGGCCTTCGGTCCCTTGTCCTTCATCCTGAAGGCGCGCGTTCAGGGTTTGCGAGACACGGGCGCCGCGATGGCTCCGTTCAATGCGTTCCTCTTTCTGCAAGGACTAGAGACGCTGCACCTGCGCATGGAACGGCACTCGCAAAATGCGCTGGCTGTGGCAACACATCTGGCCAATCATCCGGGTATCGAGTGGGTGAACTACCCTGGTCTGCCTTCCAGCAAGTACTACGCGCGAGCGAAGAAGTACTTTCCCGATGGGCAAAGCTCGCTCGTGACGTTTGGGATCAAGGGCGGCTTTGACGCGGGCAAGAAGCTGATCAATTCGCTCAAACTGTTTTCGCTGCTGGCAAACATTGGCGATGCCAAGTCGCTGGTGATTCACCCTGCCTCGACCACCCACGCTCAGCTAACGGCTGAGGAACAGAAGTCCACCGGGGTCACCCCTGAGCTGGTGCGGCTGTCGGTTGGGATTGAAGATGTCCGCGACATTCTCGCCGACCTCAACGATGCGATCGAGGTAGCCAACGGGCACTCGGCGAAGCCGGTCGAGGAACTTAGCGCTCGATGAGCGCCAGTCCCAGCTTTGAGGGAGATTTCTCTCCCGGTGAGGCGTTCTCCCTCGAAGCCGGCGGAGTCCTGCAGTCTCCGACGCTGCACTACGCCGTGTATGGCGAGCCAAATGCGGCGGGCGACAACGTTATCTTTGTCGCCCACGCGCTTTCTGGTTCGGCCAGGGTAGCGGATTGGTGGCCTCGGCTGTTTTCTGAGGGTGGGCTGCTGCAGGGCGACGGCATCTGCGTTATCGGCATCAATATGCTCGGCTCCTGTTACGGATCCACCGGGCCGGCGGCTATCGACCCAGCAACGGGTTCGCCGTATGGTCCGCACTTCCCTCTGGTAGATATTCGCGATAACGTCGCGCTGCAGGCGAAACTGCTGGAGAAGCTTGGCATTCGGCGTCTCAAGCTGGTGATGGGTGCGTCCATCGGTGGCATGCAGGCCCTCGCATGGGCGATCCAGTTCCCGGAGCGGGTAGAGCGGGTGATCTCGATCGGCGCCGCTCCGCTCAATGCTATGGGACTAGGGCTGAACCATCTGCAACGGCGCATGATCAAGCTCGATCCGGAGCAGCCTCCCCACGAGGGACTGGCGCTGGCGCGTGCTCTGGCGGTTTGCACCTACAAGTCGGCTGAACTCTTTGAGTATCGCTTTGCGCGCAAGCCTGATCGCAGCGGTGATGGCCAGCGGTTCGATGTAGCCGGATATCTTGACTACCAGGGCGAGCGGTTTGTGGATCGATTTGACGCGAATGCCTATCTGGCGATTACGCGGACCATGGACGCCTTTGACCCGACGCGTGGATATCCGTCGCCTGAGGCAGCCTACAGTCGCATTCAAGCGGAAGTGACGTTGGTCGGGATTTCGTCCGATTGGCTGTTTCCGCCACAGGAGATTGCCGCGCTCGCGGAGATGCTGGGGAAGGCCGGTGTCCATTCCGACTACCGGGAGCTGTTTTCATCCCATGGCCACGATGCATTTCTCGCAGAACCGGATGAGCTCGCACGGCTGCTGAGCCCTCTTCTGTAAGCAACCGAAAGAGCCCAGCCCTTCCGGGCTGGGCTCTTATTTGGCGGGCAACGGACCAGCTTACCTCTCCACTGTTCGTTTTTTACGCGTGAAAGGCTAGCCCATCAAACCGAGATAGGGGCTGCTTCCAAAGTTGGCGAAATTCGGAAAGACCTCGCGTACCTGGCTGTCCGATAGACCCATCCAACGCGCCAGTGTTCCACCATACTGCTCGACAGCAGTGGTCGGAATCAAACGGCCCTGACCTACATCGTTTGCCTCGTTGGAGCCGATCACCGGATACTCGCCATAGATGTTCTGACCCGATACAGCGCCCCCGGCCACAATGTGGTGGCTGCCCCAACCATGGTCCGTACCATCGCTGTTCGCGGTAAGCGTCCGGCCAAAGTCAGAGACGGTAAACATCGTCACATTGCTGCTCAGTCCGGCGGTAATCATCTGCTGGTCGAAATACTCAAAGGCTGCACCCAGCTGGCTCAACAATGTCGCATGCCGCTTGGCCTGCGTATCATGCGTATCAAAGCCACCTAGTTCCACGAAAAACACCTGCCGGCTCACGCCGAGCGCCTGACGCCCGGCCATCACACGTGCCACCGTCTGCAGCGAGCTGGCCAAACCGTTATCGGTCAGTTTCATGGTCGTAGGATCGAGGTATTGCGGCGGGTTCGGTATCCCGGTCGGACCAGCTGGGGCCATCGCGGAGGCCAGGGCCGCCTGCGCAGCGAGCGAACGGCGGACAATAACGGCATATTCCTTGGCAAACAGGTTGGTATTGTCCGCGCTGATAATCGACTGCAACGCAGAGGTCCCTTGCGGCGAACCGAACAGCGGATTGGTGAGCCCATTGGCGGCCAATGCACCGGCCGAGCTTACCCGAAGTTGAAACGCGATCTCTCCAGAAAGAAAGAGCGTTGTACCGCTGGTGCTGATGCAGGTAAATGAGGCGTTGCTGTTCATGCTCTCGATCAGATCGGCCATGCGGCCGCCCCAGCCGACATTGGCGCCATCCGCGTTAATCGATTGCCAGGCATTCGTCTGATCGAAGTGAGAGAACAGGGAACGCGGCAACGGTACGGAGTTGTTGTTCCATTCGTCTTTGCTGACCGGTTGAATCAGGGTACCCGTGTTCGCCACCATGGCACAGCGGCCAGCATTGAAGAGAGCCTGTACGCCGGTCAGGTTAGGATTTAGCGCAAAGGTGCGGCCAGACTGTGCCGTCAACGGGGTGATGGGCAGCAGCGTGCTCAACGGATACGCCAGCCCCTGGGCATTGACGCGCGCCGCGGTAAACGCGCTAAAGGAATCAGTGTCGGTAGCAATCAGCGTTCCGTGGCCGTCGTTACCGCCCGCGAGGTAGACGCATACCAGGGCCCGGTAATCAGAAGCAGCGGATGCTGCCTGCGACGTCATGGCAGCCAGCGCACGCATACTGTGCAGCATCGGACTGGCCGTGACGCCGGCCGCTGCCGCATACGATGCGGTCTTCATAAACTGCCGTCGGGAATGGTCGATCTTCCGCATGTCGATTACGCTCCTCTTGCTAGTGCTGGGCGGTGTACTCGGGTGAAGCGACGGTTAGGAAGATAGCCGTCTGCGCACGGGTCATCAACGCGTTATTGATCGCCGTTTGATCGCCGGCCGGGATAGGAATGGCGTTGACCGCACCCTCAACCTGGCCACGCAGTGTGGAGGACATCTGGCCTCCCAGCAGCAGCAGATTGACGCGGTCCATCAGCGCATCCGGATTGTTTGCCAACGCCGTCTCCGTAGTCAGTGGTAGATACAAATCGCCGTTGTTGCCGAAGCCGGAAGAGACCGCAGCCTGCATGCTGTTCATGTAGCCGATCACGGTCGTCACGTCGGTAACTTCCATTTCCGGCGCATCCAGTCCGGCCGCAGCGAGCGAGGTGCCGGCAGGTATGTAACCGGGAGCAAACCAGTTGAATACCGAAGGCGAGCGCGAGGCCATTTCCGCAAGGCCGTATGCCGGATCCTCGGCACTGCCGAGATCGAACGCGCCGCTGCGCGATACCGCGGTAAAGGCTCGCGCCATGTGGGTAAAGCGAAGCAGCGGCTCCTGGACCTTGCCATAGTTCGGGCTGAGGGCATTCGTGTTGTTCAGGTTGCGGGCCTCATCGTCCATGAGAATGGCCTGAACGACCGCTTGCAGGTTGCCGCGCACTCCGGTGCCGTCATCCTGAAACACCGCAGCTACGCGCTGCACATACGCTGGACTCGGGTCACTCTCCACCAGCCGCTGAATCAGCTGCCGGCTTATGAACGGGGGCACGTTGGGATGATTGAAGAGGGCATCGAGAGCGACCTTCAGGTCCGCGGAAGGGTCAGACGAGCCGGCCGGGATCGTAGTGCCGATGAAGTCCTTCTCCAACGTGGAGTGGTGACCGGGATAAGTCGCCATGGGCAACAGATCCTGCCCAAAGCCAGGGCCTGCGTAGGCCGCGCCATAACCGGACCATGCGTCGTCGCTGGTGTTCCCGTTCATGTTCCAGCTAAAGCCGGTGAACACCTTGGCGATCCCGGTGACATCCGTATTGCTGTAGGTTGGAATCGGGTTGCCGGTGCCATCGAACTGCTGGCTGCCGTCGGGGTTTAGCTTCCACAGGCCAATGGTAAAGAGCTGCATCACTTCGCGGGCGTAGTTCTCATCCGGATCGACGGTGGTGCCATTGCCCTTGTCGTTGGCCATGGTGGAGAGGTAAATGCCCATGACCGGACTCAGTGTCACGTCTTCCATCAATTGACGGAAGTTGCCGAAAGCGTCATTGCCCAGCGTGTCGTAATAGTTGGCAACTCCACGCGGAATGATGCTGTCGCCAAAGTCTACGCTGGAGGTGACAAAGAGCTCGCTTAGAGCGAATTGCACTCGCTTGCGCAAGGCATCCGGGCCGGTGATCGCGCTGCTCCAGAACGGCTGCTCGAAATACTGATCGCCGCTGGTTTGCAGGAAGAGCTTTTCGTTGCAGGTAGCGTCGCCCGTGGCGCACGCTGGATTATTGTTCAGGATGACGGCGCGTTCGGCATACGGCTCATGCAGCGTGTTCGCTTTCGCGAACTGCTCGGTGAACCATGCATCGTAGCCAATCATCGAGAGATGGTTGATGTCGGCCTCTGAGCCGCCGAACGTCGCCTGCATCAGGAAGCGGGAAGCATCTGTCAGTGGCACGAGCGGCGTCGGGGGTGTTCCCGACACTTGCTCGATGACATCAGCGGACGCGGCGCCGCCCGGATTCGGGTTAAGCACCTGTAGGTCAAACGGTCCGGCAACCGTCGGGTCGACCGTGGCCGTAAGCTGGTTGCCGGAGTTGAACTGGGTCGGAATGGGAGTACCGTTTTCCAACGCCGTCGCGCCATTGATAAAGCTGTTGCCGGTTAGAACCACCGTCGACGAGCCGATGTTCAGCTGTGTCGGCGAAGCGCTGAGCAATATCGGTACAGGGTTCAACACCTGTACGTTTACGATCATGATGGAGTTGGGATTGTCCTGGCTGGTCGCCTGCACCACTACCAAGTTGGGGTTCGGAACAACGGCAGGTGCAGTATAGATGCCTTGCTGCGTAATGGTTCCGATAGTTGCGTTGCCGCCCGTGATTCCGTTGACCGTCCAGGTGAGCGCAGTGTTCTGCGAACCGGTGACGGTTGGTGTAATCGTAATGGTGTTGTTTACCCGAACGCTGGTTTCCGACGGCTGCAACTGAACCACGACCTGGCCCGGCTGTACCAGCGCGTTGACGCTCTTGGAAATCGCCGAGCCCGGATCAGGATTGACCACCGTAACCGGATACGTGCCCGGCGTGTTCTCTGTGATGACGGCGACCAACTGGGTGCCGGAAAGAAAGGTGGTCGGGACGTTTTGCCCGTTCCACTGAATCTGGGCGCCGTACACAAAGGCCGATCCGTTCACGATGATCTGCGCCATACCCTCGGAAAATGCACCCGGGGTAACGGAAGTAACGATGGGAATCGGGTTTAGTACGGAAACCCCGTAGCTGCCCTTGGACGGGTAGACTTCGGCTGAGCTCCCAATCGTCACCTGGTTGTTCGGTAAGGGAACGATCCCCGGGGCCGTGTAGAGCCCATTGCTATCAATGGTGCCGACCGTGGCGTTGCCGCCGGCAATGCCGTTCACCGACCAGATGACCGGTGCTTCGGTCTTGAATTGCATGGTTTGCGTCACGCGCAGGTTATTGCCGGTAGCCTTGATAGCCGAGAGCTTGATCACATTGGCTTCATTCAGGCTAAAGCCGCAACCAGAAAGGACAGTGGTGACACTGGCGAGGCAGAGCGCAGCCGCGCTCTTCCGCCACTGGGTAGGTAGGTTGCCCGTCGACATTCTGCACTCCACACTTGACCGTACGTAAGCTGGAAAGGATTGACGCCGGAAAGCGCAACGCTTGCCGTGGTAACAGGCTTGAAGTTACTGAAGCCATCCACATCCGGAAACATTACTTTCCGGGTAGGCAAGGTTCACGCACGGGGCAGTAATACTGGCACAGACTCAGCTCAGGCCGCCTTGAGCATTGGCGAGGAAGTTATCTTTGAGCATTACCGGACCACGAAAATCCCCGGATTCCGCTCCCCTTAAAGATATTCGCCTCACCTCCGGATTCCTGATTCGAAAGAATTTCCTGTCCCGACAGATCCAATAATGGTTGGGCCGCGTACCACTAATGGATACGCACGTGGCAAACGGACGACGCCCTGCGCTTTTCCTAGCAATCGCTGCCCACAGGCCCTGGCTATCAGCTACCCACCAACCACCCCAGAGGAGGCATCCGTGTTCTTTCCCAAGCCCCTGTCGAATATCGTTTCCGCTTTTTTCGTCCTCGCCCTAGGGCTTTCTCCCTTCACTGCGTCCGGATTCAGCGCTACAGCCAATAAGTTCACCGTCTCTGAGCCAACCCAGGTCCCGGGTCTCACGCTCCAGCCTGGTACGTACACCATTCGTGTGGTCGACCACCTTTCGGAGAGGTACGTGGTCCGCATCGACGGGCCCAAGGGCAGCGTGCATTCCACGTTTTTAGCGCTCGCCGATCCAGCGACTCCCAAGCCGGCCTCTCCCGGGCAAGCACTGTGGCAAAGCGCCCCCTCCGGTAAGGCGTACATGCGCGGATGGCTGTTCCCGGGTGAGTCCGACGTACTGGAATTTGTTTATCCGAAGAGCGACGCCGTGGCGATCGCCAAGAGCAACAACGCCAAGGTTCCCGCGATCGATCCTGTTTCCGAGGGAAGGCCGCCCACACTCAAGGGCCTTTCGAAAAGCGATCTTGAGCTGGTAACCCTGTGGTTGCTCTCGTCTACGCAGGTTGGACCTGGAGACAGCGCGGCCGGCATCCAGGCAGAGCGCTACCCCGAGGTGGCCCAGGCAACTCCCCACAAACCCGGCATTTCCAGGTTGCCGCAAACCGCTAGCTATTTGCCGTGGATTGGTCTGCTGGGCTCGTTTTCGTTGGCGATGGCGCTTTTTTTGCGCTTCACTCTACTGCCCAAGCTCCGCCGGGCTGAAGTCGAACGCAACCACGCTTACCGATTGCCATCATGTTCAGAGCGAAGCGAATAGAAGCCGGGTTTTGGACGCTTGGATTGGCCTGTGCCGGATACCTGCTGTTCGTTGCAGCGCAGGCACAGGTCTTCCACAGTCGTGCGGCCAATTTAGCGGCAAACGAGACGGTTTTGGGGCCGGCCGAATCTGGAACGGTGATTGGGCGGGTCGTAATTCCGCAGCTCCATCTATCGGTCGCGGTGCTGGAAGACGATGAGTCGAAAAGCCTGCTTCGGGGGTTGGGCCATGTTCGCGGGACCGCCGAGTTGGGTGGGCTCGGCACGGTTGGGCTCGCCGGCCACCGGGACACGTTTCTAAGACCCCTGCGCAAAGTTGCGCCCGGAATGGAGATCCGGGCCAGCAATGCCAGCGGGGTCTATCGCTATGTCGTGGACTCGACCGAGATCGTGCTGCCGGAAGCGGTGGACGTGCTCGCTATTCGCGCGCGGCCAGAGCTCACACTGATCACGTGTTATCCGTTTAACTATGTGGGACCAGCCCCAAAGCGCTTCGTCGTTCATGCGCACCTGGTGTCAGTCTCACCGGATGCGGGAGCGCTTTAGGAAGAGAACAACTGTGTGAGGTTGCTAAGGCGAAGCAGTTCCGCTACCCGGGGGGACAGGTTGACCAGTTCCAGCCGGCAGTAGCCTTCACGCAGGGCTGAGACCTTGAGTCCCACCAGGGTCCCCAGGCCAGAACTATCCATATAACTCAGATCTGTCAGGTCAAGGATGATGCGGCCACCCAGCGGGATCAGCGGCTTGATTGCTTCCTTGAGCTGCCCCGCGGTCTCGCTGACAAGGCGACCATGACAAACCAAGGTTGTGACCGGAACTCCGGTCTCAACCTCTGACTTCTCCATTTCGTAATACAAGACAGCTTGCGGCGCCACGGCCATGCATCCTCCTGCAGAAAAAGCCATCTTAGTCTGCGCTACCGAACTGGCCACGTTAAAATCTGGTTACGGGGCCGGCAAAGCCCTTCCGCGGGGTTAAACCTTGATGTGGTTAACCTAAGCTAGCCAACCGTAAAGACACTCTAACCCTTCTGAGTAAGCAGTTCAGGCCGCGGGTTTCCTTTTGGCAGAAGACGACACCACACAAGAGCAGTTGCGCGAGCGTTTGCGGAAGGCGGAGGAGTCTTTGCGCCGAAGCGAGCGGCTTGCGACGGCCGGGCGGTTCGCAGGCGCAATCCTACACGAAGTGAACAACCCGCTAGAGGCGCTCAGCAACCTCGTATACCTCACCAAACAAAATGCCCAGAAGCCGGACGATGTGCAACGGCACATGCAGGTGGCACAGGCGCAATTGGAGCGCCTGGGAGAGATTACCCGCAGAACTCTTTCCTTTTATCGCGAGCAGAATGAGGCACGGGACTTCGACCTGGTGGAGATAGCCGAGTCAGCCTTGCGCATTCACGCCCATCGGCTCTCGACGGGTTCCATTGATTTTCGGAAAGATTTGCCGGAACGCCTGATGGCAAAGGTCCTCGGAGGAGAACTGCTGCAGGTTTTTTCCAACTTTATTTTGAACTCCCTGGACGCGCTTCCGGACCGGGACGCCGTGATGTGCCTGCGTATCCGGAGCGACCAGGAACGAGCCCACATCACGATCTCCGACAACGGGCATGGCATCCATCCGTCGATACGGGAAAAACTGTTCCAGCCCTATGTCACCAACAAGACCGCAGGCAATGGGGTCGGCCTCTGGCTTTCAAAGCAGATCATCGAGAAGCACAAAGGGACCATCCGCATGCGCAGTTCCTGCGGGCCTGGGCGAAGCGGAACGACCTTTCGCCTCTCACTGCCCATTGGAGTGAATTGCTAGAGCCGAGCCCGGAAGAAAAACCGAGAAGACGGTTCCGGTGCGGGCCCCATCGACTCGGGAGCGGACGGTGAGTCGACCACCCTGCTTCTCAATCAGCTCGCGAGATACCCACAGGCCAAGCCCGGTGCCGATGTCTTTCTTAGTGGTAAAAAACGGCTCGAACACGCGTGCCAGATTTTCAGCGGGAATGCCGCAGCCGGTGTCAACCAGCGAGATACGTACGCCGGCATACGCTTGCTCCGCGGGGCTGACCGCATCGCGCACTCTGACGCAAATGGAATCGCCCTCACGGCACGCATCCAGGCTGTTCGCCAGCAGGTTGGAAAGCACTTGCCGCAGTTCCCCCGGGTTTCCGAATGCCTGGCGTTCCGTCTTGATATTGACTCGCAGCGCGACTTTGGAGATGGCGGCACGCGAGGCATAAAACTCGAAGACTTCGCGGGTAACGACGTCCGGACGAAAGAGTCCGGCGGATGAGTTCTCGCGATAAAAGCCCAGCGACTGTCGTGTGATGTGGGCGATCCTCTGCAGTTCGCGATCCGCCTCACCCAGGTAGCCTCGAATCTTCTCTGTATCGTGCTCGGCGCGAGCGAGATAAACCAGGTTGACCAATCCCTCCAGGGGGTTGTTCACCTCATGCGCGATGGCGGCCGCTAGCCGGCCCGCAGAGGCCAGCTTTTCTGTCCGCATGAGTGCCTGCTCGGAGGCATACCGTTCACTGATATCCCGAAAGATGAGCACGATGCCAATCATGCGAGCGTGCGAATCAAGAATGGGAGCCGCGCTGTCATCAATGTAGAACTCGTACTTGTCTTTTCGGATGAGGATGGTGTGGTTGGCGAGGCCAACGATCTTGCCCGTCTCGCGCACGGCCTCCACCGGGTTCTTCACCGTCGCGCGCGTGTGCTCATTCACGATATGAAAGACTTCCAGCAGTGGCCTGCTGTGCGCTTCCCCTTCTCGCCACCCGGTGAGATGCTCGGCAACCTGGTTCATAAAGACCACCTTGCCTTCGGGATCACAGGCAATCACTGCATCGCCGATACTCCGCAGCGTGGTGCTGAGCCATTGCTCGCGGGCGTACGACTCTTCTCCGCGGCGTTTTACCTCCTTCATCTGCAGGTTGTAGGTGCCCGCGAGCCGCCGAAAGAGTCGACTGATTTCCCAGGCCAGGATGAGAGCGACCAGCGCCACCAGACCGATGAGGCCATACAGGGTGAGGGTGTCGACACGTCCGGCGGCGAAGGATCGGTTGGCTCGTTTTTCTTGCTCCACAGACAGAAACTCATCCACGGTCGCACGAATGGCATCCATTTCCCGTTTTCGCTCCAGCATTGGCCCGTGAAAATCGGGCGCGGGCCCATCCGCGGCTGCGGTGGCACTTTGTTCCCAAGCGTGAAATTGCAATTGCAGATGCTGCAGCCGGGCTATCTGCGCAGGATCATGGACCAGATTGAAGAGATCTTTGAACTCCTGCTCAATCTCCTGATTGGCTTCATGGTAGGGCTGCAGGAAGGTGGCGTCGTGGGTCAGCAGAAATCCACGAAGCCCTGTTTCTTCGTCCACGATCAGCTTAATAAGGTTGTTGACCTGGGCGATGACTTGATCGGCGTGGTCGACGCGGCGCGCGCTCTCTTGTACTGCGCGGAATCCATAGACGAGCGTAGACGCAAGAATTCCGAGAGCAACAATCGGCATCAGGAGCAAACGGAGAAGCAAACGTCGATACGCGGCGGCTTCCAAAAAATTGACTCTCCCAGGGACCGGCCTACATTACCTTTTGCAATTCTGCCCTATCACCGCCGTCGAGGCAACGTGCCATACCGCGCCAGACCAGGGCGCACGACCGGGCAGCCGCTGCCTTGTATGCTAAGGTCATCGCTGGTCTCTTGAGGAGTATTCCTGATGAAGAATGGTCCCGTACGCGTTGGCATCATTGGCTCGCAATTCCAGGCGGATTGCCACGCCGCCTCCATCCGCATGATCGAAGACGACATGACGGTAGTGGCCGTCGCTTCTCCCACCGCCGCGCACGCCCAGCATCTCGCCGAGCGCTACCAGATTCCACGGGTTTACAGCGATTACCGGGATTTGGCGAAGGATCCTGAGATCGAGGCGGTGACCATCACCTCGCCCAATGCGCTGCACTGCGAAATGACCGTCGCCATGGCCAAGGCGGGCAAGCATGTGATTTGCGAAAAACCGCTTTGCGTCAACCCCAGCGAAGCCGACGAAATGATCGAAGCCTGCCGCGCCAACGGCGTGTTGCTGCTCTATGCCGAAGAGCTTTTCTTCACTCCCAAATATCTCAAGGCAAAAGAAATGGCAGACTCGGGTGCGTTCGGCAAGGTCCACCTGGTCAAGCAAAGCGAAAAACACTTTGGACCGCATTCCGAGTGGTTCTGGGACCGGGAGCGCGCAGGCGGTGGCGCGTTACTCGACCTGGGCGTCCACGGCATCGGGTTTGCCTATTGGTTTCTGGGGCGGCCAAAGATTTTAAGCACCTACTCGCACCTTGGCACGTATGTGCACGGAGACAAGACCGAGCTGGATGATGAAGCGGTAACCGTAGTCGAGTTTGAGGGCAACGCTTTCGCCATTATCGAAAACAGTTGGGCCCGCCGCGGGGGCATGGACGATCGTATCGAAGTCTATGGGGAGGGCGGCCTAACCATCGCCAACCTGCATATGGGGAATGCGCTGCAGACCTTTAGTGAGTATGGCTTTGGCTACGCTGTCGAAAAAGCGCCAACCACGAAGGGTTGGACCTATCCGGTGTTTGAGGAGCTTTGGAACTACGGCTTTCCCCAGGAGATGCGCCACTTCGCCCGCGCGATTCGCGGATTGGAAGCGCCGCAAGCCACGGGAGAAGACGGCAAGGTGGTGCTCGAGGCTATCTTTGCCGCCTACGCTTCGGCGGGGTTGGGGCATAAAGTGACGTTGCCCTATCAGCCAACCACCTTTCGCCCGGTGGATGAGTGGCTCAACAGGAGGAAGGTATGAGCCGCATCCCGATGCTCGATAACATTCTCGCCCAGCCGGACTCGCATCGCGGAATCGTCGCCTTGCACCAGAAGCAGCAAGCAACCCTGCGTGCGTGTGGCGACAAAATCCGCAGCACGCAGGGACGCGTCATATTCACCGGAATGGGCGGATCTCTGTTTTCGACCACGGCTGCAGTGACCCGTCTGGCAGAACAGGGTTATGCGGCGCAGGCGATGGAAAGCGCGGAGCTGCTGCACTACGGCGCTCCCTCTCTGCGCGCGTCGGATCTGGGCGTTGTCATCTCGCGGTCAGGAGGTTCGATCGAACCGGTTCTGCTCGCGGAAAAAATGCGCCAGGCAGGCATGACCGTGATCGGGATAACGAATGTACCTGGCTCCCGGTTGGAAGAGATTGCAGACATCACGCTGCCGATTGGCTCCCTGTCCGACAAGTTGATCGCAGTGCAGACATACACGGGTACTGTGCTCACGCTGCTATTACTGGCGGAAGAGGTCATCGCCGGCGCCAGCGTTCAACTCGGGGAAGCATGCATCACTGCGTTGCCGGCGCTGGCTGCGCACATCGACGAATGCCTGCGGGCCAGCGACGATTGGCAACCGTTACTGAGCGGAACGCTCTATTTACTGGGCCGCGGAGCCGCGCTGGGTTCGGTGCACGAAGGGGCCTTGCTTATGCACGAAACCGCCAAGACGGCCGCGGTCGGCATGTCTTCGGGGCAGTTCCGGCATGGGCCGGCGGAGATTCTCTCCAACGAGTTCCGCGCCATTGTCTTTGGTGCGCCCACCGCGACCAGCGCTCTTGATCGGGCGCTCGCCGACGATCTCTTCTCCGCTGGAGCCAAGGTCTACTGGATCGGACCAGGATCTGGATCAGGGCACGCGCCTTCGCTCATCCCCTGGCCGGAGATACCGGCGCTGCTGGCGCCGCTGTTCGATATTGTTCCTATGCAGGTTGCGGCGTACCGCCTGGCATTGTGGCGCGGCATTACACCCGGAGACTTTCGCTTCGTTTCCGAAGTGACCGCGTCCGAGTCTGGTTTTCTAAGCGCGCACACTTGATTCGCAACTCAATAAGAAAGGAAAAGAATGACTGCCTTCAGCCGTCGCAGTTTCGTTAAGGGAGTTTTGCTTTGCTCCGCAAGTACAGTTCTGGCCGCGGACAACGGCCCGCACGCGGTCTTTCCCGCAGAGCCGCGCGCTCGGATTGCGGTTGCCACCTATCCTTTCAGGGAGTCGATCATCGCCCCCAATAACGAGGAACGCGATCCTAAAAAGACAGGTATGGATCTTGCGGCCTTTGCGCGCTTAATCCGGAGTGAGTTTGCAGTAAGCGGGATTGAGCCACTGAGCACACATTTCCCTTCGACGGAATCGAGTGAAATCCACAAGCTGCGTGCGGCCTTTGACGCTGCGGGCGTGTATACGGTGAACATTCCCGTAGACGATCGGGTCGAACTCTGCAGCGAGGATGCTGCGAAACGCGAGGACGGCAACGCGCGTTATCGGCGTTGGATTGATATCGCCATTATGCTTGGATCTCCCAGCATTCGCGTCTGGATTCCGAAGTGCACCGATACAAGCGATATGCCCAAAGCGGTCCGGGCATTGAAGCCCACGGTTGACTATGCCGCCACGCGCAACATCGCAGTCAATTTGGAAAATGACGATCCGATCACCGCTTCGGTAAAGCGAAGTGTGGCTGCGATTGAGTTGATGCACAGCCCTTACTTACGGGCACTCCCGGATTTTGGCAATGGCCTGATGGCAGGCGATGCGAAGTTCAATGCCGAGGGCGTGAAGCAGATGTTCCGCTACGCCTACAATATCTCTCATGTCAAAGACTGCGAGATCGTCCACGGCCAGCGCAAGACGGACTCTCTGGAAGAACTCTTCGATATTGCCAAGGCCTCCGGTTACCGCGGCTACTTTTCGATGGAGTCTGAAAACGGCGGCGATCCGTTTGTCGACACCAAGCACCTTATTCAGCAAAGCATCTCGTTGATGTAAATGCGGTAGTGAAAATACCTACCAGTTGGTGATCGAGCCGTCCGGGCGGAAATAGGTCTGCGCGCGAGCCGTCACCGGTTCCGTAAATTCTGCGATCTGCGTCAGTTGCTTATAGTCGAGTTCC
This sequence comes from uncultured Acidobacteriaceae bacterium, assembly GCA_963839075.1. GTDB lineage: Bacteria > Acidobacteriota > Terriglobia > Terriglobales > Acidobacteriaceae > PALSA-350. The sequence goes on along the minus strand of CAWITO010000009.1, from coordinate 1,998,964 downwards.
ACGCCGAGGCCGGGGCGCTCGTTCGCGTAGAGCTTGCCGTCTTTGAAGTCGAGACATTGCGGTAGGTGGGCCAGGGTACGTCCCTGGTAGTTGTACTCCATCAACAGCGGGCCGGAAAATGTTCCCAGGCAGTTCACCAGCGCCGCGGTCGCGATCGGCCCGGTAAAGTGCGGCACAATGCCGATAAAGTGGGTCTCACACAGGGCCGCCACTTTCATCATCTCGGTGATCCCACCGACATTCGGCAACGTAGCGCGAACAAAGTCGATCGAGTGGTCTTCCACCAGCTTGTTAAAATCCCAGCGATTTCCCCATTCCTCGCCCGCCGCCAGGGGGACATTGACCTTGCTGCGCAGAATTGGAAGATCCTGCTGAAACGCCTCGGTACGAACCGGATCTTCAACAAAGAACGGCGTCAAATCCTCAATTGCGTTGCAGCCGCGGATGGCGTCGGGAAGATCGAAGCGCTGGTGGAAGTCGATGACCCAGTCGCCGTCCTTGCCCACTCCTTCGCGCGCCTGTGTACACTCGTCGCGCAGGTGGTTAATCCGCTCCCGGGTATTAAAGGTACTATTGATCGGCAGATCCATCGCACCGAAGCGAAACGCACGATACCCCGCGTCGATGGTGAGCTTGGCGCGATCCTTGATACTCATGCCCGGGGTCACGCCGGGAATCACGCCGGCTGTGTTATAGCACTCGACATAGTTACGAACCATGCCGCCGAGCAGTTGGTGAACCGGCAAACCCTGGACCTTGCCTTTGATATCCCAGAGAGCCAGGTCGAGCGCGCCAATGGCATCCGTCCTTTCCCGGCCTGCGGGATAAAAAAACGCACGGTTCATGTCTTGCCATAGGCGCTCGATATATTGCGGATCGCGACCGATCAACCTGCCGGCGGAGGGCGCTAACGTATCCTTCATCCCACCTTCCCCGATGCCCGTGATGCCGGCGTCAGTTTCAATCGTGACTACGACATCACTCTGGTTGAAGAGCGGGTTGGGATGAGGCGGAAGGTACGCACGCACCCGGGTGATCTTCATCTTGGGCATGGGAACCGCGAACGAGCGCGCGCCCGTAGCCATGGCAGTGGCCGCCAGGGACCGAAGGAAAGCTCTTCTTTTCATTTCGCACCATCTCCTTTTTTCGCCTTGACCGCAGCCACCAGGGCCCGGGCCTTGTCTTCCACGATCCTGGCATCATCTCCCGGTTTGTAAATCGACGAACCTGCGCCGAGCCCGAGCGCCCCTGCAGCTAGCCAGGGCGCTACCTGTTGCGCGCCCACGCCACCCACCGGGATCACGACCGTTGACTTGGGAAGCACCGCCAGCATGGCCTTCAGCATGGCCGTGCCCAGAACCTCTGCGGGAAATAACTTGAGGCCATCGGCGCCGGCCTTCAGCAAAGCAAACGCCTCCGTCGGATTGAAAAATCCCGGGAGCGCAAACAACCCCGCCTGCTTGGCTGCGCGCACAATCTCAAGATCCGCGTGTGGCGTGACAATCAGTTGACCTCCGGCTGCAGCCACATCCGCGACCTGCGCGGGCTCGGTCAGCGTGCCTGCGCCAACCAGCATCTTGCTGCCAAAGCAACGGGACAAAATCGCAATGCTCTCCAACGGATTGGGAGAGTTTAGCGGCACCTCGACAATGCAGATGCCCGCACGCTCCAGCGCGAAACCGATCGACTCTACCTCAGCCGGCTGCACTCCACGAAGGATGGCGACGATAGGGCAGCGTTCTAGCCATCCTCTTACGTCCAATGGAGCCTCCTGCCGATAGCCGCCAGCCCCAGCGCCGCTGCATCCTCACCTTCTACCGTGGCCTGGCCTCCGCACGCATTGATGGCGTGCGCATAGAGGCCGCACAGCATCGCTGTGCCCACCAGGTGAACGGCGCTCTTTCCGGACATCGCTGCGCGCACCTCGTGTCCGATCAGGAGGCCTGACAAATAGGAAGCCGACTCCACTTCCCGCAGCTGCCCCATCAACGCCAGCGTGCGCACACCAAAAAGATGGTGCAACAAGCCTCCCGCCTCGGACGATCGCGAAACACCTTCAAGGAATGCAGTGGTTGAAATCGGAGAGTTGCCAGTCATCATGCGTCCCAGGATCGTGCAATCACGCACGGCGCTATAGATTTCACCGGTCATGAACGTGGTAAAGCTTTGGATCTTGCGATCGCCCAGTTCAATCCACTTGGAGTGAGTGCCGGGAAAACAAACCAGCCCTTCCCCACCGCAAGCATCCAGCATGCCCATGGCCGCAGTCTCTTCACCCCGCAACAGTTCGGGTACACCCGCCGCATCGGGGCCAATTACCCCCGGCACCAGCCGAACCTCAGCGCCCGAGAAGGGCACGGTAAGCAGCGCGTTTGCCAGATCGGAGATGCCAACCGGACAAGGCAGATACTCCGCTTCCACCCAACCCTGCCGGCTCCCGATCATGCCGCACAGCAGAACTTTGGTCTCCCCTTCGGCCAGCCAATCGCCAATCTCCGCGCGGAATGCCTCCTCGAAGTTGCCGTCGTCGACCCGTAGGATGCCCTGCGGCGAGGACCGGCGCGACAGAATCGCTCCTTCAGCATTCAGCCGAAACGCACGGAAGTTGCTGGTACCCCAATCCACTGCAATCAAGGCTTATGCTCCTGGCATCTCGTGTTGGCTCCATTCTTTCAAGAAGCCTACCTGGACGCATAGTCCCTCGTCTGTTTGGTCCCGGAGTTGTATATCGTGAAGCTGCCCTTTGGGCTTGCAGTCAGCACGAAATAGCTGCCCGGGTCACTGCCCTGCGGGTTGGCAATATTCGCGGCTGCGGTGTTGTGCCCTTCCCCAGCCTTCTCCGAGTAATGAAGTTGCCACAGCGTTTCAAGTCCGGGCGCCTGTAATATCTCGTCGATCACCTGCGGCGCTCCACCTTTGGTGGCCGCGTTGTTCATAATCGCTACCCGAGGATGGATGCCATCGATCAATGCGTGGCTGGAGCTGGCGTTCAAACCATGGTGCGAAACCACTAGAATGTCTACGCTCCCCAGACGATTGACCGGACACATGAAGCGCATTTCCTGGTCCCAGGTAAGGTCACCCAGGTCGAGGATTTTCAGCTTGCCAAAGTTGATGAGCACACCCAGCGAATGGGAATTCTCGCTGCGATCCATGGGCTTCGTCTCGGGAGTACTGCAATTTTGATTGCTCTCACCACCCCCTGGCACAGGATGGTCGATCACGTCACCGTTACTGCTAATGACCGTCGCCTTCATGCCGGTAATGGGCAGCACATCGCCAGGTTTGGCCACCATGTGTTTGTACTTGCCCGTCGCCAGCACTTCCTGGTACGCGGCGTAGATCTTTTCTGTGGGACCGCCGGGCTTGATGTCGATGTTGGCGCCGTGATCGATGAAGGTCCCCACCGGCACCTTGGCCACCAACTGCGGAATGCCGCCGCTGTGGTCATCGTGATAATGCGTCAACAGCACGTAATCGATCTTGCTGACACCCGCGGCCTTGGTAGCCGCGAGAATCCGGTCCGCATCGCGATTGTCGTTGTCGGGCCAGCCGGTATCGATCAAGAGAGACTGCCCGGTTGGGGTCACGAAGAGGGTGGACTGGCCGCCCTCCACGTCGATGAAGTACACGCGAAGATCATGCTTCGCTGCAGCTGCTCCAGGTAATGCAGTGAGCAGGGCCAGACCCATTGCTAATAACAAGCGTTTCCTGGTCATCATGATTCCTAGAACTGCAACCGCACGGATGCTTGCAGGTTACGAGCGTTGCCGACAATCGAGGTAATCTGACCCACCTGCGCATTGCCAACCGTAGCATTGGGATAGCCAAATTGCGGGTGATTGAATGCGTTAAAAGCCTCGAAGCGGAACTGGGCCGTCAAACGCTCATGGATGGCGAAGTTCTTGAACAGCGAAGCATCATAGTTTGTGCGCCCTGGACCCACAATCGAGTTGCGTCCCGCATCTCCGTACGTGTAGGGCGCCGGAGTGGCAAACGCCGACGGGCTGAACCAGTGCAGCAGCGTCTTCGGGTAGGCCACTGGACCGATGATGTCAGGACGGCTCGAGGTGCCAGTATTGACGGTGGCCGTCTGTAAGACGGGGGAGAACCAAAGCCCAGTCTGGGTGAAGAGAATGCCATTCATCTGCCAACCACCCAACACCAGATCTGTCACGCCGCCGCTGTTGAGGAACTTCTGTCCCTTGCCAAACGGGAAGGCCCAGAGAAAGCTCAGGGTCAAGCGGTGACGCTGGTCGATGATGGAGTTGCTGACCTCATGAGGAAAGCGTGGATCCTGTGGGTTCGGGCCGGCGTCGCCGCCACCGAATTCGAGTGGAACATCATCGATGGCGTGCGAGTAGGTGTAACCGAGCAGCGCGCTCACTCCCTTGCTCAAGCGCTTGTCGGCCGTGAACTGAAATGCGAAGTACTCCGCGAATCCGTCTGAGCTGTAATAGTTCACATCGCTCTGCAACGGATCGACATGGTAGAGCGGGCGCCGCGAAACGGTCGAGGTCGATCCCGGGATCGCCTGGTTGGCGTTCCACACATCTTGCAAGTGACGTCCCAGGTTGCCCACACCGGCGAACTTCAAGACCATCTCCAGCGGAACGATCTCCTGCTCCACTCCGCCATTGAACTGCTCTGCATACGACGGACGGAAATTTGGGGCAATCCCAGTTGCGGTTCCGTTGGGAACCGGCGGAATGATGATCGGCTGCAGACCAGGAAAGCCCTGGCTGACCGTGGGACCTACCGTAACGTCTCCCGGTGTCGTCTGCAGCGTCAGGCCGAAGGGCAGGTTGCGCGCCAGGCGCATGTTGCCGGACTCGCTGCCGGAGGCGTTGTAAAAGAGGCCAACTCCGCCACGAAGGACGGTGTGCGGTAGCGCCTGGTACGCAAACCCAAGACGTGGGCCAAAGTTCGGCCAGTACTTGAGTACACCCGCGGTATCGCTGACACCGTTCACGCCGGCGACCAGGTACTGCCCGGTAATCGGCGAAAAATTCGACCAGCGATTGAAAGCTTCATCCGGCGGGCTGAAATAATCCCAACGCATGCCGTAATTGATGGTGAGGTTCTTGGTGGCGCGCCAATCGTCGGCGAAGTAGACGCCAATTTCGTTCATCCGTATGCCGGGAAATTGATAGGTGTAGTCGTGCGCATCGAGGGTCGGAAAGCCGAGCAGAAAACTGGCCGCTGCGTCTCCGCCCTTGCCCGCCGGTTCCCGGGAATCGGTAAATGCCGCGGAAAAGTTGAAGCGTCCATTGCCCTGGTTGGTTTGATAAATCGTCAACTGCCGCCGCCGGAAGTCCGCACCGAATTTCAGCGTGTGCGCACCGATGGTCCACGTCAGATTGTCGAGCTCCTGAAAGGTATTCTCCCGGCGGTAGAGCGGCAGTGAGCGGCTCTGACCGACACCCAAATAGCTGGCCGGAGAAAAGATGGGCAGGTTCTGCTCGCGCGGCGTCACATTGGAATTGGGAACGCCAAGCTCATTGCCCAGACCTGCCCCTGGGGCGAAATTGATGGGCACGTAGTCCAAACGGTAACGATTGAAGCCCACGCGGAAATCGTTCACCAGCGTGGGAGAAAAGACGCGCACGTAACTGGTGGCGACATGCTGGGTCGGCTGATGGGAGACGCCGGCAAACGAGGCCTCGTCGCTCAGGCTCACGGGCGTGGAAATGCCCGGGATGGTGGACTGCGTATACGTGCTGGGGGAAATGGTATCCGTATTCTGAATTGACCAGCGCGCGAAGACCGAATCTTTCGCCGTGATCTGGTGGTCGATGCGCACATCCCCCTGGTCGTAGTTCTGTACCTGGATGCGGGCCATGGAGTAGTTGTTCAACCGCGCAGTGCTGGTCGGCGTGGGATAGGCATTGATCATCTTGGCCGAGATCGGATCCCAGCGATCCTGCGGGATGATGTTGTTGGGGAACGGAGTCCGCAAGAACGTGCCGGCCTTGGCCGGGTTGGGAATAGTCGTCAGCGGATCGTAGATCAGCGTGTTGGGCAGCAGTTCTCCGAAATCACCCTGGCGCATGCGCAGGGTGGGGATGTTGCCCCGTTCGAACACCTGCACGCTGTTGCGAGAGCCTTCGTAGTCAATGAAGAAGAAGGTCTTGTCTTTGCCGTGGTAGACCTTGGGGATCACGACCGGGCCGCCGAGCGAACCGCCGAACTGGTTCAAGCGAAATGTTGGGAAGCTGGTGCCCACGACGTTGAAGTAGGTGCGCGCGTCTACATCGGAGTTGCGGATGAATTCAAACAGGCTGCCGTGGAGCTGATTGGTTCCCGACTTCGAAACCACGTCGATCACGGCGCCCGAATTGCGGCCTACGTCCGCGCTGTAAAGGTTGGTCTGGATCTTGAATTCACGGACGGCATCCACCGCCGGCCTCAGGGTGATGGATAGCGTAAGGCGCTCGTTGTTATCCACGCCGTCATAGAGAAAGTTATTGTCACCTTCGCGGTTTCCGTTGGAGAAGATCTCGGAACCGGCGCGACGATCGTCTGGCCGGCCGCCGCCCATGATGGTTCCGGTGGTCGATTCACCAACGCCATTCACGCCCGGGCTGAGCGTCGCCAATTGGACAAAGTTGCGGCCATTCAGCGGCAGCTCATTCACGAGTTGCTGGCTAATCACAGTGCCGACAGAAGAAGACTCGGATTCGAGCAGCGGTGGATGGCCGGTGACGCTGACGGTTTCCGCTGTTTGACCGACTTTCAACACCAGCTCCACGCGCGCCTGCTGATTAATCTGGAGAATGATCCCGGTTTGCTCGAGCTTGCTGAAGCCGGTGGCTTCGACGGTGAGGGTATAGTCACCCGGCGGCAGCGAGGTGATGACATAGTCGCCGCCCTTCTCGCTGGTTGTCGTATGGACGATCGACGTCTCAACGTTGGTCGCTGTCACCGTCGCACCGGCCACCGCCGCGCCAGTAGTGTCGAGCACGTTGCCGCTTAGCTCCGCCGAAGCAACCTGCGCGTAGCTTCGTCCAGCGGCCAACAGCATAGCCAATCCCAGGCAAAACAAAGTCACCCTCTTGTTTTTGACCACAGCCCCGCCTCCTAAAATTTGTGCGCTGAAACCTATACCACCGCCGATGAACGGTGCGCAACATTTTTTGAATATCATTCCGCAAATAGTGCAATTGCTCGATTTTTCGGTTTACATTCCGCTATCATCTGTCGACTCGTCCGACTGCTATCATGAGGGGGTCAAAACTTTATGTTGAAGACCAAGTCCGCTCGCCCGGCAAAGACCGGAACTCCCAACCTGGCAAAAGCCGACCCTGCAAAGGATTCCCGAGGCGGCGATCAGTACTTCTCTCGTGCCGTGGGCAAGGCGCTGGAAGTTTTGGAGTTCCTGCAGTCCGAACTGAAGCCGCTCTCGATGAATGAGATCGCGCAGCGTATTCAGCTTTCGAAGACGTCAGCTTTTCGTATTCTGCGCACCCTCGAAACCCTGGGTTGCGTATCCGTGGACGGGCGCGGCCAATACATGCTGGCTCCCGGTATCCATGCGGTGACGCCCACCCAGTGGCTCGGCAAACTGCATCGTGTCGGGGTGCCGTATCTGGAGGCGTTGAGCCGTGAGTTGGCGGAAACCTCAACCCTGGCAGCCTTGTTTGAGAATCGGGTCGAAGTGATTGCCGTAGTGGAAAGCCCGCATGTCATCCGTATGAGCAATGTAATCGGGCACATTTTGCCCCCCAACGCGAGTTCCCTGGGAAAGGCGATCACCGCCTTTCAGCCCCAGGAGCAACGCGAGAAACTGTTGCGCAGTTTTGGGACCTACCGGTTTACCAAGCACACCATCACGGATCGCAAGGACCTAAGCCGGGAGTATGACGGTATTCGGCTGCAGCAATTTGCGATTGATCGTGAGGAATGCGCTCTCGACGGCATCTGCTTCTCGGTGCCGATATTCGGCCCCAACGGTCAGGTATCCGCTGCGATCAGTTCGTCGATGCCCAAGACACGACTGCATGATGCAGCGCATGAAGAAGCGATCATCACCGCTGTGCGGGCCACCGCCGAGCAGATCGCCCAGGATCTAAAGAAGGCCTAGACGGTAAGAACCGCAGATCCCTCCGCTCTGGTTCAGATCAGATTGCCAGAAACAATCGAATATTTCGGAACAGATCAACATAAAGCGAAACACAATCCGCAATCAGCCTTGACGCTCCCAACCTCGATATATATTCTTGGGCGGCTCGAGGAAACGACATGATGCCACGCGCGTACCTGCTCCGGGTGTTTTGTGCCCTTATCCTTCTTCCTGGAACCTCCCTGTGGGCGCAAACCCCGTTAGCCGCGAGAATCGGCCACACCGACCCCAGCAAATACACCCGCAGCCGCTCCCATAACAGTGCCGGCGATATGGCGTGTGAACTGCTCGTGCCCCCCTCCGCCATGGACGTCAACCTCAACTTCATGCACCGCTGCGAAATCATGCCCGGCGGGGGCGTGGGCCATCACTTCCATAACCGCACCGAGGAGATGTTCATCGTTTTTGACGGCCAGGCAGAGTTCACCATCGATGGCCGCACCTCCGTATTGCAGGGAACCGTAGGCGCACCCTGCCGCATGGGCCACTCCCATGCCATTTATAACCCCTCCGATAAACCGGTCGAGTTCATGAACATCAACATCGCCCAGATCAAAGGCCACTATGACGCCTTCAATCTCGACGACGCCCGCGTGGGCGCTCCCAAAGATGCCATCCCGACGTTCATGACGATGCACCTGGATACGAAGCTGCTGAAACCCATCACCAACTACCGCGGCGGCCAGGGCACGGTGCAGTACCGCCGCGCGCTCGATTCCGATGTGTTCCTCACCAACTGGGCGTACGTCGACCACCTGCTCATTCCCGCTGGAGCTTCGGAAGGCCAGCACTACCACAAGGGAGTAGAAGAGATTTACTACGTGCTGAACGGCGACGGTCAGGTACAAGTCAACGGCGAAACGGCGGCCATTCACAAAGGAGACGGAATCCCCATTCGCTTCAACGAAGCCCACTCCTTCCTCAACAACGGCTCTGCCGACCTTGAGTTGATGATCGTTGGCATTTCTGCCGAGAAAGACGCGCTCGATACCGAGCTGGGCGCGATGACGCACGCGCATTGAATATAATTGCCGCTTCCACGGAGAGTACCCATGACCAAGAGGATTGACACCCATGCCCACCTGGGCGAATGCTGCGTGTTCGGGCTGCTGAGCACAGAAGAAGATATGCTCCGCCGCATGGAGGAGTGCAACGTAGACGCCACCATCGTGCAGCCTTACCCGGGAGCCACCACCGCCTCGAAGACCCACGATCGCATCGCTGATCTATGCGCAAAACATCCCGGCCGTTTCTTCGGCATCGCCAGCACGACACCGCATGGAGACCGTGACGCCTACGAGCGCGAGATGGAGCGCTGCATCAAGGATCTGAAGTTTGTTGGCATCAAGCTGCATACCATTGGTCATGGCGTGAATCCGCTGTCGGAGGATGGGGACCGGGTCTTCGCGACGGCCCATTCCCTTGGGGTGCCCGCAATGGTCCATACCGGCCCGGGAGTTCCTTTTGCGCTGCCGGCGCTCTGCATTCCTGCGGCGCGCAAATATCCCGACCTGAAGATCATTCTGGCCCACGCCGGCTTCGCCGTATTCACTGCCGAAGCCCAGGTTGCGGCCTCGGTGTGCGGTAATCTCTATCTCGAAACTTCATGGTGCATTGGGGAAGACATTCGTTGGATGATCGACACCATTGGCGCCGACCGCGTCATGCTGGGTGCCGACCTGCCCAGCAACGTACCAGTGGAATACGCCAAGTACAAAGCGCTCGAGCTCACTCCAGATGTTTACGACAAGGTCCTGGGTGGCACGGCCATCGATGTATTCAATCTGAAATGGTGAGGTGACGATGTTTGTCCTGTTTGTCGATATGGAAGTGAAGCCCGGCGCGCTTGAGGCGCTCAAGAAAACCTATACGGAGATATTTCGCCCGGCCATCTCCAAACAGGACGGCTTTCGCGGAGTGGAGTTGCTGCGCCCGAACCAGGATGGAAACCAGGACGGTGGCGAATACCGCCTCAGCATCACCTTCCAGGAGCATGTACTGCAAAAGAAGTGGGTCGCCACTGACCTGCACCAGGATGTATGGGCGCAGATTGAAGCTCACCTCGGACGCTATACGGTGAAGGACTACACCTCGATTTAAGGAGCTCTATGGAACGCAACGTTCCTGAATACATAAGCCGTTCGGTTCCCGTGCCGCTCACCGGACGGCTGCCCTGGTACAAGAGCACCTTCCCTAGCTACTTCGGCATCTTCCTCTTCGTTGGCTATTACCTCCCGCTGGGTGGACCGACGTTGACCTTTGCCGGTGTCAACGTTGCCCTTTGGGGCCTGCTGGTCGCCGGCCTGCTTTGTTTCGGCCTTTACTACTATGTGCCGGCCATGCTGGGCATGCAGACGGGCCGCAACCTGTATGTGGTGGGCGCCTCCACGTTTGGCACCACAGGCGGCTTCCTCATTCCCGGCCTTCTGATGGGCTTTCTGCAAGTGGGCTGGGTGGCTGTGGATGCTACGGTGGCCACCCATTTCATCCTGAACGGCCTGCACCAGACATCTCGAACGCTCTTCAGCATCATCGTGATCGTCTGGCTTTACAGCCTGGGTTGGGTGGCGATCAAGGGCATCCACTACGTGAGCCAGGTGGCCAAGGTTCTGAACTGGATCCCCTTTCTGATGATCATCATCGTGCTATGGGCGAACAAGAGCGGGATTCCCAATTATCGACCGCCCCAGCCTGATGCCATGACCGGCTTTCTCAATGCGCTGCTGGTGACCATCGGCTTCTTTGCCACGGCGGGCGCGGCGGGTACTGACTTCGGCATGAACAACCGCAACCGCAAAGACATTGTGCTCGGCGGCATCACCGGCATTGTGGCCGGCGCGGTGATTTGTGGCGGTATCCCGGTGCTTTCCGTAGCTGGCTTCCTGGGCCGCACTGGCGGCCCGGCCAATTACGATTACACTGCGACCATTGCCAGCGTAGGCGCTTTGGCTCCCGTGATGTTCTTCCTCTTTGCTGCTGCCTGCCTGGTGCCCACGTGCTTCTCCGCCTTCATTGGCGCCAACAGCTTCAGCACCATGCTGCCCAAGATTTCCCGTCCGGTGTCGACGCTCGCCGCTGTGACGCTCAGCGCGATCCTGGCGCTTACCGGTGTCGCCGACAACCTGGTGGGATTTTTCAGCATTGTGGCTGCTTCCTTTGGCCCCATCTGCGGCGCTATGGTTGCGGATTACCTGTTGGCCGGCAGGAAGTGGTCCGGACCCCGGATGGGCATCAACTGGGCCGGGTGTATTGCCTGGATCGCCGGCTTCCTGGTCGGAATCCCGGAACATATTCCCGGCCTGCCGGCGTCTTGGGTAAAGGCCGACAACCCGTCAGAGTTGTACGCGTTCGGAACCGGGTTTTTGATCTATATCGTGCTTTCCCTTATCGGTGCACGCCCCCCCGTGGTCGAGCTTGCAGGAGAACGCCCATGATGAAGTTGCTCGCAGTTCCCTTTCTATTGGCTTCATTGGCTGCAGCTCAAACGACGCAGTCGCTCCCGCTCGAACAGCGCATCGCACACAACGATCCGTCGAAGTATCGAAACATGAAGGCGGTGCACGACGGACCGGGCTCTCTGGACTACCGGCCTCTCTTCGACGCGGAATCGCTGGAAAGCAACTTGTTCTTTATGCACCGCGGCGTGATTGAGCCGAAAAGCGGCATCGGCGCCCACTTCCACAATCAATGCGAAGAGATGTTTATCATCCTCGACGGCGAGGCGCAGTTCACCATCGATGAACGGACCTCGTCACTGAAGGGGCCGGCGGGTGCGCCGACGCGGCTGGGGCACTCCCACGCCATCTACAACGACACCGACAAACCGGTGGAGTGGATCAACTTCAACGTCGGCACCATGAAGGGCGTGTATGACGCCTTCAATCTCGGCGATGGCCGGGTGGGTGCTCCGCTCGATCCGATACCTACCTTCATTGCCATGCGTCTTGACCGGTCGCTCTTGAAGCCCGTCGAGCATATGGATGGCGGTACCGGCACGGTGCAATATCGCCGGGCACTCGACCCCACGGTCTTTTACACTACGTGGTCCTACGTCGACCACGTGCTGATGCCTTCCGGAACATCGATCGGTCCGGTATCGAAGCCAAACATGACCGAGATCTACTACGTCATGGCCGGTGACGGCAGCGTGACCATCGGCTCCGAGACGGCCCAAATCCACAAGGGCGACGCTGTCCCGGTGCGGCTCAACGAGAAGCAATCCTTCGCCTCTTCGGGCAGCGAGCCACTCGAACTGATGGTCTTCGGGATCGCTAGCGATATGGCCGCCAAACAGGCCCTCATGCAAACCAATCGCAGGCTGCGGTCCGATCGCTAGGTGGCCCGTGCAAGCCCTTTGCTGGCTTGCGTGGATTCCACGCGGATCTCCGGGTCCCGCCCGTCAGGTTCTGTCCCCCGGATCAGGAATAACGGGTTACTCTACATGTTTGGAGTTCAATCCCTTACGCCCGGTCGCCCGCCATGAGTCAACAAAGCACCTATAACCGCCTGCTCCTTCTTGTTGCCGGGCTCGGCGGATTGCTCTATGGCGTCGACGTCGGCATCATTGGCGGCGCGCTCCCCTACCTTGAGGCAACATCCGGTCTCAACCCCAGCCAACTCTCCATTATTGTCGCCGCCGTTCTTCTGGGTAGCGTTATCTCGACTCTATTTGCCGGGTTGCTTGCGGATTGGCTGGGACGCAAGCCCCTGATGCTGATCAGCGGAGCGGTCTTCGTCGTCAGCATCCCGGTCATCGCGCTCTCCCACGGCTTCGTGCCGCTCTTCCTTGGGCGCCTGTTGCAGGGTGTCAGTGGAGGCCTGGTCGGCATCGTCGTTCCTCTCTATCTGGCCGAATGCCTTTCCGCCCAGGATCGGGGCAGAGGTACCGCAGTCTTTCAGTGGCTCCTGACGCTGGGAGTCTTTTCGGCCGCGGTCATCGGCATCTACTACAGCTATCGAGTCGCGGGCCTCCCTTCGTCCACCTCGGCGGCGGAGCTGTTCAACGTGAAGGACCTGGCGTGGCGGCACATTTTCTGGGTGTCCATGCCGCCCGGGATCTTGTTCGTCGCCGGTAGCCTGTTCGTGGCCGAGTCTCCCCGCTGGCTGTTCCGCCGCAACCGCAAGGAAGCGGCCTTGAACGCACTGCTGCGATCGCGCACCACCGAACAGGCGACGTTGGAACTCGAGGAGATGGAGCATACCTCCCGCTCCGCGCAACAAACCAAGGGATCCGTCAGCGATTCACTTCTGCGGAGAAAGTACGTCCTCCCCTTCCTGCTGGCGTGCGTCATCCTGTTCTGCAACACGGCGACCGGCATCAACTCCATCATTGGCTACAACACTGACATCCTGCTGCAGAGCGGCCTGTCAGACCTGTACGCCCATTGGGGCTACGTACTCTTCACGTTCATGAACTTCCTCATGTGCATCGTGGGCATGACGCTGGTCGACCGCAAAGGCCGAAAATTTCTGTTCATTCTCGGTACGTCGGGCATCATCGTTTGCCTTCTCTTTGTCGGCACGCTATTCCTGCGCACGGAGCGAAACCGTTATGACGCCCGCGCCGCCGTCCAATCGATGGTTGGGCCGGAGCAGAATCTCACGCTCCACTTCAACCAGGGCGATGCCCAGCATCTTCTGCCGGCCGGCACCGGGTATCCGATCGACCGCGTCTCCATGACGGTTATCTATTCTTATGGGGGATTTACTGGGACCACCCGTGCGATGCGTTCGGGAGATGCCGGCGAAGCGCCGGTTGCCATTAACCGGGAAAGCACTCTGCCCTCGAGTTCAGTCGAGGCCTTCTTTCGCAATCCCGTGGTAGACATCAACAGCGCGCGGACGGCTCCCCTAACCATCGACCATGCCTACATTGGGCCGGTGCCGGACGCGGCCCATGGCTGGCTGGTGGCGCTTGGCCTTTACGGCTTTGTCTCCTTCTATGCGCTCGGTCCAGGCGTTTGCGTATGGCTCGCACTCTCGGAGTTGATGCCCACCCGCATCCGGTCCAATGGCATGAGCATTGCCCTCGTAATCAACCAGATGGTGTCGACGACACTGGCCGCCATCTTCTTGCCGGTGGTCGGCAAGTACGGCTATTCCATGATGTTCTTCCTCTTTTGCGGCTTCACCCTCATCTACCTGGCGACGGTTACCTTCTTTTTGCCGGAGACCAAGGGCAAGACGCTGGAAGAGATTGAAGCCCACTTTGAGGCAGCGTAGGAGCGCAGCATGAGCTTTTTCCTCGCTGTGGATGCCGGCGGAACCAAGACCGACTACGTATTGGCGGACGAGGCGCGCGAACTGGCCAGGGTTCGCACTGGCACCATTAAGCGCATGCGCACCGATGCGGATACCGCTGCACACAACTTCGATTCGGCGCTCACGCAACTCATGACCGCGACCGGCATTTCGATGGAGTCCGTCACCCGCACGTGCGTCGGCACTGCCGGGGTCCACGTTCCTCTTGTGTACGACTGGCTGGTCGCCTCGTTCAAGGCCAAGGTCAGTGGTGGACTGCTGATCGTGGGCGACGTGGAGATCGCTCTCGACGCGGCTTTCCCCGGCCAACCGGGGATTCTGGTGCTCGCCGGCACAGGATCGAATGTTGTCGGACGGAACCACGCCGGCCAGTTGATCACCGCCGGGGGATGGGGGCCCGCGCTCTCGGATCAGGGCTCAGGACATCGCATCGGCCAAAAAGCCCTCCGCGCCATCTTCATGGCCATTGATGAGCAGCGGTCGACGACGCTACTGGAAGCGGTTAAAGACTACTGGCAGTTGCCATCGCTCGAAAGCCTGGTGGAATACGCCAATAGCGTCCCGCCTCCCGATTTCTCCAGACTCACCGGTGTTGTCTTAGGGTGTGCCGAGCAGGGCGATGAAGCGGCGCTCGCGGTATTGCGCGAGCAGGGGGAAGAACTCGCCTACCTGGTTCGGCTGATCATTCGCCGGCTGCGAACGGCAACCAGCGACGCGCGGTGGACGCCTCCCATCGCTTACGCCGGAAGCATTCTGGAGAACGTGCCGCCGGTGCGCAACGCGCTGATGGCGTCGGTAAAAAGCGAGTTCCCTGCTGCAACCGCTCCCGGTGGCGTGGTGGACCCCATCGACGGAGCGCTCTGGCGGGCGAGAACCGGGCGCTTCACATAGTGAAAACCATTTCATCGTTTGTTCATATTCATCGCACGTTCGCATTCCTTTAAACTTCCTTTTTCGCTCCGTTCATATCGTCGGACTATGAATCTACGGACACCACAATCATTTCGCACTCTTTTTCTGGCCATGTCGCTCGTGTTTTCCGGCTGCATCGCGCACGCCCAGTTCGACGACGGCAGCCTGGTGGGAACAATCCACGACCAAAGTGGCGCCGCCGTGCCCGGCGCCACCATTACTGTTACCAATAACGCCACCAATATTGCTTCGTCCGCGACCAGTAACAGTAGTGGCGACTACGAAGTGCCTTCCCTGCACGTCGGCGTGTATACCATCTCCGCCAAGGCGACAAATTACGCGGAAGCGGTCGCCCAGAACATCACCATTTCTGTCGGCAGCCGGCAGCGCATCGACCTGGAACTGAAGGTCGGCGAAACCCAGACTTCGGTCGAGGTAAGCGACGTCGCGTTGCAGCTGGAAACCGACTCCAGCCAGCGCGGGCAGACGATCACCCAGTACCAAACCGAAGCTCTGCCGCTGGTCAGCCGGAACTACTCCGACTTGTTGGCCCTGGTTACCGGTTCACGGCAAGCGCCCACCTCGGCGATCACCAGTTCCATCAACAGCCTTACCCGCCAGGGGTCGTACAACGTCAACGGCCAGCGCAGCATGTTCAACAACTTTCTGCTCGACGGCATGGACAATAACGCATACGGTGAGAGCAACCAGGGTTTTGATAACCAGATCATCGCCATTCCGCCCGACTCAGTCTCGCAGTGGAACGTTGTCACCAACAATGAGAGCGCTGAATATGGTCGATCATCAGGCGCGACCATCAACGTGGCTTCGGCCAGCGGCACCAATCGCCTGCACGCCACCCTGTACGAATTCATTCGCAATACTGATTTGAACGCTGCCGGATACTTCAAGCCGAATGTACTCAGCAACACCGGCAGTGTCGTTCCCTTCCAGAAGCCGACGTTCAATCGCAACCAATTCGGTGTGAATTTCGGCGGACCCATCCTCAAGAACAAGCTCTTCTACTTTGTCGACTATGAAGGTTTCCGCCAGACTCTCAAGCCGCTCAGCGTCCTCACTCTGCCCACCCAAAACGAACTCAACGGATTCCTCGTGGTACCGGTCGAAAATCCGCTGACTGGGGTGGTCTATCCTGCCCACACGGCGATTCCCGCGGCTGACATCAACCCGACTTCGCAGCAAATCATCAGTTTCTTCAAGCAGATCCCAGGGCTGCCGGTCAGCGGCCTGGCGACGACCGGTTTAGCGACCAACGATTATTCCAAGCTGGTACCGTTCACCGATGATTCCGACAAGGGAGATCTGCGGCTGGATTATCAGCAGAATGCCAACAGTTCCTGGTTCGTCCGTGTGAGCGATCGTAAGGAGACGGGGGTGAACTATCCCGCCATCCTGCTGCCGCTCGATGGCCAGACCAACGGAACGATCCGGATTCTCGATCAGCAGGTGGCCCTTGGCTACACGCGTTTGTGGGGCGCCAACAAGGTCATTGACGCCCGTGTCGGGCTTTCCAAGACCAAGGCCGGGAAGTATTCGCTCTCCATCGGGGATAACGCCATCACCATCCCCGGCCTGCCGACCAACCCAACGGTAGCCGGCGGCTTACCTTCCACCAGCATCTCCGGTTTTACCGCGTTCGGAAGGCAGAGCACCAATCCCCAGTGGCAGAACCCATCGCTGCTCAATCCAAAGGTGAACTTTACCTGGGTCAAGGGCAGGCACTCCCTGAAGTTTGGCTATGAGTATGAACACATCTGGATGGCGGTCAACGACAACAATCCACTGTACGGGTCATTTAGCTACGCGGGCGGCTACAGCCTTTGCCCCAGCACCACGGTGGGCGGGGTGAAGGTCCCAGTGAATCCCGCTTGCACCAGCGTAAATGCCGCAGTCACTGATAACTATTGGGCCGACTTTCTTTTCGGGACCACGAACAACTACTCCCTGGCCAATCTTTTCGTCGTCCACCTGCGGCAAACCATGCACAACATCTATGCCCAGGATGACTGGAAGATCCTGCCGAAGCTGACCTTGAATCTGGGTCTGCGGTGGGAGTACGGTTCACCCTACTCAGAGCAGCACAACCTGCTATCGAACTTCGATCCCGTCTCACAGACGGTGCTGACCATCACCCCTGGCTACCAAGCAACCAGCGCTGTAACGCCGGTCTCCGCCGGCGGCGTGTATGGCAAGAGCCTGGTCAATCCGGATCTTACCGACTTCGGCCCTCGTTTAGGCTTTGCCTACGCGGCCACTCCGCGAATTGTGGTCCGTGGCGGTTACGGAATCAGCTATGTGCACTACACCCGCGCTGGCTCAGGCGACATCCTCGCGATCAATGCACCCAACGCATTGTTCGTCTCGGTGACGCAGCCCAAACCAGGAACGGCGGGCTACCGCACCGTGGACCAGGGCTTTCCCACTGGCCTCGCAACCACGTTTAACCCCAAGACCGACAACATCACCTACATCCCCAAAAACACCCGGGATAGTTACGTGCAGGATTTCTTTGTCAGCGTGCAAAACCAGCTCGCGAAAAACAGCGTGTTGGACATTGCCTATGTGGGCAACCATGGATCGAAGCTGCAAGGCTTTCTGAATGCCAACCAGATCAATCCGGCGGCAGGCTTCAAGCGTCCCTACGCCAACTGGCCGAGCGATATCACCGCCGCTGTCAATGAATTCTGGTCGCACTACCAGTCACTGCAGGTTCGCTACGAGCAACGCGCTGTTTCCGGCCTGACCCTGTTGAATTCGTTTAGCTGGTCGCACTCGCTCGACAACGCCAGTGCGTCGCTCGAGGGCAACACGCCTTCTCCTCAAGACGGAAACAACATCGCCGCAGACTATGCGCAATCCGACTACAACCTGCCCATCGCCGATGTGCTCAGCCTGGTTTACGATCTTCCCTTCGGACGAGGTAAGCAGTTCCTGGGGCAAAGCAATGGATTGGTTAACACCGTAGTGGGCGGGTGGCAACTGAGCGGCATCAATACCATGCAGGCGGGTACGCCGTTCAACCTTACCTACACTCCGAACTCCGCCACTGCCGTGTCTCCTCAGATCTCAGCCACGTACCGCGGCGCCAACGAGTATCGCCCCAATCGGGTGCCGGGAGTTCCTCTGACAGAACGCGTCAAGCTGTCGAGCGGGTACATCCAGTATGTCAACTATGCAGCGCTGAGCTTACCGGGGACCAAGAGTACGAGCGGCGCGCTGTTGAGCCCGTTCGGTGACCTCAGCCGGAATCCGGGCCGGACACCCGCGTACTACGCCACGGACTTTGCCCTCAACAAAAACTTCGACACACCGGTAGAGAGCCTCAAAGTGCAGTTCCGCGCGGAAATGTACAACGCTTTCAATCACACCAACCTGTATCTGCCGGCGAGCGGCCTGGGCGGCACGCTAGGCGGCGCACCAAGCAGTGGTGGCAGCGTGACCAGTACTTTTGAGCCGCGCATCATCCAATTTGGTTTGAAAGTCATCTACTAGACGATTCAACGCTGTAAGGGTGGCCCAAGCTTCGGTTGGCTTGCGTGGGCCACCCCACGGTCATCTTTTTCAGAGGCAACGCAACACTCATCCCCAGGCGGGGGTTTCCTCCTCATATGAGGTACGCGAGGACACTCCCATGAAGAAACTGTTCGCAGTGGCAACGCTTTTGCTCCCCATTGCGCTGGCCGGTTGCTCGCATCCCCAGCCTGCGCCCTATTACCCGCCTCCACCGCCAGCGGGCGCCGAGGTCGCGCAACAGGGCTACCATGATGGTGTGGATGCCGCCCAACGCGACATCGCACGCGGCGCGCCTCCCGATCCCGGCCGCCATCCTCGCTTCCGCAGCCCGCAGGTGCTCCCGCCCCTTATCGAGGACTACCGGCACGCTTTCCGCAACGGCTACGACGAGGTCTATCGTCACGGACCGCCGCCTCCGGGCTACTGAGGACTAGCTTCCCAGGAAGCATAGAATTCGCCAACCTCGCCTCGACCTTTTGGTGCTTACCGTCGCCAATATCGACGCAATCGCGTTTTTCGATGCTTCCTGACGGGAACCTGAACGAATTCTGTAATCATCTTTGACAATCATCCAGCCGGATCTGCCTCTCCGCCGGCACCGCACGGACCACTTAAGCAAACCGCTTTTTCTTGATAATCTACTTGCGCATCTCCCCACTGTCTTTTCGCCTCCCCCAGGCCCGACGACCCCGCACATAGCGTTCTGTAACGCTATGGAGCCGGAGAACACATTGTAGGTAGCAGTTCGGAACCGCTCAGGGAGGCAACAAGTATGAACATCCGGAAGGTCTTTGTTCTCGGTATCATTTTATTGGGCAATCGACTGATGTTCGCCGACGCCAGCTATCAAGAGACGACCCAGATCACCGGCGGAGCCATGGCGAATTCGCTGAAATCATTTGGCTTCCTCAGCAAGTCGATGGGCGACATGTTCGCCCCCATGACCACTACCACGATGGTGCATGGCAACCAGAAGTCCGTGACGAGTAAAGACTCGATCGAAATTACCGACCTGGATCGCGAGACGATTACGCACGTCGACCTGGTTCACAAGACATACACCGTGACCACCTTCGCCCAGATGCGGCAGGCGATTGCGGAAATGCCGCAGCGCATGCAACAGGCCCAGGACAAGATGAAGGAGCCGCAACCGGCAGCGCAACCGAAGTCCGATTTGAAGACCACCTTTGACGTCTCCGCCAAGAACACGGGAGTGACGAAAGAAGTCAATGGCCTTACCGCACAAGAGCAGATCGTGACCATGCAGATGCATATTACCGATCCCAATGCGCCACCGGATCAGGTGAACTCCATGGCGTACCAGGTCACGACGGATGCATGGATTGCTCCGGATCCACCGGAAGTGAAGGAGATCCAGGACTTTGACGTCCGCATGGGCCAGAAGCTGATGGCGGGAGTGGATGTTACTGCGCTTCGCGCGCAAATGACGCAAAACGCGGGCATGGCGCAGCTCTTCGGCGGCAAGCCGGGATCGTCGGAAGCCATGACGCAGATGGCCAAGGAAATGGCAAAACTCAAAGGCACGCGAGTGATGGAAGTGACACGCATGAGCGGGAGTGGACCGGCCGGCCCGCAAACGGCGACGCAAGCACCTCCGGCCTCCGCGGCGCCGGCAACACCGCCCCCATCTGGTAGTTCAGTCGCCGGCCAGGTAGCCACGGACACCGCCGCCCAGACAGCCGCAAGCGAAGCAGGCCGGCTTGGTGTGTTCGGGAATGCATTGGGAAGTTCCGCGCTCGGAGCCTTTCATCGCAAGAAGGCGGCTACGCCGGCCGCCACACCGGCGCCAGCGGCTGCGACGCCTGCAACTGCCACTGCTGCTTCCACAGATGGCTCCCAAACGACCACCAGTGCGGTGTTGATGGAGACCACGACGCAGAAGTCTAACTTCTCGCAATCCACGGTTCCTGCATCCGCGTTCGTGGTGCCGGCAGGCTTCAAAAAAGTGGATGCGCCAGCGTACGGCACACCCAGCAAACTGAACTAGAAGGTACCGGATATGCCCCATCCGTAACTGGATAAGTAACCATCCACACGTTACTCTGCCCTCGTGAGTTATCGACTGCGAGGGCAGACATGCAACCCGATCGTGCACCCGCAAAGGCGTTGTTGCTGTGGATGGCGGCGATTGCCTGCCATGTGCCCGCCGCGCTGGCCCAGTCTGCGCCAGCACTTACTGTAGACGCCGGTGCACCCCGTCACACGATAAGTCCACAAATCTATGGCATCGCCAATTATGGCCTCGATGCTACGTTTGCCAAAGAGATCCAGGTACCGAACATCCGTTGGGGTGGGGACGGCACCACCCGCTATAACTGGATGGTCGATTCGAGTAATGCCGGCTTCGATTGGTACTTCATGGGAGGCAACGGAGAAACAACGCCCGTGCCCGGTGCCTCCGCCGACATGATGGTCAACACCTACAAGCCGGCCAACGCCCTCATCACGATTCCGATCATTCCTTATGTCAACAAGCTTGCCGCGTGGAATTGCAGCTTTCCCGTCTCAGTCTACGGAGCGCAGCAGTCTACCAATCCCTATGTTCATCCCAACGGCGACAGTTGTGGCAACAGCCTCGAGCCGGACGGAACGACGCAGCTGGTTGACAACAACATCTATGCCAATCACATCGACAACACCACCAGTCTGCAACAGCAGTGGGTACAACACCTCGTCAGCACCTTTGGCACGGCCGCAAATGGCGGGGTTAAATTCTATCAGCTCGATAATGAGCCGTTCGGGTGGGGGAATACTCATCGCGATGTGATGCCGAATGGCACAACGTATCCAACGATTGCGCAGCTAGGGCAGCAATATGCCGCGGCGGTCAAGCAGGCGGACAGCACAGCCCTGGTCCTGGGTCCTTCTGACTTTACCCTCGGCGGTTGGGTCGGCAACACCGGGCAGCAAGGCGGTCTTTGGGCTGGTCAGTATTACCTGCAACAAATGGCCGCCTACAACACAGCACATGGACACCGCATCCTTGACTACTTTGATGAGCACTACTACTTTCAATTCTCTACACCGGCACAGCAGCTAGCCTCCACCCGCACGCTATGGGATTCGACCTACAACGGAGGCACCTGGGTCGAGCAATACGACTTCATGGGCCCCATGCAATTGATCCCGCGCTTCCGCAGCTGGATCAGCACCTATTATCCCGGTACGTTGCTGTCGCTTTCGGAATACAGCATCGACAGCGGGCAGAAGTCCATCTACGACGCGATTGCCGAGATGGATGTGCTTGGCATCTTTGGCCGCGAGCCGCTCGATTTCGCAAATATGTGGAGCGCCCCTGGTCCGCAGGATCCCATTGCTTACGCCTTTCGCATGTTCAGAAACTACGACGGCAACGGGGCCCAGTTCGGCGACTCTTCCATCAGTGCCGTAAGCACCGACGAGGGGTCGCTCTCGGTTTATGCAGCGCAACGATCGAGTGACAACGCAGTCACGATTCTGGCTATCAATAAGACGGCTGCGGCCATCTCCAGCGCGGTTGCGATCGCCAACCTGAACCTGCCTTCGACCGCCCAGGTGTACACCTACGCGCAGGCGAACCTGACTTCCATCGTGCACGCTTCGGATGCGGCGATCACCAGCGGCTCGGTGGGCTACACGTTTCCCGCCTATTCGGCGGTCTTATTTGTGGTGCAGCCCGCCGCAGCGGCGGTGACGGCCACAGCCACTACCTTGACTGCTTCCGCTACACAGATCACGGTTGGGCAGAGCATCACCTTCAATGTTTCGGTGACGTCCGGGACTGGCAACGTCGCGCTGCTCGATGGGTCCACTTCGTTGGGCACGGCTCCGCTGTCCAGCGGCAAAGCGACGTTCACGATTTCGTCGCTCGCCGTGGGCAGCCACAGCATCACGGCGTCGTATGCGGGAGATGCGTCGGACGGCGCATCCACGTCGAGCGCTGTGACCGTTCAGGTAAATGCGGCCGTGACTGCGCCGCTACAGGCCACCACCGTGACGTTAATGGCTACTCCGGCCACCGCGGTAGCCGGGCAATCCCTAAGCCTGACTGCAAACGTAACGCCAGCTTCGGCGACAGGGAATGTCACGTTTCAGGATGGCAGCACGAGTCTTGGGTCTCCTGCGCTCGCCGGCGGAACAGCGAGACTTTCGCTCAGCACCTTGAGTGTCGGCACCCATTCGTTGACGGCTGTATACGGCGGGGATGCCGCGGACTCACCTTCGACCTCAGCGCCGATGATGGTGACCATCACGGCGACGGCCACGGCACCCACTGCCGATTACGGCCTCACGCTCTCGAGCAGCACACTGAGCATGACCCGGAGCGCAACCGGAAGCCTGACGGTTTCGGTCGCTCCCCAAAACGGATTCAGCGCTGCTTTGAGTTTCGCCTGCGCTGGGCTTCCGAGTGGCTGGGGCTGCACCTTTGCGCCGGCAACGCTCTCCGGCGGCGGACCGGAAAGCACGGTGATGACCATCAGCCCAGCTCCCTCTGGGATGGTTCTGGCAATGGTTTGGCCAGTTGCGTTTCTTGGATTCTTTGGGATCAGACGGCGCAAATCGCTCTTGTGCGGAGTCCTCGTAATCCTGGCCGGCTGCGGCACCTCATCCACCAGTACGCAGCCCACGACCTATAACGTAACGGTCACGGCATCGGGCGTATCAGCTCCGACCCACACTCAGAGATTCACCCTCACGCTCAACCAGTAAACGAAACCGGCTACTGCAGGACGAAGACTTCATTGGGTGAAAGAAAGAAGGGGGGCACAATACCAGGAATATTCGACAGCGGCAACACCTCTTCCGGCACCTCTATCCCCAGCACATCGGTCATAAACTTCCGCCTCTTCAGACAACGAGCGTAGCAATCGGGAAACGACGCTTTCAGCTCTGCCTGAAGCGTCTTATCCGCAAGAACCACTCCATCCTCCATCCGGGTTGAGGAATACACAGGGGAACTGGGAATTACGTCCACCTGGATAGCCATCCCTGAATGCAGAGGAATCTCCGATCCGGGATAGATCGGAGAGCTGAGCCATTCGTCCAAATGGATCAGGTGCCCGGGATTGAGGAAAATCCCGAACCGCTCGAACGGTAAGCGCTCGTGAATAAGCTTCCATATCTGCCCACCAGGAGTGCCCGGCTTGAGCAGGGCAAACCAATCACTCAGCACCTCAAAATAAATCCCGGCAAAGTTTGGCACGTAGTCTGCGGCAGCAGCGGGCAAGTCTCGCGACGAAGAAGCAATCCACCCCGAGCGGCAGCTATTACTTCCCCAGTAAGAGATGTTCATCGAGAGGGAATTCCCGCGCTGGATCTTTTCCCCGCGCGGACCTGAAAGCCCAAATGAAGCCGTTTTCCCGGTCCCAAAGGTGGTGTGGCACGCAAGCGGTTCTCCGCAGGTTCCACCCAGCGCGAGCACTTCATGATCCGTCATGCCCTCACGCATACCAAAGAGGATGCGCTTGATGCTCTCGGAGGCCTGCACACTGGTGTATTCGAAATAAGCGATGTCCGCGGGAGAACACACCGTCCGCAAGCCGTACCCGGGGTGCATGAACAAATCCGTAGCATTGACGACCTGCTCTCTGCCGGCGAGGGTGCGCAGCGTATCGACCAAATACGCAGGAAGCTCCAGCGCATGCTGCGCATCGGGAACCTCGCGATCGGCGAAATACTTCCATCCGGCACAACCCACACGCGCGCTGTGGTCGATTCCTTCGCCGGCAAAAATATCCTTAATCTGGCGGCTGTGCTCACGCGGTTGGTTCAGCAGCGAAAACGGCTGGAAACGTTCCCGTCTCATCTTTCCTTCGGCAAACAGAGGGCTGACACCGACATAGGCTTCACACTCGTTGCCCACCACCAGCAGTGGCGTGGCCGCGTTCCCAACGATGAGCACTGCTTCCTCGAAACGTGGGTCGAAGCCGGTGAGATACGTGAGATTGGCGAAGTGCTCCCGCTCCCCGTAGACAACCAGGTGGGTGAGCTTTCGTTCTTCCATACGCGTGCGGAGTTGGAGCAGTCGCTGCGCAAGCTCTGCTCCGGAGATTTGTGGTGGGTAAGCGGGCTGATCGAATTCAGGCCAGCCGATTTGGGTGAGGCGATGGGTCCTTGGTTTTGTACTCATGCTAGAAGATAAATTTAACTGAAACCTGGCCGATGCGTGGATCGCGTGCCGCCGTCACCTGGCCAAAATTGCTGGCGATGTAGTTGCCGACGGGGTTAAGGAACTGCGCGTGATTAAAGATGTTGAAAAACTCGCCCCGCACCTCCACCGAAGTTCCTTCCGTGATGCGCGTGTTCTTCTGTAAGCCTAGATCCGTGTTGTCGATGCCCGGACCGTGGAAGAACCGGCGGTTGGCATTCCCCGGGACACCCAGATCCATCTGAGAAAAAACCGAAGCATCGAAGTATTGGTTCCCATCCGAGGAACGCGGATTGAAGCGATGAATGCCGGCCCCGTTGTAATTTGGCAGATCGAGCGAATGCAGCCCTTGTCCGTCGCAGCCGCACAGGGAGCGATCATCCGTCTCCTGCAGGGTCACTGGTAGTCCAGTCGTGAGGCGAGTGATGCCATTGAATTGCCACCCACTCAGTGCGCGATATGCGAAGCCGGAGTTCGAAGAGAGCCAATGCGCGAACGGAAGGCTATAGAAGTAGCTCACCACAAAATTGTCGGTGACGTCGAAGACCGAAAGACCTCGACTCAGCCCCGGATTGTAAAAGTTGACCGATTCGGTGAAGCCGGAAGCGTTGTCGAGAGACTTTGACCACGTATATGCCGCCAGAAAGCGCTGCGGACCCACTCGCTTGTCGACCGACATCTGCAGCGAGTTGTAGCTGGCGGTTCCAATCGTTGCCGAATACGGATTGTCGCTGAAATCCAATTCGCCGCTGCTGAGATAGCGTCCAGAGGTTACCGAATAAGGCCGAGTGCCATTGAATGTCTGTCCATTGATGGAGTAGATCGTATCCTCGCCCGATGGACCGCAGCCTGACGAAGCCTGGCCCGCGGCGGCGTAGATCGCCGCAATTTGGAGACACTTCTGTGGGTTGCCGCCGTTGAATTCCAGAATATCGAAGAGATGCCGGCCCACCGTTCCTACGTAGCCGACAGTAAGGATGGTGGATTTCCCCAGCTGCCGCTGGATCGTCATATTGAAATCGATCGCGTAGGGCAGCACATTCGTATTCTTGAATGCCGGCGAATACGCGATCGGCAGAAATGCCTTGAAGCTGTAGGTTGGGCTTCCACTCAACGGAGGCGCCACGAAGGGAAAGCGCTGCCCGGGATCCACACCGCTGGACCGGCCCTTGAATGGCAGATCCGTGTAGACCAGGGATGGGCTCACGTAATAGAACCCGAACGGCGCATCTCCTGTCTCGAAGTTGGCGCCTGTGGTATCGAGTGTGGTGTAGAAGACTCCGGTCGCGGCGCGAATACTTGTTTGTCCCGCATCGCCCAGAATTTTTTTCATGAAGCTGCTCTCGGGAGCCGGAGAATATGCAATCCCGAGACGAGGAGCAAAATTGTTCCAGCGTGTATTCGCCAGTGTCCGGGGTACGCCCGCGTCATGGGGAAAGAGCCAGCCCGTCGGTGAATCGCCAAACACTGTGGACTGCTGCCCCGGGACAAAGCCCTGGATCTTGTTTTGGGCGTCGTACCACGGCTCGCTGAACTCCCAGCGCAGTCCGAAGTTGACGGTCAGATTCGGCAGCGCGCGCCAGTTGTCCTGGGCATAGATCGAGCCACCCTTGCTGCGCGCATCCAACTGCTGCGCACTGCTTTGATTGAAGGTGTCGGGTGCGCCGAGCAGAAAGTCGGCGAAGTCGCTGCCGGTTTCGTTGCCGTTATAGACAAATAGTCCATTCGGCGCAGGGCCCCCGCGGCGATTCCATTGGTGGTACGTAAACGACCCACCTACTTTCAGCGTGTGCTTTCCCAGGACCCAGGAGAATCCCTCCAGCGCCTGGTAGTTATTCTGATACGAACCATCCGTGATCGCCGAACCTACCGTCAAGCCAAGCTGATTAAGGATCACACTGGGCAGACCTTCGATATTCGGCCTCGACGGCAGCAAGCCCAGGCCACCTTCCGTGAAACCGAAGCTGCTCACCTTGCCCAAACCACCGCTCGGCTTGGGGCCTGGAAACGCGATGCGATGCCAACTGAGATGCGCTTCGTTCACCTTGGTCGAGCTGATGACCTTGGTATCGCTGATGACAAATAACTGTGCCAGTGACGGTTCGGTATAGGCGAAGCCGGGTACGTTGTCGGCCGAACCAAACACGTTGGGCGCGCCCAGCGGCGACTTGATCAGCGCTCCATCGTAGTGGTAGTAGAACGACAAATCGTTATTGCCTTTGAGCGCGCTGTCAATGCGCAACGCCCATTTGTTGTCGGTGATGTTTTGTACCTCAGAACTGCTGGTATACGAGGGATACTGGCCGTTGCCGGTGTTGTTGGTAGGCGCCGGAAAGAACTTAAGCACACCGACGGCGGAACTCGAGAAGGCGGCTTGGGGAATTTGCGCATTCGGAAAGACGCAGACGCCGGCCTGCGCATTGGCAACCGTCCCGCATCCTGGAACGTAGTACGGTTCACCCGGGCTCACCGGGTATCCGAGGGTGGTACTCAGATAATCGGCAAAGTGTCCCGGCGCAGCATCGCCGCGTACGCTGCCGGTAAGAATGCCGGCAATGGAAGAAAGGTCGCCCGATCTCTGCGCGGCCGAAGGGACCAACACCGTGCCAGTGGACAACCCGCGGTTTTGCCGCGTTCCCTGGTAGTCTCCGAAGAAGAAGAGATGATTCTTCAACACCGGACCGCCGACCGATCCGCCGTATTGGTTGCGCTGAAAGTTGCCGCGGGTGCTATCGAAATAATTCTTTGCATCCAGGCTTTCATTGCGCAGAAATTCGAACGCATTGCCGTGGAATTTGTTGGTGCCGGATTTGGTCACGACACTGACGATCGCCCCGGAGAACCCGCCAAACTCGGCATCGAAACTGTTCGTCAGCAAACGGAATTCCTGAATGGAATCAAGTACCGGGATGACACCTGCACCGTTCGAACCCACATCTTCTACCGGCGCGCCGTTCACCAGGAACCCATTGGCATTCTCACGCTGGCCGTTGACCGAGAGTTCGCCTTCTCCGAGAAACCCTGAGGCCGGCTGCGAGGGTTGGAAGGGACTCGGGTTTGAAGTCGGAGTTACCCCCGTCTGCAATCCGAGCAGATCGATATAGCTGCGGCCATTCAGAGGCAGCGCCTGAATCGTTTTGTCCTCGATCACCTGTCCCAACTGCGTACTATCAGTCTCCACTTCGACAGGGGTACCGGAGACCGTCACTGTCGCTGCAACCTTACCCACCTGTAATTTGAAATTGATGCGGAATTCCTGGTTCACCAGGAGTTTCAGACCTGTCTGTTCGGTTTTCTCGAAACCGGAGGCTTCCGCGGTGATGGCATACCCTTCCGCCGCAGGCAAGGCCAACAATTCAAAGTAACCGGATTGGTTGGTCGTCGTGGTGCGAACTAGACCCGTGCCGGTATTTCTTAGCGTGATGGTGGAATTGGGTACTGCCGCTTCTCCGGTATCGGTAACAGTGCCAAGAAAACGTCCGCTTACCTGCCCTGGTGCGGAGAGTGCGGTAAGCAACACCAGCGCCGCGAGCAAAATCTGTGTGGACTTAAGTTGTAGGCGAAAGAGTTTCCGGTGACGACACATGTACTAGCCTCCGCGCGATGGGATGGATTAGAAACCATGTTTTCAATGCGGGGCCGGATACTGCGGGACGCCAAACTGCAGGATATAAGCGCTTTTATACGCCATAAATTCCGATTGTCAAGCAGTACATAACGTGCCGGATGAAAAGCCGCGTGGCTCACCCGAAAGTTGCAACAGGCTTCAGAAACTTTCAGCGTCAAAGAAGGGTTTGCCCTCACAGCGATCGCAATCGCATCGCTCAAATCAAGAAAGCAGGCACGTCTTATGAAGCGTAACTCTGGACTTCGTGTGTCCCTGATGCTTGTAGTTGCCGCGTGTATTGCAGGTTGTAGCGCTGGAAGCGGAAGTGCTCCGACCCAAAGCAGTGGTTCCAACTCAAACTCTTCGCAGACCGGATCCGTCTACGTACTTGGAACCGATGCACCACTCCCCAGCGTAACCTCCTTTTCCGTCAACGTGCAGAGCGTTACTCTCTCCGACGGGACCTCGACGCCGGTTTCTATCCTGAACGGTGCGCAGACAGTTGACTTCGCCCGCTTCAATGGACTTTCCACGCTGCTCGACTTCAACGCTATTCCCACCGGGACCTACACCACCGCGACCGTCACCCTGGGCTCAGCAAACCTGGGATACCTTAATACTCAGACCGGCTCCGCTCCCACCATCGCCAGCATGCCGGCTTCCCTGACCCGGTCCACGGTGACCATTAATCTCGCGGCGCCGTTTGTCGTCAATGCTGGAGATATGGACGCGCTCCGCTTCGACTTTGATTTGCGGCAATCCATTCAGGTGGACGGCAACGGCCAGATCACCGGCCAGGTAACCCCGGTGCTCGACCTCAAGGCACTGAGCCCAAGCGATCCGGAACGCTATATCGATGAGTTCGACGCAGGCGTGGTTAGCATCGATACTGCATCGAACTCGTTCGTCATTCAGGGCCCGCACGGACGGCAGTACACCGTGCAACTCTCATCCAACACTGAGTTTGAAAACAGCGAAACCATTGCTAACCTGACGACCAGCTCGATCGTAGAGATCTCGGGCTCTCTCGCCACCAACAGCCAGACCATTAATGCCGATTGCGTCGGCATTCTTTCGCAGGACGGATACTGGGCCGCCGGTCTGATCACGTACGTCACTCCGGCACAAGGCGCGGCGACTAGCCTCAACATGTATGTGCGCGCTGAGTTGCCTGCAGATACAGGTCTTATCTTCGGACAAATCGCCAACATTAACCTGACGGGCAGCGAGAAATACTTCATCTACAAACTGCACACGCCGCTCACAAACTTTTTCTTCAACTCCAGCTTGATGGTCCCCGGTCAGCACATCAGCATTGGCGGCCCGTTAAGCGGCGCTGGAAATTCGCAATCAGTCACCGCACATCGTATCGTCCTGCGCCATGAGGGTCATGCGGGTGAATGGGTGGCCGGTAGCACGAACACCGGCAACGGTACCTTCCAGTTCAACTCGAATGGACTCGCGGGGGTACTCTTCAACGGTCCTGTCACCGTCTACACAACGCCTTTGACCAACTGGCTTGGAGGTTTGAATGGCCTGAGCGATCTGAGTGGTGGCTCACCCATCTCGCTTCGCGTGGTTGGCCTGGTGCTGAAGGATCCCTCCAGCGGAAACCCCGTGTTCGTAGCACGGAGCGTGGAGGAACTGCAGTAACCTAGCTTGATGGACGGCCGCTTCCAGGAGCACTGGAAGCGGCCTTTTTTATGGCTTGGTCGCGAGCACAAGTGGTGACGGACCGGGAGCATCCAGGGTTCGTGCATTCCTGAAACCGGCGGATTGCAACCACCCGCTGATTTCTTCGAACGAGTACGTGCCTCCGTTGTCGGTATTCACCAACATGTTCAGTGCAAAGATGAGCCCGTTCACTGGCCCGGTTCTGTCCGCATTCACCAGGAATTCGGCGATCGCAATGGTTCCTCCCGAAGCCAACGCCTTGAAGGTCTTCTCCAGCAAAGCTTTACTGCGCTCCTCCCCTTCGCTATGAAGAATATGTCCCAGGGTTGCCACGTGGTGCCCAGTCCCGAAGTCCGCCTCCAGCAGGTCGCCGGGGATATAAGTGAAGCGGTCCGCCAGCCCGAACCTGGCAGTCGTCTTCCGCGTGACTGGAAGCACTTCCGCCCAATCAACCGCAGTGACGGTGACGTTTTTCGAACTCTGCGCCATGGCAATACCCCATACACCCGAGCCCGCGGCCAGATCGAGGACCCGTGTCGGCTTCTCTGCTCTGGCTGCAAGCACGTGATGGCTCAGCGCCATGGCCGCTCCATAACTCAAAGGAAAAATATCGTTGACGAACTGCTGAAAGAAGTCGCTGCCCGCTCCCTCCTGGTTGACTGCTGTCGCGGGCTTGCCGGTCATCACGATGTCGTTCAGGTGAAGCCATTTGGGAATCAACTGCTTACTACCGTGACGGATGAATCCGCCCTGAAAAGCCGGCTTGCTGCTGACCAGGAATGTGGAACTCTCCGGAGTAAGAGAAAAATGGCCCTGAGCATCTTTTGCTAAAAAGTTAAGACCGACCAGTGCGTTCATCACGGCGCTCAATCCGCGCTCCGAGACTTCCGTCTCTTTCCGCACCTCGCTAAGAGTTTTCGGTCCGCTGTCGAGCACGTCGAAGACACGATGATTAATGGCCGCTTCCAGAACCAGCGGTGGAACGTAACCCCAGGCAAGCTGCAAGATGCGCTCGGGAGTGACCGGTGCAGTAGCACTCATTCGTATTCCTCCATATGTAACCCGTGTAATTATATGCAAGAGGAAAAATTGGTTGGGAGGCCTACAAGCCCGCGTATTCCTTCTTCGCCGCCACCAGCATGGGCAAGTCAGGATCCGCATTTTTCCAGATTTGGAAGAATGCCTCGTACGCTTTTTTCGCGCTCGCCTTATCGCCACCCATCGCGTACGCCCGGGCCAAGCCTAGCTGTACCTGCGCATGATAAGGCGGAAATATCTGTTGGATGGTGCCGGAATTCGCCCGCATCCCGGCTTGAAAGGCGCTCAGGGCGCGCCCGGCATCATGCAATTGCAGGTATGCCAGGCCTTGCAGATAAGAAGCGGGGTAATTCGAGTCATACGGTTTCGCCGGCTCGGCAGCATCGGCAGCCTCTTGCGCGTGACCGGCGGCCAATGCAACAAATCCCTTGCTCAGCGGCGCAAACACATCCTGAATAAGCGAATCTTCCGTGTATTTCCTGGTCAGATCCTGGGCTAACGGCAGGGCCAGCTTGCCGTTGCCGCAGACCGCCGCAGCCAAGGATGCAGAGGTAAGGGTCTGCTTGCTCTTATCCAACTCCATGGCGCGGCGTATTGCCTCCTCGCTGCCTTCGCATATGCCGCCCAGACCTTGCGCAGTCGCATCGACGAGCAGCGCACCTGCTTGCACGTCTGGGGCCTTGGCGTGGCCGGCCTGCTCGATCGCTCGCTGCATGGTGGCTTTGGCCACGCGATACTGACCGCCGTATTGCTGCAAACCTGCCAACATCTGCGTGGCAATAAACTCATCCGGTCTGCCCGCGACCTTCATCATGAGTGCCTGCACCTTCTCCGGCTCACCCAGCAGGAAATAGGTTGCCATCTGGGCTGTCAGGTCATCCGTGCTGAGGTTGAGGCCTAGCTTTTGAATGCGCTCCAACTCTTTCCTGGCGTCGTCCATGCGGCCCAGACTGACGAGATCAGCTAGTAGATTTTCCGCGGCAATCGAATCCTGGGGATCCAGGTCAACGGCTTTCTGGGCATACACCACTCCCTGCTCGTACTGGCCCAGGGTCTGATAGGCAACATTGATATTGATATAGTTGTCGATTTGCCCTGGATAAGCCTGAATCGCTTCCTGCAAGGTCTCGACCACCTTGGGAAGATTGCCAGTGACGTTCTCCTCGTAGTGGCCGGTAATGTACAACCGCTCCCGCTCACTGACATTTTTTGAGAGCGCATACGCCTTCGCGAAATACTTATTCGCCTTCGCCACCTGGCCGGAGTTGGAATAGACCACACCCAGTCGCGCATAGGCCATGGCAAAGTTGGGATCGATCTCCACCGCGCGCAGGTAGTGGCCCTCCGCCTCAGGTATGTCAAGGGCCTTGACGTGCGCCTTGTCGCCCAGCGCGTAGGCGCGAAAAGCTTCGAGCGACGACGTGGTCGCCTGGCCAAACGGGGTATCCAGCTTCTTGATGCTCTCCAGATCTTCACCGAGTTTGCCACGCAGAGCAGCGGCCGCTTTGCCGAGCGCGTCGAGGACATGCTCTTTGTCCGGCGCCTGGGCCTGTTCGCTCACGATCTCATCACCGGTGGCGACATTCTGCGCTGAAAGGGTAATCACGTATTGCTTGCCCAGATTCGCAATCGTACCCGTGATAATTGCTTTTATCCCCTCTCGCTCCCCGATTTCGCGCGCAATCTCCGGCGTCAGCTGGGTGCCCTCCGGCTTGCCCAGGTATTTCACGCTTTGCAGCAGGTGCTGCGGGCTCACGATGTTGAGCACCGGAGACTGCTCCAGATCGATCTGCAGCGCCTGGTTGAGTGTTGTATCAAACACCGGATCGCCGGTGTGGTTGACGAAGTCCGCCAGGATGATCGAGTCCTTGGTCTCCTTCACGGGTGCAACTGCGGTTCCGCTGTCGGCAGTGGTGCCTGTGGTCAAAGGGGCAGGAGCCGGCCGCAATTTCCACCACGCCAGGCCGGCGATCAGCAGCAGCACGATGGCCGCAGCGGCCCAGGGCCATTTACCACCCGTTGCGGCTGCCTTTTCGGGAGCGGGTGTGGGCGCGCTGTCCAGGTTCTCCAGATCTTCCTGCAGTGCCTCCGCCGTCGCATACCGCTGCGCCGGATTTTTGCGCAACAACTTCTCCACAATCGCATCGAGGCGCTTGGGCATTGCCGGGTTGACGGTGCTGACCGGCAGTGGTTCCTCTCGTAGCAGGGCGGCAAACACGTCTGCTGTCGATTCGCCACCGAAAGGCGTCTTCCCCGTCGCCATCTCGTAGATCACAGTGCCCAGGCTGAAGAGATCGCTGCGCGTACCCAGGGGCAGACCTCGCGCCTGTTCCGGCGACATATACGACACCGTCCCGACCGCTGAACCCGGACTGGTCAGCTCCATGGTGTCCGCGCCCGGGGTGATGGCCGTAACGTCTTCGCTGCCGCTTCCCGATCCCGCCGCGATGACGCTCTGCTTCTTAGCCAGACCAAAATCGAGGATTTTGATCTGCCGCTTTCCCCGCAAAGCATCGATCACGAACAAATTCGCCGGTTTGATATCGCGATGGATGATTCCTTTGCCATGGGCCGCGGCCAGCGCCGCCGCTGCCTGATGGGCGAACGCGATCACCTCGCCTGGCGCCAGGCCGTGTCCTCCCGCTTCCGCAAGATAGCGCTTCAGCGTCACGCCGCGCAGCAACTCCATCACCAGGTAGGGGCGCCCGTCCTGTTCCCCGGTGTCGTAAATGGCGCACACATTGGGGTGGTTCAGGGTAGCTGCCGAACGCGCCTCGCGCAGGAAGCGTTCATGAGAACCGGAGTGCGGCGTCGACGGACCGGGAGTATCCGGCGAAGGAGTCGTAGGCGTCCCGCTGCCCGCCTCGGTAGCCAGATAGGTCGCAGAAACCAGCTTGAGAGCAACTTCGCGTTCCAGACGCGTGTCGAGGACGCGGTATACCTCTCCCATGCCACCCGCCCCGATTTTCTCGAGTAAGCGATAGGGCCCGAACTGGGTTCCTTCTGCGATCGTCATCAAGCCTTTGCCACGCAGCAACTGGTTATAGGATGTGCAAGCAGTTTACCAGCGGAGTTCTTTCACCGGCTGCGAGTTTACGCTTCCCAGGGAACCCTCAGCTCGAGAGGGTACTTCTCCATTCATGGATGGCTTGGGATACTATTCTCTCAACACTCATTCCAGCAGTTCTGAAGCCGTATTTCGTTTCTTGGGATACGGCGATCTGGACCCCGCCCCGCATTCAATGCGTGCGCAAGCGTGGCCCGATGTGCGTGTACGTTCGCAGCACGGGGCCGGCTTGGCATTTCTTATCAGAAGGTGATCCATGAATCGCATCGTTCTTTTGTCTGTGACTGCTCTGTTTACCCTCGGTGTTGGCTGCAATGCCGACCCCGACGCCGCTTCCACCGCCGACTCTATTTATTACGGTGGCAGCATCATCACCGTGAACGACGCCCAACCGAGCGCCGAGGCCGTTGCGGTGAAAGATGGCAAGATCCTCATGGTCGGAACTACGGCAGATATCGAGAAAGCATACCAGGGCAAAACTACCCAGATGATCGATCTGGCAGGTAAGACCCTCGTTCCGGGGTTCCTGGATCCCCATAGCCACTACATCAACTCACTCTCCATTGCCAACCAGGTAAATATCATGGCGCCACCGGCGGGCCCAGGGAAGGACATCCCCGCCATCGTCGCCGCACTGAAGCAGTTTCGCGACCAGAACAAGATACCGGCAGGCGAATTGATCCAGGCCTACGGCTATGACGAAAACGCCATGCCCAATGGCGTCGGTCTAACCCGATACGACCTGGACAAGGACTTTCCCGACAATCCGGTAATGGTCGGGCACGTTTCCATGCACGGCGCCGTTCTAAATTCCGCTGCTCTGAAGAAATACGGCATTAGCGCCAAGACCAAGACCCCGCCGGGCGGCATCATCCTACGCAAGCCGGGGAGCCAGGAGCCCACTGGATTGCTCATGGAAACCGCCTATCTGCCGGTCTTTTCCTCCCTGCCGCATCCCACGACAGAGCAGGAGGTGTCCTGGAGCCGCGCCGGACAAATGCTGTACGCGGCTGCTGGCCTCACCACCGCGCAGGAGGGCTTGACACATGCTTCCGACGTCGCACTGATACAACGGGCTGCCGCGGCTGGGGTTCAGGTGGTCGACGTTGTCGCGTATCCGTTCATTCTCGACCTTGACGCGGTATTGGCTGCTAACCCGGCAAGCAGCTTCGGCAAATACGTAAACCATGTAAAGCTCGGCGGGGTGAAAATGACCCTGGACGGTTCCCCACAGGGCAAGACAGCCTTCTTTACCACTCCTTATCTCACTGGCGGCCCGGGCGGGCAAAAGAACTGGCGCGGCGAACCTTCTTTCCCGCAGGCGCAGGTCAATACCTGGTTCAAGAAGGTGTACGACCTTGGTCTTCCGCTCAACGCGCATGCGAATGGTGACGCTGCCATCGATATGCTGCTCAAGGCCCACGAATATGCCGCCGCTGGAGACCTTGCTAAAAACCGGCACGTCACAATCATCCACTCCCAGTTTGTACGCGCTGACCAACTGGACAAATACAAAGCCTATTCCATGACGCCTTCGCTCTATACCGAACACACTTACTACTTCGGCGACACGCATGTACGCAACCGCGGCAAGGAACAAGCTTTCTTCGAGAGTCCCATGCGCGCCGCGATCGACAAAGGACTGCGGCCGACGAACCACACCGACTTCGTGGTGGCTCCCCTGGATCAGATGTTCGTCCTCTGGTCAGCGGTCAATAGGATTTCGCGTGCGGGCGTGGTGATTGGACCGGATCAGCGCGTTACTCCCATGGAAGCGTTGAAGGCCATCACTATCAACGCCGCGGTGCAATATAGCGAGGAAAGCTCGAAGGGCTCGATCGAACGCGGCAAACTTGCCGACCTGGTCATTCTGTCGGGGAATCCGCTCACTGTCCCACCCGACGCGATTAAAGACATCAAGGTCGTTGAAACTATCAAGGAAGGTAAGACCATCTACAAGCAGCCGGCTGCCTAAGGGCAGAAGCTACAACGAAGCGTATTCCTTCTTAGCTGCTACCAGCATAGGCAGGTCCGCATCCGCGTTTTTCCATGTTTGGAAAAACTCCTCGTACGCTTTTTTCGCGTTGGCCTTGTCGCCGCCCATGACATAGGCTCGCGCCAGGCCCAGTTGGGCTTGCGCGTAAAACAGTCCGCCCGTGGTTAGATTTCCTCCGGGAGACTGCATGGCCGAGCGAAAGGCGCTCGCAGCCTGGCTGGCATCATGCAGTTGGAGATAGGCGAGGCCCTGCAAATAGGTGCTGGGAAAATTTGCTTCGTAGGGCTTGGCCGACCGGGCATCCTCGACCGCCTCCCGCGGCTGACCCGCAGCCAGAGCGACGAACCCCTTGCCCAGCGGCATGTACACCTGCTGGATGAGCGTGTCGTCCGGGTACTTCTTGCTCAGTTCTTGCGATAGAGACTGGACCTGCTTACCGTCGCCGCAGATTCCCGCCGCCAACACCGCATATGCCTGCGTCAGCTTGCTTTTGTCGAGCGCCAGCGCCTGCTGTACCGTGGCCTCGTTGCCATCACATAATCCCGCCAGTCCACGGGACTGTGCATTCAACAAAAGCGCGGCCGCCTGTACGTCCGCCGCCTTCGCGCGCCCCGCCTGCTCAAAGGCTTGCTGCGTCGTCGCTGCAGCCTTCGCATACTGCCCGTCAAATTGCTGCATGGCTGCCAGGGCTTGCGTCAACATGAACTCATCCGGATGCCCGGCTACCTCGGCGACAACACCTTGCACGGCCTGCATGTCGTGCTGCATGAAGTACACCTGCATGTCCGTCATCAGACCTTCGGTGCCGCTGTCCAACCCCAGCTTGCGCGCCCGTTCCAGCTCTGTCCTGGCGTCCGCCATGCGGTTCAACCCCAGGTAATCGACCGCCAGGTTTTCTGAGGCAATCGCATTCTCCGGCTGCAACTGGACGGATTTCTCTCCGAAAGGAAGCGCCTTCGCGTATTGACCCAGAATGCTGTAAGCCGCATTGGTGTTGACGAAACTCTCAACCTGTCCAGGATAGGTCTGGATAGACTCCTGCAACGTCTCCACCACCTTGGCCATGTCGCCAGTCACATATGTGTTGTAGTGGCCGGTGATGTAGAACCGTTCGCGCTCGCTTACATGACTGGAGAGTTCATACGCCTTGGCAAAATAGCTGTTCGCTTTCGCTACCTGGCCGGAGTTGGCATACACCACTCCCAACCGCGCATACGCCATAGCAAAGTTGGGATCGAGTTCAATGGCGCGGAGGTAATGACCTTCCGCCTCGGGAATATCCAGCGCCTTGAAGTGCGCCTTATCCCCCAGAGCGTAGGCGCGAAAGGCCTCCAGCGATGTCGTCGTCGCCTGCCCGAAAGGGGTATCCAGCTTCTTGATGCTCTCCAGGTCTTCCCCTAGCTTGCCCCGGATAGCTTTTGCCGCGTTGCCCAACGCATCGAGTACATGTTCCTTGTCCGGCGCTTGCGCCTGCTCGCTGACAATCTCGTCGCCGGTGGCGGTGTTCTGTGCCGAGAGTGTAATCACGTACTGCTTGCCCAGGCTGGCAATCGTACCCGTGATGATTGCTTTTACTCCCTCGCGCTCGCCGATCTCTCGTGCGATCTGCGGGGTCACCACCGTGCCGTCCGGTTTCCCCAGGTACTTCACGCTCTGCGCCAGGTGCTGCTGGCTCACAATGTTGATCACCGGCGACTGTTCCAGATCAATCTGCAGCGCCTGATTCAACGTGGTGTCAAAGACCGGGTCGCCGGTATGGTTGACGAAGTCAGCCAGAATAATCGCGTTCTTGACCGGCGCAGGTGTGGCGGCTGCGCCGCTTTCTCCACTGCCCGCTGGAGCCGCTGGTGCGGCCGGAACCGCGGCAGGCCGGTACTTCCACCACCCCACGCCGCTCGCGATCAGCAGCAAGGCCAGCGCCGCCACCCAGGGCCACTTCCCAAACCCCGGCTTTTCTTCTCCCTGGCTGTCTCGAGCATCGAGCGCCTCCAGGTCCCCTCGCAACTGATCCGCGTTCGCATATCGCTGCGCCGGATCCTTTTCCAGCAGCCTGGCAACGATGGCATCGAGCCTCTTCGGCATTGCCGGGTTGACCTTGCTCACCGGCGCAGGACTCTCCCGCAGCAACGCGGCAAACACCTCTGCCGTCGAGTCGCCGGCGAAAGGGGTCTTGCCCGTCGCCATCTCGTATATGACCGTGCCGAGGCTAAAGAGATCCGTACGCGCATCGAGCGCTATGCCTTTCGCCTGTTCCGGTGACATGTAGGCAACCGTGCCCACCGCCGAACCCGGACTGGTCAGCTCCATGGTCGCTTCACCGGGTGCGACCGCCGTTTCGTCGGAGCTGGCGCTCCTGGGAAGATCGAAGGTACGCGATTCCGCCGCGGCGACTCCGCCCTGCTTCTTGGCCAGGCCGAAGTCCAGGATCTTGATCTGGCGCTTACCGCGATCGGCATCGAGTACGAATAGGTTTGCTGGCTTGATGTCGCGATGGATAATCCCTTTGCGATGCGCTGCCGCCAGAGCCGAGGCCGCCTGCTGGCTGAACGCGATCACTTCTGCTGGGCTGAGACCTTTGCCACCAGCCTGCGCCATATATTGCTTCAGCGTTACGCCGCGCAACAACTCCATCACCAGGTACGGCCGGCCATCCTGTTCCCCGGTGTCGTGGATCGCGCAAACGTTCGGATGGTTCAGGTTGGCCGCCGACCGCGCCTCGCGCAGAAAACGCTCGCGGGAGAGATGGTTGGGGGTGTGCGGCGTACTGCCAGGGGGAGCGGCTGCCAGTACGGGCGAGGGCGATCCGCTGCCCACTTCCGTCGCCAGGTAAGTCGATGAAACCAGCTTCAGGGCTACTTCACGCTCCAGCCGGGTATCCAGGGCGCGATAGACCTCGCCCATCCCACCGGCACCGATTTTCTCGATAAGTCGGTAGGGACCAAACTGTGTTCCCTCAGCGATCGTCATGGTTCCTGGCAGCAGTGGAAGATTTACAAGATCCAGCTTAGTGCGAGCAGTCTAACAGCGTCACCAACCTCAAGTACCGTTTTCGTTAGCCACTTTGCATGCAAGCCCGTATTCTCAATAGCACCGAACCTACGAGGTAAAGCGCATGGCGTGCCCCAAGCGGCTGCTGCTGTCGATATTCCTTTGCCTGGCCATTCCTGGATGGGCGGTGGATGCGACCGAGTTTCAAACCCAGGACCCCGGCAAGGGCTTTGTGGAAGTCGCAGGCCCCTGGCACTTCCACCTCGGCGACGACCCGGCTTGGTCCGAACCCGGCTATGACGACGCGAGTTGGGAGCTGCTTCGTGGCGACACCACCTGGGGTAGCCAGACGCATCCTGCATATACGGGCCTTGCCTGGTACCGCAAGCCGATTGCAGTCACGGCAGCGAGCGGCCCTATCTCTATCCTGATGCCGCCGGTCGATGATGTTTACGAAATCTACTGGAACGGAAAGAAGATCGGCGACAGCGGTAAGTTGCCTCCGCATGCCCACTGGGACGCGATCCCCCGCCATTACATTTTTTCCTTGCCGACTACCTCCGGACTGCTGGCTCTCCGGGTGTGGAAGCCCACCCTTTCCTCTACCGATCCTGTAACCGTGGGTGGCATGGAAGCGGCGCCGCGGGTCGGAGACGCAACCTATTTGACACTGCAAAACAACGCTCGACGCATGGCGGTGGAACATCGAGCCCTGCCGGCGGTGATTACTTCGACCCTTATGATCGTGACGGGATTGATCTCACTGCTGTTGTTCCTGCGTGAGCGCACGCGATCGCTGTACTTCTGGCTGGCTATCTACCTCGCGGCCATTGGGGCGCAGGGATTGAGAAATTTCATCCAGGCCGGAGAAATAGGTTTCCTGACGAATCAAATCTATCTCCAGCTTTTCTCCAGCGTAGCGGACCTGTCTCTGTGGGCGGTGCTGCTTACGTTGTTTGGCCTGGACCGGGAAAAGGTGTGGAAACGCTGG
Source organism: uncultured Acidobacteriaceae bacterium (assembly GCA_963839075.1). Taxonomy (GTDB): domain Bacteria; phylum Acidobacteriota; class Terriglobia; order Terriglobales; family Acidobacteriaceae; genus PALSA-350. The sequence goes on along the minus strand of CAWITO010000009.1, from coordinate 1,958,626 downwards.
ACGCTCATATTGGCGGTACTCTACGCTGCTGCGCAAGCCATCGACATCATCACCCTCATTTTCTGGGAATACGGCGGCAGCCTCATGGTGTGGACGGACGCCATCACCACCGCGGTTTACAGCATCGCTCCGCTCTACATCGTACTCATCCTGATTGCCGGCCTGCGCCGGCGGCGGCAAATCGACCTTTGGCCACTGGCCTTTATCATCGCCGGCGCCGGCCTCTGGGTGTTCGCGCTCAACATGGTTGGGCAAGGCCTGCAGATTACCCATTGGGAAAAGACTTACGCCGCGTTGAACGGGTTTGGATTCACACTTGGCAGCTATCAATTCGGCATGCGGGTGATTCTAGAGACACTGGTCTTCGTTGCGCTGGTGTCCACCGTGGCACGCGAACAATATCTCGAACGCCGGCGCCAGACACGCATGGAAATGGAAGTGCGGTCCGCTCGCGAGGTGCAACAGGTGCTGGTTCCCGAGGCCCTCCCTGCGGTTCCTGGTTTTGCCATCGACAGCGTTTATAAGCCCGCGGCGGAGTTGGGTGGAGACTTCTTCCAGGTGATCTCGCTGCCCGATGCCAGCACTTTGATTGTGATCGGTGATGTCAGCGGCAAGGGCCTTAAGGCGGCGATGACCGTTTCTCTCATCGTGGGCACTCTGCGCACGTTGATTGATTACACCCAGCAGCCAACGGAGATTTTGCAGGGAATGAACCGCCGCTTGTGGGGACGGGTACAGGATGGCTTTGCCACCTGCGTTGTGTTACGCCTGCAGCCCGATGGCAGCGCAACCATCGCCCATGCGGGGCACCTTTCTCCTTTCCGCGATGGTGACGAATTGCCGCTGCGAGGATCCTTGCCTCTCGGAGTTGCGACGGATGCTACTTACGAGGAACTGGCCTTTCGGTTGCAGGAGGGGCAAACATTGACTCTCTACACGGACGGGATTGTGGAGGCCCGCAACCACGCCGGCGAGCTCTACGGCTTTGAGCGCGTGCAGCGTCTTGCGCAGGAGAAAAAGTCTGCCGAGCAGATTGTGGAAGCCGCCTGTGTCTTTGGCCAGGAGGACGACATCACTGTACTCTCCATTCGCAGGTTAGCCGCGGCCGAGGAGCCGGCAAAGGCGCGCATCAACCTGACCGCGCAGATCGCAACGATATAAGAGGGCCTCAGGGTATGGTATGAGGATGCGACCCCGTCCGTGGTGTCTCTTTCTAGTCCTTACGCTCCTCCCAGCCGTGCCAATGCACGCGCAAAGCAATCTGCTGGAAGTGACCGTCCCGCAACTGGAATCAATGTACCGCGACCACCGCTACACGGTGACGCAAGTCGTGCAGTGGTACCTGGCGCGCATCGCGAAGTACAACGGGATCTATCGCGCCGTGCAAACAGTCGACAGCGCAGGAGCCCTCGCCACCGCAGCACGCGAAGATGCCGAAGCCGCCGCTGGTGGCAGCCACTACCAGCGTGGTCCGCTATGGGGTGTCCCCATCGTCATCAAGGCCAACACCTCGATCAAGGGTTTGGTCACCACCGACGGCTGGAAGGGTTACATGCTTCCCGGCCACGAACTGATCGCGCCCCAGGACGCAACCATCGCCGCCAAGCTCAAAGCAGCCGGCGCAGTCATCCTTGGTCAAACCAACATGCCGGACTTTGCCGCCAGCGACACGAATCGCAGCACCGCCTACGGCCGCACGGGCAACGCCTACGATGTGCGCTTTAGCCCCGGCGGTTCGTCCGGAGGCACGGTCACCGCTGTGACCGCGAACATGGCGCTGCTCGGCAACGGCACCGACACCGGAAACTCGATTCGCATGCCTGCGGCCACCAGCTCCGTCGTGGGCGTGTTTCCCACACGCGGCCTGGTGAGCATTGCCGGCATCGCACCGCTGGATTGGCTGCTCGACGATACCGGCCCCATTGCGCGCGATGTCACGGATGCAGCGATCGCCCTCGATGTCATGGCCGGCGAAGATTCTCTCGATCCTCGCACCAGCGGCTCTGCCGCCTTGGCCCAGCCCGGCCCATACACCCGTTATCTGAAGAGCGACGCCCTGAAGGGCAAACGCTTCGGGGTCCCCGCATTTATCCTCGACGGCGCCGGTATTCCTTTTCACGGCCTGGGGGCAAGCGAACCGGCATCGCAGGTAGCGACCGATCGCATGACCGCGCGCATCCCGCTACGGCCAGAAACCCGTGCCGCCTTCCTGAAGGCAATTGAAGGCCTGCGTGCCGCCGGCGCAACCGTCGTCGTCGACAATTCCATTCTCCCCGAATCTTTTGCCGAAACGGCGTCCCGAATATTCACCCGGCCCTATGTGCACGAAGGAACCGAGAAATTTCTCGCCACCTTCGGCCCACCGCAATACCGCTCTTCCGAGGAGTACGCGCGTGCCACCGGATCCCCTTTGCCGGACACGATTATGGAAGGTGCGAGCACGCTCGAAACCGATCCCCAGGCCGAAACCAACTTCTTCGGCCCGCGGCGCAAGACGCTCGCGATGTACAACGAAACGCTGGACCGTCTCCACCTCGACGGTTACGTCTATCCTGCGATCCAGATGCCGCCACCCGACGAAACCATGGCACAGGATGGGCAGATAAGCACCGGCCCGCACAGCGACACCAGTTGGGTGAACATGATCGGCGTTCCCGCGGTAGTTGTGCCCGGCGGCTTCTACCCAGACGGTCTTCCCTTCGGTCTGGAAATTTCCGCGCGACCCTGGAAAGATGGCGACCTGCTGGGCTGGGCTTATGCCTACGAGCAAGCAACCCGGCACCGCAGGCCCCCGGTGTTGGTGGAACAGGGCCTCCTGCCGGATGCGCGATAAGAAGTGCGCTCGGGCGATGTTGAGACCCTCAGGCCTTAGGCCATTTCATTTGCCCGGTATGGAGATAAGCCTGGTTGGCAATCTGGCCGGCCCGTGCCGCCGCCACACCCGTCTCCACCGGAGCATTGGGTTCCTTGCGCGTCTTTACGCACTCAAAGAAATTCTGCATGTGTTCGATCGTGCCGTCCTTCAAGCTGGTTTCGCTCAACACCGGGTTCTCTCCCTTCTTCGCACCTTCGAGGTAAACCTCAAAGCCGCTGCGGTTGAGCTTGAGCGTGCCCTCCGTGCCACGGAATTCCAAACCGCCGTCGTCCACCGAAGAGCTCATCATCCCCTCATAGACCACATCCCAGCCCGGGTAACGGAGTGCGGCCTGGATAGTGTCTGGGCAATCCCACTCAAGGAACACGTACTTGTCCGCCAGCATCTGCGCTTCTTTCGGTGTATCGGACTTCATCGCCCAGTGCGCTACATCGATCCAGTGGGTAAATAAATCGGTCATAGCGCCACCGCCGAAGTTCCAGTACCAGCGCCAGCGGTAATACTTCTCTTCACTGAAGGGCTGGTCAGGAGCGCCGCCAAGCCACATCTTCCAGTCAAGTGCCTGGGTGTCGACCGGCTTGGGCACCCAGCCGCCCTGGTTATAGTTTTGCCACCAATACGTCCGTACCTGCACCACCCGGCCCAGGGCGCCCCCCTGAACTAACGCGACCGCGTTGCGGAAGTGCGTCCAGCTGCGTTGCTGCATGCCACACTGCAGGATCTGCTTGCTGCCGCGAACAGCGTGGGTGAGCGTGGCGCCCTCTTCAATGCTGTGTGTCACCGGTTTTTCCAAATAAACATCTTTACCGGCCGCCAGCGCGTCACACGCCACCCGAACGTGCCAATGATCGGGAGTGGCTACAATCACCGCGTCAACATCCTTGGCCAGCACTTCGTGGTAGTCGAGGTGGGTGGTCGCCGCGTTCCCGGTAGGCCGCATCTTGACCGCGTCCCGATGCGGTCCGTACACATCGGCCACGGCGACAATCTCGTAATGCAGTCCCGTGCCGTCGGCGGAATTGAGGAGATCGCGCATTCGGCCTCCGGCTCCGATCACTCCCACGCGAAGGGTGTCGTTGGCACCCAAAACTCTGGTCGAGGCAAGGGCAGTCATACCACTTGCAATGAGGAAGCTACGGCGATTCGGCTTAATGGACATATCACTCCCGTCAAATTCTTCGGGATGATATTACCAGCGAACGACATTTGACGAGCCCCGAAGCCCTGGAAGAAACTGCTGTACGGAGACACTCCCATGAATCCCACCCGGCGCTCGTTACTGCAGGCGCTTCCCATGCTCGCCGCCACACCCGCGTTTGCCTTTGAGGGCCCAGCCCTCAGTTCCTTCATCAAGCCGTATGACCAGCTCCCGGTAAAGCAGAATGGGCCGAACCAATCCCGGGCGATTCTCGACGGGCTCACGCACACCGGCTATCACCTTGAGGTGCACGAGACGACGCTCGCCCCCGGCTCTGAGCCGCACCCACCGCACCGCCACGAGCACGAAGAATTCTTCATGATCATGAAGGGCACTCTGGTGGTGACAATCGCCGGACAAACCGGCCAGATCGGCCCCGGCGGCGCCGCGTTCATCCACTCCAACGAGCTGCATGGCGTTCATAACCCGGGACCAGAGCCCGCCCAATACTTTGTGGTAGCAACAGGATCGTAAGGAGACAACGCAATGCGGACACTCGCGATGATGGCAACTGCGGTTCTGGCCTTGAGCGCACCGGCGTCGGCAACCGACCTAACCCTACACCTCACCGGCACTCAGCCGGTTACCCGGCAAACGGTGCAATACCAATGCGATGCCCGGGCCGCGGCCATGGGGCTGCCGGCCGGACCCTTTGCCGTGGAATACGTCAACGGCGCCGGCAACAGTCTCGCCGTCCTCCCCGTAAAAGGCGCGTCGTTGGTCTTTGCCAACATCTCTTCCGGCTCGGGCGCACGCTATGCGGCATCGGAATACATCTGGTGGGACGCCGCTGGCCGATCCACCAGCTTCTCCTCAGACTCCATCTCGGGCAAGATGCGCTCTGAGTGTCACCGCGTGCCATCGAAGTGACAAAAAGCTTGAGCAACCCCAGCGACCAGCAGGAAGTCCTGCAGCGTCTTGGCCAACTGTCGCCGCAAGATACCGGGCTATGGGGCAAGATGACGGTTCACCAGATGGTGTGCCATTTGCGGGACTCCTATCAGATTCCTCTTGGTGAGAGGACTGCCAGCCCAGCCGAGACCATGATGCCCAGAGCCGTGTTCAAACGTCTCGCCCTGTACGCGCCGATGCAGTGGCCCAAAGGAGTTCCCACCCGCCCGGAAGTTGAACAGGGCAAGGGTGGTACTGCGCCGGGCGAGTTTGCTACCGATCTCGCCGCCCTGATCGTCACCTGCAACCGGTTTTGCGCCGGCTTGCCAACCCCCTGCGTGCCCCATTCCATATTCGGCTCGATGTCCGTGAAGGACTGGATGCGTTGGGGATATTTGCATGCGGATCACCACCTGCGCCAGTTCGGCCGTTAACGCCGGACAGATTCAAGCTCCCGTCGTGGTCCGTCGATAAACACATCGAAGTTGCAATCGATAACGGGACCCATCCTTCGAGTGGCTTCGAAGGTGGAGAACTCGTGCTTGACGGTGTTCGTGAGGAAAGCGTCCGCCATGGCCAACACGAAGATTCTTCTGGTCGATGACGACCAGGATCTGCTCCACAGCATGAATGTCCGGCTCAAGGCACATCACTACGAGATTGCGTTTGCCGCCGACGCAATCGCATGTATGGCGGAAGCGCGCCGATTCGAACCCGATCTCATCATCCTCGATTTGGGCCTGCCTGCGGGGGACGGCTTTATGCTGATGCAACGATTCAAGCGGATCCCCTCCCTCGCCGGGATTCCAGTGATCGTGGTCACTGGCCAGGACCTGCGCAACTGCCGCCATCGCATGCTCGAGGCAGGGGCCAGAGCCGTAATGCAAAAGCCCGTCGATAATGCCCTGCTGCTGGCGACCATACAGAAGGCCCTGGGCAAAACGCACTCCGCTGACGAGCCCGCCGTCTATAACCTGACAAATCCGTAATCGGAACGCGGTGTTGGCCTAACCGCCCCACCCACCACACTGACCTGATGCGCTGGAGATTGGTTACCCGGACCAGACCCCTCGACCGCAACTTAGCTTCTCGCGTGGACGTCTTATCATTGAGGTGTCCCGAGATGCTAAGAAGCAGCTTGGTTTTGCTGACCATGGCGGTGGCCGCTTTCGCCGGCAATCAGCCGATGACCATGGCCGGTCATATGTATATGACGCCACCGCGCCCGGTGCAGCCCGGTGACCAACAGAAGGCGGCCGCCATCGTTGCAGCGGCAAAGTCCGCCATGGCGCCCTATGCGGACTATCACAAGGCCCTGGCCGATGGTTACCGCATATTCCTTCCCGATGTCCCTCAGCCCCAATACCACTTCACCAACTACGAATACACGTTCGCCGCGCGGTCGAACTTCGATCCCTCCAAGCCGCCTTCTCTGCTTTACAAGAAGACGCCGGACGGCGGATACAAGCTGGTAGGAGTGATGTACACCGACCGCGTGGACGCTCCCGAAGATGAGCTGAACGAGCGCATACCGCTCAGCATCGCTCACTGGCATCAGCACATCAATTTCTGCCGTGCGCCGATTGGCGAGAGGGCCGCTTACTTCGGCCCAAACGCAAAATTCGGGCTACTCGGTTCCATTAACACCAAAGAAGCGTGCGAGGCGGCGGGCGGGGAGTTTCATTCCCATATTTTTGGCTGGATGGTGCACCTCTACCCCAGCGAACCGGACGCGAAGAAGGTATGGTCTACGGATGACGACGAGCAGGGGCACGACAATATGGATCACTCTGCCATGCCCGGGATGAAGATGAACTAAGTCTTACATTGCTGGCTTGGGCGGAGCCGGAGCCTGATCAACCATCTCGACATCCAGTTGGATGGCCACGTCATCGCCAATCATGCCTGCATCGGCAGTCATACCGAAGGCAGCGCGGCTGATGGTCGTGGTCGCAGAAATGCCGCAGTGCGATTTGCCTTTCGGATCTTTGAAGGCCGGTGTCGGTCCATCGACGTCCAGTACGACTTCCTTCGTGACCCCGTGAATCGTCAGATCGCCGGTCACCTTCAATTTGCCGGTTCCGGCAGACTCCACCTTTTTCGATTGGAAGGTGATCGTCGGATACTTCGCGACGTCGAAGAAGTTGTCGCTGCGCAGATCCTTGTCTCGCATTTCAACCCGGGTGTCCACGGAACTGGCGTCGATGGTGACCTTGACTGAGGCCTTGCTGAGGTCGGGAGAACTTTCGACCACGCCGTTCACCTTGGTGAAGGTACCGCGAATGGTGGATATGCCCATGTGGCGTATAGAAAACTGTGCCGCCGAGTGTGGCGGATCCAGATACCAGGTCTGTGTTTGCGCACCCGCCAGGGGAGCTATGAGACAAACTGCGGCCAAAATTGCGCGAGTAAAGTATGGCTTCGTATTCATGGATTCCGAGTGTATGTTGGCAATCACACAAGGTCAACACAATAGGATGAAAAGATGGGTGGCCCATGCAAGCCCAGCCTTGGCTTGAGTGCGGTACTTTGTACTTAGTTCACTCTCCGCCGCACCAACGGATCATCAGCAAAGCCACAGTCCTGGCGCAGAGAAAGACTTCCTCCAATTCCACCCTTTCTTCGACCGTATGAGCAAGGGCGACATCCCCGGGCCCATATAGGATGGCAGGAACTCCGCCATGCTCGGTAAACAGCCGCAGATCTGATCCGTAGGGAACCCCCTGCACCATGGGCGGCTTACCCATCACCCTCGCGTGCGCCTCGCTCAGCGCCGCCACGATCGGTTCGCTCAGTGACGTCTGCCCGGGCTCAAATTGGCCCTCGATCCAATCAAGTGTAGGAGGATGCTCCCGCAGCCAGGGATCAGCCGCGGTGACAGATTGCAAGGTTGCCGACAAAGCAGCACGCGCCGCAGCGACGGTCTCCCCGGGAAATACCCCGAAACGGCCTTCCGCAACCACCATCTCCGGAACGGTGGAGAGCCAGTCTCCAGCCGCTACCGTACCGATGCAAATAGGAGCGACGTTGTCCGCAAATTCAAAGATCGGATTACGATGCTGTAGATGCCGGGCGCGGTCCAGGTCTTCGATCGCCTGGAAGATCTGCTGAAACTTCTCCACCGCGCTCACGCCGAAACGCTTCATGCTGGCATGAATGGCGCGACCGGTAATCCGTATACGAAAGCTCAATGCACCGGCATGCACCGGGCACGAACGAAGGCGGGTCGGTTCGGTGATGATCGCGGCATCGGCGCGCCAGCCCTGCACCAGCGTGGTGAGTGTCCCTACGCCACCGCTCTCCTCGCCGATCACACTCTCCAGCAGCACATCGCCCCGTAGTTGCACACCAAGAGCACGCAGCGCCTCGACTGCACAGACGGCAGCGGTAAGTCCCGCCTTCATGTCGCAGGCTCCTCTGCCATGCAGCCAGCCATTCTCGACCGTACCGCTCCAGGGAGGAAACTTCCAGAGCTGCAAGTTCCCTATCGGCACGACGTCCATATGGCCATTGAGGATCAGAGATCGGCCGCCGCCGGAACCCGGCCATCGTCCGATCACGTTCAGGCGCTCGTCGAAAGCAACGCCGTCGTCGCAGAATGCCGGATGATGCTGCAGTTGCGCGAAACCTGATCGAAGAATTTCTACCTCTCCGCCCAGCGTCCGCAGCTTCTCGGCAATAAAGTGTTGCGCGTCCTGTTCTTGCCCGGGCAGACTGGGAAACTGCACCAGGCGCTGCAGGAAGGCAGTCATCGGAGCACGCAAGCGATCAATCTCAGCGAAGATGGCTTCTGTAAGACTCATGATTTCCTTGCGATGATGATCCACAACGAGCTACAGCCAACCGCGACCACAGTTCCCGAACCAAGGGCCGTGAGCCAGCTAAAGTGCGCCACCAGAACCGGGACCAACGACGTGGAGAGAATGCCGCCGAGAATGCCAACCGTATTCATCAACCCGGAAACCGCTCCCCCGCTTTCCCCCGCAAGATGCGTGGCCGAAACCCAAAACGAAGCTTCCGAAGCCATCAGAAAGCCAACGCTGAGGCACAAGGCAGCGACACACAGCACGCGCGACGGGGCATATGCGGCGACAAACAATAGCAGGCCGGCAAGCGTGTAACCCACCATGATGACGTATGTGGCAGCCACCAGGCGCCCCCGGGCTAACGCAATGCGGTCGGCGATCGCGCCTCCTACCGGTGTAAGACAGATCCCTGTGAGCCAGGGCAACGATGCCACCAGGCCGCCGTTGATCATGCTGAAGTGGCGTACCTCCACCAGGTAGATATAAAGCCAGAAGACGAAGATGAAGAGCAAATATCCTTCCGCGACATAGCTCACACACAGCAGGAGAATCTTGCGATTGCGAAGCAACCGCAGGAAGTCAGTCAGCGATGTGTGGCTGTGAGCACGATCGTCATTGGTAAGTGCGAGTTCGGCCTGATTCACCCGGCGATGTTCCCGTGGCCAGTTGGTGCTGAAGAGCCACCACGCGGCTGCGATCAGCAGCGCAGGTATGGAGGTAAGAAAAAAAGCATTACGCCACCCGAAATGCACCATCAACCAGGAGACGCCAGACGCAGAAGACGCGGCTGCGAGCGAGGTGCCGGTGAACATCAGTGAATTGGCCAGCCCCTGCTGCCTGGGCAGGATCCAGTTCCGCACGGACAGGGTGCCCACGGGATACGTGGTGGCCTCCGCGCATCCCAGCAGCAACCGGACAATCCACAAAACCAAAAAGCTGCGCGAGAATCCGGTGAGCAGGGTACAGGCACCCCACAGCAGCGCCGAGCCCGCGAGTGTAATACGCGTACCAAAACGGTCAGCGAACAGGCCGCACGGCACTTGAAATATCGCGTACCCGATGAGAAAGCTGCTGAAAATCTGCCCCATCTGTACCTTTGACAGGTGCAGTTCGGGGGCCATCAACTCTGCCGCGACCGATATGTTGATGCGCTGCAGATAACTGACGAACGCCAACATCGTCAGCATGCCGACGACCCACCAGCGGACGTTGGTGGGTTTCACATCCGGCGTTGGCTCACTTTCCAGCTTGAACGGGGCGACAGTCATCAGTTTCGGTCTGGTGCGGTTGTGCTCTGACCCTCGCCAGAGGTCGGCCCGGCCACAAGGGAAATTCCGTTCGATCCGGCAATCGAACTTAGTACGGACCCGGAGGCAAGGACGATTCTACAGCCAGCCAGGCCCGCAGTCCCGGGTGTTTATGCAAAGGCTTGCAGAAAGGACTTGCATAGTTTCCGGCTCCGTCATATTCTTGTCCAATATCGCCACCTCAGGCCCAGTCAAAGCAGCATAAGCCACGCTGCCGCCGAGGGTGAATTCGCACCCCGTTGTGCAAGCGCTTACGTAATCGCACCGGCCATCTGTAACGCCTTGAGCAAAGTGTCCAGCCAGCGGCATAATGCGGGCGCTCATTCTTCCTTTTTGAGAGGCTATCGATGAAATCCACTCCTTCGCGCGCTCTTCTACTCTTGCTGCTCTCCATGGTTAGCGGCGGCGCATTCGCGCAGTCGATTCTCGGCAGCATCTCCGGCACCGTCCACGATAGTTCCGGCGCGGTCGTGCCCAACGCACAAATCGTGTTGCATCGCACGGAAACCAATACCGACCGCACCGTAACCAGCGATCGGTCCGGCAACTACGAGGCGATTAACCTCGACGCCGGCGTTTACGAGATCACAGCGACCACGCCAGGCTTTGCCAAGACAGTGGGCACGGGTGTCACCCTGATCGCGCGCCAGCAGCTGGAATATGACATCACGCTCAAAGTCACCGCGACTAACGAAACGGTCACCGTGAGCGGCGCCGACGCGGGTGTGATCAACACCGAGAACGCACAGATCTCTGCCGCGCTCACGCCGCGCGACGTGCTGGACCTGCCGGCAAACTATCGCGGTGCTGGTTCCACGACGCCCATCAACGTAGTGCAGGCGCTCCCTGGAGTTCAGCCGGATACCGCTCCCTATCCGCCCACGCCATCGACTCACCCACAGCCGAGCCTCAAGTTCTCACTGCAGGGCGGCTTGCCGTCGCAGGCCGAAACTACGGTCGACGGCATCTCCGCGCAGAACCAAACCAACAACAATATCCAGGGCGACGCCTTTCCCTCCGCGGAAGCTATCTCCGAGATTCGCGTAGATGGCGTCAACAACAATGCCGAGTATGGTCAACCCGGTGAGATCACCACTGTCACCAAGAGCGGCACCAATAAGCTGCACGGTTCGGCCTACGAATACCTGCAGAACCAGTTCCTCGACGCCACGCCGTACGGCACCGACGCCGCCAACAAACCGCACAAGGTGGCGAACGACTTCGGCGCCAGCATTGGCGGGCCGCTCATCATTCCCCACCTGTACAACGGCCGCGACCATTCCTTCTTCTTCGGCGACTATGAGGGATTGCGCTATCCACAGTCCTATGTGCTGCAGGCGAAAGTACCCACCGCCCTCATGAAGCAGGGCGACTTCTCTCAGGAAACGACGGTACCGCTGACCAATCCATTCACCGGCGGAACTTACCTCAACAATACCGTGCCCATCAATGCGAGCTCGGCCAAGTTCCTTCAGTTCTATCCTGACCCGTCCGCGCAGTTCGCCAACGAGTCGTTGCAGCAGGCAGTGGCCACCACAGGCTATAACTACCTGAGTACGCGCCGGGATGACATCAGTTCGAACCAGTTCGACGTGCGTGGCGACCATGAATTTGGCCAGCGCGCCTCTGCCTTCGCACGCTACACCTGGAAGAACGCGAACCAGATTCAGCCCCAGGATCTGACGCTGCCGAACAGCACCTCGTTTGCGCAATACCGCATCCTTGCCAGCAGTTTCAACTTCAACCTCTCTCCGCGTCTGGTAAATGAATTCCGCTTCGGGTTTACGCTCGAGCGTGACGGCAATTCGAACCCGTTCGATGGCGCCGCGTTTACCGATACCGTCGGATTCAATGGCATCACGCCGGGATTCTTCAATGGCATCCCGCACATTGGCTTCGGGCAGATCAACTCGATCGGGTATCGTATGGGCTTTGAAGAACGCTCCCGCGTCTTCCAGTACGTCGATAACCTCACCTGGCAGGTGGGCACGCACTCTCTGCGCTTCGGTACCGATCTGCGCCACCTGATTGCTCACACAGAAGCCGGCGGCTCCACGGCTGCTGGCAACTACGGCAATTTTTACTTCAACTCAGGAACGGGCACGACAGCGACCGGGCAGGAGTTCGCAGACTTCCTCGTCGGCGTACCCTACCAGTCGCAAACAGAAGTCATCAAGGCCGACAACAACGCCACTGCCAACGCCTATGCGTTTTATGCCCAGGACAACTGGAAAGCAACGCCGAATCTGAACCTCACGTTTGGTCTGCGTTACGAGTTCCACCCCGCACTGGCTTCGACCAATGGATTGGTCGGTAACTTCGATCCATCGGTTCCGTTGTCGGGAAAACTGATCTACCAGGCCGGCTATGCGAGCACGCTCTCGGTGGAGGAATTGGCCAACGTAAACGCCTGCACCACCGCAGGAGTGGACAATCCTTACGCGACCGATGGACCGCAGAATGGGGCTCCCTGCACACCGGTCGTTTCCAACGCTCAGGCCGGTCTGCCTGCCGGTCTGCGGAATGCTCCAAAATTACGCTTTGAACCGCGCCTGGGTTTTGCCTATCGCCCATTCGGAAACGACCGCACAGCGATACGCGGAGGCGTAGGGTATTACAACATCACGACCACCGGCGCATTGTTTTATGCGACCGAGCAAACCCTGCAGTCGAATTTTCAAACCTTTACCAACGCTTACAGCGCCGCGGGACCGACCTTCTCTTTCCCCAGCACAACCTCCAGTGGCAACACCTTTGCCCCTTCGTTCGGCAGTCTCTACTTCTACGCATCGATCGACACCAACTGGCACGACCCCTATTCGCTGCAGAGCAATCTCTCCATCGATCATGACTTTGGCCACAACATTGGCGCGCGCATCTCGTACGTTGGCTTGCACACCTGGCATCTTGTCTGGCAACCGGAATACAACCAGTTGCCCAAGTCTTCCACAACCCTCGCGTCCGACCAGCCGCTCAGCGCTCACCCTTTTCCGAACTTCTACGCCATCACGGCACGCAGCACTGCTGCCCAGGCTGACTACCACGCCGTGCAGGGAGAGATCTCACATCGTCTGACCAACGGCCTCTCCTTCGATTCGTCCTATACCTATGCCAAGAATCTTTCCGACAACCAGGGAACCAACGGTGCCTACGCCGTCACACCTAGTTCCTTCGTCGACGAGCAAGGTGGCTATAACCCGACCGATAGCTTCAATCAACGCCAGGACTACGGCAACGTGAGCGGCACCCGCCGCCATCGGTGGCTGACCACGGCGATTTACGAGCTACCAGTAGGCCGCGGAAAGCGTTTCGGTAACAACATGAATCGCTTTGCCGATATGGCGGTCGGTGGCTGGCAGTTGAGCAATATCATGTTGCTGCAGAGCGGCACGTTCCTGACCGCGTATCTACCCAACTACGACATCGATCCCTCTGGTACCGGCTCAGGGCCGACCGGCGGCGCAGGGCAACGTCCTGACCGCAACGGCAATGGCAACGCCGGACCGCACAACCGCAATGCATTCTTCAACAACAACGCCTTCGCCTGCCCTGGCCAAACCGGCTATGCATCGCTGGCGCCTTCCGCCGATACCGGCGTTACTCCGTGCAACGTCGGTGTCGGCTCACTGCCCATCGGGCGTTTCGGCACCGAGAGCACCGGCGATCTAACCGGCCCGAAAACAGTCAGCCTTTCCTCGGGTGTGAGTAAATCGATCACCATCGTGGAGGGCGTCCGGCTGCGTGGCGAGGCTACCTTTACTAACGTCCTCAACCACACCAACCTGGCCGATCCGACCACCGATATCAGCCAGTCGAATTTCGGCCAGATCACGCAATCGCGCGGTTCCGATTTCGGAGGCAACCGAACCGGCCAGCTCTCGTTGAAGCTGGAGTTCTAACAATCCACGACGGAGCGGGCGTCGGATTCTAATGCGCGCCCGTTCCCAGCGGCCCAAAGGAAATAATTCCTTGTCAAAGCACATCGAGATTGGCTATCCAAGCGATAGCCTGGTTGCTGCGGAAATTGCCCAGCAGCCGGTTTTATGGCCCACCACCCTGGAACGTGTCTTCTCTGCAGTTGGGGCGCGCAGCTTCAGCGGCTTCCCTGTCATCGTTACCGGCGCCGGCACATCGGCGTACGCGGCCCAGGCGATTGTCGAAGCCTGGCCAGGCGCAACGGCTATCCCAACCACAGACCTGCTGTTGCAATCCGCTACGGAAATTGAACGCGCGATACCCTCGATATCCCGGGGTGGCATGTTGATTTCCCTGGCACGATCCGGAGACAGCCCGGAAAGCACAGCTGTCGTAGAGCGACTCCAGCGGTACTTTCCCGCGGTGCAGCATCTGGCGATTGTGTGCAATGCAGAGGGACGACTGGCGCACACCGCCGGCGTGGAGACCATTTGCCTCGATCCTCGCACCAATGATCGCAGCCTGGCCATGACCAGCTCCTTCTCGAACCTCGTTCTGGGCGGTCTTGCCTTGCTGCACGGGCATCAGCTCGCGGATGCGCTTGCGGATATCTGTCACGAGGTATCGAGCCAGCTGGCTACGCTGAATGCTGCCGCGGAGCAGATTGCCGGCTGGTGTGACGACCGCATTGTGGTGCTGGCCTCGGGCATGCAGGCATTGGCCCGTGAAGCATCGCTCAAGGTCGTCGAAATGACCGCCGGCCGGGTGATGGCTATGCCGGAGACGTTCCTCGGGCTACGCCACGGCCCAATCTCCTTTTTGCGGCAAGGCACGCCGATCGTCTGCTTTGCGTCCACGGATGCAAACAAACGCCGTTACGAATACGATCTGATCGAGGACCTCAAGCACAGAGGACTGGGAAGGATTGTGGTCGTTGGCAACGATGACGGCCGGCATGATTTGCTGGTGCGCCCAAGTGCATCTGGTCTGCCGGACTCGCTACGCGCCCCGTTTGAAGTCGTATTCGCCCAGCTGCTGGCGTATCACTTGAGTTTGCGCGCTAAGGTCAATCCCGATAACCCAAGCCCCAACGGCACCATTACGCGTGTCGTAAAACCGTTCATCATCCACCAGGACCCGGCTGGTTTATGAACTGATTTGTTTGCGGCTTCAGCCTCTTTTTCTGCGCTGTTCTGTCTCCGCACGCGGCGCCGTCGATTTGCGGATCACCAACTCCGTCTCCAGCACATACTCGGCGCCCTTGTGCCGCTTTAGCTTCAGCATTTTATCCAACGCCTCGAACGCAGTAACTCCCAGCTGTTCACGCGGAACTCCGATGGTCGTCAACGGAGGACGTGTTAACGACGCGAACGGGATGTCATCAATCCCAACCACGGAGATGTCCCGCGGAACATCAATTCCCTCCGCCTCCAGCGCCAGCATCGCACCCATTGCAATCAGGTCACTGCCGCAAAAGATCACCGAAGGCTTCTCCTTCGCGGCCAGAATCGTCTGCACCGCTAAAGCCGCCGCATCGAAGTGATAGGTGCTGTGGGTAACCGGGACAGGATGCAGGCTTTTTTGCTTTAGTCCATCGACCAGCGCCTGGCGGATTCGGGCGGCGGTCTTATTCGTGGGAGGACCACCAATCACTGCGGCCCGGCGATGCCCAAGCGAAGCAACATGCTCGATTGCCTGTTGAATGCCGTGCTCGTAATCGATCTTTATATTCGACATCAGCCGGTCCGCGGGCAGTAAGTTGCAGAGCACAACCGCGATACCCTCCTTGGTCAGAGACGCAATCACTTTGTCGTCCAACGAAGAAGTGATGATCGCGACGCCGCGCACATCATTCTCGATAAGTTTTTGCACCACCGCCTCGGTGCGCTTCTCGTTGTACTCCGTATTGAGCAGCAGAACATCAAAGCCACGATCCCAGGCTGCGGATTGGAAGCCGCGGATAATCTCGGAGAAGAATGGGTTCACAATCTCTGAGATCACCAACCCGAAGAGATCGCTTTTCCCGATAGCAAGGCGACGGGCGTGTACATTGCGGTGATAGTGAAGCTCTTCGACCGCCGCCATCACGCGATTAGCAGTCTTGGCAGAGATAAACGGGCTCTTGCTGAGCACACGAGATACCGTCGCCGGAGACACGTCCGCCAGCTTTGCGACGTCATTCATGGTATGCGCCACGTTACTCCTCCAATAGTTTGGAAACTAGAAGTGTATCCTGCTACCGGCCCGGGAATCCGTGCTTTTTAAGAAACGCCTCGCGCAGGGACACATCGCGAAATGCCTCAGTGCCTCCGGTCGAAAGAGTCGAGAGAGCTCCAGTAATATTGCCGGCCCGAGCGCAGATCTCCAGTGGTAACCCCTGAAGATAGGCGCACAAAAAGCCGGAGTCGAAACTGTCCCCGGCACCGATGGTATCTACGGGATCGACGGACACCCCGGGAACGTCAAAGGTCTTTCCTTCGTGCTTGACGCGGCAGCCGTGCCGTCCGCGCTTGACCACGATGGTCGGGACTTTCTCGCCGAGGACCTGCAGCGCCTCATCGAGGCTGCATCCTCCGGCCATGCGGCATATCTCACCCTCGTTGGGCATAAAAAGGTCAATCAGGGGCAGTATCTCTTGCAGCGGCGGACCCCACTGATTGTCAGGATCATCGTTCGTATCCAGCGAGAGGCTCAAGCCCGCCAGCTTCAGTGATCGCAGCAATTCGACCAGCCCGGGGTGAAGCCCCGTCTGCAGGTACAGAGACGATAAATGAAAGTGGCGGGCCTCCTTCAGCTTTTCAGGATTGAGGTGCGCCACCGTCAGCAAAGCGATACTTCCGAGATAGGTCAGGCTATGCCGGACCGGGCCATGCGGTAGCAGGATGGTCACGCCCGTCGCCGTAGATGCGTCGACCATCGCACCTGAGGTTTCGACACCAGCCTGGTTCAGACGGCCAAGCGCAAGACGAGCGAAGTCGTCGTCGCCCACCAACGTTTGGAATCGGACCCGCATGCCCAGGCTAGCGGCGTTATGAGCCAGAATCGCTGACGAACTACCCAGCGTCGAAACGAAACCGGTACCCAGCAAATCGCGCTCTGCAGGCATCTCCAACGGAAGGCCGTACAGGATCAAATCCATGTTCAATTCGCCGGCTATTGCAAGATCAAAGGTTTTTTCCGGCTTGCCACTCATTCAGGACTTCGCTCTCGCTGCAGGACCCAAAGAAACTCCTCCACCCCAGTCGCACAGGGCACGACGGCGCGGGATCGCGACAGAGTGAGCGCTGCTGGCTTTCGGCAATCCACTTTCAAACGAAACACCCTCTCTCACCAGATATAACTCCACCCGCTGACCGTCTGTGCAGGTGGTCAGCGGCTCAACCAGCTTGGAATTCGCCTCCGGCCAGCTCACCAGGTAGGTCTTGGTGTTCACTGCGCGGTGGGGCGGCGTCATCAGCATAACCCAGGTCTTCTACCCGTCATGTCCTATCCGCGAGAGGACCGCACCTCAAGCCTACCGATTGCGCAAGGGGAAGATCAATCAACGGAATGCCCTTGCAGTGGATGCTGGGGTGAAGAGCACGCGGATGGTGAGCACTCGCCGGCGCCAGGGACGAATGCCCGGGAAATTCCGGTGATGCCACTTTTAGCAACTCCCCAATGCCTATGTCAAGCGCTTGCATAAGGCAATTAGAGGCAAATCGCTCGTATTCCCGGGGCCTGGCGAGGGAGACTTCCATTACCCCCGGCGATTACTACAATCCGACTGCGGGTTACGCAAAAGGTGTAGCAAATCCTGCCGGAACCGCTATGCTTCTTTTCAAGCGGCGATTCTCCAGGGCTCTGTGATCGATTCTTCGGGGGAGGGATTCGAGAGTGGAATGAGGAGATCGCCGCTTTTAACTGCCTCGGAAAACAGAGTAATCACATGATCAAATCAAAAAGTCCGTCTGCAAAAATTCTGCCGTTTACCGCACCCCAGGCTTCGATCGAGGGAAAGCTGGAAAAGTGGTTCCGTGGTGTCATCCAAAGCAACCGTGACCTGATGACCGCCCTGGAGCGACTGGCTGCTCAGTATGAGAAATTGGCGATAAAGCCGCTCAACGAGGCCGATCAGGCCGTCCTGCTGGCCGTTCAGATTACGCTGAACGAAGCCCGGAATGCTCAGACCTTCTAGCATCCAGGAAAGCCACGCTATGGCCGACGACATCGAAATCTATTGCCCGACATGTTTCGCCGTCCCCGGCGAACTCTGCCGGAGCGCGTATTGGATTCGCGGCGACAATGCAGTCGTTCCCGTCATCTGCAAGACCCACATCGCTCGTTTGCTCGGCAGCCAGAAACATGCACTCAACCACTCGCTTGCCGTCCGGCTTTTGGCCGCAGCCCTGACCGCCTTTCGAGGTAACTGATCCCGCGCGGGTTTGGTAGACTTTCGCGATGAAACCGCGACCTGTTTTAACCACTGCGAGAGCGTTCCTGTTCGGCACTTATCTGATCGCCACTTTCCTGCCACTCTGCGCGATTGCGCAGGCACCCGCGACCCCGGCGACACCGCCACCCGCGCTCCCAGCCTATGTCTCGCCCGAGATCCACCCCGACGATACCGTAACCTTCCGCCTGCGCGCTCCAAATGCGCAAAAGGTTGAGGTGACGCTCGAAGGAGCCGTAACCGCGCTGCAGCAGGATGCAGATGGGCTGTGGAGCGCCACCAGTCCCGTGCTCGCACCTGAGATCTATGGTTATCACTTCCTGGTCGACGGCACACCGATCCTCGATCCCAGGAACACCAACGTGCGCAGCAACCTGCTTTCGCTCACCAACGATGTGACAATTCCCGGCACACCACCCCGGCCCTGGGAAGTGCAGTCGATCCCCCACGGAATCGTGGAGCACCACTTCTATACTTCGCAGGTAGTCCTGGGCCTGCCCAACAATCAAAGTGACTACTACGTTTACACTCCGCCCGGCTATAGCGCGAAGTCCCGGCAACACTATCCGGTGCTTTACCTGCTCCACGGCTTCAGTGACGCGGCGGATGGGTGGTCTTCCGTTGGCAAAGCAAACTTCATCCTCGACAGCCTGATCGCCTCGGGGAAAGCTAAGCCCATGATCGTGGTCATGACCCTCGGATATGGCAACATGGCGGTCCTCAAACCCGGCCGCACCCCGGAAATCAACGCGCAGAACGTCGACCTCTACGGCAAGGCGCTCGTCACCGAGGTAATCCCGCAGATCGAAGCCAACTACCAGGTATCGAAAAAGCGTGAAGACCGCGCCATCGCCGGTCTCTCCATGGGCGGGCACGAGAGCCTGGTGGTGGGTCTCAACCATCCTGAGCTCTTCGCCTGGATTGGGACCTTCTCCGCCGGCGTCAATGCCAAGGTTGTCTCCGAGCTACCCACGACAACAGCGCAGAAGGCAAACCTTCGCTTGCTATGGATGGCGTGCGGCGTCGACGACGGGCTGCTGAAGCCCAATCAGGCCGTCATTGCAGCGCTCAAAGCCGAAGGTTTACCCGTCACCGCAATCGAGACCCCGGGCCATCATCAGTGGCCGGTATGGCGTGACAACCTCATCCATTTCACACCGCTACTGTTCCAGAAGTAGTGGGCGGCCCAGCTACCTTTACCGGCTCGGGAGCGGATAGGCTCCGCATCCGATCTGAGAGCCGCTGGTAGGTGGTTTGCTCATCTGGAATCACGGGCCAATTGGAATGAGTTTCAAGATTCCGCTGCACTTTATCGAAAGTGTCGAAGGCGGTCGAGTTTCATTGCCCAGCAATCTTACCGGTGGGCAAAGGGTGCGCATGGATGGCGACGTTCTCAAGATCAATCGGGGCCGAGAACTTTCCTACAGTGGCCGGATCGGCCGCTGCACGCGGTACTGCTTGCGCAGGGAGCAGAGTTTTTGTCGCAGTATAGGTTGCCGAAAGCTTAAAGGGCGGGTTCAGGTTGGCGGCCGGCATGCCTTTCGCAGCAAGCTGCAGCGCGTAGAACCCTTCAGCTTTGGTGGTCGCCTGAAGCACCGGGTTCGCGGGAGTCGCCATGGTCACGGTCAATGTAGAAGCCGTCTGGTCGGGAAACAGGAGTGACACGTCCACTGCCGAAGCCGCATCCCAGCCAGTACGATCGATGGTGAGCGCCACAGTTACCGGGGTCTTAGCTTGACACCAGATGCTGCCGGCTGTGATCGTCTTTCCGTTGGCGGCGGGCATGATGTCAAGGTCCGCAGCGCCCTCGAAGTCCTGTTTGACCCGGTGCGAGTTCACCGGTAGCGGCCGGTTGTCCCCAGCGCGGCTATAGCAAACGTATCCCAACCCATTCACATTCCTGGGAACGGTAATCGTGACGGAGCCATCTCCGCCGGTGGTCACATCCGGAGCATGCCCGGTGTAGTCGTGCAGGGCTACATTCGATCCGAATCCTGTAAACACATGGATCGTGTGGCTGCCGCCCGGATCATTGTTCAAGCCAACCAACAAGTGTGCGCCCCCCATACGCTCAAAGCTGAAGACATCGAAATCCTTCCATCGCTGCTGGGTCGGACCGTCGGCAAGCATTTCGTGAATCCAGATGAGATTGTCTATCCGCGGCTTGAGCCCAAAACAATTCTTATCCGTGCTGTAGTCGCGGTAGTAGACGCAGGGGTAGCCTTCGGAGGTGAGGATGTACGCGTACCCGAGAAGCTTGTTGGTGACAATTTTCTCGCCGTTACTTAGGTCCGTGTCATGGTTCTCTACGAAGGTGACCGCGCTTTGCGGTGAGATGCCGGTCAGCCCGGCGTGATCCAACGATGCCATGTTCGAACGGCCAGGGTTGTTACACACTTCATTGAGCTGAAACTTCAGCGGGAAATCAAATGCGCTCGATCGCCCCTGCATGCCCTTGGGGTTGAAGATCCAGTTATTGACGAGTGCAGGGTTGCCGTCGAAGAATTCGCCGACGGCAAATTTTCCGTTCATTGATTTGCTTTCCAGAAAAGGGCGGAGAAAGTCGGTCGAAAGCCCCTTCACATCATCGATCCGATAGCCTTGCACGTCGAGCGCGCGAGTGAGCCAGTCGGCTGCGTCAATCAGATTGTCGAAGACGTAGCGAGGGGGTTTCGCGTGGATGGGCGCCAGTTCGCGGCCAAAGGCAATATCGTCCGCGACCGGGCCGCCTAGATCTGGGTCGCGTGGAACGTTAGGAACGAAGTTGTCGGGATTCTTCGGAAACCGGCCGACGTCCGGCGTCGCATTCGCCCCCGGATAGCGGAAGACGAAGGGCGTTGAATCGCCGATGCGCTGATGTTCCACCATATCGAGATAGATGTCGAGCCCATTGGCCCGCATGATCGCAGCGCAGCGTTCTAATTGCTCACGCGAGCCGTAGCGAGTGGGGATCGAACCCTTCTGCTTCTTGGAACCGATGTCATAGTCATCGAAGGGTCCGTATCCGTCTGCTCCACGCGAAGCGCCGGAGGCAGTTTTGAGGACCGGAGGCAACCAAACAGCAGTGAATCCCGCGAGGCTTAAGTCCCGAGCCTGCGCCGCCAGGTGATCCCACCACCAGGGAACACCCGAATCTCCATCTGCAGGAGAAGGTAACGCATCATCCGGCGGCAACTTATAAAAGCCCTGCAACAGAACGCCCATACTTACACTCCTCACGACCACTCAGCGAGGACCGGCTCACTCAAGCCAATAATAGGTTTGAGTGAGCCACCCCGTTCTTTCTATGCGTGTGCCAAGTCAGCGGGTGCGGCCGCTTTGTTGGCCGCGGTAAGTGTGTCTAACACCTTGCCGCCAACCGGACTGCCAAGGCCGGTGCAAGCGTCCCATCCGCTGGTCGCGTCGTAGCCAAGGTTTTCTGCGCCTCCCTGGCTGCTCACCCGGTTGCTCTGCAAGTTCACATCATTGAACGACGCCGGCGTTGCGTACAGTGCAGGGTTGACGAAGCCGACACGCTGCCCCAGCTTCTGGTTGATGCGCGCGATTAAGCCCGCCCATAGCGGCGCCACGGCACTGGTGCCGCCGATCACCGTCGCTTGTCCGTTAACCAGAACTTTGTAGCCCGAGCCGGGGTCGCCGTTTCCCGTCACGTCCGGAACACCACGCCCGGGTCCGCCGCCATTCACGGATGCGGGCAACGCCAAACCTCCCTGCCACGCCGGAACACCGGTCACTCCACTGATACCGCCGCCGACCGATCCGAAGCTGTCTACCTGCGGATCGGTATCGGCGAAACCCTGGTTCCACGCAGCCTCTCCGAGCAGGGTCGTTCCTGAGGGATCGATGCGTGTTGCGCCGCAAGCAAGCACGAGGTCGCTGGAAGAGGGAAAGTCGACATGCGCTTTACCATCCCACTCATTCGGGCCGATGTCGGCGGCACCATTGTCGCCCGAGGCAACCAACACCGTGATCCCCAGGCGCTGCGCGTCTTCGAGCGCACTCTTCACGTCCTGGACGAACTGCCCGGTCGCCCCATCTTCCGGACCGCCCCAGCTGATCGAAATAATCGAAGGGTTATTGGTTGTGTCGTGAACCGCATCGAGGATGGCATCGCCGAAGTGAACATCGCTTGCCGAGGGCGCAAAGTAGACGATGATTTTTGCCTTGGGTGCGATCGCCCCGATGATCTCTATATCGAGACCTACCTCCAGATCAGCATCGGCTCCCGGACTATTTGCCCCTTGATCGACGGATGCAGCGAGGACCGTCGGGTTCGGGACACCAATCGAGGAAAAGTACTTTTCTAGATCGCTCGGGCGGAAGCCTCCACCCAACTCGATGATACCGATCGTTTGGCCCTCTCCGTCACCCGCTGGGAAGTCATAGAGCTTTGCCACTGTGACCGGGGACAGGCCCTTGAACTGCGCACCGGCCGCGCCCCGCGGCTGAAGTGCCTTGTAGTGGGGATGAGCAAAGGGCCGATTGTCTAGGCCGAACACCCCAGCCACGATCCCCTCCAGATCCTTGGGGATGCATATAGACCCGGTGCGTCCGCGGTAGGTAGCCTTGGCGTGCTGATAGTGCCCGAGTTCCACGTCGAAAGCCTCGCAGAAGGCGCTCACCGTGCCGGAAAGTTTCACCGTCCGCTTCGCTGCGTTGGACGCAACCACGGCCAGCTGATGCTGTTGTGCGAACGCGACTACTTTCTCAATGTCAGCGGGGTCCGCGCCGTAGTTGTCACCTAATTCCTGGTAGGAGAGGTGGTGCTCCCCGGATATGGGTGCGGGATTTGCTTTCCGCCTCAGCCGAATGGAGACTTCCAGGCGTTCATTCGGATCGGAGGGTGCGATCAACCGCGCACCGCGGGCCGGCTCGCGTTCACTGTTGGGCAATTTTACGTAATTGGCTTTCATGGCCATAACCGACTTCCTCCCAGGCAAATTTCATAACTATTCACACAAGCCAAAATAGGACAGAGGTTTCTTGTGTCTACTAATAGAATTGTGCGTATACAAGAAAGAACGTTGCTAAATAGTTGAGGAAATCCTGTTTAGTGTCTCTTAACACGTGCATTAAACATGAACCCATCTTCATTTTGGTCCTGACGGATACACAAAAAAGACGAGATAGGCATTTCAAGCCAAATGGATTGCGCGATTACCTCTTAATTCGTTAAGACTTTTTGCCGAACTTCTGCAATCATTGGAGAAGAGTGAATACGAGAGTCCAAAATCTGGGCCTGGAATTACGCATTGCGGCTTTCCTCGAGCGGCGGTCGCTTTGGCTATATCTGGGTGTATTGGCAAGCCTATGCGCGTTCCAAATTGCGCTCGGCGCTCTGCCGACCCGAATCTATGCACATGACTTCTTCATTCTGTTGGATGGAGCCTGGAGACTGGCGAACGGTCAAACCCCCAACGTGGATTTCTATGCTGGTTATGGAGTGTGGGTCTGGAACCCGATTCGCTGGGCGTTCGCGCTTTATGGCTACGACGCCGACGCCATCGGTCTGGCACGAGCGTTTTACACCGCAGCCATCGGTGTGTGGTTTTTATTTCTGAGCAGGATCGAGCCGCGCCGGCTGCCTTCGATCCTCCTCGGACTATTCCTATTGTTCTTTTTATCCGCGTCGCGGCCACTGGGAGAATATCCGACATGGATATCGCACGCCATGTACTACAACCGCGTCGGCTACGCGCTGCTGTTCCTGATTATCTTTGAGCAATTGGGCGCTCACCGCTTTGAAGCTGCGGATGGCCCAAATCGAGAGCAACCGCGGGACAGCGTGCAGTTCTGGCGCGGCGTTTCGACCGGAGCGGCGTTGGCATGCGTCATCCTGGTTAAGATTTCGTTCGTGGCGCCGGCTGCAGCCCTGTTGGCAACCGGACTCGCACTGTTCGGTATCAATCGCAGGCACTTTATTGGAATGTGGGCCGGCGGACTGGCCATGTTGGTGCTCGCGGTCACATGCCTGCATTTCCGGCCGATACCTTTTTTGCATGAAACGTTGACGCTGAGTCATCAACGCGCCCACATCGGCAGTGAGGCCATTACTACTTTCGTACAGGATTTAGGAGAAGTGCTTTTTGCGATGGCGGCGGGGTTGGCTGTCTCCGTTGCCGGGTTTGCGAACCGGCGCCTTGGCAACAGGTACATGCTGGCGACCCTCGTGATCGCCGGTTGCGACATCTTCTGCCGCGCTACGAATGCCATGCGCGCAGGTCTGCCGCTGGCGGCCTGGTGGTGTATTGGCGGAGCCCTGCTCGTGCTATCTGTTCCCGCCGCCGCCCAGGCCAGAACGGTGAGACTCCAGCGCATGATCGCCTTGCTGGTCTTGTGCCCACTCGCCATACCGATGTTCGCAATGGATGTTTCCAGTTCTGCGTATGCGGCGTTCAAGACGGTGACATTGCGCAACCACGCATCGCTCCATTTCGACTCTGCCCGCTTGCGCGACTGGGTTCCCCAGGACTGGCTGGGAGATGACCCGAACTTTGTGAACAAGAATGGCAAGCCACTCATCCTGGTCACGAATGACGGCATCCACTTGCTGCAAAATCTCAGCCGCCAGAACGAAACCGTCTTTCCTATCGCCTACGACAACGCCTTCTCGTTTGCCCTGGGGCGGAAGCCGGCACAAGGCGGCGCACTCTGGCTCGACATGGGCAACAACATAAGCGTCGATCATCCGGTATCCGAAAGCACGGTCATCGGCCACCCCGATCTGCTTATGGTCCAACATTCCTCAGATGTGGAGGGAGAAACGACAGAATCCGTCCTTTCCCTCTACCCCGACCTCCTCGGCAAGGAGTTTGCCTTGGTCGGCAGCAGTCAATACTGGACCCTCTATCGCCGCAGACCCTAACTTCCCCCCCGTCCCCAAGATGAACGTACTTTCATTTTGGCGCATACCGGGTTAGCATATTCCATATTCTTGAACATTTTTCTCTGTCGGGGCAGAGCAGATCGCTGCTCGTGCTCAGCCGCGGACCAAGCTCAGTGAGCTTCGGCCGTACCGAACACTTGCACTCTTTTTGGGGCAGAAATTGGGGCACGGTGAACACGGTCAAAGAGAAGTTCGCCACCACAATCCGGCTATCAGCCTTCCTCCAACAGTGGTCGGTCTGGCTTTATTTGGGTTCGCTCGTGGGGTTGTGCGCGCTCGAAGTTGCGCTCGGCGCCATGCCGACTCGCGTGTACGCGCACGATATGTTCATTTTCCTGGACGGAGCCTGGAGAATGGCCAATGGCCAGATCCCCAGCCGGGACTTCTATTCCGGTTACGGGGTCTTGGTCTGGGCCCCCCTGCGCTGGGGACTGGCCCTGTACGGGGACAACGCGAACTCACTCGGCCTGGTACGAGCGTTATATACGGCGGTCATTGGACTTTGGTTTCTGTTGCTGACCCGTCTTGCGCCGCGACGGGTTCCGTGGATCTTACCGGGGTTCTTCCTGCTGATATTTATCTCCGCTGCGCGGCCCCTCGGGGAACACCCGACCTGGGTTTCGCACTCCATGTTCTACAACCGTGTGGCCTACGCGCTGCTGTTTCTCATCATTTTCGAGCAGTTAGGCAGTTTTCGCTTTGAGGCGGCGGACCACCCCACTGGCCAGGAGCGGCACGACACAATGCAGTTTTGGGGCGGTGTATCGACGGGTGCAGCGCTGGTGCTTGTCCCTTTGTTAAAAGTCTGGTTCGTGCTACCAGGCTTAGCCCTGTTGGCAACCGGCCTCCTGCTCTTTGGCGTTCAACGGCGGCGGCTTATCGGAATCTTGAGTGGCGGGTTGGGGGCTGTCGCGTTCGCGGTGGCTTGTCTGCACCTGGAGCCGGCAGCTTTTCTCCGTGAAGCACTCACCCTGAATCAACAACGCGGGTCCATAAGCGGCGAGGCCCTGGGGACCGCCGTGGATGATCTTGGAGAGATCGTATTCACCCTTGCGGCGGGATTGGCCGTCGCCCGGGCGGGATTCGTGCACCGGCGTGTCTCTCATAGGTACGTGCTGGCCACGGTAGCGATTGCCGGATGCGATCTCTATTGCCGGGCCATCAATGCCATGAACGCTGATCTGCCTCTCGCGTCCTTCTGGTGCCTGTGCGGTTCCATCCTGCTGCTTTCGCTTCCCGCCGCCGCGGCCGCAGCCACGTCGCGACGCCAGCGGATGATCGCGTTGCTGGTGCTGTGCCCACTCGCCATTCCCCTCTTCACGGTCGATTCCGCGAGCACGGTCTACGCGGCGTACAAGACGGTCGCGATCCGCAATCACGCAACGCTGCACTTCGATTCCCCCCGGCTACGCAGTTGGACCCCATTGGACTGGCTGGGAGAGAATCCGAATTTTGTAAGCAGGAATGGAAACCCGCTCATTTTGGCGACCAACGACGGACTACACCTGTTACAGAATCTGGGCCACCCCGACGAAACAGTTTCTTGTGTCGCTTTTTCTAATCCCTTCTCA
The DNA here is from genome assembly GCA_963839075.1 of uncultured Acidobacteriaceae bacterium. GTDB lineage: Bacteria > Acidobacteriota > Terriglobia > Terriglobales > Acidobacteriaceae > PALSA-350. Next base: position 1,931,745 of record CAWITO010000009.1, on the reverse strand, counting down.
TATGCGCTCGGACGGCGGCCGGCGCCTGGAGGAGCACTGTGGCTTTACCTGGGGAGCAACTTCGGCCTCGCTCATCCCTTGCCCGAAAACATGCTCATCGGACATCCTGATCTGCTGATGGTGGAACGGCCGAATTATGTAGAGGAAAGTACGACCAAAGCCATCCTTGCCCTCTATCCCGACATGCTCACGAAAGAGTTTGCCCTTGTGGGCAGCAGTGAATACTGGACGCTCTATCGCCGCCGGCCCTGAATCAGCGTCACGGTGCGGGCTCTTTGCTTACCTCTCGCGCCCCCAGCATCAATTCCACCACGGTTGCAAATAGCCGGTTACGTGTCTCCAGACGTACACCAGCGCGGGTGATATAGCGCACCACAACGTCAACGCCGGGACCTGCGGGGCGCATGTCGACGGCGGGCGCGGCGGTGAATTGCGGCGCGCCTTGCTCGTGGGTCACGTGCTTCCACTCCTCTTCCGCCATCTTTGCATCGGCTGCCGTCACCTTCACTGCTGCCTCGCGGATCTTGTCGATGAAGGGGTATGCATCCGCACCGGGCGGGATCGTGACCTTGATCTCGTCCCACATCCACTGCCCGTCGGTCGTGAAGTTGAAGAATCTGCCGTGGATCGCGAAGCCATTCAGAAACGAAACGCGTCTTCCGGTTGGGTGACCGTTGGCCGTCCAGTTCCCTGTCTCCAGCAGCCATGTGCGAAACAGACCTACCTCGACCGCCTCGCCGGCGACGCCATCGATCTCCACCCAGTCACCCGCGCGTATGCCGTTCCGGCCCATGAGCACAAACCATCCGCAGAAGGCCAGGATGAAGTCCTGAAACACGACTGTCAATCCGGCGGTCGCGAGGCCGAGGATCGTGGGCATTTGCCGTGGCGTACCGAAAATCACCAGCAACACCAGGAGCAGGCCTATCACCTGCGTGCCCAGGTTGAGGATAATGCGCAGCATCTGTCTCTGCCGCCGGTCGCTCGAGAGGCGGTTGAACAATGTCTGCAAAGCCCAACCAGCGAGGATCGTCAGCAGCACAATGGCTGCAATCCAGGTAAGCGACTGCAGCATCAGGTGGAGAAGCATTTTGCGCTGCAAGTCGACCTGGTTCCCCCAACGATCGTAGAGGGCCACGAGCTGCTGTTGTGCGCCCAGCCGGTCCGAGAGAATGCTTAGGATGATCTGCCGCTCGGCCAGGTTTTGCAGATCTTTCACACGCGCTGCGCCCGCTTCGCCGGCGGCTTTCGCGGCGACGGCTTTGGCTTCGGCAGCGTCCGTCTCAGGCTTTAGTCGCTTGTAGTCGTCTGTGAGCGCAGCGACGTCGGCGCGCGCCAGCTGCCCCGCCTGGGCGATGAGTTTTCGCCGGCTGCGCTGGGCCCACCACTGGGAGATCTGTCCGGCCAATGTCCGGTACTGGTTGGCCGTCACGACCGCGGCTTGACCGCCGCCCTGGGCGACCTGCAGGTCATACTGCTTCATGGCCGCTTCTCGCGCGGTCAACTCCTGCTGAATCTTGCCCCGATGATCGCCACTGGCCCGGGCAAGGTCCTCCATCGAGTCGGCCAACTCGTCCTGATCTAAAGTCAGCTGGGCTTTGGCAACGCTCAGATCGTCGGTGACGGGTGCCGCGCCATCGGTTGAACTGGCAGCTGGGCCGGCCTTGGCGGTCAAGGAAGCCACTTGTTGCTGATCTGCCTTTACGGTCTGCTGGAGATCGGTAACACGCTGCTGCAAAGCCGATGCGTCACCGGTCAGTTGCCGGGTTTCGATGCTGGCCTGACGTAGAGATTGGGCGAAGTTCTGGTCAACCTCGTGATCCGCGAGCCGCTCGGCCTCTCGGGCGAACTGTAGTTCTTCTTGCGAGATAGCCAGGGCGGCAAGAGCTCGGGCTGTCTGCCAGGGACGCTGGTCCACAATTCCGTACGAGGGGGGAGCGGCGTTCCAACCCGTCTTTTGCCCGTGTAAAAAGGGCAAGTGCTCCATCACCCCCTGGGTCATGAAGGTGCCGGCGATAAAGACAGCCAGGACTGCTACCGATACGGCTGTGGCGATTTTGTGGGCACGATCCATGACAAGCGCCTCCCCGTTACTCCCAGTAGCGCAGTTGGCTGGCTACCGGGTCAAGGGAGTCGTGCCCGATCAGTAAGCAGCAGTGCGGGATGTTCTCGTCGCGTTGTGCCGGGGGATATTGTGACAATGAATCGCTTTCATAGTATTGAGGGGAGATGGAGCATCTGTGACGCACATTGCATCGATCCAATTGATTCACCGCTACCCGGTGAAGAGCATGGCCGGAGAAGTGGTGGAACGATGCGATCTGACAGAGGATGGGCTGTCCGGGGATCGGCTCTACGCCTTCGAAAGCTCGGGCGCACCGGTGGGGATGCTGCGCCTCACCGGCCGCGAGCGACGTGAAATACTCGCCTACCAACCGCGCACTCTTCCTGGCGGAAGAGTCGATGTCCTTGTACCCACGGGTGAAGAGTTCCAGGCGGATTCACCGGCCCTGATCTCGTACCTTGCGGCACACATGCCTGGGGCGAACAGCTTCCACCTGAGAAAAACAACCACCCCGCAGACCGATGTCCGTCCACTTTCTATCATCTCGTTGCAGACAATTGACCAGCTTGGAAAAGAGGCGGGCGAGGTACTCGACCCACGGCGCTTTCGTGCCAATCTTTATCTCGATTTTCCCGCGGGGCCTTTCATGGAAGATCGCCTGGTTGGCCGGACCCTCCGCATTGGCTCAACCGCAGCGGTTTTCATTCAGGAGCGCGATCCCCGGTGCCGCTTCATTACGTACGACCCTGCGGCTCCTCTGGCCACCGATCCCCTCTTCTCTCTTATGCAATTGCTGGATCGTATGCACGAGGGCAGAGCCGGGGTTTATGCCGCTGTTGTGAACGCGGGCCCGATTCAAACGGGGGATGCAGTCCAGTGGGTAGACTCGGCCACTTATCACGCCAGTGCGCCCGAAGCGGCGGAGGGCTTCTAGCTTAAAAGGCTCTCCCTGCAGATCGCGCCACTATTCCATGAATTTCACACGCGCGCCAGTCATTACTCCGTGCGCAGGGCTTTCACCGGATCGATTGTGGCCGCTCGCTGCGCCGGGATCATGCTGGCAAAGAGCGCGCAGACCGCGAGCGCAAGGACCGAACTCCCGAGAACAACAGGATCCCAGCTTCGCACCTGATACAGCTGGGCGACCATGAGACGTCCACATCCGATCGCTGCAGGAATTCCGATGAGCAAGCCGATAAGCACTTGCAGAAAAGCGCCGCGCAGCACCAGCCGAACGACGTTGCCCCGGTTTGCGCCGAGTGCCATCCGGACACCAATTTCGCTGGTGCGGCGCTCAACCGTGTAGGCCGTAACTCCATATAATCCGACAGCCGCAAGGATAAGCGCGAGGATACCGAAGAGCCCGGTCATGCGGGCCAGCGTGCGTTGCTGGTCGAGCCGGTCGGCTACCTGTTCCTCCATCGTGCGCATGTCCAGGATCGTCAGGTTCGGATCCACGTCCTTGAAGACTCTGCGGATTTGCGGCTCGATCCCCTCCATGCTACCGCTCAACTGCAGGACCACACTCTCGATCAGGTGCGTGCGATCGTCAATCATCTGCATCATGGGGAACTTGTAATGCACATGCTGCGACAAGGGCACGAAAAACAGCGGCCGTCTCCAGTGCCCGCTGGGGTCGGTATAGTTGGCCTCGCGGGAAACACCGACGATTTCAAAGGTCCCACTGTATTCCGGTTTATTCAAACCGAAATGCGCGCCGATGGGCTCCTCACCCGGCTTGAAGAACTTGCGTACGAAGAGTTCATCCACAACGGCAACAGGGCGCGTCGACGCGGTGTCCTGTTCGGAAAGACTGCGGCCACGCACAATACGCTGGCCCATGAGCTCAAGATAGCCAGCGCTCACATGATCCCAGGACGAACCCTGGTCTTCGCTCACATTGGGAACGCCACGGCCTTCGCGGATGACCATTTCTCCCCAGTTGTCGGTAAACGGAGAGTAAAGGGCAAGCGCGGCACGCTGCACGCCGGGAATCGCGGCAAGACTGGATTGTAGCTGGCGATAGAGAGCATCCAGCTTTTCCGGTGAGTAGCTGGAAAACGGAGCATTTACGCTGATGTTCATACGATGATCGGTCTCAAATCCGAAGTCCTGATGCTCCATCTTCTGCAGGCTGCGGATAAGCAGGCCGGCGCCGGCGAGCAGGACGATAGAGAGCGTGGCCTGCACCACCAGCAAAGCTTTCTGTGGCAGTGACGAACTATCACGCGTGGTGCGGTTGGCTCCCCGCAGTGCTTCCGCCGGGTTCGCATGGGATGTGAGCCAAGCGGGTGCGGTGCCGAAGAGCGCTCCGGTAAGCAGCGAGACGGCGAATGCAAATGCAAGAATCGGCAGCGAAGGACTGGCATCGATAGGAACGAAGTGCGCGGTGTGGAAAGCAAGCCCCACGATCAGCTTGACTCCAAGGAAGGCGACCACGATACCAGCCAGGCCACCCAGGCAGGAGAGGACTATGCTCTCGGTGAACGATTGGCGAATGAGCCGCTTTCTGGAGGCTCCGAGAGCGAGACATACAGAAGTTTGCGAGCGGCGAGCGGTGCCACGCGCCAGCAGCAGGTTGGCGATGTTAGCGCAGGCAATCAACAGCACCAGGCAGGAGACGATAAGCAGAATGCGCAGGCTATCTTTGTAATCCGCTTTCATTGCCCCTACGCCGGCACCCGCGGGAATGATTTTGAGAGTCTGCTTCGGCGCCATGGCTCGGAGCTGCGGTAGATACTCCTTCAAGTCGTCACCCACAAAATCGGTAACCAGCCACTGCCGCAGGATGGCGACGAGGCGTGGGGCAACACCATCGATGCTGGCTCCCGGGCGGAGACGCCCAATCACACGCAACCAGGCATTGGTCTGTTTCAACAGCGAGTTGCCCCCGGCAAGCATTGGCTCCTGCCGGACTGGTATCCATATTTGTGGCGGATCGCTGCGCAGGGTTTCGCCATAGAAACCCGGAGGGGCAATGCCTACGATGGTGAAGGGATGACTGTCGAGGACGAAGCTGGCGCCGATGACTTTGGGGTCGCCGCCATACTCCTGCTGCCAGGCGCGATAGCTGAGCATGGCGGCCGGTGATGCCGAAAATTGATCGTCGGACGGTAACAGGGTCCTGCCGGCAAACGGCTGCACACCGAAGGTGGCGAAGTAGTTTCCACTGACGTACTCACCCCGCAGCGGCTTGGTCTCGCGATCACTTTGGCTGCGTCGCACGCTGAATTGGGATCCGCCCGCCTGAAACGCCGCCATCTGCTCAAATTCCGGGGTGGCCGATTGAAACCGCTGGTACAACTGATACGAAAACATGCCCCAGCCGTCATCCTGCGGGCCCCCTTCCACGCAGCAATCGTTGCCATCCCCCACGCGATAGAGGCTCGATGGATCGACGACCGGCAGCGATTTGAGCATCACCGAGTGGATCAGGGAAAAGATGGCGGTGGTTGCGCCGATACCTAGAGCGAGCGTCAGCATGGCCGTAATCGTGAATATCGGCGCCAGCCACATTTGTCTCAAAGCATAGGAAATGTCTCGACGCAGTGTTTGCATAACCGCCCTCTGGCGGTCTTTACGAGCCATAGCGGAGAAATGTTCCCAGAAACCCGCGGAGGTACTCTATACCGATGGGAAATCTGGAAATGCCGGGGAAGACAACGGCCAGTAGCATCGCCGCAAGGCTGGACCGGCTGCCGGCGACGCGGACGATTTGGACGCTGGTTGTGTTGCTTAGCCTGGGATTCTTCTTTGAGCTCTACGATCTGCTGTATTCCGGATATGTCGCGCCCGGGCTGGTGAAGAGTGGCCTTTTGACCAGTCCCAATGGGGTGGCTGGCTTTATCGCAGCGCTCTTCGCCGGGCTTTTCGTGGGCACCCTCGGTTGTGGTTTTCTAGCGGACCGCTTCGGCCGCCGAGCGATCTTCACCTGGTCATTGCTCTTCTACACGACCGCAAATTTGGCAATGGCGTTCCAGAGGACGGCCACCGGATTGAACACCTGTCGCTTCCTGGCCGGGCTTGGCATTGGCGTGGAACTGGTCACCATCGGTACGTATATTTCGGAGCTGGCGCCCAAGCATATCCGCGGGCGGGCGTTCGCCTGCGAACAGGCGGTGGGCTTTACTGCCGTCCCGGTCGCGGCGTTTCTGTCATACCTGCTGGTGCCACACAAGTTCCTGGGGCTGGATGGCTGGCGTTGGGTGGTCATCGCCGGGGCGCAAGGTGCCATTTTCGTGTGGTTCATCCGCCGGGCATTGCCGGAAAGCCCGCGATGGCTGGCGGAGAAGGGCCGTATCGAAGAAGCAGACCGGGTGCTGAGGATAATGGAGGAGAAGGTGGCGCGAGAATGGGGACAGCCACTTCCCTCCCCGGTCGCGCCTCCGGTTTCTGTAACCGCGAAGCATACCTTTCGCGACATGTGGCGGCCGCCCTATCGCCAGCGGGCGGCGATGATGATCATTTTCAATGTATGCCAGACGGTTGGATTCTATGGCTTTGCCAACTGGGTGCCGACGCTGCTGATGAAGCAAGGTATAACGCTCACAAGCAGTTTGCTGTATTCGTCGATCATCGCTATTTCTGCGCCCATTGGGCCCGTGATTGGGCTATGGATCGGTGACAAGTTTGAGCGCAAAAGCGTAATCGTGGCGACTGCGGCAGGAATTATGGTGTGTGGGTTGGCGTTCAGTCAGGTTTCGCGCGGCGGTTTGCTCATCGCGATGGGGGTCGGACTGACGCTGGCCAGCAACACCATGTCGTACAGTTTTCATGCTTACCAGACGGAGCTGTTTCCTACGAGCATCCGCTCAATGGCAGTCGGGTTTGTGTATTCATGGAGCAGGTTTTCTGCGATTTTTACTTCATTTGTCATCGCCGCAGTACTCAAAGGGTTCGGTACGTCCGGGGTGTTTGTATTGATCGCGGCAGCGATGGTCATCGTCATGGCAGTCATCGGCGGAATGGGCCCGCGCACGCGGAATCTTGCGCTGGAGCAGATTTCTCCAGCGCAGTAGCGAAACTCCAATTCCACTAGGCGACGTGTTGGGCCAGATAGGCCTGGATCTCGGCGAACTCGTCGTCGGATAGGCGGAAGGTTGCTGCCGGCATCACGCCTTCTACCTGCTTCGCATTGCGCCCGCCCACAATGGCCGCTGTGATTGCAGAATGATGCAAGGTCCAGGCGATGGCGACAACTCCCGCACTCACTCCGTGACGCTTTCCTATGTTTCCGATGAAGTCGGCGACAGCCAGGTTGCGCGATAGCAGCGGCTCCTGGTAATTCTTTGCGTTGCGGCGGAAGTCATCACTGGTGAACTTCGCCACCCGATCCTTGCTCATCGCACCGGTCAAGAGGCCGGAATGCATGGGCGCGTAGTTGATTGTGCCGATATTGTTCTTCTCGCAAAAGGGCAAAATCGCGGGTTCAATCGCGCGATTCAACATGGAATAAGGCGGCTGGTTCGACGTGATAGGAGCAATCTTCATAACCCGCTCCATCTGTTCCACACTGAAGTTGGAGACACCAATCCAACGCACCTTGCCCTGCTGTTGCAGGTCGGCCATTACACCCCACGCCTGTTCAATCTCCTCATCGGGCTTGGGCCAATGCATCTGGTACAGATCAATCACCTCGACGCCGAGCCGGCGAAGGCTGTCCTCGATTTCGCGATGAACGTGCTGCAGGCTATTCGAGACCTGGCGCTTCTCATCCCAAACCAGGCCGCACTTGGTGAAGATGTACGGCTTGCGAGGAGCCGATTTCAACGCACGGGCGACCACTTCTTCGGAATGCCCGAGACCATACACGGCCGCGGTATCAATCCAGTTCATGCCAAGGTCCAGCGCTTTGTGGATCGCAGCGATGGAGTCGTTGTCGTCCTGAGGACCCCAGGAAAATTGCCAGTCACCGCCACCGACCGCCCAGGAACCAAACCCGATCGGGCTCAGCTCCATGTCCGAATTGCCAAGCTTCTTTTTATCCATAGCTTTATTGTGCCAAAGATATACTGCTCGCTGATGAAGGATCCCGTCTCCTGGCTTTACCCCGCGATCGAACCCTATAGCACTGGCCGCCTCCAGGTCTCACCCGTGCATGAGATTTACTTTGAGGAAAGCGGTAACCCAGCCGGCAAACCCGTGGTCTTTCTCCACGGCGGCCCCGGTGGCGGCTCCGATCCCAAGCAACGCCGCTTCTTCCATCCGGGAAAATACCGCATCATCAACTTCGATCAGCGCGGCTGTGGCAAAAGCACACCCTACGCCTCACTCGAAGCCAACACCACCTGGGATCTGATCGCCGATATAGAAAAGATTCGTGAGCATCTCGGCATCGAGCGCTGGATGGTCTTCGGTGGATCCTGGGGATCGACTCTCAGCCTGGCTTATGCTGAGACTCATCCGCAGAGGGTTACGGAGCTCGTGCTTCGCGGCATTTTCCTGCTGCGCAAACAGGAGATCGATTGGTTCTACCAGCGCGGCGCTTCGGTGCTTTACCCGGACGCCTGGGAACCGTATCTCGCGCACATCCCCGAAGCCGAGCGCGGCGATCTGCTCACTGCCTACTACCAGCGTCTCACCCACGAGGATTCAGCAGTGCGGCTCGCGGCAGCTAAAATCTGGAGCGGGTGGGAGGGCGCAACCTCGAAACTGCTGCCCGACCAGGCCTTCACCCGTCACTACGAAGAGGATGAGTTCGCGCTCGCGTTCGCTCGCATCGAGGCGCACTACTTCATCAACAAGGGATTTCTTTCGAGCGACGGCCAACTCCTGCACGATGCCGAAAAAATCCGTCACATTCCCGGAGTGATCGTGCAGGGCCGTTACGATGTTGTCTGCCCCATGGAGAGCGCCTGGGCGCTGCACCGTGCCTGGCCCGAAGCCGAGCTCATGATCACTCCGGATGGTGGCCACAGCGCCTCAGAACCAGCGAACAGCCGAGCCCTGGTAGCGACTACCGACAGGTTCGCTGCTTAAGTCGCGTTTTACTTCATCGACGGTTGGCCCATTTCATTCAGCTTCTGCAAGACATCCTGAGGCACCTCGAGCGCCGCAGCCGAGATGTTCTCACGCAGGTGAGCGACCGAAGATGTTCCAGGGATCAAAAGCATATTCGGGGACCGATGCAGGAGCCAGGCCAGGGCCAGGATCAGCGGAGTGGTCTTGATCGAGGCAGCCGCTTCGTCAAGCGTAGACGACTGTAGAGGCGTAAAACCGCCCAGCGGAAAGTATGAAACATAGGCCACGCCTTCTGCGTTCAGGTAGTCGAGGAAATCGTCATCCTCCCGGTGCGCTACGTTGTAAAGGTTCTGCACACACACGATTTTGGCGATCGACCGGGCTTCCTCGAACTGTTTCTTCGAGATCGTGCTCAGGCCGATGTGCTGGATGAGCCCTTCCTGCTGCAGTTTGGCCAGCACGCTGAGCGGCTCGGCGATCGAAGCTTCGTTGGGTGAGCTGACTCCGCCGACCCGCAAATTAACAATGGGCAACACGTCGAGGCTGAGGTTACGCAGGTTATCGTGCACGGACTGCCGCAAGTACTCAGGTGAGATGTCCATGATCCACGAGCCATCATCGCCGCGGCGAGCTCCGACCTTGGTGACGATGGTCAGGTCTTTTGGGTAGGGGTGGAGTGCCTGCTTGATGATCTGGTTGGTAACGTGCGGCCCGTAAAAGTCGCTGGTGTCGATGTGATTGATCCCGCTCTCCACGGCCGCGCGAAGGACCGCCAATGCGGCATCCAGATCCTTAGGCGGACCAAAGACATGGGGACCCGCCAGTTGCATCGCTCCATAGCCCATGCGATTCACAGTGATGGCGGTTTTGGGGAAAGTAAACGTGCCACCGAGTTTGGTCTGTGCGTGCATATGTGCATTTCTCCTATAAACTTCAGGTGATTGGATGAAGAAAGCTTCAGGTTAGGACTTCGCATTTGAGTAAAGCAGTAGCCAAAGCGATGGAGCCAAGAAAAACGCCGGTCCAGGCACGTTCCACAGCGAGCGTAGACGCCATTCTCCAGGCAACTATTCAGGTTCTGCTCAAGGACGGCAAGTCGAAGCTGACGACCACCCGCATCGCCCGTCGTGCGGGTGTTTCCGTGGGTACCTTGTACCAGTATTTCCCCAACAAGAGTGCATTATTGCAGGCGCTGTTGAAAGCGCACCTGGACAGCGTCGCGCTCGCCATGGAGACAGCCTGCGAGACTGCACACGGAGCACCGCTGGCCAAAATGGCGGAAGCAATCACCTCGGCCTTCGTGACAGCGAAGTTTCGCGACCTGGATGCAAGTGTCGCACTGTACGCTGTAAGCGACGATGTGGAAGGTAAGCGGCTGGCACGAGCCATGCATGTGCGCGCGACGAAGGCGATGTCTACCCTATTTCAAACGGCGATCGATAAAAGAATTCAGGAACCCGATGTAGTGGCCGCAACCCTGCTGGGTGCGATGGCCGGCGTGAGCCGAGCGATGCTCGAGAAGGAGTTGTCACGCGCAGCTATGGCAACTCTGGAGAAGGAACTGACGGTGATGCTTCGCGCCTACCTCGAGGCTTCTGCTGAGACCCGCTCAGAAGCATTCATACCGGCTATTGCAGGATCGAGTGGCCGATCCTGAGCCACAATGCGCTGCCCCGATAGGCGTAGATCACAAGAGACTGCATGACCACGAGTGCCGGGAGCGCCACACGATACACCGGATGGATACGGCGGTTCACCAGTAGATCGCGCGCCACACCGAGAAGGATGACCGCGTCGAGGCACCAAAAAAAGACCGCGTGGTTGAAGAGGAAATCGATGCGGCCGAACGCTGCGTCGAGCAGACCGCACGTTGCGATGAAGATAAGGCGGCGATGCAGTTCTGGTTTCCTGCGCCAGTAGATGCCAAGGCCGAAAAAAATGGCAAAGGCGAGCATGTCATAGAACGGCACGATAAGAAAAGCATCTGCGCCCTGCTCGTGCAGACGGTGAGTGTCGAAGCGCCCCATCACGATGGCGGTCACAATGCCAAGAAAAACCATGCAGACCCCAAGCGCAAGCCCGAACCAGCCGAGGGTACGGTGCCATCGCACATGGTGGGTGCGCACCAGCGCGGACTGCACGATGAAGAAGACAATCCACAGCGAAAACACGGCGGAATGAATCCAGAGAAGCAGGGGGCGTGGCACCGCTGCATGCAGGAGATTGGCGTCGATGGAGTGGCTAAAACCCCAGATCACGATCGCCGCAACCAGGAGCGACATCGCGAAATAGAAATACTTGTCCAGTAACCCTTTTCGGCCAAGGAAAGGGGTGCTGGTCGGACGCACGAGCGACTCACGAGGGATGGAGGCCATCATTCAGATCCTCTACCGGTTGCTCGTTGCGTTGGCAATCGAGATCAGTGATGTAAGTGCCGGAGTGGACGAAGTGTAACACCGCGAACATTGGCTCCCAAGAAATTTTGCGGGTTCTGTCCGTTTCTATACAGAGATTTTTGAAATTGGACACCGGGTGCGAAGCAACCCCCTGCGGCGCTTGATTCTAAGCAGGATGACTTAGCTGCGATTGGCCGAGGAAGTGCTGCGAAGGCCTGGAAAGGAAGCTTCCGATGGCGAACGATGCAATCAAGAGTGACTCTGCCCTGCGAACCTGGGCCATAACTGTGGCCAGGACATTTGCCTTATTGCTGGCGGTTTCGGCCCTCCCCAATATGAACGCACAGGGACAAGTCGACCCTGCCCTCGGCTACGGGATCAATGATTTAACGGTTAAGGACGGCAAAGCGGAGACCGTCGAATATCAAGGTCGCAAAGCGATTCGTCTCACCACGGACACGAAAGACGAAGTCTTCGCTTTCCTCAAAGGAGCGCAGATACAGGACGGGGTGATCGAAGCCGATATCGCCCTCAAGACCACGACACCGCCAGGCGTACGTATGCCCGGCTTTATCGGCATCGCGTTTCGAACGCGCGCGGATGCTTCGCACTACGACATGTTTTATCTTCGGCCCGGCAATTCCCGTTCCGAAGATCAGGCGATGCGCAACCATTCCGTGCAATACGTCGCGGCGCCAGGGTTTGATTGGTACAAGCTGCGCAGAGAATGGCCGTGGATTTACGAATCCCACGCCGGCTTACAGCCCGAACGATGGACGAAAGTAAAAATCGAGATCCATGGCAGAAGTGCGCGCTTGTATGTCAACGGATCAGAGGACCCCAGCCTTGTCGTGAATGGCTTGAAAGGCGAAGACCTGCAGGGTGGCGTTGCTCTGTGGGGATATAGCGGAGAGGAAGCCTATTTCTCCAACATAAAGGTCACCCCGGAAAAGGCAGAAACCGTTACCAACGGCGGCGAGATCAGCGGCAAATGGGCAGTTACGTTTGCCAGCGACTATGGCAAATTCTCCGGGTCGATGGATTTGCATCGCGACAGCGATGCGGTGACGGGCACGTGGTCGGGCGCCTTTGGTGACGGCTTGCCAGTGAGCGGCACCTGGCGCAATGGTTACGTGGAGCTTACCTTCAGCGGAACCTGGCCAGGCGAGAAGCCAGCTCCCATGACGGCTTCACTGGCCGGGTGGGTCGACGGCGACGCAGCAAAAGGGCGAATGAAAGTGGAGGGCCGGGCCGACGGGCAATGGACCTCGCTACGCAAACCGTGAGGTCTATTGAGAGCGCTTTCTAACGACACGCACAGATTGGGTGGCCCATACAAGCCCTTGGTTGGCTTGAGTGGGGGTGCTTCTAGCCCTCCTCAAGCCGAGCTGCCTGGGCCAGCAGATAATTCCGTTCAGGAATGCTTGCCGTGCGGCCGGCCGCGGCCCGGTAACATGCGATGGCCTCCCCACGATCGCCCAGCATCTCCAGCAGATGGGCACGCACCGCGTCCAGCCGATGGTGTTCGGCAAGTCGCTCGTCTCGCTCGAGCGCCGTAAGCAGCTCGAGACCCTTCGCCGGTCCCGACACCATCGCGGTTGCAATCGCGTGATTGAGGGTGACCATCGGGCTGGGAGAAACGCGTCGCAGTAATTCATACAGTGCAAGGATCTGCGGCCAATCCGTGTCTTCGGCGCGCGTTGCTTCGTCATGCACCGCGGCGATCGCCGCCTGTAACTGATACAAACCGACGGATCCTCGCGACAACGACTCAGTCAGCAGCGTCGTGCCTTCCCCAATCTCCGCCTGATCCCACAGGCTTCGGTCCTGTTTATTCAATGGGATCAATTCGCCATCGGGCCCGGTTCGTGCCGCGCGGCGAGCGTCGGTGAGCAGCAACAGCGCCAACAGCCCGCCGACTTCCGCGTCCTCAGGAAGCAGCGCTTTCAAACAGCGCGCCAGGCGAATCGCCTCACGCGATAAATCCATGCGCTGCAAGTGGGCCCCCGAGCTGCTGGTATACCCCTCATTGAAGATCAGGTAGAGCACATGGAGAACGGCCGTCAGCCGTTTCTCGCGCTCCCCGGCAGAAGGCAGCAGGAAGGGCGTACCGGAAACCTTGATGCTCTGCTTTGCGCGGCTGATACGCTGCGCCATGGTAGCCTCGGGCACCAGGAATGCATGAGCAATCTCCGCCGTCGTCAACCCACCGACCGCGCGCAGCGTCAGCGCAATCGCAGAGGAAGAAGTGAGCGCGGGATGGCAGCACATGAACAGTAAAATCAGTGTGTCGTCCGGATCCATGTCGCTCTCGATGTCGTCGGTGTTCGGGACGAATACCACATCCCGCGCGACCGCAGATTCCCGCTCACGACGGGCAATTTCGCTGCGCAACTGGTCGGTCATGCGGCGCGAGGCAACCTGAATCAACCAGCCGCGAGGATTTTCAGGAACCCCGTCCCGGGGCCACTGGTGGAACGCCGCTAAGAGAGCATCCTGTACCGCATCCTCGGCGGCGGCAAAATCGCGAAAGCGGCGTACGACGGCGCCGAGCACCTGCGGCGCCAGTTCACGCAGCAGGCGCTCATCCATGACATCCTGGTTCACAGCAGGTCGCCGCCTGCCATGGTCATGACTTGCCGCACTTCGATGGGCGCATGCAAAGGCTTGCCACCCGGACCGGGGGAACCGGACCAGAGTGCGGCAACCTCATACGCACGCTCCGTATTTTCAACATCCACCACCAGGTAGCCGGCAAGGAACTCCTTCGCCTCCGGGAACACCCCATCGGTGACCGGCAGCCCGTCTTTGCCCGCCCTCACCAGTTTGGCTTGGTCCGGTAGCGTCAGGCCTTCCGCGGCCACAAACTCCCCAGAAGCTGTGAGCGTCTTATTGAGCTGGGTCACAAAGGCAATGTTCGCCTGGACATCGCTTTGGGACCAGGTCCCAAAGATGTCGTACCCTGTTTTCGCGATGTGCATCATCAGAACGTATTTCATCGTTTGGGCTCCTTTCAATTCTCTCGCAGTGCGTGCTTCGCCGTGAACATCCACCGAACTCCAAATTTGTCGTTCAGTGCTCCGTAGACGCCAAAGAACATCTCCTTCAGCGGATCGGTGACGTCGGCCCCGGCAGAAAGCTTTTCGAAAAGAACCGTTAAGTCTTGCAACGATCCTCCACTCAGGTACAGACAGACCGTGTTGCCAGGGATGCGCGCCTGGTCGAGGCGGAGCCAATCGGACGACGAGATTTCGATGCTGCCGCTTCGTAAGGTGTGCGTTGATGGTTTTTTCATGCTGGGACGGCGGCATGTGGTCTCTTGCCGGAGAATCCTTCACTTTAAGGGAGGTCAGTTCGCCGCCGAAGCAGGATTGGTAGAAGACCATCGCCTGGTGGCAATTGCCGTCGAACAAGAGGTAGGGCGTTAGGGTCGTCATTGAATTGGCTCCGGTTGTTCTGGGTGTTTACGGTGAAAGAAGCCGGCAAAGCCGCGACGGCAGCCGTAGACAGAGCGGAGGTGGCGAATTTGCGGCGAGAGAGTTCGGCACTACTGGACATAATTGATCCCTTTCTGGAAGCGCCCTTGTGATCTGCGCTTTCACCGTGTAGTCGGATCTGTCCAGCGGTTCTCTACATCACGCGGCGAGAAAATTTGAATAGGGTGACAGCCCTTCCCTCCTGGGGCAATGCGCTGTGGGTGTGACGACGTTCCCGATAGGCGGCGACTTTGTGCCGGTTCCCACATATTTCCATGCTGCACCAGCGGCGGCGGTGCGATTTGGTTTGATCGGCAAACCATAAAACGCAGGTCTCGTCTTCGCAGCGTTTTACTAACGCGAAGTCCGCTTTGGTCATCAGTTCTGCGGCAGCCTCCGCAAGCGGGGCAAGGATGGACTCGGCTTTGTCCTGCCGCCTTACGATCTGCGCGCTCCATGTCTTCGATTTGTTCCAGACCAACTGTGGATAGCTCTGGCTCGCCGCCAGGAAGTCATTAAGGACGGCGGCATCTCCTCGTTTTCCGGACTTCTGATTTTCAACCATGGAGCGAATGCCTTCTCGCAGTACTCGGGCGGCGGCTAACAGTGCCGATGGTCTTATTTTTAGCTCGATGGTTGGGCCGGCAAAGCCGGCTTGGTTGAGCCACAGGAGAACATCCTCGTCGCTCCGCAGGAGATCGACCAGATCTCCTGCCAACCGCATGCGAGTGTTCAAGAAATCGAGCACAGGGTGACCTGCCAGGAAAAGCGCGCGCGGTTTGCTCGATTCCTTGTGCCTCATAGCCCTCGCAATGTAACCGGTAAAACATCACTTGACAAGTGTTTTTCGCTGTAGTGTAACTGGTATGCGACGACTTCTGCCGTGTCCTTTCGCGTTGTACCGAGCCCAGTTCCCGGTAGGGCGCATCTACCACATGGCTTAGCGCGTCGCGAACACAGATCACGCGACTACCTATGGGCCAGCAGAACCCGCCGCTCAGGAAAGGAGTGTCATGGAGCAGGCAACCAAGTCTCTTCTACAACTCCTCGCACGGCCAGAACAAACGCAGAACGATTCGGCACTGTCATCGAATGAATCCGTGCTGAACGTTCTTAAGTTGATTCTTTCCGGCTCTCCGATATCGGAGGTGCTGGCGGTGATTGCGGGATTAGTGGAATCGCAAGGCGAGGGTACCTTCTGCACTATCTGGCTTCCTGACAAAGAGGAAAAGCAAATTCATTGCGCAGCGGCGCCCAGCCTTCCGGGGTTCATCGCCCATGTGGGACCCATGTTCATTGGACCCAAAGGGGCGTCCTGCGGTACGGCGGTCCATCGGCGAGAGCCGGTGTATGTGACCGACATCCTTAGCGACTCACTCTGGGATGATTATCGGGATTCGGTCTCGCCATACGGCATCCGCGCGGTTTGGTCGCGGCCTTTGTTCTCAGGGGAAGGTAAAGTGCTTGGGACCTTCGCCATCCTTTATCGCGAAGTTCGAAGCCCCAACGAAGCGGACCTGCGGCTGATTGAGAATGCCAGCCACATCGCCGGAATCGCGATTGAGCGCCACCTGAAAGAGCAGCAGCTTCGACATGAACGCGACCGCCTGCGTCTGCTACTCAAAATCTCCAACAGCATGACGTCCAAGCTGGACTTGGGCCATCTGCTCGAGACACTCTCCACCAGCCTGCTGAGCGTGACCCGTTGTGATTTCTGCGCATTGCTTCTGCCGCACGTGGATAGGAGCCAATTGCGCGTCACCGTTCTCTACAACCCGGAGGGATGGGGCGTTATATCGGATGACACCGTCGTTCCGGTCAAGGGATCGACGTGTGGGAAAGCCTTCCTGTCCGGGAAAAACCATCATATCGACCGCCTCGAAGATTTGGTCAACGACCCTGCCCGTGGCGACAGTGATGGTCGGAGCTTCGTTGATCGGGTGATGGCGGAGGGACTGAAGTCCGGTTGCGAACTACCACTGATTGGCCGCAAAGGGGTGATCGGTGTTTTGGCAGCGTTTAGCCGCTCTGAAGGCGCGTTCAGCGAAGACGACTTTGCCTTCCTGCAACAAGTGGCATTGCAGGTAGCCATTGCGGTTGAGAACGCTTTGGACTTTGAAGCAGCGACGGAAGACAGGGTCAGTGAAACGAAACGGCGGCTCTACCTGGAGGAGGAAGTCCGCGCCGAATTCGGAGCAATTGTCGGTGATAGCACGGCATTGAACACTGCGTTGCACATGGTGTCGGTCGTGGCGCCCACGGATTCAGGGGTGTTGATCCTGGGTGAAACCGGGACGGGGAAGGAGCTGATCGCGCGCGCTATCCACAACCTCAGTGGCAGACGGGAACGGCCTTTCGTCAAATTGAATTGCGCTGCGATCCCGCTGGGGCTGCTCGAAAGCGAGTTATTTGGGCACGAGCGGGGAGCGTTTACAGGCGCCATTGCCCGGAAAACGGGACGCTTCGAGCTCGCGCACCGAGGCACCCTGCTGCTGGATGAAGTGGGAGACATTCCTTTGGAACTGCAGGCAAAGCTGCTGCGGGTCCTGCAGGAACAGGAATTCGAGAGATTAGGGAGCAACCGCACCCACAAAGTAGACGTTCGGGTAATCGCAGCCACCCATCGTGATTTGGCCGCGATGGTGAAACAGAGCTCATTCCGCGAAGATTTGTACTATCGGCTGAAAGTATTCCCGGTCAACGTTCCAGCCCTGCGGCAACGGACCGAGGACATCCCGAAACTTGTGTGGCACTTCACAGAACTCTACGCACGACGCATGAACAAGAGGATTGAGGAGGTCCCCTCCGAAACTATGGACGCGCTGGTCCAATACCGGTGGCCGGGAAACGTGCGGGAATTGCAAAACTTTATCGAACGCGCGGTGATTCTTTCTCCTCATACTGTGTTGCGTGCCCCGACCTCCGAATTGGAACCAGTCAGGGCTCACCAGGGACCAAGCATGACCTTCAGCGGGTTGGAGGAAATGGAGCGAGATCACATCTTCCGCGCTCTGAAGGCAAGCAACTGGATTGTGGGTGGCCGCAATGGCGCCGCCGAGCGATTGGGGATGAAGCGGACATCCCTGGTTTACAAGATGCGCAAGCTGGGCATACATCGGCCGGTATCTGCTTCTATGGAAAGAAATTGATCGACCGTCACTGCGTCAAAACTCCGCCACTGTCGAATGGCGGTCGCCGGTTCGTCACGCGGGATCTGCGATTCGTCGGCGAATGCGCGCTGCTGAAACCGCGTCGATATAATCACTTAGCTCTGCAGTCTCGCAGGCCAGCCGAATCTCGTTTTGCGATGGCACGAGGCTTGCACCCAGTAATGGATATGGACGTTATTGGACTGGATGGCGATCAGGCTTTCGAAGCCTACGACGTGGTAATCCTGGGCGGCGGTACAGGATCGACAGTTGCCGCATGGACGTTGGCCGGCCAGGGACAACGGGTTGCGGTGATCGAGCGCAAGTACATAGGGGGCTCATGCCCAAACATCGCTTGTCTGCCGAGTAAAAACATTCTGCACGGTGCGAGGGTGGCCTCCTACTTCCGCCGCAGCGAAGAGTTCGGCATTGTGTCGGATGGTTTTCACGTGGACATGACAGCCGTGCGTACCCGCAAGCGTGCGATGGTTTCTGGTTTGAACGACATGTATCTCGAGAACTACAAGCGGACGGGCGCCGAATTCATTCTCGGAACGGGACGATTCATTGGCCCGAAAGCTCTGTCGGTGACGCTTGTCGATGGAACCACGCGCCGGCTTCGCGGGACCAACGTAATTGTCAGCACCGGTACGCGGGCCGCGCTGGGCCGGATTGCCGGCCTGGCCGATGCAGATCCGCTCACGCACATCGAGGCACTGGAACTGGATCACATTCCCAGACACCTGATCGTGATCGGCGGCGGCTACATCGGGACTGAACTGTCGCAGGCGATGCGGCGGTTCGGCAGCAAAGTGACCGTCATCGATCAGAACGATCACCTGCTGCATCAAGAGGACGAGGATGTGACGAATGCGATTGCCGATCTGTTTCGCGATGAGGGGATCGAGACGGTATTGAACGCTCGCATCGTGCGCATTTCCGGAAAGTCTGGAAACGCTGTCACAGTTACTGTGGAGCAGGACGGGAAAGACTGGTCTCTTACCGGCACGCATTTGCTGGTCGCAACCGGCCGGCAGCCAAACACCGAGAACATCGGACTTGCATCGGCCGGCATTGAAGTAACGGATCGTGGATATATCAAGGTCAACGAGCGGCTCGAGACGACCGCGCCTGGCGTCTGGGCCATCGGCGAAGTAGCGGGGAGCCCACAGTTCACACACGTCAGCGTCGACGACTTCCGGGTGGTCCGGGACAACCTCACAGGAGGCAATCATGTGACCACAGGCCGGCAGATTCCCTATACGCTCTTTACCGACCCGGAACTTGCGCGCATCGGCTTGAATGAAAAGCAAGCAATCGCACGAGGAATCGCCTATCGCCTGTTCAAACTGCCCATGGACCAAGTCCTTCGGGCAAGAACCATCTCGGAGACACGAGGGTTCTTAAAGTCGCTGGTAGACCTGAACACCGACCGCATTCTTGGTTTCACAGCGTTTGCTGTCGACGCTGGCGAAATTATGGCGTCGGTACAGACGGCCATGATGGCAGGATTGCCGTATACCGCTCTTCGCGACGCCATTTGGTCCCACCCAACTCTTGTCGAAGGGCTTGCCCCTTTGTTCTCATCCACCCCCTCGCTGTCGGTAAATGTCGATGCGCAAGCCATCGATCGCCGGCTTTTGGCGACCCGACAAGCGGTCACCAGCTGAAGGAGACAAGTTTGCCCGAACTGGGCAACGCACCATCGTGCACATCAAGACCGAACTGCGCTTGGCATGGCGTCGAGATTTGGAAGCCTTTTTTGGTAAAAAACCACACGAGGGTGTTCCCTGCTATCTGTCGCGGAAGAATGAATCACGCAAGTTGTATTGGTCCGATGAGAGCTACTGAATCCATGACAAACGCAATCGGTAGCGCGGTGATTGGCGCCTGGCAGCCATTCAACATCAACGCAAACCTAAGTGAGGAGCACTCTTGTGAGTCCAGTTCTATCCCAGTTCGCTATCCCTCTGACTTCCGTTCATAGAGTCAAAGCAGACGGTGTTGAAGTCTTCTACCGTGCAGCTGGCGACCCGAGTGCGCCGGTCGTACTTTTGCTGCACGGATACCCCACCTCGTCGTTCATGTTTCGCGAACTCATCCCACGCCTGGCAGACCAGTACCGCGTTGTCGCGCCAGACTTGCCTGGTTTTGGATTTACGCAGGTACCCGAGGAACGCAACTATACGTATTCGTTCGACGCATTGGCGAAAACGATCGAGGCCTTCACGGACGCGCTCGGCCTCACTCGGTATGCGATCTATGTGTTCGACTACGGGGCGCCCACCGGCTTTCGCCTGGCCATGGCTCATCCCGAACGGGTATCGGCGATCGTTTCTCAGAACGGCAATGCCTACGAAGCGGGACTGGGCGATGCATGGGGACCGATTCGCACATATTGGTCTGAGCCGACCGCAGAAAACCGCGACGTGATTCGACAAAATGTGCTGACACTGGAAGGAACGCGCTGGCAATACACCCATGGTGTGGCCGATCCGGAAAGTGTCGCCCCCGAATCCTACACGTTGGACCAAGCCTTGATGGAACGCCCGGGAAACAAAGAAATTCAGCTCGATCTGTTTCTGGATTACGCGTCCAACGTAAAGCTCTATCCCAAATTTCACGAGTATTTTCGCAACTCACAGCCGCCTTTGCTTGCGATCTGGGGAAAGAACGATCCCTTCTTCATTCCTGCCGGCGCGGAGGCTTATAAGAAAGACCTGCCGCACGCGAAAGTCCAATTTCTGGATACGGGACACTTTGCCACGGAGACGCATGTCGTCGAGATCGCTGCTGCGATGAAGGAGTTTCTGGGGGCCATCCCGCGATGAACGCTCCGGCCTGTTGGTTCATGGAGCGTGGGCGGATGGATACTGCTGGAGCAACGTTATTCTGCCGTTGCGCCAGCAGGGGCTCCAGGTCATCGCGGCGCCCATTCCTCTTACATCTCTCTCCCAGGATGCCGCCGTTCTGCAACGCGTCCTTGAAAGAACGGCCGGCCCCGTCATCCTGGTCGGGCATGCCTATGCGGGGGCGGTCATCGCCGCGGCCCATCATGATCGAGTGAAGGCGCTGGTGTATGTCGCAGCACTGGCACCGGATGAAAATGAAACCGTCGCCGATGTTTTCTTTCGCACTCCGCCCCACCCTAAGGCTCCAAAGCTTGTCCCGGATGGCAATGGAGTCATATGGATGCCGGAGGAGGGCTTCGCCAACGCAGTGGCTCACAATGCGTCGCCGGACCAGCTTTCCATTATGGCGGCAGTGCAGCGCCCCATAGCCGTGCAATGTATTCAGGAAAAAGTCTCCACGCCCGCATGGACAACGACGCCTTCGTGGTATTTCGTCGCGGAACAGGACCGCATGATCCTCGCGGAAAACCAACGCATCATGGCCGGACGGATGGGGGCAAACATTCGTTCCCACGACGTCGACCATACTCCCATGCACACCGCCCCGAAGCTCGTGGTCGACCTCATCCTGGAGGCGGCCGGATGAAAAACGATTCAGTCGCGATTGTGACCGGTGCAAGCCAGGGCATCGGTCGCGCGGCTGCGGTGCGTCTGGCGCGCGATTTCGCAGCGGTTGTCCTTGTCGCGAGGAATGAGGCGGAGTTGCAGAGCACAGCGTCCGCTGTGTGCGCAGCCGGCGCCCAGTCCCAGATTTACGCGCTCGACCTGCGTGAGCCTCGGTCGGCTGAGATCCTGGTCAAAGCTACCGTCGAACGGTTTGGCCGAATCGATGCCCTGCTGAATATTGCTGGAGCGGTCCCTCAGATCGATTTGTTTCAGATGACGGATGCGCAATGGGAGGACGGCCTGGCACTCAAGTTCCACGGAGCTCGCCGGCTGACCATGCAAGCATGGGATGCGCTAAAGGCTTCGAACGGATCCGTGGTGCTGATTTCCGGCAGCGCTGCCCTCGACCCTAAGCCCGGCTTCGCCGCGGTCGCTGCAATCAATGCCGCGATCATCGCGCTCGCGAAGGCATTCGCGCAGCAAGGAATTCAGGATGGCGTGCAGGTGAATAGCGTGGTTCCTGGCGCAGTGTTGACCGGGCGCAGGCAATCGTTCTTTGAAAAGTGGGCGCCGGCACACGGCCTTAGCGTGGAGGATGCCATGAAGAAATTTCCGGAGCAAGTGGGTATCGCCCGCTTCGGAAAACCAGAGGAAATCGCCGACCTCATGGCTTACCTGGTATCTCCTGCCGCGAAGTGGATGACGGGGGCCTCGGTCCGCATCGACGGCGGAGAAATCAAAGGTATTTAGCCTTTTCGTACCCGGCTAGGGCCCGGCGGCCCGACCCGCTTATTGTCAACAGCCGGCTGTCAGAATGGAGCGAGCAAGCTCCGTCATCTAAAGCCGGTGCCGTTTCGTCCGATAAGAGTCATAGGTGTCGCAGTTTCGGGCGCAATTGACCGAATGGCAAACAACTCTATCGGGCGTGAAACTCCGCCGTTCTCAGAAATCGATGTGCTTTGGATTACAGCCGGCCTGGGCTGTGATGGCGATTCGATTTCGATGACCGCCGCTACGCAACCCAGTCTCGAGGACATACTTCTCGGCGGCCTACCCTGGATTCCCAAAGTCAATTTCCACAATCCGTTCCTGGCCACGGCAACCGGCGCGGACTTCCTGAAGCCCTTTCATCGCGCGGCGGCAGGAGACCTGTCGCCGTTCATTCTCGTCATTGAAGGCTCCATCCCGAACGAACACAATAAACCCGAAGGCTACTGGGCAGGCTTTGGCACGGATGCGAACACCGGCCAGCCTATCCTCACCTGCGATTGGATCGATCGCCTCGCGCCTAGGGCGTGGGCGGTGGTCGCTGCGGGCACTTGCGCCACCTACGGCGGAATTCATGCCATGGAGGGCAATCCAACCGGAGCGATGGGACTGGCTGATTATTTAGGCTGGAAATGGAAATCGCGAGCAGATATCCCCATCGTGTGCGTTCCCGGTTGCCCGGTGCAACCCGATAACTTCATGGAAACGTTACTGTATCTGCTTCATATGGCGACGGGGCGCGCGCCGATGATTCCGCTCGATGAATGCCTTCGCCCTACCTGGCTGTTTGGCCCCACCGTTCATGAAGGATGTGACCGGGGTGGCTACTACGAGCAAGGCAATTTTGCAGCGAAATACGGCGATATTCAGTGCATCGTCAAGTTGGGTTGTTGGGGGCCGGTCGTGCAATGCAATGTGGGCAAGCGTGGTTGGATGGCGGGAATAGGCGGTTGTCCGAATGTCGGCGGCATCTGTATCGGGTGCACCATGCCTGGCTTCCCGGATAAATTCATGCCCTTCATGAACCAGCCACCCGGTTCCCTGCTCTCTGCCAGCGCCGTGACCACTTACGGAAAGGCGATTCACGCCCTGCGCAGGTTTAGCCAATCGTCGCTGAATAAGGAACCGGGGTGGAGACAGAAATCAGCCGCTAAGTGAGTCGTGAATTCCGGAGAGACCTGGCGTGCACATCGATCTGAGTTCGCTCTTGCAATCGGACCCGTTGGCACTTGACCTCGCCGATGCGGAAAACACGCTCAAGCTGCTCGCTGAGGTGTTCGGCCCGGACGATGCATCCAACGCGCCTTCCGCCGCCCCATCGGATTCCTGTCTTCTCTTCAGTGAAGAATTCAAATACCGCTCCCTCGTCGACCGCCTGCCAGCAGTGATCTTCATGGCTTCTCTGGAAGGCGGCATCGGCGACGCTTATGTGAGTCCCGAGATTGAAGCCACGCTCGGCTTCTCGCAGGCTGAATGGCTGCAAGACCCCATTCGCTGGTATCAGCACATCCATCCCGACGACAAGGAGCGGTGGAGCACCGAAGCGGCGGCGATGTTCCTCTCGGGGACACCCTTGAAGTCGGTATACCGGGTCATTTCCCGCGCCGGCAAGGTCGTGTGGTTTCAATGTGAAGCCAGCATGTTGCGCCGGGACGACGGCAGGCCGTGGGCTATCCACGGAGTGGGATTCAACATCACCACGCTGAAAGAAAGCGAGCAGACCTTATACGAAAAGAACGGCCAGTTAGAGTTGCTGAAAGACATCGCCACCAGGGCAAACCAGGCGACCACCGCGAGTGAGGCTCTGCAGTTCGCAGTGGAACGGGTATGCGAGTTCACCACCTGGCCACTGGGGCACGCCTGTACTCCCGCCGGTGCCCACATCTGGTGTGGCATGCAGGACCGCCGCTTCGACACATTTCGCGCGCTGTCTGAAGCCGGCGGCGTGTCCGCGGTTGCCGGTCTCCCCGCACGCGTAATCACCACGGCGCGGCCGGTTTGGGTCAAAGATGTGGCCAACCATCCACACTTCACTCGCCAGCCAGAAGCCCAACAAGCCGGCATCCGGTCAGCCTTTGCTTTTCCTGTGCTGAGTGGAAGCGAGGTGATCGCGGTCCTGGAGTTTTTCTCCCTCGACTCCTGCGAGCGCAACGATGCGCTGCTGGACATCATGACACTGGTCGGCAATCAACTGGGGCAAGTCGTGGACCGTACCAAGAGGCTCGCGACAGAGAGCAAGTTTCGCGAACTACTGGAAGCGGCGCCCGACGCAATGCTGGTGGTCGATCGCCTGGGGCGGATTGTTCTCGTCAATGCGCAAGTGAAAAGCATCTTCGGGTACGCCCGGCACGAACTGCTGGGGCAGACCATGGAGATGTTGATGCCGGAACGCCTGCAAGGCAAGCATCCCCGTCATCGGGAAGGGTTTTTCGCCGATCCGCGGGTGCGGCCTATGGGGATAGGAAAAGAGCTATACGGCAGGCGAAAAGACGGCAGCGAGTTTCCCATTGAGATTAGCCTCAGCCCGCTCGAGACCGACGAGGGAATCCTGGTGGTTTCCGCTGTCCGCGACATCACCCAACGGAAGCAAATTGACCGGCGCCTCGAAGTTGCGGCCGCAAAGGCCGAAGCTGCCAGCCACGCGAAGAGCCTGTTTCTGTCGACCGTGTCGCACGAAATCCGGACCCCAATGAACGCCATCCTGGGATACGCTCAGTTGATGTTGCAGGACCCAGGAGTGGGCGCAGGCACCAAGGCAAATCTTAAGATCATCTGCAAGAGCGGCGAGCATCTGATAGCCCTCATCACCGACATCTTAGACATGTCGAAGATCGAGGCCGGCCGCACCGAACTCAATACGGCACGATTCAATTTCCCTCGACTGGTCGATGACCTCGCTTCGATGTTCCGATTGTCGGCGCAGGCGAAAGCGCTCCAGTTCGATGTGCTGCTCGATGGGGAAGCGGTGGAATACGTCATCGCCGACGAACGCAAGGTGCGCCAGGTGCTGATCAATCTCTTGGGCAACGCGTTTAAATTTACCATTCGCGGCCAGATCAAGCTGCATATCACGCTCCACCCAAAAGGGGACCATCCGCTATGGATGTCGGCACAAATTGAGGACACCGGTCCGGGCATCACAGACGAAGAACAGGGACGGCTCTTTCAGCCGTTCAATCAAGTCAAGCAAGGCCACAACACCCAGGAAGGCACAGGCCTGGGGCTGGCGATCGGCCGTAGCTTCGCACGGCTGATGGGCGGAGACATCACGGTGGCCAGCAGGGTCGGCTACGGTTCCCTGTTCCGGTTTGAAATTCCCATACAAGCTGACAACGCCGAGATGAGTGAAGGGGACACCTCTCCGGCTGACGTCCGCAATGGTGCTCCCTTGCCCAGTACTGGCAGCTCATTGCAGCTTGTAGGCCTGCCCGGCGACCTCATGCGTCAATTGCGTGACGCGGTTGAGAAGGGCGAGAAGGAGCGCTTGGACCGGTTAATCAAAACAGTGGCAGACATCGACGGACAAATAGCCGGTGCCTTACGCGAGCTTGCAGAAAACTATGAGTACGATGCCCTGACGCATCTGTTGCAAGAATCAAAACCAGACCAGGTCCCCTGACGCGGTGCCTATGATTGCCGGCGATCACTCGAACATTATGGTAGTGGACGACCAACCTACCAATTTACGGCTACTTGAGGACATGCTACGAGTCCTCGGCTACCAGGTGCGCTCGTTTCCGCGAGGAAGGTTGGCATTGGCGGCAGCTGCGCACAACCCTCCGGATCTGATTCTGCTCGATATCAACATGCCGGAAATGAATGGCTACGAAGTGTGCGAGACGTTCAAGGCAAGTCCAGGGCTGGCGGAGGCGCCGGTAATCTTCCTCAGCGCCCTAAGCGCAACGGAAGACAAGATCAAGGCGTTTCAGGCCGGCGGCGCGGATTACATCACCAAACCCTTTCAGTTAGAAGAAGTGCAGGCCCGCGTCTCCACCCATCTCAATCTCCATCGGCTGCAACGGACCTTGCGCCTGCAGAATGACCGGCTGGAAGAAGCGGTGCAGGAGAGAACAAAGCAATTGCAGTTGGCGAGCGACCACGCCAAAGAAATGGCCGCCGAGGCGGCTGCGGCCAACGCCGCTAAAAGCGAATTCCTCGCGAATATGAGCCATGAAATTCGAACGCCGCTCAATGGCGTGATTGGTATGACTGACCTGGTGCTGGATACTGAAATGTCTGCAGACCAGCGGGAATGCCTCGAGACAATCAAATTATCAGCACACTGCCTGCTCGGTGTGGTCAACGAGATCCTGGACTTTTCCAAGATTGAGGCTCGCCGGCTTGACCTTGAGATCATCGAATTCAACCTCCGCGACTGCATGGAAGAAGCGTTGAAGACCTTCGCCGCGAACGCCGACGAAAAGGGACTGGAACTCCTCTGTGACATCGCGCCCGAAGTGCCGGAAGTGCTCATGGGTGATCCGGGGCGGCTCCGCCAGATCGTCCTTAATCTTGTCAGCAACGCGGTGAAATTCACCGTTCAGGGTGAAGTACTGTTGCAGGTTGCCCTTGAGAGCGAAGATCAAAACTTCCTGATCGTAAGATTTACTGTGGCAGACACCGGAGTCGGGATTCCAGCAGACAAACACGAATCTATCTTCGCGCCCTTTACCCAGGCCGACTCATCGACAACCCGTAAGTATGGCGGCACCGGTCTCGGCTTGACCATCGCGTCGAGCCTGGCCCAGATGATGGCCGGACGCATGTGGCTGGAAAGCAACGTCGGCGAGGGTACACAAATCTGTTTCACCGCGCAATTTTCGACGCCAAAGAAGACCAGCGACGCGGAAGAACCTGGCGCGGGACCGAGCGACTTACATGACCTCAGGATATTGGTGGTCGACGATAACAAGACCAACCGGCGAATCCTGCAGGGCACGCTGCAGCGATGGGGCGCAGAGATAGGTTCGGCCGAGGGTGCGGAAGCGGCGCTTACCCACCTCACCCTTTCGAGCGAGAGCGGAAAGCCCTATCGGGTCGTGGTAACGGATATGCACATGCCAGTCATGGACGGGTTCGATCTCGTGGAGGCAATCCGCAGCAGATCCACAATCGCTCACACGGCAGTCGTGATGCTCACGTCCGCGGGAAGGAGGGGCGATATCGAGCGCTGCCGCAAGATGGGAATTTTCGCCCATGCCAACAAACCCATTCGCCGAAGAGAGCTACTTGCAGCCATCATCAAGGCCTCCGGAGAATTGCCGCCGGCAAACATATCGATCGTGGCGGGGGAAACACTGCCGGGCACATCGCTGCACATTCTTTTAGCCGAAGACAGTCACGTCAACCAGGTGATTGGAAGCCGCATTTTGCAAAAGCTGGGCCATGCGGTGGAGATCGCCAACAATGGCAAAGAAGCCCTCGCCCTGCTGGAGCTGAAACCCTTCGACCTGGTGTTGATGGACGTGCAAATGCCCGAGATGGATGGCCTGACAGCAACCGCATCCATCCGCGAACGCGAGGCCTCGACCCTTCGCCACATGCCGATCATCGCCATGACGGCGCACGCCATCAAGGGAGACCGGGAACGGTGCGTTGCCGCAGGAATGGACGGATACATCTCGAAGCCGATCAATGCTGCGGAGTTGGAGACTGCGATTGCAGGCGCCCGTAGACGCCACGAAGCATCCGTCAGCAAACCATCTTAGCGCTTACCGCGGCACCGCACTGCGGATTGCATCCAACAAACCGGCCACATCGGTTTCAAATTGCGCAAGAAGACTTGCCGCACCCTGGAGGTTGTGGCAACGCCCCATATCTTCGATTTCCGCAGCCCTTCGCGATATCTCCGGGATATCGAGATAGCCAAGCTCTCCTTTTAACGTGTGGGCAGCCGTCTCTATTGTCTCTGCATTTTTCTCTGCCATTCCGCAACGCAAGGCCGCCAGATGTTTCGGAGCTTCGACAAGAAAGATCTCCAAAACCTCCTGAAGAAGCGCTTCGTCCCCGCCAAGCTTCTCCAACGTATTTGAGATATTCCAGGTCAGTTCAGTCCCCACCTAGTCCCTCGTGCTCTCGCGTCGAGCGAAGCTGGAGGTTCTATTATCGGCAGCCCACATCCTGCAATGAAAAGAGACGCGATTTTGCAGCCCTAGGCAACGGTTCCTAAGGTGGGGGCACCTAAGTGATAGGTTGCAGGCTTACCGCCGGTAAGTGATTCCCCCAGGCAGGAAACTACAGGCAATAGTTCAAATTTGGCTCGCAGCCTATCAGAATCGATCGAAAGAAAGAGGCGCACTATGTTTTTAGGTCTAGCACTCGTACTGCTCTTGCTGTGGCTGGGAGGCTTCTTTGTATTCCACGTCACCGCGTTCTTTATTCACATTCTCCTGATACTCGCGGTTGTTTCGATCGTCTTCCACTTCATGCGCGGCACGGCTTCAGCGCTCTAGACATCGTCACGGAGATTTAAAAGATAGCCCCACGCGAGCCGTTGTTTGGACGCGTGGGGCTTCTTCATTCCGGGAGAGAAAAGCTATAGAGCGCATCGCCGGCGGCAATTGCGATGAATTGCTTTCCCTCGACCGCATAACTCATTGCGGACGAAGCCATCGATCCTCCCGTCTGAAAGTGCCAGAGCGACTTACCGGTGACGGCATCGAGCGCGATCAGATTTCCGTCGGCGGAAGCAAGGAAGACGACCTCGCCGCCGGTCGCGAGAACACCAGCCCCCAATGAGATACGCAGTGTCGGATATCTCCACTTGACCGCACCCGTTGTGGTATCGATGGCCAACAAGGCGCTCTCCACTTTCTCTCCCGATGGAAAGGGCGCACCACCAAGGTATTGCCGCCCCGCTTCATACCTCACCGGAACACTGCGGTAGCCCATACCACCGTCCAGGGCAACAACATATTCCACAGCATGCACCGGATCGTAGGAAGGATTCTGCCAGTTGCTTCCTCCTACCAGGATGGGAGAAACCACCTCGCCTTTGGACGACGATTCCCACCCCGGTGAGAGAATCGGACGCCCATCCGGCCGGAAGCCGCTGTTCCATGTCTGCTTGACATACGGTTTGCCGAAGACGAGTTTCCCGTCAGTTCTATCGAGCACGTAAAACATTCCGTTGCGATTCGCTTGCAGCAAAAGCTTGCGCTTCACCCCATCCACGACTCCGTCTGCCAGAATTACGTCCTCATTGGCATCCCAATCGTGCGTATCTCCCGGGGTGAACTGGTAGTGCCACTTTCGTTGTCCTGTATCAGCATCGAGGGCCACTACCGAACACGTAAACAAGTTGTCGCCTGTGCGCCCGCTGCCATTCATGCTGGGGCCAGGATTGCCCACGGTCCAGTACAACAGGTTGAGATCAGCATCATAGCTGCCGGTCAACCACGCAGCTCCACTGCCGTGTTGCCAGCTATCCCCACTCCAGGTTTCGTGACCGAAGGCTCCAGGCCCTGGGACCGTGTCGAAACGCCATAGGCGCTTACCCGTCACCGGATCATAGGCGTCGATAAAGCCACGGATGCCAAACTCCCCACCAGCCACGCCGACAACAATCTTGTCCTTCACTGCCAGCGGGGCCCCGGTGAGGGAATTGCCGGTCATGGTGTCGGCTACCTGGGTTTCCCAGAGAATGCGGCCGCTGCGCGCATCCAGGGCGACGAGCGCCGCGTCCAGGGTTCCGAAAAAAACTCGATTGCCCAGCACCGCAACGCCGCGGTTGAACGGGTTGATCTGGTTCGGATTCGTTGCCTTTTGCCGCCGGTCATATTTCCAGAGGATAAGACCGCTACCGCCGTCGATGGCATACACTCCGGCGGAAGTAGTGGTGGTATAGGTCGCATACATGGTGCCGTCCACGACCACCGGCGTGCTCTCGAGCACCGGCCCCGCGGGCATCTGCACCGACCATTGCGCCTGCAGGCGCTGCACATTCGCCGGAGTGATTTGGCTGAGCGAGGAAAAATGATGGCCCTGGTAATTGCCCCAATAGGTAAGCCAGTTCTGCGGCTCCGTCGCGGCGTTGCGCAGCCTGGCGAAGCTTAGGCCTCCCGGTAGCTCCACTTGGATCGTCTTGGTAAGATCGCGGCTCTTCAGGCTCTTCAGATAGGCAACCAGATCCTGAATTTCCATCGCAGAGAGCCGCTGGCTGTAATTATCGGGCATCAGCGACTTAGCTTCGGCTTGTTCGGACACAATATTTTTCTTGTCGAAGCGGCGTGGTTTGCCGGTCAGGTCAGTCATCAGCAGGGTGTAATTGTCTTCCGCGCGCACGAGTCCGGTCACCTCCTCACCGGAAGCGCTCTTGACCCGCACGGCGCCTGGACGAAACCAGCGTTGCGGACCACCCTTGGGAGCATTGGGGTCGGTGATGACGCTGCGCAGATAGTCGGCTGAATTTTTCCCCGCGTCAGAGAGGTCCGGTCCAATCGCCAGGCCGCGCGCGTTTACTTCGTGGCACTGGCCGCAACCGCCCTTGCCCCAGAACGTTTCTTCTCCATGGGCGACATCGCCCGGCACGGTTTCGTTGGCCGCCGCTGCGCTGGTGTTGAGGCTGCGCAGATACGTGATGATGCGCCAGACGTTGTCCGCAGGCAAAAGGGAGAACGCGGGCATTTGTGACCCTGGAATGCCGGTGCGGATGGTGCGAAACAAGTCAGCGTCTTCGCTGCCATGGGTAAAGCTTCCCGACGCCAGGGCGGGACCGCGATCTCCCCGCGCGTCGGTGCCATGGCACGACTGGCAGGTTTGCTCATATAACGTCTTGCCGGCGGCAACGGCCGCGGGGTTCTGCGCAAAAGGGTTCTTCTGCGTGTCGGCCTGATCCGCCTGTTGCGCCAGCGCCAGGGGCGCGACAAAAGGGACCATCAGGATGAAAGAAAGTACCCGTTGAATCATGCCTTGGGATAGCCCTGCCAGAGATATTCAAGCGCTTCGGGCAGGGTTTGCTGCTTGACGCTGCGGTCGGTATGCCCAGCGTTGCGGACGAACAAAAATTGGTAGTGATAGCCCTTGGCAGCGAGGACGCCCGCCATTTTTTCATTGGCGACTACCCAATCGTGAAAGCCATCGCGCATGATGTTGGGGTTCAGCAGGTCGCGGTCGCCAACTTCGAGCCACAGCCGCAGTGGCTTGCGCGGGGAGTTCGGAATGAGATGTTCGTGGAACTCCCAGGCGCCATGCGGTGTCTTCGGATCCGAGGGCCACTGTTGATTCACGTACGTCCCGGAATAGGTGAGGACGCGATGGTAGAGCTCGGGGTGGTACCAGGCCATGATGAGCGCACAGGAGCCGCCCGAACTTCCGCCCATGGTCGCGCGTCCCTCGGGGTCGTGCGTGAGCTTGACGTGAAAGTGCGATTCCACGGCGGGGAGCACTTCTTTTTCGACAAACTCCGCATAGTGGCCAGACATGGTGTCGTATTCCAGGCCGCGCTCGCTGCCCTGGGCATCGCCGCCGCCGTTTGAAATGGAGATGGCAATCATGGCCGGCACGCGATGCATCGCAATGAGGTTATCGAGAGTTGCGAACAGCAGTGGGTCGGGTCCATCGGCTCCCACGATGAAGGGCGCGGCCGTTCCTGCTACATACTGCTTCGGGACGTAGACCGTGACGCGACGCGTGTAGGGCGCGGGGTGGCTGGTGGTGACCACGAGCTTTGCAGGGTCGTTCGGATCGGATGTGCCAAGGGGACCCGGATCGCGAGTGATGCCGGGGTAGAACTTGCTGTCGGTCGAGTTGAGGATGATCTCCGAAACGTCTCCGTGGGGTACTTCCGTCTGGGGCAGCGTTTCGGGCGCGGGCGTATGGGTTGGTCCCACAATAAAGTTGCCATCTGCGGTGGCTGCCGGCAGGGTGCCATCGGGCAGGTCCTTGGCGGCAACATAGCCGGGGGTATCCGCAGTGCGGGTAGGGGGCGTTGGCCGAGCGGGCGGTGGGGCTGTTTGGGCGTTGAGCAAAGAACAGGCCAGAATCAAAACCACAAGAGAGCGGGAAAGCAGCATAAAATCGCGCGTTAGCCTCGTCGCAGAAGTATAGCGGTTGGCTCATCGATTCGGAGAACACAGTTAACGGAGAAAACCGCAGATCTCTCCGCTCCGGTAACCAGTGTTCTCCCCTTGACAACTAGGGTAACCACCACCTATTCTCCGATTTACCTCGACGTCTAGGGTAAAACGCATGGCAAAGAATGACCTACAAGGCGCCCTCGACCTTCTCGTTCTCAAATCCCTTTCACAACTCGGCGCCATGCACGGCTTCGGCATCATTGAGCACGTCGAACGAGTTTCCGATGAACTTCTTAGCGTAGAAGAAGGCTCGCTCTACCCCGCTCTGCACCGAATGGAGCAGAACGGATGGATCCGCGCAGAATGGGCGACGACCGCAAGCAGCCGAAAGGCCAAGTACTACTCGCTGACCGTCGCGGGCAAAAAACAGCTTGCCGCGCGAGAAAAGAGCTGGGAACAAACCGTAAAAGGCGTGCAGGCAATTCTACGTTTCGCGTGAGGTGAGGTATGGGTCTCTTCCGTCGCATCTTGGCCCTCGGCAAGCGTTCCCGGCTCAGCCGCGAAAACGAAGAGGAACTGCGCCAGCACCTCCAGATGCGTATCGACGCCAACCTGGCCAAGGGCATGAGCCCGGAGCAGGCCGAGCGTGCATCGCGTTTGCGGTTCGGTAATCCCACAGCAATCAAGGAACGAGTGGAAGCAGAAGACGCCGCGCTCGGCCTCGACAGCTTTGTACGCGATCTACGCTACGCCGTCCGCGGCATCGCCAGGAGTCCCGGGTTCGCCACAGTAACCCTGCTTACGTTAGCGCTCGGCATCGGTGCCAATACGGCCATCTTCGAATTGCTCGATGCGCTGCGCATGCGCAGCCTTCCGATCCCTGCGCCGCAACAGCTCGCCGAACTGCGCATCGCCGGCGGCAATAAAGGATTCGGCATTACCGACGGCCCATACACGCAATTCACTCTGCCGATGTGGCAGGAGGTGCGTCGCAACCACGATCCCTTCTCGGGAGTCTTCGCCTGGCGCTCCGCGGGTGTGCGGGTCGGCAAACTCAGTGATGCCAGGCAGGTGAAAGGGATCGAAGTGAGCGGCGAGTTTTTCAACGTGCTCGGAGTGGCACCCTGGCAGGGGCGCCTCATCGAGCCGCAGGACGAAGCAGGCTGCCAGATTTCCCGGGTGGTCGTCAGCTATCCCTACTGGAAGACTGGAATGGGGGGCGAACCCATCACCGCATCCTCGACGATCAACGTCGAGGGCCGTCCGGTCCAGGTGCTGGGCGTAACTCCTCCTTCCTTTTTCGGACTTTCCATCGGAGACCGATTCGATATTGCTTACCCCACGTGCACACCGCCGAATCCGCGTCGCGAAGTTTTCATATTTTCCGTGATGGGACGATTGAAGCCGGGATGGACGTTCGAACGCGCATCGGAGTATCTAGCATCGATCAGCCCCGGCATCTTTGAGAACACCGCGCCCACCGGCTACTCGGCAGAGACGATCAACACGATCTATAAGGCCTACCGGTTGGCTGCGTATCCCGGGGGATCTGGCGTAAGCGTATTGCGTGACATGTACGACACTTCGCTCAAGCTGCTGCTTGCCATCACCGGGCTGGTGCTGCTGATTGCCTGTGCCAACCTCGCGAATCTGATGCTCGCCCGTGCCAACACACGACAGCGGGAGATGGCCATCCGCATCGCCCTGGGAGCATCGCGAGCCCGCCTGTTGCGCCAGCTTCTCATCGAAAGCGCTTTACTTGCCTTCCTCGGAGCCGCGTGTGGGCTCGCGTTGGCACAACCACTCGGCCGCCTGCTCGTGGCCTCGCTCAACACCAGTCAGAGCTCCATTCAACTCACCATTGCCTCCGACTGGCGCGTGTTGTTGTTTGCCGCTGTCACCGCTGCGCTTACAGCCATTGTCTTTGGGACCATGCCCGCGCTCCGTGGAACCAAAACCGACCCCATCACCGCGCTGCAAGCGGGGGCGCGCGGAGTTACTGGCAATCGCGAACGATTCTCGGTACAGCGGATGCTCGTCATCACGCAGATCGCCGTGTCGTTGGTGCTGCTGGTGGGCGCGTTATTGTTTGTTCGCAGCTATCGCAACCTGGTGACCCTCGACCCCGGCATGCGCGAGAGCGGCATCACGGTTGCTTACGTTGACTATCCCGGTTTGGTGATGGCGCCGGAGGATGTGGCGGAATTCAAACGCCAGCTCCTCGAAGACATCCGTAGTATTCCCGGCGTCCAGAACGCGGCGTCCACTACAAATACGCCCCTCGGCGGAAGCACCTGGAGCCACGGTGTGCGCGTGGGCGACAAGGAGGGCGGGAGCCGATTCACCTACGCCAGTCCCTCCTACTTTGCCACCATGGCCATTCCAGTGCTCACCGGCCGCACCTTCACAGATGCCGACACCAACCGGGCGCCGCTCGTGCTGATCGTCAACCAGTCCTTTATCCGCAAGTATATTGGGAACGATTCTCCCCTCGGCCATGCGGTGCGCGTGCTGCCGGAGCCACAATATCCTGAGCGCATCTACCACATCGTGGGCACCATCCCCGACACCAAGTACAACGATCTCCGCCTCGAGCCGGAACCCATTGCCTATGTGCCCGCAGCGCAATTGCCCGTGACTGCGGATGGGCCCGGAATGGCAATGATGATTACATCCAATGTGGGTGCGGTCCCCGTCAATGCCATCCGACAGGCTCTGGAAGCAAAGCATCCCGGCGCCATCGTGCAGTTCATGGACTTTCAGCAAAACATTCTCGACAACCTGGTCGGCGATCGCATGATGGCCAGGCTCTCCGGTTTCTTCGGCCTGATCGCAACCGTGCTGGTTGCCGTTGGACTCTACGGAGTGCTCTCGTTTCTCATTACCCAGCGCCGGAGCGAGATTGGCATTCGCATTGCACTTGGCGCTAGCCACGGACAGATCATCGGGCTCGTCATGCGCGATACCGCTGTTATGTTGCTGGTTGGTGTCGTAGTCGGAACTACACTTGCGTTGCTCAGCGGACGAATGGCGGGCACCATGCTCTTCGGGCTGAAACCGTATGACCTGCCTACACTGGGCTTTGCATTTGCCCTGCTCGCAGTGATCGCCATACTCGCAAGCTGGTTGCCGGCGCGCAAAGCATCGCGGCTGGACCCCGTTGCCGCCCTGCGCTCTGAGTGAGGCCTTAACGCACAAAGTATCGGACAAGGTTGTCGAGGGACTGGTTGTTCCCGCTCGTGTAGCCCTTGACCATGTCCTCTCCAATAAACGAGGCCAGCTGCGTCGTGCTTTTGAGCTGGGTCTTCTCGCCTTCAAACGTAAGCTCCAGCGTGGTCAACGCCGCGCACAATTGCTTTCCATTCATGGCAATCGTTTCACTCGACACCACGCGGCGGCCGGGCACAATGTCGAGATACCGTGTCGTCCCATGAATGTTCGGATTTTCCTTGGACCCGCAGCGAAAACGATCCTGGCCGCCTTCACGAAAGTCTGCTTCGTCATAGATCAGCACCGAGGAGTCGGAAGGCGCGCCCCATTCTTTGCGCGCGACTGGGTCAGCGAGCGCGGCAAATACCGTTTCCACCGCCGCCGGGATTTCGCGCTCAAACACCAGGGTGACATGCAGCGCCGTCATGAGTTTCATCAGAATGCCCTCGTCGATACGGTATCAGGGTCGCATTGTAAGTAGCATGCTACATAGGTATACTACCCGCGCGAGGTGAGCATGAAACAGCATCGACTCTACGAATGTATGCATCCATGGGCGCTGGCCATCCTGTGCCTCCACTGGACCTCCGGCGCGCAGGTGACGACATCTCAGTATGACAACGCGCGGACCGGTGCAAATCTGAATGAAACCCAGCTAACACCCCGGAATGTGAATACGCAACAGTTTGGAAAACTGTACGCACTGCAGGTCGACGGAGACATCTATGCCCAGCCTCTGTTGATGAAGAACATTCCAATTCCAGGAAAAGGCCGGCACGACGTGCTGTTCATCGCAACCGAACATGACAGCGTTTATGCGTTTGATGCCTATGGCAACCCCTCGACTCCGCTTTGGCAGGTCAGCCTGTTAAAAGACAAATCCACCACGGTTTCCGCGGACTATGCTGCCTGCCCTTTTATCGCGCCCGAGATCGGCGTCACCTCCACGCCGGTCATCGACGCCAGGACCGGAACACTCTACGTGTTGGCGCGCACCCAGGAGCAGGGCGGAATCTTTAGCACCGGAAAATTTCATCAACACCTCCACGCCCTGGCAGTGACAACCGGTGTGGAGAAATTCGGTGGCCCGGTCGAGATTCGGGCCACAATGCACGGCCGCGGGGATGGAAGCTCTGGAGGGGTATTGCCATTCGGCACATTGCGGGAAAATCCGCGCGCTTCACTCCTCCTGGTCAATGGAATCGTCTATCTTAGCTGGGGATCTGCCTGCGACGTCGGGCCCTACCATGGCTGGGTGATGGCGTATGACGCGCAAAGCCTGCAGCAGAAGGCCTTCTTCAATGCCTCTCCCGATGCGGACGACAGTGGCATATGGGCCGGCGATACCGGGCCGGCAGCAGACAAGGACGGGAACATATTCGTCGCCACCGGCAACGGCCTGTTCGATGTAAACAAAGGAGGGCGCGATTATGGCGATTCTCTCCTCAAACTGCACTTCGATGGGCAAAGCCTGAGCGTCGGCGACTACTTCGCTCCCTTCGATGTCGACAACCTCAACGCAAACGACCAGGATCTGGGTTCCGGAGGTCCTGTGCTTCTACCGGACCAGACCGGCCCGTATCCGCACCTGGCACTCATCGCCGGAAAAGATCCCACGATTTACGTCATTGACCGCGATCACATGGGCCGTTACCGGGCGGAGGATAACAGCCATGCAGTACAGTCCGTGGGGGCCGGCGGCGGTGTGTTCGGCTCCATGGCCTACTGGAACCGTAACGTTTACGTAATGGCCGACAACGACGTGTTGCGCAATTTCGAAGTAAACGCCGGCAAACTCTCGCTTAAGGCAACCGGCCGCCGTAAGTATGGCACTTCAGCAACCCCCTCAGTTTCGGCGAATGGACCGAACGACGGCATCGTCTGGGTCGTGGGTCGGGCGCCTGGGGGCTCGTCTCATATGCCCGCGGTGTTATATGCGTATCAGGCTTCCGACATTACCCATGCACTGTACGACAGCGAGCAAAACCCTACTCGTGACCGCGCCGGTGGTGACCTTCGCTTCACCATTCCTACCGTATTCGGTGGCCACGTCTATGTAGGCGCCAAGCGCGAGTTGGACGTATATGGATTGTTGCCGGCTAAAAAGTAAAGAGCACCGGCAGACGGGATCAGTCTGCCCTGAGCGTTCGGATTGGGTCTACGTTCGCCGCCCGTCGCGCCGGAACCCACACTGCAGCCAGCACTAACAAGGTCATCACCAACGGCACCACGCAGAAGGTGAGCGGATCGATTGATTTCACCTCGAAGAGGAAGGCTCGCATTGCCTGCGCCACAATCGCAGCCGCGGCCAGACCAAACATTGATCCTGCGAACGCCAGCAGCAAGCCCTGGCGCAACACACCGCCCAAAATCTGCGAGCGTTGGGCACCGAGCGCCAGGCGAATGCCAAACTCCCGGGTATACGAGCTCACGATAAACGCGATCAGGCTGTAGACGCCTACACCGCCGATGGCCAGCGCCAGGCCTCCGAACGCGAGCAGCAATATGGCTAGGGCGCGCGCGGCAGACTCCGACGCGGATACCACCTCATTCAACGTCCTCACCCGGGTTACCGGCACCTGCGCATCCACGCCTACAACTGTTCTACGCAATTCGGAAGTGGCTTGCTCCGCCGTCGCCCGGGTGCGTATCAACACGTACATCTCCGGCTCCTCATTGGCAGGAGTCATGGGCGAATAGACTTCATCGCCGAAATTTCCCGCCAGATTGCCTTCGAGAGTGTTGCTCACGACACCGACGATCACCGCGCCGTCGCTTACCTTCCAGACTCCTGGCACTGCTTCATTGCGGACATTCTGGATGTGCTCCCCGACGGGATCTCGCAGCGGCCACAACCGGTCCGCCATGTTCTTATTGATGACCACCGCTCGGCTGGTGCCCGACATGTCTGACTGCGTGAGCAGGCGGCCTTGCAGCAGATGGACCCCGATGGTCTTAAAGTAGTCGGGCGAGACAAACCGTCCCGTCGCAACAATTGCCTCCTGGCGGGCGTCTCGCGGGTGCCCCTCTGCGTCGTACACAAAGTTGCCCTGGTTTCCGCTGAAGGGCAGGTCGCGCGTCAGCGCGACACTCTCCACACCGGCCATTCCCTGCGCATGATCCAGCAACGAGGTAAAGAATGAGTGGCAGTTTCCCTTGGTCTGGCACGCCGTCGCATCCAACGACACTTCTGCCGTCACAACGCGATCAGTAGTGAACCCGGGATCGACCTGCGACAGGCTCCACAGGCTGTGGAGCATCAACCCCGCCGCGCTGATCACCACTACAGACAGCGCAATCTGCCCCGTCACCAGCATCCGGGATACGCGGAATTGCCCCGCCTTACCCGCCACGCTGCGGCTACCGCTGCCCAGTGAGTCGCGCAGATTAGGGGATGATATCCGCAACGCAGGGATAAGCCCGAAGAGCAGTCCCGTCACCATCGAAGCTGCCGCCCCAAACAGAAATTCAGGCCAGCGCAGCGACACATCCCCGAGCCGCGGTGTATCCGCCGGCAGCAAACGCACCAGCGCCTGCAGGCTCGCATGCGCGGTCATCAGCCCCACAACACCGGCAATGGCAGCCAGCACCATGCTCTCCGAGAGCAGTTGGCGCACCAGACGTGTTTTCGAAGCGCCGAGGGCACCGCGCAGTGCCATCTCCCGAGCGCGTGCAGTGGCACGCGCGAGCATAAGGGTGGCAACATTTGCGCACGCGATTAGCAAAATGAGTCCCCCTGCAGAAAACATCAGTAACAGCCGCGGACGGATTGCGCCTACTTGCGATTCCAGCAAGGGAACGACAGCAATGTCCTGCGCCCACACATCCGGCATGCGCCAGGGGAACAGCGCAAGCAGACTTGGCCTCAGGCGGCGCAGGTCGGCTTGTGCCTGGGCCGGAGTCACTCCTGGCCGCAGCCGGCCAAACGCGCGTAGCTCAAAAAGCTTCCAGGCATCGAGCGGGTCGCCGGCCTTGAAGGTCACCGGGACCAGGAACTGCGTGTCCGCATAAGGAAACCGCACCCCTGCCGGCAATACGCCGATCACCCGCCGCGAAACCCCGTCGATGCGAATCGTCTGGTCAAGAATCTGCCGGTTGCGCGCGAAGTGTTCCGCCCAATACGCATCACTCAACACCACCACCGGATCATGTTCCGCAAGGGAGTCGCCGGGCGAAAAGAAACGGCCCAGCGCAGGATGCAAACTGAGAGCATCGAGCGCGTTGGCCATCACCTGCGCCCCGAAAACGCGATTGGTGGAGTTCGCGTCGCCGACGTTCGACTCGGTATCGGCTCCATACGCACTGATAGCCGCGAACGACGCCGAATGCTCGCCAAGGGCGGCAACCCAGCCTTTGGGATAAAGCGCAGCGGTGTCAGACACGGCACTCCCGATCTTGACCAGCCGGTCCTGCTGCGGAAATGGGAGAGGTTGCAGCAGGATCGAGTCCACCAGGGTAAAGATCGCCGCGTTGGCGCCAATGCCCAGCGCTAACGTGAGAATGGCCGTGAGCGTGAACCCCGGAGACCTGCGCAATTGCCGAAGTGCAAGCTTCAAATCGCTGAACATTCCCATCCCTCCAAGCTCCCGAGTTCCATGATGCATGCGCCGGGCCAGGCCTCCTCTCCACACCGAGATGAAAACAAAGGAGATGATGCGCGGAAGCCATACACGACTGTCCGAAATCGGACTCGCCGTTCGCAGCCGAACACTCTCGACTCCAAGGAACTAAGGACTTAGCATCGCAATCAAGGGAAAGAGAGACCGATGCACGTAAAGCGACTCCGCTCACAAGCGGCGAAACTGGCGATTTTGGCCATCGCCACGCTGCCCCTCTTCGCACAATTTGGCAGCGAGCCACAAAAGCAGCTGCCTCCGCCGGCCGTCAACTGGACGCAGGAACAGGATCAAAAGAACATGCTCGACCAGCTCGGGATCAAAGCTTTGCGTCCCGGGCCCAGCGGCAACGAGTCCGATGCGAACCATGCCAACTATGACGAGACCAAAGCGAACCCCTGGCCCGACTATCCCGACCCGCTTACC
The DNA here is from genome assembly GCA_963839075.1 of uncultured Acidobacteriaceae bacterium. Classification (GTDB taxonomy): domain Bacteria; phylum Acidobacteriota; class Terriglobia; order Terriglobales; family Acidobacteriaceae; genus PALSA-350. Next base: position 1,891,145 of record CAWITO010000009.1, on the reverse strand, counting down.
CTGAAAAACGGCCAGAAGGTAACCACAGCAGAGACGTGGTGGAAGCAGCGGCGGCCGGAGATCGTTGCGGATTTCGACAGCGAAGTCTACGGGCGCGTTCCTAAGAATGTGCCCAAGGTGACCTGGACGGTGAAGGCTGTCGACAACGAGATGATCGGCTTCAGCCCGGTGGTCGCCAAAGATCTGATTGGGCATGTCGACAACAATGCCTACCCGTTGATCAACGTCAATATCCATATGACGCTGGTCACGCCGGCAAAGGCAAAGGGACCAGTGCCAGTGCTCATCATGTTTGCCCACGCGGGCTTTCCTAACCCGAAGGAACCGTCCGAAGCCGAGCTGGAGCGCATCAATGCGGCCTGGAAGGCGCTTCTCATCCAACAGGATCCTGAACTCAAGCAGGTGTTCGCGGAGCATCCCGCCTGGGAGTTGGCGAAGGCGACTCCCTTTCAGTTTCCGCAATTGAACGAGGACGGCGGCCTGCCTTCGACCTGGCAGCTGATTGCAGCCGGATGGGGTTTCGCACTCCTCGATCCCGCAAGCGTACAGGCGGATAACGGCGCAGGTATCACCCGCGGTGTTATCGGGCTGGTGAACCAGGGACAGGCCCGGCATCCGGACGACTGGGGTGCGTTGCGCGCCTGGGCATGGGGCGCGAGCCGCGGCCTCGATTACCTCGAGACTGACCTCGCCGTCGATAGCAAACATGTCGGCATCGAGGGAGTATCGCGGTACGGCAAAGCTGCCTTGGTAACCGAAGCATACGATCAGCGGTTCTACATGGGGTTGATCGGTTCTTCGGGAGAGGGCGGAGTCAAGCCGAGTCGCCGCGTCTGGGGTGAGCAACTGGAAAACCTCACCGGCGGCGGCTACTACTGGATGGCGGGCAACTTCATGAAGTATGGAGCGAAGGAGGCGTCCTTCGGATCGAAGACGGCTGGAGACCTACCGGTGGATTCACCGGAGCTGATTGCTCTCTGCGCACCGCGCCTGGTCTTTGTGAGTTACGGCATTCCAGAGAAAGGCGATGCGAAATGGCTCGATCACCAGGGAAGCTATATGGCCACTGTCGCCGCTCAGCCAGTTTTCCAATTGCTCGGGGCCACGACGCTTGGCGTATCGTCCGATTACCACAAAGAGAAGATGCCCGCAGTCAACACAGGCCTGTTGGATGGCAAGCTCGCCTGGCGACAGCATGATGGCGGCCACACGGATGCGCCGAATATGAAGTACTTCCTTCAATGGGCCGACCGTTTCATCAAACCTAAGAGCTAAAGTCTCATGCAGCCCGATTATTCGCCACCGGCTCCCTTTCTGCTTTAAGCTACCAGCCGGTGCGTATATCGAGTTTAGTGTCGACTCTGTTGCTGGCCTGCGGTAGCGTCTGCGCCGCGCCTGGCCAGTCCACGGCTCCGTGTTCCGCGCCATCTGGGAAAGAGCCCTGGCGCGACACCAATCAAACTGCGGAATGCCGCGCGCTCGAAGTCGTCCGTGGCATGAGCCTGGCAGAAAAGCTTGAACGCCTGGATGGGGGAAAACAGGGCTTCTTCCAGATTCAAGCCGCCGACGGTCCGAACGGCATTGCCCGTGGTCCAATCCCTGGGCCTCCTCACCCAATGGCGCTCGGCGTCACCGCCTTTCCCAATGAGCTCAGCGTGGCAGCGACCTGGGATCGTGACCTGGCCACACAATTTGGAACGGCACTTGCCGAAGAATGGCGAGGAAAGGCTCTGTCGGAAATCATCGGGCCCACCCTGAACATGATGCGCACCTGGCACTGGGGCCGGTCTGCCGAAACGTACGGCGAAGATCCCTTCCTGACCGCCGAGATGGCCTCAGCGGAAATCGCGGCGATCCAGTCGCACCATGTCATCGCCATGATGAAACACTTCGTGGCTAACAATCAGGATTGGGATCGCGTCGGCCACTTTCCCGACTTCATTGGCATCAACGAAATCATCCCGGAACGAGCCCTGCATGAGATCTATTACCCAGGGTTCCGGGCAGCGATTGAGAAGTCGTCCGCCGGCGCAGCCATGTGCTCGTACAACCAGGTCAACGGCACCTTCGCCTGCAACAACGAGGACGTTCTGCCTCAACTGCGATCGTGGGGTCTGACCGGCGACATCACGCCGGATGCGTTGTTTGCCCTCCACGATCCGATCTTGGCAATCAATGCCGGCGTCGATCACCTGCAGCCCGGCGCCTCGTTCAAAGCTCTCTACGACAGTGGCAAACTGAACGAACAGGACATCGATCGCATTCTGCTTCACACCATCATGCCCATCTTTACCGTGGGTGTCTTCGATCATCCTCCCGCTGGCTCCCCCGCAAACAAGGTCTCCACACCGGAACATCTCGCTTTGGCGGACCGCATCATCGAGCAAAGTTCGGTCCTGCTTAAGAACAAAGACCAAATACTGCCGTTAACGCCAGGCAAGATTAAAACCATCGCAGTCATCGGCGCGGCTGCAGGGCCTGACGCGATCACCGGCGAAGAGGGCCCGTTCGTCTACGTGGAGAAGCTGAGCGTGCCTGCGGACGCCATCGTGCAGCGCGCGGGATCATCCGTAAAAGTGACGTACGTCAAGGCTGGCGCAGGGATTCGTCCCCTGCCCACCCTCCGTCCGCGGGCTGGATTTACTGGTTCGTACTATCATTCCAGCGACTTGAGTGGTCAGCCGGCTGTCACGCGTGTGGATGCTGCGGTGGACTTTAACGAGCTGCCCGCACCGGAATTAGGCAAGCAGGTCTTTGCTTTCGCTCCTCCCAAACTTTCCTGGTCGGCTCGCTGGACCGCAGACCTTGATCCGCCGTCAACCGGAGACTATGTCTTCTCGCTCACTGGCGGTGGCAGCGCAAGGCTGTCGATCGCAGGCAAACCAGTCGTGCAACTCGAGCACGTGAACTTTTCTTCTACTGCGCTCGGAACCATCCATCTGGAAGCCGGCAAGCCGGTCTCGCTCGTGCTGGAGCACTCCAATGATTACGCGGTGCTCGGCAGTCAATTGCATCTTGGCTGGTTTCCTCCGCATCTGCAAGAAATGGCAGACGCCCTGAAAGCCGCGCACGCGGCAGACGTCGCCATCGTCTTTGCCGGGGAACAACTAGGCGAAGGAATGGATAAGCAGGTGCTCAATCTGCCCGGGGATCAGGACGCGCTTATCGAGGCGGTAGCCGCGCAAAATCCGCATACTGTGGTTGTGTTGAATACATCGACCGCAGTGGCGATGCCCTGGATCGATAAGGTAGCGGCGGTGCTGGAGACCTGGTACCCAGGCCAGGAATCCGGAACCGGCACGGCTTCGCTGCTCTTTGGGGATGCCGACCCGGGGGGACGTTTGCCCATGACCTTCCCGGCCAACCCGGACCAGGGACCGGCCACGCGCGCGGAAGAGTATCCCGGAGTGAACGGCGTTGCCCAGTACGATGAAGGAATTTTCGCCGGATATCGCTGGTACGATCAGCATCAGCAGGCGCCGCTGTTTCCGTTTGGATTTGGACTTTCGTACACCACCTTCCGCTTCCGCAATCTCAAGCTGAGCCACCACGACGATGCGGTGATGATCGCACTCGGGGTTAAAAATGAGGGCAAGCGAAGAGGCTCTGACGTAGTGCAGGTGTATGTGGGCGAACCGGGCACCGCGACAGAACCGCCGTGGCAGTTGAAGGGCTTCGCCAAAGTCAGCCTGCAACCGGGCGAAGAAAAACAAGTGACGATTGCACTCCCGGTGAAGTCGCTTGCATGGTGGAGCGAGAAGAATCACAACTGGGAGCTATCGCCTGGTAGCTACGAGTTCAGAGCAGGTGAATCTTCGCGAGATGTTCGCGTCCATGGCCGAATGGCGCTGAAAGCGGCGACGTTTTAATACTTCAATCTGATTGCAAACGAGGATGTTCCATGGATCTGCACACGCATAGTTGGACTCTGCTCGATGCGACGAAGGCCCCCCAAGACTGGCAGATTACCAGCGACGACCTTGGGTTGAAGCTTGAGAGGTCCTTCTCCGTGCGCATGCGGGTCCTGCATGGCGGCCGCCAGGAAGGCAGTGTGGTCATCGATATCGATACCGGCGCGATGAAGATTTCGGTCGTGCCAACGCGCGGCATGAATGTGCTCGAAGCCGTGGCGGGAAACCTGCGGTTGGGTTGGGATTCGCCAGTGGATGAGATCGTGAATCCGGCGTTTGTCAATTTGATGGAACAGGGGGGTCTGGGTTGGCTGCAAGGCTTCAACGAACTGGTCACCCGCTGTGGCTACGAGTGGTTTGGTCACCCTGGCATGGACCGTGGAGTGATGCTCTCCTTGCATGGGCGGGCATCCTACACGCCGGCATCGCGCGTCGTCTTGAGCATCGACACGCGATCGCCCTATGCCATTCGTCTGCAGGGTGACTTGAAGGAACAGGCATTCAAACAAGTCAACTTTCTGATCGAGACTGAGTTGCGCACCGAAGCGGGATCTCAGTCGTTCAGCCTGCACGACATCCTAACCAACAGGGGCGACTATCCCCGCGAATACCAGGCGCTCTATCACACGAACTTCGGTCCGCCGCTGCTGGAACCTGGCGCCCGCTACAGCGCTCCCTTGAAAGGGGTCTCGCCGTTCAACCAAAGGGCCGCTCAAGAGGTGAGCACCTGGCAAACCTACGGACCACCCACTCCCGATTACGACGAAACTGCCTTTTGCATCGTGCCCTACGGGGACGAACAGGCGAATACCCTGGCAGTGTTGCAGAACGCAGCCGGCACCCATGGTGTGAGCGTGGGCTTCAATTTGCAACAGTTACCCGTCTTTACCTTGTGGAAGAACACGGATACGCGGGGCCAGGGTTACGTGACGGGCCTCGAGCCCGGCACCAGCTTTCCCTCCAACCGTAACTTTCAACGTACGCTCGATCTCGTCCCCACCATTGGCGCTAAAGAAGAACGCCGGTTTGATCTGAGCTATACCTTGTTGCCAGACAAGGCCGCGGTGGATGAGGCCCTGGAGCGGATCAAGACCATTCAGGGCGGACGGCCTACCGAGGTTCGCGAAACACCTCTCTTCGTTCCGCCCGAGTGAAGGGTGCTGTCAACTTGCGATTGACCCTGGGTGGTGCCAAAGATATTATCGGCGCGCGAATATGCCAGGCTGCAATGAAAGGCGATGCATGAAGACCGGGACGCGGATGATCGTTGTCGCAGGGATTTCATTTTCAATAGCTAGCTGCGTATGCGCGCAGAGCCACCCTAGTGTGTTTTTGCAGCAATATAAAGGCACATCGTTTGCTGACAGCCATTACCAGACCACCCCGCAGCGCATTCCGGGTCGCGTGGAGTGTGCGGCCTACGATGATGGCGGCGAAGGCATTGCCTATCATGACAGCGATGCCGTCAACCACGGGAGCGGTCAGTTGAACCCGCCCGACGGCAGCTATCTGAACGAGTTTCGTATCCACGAAGGTGTCGACATTTCGTACACCAAGTTCCCGACCGCCGCGGGCAAGGAGGCCATCGACAATAGTACCTACAATGTCGTGACTCCCCCGAAGGATCAGCTGTACGTGGGCTGGACGGAACCCGGCGAGTGGTTCAACGTCACCGTCGACGTCGCAAGCGCAGGAAAATACACCGCCGACCTGCTCTACACATCGAATCGCGGCGGCAGCATCTCGATTGAGGTGGATGGGAAGATGGCAACCAGACCAATTACCATCCCCACCACGTTCTCCAATGCGGAGCCGATCGCATGGCGGCAGTGGCACCACTGGAATCTTCTGCAAAACGCCGCTACGCTCGATCTTCCCACTGGACGCAACGTGCTCACCGTTCATATTTTGACCGGCGGCAATATGAATCTGGCGTATTTCGACTTTCGTCCCGCAGGCGAGAAGTAAACTTCAACACAACTCTGCCGCATTGATCTTGCTGGAGACTTCAAAGGCGAGGGCTTCACTTTCGGCAGCAAACTTCTTGCTCTCCATTCCCGGAAGTTCGCCCAGCAATGCAGCATAAGGCGTAATGTCGCATCCCGGAAACACGGCGAAGCCTATCGCGTCCGCCAATCTGCAACTGACATTAATCACAGCAGGCAAATTCCAGCTGTCCATCTTTTGGCCTGACGAATGATGATCGGAAACGATGGCCTCGAAACCTGCCGGCAGCTTCCAGTTCGCGATAAGACGCTGCCCTGCTTCGCAATGATCGAATCCGAACAACTCCCGTTCGGGCTCAAGAATACTGCTCGGCGATCCGCGATGTGTCATCAATAAAGTGGCGTATACCTCGGGCCGCATCACCGCCAGCGCCAAACGGCCGATATCATGCAGAACACCCGCGGTATACGCGGTGTCTTTGTTCAATGACGCCGGGGGGGCCAGCTGTTCTGCGATCAAGGCGCACGCGAGGCTGTGGCGCCATATGGCCCGCAACGACTGATGGTTGATTGACTTGCCGAGGTAGGTTCTGACACCCACCGTGAGACAGACACCCTTGAGGCTGTTCAAACCCAGGACAGCGATAGCTTGCAAAATGCTGTTCACTGGTGACCGGCGGGCGTACAAGGCAGAGTTTGCGATGGTGAGCACTTCGCTCGAGAACGATGGGTCCGAAGAGATCAGCTCGCTCAGTTGGCGCATCGGCACGTCTTCGTTGTTCGTCAGCTGGAGAACGCGGATCGCGATCTGCGGAAATGGGGGAATGCGCAGATGCGCCCAGGGTATCGCGGCTGCCTCATCAGTCTTTTCACGGATCTGCACGGTCTAGGCACCTTGGGTGACGCTTCCCGCCTGGCGGACGATCAGGGCTGGAGTCTGTGCCCTTGTGTATCGCTATCGGCAGATGGACCTCTCCTGTTTAGGGTGCAGCGGCTCTTCCGGTCTCCTGCCTGCTTTACACGCTAGTGGGGTACTTCCGGTTGTCCTCAGCAAACTCGCGAAACGATAGGTCTGCTGAGGACGAACGAAGACACGATTTCATTTCGTCGGACCGGAGGGAGGCGTACCCGTTGGAGGCGTACCTAGTTGGAGGCGTACCAGTTGGAGGCGTACCAGTTGGTGGTGTACCCGTCGGAGCGGTTCCCGTTGGGGGCGTGCCCGACGGGGGTTTGTGCTTCGTTGCTTGTGCCATGGCCACGCCGATCGATGTCGATTGCGACTGCATGGCCCCAGCGACACTGAGCGTCAATGCGATCAGCACACCACGGGTAAAGAATTTCGACTTCATACGGTGATTACCTCTGCAATCTGTAGACGCTTGTTTAAGTAGTCAAACTACAAGAAAAAGCAACCCGGCCCGAATGTATGATTTAACTCAAAATGAGGCTTGGCTGGATGGGCGACCTGCTGCGAGAAGCGAAACAAATACTACGCGGACTCTTCCGTAGCCCTGGATTCACCGTCGTTGCGATGCTCACCATGGCGGTGGGCATCGGAGCCAACACGGCGATGTTCAGCGTGGTCGAGAATGTCATCCTGCGCGCGCTCCCTTATCGCGACCCGGCAGGGATCGTCATGCTCTGGTCCGGAGTTCCCAAGAAGGACATCCAAAAAAACTGGACCTCGTATCCCGACATTCAGGATTGGCGGCGCGAGTCCCACAGCTTTGGCCAAATCGCAGCGATCCTTCGCATCGACGCCGCCAGCCTTACCAGCAACGGAAGTGTGGAACGCATCAAGGCCGGGCGCGTTTCTTCTGAATTTTTTTCCGTCCTGGGCGTTGCTCCGCAGCAAGGTCGAAGCTGGACAGCCCTGGAAGAGGAACGCCGCACGCCGGTCGTGGTGATCAGCCACGCCTTCTGGCAATCTCATTTTGGCGGCGGCGACGCAATCGGCAAGCCACTCGAAATCGATCACAAACGTGCAACAGTAATCGGCGTCATGCCCGCTCACTTCGATTTTCCCGCAGCCGACACCACCCTGTGGATCCCGTTGACTTTCGTTCCACAATGGCCCGCCTTTCTTACGGCCCGGCAGGCCGATGCGTTCAACGCGGTGGCGCGCCTGAAAGCCGGAGTCACCGTACAGCAAGCGCAACAGGAACTGACCTCGCTCCAGGCCCGCTTGAACCAAGCGTACCCGCAGTTCGAAGCGGGCAAATCGGTGAACGTCGTGCCCTTGAACGAGGAGCTCGTCGGACCCCGCATACGAGCCTCACTCTGGATGCTGTTTGGCGCTGTCCTTTTCGTGCTCTTCCTTGCGTGCACGAATGTTGCCAGCCTGGTGCTCGCGCGCCAAAGTTCGCGGGAGAAAGAAATCGGCGTGCGCCTTGCCCTGGGCGCCACCCGCGCGCGGCTCATCCGCCTGCAATTGCTCGAAAGCCTGATCCTCGGCGTCTTAGCTGCATTGCCTGGTATCGCTCTGGCCGCTGCGGCGATCCCGATCGTACGCGCGTTCGGACCCGCAGACATTCGAGGGTTTGCAGACATTCGCCTTGATCCCGCCGCCCTGGCCTTCTGCGCGCTGATATCCATAGTCACCGGCATTCTCTTCGGGCTCGGACCTGCCTGGCTCAACGCGCGCCGCGACCCACATAGCACGTTGAAAGCCGGCAGTCGCACCATGACCCGCAGCCGGGCGCGCCGCCGCGCCGGCGGTGCCCTGTTGGTCCTTCAATTGGCTCTGGCCATGGTGCTGGTGGCCGGCGCCGGGTTGATGCTCCGCAGTTTTCTGCAGGTGCAGGACGTCGATCTCGGCTTCCAACCACAGCAGTTACTTTTTCTTCATCTCGATGCGCCTGCCGGCCAGAGCGGCGAAACAGCTGCGCTGTATGACGAAGCGTTGACGCGCATCCGCGCCCTACCGGGCGTCGAAGATGCGGGGGCCATCGATGCTTTGTTCAGCGATTATGTCCCCGATAACATCATTGAAGTGGAAGGCCATGCCCACCTGGCGGCCCCAAATGATGCGGACGCCAGCGGCTCGCATGTGGTGAGTGCGGGATACTTCCAGACCGCCTCCGTGCCCCTGCTCCGCGGCCGGTTGTTTGCATCGGCAGATGGCACAACCACACAGCCAGTCGCCATCATCAACGAATCGATGGCCAAACGGCTCTGGCCAGGTGAAAACCCGCTGGGCAGGCGATTCCGTTACGGAGTTCCGGGTGAGACGCCTTCCAGTTGGCGAACCACGGTTGGTGTGGTCGGCAATACGCTTCCCGATGGTCCCGAGAGCCGTGTCTTTCCGCAATTCTTTTTGCCGCAGAGCCAGGCGCCGTGGACGGCATCGATGGACCTGGTGATTCGTGTCGCGAACAATCAACTGCCCATCGCGAGCAGTATCCGGTCAGCCATTCTTTCCGTGAATCCGGAAATACCACGGTTCGAAGTTTCAACCGTCGAGTCGGAGCTGGACGTGTTGGGCAATCGCCGCCGCTTCCAAACATGGCTGCTCGGCTCGTTTTCGGCAATCGCCCTGGTCCTGGCAGCGATCGGCATCTACGGACTGATTTCGTATTCTGTAACCGAGCGGACCCCTGAAATAGGGATCCGCATGGCGCTCGGGGCTCGCCGCCTCGACATCATGAGAATGATTCTGAGGCAGGTGTTGCTCCTGGCTGCAACCGGGCTGCTGCTCGGAGTGGCTGGCGCCCTCGCGCTTTCCCATGCTGCCTCGAGTCTGCTCTTCGGCGTTGCCTGGGCCGACGGTCTGACCCTCGCGCTGGCGACGTTGTTGTTGCTCCTGGTCGCGCTGGCCGCGGGATACCTGCCGGCAAGACGCGCTACCAGGGTGGATCCGGCCACCGCCCTCTCCGCGGAATAGCAGCAATTCCGCGGCTCGCTGTTAGCATGATGCTTCAACTACTCCTGAGAGCGTAAATGGCCGATTCCTCTAATTCTGGAAAGAAGCTTGTCTACAATCGGTTTCTCTTGCTCGTCGCGGGGCTGGCAGGACTGCTCTATGGCATCGATGTCGGCATCATCGGCGGCGCGCTCCCGTATCTCGAGGCGACATCGAAGCTGACGGGAGGACAGCTTTCCATCATCGTGGCCGCCGTGCTTCTGGGGAGCATTTTCTCGACCCTCTTCGCCGGATTGCTGGCCGACTGGCTGGGACGAAAGCCGCTGATGTTAGTGGGCGGCACAGTGTTCGTGTTGAGCATCCCGGTGATTGCCCTGTCACAGAGCTACGGAGCCCTCTTTACGGGGCGCCTGCTGCAGGGCATCAGCGGCGGATTTGTAGGCGTGGTTGTTCCCCTTTACCTCGCAGAGTGCCTGCCGGCGAGCTCTCGTGGAAAAGGCACCGGCATCTTCCAGTGGCTATTGACGCTGGGTATTGTGTTCGCCGCAGTCATTGGCATCTATTACAGCTACCGGGTAGCAGAGGTGGCGCGCCTCTCCTCACCCGAATTCCTATTTGCGGTGAAGAATCAAGCTTGGCGCCGCATCTTCTGGATGTGCATGCCGCCCGGCATGCTATTTGTCCTGGGTAGCCTCTTTGTCGCAGAATCTCCTCGCTGGCTTTACAAACGCGGGAAGCGAGACCTGGCGCATGCCGCTCTGTTGCGCTCGCATGACGAGGAGCAGGCACAGACCGAACTTCGCGAGATGGACCTTCTTGCGCGCGGGACCGATGGTGGATCAGCCGCAGGGCACGGGACGAAACAATCGCTGCTGAGCAGGCAATATGTGATCCCGTTTCTCCTGGCCTGCATCATTCTCTTCTGCAGTACCGCGACCGGTGTGAACTCCATCATCGGATACAACACCGATATCCTGCTGCAGAGCGGCCTCTCTGACGTCCGGGCGCATTGGGGTTACGTAGTCTTCACAATCGTAAATTTTCTGATGACCGTGATTGGCCTGGAGTTGGTCGACCGCAGAGGACGCAAATTCCTCTTTGTGCTGGGAACTTCTGGAATCATCGCATCGTTGCTGTTCGTCGGTGCGCTCTTTCTACAGACGGAGGCGCTCCGGCACGATGTAGGGGCAACGATCCGGCAGATGGCGGGTGCGGATCAAGGGCTCTCGTTTCGCTTTGACCAGGTGGAGGCTGAGAGATTGATGTCAGCGAACCAACTCCCACCCCATGACAGCGTGTCCCTGGCGGTCATCTATTCCTATGGCGGATTTACCGCCATCACCAGCACCGTTCGCTCCGACGACGCGGGCGCGGCGCCCATCCAGATCAACCGTGCCAGCTGCGTCCCTTCCAACAGCGTGGAGGCATTCTTTCGCAACCCATTCGTGAGCCTGGAGGAGGCACAGACAGCGCCACTGCATATCGACCACGCCTACCTGGCGCCCATACCAAGCGCAACCCACGGCTGGCTGGTGGCGCTCGGCCTGTATGGATTCATCGGGTTCTACGGCTTTGGACCGGGCGTGGGAGTGTGGCTGGCGCTCTCAGAACTCATGCCCACGAGAATACGGTCGGTTGGGATGAGTATCGCCCTGGTGATCAACCAGCTGGTCTCGACGACGTTAGCCGCAATCTTCCTTCCCGTGGTCGGCAAGTATGGATACTCGCGGATGTTCTTCCTCTTTACCGGCTTCACTGTCATCTTTCTTCTAACCACCGCGTTCTTCCTCCCTGAGACGAAGGGTAAGACGTTGGAAGAGATTGAAGAACACTTTCGCGGCGTGCAAAGAGCCTGATACGGGTTAACCGTCCCCGGTTGACGGCTGATCGAAGAGCGCCATTTCTTCGGGCGTCGGCGCCTGGAACATCTCCGCATAACGCAACAGGTCATCGCGTTCCAACGGGGGATTCTCTCGCTCGCGCTGGCGAACCCGCTCAAAGAGAACATCCACAGGTGCGGAGAGATAATGCAGCTCAACCGCGGCGCCAAGATCTCGGGCCCCGCGCCGCAATGTGTCCCGCTCCGAACGCCCCCACGTGCCCCACTCGAGGATGACCGTAAGGCCGAGCGCAAGCAGATCCCTGGCGAACTTCCATTGCAGCTTCTCAATGTTCTCGCGCTTGCCCTCGTCGTAGAGGTTGATCGAGAGGGCATCCATCCATTCGTCGGGCGACAGACGCACGGCGTGGAGTTTGCGTTCCAGCAGCTTGGCACGCGTGGTCTTACCGGAACCAGGCAAGCCGCACACAATGATCAATCTCGGGCCGCCGCTGTGGCCTTTCATAAGTGGTCAATAGAGCAGGAACGACCAAAGCGTATCACCGGTCGCACAGAGGATGTATTGGTGACCGTCCAGCATATAGGTCTGCGGCGCATTGGAAACTTCGCCGACGCGCGTGTTCCACAGCGGCACACCCGTGGCTGCGTCATGGGCAATCAGGCTACCGCCTCCGTCTCCGGCGAACACCAGGCCACCAGCGGTAGCCAGCACGCCGCCGCCACCGCCGTGGCCGCTTGGATAACGATGCCTCCACTTCGCCTTGCCTGTCTTATAGTCAATCGCCGTCAGGTAGTCGGCTGCCGAGGTAATGTGCGCCTCTTCTCTGCCGCCCAGACCCATGGAGCCGCGAGGATCGACATCGGTGAGATAGAAGATGGAAAACGTATTGTCTTCCGCGACGTACAAAAGCCCAGTAACCGGCGAGAAGGCGGGGGGCTCCCAATTGACGGTGCCCCCGGAGTTTGGTGAAACGAGAGAACCAGGGATCGTCGCGTCTTTCGACGGATCACGCATCGGTTCCCCGTTCGCACTGAAATGGTTCGCCCAGTTGGTCATCTCACCATAGCGGCTGCTCACCAGGTGTTCCCCGGTGACACGATCGAGCGTGAAGTAGTAGCCATTTCTCGCTGCCGTGAGCACCATCTTGCGCTTCTTTCCCTGGAAAATGCCGTCGAACAGCACCGGAGTCTGCGCTGAATCGTAATCATGCATATCGTGAGGAGAGGTCTGGTAGTACCAGGCCATCTTGCCGGTGTCGACATTGAGAGCGATCAGCGCGCAAGTAAACAGATTGTCGAGGTCACCACGAGTGCCTGTGGTGAATGCCGGCGTGGGGTTACCAGTGCCAAAGATATAGAGCTTGGTTTCGGGATCATAGGCGCCGGTAAGCCAGGTTTGTGCGCCGCCATGCCGCGCCGCGTCCAGACTAGCCCAGCTATCAACGCCGGGATCTCCCTTTTCCATGGGCACGGTGTAGTGCTTCCACTGCAGCTCGCCGGTTTCGGGATCGAAGGATTGCAAAAAACCCGGAGAGTCGATGTCATTCCCCACGCCCACCAGAACGTGGTTGCCGATGATGATCGGCGCCGGTGTCGCGAAGTAGCCTTCATTCACGTCGGCGATCATTTTATGCCAGCGCTCCTTGCCGGTCGCGGCATCGAGTGAGACCAGGTAGTCGTCGGGCGTCTCCATGTAGAGATAGTGGTTCCACATGCCGAAACCGCGATTGGCGATATGCGTCCCGCCGCGGGTTTTCCAAAAGTAGTGCCAGAGCTCATGGCCATCGCGGGCATCAATCGCCCACCCATTGTCTTGCATGGTGACGTACAGGATGCCGTCGACTGCCAGCACCGAGCCTTTGATCGAAGCTCCGTGAATCACAATATCTCCCGGCCCTTCGCCACCGACGATCACCGGCGGCTTTTTTTCGCCGCCGCGCTCATCCTCGGAATCCCCCGCCGGATCTCCTACGCCTTCGTGCAAGCGTGCCATCCAGCCCAGCGTCAAGTTTTTGACATTGGTCCGATTGACCTGCGTCAGTGCGCTATAACGCTTGCCCGAGTAGTCGCCGTTGTAGGTTGGCCACGAATCTTTAAGTGGCTTCAACAGTTCTTCAGGCGTCACTCCCCCGCCCTGCGCAACAGCAAACGACGAGAAAGCCAGAAAGGAAAGAGGCAGCAGGATTTTCTTGAGGATCATTTCAGAGTCACCAGATAAGCCGTTACATCATGGATATTCTTATCGGAATAAACCGGGAGCAGATCCTTATGGCCTTGCAGCGGGTCGTGGACCACGACCTTGGGCACGCTACCGTTTCGCCGGAAGGACCGTGTCGTTCCATCTGGCTGTTTCAGGGTGACGAGGAAGTCGTCGATGTGGACCAACTGGCCCTGCACGGTCGCTCCTGCCGCGAGGGTAATCGTAACTGTGGCGATCGTTTTCGCTGGCCTGCTCTGGCCCAGAGGGTGGCCGGCAACCCACAAGTTTTGCAACGCTTTCGGGTCGCTGACGGTGGAAGCGATCCCGCGCAGGTCCCCTTCCGGGGAGTGGCAATTCTTGCACTTCAGGTTGAAGTAGGCCTCGCCCGCGCTGGCATCCCCGGTAAGGATGCTGGGAGGTGTACGCGACTCGGGCGGTGTGCCGGCCCTGCCGATAGTCGCGATCACGCTACGAACGTAGGCCGCGACTGTATTGGAATCATCCAGGCTGAGCCCGATCTTCGGCATGCCCATGGCCTGGCGCGCGCCTTGAATGATGGGCACGATCAGTTCCCCATTCTGATCCCGCAATGCCACCTGGGAACGCAACAGATTCGGGCCCCCCAGATCCCCGCCACGTAAATCGGGCCCATGGCAGCCCTGGCAGTTGATGCCGTAGAGCGTCTTGCCGCGCGCCACGATTGCAGGATCAATCGGCGCCCTCACTTGTCCAGGCACGAACCCTCCCACCGGCGGCGGCGCGGGGGCTGGGGGCACAGGCTCCTGCGCCTGGCCGAGATAGACAAGGCTCATCAAACTTCCCAGCGAAATTGCGGCGATCAACGCAGAATTAACTCGCATCTCTCTCCTTGCGCAGCAACGCCCGGCCCACGCCGCCGTCGGTGAAGCGATGCACGAGTGTCAGCACCTTCACTCTTAAATGGGAGCATACATTCAAATCACCGCGGCTTGCGAACAAGCTGGAAGTTCGAATGGAGGCTTGACAGCCAACTGAGGTTGCCCTACTCTCCACTCACCGAAGCAAATCCCCTGGATTTTTTCGATTCATACCTGCCGGATCCTCATCAACGGCTCTGTTTTGTTTATTATCAAGAGTGAAATAAATCGGGTTTGCCATCACCCGGGGGTGCTTTATTCGCCGTCAAGAGTTCCTCGGATTGGGCTCCATCTTTTTGGGCCTTCTGCTTCCCGCATCGGCCCAGGACGCCCACACGACCTGGCGCAACTACGGCGGCTCTCCCGACGGTGCGCAGTATTCCGCGCTGCACCAGATCAATCGCGCCAACGTCAAAGATCTCAAAGTCGCGTGGACCTACAGCACCGGAGACGGCCAGCGATATATCTTCAATCCCCTGGTCGTCGACGGAACGATGTACGTTCTGGCAAAGAACAACGCGATCGTGGCCCTTGATGCCGCGACTGGTAAGGAAATCTGGACCCACGCAACCGATCCCAACACAACCCTCATTACCAATCGCGGCATTGACTACTGGGAGAGTCCCGATCGATCGGATCGGCGCCTGCTTTTTTCGCTGAAGAATGAACTTCAAGAATTGGATGCTCGCACCGGCCAACCCATTCTGCAGTTTGGCGACCACGGTGTCGTCGACCTGCGCGACGGTCTCGGGCGCGATCCCAAGACTCTTACGCTGGTGCAGTCCTACAACCCAGGACGCATCTTTGAAGACTTACTCATACTGGGCTCCGCCACCAATGAGGAGTACAGCTCTGGCCCGGGCGACATTCGCGCCTACGATGTCCGCACCGGCCGCCTGGCGTGGAGCTTTCACACCGTTCCCCATCCGGGTGAACCCGGCTATGAAACCTGGCCGAAAGACGCGTGGAAATCGGTGGGAGGCGCCAACGACTGGAGCGGCATGGCGCTGGATGACAAGCGCGGCACCGTCTATGTGCCGACCGCTAGCCCTAAGTACAACTTCTACGGCGCCAATCGACCGGGGAAGAACTTGTATGGGGATTGTCTGCTTGCCCTGAATGCTCGTACCGGCAAACTGATCTGGTATTACCAGATGATCCACCACGATATCTGGGACTACGACAACGACTCCACTCCGATGCTGACCACCGTTCTGCACAACGGCAAGAAGATCGATGTGGTCGCGCAAGCCGGCAAGGTTGGTTTTCTCTGGGTTTTCAACCGTGAAACAGGAAAGCCGCTGTGGCCCATTGAGGAGCGGCCTATGCTCAAATCTCCCATGCCGGGAGAAGAGACCTGGCCGACCCAGCCTTTTCCTTCAAAGCCGCCTCCGTTTGCGCGCCAGTCATTCACCGTAAGAGACCTGAGTCCATTTCTCGAGCCCGATGAGCGCGAACAGTTGGAGCGCGACCTGCTCCACGCTCGCAACGAGGGCCTGTTTACCCCGCCCAGCCGCGAGAACACGGTGGAAATGCCGGGAAACAACGGCGGTGCTAACTGGGGGGAGCCACGGCAAACCCCAACAACGGTGACGTATACATTGTCTCGAAAGATCTTCCGGCGATGCTCAAGCTGGAGCTAGCCACCAAGGCTGTGCAGACGGGCTCACCGGGAGAGCAAGGCCGGTCAACCTTCCGTGCCAACTGCAGTCTGTGCCACGGAGCCAACCGCGAGGGAAACCCGCCTGCGATTCCTTCCCTCGTGCACGTGACCGATACGTTATCCGACGAGCAGATCGAAAGTATTGTGCAACATGGGAAAGGCCCGATGCCTGCGTTCTCCAGCTTATCCGGTCCCCAGATCACCTCGCTCTTGGCGTATCTCAAGCATCCCGAGCTTGCTCCGGCAACTCCAGCCGTAAGTGCGGAGGCCGCCACCCCGGTCGACCCGATCACGGCGCAGTACAAGAGCAGCTTTGGCTTTATGTTTGCAAAGAGTGGTTTGCCGGTCATTCGCCCACCGTGGACAACCCTGACGGCGTACGACCTGAACGAGGGGACCATTCGCTGGCAGATTCCCCTCGGCACTGTTCCCGAACTCGCAGCTAAGGGTTTCACCCAAACCGGCTCGCAATTCCCCAAGGTAAGCCCGGTTCTCACTGCCGGAGGTCTGATCTTTACCGGAACACGTGACCGCAAGGTGCGAGCGATCGACTCCGCAACCGGCAAAGTTCTGTGGGAGACGGAAACGGAAGCCGCACTCGAGGGAATGCCCGCGGTCTACGAGGTGCAAGGGCGGGAGTACGTCGTCTTCTGTGCCGCAGCACAAGCCACGACCTCCACCCGCGCAACGTCCGCATCTCCCATCCCAGGCTCCTACGTTGCCTTTGCACTTCCAGGCCCGGCGAACTGAGGAGTCAGCGCGAGAACCAGCAGCTGCTCACATCGCCGCCATGACTTCCTGAAAGAGATGCTGTGCACCCTCCACACCATCCCACGGCCCGGCTTCGTATTCCAAAGCAAACACCCCAGTGAAATTGTTATTCAGCATGATCCGGACATTCCGTTGAACATCAGGCTCGCCAAACCGATCCCAAAATTTGGCGTGAACTGTCGTGTGAGCGTACGGAGCGATATCGTTCAGCGCGTGATAGAGAAGGTACTTGTGCTCCCAGTTGCAGAAGTCAGGACTGGCTTCGCAGTAAGGGTTGTTCACTTCCTCGACGATGATCCGGATGTTGATCGGGTTAGCGGTCAGCCCCCAGTGATTCTCCAGCGTCACCTTAACCCCCACCTTGGCGCCGTAATCCGCCATCTCCTTGTACGATGCAATGCAGTTGGTCAGGTATTCTTCCAGACCCGGGTTGGTCGCGTAACCACTCGGAACGAGTGCAGGCACTGGAACTAACATCGGACCGCCTGTGTTCACGCGCATCGACTTTGCGCCCAGCGTAGCCGCCCCATCCAGCCACTTCTTCGCTACTTCAATCCCTGCCTGGCGTTTCGCCGCGTCAGGATCGCAGATATCCCGGGGTGCGTCATTTGAGATGTGATGACACTTCGTCCCTGTCTTTACCAGCGTATTGGCCATCGTATCCAGCCATTTCTTCCCGGAGGAGCTGGCGGGATCAAACTCCCGCACCGTGTGGATTTTCCCGTCGAAGCCTCCTCCCGTGACCTTGATAAATTGACTGTCGTCATCGGTATCCCCAAACAGGTACGACCATAGATCCATCTGGTAAACGCCGGGAAACATCTTCTTGGTGTACTCAGGAAAATCGAGCATGGTGATCTCGCCATACTTCTTTTTCATCTGTGTGACCGTCTCCGGCTTACCAAAAAGTTGCGGCGTTTTGAAGATGTCGCGAAAGGGATAGCTGTTCGATGCGATCCGCACCAGCTTTTGGCTCTCCGACATGGGAGACGAAACGCTGGCATGCGCAATCGTTTCCGGGGTAACGGCCTGCGCGAGCGCAGCACTGCCAGCGGAGGATGCGAGCAGACCAGCCGCCGCGCTCTGAAGAAACATTCGCCTATCAAAATTGCTCATGGCCTACACACTCTCCTTGTGTCGTAAGCATAAAGGCGGAACGGACTCGTGATCATGCAGAGTCCGTTCCGCCGGGTAAATCTTTTGCCTCGACCGCTATTACATGGCCGCCAGAACTTCCTGGAAGAGATGCTGCGCACCCTCCACGCCATCCCACGGACCGTGTTCGTACTCCAAAGCGAATACCCCGGTGTAATTGTTATTGAGCATGATTCTCACATTGCGCTGCACGTCGGGTTCGCCGAAGCGATCCCAGAATTTCGCGTGCACCGTGGTATGAGCGTAGGGAGCCAGATCCTGAAGGCCGTGATAGAGAAGGTATTTGTTTTCCCAATTGCAGAAATCGGGGCTGGCCTCGCAGAAGGGGTTGTTCACTTCCTCGACGATGATGCGGATATTGATAGGGTTGGCCGTCAGCCCCCAGTGGTTTTCGAGCGTTACTTTCACTCCCAGCCTGGCGCCGTACTCCGTCATCTCCTTGAACGATTCAATGCAATTTGTCAGGTATTGCTCGAGGGCGGGGTTGGTCGCGTAACCGGTGGCATTGCGTTCTGCGGCAGGTGCAACTCGGGGGCCGCCGCTATTCACGCGCATCGACTTGGCGCCGAGCATCGCGGCACCATCCAGCCACTTCTTAGCGACCTCCACGCCCGCCTGCCTTTTTGCAGGATCAAGATCGCAGATATCCCGCGGCGCGTTGTTGGAGATGTGGTGGCACTTTGTTCCTGTCTTCACCTGCGTGTTGGCCATCTTTTCCAGCCACTTCTTGCCTGAAGAGCTGGACGGATCAAATTCCCGAACCGAACGAGGCTTCCCCTCGTAGTCGAGTACAGTCGTTAAAACGTGTTGGCTGTCATCGTCACTGTCGCCGAACAGGCTCGACCATAGATCCATCTGGTATACGCCGGGAAATGTCTTCTTGGTAAATTCCGGAAAATCCAACATGGTGATCTCGCCGTACTTTTTCTTCATCTGTACCGTCATGTCGCGCTCATCATCGTCAACCTCCTTGGTTTTGAAGATGTAGCGGATGGGATAACTATTGGACGCGATGCGCACCAGCTTTTCGCTCTCAGACATCGGCGGAGTAACACCGGCGTGAACGATCGATTCTGGGGTGACGGCCTGCGCGTGCGCTGCGGTTCCGGCGGAGGAGGTGAGGAGGCCTACAGCAAAGGCGCCGCCCGCACCTTGAAGAAATTTACGTCTGTCGAGTGAGCTCATTACCAGCATTCTCCGTGTACTGTCGATTTTCTCGAATCATAGGCCCTTACCGTCGCGAGTAGCCAGATGTGAATCATCGTCGCGTTTCACTGGGCGTGGACCGGCTATAGTGTCTCTAGCATGCGCAGAGCAAAATCAGCGTCAGCACGCGACAACAAAGGCCCAACTTCTGATCGGCTGACGGAAAAGAATGGCCGCCGGCCGCCCAGCCCAGGCGTTTCCTCGTCGCGGACCGCGATCATCGAAGCGTTGCTTGAAACGGGATCCATGTCTCGCACCGACCTGGCTGACTCGATCGGGCTCAGCCGGTCTGCCCTCACCGAACTGAGCCGAGGCCTGATCGAGCAAGGGTTGATTCACGAAACCTCCAGCTCTTACGACGAGCAACAAAAAGGGCGCCCTTCGATTCTGCTGTCGCTAAATGCCGACCGCGGATATTTCGTCGGTGTTGGCCTTACCGAAGACCCACCGATGATGGTGTTGACTGACTTTCATGGCAACGCCCTGGCCCAACATCAAATGAAGGAGGCATCACAACCCCGGGCAGTGGCGGCTGCCATTGAACAAGGCATTCCTGCGCTCATCCGAGCGCGAAAAATCTCCCGGGATAAGGTGCTGGGAATTGGCGTTGCTCTCTCCGGCTATGTCAACCATCCCCGAGGCATCTGCCTCCAGTCAAACGCGCTTGGCTGGCGTGATGTTCCGATCGCCGAGATCATTCAGCGCGTCACCAAAATTCCCACCTATCTCGACAACGACGCGCATGCAGTCGCCACCGGCCAGAAGCTCTTCGGCCATGCCCGCGAGTCCAGAAACTTCAGCATCATCATGTTAGGAAAGAAGATCGGAGACGGCCACTACATCAACGGCCGCCTCCATCGCGGGCACACGGGAGCGGCAGGAGAAATCGGTCACTGCACCGTCGTCCCCGGCGGGAAAGCCTGCGACTGCGGCAAAAAAGGCTGCCTCGATATGTTCGCCACCAGTTCCGCCATGCTGCAGCGAGCGGAAGAACTAGGCCTCAAGGCAAAAAATCTGGCACAGCTCGAATCGATCGCGGCCAAGGGGGAAGTACAGGCAATCGAATTGCTTCGCGAGGCGGGCGCAATGCTTGGCGTCGTCGTGGCCAACACCATCCAGGTCATTAATCCGGAGCTGGTTCTTATCGCCGACGTGGTTGGTTTCGGCAATGGGCTCTTCATGACCAGCACGCGGCAGGCGATCGAGAACAACATTCTGCCCCACCTGATTGCGACCACCCGTCTTGAGTTTCGCTCCGTGGATAAGGATTTTCTCGCCCGCAGCGCCGCGAGTATCGCCGCCCACCAGTTCCTGATCGATCAGGCCAGCTATTAGGCGAGCGCTTTAGACCAGGGATTCGGCGTGACGCTGCGTTGTCATCTGCCGGGCGGCAATCGCGGCCCCGATCACACCCGCATCGACGCCGAAGTGCGCAGGCAGGATGGTGACATCGGCAAACCCTTTAGCATACTCACGCGCGTAGTTCTGAACATGGGTGTAAAAATACTCACCCACGGAAGCGACGCCGCCGCCAATTACAAAGACTTCCGGATCCAGCAGCTTCTGAACATCGGCAATCGACATCCCCAGGTACCGCATCGCGGTATGCACGATATGTTCGGCAGTCGTATCACCATCCTGCGCCAGCCGGAACACTTCCGCAGTAGAAGTTGGTTTGCGAAAAGCGAACGTGGCGTCTCGTTCGATGGCAGGCCCGCTGGCCACTGCTTCCAGCGCTCCAGCCGTGCCGCCTGGAGGAATCGGGCCCCCGGGGACCCGGATGGCGTGACCGATCTCGCCGGCAATGCCATGAAAGCCCCGCCAAATTTGCCCATCGACCACAATGCTTCCGCCAATACCAGTGGAAATCGTAATGAACATGCTCGAGGAGGCATGCCTGGCAGATCCCAGGTTGGCCTCCGCTAGAGCCGCTGCGTTCGCATCGTTCTCAAGGGCCACAGGCCAACCTAGACGCTGGCTCAGATACTCGACAACCGGGACTTTGGTAAAACCGTGAATGTTCGGAGCAAACAGCACCTCGGTGCGCGCCCGGTCATGCGTTCCCGGAACGCCGACGCCGACCTCAGTAACCTCAGGATGCAATTTCTCCAGGGTCTCAATCGTATTCACGATGGAATCGAGGACACTACGCCAACCCTCTTTGGGCGTGGGAATCGTAGTCTTGCTTAAAAATTCTTCCTCTTTCAACACACCGCAGGCAATCTTGGTCGCACCAATATCCACACCGATCGTGGCCCTCATGTGTCTCCTTCGAAGCAATGCGCGAGCCGCATCCAGATAAACCGAGGGGGCCGTATGATAGGGGCCACCTATGCGGTATCAATCCGTATAATTAAGTAGGTGAAGTATAGTCTGCTTTGCTCCTGAAGTCATGCAAAGATTGGCTCACGCAGCCGGAACCGGGCCATTTTCCACTATGATTTGCGACCCGTTCGCATGACGCGTGCGACGGTTTCATGGCATCGGCAAGCATTGCTTGCCGGGGGAAATACAAGTGCGTGGTGCGAGTTGATCGCACCGCAATAGCCTTTAAAAACAAGCAAATCAGGAGAGAACATGCGGTTTGCCTATGGCGGCATCCATATCGAATGCAGCACCTATAGCCGGATCCGTAGCCGAACCGAGGACTTTACCGTGCTGCGCGGTGAGGGATTGTCTGCGGCTCCGGAGTTTGCCTTTCTTGGCTTGTATGCTGATCACTTTTTCCCCACACTGTACGCGAGCGCCGTACCCGGTGGCCCGGTTGAGCGGGCCACGTATGAGGCATTTAAGGCCGAGTTTCTACAGTCACTGAAAGAAGTGCTCCCGCTCGATGGGCTCTACCTGCCGATGCACGGCGCGATGTATGTCGACGGCATCCACGACGCCGAGGGTGATTGGATATCCGCCGCCCGCCAAGTGGTCGGCCAGGAATGCCTGATCAGCGCGAGCTACGATCTGCACGGCAATCTGAGCCGCCGCATCATCGACAACCTCGACATGCTCTCCGCTTATCGCACAGCTCCGCATATCGATGTGCCGGAAACCAAGCAGCGGGCCTGCAAGATGCTGCTGCACTGCGCCGCAAACAAGATCCGTCCCACCCTGGTTTGGGCGCCGGTTCCCGTGTTGCTGCCGGGAGAAAGAACGAGCACCGAAGACCAGCCCGCGAAAGGGCTCTACGCACAGTTGGCCCCGGTCAACGCAAAGTCCGGAATCCTTGATGCCTCGCTTCTGGTGGGCTACGTTTGGGCCGATGAGCCTCGGGCGACCGCAAGCGTGGTGATGACCGGAACCGAACCGTTGGTGCTCGAGGAGCAAGCGGTGGAACTGGCCCGGCAATATTGGGACGCCCGCGAGGACTTTCAGTTTGGCGTTCCCGTCGGCAGCATAGCCGAACTCCTCGACCAGGCAGAGACGATAACAACCCAACCCATCATTCTCGCCGACTCTGGCGATAATCCCACTGGCGGCGGAGTAGGAGACAGAGCCGAAGTGCTGGAGGCACTCCTCAGCGGCGATTTCGAGAATGCCCTCATCGCCGGCATCGCCGATCACCCTGCCACCGAGCTTTGTTATCAACACTCCGCCGGCAGCAAACTCACGCTGCGCATTGGCGCGACGCTCGACCCCCAAGGGAGCCGCCCAGTGGAAGCGGAAGCAGAGGTTCTCTTCCTGCTGCCCACCGGCGAGCCGCGAGAGCGCCAGGCTGTCGTCCGGATCGAAGGCGTAACCGTCGTGCTCACAGCCACACGCCGCCCATTTCACTACATTCGCGACTTCACCCGGCTGCAGTTACATATCCCTGACTTCAAACTTCTGGTGGTGAAATCAGGCTATCTCTCGCCGGAATTGGCCCCGCTCGCCAATCCCAATCTCATGGCTCTCTCCGACGGTTCCATTCTTCAGGATCTGGACAAGCTTCCCAAAAGCCAGCTACGGCCGCCGAGCTTTCCGTTTGACCGCTCGTTTTCCTGGCAGCCTTCGACGATTGTCTCGGCCCGCTCGCCCCAGGTCACCCGATGAAGCGTCCCGTCCTGGAGGTTTCGATTGAAGGCGTGGATGGCTTGCTGGTAGCGCAGGAGAACGGCGCCGATCGGGTTGAGCTCTGCGCCAGCGTACTTGAGGGTGGTGTCACTCCCAGCATCGGAATTGTGAAGGAAGCCCTGCGCCGCGCACGGGTTCCGGTATTCGTCATTGTTCGCCCGCGAGGCGGTGACTTTCTCTACTCGGAGGCCGAATTCGAAAGCATGCGCGAGGACGTGATCGCGCTGAAGGAACTCGGCGTGCCCGGCGTGGTTACGGGATGTCTGACCGCCGGCGGTGCCGTGGATGAACAGCGAACGGCAGAGCTGCTGCGCCTGGCGAGGCCCATGCACTTTACCTTTCACCGCGCGTTCGATATGGTGCGCGACCCAGTCCCGGCCCTCGAGGCTTTGATCAAGCTGGGCGTGGATCGGCTCCTGACCAGCGGACAGCGGGCAACAGCCATCGAGGGCTTAGCCAACCTGAAGCACCTGGGCCAAGTGGCAAACGGGCGCATCATCGTTATGCCCTGCGGTGGCCTGCGTGCCGGCAATATCGCCCAGGTCTGCCGCGAAACCGGCCTATGGGAGTTGCACTTTGCCGCCCACAAGAAAGAGTCCAGCGCCATGACCTATCTCAATCCGAAAGTAGTGATGGGGCTCACCTCGCAGGACCACGAGTACATAAAAACCGTGACTGATCCAATGACGGTCCGTTCCACGGTGGAAGCGGCGCGGAGTGAATTCGTTCTTTAAAAATTAGCTGGAGAAGTTGGCACCCTTGCCCAACCTGCCGGAATTTTCGCCCTCACCCAGCGCATGGCGTGCGACTCTCGCCACCGTGGTCGTGGCGTGTAGCCTGCTTGGGTGCGGCCCGGCTCCCCCGCCCGAAAACCGCGTAACAATCATGCAGTCGGAAGCGCCGTTAACGATGGATCCTGCTGACCACACAGCAAGTTTTACCATGGACGTTTTGGATCCCATGTATGAATGCCTCCTCCGCTTCGATCAAAACCTTGAGGTTGCGCCCAGCCTGGCTACCAAGTGGAGCGTAGACGCGACCGGAACCAGCTGGACATTGGAATTGCGCAAAGGCGTTCTTTTTCACGACGGCACTCCATTCAACGCTGAGGCAGTCGTCGCCTCGTTCGACCGCCTGCTCGATCGCGGCCGCGGCCTTGCCGGAGCAAGCAGAGTGCGCACCATCGTCAAACACGTCGCAGCGGTTGGATCAGGCACAGTGGTGTTCACGCTCACCAACTCCTATGCATCCTTTCCCCGGGTGCTGGCGGTCACTCCGATTGTGAGTCCATCGGCGGATGAGCAAAACGTGCTTTCTCGAGAAGCGGTAGGCACCGGCCCTTACAAGTTTGCCGAGTGGAAGACCGGCGAATACGTGCTGGAAGAACGCAACGAGCAATATTGGGGTGCTCGTCCGGCAGTCAAGCAGTTGAAATGGATCTGGAGCAGCGAGCCTGTGGTGATGAATATGTCGGTGCTGGCAGGTGCGGCGGATATCGTCAATCCTTTACCGCCCATCTTTGCCGAAGCACTTTCGCGCAATCGCAAGGTCCAGATCCTTAAAGGAAGCGAAGCGAGGGTGTTTTGGGTGGCGCTCAACACCAAACGCAAGCCCCTGGACGATATCAGGGTGCGGCAGGCGTTAAACTATGCGACCGACCGCGACGCCCTGGTCCGGACACAATTGCGTGGCTTCGGAACCCCAGCAAATTCGCCTCTGGCCCCGGCCGATTTTGCCTACGATCCGCAAACCAAAGGCTATCGCTACGATCTCGAACGCGCCAAAACCCTGCTCGCAGAAGCTGGATATGCCAATGGTTTCTCTCTCAAGATTGCTGTCCAGGAGCCGGAGGTTGACCTGGCAGAAGCTTTGCAAGGGATGTGGGCCAACATCCATGTCAATCTGCAAATCGACGGGATGGAAAACGGGGTTTACTCGCAAACCATTTTCGGCTCGCCGAAGCAGAAGGAAGAGCAAGGGATTGACTGCGTCTTTGCCTCATGGGCATCGGATAACACCGACCCCGACTACCAATTAGCCCCGCTTTATCGCAGCACGCAGTGGTCTCCGTCCGGCGCTAACCTGGGCTTCTATGCGAACCCCAAGCTCGACGTGCTGCTGGAGAGCGCGGCTTCAGAACTCGATAGTGAAAAGCGCAAAGCGCTCTACCGCCAGGCACAGCAAATTATCTCCGACGATGCCCCGCATGTGCTGCTCTACTATGCACGGGACATCGCCGCGCAACATATCGGCACCGTTCCCATGCCCGTCCGTCTCTTGCCCGGAGGCCGGGTCGAGTTAGGGGGATCCCCATGAGAAATTACTGGCTGCGAAAAATTCTGGCCTTGCCGCTGATCCTGCTCGTCGCCTCGTTCCTTATCTTTTGGGCGGTCCGCCTCCTCCCGGGTGACCCGGCCAGGCTCATGGCCGGCATGCAAGCCGACCAGAAGGTCGTCGACACGGTGCGTACCCGGCTTGGCCTCGACAAGCCCTTTGCCGTGCAATACGAGACATTCCTTCGTAACGCTTTGCACGGCGATTTGGGAATTTCAATCCGTTCTCACAAACCGGTGGCTCACGAGATCGCCGAACGTTTCCCTTACACACTGGCGCTGGCCACCGTAAGTTATGCACTCGCAGCGACGATTGGCATCACGGCAGGAATTTTCGCGGCTATCTACAGCGGCCGCAAGCTGGACCATTTCGTCATGGTGGCGGCCATCTCAGGGGCGTCCATTGCCAACTTCTGGCTGGCGTTGCTGGCCATGAATCTCTTTGCCGTGCAGCTTGGCTGGGTACCTCTGCTAGGGGCGAACAGCTGGAGGAGCTACATCCTGCCGTCCATTACCTTAGCCCTGCTGCCCGGCGCCGTGATCGCCAGGATGTGCCGGGCGAGCATGCTCGACATCCTTCACCAGGACTACATCCGAACCGCACGCGCCAAGGGGCTCAGCAGCACCAGCGTGTACTTCAAACATGCTCTACGAAATGCGCTTATCCCAATCGTAACCATCATCGGGATGAATTTCGCTTCCCTTCTGGGCGGCGCCGTCATCACCGAGACAGTCTTCAATTGGCCAGGGTTGGGCCGATTGATGGTCGATGCGGTTCGCTATCGTGATTACGCCACCATCCAGGGCATTACGCTGCTCACGGTCGCGATCGTGATAGCCGTCAATTTCGCCACAGACGTTTTCATCGGGCTGGTCGATCCAAGGATTCGCTTTGACTGAATACGTTCTGCCCTCGCGGACGAGCGTCACTTCCCTGCTGCGCCACCGCAACCTCGTGCTCGGCGGGACCATCGTGCTGGTTCTGTTACTGGCCGGACTGCTGGCCCCGCTGCTCGCGCCCTACGGCCCGTACGTGCAAAACCTTTCCGTCGCCTTTCAGCCACCGAGCGTCGCCCATTTCTTTGGCACGGATGAATACGGGCGCGATATGTTCTCCCGCGTGCTTTACGGAGCACGTCTTTCGCAGCTCGAAATCGCGGTGAGTGTCGGCATGTCTCTCGTCGTCGGCGTGCCGCTCGGCATGATTTCCGGCTACGTGGGAGGTCTCACCGATCAGGTGATCCTGTGGTTCATCGATCTCCTCTACGCATTCCCGGGAATCGTACTGGCAATCCTCATCGTTGCCATCCTTGGGCTTGGCCTCTTCGATAGCCTGGTGGCCATCTCCATCTTTGCCATTCCTGTCTACACCAGGCTTGCCCGCAATTTGACCCTCTCCCTTAAACGAGCGGAATACGTTGAGGCCGCCCGAGCTCTCGGGGCGGGAACGTGGCGGATTCTCTTCCACCACATCCTAAGAAACGCCATGGCCCCTATTCTGGTCCAGGCCACGCTCACCGCCGGCGACGTCGTGCTCACGGCCTCGGGGCTCAGCTTTCTGGGGCTCGGCGCACAACCGCCCTTGGCTGAGTGGGGAGCCATGATGGCAGACGGCCGCAACTATCTCGGTGTCGCCACCTACCTCACCTTCTTTCCCGGCGCCGCCATCACGCTCACCGCCTTAGGCCTGAACCTGCTGGGTGATGGCTTGCGCGACCGCCTGGATCCACACTTTCATCCGCGCTAACACCATCGGGCGAAACCCCTCCTCTTTCTCTTCGGACGAGAAATCTGCCTAAATCGAACTGCCGAGGCCACCGCGAAAGACTTAAAATAACAACACAGATGACCCGCGACTGTTACCGGCCATGATTGCAGCCTGGATCCTCCTCGCCGGCTTACCTGTTCTTGCCCAACAGCCTTCGGCGTCGAAACAGCAAAAACCCGAAACGCGGCCAAACATCATTTTGATCTCGGTGGATACGCTGCGAGCGGATCGACTGAGTTGTCTCTCTCCCAGGGCCGAACCGACGCCTAACATCGATAAACTCTCCCACGGTGGCACCTTGTTTACCCAGGAAACCTCCATGGTGCCGCTGACCCTCCCTTCCCACGTCTCGATGTTGACCTCAACCTACCCATTTGTGAATGGGGTCCAAGACAACGGGGAGAGTCTCGCGCCGGGCGCGGTCACCCTGGCGGGAACTCTTCAATCCTATGGCTACCAAACAGCCGCTTTTCTCGGCAGCTTCGTACTCGACCGGCGTTTTGGATTGGACCAGGGATTCGAAACCTACGACAGCCCCACGCCATCCCTGAACAGCGGTAGCGATCCCGGAGATATCAAACGCAGAGGAGACGCCGTTGCCGATGCGGGCGAAGCATGGCTGAGCGCGCATGCCGATCGCCCTTTTTTCCTTTTCCTGCACCTCTACGACTTGCACACGCCCTACGATCTGTCACCCGCGGAAGAGACGCAATACGGCAAGGGCTATAACGGAGAGTTGCATTATGTCGACCACGTTATCGGAAAATTCTGGGACTATCTCTCTGCGCATGGTCTGGTAGATAAGACGCTCATCGTCTTCACGTCGGACCACGGCGAAGGACTGGGAGAACACGGCGAAACCACGCACGGATTCTTCATCTACCAAAGCACCCTGCATGTGCCCCTGATCATTCATTGGCCCGCGGGGAAAGCTTCGATGCCCGAGCGAGTCGATACGCCGGTCAGCCTGCTCGATCTCTCTCCGACCATTCTCGACGCAGTCAAGATTCCGCCGCCACCAGCGATGCAAGGAAAAAGTTCGCTCAAATCGGGTCCGCCTGAGGACGTTTTCAGCGAGAGCCAATACCCGCAAAGGCATTTTGGGGCGAGCGCCCTGACCAGCTTGCGGCAGGGCCAC
Organism: uncultured Acidobacteriaceae bacterium; assembly: GCA_963839075.1. GTDB lineage: Bacteria > Acidobacteriota > Terriglobia > Terriglobales > Acidobacteriaceae > PALSA-350. The sequence continues at coordinate 1,862,409 of CAWITO010000009.1, read as the reverse complement.
TACAAGTACATTGAGGCTCCGAGATCGGAATTTTACGATTTGAGCAAAGACCCTGGGGAATCCACGAACCTCTACGGTGACAAAAGCGCCCTGGCGTCAGCGTATGAGGAGAAGCTGAAGCAACTCCGGCAGCGTTATGAACCGAGTTCCCCGCGAACCGCAAACGCGCTTAGCCCTGAAGTGATCGAGCGCCTGCATGCCCTCGGCTACCTTACCGGAGATAGCTCCACTCACAATTCCGCGCCGAGTGCAATTGATCCGAAGGATCGGATCGGCGATTACGAAGAGTATGGAAGGGCCATCTACGTGGCGTCACTCGGCCACCTGGGGGAAGCGAACACGATCCTGAAAACGATTTTGGCGCGAGACCGCGACCTATCCGATGTTCGCCTGGCCCTGGGCCTGAATGAGCAACGCATGGGCAACGACGCGGATGCGATCGAGCAATTTCGCGCCGTGCTCGCAGCCGAGCCGGCGAGTGCCATTGCCCACCTCGATGCCGGCCTAAGCTATTTCAACCTGCGCCAGTTCGACAACGCCGGGAAAGAGTTGAGCGCAGCCCTGGCCATCTCTCCGGGCTATACCAAGGCAGAGCTCTGGCTCGCGAAGACAATGGCGCAGAAAGGCGAGTACGACCAGTCTGCGGCGGAGTTCAACCAGGTTCTACAACAGACCCCCGACAGTTACGACGCCCATGACGGACTCGGCACGCTCGCGGCCATGCGGGGAGACTGGAAAGAGAGCGAAAAGCAACTGCACGCCGCCCTCGCAATCGAGCCCGCAGCGGCGGAATCTCACAATACGCTTGGCAACGTCTATTTGCGCGAAGCCGAGATCACCCTGGCTCGCAGTGAGTTCGAGCAAGCCATCCGTCTCAAGCCGAACTACGCCGCGGCACACTACAATCTAGGTGTGGCCCTGATGGCGCTCAAAGATCCCGCCGGCGCAAGAAGCGAATTTGAAAAGGCATTGGCTGCCGATCCAAATTACCTTCCTGCCAGGGACGCACTCGCTCGATTCGCCAAGTCGCCATAACCACGCCATGAAGGTCTTTCTGCATACCTGCCTCCGCTCTGCTGCGCTGATCCTCCTGGCGATACTGTGCGTGCACCGCGTGTACGCGCAGCAATCCATCCCGGAGATTGGAGCGCAGGCGGAGGAGATGGAGCGCGCGGGGCGATGGAGCGATGCCGCCGAAGGGTACAAGCGAATCCTTGCGATCGATCCCAAGTCAATCGCCGCGCTGAATCGCCTCGGCGCACTCTACGTCCGGCAGGGCCAATTCGCGGAAGGCATCGGGTATTACCAGCAGGCGCTTCGCTGGGATCCGCAGAACTTTGGCACCAATCTGAATCTCGGCATCGCTTTTCTTAAAAGCCAGGACTACGTCCGGGCGGCACCGCCCTTGCAGCAGGCCGTTACGGCCCAACCGGATAGCCTGCAGGCCCGCCAATTGCTCGCTGTCGCGTTCGTCGGCCAGGACGACTATCAACAAGCCATCCCCGAGCTGGAAGAGGTGGACAGGCTAAGTCCTCGCGATGCCGGAAACCTGTACCTGCTCAGTCGCGCTTACCTGCAAACGAAGCACTTCAATAAGGCCTTGGCGGCTTTTGACGAACTCGAAACCGCGGACCCCGGGTCGCCCTGGGTCCATCTACTCAAGGGCCAGGCCTACGATGGTCTGTCACAGTATGACAAGTCGATCGCAGAGTTCGAAGCCGCGCGACAACAGCAGCCCAATGATGCCACCGTACGCTTCTCGCTCGGTTTCATGTATTGGAAGGTCCGAAACTTTCCTGCAGCGGAGACAGAGCTGACGAAGGCGATTGCCCTCGACCCCAACTTTCACGAGGCGAAGTTCTACCTCGCCGATACCTATCTCACGGAGCAGAAGCCGCAGCAAGCCATACCGCTTCTACAATCCGTTCTCACGCAGGAACCAGGCAACGCGCGCGCCAGGCTGGATCTGGGAAAGGCGCTCGTGCAAATGAATCGCTATCAAGACGCAGCGACCGAACTCAAGGCGGCGGTAGCGTCAGATCCGCAGCAGACAGACGCTCACTACCAACTCGCTCGCGTGTATCAAAGACTCAACGAGCCGGCCAAATCATCGGAGCAAATGGAAATCGTAAAGAAGCTGCAAGCCGGCAAGCTGCACAACGAAGAAAGTGTCATGGCTGTCACCGGAGCCAGGGGAGATGCGACGCAGCAGCTTGGCCTCTCCCCGAAGAAGGACGTGCCAGCTTCCCAGGGAACGCATTAGTGGATTTCGGGGAGTTCTTTCGCATGAGAGTCTTCGCAACCTTTATAGCAAGTCTCGCTGCCGCCGCAATGGCCTCTCAGGCGCCCGCCCAGGTTAGTCCTCACCCGGATGTTTACCTGATCACGATCGATACCCTGCGAGCCGACCACGTCCACTGTTATGGGGACGACAAGATCCAGACGCCTGCCCTGGATTCTTTGGCGAGAGACGGCATTCGCTTTACCCAGGCCTTCACCCCAAGCCCCATCACCAATACTGCGCACACCAGCATCCTGACCGGCCTGCTCCCGAGCGTACACGGTGTCACCGACTTCGCCATCCCGCTCGCGAAAACGTTCCCTACGTGGGCTGAGTTGCTTCGACAGAATGGCTATCAGACGGCTGCCTTTATTGGTTCCGTCGTTCTTGATTCGCGCACACTCGCGCCAGGACTCGACCGTGGCTTCGACTCCTATGACAACTTTCCAGCAGACGCGCCACCGGGAAAGCACTGGGGATATGTCGAGCGGCGCGGCCTGGATGTAGCCCATCGCACCGAAGCGTGGATGGCCGCACACCCACAGAAGCCTCGCTTTGTGTGGATGCACCTCTACGACCCGCACGATCCGTATCAACCGCCGGCACCGTATGCGCAAACCTACAAAGACCGTCTGTACGACGGTGAGATCGCCTATGCCGACTCTGCGCTGGGAGATTTGCTCAACTATTTGAAGCGTGAGGCGCGATACCAGAACGCGCTGATTATCGTGGTGGGTGATCACGGCGAAGGGCTCGGAGAACACGGCGAGCAAACTCACGGCATCTTCCTCTACGATTCCACGACCCATGTGCCCCTGATCATCAAGCTGCCGGCCGACGTTACGCAGGCCAAGGTGGTGGAGGCCCAGGTAGAAACAACCGATCTGCTGCCCACCGTTCTTGATCTACTCGGTATCTCCGCTCCCGCAGCTCTTGCCAATCGCTCTCTGACCCCATACTTCCACGCGAAAGCCGATGATCGGGTGGTCTTCGCCGAGACGGATTATCCTCTACGTTTCGGATGGGCGCCCCTGCGCGCGGTCCGTAGCGGTGGCTTCAAATTCATCGAAGCCCCGCAGCCGGAACTCTACGACCTGGCGAAAGATCCCGCTGAGCTCAAGAACGAATACGAGCCCTGGAACGCAACCGTGCAACATCTCCGCGCAGACCTCGCATCCTCGCCGATGCGGCCTCCACGGGTATCCGCGTCCACAGGCGCCGCCGGAAACAAAACGCTCAGCGAACTGCGTGCATTGGGTTATTTGGGACCGGGCGATGAGCACACGTATACCAATGTCCCCGAGTTGTCCTCGCTGCCCGACCCAAAAGATAAAATCGAGGAGCAGAACCTGCTCCATTCAGCCATGATGCTGGCAGATGAGGGCCATTCCGAAGCTGCCAAGTCACAGTTACAGAAAGTTCTGGAATTGAATGCCGATTCCCCGGCCGCATTGCGACAGATGGGGGAACTGGAATTTCGGACGGGTCAGTATCGAGAGGCAGCCGGCCATCTTGATCGCGCACGCAAGCTTCAGCCCAATGACCCGTTGGCGGCATTCTACGAAGGCCAAACTCTCGACAAACTAGGAGACGCGCAGGGCGCGCGAAACGCCCTCGAAGCCGCGGTCAAGCAGTCTCCCGAACAGCTGGATGCTCGCCTGCTGCTTGCCGGTATCGATTCGAAGTTGGGAGACCGGGCAGCTGCGGAAGACCACCTCGAGGCCGCGCTTCTTCTCCACCCGGGAAACCAGGCCGCGCTGCGCGCACTGGCCGAGGACTATCTGGCCGACAAGCGCTTTGCTGATGTGGTGGAATTGCTCGACCCGTTCGCAAAGAACGGCTCCGCAAACGCGGACCTGCTCAAACTGCTCGCACAAGCACGCGTACGGGCCCTCCCGCCACGGCCGTGAAGCTGTTTATTTCTGAGCGACCGTGTTTCCAGTCGTCCCATCGAATATCTGGGTCAGCACGTGCCCGTGCATCTGCGTCGGTTCCGCAATCCCATAGAGAGAGAGGATCGTGGGAGCGATGTCATAGACGCTCGCCTCGAAGCCCATCAAGCGCAGATCGTGCTTGATATTCGGACCCATAGCGAAGAACGATCCCGGAACTTCATCCCCATCGGCAAAGTCATGCTTGGCGATCACCGGTGTGGTCTTCTCGTGATCCATGTGCATATGCATGTCCCCCTGCTCGAACTCTCGCAGCGGCTTAATGCCGTGGTCAGACACGATAAAGAGATAGGTGTTTTCGTCAATGTGCTGCAGGATGGCGCCTAAGACCTTGTCGAACGCAATGTACTGGTTGGGAAATGCATCTTCGCGAACGGCATTGATCTTCGGATTGTATCCGGCGTTGTAAGGAGCAATGGGATAGAGCCAGTGACCGGTGCGGTCTTCACAGGACTGCCCCAGCCAGGTGAAATCAGTAGGATGGTTCTGCAGAAGATAGTTGAACAGCCGGGTCTGCTGCGACCGAATCAAATCCACCTTCTTCAGCCACGCATCGATGACTTCCGTTTCATGCCCCTTCAACTCTTCCGCCCCGGGCATGCGCTCGCAGTCCACGTAATAATCGCCAACGTTCTTGATCAGCTCCGGTTTGAGGGAAGCTGGGTAAACAGCGTTACCACCCTCCACCTCGGAAAGCTTCGGAGCGCACAATACGCCATCTTCACAATTCTTGCCCCGGGTGAGCATGCCGCTCACCATGTAGCCGTTCACCGGCATCACAGGAAATGTTGCGGGTACATTTGCCATACCAACGGTGACGTTATGTTTGGAAAGAATCGACCAGATCGGCTCTTCTTTCAGCATGTTGGTATTGGCCGTGACACCGCCGACTATAAAACCGGTAACCCCGTGTTCTTCCGGAGTAGTGCTGGTAAACAGTGTGCTATAGACCCGTGGGCAGTTTGGCGCCGAAGTCGTGCGCAGCTTTCCGTAAGCTCCGCGCTTGATCACGCTCGACAGGTTCGGCATCTTGCCTTGGAGAATGAGTGGGCGAAGCACATCCAGTTCCATGCCATTTACGCCGATCACCACCACGTGCGGCTTCGGCTTAGCGGTTGATATCTGCGCGAGCAGAAAAGAGCTGCTCAACATCAGCGCGGCAGCGACTATTTTCGAAACTTTACTCACCATGGAAGATACTCCTGAATGCGGGTATTGTCGGGGGCCGCTCCTTCAATGTTACCTGAGAGCCCGTTCATGAAAGACAACTATCGTTGACGGCAAATAGCGAAGCGCCCGGCGTGGCCGAGCGCTTCCTAAGTTTCGCAGCCTGCAGATTAAAACAAGATCTTGAGCGCGAGCTGGATCTGGCGGCCATCGGTGGCGCTGGTAATGCGGCCCACGGTGGTCGGGTTGTTGATGTTATTGGACGGAGCTCCAAAGTAGGGGTGGTTGAAGAGGTTGAAGAACTCCCCGCGAAATACGACGTCAGCCCTATCCCACGCGTTGAAGTGGCGCATGATCGTCGCGTCGGTGTCCACCAGACCTGGCGCGTCGAGGATGTTGCGCTTCGTATCGCCGAAGGTTGGATTCACGGTCGAACCGGCAGCCACAAAGCAGCTGGAGTTGAACCAGTTGGTCACTTGTTTCGCGCCGATACCGCTGCAAAGCCGGTTTGGGCGAGGCGAGTTCGAATTTGTATTGGAGAAGTCCGGGCCGGTGACGACGAACGGATAGCCCGTCTGCACCGAGGTGATGCCGGAAACCTCCCAACCGCCGACAACCTGGCCGACGACGCCACCCTGGTTTAGAAACTGCTTGCCATGACCGAACGGCAGATCGTACACCGCATTCGCCACGAAACGATGACGAGCATCGCTGTAGGAACGCGCCCATTCGAACGCCAGGTTGTTGTCATCCTGGGGCAGGTTGCTGCCGCCTGCGCCGGCGCCGAAGCCTTCGTCACCTTCCGAGTTGTCCAGTGACTTCGCCCAGGTGTAAGCGCCCAGCACGCTAAGCCCGTTGCTAAACCGTCTGTTTATCTTGAGCTGCAGCGAGTTGTAAAAGGAAGACCCGTCTGAAGTGGTGTAGAGCGCGGTCCCAAGGTCGACATAGGGACGCCGCGACTGAAGGGCAGTCGTGCCCGGCTCAGCCTGGTTGCCGGCTAGATGCAGGTTACCGAGCTTCAAACCCCGGGTGCCGATGTAGGCGATGTCGGTAGCCCAGTTAGAAGAAAGCTGACTCTGGACGCCGAGACTCCACTGCTGGAAGTACGGTGCCAGGTAGTGAGGCGAGACATACAGCGAAATGAACTGGTTGGTCAGCTTCGGGATACCTGCTCCCGATCCGGAGAAGATGGTCTCTGACGTGGCAATCGGCGTATTTCCCTGGGTCGTGGTAAACGTCTGCGAAGGAGAAAAGACCGGATTGTTGTCAACAAAGTGCTGGTTGTTGAAGTTGGGCAAATCGTAGAAAAGACCGTACCCGGAGCGCACCACGAACTTGTCGGAGGCGGTGGGACGGAAGACGATACCGAAGCGCGGTGCAAAGTCGTGGTACACGGGGTGAACCAGCGTTTGCGCCGTGCGCCCCGAGAACCCCAACGTTCCACGCTGAGCAGACGTAGCGATCAGGCACTGCCCGCTATTGCTGGTCAGATAAGCGTCCTGCGCGTTGGCGCAAAAGGCGTCGTTCTGTGCGGCAGGCGCGGCGGTCACCAACAGTGCGTTGCCGGGGCCGCTGAATTTGGGTCCCGTAGGCACCAGGGTCACGTAATTATCATGCTTGTCAGTCGCCGGCCGGCGGAATTCCCAACGGATACCGGCGTTGATGGATAGGTTTGGCGAAAGCTTCACGTTGTCCTGAAAAAACAGGCTGTCAAACTCACCGCCAACCTGGTTGGTATTGGCAAACTTCAAAGTACGGTTGCCGTTCCACGGATATCCCTGGAGAAAGTCGGCGAAGTCAGAACCGGTAGAGACACCGCCGTTCAGTTCTCCGGCCAAAGCCGAGTATTGCCCGTTGAAGTCCAGCTCGCCGTGGGGAGAGTAAGCCGCTTCTTCGCCAAACACCTGCCAGGGCTGGATGTCTGCCCCGAACACCATCGTCTGCCTTCCTTTTGTAAAGGTGACGGTGTCCTGATACTTTTCGATCATGTCCGGGCTGATAACTGGCCGGTAGTTGGAATCGCCGAGACCAGAGGTGCCATTTGAAAATCCGAAGATCGGGAAACCGGCGAGGGAGGGTGAGAGAGGCGCCAATCCCTGGACACCGAAGGCCTCCATGAAGCCGGACGGCCGCGGGCAGGAAGCGCAGTTCTCAATATTCGTATCCCGCTGGAAGCCAAAGAGCGCTTCATTCAGGAGGCGAGGACCAAACGTATGGCTCCAACCGATAGCCACGTTTTGGCCGCGGAAATAGAGCGTGTCGCCGAAGCCGGGCAGCGTGTTGTAGCCGCTCGAAGGATCCGTGATACTCGCCTGGCCCAGGATGTAGCGGCCAAAGATTTGATCCTTCTCGCTCTTGTCCCAGTCAACGCGCGCGTCACCCTGATCGTCGACGCGGGTCAAGGGAGCTGAATTGATGTAATTGTTGCCAGTCGAGGAGACGAGGTTCGGTGCAGGCCACGCACCCAGGGAAAAGATGTGCTGTGCGACTGGATCGATCGTGGTGATGATGTTGCCCGGAACCGGTGTGCCCACCAGGATTGTGTGCCCTGCCAGCGCGCCGCTGGGGCAGGTAACGTTGGTCTCCGATCCTGGATCGAAGATCTGTCCTGTGTCGTAATTGTACTGGGCAGGGCCGCCGGCGCCGCACAGATTGGCGGTGGTTCCCGTCAACAGGTTGCTCATGTCGCCGGCCCTCTGAGCAGCTGTGGGCACAATCGAGAGTAGCGTCTTTCCTTGAGTTTGCCGGAGGCCCTCGTAGTTGGCAAAGAAGAACATGTGCTTCGACTTGAGGATGGGCCCACCGAGAGATGCGCCATATTGATTGCGGCGCAGTTCCGGTTTGACTGGGTTGAAGTAGTTCGAAGCATCGAGCGCGTCGTTGCGCAGGAAGTCGTAGACCGAACCGTGAAATTCGTTCGTGCCGCTCTTGGTGATGAGGTTGATGGTCGAACCTGCCGTCTTACCGAAGGCAGCATCGTAAATGTTGGTTTGGATCTTGAATTCCTGAACTGCGTCGGGGGAGGGTTGCACGGCGAAGCCGCCGAAGCTCAGGTTTCTGGAGTCGGCGCCGTCAATCAACGTGTTGTTACTGGAAGAGCGGGCGCCGTTTGCGGAGTAGGTTTCTTCACTGAAAGGTGAGCCGATGTTTGAGTTCGCGAAACCGTTACCCGTCGAGCCGCCCTGCTGGTCGGGAACGGTACCGGGCACGAGTGTTGCCAGGGCGCCGAAACGGCGCACGTTCAAAGGCAGGTCGACTGTCTCTCGCTGGCCAATCACTGTTCCCACACTGGCGCTGCTGGTATCTACCAGCGGGGCCGCGCCGTTCACTTCAACTTGCGTATCGACCGAGCCGACCTGCAAGTGCACATCCAGGCGAGCCTTTTGCGCCACGTCGAGCTTCGTGCCGTTGAGAAGCTCGGTCTTGAATCCGGGCGCATCGACCGTGATGGTGTAGGTCGAAGGAGCGAGATCAGGAAAACTGTAATTGCCACTGCTGTCTGACGCGGTATTGGTTTCGACGCCGGTGCCAACGTTGGTGGCTTTGACTTTGGCTGCTGGAATCACTGCGCCACTTGTGTCAGTCACCTGGCCATACAGGGTGGCGGCGGTTTGCGCACGACCCGGCAGCGTCCCCAGACAACAGATCAAGAGCGCCAGGAGAAAAGGTGACAAACGCGGAAACAGAAATGCTATTGCTTTGAGCTTGCTCATGGCCTACCCCTGTATAAGTTCGCTATCTACCGAATGAGATTCACGCGAAAGACGAGCATCGCGCAACGATTCCACCGGGCGCACGCACCGGGGCGTTCAGAGACATCATGAGGAAATCGAGGGGCCGGGTGTGCAAGAAAAAGTTTGTACACCGAGTGAAGTAAGTTGATCTTAATGAGAGGCTAAATTTCCGTCAATTGCAAAATGAAAAAACAGGAAATATTTTGACGCCCGTCGGCGCCGCGGCAGCGTTAAGTCCGACTGATGACGCCTGCAGCGGACCCGGGAATACGGGTGAGCCTCAAGGTTCAGAGACTTCGGGCAGCGCTCACCGAGTCTTCTGTCCGGTCGTTTCTTTTAAAAGGCGATGCGGGATTGCAGCAAAGTCGAGGCTTTCTTCCGGGCGGATTCCCGGCCAAAATCGATTCAACACCATCGGACATCGAAGGACCGGGGGCTCGATTGAGGGTATTGTCGCTTTACTGTAGCCCGTACAATAACGTCCCCTGGACTGCTTCTGTCCGGAATTAGGCCATCCAAAGCCCGTCGCACCCCGCGATTTATTACGGCGAGTGGAATATCTCAGCTTGCCCCGAATTTGCCTGCGCCGCCGCAGGGTGCGAATATCGAGGACACATCATGGACCGCCGAAAATTCTTACAGACCGCCGCCGCCTTGACTGTTATGCATACCATGCGCGCCACCGCCGATACCCGCCTGCCGATCGCGATGGCCGTCGAGTACAACATGCTACCGACCACGCTATCCATCGCGGAGCGCTTTCAGCTCGCCAAAGATTGCGGCTTTGAACGAATAGAGTGCCCCACCACCCCCGACCAGGGTGATGCGGAGAAGATGAAGGCCGCCTCGGAAAAGTACAGCCTCCCCATCCATTCCGTCATGAACATGGACCATTGGGAGTATCCCTTTTCTTCCGCCGATCCCGCGGTAGTGAAGAAGAGCCAGGACGGCGCGCGCACTTCCATCCGCAACGCGCACTTGTGGGGAGCCGAAACGGTACTCCTCGTGCCGGCGGTGGTAAATCCGCAGACCACCTATAAAGAAGCCTGGACGCGCTCTCAAGTCGCCATCCGCGAGCTGATTCCATTGGCGGAGGAGTTACATGTGACCCTGGCGCTCGAGGAAGTGTGGAATAAATTCCTGCTCAGCCCGCTGGAGTTTGCCCGTTACATCGACGAGTACAAGTCGCCCCGAATACGCGCCTACTTCGATGTAGGGAATGTCGTGCTGTACGGCTATCCCCAGGATTGGATCCGGACCCTGGGTCCGCGCATCGCCAAGTTACATATCAAAGACTTTTCCTTCCGCCACCAGAAGGGTACCGACGACTCCGTAGCTGCCTGGGTAGCGCTGGGTGAAGGTGACATCGATTGGACAGCCGTCTACCAGGCACTGCACGACATTGGCTACAAGGGATCAGCGACCCTGGAACTGGATCCGGGGGACGCCACTTATTTGAAGGAAATGCGGCGGCGGTTTGGATTGATCCTTACTGGCGAGATGCCGAAGAAGGCCTAGGCGGCCCCATTATTTGATGAACTATAGTCACGTCATGAGATTTTTACGTCGCAGTATCCTGCTGCCGGCCAGCCTTGCACTCCTATGCGGCATGGCACACGCGCAGGTTTCTCAGTTACCTGACGGGCCCAACCGCGAGACCGTGCAACGCATCTGCTCCGGTTGTCACGCGGTGCAGATGTTCTCGGGGCGGGGTATGACGCGGGAGCAATGGGGTGGCGTGGTTTCCAACATGGTCGGCCGTGGGGCAAAGATCTCCGACGAAGAGTACGACCAGATCGTCAACTATCTTGCCCTGACGTTGCCGCCTGGCGGACAAGTTGTTACCGGCACGACGGCGGGAAAAGCCGCCGCCCCAGTACGCAAGAAGAGCCTGATCGACGAGGCCGGGGCCGACGATAAGCAGGTGGTGGATGACGAAGCAGCGGCGCGCGGTAAGACCGTCTATATCGCGCACTGTATTACCTGCCATGGAACGCGGGCGCGGGGTGGAGATCGCGGCGCCGATCTGGTGCGGTCGTTAGTGGTGCTTCATGACCGCTACGGAAACACCATCGGGCCGTATCTTGCCCAGGGTCATCCGGCGAAAAATCCGGTCTCGTTAACGCCGGAGCAGATCGTAGATCTATCGCATTTCCTGCATCAGCAGGTGGGCGATACTTTGCGAACCGGGCCGTATAACAGCCCGCTGAACATCCTGGTGGGGGATGCCGCCGCAGGCAAGGTCTTCTTTAACGGAGCGGGGGGCTGCAGTCACTGCCATTCGCCGACCGGCGACCTGGCGCACATTGCCAGTAAATACGACCCTCCCAACCTACAGTTGAAGGTAGTGTTTCCGCAGGATCGTGCGGTCGCCCGCAACGGACCGGCAACTCCACGCAAGCCACTGACAGTAACGGTGACAACTGCCGGCGGAGAAAGCGTGACCGGAGTGCCGACGGAGCTTGACGACTTCAACGTTTCGCTGATCGATGCGGCCGGCCAATACCACAGCTTCGCTCGCGGAGACAGCGTGAAAGTGGAAAAGCATGATCCGTACGCGGCGCACGTCGCGCTTCTCGACGTTTATACCGACAAAGAGATGCACGATGTCGTGGCGTACCTGGAGACCCTGCAATGAAGCTTCTTCCAACGATGTTTCTGGTTCTGGCTGCGGTCGCGTCGACCACCGCCTGGAGCGAGGGGCCGGGGGCGGCTTCCAATGGCGGAGTCGACCCTTCCACATTCTCGCGTCCTCCGATTCACGAATGGCCGACCTACAACGGTGATTATTCGGGACGGCGTTTCAGCACGCTGACCAAGATCAACGATCAGAATGTGAAGGCGTTGAGCCTGGCATGGATGTATCAGTTACCCCGGAACGGCGATGCCCCGGGAGGACGGCTTGCGGGCACTCCTCTGGTCGTGAATGGAATCATGTACATCACAGCGCCGGATAAGGTGTGGGCGCTGGATGCACGCACCGGCCACACCTTGTGGGACTACACCTGGACTTCGAAGGGTGGCATTCACCTGGGCAATCGGGGAGTAGCCATTACCGGGAACTGGCTGTACTTTGAAACTCCGGATTGCCACCTGGTTTCGCTCAACGTCGCCGATGGTAAGGAGCGATGGAATCAGCCTATATGTGATCTCGATCAGATGTATTACGCGTCGGTGGCGCCGCTGGTGATCAAGAACCACATCATCACCGGGGTAAGCGGCGACGACCTGGACCGGCCTGGGTTTCTGGAAGCGCACGATCCGGAAACCGGCGCGCTGCAGTGGCGTTGGTCGGTGGTGCCAAAGCCTGGGGAGCCTGGTTCAGAAACCTGGCCGAATGCCGAGGCAATGGCGCATGGCGGCGGCATGACGTGGATACCTGGCACCTACGATCCGGATTTGAATCTGCTGTATGTGGGCACCGGTAATCCGCAGCCGGTGATGGCAGCCAAGACGCGCGAGGGCGCGGACTTGTATACGGAATCGATCGTGGCGCTGAATCCAGACACCGGGAAATTGGTGTGGTACTTCCAGCCGTCTCCCCACGATACGCATGATTGGGATGCGGTGGAAACGCCAGTGCTGTTTGATGGTGAGATTGATGGCAAGCCGCGTAAGCTGCTGGCGCAGGCTAGCCGCAATGGCTGGTTTTTTGTTCTGGATCGCGAGACGGGAAAGAATTATGTGAGCTCGCAATTTATCAAAACGAATTGGGCCAAGGGTGTGGACGCCAAGGGTCAGCCCATTCCCAATCCGGCCAAGGAGCCACAGGTCGCCGGCACATTGGTTGCGCCAAATGCGGACGGCGGGGTGAATTGGCCTCCGCCAACGTTTAGTCCGGAGACCGGTTTGTTCTATGTCAATGCGACGCGCTCGTTTGCGATCTACTACATTTTTGACGAGAGCGATAAGCCGGAGGGTTGGGGCGGTCACGACCTGGGCAATTGGGATGAGTCCATGCTGCAGGCGCTCGACTATCGCACGGGAAAGATCAAGTGGAGCCACAAGTGGGAGACGCCGGGGATCGAGGGAGGACTGCTGAGCACGGCGGGCAACCTGGTCTTTGCCGGTGATTCCAGCAACAACCTGGTAGCCCTGAACGCAACCACGGGCGAACCGCTATGGCACGCCAACCTGGGCAGTCCCCTCGCCAACGCCGCCATTACCTACGAACTCGACGGCCATCAATATGTGGTTGTCGGCGCAGCCGACAAGCTGTTCACGTTTGTTATGAACTAGTGTAGTGCGTCGTAAGTAAAGCAGTTTATGCAAAGCCCCGGCCGCGACCCAGCGGTCGGTCGAAAAAACATATTCGCTAGGCCTGGAGAGAACTGCGGATCCCTCCGCTCCGCTGCGGTCGGGATGACAAGGGGAGAGGAGCTAATCAACGAGCAGCAGCTGCCGTCGATTTTCATCAAAGTAGGTGGTCAGGAAGGCCCCTCTTCGCAACTTGCGGGTGAGGGTTGGTAGAGGGTCCCGATAAAGCGGATGCTAGATAGACATCAGCTGATAGAACTTGTTTGGGTTGATGGCTAGCGAGGCGGAATAGGCGGTTGCCCGGTCCCACTGATACAGCAATTGATCCTGTGGCTCCAGGTAAACCATAGGCTCTCGTTTCGCTTCCGCATCTGAGAAGCGGCTCTTGTTCCAATCCATGGTCAATGCTTCGGCCATCTCCTGATCACGCTCCGCAATGCTCTGAATCAGCAAGTCGGTAGCTTCGCGTCGCAGAGGTTTCATTTGAGCGTGTTGCGCGACAACCGACTCTCGCCAGAATAGCTTCTCCAAATACTCGACGCTCAGTGCAAATGCTTGAAAGTCGGAGAGATTCGTAACAACGAGTGGTTCCAGCTGAACCAGTTGGCTGCGAATGTGCGTGAAGGGATTCGCGCGCGGTGATGCCTCCTTCAGCACAGCCGCCAGCTGTTGATCATCACTCCAGGGAACGGGCAACACCAGACCCATCCAGGACGACGATTCTTGATCCTCCCTGTAGGGCGCCTCGGCGTAGATGGTTTGAAATACCTCGTCCCAGATTACGTTCCAATCCGCCTGATAGTGCCTTTCCACAAAACGCCGGAAACCGGAGGTCTGCGCGGTCGCTGTCCCTTGCTTTAACGCAACCGCGGCGTACGCAAACCCATCCCAAATGGAATTCTGCAGATAGCGGCTCGGTGCCCAATTGGTCACAATCACCCCGAGACGGTTGGGGTCGTTCGTGCCAGAGTAGGCATCGACGCAAGCATCGATGTTCCGCAATTGTTCGGCGCCCACTCGCGCGCCCCACCGGTAGCAGGTCAACGCGGGTGCTCCGATTCCTCGAGAACCGTTGGCACTGACCTTCTCAAAGGCCTCCGCAAACTTTGCGGAGCTGTTGTCCGCATAGTTCCAGTCCATGATGATGGTCTTCTTGTTCAGCTGCCCGAGTATCTCCGGCTCTTTGTGGAGAACGAAGTCTCCCCAAACAATCAGCTGCTTATTCAGTCCGGAAGAGATTTCGTTGAGTGCATTCAGGTATTCCGCCCATACACGGGCTCGGCCCTTTGTCTGAAGTGCTTTGCGCGAAAGCGCAGACCCGCCCCAGTTCACCTCATCGCATCCGCCGTGAAGGTAGATGGAAGGAAAGAGTGCAGCTACCTCGGCATAGAGCTTTCCCATCAGCGCGAGCGATTCCGGTTGCACCGGAATAATCCCGGTGAACTCAGAGTCTCCGGCTGCATCCTGATCCAGCAGATGCGCATACGCAGCAGAGCGCGTGATATATCCCGTGTGCCCGAAGGACTCCACCTCGGGAATTAATTCGACACCGTGACTCTGACCAAAGGCAATGAGGCTCGTCAATTCCTCATGCGTAAACGCATTCTTATGCGTCACCAGATCCGGGACAGAAGTGAAACGCATCGCGCTCCCCTGATCATCCGTCAATCGGAATTGCAGCGTATTGAGCTCCCAGTGAGAGCAGAACTCAATCATCCGCTTGTAGTAGGCCATCGGTTCCGGCATCCGGGCCGCGTCCGCCATGAGACCGCGGATCGCATTCTTTCCTGAGCCTGGCGGCGTAGTGGTTGCCGCAAACGTCTTCACCGCGGCCAGATTGGCGACAACAACGCCGGCTCCGAATAGAAAATCCCGTCTGTCTGTGCGCAAGGGGTCAATCCTCAACCTAAAATACCAGCTTGCTCTTCATCGCCTCGGAAGCAGAAATATTGGCTGGAATCTTCGTGGCTCCCGCATAGAAATGTCGCAACCTCGGCAAGCCCTCCACGACCTTCAGGCAAGCCGGCGTGACTGCCGTGCCATAGAGATCCAGCGACTGCAATCCATCCGAGCCGCCCAGCGCCAGCACCGTTGCATCCGTGACCTTCGTATTCGTCAGGCGCAGCACACGCGCTCGCTTCATAGCCGCCAGCATCGGAGCTGATCGGTCTGTGATGGCAGTACCCGAAAGATCAGCGACCACAATTTGTCCGCTCAACGGTTGCAACGCGGCCAGATCATCGTCGCCAAACTTCGCGCCCAGTGCGGATGCATCCACCACAAGATCAGCAGAACCCCGCGATTCGTAGTCCAGCAGGTTCGGGAAGCGCTGTTTCAGTTGTGCAACCTCTGCCGCAAGCGGCGCACGCGACCGTGTTACCGCAGCAGGATCAATTTCAGGAAACGTCACATCGGCCACAACCGGAACCGCATCCGTGGGCGCATCCTTGATTGCATTGGCCGCCAGCGAGGACGAAGCTCCAGCGGCAATCCACAGCTCAAGCAGTTTGACCTCATTGGCCGCCAGCGGACGCTTGCCCTGGGGAGGCATAGCATCGTCGTCGGAGGGCGAGAGGGTTACGCGATGGAATAGCTCGCTGCCCTTTGCATTGCCGGCTTTGATCACCAGGCCATGCTTCCCACCCCGCATCAAGGCTTCATAGCTGTCAAGACGCAGGCGTCCCTTTTGCTCGTCCGCACTGTGGCACTCGTAGCAATGCGTGACAAAAATAGGCTCCACGTGTGCCCCGTAGAAAAACGCAGGGTCCGATCTGGCTACCTTCGTAGAGCGAGGGGGAAGCCCGATCAATCGTCGCAATGGCGCCGGCATCTCTTCCGTCAGGTGATTCTCGCCCTGCGAAAGCTGGCCACCGCGGTATCCCGTCCACGAGACCAGCAGGACGGTCGCCAGCAATCCCCACGGGTAGACGGCCTGGAACCGAGAACCACGCAGCATCCAGCAGAGCCAGCACGCGGCCGCTACCCCGACACCGCCCCACATGTGCTGCGTAACCAGCCGTCCTGCATATCCGCCGTTGCGTGCCAGGCACCATCCCAGGGTCGCAGCCGCGAGGCTGCTGACCAACGCAAGAGGCAGCAGGAAATCGACTGAAGAGCGCACGTAGGCAAAGCGCGAATGCCGTCCCGCCCACTCCAACACCGGAACGATGAGGAGGAGCGCAATCGGAAAGTGCACCGTTAAGAGATGGAAGCGCCCGACAAATTGCGTCCAGGCCGAGCCCTCGAGTCCGTCCGGAGGAAGCAACGCGAAGAGAGCGGCAAGGAGCAGAATGAGCGCAAGCGCAAGAAAACCGAGGCGCAGCCGCAATGTCATGCCGCCATGTAGCCTCGAATCACGCCAAAACCTCGGCCACCACACGCGCCGGCTTCACACTGGTGAGTTTTTGCTCCAGGCCCTGAAAATTGTAACTAAGCTTGCGATGATCGAAACCCATGGCGTAGAGGATGGTCGCATGCAGATCGCGAACCTCCACTGGATCCTTCGCAATCTCGTAGCCCATCGCGTCGGTCTCTCCAAAACTCATGCCCGGCTTGATGCCGCCGCCGGCCATCCAGATGGTGAACGCGCCAGGATTGTGATCTCTGCCGATAAACTGCATCACCTGCCCGTTGCGATTTTCTCGCATCGACGTGCGTCCGAATTCGCCGCCCCACACGACCAGCGTATCCTCCAGCATGCCGCGTTCCTTCAAGTCTGTAAGCAGCGCCCCAATGGGCTGATCCGTTTCGCGGCAGCGATCGGCAAAGCCAAAATTCAGGGAATCATTGGCCGCGGTCCCATGGTCGTCCCACCCCCAGTGGTAGAGCTGGATGAAGCGCACGCCACGCTCGGCCAGGCGCCGGGCTACTAAACAATTATTAGCGAAACTGGAATCCCCTGGCTTCGCGGCATAGGCGGCGAGGACGGCTGGTGACTCTTTATGAATGTCCATCGCGTCCGTCGCGTCCATCTGCATACGGAATGCCATCTCGTACTGTGCGATCCGTGTAACAGTTTCGGGGTTGCCGAACTCTGCATAGGTTTGGCGGTTGATCTCGTCCACGGCATCCAGCATGTCGCGGCGCAGAGGACGGCTCACATCCGGCGGATTTTCCAGGTAGAGCACCGGGTCGCCGTGAGAGCGGCACTGCACGCCCTGATACACACTGGGCAAGAATCCCGAGCCCCAAAGTTGCTTGCCACCGTCCGGCTGGTTGCCGCCGGAAACCAGGACGATAAAACCCGGCAGGTTCTGGTTCTCCGTGCCCAAACCATACGTCACCCAGGAACCCATGGAGGGATAGCCGAGGCGAGCGTTGCCGGTTTGTACCAGTAACTGAGCGGGAGCGTGGTTGAATTGGTCGGTGCGCATCGACTTGATCAGGCAAAGATCGTCAACGTGTTTTTCCAGGTAAGGCAGCCGGTCCGAAAGCCATTGGCCGCTCTTCCCTGCCTGGTGAAATGGATATTGCGCGCCCAGCAGCTTGGGCACTCCACTGATAAACGCAAACCGCTTACCCACCAAAAACGAAGCGGGACATTGCTGCCCATCCAACTTGGTCAGATCCGGCTTGTAATCAAACAACTCCAACTGGCTGGGCGCCCCGGCCATATGCAGATAGATGATCCGCTTGGCGCGGCCGGTAAACTCCGGCGGAAGTACCGAGAGCGGATGAGAAGGATCGCGTGCGAAATCGAGGCGCGCGTTACTTTCGACACCGCGATCGGCCGCACTCACGGCTGAGGTGAAGGGCGAGCCCAACGAGCCCAGGAACATGGAACCCACGCCCGCAGTGACATTGCGCAGAAAATGACGGCGGGTTTGCGCTTGCAACAAGGCGAAGCGCGCTTCGCGCGGCAGGGCGGTTTCGGAATCGGACACGGTCATCACCTCACAAGGGCGGCATCGAGATTAAACAGGACGCTGCCCACTGCGGTGAGCGCCTCCAGTTCATCCCCGGGGATTTTCTTGCCGAACGATGTTTCTGACAAATTCAGGTTGGCTTTCACCACCGCCGGCTTCCTCATTCCAAGGGCCTGGCGATAGAACTTACGCAGCACACTCAACTCGTTGGCCGTAGGTGCTCGCGACAACACCAGGCGCGCTTCGTACGTAAGCCGCGTGTCCAGAACCGCGTCAGCGCTTGCGATACCGGACGTCTTTGCGGCGGTGTCGCTCATCACCCGTTGCGCCAACGCTCGCGCCGCTTCCTCATACACCGGATCGTTCAGCGTCACCAGTGCCTGCAACGGGGTGTTCGTCGCGATGCGCCGCGGAAGACTGGTATCGCGATCCGAAGCATCCATGATCAGCGCGCTCGGGTAACCCGCGGTCCGCTTGACGAAGGTGTAAACCGCGCGTCGATAACGGTCCGGACCCGTCGCGTCTGTCCACTTGGACTCGTTGTAAACCGAATTCCAGATCCCGGCCGGTTGGGGAGGCATCACTGGAGGTCCCCCCATGGTTGTGTTCAACAAACCGCTGGCCAGCAGCGCCTGATCGCGCACCATCTCCGCGGTAAGCCGCTGCTGCGGACCATGAGCGAGCAAACGATTGCGCGGGTCCCTGGCCTGCAGCGCCGGCGTAGTGACGGCGTTTTGCCGGTACGTGGCACTGGTCACGATCTCACGCAGCAGTGCTTTTGAATCCCAGTGAAGATCGTTTTGATAGTGGAGCGAGAGCCAATCGAGAAGTGCAGGATGGCTGGGAGCCTCACCGACGCTGCCGAAATTCTCCAGGGTCTCCACCAGGCCTGTCCCGAACAGTTCTTCCCAATAGCGATTGACGGCAACGCGCGCGGTGAGCGGTTGCCCAGGCGAGAAGAACCACTTCGCGAGCGTGAGCCGGTTGCGCGGCGCGTCGGCCGGCAGCTTGGGAAAAATCGCCGGCACGTCCGGCGCAAGGTCGGGACCTATCTTGGTTAGAAAATTTCCGCGTTCAAATTCGAGCGTCGACCTGCGCTCATACGGCTGCTCCTCCACCATGACAGGAAGCGCGACGGTGGGGATTTTCGCCAGCTCCTGATTGAGTTCCTGAAGGCGCGCGATCGTCTGCGCCCGCTTCGGATCCTGGCTTAACGTCGTCCAGCTTGCATCGCTGCTCGCGTCGAGCCGAACGCGCTGGATGAGGGCGGGCTTGGAGTCGATATTCTTGACCTGTTTCAAATCGACCTGGATGCGGCTTCCCTCCGCCAGATGCAGCGGCTCTGCTGGGACGCCGATCATCCAGCGGGTACGGAAGAGCTTGGGCAGGGCGGCAAAGGCGCTCGGCTCCGGGTGTGCCTCTTTTCCATTTTCCTGCGGCTCACTCGCGGCGAACAACGCGGCATCCTGATTCCGCTCCGAGTCCTGAACAAAATAGCGGAAGTTGATTTTGCTCTTCTCCCCGCTCGGTGAAACGACCCAACCCTCCACCTTATCGACGATGAAACCATTCTCGGGCGTGTGGCGAGCGGTTTCCTGGTTGAGCGGCGGTACGGCTATGCGGATCGCGGTCACTGAAGGCAGGTGAGGCGTCGCCGTCAGCTCATAAAAAGACTCCGGCGGAGTATCCGAGTTCGCCAGCGCCTCTCCATCGCGGAGCGTGAACGTCTTCGTCAGGCCACCGGCGGCCTTCACCTGCGCCAATCTCGCCTTTGTATCCGCGATGGTCTTACGGAGAGCCTTTACCTCGTCAGCTCGTTTATCCGCGCTGAGCTTCGGGTCTTTGAGCAGCCCCGCCAGCTTCTTCTCCATCTCTGGAATCATCGGCTCCAGGGCCAGCACTTCGTTGGCCGCCGCACTTTGGATCGGCAACGGTTTCCATTGCGCCGCAGCTTCCAACTGCCGGTCTGCGGCTTCCATCGGTCGCAGCAGGCTGAACATCTCGTGCTGTATCTGGGCCGCCTCGGCGTAGCGGGATTTCTCCTTGGGAACCCGCAGCGTCGGCGAATCGTCCATGAGGTCTGCATCCCGCTGCGAATTGAAGAACGCCATTGACTTGTAATAATCGGTGTGACGAATCGGGTCGTAGGGGTGGGAGTGGCATTGCACGCAGTTCATGGTCAGGCCATTCAGAACCGACCAGGTGGTGGCGACGCGGTCCATCACCGCAATCATGCGAAATTCCTCATCGTCGGTGCCCCCTTCGTCATTGTTAGGGGTCTGCCGATGAAAGGAAGTGGCAATCTCGTCCTCAAAGGTCGCGTTGGGAAGCAAATCACCCGCCAGCTGTTTGATCACGAACTGGTCGTAGGGCAAGTTGCGATTGTAGGCATCGATCACCCAGTCCCGGTACGGCCAGACGCCGGGGCGATTGTAGTCCGCCTCGTATCCCTTCGAATCCGCATAGCGCGCCAGGTCCAGCCACATCGACGCCCAGCGCTCGCCGTAGCGAGGTGACGCGAGCAAGCGATCCACCTGCTTTTCGTATGCGCCTGGTGAGGTGTCTCCCAGGTATGCGGCTTCTTCCGCAGGAGTGGGCGGCAGACCGGTCAGGTCTAAGGACACCCGCCGCAGCTCGGCGGCCTTATCGGCTTCGGGAGAGGGTTCGATTCCCTCCTTCTCCAAGCGCGCCAGGACGAACCGGTCCAGGGGCTGACGCACCCAGCCGGCGTGCTTTACCTCAGGCAAGGGCTGGGGAGCCGGGGGCACGAAAGCCCAATAATCCTCCCACTTGGCTCCTTCTTTAATCCATTGGCGGAGCAAGGCGATCTGCTGAGGCGGCAGCGGCGGCGCGTGATACGGCATGCGCGCTTCAGGATCGGTGGTGGTAAGACGCGCCATGAACTCCGAGGCATCGGGATTGCCGGGAACGATGGTCCGGTGGCCCGACTTGCCGGTTCCCAGCGCTTCCTCCCGGAATATGAAGGAAACACCGTTCTTCTGCCGCACCCCTCCGTGGCAGCTCACGCAGTTCTGGTTGAGGATGGGACGGATATCCCGGCTGAACTCCACCTGGTTGTGCGGGTTTCTATGGAAGAGAGAGCTGATCGGCCAGACCAAAAGCCCAGCTACCACGAGAACACACAGGGTAGCGATCTTCGACCTCGAGTTAGCGAAGACGGACGCTTGGGCCACGGCAGTACAACCAGTGTAAGGGGAAAATCGCCTGCTGGGCCACCCAATTCACCTCAATTTGTAAACGGTTGCAGAGCGTCGGCGGAGGCAAGCCCCTGCGGGGGCTCTGGCTCCCTTTTTCGCTCGGTGTTGGATAGCATGGACTGCGGAGGCGACGAGCACATGCCGAAGGTTCGAGTCGCGGGATTTGGGATTTCTTTAGATGGCTTCAGCGCCGGCACAGAGCAGAGCCTCAGCGATCCGTTGGGTAAGCGTGGACCAGAGATCTTCCAGTGGTTCTTTCCCACCAGGACCTTCCGGGCCATGCAAGGCCAGGAAGGCGGCTCGACCAGCGTGGACGACGAATTTGCGCGGCGGTCGATGGAAAACTTTGGCGCTTTCATTCTTGGCCGCAACATGTTCGGCCCGGTACGCGGCCCGTGGGCTGACGATCCCTGGAAGGGATGGTGGGGAGACGATCCGCCGTACCATGCTCCAACGTTTGTTCTGACCCACCATGCCCGCGAGCCGATCGTGATGGAGGGAGGAACCACGTTTTACTTCGTTACGGAGGGGATTGAGCAGGCGCTCAGCGCAGCGAAGCAGGCAGCCGGCGAGAAGGATGTCAAAATCGGCGGGGGAGTTTCTACTGTGCGGCAATATCTGCGGGCCGGGCTGATTGATTCCCTGCATCTCGTCTGTGCCCCGGTCGTGCTCGGTCAAGGTGAGGCCTTATTCACAGGACTCGACCTTCGCGCGCTTGGATTCTCTGTGACGGATCGCAAGACCTCAGAACACGCAACCCACGTCGTGCTGGAAAAAGGCGAGTAATTCTCCTATTTTCTTTGGTAGCACCCGATATCTACTTTTCCCGATGCGATGCGAGGGGACCCATCAAGATCCAGTTCGCCGATCGGCAATCCGGTGGCGCGGCCTGCCCCG
This sequence comes from uncultured Acidobacteriaceae bacterium, assembly GCA_963839075.1. Taxonomy (GTDB): domain Bacteria; phylum Acidobacteriota; class Terriglobia; order Terriglobales; family Acidobacteriaceae; genus PALSA-350. Next base: position 1,840,038 of record CAWITO010000009.1, on the reverse strand, counting down.
ATCGCGGGAGAACCAGATCTCAGGTGAAAGTCCGCTTGGGCAGGATCGACGAAGAGAGGCTTTGCAAACCTGGAGTGACGGTCATTCCCGGTTGACCGAACGTAGTTGTCGAACCCAGTCACGGTGGCAGAAGCCTCAGCCCACTTGCTCATTTGCGGCCCGGACGTACAGTAATAAACATTGTGATCGACGACTACGGGCGCCTGACTCTTGTCGGCTTGCGATCGATTCCGCACCATGAGACAACCCGGGCCGGCGTACACAATATTGTTCGCAAAAACATCGTCCCCCATGTTCCATTGCATTTGGAACTCACCGGAGCCGGTTCCCGCCGTGTCGTTTTCGTAAAGAGTATTGTTGACCACCGACGAATGATCGGTGTGTCCCCGCTCCGGCGCGTAGCCTCCGATCGAGACACCCGCGGTGTTGCAGTGATAGATGATATTGTTTCGCGCGGTGATGTGGCTGGTGGACCGGTCCCGATGCTCGCTGGCCAGCTCGATGCCGAAGTCCACATTGTGAATCACGTTCTGCTCGATTACGACCCGGGTGCCCCCATCCACGTAAATGCCATCCGAAGATTGGTCATTGCCGTAGGCCGGATTGCCACGGGAGGTGATGTTGTAGACCAGGTTTCCGCTGACTAATCCGTCGCGCGCCTGGTCGACGGCAGGGTCGGGAGCGGTACGCTCGAAGCCGATGACGTCGATCCCGATGTTGTTGTTGTCGTGCACCACATTGTGCGTAATGCGGAAATGGGTGACGTTCCCGTTCACCACGAGTGACTCGCTGGAACCCGTCTTGAGGTGGTGAACCTCGTTACCGTCGATGATCAGATCGGAGATGGGCGTGTTCGCATCGGTGCCGTAGACAGCGATGCCAAACCCATTGCCGCCGCGGCCGGGAGCATCGCGGCCATTAAAGTTCTGCTCGATGTGGTGGACGTTGTTCTTCAGAAGCTCGATATGCGAGCCGGCTCCGGTCACGCTGATACCTAACGGAGTGAGGCGATGTTCGGCGGTGCGGTAGTTACGAATCTCAAGGCCTTCGATTCTTATGTAACTCTGGCTGTGAATCGTCACGATACCGCTTCTGCCGCTGGGGGTGATATGCGCTGCGTCCAGGACTGCCGTCTCGCCGGGATAGCTCCTTAAGGTAAGGTAGCCATCGTTCGCGTTGCCGGATTTGTGGATGCTGACCAGCTCTTCATAAATTCCAGCGCGCACGTTGACCGTACTCCCCGCGCCCGCGCTGTCTACGGCATGCTGCACCGATCGCCAGGGTGCGGCTTCAGAGCCAGGATTTGCATCATTCCCGCTGGTCGATACAAAGAACGCGGCGCCAGATTGGGCGAGAGCCGCGGAGACACACAGCAACAGCATGAGCGAAGTCAGTAATTTCACATTCACCTTTTCTGGCCGGCTTGCGCTCAAGCGTGAGCGAGGATTTTCTCTGCGTTGGTGCGATATATCTTTTCCAGTATTTCGTCCGGCAGCCCGAAACCATTCAGGCTCCAGTGGTAGCCGAACATGTCGTTTTCGTAGAAGTGCTCGTCCAGGCTTTCGAGGATTCTGAACGTCACGCGATACATCGATTTCTCAAATCCCATATCCGTGCCATACAGCAAACGGTCGCTGTGCCTGGCATAAAACTGCGATACGAACCGGGGAATCGGGGCCGTCTCCGCATAGCGCGCGGAAATATCGGCAAACAGGTTGGGGTGGCGATTCAGTATGTCTCCAAGGCGCGTCAGGTCGTAGCTGAGATTGGCAAAATGGCAGGCAATGAATGTCGTGTCCGCATGCTTGTTCACCGTGCGCTCGAGGATATCGATCATTCCCGAATGCCCGACGATGCCCGGCTGATTGTCCAGCCGCCACTTAAACGCATTCATCAGACCGTCGTTCCTGTTGTCCATGGGTTCGTACATCCAGATCGGATCGGCCACGTGAATGTTCACCGGCATCCCCAGTTGGCCGCACCGGGCAAAGACAGCGTCCATGCGCGCATCGTCGGGATGCATGCCCAGAGCCGTGATGTCTTCTGAATTCAGCCCTTTCCCCTTATCGTGCAGCTCTCCGACACCACGCGCGCCGGCTGCATGGCACTTCTCCAGCGCTGCAATCGCTCTCCGGTCAAATCCAGGCTGGTCATAACCTGCGTAGTCAAACCCGCACCAGAGTTCGAAACGATTGGGATAGGCCGCATACTTCCGATGGACATCGTCAAACTCCGCGCCGGTTGCTCCGGAAAGGATGACGGTCCTGGCAATTCCGCATTCGTCCATATTCCTGACCCACTCGGCGATTTGCTCTGGAGTCTTCGCGTAGGCGTGGGAGTGCATGTCCACAATGGGGAACTTTGCTTTGGGGATTTCTGTCACCGGGATTTTGTAGAGAGATTGCGGCCGGTAATCTTTCAGCAGTATTGTTTCCGGCGAAGCCGGCTCGGGTGCGCTCTCGCGGCCGAGGCTCCACGCAGATGGGGCACTCATCCCGAGGCCGGCCGCGCCGGCTGTCTTTAAGAAAGACCGACGTTCCATATGCTCTCCTATTGCGGAGTTGCTTCCAACAAAAGATGCTTCGAAAAGTCTCCGGACAGGTGGGCAATGGGGCCCTGAACCACGCCGAAGTCTTTCCCGTCCACATAGTCGACGACGTGATAGGGGCGATTGTCGAGACCGCGCAGCTCAAGCGGCCCCTTCCAATTCGCCGCGTAAAACGCGTAGTACATCTTCTTGTCCTTACGGATGACGTGGGTTTCGGGCAGGTCGAAACCAATGTCGTAGAGCGTACCCAGATACTGGCCGTGAGAAAGGCCTTTCTCCTGATAAAGCTGCAGCCACTTTCGGAAGAGCTTCTCGCGTTCGGGGGTGAGATCGTAACGGCCGTGTTTCTCTACCAGAGACGGCAGTACAAACTGCGTGCCGACGACTCCCCCAATACCAAGGGTGGAGGCGAAGTCGTCATGATTGTCGCTCAGCTCGACGTGATCGCCGAAGTAAGGGACATCGTCACCCATGAGGCCTTTGATCGTCTTGCCCTTCGATCGCACCTGGTAGGAACTTTCCGGATCGGAAGCGACCGACAGGTTGAAATGCGGCATGGTGAAAAACGAATACGCAGTGCCGCAGGGGCAAAATTCCACCATTGCTCCGGGTTTGTCTTTTTGCGCCTCGTCGTAGATTTCACGGAAAAAGTCGGGCAGCGCTTCTACTGAATCCTCCGGGCTCTTATGGTGATGCGCGGGGTTGTAACAGGCAGGAACACCGTTCATGTGCTGGCCATCGAGCTTAAGGCCGTCAAATCCCCAATCGACAAGGATCTTGTGCACCAGTGCCTTGTGATACTCGATGACGCGCTTGTTGGCGGGGCAGAGATAGTAGGAATTCCACCATGAAATCTTTCGCCGCGAACCGTCGCGGTTTTCCAGCACCAACTCCGGCTCATCTTTCAGCAACTTCGAATCGGGAACGGCGCTCAGCGGCGACCACCAAAGCTGCGCTTTGAATCCCTCCTGGTGAATCCGCTTCACCATGGCCTTGATGTCGGCATCGCCGTTGGGAAACTTCTTCGCATCGAGTTGCCAGTCGCCGTAGTTGTTCTGCCAGCCGTCATCCAGCGTGACCCAGGTAAACCCCATCTGCTTGACGGTAGGCAGCGTGTCGTACACCTGTTGCGGCTTGAAGTTGCGTCCATATCCCCAGGCGCACCAGATCGCTCCGAAGGCACTCGCGGGGGCTTTCGCCATCTGGAAGCCTTGTTTCAACATGAAACCGCGGTAGGTCAGCAGGGTTGCGAAGTAGTCTCCCTGGTGCACAGCAACGAAGGTGCGCAAGGTGTGAAAGTTCTCACCGGGTTCGAGGGATCGTGGCTGGCGATCCTGCACGCTGACCTGCGCCGCATGCGCGTTGGGCATGGAAACCGGCAGCGAAATCAACTTGGGCCGGGGTTCGACGTGGCCTACGCCGATGCCGACGTCTTTACGCCACACATCGACAATCGGTGTGCCGCCGCCGTAGTCACTGGCGTTCATGCCGAGATAATTCTCCTGCGAGAACCCGGGGTGCAGCGGCAGAATCCAGTTTGGACGCTTCTCGTACGACCCACTCTGGAAAGACCAAAAGGGCGCCCCGGTGGAGGGCGGCTGCGCGTCGATGGTGTAACGATTGTTGTTCCACTCCAGAATCTCGAGAGGAGCCTTTCCTGTGTTTGTGTAAGTGACTTCGAAGATCGCTAGATTGGGAAAGCCGTCGTAGATGGTCACCGAGAGATTCTTCGTCAGGGTGCCGGATTTGCCCGCGAGGGTGAGCTTCTCTCCCGCGCCATACGTGTCGGTGATGCGCTCGTGCTTCTGCGAAGTCAGGGCAAAGTTTTCCCAGGAGCGTTGCTTGCCTTTGACCGTCTCGGAAGCGGAGAACGCGCCCGTCGGAACATCCTTGCCATTGAATCGCGCGACCACGCGGCTGTGCAGGTTCTTATCAAACTCAATGCGCAGGCTGGGGCTTTCGATCGAGGCCGCAGACATCGCGGTTTGATCCGGGCGCGCCGTCGACTGGCCCACCAGAAACAGCATCGCGAAGATGACAATGGAAACGAAGGCTTTCTTCATGATGAGCGTTACACTCCCTGGCGAAGATTCGGACGCAGCGTGAGGGAACCATCCTCGTTCAGCTTTTGGCGACAAGCCCACTGCACCGGGTAACGCATGCCTTTGACCTCGATCTCTGCTCGGAGCTTCAACCCTGCAAACTTGGTGCCAGACGGCAGAACAAATTGCGCCTGTCGCAATTTTCCCGGCACGGGGTAGCCAGCATCGAGACAACCGCTCTTCAGCACCTTGCCGTCCTCGCTCTCCACCGTTACGCGCAACACTCCCGGAACTCCTGCGATGCCATCGTTGGCAAAGGCGATGATCAGTCCGAGGTAGCCGGCGTCTTCATAGCTCCAGATCATCGACGGCCGAACCCGGTAGCCAATGCGCCGATTGATCTCATCGAATGATTTGGGAAATGCCTGGTAATACCGCAGCAGGTTTTCTGCGCTGATGTCGTGAAAGTTCCAGAGCGACCAGTAGTTCGGACCCACGTCGATGACGTGAGCAATCATATTTTCGGTCACCGAGACCCCGTCCTCCGAACCGCTGGTGTCCGGCTTCTTCGAAGGAATTCCCTGTTCCAGGGCTGCGGCGACCCACGGTGGCCGATTGCTTAGAGTTTCGATCTGCTCGTTTTCAATGAAGATGGTGTCGCTGCGAATCCAGTTGTAGCTACGAATCGTGAGGTCGAGCACCTCAGAATTGCCCACCCGGCTGTAGTCCGGCTGAGTGTTCGTCATGAGCGGTGTCTTGGTGAAGTGCTCCAGTTGCACTTCCATCATCTTGATCCAGGTCCGCTCCGCGGTCTGGTAGTCGGCGAACGGAGTATTGAGGAAGGGCCAGGTATGCCCTTCTCCCCAGAAGCCGTAGAGGAAGGTATCGAAGAACTCGATATTGGGATTGCCATTGAATTCCGCGGCGAGAAGGCCCACCAGCTCCGCGAAGGCCTGCTGGAAAAAAGGATGGTCGAAGCGAGGCTGGTAGGCCGAGTACTTGTTCTCCATAAATCGCGCCGCCGACTTTCTTTCCTTCTCATCGGGAATCAGCGCAACGGTGGGCACTTTATCGAGGACGAAATCCGGCAGCGCCGGTTCGTTCTTGTAGTCGGGAGCGCTCATCTGGATGCGAAGTCCAACTCGCTTGTTGTATTTCTTCGCCAGTTCCAGGATCAGCTTCACGTAATCCGGCAACACGAGGCCCCCAGGCCGCGGCTGCACCTCTCGCCAAGTTGGGCGGATGTAGAGTTGTTGGCCCAGGGGAAACTTGACGAGCTCCTCAATCGCCCGGGGAATGTTGTCCGACTTGATTTCTGTTGTGCCGCTATCGGCCGTGATGTACGTGATCAGGCCCTTGCCATAATTCGGCACAACTTCTTGCGAGGGAGTGGTCGTCATCACCACGTCGTCGGTGGGGATAATGGCGTCCGGCGGATATTGCGGGAAAGGACCCTGGTTCAAACGGTTAGGGGCGGGTGGCCCGGAACCGAAGTCATACTTGTCCCAGTTATGTGCGCGAACCAGCCCGTGAGCCTTACCGGCTCCGAGCTCCGCTGCGGCGGCCAACGCCATCCCACGCTTCAGAAAGTCTCTACGCTGCATTGAGTAAGATTCTCCGCACGCAACTATCGAACTCTTACTCTTTATATCGTTTGGTTTCTTTTGTCCACAACAGAAATGGAAATCGATAGGAGAGCATTCGCGGGTAGGCGCCTCAAGGCCAGTCGAGGCACAGCATTGCCCTCGCCTTTGCCATCTCGATTGCGGAGGGAGGCGTTTGGCTGGTGTACATCGGATTCGATGAGCGGCAACGGTACTTCCTTTCCATGGATTCAACGAATCCAGGCGCGGCCGCTTTGTCTTCCATATGTGCCCCACGCTGGGCTGCATGGACCCGGGAGATTGGATAAAATTCGACAATTTTGGCCTTTTCACAACCTAACGGCCACGTCCAAAGCGTCCTCCTCCTGGGGCAAGGGGCAGTCTGAGCGAGCCGATTGTGCTGGTATGAGCATCGATGCGGGGGCCAATCGCGTTGTGAGCGGAGCTCACTCCCTTGGGGTAGGTGAAGGGGTTGGTGTGGCCGTGATCTTCGCTGACTGAAGGTATGTCGTCGGCGGGCTTGCCCGGGGGCTCGGGCAGCGGAGGGGTGGCGGGTTGTGCTTCCACGGCGGTAACGGATTCTGCTGGCTCCATCTCTGCAGGCGGTCGCCGGTGCATCGTCTCAGAGACGTAAATTTTAGGGTTGATGGCCGGGGAAGCGAGTTGCCCGGGCGCGGGTGAAATGCGGCGGTCGGGGAGTAGGCCTTCGATGGCGACGATCATGGACATGGCTTTGATCTGGCCGCCGATGCTGCCTTTGGTCGCCTGAGGGTCCAGGCTGGCCAGTTCCCAGAGACGGGCGAGGATCTGGTCGCGGCCAAGATTGAAGTTGCGCAGTCCTTCCACTTCTTGTTCGACCAGCTTTTCTTTGACGGCGGCGCGGTGCTCGTTCATGTAGTCGCGGACGCGTGGCTTTGATTTTGTGTAGGCGGCGGTGGTGGGATTGAGGCCGGCGGCTTCCGCAGCTTGCGAGTCGTTCATGGTTCCGGACAGTACCAGGTGGGCGAAGGCGATTTCCTGATCGGTAATTGGATCGGTTACAGAATTTTTGGGCATGGTGACATTCATCCTCGTTCGCAGGAGATTGGGAGAGAGGTATTTCACACTCAACCGAATGCAGGGGGAGAATGGGCTGCGCGCAGTGCGGATTGTGCGGGCGCTTTGTTCTGGAGCTCAGGCCTCACGCCGGGCCTGGCGTCTCTCATGTTTTTTGAGAGAAGACGTCAGAGCTTTTCCGGACGTTCTTCGCCTGCTTCTGCTTCCTGCTTTCATTTTGGGACGGCCTTTCCTTACCGGCAAGTGGGCTAGAAATAAAAGATGAGGAAGCAGGGGTAGTTAACTGGAAGTCAACAGTTCTGGAGGGTCCGCGAGCCGAACCGGATGGAGTCTTCGCGTCTTCTTCCAGAAGCTGTCGGTATCAGCCACCACGGCATACGCGCTTCTCGTCACTTGGCCGGTCAGCCAGTTATTTGTCCACGTGGATTGCTTCCGAATAATCCATGATCCAGGCACAATCGAAAGAGCTTGGAACGCGGGACTGCATCTACTCTTGTTTGAGGACCGGCTAACATGGCCATTGAAAAATTCATCATCAACATATCGGACGCATTGCTGGCGGATCTCAGCCGCAGGCTAGACGCCACACGATGGCCAGACGAGCTTGAGAACGCTGGCTGGGAGTTGGGCTCAAGTCTTAGTTATATGAAATCGCTGGCCGATTATTGGCAGAACGGCTACGAGTGGCGACGCCAGGAGGCAACGCTGAACCAACTCCCTCAGTATCGAGTCTCACTCGATGGATTTCACGTCCATTTTGTCCATGTGCGCAGCAAACATCCCAAACCCGTGCCGCTCATCATCACGCATGGATGGCCGGGAAGCTTCGTCGAAATGGTGAAGCTTATTCCGCTCTTGACCGATCCCGAGGCGCACGGAGGAAGTGCTGAAGATGGCTTCGATGTGATCGTGCCCTCTTTGCCGGGTTATGGTTTCTCTGACCGGCCTATAGAGCGCGGCATGAACCCGTTCAAGGTAGCAGCACTCTGGGCCCGATTGATGACGGAACTCGGTTATGAGCGCTTCGCCGCACAGGGAGGAGACTGGGGCTCAACCATCTCCACTGCCATTGGCCTCAACCATGCGCAGCGCGTTATCGGCATTCACCTCAATTACATTGCCGGTCGTTTTCTCTTCGGCGGAACATTGAATCAAACCCCGGACGATGAAACATCCAAATCCTACCTCGCCGAACTCCGTGCGTGGACGGACCTCGAAGGCGGTTACAGCCATCTTCAAGGTACAAAGCCACAAACGCTGGCTTATGGGCTGAACGACTCCCCAATAGGTCTTGCGGCCTGGATCTTCGAAAAGTTCCGAACCTGGAGCGACTGCAGCGGTGAGCTGGAAAGTATCTTTACCAGGGATGAACTTTTGACCGATGTGATGATCTATTGGGCAACCGAGACCCTGAACTCCTCGGCCCGGCTCTATTATGAATCGCGAGAGCAGCCTCTTCAGCTTTCGCCTTCAAATCGCGTGGAGGTTCCTGTAGCAGTGGCCGTCTTCCCCAAGGAGATTCCTATGCCGCCGCGCGCTCTGGCAGAGCGCGGCTACAACATCCTACGCTGGACTCTCATGCCCAGGGGCGGACACTTTGCGGCTATGGAGCAACCTGGCCTCCTTGCCCAAGATATCCGAGAATTCTTCCGCCCACTTCGGTAAGGCTTGGTGGCTTTGTGCGCAGATTCTGGAGACAATCCAATATCGCTCTACTATCCGAGTGCAAAATTGGATTGGAAAAATCATTAACGGCGCGGTGACCTAAGGAGTGAGGCCGATGCTATTCGCCAACGCAAGCATGCAAGCTGTACATGCCAAAACGGTCAGGTGTGCTGCGGCCCTATTCTCTCCTGACCATTGAAGACCAGATCGTATACCAGGCTCTGGTAAATATCGTTGCGGAACAACTGCATCCTAAGGTCAGTAGGGCTATTTGGTGGACACTTTCGGTCATCTGTACGCAGGGAAAAGTAGTCAGTGGTCTTATCGGGAGATGGTCTGAAGGATATAAGAAAATTCAATCAAGCCGCCCAAGATGGCGGGGATTGAGGCGAATGATGATCAGCGGACATGCTTCCATGCGGCTGTCATATGAAAACGTCATTGAAATGGCGCATGCTGTCGTCAGCTTCGGCGCTAACGCATCGCTGCGTTGATTTGAGGTGTTCCACGTGCGCTCATGAGCGAATGCAGCTAGCAGGGAAGACAACCGAACCGCGACTTGTCCGAGAAGCCGATTTTTACGGCCACTTGCCAAAGGGATAGACCGATGTGAACGAACCGATCAGTGACTTTGCCCGGGACCTGTTCAAAACTCGCCTCCGCCAGTACACACGATTGCGCCACGCCAGCATGCCTACTCTCCTCACTTGAGATTGAGCTGCGTAGTGGCTAGCAGTTATTGAACGATGGCAGACCAAATGCAAAAACGACGATCAATCGAGAGTCGTCGAAGACACTTAGAAGGTGATGAGATGATCAGACCGTATCGTGCCGCATGCCCGGACGGGTGCATCTCCGGCGAAGACGCGAAAGTCGCGAATCATGTGCATCTGGTCGTGATAGCCAAGGGCATGCGCCACCTCCGCCCACGTCAATGAGCTAGCGCTCTTCATTTTGAGAACTTGCTGGAAACGCGCGATTCGTACCAGAGCTTTGGGGGAGAGTCCTGTGTACTCAAGCGACTTCCTCTCCAACTGACGGATTGTGAGTCCGGCAAGGAACGCGAAATCCCCGATCCTGGTCGAAGAACCCGACATAATCAATCGGTCCAGTGCGAGACAAATCCCATCGAGCTGCTTACTTGCTCTTAGACGGTCAAGCAAGAATTCATCCAGGCACCGTACACGCTGGTTGAATGTAGGGGTATTCGCAAGCCGCTCATGGAGCTCGGCAATTTTGACACCAAGGACGCCGCTCGCGTCGACACCGACATCCGTGACAAGGGTTGTGGGAATGCCAAAGAGCACTCGAAATCCCTGAGGTTGAAAAAGAACCGCCAATGCTTGAACGCCCTCGCGGATGACCAGCCGCACCCTCCGATGAGTTACAGGTCCGATGACCGCAACTCGTGGGGACACCAATATATGCTCGGTCCCGTAGATCGGAATCTGATACGGTCGCGCGAATTGGAACTCCAGCATGGTTCCTAGACGAGCAACGACGGGCTCCACGGTTTCCTCATCGCCTCGCTGCGTTTCGCGCAGCACGTACGAGCGAACAAATGCATGAAGCTGGGGGTGAGGCTTTCGACTTTGGACGGTCAGCATCGCATTGTGCCCCGATGCAGGTATTTTAGGCCGCCGGCAACTTTTCGGGTCGTTTGTCGCGTTTGTACTATCCAAGCTCTTTCGTTTGGTCGAGAGTGGGGAAGGTCGGCGGGGACCATGTTCGCCAAGAAATTAGGGGAAACCCTAATTCTCGCGAAGGGCTTTAGATCGAGCCCCTGCGTTGACGAAGGGAGCCGCGAGTGAATCATCGAACTGCATCGCGCTACATAGCTGGGACGCTGATCTGGGCACTCCTCTCATCACGAGCCGGAGTATTCAGTCAGTCCACGCCGGCGAAACCCGCTGCCGTTCCCCGAACTTGGGATGATCTTGCAATTTCGCAGCTGGAAGTTCCCTTGGCAAACCCAATCGGCTCCCCAAAGCACATCACTGCCGATTACTACTACAAGATCCCGGTTCGGCCAATCTATAAGCAGTATCCCGTGTACGCACCCGGTCGCGAGCCCGCAGGATATATGGATTGGCTCAAACAGCAAGAACCTGTGGTCCTCTGGAACGATGGCAGCGTCAAACCAAAGCTAACGACGGAGGCCGACTGGCTCAAGGCAGGCGAGGCGGTTTTCGACTCTCCGATTCTTTACTCCATAGAAAACAAGGGTGGTTTTCAAATGGAGGACGTGCGAAGCAGTGCATGGTATGAGAAAAGCGGGATGCCGCTCACTCCGGATGGAATCCTGCCCTTTATGCACTATGTCATCCGCGAAAAAGGACGCGTGGAGTTAGGCTCGTTTTCCTGTGGGATGTGTCACACACGCGTCATGCCCGACGGCAAGATCGTGAAAGGTGCTCAGGGGAATCTTCCCTTTGGGCCGGCTCTTGCGCAATCGGCGGCATTTCCCTGGCCGGTGTGGCAGGAACTCTTCGCCATGCCTTGGTTGCATCCCGATCCCCTTGACCGGCTTAAGCCATTGTCCGATCAGCAGGTTCGCGCGCTGCTTGGCTCTGCGCCTGCCGGAACGGCGGCCCGGCATCGCGGCAGCTTGTTTGAGCCAATTCAGGTGCCGAGTCTAATCGGTGTCAAAGACCGGCATTACCTCGATCGGACCGGCCTTCAACAACAACACACGATCGTCGACCTCATGCGATATGCAGCTCTCAATCAAGGAGCGGATTTTCTGGCGAGCTTCGACGGTTTTATTCCCGACGATATTCCGAACTTCAAGACGCTGCCGGACCCGTCGGACCCAGTCAGGGTCGGAGGCCGCTATAGCGACGAACAACTCTACGCCCTCGCTCTCTACGTTTACTCCCTTAAGCCCCCGCCGAACCCGAATAGGTTTGACGCGGCTGCCGCGCGCGGTCAGAAGATATTTCAACGGGAAGGCTGCTCCGCATGCCACACGCCACCGCTTTATACAAACAATAAACTCACTCCCGCGGAAGGTTTTGCAATCCCGGAAGATCATCTGGCCAAGTATGAGATTCTTCCGATTTCCGTGGGAACCGATTCTGACCTGACTTTCAAGACGCGACGAGGAACTGGATACTATAAGGTCCCGGCACTAACGGGTGTATGGTATCGCGGTATGTTCGGTCATAGCGGTTGGTGTGCCACGCTTGAAGACTGGCTCGATCCAAAGCGTCTTAGGGAAGACTATGTGCCAACTGGCTTCAGGCCCTATGGCGTCGAGACTTATGCAGTCAAAGGGCATCCTTTTGGCCTAGGGCTTTCTGCACAGGAGAAAAAGGATCTGATCGCTTTCCTCAAGACGCTTTAGGATATCTCGTCCCGGTCGATCGTTAGCGGCAACCGGTCGACTTGGATTTCAACCGTGGCGTTCCCGATTCGGGCAAAATCGCCAAGTCACACATCGACAAGCGGAAAGAGGCAGGTTGCCGTGTAGTCGGCTTCGCGGACAAGCGCCCCCGAACGAATTCGATCCAATCCCCGCGATGCCAGATCTCCGAGAAGCCGGTTTTACGTCCACTTGCCGAAGCCATCGACCGACATGGCTCGTTCAATAAATGCCTTGGCCCAGATATGGCTACTGTCCTGTCCTCCTCCTGGGCAGCGCAGGGTCACGGGCTAGACGATTAACGTCGGTCAGGTGATGCACTGGTAGTTGAGCCGGGAGGGATGTGCGTGTTAAGTGCATTGTGGCTACAAAACCCCAAGCGAGCCAACAGAGGACTTGAACGGGTTTGGCTACTTGAGTAGATCGACGATGTGGGCTTCAAAGTCTTTCTTGTCCACGACGCCGGTGTGCGATAGGGCGATCCTGCCGGTTCGGTCGATGAGCAGTGTCATGGGCATCTGGCTGAGATGATATTGTCCGGCCAGATCCTGGTTTCCGATCACAACGGGATAACGCATGGCAATATTGCCGCCGGTTTCAGCATCGATACCCTTCGCGAGGAACGGCCTCACGGATTTCCACCCATCGTCATCCATAGACACGCCCACGACCGCGAGACCCTGGCTTCGATATTTTTGATCGAACTCCATGTACCACGGGATCTCGAGTTTGCAGCCTCCGCACCAGGTAGCCCAGAAGTCGAGCAGGACTACTTTGCCCTTTAAGTCCGCGAGGTTGATCTGCTTTCCTTCGGCATTCACAAGAGAGAATTCTGGCGCGGCGACCCGGGACGCCGCCGGGATAAGCGCTTCCGTGGCTCCGTTTGCAACACACGTCCAGCTAATGCACCACAACAGGGTGACTGCCAGCTCATGGGATCGCTTCATAGACCCTCCCTTTACTTTCACGTCTATTACTATCACAATGTAAGCATACATGCTTGGCGAATTTGAATATTTGTTAATTGCCGCAGCAACACGACTTCGGGAAGCGGCATACGGCGCCGCCATCCTGCAGGAGGTGGAGCGCTCTACGGGGCGCAAGTGTTCGCTCGGCGCACTATATACAACGCTTGACCGTCTCGAAACGAAAGGAATGATCAAGACGTGGATGGGGCAACCCACACACGAGCGCGGGGGGCGATCAAAGCGCATGGTGCGGGTGCACGCGAAAGGCATTGAGGCCGCCACTGAGTTTTACCAGGCAATGATCAAGGTCAGCCACGGAACGTCCTGGGCAGCATTGCAAGGGGCGCCGAAATGAGTCGCCTCTTGAGTTGCGCCACGCTGATGCTTTCCCGACTCCTTGATCCAAGGGAACGCGAGGTCGCGTTGGGCGATGTCGCGGAGCTTGGCTACGTTGGGGGACAAGCATTTATGAGCATACTGGGGCTGGTGTTGCGGAGACAATTGCAACCGTGGAAACAATGGCAACCGCGGTTTGTGCTCACTATCATGATCACCCCTATAGCGGCGCTGTTGGCATCCTTTTGTAACGAACTCGGGGGCAAATTGTTTCCTGTCCTGCTGATGCGGTCGCACCATCACATGGCCTACGCTACGGGACTGAAGCCGAGCGCGGAAGCTTTTAGCTTATTCCTTAACGTTGCGGCGCTGGTGCTTTGGTCCTGGACGTGCGGGTTCGCGGTGGGGGCCCTCGCGCGCACAAGCAATTACGTGCCCGTCATTGTTTTCTGCGCGATATGCCTGGCGATGGAATGGAGATTCGCCCCGACTTCTATCATGTTGCTTTGGACGACGGTATGGTTCTGGCTGCCAGTCGTGATCATGTGCCTGCTGGTTCTGGCGCCGGCGTATCACGGGCTTCGTCGCGCTGCGGCATCCTCGCGAGTTGGGCCGAAACGCCCAGTTTTCCTCGCAGTGGGCATAGCCATCGCCGGCACCTTGGCGATGTGGACGCGAGGGTGGGGTGGCCTAGCGATGGAGAACTGGAGTCAAGGTGGTGGTCCCCTCTCGTTGGTTCAATTGTTCCGCAGCGGAGCCGCCTGGGGAGGGGTCGCCAGCCATTTGCTTTCAATATCGGTCCTAACGTCTCCGTCTCTCTATCTACTGGCAGAACAGATCTCTCGACGCATGGCGAAGCGTGAGTTGCGTCCACGGCTATGAAACTCTACGGGCGCATCTTTTCCGCGATTTCACAGAGCGCGACGCGGCCCAGGATCACGTTCTGGTTAACTATCAGTCGTCCCTAAGTTGCCGAGATTGAATCTTCTGGAAATGTTCAGAGTCAGTTTCTGATTAGCCGGTTATTCGGCCAAGTGGCTGAATCATGATTGCGTAGGTGTTAAAGAAAGGCTAGGGTCCACTCCAGAGACTGTCCCCCTTTCCCTCACTTTGACTGAAAAATCTCCCAACCTAGGCCAGAGGACGAGGTAGATGCGGGATGCAGGTCGCGGAGTTCTTGCAGCGTCGGCACCTCTGGCATCTGGACGGTCTTGTAGTTGGCCGCCGCCTCTATCGCTCCCGCGATAATGTGTGCGGGCTCAGCAAGACTGATGTTGGTAGGCATACGTACATAGCCGGAAGGCGCATCGATGACCAACTGGGGCTCCAATACTCCTCCCCACATCACCCCAACGACACGCTCATTGTCAGGGCCAAAGATCGGTGATCCACTAGATCCGCCCTGCTGGATGATGTCTATCGTGAATCCGTGAGGATTGGGGACGGGGCATGGATAAACGCTACTGACGATCCCGAGCCTGATAAACGGGCTGACCTGGCTGACCTTCTCATGCAGGGTCAGTGGCAATGTGCCCAACGGATACCCGATTGTGGATACCGTCATGCCAGCCTCAATGGCGAAGTCATCCGTGTTCAAGCGCAGGAAAGGCGTTTCTTTAACCGCCAATTGCACCATGCCGATGTCAGGGACCTTCGGACCATACCACTCGTCGCTCGATGTGAACGTGTCGATGGAGGCGAAACCAATAATTTCAGGGAAAACAGCATGGCAGCCACGACCGTGCTCGTCAAATAGTAACAAAAAGGCGCCCGCAGTAGTCTTTCCCGACGTGGGATGTGGCGGCATCGCCTCGAGAACTTGGACGACATGACGGTTTGTAACGGCGAGCCCTTTAGAGTTGACTAGAAAGCCGGTGCCAACAATCCCCGGGAAAACCGGCGCTTGGCCAGCCGGCGCTTGAGCCATCTTGCTGATGAAAGCAACTACGCACTGGCTGCCTGAGCGATACAAATCTCTCAGGGTCGCTTTCGGCTTTTGTTTTGGCATTCGATCAGGGTATACCAGAGTTTATGCGTCAGACGAGAGTGGAGCTTTTCAAAAGTACCACTCCTGTCTGGCGTACAAACCTCGGACAGCATCCGGCAAACTTCGAGGTGACAAATTTCGGGTCATCGTTTTTGATTCTCCGGGAATGAGGCCAGGGATTGCGAGCGGACCTACAGAAGATCGGAAATGCCCTGAATAGCATTGGGTGGTTCGTGCCGCCCTATGTCAGTGTCGCAAAACTGGAAACCGTAGCGCGAGAGATCGCCGAGGCCCAGGGGCAATTCACGGAAGCCCGCGTGGAACAGGTGTTGGATTCGATCTATAGCCCGGATCGGCTCGCCTCGATGGTCGTAAGCCGTTATCCGCACATTCCAGCAGTAGACCTATTTCAAGAAACCATTGCGGAATCTATTAGTGCCCATTTCTCTGGGCTCCGACACGTGGCGGTCAGCGGGCTGATACCTGTGATCGAAGGCACCGGGAGAGAGCTTGCGCGCCAGCGCGGATTACACCACACTGGCAGCGATGTTGTGAGAATCTTCCGTGCACTGTTCACAGAGGCGAAAGAGGATGCGTGGAAGCGGAAGATCGGGGCTACGCAAGAGATTGAGGAGATGCTCGATGCGTTTTTCCGATTTCTAGACCTGTATTTCTTTGAGCATTCAGATTCGTATCCGTTGCCCGACAAGACCAACCGAAACGGCATTCTTCATGGAGCATATAAGGACGCGGAATACGGGAAACCAATCAACTTCTTCAAAACGATCAGCGCCGTCGATATTCTCACCTTTGTCTCAACACTCAAGATGTCCAAGATGCCCAAATGGGCGGGTTTTGTACCAGAGCATACCCCAGAGTCGGTAGCGCTTGCGGAGCGATTTCGCCGATTGCAGGTGGCCCCCTAAGCACAGGCGTCGAGGACTCTCTATCTTTTAATCTGCGTATTGGCGAGAGCACGAGGCCAACACCGTACCTTCTTTCATCCCAGCCGAATCAGTCCATTGGCAAATCCCAGTGTGGTGAACAGTTCCGCCCCTGTCCTTATAAACGATGCAGCCGGGGAAGAAATATACCGGGTGGTCGGTCCGCATCAATTCTTGGTCGACTTTTCTGCCGGCTTGGAGATACGCCTCAGTTGGAAAGGCGTAGGATGCTCCGGGGAAAAGAACTTCGCCAACTCCCAACGGGATTGGGATAAGGTCGCGCTCAAGATGGTTGCAAATTCTATCGACCTCTGTGCGAATGTCGGTTCCCCTTGCTCCAATCACTAGTTCTAGGTCGGGAATCACGTTGAAGGCTGGGGATTGACCAAAGTTCTTAATTTCCGTCTTGTACTCAATTTTGCCCGGAGGCTGGTTGCTCACCGAGGAGATGAGAACTGGAGAATCCATTCCGACCCATGACCGATTTTGTTGGTCGAAGAAAATTCCCGCTTGCTTGATCGACCTATTAGTCGCTTGAAGTTGGCAATAGTAAATGACGAGTGCGCCGATCCCAATAATACCCAAGCCGACCTGACTCCAAAATGTGGCGTGCTGGATCCAGTGAACCTTTTTCGAGAGGTCACACGCGGAATTATTGTCGTTGTTGGGTTCTGCTCGTTTGTTGGGGCTTACAGAGGCATGGTTTTTCGAAGTTACTCCTGGGGAATCCTTGCGTGGCTTATTTGGGCCATTCTCAATTGGCATGGTTTTGTTCTACTCCGTCAAATCTCACTAGGTGCAGGCAAATGCACACCCTTGGGCGTCCGGCAATCCCTACCGGGCTTTGATCCGCAGTACGACACCAAAAAGAAAGTGGGCTGGGAAGAAGTCCCTATGACAGCGCAACTTTCAGCATGGACAGAGTCTACGACGCTCCCGGACCACGTGCAAAAACAAAGGAAAATCGCTGCGAAGTGTAGATTCAAACGGCGGATGTTTTGGCAGGGTGGTTTATGGGGAAAGCGGGGACGGACTGGAAATAGCCCTAACTCCAGTTATCTGAGTTCTTAAGCATTCCGCTTTCCGTTGGGCCCATTTCCGCAGAGTGTCGATTGATTTCGGTACCGTTTGAGCGACCACCTGTACGTCGGCGTCTTAGCTCAAGACATTGAGAAACTGCTACCGAAAGCCGTTCCTAAGGGTAGCCGCGGCTTCCTATGGGTCGATTATGATCGACTGGGAATAAGGTTTTTGACTTGGGAAGACTGGATTAGGAGTCATCCGGCAAGGCAAATTCCCCCCAGGTACTGAAAATCGGATTGATAAAAGCTCAATATGGGAGGAACAACGCCACTAGAGGAACAAATTCTTGCGGCTCGACGAGAGATCAAGCCTGACGGCTATGACATGTCTCTAGGGGAGATCATCAATCTGTCCCGCGACAAGGAGCTAATTATAAATCCCGTTTATCGGGGAAACATGGGGACGTTCACCGTGTTTCTCTAAAGATGGCGGTTACTGTTCGAGTTTGTGCTAAGCCGATTCGATAAAAGAGCACGCCGAAAAACTGAGTGACTGGCATTCGAACCGAGGCTGGATTGGCTACCAGCGGTGAACGCAGACCGCGACTAAACGTGGTGACCGTCCCTCGGTTTCCCCCCAATCGCAGATGTCGACGAGGTAGTGTTGACTCGATAAATGGGCGAGACTCTCAGAATAGCAGATGGAAAGCCGCCATGCATCATATGGGAGCTGAAACAGGCCGGCCAGCATGTACAGTGGCTTACGGCAAACGAGATCAAAGAAGAGTCTACTTGCTTCGGCTTGAACTTTTCAGGAGGTTCCGGTCGGGAGAGCGTTTTTAGCCGGGGCTGCCAGCCACACACCAGTATCACAACAGGGAAGAGATAGGCGACATGGCAAAACGTGTATCAGAAGTCGAAGACGGATTTGCTCTCAAGCGCCACAGGGATAAAGCCAGCAAAATTGCGCCGAAAACCCGAAAGCGGCGCCTCGACACTGAACACACAATCCCGCCTCCTCCCGTAAAGCACATTCTGAGCAGCTACACCATGTCCAATCCAATCAGTAAGCGGGCAATAGCGGATTACGTCGAGATCCAAGCGCATGAAAAAGTCGAGCACGCCGAACGTTTGATGACCGAGCATGTGCTTGGGCGCGACTACGACTGTTGGGATGTGCACACGGATAACGATCGCTATTGGGTTGTCACGAACCCGACTAATTTATATTCACAGCACTATTTTGCGAGCCTCGACTTTACGCTTTCATTCCATATTGGGGTCACTTCGAGAGTCATGGCATTGCAGCGCGGCGCTCCGAACCGAAGCCACAAATCAAGATTCACGCCGGTTTGGCGCCGGTGGGAGCAAGCAGCAGAAACCTACGATGAGGCAGAAGAAGCTGAAGATTTCCAAGCGGTGGGGATGAAATGCCGCGAAACCCTGATCCAATACGTTCGCGCATTAGCCAAAGAGGAGATTGTACCCACTGGCCAGGACGCTCCAAAGCGGGCCGATGTCGTAGGCTGGTCTAATCTAATTGCCAATGCAATTGCTCCCGGTGACCGCAACAGCTATGTGCGAGGACATCTGAAGGCGATTTCCAAGTCGGCGTGGGATTTGTCGAATTGGCTCACGCATCAGAATGGAGCAACTCGGCACGACGCGGGAATTGTACTCGACGCCACGCACGCCGTAATCGATACATTCGGGACTGCTGTTATGCGGCACGAAAGTGGAGCACCAGATCAATGCCCCCAATGCGGCTCTTACGTTCTCGACCTCGGGTTCGAGCCCGAACTGATGCCGATACCTTACATTCTGGAGTGCGAGAACTGCGGCTGGCGAAAGCAGCAAGAAGAAGCATAACCAGGCCAAAACCTCGCCGCCGAACCTCCGTACTACTTAGCAGTCTCAGTCAATTTTCGGTGAGGTCGGGTCTGTTGCGTGAAGACAGAACTCAAAACGCCTCAGACCTCCGCCGCACACCGGCAAGGGTCCGTTTTTACCTCCAAAAATGCAGAGGTCTGTAACTAGAAAGCAGAGGGCGACGGGTGCTGGAGATTTGCCCACGGATTTGTCTAATGACTTACAGTGCTTCCGTTAGCCATCAGCGCTGATGTTTTTTATTGAGTTACGATCGAAAGCACTGCTGTCACGTCAAAGGTCTTCATCGTAGATGGACGAATAGTCGGCCTGTCGGACGTTGGCCAATTTATCGGCCAAGTGCCAGAACACAAAGCAACTCGACTGATTCAATCAGCGAGTTGGCTAGATCCTGGCGCACCGGTTTTTGTTCGAATCAGCATGTTATTACGGCACGTCAAGGCGGACCGCTAGGACAAACGGGCATTGGCTGAAGGTGGCCTATAATCTGCCTGTGAAATGGCGCGAATCGACCTGGATAGCGGGACCAACCATCGGGATTGTTGGCTGGATCGCCGCGCCCATAATCAAGGCAAAGATCGATGGGACATCGCCTGAAATTTTCCCTTCATTGAAGAATGCAATCGCTGCCCCCCTCCCCGCTTGGGGAACATTCCTGCTCGTTTGTGCAGCGGTAGCCGTTACGTTCGTCGCGCTTCGGCAACGAAAAAAGAAAGCGAACCTCAGCATTATTGTGCTTCCTTCGTTCAAGCCGATGTGGAGCATCGGAGCGCAGGCCACAACACCATTCATGAGCTTCCACTTTCAGGCGCGGATGGCGACTACGGAAGATCATTCTCTCGAGATCGTCAAGGTCTATCTGAAGGGCATGACACCCGTCGTACTTTTCTCGCAGATCGTCGTGGCGGGAAGGTACGATCCGCCTTGCATGGTGCATTTCGCAGCGCGGCCGATTCTTGCGAAACCGGGGGAGGAATTCACGGGGAGAGTCGTTTTGATCGATCAATATGGAGACCAGCACATAACGGAGAGAATCACGTTCTGGGATAATCCCCATCCCCCGGAAACGTTTGGGTTTCGGCCAGGAGCGACCGTTAATTGCCTAATTTGCCGTAAGGAGATCTCCATCGAAGACCTACATCCGTCGGCGAGTATTCCAGCGCACCGGCAGTGCGTTAAGTGAGTGACACTAAGAGGGCTTGTTGCTTCGGCCCTGTTATTGCCGCTTGGCGAAGAGCTTCTGGTAGCGTGAAACGCTTCACGACCATTTGGCCTAATAGTCGGCTTCCCTTCCAGTTGAGAGGAGAAAAAGAGGACAGCCTGACAGGGTGTCGGAAAGAACGATTTTTTAGGCTTTTGACCGCAACATAAAGGCCACGATTAATCGGCCCGCCACTACATATGGTGTCCGAAATTCTATCTCCGACACACTCCTGAGGAGTACGCTGTCGAGATTGCTGACGATGGTGCTGCGCCAGGCAGCCAAACGGCCCGCGGCGCCGGCTCATTCTGCCCGAAGCGCCTCCGCTGGTGGGACGGTGGTGGCGTGACGAGCAGGCACCAGGCAAGCGAGCAGCGCACCCAAGGCCAGTAGCACCGCCGCGCCGGCCAGGCTGGCCGGCGCGAATGTGTTCTCCATCCACCGGCTGAGGACCGCGCCGAGGAGAGCGTAGAGACTGAGACCGGTGGCCACCCCCACGGTAGCGCTGAGCATGGCTGCGCGGGCCGCCACCCAAAGCACGTGGGTCCGCGATGCGCCGAGCGAAAGGCGTACGCCGAACTCGGTCGTGCGCTGGGCTACGCTATAGGAGACGACGCTTACGATGCCGATGAGCGCCAACGCAAGAGCCATGGCAGAAAAGACACCGAACAGGATTGAGAACAGCTGCTGACGACTGTACTGCGGGTCGTGCTCAAGGGCCTCCTCAAGAGTCATGGTTCCGTTAAATGTTCCGTGCGAGATCTCCTGATCAGGAGCGACCGACGCAATCGCGGTGCGGATGGACGGCAGATACTGCAGCGGATCTCCGTGGGTGCTCAGGAACAGCTGGGCCGCGGGCGCCATGAGTGACGTGTAGGGCAGGTAGATCGCAGGAACGACAGGACTGTCGAGGCCGTCATTGCGGATATCCCCGACCACACCGATGATTCGGCGCCAGGCGGTGCTTTGGTCTGAGGTGACGGCATAGGTGTTGTGGAAGGTCAGGCCGGGCAGACGCAGTTGCCGGGCCAGGTCAGAAGATGGAAGGTAGCGCAGGACGAAGGCTCGATTGACCAAGGCTACAAAATCACCACGGTTATTCTCGTCCGCGTTCCATACGCGGCCCTGGAGAACCGGGATGTGGAGCGTACTGAAATACTGCTGGTCGACCAGCAGAACACGGGCCTGTAGTCCGGCGCGGTCCCCGGTTCGATCGAGCTCAAAGGGCCGGTCGCTGCCTCCGGTTGCCGGCATGCCATCTGTCGCAGCAGCGGTTGCAAGAACTCCTGGAATGGCGGCAACCTTCTGCCTGAGTTGCTCGATGTAGGCGGTTCGTGCCTGGCGTGGCTGTATGCGCTTCCAGCTATCTGCATGGACGTGCAGCATTAGCCCTACTTTGAGAATGTCGTGAGCGTCGTAGCCGAGCCGCATGCTCATGAGGCCCAAGAAGCTTTGGATTGAGCTCCCGGCCGTGGCTAGCAACAGGAGAGTCAGAGTAACCTGCGTGGCAACGAGGAAACTCCAGCGTCGCCTGACTGGCGCAGAAGCACCGATCTGTCTGGCCCCTGGCAGGGTTCCCGCAGAATCGTCACGCGAGAGGCGCAGTGCCGGTATTAACCCCGAGAGAAGACCTGCGAGGATAGCCAGCGTAACCGAGAAGATCAGGACCGGGCCGTTGACCCGGATTACTGACTCGGCGGGGAATGAATCAGGAGCCAGATATAGGGGCAGCCGGGCCAGCCAGTAAGAAGCTGCTACTCCCAAGACTCCACCGAAGGCCGCTATAGCAAGAGCCTCAATGAGGGATTGGCGGACGAGACGCCAGCGGGTGGCTCCAATGGCACGGCGGATCACTACTTCACGTTGTCGCGACTGGCCACGTGCGAGCAGCAGAATCGAGCAGTTCGTACAACCGATGACCAGTAGCACTACCGTGCCGATGAGAAGCAGAATAAGCGGGCGGCCGGCGGCGTGGCGATACGGAACGATGATGGGCTCGAGACCGAGATGGAGATTCTCAGGAAAGCGCTCGGGCCGGGCATTAAAGTGCTGCCGGATAACCGGCTCGAGAGCGGTGTTGGCGGCAACTGGGGTAACGCCTGGGCGAAGCCTGATCCAGGGGACATAAGAGAGATCTGGGAGATTGGGCAGGGTGGCCATGAGACTGCCAGGAAGATACACATCGCCCACTCCGGTGGTGTCATTGAAGGCAAAGCTTTTCGGCATCACTCCAATGACCGTGTACGGCGTGTGATCGATACGCAACGTCTGACCTATGATGTGCGGGTCTGCAAGGTAGTAGCGCTGCCAGAAGCGATAATTGAGCACAACCACGGTACGACCGCCACCTTCTGCATCAGATGGCTGAAGGTTGCGGCCAAGAAGAGGACGGACGCCGAGGAAGACACCGGCGTTCTCAGTCAGGTAGATTCCGGTGATCTCTTCAGGCAGAGGGCCGCCGGTGATCTCCATGTGCGAAGCGTTGAAGCCCATGGCCTGCTCGACAAGAGGTTGCCGGCTTATTTCGTCAAGCTCCGGCTTGCTCAGGTCGAAGTAAATCTGGTCTTCAGGGTGCTTCTGGTCGACCAAGAGAGGGTTCATTATGCGGTCGGCACCGTCGTAGGGAAAGGGATGCAGGAGGACAGCATAGATGAGTGAGTACATCGCCGCGGTGGCGCCGATGCCGAGGGCGAGTGAGAGGATCGCTACGGAGGCGAAGCCTGGGCTGCGGCGCAGCGACCGGAAACCATAGCGAACGTCCATGAACAGAGCTTCCATACCGGGCAGCATCTGACGCTCCCGGTGCGCCTGGCGGGTTTGCTCGGCGCCGGCGAGGTAGACGAGCGCCTGTCGCCGGGCTTCCTTCGGCGTGAGGCCAGCGCGGATGCCGTCATCGGTATGCATGGCGATGTGGCTGTCGAGTTCGGCCTCGAAGTCGTCGTCGTTCCGCCGGCGCGCGAGCAAGCCACGAAGGCGGATCAACAACGCTCTGAGGCGGCGCATCAGGCTTCCTCGGCAGGGTGGAGGAATCGAGCAACGATGGACGTGGCGTCTTCCCAGTCAGCCGTGGCTTTCTTCACCTGGCGCTGCCCTGCCCTGGTCAACTCGTAGAACTTCGCCTTCCGGTTGTTCGAAGAAGAGCCCCAGCTGGACCGGATGAAGCCCTCCTGCTCCAGCTTGAGCAGCGCCGGGTAGAGCGTCCCGTAGTTGAGCTGCAGCCGGTCACCACTGGTCTGCTCGATGCGGCGTGCCAGCCCGTAGCCATGCTCCGGGCCCATCATCTGCAACGTCCTTAGCACCATCAGGGCGAGCGTTCCCTGCCACACGTCGGTCTTCTCACCCATGTTCTATTGCCACCCCATACGAAGAGATCCTATGCCAAGCACCTATGGGAAAGCAAGGGGAGCGATTCAAGCGTGTCCCCTTTTTCGCGGCGCGGGATTACCGAGTGAGAAGCTTGCGAAGTGCAGGATTGGATCAGTGCTGATAAACGCCGCTCTCGCCACATGGCCGTATAGTCGGCTTTCCGGACAACTGCGTTTACCACTCGGATATTCGCGGCAATCAGTTGTCCGGGGAGCCGTTTCGGCCATGTGTCGCGTTCTGGAGGTGATTGGGTGACTTTGTTAAAAAGCAACAGCAGGACATGCGGAGATGACTTGGTAACCACTCTAGAGCGCCGGCTTGGCAGACCTATAGCTCGACGGGCTCCAGGGCGAAAGCCCGCGGCGGTTTTTTCAGGAGAGCAGTTGAAATTGCTGCAATAGGTAACTGTCACTGGAAAGCCGACATTTCCGCCCCATAGAAAATACTTGCTACCTTTAGGGTACATTTGTCCTCTAATTACGCGAAGGGAACTCTGTTCCCAAGCGTCATGCAAGAAAAGGTTTGGGTGCGAATACATGGATACTTCCGCCAGGGTCCCTGCTTTCTGGAATCAATTCGCCGAAAATCTGTACCTTAAGGATCTGTCCACCGCGGAGGTCAGGCTGTCTGAACGTTCCATGTTCCGGTTCGGGAGGTTTAAGAGCAACGAAGGTTTGCCAGAAATTACGCGCGGGTCGGGTGGTACGAGAGGCTACCTGGTTGCATTGCAGCTCAAGGCCATACCTTTTATCGAGCAGTTTCTTGGCGCCAGGACAGTTTCGAGCGGTTCTTACCCAATTGGCGGCGTCAGTGTACTCAACTTACAAGAAAAGCCGACGATTTTGCTTCCAAATCCCTTCGACACACTGGTGCTCCACGTCACTCAATCTGCTCTCGATGAAATCGCCTATGCCCATAAGACGCCGCGAGTTGAGCAATTGGTTTGGCCGTTTGGGCATTTGGATCCTGTCGTATACCACCTGGGAAAGACTCTCGTTGCTTCGCTCGATCAACCCGATCACACATCGAAGGTTTTCCTGGACCATGTTTTGCACGCCTTGAACTGTCATCTTGTCTGCTCGTATGGTGGTCTGAGGATATCGGCCCCGCGCTCTCGAGGTGGGCTTTCTCCTCTCCAGATGCGAAGAGCGACAGAGTTCCTGGAGGCGCATCTAGACGGCAATATCAACCTCGATCAGGTTGCAAGAGTATGTGACTTATCGGTAAGTCACTTTGCTCGGGCCTTCAGGCAAACCTTTCGCAGGCCGCCTTACAGGTGGTTGATTGAACGCCGAGTGGCCAGGGCCAAAGACCTTATCGTGAGTTCCCACCTGTCCCTTGCCGAGATCGCCATTCAGTCTGGATTTGGAGACCAGGGTGCAATGAACCGCTCATTCAAGAAAATTCTCGGGATAACGCCGGGAATATGGCGTCGGCGGACGACCCGCTCCCGCACCGGTTTAGGGAGTCAGCTGTTGGCCGACAGAGATTAGCGACTGGATGTCTCATTCCGGCGCAGGTCATTGGAGGCCAAGATAGCCATAGACCGCGCTCCGCACTCGTTTCTCTAATCATCGTTTCTCGAATCGGTGCGCATCTGTTTCCCACGCTCTCCTGCTGCACCTGCGCACGGTGATTGCGTTGGTGGTGCAACCCTCAGCACCATGCCGCTACAAAATGCGAGTAGCTACTTCGAGCACAGCATTCACCGTCTCGGTGGCGCGCGACTGAGTGGGCGGTTTACGTGGTTCCAGACGCTTGCGGCTTGATCAACAAGTTGCTCTTCGTCTCGCTTCAGGCACCTGCATGAAGGGCATTCTATTTTTCCGATGACGCCTGACATATGCCGCAGACAAGGCCAGGTCTTGATGGTTTTCGCCTATCTAGATCGCTTTCGCCTATATGCTTCCGCGCATCCGCAACTACGCTCGAACCTAACAGGATGGCGAATGTGAGGACGGCCACTAGAAAGTGTCTTTGCTCGCGCTAGCTCGGTTAGCACAGCGTCAAGCCATGCGCTGATCTTCCCCAGAAAAAGGAGAAACAATGCAAGCATTCAAGTTTGTTCGAAACGTTGTGGTGACGTGCGCCACACTCATCGCGATCACTGGTCTCGCCCTCAAAGTCTCAGCGCAGACAGCCCCCGCAGCAGGAGTGAAAACCGTACTCCTCGTCCACGGAGCATGGGCGGACGGTTCGAGCTGGTCAAAGCTCATTCCATTGCTGGAGGCGAAGGGCCTGCATGTGATCGCTGTCCAGATCCCGCTCACCTCCTTCGCAGACGACGTTGCAGCAACCCAGCGGGCCATCGCTCTCGAGGACGGGCCCTTATTGCTCGTCGGTCACTCGTACGCCGGGGCTGTCATCACCGAAGCTGGGAACGATCCTAAGGTGGCAGGACTCGTCTATGTGTCGGCAGTAGCTCCAGATCAGGGAGAGTCGGCTTTTGGTCTTATTACAAGCGTTCCAACACCTGTCGGCTCAGAACTACGCCCCGACAAGAGTGGCTTCCTCAAACTGACTCCCAAGGGGATTGCTGAGGATTTCGCACAGGATCTTTCCACCAAAGAAATTGCCGTTCTGACTGCAACCCAGGTGCCAACAAGCGTTGCTGCCATGAAGGGAGAAGTTACGACTCCAGCCTGGAAGTCAAAACCCTCGTGGTACATCATCGCCGCAAATGACCGGACCATTTCGCCCGATCTCGAAGCGGCTCAGGCGAAGAAAATCGGCGCGACCACAACCACTGTCGCCTCCAGCCACGTCAGTATGCTGGCTCAACCGTCGAAGGTCGCGGGTGTGATTTTCGATGCGGCGTCAAACGCCAGTTCGAAGTAAGGTCCCTGCAATTCTTTTCGGAATGAATGCAAGCGCTCTGCCCTACCTTGCAAGCAAGTCACGACAGAGCGCTTGTCCTGGGGGGGCCGGGAGGGACGGGACGGGAGGGACAGACGGAGCGTTGACTTGCGAAAAAACTATTTGAGCTAAGGGATCGTTCCGTCTGTCCCGCCTTGGTCCCGCCCTGCGTGGTATCCGGGAGACCTGCCGAAGTTCCATAGCCAGACATGGTCATGTCTGCGACGAAATCGACGGTGCCCCCTTCCTTCACGTCGAGGGACCATTGCCCATGCATTTCCCAGGGGCTAACCCTTTACGCTCGGATTTGTCCGTGAGTAATCGCTGAAGAGGCTGGTGAATTGCACCGGCCCGTGCTTATGCGCCACGGCAGAGGTGGCTGAGAGTAACAAAAGAATCGACCATGCTGATTTCACTAAGGTAATTCGCTTGCTTGTCATAAGTAGCACTCCAATCCAGATCTTTTTCATGGCAGGAAGGCCAAGGATAAAGATTCCGTGGTATCTCCCAGCAGCTAGGGCGCAGAACGACCACCATTTGCGCGGTTCACACTTTGAGCACCGCCGGTTGGGTTGGGCCGAATTCAAACAGGTCGGTTCGTCACCACGGCAGGGGCGTGCGTTTCCGCCGCTGCATGAGCTTGCGGGCTTTTGCAGACAACGGCCGATTGGGCCTCTCCACATGGCCGCTCCGGGAGCAATTGGCAGGGTCAACATTTGACAATGGGGTCGCTAAATAAGCATGCATCTCGCCTGTGCTGATCTGCATGGCCACTCCGACGATCTGCCCGCGGTCATTGTTCGAGGTGCCTTCCATGATGTAGAGATCAGAGTTCGCCGGAATCAGCGTGTTGAGATCGGCAATCCCTCCGTTCCGCCACACGACCCCGCGTCCATTAAAGGCCGCATCCGACGATCGGCCCACGATCTCGCCTTCAGTGTTAATGCTTTCGGCTACGCTATGAACGTCCCCGGGCAGCGTGCCAAGGTCCGCCATAACTCCTCTCTCCCAGAGAAACGCATGAAAGGAGACGTCGCCTGGGAGCCCGGAAAATCCAACCACCTGGCTCCGATTGTTAATGTCCTGGGGTGCGTTGTTGGTGGTTCCGCCGAGACTGCCCAGGTTGAAGGGTTTACCGTTTTTCCAGAGCACGGCGTGGCCCGTGCCTCCGAAGGCTTCTGTTCCGCAAGGCCCTGTCTGGCCCACCGCTTCGCCCCAGTCGTTGATTGCATACGCGACGCCCACCGGATCGTGCGCAAGGGTGGGCAGTTCATAGACGCGGCCATGACTCCAAACTGCGGGTTTGTACTGGAGAACCTGCCCGGTACCGACGCACGTGGGCTCTTCGATGCTGTTTTCCGCGCTGCCAGCCAGGTCACCCAGATCGTTGGTTCCGAAACCGGTGCTGTTATGACCGCCGAGGGTGGGCTGCGCCCTCATGGCGCCACGATTCCAATAAAAGGCGCGACAGATCAGTTGGGATCCGAAGCCGCAGAAGTCTTCTCCGTTGGGGTCGGCAGTCGAGGTGTCAGCGTACCCGCCCGCGTTCCCGAAGTCGTTCGGACGAAAGTCGGAAAAGCTGTTCGGTCCACCGAGCGTACCCAGGTCCGTCATTACGCCATTGCGCCAAAGAAACGAGTGCGTATCGTTATCTCCAGGCAGCGATGAGTAGCCTACGACCCACCCGCTGTTGCTGATACCGCCGGCAAACGCAAACGAGCCGCCCAGCGTGCCGAGATCTTGCACGGAGTAGTGAGGGTTGGGTGGCTGATGCGATTGTGCGTGGGCAGCCAACACTGCCAGGAATATCGCGACGGTCACGCTGTGCTGTTTTGCTGATTTCACTGATCTACCCTCCTGAACCTGGTTGCTGCTCGCGCGGCAACTTTGCAGTTTGAAAAGCCGGATGCGATGGCAACGAGTGGATGCTGCCGGAGAAAACCCCCCCGCCGCAATAGGCCAGCGCCTGTCCTCGTCTTAATTCTTATGTCCTGCATCAAACCACTCAAAACAGAGGAGATACAAGGGGGTAAAGAACGCGAGTTACAATTGGCCGTCGTGGGTGAGGCCAAACCAATGGGAGCGGAGCCAGCTAAAAGCGAAGCCACGGTCCGCTTGGGAGAGGATTTTGAGTTTGAGGTGCGCTTTCGCAGGTTGCGGCGAGACGGCTGCGTACTCAAACTGCAGCGGGTTCCCTTGGAAGCTTTGGCTGCCTTGATTGAGCAAAAAGGGCAGATCGTCAGCCGCGATCAGCTTGCGGAAAAAATTTGGGGTAAGGGCGTATCGCTCGATGCCGACAACAGCCTCAACGTAGCCATCCGCAAACTGCGCCAGGCGCTGGGAGATAATTCAGAAGAGCCCCGTTTCATTCAAACGATTACCGGCCAGGGTTACCGCCTCATTGCCTCCGTCGTCTACGACGACCAAGCCACGAATACGGAAGCGCAAACGGCCGCTTTGCCGGCCGAGCCCCTGGCTGTCGAACCCGCGGTGCGCAAGCCGAAGGCCTGGCGACGGTTGGGCTTTGCGGCGGCAGCCGGGTTGCTTCTGCTGCTTGCCGCTGGCGGCCTTTATTGGGCACATGTCCACAAAAGCTTTCGTAGCGCAGTCCCCGGCAAATCGATGATGGCCGTTCTCCCTTTCGAGAACCTGACGGGCGATGCAGGGCAAGATTATTTCAGCGATGGGCTAACAGAAGAGATGATCACCCAGGTGGGCAATCTGGACCCCCGGGAACTGGGAGTGGTAGGGCGTACCTCTGTGATGTACTACAAGCATCGGCAGCAGCCTCTGTTGCAATTGGGGCGCGATTTGGGGGTGCAGTATGTGCTGGAGGGCAGCTTCCGCCGTCATGAGGAGAAGGCGCGCATTTCCGTTCGACTACTGCGGGTGGCCGATGGCGCAACGCTGTGGACGGATTCTTTCGACCGAAGCATCGGCGATGTTCTTTCGCTGCAGTCGGAGATTGCGCAACAGATAGGCAGCAAGCTACCGGTGCAAGTGCTCGGCCACGCCAAGCTCGCACCCTCGAACCCGGCAGTGGTGGAAGCGTACCTGCGGGGCCGTTTTGAGCTAAACCGGTTTGACAGCCGGGACGCAGCCTCGGGCTATTTCCAGCGCACCATCGCGCTAGACCCTTCCTACGCCCCTGCCTACGCGGGCCTGGCTGATTTCTATACCTTCCGCGCGGTCAGTAACGACGAAGGATCAGAAGGAGCCTGGCGACTCGCGGAAGAGAATGCGAAGAAAGCATTGTCTCTGGACAATGACAGCGAAGAGGCACACATTGCCATTGCCCGAATCAAGCTCATGCATGATTGGGATTGGCGCGCCGCACGGGAACACGCGTTGCGCGCCCTGCAGTTGAATCCCAGCTCGCCTGAGGCTCATATCGTATTCGCGCTGTATTTGAGGATCGCGGGTGAGCTCCCTGAGGACCTGGAGCAGCGGAAGCAGGCGCTCGCCATGGACCCCTACCGCCAGGACCTGAAAGATCGCCTGACCGACGAAGAATATTTTGCCCGCCAATTTCAGGTTCTTGCGGATGCGGCGCGAGTTGCGTTAGCCGGTGACCCTAACAACCTGGCCGCACACACCAGCCTTTGCTTCAGCCTGCGCAACCTTAACGCATTCCCTGAGTCGGTTACCGAATGCAGTAAAGCCCTGGTGCTGGAGGGCCAACCTGACCGCGCAGCCGCCTATGTGCACGAGTTTCGACAGCGGGGGTACAGGGCGGCGCGTCTGCTTTTAGCCAGGAGTCAATTGCAGGAGATGCTGGCGCATCCTCGTCCGGACTTGTGGGATCTGGCAAATGCCTACATGGCGGCAGACATGAAGGATAAGACCTTCGAGACGTTGTTCGAGGGATTGCAAACGCACGAACCTGGGCTGTTACAGATCCGCGTAGACCCGGATTTTGATTCGATTCGGCAGGATCCACGCTATGTCGAGCTGGTTCGCAGAATTGGGTTTCCGGATGAGGGTGAGCAGGGGAGATGAGGATGCTGCCGGTTTCGGCCGGTCGCGGTCATCCCAACAGGCCGATCGCATCGGGGTAAATTGCGGCATCCCGACACATGCCCGGTTTGGACACTGACAGAACAATCCGAGTGGGCGAAATTGGCGGAATGCCATCACGCCAGCGCTCCAGTTTCCTGACCGCGCGGCGCCGGCCTTGGCGGTGGGAGCGCTTTCGTCGCTTGATCCTGCGCTGCTTTGGGCTTCGACGTCGGGTGAACCTGGGGCGGCTCACTCGATGAGGAGTGCCGGCTGGTCGCGGCAAATCCCGTGCTCCAGGCTGCCGCAGTCAAGACAGCGCAAATCCCCACCATCCTTGTCGCTTGTGACAGGCCAACGTCAGACTTATTCATATCGCCTCCCTTCGGGTCCGGGTCTGGGGCTCGACGCTTTGAGAAAGACTCCGCACCACACGCGGAAAGCACACTCCAGGTTCGGTAGTGGATTTGTCCCTCAGGCTGATAGTGATGGAGGCCAGGAGAGCGTTTCAAGCAAATAGCCTCCTTGCCTCGCATGGCACGTGGAGCATTCGGTTTCCGTTGCAGGGTTCGCCAGGATCCAGGCCGCACAAATGCTCTCGCGAGGATTCTGACCACGATTCGTATTGGCCGAATCACCGCCCATCCGGAAGTAAAGCGACCGGGAGGGGTATCAATGTCCGGATCGGCGACAACACGCCCGCCGCCCGCAAGTTGGCCCTTCGCAGGCCTGGATAAGTGCTTTGGCCCGATATCGGAAGGTTGAAAGCTGATCCGGGCATCAGCGGACACAGGCTGTTTCCCAGCAATACCGGTATCGTTCATACTTGAAAGACCCGGTGAGTAGCGATGCGGGGCGTCGTACGTGGAGCAGTTGAATCCCGGAGCAATATCGAGGGTAACCGATGAGAACCAAGAATGACGGGAGAGCCGTTCAGCAACGTCCCGAGCGAACGGGCTTCACGGATGATGAGCGTCGCGCAATGAAGGAGCGAGCAAAAGAACTGAAAGAGGAGCAGCGCCAAAACGCAAACGCGATTGAAGCCGAAGCTGACGTGCTCGCGAAGATCGCAGAGATGCCTGACTCTGATCGAATGATGGCTGAACGTCTTCATGCACTGATCAAAACAGTCGCACCCATGCTCACGCCCCGGACTTGGTACGGAATGCCTGCCTACGCCAAAGGTGCAAACGTCGTATGTTTCTTTCAAGGCTCACATAAGTTCAAAGCGAGATATGCGACTCTCGGATTCAGTGACAAGGCTAAATTGGACGAAGGTGCTATGTGGCCGACGGCCTTCGCGCTGAGGCAGCTCGATGCACAGGAAGAGAAAGTGATCGCTGACCTGGTAAAGAAGGCCGTTAGCTAATCGGCGGCTTCGCTCTCAGGGGTTCGAGCATCCCGCGGAAGAGCCCTCGACTCAGCCATAACAGACTCGCGTCTGTGAGATCTCAGTATTCTTGATTGGCCCATCATCGCCGATACGCTGATCGACCGATCCAAACAGAAAAACCTAAACTGCTCGTGTTCCGGCTACTTACCGCCAATTCAGAAGCAGTGGCCCCCAATTGGTGTAGCGGAAGGATCGGCGACAATTGGCCATCAGCTGCGAATTGCAATGCATTATGTATGATCCGGGTTAGGCTCCCGAAAAGCAGCTGAAAATCCAAACACTCGTTGTGGGATGACTTTCGGCATCCCTCTCAGAATCAGAGGCTGTCACCATGGCAGATATAGCGCAGTCTAGGGATACATTGGTCGTGGATCTCGAAAACATGGAGCGGTTGTGGAATGATGCCATTCTGAGAAGGGATGTTGACTCTGCTGCAAGTTTTCAGGCGTCGGAATTTAGATTAGTCATTGGGGTCGAGGGTCAATCACTACAGGTGATCACGAAGGAGCTATGGCTCTCAGCCCTACCCCGTTATGTCATCCATGACCACGAAATTACGGATATGCATGTGTCTATCTGGAACGGCCTGGCGGTCGTGACACTCGCCATCACCCAAGCTGCAGAGCCCCTGAATGGTCGCGACATCAGTGGCAACTTTCTGGTTACAGATATTTGGATCTTTCGAAATGAAAAGTGGCTGGTAGCCGAGCGCCATTCGTCTCGTCAGGAGAAAGCTTCAGTTGCGGTGCGAGAGGCATTTCGAGCATTCGACAGAGGCCACTGAGACTCCAGGGGTATTTTCAGAAAGTTGCGAGCGAGTCACCGCCAATCCGTCAGTTACTGCTTGAGCAACGTTTGACTCGAACCGCCAGAGCGACAGAGTGAATCATGTCTCCACCCCTCGGAATAGACCGTGATCTTGCCGGCATTCAGGATTCGTATAGCTCGACGGGCTCCGGAGCGAAAGCCCGCGGCGGTGAGAGGCCCCAACATCTTTGTCACCGATAAAAGCTCCACACGTTCCTCGTCACCTCATCCTGAGTCGTGGCCACGTACTTCCCGTTATTCGAAAACACCCCATAAGCAACGATATCGTCATCCTCGAGCAAATGGGCACGCAGATGACTGTCGACGAAATAAAGGGCGGAAAAGTGAGGTTGGGCTGAAAAATAGGGCGGCAAAGCAATCCGATTGCTGGCATGGCCACCCGATTCAGACCAAGCCAGCCATTCGCCGCTCGCAATACCCGGATTCATCCCATGAATGGTCGTCATCCCGGTGACACGTCGCGACGCCTGCCATCGCTTGGAAGGGTCCGGATCCAATCGCATCTCAGTGAAGCAGCCCGGGTGTTGCCAGTCTGGAATAGCCACGCGTTCGCCATCCGCCGATAGAGCCCAGGCGCCCAAACCCGTTGCGACCGCTGTGGTTCGGCCCAGCTCTTTCCCCTTTCCGGCAGCAGGGTCGAGTTCGTAATAAATCTGTTCGGCGCCGTCTGAAACACGCAGGACGCAACTGCCCAAGTAGCCAAAGCGGGCGCAACGAAATTCATCCCAGGATCCTGCGATCGGAACCTGGACCATTGGTCCACCGCTGGCCGGTATGCGCATCAAGCGCAAATCCGTCCAACCTTGCTCCTGGCTTTTCTTGCTCGACATGAACAATATCGACTTACCGTCCGGGGTCAATTGCGCCATGTAATTTTCCCGGTCCGAGTAGGTCAGGCGTTCCGGTTCGCGGCGGTTTCGATTTTGTCGTAACAGCTCAAGGTGCCCGTCACGGTCGGATTCGAAGATCACCCATTCGTCGTCGGCGCTCCAGACATGCGGAAATGTGCTTTTCTCATCGATCGTCAGCGGGTTTTGTGAGACAAAGGATGGCCTGGGTTTGGACCTCCACTCGGCGACATCAGTATGGATAGCACCGACGTCACGAATCGCCAGCAACGTTTTACCATCGGCAGTGCCCACTAAGGACGAAAGGGTCACGAAGGAAAGATGAGAAATTTGTCTCGGAGTGGAGGCTAAACGTCCCGTGGCCGGGTTAACGGGCATATACCAGATGTTGTGACCTTCATCTCTTTGCGCGTGATCCTGCCGCAGAAAGAAGAACTCACCCGACCGTGTGAAAAAGCCCGACGTGAAAAAGAGTGGTCGGATCGAGACCGCGTCGCGATCCGGAGAAGGCCCCGCGGCTACAAGTTCACTCGTGGAGCAAAATGTGGGGTTCACTAGCGCATCCGGCTTTCCTGCGTCGCCGATACACCGCAGCACGCGTCGAAACCAGAGCTGCTTGTCATCGCCCGACCAGAACAGCGCAGCCACATGCGTGCCGCCAGACGTCTGCACCAGCAGCCGTGCCGGCGTCCCAGGGTTCGGCCCGGCCCACACACGGTGGTTTCCATCCAACCACGCAACCTGCTTTCCGTCGTGGGAGACCGCCATCATTTGTACATCCCCGGCCAGCCGTCTGGGCGCTCCCCGGCTGAGTGGAATCTCCCAGGCCTCAAACCGGCCCTCCGCCGAACCAACCGCCAGCAACCGGTCGTCCCCCGCGAACGATATTTCGTAACAGGAAAGGTGTTCGGGTCCTGTCAATTCAAGAACATTGCCCGTCGCCTGGTCGCGTACAAAAAAACCGCCGTCAACCGTGGCATAGGCCATGCGGCTTCCGTCGCGGGAAAGCGCCGCTACGGCGACATCGTGACCGCTACTGTATCCGGTAATTTGCGTAAAGCCCTCGGGGCCGCGCACCCTCTCTCGACTCACCCAAAAGATGCCGCCGGCCAGCAAGACGAGAGAAACCGCCAATGCCACCACCGCTGCCAGGTACGAGGGGCCATCCAGCCGGGTAAGCATCCTCTCGACCTCCCGGGCGGCGGGCCTGCGTTCCGGCTCCGTACTTCGCATGCGCGCCAGGATCGGGTGCTTAAAGGAGCCGGCCTCTTCCAGCACCAGCGCCAGTGAGTAGATATCGCTGGCCGAGGTGGCGGGCTTGCCCGCCTTCTGTTCCGGCGACATATAACGAACCGTTCCAACCGGTATGCTCATGCTCGCTGCGGCGAGGTTGCTCGCTGCGGCGAGGTTGCTCGCTGCGACCGGGTCGCTCGCTGCGGCCGGGTCGCTCGCCACCTGGGCGCGAAGGTGGAGTGCCAGGCCGAAGTCAAGAACCTTGACAAACCCGTCTTCACGCACCATCACGTTTTCCGGTTTGATATCCCGATGCACGATGCCTTTGTCGTGGGCGGCCGCGAGTGCGCTCGCCAACTGCCGCCCCATGTGAATCACCTGCCTGGCTGACAAACGAGAAGTCTTCAACCGCATTCGCAGCGATTGCCCGTCCACCATCTCCATGGCAATCGCCAGGCCCCATGGCGTATCGATTAACTCATAAACGGTGACGATATTGGGATGGTTGAGACGCGAGGCAAGCCGTGCCTCAGAGATCACGCGTGTGGCTACATGGTCGCCGGCGCCGACTCCGCCGGGCAGGAACTTCAGCGCAATCGACCGTCTTAGTTCGCGATCCTCGGCCGAGTACACTTCGCCCATGCCACCCTGGCCGATCCTCTCGCCCAGGACGTAGCGGCCGACAACGTCGCCCACTCGCCGATCCGGCGCGGCCGGATAACTGGGCTCGCTTTCCAGCTCTTCGAACAGCCCGATAACTTCGCTCTCTACCTCCGCATCGGCTGTGGCTCCGGTTACAAATTCCCGCTGCGCCTCGCGATCCAGATCCCCCGCGATCTCGCTCAGCACCCAGGCTGCTCGCCACTGCTCCTCGGTCAAGGCTGCCCTTCGTGTGGGGGTCGCGTCCGCCGAGGGAATCTTGTGCTTGCGATAGCTCATACCATTGAGAGCGAGAGCAGGCGCAAAAACCTGCCATGTTGGGTCCCATGCATGTTAACCGGCTTGCAACTTCTCGCGCAGCCAACGCTTGCAGAAAGTCCAGTTGCGCGCCACGGCACGTGGGTTCATGTCCAGCTTTTTCGCGATCTCTTCCAGCGACAACCCTTCAAACACCTTCATCTCCACGATGCCGCGAAGTCGTGGTTCAATGGCCCCCAGCTTGTCCAAGAGGTTATCGATCTCCTGCAATGTGGCTGTTCCTGTCTCTTCGCCGACCTCATCGAATTCCGCAATATCGATCCGGGTGGTCCGGCGGGATAACAACCGCGAGTGGTCAATCAACAGGTGACGCATCACATGGCCGGCAAAGTGAAGGAAATGGTCCCGTTCCGAGCGCGCCGAGTTCTGCGGCGCGGGCAAAGATTTCACCTTAACCAGGTGCAGGTAAAGCTCGTTGACGAGTAGGGAAGGCTGCCACGAGTGCCCCTTCCGTTCGCCAGTCATTTTAGCCGCGGCCAAACGCCGCAGCTCCGGCTGCAATAGCACGAAGAGTTGGTCCACCGCTTCGCGATCGCCGGAGCGAAAGCGCGCCATCAAGCTACTGACGGTTGCGGAGGTTTGGTGCGAAACCATTCGCCTCGGACTCCCTTCGCCTCGACTTTGGATTGGTGCTCAAAGGCGAAAACCAGGCGCCCGTCTCACATCCATCGGCCATATAGTAGCACCGCTATCAACGACAAGGGTTAGGGGCGGATGACCGCACCGATCTATTCCAATCCCATCGCAAAGATAAGAAATATTCTGAAATGTTGGTCGATTCTCCCCGCCTGCTCTCGCTCAAGAGAGTGAAGAGTCACAACACATCCATAAAACTGCTTCGCAACTTCTCCCTTCCCAGGAGATTTCAGGAGGACCTATGACCACATCATCGGAGCGCATCAACGCCTTTTCGGCTTCCTTCGCCTTTACGGCGCTCTCGTCCCGCCTGCGTATCTGCCGCTGGTTGCGCGCCGCACTGGCGGGAGTGTGCGCCTCGATGCTGGTGTTGGGCGCCATTTCCGCTCGTGCGCAGGCGCAAGCTGTGACCTTCGACGTACAGACGATCGTGCCGGCCGGCGGCCTGGATACCCCTTACGGTGTGGCGGTGGATGCTGTGGGCGATGTCTTCATCGCGGATAGTAACAACAACCGGGTAGTAGAGGTTCCAACCGGCTGCACCAGCGCCACCTGCCAGATTACGGTGCCTGTCACCGGACTGTATTTACCGCACAGCGTGGCGGTGGATGGAGCGGGCGATGTCTTCATCGCGGATACCGACCACAGCCGGATAGTAGAGGTTCCGGCCGGCTGCACCACCGCCGCGTGCCAGACTACGGTGGGCAGCGGACTGAAGGTTCCAGATGGGGTGGCGGTGGATGGAGCGGGCGATGTCTTCATCGCGGATACGGGCAACCACCGAGTAGTGGAGCTTCCAGCCGGCTGCACCAGCGCCGCCTGCCAGACCACAGTCGGCACCGGACTGAGTGCCGTGGAAGGCGTGGCGGTGGATGGAGCAGGCGATGTCTTCATCGCGGATCACGGCAACGGCCGGGCAGTGGAGGTCCCCGCCGGCTGCACCAGCGCCGCCTGCCAGATTACGGTGGTCAGCGGATTGACGGTTCCAGCCGGCGTGGCGGTGGATGGAGCGGGAGATTTCTTCGTCTCTGATGCTTTCACCAGCCGGGTAGTGGAGAACCCAACCGGCTGCACCAGTGCCGCCTGCCAGACCACGATCGGCACCGGACTGGATAACCCATCCGGCGTGGCGGTGGATGCAGCCGGCGATGTCTTTATCGCAGATGTTTCCAACAACAGGGTGGTGGAGGTGCGGCACAGCTCGGTCAATTTCGGCAGCGTCCGCGTTGGCGCCAGTGAGACCATCACGTTTCCCTATAACGTCAACTCGACCACAACCTTCGGCACTCCCAAAGTGCTCACCCAGGGCGCGCCCAATCTTGACTTCACCCTGGGCAGCGGCGGCACTTGCACCGGTACGGTCAGCGCGGGCAGCTCGTGTACCCTGAACGTCACCTTCGCGCCGCGCGCTCCCGGATTGCGCGAGGGCGCGGTGCAGCTGGTGGACGACTCCGGTAACTTGCTGGTCAGCACCCTGGTGTACGGCGTTGGCCTGGGCCCGGCCGTTGCCTTCGGCCCGGGCGTACCGACCACGGTGGGCAGCGGACTGAATAACCCGCAAGGCGTGGCGACGGATGCAGCCGGCGATGTCTTCATCGCAGATACTTCCAACAACCGGGTAGTGGAGCTTCCAGCCGGATGCGCCACGGCCGCCTGCGAGATTATGGTGGGTAGCGGACTGACCTTTCCACAGGCAGTGGCGGTGGATGGCGCGGGGGACGTCTTCATCGTGGACTCTGCCAACCGCAGGGTGGTGGAGGTTCCAGCCGGCTGCACCGGCGCCGCCTGCCAGACTACGGTGGGCAGCGGGTTCGACGATCCAACCGGGGTGGCGGTGAATGGCGCCGGCGATGTCTTTATCGCGGATCCTGGCAACAACAGGGTAGTGGAGATTCCGGCCGGAGGTGGCGCCCAGACCACGGTGGGCAGCGGACTGAACGGCCCGCAAGGCGTGGCGGTGGATGGCGCGGGCGATGTCTTTATCGCGGATTTGGCCAACGACAGGGTGGTGGAGATTCCGGCTGGGGGCGGCGCTCAGACCACGGTGGGCAGCGGATTCGGCTTTCCAGGCGGCGTGGCGGTGGATGGCGCGGGCGACGTCTTTATCACGGGTATTGACGGACTGGTGGAGGTTCCGGCTGGAGGTGGCGCCCGGGTCACGGTGGGCAGCGGATTCAACGGTCCAATCGGCGTGGCGGTGGATGGAGTCGGCGATGTCTTTATCGCGGATACCTACAACAGCCGAGTAGTGGAGTTGCAGCGCTCTCAGCCATCGGTGCTGAATTTTGCGCAGACGCAGATCGGCCAAACCAGCAGTGACAGCCCGCAATCTGTCACCCTTGAGAACATTGGCAACCAGCCGCTGGCTGCTATAGCCCCGGGTCTGGTCGTCACCGGACCCAACTTTGTGGTGGTGGAAGGCTCGGGTACGCCCGCCGATTGCGGCACGGGCTTCTCTGCCGCGCCCCTGGCGCCGGGAGCCACCTGCAACCTCAGCATCAGCTTTGCGCCACAGGCCGGGGGGCCGCTCTCCAGCACCGCTGTGTTTACCGACAACGCGCTCAACGCGAGCCCGTCAGCCAGCCAGACCATCCCGCTGCGAGGCTTCGGCGTAGCAACGCAGACCATCAACTTTACTTTGCCGGCCACCGAGACGGCGCTGACCAATGCGATTCTGGTGGCTACCGCAACTTCCGGGTTGCCGGTAACTTTGCGATCCACCACCCCGACGGTTTGCAATGTGAGTGGGACCAACGCGCAATTCCAGACGGCGGGTACCTGTACCATCCAGGCCACGCAACCCGGCGATGCTGTTTATCAGGCGGCGCCACCCGTATCGCAATCCACCACCGTAGCGCTGGCCACGCAGACCATCAACTTTGCCACTCTTGGCACGCAGAAAGCTGGCACGACGGCGCCTCTGCGCGCAGCCGCACCGTCGAACGGGACGATAACGTTCGCCTCGACCACACCCTCCGTCTGCACGGTCTCCGGCTCGATCGCTAGCTTTCTCACCAGCGGAAGTTGCACGCTGACCGCCTCCGTCCCGGCGAATAACACCTACGCCGCGGCTTCCACTTCACAAACCGTGACCGTCAACCTGGCCACGCAGAGCATCAACTTTGCCGCTCTTGGCTCGCGGACAGCGGGAACCACGGCGACCCTGAGCGCGACCTCGCCGTCGAACGGGACGATTACGTTCGCCTCGACGACACCCTCCGTCTGTACGGTCTCCGGCACTCAGGCAAGCTTTTTGACGAGCGGGAGCTGCACGCTGACGGCTTCCGTGCCGGCGAATAACACCTATGCCGCGGCGTCAACTTCGCAAACCGTGCCGGTCAGCCTTGCCACGCAGACCCTCACGTTTGCCGCTCTTAGTCCGGAGACAGCGGGAAGCACGGCAACTCTGAGCGCAACCTCATCGTCGAACGGAGCCATTACGTTCGCATCGACTACACCGTCCGTCTGTACGGTCTCGGGCACGAGGGCAAGCTTCCTGACCGCTGGAAGCTGCACGCTGACGGCTTCCGTGCCGGCGAATAACACCTATGCCGCGGCTTCTACTTCACAAACCGTGACGGTTACCCTTGCCACGCAGACCATCACCTTTACCAAGTTCCCAGCCAGCCAACTGCAAGGCACTTCGCTGACACTCTCCGCCACCGCCACCTCAGGCCTGGCAGTGAGCTTCACCTCGCTCACGCCTACGGTCTGCACTGTCTCGGGGAGCACGGCAACGCTGCTGCAAACGGGAATGTGCACGATTCAGGCTTCGCAAACCGGTAATGCTACGTATGCGGCGGCTCCGGCTGTTTCCCAGAGCCTAACCGTGATCGTCGCAGCAGCTTTCACCATTACCCCCAACCCTTCCACTGAAACCATCTACCGCGGCAACATCGCAGCGTTCCTGCTGCAGCTTAAGGCCATAAACGGCTTCAACGGCAAGGTGACGCTGAGGTGCTCGGGTGGACCGTCCGGTTCCTACTGTGCGGACTTCCCCATGACCGTTTCGTTGAAAAACGGAGTTGCCCTGGCCGTCTCGGGCGTCTTCTTCCCAGCTACCACGACACCTGGCACGTACACCCTCACCTTTACTGGAGTCTCCGGCTCGATCAGCGAAACCGCTTCAGCCACCTTTAACGTGAAGGCGAAACCTTGAGTGGGAATCCGAGGCCGAGCGCACCCGTTCACACGCGTGTTTCGGGTGCGCTACCTGGGGTGTGAAGTACGTAATGCCCACAGCGATCAGTAACGCAGTACCTCGTGACGACTAAACCTTCGAAACACCAGTGGGAGTCATTGGTACCACGAATCAGATCTCGGAATCTTCCGGTCCGAGCACTTTCACAATGATTTCAATCATCGGTGGAAGTTGATATATGACGGTATCCCAGACAATTCGGTCACTGACCGTTTGCCTAGGCTAACTTACCGATAATCAGGGCGCTCTCAATGGGTCGCTGCAACACTGGCTTGGAGTTTACTAGCGGGAGTTTCAAAGGCCAAAGTTTTTCGTGGGCGTTGATTCAGTTGTAAGGCGACTCTATCGAGATCGGCTTGAGAGTAACCGGACAAGTCGATCTTTTTAGGTTGGAGCTCTTCGCAGATCACAGGACAATAGCCGACTTAGCAGGACCGATCTTTAGATTGAACGTGCCCTAGTGGGGCTTCGTCTTCAGAAGGCATATTTTGATCTGGAGCCAAGCCAAACGAGCGTTGCGGCG
Source organism: uncultured Acidobacteriaceae bacterium (assembly GCA_963839075.1). Lineage (GTDB taxonomy): Bacteria > Acidobacteriota > Terriglobia > Terriglobales > Acidobacteriaceae > PALSA-350. The sequence goes on along the minus strand of CAWITO010000009.1, from coordinate 1,798,556 downwards.
AGAATTGTCATTACTAGTGGAAATACGGGATTGAAGACCCCCTTCGTATAACAAAGGAAGGTTCCGAGGCCAACGCTGCAGGTGATCATAAAAGCCCCAATCGACGTAAAGCGAGGAATGAAAACCAAGAGCGCACCGATCGTATCTACGGTCCCTGATGTGTAACGCAACCATTGTCCCCAGCCGATTGCGTCAAAGAATGGAACTGTGCCCATGGTCCCGGTGAGCTTTTCGACTCCCACCGCGAGAAACATCAGGCCGATGACGGCCCGGAAGATCCAGGTCACAACTGCAAAGACCTTGCTTGTTGACTTCATCGCCATGCTCACCCCGAAAGATGCGTTAAGAATACTGAAAAGCACTGTCCAGCTTCATCATTTCGGCTAGCCCACTGAGTTTGAGGCTAGCCCGTGAACGCGTTTCTGAAAGTGTTGCAGCTCACTGACGAGAAGCCGACTAATGAGATGGTCCGCCGCTTGATTCTCCTGCGAGAGCAGGAGGATCGTAGAAGCAGCTTGTGACAAGGAGGATCATCGCTATGCAGATACATTCCGTTGGCATCGACCTGGGCAAGACTACCTTTCACCTTGTGGCGCTCGGCGCAGCCGGCAAGGTGCTTATCAAGAAGAAGTTCACACAGCGCCAGTTGCTGACGTACACCGCGAACCTGCAGACTTCGCTGATCGGCCTGGAAGCTTGTTCCGGAGCGCACTTTCTCGGTCGAGCCCTGCAGAAGCAGGGCCACGATATACGGCTGATTCCTGCTCAGTTTGTGAAGCCATTTGTGAAGTCCAACAAGAACGACTTTGTCGATGCGGAAGCCATCGCCGAAGCTGTCGAACGCAAGAACATGCGCTTTGTTCCGATCAAGACGGACGACCAGTTGGACCTTCAGGCGATCCACCGCGTGCGTGACCGTCTGATTTCTCGGCGCACCGCAGTCATCAACCAGTTGCGAGCCTTCCTGCTCGAACGCGGCATGGTATTTGCGCAGACCCCAGCGAAGCTGAAGGCCGCCATGGCCGACATCCTCGTGAACGCCGATGCGAACCTGACATCACAGATGCGCAACCTCATCGACATCCTGTGGAGTGAGTGGAAGACCGTGGAGCACCAGATCAAGGAGCTTACCGAACAGTTGGAGCGTATCTCCGATGCAGACGCAGGTTGCACTCGCATCCGTCAGATCCCAGGCATCGGACCCATCGTGGCGACCGCCATCGTTGCCGCGATCGGCAACGGCGCGGCCTTCCGCAAGGGACGAGACTTCGCAGCATGGCTCGGTGTCGTGCCTCGCCAGTACTCCACCGGAGGCAAGGCGAAGCTGCTCGGCATCAGCAAGCGAGGCAACGTCTATCTGCGCAAGGTCTTGATCCACGGTGCACGAGCTGCCGTGTTGCGCATTAAGCGAGACCGAGCGGCCATCGGACCCTGGTTGGATCGACTCGATGCCAGAGCTCCTAAAAATGTTGTGGTGGTGGCCATGGCGAACAAGTTGGCACGCATCGCATGGGCCGTCCTGTCGAGCGGACAAGACTACAGACCCTCGCCGATCGTCTCAGCCGCCTAAAGTAAAAGCGCCAGTAAAGGCAACACATCCACGGATTTGAATTCACCCACCGAAGTCTGCACAGGAACAGCAACGACGAAAGAACAGTCACAACGGCGTGCCTTCAACCTGATACCGAGAATGGTCTTCAACGACCGACCGACTTATAAGGACAGGCACGCAGCGGAACTCATCGTGGCCAGGAGAGACGATCTCCACTTAAAGGCCGAATACATTGCCGCAGACTTGTCTCTCGCCCGTAGCTTCGCCCTTGCAGTCCTGCGGCGGACCATACATTCCGGGTAGCAATCCCGGGCTGGAGGGCTGGCAAGTTTGCGAGATGCCTGTCTTATCAGGCAAGTCACCGCCGATTCTTTCCTGAAGACCGGCTCGGGAGTACCGATCCTGTATGAGTGGATTGTGGAATCCCGCTACCAATAAGCAAGTGGATCGGGGAGTTCAGCGCCGCAAATGCACTTCTGTTGCGGAGCTTCGACGGGAGTCATCTTGTCACAGCCAGGACAGCGAACGCGGCGTGGATTGAGGCGCCCTGGAACCCACACTCCGGTCATTCCGCCCTGCCCAAATTCCGAGGTAAAGTAGCGGCTGACGATAGAGCGATGCTCTCCCTGCTTCATCAAGGGCGCCATGGAATCCCGGGTTTCCCAGGCCGTGATCGTCATCAGGCAATCTCCCACGGCAGCTGAGACCGTGCTGATGAACCCTGGCATGGATAACATGTCCATGGCAATCTTGCGGCCGCTTGCCCGGATGATAGCTACCTCCTCTGCATTGCGCGCAAAGAAGTTGGTGATACTGAATGCACCGGGAAGTGCGGTGCTTCCATTGCTTGCCCGAACGCTGGTGCCGAATCCGAAAGGGCCGATCGAGGAGGGCTGCACGATGATGTCAAGTCCCAGGGCACGCGGTACAGCGCCACTATCGAAATATCCCTGCAAGGAGAGGATCTTGCCGCCTTCGATGCGGGCGAAGTCGGCTCCGGCGAGCACGATCGAACGGCCCGTAGGTGGCAGGCCCATCATGGGGCCGGCGTTGGTGCCCTTCATGAGCCACTCGGCTGCGACCAATCCCTGATCATTATGGGTCAGACTTACCGTTTCGAAGCTCAAGTCGGGGAACGCATCCCAGAGGGATTGTGCGAAGGCTGCTATCGCTGCTCCGGCAAGCGGGCCGGCGGTGGTTGGGTCGGTGTAGGTGCCTCCCTCAGCGAATGTGGCGGCAATGCCAGCCGCATCATGCCGATTCCAGGCGTCGGTATAGTGCTGAAAGACTTCTGCTGGAGTCACGGGCACGCACAAATGCTAGCACTGGAATGCGGGGGAAGGTGGAAGATCCCATGTTGTCGACGAGTTTTCTCGCATTCCAGGGGGAGATGATCCATTCGGACGAGAAGTAGGCTTGTGTGGACTAACAGCAGGACTGCGACAACTAAGTTGGCGAGATCGGGCCGATACACTCATCGAACTTGGATTAGTCCTGATAAACGCATATGTCCCCTACGATGGTCTGCGTTTACGCAGGATCGCCGAATCACTTATCGAGCGAATGAGGATGAGCGCATTGCCCTGTCGCCGCGGAATGAGCGCCGGATTGGTAAACGGACGCGGAATATTTCGTATGGTTAACTGATTTGGGGGAGCAACAGAGTGATCGACTGCAGAGCCGCGACGAAGAGTTATGCCTCTCAGCCTGTTCTCCGAGGCATAGACCTCGTCGTAGAACCTGGCATTTGTGCCTTATTAGGGGCTAACGGTGCCGGCAAGTCCACGCTGCTGCGCCTGCTCTCAGGATTAGAGGAGCCAGACAGTGGTTCCGTGTCCATGGGCGGACTGGGTTTCCGAGATCATGGAGTTGAAATACGGCGGAACTTGGGTGTACTCCCCGAGGGGCTTGGGCTGTTCGAGTCTTTGACGGTCATGGAGAACCTGATGGCAGTTGGACCCATTTATGGACTCACGAAGAGCGAAACAGCAGATCGAGCAGCGGACCTGCTAGGGCTGCTCGACCTTACACAAGGGCGCCACACCGTCGCACGCAATTGTTCGTTCGGCATGCGGAAGAAGACCTCCTTGGCCATGGCCCTCCTGCACAAGCCGAAGGTTCTGCTGCTGGATGAGCCGTTTGAAGGTATTGATCCCGCATCGTCCGCGGTCATTGAGATGCTGCTTGGCCAACTCTCCAGCGATGGCGCTACGATCTTGCTCACCTCTCATATTCTGTCAATCGTGCAGAAGATAGCCACCCGCGTAGTCATTCTTCACCAAGGTCGCGTTGAATCAGATTTCGCCCCGTCCACGACAGAAAAAGGAGTTGAGGAAGTCTATTTCAGCATCGTTGGCAAACCACAGCTGGAGGTGGCGGGTTGGCTCAGATCCTAGCCCTTCTGTTCTTGTTGAAGAATCTGATGTTGAAGGAACTGAGCAGCTTTTCCTCCGTGCGTTTCAACAACTTCCTGTTCTCCATCCTTGTTATTATGGCCGCGGGTTTTGAAACCAGGATGCCGAAAGCAGCATTCTGGAGTACGCTCTTCTTTCAAATTGTCCTCCTTGCGCCTCTGCTCGTTACTTTTTCCGTAGATACACAGCATAGGTTGCCCCCGGAGCGAGTCGCTACGTGGCCGTTGACACGTACACAAAGACTCTTGCTCAGTTCCTTAAGTTTTGCGTTGAATCCATTATTTATAGTGTTGTTTTTTGGCTACCTGTTCTGGATGGGCCTGGCCGCGGGTCTCTTTTTTGTTCTACTGGCACTCATCGTCCATGCGACGGTATATGCCGTGGGCCGTCTCCCGTTCGAGCTAAGGACGCCTGCAGGTCTCAACATCTCAAGGATGCCCGTGAAGGTCGGCGGAATCGCGCAAGAAATGTGGCGGGAGCTGCAGGGAACCCTAGACTTTTGGGCCGCCCTGCTTATAGCTGTTAGCGGAACCCTTTATCGACTGTTCGGGCGGGCACCAGAGCCCGAAGCATTTCCTATACTGTCGTTATTTGTGGGTATTGCAATGAGCACGGTTGCGCAACGCATGCTGCATCTGGATGAGGGGCGAGCGTTGCTGCGCTATCGTCTCCTACCGATTGCAGGTTGGAAGCTGCTGGTCACGCAGGACATGACGTTCCTGATCCCGCTTGCCGTCATGGTTTCATTCTTAAGTCTACGAACAGGTGTTGCCTTTGGCTTGGTCGCTATCGCAGTCGGACGATACCCATCGCTGAGACAGCGGGCGAACCAACGTAGATGGCGTTTCGTCGGAGGAGATCCCCGTTTTGGGGTAGCACAGGTGCTATTGGGTGGATTCGCTGGAATCGGAGCAGCGAGGATGGGACTCTGGGTCTTAGCCGTTGCCTCCGCCCTCTACCTGGTTTCCATCTTTTGGGGTGAACAGCTATGGAAATGCTCCCTGACTGCTTAGTCAAATAACACGTCTCTGGTGGGGCTGTTTGAGCAGGTTGCTCTAAAGCCAGGTTCGCGGCAAACTGCCCTCGTGACTGGTTTGCCGACTCTGCTCCAGATTGTCGGGAAAACGGGGTTTTGAGTAATTTCACCCGTTTACCAGCGGATCGCTCCAGAAAATAAGCGAGAAGACGACTCAACGGGCAGCTTTCCGAAAGCGACCACCGTGTCTCAGAGGTCGCGGTCGCAGGACTACCAAAGTGATGGCGCGATTAACGAAAGAGATGGGCGCTGCAGTCGCTCATGCTGTGCGTAAGCCTCCCATTCGATTTCTCTGGTAGTACCGAGCTTGATTGTCGTTGAACCAGACACCCACGCCTTTGCTGTGCGAACGTGCGCCACGCACTCCCTAGCGGGGATAGGGCTCATTAGGCTTCACGATGCGAATGCGATGATCGACGAACTTGTAGTGAGCGCCCGGCAATTCGATCCTGGGCATATGGCACGAGACGCAGTTGTTTTTCGAAACCGGACAGGCTCTCGCCTCGACCTTCCCGCCGCCATGGCAGGTCTGGCACTTTGGGTCGTAGTCAGCTGCCTGTACGCTGAATTCCTTGTGCGGATCGTGGCAGGCCACGCAACTGATGCGGGCGTCGTCGGGATCGTAGCACTTACTTCCCCATAGACGGTAAGGCTGAAAGCGAATGTTGTTGATGCTGCGGTCGTCCTCGACCAGGACCTCTGCCCAGGTGCGGTGACAGCGGCCGCAGAAGTTGGAGACGTTTTCAGCAGTGAAATCGCGCAGATCGCCAAGTCCGGCGTGCACCGCGGCCTTGCCGCTGCCCCCAGTCATGGCTGCAAGATGCGCCTCAGCCGCTTCGTGACAATGACTGCACTGAACTCCAGGCGTCATCTTGTCCAACGTAAGCTGTTTTCCCGAGACCGCGTCGGTTGCATGGCATGCGAAACAGCGCAGCGTCTCGCTCTGGCTCATCAATCGCCCAGCAGCCTCATTGAGGTCGGCCGGGTGCGCGAAATGGCCGCCGAGTGTGGGTCCGAGACCGTCGAGTTCGCGAAACCAACTCATGCGGCTCTCGTAAAACTTGCCGTCTTTCTCGAGGATGAAGGTCTGGCCCAGCGCAGAACTGGCGCCCACGGCCCAGCGAATCGGCATCGTGATCGTGGCCGTGCCATCGGTTACCGAGTAAAGGCTCTGATCACCCTTGCGTTCGATGCGATAACCGTATTTGCCGTCGGCCGCTGTAAGCAACGGGTGATCCATGAGAATGCGGGTTTGCTCGACGGTTTCGAGGGCGTGCGCCATATCCGTGGTGGGCTGCGTACGTCCTTCAACATGACACTGGGCGCAACCCGTCGCGTTCTCATGGCCCGCTTGCGACCAGAGCACCGTGGGTGCAACCAACAGCAGCAGAAATCTCGATAAGCGACGGTCCGGCGGAGTCATCACGGAAGCAGAATCCCTCATTCAATGCGGGTCAGGTTCGACTTGTGGAGACCCCATGATCAGTGCCTGGTCATGTTCAAGAGAGCTTCGACGAATATCCTGTGAGCGCTCCAAGGCCTTGCGCGCGAGTTCGGCTTCCCCGAGCTTTCGATAGGCCTGGTACAACTGAAAATGGATGTTGCCAATATGATCCAACGGCGCCGCCTTCTCGAGTCTCGGAACCGCTTCGGCAAACTTTCCCATGCGTATATAGGCCGTCCCTAACAAGCCGCTGGCTTCATTCAGATTGGGTTGAAGTTGCAGCGCACGCTCGAGAACGGGCACCGCGTTTCCGTTATCGCTATCAAGCACGTACAGGCGGCCGAGCAAATAAAGCGTCTTGGTGCGCGAGGGATCGAGCACCTCAGCCTTCTCCAACTCACTCCGCGCGTCTTCGTCCGAGCGATTATCCAGATAGAATTCTCCCATCGCTTCGTGAAGTTCCGCCGCGTTCGGGCGCAACTGAAGTGCCGCCTTATATTCTTTGATAACGCCGTCATGATCGCGGCGAAGGGCGAAGCCTTCGGCACGCAACTGGTGAGTTCGCCAGGAGTCGGGAAAAGAATTTTCCAGTTGAGCATAGGACTCTGCCCCGAGGGCCTGGTATGTCTGCTCCAACCAATAGCTGGCTTCGGAATTTGTATTCTTGTCGCCATGCACCTGGGCTAACATTTCGGCCGCACGTTCGTATTGCTGCAAGGTAAAGTAGCTTTTCCCTAGAAGCAGATAGGCCGAATAGGTCAGAGGCTTCGCTTGTTGAAGCGATGTTATGCAGCGAGAGTACAGATGCAGTTTGCAGAAATCCGCATGTGCCTGGGAATGAACACCAGAGGTCTGTCGCCATTGCAACAGATCGTTTTGGAAGGATTGTGATTCCACATCAGAACGATCGTTTTCATTGACAGAGGCGTACAGCGCGGACAATAGAAGATGTTTTGCCGGCCCTTCAGGCTGGCCCAGCAAGCGCGAAATGCAAGCTTCTGCAACCTCCCTGCTACTTTCGAGGAAGGGGAATTCCGGGTGCGCTTTCAAGTATTCCGGAGAGTTTTTCCAGAGTGTCGCCGCCGAGCCAAGGGCCTCGAGCGCCTGCCCCTTCGCCAGTTGAAGGCTTGCCAAGCCAACCCAAGCCCGCTCGTATCGTGCATCGAGCGCAAGCTCGCGGCGAAACTCTGTTTCAGCCTCTTCTAACTTTCCCGTGTGCAGATAAGCTTCCCCGAGCAATGTATGCAATCCGGCTTGTCGAGGTTCTATGGCGAGGGCTTTGTGGTATTCCAGCGCGGCATCTTCCCAGCGATCACGTTCCGCTAGCATGTCGCCAAGGAATCGATGACCCCAGGGGGAGTCTGGATACAGGCGAGCCCCCCGATAGGCCAGACGCGCGGCCAGATCCAGGTACTGGTGTCCAAGTGTAAACAAGGCCTCGGCCTGATCGGAGTTGAGGCCGGCGACTTTGCGGTACTGTTCCACCGCACCTTGAAAATTCTCCTGAGTCAATTGATATACAGCCATCGCCTCATGGGCATCAGGGCTGGAAGGGTTGAGTTCCAATGCACGCCGGAGGTAAGGAGCGGCTTTTTCCGGCATGCCGAGTTTAAGGTAGTCCATGCCCACAATGACCTGAAGGCCAGCCAGGTTCGGCCGTTCCACGAGGGCGTGGGCCAGATAATGGATTGCCGCGTCATAGTCGAGGAGACTCTGGTATGCGAGGCCCAGGTTGGCTTGAGCCTCGACCAGGCCTGGGTCCAGGGCGAGAACCATCTTGAATTGTTCGGTGGCGCGGAGAAAATCGCCCTGTCTGAGGGCTGCCTGACCCGCGCGAAAAGGTATTTCGATGTCCTGCTCTGACGATTGTCCAGTTGCCAATCCGGGCTTCAGCAGCGAAAGCGCAATCAGGCAAGACGCAATAGCTCTGAGGTAAGAACCCACAATGGCAACCCAACCGGGGGAAAGAAATAAGCAAAGAGTCGCTGTGTCCGGACGGGCCTCAGCCCGCCGGACACATATCGTGATGAGATCAGAAGCTCACTCGGCCCGAAAATTGAATGACGCGCGGCAAATTGTAACTGCCGGTCACCTGGCCAAACTGAGAGCCCCAGCCTTGTGGCGGACTAAACTGCGTCCGGTTGAATAAATTGAAGAACTCACCCCGGAACTCAAATACGAATCGCCCATCCGGGCCAAACTTAACGTTTTTGAAGGCGGCAAAGTCGAAGTTCTTTGCTCCGTCGCCACGTATGTTCGGCTCGACACGCGAATCGGTGCCATACCCATAGTAGTTCGGAGCGCCGGCTGTGAATACAGAAGTGTCGTACCACTCAGCGAGTTTCTGGTTTTTGGAACCGGATAGCTCGTGCGACGGGGCTGTTCTCGTCGGCCGTGCACAACCCGTTTCGGGAATACCCGAGCTGCTCAGCGCACCTGGGCAGCCACCGACGATAATCGGGAAGCCCGTCTGGAAAGTGATGATGGTGTTAATGCCCCACCCGCCAATGAACTTCTCGGTAAGTGCGTTTACGTCTTTGCCAAACGTCTTACCCTGTCCAACGGGCAAATCCACAATGCTGCCGATCACCAGCCGCTGCGAAACATCGAAGCCATCCAGGCTGCGCTCTCCCTTGAGGTTATAGGCGTTGGCATCTCCCCAACTTGGAGACGCGGCCTCAAGCCAATTGATCTCATTGTTGGTATCGTCGATGAGCTTGGCGATCGTGTAGCTGGCAAGCACCTGGGCCCCGGCCGTAAACCGCTTCACCACCTTCAATTGCATCGAGTTATAGCTCGAACTACGGTTATCGTATTCGGCGAGCGAAAAGTCATCGAACTGCGGGTAGGGCAGCAGTAACTGGGCTGCCTTTGTCGTCGCATTGGTCCCGATATTACCCGATTGCACCGGGCCGGTGCACCCGGTGCAATTGCCGGCAAACGGATTGGCGACCAGGGTTGTCAGACTGGCCACGTCCTGCGCATTTTGCGGTAGGTTTTGCGCTTGCAGCTGATCGATATCTTGAGAGTGCATGGGCAAATTTGTACCCTTGGACGCGGCATAGGCCACGTCCACCAACAGGTCCCCCTTAAATTGGCGCTGGACGTCCAGGTTCCACTGCTGCATATAGGGAGACTTTGTGTTGGGCGCGGCCGCTGAATTGCCATTGCCTTGAACATCGATCAGGGACTGATTTCTTTGCAGGGGCTCAGTGACTCCGCCCGGGAACGGATTGGACAAGGTGTCCTTTGGCGTGACACCGTCGGACTGGGCCACCAGCCATGGCGATGTAAACGAGTTAATGAACAGGTTGTGAGGCGCATCGTCCCACCGTAAGTCCACCGGCAGGTAAAACATCCCGTAGCCGGTCCGGATCACGGTATTCTGATCGAGTTGGTACGAAACCCCAATTCGCGGGCTTACGTGGTTCCAGTTGGGAAAAGGAGAGCGGCTTGAATGACGGCCTGAGGCTACCAGGTCATAACCGCCCTTCAGGTTGGGAAACGCGCCGGACACAGCACTACTCATTGCCAGCAATGGGCTGGCTTCGGTCATATTCAACGCGACGATGCGATTGTGGCGCTCGGTCCAATTCCCTTGCAGGTCGACGCGAGCTCCGAGATTGAGCGTGATCTTCTTGCTCAGGTTGAATGTGTCGCCGGCATAAAACGCCCAGTAAAGGTCTTGATCGGCGGTCTTCACCACCTCCACCGCGTTGCTGTTGCCGGTGTTGGTGGTGCTCCCATATCCGAGCAGGAACGAAGCGTAGCCGTTGCCCCCCGCAGCCGCAGAGATGCCCACGGTGCCGTTGTTCGGGTTTTGCGGGTTGGCCGCCGTCGCCCCGGCGTCAAATTGGAACTGGCCTGCAGGTTCGTTGGTCTGGTAATAGTTGTTCTGCAGAATGCGATATTCCAACCCGATCTTCACCGTGTGCTTGCCGATAATCTTCACGAACGACGGGTCGAAGCTGTAGGTATTGTCATGTGCGCCGATACCGCTGCCGGCCCCGGTCACTCCGTTGCACCAGTGGCCATCGTTATTGGCTTCCGAGACGCACACAACGGGGATGTGCGTGTAGGTGAACTCCGGCGCTAGCGCCGCCCAGTTCGGTCCAAACTGCGACAAGTCGATGCCCTCGGTGAGAGGGGTGCGCAAGTAGATATAACGCGTGAAACCAAAATGCAAATCCAGGATCGAGGTGGGGGTAAGCGTGATGGAGTCTCCGAGAGAGATCTGTTTAGCCGTGGTGGTTTCCGTGCAGCGGTCGGTACAGAGTCCTTTGTAAGGACTGTCGGGAAGCGAAAGGATCTTCGACTGGGTGTAACGTCCGAAAATCCTCTGCTTCTGACTCAGGGCATAGTCCATGCGCGCATTGTACTGATCGATGTTGCCGCCGGTGCTGTAGCTATTTGCGAAGTTAGCGGTTGTGCTACCGGTCAGGTTAGGGAGCGGATAGTACTTCAAAAGTGCTAACGCGGTGGGGTCGAGCCGGCTCTGAGGAATGATGTTGTTCGGGAAGGGCGATCTGCAAACGGCATTCACTCCGTCACAAGCCGGGTTCCCTCCCACGCCGCTCGTCGTTGCATCGTAGATTTGGAATGCCGAAGCAGTGTTGGCCGATCCGACTGCGGAAAAATCACCGCCGCGCTCGGCAGCGGTGGGAACATACCCTTGGAACGGGCTCCCCTTGCGCAGCCGAAAACCCTCATAGCCGCCGAAGTAGAACAACTTGTCCTTGAGAATGGGCCCTCCGGCGTTGCCCCCAAATTGGTTTTGCGTAAAGGGAGGGCGCGCGACACCATTTCTGTTGTCGAAGAAGTCATTGGCGTTCAGCACCTTGTTGCGTATGAATTCGTAGACCGAACCGTGGATCTGGTTGGTTCCCGACTTGGTCGAAAGGTTGATGACTCCGCCGGCAAACCGGCCGTACTCCGGCCCCAGGTTGTTGGTTTGCACCTTGAATTCCTGGATGGCGTCCTGGGTCGGAATAACGGTAACTACATTCAGGTACGCTCCATTCGTCGGTACCCCATCAATCAGAATCTGGCTTTGACCGGACTGGCCTCCGCCAATCTGAAAATCTCCAAGCGCGAACGGATTGGCGCCGACCGCGTTACCGGTCGACGAGTTTCCGGCCGAAGGCTGGCCCTGCGGCACGACGCCGGGCACCAGTTGCGCCAAGGCGATCGGGTTGCGGCCGTTGAGGGGCAAATCGGTGACGGCTCGTTGGTCGATGACTTGCCCCAGCGAGTTCGTCTCCGGCTGGAGTAAAGGCGTCTGAGAGGTTACCTCGACCGTCTCGGTAGCCGCACCGACCGCCAGAGTAATGTCGATTTTGAGTCCGCTTTCGATCTCCACAACGATCGGCTGTTGGATGAAAACCTTGAAACCTGCCTTTTCTGCCTGAATCTTGTAGCGCCCCGGCGAGATGTTGGGAAACGAATAGTTGCCGGATGGGTCCGTTGTAATCTTGTTGCTTTCAGCGGTGTCCAGATTGGTTAATGTAAGGGCGCACCCACCAATCGAGGCGCCGGTGTTGTCTGAGACAGCACCGGAAATCTTTCCATATAAGTTCTGGCCAAAAAGGGCTGCGGGAGCGACCGCGCAAAGGAGAAAAAACACTGTCCAGGTTGCCGACCTGCGAATATTCATTCATTCCCTCCAGTCTTTACGGGACTGATTCCGGGATGCTGATCAAAGTCGGACGGATCGTATGTATGACAGTGAGGCTTGTCAAGGGAGAAATCGCCACATTGTTGGAAACCGGTAAATCCTGCGGCCAGTTCGCATGGTGATCGTGTCGTTGACGCCAACCATCAAACGACCTTTTTACTTAAGCGCACCTGGAAACTTTAAGTTCACGTTTTGGGCCAGCCTCGGCCCGCCACTGGCCCGACCCCTTCCTTGAAAGTAACCAGCTGATTTCCAGAGATTGCTTTGAAAGTTTCATGGAGCCCGCTGGGCCAATAGACGTCAATGTCCGCAGTGGTGCAGGGCCCCAGGCCGAAATGTAAACGAGGGTCGTTGCAGGAAAAAAAACTGGATTGACTTAACACGGCTTGGGCCTGAGTCTTACCCCCATAGTGGACGAGAACTCTGGCTCCGATGGCACTCCGGTTGGACTTTACTCCCTCAAGTTTCACTTTGATCCAGTTCGTCGCTCCGCGAAGGTCATTGCGAAGCAACGAAGGAGGCTCGTTGAGATTGATGATCAGAACGTCAATATCTCCGTCATTGTCGAAATCTCCGAACGCACACCCCCGGCTGCAGTGAGGCGTAGCCACCCCCGGGCCAGCCTCCTCGATGAGTTCTTCGAAAGTTCCGTCGCCTAGATTGCGAAAGACCGCACGCGGTGTTTTGTTGGGATACTGCGGCAGAGTTCGTTCCACCTCCGGGTAAACATGGCCGGTAACCATGAAAAGATCCGGAAGACCATCGTTGTCCAGATCAACGATGCCTGCTCCCCAACAGATATACCGGGTTTCGACGCCGATGCGAGAAGCTCGCGTGACATCATCGAAATTACCCTTCCCATCGTTTTGGTAGAGGATGTTGGTGTCCTCCAGGAAGTGGGTCTTGAACAGGTCGAGATGTCCGTCCAGATTGTAGTCGCCGACGCCGACCCCCATGCCCGCTTGTTCCATGCCATCTTCGCTCAGGCCTACGCCCCGCAGGACACCTTCTTCGCGAAACGTTCCATCGCGGTTATTCATGAACAGCAGACTTGGTGTGGAATCGGAAGCAACGTAGATGTCCTGCCAACCATCCTCATCCAGATCGGCCGCGACGACCGTCATGCCATAGGTAGCCGGGGCCCGGTTAATGCGCGCTGCTTCGGTTACATCCGTAAATGTTCCATTGCCGTTATTTCGATAAAGAGAATGCTTTCCCGTCTTCAGCCCGCGAGGTCCGCATTCGACGGGAATTCCTTTCCAACGGCAATAGGGATTTTCGCCAGGGACGCCGGCGCTTTCAAAAGTAAAGCCGACGTAATTGGAAATGAACAGGTCCAAGTGTCCGTCACGGTTATAGTCGAGGAAGGCGCAACCTGCGCCATACCTCACAGAATCGCTCCAAAGCCCTGAAGCTTTGGTCACATCGGTGAACGTTCCGTCGCCATTGTTACGGTAGAGGATATTGTGCCCGTAGGTGGTACAGAAAATATCATCGAAACCGTCGTTGTTATAGTCTCCAATGCATACACCGCCTGCCCATCCGAGTGAATGCAAACCGGCCTTCTGCGTAACGTCTGTAAAGGTGCCATCCCGGTTGTTTTTGTAGAGTCGATTTGTAGTGCCTTCGGGGGCTCCGAGAAGACGAGTTCCCGAGAGGATAAACAGATCCATCCACCCATCGTTATCGTAGTCGATGAATGCGCAGCCGCAGCCGGTTGACTCGATGATGTACTTTTTTGCTTCTTCGCCGCCATAAATCACCGGCATGGGCAAGCCGGCGTTTGCGGCAACATCGACGAAGTGCGCGTTGAAGGGACGCCCGGAGGGCGCGCCTCTGGGGATGGGCTTGACGTTATGACCGCCCATGCCCTGCTGCCCCAGCAATCGATTCGCAGATATCGAGAACGCTGCTCCCATCCCGAGTTGGATGAACGTGCGGCGGCTGGAAGTCATGGCTCGTCAGCGGTTGATCTTAGCACGACCGCGATCGCAGTCGCTGTTCTCGTACACACCGCACAGCAGGGGAGTTCATGTTCCACGGCCGAGACGCTTTAGCTCGGGCCAACCGGCTGGGATCCCGTTATCCGACCGGCCACCCAATCTGCGCGAAATCACCGGGATCGAGCACATCACGCCTCCCGCACCAGATCGTAAGCTGCGGCGGCGAAAGTAAAAATCCACGCCCCCTTAAAAGAGTCCACAGGCCCGAACAGGTCAACCTGGGCGGCCCAGTAAAAACTCTTAAGCGGCTTCAGACAAGCTGGAGGCCTTTTTACTTCGGTTCCGGCAGGTTTATTTTTCGTCGAAGCTGCTCGAATCGCGGGTCGTTGCGCAAGCTATCCAGGCGCGCGTCTGTGTTGAAGTAAACAACCAGGATGTAGGAACGATCGTTGTACGCGCGGGTGAGCCAGTCGAAAGCTGCGTTCTTGTCGCCGAGCCCGGCATAGACAATCGCAAAGTTATAAGGTGCGACATAGCGCTGGGCGGAAAGTTCCTTCATATGACCCAGGACCTTTTCCGCTTCTGTCCGGTTTCCTGAAACCGCATGCCCGCGATCAAGGATGTCGTTTACGGAACCGGTAAGGACCAGCCGTTATATGACATCCAAACGATGCAGCAGATCGCCGAGAACTCGTTGGCGTCGCAGCGGCTTTCAATGATTCTGCTCGGTGCCTTCGCTGCTCTGGGCCTAATACTCGCGTCAGTCGGGATCTATGGGGTGCTGTCGTATTCGGTGTCTCAGCGTACCCAGGAGATCGGAATCCGAATGGCCGTTGGGGCCGATCGACATCGAGTTCTAACAATGATTATTGGACAGGGCCTGCGGCTAGCAATTGCAGGCCTCGTGATCGGGGTGGTGGCCGCGGACTTCCTCGCCCGGCTGCTCTCGGCTTTCTCACGGTTACCGTATGGCGTTCATGGGAATGATCCTGTGACCCTGTTGTGTGTCTCATCCGTATCGGTTATTGCTTCCGCGTTAGCCTGCTATTTTCCCGCCCGCCGCGCTTCTCGCGTCAATCCCATGGTCGTATTGAAATACGAATAGTTCGATCACGTCCCAAAGCCGACTCCGGCGCAGGACGAAATGAAATTCCTGAATGCAAATGACAAGAAATGGATGATCAGCAGGAGTGTGCAACACGTTTGGCCATTTGATTGGTAAATCAGCTGGATGCAACACAGCCCCGAACTATTTATTTCTGCCAGATGAAGACATTGCGGGTGGTCGTGGAATCGATGTAAGCCAACTTCTTTCCGTCGGGCGACGGTATTCCCCAGGTGTTGCCCTGGGTGACGCGAAGCGGGTGTACGTTTCCTTGCCTGTCGATGAACTCAAGCTGATGTGCGGCATCGCTTCTGGCCTCAGCAAAGAAGCCGCTGCCGTCAGCAGACCAGTGCAAACCCCAGATTTGTGAGTCCTGGTTGACCTTGAGCGTGTGCGGAGCACCCTTGCCGTTTAAAGGCACCAGCAGAATCGAAGGTGATTCTTTTTCGTGCGAAGGAAGCGCGGCTTCCGATCCATCCAGCGAGAGCGCCCAGTCTCCCAGCACGGTGGGCATCCACGCGCAGCGCGCGAGCTCTTGTCCTTTGCCGGTCGCCAGATCCAACCGGTAAAAGACAAATTGCTCGTGCTGTTGCGTCTGGCGTAAGACGCAGCCAGATGCGCCGCGCGGAGGACACCGCCATTCGTCGAGGTCGCCTTCTTTCCATACCAGCGCGGAATCGGATCCGTCGGGATTCGCACGACGAATCGACCTTGCCGTACTTGCGCCGTTTTGCCGCTGCTCATAGACAAGAGTCTTTCCGTCGGCGGTCAATTGGGGAAAGATTTGCCATTCGGCTCCACTGGTAAGCGCCTCGGCGATCGGGTTGTCGACCGATTGCCGGAAAAGATGAAAGCGGCCGTCCGCACTTCGATTGGACTCGAAATAGACGGCCTGACTCTTGAAATCCCAGCTATGGGGAAAGTCGCTGCGGAGATCGCTGGTGAGCCGCTTGACCTGGTACAGAGCCGTGATGGGCGAGTTGAGCTCGCCTATATAGATATCCGGCTGCCAGGCTTCGCGGGTTGCTGCGACCTGCTGGCCATTCGCAGTGACTGTCATGCCACTCATCACCACATAAGGGATGGCGCATAGCCGCTGCGGGGCGTCCAGAAGCCTGCCGGTCGCGGGGTCCGTCCTGGCCACCCAGATGCCGTGATTATTAAGATCGCCGCCGGCCCTGGAACGCAGGTAGAACATGCGGCCGTCCGAAGATTCCTGCGCAGAATCAAAAGCCAGATTGGCAAGGAATGCTGTCTGGGTGCCGGTGGCAATTTCACGGGAGCCGTAGGTCCATTCGAAGTTCGACTCCATGTCGACCGAACCGTTGGGGGAAAGGGAACGCTGTTGATAGCTGATGCGCCGGCTGTTGGCAGACCAGAACAACCCGCTGTAGGTGTCGGCGGCTGCGGCTTTGGCGATGGCTTGTTCGCCCGTACCGCTCACCTCCGCGACGCGTATCTCCCTTCCATCGTCCGTGAGAAATGCAATGTTCGCTCCGTTGGGCGAAGGCACGCCATCCTTTCCGGATTGGCGGAAGCGACGCGGAGGGGCGCCGTCCGCGGAGAGGATCCAGATTTGCGGATGACTTTGACCGGCCGCGTAGCCCGTGGCGAGCAAACGGTCCTGCAGTGGAAACCAGGCGAGGCGAACGACGCGCAAGGGCGGAGAGAGCACCCGGCGGATCTCCCCGGTCGTGAGGTCCTGAAGGAAAATACCGGCAGGATCGCCGTAGGCCACGACGCGGCCGTCGGGCGAAAGGGCCGCTGTGCTTATCGGCACATCGCTGTCGTTCTGGGTCACCGGCCGGTCGCTCCAGGATTCGGCCGGTGTCGCTCCCGGTCTCGCGTTCCTGGAATAGAAGTGCATGGCCAGGATGAGGGCTAGCAGCCCAAGCGCGACCGTAATCAAAACTGGGACGGCGGCCCGGCGCCAGCTAAGCCGACTCGTGGCCAGAGTTGCCTTCGTCAGCGGCTGGCTGGGGAGCGCTTCTTCGGGTGTGCCAGGGCGGAGCGGAGCGATGGGCTCTTCCGGCAGAGTTGTCTGCGCTGCCACCAGGGCCTCGTGGCCTTGACCCGCGGCGACCAGTTCGCTGACGCGAACTTCCTCGACCACGCCGACAAAGCGGTAGCCCTTGCCGATGACGGTTTCAAGATAACGAGGGCGGGACGCGTCGTCATCGAGGGCGCCACGAATCTGTGCAATGGCGGTGTTGATGCGGGCGCCCAGATCCTCTACATCCATGCCCGGCCATAGCGATCTGGCGATTTCTTCGCGGGTCAGGAGTTCCCCGCGCCGCTCCACCAGCAACAACAAAAGTTCCATGGGCCGCATCGCCAGCCGGATTCTTCGCCGGGATCGACGCAGCTCAAAGTTGGATGGATTGAGTTCGTTTGGTCCGAATCGAAGCAACATCGTTGGGGACATGCCGTGGGGCCCAAGCGGAGTCTATCACCGACGCATGGATTTCCCTTGTACCGCGCTAACTGTCGTCCCTGCCGCAGTTTACGTGCATATACGAAACTCAGATCGAATTTAGATGGATTCGATTCCCAATAATTTTTTGCGCCGTTACTTTCGCTTTGCAAGCCACTCCCAGCGTTCCCGGGCCCCCATGAGGCATTTCCGTGTTTAGACAATTGCTTGTTGTGCTTTGGTTCTCCGGGCTGGCTTGCGCCAGCGGCACTGCGCAAACCGGCTTGAAGCGGCCGCTCATCGTGGTACCCGCCAAGACGGTTGCGGCGGGGGATGCCGGACGGTGCTCCGACCCGACCCAACCCTGCTTTCAAAACAATAAGGACATCCTGGGCGGCCAGCATACGCTGCAGAGCGTTCAGGATATTTTCGTCTCGCTCGCCGTAAGCCCGGACGGCAATACGCCTTATCCGGCAACGGCCACGTGCCTGACGACCAACTCGGCCTGCGCCAGCACATCCGAGACTCATAGCTCCGCGCCTTACCAGCCCCTGGCCCTGGCCACACAACAGGTCCGGTTTGACCAGAGCGGCAAGCTGACCGCGCTCACGGCCACCCTGACTGATGGCAACTTAATGCTGGTCGCAAGCACCAGCAAAGCAAGCACCCCTCCCACCTCGTTCGGTTTTGTGAATAACCCGAGCAAAATTTATGGGCAATACATCTTGTATTCGGCTGCGGCAGATTTAAATGCGGACGGCCTGGATGAGGCCGCTTTCGCCGGCCTGGAGCAAGTCGTGGTCGTGGACCATAACTTGCACCACGGCACAGTGTTCAGGATTGGGCACGATGTTGTTGGCGTGGCCGCCGGGCCGGTCGCAGGCAAACCGCAGATCGCGGTGTTGTGGACCCTGGCCACCGAACTGCACGTCTCCACGTTTACCGTCGACAGCAACCTGAACCTTGTTCCCGGGCCCTCGGCCAAAGTTTCTGCCGGGCCCGGCGGTAACAGTGCACTATTCAGCGCCAGTATGACGAGTGGCTACTTCACCCGGCTTGACTCGCTGCAACTGGTAGCACAATACACCGACATGAACCAGAACTCGAGTGTTGTGTCGGTTGACTTTGACGGACAAGGGAACCCGTATGGCAAAAGCGTAACCCTGGTGAGCGGTGAGCGCTATTACGCCAAGCTGGTATCCGGGCATTTTTTGAGCACGCCGTACGACCAGGTCGTGAGCATGCTCTATGACCAGGTGTCCCAGGGCTATGGACTCACCTATTACCAATTCAACATCAACGATTTTTCGCTTAACAGCGATCATCCCTACGCTTCTTACAGCACCGGCTGTATCTACGACATTGCGGTAGGCAGTTTCGATACCCAGACTCCGGCATCGGGTTCGCAACCGGCCACCCTCAGCCCGCTGGATCAAGTGGTCGTTGCCAAGTCATCCAGCTGCGGCGCCAGCGGATTTCAAACATCCATTTACAAAGTCAGTGCTACGCCGAATGACAATTTTTCGGTCGCGAGTACGCAATCCTATCCGGCACCCAACACTCCTGCCGGCTCGGGCACGTTCATCTCCGGCCTCAGCATTGCCGCGGTCGACCTTCAGGGCCGTTCGCTTTTTCTGGGCGTTCCCACGATTGTTACGTTATCCAACCACGCGCAGCCCTCGGTGATTGTCGGCGCTCCGCCCATGCATGTGGATTATCTCGTTACCGGGACCGGCAAACCCATGGTGGTGAACTTCAGTGCCGCGCCCGACGGCTTCAGCTCGCAGTTTCAATCTTCCAATAGCAACGGCACAGGACAGGAAACACAGAGCAGCAACACCTGGTCCTTCTCCTCAACAGAAACTACCAACAATAGCGTGTCCATTGGCGATTGCGATCTTGGCGATTGCGCGAGCGCGTCGGCGAAGTTCTCTGCGAAGCAGGCGGTGGATGGCACTAAATCGAAGACCGGCACTTCGTATGGCACGGACTCAGAGAGCTTGCAGAGCCAGACGGGCTTCGGTGACGAAATCATCCAGCGCCAATCCACGGTGACCACGTATGTGTATCCGGTCATCGGGCGATTCGTCTGCCCCAGCAGTATTCCGAATTGCACGGCGGCACAGCAGGTGCAGGAGAACGTGCAGATAGCCGGGCAGGACTCGATCACGACGATCGCGCTTAACGGGACCGATGTGCCCTGGTATCAGCCGGTATGGATGCCGGGAAACATTCTGTCGTACCCGGGAACCGAGACTCTTCTGGAACAGGATCAGAATCTCGGAAGCAGTTTTCAGGAGTTGGGAAATACCATCAGTGGATTTAAAACGGACGGTTCCGGCAACACCCAGGTCGACATCAATTGGGCGCAGACCAATGGGACCACAAAGAGCTCTGGCCTGACCCAGAACTACTCGTTCGATGCCAGTCTCTCCGTGACGCTGAAAGCGTCGTTGGAAGTGGTGGACGTGTCGACGGAAGATAGCCTGGATCTTGCCGGCAGTTACGGGCTGAGCAATCTGCTCACTTCGAGTACTTCGCTATCCGCCTCGCGCGGAGTGCAGATTAACCGCACAGCACATTTCAGCGATGCGAGTGCGTACGCGTATGAATTGACTCCCTATATCTACGGTCAGACGCAGCCGGCCGGGGTGGTAGACAGCGCGGGGCTGAACACCGACATACAGACCTTCGGAGCGCTGCGGCTGGGCTTTACCGCACAGCCGCTAGCCGGCGACGGAAGCAGCGGCTACGTGTGGAGGGACTGGTATGGCAGGACGATCGATATTGGTTTGAATCAACCTGCCAAATGGCAGATCGTGCAGGATACAAGTTCACCGAGCACAGATGCGGCTTGCCTGGTTCCAAGCAATTCGACCTCGGTTGAGGACTGCGCTCAACTTGGCAACGACAGCCCGAATGAACCGGATGCCGATGAGTTCCGCTATTTGCGAGGGCTCTTTCTTCAAGCGGTCGACGCCAACGGCGCGAACGGTCCGCAGTTGGAAGAGGCCAACGATAGCAACACCATTCAACTCGGCTTGCGGGTTTACAACTTCAGCATCGTGGCGCTGCCGCCTGGGGCTACGGTGCACGCACGGTTCTTTGCCATGCCATCCGCCGATTCGCAGCCGCCTGCTTCCGGCGACAGTATCTTCCTCGGCGAAGAGACAACGTCAAGTCTCGCCGCATTTTCCTCGAGCAATACGCCGAACTGGACGTTGATTCCGCACACGCTGAACCTGGCGAAATATCCCCAGTTCAGCGGCCAGTTTCTTTACTTCTGGGTGTTTGTCTGGGCGGAAGATGCGTCGGGAAAGTTGATTCCGGATCTGCCCTACCATGGCATCCAGAGTCTGCCTCCGGCTGCAGCGCCGGGTTCTGCCGCGGAGTACAAAAACTACGCCAGCCTCGAAGAGGCCTATGGCAACAACATGGGTCTCTATCATGCGCCGCTCTACGTCAATAATCCGACGCAGGTAGGCAATGCCAATGCACCCACCAGCGTAGAGATTATCCGCAGCGGCGCGCGACACTCCAGAGTGCGGCAGGGGCGGCCGGACAAGATTTCGGTTGTTCTGAAGACCGGTAGCGGAGCCATTACCAACGGTCTGACGGTGCTCTTTTATGACGGCGATCCGGCGAATGAAGCCAAGGCGTTCGCCTACAAGTTGATTCCTTATCTGAAGGCCGACTCGGAGATTTGCATGCAGGCGAATTTCCGCAGCGGGACATTAGGCGAGCATCGCATCTACGTCGTGGCGGGCCCTGGGACCAATCTGATGCACGAAGTGATTGCGGACACCGTAGATGTGGTGGCCCATTCCAAGTCCGAGGGTACGACGGAGCAGTAATCGCTTCGCTGACACTTCGCTTAAGACAACTACTTCACATTTGCAGGAGGCAACACCATGTCCAGCAGCAGTTGGATCGCAACCCTCAAGCGTCGACCAGGCAAGTCTCTTCTGCTGGGCTCCGTTCTGGTGACATCCAGTGTGTTCGCGGGCGTCTGCGTCGATAGCGAGTTTTATCACCAGCTTACCGACGGCGATGGTACGCGCTATCCGCTTGCGCTGTCGATCGCGGTCTGGGACGTTTTAGGGCCGATTGTGCCGGTTCCAGCGACCGATGGCCGCACCCACCTGGCTTACGTAATTCAACTTACGGATAAGTCAGCCAACCCCATGGGGATTGATTCTTTCCAGGTAGTCGATCCCGACAAGGGAAACCAGGTCACCGGCGTCAACAAGGTGGTAACCATCTCAGGCACGAATGTGACCGCCGAGGTGCAGCCTTACATCGACAAGAGTCCTTTGGTCGACAGCAATTTCACTACGGTGCTGGAAGGAGGCCAGACGGGCTCGATATATTTCGACGTGACGTATCCCAATGCCCAGAGCGTGCCCCGGCATATCTCCCACCAGGTCACGGTCACGGACCTGGCGCAATATCCGCCGCCGAGCAGCGCTGTCTATAACGCGATCGACGAGCTCATCAATGTTGATCAGGAGGGGCCCGTGGTGCTGAGCCCGCCGCTACGGGGTAAGGGCTGGCTGGATGCAAACGGCTGCTGCTTGACCATCACGCCCCATCGCGGTGGTGTGGAACCAATCAACGGAAAGGCCAGAGCGCCGGAGATGTTCGCAATCGACTTTCAGCAACTCGATGCCAAGGGCCGCGTGTTCGAGGGCCCGGTGGATAAGCTGAGCAGCTACGCGTTTTATGGCGCTGACATCTACTCCGCGGCAGAAGGCAAAGTTGTGGAAGTGGTGCGCGATCTGCCCGATGGTATTCCGGGACAGGATCCAGCGCATCCCACGGCAACCACGGCCTCGGGCAACCATGTGATTGTCGATATTGGCCACGGCCGGTATGTAATGTATGCGCACATGATTCCCGGTTCGGTCACCGTAGCTGTTGGCGATGAAGTGCCGGCGGGCCACGTGCTAGGCAAGTTGGGCGATTCCGGCAATGCCAGCGCACCCCATCTCCACTTCCAGGTGATGGACCGTCCTTCGGCGTTGGGGGCCCACGGGCTACCGTTCGTGTTTCAGAGCATGGATCGTGAAGCCACCTGCATCGGTACAGTGAACGACGAATTGAACGATATAGGCGTTGGCACCCCATTGCAGTTGGACACGTCGACAGCAAAGCATTTTGACAAAAAGCTGCCGCTTACCCTGGACGTGCTTAATTTCCAGTGATGGGCCCACGCCCTGACAATGCCAGGAGCCGTTTCATGAAGATTGTTCGCGCCTCTCTGATAACAGAGGATGCGCATTTCGGACTGCGGCAAACGATGCGACAGCATCCGTTGCTTTGCTTTTTCGTCATGGCATACGGGTTCTCCTGGATTGTTTGGATTCCCTATATCCTCTCGATCTGGCACATCATCCCGGTGAATTCGTTCAGCATTCTCGCGTTTCCTATCGGCACGTTTCTTGGTCCGGCACTGTCATCGTTGCTGATGACCGGCATCACCGAAGGGGATGAGGGGTTGGGGCGGCTGCTGCACCGCTTTGCCCTGTGGCGGGTGGGTTGGCAATGGTACGTGTTGATCCTGCTGGGCGTTCCTGCGCTCTCTTTGCTTGGGATTGTTGCGTTGCCTGGGGCGCTGGCGAGCTTTGTCGCTCCGTCGCCGAGTTTTGTGGTGAAGTATCTGGAACAGTTCTTTGTAGTTTTCTTTCTTGGCGGCCCGCTCGCGGAAGAAACGGGATGGCGCGGATTTGCTTTGCCCCGCTTGATGCAGCGATTTGGCCCGCTTTGCGGAACATTGCTATTGGCTGTACTTTGGGCTTGCTGGCACTTGCCGCATTTTCTTACTCCGGCGCAGCATGGTGGTCCGGGGACTGACTTCGCGACCTTCCTTAAGAACTTTCCTATCTTCTGCCTGATCTGTGTCGCGCTCGGAGTAGTTTTTACCTGGGTGTTCAACCATACCCGGGCAAGCTTGTTGCTGGCGGTGCTGCTGCATGCGAGTGTGGATGCGAACCTGCTTCCAATGCTCTTTCCTGCTCCGATCGTGACCAGGACGGACTTGTTCCGGCTGGTCGGCTTCGGTGTGCCGGCCATGTTGATTGTGCTGGCGACCCGTGGGCGCCTTGGCTATGAGGAGGTCCAACCCGCACGCGCGTGAGGTGGGATGTTGGACAGGGGGATGCGGGACAGTCTGATCCGCGTGACTTATTTTCGCGGTGGAGGGAAATTACGCAGTCCCAGGAGTGTGTCGGAGATAGATAAGCTCAATCTGCGGAAAAACCTGCATGTCCGGGTGCATGACTTTCCGTATGATTCGGTTGTGAGTAAGCGATTTCGAGTTTGTAATCTTGATCAAGAGTTCTTGTTGCCACCTTCGCTACAAGACTGGCTGCCAGAAGACCACTTGGGGCGCTTCCTAACGGATGTGGCCAATGAACTTGATTTGTCTGCGATCTATGCTGAGTACGAGCGGAAGGACGGGCGAGGGCTGTCGGCTTTTCACCCGCTGCTGATGACCCGTCTATTGCTCTATGGATACTGCGTCGGAATAACCAGCTCCAGGAAGATCGAGAAGGCGACCTACGAGAACCTGGCATTTCGCTATCTGTCTGCCGACCAGCATCCCGATCACGATACCCTGGCTGCATTTCGTTAGGAGCATCTGGAGGCATTGCCCGGCTTGTTCGTACAGGCCTTGAGGTTATGCCGACCGGTGGACTACCAAGAGATCAGCGAACGTGAGCAATACTGGCGCTCTGAGGTGGAACGATTACTGAATCAAGCGCAGGAAACAGATCAAGAAGAAGACCAACGCTTTGGCGTCGGCCAACCAGCCGATCCGTTACCCGACGACTTAGCGAATGCGCAAAAGCGCTTGCAGAGACTTCAGCAGGCTAAGACGGGACTAGAGCAAGAGGCAAGGAGCAGTTGCAAGCCCTTGGCGCCCTTCCTCTGCGCAAACGCGGTCGCCCCAGCAAAGAGGAGCAAGGTGGGCAGCGTGAACTGGCAGGACCGCGCTCACTTCTTCGCAGTATCGGCCACTATGATGCGCCGCATCCTGGTGGATCGGGCGCGACAGAAAGGAGTGGGCAAGCGAGGCCGCGCTGGCGTGCACGTGAACCTCGACGATGCACCGGAGGTGGCCTCGAAAACGCGCGATCGCGATTGATGAGGCGCTCGATCGCCTGGCCCAAATTGATCCGCGGAAGGCGAAGGTCATCGAACTTCGCTTCTTTGGCGGCCTGAGCGTGGAGGAAACGGCGGAGGTGTTGAAGATCTCCGTGCAAAGTGTGATGCGTGACTGGAAGTTGGCCCGTTCGTGGCTGCTCGCCGAGTTGGCTCACTAATCCGGCAGAGCGAAGGCGTACAGCACACCGCCGCCCGTAGCGCGCCCGCCCTCAGGGGCCGAGTGTTTATTGAGAACCAAGGAAAACAGCCCGCCGTATTTCTGGATGTCCATCTGGAGTGCGTGGTTGACGGTAAGCCGTTCGACCAAGCATTTGGCGGACTCGACGAAAGTATCATCGGCCCTCAATACAAGAACGTGGTTGATTTCGATTTTGAAAAGCGAGTGCAGGACGCCAAGGCCAGACCTGAGAAGGGCGTCGGATGGTGGAGTCGAGGGATTAACAGGTTGCATATTCCAGCGTTCTCTTGGCGCCGGCAAAGGCGGTAGAACAGCAGATCCCTCCCCCCGGATTTCCCGTCGAGGGCGGTGCGAACGTTGAAGTGCATGCGCCTCTCTTTGCGGAGAGCCGCATACGTGCTCGTCGTTAAGTTCAGCGAGGTGGGAAATCCGGGTACGCTGCGGTCGGGATGACAAGGGGAGGGTTGTTGTCGGACTGGGAAGTAGAGGCGCAATCGACTGAGGGCGTCGTGGTATTAACAGGTTGCATATTCCCGCGTTCGCTTCCTTCATGTAGCCCGCCCCCTTCAAAGCAGGGAGTCTTTTCTGGCAGCGTGAGAGGAATGGATCGGAAACAGCGAACAGCTTACGAAGTCACTGGCCTCGTTCTAAGCGCACCTGGCCGATCAGGTTCTCGTTCGCACTCCGAATGGACAGCGTGCCTCGGAGTTCCCTGCCTTGCAACGTCAGGTCGTAGAGAAATCGTCTTTGCCCACGATCTAACTCGAATCTCACGGAATCACCGGTCACCACCCCGTGGGTGATGTGCAATCGATCGCCGGAGTCTGCTTGACCAATCCCGCTCAATTCGCCGTTGACCTGCCGGAATGCGAAATCGTGTGGGATGTCGCCAACCCGGTCGGCCGGTCGAAGAGATGCGGTCCAACTTCCTGAAAGATTGGCGCCGCTCGTCGCGTTTCCAAATGCAAATAACGGAATCGCGACCGCCCTTGCGTCTTTTTCACCGGACAGGACAGCTTGACTCGGTACCGGCGCCGCCTTCGCAGCAGATGCTGGCTCGACGTCTCTGGAAGCAGGTTCAAAAGGCTCCGAGGAAACACTTTCTGTCGCATCTGGCGAAATCGGTTCATTGAGACGCTGAAGTACAGACTCCACGGGAGAGATGCGGCCGTTGCGTGCAGCCGATGGATATGGAGTGGTGGGCTGCATGAGGAACGTAATGGTGGCAAACGCAGCGGTGACTGCGAGCACTCCGGCAAGAAGGATCGTTCCGCGCTGGATTGGCTCTCTCGAAAGAACCTGGAAGGACGGTATCCCTTCAAAATGGGCAGGAAGCGAAGCAACGGGCGCGACTTCGGCGTACGAGTTTCCATACGCTTGCGGTAATGCACCGATCACATCCACGAGCAGATCGAAGCCAAGGCGCAATCGGCGGACGAAACCCCTCTCATCGCTGAGCCGGTCACGAAGAAGGCGCAGCGATTCCTCCTCGTATCGTTTACGAAAGCCAGAGGGAAACAGACGAAGCAGGTAGACGTATATCTTCTCAGACATAATCCCCTCCCAAAATTCTCTTGGCCCGCGCGACCCGCAGTAAGTCCGCGAGTCTCTTAGCCTCAGATCGTGCCAGCTTGCGCCCGGCGGCCGTCAAACGGTAATAGCGCCGGCGCTCATCGCCGGCGGCCTGGCCTTCGCTGCGATCCACTTCCGCAATCAGACCTTCTTCCAACAACGCCTGGATGGAACTGTAGAGGGTTCCAGGGCCCAGCCGTTTCCGGCCGCCCGTCTCCAGCTCCACCTGGCGCATGATCGCGTATCCATGCAGATCCTGATCTGCGAGCGAGAGCAGGATCTGAAACGCTGCCGAGGGTAAGGGATCGAGTTTTCGCTTTGGCATATATCAGTCGATGATCACTATATCGAAAATCGACTATAGACTCGCGAGAATTTGCATGTCAAGGCCCTTGGTTGTCTGCCCGGGAATATCGCGAACGAAACCCGCAGGCATAATGGCATGGGAAGAAAACCATCGTCGTGCGAATGGCTTTCGAAAGGGAGACCGATGAGTGAATTACCTGCGCAGGTTTTGGCCTGGTTGGGCCAGCGAAGTCTGACGTTTGCCGTGGTCATGGCATGTTGCTGGGCGGCCTTGCCTGTTGCAGGACAGGAGCGGCCGCCGGTGGTGCCGCTCGTGACCCACGATCCTTATTTCAGCATCTGGTCCATGGCTGACCGGTTGACAGACGTCAACACCCGCCATTGGACGGGCGCGGACCAGCCCCTCGCCGGCCTCATTCGCATTGACAATGTGGCCTACCGATATATGGGCGCCAATCCCCGCCAGGTTCCGGCGATGCAGCAGACTTCGTTGAAGGTAACTCCGCTGCACACCATTTACACCTTCGAGACTGGCGGTGTGCGCTTGCAGGTGACGTTCTTTACCGCGGCCTTCCCCAATGATCTGGATGCTTTGTCACGCCCCGTGGACTATCTCACCTGGAAGATCACCTCGACCGATGGCGGTTCGCATGCCGTCGACTTGCTGCTCGACGCCAGTCCCGTCATCCCCGTCAATTCCGATGATCAAGATGTGACCTGGGGCCGCTCCATGATTGCGGGGACTCCGGGCATGCAAGTGTTACAAGTAGGGTCGCGTGACCAACGTGTGTTGAGTCGCGAGGGCGACAACCTGCGCATTGATTGGGGATATTTCTACCTTGCTGTTCCCGATCAGCCGGGAGCCAGCCTGGCCACCGTAAGCGACGCGATCCAAAGCTTCACCACATCGGGCAACCTGCCCGGGATCGATGACATGGATATGCCGCAGAAACCGCGCAACCGTGCGGCGCATCTGGCCGTTGCCTTCCACGCCCAGACGTCTCCGGCAAGTCCAGTGAGCCGGCACGTGCTTCTCGCCTACGACGAGGGCTACTCCATCGAATATCTAGACCGCAAGCTGCGCACTTATTGGCGTCGAAACGGCCAGACAGCGGCCGCCATGTTGGCCGCATCCGAAACACAATATACCCACCTGGAGGAAGCCGGGAAACACTTCGACGCAGAACTCACCGGCGATCTGGAACGCGTAGGCGGAAAGGATTATGCCTACCTTGCGGCCCTCGCCTACCGCCAAACCTTCGCCGCCCACGGATTGGCCGTAGACCTGGATGGCGCGCCGATGCTATTCCCCAAAGAAAATTTCAGCAACGGGTGCATCTCCACGGTGGATGTGTTGTATCCCTCATCGCCATTCTTCCTGTTCTTCAACCCCGGGCTCCTGGAGGCACAACTCAAGCCGGTGCTGGAATACTCCGCGTTACCGCGGTGGAAGTTTCCCTTCGCGCCCCACGATCTCGGCACCTATCCGCTGGCCGATGGGCAAGTCTACGGCGGTGGCGAATTGACGGAAGAGAACCAGATGCCGGTAGAAGAAAGCGCCAACATGCTGATCATGATGGATGCGCTTGGCCGCGCGCAGGGCAACCAGCATCTCGCCGAGCAGTATTGGCCGCAGCTTACGAAGTGGGCGGATTACCTGCTTTCGGACGGTCTCGACCCTTCGAATCAGCTCAGCACAGACGACTTCGCCGGCCACCTCGCACATAATGCCAATCTTTCCATCAAGGCCATCGAAGGCATCGACGCCTATGCGCAGATGGCGAGCAAGTTGGGCAAGGGAGATGTCGCCCACAAATACGCAACGGCTGCGAAACAGATGGCCGCGCAGTGGGCGGTGATGGCGCTGGACGGCGACCACTACAAATTGGCTTTCGATAAGCCCGGCACCTGGAGTCAGAAATACAACCTGGTGTGGGACATGTTGCTCGACATGAATCTCTTTCCGTCGGCCGTGCGCACGACGGAGATGGCTTTCTATCTGCAGCACCTTAACCGGTACGGTTTGCCGCTGGACAACCGCGAGGACTATACCAAGCTCGATTGGGAGATATGGACCGCAACCTTAACCAACGAGCGGTCGCAGTTCACCGCACTGATGGATCCCATCGCGAAATGGCTGCAGGAAACCCCGACGCGGGTTCCGCTCGGCGACTGGTATGAGACCAAGACAGGGGTCGCGCTCCACTTTCAGGCTCGCTCTGTGGTGGGTGGTGTCTTCATCAAAGCTCTTGCCGAAAAAAATCTCCAGGAAAAATGGAACAGGTTTAACCCGTAGCCGGGTTGGTGGCCCGAAGCTTGATTCGTTACCATAGCGCACATGACGATCCAATGGATGGAGCACGTCGGTATCGTGGTTGACGACCTTGCGGCCGCAACCGAGTTCTTCCTCGAGCTTGGACTCGAGTTCCAGGGAGAGGCGCCCGTCGAGGGCCGCTGGGTGGACCGCGTCGTGGGACTCGACGGCGTCCGGGCAGAGATCGCGATGCTGCAGACCCCGGATGGCCACGGACGACTGGAGCTGACGAAATTCCACACGCCGACGCCGCCGAGCGGCAACCAGCACGCGCCCGCGAACACACCGGGCATCCGCCATGTCGCATTCGCCGTTAAAAATATCGACAGCGTCGTCGCCGGCCTGCGAGCCCGCGGATCTGAGCTCGTCGGTGCGCTGGAGCAGTACGAGGATACCTACCGGCTCTGTTACGTTCGCGGACCAGAGGGGATCATCGTCGAGCTGGCAGAGCGCATCCGCTGACTTGCCGGCAAGGGGATGAGGTCTTACTTAGCGGTAGCTGAGCTGCCAGTCTGTCCAGCCAAGTCCGGTTTCGGCGGGTGTCAGCGCGAAGGGCGAAAAGTTCACGGCGTGCGCGTGCTTCTCCACCGCCAACGTCAGCAGTGCTGCTTTGCGTCCGTTGACCTCGACTGCCAATAAGGTGCTGTTGCCATAGCGGGACGTGGCATGCAATATCTTGTGGCTTTTGATCGCGCCGTATTCGCTCGCCGTGCCCCAGTCGCTCACAAACTGTCCATAGGAATAGCCACCTGCCGCGTATTGCTGCGCGTGCTGTTGCCAACTGGGATCGTTATTCCAAACGCCAAAGGCCTGCGGAAAGTCTTGTTTCTCAATTGCTGCGAAGAGTTGATTCACCCTGTGCTCCGCCGGCATGTTCCAGGTTAGGAAAGCGGTGATCGCAATTGTCGCGGCCACACAAAGCAAGGTAATAATGAGAGTGCGCCGCTTCTTATCGGGAGCTGCGTCGTAATTGCTTGCGTCCATCAAGCTCATGATGAGGGGTCCTCGGCTTCGGCAAGCCGTCACCTACGACATTCAGACACCAGATCAGTATCAAAGGTTCCAGAGGATTCAGAGACCAAATACGAAAGGGGCGAATTCTCTTGCGAGATCTCGCCCCCTCGATCCGATTTTTGAAGATCCGGTTCGGTCACCGAATCACAAGACTGTTATCGCGAAATACTTCGTCACTCGCACGCGTTGCGGTTTTCTCAGTCTTCCGTTCCTACATTCGTTGCATGAGCTTCCTGTTTGCGTCACTGCTCGTCTTCCAGTTTCCTAGTAGACTTCGCGAGTTTCGTTGCCGATTCTCTTAGTGGCCGACCGTCCGCTCTCTCCCTGGAAGATTGCTCTTCCGTTAATTTGGATACTACTCCCATCGCCCAGGAAAAATACGGGCTGGAAAACATTTTGGTATGTGGAAATGGAGTGACTTAGTGTGGATATTGTATGGGTCGCACGAGCAGTAAGGTAAGTGGACAAACGGAGTATCCCCTTGCAGGAGATAGGGTGGTTTTTCCTCCGTCCCGCTTCTTCTATATAAGTCTTCCACGAGAATCGCATTTTGTGGGTGTTAGCTGAGGAGCCGGTCGTTGTTAGACTGCCCATCGTCGTGCAAGTGACAGTTGGCTTTGCGGTCAAGCGAGATTGGTACGCGCGATCAGGCGGAAAGCGTCGCGGTTGTCTATGATTCCCTGGAGATGAGGAACCGGACGTATGCATAAGCCGGATGGTCAGGACGCGGCAGGACGCCTCTCTGCAATTGTGGCGAATTCCCTGGACACTCCGGGGAAAACACAAGATCTGGCGCGGCAAGCCTTCCAAAGTCGAACCCAGTTCCACAGGTTGTTCCGAACCGTCGTCGAGGAAACTCCGGCAGCCATGCGGCGACGCCTTTTGTTGGAACGGGCAGCCTATCAACTGTCACGTACAGCAATGTCAGTCACGGATGTCGCGTTCGATGCCAACTACGGTTCGCTGGAGGCGTTCACGCGTGCTTTTCGAAAAGCGTTTCGGACGTCTCCCAGTCTGTACCGGCGCATGCGTGATCCGCACTTTTACTTGCCGGCGCCTAACAAAATTCACTTTCTTGCCCTGGGTCCCAGAAAAAGAGGAGGAGACATGGATTTATTCGATCGGTTTGCAGGCAACGACTCCTGGCACACGCGGCGTTTGTTGCAATACGCGAGTACTTTGACAGCGGAACAGTTGGATAAGCCGCTGCCCTCGGTCATCGAACTGCTGCCCTGGCGAGAGTCGAATAAGACTCTACGCCAGCTACTGGAAAATATTGTCTTTACGAAGGAAGTATGGACCGCCGCGCTATCCGGGACGGATATGGATGTGAATGGGCCTCCCGAGTCGCAGCGTTCCCCACAAGCAATGCTGCAAAGGCTCGAAACGACGGATGCCGCGCTACACCAGATCTTGAGTGACGTGCGCAACCGCTCCGCCTGGGATGACACGTTCGTCGATGCTCTGTGCGAACCGGCTGAGACCTTCACGTTCGGCGGCGTCTTCGCCCATATCATGACATTTAATGCACATCGCCGATTAATGGCCCTGGACGCTCTACGCCAACTCGGTGTTCAGGCAGAAGGATTCGGCGATCCCATGGAGTATGAAGAAAGTGTGGCACCCTGGAATGAGCGGGTCGCCGTCAAAACGCCCTGAGATCCCTCTCTATTCGCTCCCTTTTCTCATGCCGGGCATCCAAGTTTTGCATCCGGGCAGGGATGCGGGTAGGAGAATAGCGTAGAGGGGAAGCCATGAACGAATCCTCCAATTTTCAGATGACCAGGATTCCTCTGAAATACGGGGGCGGCCGTATGCCCGCACTCGGGTTTGGCACCCTGATTCCCGATGCAGCCGCTACGATACGTGCGACCAGGCACGCGCTCGAAGCAGGTTTTCGTCACTTCGATTGCGCGGAACGATACAGGAACGAGCGCGAGGTGGGCGAGGCGTTACAGGCTGGACTCGCCACCGGGATCGCGCGCGAAGACATTTTTGTTACGACAAAGTTGTGGAATTCCAATCATCGACCGGAGCGCGTCGAACCGGCTTTTCAGGCCAGCCTGGAAAGGCTCAGACTCCACTATCTGGATGCCTATCTGATTCACACTCCATTCGCATTTCAGCCCGCAGACGAGCAGGACCCGCGGGATGAAAGCGGCAAGGTAATTTACGACTCCGGAGTCACTCTCCTCGACACCTGGAAGGCGATGGAGAGCCTTGTCGACCAGGGCAAATGCCGAGCGATTGGACTGTCTGATATCAAGCTGAACAAACTTCTCGCTATCTACGAGTCAGCGAGAATCAAGCCAGCTGTGGTCCAAGTAGAATCGCACCCGTATCTGCCGGAAACGGAGCTTCTGGAGTTCTGCAAGGAGAAGGGCATCGTGTTTTTGGCCTTTGCTCCCTTGGGACATGGAACGCAACCTGGGCCACTCGATGATGCGGTGATCGTGTCGATCGCGGCCCGGGTTGGAAAGACACCGGCACAAGTGCTATTGGCATGGGCGGTGCAGCGCGGCACGGCTTTGCTTACCACGACCACAACTGCGACTCGCGCGAAAGAGAATTTCGCAATTTCCGAACTTCCGCCAGACGCGTTTGACGAAATCAATCGTATTCAAACCAGACAAAGGCTCAATCCAGTGGTGGAGACTGGCATTCCGGGCTTTATTCCACGAGGTGAATCAGCATGAAGAATGAACCGCACCTTGAGCCATCCGCGCAAGAGGAACAGATACGTGAAGTCCTGAACATGCACTGGCATGCCTCGGCAACCGGCGATGTAAACACGGAGCACGATATTTACGCTGACGATGCCGTTTGTGATTATCCTCAATCCGGTGAACGCATCCTCGGGCGAAATAATTTGCAGGCCTTGCGGAGTCATCATCCCGGCAAACCGTCCGGTTTCAACGTCAGGCGAATTCTGGGGAAAGGAAACCTCTGGGTCACGGAATACACCATTACCTACCAGGGGCGGCCAGCGTACACGGTAAGCATCATGGAGTTCCAAGGCACTAAGGTGGTGCATGAGACGCAGTACTTCGCCGACCCCTTCGAGGCGCCTGCCTGGCGGAGCCAATGGGTTCAGCGGATGGCGTGACGCCGCCGTTTGACCCTAATTCGCATGGCAGTCCTTGCGGGTGGTTGCAGCTAATGAGGCGATCTGCCATCCGTCGCTCTTCCGGGTGAGACTGAAGAGATCCCTGCCGCAGTGATCGAGCTTGCCGTCTCTGAAGAAATCAAACGGCGCCCAAACGACAGCCAGATCGTGATCGATGCGGACATGTGGATCGTGAATTCGTTCTTCGATGTGTGAGGTTCCGGAGGTTGCTATACGATTGGCAATTTGCTCGATCGTGAGCTGGCTGAGTTTGCCCTCTTGCACCAGGACAAGGACTCCGCCGGGCAGCCAGGGCGCCCGGATGGCGGCGGCATCCCGATGCGCCATACCGTTGAACATGGCCTGTACGGGAGCAAGTACCGCCAACTCCTCTTTTTTCCCGGAGCAGCCGCAGAGGGAACCAAGGGCAAAGCAAGCTATCACGGCTCGCAGAGAAGATCGCATCGGGACGCTCCTGTGGAAGTCTAGCGGAAAGCGGCTTGATCGTAGCCGGACCCGGGCCTCCATTCTTTGTGAACTTTGCATTACCGGTCACCATAAATCCGCTCGCGATCGCCGTCGAGGCTACAATTTGGTTTCCCGGGTTGCGCACGACTGAACCCAGCCAGGAGAGAGCATGCGCGAATCATCCCTAGGGACATCACCCGGTGAGAAGCCGGTGGACGACCGACTGGATTCCTGGAAGGAGATTGCGGCCTATCTCAAGCGCGACGTGACCACGGTGCAGCGCTGGGAGAAACGCGAAGGAATGCCGGTCCACCGGCACCTCCATGACAAGACAGGCTCGGTTTACGCTTCACGGGCTGAGCTGGACGATTGGACACGCAGCCGCAATCTTTCGCCCGCTCGGGAGAATGCTCAGGGAAATAACGCGATCCCGATTGCGTCGGATCCTATTCCGATTCCGGCGGAGCCTGCCCCGATACCGAAAGGGCGCTTTCTGGCCCGGTGGCCATTTCTGCTGCCGCTGGCCGTTGCGCTCGGCGCCGTTGCGCTGGGGCTGATTCTGTGGATGCAGAGGACCGACCATTTTTGGCGCAACCCTATCGCTGATGCTCATTTTCAAACCATCACCGAGTTCGATGGAACGGAGCAGGCGGCGGCGATCTCTCGTGATGGCCAGATCGTCGCATTTTTGTCGGACCGGGATGGTCCTATGGACATTTGGGTCACGCAGGTTGGGTCGGGAGAGTTTCACAACTTAACCCACGGAAGCGTCCCCGGGCTGGGAAATCCATCGATCCGGGCCCTGGCATTCTCGCCCGATGGCTCACTGGTCACCTATTGGATTCGCCACCTGGGAGCGTCGACCGAGGGCGACATCGGCGTTTGGGCGGTTCCTGTTCTTGGCGGTGAGCCGAGACCGTACCTGCAGGGAGTCGCGGAGTTCGACTGGTCGCACGATGGCTCCCGGCTGACCTACCACACCCCCGGACCCGGAGACCCCCTGTTTGTTTCGAGTGGCGGCCGCCTCCCTGGGGACAAGCCCATCTTTACTGCACCCGCCGGACTTCATAGCCACTTCCCCCTCTGGGCGCCGGATGGAGAATTCATCTACTTCGTCCAGGGCGAGCTTCCAGATAAGTTGGATATCTGGCGTATCCGTCCCGCCGGCGGAAATCCGGAGCGGATCACGTCGCAGGCAGCGCGCGTGAGTCATCCCGTGCTCTTGAATCGGCGAACCTTGTTGTACCTGGCAAGCGATGCGGATGGTTCCGGGTCTTATATCTACAGCACAGACGTGGAGCATCGTATTGCCCACCGCTTGCCCCCCGGCGCCGAGCGGTACACGTCGCTCGCGGCCAGCGCGGACGGTCGCCGGCTGGTGGCCACGCTCGCAAGCCCGCGGCGCACGCTGTGGCGATTGCCGCTCTCCGTGGCACCCGATACGGCGCCTACGCAGATATCCTCGCCGGCTCCGATTTCTCTTTCGACAAGCAATGGCGGCTCCCCGCGACTGGGACCGGACTACCTCTTATATGTGTCTGCCACCGGAGCGGGCGAGAGTATCTGGAAGCTTGCCAATGGAAGTGCCACGGAGTTATGGAGCGGACAGGGAGCCCGCATCGTCGGCGGCCCCTCGATTGCGCCCGACGGACGATCCATCGCCTTCTCCATCCAGCAGCATGGGCAGACGCTCTTGTACATGGTGCAGGCAGACGGCACGAACGCGCATATCGTAGCCGACTCCCTCAACCTGGAGGGTGATCCAGCCTGGGCCCCGGATGGCCGGTCGATCACCACGGCGGCGGATGATCATGGCTTGCCCCATCTCTACCGGGTCCCGATCGCCGGCGGCCGCCCCGAGGCCTTTATCCGGGAGTACTCCATCGATCCGGTCTGGGCACCCGGCGGCGGTTTCGTTATTTACTCGGGGCCTGATATTGGCACCGCCTTTGTGGCAAAAGCCGTGACAGCAGATGCGAAGCCACATGCCATTCCTGCCCTGACCCTCACGCGGGGAGCTCGCCGGCTGGCCTTCCTGCCGGGAGGTACTCAGCTCGTTTTATTGCGGGGAGATATTCAGCACAAAGATCTCTGGCTTATCGACCTGCAGACGGGCGCCGAGCGGAAGTTGACCAACCTTCCTGAAGACTTCAATATTCGAGACTTCGACATCTCGCCCGACGGCCGCGAAATCGTTCTGGAACGAGCGCAAGAGCGTTCAGACGTTGTACTGCTTGATCTTCCGCGGGGTCAATAGATCGGATACGCGGACTTCTGCTTCAGCGCGAGTAGAGGCGCCGACGGTCACACTTTATTCAGACCGGCTTCGACTTTGCGACCAATAGGAGCACCCCAAAGCAGATCATCAACGCGGAAGCCAGCCTTCGCCAGGTGAAGGTTTCGCCAAGGAATACTCGACTGATGAGGACCGCCCAGAGCACGCTCGTTTCCCGGAGTGCAGAGACGATACCAACATCGGCATAGCGCGTCGCCCATAAGACGAGGGCGTAGGCTGCCAGCGAGCACACACCCGCAGACACTGGACGCAAGATCGCGTTCCTCTCCATGATGCCGATCGGTGCTCGCAGCATCATCAGCACTGGAGGCAGCAGGAGGTAGCTCGCAAAGACCCACACGACATAGGTGAAGGTGTTCTGCGATCGCTGCACGCCCAGGGCGTCTGTGACGGTATAGGCAGCAATCGAGGCTCCGGTTCCCACGGCCAATATGGTTGCTAACCTGCCGATTTTCGCTTTCCCCGACGACATGAGAATGATCCCCGTCGAGATCATCGCGATGGCAGCGAGAGTTAAACCTGTGGGACGTTGGCGCATGAGAAAGAAGGCGCCAACCGTAACGAGAGCAGGAGAGACGCCGCGAGCGATTGGATACGCGCTCCCGAAATCGCTTCGCTTATAGTTCTCCAGCAGAAACAGGTTGTAGCCGATGTGCAAGACAGCGGACAACGCGATGCACACCCAGGAAGACGGAGTGGGCCAGGGAAGAAAAGGGATACAAACCAACGCCAGGATACCCATGGCAAGAGACATGTTCGCCATGAAGTTGGCGCGATCGACGCAGCCTTTGAGCTGGGCGTTCCAGGTAGCGTGAAGAATGGCGGAAAGAAGAACCAGGATAATCGCGAACTCGTGCATCGGAAGCTACCTCAGGGGTGTGATAAGGCACAACTCTGCCTTACAACCACCCCCTCTAGCTTTTTATGCTTCGGGTGCAGGCCACATCGCGGCCCCTGTAGCGCTCGGCCCAGCCCCGTGTACAACGGCGGAACCCTAGCCACCTCAGGTTGATAGTTTTTATAGTAACCGTACGGCTCCGAGCGAGCAACGACTACGGGCGCGGGAAGGCGTAATAGCCCGAGCGGATTGCGATGCGCGCTCCAGGAATATTGCAATCCAGCCGGATGCGATGAAAAGATCCGTCGGCCTTAAACTCCGATGGCTTGTAAGCGAGAAGATATTGATATCGCTGTTCCTCTTCGATGGTTTGCAGATCTTGCCAGATGTCTTCCTTGCGATGATGGAAGAACACTCGACCCCCCGTTTTGCTCGCCAAATCGTTGACCGTCTTGTAGCCATCCGACTTGTGGGAGCTCTGGCTGCTTTCAAAGATGTAGATGGCAACATGCCGGCGCTGGCACATATCGATGGCTTCGCTGAGATACGCGTGGCTGGCATTGTCCTCACCATCGGTGAAGAGAAGGATGAAGTTTCCGGTAGCGTCTGACTGACCCTCCCACTGATCCCGGCAGGTGGTGTAGAGCGAATCGAAAATAGACGTGAGAGGATCATAGCGATTCGCTCTGGGGCCAATTGCAGCCACGCCTGCTTCCATGGCGGAGCCTGCGCCCGTCCAGTTCTGGATAAGCAGTGTTTGCGTATCGAACTGCATGACGAATGCCTGATCGAACCCTTTGCGAAGGAGATGCGACGCGTATATCTGGACGATGGACCGGTCGAAATCCAGGCCTTTGAGCACGGACGCACTCACGTCAAACAGCACACCAAGCCGGATTGGAAGGTCGTCGAGCCGCTCGAGCGTCATGATTTGATTCTGCGGTTTTCCGTTGTCGGAGAGTTTCAGATCGTGAACCGTGAGCTGCGACAACGGCTTGCCACTTTGATTCGAGGCATGAAACCGGAAAGAGATTTCGTCGACGGGAATGTGGAAGGTATATGCGGGAGTCGTCACCGGCTGGGTCTGCACCGATTGCGCCAGGCTGGAACCGAGCGGAATGAGAACTGCAATCAGTACACCGCACATTAAACCGAAGATGGCGCGAAGTCGCATGGGGAGGGGGAAGGGACGAAACTGTACCTCGCTGACTATCCTAGCGAATGAGTTGACGGGCGTCCTGCACGCAGAAGGGTGATGGTGACGCAGCCGGTCTGGAATCTAGGGTTGATCGGGATGAGCCAAGACTCGTACACATGGCACATCACAACTCGATGAATAGTCGCGCCCTTGCCAGCGATAGCAGGCCACGGCTACTTCAGAACCAGAGATGGTCGCAAGCACCAGAAGATCCGGATGGGGGTTTTCTCTTCGCGACATGACGGCGGCGCCCCATGTTCCTCCCACCGATAAGCCAGAAGGTCGATTGCCCGGAACCAGCGACCTTACGCCGTGGGGTCCAATGCCCAGGAGATAGCCGCTACATTGCCCATGATTTCCGCATCCGTCCGGGTCCTGATAGGTTACAGCGGCAACGCGTTCTCCTTCAGCCGTGGCGAGCTCCGTAAAGCGGAGCAGCGAAGCGAGATGCTCCGGCGTGATGTCTCGTGGATCAAATCCCATCTTCGCTTCTGAGGCTTTAAGGTCCGGGAGGACCACCCGGATGATTCCATTGCGCTCGTTGGCTGGAAGAGTCGAGATCGGCGGCGCGTTATAGAAAAGCTTCAGATTTTCGCGGCACGAGTCAGCAGTGGCTGGTTCCTGCGGAAGCGCCAGATGAGTGCTTAGGAAGACCATCATCGACGCCGCGAATCTCGCGGCAAACACCATACCCGAACAGCACATGACTCGATTTTATTGCTCCCGCAGCACCGACAGAACTAAATCAGATCACTTAAGTCGCGCAAGCTCTGTTCTGGCTTGATGCAGGACGGGGAGGTCGGGATCTGCGTCCTTCCATAGGGAAAGAAACTCCTTATATTGATTGCGCGCGTTGCTTACGTCGCCGGAGAGAGCATAACTCCGAGCCATTCCCAGGTGAGCCAGCACTGCGACCGGATCGCCAATCATGGGTCCGCGATGGTCGAGAAGCTTTTGAAATTCCTGCGCCGCTTGCGGACCATTGTGCGCCGCGAGGTAAGCCTCGCCGCGAAACAGAATCGGGTAGAGGGCTCCGAAGTAGCAGGTCACTGAGCCGCGAGGCGCTCCTAATTCGTACGGGATTGCCGGTTCGAGTGCGTGGATGGCTCCGGCGGGGTCGTTGCGACGGAGCGCCACGATGGCATGGATCACCGGAAGATAACTGAAGCGGATGGAGGTGTCTTCGGGAAATTCGGTATACAGATGGTCCGCAAGAGCCTCGGCATGCGCTGTATCGCCCGCGAGCCCGGTGGCGATGGCGGCCCCATATTGGATTTCGCGATTGCTCGCCAGCGCAAGCGCTGTGGCCACACCTTGTTCCGCTTTCCGCACATTGCCGAAGAACGCTTCCCAAAGAGCCGCCCTGATGGCGAATTGTGCGGCCCTTTCGCGAGCGCCTTGCTGCTGCGCAAGGTCAACGGCCTGGTGCGACAGAACTCTCGCCTGCTGCAACCGCCCTGCGTAGGCCAGAGAGAAGGCCTGCCGGTCCGCGATCCAATCCATTGAGTCCGGTTTTCCCTGTGCGGCTTTCACCACTTGTTGCATGCCCTCGCGATCATTCTTCAAGAACGCGAGGTCATATCGCAGAACCAACAACTTCGCTGTCTCGATCTTGCGTTCGGATGCTAAGCGCAGGGCCTCTTCGGTTTGTTCGGGTCGGCCGGCATACAACGAACTCGCACCCAGATGGTAGTAGTTGATCCACTGTTCCGGCGCAATCTGCATTGCTTTCCTTGCCTCCTCCGTCGATTTGTCAAAGTTAGCGAGCGCGGGATAGATGAAACCTGCCAGGAATGCGTGGGGCGATAATTCGCGAGGGTAGGTTTCTGCCCATTCTTCGCAGATCTGGCGTGCCTTCTCCTGGTTTCCGGCGGCCCGGCCGTAGTAGTAGGCGGAGATAAAAAATCGCTCATTGTCGCTGACGTGGTCGGCTAGCTCGTAGGCTTTGCGAATGTTTTCTGTGGCCAGCTCGGAGGAGCCTGCGGAGCCATACTCCAAACCGAGGTGGGCATAAGCCATGGCGAATTTGGGGTCGAGTTCCAAGGCGCGCTTGAAATAGGGCATGGTGGAGTCTTCGGTTTGACTTTCCTCGGCCTTCAATCCAAGGCTGTAAGCTTTCAACGCGTCCATCGAGGCCGTTGTCGCCTCAGCAAGCGGCACATCGTGCTTTTGCAGACTGGCTGCCGATTCACCCACCCGTTTACGGAAACCCCTGGTCATCTGCGTGATGGCGTCCAGGATCTCTTCTTTTCTTACGACCTCCACCTGTTCCCGATCGAACACATCTCCTGTACCGCAGTTGGTGGACCGTAAGCTGAGCACGTACCGCGCGCCGACGTTCTGGATGGAGCCTTCCAGCAGCGCAGCGGCTCCGGTACGAAGGCAGACCTCTCGAGCGATCTGGCCGGTGACCAACGTTTCGGGGAGCTTACCCATCAGACGCAGAGTGTGTTGCATGTGAGCTTCGGAAACTACATTCAGATAGGGGGATTGCAGGAGTTCGACCTCGAGGCCCTGCCGCAACGCGTTATCAAAGACTGGATCGCCGGTGAGGTTGGTGAAATCGGCGACGAGCACGGAATCCATGGCAGTCAAGGGAATGGCCGGGCGATGGCGCAGCAGCAGCGCTGCAAGGCCGGCGATCGCGACGACAGCTCCTGCAGGGAGCAGCCATCTACGCCAATTCGACTTCGTTCGCGCAGGTAGCGAAAGTGCGGGTGGTGTCTGAACCGGCTCAGGTACCTGCTTCTCGATCAGAATCTGGGCACGCGCGTGCGTTTGCGCAATCAGCACGTCACTGCGCTCGGTGATGGTACGGACGGGAACGGCGAATCGATAGCCGCGGCCTGGCAAGGTGACGATGTAACGCTCACCCTCGAGTGTGTCGCCGAGTGCCTTGCGCAGCTTGAAAATGTGCTGGCTCAGGTTGGCTTCCTCGACGAAGGAATCCGGCCAGACCTCCTTTAGCAGGTCCTCTTTCGACACCACTTCCCTGCCGTGGCGCACCAAGACCAGCAGTGTCTCAAAAGCCTTCGGAGTCACCGCGATGGGTTGACCGTCGCGCACGAGGACCTGCTTATCCGGATCCATGAGGAAGGGGCCGAACTCGTAGACGACTTTGGGATCGGTGTTCAAGGCTTATAACCGGCCTGCAAGGAACGTACCGGAAATCTACCATAGCTCTCCGCGCGTTCGACCGAGACGCCATCGGGTAACGACGGCGCCGCTAACTAGTTGATTCCTCGATCGCAATGCCCCATTCAGATTCCTTAAGAAAGATTGAAACGCTCGTTGAGGACTTTTCTTTCCCGTTCCGCTCAGGATGCGGTCATTCGAAACCGTCGCAGAGACGGCGAATTCCGGAGCGAAGCGATGAGGGTGCGGACAACCAAGATCACGATCGAAACCGAAGGCCTTTTGGTCATGAGCCAGGGCCGAACGATGCTCACCTGGTGTCCTGGTTGCCAGGCCGAGGTGGAAGTCGTGGTTCTGGGAGAGGACACGGCTCAACTCCTGAGCGGGCTGCCAGCGGGGACCTTACATATGTGGACCCCGCCTGAAGGCCCTGTCCGCATCTGCCTGCGGTCCCTGATGAATCGATCACAACCCAACGATGTTTAAACCACGAGCAAACGCTCGCCTACAAAGGAGAAGGACGATGAAGGATTCAGTAACAAAGCAGATCGTTTTGAAGAAGGCCGGTGTGGTGGCATTGGCGCTTTGCTGGCCGCTGTGGGCTACGGTCCCGGCAACAGCCGCGGCCAGCTATACGTTGGTGGACCTTGGCCCGGTGGGGAACGCAGGCGGCCCAAACCATCTCACAAACAATGGCATCAGCGTTGGTGCGGTCCAGGGTTCCGACGGCAACGACCATGCGGTGGTCTATTTCGACCAACACCTGGTTGACATCAGCCAACCTGGTCTCTGGGGAGCGAACAGTTGGGCGCAGGGAAACAACTCCTGGGGCGAAGTCGTGGGCGGAGCCGACACTGCGAAGGTTGATCCGAAGAAGGAGGACTTTTGCGGATTCCAGGCACTGGGAATCGCTACTGCCACGGCCAGTTGCAAGCCGTTTCTGTGGTGGGATGGGCAAATGACCGCGCTTCCGACGCTCGACAACAATCATGGCAACAACGGCTTCGCGGCGGAGATCAATGACTATGGCGAAGTTGCCGGTGCAGCGGAAAACACAAACCCTGGCTGCCCGACGCAAAACCCAGCGGCAGGCCTCTACCAGCATTACCAATACAAGCCTGTCCTCTGGCGGGATCATACGGTCGAGGAACTGGCTACCGTGGGAGGAGATCCAGTCGGCGCCGCTGTGGCCATCAACGATCGGGGAGAGACGGTCGGGTCGACGGGTACCTGCGGCGCTTACAACCTTGTGTTGGGCTATTTCATGAATCCGCGGCACGCCGTGCTGTGGCAGAGGAGTGGAACGCCCATCGATCTCACGTCGCTGGGCGGAAATGAAAATAGCCTGATGGGAAATGCAGCCAAAGACATTAATTGTTTTGGCCATGTTACCGGCTACTCCTCGCTGGCGGACAATGCGACCGTCCACGCGTTTCTCTGGACCAAAGAAAAAGGCAAGATGCAGGACCTGAAACCACTTGCCGGGATTGCCAACAGCATAGCGATCGCTCTCAATGACAAAGACGACGTCGTCGGGTCTTCGATTAACGCAGACTTTTCGGTTCTTACCGCGACCATCTGGAAACACGGCGTGGCTACAAATCTGAACACTTTTGTCCCGGCCAGTTCCACGCTGTCTTTGCTGTTTGGCTGCTCGATCAACTCCCGTGGCGAGATCCTTGGATTGGCGTTTGACGTAAAGGCCATGGCGTTTCACGCCTATGAACTGATTCCGGCGGGTGAGTAGCCGCGGCGGAACAAGCGCGGGGTGGAATTCGGTACCGCGCTAAAAATGCCGATGAATGCGATCAACGA
This sequence comes from uncultured Acidobacteriaceae bacterium, assembly GCA_963839075.1. Classification (GTDB taxonomy): domain Bacteria; phylum Acidobacteriota; class Terriglobia; order Terriglobales; family Acidobacteriaceae; genus PALSA-350. The sequence goes on along the minus strand of CAWITO010000009.1, from coordinate 1,755,568 downwards.
TTGCGAGAGAGCAGGTTTTCCCTGCTCTCTTTTATTCGGCTTTCAAGGAAGCGATGGGATCCAGGGCAGCCGCCCGCCGTGCCGGCAGATAGCTCGCCGCCAGCGCCATGACGGCCAGCAGAGCGATGGCGATCGCCAGGATTGCGGGATCGCGTGGCTTGAGTCCAAACAGGAGCGCGCTGGCCGCACTCCCAGCGGCAAACGAGAGCACCGCACCCATTGCGAGCCCAGCCGCCAGCAGCTTCGCAGCTTTGAGCAGAATCATCCGGGTCACATCGCTGCGGCGTGCGCCCAGCGCCATGCGGATGCCGATTTCTCCTGTCCGCTGTGCGACGGTATAGGCCATGACTCCGTAAAGTCCGACCATGGCCAGCACGACTGCCAGGGCGCCGAAGAATCCCGAAAGCGTCGCCAACAGCCGTTCGGCAAGCAGCGATTGACCAATCAATTCGTGCAGCACGTCAAAATTGAAACTGATGCCCGAACTCACTTCGTGCATGGTGCGCCGAATCGCTGCCGTCAACGAATTCATCGGCAAATCGGACCGCACTAGAATCTGCGACGTATAGTCTCCGTTTTTCTCCTGCGATCCGGCAAGGTATGCAATGGGTTCGAACCCGCGCCGGAGATTATGATACTTCGTGTCCTTCACGACTCCCACAATCTCAAACACCAGTTCCGGACTTGACGGCGTCGCCTCACGCCGAAACCTTGCATTGAGAGGATTTGCGCCCAGCCCCAGCGTGCGCGCGAACGCCTCGTTCACTATGGCCACACGCGGCGACTGCAGCGTATCGCGATCGTCGAAGTCGCGCCCAGCCCGCATGGTTATGCCCAGCGTCTTGAAATACTCCGGGCTGATTACGCTAAAGTTCGATACTTGCTGCCGCTGCGAATCGCCACCCTCGATCCACACATTATTGTTCGTGCCCGATCCACCCAGTGGAACAATATTCGTCTCGGACGCCGCCTCCACGCCGGGAATGGCGCGCACCCGGCCGAGCAGCTGACGACGGAACGCAGTGCGCTGCTCGATGGGGATCTGCAGTCTGGAAAAATCGAGACCCGCGCTGAGCACGCCATCTGTCCGGAAACCCGGATCGTCGGTCATCAAATTGCGCAGGCTCTGGGTAAACAGCAGCGCGCCGAAGAGCAGTACGAGCGACAGCGCGATCTGGCTCACCACCAGCGCCCCGCGAAAGCCGAGGCGTCCGCGGCTCGCCGTCATCCCGTGGCCGCCCGCCTTCATCGCCGATCCCGGAGTGGTACGCGATGCGCGCAGAGCGGGAGCCAGTCCAAACAACACGCACGTCAATAACGAAACCGACAGCAGAAACGCGAACAGCCGCCAATCCTGTGCGAAGTCGAGGACCACCGCGTTTTCCTGCGTACCCAGGAAGGCCACCAATCCACGGCTCAACGTGCGCGCCAACAACGCGCCGGCCACGGCGCCTGCGAGTGACAACAGCAGGCTTTCTGTCAGCACCTGCCGGATGAGCCGCCATCGCCCTGCGCCGATCGCCAGCCGCACGGCCATCTCGCGTTCCCGGGCGCTCGTCCGCGCCAACATCAGGCTGGCGAGATTCGCGCATGTAATCAGCAGCACCAACCCCGAAATTCCCAGCAGAAAACGCAGCGGGTCAGAATACGTCTCGCGCAGCTGAGAAACGCCGGCGGCCCCCGGCGCGGCCGTCAGTTTCATCGCGAGATAGTCCTTCACACTGGCCACGGGATAGTCCGGCCGCACCGTCGCGGTAAAAATGCCCGGCGATCTGGCGTTGAGGCGCGCCGCAGCCTTCTCCACAGACCAGGATGGATCGAGCCGCCCGAAGACCGACAGCCACCACATCGTACTCGTGTCCAACCTGTTGAAGGCTTCAAGCGACGGCTGCGAACAGACCGGCACGGCCACGTCGAAGGCACGGCCTACTTCCACACCGAAAAAGTTCGCCGGCGTCACGCCAATGATCTCCACCGGCCGATCGTTGAGCATCAGCTTGCGCCCCAGCGCCGGAGCGCCGCCGAATTCCCTCTGCCAAAAACCGTAACTGATCACCGCGCCTGGCAGGCCGCAGCCAAGATGGTCGTCTTCGGCGCTGAATACGCGGCCGCGAATCGCATTCACGCCCAAAACGTGAAAAAAATCGCCGCTCACCCACAGCCCGTTCGCGTAACGCGCATCACCGCCCGAATCCAGGCTGAAACCCGTGCCTCCCCAGGCGGCAATCCCCGAGAAGCCCAGGTGATCCTCGCGCAGCTTTTCCCAGATCGGATTGGTAACCGCCGGATACGCGATGTTGAAACTCCCTCGCGCTTTGTCCATATCGACAATCCGCACCTCCGCCAGCTCCTGCGGATTCCTCACTGGCAATGCCTGCATCAGCACCGCATCGAGAAGCTCGAAGATCGCTGTGTTGGCGCCAATGCCCAACGCCAGGGTGGCAACCGCAGCAAAGGTAAATCCGGGAGACTTCCGCAATTGTCGCAGCGCATATTGCAAATCTTGTCCCACGCGCTCCAGCCATCCCCATCCCCAGATCTCGCGCGTCACGTCCTTCACCAGCGGCACATTGCCGAACTCCTTCGCCGCGGCGGCTCGTGCCTGTTCCGGTGACTCACCGCGCTCGACCCGATCACGCACAGCCATGCGCAGATGCGCCTCAATTTCCTCATCGAGATCGCGTAGACCCTGCCGTTGCCGTGTGAAGAATCGCCAGCGGCTCATGGCTCACCACTCTCCAACTCGCCGTGCATGATGGCGCCGATCGCTTCCACCATCTGCTGCCATCGGCTATGATCCGACGCCAGCTGCTTTTTTCCCGCAGCCGTAATGCGGTAGTATTTCGCACGCTGGTTGCTTTCTGTCTGCTTCCACTCGGAGCGCACCCAACCCTGCCGCTCCAGCCGGTGCAGGGCCGGATACAGAGACCCCGTCTCCACCTGCAACACTTCGCCCGATCGGATGCGAATTGCCTGGGTGATACCGTACCCATGCTGCGTACCCCACTGCAGTGTCTGCAGAACCAGCATGTCCAGCGTGCCCTGAAGCAACTCAATCCTGTTCTGATACCGACCGCGCTTTTCTTCCGGCTTGCTCATAGATGTAGACAGGCTACAGCCATGGGTAGTAGTTTGTCTACATCATTGCGCGGATGACTGCGACGGGCGGAAATGGCCCTCAAGCAACCAAACTTATTGAGAGGCCTGGGCAGCCAGGAAGGTTGGTTCTGTCTTCCCAGGCTTTCCGGGTCGATTACTCAAGGCTCTTAGCGGACCAGGGAGTAAACTATAACTGGGTACGGCGAGGAAACTCATGCCCAGGCCAATCTACTCCCGTCTGCTTTGCACGATTCCATTTCTCTCTGCTTTCGTGTTACCCCTCCTTGCACAGTCGCCACCAGCGTCCGCCGTTGCACCGACGATGAAGGTTACCTCGCGGCTGGTTTTTCTCGATGTGACTGTTGTCGACAAGAAAGGAAGACCGGTGGTGCAGGGCCTTGGCAAAGACGACTTTGCCATCACAGAAGAGAAGAGGCCGCAACGCATCTTTTCATTCGAAGAGCCGAGAACGCATGTTATTGAAAACAGCCAGCGCGAGGATGTTGGTGATGCTCCGCGCACCGTCTTTGTGCTCGATTTCCTGAATACGAGTTTTGCTGACTCCGCTTACATCCGCTACTCTGTGCGCAAATTTCTCATGGCGCAGCCGGATCAGTTAGCTTCGCCGGCCGAGCTCATGGTGTTAGGGAACCAATCGCTGGAAATGGTGCAGGGCTATACCCGGAACAAAGAGGACCTGCTTTACGCCCTGGACCACGTCCCGGCTGCATTGCCGTACAAGTTCATGAACGCCGCTTTTTGGCCCGAGCGTTTTGCGCAATCGATCGACGCGTTGCAGCAGATTGCGCTCCAGAACAAGGGGCTTGGGGGGAGAAAGAACATCGTCTGGGTCGGCCATGGCGGACCCGGGCTGGAGACCGCGTTTCTTATTGGATCAATCGTAGACAAGGTTAATCGGTACGTGCGCGATACCGTCAACATGCTGGTTGATTCCCGGGTGAGCCTCTTTGTTATTTATCCCGGCTTGAAGAGCGAACCCAGACCTGCATTCACCCTAAGCGAAGGCGACGCTGCGGTTGCTCTGAACGACAGCGATCCGTTCGCTGGCGACGTTAACTTTGGTGTGTTCGTCAATGAGACGGGGGGCCGGCTTTTTTACAATCGCAACGATGTCGATCGCGAGATGGATCGGTCAGAAGTGCTTGGATCCAACTATTACACGCTGACTTACCAGCCTCAGGGTGGCACGGCAAACGGTAAATTTCGCCGGGTGCGGGTGACTTTGCGTAACCCAAACCTTCGAGCCATCACCAAGGCCGGCTACTATGCGCCTGATCAAGGTGAAGCTGTCGATCCCGGCCACCAGATACTCGCCAATCTTGCCGAAGTCCTCCATTCCACAATCCCATTCCAGGCAGTGGGGCTTACGATCAAAGATTTAGTACGCCATCCTGATACCCATACGGCCGACTTCACCGTTGTACTGCAACCTAAAATTGCCGGCTGGGAACCGGGCGCAGATGGGAAAAGCACAGTGAGCGTGACGTTAACGGCCATGAGTCTGTCTCGCAATCGGGATGTCCTCGACTCCAAAGAGGAGGCTATGAAGGTAACGGTCAACTCCCAGAACGCGAATCGGTTGGCCCTGGTTGAGGCGCGCTTGCCCATGAACATTCGCATTCCAGGCAAGATGCAAACTGTGCGCGTAGCCGTGCAGCTCCCGGTGAGCGGGCGAATTGGCACCGCGGAGCTGGATCGTCGCGCAGTCGATGCGGCCCCCGAGGCGCCTACCCCGACACGCCAGTTGCAAACGCGCCCGCACTCCTAGTTCAGGGCTATTCGAACCATTGCGGGTGGCCGGCGCAGACTGGAGAGCGAGCGGGTCCCCGTAGCGGCCGTCAACTTCCGGGCGACGATTCGTAAGTCTGGGTGAGCATTGGTGGCATAATCCTTGTCATGGGCGCCATTCAAACTTGGGACCCCGCTACCTACGCGAAGAATGCACGGTTTGTGTCCGACCTGGGTTCGCCGGTCTTGGAGCTTCTTTCGCCACAGCCTGGCGAGCGTATTCTCGACCTGGGTTGCGGCGACGGTGTGCTTACCAAGAAGATCGCCGATCTCGGGTGCCATGTAGTCGCTGTGGACTCGAGTGCGCCGCAGGTGGAAGCAGCCCGGAGACTCGGCCTGGAAGCGTATGTGATCCAAGGTGAAGAGCTACCGTACCACGCAGAATTCGACGCCGTCTTCAGCAATGCTGTGCTGCATTGGATCAGGCGCGCGGACGCGATGATCGAGTCTGTATTTCGCTCTTTGCGTCCAGGTGGCCGCTTCGTGGCGGAGTGCGGCGGGTATGGCTGCGTCGATAAGATCCGCACCGCCCTGGTGCAAGCTCTCAACAACAGAGGCATCGATGGCGAGTCACGAGTCCCCTGGTATTTTCCGACTCCCGGCGATTACGCAACGCGCTTGGAACGCGCCGGTTTCCGTGTGAACAGTATCGCGCTGATTCCTCGACCAACGCCGCTGCCTGGCGACATCCTCGGGTTTCTGGAGACGTTCGGACACAGTTTTCTTGCTGGACTCTCCGGTCAGGCAAGGGATAAGTATCTTCAGGAGATTTACCAGATATTAGAGCCCCAACTTGTCAATGCTGATGGAGTTTGGGTTGCCGACTACGTCCGCCTTCGATTTTCCGCGACGAAGCCTTAGGACATGCGATAGATAAGAGACAAAGCCTGTCAGCTTCAACGGAGCCGGCGGGCGTTTCTGTATTTGCCAGCCAGTGGGAAGGCAATGGATTGCGTCGCTCCGATCAGACAAATCCAGCAAACAAACGCAAACGGCCCGACAAGGTTCCAATGATCAGTGTGCCGACTCCACACCAGGCCCACCCAGCTTGCGAAGCCGACACCTGTGAAGCCTGCGCACAGGATGAAGTGAAGCTTGCGGAGTACGGGCTTGGCGGCTGTCGTCGCCGGGGGATTGAGTTTGTTCATGATGCCCTGCGTGCATTTTAGGACGGCCATGCGGTCTGACGCTATATTCGGCAATTCGGAGGAGATACTGAGTTGCTCCCCTGAAACGCGCTCAATCTTCAAATCTTGTTCCTGGAGAGCAGCCAAACATGCGAGGCTCCGTCCGACCACGCTGTTAGGCAGCTGCCGTCGTTGATACAGATCTTTAGCCTTTTGGGTTTGTTCTGCCAATTATGCAGCAGTGGCATCCGCGTAGCCGATGCACAGGCTTTTTGGCCAGGCGCCAATTCTTCGACATAGACCCAGTTGGCGTCATTCCTTGCCTGCACGCGAAGCCGTCCGATCTGTACATCAATGGTTCGCCGGCCGTGCGGTCTGATCGTCCACGAAGGGCCAAGCGTCTGAAAGACACACGCAACAGCGAGCACATATGCGGCAGTTCGTTCAAGAATCATTGCTCCCCTTTTCCTAAAACGCCTTGAAGAAGGCCGCTTATTCGTCGACTTTGAAGATCTTGATCTTGATCAGCTTTTCCAGCGTCAGATCATTCAAGCCCCGAGCACGCATCCGCTCCACGAAAGGCCGGTCGATATGAAAGATGCTCATCTGTATCAGCTCCTGTTGTGTGGGGGTAAAGCCCAGTGATTTCGCCTCTTGCACCTTCTCCGGGGTGACACCCACCGCCTTCATCTCGGTCAGCTTTCCGGCCCGCAGATCCGGGTATCCTGCCGCGGACATGGCATGCACGTACTCCGGGGTTACGCGCAGCGCCCGCAAGCCCATCAGTTTGTCCGTCGATAACTCTGTCACTCCAAGACTTTTCATTTCTTTGACCCATGCGGTGGTTACATTCAGCATCAGAAAGCCAAGCTGCTTCCTCGGCGTGATGCCGTCAAACCCCATCGATGCCATCTGCTTCACGAACGCTTCGCTCGGCGTGAACTGATACCGGCCGCTCAGCACACCATCATGGACGTTGCCACTGCAGGTCAGGTCGCCCGGGTCGGCGCTCATCCGCGCCGTCAACGTGGTGCCGTCCCTCTGCAGCATTTCCGCGGAGACACCTGTCCACCGGCTCCATTCCATCGAAGAGTTGTTCGTATCTGAGCAACCGTCCGATTTCTCGTCGCAGTCGAACCGCGCCAGCACCAATTGCGCCTTGCCAGTCTGATTGGCACCCTGCGCGTTCGACAGCATGCAAAGCCCGGACAGTGACTGTGCAAAGCCTGTCGAGCATCCCAGCAACAGCACCGCGAGAACACTCATCCTCATGTCGTTTCCTCCAAAATTGCGTTTTTGGCGCAGAGGTCTCCTCATGCAGTCCGTGACTGCATAAAAATTATCGTGCGCCGGTGGTTAGTCCAGGAGGCCGGTCATCTTGAGCTTCACCAGTTTGTCCAGATCGGTGCTGTTGAAGCTGTGAGCTTTTGCCTTGTTCATAAACTGCTCATCGATGTGAAACACAGCTGCCTTGCGTACCTCTTGAAGATCGGCATTGGGAAAGGTCGTCTTGATCCAGTGAACGTATTCCGGCGTAACACCCTGCGCCTTCAGGGACACGAGTTCGTGTGTCGAAATCCCCTGGAAACCTGCGTCTGCCATCGACTTTGCGTACTCCGGGGTCACGCCAACAGCGCGAAGAGAGATGAGTTCATGCAGGTCGCCAGGCGCAAGCCCCGCAGCCTTCATTTGCGCGACGTATTCCGGTGTAATTCCCTGTGCCTTCAGGGACACGAGGTCATGCGTGGTGGGCGTACCCATCCCCGTTGCTGCCATTGCTTTCGCGTACTCGGGTGTCACGCCAACAGCGCGAAGAGAGATGAGTTCATGCAGGTCGCCAGGCGCAAGCCCCGCAGCCTTCATCTGCGCCACATATTCCGGCGTAATTCCCTGTGCCTTCATGCTGACCAGGTCATGCGTCGAGGGCGTACCCATCCCTGTCGCTGCCATCGCCTTTGCGTACTCCGGTGTCACACCAACAGCACGAAGAGAGATCAGTTCATGCAGGTCGGAAGGTGCAAGCCCCGCAGCCTTCATTTGCGCTACATATTCCAGTGTAATTCCCTGGGCCTTCATGCTGATAAGGTCATGCGTCGTGGGCGTACCCATCCCTGTCGCTGCCATCGCCTTCGCATATGCCGGTGTTACGCCGACGGAACGAAGCGCGATGATCGTATCCAGATCGTTGTTGAGGTCCAGCGGATATCCTGCGTCGCGCATCTTCTGCAGATAATCCCGTCCTCCTGCGCTCTCCGCATCCTGCATCTCTTCGGCGCGCGGCGCAGGATCGGGCATCGGAGCCGGCTCGGCAGTCGCTGCGGCAAGGGCAGGAGCCGGCTCCGCAGTGGCTGGGGCCAGAGCAGGAACCGGTTCGGGAACCGCTGCCGCCGCAGGTTCGGGAGCGGGCGAAGCCTGGCTCACTTCCATGCTTGCACGCTCACTGCGAACAGCTGGAGCCACCATCGCCACGTTCCCGGTGGAAGCCGTCAATATCAGAGCTGCAGGAACGGTCTGTGCTCCAGCAGGCTCCGCCATCAATCTCTTCTCCACGTGCGGCGCCACCACGAGGCCCGCCACCACCAACCCCACTGCCGCAACACGCACCACGCTCATCGACCCATAGTCCATCGTTCTCTCTCCCATTACTCTTCGGATTCGGTTCATCAGCGACCCACCTTTGCCGTGCAGAGCAACCGCGAGCTGCAGATGCTCTGCCCTCTGCTCCTCCATCTGCAGCAAAGCCTCGGCATAGATCCCCGGGTCAGCACAGGTCCGCGCCGCAATCTCGTCGCAGCAAACTTCACGCAGCTCCCGTGTCCGCCGGCTCATCCACCACACCGCAGGATGGAAGAAGAAGAGGCACTCAATCGCCGTCTGCAGCAGATTGCAGAAGTAATCCCATCTGCGAATATGCGCGAGCTCGTGCGCCAGGACTGCCTCCAGCTGCGCCGCCGGAAGCGACATAGCCACGCTCAATGGAAGGATGACCGTGGTCGACCAGATGCCCATCGCCATCGGCGAAATCACCTCACGCGAAACCCGCAACACCACGGGCTGTACCAGGCGAAGCTGCCCAACCACCCTGGCAAAGCTCCGCTGCACCGGCTCTGGAATAGCCAGTTGCGCATTGCGTCGTAACGACCGCAACCGCCACCAACCACCGGCCGCCCGCAGCGCCAGAAAACAAACTCCCGCCAGCCAAATACCGTCGATCCAGGGCATTAGCTTGTCTGCATGTCCGGCGATCCAAAGTTCGCTGTCGGCCATCGATGGTGCGACAAAGGGAACCTCCGCCGCAACCGTTGCATGCAGACTTCCTACGTGGGAGGCGACCACCGTTTGTTCCCCCTGCCCGACGTGAACGACAAGCCGCTCCTGCTCGAGGAAGGTTGCGATCGCGACCAGAGGCATCAGCCCCAGCATGGCCATCGCCACCCCATACCGCACTGCCGTTGTTACATGAAAAAGGCAGCGGTCCACCAGCACATACGCCAGGGCGATGATGGTGCTCTGCCAGCAGAAATGAAGCAATGTCCACCCCAGTGCCACCACTTCTCCCGAATGCATCAGGTCACTCATCGGCCAGCCTCCTGTTTCCGCCTCGCCAGCAGCTTGCGAATCTCCGCCAGATCTTCCTCGCTGGCCGGTTCCATCTCCAATGCTCGGAGCGCCAGCTGTGCGGCGCTTCCGGAAAACAAACGCCGGCTCAACTCGCGCACAAAGCGCCGCTCTGTCTCTTCCTTCTCCACCGCCGCGCGGTACACATGCGCGCGGGCGCTCTCGTCCCGGATCACCAGCCCCTTGTCGGCCATGATTTGCATGAGCTTGAGCACCCCCGTGTACACCATCGGCCGCCCTGCGCTGATCGCCTCAAACACCTCGCGGACCGTAGCCGATTCTCGCTCCCAAAGGATGGCCAGGATCTCCAGCTCCCCTTCTGTCGGCCTGACTGTTTCCTTGTTTTTCATCATGCTGGAGACAATATACGAATCAGTTCGTACGTGTCAACGAAGATCTTCGTACTTCTTTGAAGTTGAGCGCAGCCTCTTGCAGTGACGGGTTACCGAGGCCGCAAATCTTGTAGTCGATCCGGACTGTATTAGGGCATAGTCCCGGAGGGACGGCTGCGGGTTCCGCAGGACGGTGTCCCGCGGTTTTTCAGCCGTCCCTACGGGACTGTGCCCTGGTACAAAGCGAGTTCTCACAAGAAGGCAGTTTTGTTCATCTGCTACACGTTCCGCATGGCAGACTGCACTGCCTGTGGGCTAACTATGCGATTCGTACCTGTCTGGGTTACTTGGCGGTAATTCTTGTTACTGGTACACCGAACGACTCGTCAAAACGGAAGTTTAATCCGGCGCTTCCTTAGCGCATTGCGGCGATTTTTTCGTATCCGCGAACCATTGTCAGTTCATGGGTCCATAGCCCGCTAGCGATCTGGGAATCAACAGCCTTTCCGGGTACCAGAGACTTTTTGCGTAGGGCTCGTTGAGCAACACAATGGGCAGCGCGGGATTGAAGATGGAGGCCCAGGCGGAAAGAAACGAAGTCGTCCGAATCAGCACGTTACAACGGGAGAGCAGCAGGCAGTTGATAAGAGCCTCTTCGCCTTTGATGTAATTTCCCTCGCCCAGATCTTGCTGGTAAAAGTTCTGAATGGTGGTGCTGCGGAAGACGTCGTCGTGGCTCACTACCGGAAGGGCAGGGAAAGCATCGCGAATATAGGGGATGAAGGACGCTTCATCGCTGGCTACGAACAGGCAGTCGATCTGGGGATTCTTCTGCAGAAAGCGCTCTATGGTCTGTAGAACGACTTCCCGCTCTACCCTGGGCGCCTCTATCGTCTTATCGGTTCCCCGGAAGTGAACGCCGAGCACATTGCGCCCCGCCATGTTTGCGGCGACAAATGATTCCACCTTTTGCGTGATCTCCGGTCTGACGGGTAGATATTTTGCCCTCAGGGCGGCGCCTCTTTCAATAGTGGGAATCTCCGCACGGTCGCCAAGATGAAATTGGCGTAAATCACGAAGAACGAAATCCGGCTTCCTGACCGGTTCCACGTCAAAGAAATAGGAAAGCCAATTGGGGGAACGCCCTGGGTCGCGATATTGAGGGCTGACGGCGCTGATCAGAGGGACCAACCCACGTCCTTCGCAATAGAACGCAATCTGCAGGCACCAGTTGAGCTGGGCGAAAAAGCCGACGGGGGGTGCACAGATCTCAACGGAAAGTGTCGACTGATGCCGAGGCAGCAAGAATAGCTTCAAAAGCCAAAAGGGTCTTGGCGCGGTACGCAGATTGTCCTCGAGCCTTGTTCGCAGCGATCCCATCAGTCACTATATCCCGCTGGAGGTGCGAAGTTTGCACACGAGGCAGTGACCATGTTGAGCCACCCAACACTTCCCTTTTCAGCATGTTGGAATCGATCAAGAACGAAAACTACTCGTTGGCGTCCCCAACGGGATTGAACCCGTGTTATCGCCTTGAAAGCAAACCCTTACTAGACAACGATGGGACACCTTCTGATGAATCGTTAAGGGGGTGCTGCCTTCTCGGCCTCTCCTTCTATTTGCTGATTTCGTCCAACATCTGTTTTCGGAGAAGGGTGTTCACCTTAGTTTGATAACCGTTCCCCTTGGCTTTGAGCCATGCCAACACATCCGCGTCCAAACGAATGGATCACCTGAACGCAAGGATGCCTCGGTCGACCGTCTAGGAATCAACCTAACCGCAGCAGCCTAAGCTGTGGCAAAGTGGGTGACGCCGGAAAGTCTGCCAGGCAATCCCGCAGGCCTAACCTGCACGACCGGGCTCCAACAGCGCTGCATCCAGGCCACCGCCTGCTCGCATGAGGTGGCGGTAAACAAAGAAGACCACCAGCGCGATCGAACTCAGTGCAAAGCCAAACCAGAAGGCCAGAATGTAACTACCCGTCCAGCGGATGATGAATCCGGAGATGGCGATGACCGTGCCCGTAGTAAAGTTCCGGATCATCGCGACGGTGGAGGTGTAGGACCCGGTGTCGGCTTTATCCATCGTCTTCCAGAGAATGGTGTCTCCTGCAACCTTGAGCGCCATCACCAGCGAATACAACACCGTCAACAGGATCAGACCCGAGGCGCTATGCACCTTGAGCGAGAAAACGGCGAGGCCTATCATCAGGAACCAGCCGATCACCAGGGCAAGATAGCTGCCGAAGCGATCGATCAACCAGCCTGCCGGATAGGAAACAACAATTTGCAGCAGCAGTCCCCAGGACATGGCGGCGCCCGTCTGCCCAATGCTCAAACCGAGTTTCGTTTTGGCGTAAAACCATACCCAGGTCTTGAAGATCATCGGAAACGCGTTCAGCAGAGCCACGGCTATCATCAGGACCAGGATCCGCTTGTCGCGCAAAGCGATGCGGATGGGCGCCAGCAGGTTGAACCGCTCCGTTGTGGGATGAAAGATGGGCGGCTCTTTTACTCCCCATATCGCCAACAGCGTGACGACCAGATTCACCAGGGCGGCAAACACAAACACCTGTTGCGGATGAGCGTCGGCCAGGCGCGCGCCAAAACGGGAGGAGAGAAAGCCCGCCAGGCTCGTCACCACGGCAACCAGGCCCGATACGCGGGCCAGTACATCCTTGGACACGCAGTCGATCGCGAGCAACGGATACGTGGAAGCCTTGATGTCGTTGAAGAAGTAATACATCGCCATCAACGTGATCAAGATCCACGGCGCGCTGAAGCGCGGAAACAGAAGCAAGGAAAGCGTTAAAAATGGAAGCGCCCCCAGCACGAACGGACTGCGCCGCCCCAGCCGGCTGGTGCAATGGTCGCTCTTCCAGGAGTAGTACATCACCAGGAAACTGACTCCCCACAGATTGGCTGAGGTGAGCAGGCCTATGCTGGAATCGCTGACGCCCATGGCCTTCAGCCGCAGATCCATCAGCGGCTCGACAATGGTCATCGCCAACGACATGCCGAAGTGGCCAAAGGTGATCCAGAAGACGTTGCGCCACACGCGCCCACGGTCCGAGTAGAACTGGTGCAGCTTCGCGTCTGCTATCGGCGCGGCGGTTTCGGGGAGCTCCGGGGCCGGGTCTTCCGTAGGCGGCGAGCTCATCGATTGCTTCCCTGCTTTTGCTCGTCTAATTTTTGTTCCGGCGCGGGCGCAAGCCGAACGGGACGACGCTCTGCCGCGGAACGCTCGGCAGCAAAGCAAAGACGGGTTGTCTCCAGCGCGTCACGCGGAGATGTCATCGGGGGCTCCCCCTCCGCCACCCGGCGCACAATGTCCAACGCCTGGCCATGCGTGTTGTGGAACCATTCGAAGTCCACCTCCGGGTCCCACGTCTGGTTCTCGACCCAACGGCTGGTCTGACCCCATTCATTTTCTCCGAACTCCCAGCGCTTCATGGTACGGGGAAACACATCGGTCTCGGCAGCTCCCTTTTCGCCGTAGATCATGTAGCGCAAGGCATGCCCGTCGCCGGCCTGCTGCGACACGGCGTTCTGCAGGGGATCGCCCTGAAAGGTCGCGGCGGGCGCCATCATGAACGTCAACTGGCTTACGGCGCCATTCCGGAAGCGATAGGTACAGTGATAGTTATCATGCACCTCGTAGTAGGAAATGACGTTGGGGGCGGCCACCGCGTACACCTCTTCCACCTCGTCCCTGATCCACCAGCGAACCAGATCGACGTAGTGGCTTAGCTTTTCCCCGAACATGCCTCCGCTGGTGCCTTCCGCGGCGCGCCATACGTTGTGTTTGCCCCAGGCGCTGGTGCAATAGGTGCATTGCGTATTCATCACGCGTCCCAGAAGGCCCTGATCGATCCACTCCTTTACCCGCACATAGAGTTGCGAGTAACGAAGCTCAAAGCCTATCTGTAAGAAGCCCCGGGTGCGCTCCGCAGCTTCCACCATTGCTTCCGCGTCTTCAAGCGTGGTCGCCATCGGCTTTTCGCACATCACTGCCTTACCGGCTTCGAGGGCCTTGATCGCTAGCTCCTTGTGGACGTTGTTCGAAGCGGTGATGAAGACCAGCGGGATATTGCGATCTTCGAGCACGCGCTCGAGGGAACCTGAGGTCTTTAAACCGTGGTCTTGCTGCAACTTTTGCAAGCGCTGAATATCGGGGTCATATACGGTGATGTCGCGGACCAATGGGCTCTGCCTCAGATGGCCGATGACGTTCATCCCCATTTGGCCGCCGCCAAGGATTGCCACCTGCATCGCCTTGCCGTTGCTTGTCATTGCACCTGCGCCTCTTTGCTTTGATCTGTAGCTTGGAAATTTGCCAATAGCCTTCCGTGCGTCTTGTTGCCATCGGCGCCCACATCGATCCAGGGCGTAAGGTGGAAGCCTTCTGCAGTCGCGCTGCCGGCCGAGGCAGCAAATGCGTGGCCCCGGCGGGACTGCACCGCGTATTCCAGGTCCACGGATGTTTTGAAGTGGAGCTGACCCGCATCATGCTGCAGCGAGGTCGCTCCTATTGCGGTCACACGCTGCGCTTCTTCCTCCCACAGCAGGCACTCGCAGGTGCACGTCACCCCAAGCGCTGTGTGCTTGCCTTGGCCTAGGAGCAAGCCTCCCTGCGGGATGAGGATGGTCTCTTCGGTAACCTTCACTGTATGCGGCTCAGGGCTCAGGGCAATGACCAGCTCGCCCTGCCTGGCGCGTTTCAGCGCTTCCAGCCGCCAGCGTGTGTAGTGGGGAAACTTTCCGTCTTTCAGCTCTTCCTGGCCGGTGTAGTTGAGCCCGTAGATATATCCGGGGATCCATGAGGGCTCCTCGATCAAAACACGCGTCGCTGTGGATTGCCGCAACACCTGCACATAGAGCTCGCCCCGCTCTTCATTGCCTAAACCCTTGCTGCCACCCTTGATTCCTGCGATGAGATTGGCCTGGCCTCCGGTGAGCCGGTAGAGCGCTGGCTCTATTTCTTTCGCGGAGCCTGCGCAGTGCAGATGGGTTGCGAATTGCAGGACGCGTTCGGAGCAGAAGGCATCTGCAACCACGATGATTCCAGTTTGCCGGTCGAACAGGAATACCCGCTCCGCCGTGTTGATGGCGAGCTTGGGGTGGAGCGCTCCGGTGAGGACGACATGCGCATAGAGGAAGCGGGGGCCGCAGAAATAGCGCCGAATCACGCTCGATTGATCGGGCCGTACGGCCCCGTTCAGGTATTGGCCGTTGGTGACCCCGCCGCCATCTTCGAGGCAAAGCGCGTTGGTCAATGCGCTATTGATGCCGTAACCGCTGATATTAATATTGCTCAGTACAGGCGCGCCATCGGCGGCTACCTCGAATGCGCCGAGCGATGGCGCAAACTCGCGGTTCTGCGGCATGAGCGTGAAACTTGATTTTCGCCCCGCCTTTGCGCCCGCCGACATCGACACACTCACGCGATGGGTACCGCGAGACGTTGCGAGAATGTCGCCTACGTCCCTGGCAAATAAGGGCTCGAAGGATATGGGTGCTATCGGCCCTTGCAGCTCGGGGGCGTACAACAGGTCGAAGATGCCGAGGGAAACCGTCGACGTGGCCTGGCGCTCGCGCTCTACAAAGGCACGATAGATTGCATCGACGCTAATACTGGGGGCGGGGGTGGGATGAAAGCGATGCAGGTAGGCGGTTAAAAAACGGTGCTCCCTGGTGCGCAACCCGCGCTGCAGTTCCTGACTGTTGGGCGACTCAAACGACGCGAGCAGGGCTTCGCCCAGATGATCGAGGAATTTGCTCGATGACAGCTCGTTGCAGCCACCCGCGAAGGTATGCGCTGCGGCAAGATAGAGCACAAGGTGAAAGGGGAAATAGGTTACCCAGGCTGCCTTCCCGCTCTCTGGCATGAGCTGCAGGCTGTCGACCATGAGCGCATGGAAAAACGGCAAGGCATGCCGGGCAATCGGCAACTCGTCATAGAACGCCATGCAGGCGATTGCTGGACCGTTCCAACTGCCAAGCGAGTGCGGATCGATCGCGGGGTATCCCATGTAGGCGCGCTGCAGGACGGTAAAGTCGTAGACTTTCTGCAGGTAATCTTCTGCCTTCGCGCGCAGCGCAGAGCGGTCTTCCTCCGTAAGCAGCGGCTGCAAATGCTCCCAGGCCAGCGCGACGTGGAACAACCGCAGCGAGATGCCGCGGTCGTTTTCTCCGCCCATCAGCAAGGGGTCGGGGCGGCCGGACCAGGTCTTTGCGTTGGCAATTTCCATCACGGCCGCACGCGCGCGCTCACCTATCTCCGCATCTCCGGTTACTGCCCAGTAGAGAATGGCGAGCGAGAGTGTTCCCTGGCTGTTGTCCGTTAGCATGACGAGGTCGTCGCATCGGAGGGATTTATGCAGTGCTTCCAACTCGGGGGTTCGCTGCCAGGGTGTCCCGGTGGCACGAGCCTGTTCGGGGGAGACAAATAGCCTGGGCTTTGACAGATTCGACGGCTGCAGGCTCAGGCGGCGGCGATCGTCTTTGCGAATTTCGAAAAAGTCGAGGCGGTCCCAACCCATGCGCTCACGATCGCGCTCTACCAGTTCGAGCACAAGTTGGTTGGCGCCGTCTTGCGCTTCGAAACCAAAATCTGCGAAGAGCCGGCTCGCGCTGATTTCCTCAGGACCGGGCATCGCGAACCACAGCCCACCCTTGAGGACGCCGTTTACCCAGACCTTCGCCATCGGCATAGCCATCACGTTGTGGAGATGGTCCAGGTCCCAGGGTCCCACGGGCACGCGCTTGCCGTCGGGAACACGAACCATGTTGAGGCTCGCGGTCGCCATGTCAAACGATCCCGCCTTAGTCTCGAAGCGGCCGCGAAATATTCCAGCTGCAAGGTCGAGCCGCAGACAGAGACGGTAGCGATTGGCTTCGATGTCAGTCACCTGACCCGTGAGATCCAGAAATTCGACGCGATCCGGCGTAGTGAATTGACTGACTACCGGCTTCAGAAACGTGATGAGATCGCTATTTTGCATCGCTCAGTGTTCTCGGGATGAACACCACGGAATCCTGAGTGACTGTGTCCAGGCCAGGTCCCGGGTGCAAGGCAAGCATTCGACCCAGTCCCGTTAGGGGTATGTGCCATAGCAGGCTTGTCGGCGATTCAAGTCTACGGTTTTCCTATCAATACAAGTGGTTCAGGTCGTCAGTACATCTGATGTTGGCCAATGTGGGTCTACCGCGCGGCTTCGGGTCAAGCGCGGTTGTATCCCACATCTCAAAATTGAGATGTGGGGCACCCATTTCCTGCTAGCACGAGGTTGTCGGCTATGACACCCTTTGCCCAGGACTTCGCGCCCAGATTTGCTGCTACCGCAAGTGAACTGCAGATCCCTCGGCTGCGCTACGCAAGGGATCTGCAGTTTCTTTCACACCGGTCATTAAGCCGGGGCGTCTTCAACCTCATACGCCCCGCTTCGTCAGAAATTATATTTCAGAGCGAACTGAATGTTGCGCGCCCCTTCTGAGGTGTTGACCTGACCGATCGTGCCCGCATCCGGGTTGCTGGTGTTGATGCCTCCATTACTCGGTGCGTCCAAAATCGGGTGGTTGAAGGTGTTGATGAACTCAGCACGGAACTCGATATTCTGGCGCTCGGTGATGCTGAAGACCTTGGCAAGACTGCTGTCAATGTTCTGTTCCCCTGGGCCAAAAACGGAACTCACACTGCAGTTGCCGAAATAGCCGTCGCTGGGCTCCTGGTACGAGTTGGGATCAAACCAGCGGTATCCATACAGACCGTTTCCTATGGTCTGCTTGTGCAACACCTTTGGTGGCGCGATACAGTTCGGCCGGTTTTGAAATGCATTGGTGCCGGAATGATCAGAGTTTGAGCTGAGCGAGAGCGGGAAACCGCCGCGGAACGTCGGGATCACGCTCAACTTCCAGCCACCCGCAACGGCATCCACGGCCTTGTTCATGTGCGCGCCAAACTGCCTGCCACGGCCAAACGGCAATTCATAGATCGCGTAGCCGGTGAACACGTTCTTGACGTTGTAGTAGCAGCCGCCGTATTCAGCTCCTGGATTGTAGGTGTTCTGCCACCAGGAACCCGGCGCCTGCGATTGTCCACCTTCTCCCCAGAATCCCTGAGAGTTGGTCAGGCAGTGCGACCACGTATAGCTCACCAGGTACGACAGTCCGTGGCTGTTCCGCCCCTGCATCTGCGTTTGCAACGCATTGTAGTTTTGGTGGGCCTCGGCGAAGGTGCCGAAAATGTACGCCACCTGGTTAATGTACTGCGGGTTATCTGCGAAGAACAGCGATGGGCTTACCACGCCCGGGGAGTCCCAATAGAGCTGCGTGAGCAACTCCGGGTTGGTGAGGTGGGTGGTCGATTGCCCAACGTATCCAACCTGGAAAGTAGAGGACGACGAGATCTGCTGCTGCACAAACATGCTCCACTGGTTGGAGTGGGCTGGTTGTACCTTCTTGTCCCAGGAGAAGATGACGGACCCCTTGTAGCAGAGCGGGCTCGCGGATTTGAGACCGGCGATGTTACATCCTGCCGGCACCGCGATCGGACTAAAGCCTTGATCCAGCGTCGTCGTCGGGTAAGCCAGGGAGCTGTAATTCGCGCTGGCGGTAATCGGTTGCGGCGGGTTCGCAGGCAGACGCAGGCCAAGACCCGTGCCTTCCATAAACGATGACAAACCGTAAGAAGCGCGAACCGTGGTTTTCGGCGTCGCCAGGAAAGCGACACCCACGCGAGGCTGGTAGTTTCCATAACCGTTGTACGAGTTATAGAGCGCTGCGCCGACGCCGTTTTGATTTGGCAATTCCAGGTTGCCGGTTTGAGGGTCCCAGTTCACTTCGTTGTTGTGGGCTTCTACAAACGGTGTGTGCGTTTCGTACCGCAATCCCAGGTTGGCGGTTAACCGGGGCGTCAACTTCCAGTCGTCCTGCACGAAGCCGGCAAACACGTTGTTGTTCTGTTCCCATGACGAACCCGCGCTCCCTGCGCCGACATTCGTAGGCAGGCCGAGGAGGAAGTCCGACTCAGCGCTACCTGAGTAGAGGCCGCCGAAGCCGAAGCTTCCGGCTTGTCCATTGCTGCCATTGAACAAACCATTGGTGCGAATGCGCCAACCCTGAAACCCGAAGCGCGTGTTATGCCTGCCATGCACCCAGCTGAGAACATCGGAATACTGGATGGAGGTGTCGTTATTGTTGGTCACGCTTACCTTGTTGCCAATACCCGTGACATAGCCGCCGCTAAAACCCATTGCCGGGAGGAAGTCGCTCGTCAAGCCAGGTATTTTGAACAGGCTGCTTGCGTTGCCGGGAAAGTTGGACGTGGTGTGATTCTGTCCTACCTTGACATAGTTCACGCCCAGGCGCGCATCGTTGGTAATGCTTGCTGATATCGTACGCGTATAGCCGGTGACGAAGTTCCAGGTGGAAACCACGCCGCCCGTGTTGTAAAGAAGATCGAACGAATTGATTTTTGGATTGCTGAACTGTTGATACGAGAAGCGGCCCATGAACTGATTCTTTTCGCTGAGAGCGTAATCGAATCGGCCATCCCCCTGGTCGCTGTTGGTGGTTGTTGCGTACTTATTGACTGCGTTCGACTGAAGAGAACCGTTTACCGGCGTGGGGTACAAGTTTGAAGTGACAATCGCCAACGCTGCGGGGCTGAGCCGGTCCTGGGGTATGACGTTGTTGGGAAACGGTAGCCCGGTCAGCGGATCGATGATGGCCTTGCCGGCCGCCACCAACTCAGAGACGTCGCCGGTACGTTCCTTGGCGGTGAATACGGTAATCGGCGCCGAGGTTAAGGGATAGTCGAAGCGCTCACCCTGGTAGTCGGCGAAGAAGAACAGCTTGTCTTTGATAATGGGCCCACCGAAGGTGCCGCCAAACTCGTTCCAACGCAATTTCTGGCGAGGTTGAATATTCGTGGGCACCAGCTTGTTCATCCACTGGTTTGCGTTCAGGATATCGTTGCGGAAGAACTCGAATGCCGTGCCGTGGAAGCTGTTGGTGCCTCCCTTGATCGATGCGCTGATTACGCCACCCATGTAGTTGCCAAAGTCAGCAGAAGCATTCTGGGTGAGGATGCGGAACTCCTGAATGGCGTCGGGCTGCGGGGAGTAGGCAACGTAGTTGCTGCCGGCGTCGTTGTTGTCCATGCCGTCGAGCAGGAAGCTGTTGGCGTCGAAGCGGTTTCCGTTGATCTCAGGCCGAGCCACCTGTCCGGCGTTTTGACCGTTCTCAAAACCTGAGGGCTGTACCGTCACCGCGCCGGGCGTGAGCAGGGTCAACTGCAGATAATTGCGGCTGGCCAGCGGCAGGCCTACATTGGTGCGGGCATCGATCACCGTCCCCACATCCGTGGTATCGGTCTGCAACAGCGGCGTCTCGGCCGATACAGCGACGGTCTGGCTTTCTGATCCAAGCGCCAGCTGCACGTTAACAGCGGCAACCTGATTGAGTTGCAGTTCGATGGGCGACTGCACCGCCGTGGCAAAGCCGGTCATTTGCACGCGCACGGAGTAACGGCCGATGGGCAGGTGGCTGAGGCTGTAAAAACCCGCCTCGTTCGATTTGGCAGGCCACACGGTGCCACGATCCAGATCCGTTGCGGTTACAACCGCATTCGGAATAACGCTTCCCTTAGGGTCGGTAACGGTGCCATTGATGGTGGCGGTAACGCTCTGCGCAACGAGCGGGCAAGATCCCGCAAAGAGCATTGACATGAAAATGCACAGTGCCGAAACAGCCCAACACCGTGAGAAGGGACCTTTGGCGATTGTTTTCATGCTCACTGTCTCCTGAATTTTTTTACATATCTGGGCCCGCAATGCCTACGTTAATGACTTAAAGTTCCGTAATGCGAAATTCATGTTTGCATTGTGGAGCACAGTACTCGATTGAGAGAGCCGATGTCAAGATCATTTGGCTGGATGTGAGACAGTGGTACGCATGCGCAAGGCCTCGACAGCGATGAGTTCCACGATTCGGTGTCTCAAAGTCCTGGAAATTCTCGCGGAAGAGCCCTTCGAACTTTCGTTTAGCGACATCGCCGCCAGGCTGGGCATTCCCAAAGCCTCAGCCCATCGACTGTGCACCACGTTGATCGAGGCAAACCTCATCACCCAGGAACCAGCGACGCGGCGATATATGTTGAGCAGTCATGCGCTTTGGGTGGGTTCCGCCTATCTTCGCCACTCCCCCATCTACCGGGCGGCCTTCTTCCCCATGCAGGACCTGGCGCGCCAGCTGCCGGGCACCGTGCAGCTTGGAGTTCTGGATCGCGATGGCGTTCTGTTCATCCACTCGGTGGGGTACTCGGGTGCGCCCCATGCGTTCGCCGACGTTGGCCTGCGGCGCTCGCTCAACGCGACGGCCTCGGGCAAGATCTTCCTCGCCGGCATGCTGCCGGAAGAGGTGGACCGGGTTATGGAGAAATGCACCGAGAAGTACACCGCCAGCACCATCACCTCTTCCGCTCAGATGCGGCAGGAGCTGGAGCAGGTGCGCAGAGCTCGCTACGCGCGAAACGTCGAAGAGCTACTGCCCGGCTACTGGGTGTTGGCGGCGGGAGTCGCGGCGGGGCCGGATGATCTTCCTGCCGCGGCCATCAGCATTACGCTCCCGCTCGAAGAGTTTTCGCCGGAACGCGAAGCCAGTACGGCGGTGCTCGTAAAAGATGCCGCGCGCAAGACTTCGCTGCAACTCGGGCCCACCGCCGTCGGCCGCGCCGTGCTTGCGAGATAGGCAGATCGCTTCCCATGCAGCTCAGCCTCTGCCACCTTGGCTACCTTCCCGATAGCCCAAAGCTGCTTACACTTCTGCCCGGCAATATTATCCCCGGCCCAGGGGAGCCTCTACCCGAACGCATCCCTTTCTTCCTGCGGCAGAATTGCCTGCGCATGGAGCGAGACGGCGCAGCACAACCCGGCTTTTCCGCCCGGTTCCCATCGCCGTATGATCTGCTGCGCGGCCCGCTCACCTTGCGCGATGCCGCGACGGCTTATTACTCCGGCGAACTGGTGCGACGCGACTCCCGCTGGGGGCGGCTCTGGCAAGCAGACTTTTCTGCATTCACCACGCCAGGGAGCTACCAGATCGAAACTGACTTTCAGATTTCGCCGCCGTTTGCCATTCGCGATCGCATTTATGACCGCTTGATCGCCGGCTATCTCACGTTTCTTCGTTCGCAGCGCTGCGGGTGCGAAGTCTTTGGCGTGCATGCGGCGTGTCACCTCGACGATGGCGTGCTCGATCGGGACGGCTCACCCTGGCCCGCCACGGGCGGCTGGCATGACGCCGGCGACTTTCGCAAATGGCTGGCCTTTACCCAAAGCCACCTGGATGCCGTCGCCACGGTGCTCGAATGCTGCGGCCCGCATCTGGCCAAAGGGGGCATCCCTACCCAGTCCCTGCTGGATGAAATCTCATGGGGCAACCGCTTTTTCCATGCCATGGTTTCGCCCGAAGGCCAGGTCTTCGAAGACGTCGCCGGTGGGCGCGCGCCCGCAGGGTCCTCTCTCTCCTACGAGCAACACTGGTGGTTCGAAAACCACCCCGGGTGCTTCGCGGACGCCAGCGACAACCGCTGGACCGACAACCTGCCCGGCTCAGGCGATGAACGCATGGTGCGGAGCACCTACAACCCACTGGTGCAATGGAATTTCGTGTCTACGCAAGCGCGGGTGGCGGGTCTGCTTCCCCCGGAGGAAACGGCGCGCTGTCTGGCCCTGGCACGTCGCGCAACCAGCTATGCGGAACAGCATCCACACGATGGACGCACCCTCTTTCTGGCGGCAGAGCTTCGTGGCCGGCTGGAACTGCTTGCCGCCGGTGAGCCGGTTCCCGCGGTGCGGATTGCGCAGCTTGCGAATCAACTCCTGGGCCGCCAGGCCTGACGTCGCAACTGGGTCTGAGCGGGTATTTTCTCGAAGCGGACAACATCCGTTCCAGCAGGGTCGATGCGTACCGCTCCATCGCGTTCTCCGCCGAGCCGGCTTTCGCGCTGTTGCGGCTTTACGAGTTGCGCCATCTTTTCGATGGACACCGGCCTGGCAGAGCAGGCAAAAGACGCGGTCACCGCCTACATCGAGCAATACCTGCTGGCCGACGCCGGCTCCAACCCGTTTGCCCTTACACCCTACGGGGTTTACTTCGATCCGCCAGAGCGGCAACGGCAAACCTTTCCGGGATGCAGGTTCAGGAAGGGGGGTGCGCACTTTCATGCACCCGTTCAACACGCAAGGCATTGTGCATGGAACCAGCTCTGTGCTGCTGAGCCATGCTCACCTTCTGGCCCGCGCAGCAACCCTGCTGCAGGCGCATAGCTGGAGAGCATCTGCCGAGCGCCTGTTGCAATGGTGCCTCGGCAGCAACACCTTGAACCGCTCTCTGTTCTCCGGTATCGGGTACGGCCAACCTGTCGGCTATTCTTTCCGCATCCCACAAATCCCGGAAGCGCCGGTCACGGGCTTCATTGGCCGGCCGGACGATACGCCCTACCTGGAAACGACCACCGCCATCGAGTGGAATACCCTCGAGTACTGGAGCATTCCCTATACGCAGGCGGCGCAGGCTGCTTGCTGGCTCCAGTTCTGAATTCCGGAACAAATGCTTGACAGCGAATTTCGCCGTTGCATATGCTTGATCCGAATTTCAAACACCAGTTTCGCATAGTGAAACCTTGTTGTATTTACGGAGACTGCCTGCCTTGGTTCTTCTCCAAACACGCTCGGTCGACAACCTTACACTCCTGACGATGCTGTATGACTTTGCATGACTAAGATCACTACCGACGAGCAGTTGACCGCCTTTCTCATCACGCCCAGCGAAGCGGACATCGATTTCGCCGGCCGACTGGTGGGCGACACCATCATCCTGGGGGCTGGCGGCAAGATGGGGCCAACCCTGGCGCAACGTTTGCGCATGGCTTTGACGAAGGCCGGGAATCCCTCCCGGGTGCTGGCAGTTTCGCGCTTCGAATCCTCTCCGGCCCGGGCGGAGCTGGAAGCTTGCGGGGTGGAGACGCTCGCCGCGGACCTTCTGGATCCGGCGGTGGTTCGCAGTTTGCCACAAGTGGAAAATGTCCTTTACCTTGCGGGGCGCAAATTCGGCTCGACTGGCGACCCGGAACTCACCTGGGCCATGAACGCGTTGGTGCCGGCATGGGTGGCCGAACAGTACCGCGGGTCGCGCATTGTGGCCTTCTCCACCGGCAACATCTATCCATTCGTCTCGGCGGATCAGGGTGGCTCCGTCGAGTCTGACCTGCCAGCGCCGCGAGGCGAATACGCCCAGTCCTGCCTGGCGCGGGAGCGTGTTTTTCAGTACTACTCGAAGAAGTTCAACACGCCATGCCTGATCTACCGGCTCAACTACGCGATTGACCTGCGCTACGGGGTGCTGGTCGATATCGCGCATCAGGTGATTGCAAACCAACCCGTAGATGTCTCGGTACCTGCGGTCAACGTGCTTTGGCAGGGAGATGCCAACTCATACGCGTTTCGTTCTCTCCAGCTCTGCGAGTCGCCCCCACGCATCCTAAACGTAACCGGGCCGGAGACGATTTCGGTCGTGCGGGCCGCTGAGTTCTTTGCGACTCGCTTCGGCCGTGCGCTTCGCCTCCAGGGTGAACCGGGCCCCGTCGCGCTGCTGAATAACGCAGGCGCCTGCCATAGCGCACTCGGCTATCCTGCAATGTCTGCGAACGCGCTGATGGAAGCCGTCGCCGACTGGGTGGAGGCCGGTGGCACAAGCCTGAACAAGGCCACGAAATTTCAGGTTACGGATGGGAAGTTTTAATGCCGGACAGTACTGAGAGTTTTAGAAAACTCATGCAGCAGGGCCTCGTTATTCCAGCCCATCCCCTGGCCCTCACCGCAGACCGCAAGATGGACGAGCGCCGACAGCGCGCGCTCACCCGCTACTACTGCGATGCGGGCAGCGGCGGCGTTGCCGTTGGCGTGCATACCACGCAGTTCAACATCCGCGATGCCGACGTGGGTCTTTACGAACCTGTGCTGGAACTGGCCTTGGAAGAAGTGCGCACCTTTGAGAAGCGCACGGGCAAAACGCTGGCCAAGATTGGCGGCGTCTGCGGAGAAACCGCCCAGGCCGTACGCGAAGCAGAAACACTGCGGCGTGTGGGATATGATGCCGGCCTGCTAAGCCTCGCCGCACTCAACGGCGCCACCAACGAAGAACTCATCGCGCACTGCCGCACCGTGGGCCAGACCATCCCACTGATTGGCTTTTATCTGCAGCCCGCCGTGGGTGGACGCCCGCTCAACGCCGAATTCTGGGAGCACTTCGTCGAGATTGAATCTGTGGTCGCGATCAAGGTGGCTTCCTTCGATCGTTACCAGACCATGGAAGTGCTGCGCGCCGTCGCCCACAGCGGCCGTGGGGGAGAGATCGCTCTCTATACCGGCAACGACGACAATATTGTGGCCGATCTGCTCACCGAGTTCCGTTTCGGCGATCGCGCCGCACGCTTCGTTGGTGGTCTCTTAGGGCAATGGGCCGTCTGGACCTCGCGCGCTGTCGAACTCCTGCGTTCTGTGCAGGACGCCAAGAGAAATGGCGCTCGCCTCGAAACGGTGCTTGCCCGTGGCGCGGAGATTACCGACGCTAACGCTGCCATCTTCGACGCGCGTCACGAGTTTCACGGCTGCATCTCAGGAATTCACGAGGTGCTTCGCCGCCAGGGCCTGCTCGCGGGGCGCTGGTGTCTTGATCCGCACGAAAGCCTCTCCGCCGGTCAGATCGACGAGATCAATCGCATCTATGCTGCCTATCCCATGCTGAACGACGACGCTTTTGTCGCCGAAAACCTCGACCGCTGGTTATCGTAACCGCATGCTTTCCTGCGAGGCCGCCAGACTGTGAACGAGAAGACGATCGCCACACTTGCTCTTCGCGATGGCGAATATGACACGCTCGAGGAAACCTTCACCGACGCTGCCCGCCTGGTTAGCGCCGCAGCGCGCCAGGGCGCTGAGTTGCTGGTACTTCCCGAGACGATCAACCTTCTGCATCGTCGAAAAGAAAGCATGACTCCTGCAGAGTGCGCTATGCAAGACTGGCAGGGCCCGACTGAGCAACTCCGCGAAGCCGCCGCTCGTGCTCGGGTGGCGCTGGTTCTTCCCTTGCTGGTAAGGGACGAATCGGCGCTCGCCAACCGCTTCTACTTTCTCGATCGTGACGGCAGCCTGCTCGGTCAGTATCAGAAGCGGATCCCCTCGGTAGGCGAGGCAGCTTGCGGCGTCCGTCCGGGAACGCCAAAAACGATCCGTTGGGAAGGCCTTTCCTTCGGCGGAGGCATTTGCGTCGACCTTTACTTTCCGCAGGCCGTCTTTGAACCGCAGATGGCAAAAGGCGTCGACGCATTTCTGCTGCCCAGCATGACACCCGGAGGATCGCTTTTGCAGGCCTATGCCGTCACGTACGGAGTTCCTTTCGTTCTCGCCTATTCCCCCTGGAGCCGTATCCTGGACCGGGACGGTTACGAATTGGCCGCTGGGGGATACAGGTCCGAGACTCTGCGGGCCGGCTTCGGTCTGCCCATCGTACAGGCCACGATCAACTTTGACGCGGTCACCCTTTTTGCCGACTTCAATCAACAGAAAATCGAGGACGTAGTAAACCACTATGGCGCAAAGGTGCGGGTGCGCTTTGACCAACCCAACTGCACCTTTCTGCTGGAGTCACGATCGCCCGACCTGACCGTGGCCGAGGTCATACGCGAATTTGGGCTCACCTCCCGCAGGGATTACCTGGCGCAGATGAACCCCGTGCCCCCTACTTCCTAGCCTTTCGGAGACCCATGCGACCGCTCGCCCCCGACGCACCCCTTCGCTTCGCCGTTATTGGTTGTGGCTCGGTCGCTCGCGCGCAACACATCCCCAACATCGCAGCATCGCCCCGCATGGTGCTGCACACCTGCGTTGACCTGGACGAGAAAGTGCTCGCAAAGTGCCGCAATCAATTCGGTGCCTTGCACACAGGCAGGCGGTGGGAGCCGGTGGTGGCAGATCCCGACGTGGATGTCATCTGCCTCGCAACCACAGAGAGCTTGCGCTGGCCTGTCATCGCGGCCGCCGCTCTGGCCGGCAAACCGATCTACGTGGAGAAACCGCTCGCCACAACGCTCGAGGAAATGCACCGTATTCAAAAGGCGGTGCATGCTGCTTCGATTCCTTTCTGCGTAGGACACAACCGCCGCGCCAGCCCGGCTATGCTCGCAGCACACGCGATCTTCCGCCATCACATGACGCACAGCAATACTTCCGCCTGGCGATGGCAGCGTGAAGCTTCGCTCCCGCCACTTCCTGATGATGGTGTGCCCTCGGTTTCGGTTCGCATTAACGATGACTGGCACAGCTGGAAGGGATGGGTGTTCGATAAGACGCAGGCGCCGCACGGACCCATGCTCTTTGAGATGACGCACTTCACCGATGTCTGCAACTGGTTTCTCGCAGACCAGCCCCTGGAAGTGACCGCGGTGGCCACCGGCATGCTAAACGAATCTGTCATTGTGCGCTATGAGTCCGGCGCACTGGCGACCATTGTGCTGGCAAACAACGGCACCTTCGGTTATGGCAAAGAGCTTTACGAGTTCATGGGCAACGGGGGTTATCTCGCGGTCGATCATATGCTGGAGATCCGCACCGCGGGCATTGAAGACGCGGCCGACAGGCTCACCTTCCCCATGATCTTTGACCGTCATCCGCAGCTGGGGGTGGAAGGCGGAATCTCCGGGTGGCTGCAGAAGAAGAGGGCCGCATGCCACGAAGCCGCCCTGGCGCACAACCCTGAGCTCCAGTTCACGGCCGAGCCCGATAAAGGCCACGCACATGCCCTGGATCGGTTCGTGGACGAAATCCAAGGGCGCGGCCCCGAGGTGTGCGGTGTCGATGCCGCGGTGCTGGCCACCGAAGTCGCCTTCGCGGCCATTCGTTCTGCGGAGGAGCGCCGCACGGTTACCCTGGCGGAGATTCGGAGCAGCATGGAGACAAGCAATTGACGCGCTCCTTCTGCATCGGCAAAACAGCGCCGCTTGCTTGTTAACCCAGAAGAAAGGACCCAACGCCCTTTGCAACGCCGTAGCTTCCTTCAGATGGCAGCGCTCCGAGCTCTCCGGCACGCGGTTCCCGCGGCCTGGGCCGCCACGACGCGGAGCGGCTCCCCAGCATCAGCCGCGGTTGGGGCGTCCACTTTTGGGTCTGGGCATTTTGGCCGCTGGATTCAGGACCGCTTCGATCTTCCCGCCTACGTTTACACCTGCGATCAGACAAAAGATCCCAGGGCATACCAACCCGTCAACGAGGCCTGGCGCTCCAGCACCGACCACATCCATCAGTTTGGAAACGACCGCGTAGTCGCGGTTGCTTCCAACTACGGTTACGTGCAGCTACGCCAGGACGAAGGCAGCCCAAAATTTCTGAACGACTACTATCCTCCTTGGCATCGCTTCGGCGGAGGCATCGGCTATCTCGTCGACGGCACTTTGGTCGCAGGCACGCACTATCCCAGCGGCGCCGCACAAAGCTTTGAACGAACATTCGGGACCGGCTACTACCGCAAGCACCTACTCGCCGGACACTACGAGATAGAGCAGGTTATTTTTGCTCCGTTCGGCGACGATCCTGTACTCATCTCACAGGTCACGATCTCCAACCGTTCGCTCGCGCCGGCCCAGCCGCGTTGGATCGAGTACTGGGGCTGCCAACCGTATCAGTTCTCCTACAGATCTTTGATGGAAGCAAGCGTGGTTACGAATGCGGATAACACGCCACAGCTTCGTCGGGATTTCAGCCGGCGTTTTGATCTTCGATTTGCAGCAACGCCGGGCAACTCCGGCTTGCTCGTACATCATCATTTTCTGGGCCGCTCGACCGAAGAAGAAGCTTTGTGGCAAAAGCTGCAGGACTCGCTCAAGAAAGATCCGCACGGCTATTTTGGCGGCCCGGTGCCTCCGCTTGCGCCCGGCGCCGCCATGGACGACCTCGCACCACCCGCCACTTTCCTCGTCTCGCTCGATGGCGCCATCGACGGTTTCAGCACAGACGCCACCGCGTTTTTTCGCGGCGGCCCCGCTGATCCTGCGGGAGCCCATGCCTCGTTCGACAACAACCCCCGCCCTGCAAGCGGAGAGCCCGCGCTGTTGCTGGAGCGCCATCCTTCACTCGCTCCGAACGAGAAGCAAACACTCTCTTTCCTCTTCGGTTACCTGCCGGAAGGATTCACTCTGGAATCTCTGGTGGCGAAGTACAGCGCAAAGCCAGCCACACAGCTCGCGGTCTCAAGCTCCAAGTGGCGAGCGTATACGCCCACGTTCCGCGTTGAGGGCGAGCCATGGATAGAGCGCGAGATCGCCTGGAATGCGGGCTACCTTCGCAGTGCGACTCACCTACGATAGCTTTTTTCGCGAGCACATTCTTTCCCAGGGAGCCGGATACCAATATCTCGCCGGCCTGCAGGGTGCGGCGCGCGACCCGCTACAACATGCTCTGCCGCTTATCTTCACGGATCCCGCAAGCGTGCGCGGCATTCTGCGATACACGCTCGAGGAGATTCAGTCGGATGGGTCGATTCCATATGGGATCGTCGGCGCCGGGGTGCCGATGCCTTGCCGCTACCGTCCCAGCGACCTCGAGCTTTGGGTCCTGTGGCTGGCCAGCGAGTACATTCTCGCCACACGCGATACTGCATTCCTCGAGGAGCGCATCTCCACCTATCCCGCAGCATCGCAATCTCCATCGGCGCCCTCTGTGCGCGCTTTGCTTGAGCACTGCTTCGCGCGCATCACGGAGAAAATCGGCACCGGTGAGCATGGCCTGCAGCGCATGCTCAATGGAGATTGGAATGACAGCATTGTGGTCAACCGCTTGACTCCCTCGCAGGTCGCCGAGATCACCGAGCACGGCGAAAGCGTTCTCAATGCGGCGATGGCGGTGTGGGTCTTTGACAACTACGCGCGGCTTCTGGACTACACCGGCAACGAAAGCCATGCTGGCAAAGCTCGCGCCAAAGCCGAAGCTCAACGCCAAGCCGTGCGAAAGCAATGGAATGGCCGCTGGTTCCGCCGTGCGTGGCTTGGCAAGGACCTCGGCTGGACAGGCGAACAGCAGCTTTGGCTCGAGCCGCAACCTTGGGCACTGCTCAGTGGATGCGCCACGCCGGAGCAGACGACCGCACTGGTCCGCAATATCGACATCATGTGCCGCCGGCCTTCTCCTATCGGTGCACTGCTCGAAAGCCCGGCTGACGTTACGATGAAGGACAAGGCAGGGACCGGCACCAACGGCGGCATCTTTGCGGCCATCAACGCCACGCTCATCTGGGCGCTTTCCGCAGTAAGCGGAGACATGGCATGGGACGAATGGAAGAAGAACACCTTCGCCCTGCATGCTCAGCACTACCCAGATATGTGGTTTGGCATCTGGAGCGGTCCAGATGCCTATGATTCCATCCTCGCAAAGCACCCTGGTTCTACCGCGCCTGAATTTCCCGTCCTGAACATGCACTCCCATGCATGGCCCCTCTACACCGCTACCAAGCTGCTTGGGCTGGACTTCAATCCGCAGGGTCTTAGCCTGCGTCCTGTTCTACCGAAAGATGCCTATGAGTTCAGCTCGCCACTCTTCGGTCTTAGCAAGTCTGCACCCGGCCGCTATAGCGGTTGGTATGCGCCTGGCCGGCCAGGCCGCTGGACTATCAACCTGCTACTCTCTGCGGCAGAGCGAGCCACGGTGAAGGGGCTGCGCGTAAATGGCGCAGCCGTAGATCTCGCCTCTTCAGGCAACATCATCACCTTCTCAGGCAACAGCCGGGAGGGCCAACCGCTGCGCTGGGAGCTTCATTAAACCCATATTCTCCGGAGACTATTCATGGAACGATTCGCTCACGTTGCGATCCACACAGCACGTCTTCCTCCATGGCGAAGAGCGGTGCAGCTCTGCCTGGTGGTTGTGCTGCTGGGGACGTTTGCGGCAAGTTCTTCAACCGCCGCGCAGAGTTCCATGCCGGCGGACCCGGCTACCTTCGTCCATCCGTTCATCGGCACGGGCGGTGACCCCAACGACGGCAGCGAGACGTTTCCCGGCGCCACCCGGCCGTTCGGTATGGTTCAACTGAGCCCGGACACGGAAGACCACGGTTACGGATACCACTGGATTCACGGACGCATCCGCGGCTTCAGCATGACCCACCTCAGCGGCGCCGGGGGGCCGAACCAGGGAGACGTTTTCTTTGCCGCCACCACCGGCCCCATCACCACGCAACCGAATGACTACCAGTCGCCTTATGCGCATCAACAGGAGTCGTCCGAAGCAGGAGCCTACCGGGTGCGCCTTTTGGAGTGGGGTATTGATGTTGAATTGACAGCTACCGAACGCACTGGCGTGGCTCGCTTCCGCTTTCCGGCAGGCAGTAAGGCGAACATCCTGGTACCGATCAGCCACACGCTCAATGTTTCCGAAGCAGCCGCGGTTCACGTGAGAGACAACAACAGGATCGAGGGCTTTGTTGAGAACTACGCGCTCTACCCGAGACCCTACACCTACCGCGTCTACTTTGCGATGGAGTTCGATCGCCCCTTTGAGACCTTCGGCACCTGGAGTGGGGCGGAAGACAACGGGCCGGGCAGGCTTGCCGAGGGCAGCCGCAGCGCCGAGCAGCAGAGTCATCAGGCCACAACGGGCGCGTACGCGAGCTGGCAGGCGCAACGGAAGCCGCAGACGGTGGTCGTGCGAATCGGCATCTCCTACGTCGACCAGCAGGGAGCCTCTGCAAATCTGACGGCGGAGAGCGGCGGTAAGAACTTTGATCGTATGCGCCGGGAAGCGCGCGCATCGTGGTCTCAGGAACTCCGCCAGGCGCAGGTTCGCGGCGGCACGAAGCAGCAGCGCGCCGTCTTCTACACGGCGCTTTATCACAGCCTGCTTGCCCCTTCGCTTTTTGACGATGTGGATGGACGTTACGCGGGCTTCGACGGCGAGGTGCATCGGGTAGCGCCGGGGCATCATGCGTATACCAACTTCTCCGGCTGGGATATCTATCGAAGTCAGATCCCGCTGCTCTGTCTACTGGAGCCGGAACGCATGGAGGATATGGCTCAGTCGGTGGTGAACATGTACCGGCAGGGCGGCTGGATGCCTCGCTGGCCGCACATCAATGCATACACCAACGACATGATCGGCAGCCCGCTCAGCATTGCTCTGGCGACGGCGTGGCTCGATGGATTGCACGGCTTCGACATGGGTGCGGCGTGGCCCGGCATATGGGCCGATGCGACCGAGGCCGTGCCGCCCGGCAAGCCTTACCTCGGGCGAGAAGACGTCGAGTGGCTAAACTCGACTCACTTCCTGCCCGCGGACAAAGTGCCTTACGGGTCGGTGGCGAAGACGTTGGAGTACGCGCTGGCGGACGCTGCGGTCAGCCGTCTTGCCGCCGCACTACAAAAGCGGGATCAGTCCGCCGTGATGCGCCGCCGTGCACTGTACTATCGCAACCTGTTTGACCCGGAGATGGGGTTCTTTCGCCCGCGTAACGCCGACGGCACGTGGGTACCGGACTTCAATCCGGCGCTGGATGGCCACGGCTTTGTAGAAGGCACGGGCTGGCACTATGCGACGTTTGCTCCGGCGGACATGGGCTGGCTCGTCGATGCGATGGGAGCACAGCGTTTCAACACCCAGCTTTCGGCTTTCTTTGACTACCCCTCGCCCGGCTGGTATGCGAAGCGATACAACCCCTACAACGAGACCGATCTGCAGGCGCCGTTCGCGTTTTACTTCTCCGGGCAGCCCTGGCAGGCGCAGCGGGTGGCGCGGCGCGTGCTCCGTGAGAATTACCGTGATGATCCAGACGGGATTCCAGGCAATGACGACCTTGGCGCGATGTCGTCGTGGGCCGTGTGGATGATGCTGGGCCTATACAGCGTGGATCCGCCATCACAAGCCTGGGAGATTCTTGTGCCGGCATTTCCTGCTATCACGATTCATCTGCGGAAGCCCTACACCGGTGCGACCCTGCAGATCCGGCGCACCGGCGTGCCGAATGGGGGCAATATCGATCGTGTGCTGTGGAACGGCGCGGCGCATCCCCGCAACTGGATCGATTTTCACCAACTCACCGCCGGCGGGACGCTGGAAATCCACACGTCTTCTCAACCGTCCCCTCCATGGGGAACGCGCCGGGACCAGCGTCCGCCTTCGCTGAGTGATGAGGAGTTCCACTGACGCACCGATACACATTCCCCGAAGTTGCCGGCAGAACCGTGCCCGAGAGCCCACTTATCGGCGGGTGTTTCACCACCGGCTGATCTACGAACTGGATTCGCCTGCCCGTCCAAGGACGGCAACAACCGTATTAACAAGGAACGCTGTATCGGGCGCATCTCAAGCCCGCTGCGAGAGCCTTCGGCATTTCGGGCAAAATCGGTTGGCATACTCTACAACACACCTTTGCCACGTTGCTCAAGGCGAATGACGAAGATACAAAGACGGTGCCGGAGCTACTACGGCATGCGAACGTCTCGGTGACCATGAACGTTTATGCGCAAGGAGTGACAGAACTCAAGCGCCACGCGCAAAGCCGGATTGTTCGCATGGTCAACGGCGGCAAGTCAGAGGAATCGAACGTCTTAATAGACGCTGACGCACGCCAACTTTTAGGGCGGTATTCGTTATGTCTATTTTGTTGGCGTCCCCGACGGGATTTGAACCCGTGTTATCGCCGTGAAAGGGCGGTGTCCTAGGCCGGGCTAGACGACGGGGACGTTCATTTGGCCCGCAGACTGCGGGCTGGCCGGAGTCGACCAACATCCACTTTAACAACTCAGAAAAGGGGTGTCAAAGCGCTTCCGTGCCCGCCGCGGCTGTCCGCGTCTGGCTTTTGCGCGCGTTGTAAGCTCGATAAAACGCCCGCGAGCCTGCAGGCCGCCGCAAACCGATGACTCTCCGCTTTCAGCCCGCTCGCCTGATGACTCCAGTGCTTTTTGTGCTGTGCCTGGTCGCGTTGTCCTACTGGCTCAACCCGGAACCATGGCACCACATGAGCATGCCGACGGAGCTGCTGTTTGCCGGCGCAGCCTTGATCTTCGTGGGCTTGATGGTGGCCATGCGCACGCGGTCTCACCTTCGTATGGATGAACGCGGCCTCGAGATCCAATATCTGTGGGGGGCACCGCGCCTGTATGCGTGGCGGGATATCGAGAACGCCCAGGTCTTCCACAAGCGGCTGTTCCTGGTTCCCGTCTTGTCGATGATACGGCTCAAGCTGCGGCAACAGGCTCGACCGGCCAATCCAGTACAACGGGCCGCCGGCAACGTCATGGGCTACGACGCGACGTTTCTGGCCGTCTACGACGAAAGCGCGGAGCAGATTCTGGAGAAGATCCAGATGTTCCGGCGGAATCATGGATTTACGCTATAAGCAGACAGATTATGGCCCGCTACAAATACCTCGACACCCTCGTCCTCATCTTCGTTGTTGTTCTGCTGGTGTCGAACCTGGTCGCGCAAAAGGTCTGCCGCCTCGGACCCCTGACCATCAGCGGAGCGGAACTGCTCTTCCCCATCACCTACATCTTTGGCGACGTCTTCACGGAAGTCTACGGATACCAGGCATCGCGGCGGGCGATCTGGATCGGCTTCTTCGCTTCCGCGCTGCTGAGCGCCGCCGGCGCTATGGCAGTTGCCCTGCCTGCCGACCCGGGCTGGCACAACCAACAGGCCTTTGAGGTGGTCTTCGGCCTGGTTCCGCGATTCGTCGCCGCCAGCCTCATCGCCTATTGGGTCGGCGAGTTCGCCAATTCCTTTACCCTCGCCAAGCTTAAGTTGCTCACCCGCGGACGCTGGCTTTGGACACGCACCATCGGTTCGACCATCGTCGGACAGGCATTCGACACTTTTCTCGTCATGTTCATCTCCTTCGCCGGCACGGTTTCGAGGCCCACGCTCATCCGGCTCATCCTGTCTTCGTACCTCATCAAGGTGACCTATGAGGCGCTCGCGACCCCGCTCACCTACGCCGGTGTGGCCTGGCTGAAACGCCGCGAGGGCGTGGATGCCTTCGATCGCCACACTGACTTCAATCCGTTCTTACTGCGGGAGATGAAGGTCCCTTGAAGCTCATGCGCTTTATCCGGGTGGTGACGCCCGGCGGTCCGGAGATGCTCCAGATCGCGACTGGCCCGGTTCCGCAGCCAGGTTCCGGCGAGGTTCAGATCCAGGTGACCGCGGCAGGGATCAACCGCGCCGACCTGATGCAACGGCAAGGAAAGTATCCTCCTCCTGCGGGGACTTCGCCCATTTTAGGGATGGAAGTGTCCGGACAAATTACTGCGGTGGGAGAGGGCGCCATGCGTTGGCAAGTGGGCGACGAAGTCTGTGCCCTGCTGGCCGGCGGTGGCTACGCCGAGTATTGCGTAGCGCCTGCGGGGCAATGCATGGCCATCCCGCCAGGGATTTCGCTGCGCGAGGCCGCCGCTATCCCTGAGGCAGCGATCACCGTGTGGGCTAACCTGTTTTCGCCGCGACGGGTCATCGCCGGCGATCTTTTCCTGGTCCAGGGTGGCTCCAGCGGAATCGGCACCATGGCGATCCAAATGGTCCACGCCTTCGGGGCACGAGTCGCCACTACTGCTGGTACAGATGAGAAATGCCAGTTGTGTGTGAGCCTGGGTGCAGAGGTGGCGGTGAATTATCGTACGGAGGACTGGGCTGCCACACTGGCGCAATGGTCGCGGCCCACGGGCATCCACTGCATCCTCGATATGATCGGCGGCGATTACTTCCCGAAGCACATACATTTGCTCGCTTCCCAGGGGCGGCTGGTGCATATCGCCTTCTCCCAGGGCAACCAGGTGACCCTGGACCTGCGCTCTGTTATGTTGAAGCGGCTCCTCATCACGGGTTCGACGCTTCGTTCCCGGCCGGTGGAGGAGAAGTCTGCGCTGGCTCAGGCTGCAGAGCAGGAGTTATGGCCTCTCTTCCAGGCGGGGCGCATCCGTCCGATTGTGGACAGCTACTTTTCCCTGGAGCAGGCCACCGAGGCACACCGTCTCCTGGAAACAGGCGGCCACTCAGGAAAGATCCTCCTCGAAGTTCCGCGATAAACTTTCTGAAGCATCCGTTACACCGGTTTCATCCAAGGGCCACTACCGTAGAAAACAAGCCGTCCGTGAGGTTTCACGTTTTGACCAGGCCTACCTGTTGGACCAAAGTGCTCATTTCCATGAGTGTCGTGGCGCTTGCCGCTTGCGCCAAACAAGCACCGCCCCCACCCGCCATGCAGGCTCTGCCGGTGCAGACCGAGACCATCGCGGCCTCGGCCGTGCCGCAATACGACGAGTATGTCTCCACCATCAAGGGGCGTCGTTCCGCCACCATCACTCCCCAGGTCGATGGCAACCTGGTCAAAATTTATGTTCATTCCGGCGATCGGGTGCATGCGGGCCAGTTGTTGATGGAAATCGACCCCGCCAAACAGGAGGCGACCGTCTCCTCCTCAAAGGCGACCGAGCAGCAGAAGCTCGCGGTGTTTCAGTACAACCAGATCGAAGTAGAACGGCAGAAGAAACTGTTCGAACAAGGCGTCACCAGCCGCGACGCCTTTGACCAGGCAGAACAGTCTTTTAAGAACTCGCAAGCTGACTACGAGTCGGCGGTGGCCAGCACGCAAAGCCAGCGCAAGCAGCTTGGGTACTACCACATCGCCGCTCCGTTCGAAGGAGTCGTGGGCGATGTGCCGGTGCACCTGGGCGACTACGTGTCGTCGACCACCATGCTCACCACGGTCGACGAGAACCGTGACCTCGAGGCCTACATCTATATCCCGACCGAACGGGTGACGCAGATTCGCAAAGGCCTGCCGGTCGTGATTCTCGATAACCAGGAGAACGTGCTGGAAAATACCAAGATCGACTTTGTTTCTCCGCAGGTGGATAACGGACTGCAAGGCATCCTGGCCAAGGCGCCCGTGCATGCAGATCTGGGAAAACTGCGGAATCTGCAGCAGATCAAAGCGCGCGTGGTGTGGACCACGTCCTCCATCCCTGTTGTGCCGGTGCTGGCCGTGAGCAGGCTGGGCGGACAGACCTTTGTCTACGTTGCCGAGAATCAGGGTGGCAAATTCTTTGCTAAACAGCGCCCCGTGCAAGTAGGTGATACGGTGGGCAACAACTACGCGGTTCTGAGCGGCCTGGTAAACGGCGAGAAAGTCATTGTTTCGGGAACGCAGTTCCTGGTGGACGGCGCCCCAGTGCAGCCGCTCGGCTAGTCAACAACGTACCGGTGGGAAAGGGAGCGTTCTCTTGGTAGATTTTTTTATTCACCGGCCGGTGTTTGCGACTGTTTGCGCCCTGCTGATTATCCTTGCCGGCGCAGTCTGCATTCCGACGCTGCCGATTGCACTTTATCCTCAATTGGCGCCGCCCCAGGTGACGGTGACCAGCAACTACGTGGGCGCCAACGCGCAGACGGTTGAATCCGCAGTCACCATCCCGCTGGAACAGCAGATCAATGGCGTGCAAGGCATGCGCTACATTGCCTCGACCAGTTCGAACGACGGCACCAGCTCGGTCACCACGACCTTTCGCCCGGGTTATGACCTGGATATCGCCGCTGTCGATGTGCAGAACCGTGTGTCGACCGCGACCGGACGTCTGCCGGCTGCGGTCAACAATACCGGCATCACCATCACCAAGGTCAATTCGAACTTTGTCTTTGCAGCGGCCTTCTTTTCTCCGGACAAGCGCTACTCCGACCTCTTTATTAGTAACTATCTCGATGTCTATGTGAAAGACGCGCTGAAGCGCATTCCGGGGGTGGGCGATGCCGTCATCTTCGGCGAGCGCCGTTATGCGATGCGGCTGTGGCT
This sequence comes from uncultured Acidobacteriaceae bacterium, assembly GCA_963839075.1. Taxonomy (GTDB): domain Bacteria; phylum Acidobacteriota; class Terriglobia; order Terriglobales; family Acidobacteriaceae; genus PALSA-350. Next base: position 1,717,695 of record CAWITO010000009.1, on the reverse strand, counting down.
TGATCCGGCCAAGCTGGCCGCTCGCCAGTTGACCAGCGTGGATGTGACCAGTGCGCTTGCGGAGCAGAACGTCGAAATCCCCGCTGGCCAGGTGGGCCAACCGCCCTCGGACGAGAAACAGAGCTATCAGATTCCGGTGCGCGTGGTCGGCAGGCTCACCGAGCCTTCGCAATTTGACAACCTGATTATCAAGAGCACTCCCAGCGGCATTGTCCAGCTAAGAGACGTGGGATATGCCGAGGTAGGCGCGGAAACCTACTCCACTGATTTGAGCTACAACGGCCAGGACGGCGTCGGCATCGGCGTGCAGCAGCTCAGCAATGCGAATGCCCTGGAAGTGGATCGCCTGGCGAAAGCCGAGCTGGACCGGCTGGCCAAATCATTTCCGCCCGGGCTCACCTATCAGGTTCCTTTCGACACCACCACGGTCATCGGTGACTCCATTCGCGAAGTGGTGCAGACGCTGGGCGAAGCGATCGTCATCGTCATTGTTGTTATTTTCCTGTTCCTGCTTGACTGGCGCGCCACCATCATCCCCGCCATTACGATCCCGGTTTCGCTGATCGGCACCTTCGCCTTCATCAAGATCTTCGGCTTTTCCATCAATTCGCTGACTATGTTCGGCATTACGCTGGCCACAGGCCTTGTGGTCGATGATGCAATCGTCGTGATCGAAAATGTGCAGCGGCATATTAACGAGGACCACTCCGATCCGCACACCGCAACGTCGGTCGCTATGGCCGAGGTCACCAGCGCCGTCATCGCCACTTCGCTGGTGCTGATATCTGTATTTGTGCCGGTTTCGTTTTTTCCTGGCACCACGGGCATCCTGTACAAGCAGTTTTCGCTGACTATTGCGTTTTCGATTGCCATCTCTGCGTTCAATGCCCTGACATTGTCTCCGGCGCTGGCGGCGATCTTTCTTCGGGGCGAAAAACATAAGCGGGGTTTATTGGGTTGGATCGACGGCCGCATTGTGGCCAGCACGCTTCTCTACGGCAAGATGATTCGCGGGGTCTTGCGCTTGCGTTACATCATCCTGCTGCTCTTCTTCTGCGGCCTGGCGGCGACGGTCTACCTGTACAACACCGTGCCCAGTGCTTTTTTGCCGACTGAAGATCAGAATTACCTGCTCTGCATCGTGCAAACACCGCCGGGCGCTTCGCTGACCTACACCAGCAACGTAGCGGACAATGCCGTCAAGATTATTCATCAGAACAAGGATGTGTATGCCACGTTTGCCATCATGGGTTTCAGCCTTGGCGCCGGCAGTTCGTCCAACTATGGATTGATCTTTGTTCCCCTGGTTTCGGTCGACAAGCGTACCAAGGAAGGCCCCGGCCACACGGCGAACGCCATCTTTCAGGATCTGGCACCGAAATTGTTCGGCGTGCCGGGCGGCATTGTGGCGATCTTTGAGCCTCCCGCGATTCAGGGCCTGGGAAATTTCGGCGGCTTTGCGTTTGAACTGCAAGACCTGGGAGGGAATACGCTGGCCGATCTGGATCGCGTAACGCATCAGATCATCGGCGCCAGCCGGCAAGATAAAAAGCTGACGAACCTGTATTCCAGCTACACGGCCAATGATCCTCAGTTGCTGGTGACCATTGACCGCGTGAAGGCAAAGGCCATGGGGGTTTCGCTGAGCCAGATCAGCTCTACGTTGAGCGTGTTCATGGGCTCGGCGTACATTAACGATTTCAATTACAACAACCGGTCGTACCGGGTGTATGTGCAGGCGCGGCAGAGCGCTCGTATGACTCCGGCAGACTTGCGCAAGTTCTACGTGCGTTCCGACTCCGGGCAGATGGTTTCGCTCGATAACCTGGTAACCATTCAGCAGTCCTCGGGACCGCCGGTGATCAACCATTACGATCTGTTTCGCTCGGCTGAGATCGATGGGTCCGCAGCGCCTGGTTACAGTACCGGCGAGGGCCTAACGGCGATGGAAGATCTGGCCAAGAAAACCATGATCCATGGCATGACCTACTCCTGGACGGGATTGTCGCTGGAAGAAATTGAGGCCGGTGGCAAAGCGGTGCTGATCTTCGGGCTGGGATTGCTGGTGGTTTACCTTACGCTGTCCGCACAGTATGAAAGTTTCGCGCTTCCCTTCATCATTCTGCTGGCGGTACCGATGGCGGTGCTGGGCGCCCTGGGGTTCGTAACAATGCGCGGGATGGCGAATGATGTTTATTGCCAGATCGGGTTGGTCATGCTGATCGGACTGTCGGCGAAGAATTCCATTCTAATTGTGGAATTTGCCGAGCAGATTCGCGGCCAGGGAAAGTCCATCTTTGAGGCAGCGATCGAGGCGGCTGAGCTTCGTTTGCGGCCTATCTTGATGACTTCGTTTGCGTTCATCCTGGGCGTAATGCCGTTGTACTTCGCGACTGGGGCGGGTGCTCAGGGACGGCGGTCGGTGGGCACGACTGTGGTGGGCGGCATGTTCGTGTCGACGCTGTTGAACCTGATATTCATCCCGGTCCTGTACGTGATGGTGAAAACGATGCTGGAGTTCATCGGCCGTAAGTTGAAGGGCGGAACGGCGGCAGCTCCGGCTCAACTGTAGATGAGGGCCCAGGACTTGTGTCCTGGGTAATTTTCGGCCGTCCATAAGCTCGCTGCGGCGGGGACGGGACTTAGGTGTTTGGTTATGTCTTTTCCCTATCGGCCGTCCCTGCGGGACTTGGGAGTCTGGGTGCCGCAAACCCAGTGGAACCTCTACCTGGGAGCGGTCTTGCCAGGTTTCTCTAGCAGGGTACTGAAAAGTAACTTCACTCCAGCATCGCAGCCCGCAGCGACTAAAGCCGCTCTGATTCTTAAACAGTTACGAACGGGCTAAGGCTCGCTGCGGCGAGGCAGCCCGTTTCCTTCAGAAAAACTACTTTCAGCAGCCTGCTAGGGGGCTTGGGCGGCTAGGTAGCCGGTGATGGCTACGATGTCCTGGATGGTCATCTTGGTCACCACGCTTTTCATCATCGGCGCCATCTGGCCGTTTCGGTTGCCGTTTTGGAAGTCGATGAGTTGGCGAGCCATTTGGCTGGGCGAGCGGCCGGCGATCGACGGAATGCTTCCCGTACCTTGCAGGTTCGCTCCATGGCACATAGTGCAGGGCATGGTCCCGGCGGTCACCAGTTGCTTGCCCCGCTCCAGGCTACCCTTAGGAACATAGGCGATGAACCCTGACGTCGGATCCCGCAACTCCGTGCGCTCCAAATCTTCAGAGACCTCAATCACCCGATCGCCGATCGGCTCCGTTCCGCCGTCTTTGATGACGACCATCATGCCGCCTGCGGGCTTGGTCTTCGGCACCTGCTCCACTTCGACCACCCGAATCCACGGCTTCAACTTGATGGAAGAGAAATAAGCGGCCGCGGCCTTCACATCTTCATCACTCGTCGACTTCGCGAGCTTCACCATGTTGGTTACGGATAGCATTTCCGGATCGGAGCCCTTGCGAGCGCCGCTCTTGAAATCGGCCATCTGTTGAATGATGTAAGCTTCGGGGAGCCCGGCAACACTTGCGTTTTCAGGACGCCCCTGCCCATTGGGCAAATGGCAGTGACCGCAGGAATAGACGTCGGGCTTGCGCCCATGCTCCACGACCTCAGGCATCTTCGGATGCGCATCGGGATACCAGTCGGGTACTACAAAGATGTTGCCGATCTCCGCCCGGGTATAGCTTGCTTTGCTGCCGGGGAGGTGTTCCACCTCGGTACCATTGGCGGAAGAACTCATTGAGAAATGGCCGGGATACGCCCATTCGGGCAGCTTTTCCGGTTGCTGAGCGATGGCGGCCGTGGCCAGGACCAATAGGCTGGTCAAAGCCGTAAAGCGATGGATTGTCATGCTGCTGGGCAGAATAGCAACTATCTCATTTTCGCGCTATGGCCGCGTCGAGGGCCTGGCGCAACTGCTGATTGCGGGCAATCAACTCCGCAACCAACCGCTGCAACCGGGTGTTCTCTGTCTCTAACTCGGTCTCTCGCGTCGTGTGCTCCAACTCCCACGTTTTCATCTACACCTTCTGCTCTTCTGGTCGAAAGCCGCGGCGGCCGAAGCATCCACGCATTCCCCTGCTAAATTGTTCCCGCTCCTCGGGAGACATCTTTTCCCAGCGCTCCCCCATACGGCGGCGCCAGTGCATCCCGGGGCCGCCACGGCCGCGGAAGCCCCCGCCAAACAGGATCTTGCTCAACACCAACAGGCCAACCGCCTGCCAGAATGTAATCACGTGCCATCCAAAGATGGAGGGCATGAGCCCATTCCACAGGCCCTTTACCACATATCCGAAAACTGCAACCGCTACAGTGGCGATCGCAGCAATCTTTACTACTCTATACAGCCATCGTGCCTTCATTTGTTCCCTCATTTCGATACATATTCGTTGTAAATCGCCTGCAGCCTCTGGCGCAGGTAAAGCACGGCATATCGCTTGCGCGAAAGAAGGGTGTTAATACCCACCCCGCTTTCGTCGGCGAGCTCTTTGAAGCTGTAACCCTCGTACTCGTGCTTGACGAAGACCGAGCGCTGCTCTTCCGGCAGCTCGTCCAGCGCATCCTCCAGCTCATCGAGCAACACCGAGCGGGCGTAGCTCACCTCCGGACCACTCTCCGGCGAGGCAAGCAGATCGATCAGGCGCACATCCTCGTCCTCGTCTCCCGACGCGGAATCGCTTAACGATGCGAGCTTCCGGCCGCGGAAGCGGTCGATGATGCGGTTCTTGGCTACGCGAAAGAGCCACGCACTTACTTGCTCAATCGGCTTCAGCAGCCGGTAGGCCTCGATCAATTCGCTGAACACATCCTGAAGGATGTCTTCCGCTGCGTCGGGATCGATGACCTGCTTGCGGATGTAGTTCAGCAGGCGGGATCGGTCCTGCGCAATCGCGTCCGCGATCAGCAGATCCTGATTCGCCGTCATTTGATCGACACTCGCCATATCCGTGCTTCTGCAGTGAAGACGGGAATCAGAGGCAAATATTGTAGGAAGCCACAAAAAAACAAAGGGCCCCGCCACCGGCGGAGCCCTTTTGCCGGAGCAGAAGTGACGTTAGACGTTGAAGGACGAGCCGCAACCGCAGGTGCTCTTCACCGCGGGGTTGTCGAACTTGAAGCCCGCCGCCTCGAGCGTCTCTACGTAGTCCACCACACAGCCGTTGAGGTACATCAGCGAGGTGGCGTCGACGAAGACCTTCAGGTCGTCAAACTTGAACACCTTATCCATCATGCCCGCCTGGTTCTCAAAGGACATGGAGTACTGAAAACCGGAGCAGCCGCCACCTACTACGCCGATGCGCAGGCCAGCCGGCAACGGATCCTGGGTCGCCATGATTTCATGGACCTTAGCAACAGCCTGGGGCGAGAGCGTCAGGGGCATCGAAGGGGTGGGATTAAGGTTGGTGACTGGTTCGGCGACGCTTGACATGTTTGATCTCCCTATAAAACCTTCAATGCTTAGTTTAGACCCGGATGCCCGGGAGGACAAGCCGGAATTCCCCAAAGCACTACAACCAATAGATGCCTTGCCCGGGCAACCGATTCAGTCTTAGCGCACGGTGATCTTGGGGGCGACCTCGGCGAATTGGTGCTCCGTCAGCACACCGTCTTTTACCAGGTCATGGGTCGAGGTGTAGGGCCGATGGTCGATAATCTGTTTTGCTGTGCCTACGGAAATCCCCGGGAGATCTGCCAAATCGGCTTCGGAAGCGCCATTCAGGTCAATCCGCCCGGCGCTGTCCGGCGAGGTCTTGCTGTCCAGCCCCTTCTTGACGCCGGCGGCTACATCGTTCACCGCCTGCTCGGCGTTGGCGGCTGCCACACGAGCCTGCGCCAGGGCTTCCTTGGACTGCTGCCTGGCCTGCTCGGTCGCCTGTGCGGCTTGATCCTGCAGGTGCTGGTCAGAGGCTGGTGGGTTGCAGGCGGTCAGAAGTGCCAATCCTGCTACTGCGGATAGGGCTAAAAAAGGATGCTTCCCATGCACGTTCATGTCTTTCCTTGCTCCTTGCTTACTCACAGCATGAGAGGGTTCTAAAGCGGGACGAGTTGCCGGGAACCAGCCTAGTTAAGCGAATTTTTAGTGGTCAGTCGACCCTTCGCGGGACTATATTTCTCCGCTGTAAGCCCCTCCTACCCCCCGAGCCCGGCTTATTCGGACCCGCTCGGTATCTGGGACTTCTGGAGAAATCCAAGGAGGCAATCATGCATATCGCTCCAGCACTTTGGATAGTCTGGGCAGTCTTCGCAGCCGTTCTTCTGATGTTGCTCCTCTACCGCGGAACCATTAGCCGCTATGAGGATGATCAACTGTTTCTGGATGACATTTCCGAACGGCAGCACAAGGAAAACGACGCGATCATCCGCAAACTGGCGCAAATACAGCCTATTTTGAAGGTGTTTACCGGCGTTACCAGCATTTTGACCGCGACCATCATCGGCCTGTACGCCTGGGACGCGATCAAGCTCTTCTACATGTAGCTAATCGGCCTGTTTGATCGTGCCCTTGGCGGTAACATCGATCTGCACCTGCTTGCCGACGCGGAAGAGAAATTTGCTCGGGTTTTTCATGCCCCACGCTACGTAGGGCACGGTAAATTGCGTGGTGGCCGTGACGGCGCCCGCGGCTACCTGAACCTTGAGCGGCAGGTCCAAAGGGTGGTCCGCGCCGTGGATGTTAAATGTGCCCTGACCAATCAGGTCCTGGGTCTCCGCGGTATCTTTGAAGTCCCCTTTGAGCTGGCTAGGGTGGAAGAAGATCGCAGGATAGCGATTGCTTTCCAGCACCTCGTCCTGCATTCGTTTGTCGCGCGCAGGATTGCCACTTTCGCCGGTGGTGGCATCCACCAGGATCTCTCCCTCGGCCACACCGGTCGCCGGGTTGAAAATCAACTCACCGCTCTTCAATTTGAACGTGCCATGGGTGTCATGTAGATCGCCGGTCAGCTTCCAGCGGATCACTGTCTGGGCCGGGTCAAGCACAACCTTGACGCCATGATTCTGGCCCTGGGCCAAGGGTGCCAGCGCGACCACCGCTGCCATAACGAATTGCTTCCACACCATGAACTAGGCCGCCTTCCGGACAGGTACTTCGCGAGATAAGAGACCGCGCTCCCCCAGGTGCAGGGCCAGAAGGCGGGCAAAGAGCGCCGGGTGGGAGGACAGCAGACCCATCGCTCGCTCGCGCCACCACGGCCGGGCATCCAGGCTGAGCAAGACTCTCGACATGAGATGCGGCAGACGCAGGATCGCGGGGTGTCCGGCCTCATAAATAGCCAGATCGCCAGCGCAGATGGCCTCGGAGAGCAACAGCGCCTGGCGGAAGGAGAGCGCGATTCCTTCGCCGGTGACCGCGTCGGCGGAACCGGAGGCATCGCCTAGCAGCGCTACATCGCCTGCCGTGACACGGCGCAGCTTCCGGGTGGTGGTGAGCGCTCCGCGCGTTCGGCTGAGCTCTGGAGCGCCCTCCAGGCGCGCGCGCAGTACGGGCAGACTGGCCAGTACGGCATCGATTCTCATTTCCGGAGAGCGAGCGACGGTGGCGACACAGACTTCTTCCGGGCCCACCGGGGTGACGTAAGCCTGCCCAGGATCGCCCCAGTGGACCTCGACCATGCGCGACCAGGGCGGCACCCCATAGTGGACGCGCGCCCCATAGCGACGGCTCAGGACGGTTCCTTCGCCCAATCCAGTAACTTGCCGCACCCGCGAGCATTGACCGTCGGCGCCGACTGCGTAGCGGTAGGAGCAGGGTTCGCCATCGAGGTGCCACTGCTTGCCAGTGGGGTTGATGCGGCTGCCCCAGGCCATGCGCACGCCCAGCTCCTGGCAGCGTTCGACCAGAAGCGCATGCAGCCGGAGACGGCGGACGCCGATCCCGCTGCCGCGCGGAAAGCAGGCTGTGACAGTGTGGTGTTCGGAGAGAAAGGCGATCCCGTCGAACGGCGCGCCATCTGCCTGGCAAGTCTCGACGCCGAGCGCGGCCAGGTCTTTTTGCGCATCGGGCATCAGTCCTTCGCCGCAGGCTTTGTCGATGGGTGGGCGCAGAGCGTCTGCGAGCAGCACATCCAGGCCCTGTTGCCGTAGGGCGATGGCGGCTGCCAGACCGGCAGGCCCGCCTCCGGCAATGAGCACGTCACAGCGGATCACGTTACCACTCCAGTAACAGCATCTCCGAACAAAAGCCGGGGCCCATGGCTGCCAGGATGCTCCGCGATCCGCTGGCAGGGCGACGCTGCGTCATCACCTGATCGAGTACCACCAGCACCGAAGCTGAAGAGAGATTCCCCACCCGTTGCAGTGCGTCCCAGGACATCTTAAGTTCGCCATCGTGCAGGTTCAGCGCGTCCGCAACAGCTTCGAGGACCTTGGGCCCGCCGGGGTGCATGATCCAGGAGTGAACCTGGTCGCGGGTCATCCCATATTGGGACAGGAAGTTGTCAACGTCGCGTCCCAGATTCTCCTTCACCACTTTGGGCACGTCGGGTGAGAGAACGACCTGGAATCCTTTTTCCGAGATCTTCCATCCCATGACTTCCTCGGTATTGGAGTAGAAAGAGGCGGCGGAGCCCAGAATCTTCACGCCCTGGAGGTTGACCGCATCGCCGGCGACCAGTACCGCGGCGGCACCGTCTCCGAAGAGCCCAGTGGCAATCATGTTGGCCACGGTGAAGTCGTCACGCTGCCAGGTAAGCGAGCATAGTTCGACGGACAGCAGGATGGCGATCTGATCCGGATAGGCGCGCACATAGTCAGCTGCGCGGGAGAGGCCCGCCGCTCCGGCGACGCAGCCCAGGCCAAAGATGGGGTTGCGCTTCAACTGCGGGTTCAGGCCCATGCGGTTCACCAGCAGGGCATCTACGGAGGGGCTGGATACTCCAGTGACGGAAACGAAGAAGAGAGCGCCGATCTGACTTCGGGCTACACCTGCTTTCGTCAGCACGCAGTCGATGGCTTGTTCGCCCAGGCGCTCCGCAGTTTTGATCCAGACATCGTTGGTTTTGCCCCAGGTGTCGAGGGGAGGATATTCCATGAGTGGGAGTGAGAAGTATCGGCCTGCTACGCCGGTGCGAGAGTGCAGCCTTTCCAGGACGGCTGCGTTTTCCAGGCCGTCTTGCCACTGGGTTTTGAGGGCCTGAACGACTTCATCCTGCAGGAAATAGTGGGGTGGGAACGCGGTGGCCGTGGAGATTATTTTCATGCGCTCTCGAAGTATACGTGCGAGGGAGAGTGCGATTGTCGCGGTGGAGAGGAGAGATTTGATGGTGGTAAATCAGGTGTTGCGTTAGAAGAGCAGTTTGCTTAACTGCGCTAGCCTTCGGTCGAGGTGACAAAGGGAAGAGGGGCTTGTTTCATAAGTAGCAACTACTGGGATCTGAGGGCGAGTTCCACGCACCTTGGCGATCGCGATTCTTGATATAAAGATCCGGGGAAGAACAGTTGAGGTACCTGCTGTTCTGTCGCTTAGCCGTGGGTCAGGTTTGCTTGTTCTTGTTCGGACCGCGTTAGCACTGCTTCGAATGCGTGGCCAACTAAGAGCAGGGTCGGGGACGACAAGGTGGTTAGTTCTGCCAGCTCACGCAAACGCGCGGCTTGATAGGCTGCATCGGGACGTGACGTATCCGTCACTGCGACACATGGTATGCCAGATGGAAGACCGGCGGCTGAGAGCGACGACGCTACTTCGGATAGATTCTGGCCCGGCATATAAATGGCCAGGGTCGCGTCTTCCGGCAGGGTGCCCGGCCACAGAGTGGGCTCTGGTGTTGTATTCGCAGCGTGGTGGCCGCTCAAGACAATCAATTTCGACGAGAGTCTACGATCCGTCAGTGACGACTCGACAAACGCTGCAGCCGAGGAAGCTGCAGTCACCCCGGGCACTACTTCAAAGGGCACACCCGCGGCCCGGAGGGCATCCATCTCTTCCGCAGCCCGGCCAAAGATCATCGGGTCTCCCGACTTCAGCCGGATCACCGCCAACCCATTTTGCGCCGATTCAATCATCAGGTCGTGAATCGCTGCCTGGGTAATCTTCTTGCGGCCACACCGCTTGCCTACGCTGATGATCAGGGCCTGCTTGCCGGCCAGGTCTAGGATCGATTGTGGTACCAGGTCGTCATGGAGCACGACGCCGGCATGCGCCAGCAGGCGCACTGCCTTTACGGTGAGCAGATCCGGATCACCCGGGCCGGCGCCCACCAGATAGACCTTGCCTGCTTCTGCTTTCCCGGTCGCCAGGGCCCTCGCCGGGCACGAGGCAAGAGCGCACAGCTCGCGATGAGCCAGCTCATGCAGCAGGCTCTTTCGTTCCGCTCCGGCAGGCATGATCTGAAGAACTTCGCGGCGCAACGCCCCGAGGTCGTCGAGCCATACACCCAGGTCCTGCGGCAACTGCGCATCAATCTCGCGGCGCAAACGTTGGGCCACGGCTGGGCTTTGTCCAGCGGTAGAAATGGCAATTTGCAACGCGTCCCGCTGCACGACAGAACCGAAAAAGAAATCACACAGCGGCGGATCATCCGCGGTATTGCAGAGAATCGAAAGCCGGTTGGCCTCGACAAAGACTGACTGGTTCGCCTGGCGATCATTGGTCGCCGCAATGATCAGGTCGCAGCCAGCCGCGTCCTCATGCTGGTAGCAACGCTCAATCCACTCAACGGCTCCCTCTGCGTGCAACTGCTGAATGCGGTCCACGGCGTGAGGGGCGACCACGCGAATCGCGGCACCGCAGCGCAGCAGGCTCTCGACCTTCTCAAGGCCGATCGGCCCCGCGCCCACCACGAGGCAGCGCTTGCCGGCGAGCTTCAGGAATAAAGGAAACAGCGCAGGCTCACTCAATGTGTCTCCCGCCAACCGGCGCTGCATCGCGAGGCACAGGCTCAAAAACCGCACCAGCGAGGTGTTCGCGCAATTGCTCGTCATTCGACCGGGAGAACCAGGCCCGGAGATTCTCCCCGGAATGCCGCGTCTGCAGGTATCCGTCCAGCAGGCGTTCCAACGCATCCGGAACTTCGGTGGCCAGGCAGCGGTACCCCAGCGGCCTTGCGGTCTGCTGATGCAAGCCGACAGAACCACCGACGCAGAAGTAGTAGGCATCCTGCAGAACTCCATCGTGCTTCAGCCGCTTGCCTTCCAGGCCGATATCCGCGATCCAATGCTGGCCGCAGCTATTGGGGCAGCCGGTAACGTGCAGCTTGATCTGCTGATCAAATCCGGGCAACCGCTCTTGTAGTTCATCCACCAGCCAACGGGTAAAGCCCTTGGTTTCGGTGATGGCCAGCTTGCAGAACTCGCTGCCGGTGCAGGCAATCGCGCCGCGCCAGAACGAAGAGCCCTGCACCGGCAAACCGAGCCCTTCCAGTTCGATGGCTAGCTCCTGGGCCTTGGCCGTGGGCACGTTCACGACAATCAGGTTCTGCATGACCGTGGTGCGCAGCTGGCCATTGCCGTAGGTCTTCGCCAAGCCGGCTACCGCGTGCAGTTGGGCTGCCGTCATACGGCCACGCAACACCGAAAGGCCTACGTAGCAGAGCCCTTCCTGCTTTTGCCGGTGGATGCCGACGTGGTCACGGTATACGTCATCCGGAATCACTTCTTCGACTGCCGGATCGAGCTGGTAACCGAGGCGCCGATTCAATTCCGCGAGAAAGGTCTCCGCGGTCCAACCTTCGCGAAGGAAGAGATGCTTCATGCGCGCGCGATCGCGGCTCTCCCGCAACCCCTGCTGGTCACGAAATAGCTCGGTGATCTTGCGCACCACCGCCGCCGCCTGGCTCTGCTGCACGAACGCATTCAGCCGTACCCCAAGATGTGGATCAGCGGAGAGACCGCCGCCCACACGAACCGAGAACCCCACCTCGCCATTGCGAACCGCAGGAGTGAGCCCGATGTCGTTAATCTCGGGATACGAGCACCACGCGGAACAGCCGGTGACTGAAACCTTGAATTTGCGGGGCAAGTTGTAGAGTTCCTGATTGCCGTTCAGGTCCGCGGCCGCGGCCAAGGCAAACGGGGATGCGTCAATGATTTCGTCTGCAGACAAACCAGCCAGCGGGCAGCCGGTCACATTTCGCACCACGTCACCGCAGGCTCCTTTCGGCGAAAGGCCCGCGGCATAGAGCCGCTCGACGATCTCAGGCAGGCTCTCGATGGTGAGCCAATGCAGCTGAATGGCCTGGCGGACGGTGATGTCGACCAGGTCGCGGCCGTGCTTGGCCGCGATATCGGCAATCACTTCAATTTGCTCCGTGGTGGCAATGCCGTTGGGCAGCCCAATCCGCATCATGAAGAACTCGGTCGCTTTGCCTTCTCCGCCCTTACCGCCAAGAGCGCCGAGGCCGTCCCCCTGGGTGTAGACTCCCCACCATTTGAAATAGGCCGAAGCCCATTCCGGGAGCACCGATGCCCGGCCTGCCTGGGCGAAGGCGCGCACTTCGTCAAACGCCTCCCAAGGGTTCTTCTCCCGCTTGAGGCGTTCCATGCGTTGTGCTTTTGTTTCCTTAACCTCGGCCATTGGTACTTTTCTCCCTTAAAACGAAAAAACCCGCGTGTCGCTGGTCGCCGACACCCGGGTTTCCGAAGGTAATGTTCGCGGAAGGCGCTAGGACAGACCCGTACGGCGTGATGGGATCACGCAACAACCAGCGCTACGGCGACAGTACAAAGACATTCTCCAAGGCTAAATGCCGCGGCTGGTGTACGTCAATCGATGGCGGTACTTACCTGGTGGCGAATATCCGCCCCGCGGATCCAGAAAATGACGTCACGGGCGATATTGGTGGCGTGGTCGGCGATCCGCTCCAGCGCGCGGGCGATAATAATGGCGTTCAACGCCTGCAGGCTTATGGCCGGTTGCTCCTCCATGACCTTCATCAACGCGGCGCGGGCTTCGCGGTTCATGCGGTCGATCTCGTCATCCATGATGATGACGGTGTCGGCAAAATGGGCATCGGCATCGAGTAGCGCCTGGATGGCGGAACGAACCATGCGCGCGGCGTGCTCGCCCATGACCGCGATATCTACCGGCAGATCGACGGCGTCGTACGCCAGCAGTTCCTGGGTACGGATGGCGATGCTCATCGACTGATCCCCGACCCGCTCCAGGTCGCCGTTGATCTTGATTACGGACAAGATGAACCGCAGGTCGATGGCCATGGGCTGCTCCTGGGCCAGGAGTTCATAGGCCATCTCATCGACATCGCGTTGGGCAGCATTGATCGCGGTTTCGTTCTCGCGTACATACTGGCAAAGGGCAGCGTCCCGTTGCAGGTAGGCTTCGACCGACGAAATGACGGCCTGTTGCGAGAGAGCAGCCATGGCCAACAACTTATCTTTGAGTGCTGCCAACTGCTGCTGGAAATGAATGCGCGGCAAGGAAACCCCCTTGTACAAAATTGTGCCCCATCGTTCGTGACAGCTGGAAGAATATACGGAGTAATTGCCCAAAGACACAAGGCTTCAAGCTCGACAGTTCAGCAGAGGCGCCGCTGGGCTTCGTGAGTAGCCTCGTAGATCTGCTCGAAAGACTCTACCGCATACAGGACCGGTTGCATTTCTGAAGTGGAAAACTCCTGGTTCAGCACCTGGTCCACATCAAAAGGCCGGATTTCCGGACCACCTTCGATGACATGATTCGATTCGCCCTGGGACGAAATCAAGCCGCTACCATAGAGGCGGTAACCGCCGTGTTGCCGGATCACGCCGAACTCCACCGTAAACCAGAAAAGCCGCCCCATCCGCTCCAGAGCATCTTTGTCCGTCAAGGCCGCGCAAACCGCGCCGTAGCTCTGGAGAAAATCGGCAAAGACCGGGTGAGCGTGCATCGGAACATGGCCAAACACGTCGTGGAAGATATCGGGCTCAGGAATGTAGGCCAGCGATTCCCTGCTCCGTAGCCAAATGGTGGTGGGAAACTGGCGGGCGGCCAGCATGGCAAAAAAGGCGTCCGGCGGCAGAAAACCACTCACCGGCGTGGCGCGCCAGCCAGTCAGGGGCCTAAGCCGTTGATTTACTTCAGCCAGGTTGGGAATCTGGTCGGCTTTGAGCCCGATCTGGTGGAATCCTTCCACGTACTCCTGGCAGGCATGGGCTTCGATCTGGGGCATCCGGCGGCCCACCAGTTCCGCCCACGTGGCGTGCTGCTCCGGGTTATAGGCCAGCCAGTCTTGCTGGGTCAGGTATGGCTCCGCGACTCCCAGTGTGGGTGAACCGATCGCCATGGCCCTCTCCTCCTTCGTATACGACTGATTTTGCGAGGTTTTCATCTTCGCGCGCATCTGACTCGATAGCAGGTGCCGATTAAGGAAACGTCGTACAGCCATCGTACCTTCCGGGGCCTATTCAAGAACCTCCCCGAAGGTATATCTTTCATCCGGCCCTGAGATGGGCGACCCAAGGAGCAGCACAGTATTTATGACCACGCTTACGCAACACGAGCCACAAACATCACAAGAGTTACTTCAGCTAAACGGGACCGATTACATTGAGTTTTACGTCGGCAACGCACGCCAGGCTTCTTACTTTTACCGTGTAGCCATGGGCTTCAGCCTGGTGGCCTACGCAGGCCCCGAGACCGGCCAACGCGACCGCGCGTCCTACGTTCTGCAGCAAGGCAAGATCCGCATCGTGCTCACCACGCCGCTGCGCCCGGATAACGAAACCGCCGAGCATATCCGACTCCATGGAGATGGTGTTCGCGACGTCGCTCTGTGGGTAGACGACGCCCGCCAGGCATGGAAAGAGACCACCCGCCGCGGAGCCCGCAGCGTGCAGGAACCGCATGAAATCCGCGACGAACACGGAAGCGCCAAGCTGGCCTCGATCGCTATCTACGGCGACACCATTCACACCTTCGTCGAACGCAAGAACTACCACGGGCCGTTTCTTCCGGGATACATCGCGAAAGGACGCGACCACCTGGCCCGCCCCACCGGCCTGCTACATGTCGACCACGTGGTCGGCAATGTGGGCTGGAATGAGATGAACCGCTGGGTGGACTTCTACGCCAACGTGATGGGCTTCTCCCTTTACCAGCACTTCGACGACAAGGACATCTCAACCGAATACTCCGCGCTGATGTCGAAAGTCATGGCCAATGGCAACGGACGGGTGAAGTTCCCTCTCAACGAGCCCGCGGAAGGACGGAGAAAGTCGCAGATCGAGGAGTACCTGGAGTTTCACCACGGTCCCGGGGTGCAGCACATCGCGCTGGCGACCAACGACATCCTGCTCACGGTGGGCTTGCTGAAGGAACAGGGGATCGAATTCCTGCAGGTACCGCACTCCTATTACACCGACCTGCAGGCGCGCACCGGCCGCATCGAGGAGCCGCTCGAGGAGCTGGAAGAATTGGGAATCCTGGTTGACCGCGACGATGAGGGCTACATGCTGCAGATCTTCACCCGCCCGGTGGAGGACCGGCCCACCTTGTTCTTTGAGATCATCCAGAGAAAGGGCAGCCGCAGCTTCGGCAAGGGTAATTTCAAGGCCCTTTTCGAGGCCATCGAACGGGAGCAGGCCGAACGCGGTAATCTCTAGCTGATGCTGGCTATTGACCCCGCGCAGGAATCTCAGGGCGATATCTATAAGCTGATGATCGGGTCGATCGTGCCCCGGCCGATCGCCCTGGTCTCCAGCGTGGACGGCCGGGGCGTGCGCAATCTGGCCCCCTTCAGCTATTTCACCGCATGCAGTTCCAATCCCCCGGTGGTGGTGTTTTGCCCCATCCAGCGGCCGACGCCGCCGATGTCTAAAGACACCCTGCGGAACATCCTCGAGACCCGCGAATTCGTCGTAAACATTGTGTCCGAAGAATTTGCCGACCGGATGAACACCACCTCCGCCACGGTACCACCGGAGGTGGATGAGTTTGCGCTTTCTGGTTTGACCCCGATTGCCAGCGATCTGATAACCCCGGCCCGGGTGGCTGAGAGCCATGTACACATGGAGTGCCGTCTGCTGCAGGTTGTGCCAGTCAGCGAAAAGCCCGGCGGAGGCAGTTTGGTTTTGGGGGAAGTGTTGCGGTTCCACGTGCGCGAGGATCTGATTGAGAACTTCCGGATTGATCCCGACAAGTTACGCGCGATTGGCCGCATGGCGGGGTCAACGTATGTGCGCACCCAAGACCGTTTCGACCTGACGCGCCCGAGCTAAGCGGCCGGAACGTAGCAAACTTCAGCGGCTGGACAGGCCTACAGGTGTGACCCGGAACATTCGTTCCTTTCCCACATCTCGCCAACGGCAGGCGAGATATGGGGCACCCGACGTAGAGTCTACCTAGCGAGCGGCTGGACAGACTTACAGGTCTTGCCTCGAATATTCGTTTCTTCCCACATCTCGCCAACGGCAGGCGAGATATGGGGCACCCCAAGTAGAGGCTTCCGATGCTTTCGACGAATAGCTGGCTTGGCAGCGCGTGGATAAAGCCGATACCCTTCATTTTGGTAGGCTGCTAGGATCATGGGTTGAGGTGGGGTATGCGGATTTTATTGGCAGCCGGACTGACGGGGGTATTACTGGGGTCCGGAGCCGGCGCCAAGCAAACGAATAAGCCCGACGTTAAGCTGACAGCCTCAGTAGACCTGCAAGCGCCCGAACAGCAGCCGATCCTGGTCATCCACATCCTGAACCAGTCCGGCCATCTGCTGCGGATTCCTGACCCTCCGCTCTTGTGCAAGAGCGCGCCGGGAGCCTTCTCCCTGGACGTGAAATTCATTCCGGAAAATTCAAACCAGCCCCAACCGGCGATCGATTGCGGCCTGGAAGTCGATGGCAGCGGCCTTCCCGATATCCGCGAGCGGTCAAAGAACTGGCTGGCGCTCAAGCCGGGCCAGAACTACGAGGCCAGGCGTCCGCTGGCCATGGGAGTGGATGCGAACGCGCACGGGACCTATGAGTTTCACGTGGTCTATGACGGGCCCAGCGCGGGCCCAGCGGATGATACCAAGCTGAAAGAAGCCGGGATCGCGGCACCCAGCGGCCGATTCGAATCAGACAAGCTAACCTACAAAATCAACGCGCCTAAAAACTAGCCGACGAAGTTGGTCAAAGTACCAATCCCAGAAATGCTGATATGAATTTCATCCTTCTGCTGCAAGGTGAATTCATCCGGCGGCACAATCCCGGTCCCGGTGAGCAGAAAGCAACCATAAGGAAAGCTGTTATCGCGGTAGAGATACTCGAGCAATGTGGCGAAGGTGCGCTTGAGTTCCGTCAGCGCAGTCGCGCCGGAGAAGACTGTCTTGCCGCCGCGCAGGATTTCCATCTTGATTTCGGTCGAGGGCGCAATCGGCTCATCCGCGATCAGTATGCAAGGGCCCAGGGCACAGCTACGGTCATAGACCTTGGCTTGCGGCAGATATAAAGGGTTCTCCCCTTCAATGTCCCGCGAACTCATATCGTTACCGATGGTGTAGCCGACAAGCTTTCCGGCTGGATTAGCCAGCAGCGTGAGCTCCGGCTCGGGTACAGACCACGTCGCATCGCTCCGGATCGCGACTTCGCCAAAGTGGCCCACCACGCGATGGGGCGTCGCTTTCATGAAGAGCTCAGGCCGCTCGGCGGCATAGACTCGATCGTAAAAGTCGCCACCGCCCGCGGTCTTGGCTTCCTCCATCCGGGCATTGCGGCTGCGATAGTAGGTAACCCCGGAAGCCCACACTTCCTGGCTGCCGATCGGCGCCAGGATCCGGTTCTCGAACTCTGCCAGCGAGCAGGCTCTCAGAGTCCTCAGATGGGCTTCCAGGTCCTCGCGGAAGATCAATTCATCCCAGGGAATATCCGTACCGGCATAGAAGCGATCCTGATGCTCGACGACGTAGCCGGTGGCGGTTCGGTAGAGTTTCATAACGTCTCCATCAGGGGAAAGGGTTGTGGGCGCGCAGTTCGCTGAGGATTTCGGCGGCGGCGACGCGGGCGAGGTCACCCTTATCCGGAGGAAAAGAGATAGCTCCCACCCGGGCATGGCCTCCCCCACCGTAGCGCTCACAAATCTGCGCCAGGTTCACCATTTGTTCCGGCTGCGCCTTGGTCCAGGGGTTCGACCCCACCGCCACCTTGGTACGAAAACTGGACTTGCTCAACCCCACGCTATAGGTCGCATCGGGATGCAGAAAATAGGGAACGAACTTGTTGTAACCCTCGAATGGCTGATCGGTGATATCGAAGTACAGCGTGCCATCACGCAATTCCGTGCGATCGCCGATAACCGCCAAAGAACGATGATGACGTTCGAGCAGCGGAGGCAGCAGTTCGGCGACAAAGGGTTGCCGCAAGACTTCGGCCAGCGGCATGGCGGTGAGCAGCGGAATCAACCTGGGGATGAACGCTGGATCCTGGCTCGACTCAATTACCAGGGTCAGTTTCATCGCGGGCTCCGCCATCTCGACGGCGGCCTCGGGGCTCTCATAGAGCGCGCCGTCGACAATGTCAGCCCAACGCACCAGTTCCGCCAGCGGCCCCGCGTTGAAGCCAAAGTGCGTGCGCGCGATGTGAGCGATGAAGCTGGTGCAGGAGGTGTAATCGGGATCGTAAAAGTGACGATTATTGCCCTTCTGCTGCTCGTCGAGAAAATGCTGCTGATCGGCGGGAGTGAGAAAGGCGCTCAGGTGATGATCGAACCACCAGGTGATCCGGGGCGAAGGACTGTATTTGAAGTCGACGATTGCATTTTCGTCGCCGACAAAGTCCGATTCCTGGAAGAGCGCGCCGGCGCGATGCACGAGGCCGTGGTAGCCGTAGTCGGCATCGGCGCGAATGCACTCGCGATGAAAGCGGGTAAAGAGCGATGCCGAACAGGCTCCATCAAAGCATCGGTCGTGATAAAAGACGCAAACCTTCAAACAGGTATATTCCTCTCGGGGCGAATGATTAGGATTGCCGGGTGGCGGCTGGCTGTCAAGCAGGCCCGCGAAAAAGCGCCAGGCGATGAGACAATGGGCGCACGATGATGGCCAAAGCGAAAGTGAGCCGGCGCGGGTTCCCGGCCATTGTGCGGATCGGAGCCGGCCTGATCATCGGCCTGCTCATCGCAGCCGTCGTCGGCGTGGCGGGTGGGGCAGCATGGCTGAAAAACGCTATGCGCGAGCAACTGCCGGTGCTCGACGGCCAGCTCCCGCTGCCCGGGCTCTCGGCGCCGGTGCTGGTACGGCGCGATACCCACGGCATACCCCACATCCAGGCGGCCAACATGGAAGACCTGCTCGAGGCCCAGGGCTACGTGCTGGCCCAGGACCGGCTTTGGCAGATGGATATGTCCCGCCGCTTCGCCGCCGGCGAACTGGCCGAACTTCTGGGTGCGAGCGTGGTGGAGCACGACAAGGTGCAACGCGTGCTCCAGATACGTCCCGCAGCGGAACACCTGGCATCCACCATGACGCCGGAACAGCGAAAGCTTTTCGAGGCCTTTGCTCGCGGCGTCAATGCATTTATCAATAGCCACCAGGACAACCTTCCGGCGGAGTTTCGTCTGCTGGACTATAAGCCGCGGCCCTGGCAGCCGGTGGACTCCTGGCTGACCGCCCTTAACATGGTGGGGCGGCTCGACACCCTGTATCCCTGGAAGCTGGAACGTGCCGCGGTTGAGGCCAAACTGCCGCCCAACCTGATCGCGGAGTTGTATCCCGTCACCACTTGGCGCGACCATCCGCCGACGCAAGCCATCCCTGACCTGACGGCCCCGCAGCAGAATGTTCCACAGGCCCCGCCGGACGAACCGGAATCCAGCCTCGACGACCTGTTGCGGCTTCGCGGCATTCTGCAGTTCGGGTCCGACCCGTGCGACAGTTGCAAACCCGGCTCCAACGAATGGGCCGTAAGCGGTGCTCGCACCGCCAGCGGCAAGGCCATGCTCTCCAACGACATGCATCTGGAACATTCCATACCCGACATCTGGCACGAAGAAGAGTTGCAGGCGGGCAGCTATCACGTAGCCGGGGTCACGACTCCGGGAATCCCCTTCATCATCGAGGGGCACAACGAACACATCTCCTGGGGGTTCACGACCCTCAACGGAGATGTGCAGGACGTGTACGTCGAAAAAACCAACGCCCAGGGCGAGTACTGGGCCGGCAACGCATGGCGCCAGCCGGAGCATGATCAGGAGCACATCCACGTGCGCTTTGGCAAAGACGTGCTGCTGGACGTGGAGACGACGGAGCACGGGCCGGTGATCACTCCTTTGTTGCCGCACGAGACGCGGATGCTCTCCCTGAAATGGGTTTTGTATTCGTCGCAGCTTCATGGATTGCCGTTGCAGGCGATAAACAATGCCGGCAACTGGACAGAATTCCGCCAGGCGCTGAGCGAATGGTGGGGACCCACGCAGAACGTTGCCTACGCAGACGACCAGGGCCACATTGGATACCAAGCCGTGGGGTTTATCCCAATACGGGCCGCGGGCCCGAGCGGGGTGCCGATCGTCGAGACCGGAACAGCTGCCGACAGTGAGCATGAGTGGCAGGGATTCGTAGACTTCAACCAGCTTCCCAGCGTACTGGATCCGGACAACGGGATACTCGCCACGGCAAACGCGCGCATCACACCTGATGGATACCCTTATCCGTTGGCGCTCAACTGGGCCTCGCCGTATCGCAATGAACGCATATGGAAGTGGCTGGCGGGACGCAATAAGCTCACCCAGGCCGATATGCTGACGCTGCAGATGGATACGTACTCCGATGTGGACAAGGTGCTGGCGCAGCGGTTTGCCTACGCCATCGACCACACCAAGAACACAGACGCCAGTCTGCGCCAGGCGGCCGATATGCTGCGCAGTTGGGATGGTGTGATCACCACCAACTCGGTTGCGGCGGAGATTGTGGATGCCGCCAAGCAGGCACTCTGGCCGCTAGTACTGGAGCCGAAACTGGGCGCCGACTGGAAGCTCTACGACTGGCAGGACAAAGACTTTGTTCAGGAAGAAATGGTCGGGCACGGCCCTGCAGAGTGGCTCCCGCAGAAGTACGAGAACTGGGACGCGCTGCTGGTGGCCGCGGTGCAAAAGGGGATGGTGGACGACCACGCCCCGCAATCCTTGTCCGCATGGACCTATGGCAGCCGGCACGTCATCAACGTGCAGCACCCCCTGTACGCGATGCTTCCCTTCTTCCGCAGTTGGACCAGCACCGGATCCACACAATTGGCAGGCGATGAAACGACGGTCAACCACGTGCGTGGCCTGCTCGGCGCCAGCCAGCGCCTAACGATTGACTGGGGCAGCGTGAACGGCGCGACGGAAAACATCGTGATGGGTGAGTCGGGCAATCCGCTCAGCCCCTACTTCCTCGATCAGTGGCCCATCTGGCTGCATGGACAAACGTTTGTTTTTCCGTTTGGCGATGCAGCGGTGAGTGCGTCCACCAGTCACACGTTGAAATTGGTGCCGTGAAGCTCGGTCTTCTGATCGGCTGCACTGCACTCCTGGCGGTGGGCGTACTGATCATCCGCGGGAATTCGTGCGGTCACGACTTCGATTTTCATTTGCTCTCGTGGATGGAGGTGGCACGCTCCTGGCATGAGGGACTCATCTATCCACACTGGGTGCAGGACGCCAACTATGGCGCCGGCGAACCGCGACTGATGTTTTATCCGCCGGCATCGTGGCTGCTCGGCGCTTTTCTGGGGACAGCCACCTCCTGGCATGCCGCTCCGGTTCTGTTTGTCTTGCTGGCGCTGTTGGGTGCAGGCATCAGCATGTACCTGCTGGCCCGCGAGTGGGCGACCCCCGAAGCTGCCTCCCTCGCCGCCTGTCTCTATATTGCCAATCCCTATACAATGTTCGTCGCGTATGAACGGACCGCATATGGCGAGTTGTTGGCCGCCGCCTGGCTTCCTTTGATGGTGCTGTTCGCGCTGCGGCGACGCGCGTCGACCGCGCCGCTCGGCCTTTCGGTGGCGGCTCTGTGGCTTACCAATTCTCCCGCTGCCGTCATCGGCAGCTATCTGCTGGCGATGCTAGCTCTGGGCATGTGGATTGCGGAAGGCAGAGCCTGGCCGGCATGGCGTGCTGCCGGCGGGATGCTGCTCGGGCTCGGGCTTGCGGCTTTCTACATTGTTCCCGCGGCGTTCGAACAGCGATGGGTACAAATTGCGCGAGCGATCACACCTGGCATGCGGGTTGAGGACAGCTTCCTCTTTGCGCATACGGACAACGCATTCCACAACCAGGTATTGCACACTGCGTCGTGGATATTCGTGGCAGAGATGGCTGCATCCATCGTGATCGCCTACGTCGCCTGGAAAAAGCAGGCGGATGGCGGCGCGCGGAAGACCCTCACAGCGACGCTGCCGGTGATCCTTCTACTGCAACTGCCATGGAGCGAGTTGCTGTGGCGCTACGCGCCGCACTTGAAGTTCCTGCAATTCCCATGGCGTTGGCTGATGGCTCTGAGCCTGGTCGGCTGCATACTGGCCGGCATGGTTAAGAGTCGAGTACGCGTGCCGGTAGCGGGCGCCTTAATCATTGTTCTGGCGATGGGAGGAGCTTTGCTCTTCTTTCAACCCTGTGACGATGAGGATGCCGTGGCTGGGCAACTAGCTGCGTTCCACGATGGCGGGGGCACAGAGGGCACGGACGAATACACGCCAACGGGTGTCGATAATGCCGCGGTGCAGCAGCATTTGCCGCTGGTACGTGTACTGCGCGGTGCGCAGGACGATACCGCCGACAGCACCCCCGGGGATAACCCGGAGTGGAAAGCGGGTGACCCGGGCAGCCTTACCGCAAGAGTGGACGCGCGACGGCCAAACGGAGAGCATTGGGTGGTACACGTGCTGACGGAGAAGGCCGGTTTTGCGGTGCTGCGGCTGATGGACTATCCAGCGTGGCGCGTCACGGTGGACGGGCAAGCGTTAGGCTCGCGCCCGGTGCGAGAAGATGGCTTGATGGCGATTCCAGTGGGTGCTGGCAGCCACGCCATTCAAGTCCAATGGAATGTGACGAGTGATGTGATTGCCGGACGCGTCATTACCGTCCTCACGCTGCTGGCGCTGGTGGGGGTGATGGTGCTGGAGCGTCGGGAGCGTCGGGAGCGTCGGGAGCGTCGGGAGCGTCGAGTATGATTACGAAAATGCAAGCAAGCGTGCGCGAAATTTTGAGCAGTGGTGCGGAGCGGATCGATCACGCTCTGGAGCGCCTGCTTCCGGGCCCGGAGCAAACACCAGTCTCGATTCATCAAGCCATGCGTCACAGTGTCTTTGCCGGAGGAAAACGGCTCCGCCCAGTACTGGCGATGGAGGCCGCGCGCATGATCGCGGGCGAATTGCCCCTAGGCGTGGAAGACCTGGGTGCAGCGATCGAGATGCTGCACACCTATTCCCTCATCCATGACGATCTACCGGCCCTCGACAACGATGACCTGCGCCGCGGCAAGCCGACCTGCCATGTGGTATTTGGGGAAGCGATAGCGATCCTCGCTGGGGATGCGCTGCAAACGCAGGCGTACGAAGTGCTGGCGGGTTTGCAATGTCCAGCACCGCAGACGGTTGAGATTGTCCGCCTGATCGCGCAGGCTACGGGCACGGTGGAGGGCATGATCGGCGGCCAAGTCATGGATCTCGAAGCTGAAGAACTCAAGCCGACAGCGGAGATGGTGGACGCTATCCATCGCGCCAAGACGGGGGCATTGATTCGCGTCAGCCTGATGTCGGGAGCCGTGTACGCGGGCGGTAGCACTAGCGATATTGAACGGCTGCGGGAGTTTGGACGCAAGGCAGGGCTCGCGTTTCAGATCATGGACGATGTGCTGGATATGACCCAGGATTCTTCGCAGCTGGGGAAAACCGCAGGCAAGGACGTGGCCAGCGAGAAGGCCACGTGGCCTGCAATCTATGGGATAGACCAAAGCGTCAAGGATGCCGAACGGCTTGTCGATGAGGCCTTCGTGCAACTGAGCGGCTATGGCGAGCGCGCCGACCGGCTCAAGGCAGTGGCACGCTTCCTGGTGGAGCGTAAGCACTAATGGCCATCAGCGAAGACGACGTCCTTGCCGCTTTGCGCGATTGCTACGATCCCGAGTTGCCGGTGAACATCGTAGACCTGGGGCTGGTCTATGCGGTGAAAGTAACGCCCGATCCGAACTCCAGGCGGGCCTTTCCCCGGCAGCATGTCGAGATTGACATGACCATGACCTCGCCGGGCTGCCCTTCGCACGCCACGATTATCGAGCACGTACGCAATCGTCTGGCCGGCGTTCCTGAGATCAGCCAGACTCATGTAAACCTGGTATGGCAGCCCGCCTGGACGCCCGACCGCATCAGCCAAAAAGCCCGCGAACAATTAGGAATTGCCTAGCCCCGGGTCGCCGACTCAGCCCTGGCGAACAGCCTTCTCAACCACGGTGCGCAGCTTCTCTCCCTGCGCGGTCAATTCGCCGATGAACTGTTCAAAACGGCCGAGCATGCTGTGTCCGTTGTCGAGGTAGTCGGGAAGGTTGTTCCAAACTTTCTTCACACCCGCAGGGTCTTCGAGCAATGCGAAGACTGTGCCGGCTGCAGCAACGGCCAAGCCGGCCTTGCGCTTGCCGGTGGCCAGTAGAACTGCGCCTGTGACCAATGAGCCCGCAGCTACCGTGCGCACCCAGTTCTTATCCCAGCCGTTGTCCATCACGCGATCGGCTGCGTCCTGGACGGTTGCGGCAACTTGCTGCGGAATATGTGTGATCCCCATCGGTTTCTCTCTCCTATAACCTAATCGAGATCGAATTCACGCAGCGGGCGTCCCTCATCGGGAGATTCCTTCGCCTTGCGCAACGCTTCCTCGAATCGTTTGTCGAACAGTTGCTGCTTGTTTTTTTCGGCTTCCACGGACTGGCGGAAAATATCTTCCTTACGCACGTCCTGCTCGCGCATCGCCTTGGCTGCGGATTCGAAGTCCTCAAACGTGCGCTTGCGCGGAGCCGGGGTGTGAGAGAGGATCGCCCTAGTTTCGGGATCGACCTTCAGGATCGCCCCGCAGTCGGGACAGGTGACATCGAACGGCTTGCCCACACTCGACTTCATGCTTGGAACATTCTAAACCCAGATGACTTTGTGGCCGGGACATTGCTGGCCCGCCTGCTCCACCAGGAGTTCGGGCAGGCCCTCGCCGTAACGAGCCAAAAACCATGCGGCGGCCAGCACGCGTTCCTGAGGATGGCGGTTGGGAAAGAGATTGAGCGCAAGGATACCGGCGTCCCGGCCCAGAGACTGCTCGCGACGCAACTCGTAGTTGGCGGCCAGGCGGCGAATGCGATTCATCTGATACCGCATCTTCGAACTGCTCACATCTGCAGCCCGGCCCAAGCCGGGTTCAAGCGAATGCATGTAGGTCGCCAACGCCGAAAGCTCGGTGTCGAGCGCATTGCCGGCGGCGGCGAGCTTGCGCTTGCCGATAACAGAAAAGGCGCGAGCTCCTAGCCTCTGGGCGAGCTCAAGCGGGTCCTTCAGCAAACTCTGAATCACATCCTGCAACGAGACTTCATGCCGCTCCATAAGACCGGCAACCGCAGGCTCGACGAGCGTGGCCGACAAGCGCGGTAAAACCGGCGTCGTCCGACCTAAAATGCGCTCATAAAGTACCTGCGATTGAGCGAAATAGGCTACCTCAGCCGGGCCACCGACATAGGCCGCGGTGGGAAGAATCGCATCCTGAAAAACAGGGCGCAGCAGCGCATTCGGGCTGAGCCGCTCCGGCGCTGCATCCAGAATGGCCAGCAAATCTGACGTGGAGTACGGCTGCCTCGCCGCCTGCCAACCACCGTCCGCGGTCCGCCGCAGTGGCACCCGCGCTCCGGTGTTGCTGTCAAACAGAAACAGCAGGCTCGAAGAGGGAGAAACCAGAACCTGGGAGTGATAGCCAGCCGCCGCCAACTGCTGATCGCGATCGGTCAGCGCGACCCTCAACTCATCCGCGCGAACAATCGCTTCCCGCAAAACATCTTTGCCGAGCGCGTGGAAACCGCGTGCAGACGCGTCCAACACCACCAGCCCCTGGGCAGCGAATGTCTGGGAGATAAACTGCGCGAAGGCCTGGCCGAGGGTGTTCCCTTCCCGGTAGGCCGCAGTGAGCTGGTCGAGCACGGGGCCAGGACCGAGAATCGCACCCGCCTCTGCCAACAGCTCCTCGACGCTCTTGCCGATGGCAATCCCGCCAGCAGCCGCTCCGTGAGAGTCCCCGCTGTCGAGGCGAAGATTCATCAACTGGTGCCGATCGGGCAGCGCCACATGATCGGCTTCCGCCAAGTCGTGGTCCTCTGTAGCCAGCCAGAAAATCGGGACGTGCGGCCTGCCGGCGCTAGAAGCGTCCTTCGCTTTGCGGATCGCAGTTGCCGCTTTGAGGATGGTGAGGAGCGGGCCGCCAAAGAGGGTGACTTGCTGGCCGGTGACCACCGCACCCGCGCCCTCGCGGAGCCGGGCGACATTCTGGAAGACCGCGCTCGCTGCGCCGAAACTGCGACTCTGCTGTTCCAGCAAGTCACACAAGGTCGCACGATGTGCAGGGGGAAGGACTGAAGGCGCCGTCATCCACTCGCTGGAATACGCGCTGCCCGGGTAAAAGGGCGTCATCGGATCCCGGCGCTCGGCAAAGTCAAGAAAGAGCTTGCTCAGGCCAGGCAGGAGCGAGATGGGATAACACTCGGTCTTCAAGTCTTGCGCCATCCGTAGGCTCCCTGCTGTAGTTTCTCACGAGGCTAGCGAAGCAGCCGGTGCAGTTTTTTTTTGCCCGAACCGGGTATAGCCTCCAGCGCATAGAGCGCCAGCGAGCGATACATACCCGCCAACATAGGATGGGGATGCACGGCGCGAAGATGCAGACGAATTGTCTCCACATCGCCGCGGGCGATCGGCCCGCTGAAACTCTTCCCGGCGCCGCGCAGGAAGAAGTTGTCCACAGTGGCCCGAACGATGGGCTCGATCAGTTCCCGAGCCTTGCGCGGGCTAAAGCCGGCCAACAACGCGGCCTCCTGGGCGGCCGCCAGGTGACTGACCAATAAGGGCGAAGCCAGCACGCCAACCGCGTGGTAGAGCGCCTTGTGGGCCGCGCTGACCGCGAAGGGGCGGCCGCCCATCCGGCGAACCAGTGCGTTGAGGACGCGGCGTGTGCCGGCGTCTGCTTCTACCGCAAATGGAACTGCCTGCAGAGGAACCGGGGTGCGGGTGGCAAAGCTCATCATGGGGTGAATCGACGCGATGGCCGCGCCCGCAGCCCGCGCCGGCGCCAGCACCTCTGAGCTCAGAGCCCCACTCGAGTGGACCACGATCTTACTTTTCAGTCCGCGGGCGACCAGCCGTTTGGTCACGCCAGCGATCGCGGCGTCGGGCACGCAGAGCCATATGATGTCGGCTTGATGGTCGTCCAATGGAACTCCGGCGGCAGCAAGCGCGTGCGCCAGCGAGCTACCCCAGTTGCCTCGCCCAACAATGGAAACGGTCCGCGGCACGATGCCTCCTCGCGTTGCCCCTTATTGACCGGATGGTACTTTAAAGGGATGGCGCCGAAGAAGAGTCCCGCGAAGAAAGCGCGCAGCAAGCGCAATGAAATCAAAGTGATCTCGTCGAAATTGAGCTACGAATGCCCGCTCTTCAAGGTCTACACCGACGAGATTATCGAGAACGGCCGAGAGATGACCCGCGACGTGATCCGGCACAACGGATCAGTCGTGATCCTGGCCATCGACGACAGCAAGAGCAAGCGCGACCCGCTCATCGTGATGGAGCGGCAGTACCGCCATGCCGCCAAGGAGTACTTGCTGGAAGTTCCGGCAGGCAAGATGGAAGAGGGAGAAGATGCGCTGGCCGGCGCTAAGCGGGAATTGCTGGAGGAGACCGGATACAAGGCAGCCCGATGGCGCAAGATGGTGCGTTATTTTGCCAGCCCGGGATTCCTGGGGGAATTTCTGCAGATATTTCTAGCTGAGGGGCTCACCCTGGGCGAAGCTCAGCCCGAATACGACGAACAATTAGAAATTGAGCTGATACCTCTTTCCCGGCTGCTCAAAATGATTGACGAAGGCAAGGTACACGACGGTAAAACATTGATTTCAGTGATGCTGTACGAGCGCCTGCGCAAGAAACGAAAGACAAAATAGCCGCCGCCTGAAAAAAATCTGGAAGCCCAACGCAAGTTGAGCTCCGATTTCAGGAAAACCAATCCCGCCGATGATGCGTCTGTAAAGTAGAGCAGTTTTCCCCTCATGCTCTGATCCGCGTCAAGGAAGGTCGACGGCTAGTGGCTCAACACAAAGGCAAAGTGAAGTGGTTCAATAACGCGAAGGGTTACGGCTTCATCGGCCGGGACGACGGACCCGACGTTTTTGTTCATTACAGCGCGATCCAACTCGATGGCTACAAAAGCTTGAAGGAAGGCGATGATGTGGAGTTCGACATCGTCCAGGGGCAGAAGGGTCCACAAGCCGATTCTGTCACTCGAGTTAGGGAAGTAGCCTAACACCTCTCACCCAGCGCCTAGACCGCTCTCGCCGGCCACGGCGGGAGCGAAAAGCGCAGTATGGCCACCCGCGGTCCCCAGTCCAATGAAGATGATTTAATGGCGTGATGGATAACCGGTCCATTGCACAACTGCTTGCCGAAACTGCCGATCTGCTCGAGATTGCCGCCGGCGATCCATTTCGTATTCGCTCCTACCGCAGGGCTGCGGAAGCGGTGGAGAACAGCACGGAACAACTCAGCTCTTTCGTCAACGCGCCGGAGCGCCTGCTTGCCATTCAGGGAATCGGCAAAGGCATGGCCGCGAATATCCAGGAGATTGAAACTCGCGGAAGCATGAAGCTCCGCGACGAACTGCTGACCAAGTACCGGCCATCGATGCTTGAGTTGCTGAAGCTCCCCGGCATGGGCCCCAAGACGGTCGCTCTGCTGTGGGAGTCGCTGCAGGTCAGCGACATCGACCAGTTGCAAGCCGCCATCGACGCCGGCAAACTGGCAACGCTCCCGCGATTCGGACAAAAGCTGATCGAAAAAATCGCGCGCGGCATCACCGACTACCGCAAGAATAGTGGCCGCTTCCTGCTCGACGACGCCGAAGCCGCGGCGGAACGCGTCACCCTCTACCTCAAGCAATTTCCAGGGATTGAAGAGGTGATGCCGGCGGGCTCACTGCGCCGCGGCCGGGAGACTGTGGGCGATCTGGACCTGCTGGTGACCGGCCCTGCCTGTGCCGAGGACGCAGTGGCTTCAGCGGTGGAGTACACCGCATCCTACCCGCCGATTGTCGACTTACTGGCGAAGGGCCAGAACAAAGTGAGCTTCCGCGTGCGCAGTGGGCTGCAGATCGACGTGCGCTTGCTGCCAAGGGCTTCGTACGGGGCGGCGCTACAGTATTTCACTGGATCCAAAATGCACAACGTTTCCTTGCGCCAGCGGGCGCTCAAACGGGGTTACACCCTGAGCGAGTACGCGCTGGCGCGTTTAGACGACGGCGAGGTGGTTGCGGCGGCCAGCGAAGAGAAAATTTACGGGGCACTGGGAATGGACTGGATTCCTCCAGAGCTGCGGGAGAACCAGGGGGAGATCGAAGCTGCTGCGGAACATCGGCTACCGCGGCTGATCGAAACCAAGGATCTGCGCGGCGACGTGCACATGCATACGGTGGCTACCGATGGCCGCAATACGATTCTCGAAATGGCGGAGGCCGCGATCGCGCGTGGCTACGAGTACATTGCGATTACCGACCACTCCAAGAACCTGTCCATGGTCAACGGACTCAATGACGAGCGTGCGGTCGAACACCTGAAACAAATTCGCGAAGTAGATGCCCGAATGGAAGGCAAAATCCGAGTGCTCACCGGGATTGAAGTCGACATCCTGGGTGATGGAGAGATTGACCTCTCATCGGAAGTTCTGGCGCAGATGGATGTGGTGATCGCCAGCGTGCATTCTCTCTTTCAGCAGCCGAAGGAGGAGATGACCGAGCGACTGCTCAAAGCGCTGGAGAATCCGTATGTGCGTATCCTCGGCCATCTGACGGGGCGGTTGTTGCTGCGTCGCGAAAGCTACGAGATGGATTTGGCGGCGGTACTCAAGAAGGCCGCAGCAGTTGGAGTCGCGGTGGAACACAATGCTTATCCCGACCGTCTTGATTTATGTGATCTGGATTTGCGGCGGGCGCGGGAAATGGGCTGCAAGATCGTGATCAACACAGACTCACACCACATCAGCCATCTGGACGCAATGCACTATGGAGTTCGGCAGCTGCGGAGGGCCTGGTTAACCAAAACCGAGGTGTTGAACACTCGACCGGTAGCTGAGTTTTTGCAGGGGCTGCGCCCGCGCTGAGAGTTGGGTGCCTGGCGCTCCTCTTTCGGCGGCAAGGGAAAACCCACTCAGATTAGAGGACGCGCTCGTCGAGCACGGACCGCAGATACTTCCCGTAACCACTTTTCGCCAAACGCGCAATCTGCTTCTCCAGCTTTGCGGCGTCGATCCAGCCCAGGTGATACGCGATCTCTTCCGGGCACGCGATCTTTAACCCCTGCCGCTTCTCGATGGTCTCGATGAAGATCCCAGCCTCTATGAGCGAAGCGTGGGTTCCGGTGTCGAGCCAGGCAAAGCCCCTGCCCAGCAACTGGGTACGCAGCTTGCCGCGCTGCAAATACCAGCGGTTCAAGTCTGTTATCTCCAGCTCGCCACGGGGCGAAGGTTTGATCTGGCGGGCCACCTGCGAGGCTTGCCCATCATAAAAATACAGGCCGGTGACCGCATAACGCGATTTTGGCTTCTCCGGCTTTTCTTCGATCGACAATGCCTTGCCGGTAGCGTCGAACTCGACGACACCATAACGCTCGGGATCCGACACCGGGTAGGCAAAGACGACCGCCCCATCCTTCACCTGCGCAGCCTGCTTGAGGCTGGTGGCAAAATCCTGGCCATAAAAAATGTTGTCGCCAAGAATCAACGCACACGGCCCACCCGCAACAAACTCTTCGCCGATAATCAGCGCCTGCGCCAAACCATCCGGGGAAGGCTGTACCGCATATTTGAAGGAGATGCCCCACTGCTCCCCGGTGCCGAGAAGACGCTCAAAGAGCGCCGTATCTTCCGGGGTTGAGATCACCAGGATCTCGCGAATGCCGGCCAACATGAGCACCGACAAGGGGTAGTAAATCATCGGCTTGTCGTAGACCGGCAGCAACTGCTTGGAGACGACGTGGGTGACTGGGTAAAGCCGGGTACCGGAACCGCCGGCGAGGATAATGCCCTTCATCTGGTGACACCCCCGCGTTGGGCATAATTTTGATCGATCCACTGCCGGTAGGCGCCGCTGGTCACCTGCTCCATCCAATCCTGATGGGTCAGATACCACTCCACAGTGCGCCGCAGGCCGGTGGCAAAGGTTTCCGCAGGACGCCAGCCAAGTTGTTGCTCAATCTTCGAAGCATTGATCGCATACCGGCGATCATGGCCCGGACGATCAGGGACAAAACGGACGAGATTGCGGTGGGGGACATGGGGTGAAGTTGGCCGCAGCTCATCAAGCAAGCTGCAAAGCAAGTCCACGGTATCGAGGTTGGCCTGCTCGTTACGGCCACCGACGTTGTACGTTTCGCCGATAAGACCCTTTTCCAGGACGACCCGGATCGCGGAGCAGTGGTCGCCAACATAAAGCCAATCCCGCACCTGGCGCCCATCGCCGTATACGGGCAGGGGCTTACCGGCCAGGGCATTGGTGATCATCAGCGGCAACAACTTTTCAGGAAATTGGTATGGACCATAGTTATTGGAACAATTCGTCGTCACCGCAGGCAGCCCATAGCTATGAATGTAGGCGCGAACCAGGTGGTCGGAGGCCGCCTTGGAGGCGGCGTAAGGACTATTGGGCGCATACGCCGTGGTTTCCTCAAATGCCGGATCCTCGGGGCGCAGGGTGCCATAGACCTCGTCTGTGGACACATGCAAAAAACGAAACTTCTGACGCTCGTCAGCACTCAATTTGCCGACGTAGGCGCGAGACGCTTCCAGCAGGCGGAAGGTGCCTTCGATATTGGTGCGAACGAACGCCTCCGGTCCGGAGAGAGAACGGTCTACATGGCTCTCGGCGGCAAAGTGCAGGATGGCGCGCGGTTGATATCGATCCAGTAACTGTTCGATGAAGGGCTGGTCACAGATATCGCCCTGCTCGAAATGGTAAGCCGGATGCTGTTCAATCGAGACCAGGTTCTGCAGGTTGCCGGCATAGGTGAGCTTGTCGAGGTTGACCAGCGGAGTGCCCATGAGAGCGAGCCAATCGAGGACGAAGTTCGACCCGATGAAGCCTGCTCCGCCGGTCACGAGAATGGGCGACAAATCATTCAGCATGGGTTAGCCTTCATACGCCTTGGATTGTAATGGAGGCGGAGACTCTTAGGGTTGGCGCGTGGGCAAGCTCGCACGAAAGTAGTCAAGGGAGAGCGTTAGACCCTGGCGGAGAGAAATCTTCGGTTCCCAACCAAGCAAAGCCTTTGCCTTAGTAATGTCAGGACACCGCTGCATGGGATCGTCCACCGGCAGAGGCTCGTAACGAACCTTGCTCCGTGAGCCGGTGACGGCCAGAATCTCGGTTGCGCAATCCTTAATGGTCCACTCCACTGGGTTGCCGATGTTGGTCGGCAGATGCTCGCTGGATTTTGAGAGTTTTAAAATGCCGGCAATCAGATCGGAGACATAGCAGAAACTTCTCGTTTGCATGCCGTCGCCGTAAACAGTGATGTCTTCATCCAGCAGGGCCTGAATCATGAAGTTGGAGATTACGCGGCCGTCTGTCGGCTGCAGGCGCGGCCCGTAGGTGTTGAAAATGCGCACCATATGGGTATCCACGCTGTAGTAGCGATGGTAGGCCATGATGAGGGCCTCGGAGAATCGCTTGGCTTCGTCGTAGACCGAGCGGGGTCCGATGGGGTTCACGTGTCCCCAATAGCTTTCCGTTTGTGGATGTACGTCCGGGTCGCCGTAGCACTCGGAGGTGGACGCGTGAAGAAAGCCGGCCTCATACTTCCGGGCCAGTTCGAGCGCATGTTTTGTTCCCTGGGAGCCGACTTGCAGGGTTTCTGGGCCGAGCCGTGCGTAATCAGCAGGGCTGGCGGGCGAAGCGAAGTTAAAGACGTAACCGATGGCGCCGACGTCGAACGGCTCGCAGATGTCTTGTTCTACCAGGTTGAATCGTGGTTCGTTGGCCAGATGCGCCAAGTTGGCGAGCCGTCCGGTACAAAGATTGTCTACGCCTACTACATGATTCCCCTCAGCAATCAGCGCATCCGTCAGATGCGAGCCAAGGAAGCCGGCAGCGCCGGTAACCAGGACACGATGAGTCGTCAAAATCCCTTTCCCCTCTCCTGTGAGTCGATCCTAAGGCCAGCGCTTGGCCGATGCCGATTCGACGGATGTGTGGAGCGACGGTCTGCCTACACTAAGATACGTAAACCCGAGATCCTGCATGGCCCACGGGTCAAAGATATTGCGGCCATCGATCACGATTGGATAGCGCAGGGTGTAGCGCAGGCGTTTCAGGTCAAGGCGGGTAAATTCCGCCCAGTCGGTGAGGATCAGCAGAGCATCCGCGTTGTCGGCGGCGGCATACGGATCATCGGTGTACTGGAGGCAATCGTTGGCGGGCATTTCCGCTTTAGCCCGTTCGGTAGCAGCAGGATCGTAGGCCACGATTGTGGCGCCGGCTTCGAGCAGCATCTTGATGATTTCAAGCGCGGGAGATTCACGAATATCATCCGTGCCTCCCTTGAAGGCCAGGCCGAGCACGCCAAGGCGTTTTTTACGCAGGGTCCAGAGCGCCGAACGGATCTTCTGGAAGAAGCGTTCCTTCTGCAGTTCGTTGATTTTTTCGACTTCCTCGAGCAATCCGAAGTCGATGCCCAATTGCTGTGCGACGTAGCGGAAAGCGGCCACGTCCTTAGGGAAGCAGGAGCCGCCATAGCCAATGCCGGCGCTGAGGAAGCGCTTGCCGATACGGCTATCCAAACCCATACCCTGGGCTACGTGCTCCACATCCGCGTCGACCGCCTCGCAGAGGTTGGCGACCACGTTGATGAAGGAGATCTTCATGGCCAGGAAGGCGTTGGAAGCATGCTTGATGATCTCGGCCGCTTTGGTGGAAGTCTGCAGAATGGGCGGCAGGTTATCGACCGAGCAATGGCCCGGAACAGCGTCGGAGCGCTCGTAGTAGCTGCCCGAGGTCAGCGGCTCGTAGATGGCCGCGAGCAAACGCGCCGCCGCTTCACTGTCGGCCCCAAGCACGATGCGGTCGGGGTGGAGAAAATCCTTGACGGCGGTGCCTTCCCGCAGAAATTCCGGGTTGGAGGTGACGTCAAAGAGAGAGCGTGAGACGCCATTGCGCTCAATGGTACGGCGAATCCAGTCATTGGTATAAACCGGCACCGTGCTCTTTTCGACGATGACCTTATAGGAGTGGATGGAGCGGGCAATCTCGCTCGCGACGGCGTCGACGTAGGAAAGGTCGGCATTGCCGGCTTCGCTCTGCGGCGTACCGACGGCGATAAAGATCACCTGCGACGCCTGCGTGGCATGGCTTAGATCTGTGGTGAACTGCACCTGACCGCTGGCGCGGTGGCGGCCGAGCAATTCAGGGAGAAACTCCTCGTGGATGGGGATAATGCCCTGGTTCAGCTTGTTGACCTTGGCTTCGTCGTTGTCGACGCACAAGACGTGATGGCCGATTTCGGCAAAACATGCGGCCGCGACCAGACCTACGTATCCCGACCCAACCACTGTAATTGCAATAGATTCGCTCATCTTTTCTTGATCCGCCTTCAGCTATCGACTTGATGAAACTACGTTCTTTGGGGGAAAGCCATAGTCAAATCGTGCAAGACTAACGCGTGGATCTGATGTTCGTTCGGAGTAGGCGGTTGCCGTCTTTGTGGTCAGGCAGGCGTTATTTGATACATCACCTGACGATTCCGTAACGAAGTATTGGAGAAACTTCCCTAAACTGCAGCCCCGACTTTGTCAGTGCTGTTAGCAGGCGAAGCTGAGGCTTTTGCCTCATTTTTTGCTTCCTCCTCATGATATTCCATCTCAGTATTGATGGACCAGACATTCCCTTTATCCTCGATGCCGGCAAGGATATTATCGACGGCGGTCATGGCGGTCAGCATCGAGTGGTCTTGATTGTTGTACTTGTGCATACCGTTACGGCCCACAAGATACAGATTAGGGAAGCGATCGAGGAATTCACGAATGATATGGAACCGGTCGTATGTACCAAAATACGCCGGGTAGGTCTTGGGAACCCGCACCACGTGCGCGTCGCTTACATCGGCAGCCTTGAGGATACCAATTTTTTCCACTTCGGAAATCGCGAATTTCTTCAGATCTTCATCGGCCATCTTCCACAAGGCATCGGTCTGATAACAGAAATACTCGAGACCGATCCAGGTCTTGGCGGGATCGGCGACCATATAGGGACTCCAATTATTGAAAATCTGCAGCCGTCCCACCAGCACGTCCGGCTCTTGAATATAGATCCAGTTGTCCTTGAGCGGACTTCCGTCGGCCTCGCGCACGCTTAAATGATCGACCAGCAGCCCCACGGTAATGAAGTCGCGATATTGCAGGCCATCACTCACCTCTCGCACGTCGCCCGGGATCGGAGTATCCATCGCATCGATCAGCTCGCGTACGGGCATGGTGGAAAAGACGTAATCCGCGGGAAACCGGCGCCGCTCTCCGCTATCGCTAACCGCTTCAACCGCAGTCACAGTTAACCCCTGAACGAAAATGCGGGTGGCGCGCCAACCAAGATGGATCTCGCCGCCCTGGCTACGAATCTGGTCAGCAGCATGCTCCCACAACTGGCCCGGGCCATATTTTGGATAGAGAAACTTCTCGATCAACGAAGTCTCCGTTCCCTTTTGCCGTATCGCTTCATCCTTACGGAAGGCAAATGCTTTTTTTACAAAATGCAGGACGGCCGTGGTGAGAGAAAGGCCCTTGATACGCTGCGCGCCCCACTCCGCACTGATCACCTCGCACGGCACTCCCCACACCTTTTCGGTATAGGACTTGAAGAAGGTGAGGTAGAGCTGGCGGCCAAAACGGTTGACGAGAAAATCTTCCAGCGATTTTTCGACCTTGCGCGGAAACAGCCGGGCGCGCAGATAGCTGACACCGATTTTCAACGTGCGCACCAATCCAAGTTTTCGAAGCGTGTCGGCAGTGAGCTTGATTGGATAATCGAAAAACTTGCGCAGGAAGTAGATGCGGCTCTTACGTGGACGCACCAGCATAACCAGATCGGTGGTCTCGGGGTTTAACCCTTGAACGTTGGTCTGAAGCGTGCGCTCCTTATTTTGATGACGGAGCGCGTGCTGCGTGTCAGCACTGGCCTCCGGCGGCATTAGATCCATCCACCAATCCATTACCCGGTCAGATTTGGAAAAGAAGCGATGGCCGCCGATGTCGATGCGGTTTCCGTTGTGGCGGATGGTGCGCGAGATACCGCCAATCTCATGACTGGCTTCGAGAACAATGGGATGAATATCAGAGCGACGCAGAAATTCAAGAGCGGCGGTAAGCCCTGCAGGGCCGGCACCGATCAGCAAGGCAGTCTTAGGCATGAACACTCCGGGCCATGTAACACAAACAACGACAGCGGCGCACACGATGCTCGAAACAACGAGTGGCCATTAGCACCACGGTAACAGGATCGACGCTGAATGATACGAACGAAGTTGCAATCCAGCTCGGGTTAAGTTTCACTGAACACGCCTGCCGGATTGCGATCCGGATGAGATCGGAAAGCGGAACGCGTACTCTCTGCGCTATTAGCTGGAAAGGTTCTCGTCACTTGAAAAAACTATTTGCTTGCGCGTGTCAGGCCCTTGTCGTGTAAAGCCTACCACGATGCGTCTTTGTTGGGTTTGCGCCTAATGGGTGTAGTACCTCCTGCGCTAATTGTTTTCGCTGTTCTATTCGATGACATCACTGTTTCTGTTCTAGACAGACGAGTACGTTTTGATTACCCTGAACGTGCATCAGCAGGAATGCCGTTGCAAACTAAGCACTTTGCATAATCGTCCCGACCCTGCTGTGGTGCTTTATGCTCTGCAGCTAGCGCGAATGGGTTTCCCTATCACAGTTATGGATTGGGATTAAACCGTGCGTTGCCCGATGGGCATCGGTATGTGTAGAAACGCTGCAACTATTGTTGCATTTGTAACCAGCGAGGTTACTTGGTAGAAACGAGTGGATGCAGCCTGGGCTCTTTTTGTGCCTGTACTCACGTGACGAGATGAAGCCGAAACCAGGGAATATGAGCCAACATCCCGGCGCCGGCTTTCTGGAAGTGTTCAGACACCGAAGGTATCTAGATTTGATTTCACGGGCGGCCAACATGCGACTTCTCTCCACAGCACTAGCTTCCGCAGTTCTAGTTGCGGGAGCGTTACTGCCGACGGCGTCTCAGGCCCAGGTGGTTCCCGCAATCAAGGGTGGCGGAAGTCAGATCAATGTCTACGGGCTCTACACCCTGGTGAAGTCCGATTTTAATTCCACCCTCGACTATCCGCCGGGCGCAACACCGCCCAGCAACACTAACGATGCCAATGGATGGAATCAGGGCGGCTCTGCTGGTGCGGATTTCCGCCTGGGCCGTTTTGTTTTCGGCCAGCCATCGCTGGGAGTACGTTTCACCTACAGCACGGGCACATTTGGCAAACAGCGGACGATCGTATTCGGGCCGGAATTGCACTACATCTACCGAAAGTTTCGCCCCTACGGCGACTTTCTGATTGGCCCGGGCAACATTACTTACAAGAACGGGCAGACAGATAACAGCATCGTCTACGAATTCGGCGGCGGCGTGGACTACCATAAGAGCCCGAAGCTGAACTTTCGCATCATCGACTTCCAATATCAGCTTTGGGATCTGGGCAACCACTACTATCCTCCAGGGTTCTTGCCGGGACAGCCCGGAGTTTACGTCGACACCAAGCTCAAGCCCTATACGCTCAGTGCCGGCATCGTTATCCGCGTGAAGTAAGGCGGGCGGTTAGGGAAATCGCGCCGCGATGAAACTGGTACGCTCGATAGATTTTTTCTTGCATCCACTGCTTTCTAATGTCAGCGTGAAGTACCGATGTATCCCGCAGCCCAACCCGGCGATCCCTACCTAAGGCCGTCGTTCCCGCTCTCTAACCGCTTGCTTAGGCTGGCGTGGTCGTTGTGCTGGGCGCTGTTGTACCGCACGTCGCCGCGTCCCTTTCATTCCTGGAGAGCTTTCCTTTTACGCTGCTTCGGCGCCCGAATGGGTCCGCACTGCCACTTCTATCCCAAGTCGCGCATCTGGGCTCCATGGAATCTTTTGTGCGCGGACGGGGTATCGCTGGCCGATCGAGCGGAAATCTACAATCCTTCGCCGATGTGGCTGGGTTCGCACGCCATCGTGTCTCAGCAGGCTTATATTTGCGGAGCCACGCATGACTACAACGATCCGGCGTTTCCGCTGATTTCGTTTCCCATGAGTATTGGCGCCTACTCCTGGGTGTGCGCGCGGGCTTCTATCTGCCCAGGGGTGAATGTGGGCGAGGGCGCTGTGCTGGGCCTCGGGTCGGTGGCAACGAAGGACCTGGAACCCTGGACGGTATACGTCGGCGTGCCGGCACAAGCGGTCAAGCAACGAGCAGAACGTGAACAACGCAGCGTCGCCAA
The DNA here is from genome assembly GCA_963839075.1 of uncultured Acidobacteriaceae bacterium. Taxonomy (GTDB): domain Bacteria; phylum Acidobacteriota; class Terriglobia; order Terriglobales; family Acidobacteriaceae; genus PALSA-350. Next base: position 1,679,047 of record CAWITO010000009.1, on the reverse strand, counting down.
GGGATGAGTACCAAGAGCAGAACTGCTCGGGCGTTCACTCTGCTGTTAGTGTGAAGAGGATGCACACGTGGACTCACCGAGCTCTCGCCGCAATTGCCATTGTGCAATTTATCCTTTGCACCGCACCGGCGCGGGCCCAGGCCCAGGGCTCCGATAGTCAACTTTCGTCGCAGAGTTCCGGCCCAGTACAAATCACGCCCGCCCCCAGTAACTCCACGCCGAATGCGTCGCCACTCGCACCGCTTTTCCCTCAATCGACAACGCCGCCGGCGGCTACCAACCGTACGTTGCGGGAAGCCGTTCCTATGGGGCCATCGTTGGGATCGGGTCTTGGCTACGGACCCATCCGTCCCGGAGATATCGTCGATGTCCAGATCTTCGAGGCACCGGAGTACTCGACGCGGATGCCAGTCTCCGCTGCCGGACAGATCGCGCTTCCCTACGCCGGCCTGTTTCACATCGAAGGCATGACCGCGATCGAAGCTTCCACGGCGATCGCCCAGTTTTTTGAGCGGGAACAGATCCTGCGTGATCCGCGAGTGATTGTCACCACGGAGCAGTTTGGCTACAGCGTCACGGTGATGGGCGAGGTGAGGGCGCCGGGTATCTATGCACTGGCGGGAAAAAAGCGTTTGCTCGATATGCTCACACAAGCGGGCGGGGTCACCGACCGCGCAGGACATGTGATCGAAATCTTCCCTCCCGGTTCGATGAAGAGTCCACAGACGGTTCTCTGGGACCCGACGCTGCGCGAGAACGACAATGCGGAACTCCAAATCCAAACCGGAGAAACCATCCTGGTCAGCCGCTGCGGGGTCGTCTACGTGGGCGGGAATGTAACCCGGCCGGGAGCGTTTCCTTTGTGCGAGTCCAACCACACCACGCTCTCTGAGGTGATTGCGCTGGCCCAGGGCACCAAGCCTTCCTCCTGGTCACAACGGACTCTGCTGCTGCGGACTTCAGGAACCGGCGCCCGCGTCGTGCAGCAAGTAAAGCTTGAGGATGTGTTGCGAGGACGCAAGGTGGACATCACCATGCAGCCCGACGATATCGTCTTTATTCCCCCCAGCGCGCTCAAGGCAGCCGGCAAAGTTGTCTTGGGGTCGGCTATAGGATTCGCGACCCAGGCGTACTTTTACACTCGGTAGCCGATGAAGTTCAGTGTCGTCACCATCTCGTTTAACCAGCGACAGTACCTGGAGGAAGCCCTGCGTTCGGTGCTGGAGCAGGACTATCCCGACATTGAATACATCGTAGTGGATCCGGGCTCGACCGACGGAAGCCGGGACTTGATCGAAAGTTACCGCAACCGCCTGGCGCGGGCGATCTTCGAGCCGGATCACGGAGCAGCCGAAGGCCTGAACAAGGGCTTTGCGCATGCGTCGGGCGATGTGTTTGCGTTTCTCAACTCCGATGACGTGCTGTTGCCGGGAGCGGTGCAAAGTGTGGCGAGCGCCTTTGAGCAGAGTCCCGAGTGCGACATCGTGATGGGCAACGGTTACACGGTCGATGCGGGCGGGAAGCGCATTCGCGGCATCCGTGCCGCCGGTTTCACCCTGCACCGCTACTTCTACGGTGGGGCCACCTGGCTGCAGCAGGCGACGTTCTTCCGCCGTGCAGCGTTTACGGGAGTGGGAGGCTTCAACGTAAACAACCGCTCCTGCTGGGATGGTGAGTTGGTGGTGGATATGGTTCGCCAGGGCGCGCGGGTGAAATATCTAAACCAGGATCTGGCTCACTTTCGCATTCATCCCAAGTCGATTACCGGCTCGCGGCGGCACAGCGAAATGATGCGAGCCGATGCCGAGCGCATGTTTTCCCTTTCCTGCGGGCGCAGTTGGACGGCAATGGATACGATCCGCGCGTACCTGTTTCGTATGGAACGGATTCTCACCCACCCGGGGGCGGTGGAGTCGGCGATTCGCGCCCGCGTGCGCCGCAGTTGACCGCGCGGGTTTGGGGGTGTTCGGTCACTGGTTCCCGGGTTCGAGAAAGATTAGTTGCCCTTGGGGCAGCACCTTATAATTTGGAATCAGCCACATGAGTGTCTATCCCCCACCCACGGAACCCGTCCTGGCCCCCGAGTATCGCGAACCCAACGCTCGCGAAAGCGCTTTTGTCAGCATAGGGATGAATGATGGTCAGACGCTCCACCATTTCCTGCTGATCGCGAAGAAGTATCTCTGGCTGGTGTTGGTTTGCGCGATGCTGGGCGCGGGCGCGGGCTTCATTCAGAATGCAACCACTCCCAAGGAATATACGTCCACTGCGAATATTGAGATCACTCAGGACACGGCCGATCAGTTCCGGATGGATACCGGGGGAGGTTATGACAGCGGTTACATCGACGTGGCCAAGCTGGATACCGAGATTGCGATTCTGAAGAGCTCCACTCTGGCGATGAAGACCATCACTTCGTTGCACCTGGACTCGAATAAAGATTTCTTGCCGCCGGGCAATAACTATGTGTACGACCTTTCGAAAATCGGAGACCGTCACGCGCTGATTGGCATGTTTGAAGGCGGCCTGTCGGCCGGCCGTTACGGGCATACCAATATTCTCGATCTGAGCTTCACCACGCGAAACCCTGAATTGGCGGCGATCATCTGCAACACCCTGATCGACAATTATGTGCAGCACAACTTCAGTGACAATTACGCCGCGACCCAGGAAGTCTCGGCATGGCTGTCGCAGCAGCTCGGCGACCTGAAGAAGAGGCTCGAAGACAGCCAGGAGCACATGCTGACGGTGCAGAAGGACATCGGCCTGGTGGGTCTCGACCAGACGCAAAGCATTATGCTCTCCCGCCTGGTGGACATCAGCCACGAAGTCACCAACGCTGAGACGCAACGGTTAGTAGCGCAGGCGAAGTTGATCACAATGCAGAGCGCGCCACCCGATGTTTTGGCGACGCTGAGTGGAGACTCGGTTCTGTTGGGGTTGAAAGAACGGTTGACCTCCCTGCAGGAAGAGTACGCCAGTTTGAGTTCCAGATACGGCGCCAAGAATCCCAAGTTGGTCGAGATTCACTCCGAGATGGGTGAGATCACCGAGAGCATGAAGCGGGAGCAAGCTACGGTACTGGCTCGGGCGCAAGAAGAAGTGAACGCCGCCGCTGAAAATCAAAATGCTCTGCGTAGCCGCCTGGAGTCGGAAAAGACCGCAGCGTACAGCGGCAACTCCAAGGCGGTGGAGTACTCGTTGGCGCGCCGCGAATACGAAGCCAATCGTGCACTGTACGATGGGCTGCAACAGCGTCTGCAGGAGGCGGGTATCATCGCCGGGCTGCACTCCACGAATATTCGGCGCATCGACCCCGCAGATGCTCCTGACTTTCCCAGCGCGCCGCGTAAGTCGGTCAATTTGACCATGGGACTGCTCTGCGGCCTGGGTTTGGGGTTGATGCTTTCGTTCCTGATAGAAGCGCTCGATACCAACGTCAAGACGATTTACGACATCGAGGAACGGTTGGGGCTGCCAATGCTGGGTGTGGTTCCCCAGGTCGAAAGCAAGTTGCTGTCCCCGGAAACCTTCGTACGGGACGCGACGTCTCCCCTTCCCGGCGCGTGGTCGCGTTTGGCAGAGGCGTACCGGTCACTGCGCACCACCATTTTGCTTTCACGCGCAGGAACCCCACCTCAGGTCATCTTGATAAGCAGTGCGAAGCCATCTGAAGGGAAGACCTCCATCACGACACTGGAGTCGATCGTGTTCGCGCTGAATGGCTCGCGTGTGCTGCTGATCGATTCCGACTTACGGCGCCCGTCGGTGCATCTGCGTTTCAGAATTGCGAATAAGATCGGCCTCACTTCCGTGCTGACCGGAAAGTCGATTCTGGAAGAAGCGATTGTTCCGGTGTCGTCTTTGCCCAACCTGCACATTCTGCCCGCCGGCCCGATTGCGCCGATGCCCGCGGAATTGCTGGGCTCGATGCAAATGCAGCGACTGGTCGAAGGGTTGCGGTCAAAATATGACTTCATCCTGATCGATACCCCTCCGGTGCTCACGGTCACGGATGCCGCGGTACTGGTTTCGGTGAGCGACGGCGTGGTGCTGGTTCTGCGCTATGCCCAGGCGTCGCGGAATGTAGTGGCGCGTGCCAGCGAGATCCTGCTGCGCTCGGGCGCGCATTTGCTGGGCGTCGTGCTGAATGCGGTAGATTTGCAGTCGTCCGACTACTCGGAGTACTACGGGCGCGCGTACAACGACTACTACCAGTCGCGTGTGGATGTCGAAGAGTAGCGTTTGAGAGCAATTGTTGCCACGGGGTTCGGCAAGCTGCACTTTCATGAGACGGCCCGAGCGCTGGCGACCGCCGGCGTCGAAGTAAATTTCCTTACCGGCTGGCTACCCAAAGACAATCAGACCGCCCTGGTGAACACGCTGGGGAAATTCCTGGGTGAGCGGAATTTGGCGGCGCGCATGGCTGCCCGGCAGATTTTGATCCCGGGGGTTTCCGTCACTCCCGTGGCGTGGGTGGAGTTTGCCGGAACGCTGATCAAGTTGGTGCAGCGTACCGGCGTAATTCCGCTCGACCTTGCCTACGGCATGGAGTTCCGGCTGGCGGCCTGGGGCAGCCGGCGATATCTGCGGAATGCCGATGTGCTGCTGGTACGCAGCGGAGCGGGCCAGTCGGGCGCCATCCGTAAGGCACGCGCAAACGGGCTGGGAGTGGTGACCGATCATTCGATTGCTCATCCGGCGTTCATGCACCGCATCCTGCGCGAAGAGTTCGCGCGGTTTGGTTTGCCGGCTGGCTATGATTCGCAAACAGATTTGTGGAAGCTGGTGCTGCGCGATTGCGAGGAAGCGGATCTGCTGTTGGTAAATTCAGATTTTGTAAAGAAGACGTTCGTGGAGGAAGGCTACCCAGCAGACAAGGTACGGGTAGCGTATCTGGGAGTTCGGGAAGATTTTTTTGATTTGAAGCGCGATTATCGGATTGCAGGGCCGGTGCGGATCTTGTTTACCGGGAATTTCGATATCCGCAAAGGCGTGCGGGTGTTGCTGGAGGCGATCCGAAGTTGTCGAAGAGCCGGGCTCGACGTGCGGCTGGAGTTGATGGGGAACCTGGACAATGGCGCGGCTTGCCTGCTCCCGCAGGACGAGGAGTTCTTTACCCACACGGGCTTTGCTCCCTTGCAGCAGGTCGCGGCGGCGTTTGCTCGTTCGGATTTATTTGTGTTTCCTACCTTTGCTGAGGGATCTTCGCGCTCGGGAATGGAAGCCGCGGCTGCGGGATTGCCGATTATCACGACGGAGAATTGCGGCTTGCCGCTCGAACATGAGCAGAGCGCGATCTATGTGCCGGTGAACGACCCCGTTGCTTTGGAGGATGCGATTGGAAGGGTTTGTTCTGATGAGGCCTTGCGCGCCCTGCTGGGTAGAAACGCGATGCGCACGGTGACGGAAAACTATACCTGGAGGCAGTACGGGCAAAGGGTAGCGGGGTATCTAGCCGAGACAAACCGCGGATCCCTCCACTCGGTCTCGCTCCGATCAGGATGACAAGGGTAAGGCCGCGCAGATAAGAGCAGTCGAGCCACCCCTTCGCTGCTTAGGTTGAAATTAGTTCTACCGCTTGCAGAAGAGAACCGGCGACAGCGTCTGCTGCTTCTTGTGCTGCATGCGCTCCTGCTTTCTGGCGGCCCGGTTCTCCTTGAATGAAAATGGTTTTCATTCCCAGGGATTGGCCGGCTTGTATATCGGTCAGGGAGTCGCCGATCATGATGCTGTTGTCCGCGTTGATTTCGGGAAAGTCTTTTCGTGCCTGCTCGAACATCCCCGTGCCGGGCTTGCGGCAGTCGCACGCACCTCGGTCATGAGGGCAGTAATAGATCGCGTCGACGCACACTCCGCGCTCGGCCAGATCGGCTTTCATGTTGTGGTGAATCTGCTGCAACTGCGCTTCCGTGTAGAGACCCAGGGCAATGCCTCTCTGGTTGGTGACCACGATCACGGTGAGGCCGGCGCGGTTCATTCGCCCTATCGCCTCCATGGCTCCGGGGAGCCATGTCCACTGCGACCAATCTCTCACGTAATCGCCCTCGGGCGGTTTGCGGTTCAACACACCATCGCGGTCGAGAAAGACGTAGCGCATTCCCTCAACGATATAATTTAGCGCTGACATGCGCATTACTTTGCTGAGCTTTCGTACCTTTGGCGATTACATCCTGAAAGCTCCCTTCCTGTTCGAGTTGGCGCGCCTGTACCCCGATGCCACCGTCACCATGATCACCAATCGCAAAGGAGGACAGGTCTATCCTCTGGTCGACTCACGGTTGAACGTCGTCGTTCTCGATCACGGCGACGGAGCGAGGAAGGTGCTGGGCACGCTGTTGCGGGTTCCACGCGCGGACCTGGTGATCGCACTGGATGACAGCCGCACCACGCTGCTGCTCTCCCTGTTGGTTCGGGGCAAACGCAAGACCGGATGGATCCAGGGACTTAGCCATCTCTACGCCGAAGGCGGGTTCGCCACCTGGAAGAGCGTCCGGCCCTGGGTCTCAGCGCTGGTAAAAATCTTTTACCGGCCGGGCAGGATTCGACTGCCGGAAGACAAGCACGACGCCGAAGTAGAGTTGGAATTGCTCGACATCGAGGGTCGGGGTAAGCCGTTGGCAGCCTATCGCGGCCCGTACGCCGTACCCGCTGCACCGAAGCAGGACACACGCTACATCTATTGCGCCGCTGAAGCGGGGTGGCGCGCACGGCAGCTCAGCGATGAGCAATGGACGGGTATCCTCGACAACCTGCTGTGGGCGTTCCCGAAACATACCATCGTGATCCACGGCGCAGGCGCTACGGTGAGCAGGTTCGCCAACGAGCCACGGGTTGTTGCCTATGTTCAAGGCTCAGTGCGAGAACTGTTCGACAAGATTTCAGCCGCCGACCTGGTGATCGCACCCGATAGTTTTGCTCTGCACCTGGCTTCGTTCTACAACGTGCCGGCGATTGGTTATTTCGGGCCGGCGCATCCGCACCGCTTTCAGCCGACGGGGCCAGGGAGCAGCAGCCTCTTCCATCAGCCCGCGTGTTCTCCCTGCCTACAGCTGCGCGGTGATAACCCCTGCCGCAAGGGACTGCGGCAATGCAGTTCGCTCACCGCCATGCAGCCCGGTGAGTTTGCGGCTGCCGCCAAAGCGGCGCTGGCTTGATGCCATGGCGATCATCTCCCTCACCCTGGAACTGACCATCGAGCATGCTCAGTCTCTCAAGGACCGCCGGCAGGTAGTCCGCAGCCTCAAGGACAAACTGCGCCACGGCTTTAATATCTCTGTGGCGGAACTGGACGAAGCGGTCACCTGGCAGTCTGCGACGATCGGCGTGACCGCCATCTCGCGGTCGCGCGACTATCTCACCGGCCTGATGCGCCAGGTGGAAAATGCCGCGGTGCGCATTGCCAACGACCTCGGCGCCCAGGTGGCCGATTCATGGTGCACCTTCCTCGACGAGGAATAGCCTTCTGATATCCTTAAAAGTTTAGTTAAGGACTAAATCCATGGTGGAACCACGAGCGCGAAAGTACCATCGGGATCGCGTGGCCGAAACGCTGCGCGAAGAGATCAGCGGCATGATCGTGGGCGAACTCGCAGACCCGCGCATCAGCTTTGCCTATGTCAGCGAAGTAGTGATCAACCCCGGCGGTAAGTCTGCAAAGGTCTTCATTGCCGTCGACGGGGGAGAGGTCGAAGAGGAGAAGACCCGCGAAGCGCTGACCAACGCGCGTGGGTTCATTCGGCATGAACTGCTGGAGCGAATGGGTGTGCGGCATGTGCCGGAACTCACCTTCCTGATCGATAAATCCAAGCATCTCAAGCTGCGCATCGACGAGTTGCTGGGCCGCAACCGGAAACCCAAAACGACCGCAACGTCGAAGGAGTGACCACCGCCGCTTGGCCCCCACGTCCGCCATCGAAGAGGTGCTCGACTCCATCGCCCGGGCCGGCCGCCTGCTGGTGACCGCACATGCTCGGCCCGACGGCGATGCGGTGGGCTCGTTGTTAGCCTGCTGGATGATGCTCGAGCGCATGGGGAAGCACGCCGACATGGCTCTGAGCGATGGTGTGCCGCGTATCTATCGTGGACTGCCTTGCGCTTCCCTGGTGCATCAGTGGAACCGGGTGGAGGGCAACTACGACGCGGTCATTCTGCTGGAATGCGACGGCACGGAGCGTAGCGGCCTCGATGGGCTGGAGAACCGCTTCCTCATCAATATTGATCACCATACCAGCGGCCGCGCGTTCGCCAACGTGAACTGGATCGAAAGCGACGCGTGTGCCGTCGCGGAGCTGGTCTACCGGCTCGCCGCTGCCGCGAGCATCGGCATCACGCCGGAGATGGCCACCTGCCTCTACGCTGCGGTGTTGTCCGATACTGGGTCGTTTTGCTACGAGGGCACCGACGCGCACACGTTTGAATTGGCGCGCAACCTGGTTCGCCAGGGAGCAGACCCGGTGCGGATCGCGCAGAGCGTTTATTTCTCCAACCCGTCGGCCAAGATCCATCTGCTCGGCGCCGCGCTAGCCAACCTGCACTATGATGGCCGCCTGGCCTGGCTATGGGTAAGCCAGCACGACATGGAGCGTACCCACGCGGCGGAGGAAGACTGCGAAGGGATCGTCAATTACGCGATCGGAATTTCCGGCATTGACGTGGCCGTCTTTCTGCGGGAATTGCCGGACCATCGCGTACGCTTGAGCCTGCGCAGCAAAGGAAAGGTGAATGTGGCCACCATCGCCGAACGCTTCGGCGGCGGCGGCCACGAAAATGCCAGCGGATGCACGTTGGACGGTCCGCTCGCCCAGGCGACGGACGAGATCCTCGCCTATTTACGGAGTGAAATGGAGAAGTGACCTGCTTGGTTGGAACTTGGCACACGATGCATCTGATAGCCTTGTGGCCGTAGACTAAGCAAACGGTTGTTGGTCTTACTGCCTGGCAGATTCGATGGCTGAAAAAAAAGCAATGCTGGGAACGGCTCGGGTACTCTATCGGCCAGGCACCGGTCTCAAGACGTTGGAAGAGCGCTTCCCTGCTCTGCGCGAGACACTGGAAGCCATAAGCCTTTTCGTCTTTACTCCTTTCTTCCTGTTTTACGGGCTGGTTCCGATTTTTGGCGGTGATGGTCTCGGTCTCGTCGGTGCCGACGAACCCCGATATGCGCAGATTGCGCGGGAGATGCTCACCCGTCACGACTACGTAACCCCGGTGTTATGGGGGCATCCCTGGCTGGAGAAGCCCGCTCTCTATTACTGGCGAGCCATGTTCGCGTTCCTCGAGTTTGGCGTCCACGACTGGGCGGCACGCCTGCCTTCCGCCAGTTTCGCTTTCATCCTGGTAGCGCTGATTTACCTGCACTTGCGACGCTTTCGCCCGGGCAGCCAGTTGGATGCGGCCCTGATCACAGCGTCGTGCGCCGGGATCGTGGGCTTTGCGCGCGGCGCCTCTACCGATATGCAACTGGCTGCACCCTTCTGCATCGGGATGCTCGGCTGGTATGCCTGGTATGAGACCGACAAAAAGTTCTGGCTCTTCGATCTTTACTTCTTCGTCGGCGTCGCCACGCTGGCCAAGGGGCCTGTGGCTCCAGTGATGGCGGGAGTTATCATTTTTACCTTCGCCGCTTTGCGGAGGGAGTGGTTCCTGCTGCGGCGGACAATCTGGATACCCGGGGTGATTCTCTACTTCGCCATGGTGCTGCCGTGGTATATCGCGGTCCAGCATCGCAATCCGAATTTCCTGCGGGTCTTCTTCCTGGAACACAACCTGGAGCGATTTGCCACTAACCGCTATCAGCACGAGCAGCATATTTGGTACTACCTTCCGATCATGTTGCTGGCGTTAATGCCATGGTCCATCATCGCCATTCGCGCGCTGGTGGATGCGGTTCGCCAATCGGTTGCGGAGTGGCGAGCGCGGCGCACCAAAGACCATTACGTCGGCCACAGCCGCTGGGGCGACGCCTTTCCCGAGTTTTTAGTTCTCTGGACACTGTTTCCGATTATCATTTTTTCCCTTTCGCGGTCCAAACTGCCGGGATATATCCTGCCCTCGATCCCGCCTCTTACCATTCTGACCGGCGACTACATTAACCGCATTTGTAAAACCGGTTTGCGGGTATGGCTGTTGTTACTGCATGCGCTGCTCTGCGCCGTAACCATTGTGCTGGTGTTGCTGTTGCCGTGGCATATCGGGCACCCGGGCGCCATACCGCCACTCAATATCCTGGTTTCTGCAATCTCAAGCGGGCTGGCTGCCGCACTGCTCATCCTGATCGTGGTCGGGCGCTTCGGGGTCAAACGGCTCCGCTTCGCGACCATGGTGCCGCTGGTCATCATGTTGCTGTTCATTTTTGGTGTGGGACCGTTCTTCGGGTTGCCCGCGATCACGGCTACCAAGAAGAACATCCGCTTGCTCGACGCTGCCTACTCCGCCCGGCCCCTGGCGGGTATCATCAGCCAGATCCAGAAGCCCCAGGAAGGCGTAGCCGTCTACAAGGTACGGCGCGACGTGGAATACGGACTCTCGTTCTACCGTAACCACCAGGTCATTAACTACGATCAGGATGGCATTCCGGCGGCTGCGCACATCCTGGTAACGCGTGAGATGTATACCGGCCAATTGCCCTCGGTACTGGCCGGGCGATCGTACCAACCGCTCTTTTCCTACCCCGCACAAAATCTTGCGGTTTACCAGGTTTACGCCAAGCCTTAGCTCTGGGTTTCCAAGGCTAGGGCTGGTGCCGTACACTCCTGTTCAACGGAATGACCCCCGCGCTCCACCTTGAGATCCTTGATTTGCGTCACTTCTCCGCCGCCAACCTGAAGCCGGTGCTGGAGGAGGAAAGTCGCGTTTGGAACGATCGCCTGCGCTGGGATTTTCATGCTTCCGCCAACCTGCTGCTGCAGTATCTCGATTCCCGCCTCCTACCCGGTTTTGTTGCCATTGAGAACGGGCGCATCTGCGGGTACGTGTTTTGTGTGTACGAGAATGAGAAGGCGCTGGTGGGAGATGTGTTCGCCATGCCATCTTCCGGTAACGCCGCCTCTCCCGCAGAAGTGGAGCGCTCATTGCTCGAACACATGATTGAGTTGTTGCAGCATTCTCCTGGAGTGGAGCGTATCGAATCGCAACTGCTGTTGCGCCCGCACGGCACGCACACGGAGACATTGCGGAACGCAGGATTTCAGATCTACGAACGGCTCTTCATGGAGCTGGAACTTGATGCCGCGCGCGCGGTAGAAGGTCCGGCGGAGGGGACGCTGGATGAACTGGAACTGCGCCCCTGGAGAGACAGCGACTTTGCTGCCGCAGGGCATTTGATCGCGACCGCCTATGAAGGACATCTGGACGGGATCATCAACGATCAGTACCGCTCGGTTTCGGGCTCGTTGCGGTTTCTCCATAACATCGTGCGCTTTCCCGGCTGCGGGTTGTTTGACGCCCCCTCGTCACGTGTCCTCGCTTACCGTGGCAGGGAAGAGATCGCTGCCATGCTGCTGTGTTCGAAGGTGCGGGCAGAGGTCGGTCACGTCACCCAGATTTGCGTGAGCCAGCAATATCGCCGGCGTGGACTGGGCGCATGGCTGTTGGCGGATTGCTCGCGGGCTCTGCGCCGGTCTGGTTTTCAAGCGTTGACGCTGACAGTGACGCGTCAAAATACTGACGCGGTTGCGCTTTATCTGCGTTCGGGGTTTGCCATCCGGCAGACTTTTGATGCCATGGTCTGGGATCGACGCGCGAAAGGGCGCGCCTAAATTGTGTATTCTTAAATGATGGCGCAAAAGAAGTCGGCAGCAACGAAAGAGAGCCGGTTGGGGTACATGGCCCTGATTGCGGGCTGGCTTATCCCTGGTGCAGGACACCTCCTCCTCAAGCGCTGGGGTCGTGGGGTTCTGGTATTGGCTTCCATCAGCTGCATGTTTGTCCTGGGCATCATGATGGGCGCGCGGCTCTACGCCCCGAACACCGCTGACTTACTGGATATACTTGGTTTTCTCGGGGATTTGGGAGCCGGTTTGCTTTACCTGGTGAGCCATGGGCTGGGCTTAGGACAGGCGCCTGTGCAGGTAGTGACCGCGGATTACGGAGCGAAGTTTGTGGTTGTGGCAGGCTTGTTGAACCTGATCTCCGCGGTCGACGCGCATAGCATCGCCATCGGGAGAAAGCCATGAGCTTTGCACCTACGCATTTCACAACAGTGCTACTGTTTGCGACGTTTGCTTCGATTATCTTCGGGATTACGCAGCGGAGTACACCGAAGGCGATGGTTCGCTACGGCGCGTATTGCTGGGTGATGTTCGTCGCGGCCGTGATCGCGGCAAGTTGGCTCATGTACTTCATCCGCCACTAAACCGACGCCCTTAGATACGGACTAGTTCGGTCTGGATCGGGCCGGTGACCACTGCGTGGCCGGGTTCGGTCAGCATGTTTACTTCGCTGCGTACGCCAAACTCCGGAAGATAGATTCCGGGTTCTACCGAGAAGCAGGTGTACGGCAGGATCAGGCGCTCGTCGTGGGTCTCCAGGTTGTCGAGATTCGCTCCGTTGCCATGTGTTTCCGTGGCGATGCTGTGCCCGGTGCGATGGGTGAAGTAGTCTCCAAAGCCGGCGTTGCGAATCACTTCACGAGCCGCATCATCGGCCTGCCAGCCTGCGATCGGTGTGCCGGCGGCGAAGGCCTGCTGCACCGTCTTGATCGCCGCATCCCTGGCCTGCGCCACGAGCGAGAAAATCCGCTGCTCACGATCGCTTGGCTCCCGCCCAACCACTCCCGTCCAGGTGATGTCATAGGTACAGGTTTCCGGGCGGTTCATACGGCCCCAGATATCAATGAGCACAAAATCACCGTGCTTGATTTGCCTGGAGCTCTCCGCAGTGGGTTCGTAATGAGAATCCGAACTGTTGGCATTGACGGACACATTCGGCCCATAGCCATCCGCGATACCAGCGCGTCGCATCGCTTCCTGTAGCCATCGCATCATCTCGTATTCGGTGAGCGTGGTCCCATTGCCCATATGCTTCCAGGCCGCATGCAGAACGCCGTCAATCGCACGCTGCGCCTCGTAGTGGCTGGCAATCTGCTCTTGCGTCAGCACTGCTTCAAAACGGCTGACCAGGTCGGCTGAGCTGACGATCGTCTTCCCGAACTCACGTAACACTTCGATTGTGCCTGCATCTACCAGCGAGACATACATGATGGCGTTGCGCGGGGAGTACTGCATGGCCAGCTTGCTGTACGGCGCCAGCATGGTGCGGAGGCCAGACTCGAGTTCCTGCCAGGAGGAGTAGGCATCGCCGCTGCCGGGCAACGAATCCAGCTTGCCCCGCTCAACGCGGTGCGTCAACTTGCGTGGCTCACCCTCAGCGGGAATGAAGTAATACCACCGGCGCGAGACATGGAGTGTGTCGCTCAGACCGAGGATGCGATAGGCAATCGGGTCGCGGTGGTGGTGGTCATAAAACAACCACCCATCCACCTGCTGTTCCCGAAGTGCTTTTTGGATTTGCTCGAGCTTCATTCGCTACTGTGCAGTCAGCTCAGCCGCTACCCGCTCGGTTACGAAGGCCTCTACCGTGTCGCCCACCTGAATGTCATTGAAGTTGGCAATACCCATGCCGCATTCCATGCCATTGGTGACTTCACGCGCATCGTCCTTGAACCGCTTGAGCGAAGAAAGCTTGCCTTTGAAGACCTGCGTTCCGTCGCGCATGAGGCGAATCTCCGCATCGCGCTTGATGGCGCCGTCGACAACCCGGCAACCCGCAATCGTACCCACCTTCGGGATCCTGAAGATGTTGAGCACCTGGGCGCGGCCAACATAGTTCTCCTTGATGGTCGGCTCGAGCAGGCCCAACATGGCCTTCTTGATCTCGTCCTGCAGCTCGTAAATGATCGAGTGCAACCGGATCTCCACGCCATCCTGCTCGGCCAGATCTGCCGCCTTGCGCTCTGGACGAACGTTGAAGCCGATAACAATCGCATTCGAAGCCGAGGCGAGGAGGATATCGCTCTCCGTGATCGCGCCGACGCCGGTGTGGAGGACCTTGATGCGGACCTTCTCGGTCGACATCTTCTGCAGGGAGTCGGCCAGTACTTCGACCGATCCGGTCACGTCACCCTTAAGGATCAGTGGCAGTTCCTTAACGCCAGCCTGCTTGATCTGCTCGGCAAGACCTTCCAGCGATACGCGGGAAGACTTGGCCAGCTGCGACTCGCGCTCCTTCATTTTGCGATACTGCGCGATGCCCTTGGCCTTGTCGCGATCGGCGACGACGAGCACTGTGTCACCCGCATCGGGCATGCCTTCAAGACCCAGAATTTCTACCGGGGTCGAAGGCACAGCCTCTTGCGTTGCGCGGCCGCGATCATCGAACATGGCGCGCACCTTGCCAAAGGTGTTGCCCATGATGAAGCTGTCGCCCGAACGCAAGGTACCGTTCTGCACGAGCACCGTTGCTACGGCGCCGCGTCCGCGATCGAGTTTGGCTTCGATGACGGTGCCGACAGCAGGACGATCGGGGCTGGCTTTCAAGTTACCCAGATCAGCGACCAGGCAGATCATTTCCAGCAACAGGTCGAGGTTCTGTTTCTTCTTCGCCGAGACATCGACGAAAACGGTGGAACCTCCCCACGCTTCAGGCACCAAGCCGCGATCGCCCAGCTGCTGCTTGACGCGGTCGGGTTGAGCATCCGGCTTATCGATCTTGTTGACGGCAACAATGATCGGCACGTTTGCCGCCTTGGCATGGTCGACTGCTTCGAGTGTTTGCGGCATGACGCCATCATCGGCTGCGACGACAATCACGACAATATCCGTGACCTTCGCGCCGCGGGCGCGCATGCGGGTGAAGGCCTCGTGGCCGGGAGTATCGAGGAAGACGATCTCGCGCCCGAACGCCGGCGAATCCTGCTTGGCAATGCGCACTTTGTAGGCGCCGATGTGCTGCGTAATGCCGCCGGCTTCGCCGGAGGCGACGTCGGTCTCACGAATAGCATCGAGCAGCGAAGTCTTACCGTGATCGACGTGACCCATCACCGTAACCACCGGCGGCCGGGTGACTTCGATCTCGCTGACGTCATCGTCCTTCATAAGGTTTTCGAGGGCCTCATTGGCCATCTCGTCCTCAAAAGTGATGACCTGAGTGTCGGCACCGAACTGGGCGGCGACATCCTTGACCAACTCAGCATCGAGCGATTGGTTCACAGTGACAAAGACACCACGCATCAAGAGTGAAGCGATCAGGTCTTTTCCGCGTACTCCCAGCTTCTCAGCCAGATCTTTTACGCTGATGCCTTCGGTCACGGTGATGCTACGGGTGATCGGGACCGGCTCCTGGGGAACCTGCGCTCCGCCAAAACGCGGCGGGGGCGCAAAGCCCTTCATTGGGCCTTCCTTGGTCTTGGGGTACTGCTGGCGTCCGCGGCGTTGCTGCGGAGCCGCTCTTTGCGGCCTGGGAGCCTCGCCGGGAGGCGGCGTCAGACCGCCGGCGCCGCCGGCACCTGGCCGTGGCGCGCCAAAGCCGGGGCGAGCGCCAAACCCAGGGCGCGGAGCGCCGAAGGGAGGACGGCCGCCCGGGCCTGGAGGGCCACCTGGGCTGGTACGTGTGGGGTGCATGGGCCGTCTCGCGCCGCCAGGACCATCCTGGGGGCGCGGTGGGTATCCACCGGCGTTCGGGCCACCCTGTCCGGGGCCGCCGCCGGGGCGTCCGCGATCAAAAATGGGTCGTCCGCGCTGTATGGAGCCTGGCGCCTGCGGTGCGCTCGACGGCGGTGCCGCCTGAACGGTTGGGGGCGGCGGGGGCGGAGCAGTGTAGACCGGCCGCGGACCAGTTTGCGGCATGATTACGCGGCGTACCGGAGGAGCAGGCGGCGGCGCCGGAGCTTCGGGCGCAACGGCCACGGGCTCAACCGGAGACGCGGCAGCGACCGCGGTCGCGGGCGTTTCGGTAGCCACCGGCGGCGGTGGAGGTTGCGGCGGTTTAGGCTGCGGCGGCGGCGCTACAACCACAGGCGATGGTGCCGCTGTTACTGGACGCACAGGACCAGCAGCCGGGGGCCGGACTTCCGCACCCGGAAACGGAGGACGGGCGACGACGGGGCCTGCGGGCGGCTTGGCCGCGATCGCTGGGGTCGCCGGCGGCGGCGCAACCACGATGCGCGGTTCCTGACGCGGCTGAGGAACAATGCGACGAGGCGCGGGTGGTGGTGGAGCAGGCGGACGCTGCCCTTGCCCACCCAAATTGGGACGAGCCTGGCCGGGAGAAAACTGGCTGGAAGGCTGCGCAGGTGAACTCGCAGCCGCGCTGGTGGGCGGCGGCGTTAAAGGAGGCCGGGGCGCCAGCGGGGGTGAAGCGACACTCGTTGCAGCGGCGACCGGCGGCGGAGTAGCAACCACGGGAGAAGACGGCTGCGCAGGCCGTACAGCGGCGGGCGGCTGGACCGGTGGAGGAGCGGATGGCCGCTGGGCTACCGCCGCAGCTTCGTCTTTTCTCTGCTGAATTGCTTTGAGCACGTCACCGGGCTTGGAGACGCGCGACCAGTCGATCTTCTGCTTGGGCTCGCTATCCGCCTTGGCCGCGCTGGAGCCATTCTTTCCACCACGGTGAAAGTGCTGGCGTACGCGCTCTGCCTCATCGCCCTCTAACGAGCTGGAGTGTGTCTTCTTCTCCGTCACACCTACGGCGGTCAGGGAATCAAGGATCTCCCTGCTCTTTACCTCGAGCTCGCGTGCTAAATCGTTAATCCGAACTTTGCTCATCCGTCCCTTTGTGTCGAACCCGCCAGCTATCAGACTTTCATAGCAACCTCATGGCCGTGGGAAAGACAGGTCTTATTATTATCCTCTGAAAATGTAGAATGTGCGCCACTCAACAACGCGGTCGCGCTCAATTTACACGCCACCTTCATCTACTTTCGCGTCCTGCCGGGTTTCGTGGCTGGCTTCTTCCACATTGCCGTCGTCCACTGCCTCAGACCGGGCCAGGTCGTAATTCGGGTTATGCCGGGCGAGAACCTCGCTGGTGTCCTCCCGGCCGGGGGTTTCGCTTATGGCCCCAATTTCGCCCACGTCCGGTCCCGATTCGGTCAGCTCTTCCATCCGCTCGCGTGCGATGTCGTCGCTGATCAAACCGGATCCATCCTGGTCATCCGGAGCTTCCCGCTCCACCTCCTGATCGAGGGTCAGGGCGTCAATCTCCTCGTTTACCTGGGCGTCTTCAATCGCCCGGGCTTTGGCCACCAGCTCTTCGTCCGAAGTCACGGCTGGACGTTCCTCGCCGGGCTCGTATTCGCCAAAATAGTGCCGTACCGCCAGGCTGATTTTCTCCAGCGTCTTTTCTCCAATGCCGGGAATCTCCTCAAGCTGCTCGGGGGTCATATCGGCCAGAGCTTCGACCGTGGTGATACCGGCAACCACCAGCTTCTGGATGATCTGTTCGCCCAGCTCGGTGACCTGCTCGATCGGCGTCGAAGGCCCACCGCTCATTGCCTGCATCTGCTGCTCGACTTCCTGACGCTTCTCTTCCTCGCTCTTGATGTCGATCTTCCAACCCAGGAGCTTGGCTGCCAGGCGGACGTTCTGGCCCTTCTTGCCGATGGCGAGCGAGAGCTGGGAGTCGTCGACGATGACTTCGATCTGCTTCTCTCCCAAGTCTGTGATGCTCACCCGGCTTACTTTGGCCGGCTGCAGAGCCTTTTCAGCAAAAGTGGTTATTTCTTCACTGAATTCGATGATGTCGATCTTTTCTCCGCGCAATTCGCGGATGATCGATTGCACGCGCATGCCCTTCATGCCGACGCAGGCGCCGACCGGATCGACGTCCTTATCGCGTGAGAGCACGGCGATCTTGGTGCGCTCCCCGGCTTCGCGGGCAATGGCGCGGATGACCACGGTGTTGTCGTAGATTTCCGGCACTTCGCTCTGGAAGAGGCTTTGCACCAGCTCGGGAACGGCCCGAGACACGATCACTTGGGGACCCTTCGCGGCGCGGTCGACACGCTGCAGCACCACGCGGACGCGCTCGCCGATGGCGAACTGTTCCAGTCGCGACTGCTCGCGCTTGGGCATCCGGGCTTCGGCCTTACCAAGGTCGAAGATCACGTCCTGCAGTTCGATGCGCTTTACGGTGGCATTCAGCACTTCGCCCAGGCGGTGAGCGTATTCCTTGTAAACGGTATCCCGCTCGGCCTCGCGCACCTTCTGGAAGATGACCTGTTTGGCCATCTGGGCGGCGATGCGGCCGAGTACGTCGGTCGGCTTGTAATAGCGAATCTCCCCACCGGTCTCGACTTCCGGCGCCAGGGCGCGTGCATCTTCGAGAGTGATCTGGTTGATAGGATCTTCCAGCTGTTCAGGAGCCTCGACTACGGTTTTGTAAACATAGGCCCGGATCTCGCCCGATTCCCGATCCAACTCGGCGCGCATATTTTCCTGAGTTTTGTAGTACTTCCGCGTTGCCAGTGCGATCGCGTCTTCGACTGCGGACACGACGATCTGGGGATCGATTCCCTTATCCCGGCTCAACGCCTCGATGCTTTGGTAAAGAACACTCGCCATGTTTTTTCTCTTCTACCTGTAGTGCGTACTTATAGTTCTGGGGCCAGATTGGCCCTTTCAATATTGGCAAAGGCGATTTCCACCGTTTGCCCCTGGGCTTGACCTTGCATTGGGCCCTTCTTACTTCCCTTCTGCTTCTTAATCACCAGATCGAGCACAATGCCTTCCGGCTTCACTTCGAGGAGCTTTCCCTGCCAATGTCGGTTGCCGGCCACCGGGGTGAAAGTTCTCAACTTGACCGGGCTAGCCTGAAACCGTTCGTAATCGGCCCGGGAGGTCAGCTTACGGTCCAACCCCGGTGACGAAACCTCCAGAGTGTATTCACTACCCGGTACCAGGTCTTCTACATCGATGACCGTGCCAAAGTCGCGGCTGAAACGTTCGCAATCCTCGTGTGTGACCCAGGCTAGCTGGTCGAGGGGAACCCCTAGCGGCACCAGATCTTCATCCTGCGGCTTCGCGGCCGCCTCTTCGGCCCGGCGGGCTCGCTGTTCCGCATTTTGCTCGATGAAAACCCGCAGGATGCGATGCTTGCTACCGCCCAGGTATTCAATCTCGACCACATCCAGGCCGTGTGAGGCGGCCACCCGATCCGCCGTTTGGCGGATTTTTTCCATACTCAGTGACATAATCGCGGCCAAAAGAAAAGTGGGCTTTCGCCCACTCATTTCTCCGTGTTTCTCCGCAGTGCGATTAAAGCGAAGGCAAAGGACAAACTCGTCTGCTTTTTAAGAATACGCCCATTTTCGCCGAAGTTCAACGCGCTGCAGCGCATACATAGAAGGTTATAGGATGAACGTAAGTATATGATTCAGACGCCTGTACTCGAAGCTCTTACTTTTGATGACGTCCTGCTGGTTCCCGCTTTTAGCGACGTTGTCCCGGCCCAGGTGAGCACTCAAACCATGCTCACCCGCAATATCTCGCTCAATACCCCACTCCTCTCGGCGGCCATGGATACGGTGACCGAGTCACGCCTTGCCATCGCGATGGCGCAACAGGGTGGCCTGGGGGTAGTTCATCGCAATCTCACCATCGAGCAGCAGTCGAGCGAGGTGGACAAGGTAAAACGCTCGGAAAGCGGGATGATCGTCGACCCGGTCACCATCGAGCCGCAGCAACTGATCTCCGATGCTTTAGATGTGATGCGCCGATACAAGATTTCCGGTGTCCCGGTGACCCAAGGCAAGAAGCTAGTGGGGATTTTGACCAACCGTGACCTGCGGTTTGAAACCCGGACGGATATCCCGATCGGGGACGTGATGACGCGAGAAAACCTGATCACGGTGCCGGTGGGGACCACGCTCGAGGAGGCAGAAAAGATCCTGCACAAGCATCGGGTGGAGAAGTTGCTGGTGGTCAATGACAAGTACGAGCTGAAGGGCCTGATCACGGTTAAGGACATCCAGAAGAAGTTGAAGTATCCCAATGCTGCCAAGGATGATCAGGGGCGGTTGCGGGTGGGAGCGGCCATTGGCGCTACGGGGGACTTCCTGGAGCGGGCCGCGGAGTTGGTTCGGTTTCGGGTGGATGTGCTCTCGATTGATTCTGCGCATGGGCATTCCTCCCGGGTGTTGGAGGCGGTGCGCGCGGTGAAGAAGCATTTCCCGCATGTGGATTTGATGGCTGGTAATGTGGCGACGTATGAAGGGGCGCAGGCCCTGATTGACGCGGGCGCGGATACGGTGAAGGTTGGGATTGGGCCGGGATCCATTTGCACCACGCGCATGGTCACCGGCGCGGGGATGCCGCAGATAACAGCGATCAGCGAATGTTACCGGGCGGCGCGGGCACATAACATCCCCGTGATTGCGGATGGCGGTATTAAGTATTCCGGGGACGTGACCAAGGCGATTGCAGCCGGGGCAAGCGTGGTGATGATTGGCTCCCTATTCGCGGGCGTGGATGAGAGCCCAGGGGAGACCATCCTTTATCAGGGGCGCAGCTTCAAGACGTATCGCGGGATGGGTTCTTTGTCGGCGATGTCGCAGGGTTCGGGAGAGCGGTATTTCCAGGGGAAGGATGATCTGCCGGATAAGCCGTCCACGGAGGGTGTGGTGGCTCGCGAGCGCAATAGTGAGAACCGGTTGGCGAAGTTTGTCCCGGAAGGGATTGAGGGACGTGTGCCGCATCGCGGTCCGCTGGAAGCGATGGTGTATCAGCTGGTGGGTGGGTTGCGTTCCGGCATGGGGTATGTGGGGTGCAACACGATTCAGGAGTTGCAGGAGAATTCGAAGTTTATTCGCATCTCCAGCGCCGGATTGCGCGAGAGCCACGTGCACGATGTGATCATCACGCGTGAAGCTCCGAATTACCACGTGGAGTAAGGGGGCGTCCGCGCGGCTGCAACACCAGTCCCGAAGGGACGACCGAGAATCACCCAGGATGAAAGTCCTGGGGCCCAGGCTCTCAGGACCGTGGAGGCGTATCGGCGACCCCGTGTACCGCAAGAAATTTATCCATTTCATCCGCGAAGCTGACGCGCTTGTGGTGTTCTGCTTGGGTTTCGATGTATCTTGCCGTCTTTTCGCGTTGGGATATTCCAATTGAGAAAGCTCCATATCCCTCCTGCCATGCAAAGTTCCTCATGCCTTGCTGAGTCTCATGGAGCCATTTGGAAGAAACCGATTTCAGCACCTGAACAGCCTTGGCAACGGAGATGGTTCTCGGCAAGGAGAGTAGCAAATGGATGTGGTCTGCGGTGCCACCGATTGCCAATGCCGGTATTCCGTTTTCACGGGCGACCCCTCCGATGTAAGTGTGAAGTTTGCTTTGGAGGTCATTCGGCATCGTCTGTCGACGCTCAGCAGTTGCAAATATAACGTGAACCAGGCAACAAATGTGACTGTGAGACATGACCTTCGCTGTCCCTTCCAACTACAACCGCGGCCCTAGTGTACCCAGGACTCACGTCCTGGGTTACTCTCGGCCGTCCCTTACGGGACTTGTCATCTGTTGGAGCTTAAACCCAGGACTGACGTCCTGGGCTACTTTCGGCCGTCCCTACGGGACTTGAACAAGCTACCGTGCAGATTTCCCATTGCTTACGTCATGGCCCAGAGTCGGGCCGTCCCTTACGGGACTTGTCATCTGTTGGAACTTAAACCCAGGACTGACGTCCTGGGCTACTTTCGGCCGTCCGCACGGGACTTGAACAAGCTACCGTGCAGATTTCCCATTGCTTACGTCATGGCCCAGAGTCGGGCCGACCCTTGCGGGACTTGCCATCTGTTAGAACTTAAACCCAGGACTGACGTCCTGGGCTACTTTCGGCCGTCCTTAGGGACTTGAACAAGCTACCGCGCAGATTTCCCATTGCTTACGTCATGGCCCAGAGTCGGGCCGTCCCTTACGGGACTTGTCATCCTGCGTGAAGGTTACCCAGGACTGCGTCCTGGGCTACTCTCAGCTGTCCCTAGGGACTGAGCAGTTTTGTTACGACCCAACTGGGCTCACCGGTCGACTTAGTTGTTATCGGATCACAATAGGCCGGACTGGAGATGATGACCACGCGAAGAAACGGGCACTCCATCCTTGCGACTGCAAAGATGGAGTGCCCGATATTGGTTGCTATTTAACTAGGCGTTGGTGTCGCTGCCGCTGCCGTCGGGTGGCTGGTTCTCGGCCATGGCCTTGTCGATCTCTTCGCGACGCTTGGCGCGAGCTTCGGCTCGCTTCTGCCGTTTCTCGTCCAGCTCGTGCTCGGAGCCCAGGAGTTCGATGAAGGCCTTCTCAGCTCCATCGCCCTTCTGGAAGCCAGTGCGCACAATGCGCAGATAGCCGCCGGCACGATCGCCGTAGCGCGGAGCCACGGTGTCGAACAGGCGGGAAACCGCCTCCCGGGTCTGCAGATAAGACAACGCCAGGCGGCGGGAGTGAACATCCCCCCGCTTGCCTAACGTGATCAGCTTTTCTACGTGAGGACGAGCAGCCTTGGCCTTGGTGATGGTCGTCTCCACCCGGTCCTCGAGAAGAATGGACGTCACCAGGTTCCGCAATAAGGCGCGGCGGTGGCTGGTGTTGCGTCCAAGTTTGTATCCTGCGTTGCGATGGCGCATTGGGTTTCTCTCTCTTGCTTAACTTAGAAGTTCTCGGGCTCCGACTGGAGCGGAATATCTACCCCGTCGAGATCCTCGTCTTCGTCTTCATCATCATCGTCGTAACGGTTGTAACTCGCCGCTAACGTCGCTGCCGGCAATACGCTGGTCGGTCCAGGCACCGCGTTGCCGTGCTCGTCGATCTTCATGCCTAACGACAACCCCATCTGAGCAAGGATTTCCTTGATCTCATTCAAAGACTTGCGACCGAAGTTCTTGGTCTTCAGCATCTCCGGCTCAGTCTTCTGCACCAGCTCGCCGATGGTCTGAATATTCGCGTTCTTCAGGCAGTTGTAGCTGCGTACGCTAAGCTCAAGCTCTTCGACCGAGCGATTGAGATTCTCGTTGCGCAACTGCATTCTGCCTTCGTCGTGCGCGCTCTCAGCTTCGATCTCTTCCTCGAAGTTGATGAAGATGCTCATATGATCCTTGAGCAGCTTCGCGGCCAGGCCGAGTGAATCGGCAGGCAGAACGGAACGATTGGTCCAGACTTCAATGGTCAGCTTGTCGTAGTCAGTGATCTGACCGAGACGAGCGGCTTCCACGGTGTAGTTGACCTTACGTACTGGGGAGTGGACGGAGTCCACCGGAATGAAGCCGATACCCAGGTCGGAGTCAAAATTCTTATCAGCGGAGACATAGCCACGGCCGCGCTTCAAGCGCATTTCCATGTCCAACTTGCCACCTTCGCTGACGGTTGCTACGTAGACATCTTTGTCCAGGATTTCGACGTCACCGTCGGCCTCGATCATGCCTGAGGTCACCACTCCCGGCGTATCCGCGCGCAAATAAAGCGCCTTGGGACCTTCGCCGTTCAGCTTGAAGGGAATCTGCTTGAGATTCAGGATGATGTCCGTCGCGTCTTCGACAACGCCGGTAATCGACTGAAACTCGTGCAGTACGCCTTCGATTTTCACTGCGGTAACGGCCGCGCCCTCAATGGAGGAAAGCAGCGTCCGCCGCAGCGCATTGCCAATGGTGGTGCCGAAGCCGCGCTCAAACGGCTGAGCGCTGAACTTGCCATATTTTTCGGTGAGCGTCTCCGTGTCGACTGCAAGACGTTTCGGTTTTTGGAATCCTCTCCAAAGCATATCTGTGGTCCTCTCTCTGCAGCGGCGTCGCGATGCATTTTGCAACGGCCGTGCGTGTTGCTCCCGTTCGTTGAAGTTACTTGCTGTAAAGTTCGACGATCAGCTGCTCGTTTACGGGCAGGTTTACGTCTTCACGCTTGGGCAGTGCGATCACCTTGCCCGACAGATTCGCGTAATCCACAGTGAGCCAGCGGGGTGCTACCTGGTGGCTCGCGAATTCGGTCGAGGTTTCAAGTACGGTGAGCTTCTTGCTGCCTTCGCGGATCTTGATGTCATCGCCCACGGAAACCTGGAACGATGGGATGTTCACCTTGCGGCCATTGACTTCCACATGGCCATGGCGCACGATCTGCCGCGACTGACGCCGCGAACTGGCAAAGCCGAGGCGGAAGGCCACGTTGTCGAGACGCCGCTCGAGTTGTTGCAACAGCAGTTCGCCCGTTACGCCCTGCGCCCGCGACGCCTTCTCGTAATAAGCGCGGAACTGGCTCTCCAGGGTGAAATAGATACGCTTGGCTTTTTGCTTTTCACGCAACTGCAGGCCGTAGCCGACGATCTTGGGCTTACGGTCCTTGCCGTGCTGGCCAGGGGGGAAGTTGCGCTTCTCAATCGGGCATTTCTCTGAGAAACACTTGGTGCCCTTCAAAAAGAGCTTGGTGCCTTCGCGACGGCAAAGGCGGCAGACTGGTCCGGTATAACGTGCCACGTATTCTTCTCCTTAGTTCAGGGGCCGACCGGTTTACGGATTTACCATCCTTCGTCCCGGTCCTGCGGTTAAATGTCTCAGACGCGCCGGGTATCAAACGCGACGGCGTTTGGGCGGGCGGCATCCGTTGTGCGGGATAGGCGTAACGTCGCGGATGGAGCGGACATCGAGTCCGGCTGCAGCCAGCGCTCGGACTGCGGACTCGCGGCCGGAGCCGGGACCACTGACCCGCACATCGACCGAACGCAGACCATGATCACGCGCCTGGTTGGCGGCGTTCTGCGCGGCCTGCTGAGCGGCAAAGGGAGTGCCTTTGCGCGATCCGCGGAAACCGAGCGAACCCGAACTCTTCCAGGAAAGCGTATTGCCCTGACCGTCGGTGATGGTCACGATAGTGTTGTTGAACGAAGCCTGAACGTAGACCAATCCGTAGGGAACGTTCTTGCGTTCGCGCTTTTTGAACTTCTTGTTTTTGCCGGGCTTTGCGGCGCCGTCTTTTTTCTGTTCCTGCTTCGCCATTAGGTCTTCCCCGTTGCTTTCTTCTTGCCTGCGATTGTGCCCTTACGCGGTCCCTTGCGGGTGCGCGCGTTGGTGTGGGTACGCTGGCCGCGGGTGGGCAGGTTGCGCCGGTGGCGCAGACCCCGGTAGGACTGAATGTCAATCAGCCGCTTGATGTGCATCGAGACATCTTTGCGCAGATCGCCTTCGATCTGGCCTTCTGCTTCGATCACCTGGCGGATGCGGTTTACCTCGTCTTCGCCCAGATCCTGAATCTTCTTCAACGGGTCCACATTGGCCGCTGTCAGGATGCGCGCTGCGCGCGGGTTGCCGATTCCGAAAATGTAGGTCAGCGCGATTCTTGCCTGCTTGTGACGGGGCAGATCGACGCCAGCAATACGTGCCATGCTGAAATCCTTTTTACTGCTGTTGCTGTTTGCAGCTTCGCCGCTCCAGCGGTTATTGGTGAGGGCGATCCGAAAAGGTTCAACGCAAGCCTTTATGGCTAACTAGCCTTTTCGGGGCCTGTACTTGAGCATTTGCTTTTCCCATATCTCGCCAGAAGAGGGCGAGATATGGGGCACCCCTAGTTACTCTGCTTCAAAATTCTTGAAGGTCTTAGCCTTGACGCTGCTTGTGCTTGGAGTTCTCACAGATCACGCGTACGACGCCGCGACGGTGAATGACCTTGCACTTGTCACAGATCTTCTTTACCGATGCCCGAACTTTCATGACTGCTCCCTTACGGCCCGACTAAAGTCGGGCCTGATACAGAATTATTTGTAGCGGTACACGATTCGACCGCGGGTCAGATCGTACGGACTCAGCTCAACCGCAACCCGATCGCCGGGAAGAATACGAATAAAGTTCTTCCGCATGCGTCCCGAAACATGAGCCAGAACCTGGTGCTTGTTCTCCAGCTCGACTTTAAACATCGCGTTCGGCAACGTCTCTACGACGGTTGCCATTACTTCAATCGCGTCTTCCTTCGACAAACCTTATCCCGCTTCCGCCTGCGATTCCCGTCCCACAGGCTGTCGTTGCCTACTGCGTCAAAATTACGGCGCCCTCAGCGGTAACGGCGACGGTGTGCTCAAAG
Source organism: uncultured Acidobacteriaceae bacterium (assembly GCA_963839075.1). Classification (GTDB taxonomy): domain Bacteria; phylum Acidobacteriota; class Terriglobia; order Terriglobales; family Acidobacteriaceae; genus PALSA-350. The sequence goes on along the minus strand of CAWITO010000009.1, from coordinate 1,652,996 downwards.
TGCGCGCTCAAGCTTCCGTCTTCTGTTACTGCAGTCCAGCCGTCACTCAATACCTGCACGCCCGGCTTGCCTACGTTCACCATAGGCTCGATCGCCAGGACCATCCCTGCGCGCAGCTTGGTTCCCGCTCCGCGCTGCCCGTAATTGGGTACCTGCGGATCTTCGTGCATACGGGTTCCGATACCATGGCCCACAAACTCACGGACTACGCTGAAACCATCCGCTTCTACTACTTCCTGCACCGCGGCGCCGATGTCGCCCAGCGTCGCCCCCGGGCGCACTACTTTGATCGCGCTCTCAAGCGAGGCCCGAGTCACGTCGAGCAACCGCTTCGCTTTCGGAGCTACGTCGTTGCCCACCGGCACGGTGATCGCCGAGTCACCGTAGTAGCCGTCTAACACCACTCCGCAGTCGACGGAAACAATATCGCCGTCGCGCAGGACTCGTTCCCGCGATGGGATGCCATGGACCACCTGCTCGTTCACCGAAGTGCACAACACGCAGGGATAACCACGATAGCCCTTGAACGCCGAAGTGGCGCCGAGTTCCGCCATCTTGGCCTCCGCCGCGTTTTCCAAGTCGAGCGTGGTGACGCCAGGCTTCACATGCGCCTTCACATGCTCCAGCACCTCGCGTACAACCGCTCCACTGCGCCGCATTTTTTCGATCTCTTGCGGCGTCTTGATCATGATGGCCATTGGCCTGGTAAACCCACTTTCTATGCTGACTTTGATCTGAGCCGCGTTACCGCAGCCATGATTCCCGCCATTACCTCGTCCGCCGACTGCTCGCCGTCTACTTCCACAAACCGGCTGCTGGCGCGATAATGCTCTACCACCGGCGCTGTTAGCGCCGCATACGTGCGCATCCGTTCATGGAAAACCGCTTCCACATCATCCGCACGCTGGACAAGCGGTGTGCCGTCCACATCGCATACCATGTCGACTTTCGGCGGCTGCAGGTAAACGTTGTAAATGCGCTGGCAGGTTGGGCAGATGCGTCGACCCGTGATACGACGCAACAACTGAGTATAACTTACCTGGATGCTGACTGCAATCACCGGCAGCCCCGAGGGAGAAGCCGCCAGCCGGGCATCGAGCCACTCCGCCTGGGCCAGGGTGCGCGGGTATCCATCCAGAATGTAGCCCCGCGCCGTGTCTGGCTGGGCCAACCGTTCCGCGACCATCTCGTTGACGAGGTCGTCGGGAACCAGCTTGCCGGTGTTCATGATCTTGGTGGCTACCTGGCCCAAGGGCGTTCCGCGGTCGCGATGGTCACGCAGCAGATCGCCAGTGGAGATCTGGGGGACGCCCCAGGCGGCCATAATTCCTTTTGCCTGGGTTCCCTTGCCCGCCCCGGGGGCTCCCATCAGCAGCATAGGGCCGGGGGTCACCTGGATAGATGGCCCGGGTTCCAAACCTTCCGCCACCGGTAACGGCCTTACCACGACCGCCTTCCGCGCACGCGGCCGCTGCGCGGCGAGAAGCCATCGTAATGGCGCATGATCAACTGCGATTCCACCTGGTTGACCGTATCCATAGCCACGCCCACGACGATCAGCAGCGAAGTGCCGCCGAAGTAGAAGCTGACGTTCAGGCCGTGGGTGACCCAGGTAGGCAGCTTTTCGAAGAAGCCGCCGACCAGCCATAGGTCGTTGAGGTGGATACCGCTGATCAGGATCTGCGGTATCAGCGAGATAACAATCAGGTACAGGGCGCCCACCAGGGTGATGCGGGTGAGCACGTCGTTGACAAAGTCGGAGGTGCGCCGGCCGGGACGAATGCCGGGGATAAATCCGCCGTACTTGCGCATGTTGTCGGCAATGTCATCGGGACGGAAAACGATGGAGATGTAGAAGTAGGCGAAGAAGACGATGCCTACGACATAAAGCAGCTCATACCAGGGCTCGCCGGGACGCAGTCCGTCAAAGACGCGGGTGAGAAAGCCGCTGTTGCGCACAAAGGTGGAGCTGGCGAAGAGCAGCGGAGCCGAGAGGATTGAACTGGCGAAGATGACGGGCATGACGCCACCGGAGTTCACCTTGAGCGGCAGGTGGGTAGACTGGCCGCCCATCAGGCGCCGGCCGACGATGCGCTTGGCGTACTGTACCGGGATGCGCCGTTCACTTCGTTCGACAAAGACGATGAAGGCGACGATGGCGATCATCATGGCGACCAGAATGACCAGTGCCGGGATGGTGAAGGAGCCCCATGCCTGGGTGCGGGCCTTGTCGATCAGATCCTGAATACCTCGGGGGAGGCCGACCACGATGCCTGCAAAGATGAGCAGGCTCATGCCGTTGCCGATGCCGCGGTCGGTAATTTGCTCACCCAGCCACATGATGAAGGCGGTCCCGGTAGTGAGCGTAACCATGGTCATGAGGATGAAGCCAGGGCCGGGGTTGAGGACGTACGAGACGCCGCCGGCTCCGTGGGAAAGGGTGAGGGCAATGGCCAATGACTGCACCGCTCCGAGAACCACGGTGACGTAGCGTGTCCATTGGGTGATCTTGCGCCGGCCTAGCTCGCCCTCCTTCTGCAACTTCGCCAATGGCTCATAGACCACGGTCAGCAGCTGAAAGATGATGGAGGCGGTGATGTAGGGCATGATGCCCAGGGCGAAAATGGTGAGGCGGCGAAGATTGCCACCGCTGAACAGGTCGACGAGGCCGAGGGCGCTACCTGCCTGCTGGTCGAAGAACTGCGCTAACAGCTTGAGGTTGACGCCAGGGGTAGGGATTTGCGAGCCCAGACGATAGACGGCCAGGATGCCCAGGGTAAACAAAACCCGCTTGCGCAGGTCGGGGATGCGGAAGATATTGCGAATCTTCTCAAACATATAAGTCCTGTGTCGTTACCGTTCGTTAGCTTGCTTTAGCTTTCCCAGCCACGAACCTGGGTGCCCCATATCTCGCCTTGTCTTGGCGAGATATGCGAAAACTCCAACTCTCGCCCCGGAACTTCTTCGTCAGCATCCGGTATTTCCCACATCTTGCCAAAACAATGCGAGATATGCGGCACCCGGATTCGCTATATCGTTGCTTTGAAACTAGGAAACCACGACGGCCTTGCCGCCGGCTTTCTCGATTTTCTCCTGAGCCGACTTGGAGAACTTGTGCGCGTGCACCGTAACAGCAACCGTCAGCTCGCCGTCGCCCAGCACCTTGACCAGACCATTCCGCTTCTTCAGCAAGCCCTTGGCGGTGAAGGCTTCCAGGGTCAACTCGGCGTTGCCAGTCTCCTCGTGGAGTTCGGCGATGCGGCTCAGGTTGATGACCGAGTACTCGGTGCGGAAGATGTTGGTGAAGCCGCGCTTGGGCAAACGGCGATGCAGCGGCATCTGGCCGCCTTCAAAACCACGCATCATGTGGGAACCGGAACGGGAACGCTGTCCCTTGTGTCCGCGGGTAGAGGTTTTGCCCATGCCTGAGCCCATACCGCGGCCGACACGCTTCTTGTTGCTGTTCGCCGCTTTGGGCGCCCGTAGATTAGAAAGATTCTTTGACATTTACTTCCTCGCTCAACGCCAGACTTAGTCTGACTCGCATTTAATTCTGTGCGGCTACTTAACGATACGCACCAGATGCGGCACGGCCTTCACCATGCCACGGACGGAGGCGGTGTCCTCGCGCTCCACAACTTGATTGAGCCGGGTAAAGCCCAATCCCTTGATGACCCTCTTGTGCTTTTCCGGAGTGCAAATCATCGACCGGTAGTACTGAAGGCGCATCATCTGTTTTGCTGTCTCAGCCATTAATATAGCTCCTGTGGTTGCTTACCACGAGCCGCAGCCACTTCGCCGCGATCGCGCAGCTGCACCAGCGCATCGAACGTAGCCTTGACTACGTTGTGCGGGTTCGCCGTGCCCAGGCTCTTGGTCAGCACATTCTGAACTCCAACCGAAGTCATTACCGCGCGCACCGCGCCGCCGGCAATGACGCCCGTGCCTTCCGGCGCCGGCTTCAAGAGCACATGTCCGGAACCGAAGCGACCCAACACCATGTGAGGAATGGTCGTTTCGGAGAGGTTCACATGCACCAGATTTTTCTTGGCCGATTCGATGCCCTTACGGATCGCCTGCGGCACTTCCTTTGCTTTGCCAGAGCCATATCCGACCACGCCAGCAGCAGGGTCGCCTACAACCACCAGCGCCGCAAACGACATGTTCTTACCGCCCTTGACGACCTTGGTCACACGATTGATGGACACCACCTGATCCTTCAGGTTGTACTGCCCGGCGTCCAGTTTCCGCTTCAACATTGCCATGCTTGATCCTTCCGAAAGTCCGTTAGAACTCTAAACCTGCTTCGCGCGCCGCATCTGCCAGGGCCTTGATGCGCCCGTGATAGAGATAGCCACCGCGATCGAAGACTACCTTTTTGATTCCCTTTTCGATCGCCCGCTCGGCCACCAGCTTGCCAACTTCCTTGGCAGCTGCCACGTTGCCACCGGTCTTGAGCTTGGCAGAAAGAGTGGAAGCGGAGATGATCGTTTCGCCCTTGGCGTCGTCGATCACCTGGGCATAAATGTGATTCAACGACCGATACACATTCAGCCGGGGACGCTCTGTGGTCCCTTCCATCTTTTGGCGAATGCGAAAGTGCACGCGCTGACGAATTTCATTTCTCTGTCTCTGCGGAATCATGATGTTTCCCTTTCCTAAAAGCGCAACTGCCCTGCAGTCGCGTTCGGTTTACTTCGCGCCGGTCTTGCCGACCTTCTTCTTCAAACGCTCGCCCACGTAGCGCACGCCCTTGTTTTTGTACGGATCGGGCTTGCGCAGAGAACGCATATCGGCGGCGACCTGGCCTACCTTTTGACGATCAATGCCGCTGATCGTCAGTCGGGTCTGCTTGGGATCGATGGCCACTTCAATACCAGTCGGCAGAGGGAACTCGATCGGGTGCGAGAAGCCCAGGGTGAAGACCACCGTGCCCTTGCCCTTAAGCTCGGCGCGGTAGCCGATGCCGACGATGTCCAGTTCCTTCGTCCAGCCTTTGGTCACGCCTTCAACGGCATTTGAGACAAGCGCGCGGGTCAGGCCATGCAGGGCGGCGAGTTCTTCCTTCTCGCGCACCGCGAGCAGTTGGCCGTCCTTGGTTTCGAGCTTGATGCCCGCCGGCACCATGGCGGTCAGCTTGCCCTTGGGGCCTTCGACCAGCACGGTGTTTCCCTCCATCTTGTACTTGACCGTCGAGGGCAACGGAATAGGTTTCTTACCGATACGCGACATTTCTAAATCCTTCCCTTACCAGACTTCGCAGAGGATCTCGCCGCCGACGCCTTCGCGCCGTGCCTGCCGTCCGGTCATCACGCCGCGAGGCGTGGTCATGATGCTGATACCAAGACCGCTCTGTACTCGCTTGATCTCATCCCGGCCGACGTACACACGGCATCCGGGCCGCGAGATGCGGGACAGGTCGCGAATGGCAGCTTCGTTGTTGGCGCCGTACTTGAGATAGACGCGCAGGATGGCGCGGCCATTCTCTTCCGCCGCCTTGTAGTTGGCGATGTAGCCTTCTTCTTTCAGGATGCGGGCAATCTCGGTCTTCAACTTCGACGCCGGGACATCGAGCTTTTGGTGGCGCGCACGGATGGAATTGCGGATGCGCGTCACAAAATCGGCTACTGGATCGGTCAAACTCATTCTCTCTCCTCCATTCCCCGTTCGCTCCGGCCCTGTTCAGGCCGCAGAACCAGCGGGAATGCTGTTGTTACAATTACCAACTGGATTTAACGACACCGGGGATCTCGCCCCGAAGCGCCAACTGGCGGAAGCACAAGCGGCATAGGCCGAACTTGCGCAGGTACGCGCGCGGCCGGCCGCAAATCTTGCAGCGATTGTGCTGGCGGCTGGAAAACTTCGGCTTGCGGGCGTCTTTAACTCGTTTCGCTGTAGTGGCCATTCGTCTCTCTTCCTTATGCCGTCTGACGGAAAGGTATGCCAAACTGCCGAAGCAGGGCACGCGCCTGGTTATCGTCTTTGGCTGTCGTCACAATCGTGACGTTCATGCCTTTTAACTTCTCTACCCGGGCATAGTCGACTTCAGGAAAGATCAACTGGTCGCGCATGCCGAGGGTGTAGTTGCCCCGTCCGTCAAAGCTCTTGGTGGAGACGCCCTTAAAGTCGCGCACGCGGGGCAGGCCCACTGAGATCAAGCGGTCGAGAAATTCGTACATAATGTCACCGCGCAATGTCACCATGGCGCCGATGGGCATACCTTCGCGCACCTTGAAGGCGGCGATGGACTTCTTCGCCTTGGTCGTCACCGGTTTTTGTCCGGCAACCGAAGCCAGGTCGGCAACCAGGGGGTCCATCAGCTTCACGTTTTGCGTGGCCTCGCCCAAGCCCATGTTCAGGACAATCTTTTCCAGGCGGGGTACGGCCATCAGGTTCTTCAGGCCCAGCTCTTTTTGCAGCGCGGGCCGGATTTCCTGGTTGTACTTTTCCTTCAGTCTTGCGTTTGACTTTGCCATCTTTGTCTCTTTCTTTCACGGTCCCGGAGTGGGCTCAAGCGCTGCCCGTGTACCGTTGCGTGGGTTACTTCTTTTTCGGTGCCAGGGTCTGACCGCACTTCTTGCAAACACGAACCTTGCTGTCGCCCTCAATCTTGTGGCCTACGCGCGTCGGCCCACAGGTGCCGCAGACCAACATCACATTGGAGATCTGGATGGCAGCTTCCTGCTCGGCGATCCCACCCTTGATGTTGCGTTGCGGGTTGGGATGGACGTGCTTCTTGACCATGCGGACGTGCTCGACCAGGACGCGGTTCTTATCGCCCAGGACGCGCAGCACGCGGCCGCGCTTGCCCTTGTCGGTGCCAGTGATCACTTCCACGGTATCGTTGCGTTGTAATTTCAGTGCCATATGCTCCTCGCTTCTATGCCCGGCCTTAGATGACTTCCGGGGCCAGCGAAACAATCTTCAAAAACTTCTTATCTCGTAACTCGCGAGCTACCGGACCAAAAACACGTGTCCCAACCGGCTCACCGGCTTCGTTGATCAGCACCGCAGCGTTCTGATCGAAGCGGATATAGGTACCGTCACGGCGACGATATTCCTTGCGCGTGCGGACGACGACTGCCTTGACGACAACGCCCTTCTTGACCTGACCATCAGGAGACGCTTCCTTGACCGAGGCAGTGATTACGTCACCCAGGCCTGCCTTCTTCCCGCTCGAGCCGCCCAGAGGCAGAATCATCTGCAGCTTGCGCGCGCCGGAGTTGTCGGCTACGTCCAGCATGGTTCTCATTTGTACTGCCATACGCGTATCTCCTTGCCAAACTTTCAAATCAGCCGCGAAGTTTGGGTGCCCCATATCTCGCTCGCTTTTCGCGAGATATGTCCACCTAAGAGCTTCCGGTTAAATGCCTTGGTGGACCCACATCTGGCGAAAAACGAGCGAGATATGGGGCACCCAAACTTCGTTACGCTACCGGCGCCGCTACTTCTTCAGCCTGCGGCAGCGAGGAGCGGCGAATCACTTCTTCCAGCGTCCAGCGCTTCAGCTTGCTCAGCGGGCGGCTTTCCTTGATCCGCACCACATCGCCAACCCGCGCCGAGTTCTGCTCGTCGTGGGCATAAAACTTCTTGCTCAGCTTGATGACGCGCTTGTACTTGGGGTGAGTCTTGCGCATCTCCACCTCAACCACAATGGTCTTCTGCATCTTGGTCGAGACCACATTACCCACCTTTTCGGTGCGACGAGAGACTGGCTTGTTCGTTTCTTCTGCCATGGCTTAACGAGTCCCTTTCTTGGCCTTGTTCGTCTTGGCCGGTGCTGCCGCGACGGGTGCTGTCTTCAGACCAAGAGCCCGCTGACGAGCGATGGTCTTGATGCGAGCGACGTCCTTGCGGAGGTCGCGGAGTTTCTTGACGCCTTCGTTCTGCCCCAGTTTCATCTGGAAGCGCAGGCGGAACAGCTGCTCGGCGGACTGCTTCTCCTGCCGTACCAGCTCTTCATCATTGAGGTTGCGAATCTTTTCGATTTCCATTGTTTTCTCTACTTAGCGACCGCGGTCGGCTTCACATCGTGGCGCATCACAAAACGCGTCTTCAAGGGCAGCTTGTTGGAAGCCAAACGCATGGCCTCAGCCGCAATCTCCGGCGCTACGCCTTCCATCTCAAAGAGCACGCGTCCCGGGCGAACCACACAAACCCAGTGATCGGGAGCTCCCTTGCCCTTACCCATACGGGTTTCAGCCGGCTTCTTGGTCACCGGCTTGTCCGGGAACAAACGCAGCCAGATTTTGCCGCCACGCTTGATGAAGCGCGTCATGGCCACACGGCTGGCTTCGATCTGCCGGTCGGTGATGTAGCCGCACTCCATAACCTTGAGACCGTAGTCTCCAAAGGAGAGCTCGGAACCCCGCCACGCTTTACCCTTCATGCGTCCGCGCTGCTGCTTGCGGAACTTGACCTTCTTTGGCATCAACATAAGATTTCGCCTCTAACCCGTATCTCTCACGTGCTCACTGCTCCAGCCAAGACAGCCGGAACGGCCCTAAAATACTCCGCTAGTGCCGGCCGGCTGCGGCTGGCGACGCTTCTGTTCGTAAATGTCACCGCGATAGATCCAGGTCTTGACCCCGATCACACCGTAGGTTGTCCGCGCTTCCGCGAATCCATAATCGATATCCGCGCGCAAGGTGTGCAGCGGAAGCCGCCCCTGCAGATACCACTCCGAACGGGCGATTTCGTTACCGTTCAAGCGGCCGGAGACGCGCACCTTGATGCCCTTGCAACCGAAACGCAGTGCGGAGTCAACCGCTTTCCGCATGGCGCGGCGGAAACCAACGCGCTTTTCGAGCTGCAACGCGATGTTCTCGGCCACCAGCTGAGCATCGAGCTCCGGCTTGTTCACCTCGAGAATGTCGATAAAGACATCGCGATTGGTACGCTTCTGCAGATCGGTCTTGAGCTTTTCGATCTCGGCGCCCTTGCGGCCGATCACAATACCCGGACGTGCGGTGCGAATGATGAGCCGCAGCTTGTTGCCTGGCCGCTCGATTTCGACCGAGCTCACACCGGCAGCCTTGAGCTTTTCTTTCAACTCCGCGCGCAGATGCACATCTTCAATCAGCAACTTGTCGTAGTCGCGCTCGACGAACCAGCGTGACCGCCATGGCTTGTTGACGCCGAGTCGAAAGCCGTAAGGATGAACTTTTTGTCCCATAATTTCCTTTAGACCAATCTTTGCGCCTTACTTGGCGGCTTTCTTCCAGTTTTTGGCTGGGGCCTTCTTGGCCACAGTCTTCTTCTTGGCCTTGCCCCCGAGTAGACGCTTTTTGGGAGCTGCTTCTGGCTCAGCCGTTTCTACCAGACCGGCACGCTTGCGCTCAGCCACGGAGATTACGATGTGCGCCATCCTGCGCTGGTAGCGGAACGCACGGCCCATCGGGGCGGGGCGGATGCGCTTCATGCGCGGTCCTTCGTTAGCCAGCGCGGTCTTGACGTAGAGGTTATCTACATCCAGATCGAGCTCGCGCTCTTGGCTCAGGTAGTTCGCGTTCTGAATGGCGGCGCGCAGCACCTTCTCAACCAGCGGAGCAACACCCTTCTTGGTGAAGGCCACTGTCTCCAGTGCCTCGCCGACGCGGCGTCCCTTGATCAGCTCCAGCACCAGGCGAGCTTTCTGCGGCGATACCCGCTGAAACTTCGCTTCGGCCCGGAATTCCTGTGTTTCGAGTTGCATTGGCTTCTTCCCTTAAACTTTGCGTTTTAGCGAGGCTTGGCCGACGACTCAGCAGCCTTTGCCGAGTGCCCCTTAAAGGTCCGCGTGGCCGAAAACTCGCCCAGCTTGTGCCCTACCATGTTTTCCGTCACATAGACCGGAATGAACTTCTTGCCGTTGTGCACCGCGATGGTGTGTCCCACCATGTCCGGATGGATGGTCGAGCGGCGCGACCAGGTACGAAGGACTTTCTTGTCATTCGCCTGGTTCATCGCTTCGATCTTTACCATCAGGTGGGTGTCGATAAACGGACCCTTTTTTGTCGAACGTGCCATAGCTCTCGATGCTCCTGACTACTTCTTGGCGCGGCTGACGATAAATGTGTCGGTCCGCTTGTTGTTGCGCGTCTTGTATCCGCGTGTGGGCTGTCCCCACGGGGTCACGGGATGGCGTCCACCCGAGGTCTTACCTTCACCACCGCCGTGCGGGTGATCGACCGGGTTCATGGATACGCCACGGTTACTGGGACGAATCCCCTTCCACCGGTTACGACCCGCTTTACCGATCGATACATTCTCGTGCTCGGTATTGCCCACCTGGCCTACGGTCGCCATGCACGCCACCAGTACCCGCCTGGTTTCGCCGGAAGGCAGCTTGAGCAGCGCGTAGTCGCCTTCTTTGGCCACCAGCTGCGCCGAAGCGCCGGCCGAGCGGACCATCTGTGCGCCCTTGCCGGGACGCAGCTCCACGTTGTGCACCGTGGTGCCGGCGGGTATGTTCTTGAGCGGCAGCGCGTTGCCCACCAGGATGTCGGCCTCGGGGCCGCTCATGATGGTCTGGCCTACCTTCAGGCCAACCGGCTGAATAATGTAGCGCTTTTCCCCGTCCAGGTAGTTGATCAGCGCGATGCGCGAGGAGCGGTTGGGATCATATTCGATCGAGGCTACCTTGCCGGGCACGCCGTACTTATCGCGCTTGAAATCGACCAAACGCAGTTTCTGCTTATGGCCACCGCCATGGTGACGCATGGTGAGGTCGCCCGAGTTGCGGCGGCCCCCGGTGCGCTGCTTTACGGCGAGCAGGGGCTTGTGCGGCCGATTCGTCGTAATATCGTCGTTTACCAGAGACGTTTTGAAACGCAGCGTTGGGGTAATCGGTCTGTATGTCTTGATCGGCATCTTATTCGCTCGTTACTTCTGCTTACAGGGCGTTGACGTAGTCGGGCATCTTTTCACCCGGCTGAAGGCGAACGTACGCCTTCTTCCAGTCGGGGCGAAATCCGGTGAACTTGCCACGGCGGCGCTCCTTACCCAGGAAGTTGGCCGTGCGCACACTCCGCACTTTTACCTTGAACAACGTCTCTACCGCTTGCCTGACTTCGGTCTTGGTTGCGTCCGGAGCCACGTCGAATACCAGCGTGCTCTCGGTTTCCTTAGCGCCCAGGCCCTTTTCGGTAATGACAGGGCGCTTGATCACGTTATAGAGAGTCGGCATTTATGCCACCTCCTTGCGACGGGATACGGTCTTCTTCAACGTTTCCTGCAATTGCTCAATCGCAGCGCGGGAGAAAATCGCCCGCTCGTAGCGCAGCAGATCGTAGGGGTGTACTTCCTTGGTGAGCATCAGCTCGACGCGATGGAGGTTGCGCGAACCGAGCATTACGGAACGCCCAGGCTCCTGCCCGCCTTCAACCAGCAAAGTCGTCCGCTTGGCATCGAGCTTGTCGAGCGCAGCGCGATAGGACTTGGTCTTGGCGTCTGCCAGTTCCAGGCTCTCGACTACGGTCAGCTTGCCGTCGGCCAGCTTGGTCGCGAGCGCAGAGCGCAACGCACCGAGCAACTTCTTACGCGGAAACGCGTAGTCATAGCTGCGCGGCTGCGGTCCGTGCACGGTGCCGCCGTGGCGCCAGATGGGCGAACGAACAGAACCCACACGAGCCCGGCCAGTGCCCTTTTGCTTCCACAGCTTCTTGCCCGAGCCAGAGACCAGCTTCTTATTCTTGGTGGCGTGGGTGCCCTGCCGCATCGCTGCGCGGTAATGCTTTACTGCTTCCCAGAGCAACGCTTCGTTGATCTGGTCCGCGGCAAAGATTTCATCCGCCAGCTCGAGCGAGCCAACCTTCGTTCCACCGAGATCCACTACATCAATCTGTGCCATATCGCTTCCTTGGGGTGGTTTGACCCCACTCAAGCCAACAGAAGGCTTGAATGGGCCACCCAGTCATCTACTGCTGGGTAAGAGCCCAGCCCTTAAGCCTTCTTCTTGCCGCCGGAGGGCTTGCCACCGGAAGCCTTCTTCGAAGCCTTCAACGGATCGACCGTTCCCCCACCGCCAAAGCCACGACGCTCACGCGGCGGTGCTTTCGATTTGGAAATCATCACGTAGCCGTCACGCGGGCCAGGGATCGCGCCCTCGACCATCAACAGGTTTTCGTCAAGGTCGATACCGCGAATGCGCAGATTGCGCACCGTGACCTGCTCCGCGCCGTAGTGACCTGGCATGCGCTGCCCGGGAAATACACGCGAAGGAAACGACGAGGCGCCGATGGAGCCTTGCACCTGAAACATGTGTCCGTGGGCCTTGGGGCCACCGCCAAAGTTATGGCGGCGAACGACGCCGGCAAAACCACGGCCCTTGCTGGTACCAATCACGTCGACGTACTTGGCGTCTTCGAAGATGTCGACCAGAACCTTGTCACCCGCCTTGAGTTCGATCGGCTGTCCGTCTTCGCCTTTGACTGCATCGAGAGGAACCTCGCGCATCAGCTTGACCGGCGGAACATTGTTCTTGGCGAAGTGACCGGCCATCGGCTTGTTCACCTTGTTGCCCTTGACGAACTCAATCAGACCGATCTGTGCCGCGCTGTAGCCGTCGCCGGCCAGCGTCTTAAGCTGGGTCACCACACAGGGGCCCGCCTGCAGCACGGTGACCGGGTGTACGTCACCCTTGTCATCGAACAGCTGCGTCATCCCGATCTTCTTGCCCAGTATTCCTTTTACCGACATGATGCTCTCCTGCTTACTTCTCGAATGCCTTAATCTCGACATCGACGCCAGCCGGAAGATCCAGCTTCATGAGCGCATCGATGGTTTGTTGCGTCGGCTCAAGAATATCGATGAGCCGCTTATGGGTGCGGATTTCGAAGGCCTCGCGCGACTTCTTGTCAACGTGCGGGGAACGCAGCACGCAGTACTTGTTCTTCACGGTCGGCAACGGAATGGGGCCCGCGACCTGCGCGCCAGTGCGCTTTGCCGTCTCGACAATTTCGCCTGTCGAGGTATCGAGCACGCGATAGTCGTAAGCCTTAAGCCGAATGCGAATTCTCTGTCCTACCATCTCAATTCCCTCTTGCCGCTCACTCTGTTGTCCCGGGCTGCCGCGGCAGCCCGGCAACGAACTGTTACTTGATGATTTCGCTGATGGTACCGGCGCCGACGGTGCGGCCACCCTCACGGATGGCAAAACGCAGGCCCTTCTCCATCGCTACCGGGGTATGCAGGGTAATTTCCAGCTGCACGTTGTCTCCCGGCATCACCATCTCCGTGCCTTCCGGCAGCTTCGCCGTCCCGGTCACGTCGGTGGTGCGGAAGTAAAACTGGGGACGGTAGCCATTGAAAAACGGGGTGTGACGGCCGCCTTCTTCCTTGCTCAATACGTAAATCTCACCCTTAAACGTGGTGTGCGGCGTGATCGAACCCGTCTTCGCCAACACCATGCCACGCTCCACGTCTTCCTTGGCAATACCGCGCAACAGAAGTCCAGCATTGTCGCCCGCCAGGCCTTCGTCCAGCTGCTTCTTGAACATTTCAACGCCGGTGACCACCGTCTTGCGGGTGTCGCGGAATCCGACAATCTCGGCTTCCTCGCCCACCTTGATCTTGCCGCGCTCAATCCTGCCCGTCACCACCGTGCCGCGGCCGGAAATCGAGAAGATGTCCTCGATCGGCATCAGGAACGGCTGGTCGATGGCACGCGCCGGCAAGGGTACATTCTTGTCCACTGCATCCATCAACTCGTCGATCTTCTTTTCCCACTGTGCTTCGCCGTTCAAACCACCCAGCGCCGAGCCGCGAATCACCGGCACGTCGTCTCCGGGGAAGTTGTACTTCGACAAAAGCTCACGGACTTCCATCTCCACCAGGTCGGTCAGCTCTTCGTCTTCGACCGCATCGCACTTGTTCAGGAACACCACGATGTAGGGAACGCCTACCTGGCGGGCCAACAATACGTGCTCCTTGGTTTGCGGCATGGGACCGTCGGTCGCTGCCACTACCAGGATCGCTCCGTCCATCTGCGCTGCGCCGGTGATCATGTTCTTGATGTAATCAGCGTGACCAGGGCAGTCCACGTGGGCGTAGTGACGGTTGGCCGTCTCGTATTCCACGTGCGCGGTCGCGATCGTGATACCGCGCTCCCGCTCCTCAGGCGCGTTGTCGATCGAATCAAACGAACGAAACTGGATCTTCGGGTTGTGCTTCGACAATACCTTCGTGATCGCTGCCGTCAACGTCGTCTTGCCATGGTCAATGTGCCCAATCGTTCCCACGTTTACGTGCGGCTTCGACCGGTCAAACTTTTCCTTCGCCATCTTGTCCCTCTCCTGAATCCTTGCCCTCAGCGGCTAAAGCCGCACAGGGCTCCACTTATTTCGTACGGCCTCAAGGCCGTACCCTTCAAACGGTTATTTGCCTTGATTGCGGCCGATGATCTCTTCGGAGACCGACCGAGGCGCTTCTTCGTAGCGGTGGAAGTGCATGGAGTAATTCGCCCGGCCCTGGGTCGAGGAGCGCATGTGGGTGGCGTACCCAAACATTTCACTCAACGGCACATTGGCCTTGATGACCTGCGATCCAGCACGATGCTCCATGCCTTCGATCCGGCCGCGGCGGGAGTTCAGGTCGCCAATGATGGTTCCCATGTACTCTTCCGGCACGACCACTTCGACCGCCATGACGGGCTCCAACAACACAGGGGTCGCCTTACGGGCCGCTTCCTTGAAGGCCATCGAACCCGCGATCTTGAACGCCATTTCATTGGAGTCGACATCGTGGTAGCTGCCGTCGTAGAGCGTCGCCTTCACGTCGACGATCTCGTAACCGGCGAGCACGCCGCCGCCTAAAGCCTCGCGAATGCCCTGCTCGGTCGGCTTGATATATTCCTTGGGCACCACGCCACCCTTGATGTCGTTGATAAATTCAAAGCCTTTGCCGGGCTCGTTGGGCTCGACGCGAATCTTCACGTGGCCGTAGTTACCCGACCCACCGGTCTGGCGGATGTACTTGCCTTCCGCTTCCGCCTTCTTGCGGATGGTTTCGCGATAGGCAACCTGCGGCTTACCGACATTGGCCTCGACCTTGTACTCACGCATCATGCGGTCGACGATGATTTCCAAATGCAACTCGCCCATCCCGCTGATGATGGTTTGGCCGGAGTCAGGATCGGTGTGCACCTTAAAGGTTGGATCTTCCTGCGCCAGCTTCGCCAGCGCCATGCCCATCTTCTCCTGATCCGCCTTGGTCTTCGGTTCCACGGCAACGTGGATGACCGGAGCCGGAAAATCGATCGATTCGAGGACGATCGGCGACTTATCGGTGCAGATGGTATCGCCGGTAATCAGATTCTTGAGCCCCACGCAGGCGCAGATATCGCCGGCAAAGATCTCGACAATCTCTTCCCGCTTGTTCGCGTGCATCTTCAGCAGGCGGCCGATGCGCTCGGTTTTCTGCGTACGCGGGTTGAGGACGGTATCGCCCGTCTTCAGGTGGCCGGAATAGAGGCGGACGAAGATCAACTGGCCGACGAATGGGTCGGTCATGATCTTGAAGCCCAGGGCCGTCAACGGCTCAGTATCGTCAGCATGGCGGAGGATGACCTCTTCCATGTTGTCGGGATTGTGGCCTTCGATCGGCGGAACATCCAGCGGACTGGGCAGGAAGTCGACCACGGCGTCGAGCAGCGTCTGCACACCTTTGTTCTTGAACGAACTACCGCACAACACGGGGAAGAGTTTCATTCCCATGGTGGCTCCGCGCAGAGCCTTGCGCAGCTCGGCCGGGGTCGGCGTTTCGCCCTCGAGAAACTTGTGCAGCATCTCGTCATCATTCTCGGCAACCGACTCCACCAGTTGCATACGGAAGGCTTCCGCCTTCTTCAGCAGATTGGCAGGAATCTCTTCGACGTCGTACTTGGCGCCCATGGTCTCGTCGTGCCACAGAATGGCGCGCATCTCGATCAGGTCGACTACGCCCTTGAAAGCGGCTTCCTGGCCGATGGGAATCTGGATCGCGACCGGCTTGGCGGCCAAACGCTTGCGGATGGTGTCGATGGCATGCTCGAAGTCAGCGCCCATCTTGTCCATCTTGTTGATAAAGCAAATGCGGGGCACACCGTACTTATCCGCCTGCCGCCAGACGGTCTCGGACTGCGGCTCGACGCCGTGAACGGCGTCAAAGCAGGCGACCGCGCCGTCGAGCACGCGGAGGCTGCGCTCAACCTCGGCAGTAAAGTCGACGTGGCCCGGGGTATCGATGATATTGATACGGATATCGCGCCAGGTGCAGGTGGTGGCAGCGGACGTAATAGTGATGCCGCGCTCCTGCTCCTGCTCCATCCAGTCCATCGTCGCCGTGCCTTCATGCACTTCGCCGATGCGATGGGTGATCCCGGTGTAAAACAAAATGCGCTCCGTCGTTGTGGTCTTCCCGGCGTCGATGTGCGCCATGATTCCGATGTTCCGGCAACGATCCAGTGGTACTTGACGAGGCACGGTATTCTCTCACTCTCGCGCGAGACGTTCGACTCGCGATTCTTCTTGCTGCTTGTGTTGCGCCTGCTGCCTTGCAGCAGCAGACCTGCTTCACTTCCTTACCAGCGGTAGTGGGCGAAAGCCTTGTTGGCCTCGGCCATACGGTGGACATCTTCCTTCTTTTTCATTGCCGCGCCGCGGCCATTGGCGGCATCGAGCAATTCAGCGCTCAACTTGTCGATCATGCCCTTTTCGCCGCGTGCCCGGCCGTACGTCACCAGCCAGCGAATCGCCAGCGAGGTGCGCCGTTCCGGGTTCACTTCGATCGGCACCTGATAGTTCGCACCGCCGACACGGCGGGTCTTCACTTCGAGCAGAGGCTTGCAGTTCTCGACTGCCTTCTTGAACAGCTTCAACGCCTCGTCGCCACCCTTTTGCTCCAGGTTGGTCATCGCCTGGTAGAAGATGCCCTGAGCAGTCGACTTCTTGCCGTCCCACATCATGGAGTTGACAAACTTTGTGACCAGCGAGGAGTTGTAGACCGGGTCAGCGTCAACTTCCCGTTTCGCGATATGTCCTTTTCTCGGCATAATTCCCTTCTATTTCCTGCTGCTACTTGCTCTGCGCCGCTTTGGGGCGCTTGGCTCCGTACTTTGAGCGGCTCTGCTTGCGGTTGGCAACGCCGACCGAATCGAGCGTGCCGCGCACAACGTGATAACGAACGCCAGGCAGATCCTTCACACGGCCACCGCGGATAAGCACGATCGAGTGCTCCTGCAGGTTGTGGCCGATGCCAGGGATGTAGGTCGTGACTTCCACGCCGTTAGTCAAGCGGACACGCGCAACCTTGCGTAGCGCCGAGTTCGGCTTCTTCGGGGTTTGCGTGTAAACGCGGGTGCAGACACCGCGCCGCTGCGGCGATCCCTGGAGTGCAGGCGAAGCCGTCTTGTAGCGCGCGGCGACCCGGCCCTTTCTCACGAGCTGACTGAATGTAGGCAAACCTTGCTCCTTAAAACTTCTGCGCACACGCGTTTGCGTGGCTAAAAACGCTACTCATCACCCATGCCACGCCTGAGACCTGGCGCTCATCGGGTGCCTGTTTACCTCAAACCAGACGAGAACTTCGACGGTGGCCGCGCGTTCGTTTCCCAGGCACGCTATTGCGCCTTGTGCCCGAACTCGGCACCAGAAAAGAAGCCAGTTCCGTTTCGAAGTTCCGGCCCGCATAGCCTCCCCAGGTGGGAGGTGTCGCAAAGGCCGATGCGATTGTTCCCCTTGCATCTGCTTACTTTTTGCAGGGACCCTGATGAACGGGCCGCAAAGTGCTGCTGTCGGTCATCAGTGCAATGCACTTTCCCGACTTATGCGGAACCTTTTTAAGATATCAAGATGCGCTCTGCACGTCAATGCATGGACAATCCACATGCAACATACGGCCAAACCACACTCCAAACCACGGCGGCGGACTTGTCCCGATTCCCCACGGAGGGTCCCTGAACCGCGCCAAAGGACTCTGCGGGCTCCGGTCAGGATGCGCTGTTATGCTAGCATCCGTCCTAAATGTCTGACCTGCGTTCCCCCGCCCTTTTCAGCCTGCTTACCCTGCTCGCGTTCTCCGCTTCCGCAGCGCCCGTCGACCCCCGCATCACCAGCGTCATCACGGAACTGGAAAAGACCCGCGACCTCCACCAGGCTGCCTTGTCGCCCGACGGCCAGATGATTGCCTGGGTAGTAGACGCTGACGGGGGAACCGAAATCCAGGTCGCACCCATGCTGGAACCGGAACGGACCCACCGCCTCACCGCGGGAAGCGGAGCCACTTGCGACGAGGAAAGCCTCTCCTGGTCCCCGGACAGCAAGCAGATAGCCTTTACTTCCGACTGCAATGCCGGATCAGGAGCGGCGGGGCAAGCTGACGTCTATATCACCGCCCCAGCCGCGGCCGGTACGACGCCCCGAAGGCTCACTCATTTGCACGGCGGCGTGACCAGCCTGGCTTTTTCCCCGGATGGGCTGCATATCGCGTGCCTCTATATAGAAGGAGCCACCCGGCCCGCCGGCGCGCTCGCGGCGATGAAGCCGCCTTCCGGCGTCATCGGGGTCGAAGGCATGGAAATTCAACGGGTTGCGACCACGGAGGTGGCCTCCGGCGAGTTCCGCGAAATCTCCCCGGCGACGCTCCACGCCTATGAATATGACTGGTCGCCGGACTCCAAGAGTCTGGCCTACGTCGCGGCTCCGCCCCCGGGCGAGAACAACTGGTGGGTGGCGCAACTCTATACCCAGCCTCTGCGTGAGAGCACGCCCCGTTCGGTACTCGACCCGGAGCATACGCCCGGTCCCTTGCATGGTCTGCAAATGGCGGTTCCTCGCTGGTCGCCGGACGGGCGTCAGATTGCCTTCATTGGCGGCCTCATGAGCGACCAGGGATCGACCGGGGGTGATATCTATGTGATCCCGGCAACCGGCGGCGAAGCCAAAGACATCACCCCCGAAGCAGGGCTGACGGCGGTATGGATTCATTGGCCTAAGCCTTCGCAACTGCTGGTTTCCTGGATTCGGTCTGGCGAGGTCGAGATCGGGGAGTTGAACACGGCAACCGGGAAGGCCACCAGCTACTTCAGCATCCCGGCGCATATCGGCGACGGGCGCCTGGAACAGAGCCTCTCCCTTGGAAATGGCAAGGTGGCTTATATCCAAAGCTCCTTTACCGATGCACCCGAGGTCTACGTCGGCGACTTGGCCGGGCCGGCACACGCCATTACCCACTACAACGACGGTCAAAAGCCCATGTGGGGTA
Source organism: uncultured Acidobacteriaceae bacterium (assembly GCA_963839075.1). Lineage (GTDB taxonomy): Bacteria > Acidobacteriota > Terriglobia > Terriglobales > Acidobacteriaceae > PALSA-350. The sequence goes on along the minus strand of CAWITO010000009.1, from coordinate 1,633,778 downwards.
AGCCGTTGACGCTTTCCTGGAAGAGCGATCGCTTCCCCGTCCAGGGCTGGTTGCTTTACCCGGCGCATTACGATTCAGCGAAGAAGTACCCACTCATTGTTAGCGTGCACGGTGGCCCATCGAGCGCGGTGCTACCGCGCTGGCCCGATCTCGGCTATAACCCCATCGCCTTTTCGGCGCTCGATTATTTTGTCTTTATGCCCAACCCGCGAGGCAGCTACGGGCAGGGCGAAGCGTTCGCCCAAGCCAATCGCAAGGACTTTGGCTATGGCGACCTTCGGGACATACTGACCGGTGTCGATGCCGTAAGCGCGCAATTTCCCATCGATCAGCAGCGCATCGGCTTGACTGGCTGGAGCTACGGCGGTTTCATGACGATGTTTGCTGTCACGCAGACCAACCGCTTCCACGCGGCGGTGGCCGGTGCCGGCATTGCCAACTGGCAGAGCTACTATGGGGAGAACTCCATCGACCAATGGATGACGCCGTTCTTCGGGGCTTCGGTCTATGACGATCCCGGCGTCTACGCTAAGAGCTCCGCCATCGATTTCATCCACAACGTCAAGACGCCCACACTGGTGGTGGTCGGTGATCGCGACGGAGAGTGTCCGGCGCCCCAGTCCTTCGAATTCTGGCACGCGCTCCGCGCTGAGCACGTACCCACGCAATTGGTGGTGTATCCCGATGAAGGTCACCGTTTCAGCGCACCGCAGCATCGCCGCGACGTGCTGGCACGGGCCTTATCGTGGTTTGAGCAATACATGCCGCCGCATAGCTAAAGAGAACTGATCTCAAGTCTGGCTCCGCCGCTTCGGCCAGCAGCATGAGCCCCGCTTTAGGGGCGCGTCTCACGCGCTGCATCGCAAACGGGTAGCTACGCATGTGAGACCAGTTCGGAACTGGTTTCAAGTCTGGCTCTGCCGCTTCGGCTAGCAACATGAGCCCCGCTTTGGGGGCGGGTCTCACACGCTGCGCCGCAGACGGACGACCAGGCATGAGACCAGTTCGGGCCCGGCGGTTGCCTCATCGCCTCGTCCCTTCTACACTTAGGACGTTGACCACGCACAACTCTGCACGCGCATCGAGGCGCTGTCCATGGTGCCGGCGATCAGGCAACGTACAGTCGCGCCCCAACAGAATGTGGGATAGCGGCCTGGAGCAGAGTTGATAGCTGGAAAAAGTGACGAACATGTGTCAAAGGCAAAAAGTAGTTCATCAACCGCCGGGGGCGGCGACACCCGGCGGGGAGGTTTCATGCAGCGGTTTTTGACTTTTGTAGTTTTGGTCCTTCTTACCGTTCCGGTGGGTCTTTCCATTCAGGGTTGTGCCAACAAAAACTCGAACTATTGCAACGGCGCGGGCTACGGGTATCTCAAGGACCAGCCCATCTCGATTTCGTTGCAACCTCAGACCACGGGACTTTCGGTCGCCTTTTCCCAGACCTCGCAATTGCAGGCTCCTTCCGCATTGAACTGCACCGGTGGCTCGGCCTCCATCAGCAGCTACACCTACGGCACCACGGACCGCACCATCGCCGATGTTTCTCCTACCGGCGCAGTGTGCGGCGGCACCTGGAACCTGCATACCCCAGCGGTGGCCGACTACACCACGTGCCTGCCGACCGGCAAGACTGGAATCGCGTACATGACGGCCAGTGCCGACGGCTTTACCAGTAACCAGGTGGCGGTCTATTCCCATCCCGGGATTACCAGCCTGCAACTGGTGGGCCCCCAGGATACGAGTGGAAACCCTATTTGCCTTTCCCAGAGCCAGACTTCGCAACTGGACGCGATCGCCTTCACCACCAATAGCGCGGGGCAACAGGTGGAGCTATGTGCTCCGAACAGCGCGACCCTCCAGGATTGCACCAATATCATCGGCCACCTGACCTACGCAGCCGCCAGCGCGGGCGTGGTCACCATTGACCAAAACGGCGTTGCCACTGCCCAGGCTCCCGGCTCGACGCTCATCACCGGCACCATCGCCCAGACGAGCAGCAACGCCGGCTACTTCTATACCTGCCCGGCATCCACGATCAAGCTCACGGTGGCTTCGACCGGCGCCACCAGCGCTAACGTAACCCTCAACACTCCCCTGGCGCTCACCGCAACCGTACTCGACACGAATAACAACGTCATTAACGGCCTGGCCCTGACCTATGTGTCTACCAACCCGGGCAGCATCGCGGTCAGCTCCACAGGCGCGGTCACGGCATCCTATCCTTCGAATTCTGCGATCACCGCAATCTGCCAGCCGACCACCTGCAATCCTGCCCCGATCAACAAGATGGGAACGCTGGGGACGGGAGTGCCGGCCCTCAGCAATTTCGTGCAGATCGCGTCGCCGGGCAAGAACAGCAACTACATCTGGGTATCGAGTCCGGGATCACCCTATTTTGTGCCCATCGATCTTTCCACTGGCACCATCGGCAACCAGATCAAGATGCCGTACTCACCCAACTCCATGGTGCTTGACCCGACCGGCACCACTCTTTACTTCGGCAGTTATAAAGAACTGATGACCTATACCGCGGCCACCAACAGCCTGGCTGCGGAAGTGGCCAACGTCCCTGGAGTGGTGCTCGCGGTCTCGCCGACCAATACCACCGTCGTGGTCAACGACCAGCTGCGGGGGGTGCTTTATCTCTATACACCGTCGAACGGCAGCTACACCTCCTTCGCCGGCATTGGCCAGAAGGCTCGGTTCAGCCCGGATGGGAATACTGTTTATATCGTCGGGAACGGGGTGCTCTACATCCACAACGTCTTCACCGGTTGGTCGGTAGAAACGCTGCCCGCAGGCCAAGCCACCACCGGAACGGGTGTCTGCCCGGCTACCAATACCACCAGTCCGATTCCCACTGATCCGACGAGTTATCCGCCCAACACGACCGCCAACCCCAACAACACCTACAACAAGTTCTGCTCACCCGACCTAGCGGTCACGATTCCGGATGCCGCTGTTTTCTTATCCGGCTCACCGACGTCGGCGTACGGCCACTGCCCGGAGACCACGGTGGCCCCGGTAGTGAATTATCCCGAAGCGGCCACAGTCGCTGCGGTCACGGACCACCTCGCGGCGACCACGGACGGCCAGCACATTATTGGCGCCTCTGCCAACCCCGCGACGTTGACGGATCTCTCGATCACCGTTCCCATTAATGCGTGCCCGACGGATGCGAATGGGCAGACCACGGGGATTGCGTTCAATCCGCCTCCGCTGGTGAGCCAGACGACGCTGTCGGCGTATGGCATCACCAACGTAAACCAAGTGGTCGCAGCGACGAATTCCCTCGAGGCGTTTGTCACTTACGAGAGCGCGGCCACGGCGCCTCCAGCCGGAGGTGCGCTGCTGCCCGTGTACAAACCTTCTGCTACGGCGGGGAGTCTGGGCACATTGAGCAGCGTGGCGCTGACGGGAAATGCACTGGCTCCAGTGGCGGGGATCTTCTCTCCCGATAACACCATTTTCTTTGCCGGCACGACGGGGGATGATCAGCTACACCTGATCGATACCACGACTCTTCTCGATACGCAGCAGATCAATCCCAAGCTCACGGACATCAACGGGAACCCGCTGCCGCCGGTTTTCCTGGCAGTCAAACCTCGCCCAACTACGTAGCGTGGTGAGCTAATACCGAGGGGTGGCGCACGCAAGTCAACAGAAGGCTTGCATGGGCCACCCCGAATTTTTGCGCTGGCTGTTTCGATCTTTATTTTGCGCTTGCGGTTCAGTCGCCGGCGAGAGAAATGGGTCCCGAGGATTGACTGCAGGCTTCGTCACGTTCCCAGCCCAGGATTTCGGAGATTTGGTCGGCCAGGGTCAGTGGGTCAAACGGCTTGGAAAGAATCGCGGCCGCACCTAACTCATCCAGCTTGCGACGATCCTGCCCCTGGACCTTGGCGGTCAGCAAGAGTACCGGGATATGCGCCGTGTTGCCGTTCTGCTTCAGGATTTGATACGTAGTGGGACCGTCGATATCGGGCATCATGACATCGAGCAAAATCGCATCGGGCTGTTCGAGCGATGCGCGCCGTATGCCCTGTGCACCTGAAGGAGCGAGAATCACTTGCCATCCGGCAATTGTTTCCAGGCTGAGTGCAGTCACCTCGCGAATATCGGCTTCATCATCGATGATCAAAATGCGAGGAATCATGCGGCTCTTGCTCCCGGGTGATTGTTAACACTCTAGGTTCGAGACTCCCTCGACGTACATAGCACTTGCTACCCATTACTTTCATAACACGCAGCTTACCTGTATTGGTAGACAACGAGGCTGGCTCTCTATGCAGCCCTGTAAGAGAGATCGGGTATGCTAAGTGCCGATAGTGAGGAGCGAGAAAATGACGAGAATGCTCAGGGTTTGGATGGGTGCAGTTACGCTGCCGGCTTTGCTGGCTCTTCCCGCTTCGGCGGCGATGTTCAAAAACAAGCCACTGCAAGTGGACTTCAAGAATAGCCAGGGCCAGGATGCCGGCACCGCCACGCTCACGCCCGCAGGGAATGGCGTGAAGGTCAAGCTGGACCTGATGAACCTGCCCGAGGGCGAGCATGCGCTGCACGTCCACCAGAACGCGAAATGCGAGGGACCGGACTTCAAGTCAGCCGGCGGCCACTTCAATCCTGACAGCAAAGAACACGGCACCAAGAACCCCAAGGGCCCTCATGCCGGGGACATGCCAGCCAACCTGACGGTGATGGCGGACGGGACCGACCACATCAGCTTCATCACGCAGAGCATCTCGCTGAAGAAGGACGCCAAGAACTCCGTCTTCGCCAATGGCGGCACGGCTTTCATGATTCACGAGAAAGCGGACGATATGATGACCGACCCGACGGGGAATGCCGGAGCCAGAATCGCCTGCGCCGTGATTACTGCACCCTAGCGGCGGCCTTGCCAGGCCAGCGGCGGCGCAGTGCCCTCCAGGTACTTTGCGACCCTGGCCGCCGGCAGGGCGGGGGCCATCACCCGTCCCTGGACAAAGTCGCACCCCAAGGCCCGCAGGCACTCCAGTTGATCGGCGCGCTCGACCCCTTCTCCCATGACCTTCAGGCCCAGACCGTGCGCCAGAGCGATAATTGCCTGCACAATCGTGTAAGTGCCGTTGGGATCGGAGATGCGCTCGACAAACGAGCAGTCGATCTTCAGTGTGCTCACTGGAAGCTGATGCAGATGGCTCAGGCAGGAATAGCTGCTGCCAAAGTCGGCCACCGAAAAATGCACGCCTAACGCAGCCAAGCTGCGCATCTGGGAGGCGATCTCGGGCCGATCCCGCATTACCGTGTTCTCGGTGACTACCAGCTCCAGCGAACGCGGATCCAGGCCACGCTTGCTGACCGTACTCAGCACCCGGGCGGAGAAATCCGCATGCAGGAATTGCAGCGGAGAAACGCGGAAGGCGATGCGCATCGGGTTCAGGTGCTGATCACGCCACTCGATGCTCTGACGGCAGACCTCTTGCAGCACCCAATCGCCTAAAGGAACAATCAGACCGCACTCCTCAGCCAGCGGCAGGAAGCGCTCGGCGGCAATCAGGCCCAGCTGGGGATGATTGAGCCGCAGGAGTGCTTCCATACCGCAAAGACCGCCTGCAGTGGAGTACTGCGGCTGGTAGTAGATCACCAGGCCATCGTCTTTGAGTGCGGCGCGAATGATCCGCTCCAGCTCAATACCCTCGTGGAACGAAGACGTGATCGCAGACGAAGCGAGCAGATATTGGCAACCGCCCGCCTGCTTAGCGCGGTACATCGCTGCATCGGCCGATCGACGCAATTGCGCCGGGTCGAGACCGTCGTCGGGGTACATGGAGATCCCGATAGATGCCGAGACGTCGAACGAGTGGCCCTCGACTTCGACGGGCTTGTTGATGGATTCGAGGATATTGCGGGCCACCATCAGGGCACTGTTGCGGCTCGCCAGTTCGCCCAGGACCAGCACAAACTCGTCCCCGCCGGTGCGGGCGAAGGTATCCATGGCACGCAGGCGGCCGGAGATGCGGGTCACAAGCTGTTGCAGGCACGCGTCGCCTGCGGCGTGGCCAAAGGTATCGTTAATCTGCTTGAAGCGGTCCAGATCCAGGCAGAGGACGGCGGCCTGCTGTCCATAGCGGGCGGCGTGCGCCAGGCTTTGCTGCAAACGATCTTCCAGCAGCAGTCGGTTGGGCAGCCCGGTCAACAGGTCATGGTGGGCGTGATGCAGCAACTGATCATGCAATTGCTGACGCTCGGTCACGTCCTGCACCAGGACAAAGTTGCACTTGCGGCCCTTGAAGTCGATGCGGTGGGAAGCGGTGTCCACCTGGATGTAGGAGCCGTCCTTACGGCGATGATGCCAGGGTCCGGTGAGCTTGGTGGAGCCGGCGCTGGAAATCTCCTTGAGAATCGCGCCTGGGTCTTCCGTGGGCCGCAGATCGCGCAGCGTCATGCTGAGAAATTCATCGCGGGAGTAGCCATAGTGGTCGACGGCAGCATCGTTGACTTCGAGGATGCGCAACGTTTCCGGATCCTGGACCCACATGGGGTGAGGATGCGCCGCAAACAGCAGCCGGTAATGCTCCACCGCCCGGCTGGCAACAAGAAACTCGTCTTCCAGCAAGGTAAGGAACATGCCGAAGGCAACAAAGTACTTGGGGACGTTCCACAGTTCCGACGGGATAACACCCGCTCGCACCAGATGATCGCAGAGGAGGGAAACCGGAAAGACCAGGGCCCAGGCCACCAGTCCCACGATGGAGGTGACCACGCCGGGCGAGATACGCCGGAAGTCAAACCAGTAGAGGGCGGCGAAGGTGAGAAAGATTTGAAAGAGAACCGCCAGAACACCCTGGTCGGGGTCTTGACGGACGAGCCCGACGATCGTCCAAACCCACGCCAGGGAGAAGGTCAGGGTCATCGCACCCCAGACCCGGCTGCGTCCGCGACAATACTTCGACGCCAGCACGATGCCCGCAGCCGCCGTCACGGTGGCAGCCACATAGAGCGGCCACTGCTGGCGGCCCTCAAAGATCACGTAGTTGATATAGAAAAGCGCCGGGAGTGCAACCCCAACCGCAGCCAAAACGGCGCCCTGTGCGGTTTCAAAGAGTACGGGGACTGAGAAGAGGAAACACGCTCCGGACAGGAACAAGGCGCTGGTGCTGATGCTGTCGACCAGCTGATCTCCATAGAAAGCCACGGGGAGTAGCAGGACGGCAAAGTGCAGAACGACCAGGATCCAGCCGGCAAGCCAGAATCGTAGACGCGCGGTGGCACGCTTGCGATAAATCGAGGCAAACAGCACCACGAGCAAGCCGAGAATCAGGATGTCAATCACTTCGCTTTTCATGGTCAGGACACGGCAGAAAAAACTACAAAAGGTACATTGGCAAGAAGCAAATTGTCAGCTTCTTTCCTAGTGATAAGTATCGCTTAGCCCTGAAAAGACTCAAGGTCACCGAAGTGTGACCGGAATGGGTAGGGGTCGTACGGGAGCGGCGGAAAGGTGCAGGACACCGATCGGTGGGTGACCGCACGAGCAACCAATGGCTTGCTCACACAAGCTCGTTGTTGGCTGGTGCGGTTGTTGCGCTGCCTTCCAGGTAAATGTGGGCCGGAGCGACTATACGTCAAGGGCAGGACAAGAGCCCCCACTCAAGGCGATGAAGTGCTCGATGCGTAATCCGCGATTTGGTTCGCCGAATACTGGGGATAGGCCGTGATCGAGCGCTGGAAAAACCAGAACTGGAAAACTGGGACTGGAAATGCAGGTCTACGAAGCTGTTCTCAGTTCCTGCTCAGCGCGCAGCCAATCCTGCTCCGGGGAACCCTCCGGCCAGCCACGCTCCGCCCAATACTTTTCTGCCAGGCGAGCAATATCTTCCCGCGTGGGTGCTGCGGCAGCGTCAGGAGTCTGCTTCTTGGCGGCCGGTTTACGCTTCTTGGGGGTAGCTCCGGCTTCTTGGGTCTTGGTAGGCATTGCCATCTCCTTCGTCGTTCGAAACTGATTGCCTATGGTGAAAACAGGCACAGTCCTATGATACGAAGGAGGGCGAGTAATTGTCAGCCGCTTGATTAGTAACTTTTGGGTTACCCCGACTCCGAGCGCTCAGGCGCCGGAGGCTGGACTGTCAAAACGCTCCTGGCGGCGCGAAATCGCGTTCGAAAGCGAGATAGGAGGTTCGGATTGCAGCAACTGAATAGTCCAATCCTTCATCCCCGGCCTGGAATGCTGCAACTCTACCAGGTCTGCCCGCCAATTGCGCAGGTGAACCTTGTTATCGAGCATGCGAATCCAGAAGGCGCGATATTCCGCCTGGTTCAGTCGCTCCACATTGGCAAAAAGCTCCTCATCGCCCAGCATCCATTGCCACAAGAAGCGGTCCTGGGAGGTGGGTTGGCGGGCAGCCAACGCCTCGTCCGATAGCTCTTCGTCGGTTGGAAATCCATTCAGAGCGTAGCCGAAGTCGGAAAAGTCGCTCTTCTCCCCGGTTTGTTCGGCAATCCGTTTCAACGTACGCACCAGGTTGCGACGGGCCGGCCCACGGTACGCGCGCTCGTCGATCAACCCCTTATACAGGCTGACCGACCGGCGCAAACCGCGGACGAAGAGTTCGCTGCGCGAACTACTGTCAGCGGCTTCGTCGGAGAGATAGAAGCGGCTGCATAGCAGGGCTTCGACATACGTCGCGTGACGCCAGTCGGGGTCGATGGAGTTGGCGCGGGCCACATCGGCAAAGGCCTGCTTCGAAACCGATTCGAGCTGAGCGCGGTCCGCCTTGCGCAACCAGGACGGCTCTCGATCCTGCGCATCCAGCACCTGGTAGGCGGCCATTGCACGATAGGAGTAACCCTGAGCAACACGGCGACGCTCCACCACATCGGGAAAGCGGGTTAACTGCTGGAAAAACTGCTCGAGGCGCGCAAAGGCCGTCCAGGGATCGTTCCGGCTCAAGTGGGCGACGGCGGAAAGCAGCAACCCATTGAGATAGACTGCGGCCCCGGACTCTGACGTCAGGTCACGAAAAGCCATTCTGCCCTGGCCGACGTAGGCCAGGTGGTCAATGTCATCGATGATGGCGAGGGAGCGGGGGGCGAAGGGAGTGCCCTCTTCCTGGAACGTCAGCGGCTGCTCACCCACTTCCTGCAGTAATCCGGGCAGGGAGCTTACCGCTTCATTGCGGGTGTCGCGCAGAACATCGAGTTTCGTCGCAACCGCTTCGACTTCGGTCACCGCGCGCGAGGCGTCACGATCCCAGGCTCGAGCCTGAAGATAGACCTGAAGCACGACCAAGCCGGCGATCACGGCAAAGACGGCGAGGAAGATCGCCGAAACGGTACGAATCCTGCGCTGGGTCTGCGTGGCCTGACGGAGATTCTCTTCCGATTGCTGCAGCTGGTCGCGCACCACATCCACTTCAGCCTGAAGTTCGTCCGACGCCAGTTCAGAACGAGGGGCCGCTTGAGGAATGGGCGCTGGTGCCGGTGCGGAATAGGATGGCGCCGGACGATGTATCGGAGCCGCCGGAGCGGTGGGAACAGAGGCAGGTGATTCCAGGGTCGATCCGGTGACCTGTCCCTGGGCGGGGAAGCCAATCAGCACATAAAGGCAGGCCAGAAGGCAGACGGCTAGAAGGCCGAGAGCCAGTATCGTCATCCAGCCATTGGAGTGCTTGCGCGGCACCCTGCGTAGGGAATCGCCTTCCATTCGTCCTCCGAAGTACGAGATACCCAAGCCCATTGCGGATACCAGACAGAGTGCTGGTTAACCTAGATCGCAAACCCTGAGAATGGTCCGAGTATCTGCAACTTCGCGCCGCGGAGCAATCCCACTTCCGCAGCGTGGCGGATTAGCGGCGAGTCACGGTGAGCGGTGATGTCAGGGTGAAAGTTACGACGCTCTCCGCCGGCACCGTCACATCTTTATTGCCCGTGAATGCGGCTCCAGCAGTACCAGCGCCGGCGCCAAGCAAGCCACCGATCAAGGCTCCTTTGCCTCCACCGGCGAGGCCACCGATGAGAGCGCCGCCACCGCCGCCGCCGCCGATGAATTCCGCCGACCGCTTGCCTTTGCCTTTCTGATCCTTCTCATAGGAGCTGGTGGTGACCGAGTAATCGCCAACCCGGCGGATGGCGATTCCGAGAGCGCCCGAACCTTTGAATCTTCCCTGCCCTTTGGAGGCGGTCACGGTGCCGGTCACCGGGGTTCCGGACTTCAACACCGTCACGCCCTTCACTACTACGGATTGGGCCAGGGACCCAGTGAAGCTATCCCCGACGTTGCTGTTCTTCGCGCTCACCGTCTGGCCGATGCTCACGACAAGAGGCGTACCCACCGGCACAACGTACTGCCTGGGAGGAGGTGGAGGCGCAGGCGCAGCAGCGACCGCGGGTGTGGGAGGCGGTGCAGGCGCGGGAGCAGGTGCAGGTGCGGGTGCAGGTGCTGCCGCAGCATCCGCAGGAGGCGCCGCCGCTGGTGCGGGAGTTGCCGCTGTAGGCGTGGGTTCTGCGGCCGGCGCAGCCGGTGCGGGTGCTTTGTTGCATCCACCCAGCAGTATGCCCAGGGAAAGTATGCCTGCCAGGGTTAGCGTGATTTGCTCTGCTACACGCCTGTGGGTATTGTGTTTTGCGGTCGAAATTGCCTGCATTGTCATGTCTCCCCCTCCATGCGAAAGCTTACACCAATTGAGATGTATGCCTGAGGAGGGAGAGTGCATGGAATCGGCGTGAAATGCGCACACGCCGGCATCCGCCAGCGCGGCATTCGGCGGCCGATGACATTCCGATGGGCCTGGAAATGGAACAAGACTGAGCGCGGGATTGGTCCAAACTAGGCGCGAGCTTGCTCCAGGCGACGGCGCAGGCTGCCGGCCAGTTCGGCCACCAGTTCCAGTTTTCCGGTGATTTTTGGCGTGAGTTCGGGCTCGGCCAACACCAGCTGCGACTGCAGCAACAGCCCGGTCAGTGTCGACTTGAGATCGCTTTCGAGCAAGGACACCGCGGCACGCAGAGCCCTGGATTGTTGCTGTTCCCGGCGCACGATCGCGGCCTGCACTTCGCGGGCGACGCGCGCTCCGCTGTAGAAGGCGAAGTTGATTTGCAAGGGCACCGCCATGCCAAAGTTGCGCCACAGCAACTCAGCCGTCGCGGGGTTAGCTTCTGTCATGCAATCATCCATCATCACCACGGAGTAGTCACAGTGACGCAGCGCCGCCAGTCCGGCGCGGTGGGTTGAGGCTACGTTTACAAAGCAATCCAGTGCCGCTGCCAGCGATTCTGCCACCTTGGCTGCGTCGGCCATCGGGCTGATCAGCAAGACACTCGGTCTCGTGGGAGATTCCACCATTATTTCGTGCACAACTACCTCCTTTTTGGTTGCGGATGCCGCGAGCGAAAAGCCACGGGCTTCCCGGTTGGGTGAGAACGGACGAAGGTTGAGACGAACGTTGGGCGTGGTACGGGTTTCAGTGCGCGGTGTCACCGGCGTCCGGGGTGTGGATTCCGTACTCCTTCAGCTTGCGGTAAAGAGTTGTCTTGCCGATGCCCAGCAGGCGAGCAGCCAGCAATTTGTCGCCGTTTAGTTTGCGCAGAGTTTCGAGGATGGCCTCTTTTTCCAACTGGGCGAGGGGCATGACCGGCCCACCCGGGCCAGGGGCCTCCGGGGTGCCCACGGCGGCTGCGGCTACGGTAAGCGCACGGCGATTCTGCAGGTGAAAATTCTGCAGCTGCGTCGGCAAATCGCCAAGATGAAGAACGGGGCCGGATGAAAGCGTGCAGGCACGGTCGAGCGAGTTCTCGAGTTCGCGAACGTTGCCCGGCCATTCATAGTCCATGAGGGTGCGCAAGGCATCGTCGCTGAGGGTGTGGGGGACGCCGGTTTCGCGCGCCAGCCGTTCGAGGAAGTGGCTGGCTAGCAGGGGGATATCCTGCTTGCGTTCGCGCAACGGAGGGATGCGCAGGTTGACCACGCTGAGGCGGTAGTAGAGGTCCTTGCGGAATCGCCCCTGCTCCACCATCGCGGAGAGATCGCGATTGGTAGCGGCCAGAATGCGAACATTGATGGCGATGCGATGGTTGGAACCCACCGGACGAACTTCCTTTTCTTGTAGGGCTCGCAGCAGCTTGGCCTGCAGATCGAGCGGCAGTTCGCCAATCTCGTCGAGAAATACGGTGCCGCCCTGGGCAGAAGCCAACAGACCGTCTTTATTGCGGTTGGCGCCGGTGAATGCTCCTTTGACATAGCCGAAGAGTTCGCTTTCCATCAGCGTTGGCACCAGCGAACCGCAATCGACCGGGACAAAGGGACGATCGGCGTAGGGACCGTTAGTGTGAATGGAACGCGCCACCAGCTCTTTGCCCACGCCGCTCTCCCCCAGGATGAGCACTGGGTGGGAGCTTTGTGCCACTTTGGCCAGGATGCGGTAAAGCTTTTCCATCTCCGGGCTGCGGCCGATCATGTTTCCGAGCCCCTGACCGGAACGCAGTGTCTCGCGCAGTTGGCGGCTGGCGCCGTCGACGCTGCGTCGCTCCGTGATTTGCTCCAGGGCTCGTTCCAGCACCGCCGCCAGCTCATCCATGATGAAGGGCTTGGTCAGGTAGTCGGTCGCGCCGGTGCGCATCGCCTCCACGGCAGCGGGCACAGTCGCATACGCAGTCATGACCACAACCACGAGGCCCGGGTTGAGCGCCTTGATCTCGTGCAACAGAGCCATGCCTTCGCCGGTGGGGGAACGCAGGTCGAGCAGCAGGACGTCCACGGATTGGCCGCGCAGGAGAGTTCGGGCCGCCTGTATGGTGGAAACAGTTTGCGAAACGAAACCCAGGTCGGTTGCGATTTCGCAGCAAGCCGAACGGATCGCTGCATCCTCATCGACGACGAGGAGGTGAAGCTTGCCCGTACGCTCCACAGGTCGCGACATAGCTGCCACAGGAAATGTAACTGGATTTGTCATCGCCATTGTACGCAGATTCCTTCCTGTCCGGTGAGAGTAACTTCCATGCCTGTTCTATCGACACTTTTGACGACAACATTCGCCGTCACAGTGCCAACTCGCGCCAGAATGCCATCGGCTACGATCTGCCTCTTGACTGCCCGGTCGCGATCAAAACTGTCTCAATCGCGGACACCGATGCTAGAGCACGTGAGGAGCCAAAGAATCCCGGCGCAGTGGAGATTGGGGCTAAACACTTGATAAGAAGCGGCTTACACGAGAGGCGCGGGTGGTGCCGTGGGCGACGCACGATTCAGAACCTTCCAGGGACGTTCTGAAATGGAACGGTAAAGCAGGCGACTGTATCGCAAAGCTAAAGCCATCAATAGGTTAGGCCGTTGTCCCATTTTGGGAACCACATTGGGGCCGTCCCGAAACAGGAGGCCACACGGAATCCGGGAATCTCCCTCTCATACAATCGGACCATGAAACAGTTTTTCCGTTCCCATGACCGCGATCCCGGCACCATGCGGCCTGTCCGGCTCACTCCTCACTACACGGCCGTCGCCGAAGGTTCGGTTTTGATCGAGGTGGGTCACACCCGGGTTTTGTGCAATGCAACTGTCGAGACCGGAGTTCCGGGCTGGCTGAAGAATAGCGGCCGCGGGTGGGTCACGGCGGAATACGGAATGCTTCCCCGGGCCACGCTCACCCGCACTCCACGCGAGTCGGAACGCGGTAAGGTGGGCGGCCGGACACACGAGATTCAACGGCTCATCGGCCGCTGCCTGCGGTCCGTGGTCGATATGCAAGCCTTGGGAGAACGCACCGTGATTCTCGATTGCGACGTGCTCCAGGCCGACGGCGGTACACGGACGGCAGCCATCACCGGAGCCTGCGTTGCCATGGCCATCGCTTTCCGGCGCCTGGTCGACGCGGGCACACTCAAGAAGCTACCGCTCACCCAACTGGTGGCGGCTACCAGCGTGGGCATCGTGGAAGGTGTGACCCTACTCGACCTCGCCTACGAAGAAGATTCGCAGGCGGAGGTGGACATGAACGTGGTGATGACCGAGGGTAGAGGGTTGGTGGAAGTGCAGGCCACGGCTGAGCGCAATACGTTTCCCCGGGAAAAATTACTGGAGATGATGGATCTCGCGCAGATCGGCATCATCGAACTGGTGGCAGCGCAGAAGGCCGCGCTGGCACTGGGTTAATCTCCTCACCATCAGGAATGCTTTAGAATGGCAGCGGGAAAATGAGAGGGAACGAGTGATGACAAAGCTTACAGCTGGAAAATTGGCGGGATTGAAAGCCGTCTCGGATACCCGCGGCGTGATCGCCGCGGCCGCTATGGATCAGCGCGGATCGCTGAAGAAGTCGCTGGCCAAAGAGAAGGGCGTTGCCGACCTTCCCGATTCGGCCCTGGTCGAGTTCAAGGAATTGGTCACCGACGTTCTCACCAAGTACGCCTCGGCGATTCTGCTCGATCCGGAGTACGGCTTGCCGGCGAGCAAAAAACGCCATGGCAAAGGACTTCTGCTGGCATACGAGAAAACGGGCTACGATGCCGACACACCGGGACGGCTGCCCGATTTGCTCGACCACTGGTCGGTGCGCCGTCTCAAAGAAGCCGGAGCGGACTGCGTCAAGGTATTGCTCTACTACACGCCCTTTGAAAAGAGCGAGATCAACGACCGCAAGCATGCCTTCATTGAGCGCATCGGCGACGAGTGCAAGGCGCACGATATCGCCTTCTTCCTGGAATTCGTCGGTTACGACGTGCATGGCAACAGCGAGAAGTCCTTGGAGTACGCGAAGAAAAAGCCGGAAATCGTCTCCGGCTCCATGGCTGAGTTCGGCAAGGAAAAGTATTTGATCGACGTCCTTAAAGTGGAAGTCCCGGTTCAAATGGAATTTGTTCAGGGCACCAAGGCTTTCAAGGGAGAAGCAGCCTACACCCGCGAAGAGGCCTTGCACCACTTCCAGGATGCGGCGACCATGTCGCACAAGCCGTTCATCTATTTGTCCGCTGGAGTGAGCAACCCGGTCTTCACCGAGACCCTGGAGCTGGCCGCGGAAAGCGGGACGTCGTTCAACGGTGTGCTTTGCGGCCGTGCGACCTGGAAAGACGGCATCGCGATCTACGCCAAGGGCGGGGCCAAGGCGTTTGAGGATTGGCTCAACGATCAAGGTGTGAAGAACATTCAGAACGTGAACAAGAGCCTGGAAGCAGCCCACTCCTGGTTCCCCAAGGTAGGGGTTACTGCTGCGGACTTAGCGCTGGTGTAGTTATT
The DNA here is from genome assembly GCA_963839075.1 of uncultured Acidobacteriaceae bacterium. Taxonomy (GTDB): domain Bacteria; phylum Acidobacteriota; class Terriglobia; order Terriglobales; family Acidobacteriaceae; genus PALSA-350. The sequence goes on along the minus strand of CAWITO010000009.1, from coordinate 1,618,576 downwards.
TCCAATCAAAAGGGGCACGACTAAAGTCGTGCCCCTGATACAAAAGTCAAAGTCTGATCGCTACTCCCATTCGATGGTGCCCGGTGGTTTCGACGTAATGTCGTAGACCACCCGGTTGATTCCCTGGATCTCATTGACAATGCGGCTGGAGATCTTCTTCAGCAGCTCATAAGGCAGCGGTACCCAGTCCGCGGTCATACCGTCTTCGGAATGCACCGCGCGAATGACGCAGGTGGAAGCGTACGTGCGCTGATCGCCCATCACTCCCACGCTCTTAACAGGCAGCAGGACGGCAAAGGATTGCCAAATCTGCTGGTAGAGCCCAGCGGCTTTGATCTCGCTGACCACGATGTCATCCGCTTCCTGCAACAGCGCGACCCGCTCGGGGGTCACTTCACCCAGAATGCGCACTGCGAGGCCGGGACCGGGAAAGGGCTGCCGCTCGAGAATTTCGGCCGGCATGCCGAGGTCACGGCCGATGCGACGGACCTCATCCTTGAACAGGTCGCGCAGGGGTTCCACCAGTTTCAGCTTCATATTGGCGGGCAGTCCGCCGACGTTGTGATGGCTCTTGATGGTCTGCGAGGGTCCTTTCACGGACGAGGACTCGATCACGTCCGGGTAAAGGGTTCCCTGCACCAGCCAAGCCACACCGGTTTCCTGGCTTTCGAAAATCCGCACCGCTTCGTCGTCAAAGACTGAGATGAATTCGCCGCCGATGATCTTGCGCTTGGTCTCCGGATCGGTCACTCCGGCTAGGCGAGCAAGAAAACGCTGGCTGGCATCCACCGCCACCACCCGCAGGCCGAGCTTGTCGCGCATATTGCGCTGGACCTGAAAAAACTCGTTCTTGCGCAGTACGCCGTTGTTGACGAAGACGCAGGTGAGGCGTTCGCCGATGGCGCGTTCGACGAGCACGGCTGCGACGGAGGAGTCGACGCCACCGGACAGACCGCAGATCGCATGACCGTCTCCTACCTGCTCGCGGATCGCGGCGACGGTTGATTGAATGAACTGGGCCGGCGTCCAATTCGGCTGGGCGTGGCAGATCTTGAAGAGAAAATTGCGCAGCAGCTCGGTTCCCCGGGGCGTGTGCCGCACCTCGGGGTGGAATTGCACTGCCCAGATGTTGCGCTCGGGATTCGCTATGCCGGCGACGGCGTTGGCGGTCTTTGCGGTGAGCGAGAAACCAGGGGGCAGTTCGAGCGCTTCATCGCCGTGCGACATCCACACATCAAGGGTCGGCGGCAGGCCGGCGAACAGCGGGCTGTCCGTAGCTTCGAGAGAGACGTGCGCCGGACCGTACTCCCGTTTGTCGGCGGAGCGCACCTTACCGCCCAGGTGGTAGGTCAGGAATTGGAGTCCGTAACAGATCCCGAGAATGGGCAATCCGATGGTGAGGAGAGCCGGGTCGGCGGCCGGTGCGTCGGCGTCGTACACCGAGGAGGGACCACCCGAAAGAATCAGCCCGATGGGATGGTGCGAGCGAATCTCCGCGGCTGATGCGGTGCACGGGAGAACTACGGAAAAGACGCTTTGCTCGCGGATGCGGCGGGCGATGAGTTGGGTGTATTGACTGCCGAAGTCCAGGATAACGATCGAGGAGGTATCCACGTCCTAGTTTTTCAGGCTTTGGGCAAGTAGGCAAGAGCGCGCCAGAATTGGATAAACGCGGCCAGCCGTACGACCTGGAAGAAGTCACCGGCGACGAGGTAGAGCAGGGTAACGAAAGCCCACCAGGCGTACAGCGCATTCCCCGACATGTCGGCTTCAAACGGCAGCGGAATGGCGGAGAACACCATAGCCAGCACAATCAACCCCAACCGGACGATGCCCATCACCAGGTTTACTTCAACCAGCTTGCCCCGCAGTTTACCCAATCGCAGACTGCGCGCCAAGCTCGAGAGAACGCCTCTTTCCTCGAGCATGGCCAGGAGTGGCGCGATGGAAAAAACCCAGCTCAGCAACGCCCAGAGCACAAAGATGCCCAGCGAGAGACAAATGACCCAAGCGCTGTAGGCCACCATGTTTGGTTCTGCGCCGCCGAGGCTGGAGTTCGCAGCCCAGCTTACGGCGCGAAACCACGCTACGCACACCGCGCCGAGCGCGACGATACGAAACAGTTGCAGTAGCATAAGCGTGATTGGGACGGGGCGCAGCGTGGGATCGAGACGGCGCAGCACGGCGCTACGGCCAAGACCGGAAACGATAGCCCAGAGGATCGCGAGGAGCGGGCCGAGCCACATGGCCGCCTGGGTTACCCCCGGAGACAGAACCGCCGCAACCGCGGTTAACTGCTGCCCCGCTGCCAGCGGGTCGCTCAATGAAAGATTTTGCTGGTTCAGGGAGACGTTCGCAGCCAGCCGGGAGCCCTGTTGGTACAGCAGCGCGATGGCCGGGATGCCGAAGCTCCAGCGCCACAATACTTCCCAGCCCAACGCAGCGGGACGCTTCCAGCAATAGGCGCATAGTTGCACCAAAGACTGGGTGGCACGCGCCTCGGTTGCGCGCACGCCTACTTGACCACGATGTTGATGAGACCGTGGCTCGCCAAACTGCTTTTTCCAGCTTTCATCATCACTGGGCCTACTTTACGACGATGTTGATGAGCTTGCCGGGCACGACGACTACCTTGACCACCTGCTTGCCGGCAATGGCCGCCTGCACCTTTAGTTCCGCGAGCGCGGCGTGCTGCATATCTTCGCTCGTAGCATCGGGCAAGAGGCGAACGACAGCGCGCAATTTGCCATTGACCTGCACCGGGACTTCCAGTTCTTCTTCACGGGCGAGATCGGAATCGAAGCTCGGCCACGGCTGGCGCAGCACTCCGCCGGCACCGCCGGTTTCCTTCCAAAGCTCGGCGGCAAGGTAGGGTGCGAATGGTGCCAGCAACAGGATCAGCGCCGGCAAAACCGCGGTCATCAACTCAGCGGAAGCCTCCGCCGGCATGTCTGCCAGCCCCGCCTCAGCCGCTACGATCTCATTAACCAGCTCCATGACCGCCGCGATGCAGGTGTTGAAGTGCCAGCGACCGGCGAAATCCTGAGTGATCTTGCGAATGGTCTGGTGAAGCTTACGCAGCAGCGCCTGGGCTAACGGGGATGTGGGTGCTGCGGACGTTTTGCCCGAGTATCCGGCCACCGCTTCCCGGTAGCGCATGCCCAGCCGGTAGACCCGGCCGAGGAAACGGCTGACGCCGGCCACCCCATCCTCTTGCCAATCGAGGTCGCGGTCGGGCGGCGCAGCGAACAAGGCATACATGCGCGTGGCGTCGGCCCCGTAACGCAGGATCATTTCGTCGGGCGACACCACGTTACCCTTGGACTTGGACATCTTGGCGCCATTCTTGATCACCATCCCCTGGGTGAATAGGCGTGTGGCCGGCTCATCGTTCCCCACCAACCCCATGTCGCGCATCACCCGCGTCCAGAAACGGGAATAGATCAGATGGAGAATGGCGTGTTCCACGCCTCCGATGTACTGATCGATAGGAAACCAATAGTCGATCTTCTGGCGGCTAAAGGGCGCCGCTTCATTGTGGGCGTCAGTATAGCGATAGAAGTACCAGGAGGAGTCGACAAAGGTATCCATCGTGTCGGTCTCGCGACGCGCCGGTCCCCCACATTTGGGGCAGGTCGCATTCACGAAGCTGGGCACGCGGCTGAGCGGGGAACCATCCTGCTGCGTGATCTCGATCTGGTCCGGCAGCAACACCGGAAGTTGGTTATCCGGAACAGGCACGATGCCGTCGGTCGAGCAATACAACACGGGAATCGGTGCGCCCCAATAGCGCTGGCGGCTGACCCCCCAATCTTTCAGACGGTAGGTGACGGTTGGCTCGCCGAAGCCGTGTTGCTGGGCGAAGGCAACTAATTTTTCCCGCGCCTCCTGACATCCCAGACCGTTGTATTCGCCGGAGTTCATCAACAAGCTGTCCTCTGCCTCGTAGGGAAGCAACGGCTCGTCGCGTTCTCCGGCGCTGGACGGTTCGCCGGTGCGCCGCGGCAGAACCACGACCCGCACCTCCAGGCCGAACTTGGTGGCAAAGTCGAAATCGCGCTTGTCGTGCGCCGGGACAGACATCACCGCACCTGTACCGTACTCCAGAAGGATGTAGTTGGCGGCCCAGATGGGCAGGCGCTCACCGCTGAAGGGGTTGAAGGCATAGTGGCCGGTGAAGACGCCGTGCTTTTCGATGGCCCCGGGATCGCCCGCCTCACGAGCTTTCTTCTGCTCTTCGACCAACTCCGCGACTTCGGACGCTAAACGCTCGTCGGTCTTCGCGAACTGCTTGACCAGGGCGTGTTGCGGTGCGAGCTGCAGGCTGGTAGCACCGAAGATGGTGTCGAGCCGGGTGGTGAACACCGGGATCCGGGTTGCGTCGGCCGGAAGCGTTCCGGCGACAAACCCCTCGTTCGCCGGAAGGCTTGCTTTGCCGTTGCTCTTTTCTGCTGGGCTGGGATCAAGGGCAAACGCGACGGTCGCACCGTCGCTGCGACCGATCCAGTTGCGCTGCATGGTGCGCACCTTTTCCGGCCAACCCGGGAGCTGGTCCAACCCATCGAGCAACTCTTGCGCGTACTGCGTGGTGCGCAGAAACCATTGCTCCAGGTCGCGCTGTTCCACCACGGTGTCTTCATGCCGCCAGCAGCAGCCATCGATCACTTGTTCGTTGGCCAGCACAGTGGCGCACATCGGGCACCAGTTAACTTTGCTCTTTTTGCGAAACGCGAGGCCCTTTTCCAACATGCGCAGGAAGAACCATTGGGTCCAGCGGTAGTAGTCCGGCAGGCAGGTGGTGATTTCGTTGTCCCAGTCGTAGCTCAGGCCCAGGCGGCGCATTTGGCGGCGCATGGCGGCGATGTTCTGGAGTGTCCACTCCCGCGGCGGCGTGTTGTTTTTGAGCGCTGCGTTTTCCGCAGGCAGACCGAAGGCGTCCCAGCCCATGGGGTGAAGGACGTTGTGACCCTGCATCCACATATAGCGCGCGAGGGCGTCGCCGATCGCGTAGTTGCGCACGTGGCCCATGTGCAACTGACCGGAGGGGTAGGGCAGCATTTCCAACACGTAGTACTTGGGGCGGCCGCTGCTTTCGGGCTCGGCACGGTAGAGGTCGGGCTGCGCATCCCAGATCTGCTGCCAGCGCGGCTCGATCTCTGACGGATCGTAGCGGGCGTCGCGGACGGGCGCGGCAACGTTGCTGCTGGTGTCGGTCGAAGCCATGGTTATGTTCGATTGTAACTGGGGAGGGCAACGCTTCGTGCGACCAGCGACCGGAGCACTCTGACGTTACGCAGGTCATCGTCGGGCTCATCGACGGGTGTTTCCGCAAGGAAGGCGGTATGGGCGAAGCGGGGGTCGTTCAGCAGCCGGCGGAAGGGGGCAAGGCCGATGGTGCCCTCGCCGATGTGCTGATGACGGTCGAGCCGAGATCCCCGCGCCGCTTTGGCATCGTTCATGTGCCACACCCGCACGGTGGCAAAGCCGAGTTGCTGCTCGATGTGGCCCATGGTTTCTTCGTAGCCTTTGACAGTGACGATGTCGTAGCCGGCTACGTGGATATGACAGGTGTCGAGGCAGGCGGCCACCCGGGCTACGGGTTGCAGCCAGGAGATGAGCTCGCCGACCTGCTCCAGGGACGCGCCGAGGGAGAACTCGGAACCGGCGGTGTTCTCGATCAGGATAGTAAACGGGGTTTGTACCCAGGAAAGGCCATCGAGCGATCGGGCGATGGAGTCGACTGCGAGGCGCAGGCCTTCGTCTCGCGTGAGCCCTTTCCACGAGCCGGGATGGAGCACGAGGTACTCCGCTCCGAGAATGAGGGCTCGCTCGATTTCTCCTCGTAGCGCCTTGATGGAGTTTTCGCGCACCAGGGCGGACTGGCTGCATACATTCACGAGATAACTGGCGTGGATGACCAGGGGCGAGCAGTCGTAAAGAGCGCGAAGTTCGGTCATGCGGACGCAATCGGCGGCCGGGATGAGGCTACCCCGCCACATACGCGGGCTAGAGGAGAAGATCTGAAAGGTGTTGGCGCCGATAGCGTGGGCGCGCTCCGGGGCCCGGCAAACGCCACCCGCGGTGGGCAGGTGAATGCCGATCCGGCGGGGTTGAGGGGCTGAGGACGCTGGCATCTCGACGATCGTATCGTAGCTCCGTGTTGGGACGGCCCATATCTCGCCTGTCGTTGGCAAGAAGGGGGAAGAGAACGAATGCGGCGGGTGATGCCTAGAAGTCCGCTCCACCGTTGGCATCTCCACGGCAACATCTGTCCATTCCCACATCTCGCCAGCGACAGGCGAGATATGGGGCACCCCAACCTGGAGCTACCGGTTGTTTTTCATCGCGTTGGGCGAATGCACATACTCTCGCCCGGGAACTTCGTGACTTAGGGGAGGGAATGAATGCGCATCTTCTTCATGCCTCGTCAGGATTTTCGCGAGCACGTTCCCACTTCCATCAACCTGGGGGGCTTCCAGGCCCAATATTCTTGCGATGAGCGGGTAGACATTTACATTTTCGAAGGGTTGTAAGGTCGCACCGCGAACGATGTCCGGCCCCACGGCAATAAACAACGCGCGCATGGCCTTCATCGCTCGGGGATCATAACCGTGCATTCCCGTATCCGGCGGGCGATCGTCCCTTCCGTGAGCGCGAATGGCATAGGGCCCATTCGCCACAACCACCGGATCTCCTTCGCGAAGATTGCCGTTGTAGCGCAGCTCTGCAGGTACCCGGGCACGGCGGTACACCGTGAAGGCATCGCTCTTGATCTTCAGCCCCTGGTAGGCCTTCTCTGCTGCGGCTTCGGAATTGGCATAGAGCAGCGATCCCACGGTGGTGAAGTTCGTCAGGTCGGTGTATTGGTCGAGATTGATCCAGGGCCCCTGCTCACGCTCCATGCCGTGATCCGACACCACCAGTAGATCAATGGGCAACTGTAGCCGAGTGAGCTGTGTCCAGAGGTCGCCCACCAGTTGATCCACGTGGGCCACAGCCGCTGCTGTCTCCGGGCTTTCCGGCCCGTACTGATGCCCGGCGTGGTCGACATTGGAGTAGTACAGCGTGATGAAGTGCGGGCGCTGCTCCGCGGGCAATCGCAGCCAGGCGATGACCTGGTCGATCCGCTTGCCGTCGGGAAAGTGATCGTCGAACTTTACGTAGGAGGAGGGACGGATCCCGGCAATTTCAGCTTCCGACCCGGGCCAGAAGAAGCAGGCGCTACGCATGCCCTGTTTCTCCGCCAGCACCCACAGGGGGATTCCGCCGAACCAGCTACCGTCCGTCTCACTCGCGGGATCGGAAGAAGAAAAGCGCGCTTTACGAACGGGATCGTAAAAGTTGTTGGCGACGATGCCATGGTGCTCGGGATACAGCCCGGTCACCAGCGTGTAGTGGTTGGGAAAAGTCAGCGACGGATACGCCGGGATCATGCCCTGGGTCGCGACGGCCCCCGCCGCAGCCAGCGCCTGCAGATGCTTCGCGCTGTACTTTTCGGTGTAGTCGTAGCGGAAGCCGTCGAGCGAAACCATCACCACATAGGGCTTGGTTAGCTGTTCGGGCGCATTCGGGCCGTGGTCGACTGGAATGACCTGGGCGGCGAGACACAGCGACAAAAGAAACGGCAGCAAGAACAAGCGCCGCGACAATATCACTATCCAGCCGCCGCGCGCAGACGCTCCGCCGCCGTCTCGGGCGTAATGTCCCGCTGTGGCATCCCCAATAGTTCAAACCCAACCATGAACTTGCGCACCGTCGCCGAGCGTAGCAGCGGGGGATAAAAGTGACCGTGAAAGTGCCATTCTGAGTGAGCCCCTCCGTCGGTGGGGCGCTGGTGGAAGCCCATGGTATAGGGAAAGCTGGTGGCGAAAAGCCGATCATAGATCGTCGTCAGACGCTTCAAAATGTCCGCCAGCCCGTGTTGTTGCGCGCCGCTGAAGGTATCGATGCTGGGCAGGTGGGAGCGACTCAGCACCAGGGTCTCGAACGGCCATACCGCCCAGAATGGCACCAGCACCACAAACTCATCGTTTTGGCACACAATGCGTTGCGCCTGCGCGAGTTCGGCGGCGAGAGTATCGCAGAGCAGGCAGGCGTTGTGTTGTGCTTGATAGGCAAGCTGGGAGGCCAACTCGGCTGCCGGCTCGTCGGGAATGTGTTCAGTAGCCCAGATCTGGCCATGAGGATGAGGATTGCTCGACCCCATCATGGCGCCGCGATTCTCAAAGATCTGCACATGTTGGATTTCCGGCCGTGCCCCTAGCTCCTTGAACTCCGCCGTCCACGCTTCCACTACCCGGACGATGTCGGGCAGCTCCATACCTGCCAGGGTGAGGCTGTGGTCGGGATGAAAGCACAACACCCGGCAGAGGCCGCGCTCGCTCTCAGCGCGCAGCAGGCCATTAGCGAGTTCTGATTTCCAGGCGGGTGAGTCCGGCAGCAGGGCGGCGTAGTCGTTCACAAAGGCGAACACGCTGGTATACGCCGGATTCTTTTCGCCCCCGGCGCGTGTGTTCCCCGGACACAGATAGCATTCCGGATCAAAATGGACTGCGGGCTTGCTATCGGTACGGCTGACCTCACCCTGCCAGGGACGCTGGGTGCGATGCGGAGAAACCAAGACCCAGCGGCCACGCAGAGGATCGAAACGGCGGTGGGGAAACTGCATGTTTTGATCGTTCATCTTGCCTCAGTGAAGGATTCTAGCGAACCAGGTCCTGTGCCGCCCACGGTATGCCGCAGCGATGCTAGTGAATGCCCTTGCCTTCTTCCACGGTGTAGATCTTATCTACCGCAGGCAGAACTACTTTTTCCGTCACGCCGCCGGGCCAGTGAATCTCAACTGCTTCCACTTTGTCCGCGTCGCCCAGGCCGAAGTGTACGCGGGGATCATTGTTGGAGACGAAGCTGCCTCCACTGAGAACATCACCGCGCTGACGCATCCCTCCGGCGGTGAGATAAACCGTTGCCCCGACCGCATCCCTTGGCCCTTTGGCTCCTCCGACCAGGCTCAATTCGACCCAGTGGTGATGATCGGGGTTGACGTTGCGCAAGAGGGTGGGCACGCTGTCCATGTCATTGATCACCACATCGATGCGGCCGTCGTTAAACAGGTCGCCAAAGGCGGCGCCACGCGCGGGGATGACGACAGCCAGCCCCGTGCCCTCGACCGGCGGGACGAGGGTGAACTTCTTGCCCAAGTGGTTTTGGAACAAAAATGGCCGCTCGGCATAGGTCGTTCCCCAGTTATTCTTGTCGACCTGAGGATAGACGTGACCGTTGGCGGCGAAGAGATCTTTCCAGCCGTCGTTGTCGTAGTCGATGAATCCGGTCGCCCAGCCAAGGAAGGGTACCGTCGGCTCGGCGACCCCGGCGGCATAGCTGTCGTCGGTATAGTTGGCGTCGCCATCGTTGCGGTAGAGCACATCGTAATCGTCAGAAAAGGTGGTATTGAAGAGACCGAGGCGGCCGGTGTTCTGGTAATCGCCAATGGCCACACCCATGGAGGCGGTCTCGCGACCGTTCTCGTTCAGCGCGTACCCGGAGGCGTAGCTGTCGTCTTCAAACGTGCCGTTGCCCTTGTTGATGTACAGGTAGTTCGGTGTGGAATCGTCGGCCACCAGGAGGTCGACTTTGCCATCGTTGTTCAGGTCAACGAAAACGGAGGTAAAGCCGTAGTAGCCATTGGTGTCGCTCACCCCGGCTTTCAGGCTGACATCGGTGAAGGTGCCGTCACCGTTGTTGTGGAAGAGGTGATCCGGCTCTCCCTTCAGCCCGCGCGGGCCGCACATCACGTTGACGCCACGAAACTGACAGAAGTTGGCAGGCACCGCGTTAGAGTCGGTGGTCGGCGGCTTGTCATCCTCGTAATGAATGTAACCGGAAACGAAGAGATCAAGCTTGCCATCCCCGTCGTAGTCGCCGAAGGTAGCCCCGCTCGACCAGTTGGCCAGTTGCACGCCCGCCTTCTCTGCCATGTCGGTGAAGGTGCCATCGTGGTTGTTGTGGTACAGCCGGTTTTTGCCGAAGTTGCAGACGAAGAGATCGGGCCAGCCGTCGTTGTCGTAGTCGCCGACCGCAACGCCAAATCCCCAGCGGTCGTTGGTCACACCAGCTTTGACCGCCACCTCGGTAAAGGTACCGTCATGATTGTTGTGGAAGAGGGCGGCATGAGGGGCAGGCGCTTTGCCGGCCATGGCCTCGTAGGTCGAGCCGTTGACCATGTAGATGTCGAGCCAGCCGTCTTTGTCATAGTCAAGCAGGGCCACTCCCGAGCCGGGAGCCTCGAGGATGAACTGTTTTTGCGGAGTGCCCATGGTGTGATGCCACTTGGTGAGGCCGGCCTTAGCAGCGATGTCCTGAAAGACCACCGGGCCGGTTTTGACAAATCCGCCGGCGGTGATGGGCCGCTTTTCAGAGTCGAGCACCGGGGCATAGGTGCCACCGGTGTTCACGCCCATGGCCTGCGGCTTATCCGCCCCGGGAGTTTGCGCCTGCATGGCTCCCACGGAAAGTACCCACGACAACAACACCAGACTGCGACACGACAAGCCATTCACCCCTTTAATCGTCAGGCCAAAGGATAAAGGATTTATGGGATTTCAGCCGAGCCGGCCAATGACCTGAAAATCAAGCAGTTCGATGTCCGGGCTCAGGTAGCCCTCGCGGATGGGTTCCTCGCGGAACAGGCCGGTGCTCAGGTACTTCTTATTGTCGTCACAGAAAACTGTCACCACCACTGCGTCTTGAGGCAGACGCTCCTGCGCCATCACCGCGGCAAGAAAATTGCAGCCGGACGAAATACCAACCCCCAACCCCAGGGTGGCAGCCAGCTTTTGCGCCATCAATATGGAATCGCCGTCCGAAACCGAGAGAATCTCATCCAGCGATGACAGCTCCAGAATCGGGGGGATGAATTCATCCGAAATGCCCTGGATCCGATGTGAGCCAACCTTGTGGCCGGTGGAGAGAGTTGGCGACTCGGCTGGTTCTACGGGAAAGACCCTGGTCGGCAGAGAACGGCTCCGCAGGCATTGAGAGACGCCCATCACGGTGCCACCAGTACCAACCCCGGCCACGAATGCGTCCGGACACAGGCCTTGCAACCGCAGCTGTTCGAGGATCTCCGGGCCCGTGGTCAACGCGTGCGCCTCGCAATTCGATCCATTGCTGAACTGCATGGGCAGATATACGTCACCGTCGCCCACCGAATGATCCTGGGATAGGCGGATGCTGCCGAGAAAGCCGCCTTGCTCCCGGCTGACGCCGATGACCGATGCACCGTAGCTCTCGATCAGCTTGACCCGTTCCTGGCTCATCCAATCCGGCATGTAGATGATCACGGGATGTCCCAGAGCCCGGCCAATCGCGGCCAGGGCGATACCCGTGTTCCCGCTGGTCGCCTCAAGGATGGTGTCCCCCTCATGCAGGCAGCCGCTGCGATACGCCTGCAACAAGATATGCAACGCCATCCGATCCTTGATGGATCCGGTGAGGTTGAGATATTCCGCTTTGGCGTAAAGCGTGCGGACGGATTGCCGGTAGGAAAAGGTGATTGCCAGCAGGGGTGTGTTACCGATCATTTCCAACAAGGATCGGGCGGACCTTTCAATCTCGCAGGGATGCGAAGGAGTGGCCAAGGATGCGGTCTACCTCCTCTACAAGACTAGGCAACGTCCAGCACTTTTGGAATGCTGAAAGAACTCTTGTCATCGGCAAAAGTCTTACGATCTTCGCTTCTACCTGCCCGCCACCTTAAATACTTAAGAGACGATGGTTAAGACCGGGCAGCTTGCATCCACAATGAGCCGAAAAGTAGAAGAATTTCTGTCCTGCATGCCGAAATGCGACGCCTTCTCCACACCAAGCACCAATAGATCAACCGAGTCATCCTGGATTTGTTGCAGGATTTGCTGATGAGCTTTGCCCGCGGTGTGAAGTCCATCGACGTTGGCACCGAACACCTCGGCAAACCAGTCCGCGTAGGAAGCGGCTTGATCGACTTCGGGAGTGGAGTCGGTCGCATACAGGACGCGGCGGAAGTTCTGGGGTTTGCGCTTCACCTGTGGGCCCACGGTGACCACCGGCGAGGAGGTCGAACGAAGCACCTGCTCAGCAACCGAGCCAATGAGCTCACGTTCGATCCAGCCGCCGCCATGCGTGCCCAAAACCAGCAGACAGGGGGCCTTCTGATCAGCAAGCGCAGGCAATACCTTTTTTGGATCGCCCTCCAGCAGAATGGAGTCCGCGGGAACTCCCTGCCCGCGGACGTTTTCTGCCTTGCGCGCCAGCAGAAATTCGAGATCTTTGCGTTGCTCGCTGATCAGGTCTGGATCGATCTCCACCTCCATCGCTGCCTGCGAGAGAGTAAACACGTGCGCGACCAGGAGTTCCGCGGAAAAGCTTCGTGCGAAAAATGCGGCATACAAGCCGGCGTTCTGGCAGCAGACCGAGAGATCGTTGGCATAGATCACTGTCTTCACGTTCACGGGTTGGCTCCCGTCTGATAATTCAGCGTCGCCAGGCTCAAGCGGTATTGATACTGCGCATTGGTGTTGTCGATCGCGGCGCTGGTTTGTTGGAGCTGCGCCTGACTGAGTTCCACGATCGAACTCAGGCCAAGCTGGTAGCGGGTCTGCGCCAATTGCAGGCTGGTATTGGCCTCTTTCAGCAGTTGAGCGGTGACGGTAATCCGTTGCCACGCCGTGTTCGCCTGCAGCCACGCGGTGCGCACGTCGCGCACGATTTGATCTCGCAGATCGCGCGTTCGCTCCTCATCGGCTCGCGAGCGGTACGCCGCCTCCTTCGCCTGCGACGAGTAGAGAAAGCCATTGAATATTGGGATATTCATGCTGACCCCGACCGCGCCCCACCAATTCGAGGTGTAGTAGGGATCGGTACGAATGGGCACCGACCCGATGGTGCTGAGTGCGCTGATCGAGGGCAGCAGCTGATCCCGCTGGGCACGCGCAAACTTCTGCTCGGATTGCTGCACCAGGACGCGCGACTGTAGATCCGGGCGTTGCGCCAGCGCAGTTTGAACAAGTTGCTGATAGTCGACGGGCGGGGCGTTGGCCTGCGGCGAGTCGTCAGAGAGTTGGTATGTGATTTCATGGTCCATTCCCAGAACCGCGTCGAGCGTGGCCATGGTGGCATCAGCGTTGTTCTGCGCGTCCAGTTGGAGCAACTGGGATTGGGATAAGTTCACTTCGGCAAAACTCTGGTCGAGCGTTGACCGAAGTTTGTTCTGGGTCATCTGAGTCACCTGCGACTGCGTTGCCTGGCGCGTGGCCACGGTTTGCTTCGCCACCTGGAGCACGGCTTGGGCGGTCAGCGCATCGTAGAATGCCTGATCGGTCGCCAGGATGATTTCTTCCTGGGTGGCGAGGGCGTCGGCGTTGGCGGCTCGCTCCTGCAGTTTCTGCGTCAGAATGAGGTTGTGCGTTCGTCCGAAGTCGGTGATGAGTTGGCTTGCGCCGGCTCCCGCGCCGGCATGCGTCAGGAGACGTGAGGCCGTCAATGATCCCGCGGAGACGCGACTTGCGTCGAGTGCCTTTTCCGCGGTGACCGCCCCATTCACCTGGGGGAGCTCCGCGGAACGAGCTTCCCGCACCACTTGGTGTTGCGCCAGCACCAGCAATTTGCTGACGCTGATGCGGGGATTATTTTTGAGCGCCGTCTGCTCCGCTTGCGTCCGGGTCAAGCCTTCCTGCGCGGGCGGAATAGCTTCCGGAGATGAAAATGGCGGGTGCCCCATATCTCGCGTAGCGAGATGTGGGAAAGCTGTCCCGGGCTCCGCCACAGCCTCGGCAATTCCCACACCTCCCAACAAAAAACGTTGGGAGATATGGGGCACCCACTTACTTGGGCTTTCCGGAGCATTGGGCGGCTGCGATTGTGCGCCAGCTGTCAGAGAAACGAATAAGGCGAGGATCACAAAAGTGGCTTGCTTCATGCCTGTGCCTCTTTCTCGAAGTTCTTTTCGCGGCGGCTATGAATCACCAGGTACACCGCGGGAACGAGAAAGACAGTCGCGACGACAGAAACGCCCAGGCCGCCGATAATGGCGCGCGCCAGCGGAGCATACTGTTCGCTGCCGGCCTCAAAGCCGAGCGCCATGGGAATCATTCCCAGCAGCGTCGCCAGAGAGGTCATCAGGATCGGGCGCAGGCGCACCTTGCATGCCTCCACCGTAGCTTGCAGCAGAGGCAATCCTTTCTCGTGCAGGATTCCCGAGAACTCCACGATGAGGATGCTGTTCGATACCACGATTCCCGTCATCATGACGATCCCCATCAACGACATGATGTTCAACGTGCTGCCGGTAAAGACCAGGATCATGATCACCCCAGCCAGCCCGGGAGGAATGGCCATGAGGATGATGAAGGGATCGATGAACGACGTGAACTGCGCCATCAGGATGAGATAGACCAGGGCGATGGCGATTACCAGCCCGAGGCCGAACTCGCGGAATGACGTGTTCATGCTGACCGCGGCCCCACGCACCTTGAGGGTGGTATTTTTCTCAGTCTTTGTATCTTTTACGAGGTGATTGATGTCACGGGCGACGGTTTGCAATGCTTCGCCCCGGGTGGCGACGTAGATGTCGATCACCCGGCGTATCTGGTAGTGGTCCACTTCAGTCGGGGTGTTGATCTGGCGTATATCCGCCACCGATCCAAGCGGTGTATAGCCGGAGGTATGCGCACCCACCCAAAGGCCACTGGCGGTGTCGCCTGCACCGCGCCCTTCTTCCCCCGGGGAATACCCCACCGGCCGCACTCCGCGTAAGGGAATGCTTTTGAAGTCCTCCATGCTCATGTGGTTGATCACCTGGTTGGCGTACTGCACGGTGACCATGTAGTTGTTGCCCGTCTTGGGGTCAATCCAGTAGCTGGGCGCTACCATGCCATCCGAAGTAAGTGCCGTGATCACGTTGTCCACCACGCTCTTTGCAGATAAGCCGATCAGGCTCGCCCTTTCCCGATCGATGTTCAGCAACAGCCCCGGATAGTTGAGGTCCTGGGGGATATACACACCGCTTACATTGGGCAGCGTCTTGATCTTGAGCGCGACTTGCTGCGCCAGGTCGTACGCTCCCTGAAGGTTCATCGAGCTGACCTGCACATCGATCGGCGCAGGCAGGCCCTGGTTGATCACGGAATCGACCAGGCCGCCGGCCTGGAAGTAGGTCGTCAGCTCCGGCATCTCCCGAGAAATCCTGCGGCGCACGCGGGCGATGTACTCATAGCTGCCGATGCTGTGATCTTCTTTGAGGCTGGTTTGCACGAACGCCGTATCCATCGACGCGTTGGTGGTGTAGATGGCGGACAGATCGGGATAGACGCCGATGTTGGAAACGATCATGCCCAGGTCGTCGGGCTTAACCGTCTCTTTGATGATTTTTTCTACACGGGCAATGTATTGGTTGCTGACTTCAAGCCGAGTGCCGCTGGGCATGCGCACGTCGACCACGAACTGGCCGGGATCCGTACGGGGAAAGTAGGCTCGGCCGAGGAAGGGAAAGAGAATGGCAATCACCAGCACGACCCCGACGAGGATCACCGCCGCGGTCAACCCCGGCCGGACCAAAACGCGCGTGGCCAGGGCTTCATAGCGTTCC
This sequence comes from uncultured Acidobacteriaceae bacterium, assembly GCA_963839075.1. Taxonomy (GTDB): domain Bacteria; phylum Acidobacteriota; class Terriglobia; order Terriglobales; family Acidobacteriaceae; genus PALSA-350. The sequence continues at coordinate 1,602,954 of CAWITO010000009.1, read as the reverse complement.
AGCAAACGCTGGAAATGCTGATTGAATCGGTCGACAATCCGGCGGAAGAAGGAAATCCTCCCATGGCCTACGCCCGTCTCCTCATGCGAGATGCGGATAAACGTGGCACAGAAGAGTGGCACGACGGTCATGGCGAAGATGTAGGAAGCAAAGATGGAGAGCACCACGCCCAGAGCCAGGGGAGTGAAAATGTATTTGCTGACCCCGGATAAGAACATGACCGGGAAGAAGACGATCGACGTGGTTGAGGTTGCGGCCAGCACAGCAAGCGACACCTCCATGCCTCCCTGCTCGGCGGCCTCGCGAGGCGGGACACCCATTTCCATGAAGCGGAAAATGTTTTCGAGCACTACCACGGAGTCGTCGATCAAACGCGAGAAGGCGAGCGCCAGGCCGCCCAGCAACATGGTATTGATCGAACCACCCAAGGCATTGCTCAACAACAGGCATACCAGTGCGGAAAGCGGAATCGACAACAGAACCGCAAACGTCGCGCGCGGGCTACCGAGGAAGAGGAGAATCATCAACCCAGTGAGCACCAGGCCAATGGAAGCTTCCTTCACCAGGTTCTTGATCGCAAGTTTTACGAAGATCGACTGATCGAAAACGACCGCAGTCCTCAGGCTGTCAGGAATATCGACCAGGTGCCTGATAGCGGCTTTCATTCCGTCGACGATGGTGATGGTATTGCTGTCGCCGCCCTGCTTGAAGATAGGAACATACACCGAGCGCTGCCCGTCGATGCGCACGATGTTGTACTGCATCGCTCCGGAGTCTTCCGCGTGTCCTACATCCGCCACCAGCACCGATGAGTTGCCATAGGACTTCAGTGGCATGGAGTTCATCTGTTTTGCATCAGGAAACTGGCTGTTGGCGTAGATGTTGTAGTCTTTGCTGCCAATGCGCACATCGCCCGCGGGCAGGATCAGGTTCGAACTATTCACTCCCTCGACTACGTCATTGAGGCTCATGTTGTGGGCCTCGAGCTTCACTGGATCGACGTAAATTTGAATCTGCCGGTACGTACCACCATACGGCTGGGGCACGGAGGCGCCCGGCACGTTCGATATCTGGTTGCGCACCTGGAATTGCGCAATGTCTTTCAGTTGGGTTTCGTTGAGACCTTCACCCTTGAGCGTGACCAGGCATACGGGCTGGCTCGAGGCATCCATGCCCAGAACAACGGGCGGCAACGTGCCCGGCGGCAACCGCCGCAGATCGGCCATGGCGAGGTTGGCGACGTTGCTCAACGCTGCATTGGGGTCCGTGCCTGCTTTGAAGTAGATCTTGATAAGGCTGACACCGGTCAGCGAGCGCGATTCGGAGTGATCGACATTGGCCGCAAGGGTGAAGAAGCGCTCGAAGGTATTGGTGATATCCGCCTCGATCTGCTGCGGCGGCATTCCGTTGTAAAACGTCGCCACCACGACGACAGGCATATCGATCTTGGGAAAGAGATCGACCGGCATGCTGAAGACATTGAAGACGCCGACCAGCATGACCATCAGGCAAAGCATGATGATGAAGTAGGGATAGCGCAGGGCAAACTTAGGCATTACTGTGCTCCCCCTTCGTCATCGTGCAAATCGATGGTGCTATTCGCGGCGCGGCTGACGTCGCTTGCCGGGGTTCGGGCAACTTCGGGATGAACCAATTCACCTTCCTGATACTTTTCCTGCCCGCCGAGAATGACCTGATCCCCGGCTTGCAAGCCGCTCTTGACTTCTGCGAGTTTCGAGCCTTCCAAGCCAACCTCGACCGCACGTTCACGTACGTGGTGCTCGGCATCGACGACGTAGACCATGCGCTTCCCTTCGCGCAGCAGCAGCGCTTCGACCGGAATGGTGAGCGCCTTGTCGACGTGGCCAAGTTGCAGTTGCGCATTGGCGTACATGCCGGGATCAATGGAGAGATCCTTGTTGGGGACGTCGACCTCCGTCTCCATGGTCCTGGTTTCAAAATTCACGCTGCGGGTAAAGCGAACGATCTTACCGGTGAAGGAGCGACCCAGAGCATCCACACGAAGCTGCAGTTCGTCGCCGACCTTGACGTATTGCACGGCGTCTTCGGGCACCGGCATGCGGAGACGCAGCACACCGCTCTGCGAAAGCTTCACGATGGGCAGAGCCTGATCGTTGGAGTCGCGGCCCGATTGGATCAGCGCGCCAGTATCCGCATACCTCCAGGTGATAACTCCATCGAGCGGCGCCGTCACCTTCGTGTAGCCCTCGATGGCTTTGACCCGGTCGCTGTCTGCGGCGGCCACTTGCGAGGCTCCGCGCGCGGCAGCCAGCGCTGCTTTGGCTGCATCGACCTGGGCGGCAGCGGAAAGATCCCTGGACTGGGTATCGTCTAATTCCTGCTGCGCGATCAGGCCTGGCTGGGCTTTTGCCGCCTCCTGCATGCGCGTGTTGTTGGCGTGCAGGGAGGAGTACTCCGCCTGGGCGCGCGCAACATCATGCTCCGCCCGCACGATCTCATCCTTCCGCTGGCCCACCTGGGCCACTGTGCCCTCTAACTGCGCCCGCAGTTCAGGAACTTCCAATACGGCCAGAGTCTGGCCCTGGTGAACCTTGTCCCCTATGTCGACATAGATGTGTTTGATAAACCCAGAAACCTTGGGATGAACGTCGATTACCTGGTAGGGCTGAAATTGCCCAGCCATGCCGAGCACGTGACTGATGGATCCTCGCTGCACGACGGCAACACGGGCGGACGGGACTTCCGCGGCATCGGCATCAGAGTCGCTACGCTTGCAGGCCGCCGCGCCCAGCAGGGTCGCAGTCGCCAGGAAAATGGAGAAAATGCGCTTTCGCATGTGTGGAGTTACCTGTCTATCTCGGTTGCACGTCGAAGATACGGGCATCGCGAACGGCGGAAGCAAGGCCAGGACAGCCTGACCCGGCAACCAGCTTGCAGATGCGAGCGGACGGAACTAAGCGGAGATAGGAGGGGGGCGGAAGAAGAATGGGTCTAAACTTGCCCTTGCGGCGGCCAACCAGGGCTTCTTGCGCGCCGGATTCCATCGACACTCAGGAAGAAGGTAAAGCGCGAGCCCAGTAAACCACGCCAACATCAGGGAGAGGAAGCCGGCGTAGATATCGCCGCTCGATGAATCCTTTTGACCTATTACCTGAAGGCTTGCGGTGGTGCGGGGCTGCTCGTCGCGCGAAAGCAGCTTGGCTTCTGGAACCTGATGGTAGGTGGAATGAGCGGGATAGTAGAGCGATAACTTGTATTGCAAACCCCAGGTAAAGACGCAGACACCCAAGGCAATGAAGACAAAGCTGAACCTTGCAATGCGCGGACGAATTGTCTTAGCGAGGCTCACGAACGTCGTCTGTAACCAGGGCAAGTGTAGCATCCAGCGGGGAAAGTCCAACAAGCACTTGGATGGCTGCGTTTCCATGGCCGGTTGCCCTGGATTTGGGTTAATTACCCGTCTGCAGCACAACCTTGATACCATCCTGTGCAAAGGAGGGGCCCCGATGCCAGTTCGCGCACTCGTCAATGGCCGCCTCAAAGTCGAGTCAGTTTTATTCGCGACTGATTTCTCGCCAGCCTCCTACCCCGCGTCTTTGTATGCTACCGCCCTGGCGGCGCACCTCACGAGCGCTCTCACGATTGTCCATGTCTTCTTGCCCAATGCGACCGCGCGCGGGGGCCCTGCCATGCAACGCAGCTCACTCGAAGAGTTACTGGGGCTTACGGTCGATGCGTTAGCGCCGAGGGCCGGCGGGGCAAAATCACTGCTGCTCGAAGGAGACCCCGCGGTAGCGATCCTGCAACTGGCAAACGAATCGGGCAATGCCCTGTTGCTGCTGGGTACGCACGGCGGCAATTCGGTCGCGCAAAAGATTCTCCACCAGGTGACCATACCCACCCTGACGGTAGGTCCGCACGTTCCTGAGGTCCACAAGGCGCTTGCGATCCGGCGCATTCTGTACGCCGCCGACTGCTCGCCGCTGACCGTACAGGCCGCTGCTCTCGCGAGTGCCTTTGCCGGCAGCTTCGCCAGCCGCATGGAGGTGGCGGACGAGAGCCAGGGTCCGGTCTCGAGCCAGCACGCGCAGGAGGAGATTTTGCGCCGCTTGCGGGCAGACCAATGCGACCTGCTGGTGCTGGCTACGGAGCCGATACCCGCGTTCCGCCTCATTACCGAATCTCCTTGCCCGGTGCTCACCATTCCCGGGGCGTGCGTGCAATAACGGAGGTCATCCGCAAGAGGCGATTGTGAATTTGTCGGCTCGTATGAAGACCCGCGGGCTGTTCAGAGATACCCTTCACCTCTCCATCGGGCAGAGCTTCCGGCTGGTGATCCAGGCCGCTTACTTTGTTCTGGTAGCCCGGTCCCTCGGCCCGGATGCCTATGGCGCATTTGTAACCGTGGTCGCCATTTCGGCACTGCTCGGGCCTTTCTCAGGAATGGGCACGCCCAATCTCTTCATCAAGAACGTGCGCTCCGGCAAACGACAGGCAAACGTCTGCTGGGGCAATGGCATCCTGCTCATCACAATCTCCGGGACATTGTTATCCCTGCTGGCGACGGCTGTAAGCCGTATGGTTCAGCTGCGGACCTCGGCCTCGGTGGTGCTGATCGTTTGCCTGGCGGACATGGTCTTGCTCAAGGTGACGGAGTTGGCTGCGGCCGGCTTCTCCGCCTCCGACCGGATGAAGGAGACATCTGTCCAAAGCGTAGTTGCCAGCCTGCTGCGCCTGGCGGGGATTGCGGGGTTGATCGCGATCATGCACCCGGTCACGCTGGAACACTGGGTTTGGGTGTATCTCATTACTACGCTGCTGGGCACGGCCTATGCTGTCAGCCGCGGTTCGCGGCTTTGGGGCCGCCCGGGTGTCGAGCTGCCTGCTTTGCTTGAGGACATGGCGGAGGGTCTGTACTTCTGCATCGCCGGATCCGCGTCCACGGTCTATAACGACATCGACAAGGTCATGTTGAGCAAGCTTGCGGACCTGGCGTCCACCGGCGTGTATGCCGCGGCCTATCGTGTGATTGATGTCAGCATGACACCGATTCGCTCCCTCGCGGCGGCCGCTTATCCCCGCTTTTTTCGCAAGGGACTTGACGGTATCGGGGCGAGCTATCAATACGCACAATCGCTGATCGCGAAGACTGCGCTGTATGGGGGAGCGGATTCCGCCGCTCTCTGGATCCTTGCCCCCATCCTGCCGCATATCCTGGGACAGAGATACGAGGACGTTGTACTCGCAGTGCGGTGGTTGGCACTGATTCCCTTTCTGCGATGCTTTCACGCGTTCCTCGCGGACGCGCTTTCGGGTGCTGGGCTGCAGCGCGCGCGCATGAACATTCAGTTGCTGGTCGCACTTGCCAACATCGGCTTGAACCTGGTGATTTTGCCACGCTATTCCTGGCGCGGTGCAGCCTGGACCAGCCTTGCGTGTGACGGGTTGCTGGTGGCCGTATTCTGGTTCGCCAATAGCTATTACAGCCGCCGCGCGTAACGGATTACTGTTTACCAATTAGGAACGATGTCTTTCTCAATTTCCCATTTGAAACCAGTCCACTCTACCCTGAAAGGGTCATATCTTTGCGGCGTCTGCAATGAATTCAGAATGCTATACTCTGTTCTCAATAGGACCGTCACACACTGCTTTTGCTCCCAGTACAAAGCGCGAATTCAAGCGTAGGGTGGGTGCACGACCTGAGTTCCGTTATTGTTTCTTTTCCAGCTTGCTGCAAGCCATTTCTTGTGGAAATTATCCAACCAACAATCTATGGCGTAACCGTTTCCTAGGGCGGGGAGAAACAAAGTGAGTACAAGCGGGCTAGTTACCACCAGTAAACCTGTAAGCGGTGGCACGTTACAGGGCCCCCCACACACCGGAACCGGATTTGGCGATTACGCGCGACAGGCCCGCGTCGTGATCGGCAACAAGCATTTGCAAGCTTGTCTGACCGAGATCCGCCAGTTACGCCGGCTTTGTGGACAGGAAGACGACCTTACCACGGAACCCGAGTACTTCATCGCCACCAACACCCTAAAAAACCGGAGATGTGCCGCGGTGTTGATTCGCCGCGATCAGGAACTGGAAGCCTGTGTCCTGTTCTACGAACACACCGGCAAGGGGCTGGGCGTAGGGCTGTTTCGCGGTGGAGATTACATTGGCGAGAGCCTGGTGGTCGCCCCTGAGTCGCGCCGCCTTTTCTTTGTCAAAATAGCCGCCGAGGCGCTGTTTAAACACTGGCGGGTCCACGGGGTGAGCATCTCCATCAAAGCTCCGGTGGACGACTGCATTGCGCTGATGGGTCCGGCGAGTCACTTGCGCCGCTTCTGCGGGACAGAGATCCAGCACAAGCTACCCCTGGAACCCACCTATGAAGGACTGCTGGCCCGGCTGGGTCCACGTACGCGGCGCAGCCTGGCGAGCAAACGCCAACAGTTGGAAAAGAGCACTAACGTGCAGTTCATCCCGGCTCTGGAGGCAGACCAGTGTCTCGAAGTGATGCTGGCACTGGAAACGAAGTCGATGCCGCAGCGCATTACCGAGTTCTACCGCGCCCGCCACCGTCTTTTGCGTTTGAACTCAGACTTTTTCTCCATGGGTCTGCGCCTTCCGGATGGGGCGTGGCTTAGCATGCTCAGTGGCTGGCGCCGCCGCGGCGTGACCTACGTGGATTTGCAGATGAACGACATGCATTACAAGCGGGAGTCGCTCTCCGCGGTGATGCGCGCCTTCATGCTCGAGCACGAGATCGGGCTCAAGCAGGAATTGATCAACTTTGTGGGTGGATCTTCCCTGTTACTGCGTCGATATTGCGAGCCCCTGGAACCCTGCACCGAGGTTTTTCTGGCCAAGCCGGGTCTGCGCACCAGTCTTTTCGAAATGGCGGCTAGCCGCCTTTTCCCCGGAAGCGTGTATGAGCGCTTGAAGCCGGGCGCAGAGTGTCGTCCCGCCGCCGAAGCCGACCACTAAACAGCTTCGGTTTGGGCAGCGACCCCAGTTCATTCGCCGAAATCCAGTTTCTTCTTCGCCCAGAAATCTCTCTGCCCTATGCTTACTGCATGTGGAAAAAGCTGGTTACTGGGTGGGCGTTTGCCCTGGCATCGATTCCGGCGTTTGCCCAGAGCGTTGTCTTTGTCAGCCCCAGCACCAAAGGCCTCCTGAACATGCCGTGCGCCGAGGAGTCGCTCACCTCGTTTGAGCAGCTGCACTACCTGGCTGCCACCCACTATCTGGCGGAGCACCTCTGCCAGCAACCTCATATTGACGGAGGGGTGGGGCTATGGAAGGGACAGGCTGAGAACTCCGGCATGATTGACGGATGCCCCGGCGATCGGGCACGGGAATTAGGGGCGATGCTGGCTCGCTACTACCACCAGAAAGCGGCACTGGTCTTCGATCGCGACCCTGCGGGAAAGAGCTGGTTACTGAGCTTCCACGCCGCCCAGCCATTGGGGGTTGTATCGATCATGATGGCGCAGGCCAAAATCGGGGGCGCCACCGTCATCCCCCGCGACCACGACAACCTTATTTTCATGGTCGCCGCGGATGCGGCGGAGCGTGCCCGTGCCATGGACCTCTACACATTGCTCCACGGGCGGGACCTGCATGAGGAACCAGGCAGCACCCAGCTAATCGGCGACGACGATCGGGTGAAAGCGCGGGAAATCTACACCGGCATCCTGGCGCACGCTACTCCTGAGGTACGCCAGCTGGGGGACGAAATGTATTCTCCGCAATTTGAAGACCTGGGGCTGGAATAGGCGGCGCTTACTTGGCCGCCTTCTCCTTGTGTCCGCCAAACTCAAAGCGCATCGCAGACAGCAGCTTGTCGGCAAAGTCGGCCTCACCCCGCGAGCTGAAACGCTCGTAAAGAGCGGCGGTCAACACTGGTGTGGGCACTGCTTCGTCGATCGCCGCTTTGATCGTCCAGCGGCCTTCGCCGGAGTCGGATACATGGCCGGCAAAATCGGACAATGAAGGGCTCTTGATCAATGCCGAGGCGGTCAGGTCCAGCAGCCAGGAGGAAATGACACTTCCCCGCCGCCACACTTCGGCTACATCCGGCAGGTTAAAGTCGTACTGGTAATGCTCGGGGTCGCGTAGCGGAGTAGTCTCGGCATCGATCTCTCCGGTCTTATGACCGACGTTGGCGTGGTGCAGAATATTGAGGCCCTCGGCATAGGCCGCCATGATGCCGTACTCAATGCCGTTGTGGACCATCTTGACGAAGTGACCGCCGCCGCTCGGTCCGCAATGCAGGTATCCTGACTCGGATGTGCCTCCGACTTTGTCTCTGCCGGGAGTTGGAGGAATGTCTCCGACACCCGGAGCAATGGTTTTGAAGATAGGCTCCAAATACTCTACCGCCGCCGTAGGGCCGCCGATCATGAGGCAATAGCCACGCTCCAGGCCCCAAACGCCGCCGCTGGTACCCACGTCGATGTACTGGATGCCTTTGGGCGCGAGCTCCTGGCTGCGGCGAATGTCATCGATGTAGTAGGAATTACCACCGTCGATGAGAATGTCGCCGGGCTCGAGATGGGGCGCGATTTCAGCAATCGTGTCGTCCACGACCGCGGCGGGAATCATGAGCCAGATGGCGCGCGGCTTGGCGAGCTTGCTCACCATGTCCTGGAGCGAGGAGGCTCCCACCGCCTTGAACTGCTCCAGATCCTGGACCGCTTTCACCGACCGGTCGAACACGACGCTCGAGTGGCCGTTGTTCAACAAGCGCTTAACCATGTTGGAGCCCATCCTGCCCAGACCCACCATTCCTAGTTGCATCGAGTTGCTCCTCTTTCGGTTTGAGTTGTTGGTTACTTCTGCTTGCGATAGCGGCTGATGAGGTTGTTGGTCGAAGGGTCGTGCTGCAGAGGCGCATCGGGTTTCTCGATCTCTGCAATGATCTTCTGCGCCAACACCTTGCCCAGTTCCACGCCCCACTGATCGAAGGAATCGATTTGCCAGACGGTGCCCTGGGTGAATACGGAATGCTCGTACAAGGCGACCAGCTTGCCCAGGACCTCGGGCGTCAACTGCTTCGCCAACAAAACGTTTGAGGGCCGATTGCCTTCGAAGACCCGATGAGGAACAAGCCAGTCCGGTGTTCCCTCAGCTTTGACCTGCTCCGGGGTTTTGCCGAAAGCCAAGGCCTCGGCTTGGGCAAAGACATTGGCCAGCAGTATGTCGTGGTGCCGGCCGAGCGGATTCAGCGTCTTTTCGAAGCCAATAAAGTCACAGGGGATCAGGCGCGTTCCCTGGTGAATGAGCTGGTAAAAGGAATGCTGTCCGTTCGTGCCAGGCTCGCCCCAGTAGATAGGACCCGTATCGTAACTTACATGCTCCCCCTCCAGCGTCACGTGCTTGCCGTTACTTTCCATAGTGAGTTGCTGCAGGTAGGCGGGGAAGCGCTTCAGGTATTGCTCGTAGGGCAACACTGCCATGGTCTGGGCATCGAAGAAATTCGTGTACCAGACGGTGAGCAGGCCAAGGATGACCGGCAGGTTGCTCTCGAACGGGGCCGTGCGGAAGTGCTCATCCATCTGGTGGAAACCGTCGAGCATGGCGCGGAAATTGTCCGGGCCGATGGCCAGCATGGTGGAGAGGCCGATGGCCGAGTCCATGGAGTAGCGGCCGCCGACCCAATCCCAGAAGCCGAACATGTTGGCCGTGTCGATGCCAAATTTCGTGACTTCGGCGGCGTTGGTGGAAACGGCGACGAAGTGCTTGGCGACGGCGGACTCGTCCTTGAGACCCTTGAGCGCCCAGTCACGCGCGGTGTGGGCATTGGTCATCGTTTCCAGGGTGGTGAAAGTCTTGGACGAGATGATGAAGAGGGTTTCGGCGGGATCGAGGTCGATGACGGCTTCAGCGAAGTCGGTCCCATCCACATTGGAGACGAAGCGGAAGACCAGCGAGCGATCGCTGTAGTACTTGAGCGCCTCGTAAGCCATAACCGGGCCTAGGTCGGAGCCCCCGATACCGACGTTGACGAGGTTGCGGATGCGCTTGCCGGTGTGGCCCTTCCATTCCCCGCTGCGGACGCGGTTGGCGAAGGCGGTCATTTTGTCCAATACCTCGTGCACCGCGGGGACGACATCTTCGCCATCTAACACGATGGATTCCCCCTTCGGGGCGCGCAAGGCTACGTGGAGAACGGCCCGCTTTTCCGTAATGTTGATCTTTTCCCCACTGAACATCGCGTCCATGCGCTCGCGCAGGCCGGATTCCTGGGCCAGTTGCAACAGGAGCTTGCGGGTCTCTTCGGTGATGCGGTTCTTGGAGTAGTCGAGGAATAAGCCTCCGGCTTCGATGGTAAAGCGGGAAGCACGCTGGGGGTCGTCGGCGAACAGGGAGCGCAAGGTCGTTTTCCCGACTTGTTCGTGATGCTTCTCAAGCGCCTTCCAGGACGCCCGTTGGGTAAGAGGCTGGATCTTGGTGGCTGTGGCCATAATTTGCTCCGTTCCTGATGAGACTCAGCAGGTTAGATGTCGCAATATCCCTTTGGATCTTCTCACCTATGGACAGATTCTCTCAGAAATGACCCGGGGGACGTTTGGGGCATTAAATGACAAAGAATTTCTGCCGAAGATGACACCGGTGAGACGGCACGAGGCGGTGGACGGTTACAGGCTGGACGGAGATTGCGGATCCCTCGGCCCTAAGGGCCGAGGGATATGTGGTTATGCCATGATTGCCAGCGAATCCTTGATCGAAGGCGTTGCTCCGGTTTCGACCTGGTGACGACGGATGCTGTGGAACTTCGTCAGCACGGAATTGGCATTGGCGAGCACCTCGATTCGTTGCACGTAGGCTTCGAGATTTTCTCCCGGCATGGCGAAGATAGCTACATCGTCCGTGAGCACATCGAGATAAGCGCGAGCTCCGCAGCAACCCAGGCTCAAGGCAGCGCGTCCAGTATTTCTCACCTGGGGAACTACCGCGCAGGCGGGTCGGCCCATAGCGGGAGGATTTCCTCCCTCGACCTGTTGCACCGCCTCAGACAACACCAACGTCTGCCGGGCGTTCACAAACAAGAGCACAACGTCCGGTTCAAAGCGCGTCTCCGCGAGCGGGCTGTAGGCGACATATTCGGAGCGCTTGTTCAGTACCGGGATCGCCGCTATATCTTCCTCCCGGACATAGCCCAGCTCACCGAACACTTGCAGCGCATCCTGCAGATCGACGAGCGAAGCCGTCCGAAAAGTGTGTGTGTGGAGGCCGATCGCGCACAAGCTGTGATCACTCGCCGCCGTGACAAAGGCTTTGTCCGCAGCATCCTGCCAGAAGCGGCAACCCGCAGCCACTTGCGTGTCGGGCCTCGCCATATCGACAGGCACAGAGTCCATGAATGAAATCGCGACCGGAGACTGCCGCAAACCCAGCGTGTTCCGCAAAACCTTAGAAAAAGCCGTGTACTTATTCAGCATGGAAGCCCATCTCCGCAATCGACGCCTTCAACGAGGCTTCGCTCACCAATTCAGGATGAAAGACAATCGTCGTGGTCGCCCCCTGGTAGTCGGACTGCGACCGCACTACGCCATTCTGCCGTTCTAGCAGAGCATCCAGCCCCGCTGCACAGGTGACGCAATAAAATCCCTGGACGCGATAGGTAACCGTCTTCTTCTCGGCGGCAACCGCGCTCAGCGCGGCCACACTGCCGGCTCCGGCAAGGGTCATCATCTGAATAAATTTGCGGCGAATCATCGTGCTCTCCTGTAATTCAGTTGGCTACAGAAATGCCTGGCTCATACTTCCAGGCAGTTTTTTGGCTTGCGTTGTCGGAGAAGCGAGTGTCGACATACTCATTGAACTCAATCTTGCGATCGAGCACGCCGGTTTCGATCATCATGTCGCGGACCAGGTCGAAGTCCGGCTTACGTGGCGCGAGCGGGGCATACATCACGCGGTCCATCGGCTTGGTGAGCGCCCAGCGCAGCAACGCAGGCTTTTGGTTGTAGTAAAAGCGGCCGACAAAATCGGCTGCATCCTCACGGTACGGCTTTCCCTTATCCAGCCACAGGCCTGACCGGGCAATGCCATCGACCAGCACCTGCACTACGTCGGGCCGGCTATCGATCAGGTCCTGACGCACGACCAGGATGCAGGACATGTAATCAGGCCAATAATCGCGGGCCTGGAAGAGGACGCGCCCAAAACCCCCGAGTTCCGCCTGCGAGGGAAACGGCTCGCCCATGGAAAAGCCATCAATGGCGCCCGCCGCGAGAGCGCCGGATACATCGGGCGGTGCCATCTCCACCATCTTGACGTCGCCCGGCTTGAGGCCCCATACCTTCATCGCTCGGAAGAGCAGCAGGCGCTCATCGGAGAAGCGGCTTGGGATGGCGATGGTGCGGCCGCGAAGATCAGCGATGGTCTTGATCGGACCATTCTTCTTCACCACCACCGCGCTGCCATAGCGATGGCCCAGGTACACCACCTTGATGCCGACCCCTTGTGCCCGGAGAGCGATCGCCATCGGCGCCACGATGAAGGCGGCCTGCACCTTGTTGGCGATGAGCGCTTCCTTCATCTCCGGAAAGCCCTGGAACATGCGGGGAAGAAAGAGCTCTCCGTTGTTAGAAAATTTGGAGATATAGTCGGTAACCGGGCAGGTGAGCTGGCACGTGGCCGGAAGATACGCAACCGTGATCTTTCTTTTTGCCGGTGGAAGGTAGCTATTCAGCACCGCCGGCCAATTTACATTCAAATAGCTGTGCGCCGCGGTGATGATCGCGAGCCATGCGAAAACTCCCAACAATATTTTCCCTTTAAGACTCATCGCGGAATCCCCAACGAACAGATTTGATTCTTTCCAGGTAGCGAAAGCCGGTATCGAGAATCAGGCCCACCAGGCCGATCATCAACATGGCCGCAACCACCAGGTCGTAGCGCTTGCCCGAGTTACGCGAGTCGATCACCAGGTAACCGAGCCCGGAGTCGACCGCGACCATCTCCGCGGCGACCACCACCAGCCAGGCGATGCCCAAAGCAATGCGCATACCGACGATGATCCTGGGCAGCGCCGCAGGAAAGATAACCTGCGTCAGCAGACGCGCCGGGCTGAGACCGAAGTTGCGGCCAGCCAGACGAAACACCGAGGGCACATTCGACACCCCATCGACGCAGGCCACAACGATGGGGAAAAACGCACCCATGAAGATAAGCGAGGTGGCGGCGTGATCGCCGACGCCGAGAAGAATGATCGCCACGGGGATCCACGCGATGGGGCTGATTGGGCGCAGGATCTGCAGCAGCGGATTCAGCACCTGGTTGGCTGCGGGATACCAACCCAGCGTCAAGCCGAGCGGAATTCCGATGATCGCGGCGAGGCCGAAACCAACGGCTACGCGGCGCAGCGACTCGAGCACGTCACGCCAGAGCACTTTCTTGTGGATCAGCTCAGCGATTCCCTTCTTGACCTCGAGCGGCGAGGGAAAGACTTTGGTTCCCGAGAGCGCCACCGAAAAATGCCACACCGCGAGCAGCAGCGCGCAGGCGAGCACGGGCCACACATACTTCTCCCACTTCGCTGGGTGCGTGAGCGTGTTCATATCTTGTGCGCCAGGCCAATCTGCTGGAAGATGCCGTCCCGGAGTTCAAGGTAGCGGGCGGAGCTGATATCGCGCGGGTGGGATATGTCGATGTTGACGATTTGCTGAATGGTGGCCGGGCGAGCACTCATCACCACCACCCGGTCCGCAAGCTGCACTGCCTCGTCGATGTCGTGGGTCACGAAAATGATGGTCTTCTTTTCCGCCTCCCAGATGCGCAGCAGCTCACCCCGCATGACCAGACGCGTAATGGAGTCGAGAGCGCCAAAGGGTTCGTCGAGAAACAGCATGTCGGGGTTCACCGCAAGCGCACGCGCTACCTCGAGCCGCTGCTTCATGCCGCCGGAGAGCGCGGCAGGGTAGGCCTTTTCGAACCCGCTTAGCCCAACCATCTTGATGTAATGAGCGACGCGCTGCTCCCGCTCGGCACGGCCCAGGTCGAAGAGCCCAAAGGCGATGTTGCCTTCCACCGTTAGCCAGGGGAACACGCCGCGTTCCTGAAACACAAAGATGCGGCGCGGGTCGGGGCCATGGACCACATCGCCGTCAATTTTGACCACGCCGCTGGTCGGCGAGAGAAAGCCGGCCATGGTGCTGAGCAGTGTCGATTTGCCGCAACCGGAAGGACCGAGCAGGCAGACGAATTCCCCCTCCATGACCTCGAGGTTGATGTCGTTGAGCACCTCGGTCGTCTCGCCATCGCGGCTGAAGACGGTGTGGATGTGCTCGGCTTGTAGCTTCAACTTTCCCAACTAATCCTCCGAGTAGCTCCAACGTAGCGCTTTCATCTGCTCCAGCGAGCGCATCCCCATATCGAGCAGCAGGCCAATAAGCCCGATGATCACCATGCCGGCAACCACGAGATCGTAGCGATTGCCTGCGTTGCGCGCATCCACAATCAAAAAGCCCAGACCGGAGTTCACCGCAATCATTTCCGCCGCGACCACCACCAGCCATGCAACCCCCAGCGTGATGCGCATGCCGACAATCAACTGTGGCACTACCGCGGGAAACAAAACCCGCGAGACCAACGCAGCCGGCCGCAGCCCGAAGTTGCGCCCCGCGTTGAGATATACCGCTGGAATGCCGCGCACCGCATTCATGGCGGTCAACAGCAGCGGGAAAAAACAGCCGAGGAAGATAAGAAAGATCGCGGATAGATCACCGACGCCAAACCAGAGAATGGCGATGGGGATCCATGCCAGCGGGGAGATCGGACGAAGGATCTGGATCAGAGGATTCAAGGCCATCTCTAACCTGCGGTTCCAACCGATGATCAAACCCAGGGGGACGGCGAGAATTGCGCCGAGGAAGAAGCCCCAGGTGACACGGTAGAGCGAAGCCACCACATACTTCAACAACAAGCCATGCTGCAGCAGATCACCGATGCCAGTGACGACTCCCCACGGGGTCGGCAGCAGGTGCATCGGTTGGCGGGAGATACCGACCTGCCACAAGACCAGCAACGCAATGATGAGCAGGACGGGACGCAGACGGGCGGGCATGGTTTAGAAGATAAACCGGCTGGTGAACGCGAGCTCGTGGTTATAGGTGTGGAATTGCGAGGTCGCGATCTGCATTCCCCCACCGAAGGCTACGCCGAGACGGCTCTTCGCATCGTCGGGGCGGAGCTTGAACTTGCTGAAGACAATGCCGGGGGTCAGGAAGTTCTGCTTCTTGCCATCGTTCTTGCCGCCAAAGAAATAAGTCGTGTTCGACTCCAGTTCTGGCCATACATATTTGGAGATGTGGTACTGCGCAGTTGTATTCCATGCCATGGAGCGGCCTAGTTTATTCGTTTCCTCAGTTGGTAGGTTGCCACCCAGGCAGGAGATCACATCGAACTTGCCAAAGCCTTTTCCTGAGAGGAGCGTCGGGGAGACCGCAGAATCCGGGCTCCCGTTGGTATGGCTGCCGGTCGGGAGCGTCGCGGTGAGTTGTACGCTCAGCATGAAGTTTCCGTTCTTCTCATTCCGGGAGATGATGCGGTACTTGTACAGGAACCCGACGTCGCCGAAGCCGTCTTTGACTTTGGGGTTGTTGTGCTGGATGTAGGGCGGGTAGTAAAAATCGAATTCGCTCTTAAGGCCGGGGACCAGGTTCAGTCCTCGACTCGCTCCGTAGTTCCAGGTGGACGTGAGCGTCGGAGTGATCTGGCGCGTGAAGTCAGCGCGAAAAACCTGGATCAGCATGGGGTACGGGGCTACGAGCGGCGGCGGCCACGAAGGCTGCTGGGCCTGGGTTGCGGTGGCGCGTGCCTGCCATTTGGCGAAAAAGTTATCCTGGCCGAAAGAAGGGACGGTCGTTGCCGCCAAAAGAAAAAACAGCGTCAGAATTTTTGGTGTCATGTGGTCTGGGTAAGAGTGCTGGATTCGTAGCAGATGTTCAACCACCGAGGGGTTGAGGCGCATATCATCCTTTTGGCTGAGAATGGGCTATTCTGGGGGCATAATGCAGCAGGAATACATAGAGCGCGTCGTCGATCTGACCGAGCCAGGAGTGAATCGACTCTATGGCCTCTCGATCGAGCAAGCACGAGAGATTCTTTTACATGGGTCTGCGGAGGAGGTTGGCCGCATCACGGGATCGTTTGCGCTCGTCGCTCGCGCTGGTAAGACTGTAAAGCTGGCGAGGTCGCTGGACCGGCCGATGCGATACTTCCTCGCCAAGCGCCAGGCGGGACCGGTGCTGATTGTTGCCGCGCGGATTGACGCTATCTATGAGTGGCTAAAGGCGGAAGGTCTGGCAGGGCAGTTCCATCCCAACTACACAAGGATGGTGCCGGCACATCATGTGGTGACGCTGCAATTGATCGGATGCCCCGATCCGGACCCGGTGTATACGCGATTCTTCACTCCTCCCCTGGGAGCGGCCACCACCGACCTGGACCAGATCGGCGCAGCGTATGTTGGCGCACTGGCGAAGGAACTTGCGCAGTGGCTGCAACATATTCCTACGGGCGAACCGATCGGCGTCTGCTTTTCCGGCGGCATCGACAGCGGCAGCGTTTTCCTTACCACGTATCACGTCATGCGCACGCTGGGGATTAGCCCGGCGCGTCTGAAGGCGTTCGTGCTGGACCTTGGGGACGGTCCCGATGTCGACCAGGCGCGCAGCTTTCTGGGTAAGCTTGGTCTCGGGCTCTTCCTTGAGCCTGTGGCGGTCGATGCCTCCTCGCTCGATGTAGATGAGACCATACGCGTGGTGGAGGATTACAAGTCGCTCGATGTACAGTCCGCCACCATGGCCATGGCGCTATGCCGCGGATTGCGGGAGCGCTATCCGGATTGGCGTTACCTCCTCGACGGCGACGGTGGGGACGAGAACCTGAAGGACTACCCCCTTGAGCAGAATCCTGAGCTGACGATTCGCAGCGTGATCCATAACCCCATGCTCTACCAGGAGGGATGGGGCGTCGGCAAGATCAAACACTCCCTTACCTATAGCGGAGGGCTGAGCCGCTCCTACGCGCGCACCTATGCTCCGGCTCACCATTTTGGCTTTTGCGGCTTCAGCCCATTTACGCAACCGTCGCTGATTGCAGTCGCGGAGAGCATCCCGTTTATCGCGCTCACCAACTACGATGTCGATCGGCTCTACCAACTTAAAGGTGAGGTTGTCTCTCGTGGAGTCAAGGCGGTGACCGGCTTCGAGATGCCGGCTTTCCCCAAACGGCGTTTTCAGCATGGGGCCGTTGCCGAGGAGACGATGCAGTCCAGGCTTCCCTTCCGTGAGGCGGAGTATCGCCAGAAATTTCTATCGCTCTACCCATGAACCGCGATAGCTGGATCGTTGGCCTTCGGCCCGCCCGTGAAATCCGCGATCCGTTTCTTCCCTATGAGTATTTTGTGGAAGAGGAATGTAATCGCGACGGTAGCATTGACCCTGTCGCGACCATCTTCCTTACGAACCGGGAATGTCCGTTTCGCTGTTTGATGTGCGATCTTTGGCGCAACACACTGACCGAAACGGTGCCGGTGGGAGCCATCCCCGGTCAGATCGGCTGGGCACTTGCCAGGCTTGCTCCCGCTCGCCAGGTCAAGCTCTACAACAGCGGCAGTTTTTTCGATCCTCGTGCGATTCCTCCCGCGGATTACACCACGATTGCCCAGCATGTCCAACGCTTTGACCGGGTGATTGTCGAGAATCATCCGGCGTTTACAAGCGATGTCTGCCTGCGCTTTCGCGATTTACTGCAAGGCGAGTTCGAGGTTGCGATGGGCCTCGAGACCGTGCATCCAGAGGTGCTTGCGGCCTTGAATAAGCGGATGACGCTGGAACAATTCTCTACGGCTGCCAAGTTCTTGCGGGTTCATGGAATCGATCTTCGAGTATTCATCCTGGTGCAACCACCGCTCATGCCGGCGGCGGAAGCGTTGTTATGGGCAGAGCGTTCTTTGGACTTCGCGATGGAACTCGGCGCTACGGCTGCAACCCTGATCCCGACTCGTGGTGGAAACGGCGCCATGGAAGCGCTCTCGTTTGTGCCTCCGACATTGGCAACCCTGGAGTCCGCAATGGAGTATGGCTTGCGTTTGAAGGCGGGGAGAGTGTTCGCGGACCTTTGGGGGCAAAGCGAGGTGTGCCCTGGCTGCCATGCGCAGCGCACGGAGCGATTGCGGCAGATGAACCTGCAACAGGTGGTGCTGGAGAGGATTCCATGCACTCTCTGCGGAGGCGCTAGTTGAGGTGCGATGTAGTGATTGTCGGCGCGGGATTCGGCGGTAGCCTGATGGCGATGGTCGCTCATCGACTTGGCATGTCGGTGGTCCTGCTGGAACAAGGACGGCACCCGCGGATGGCGATTGGCGAGTCAACGACTCCTTTGAGCAATCTGCTGTTGGAAAAGCTTTGCACGACGTATGATTTGCCGCGGATCGCGCCGCTGGCCAAGTGGGGAAGCTGGCAGCGGACGTATCCCGAGCTTGCCTGCGGATTGAAACGGGGCTTCACGTTCTTTCACGGTGACGAGGAGCTCCTGGTAGCCGCGAGCCCACGCGACGAAATTGCGGATACACATTGGTTTCGCGCGGATGTTGATCACTTCCTGGTGCGTGAGGCGCAGAGGCTTGGCGTCGACTACCGTGACTGTGTTCGCATTGAATCTGCGGAGGGAGCGAGCGTCCGTTGCGACGGGTTCGAGGTGCATGCCCGGTTTCTGATCGATGCGACGGGGCCGCGTGGTTTTTTGCACCGGGCTTTGCGGTTGGAAGAGGCCCCGTTGCACAGCATGCCGCCGACGGAAGGGCTCTATAGTCACTTCACTGGGGTGGGTTGCTCCACCGGGGTCACGGACCCGTATCCAGCGGATGATGCGGCAGTCCACCATGTGTTCGATGGCGGATGGGTATGGGTTCTTCGCTTCAATAACGGGATCACCAGCGCAGGTGTTGCCGCCACGCGCACGGTTGCAGAAGAGTTGGCGCTCAGTGAGGGCGCGCCGGCGTGGCATAGATTGTTGGCGCGCTTGCCTGCGATGCAATCACAGTTTAAGGATGCAGGAGCTTGTCAGCCATTCCGGCATATGCCTTCGATCAGCTTTCGCAGCCAGACGATCGTGGGGGAGTCGTGGGCGATGTTGCCGTCAGCGGCGGGTTTCGTCGATCCTCTGCTGTCGACTGGCTTTGCGCTCAACCTATTGGGTATTGAGCGTCTCGCGAACGTGCTTCAACAAAACAGCACGCTCGAGGAGTATGCCCAACAGACGGATCAGGACCTGCTGGCTGCGAGCTGTCTTATCGGCGCGTTATACAAAAATATGGGGGACTTCGGTGCCTTCGCCGCTGTTTCGATGTTGTACTTTGCGGCGGTGAGTTTCGCGGAGACCGCGCATCGCCTGGGGAAACCGGAGTTGGCGCCGGGGTTCTTGTTGCACGAGCATCCCGCATTCGGGCCGGCCCTGCAGGGGAGCGTTGACGTCGACCATATTCAGGAGCTGATTGAACCGTTTAATCTGGGCGGTTTTGGCGATCCCGCGCGCGGGAATCGTTATCCCGTGTGCGCCGAGGATCTGCTGGATGCAGGGCACAAACTAGGAGTGAGTCGCGCCGAAATAGCGGCCATGCTGCAGAGGTCTGGCTTTTTCGTACCCTGAGCAGAACCGCAGATCCCTCCACTTCGCCACCCCGGATTTCCTGTTGAGATTTGTGTTATCGGTGAAGTTCGTGCGTCTCTCTTTACCGACAGCCGCAAACGAGGCCGTTCTTGACAGCGGTTAAGTAGGAAATCCGGGTGGAGCGGAGTGGAGGGATCCGCGGTTTACTTCTTCGGTTGCCCTTCATGCACGGTAACCAACTGGTTTGGCTTTACACTATCGATCACGTCTTTATGGCCACTGGGCCACACCACTGTCAATTGCATCTTTCTTCCCGGATCAGGCTTGCCCAACCCGAACGTCAGCGGCAACTCACTCTGCGACAAATAACCCGACCCAGTCTTCACCATACGTAACAGTTTCAGATGGCTATCTACCTGCAGAGTAACTTTGGCCCCAATTCCGTCACGGTTGGACCGCGTGCCGACCAGCTTCACGCGCAACCAATCATTCTGGTTGCCGTTCTCGTTGCGCAACAGACGCGCAGGGCCATTCGCCTCAGTGAGCACCAGGTCCAGATCGCCGTCGTTATCAAAGTCTCCGTAAGCAGCACCGCGGCCAACGACTGGCTTCTGCAGCGCGGGGCCCACTTTCGCCGATACGTTGTCGAACATCCCTTTGCCCAGATTGCGGAACAGCAGTGCAGGCTCCTGATACCGCAGATGGGGCTGGGTCACACTGATGTCGTCCGCCACGTGTCCGTTCACCGCCAACACATCCAGCAGGCCGTCCAAATCGTAGTCGAAAAAGAACGCGCTGAAGGTCAGCGACTGCAACGATGCCCGGTCAAGATCCGAAGTTGAGGTATACAAACCAGACCCATCCGTCCGGTACAACGCTATCCCCTCGTTGGTGAAGTTGCCGATCACCACGCCGGGGTGGCCGATGTTCTCGTAGTCGCCGCTGTCGACCCCCATACCGGCACGGGTCGCACCAGCATCGCTGTAGGCCACCCCGGCCGGTACAGCGACATCGTTGAACGTGCCGTTATGGTTGTTGCGATAGAGCTTATTGGGCTGGGTGTCATTGGTCACCAGCAGATCGATCCAACCGTCGTCGTCGTAATCCAACAGCGCGATGCCCAGCGACTTGCTGCTTGCATCGTACAAACCAGCATGTTTGGTCACATCCTCAAAGGTCCCGTTGCCGCGATTATGGAAAAGGTGTGCGCTTTCGCCCGGGTATACCTGGGGCGTGCAATACGACTTGTTCTTCGTGTCGAGCGAACAGACCTGATCCTTGTCAACCGACCAGGTCACATAGTGGGCAACAAATAAATCCAACTTGCCATCGTTGTCGTAATCGAACCAGACCGCTCCGCTGGAAAAGCCTTTATCGCCCACGCCCGCTTTGGCCGTCACATCCGCAAAGCGGCCGTCGCCCAGGTTGTGGAACAGGTGATTGGTGCCGACCGCGGTGATGTAGATGTCGTCTTTGCCGTCGTTGTCGTAGTCACCTACTGTGCAACCCATACCGTACATCTCAAACGTAAGACCTGAGTCCCTGGTCCGATCCGTGAAGGTGCCATTTCCATTGTTGTGGTAGAGCGCGGGATACGACTTGGATGAGCCATGCCCGGGCCAGTCCATCGAGTTGACGAAAAGAATATCTTGCGAGCCATCGTTGTCGTAGTCGAGGACACACACGCCACTGCCCATGGTTTCGGGAAGATATTTCTTTCCGAAGGCACCGCTGTTGTGACGAAAAGAAATGCCCGAGGCAGCGGTGGCATCGACAAAGCGAATTGGCTTCTGGGCGAAGAGCATCCCCGGAAATAGGCACCACAGGAGAAAGAGTCTACGCATGTGCGATCAACAAACGGCTGCGGCGCGAGTCCATCCACATCTCCAGCAGCATGGCCGTGGGCCCCACTAGAAAGAGCGCGTAGAACGGCGCATAGACCACCTGGTGCAGGCGTAACAGCATTTCCACCGCCGCCACGGCAAAGGCGACCATGCACTGGCCAGTCTTTCCACTCACCGTTGTCTTCGGATCAGTAATCATGAAAAAGATGAACAACTGATACATGGGCCCGGTGATGGGAGACATTTCAGAGCGCCAGGGATCGCCGGTGATCCAACTGCGCAGCAAGGCGAACGCCAGGAACGACACGACATATGTGGCGCTGATGTGGAAGCGGCGAAGGCGCCAGATAATCGCCGATCCCAGTGTCCAGATCACGAGCATAGGCCATAGGAAATTACCCCACTGGATGCTCAATCCCGCCACTGTGTCAGAAGCCAGCAAGAACATCGCCACGATGCCAAAGTTCGATGGGTTCCAGATGTGCTTGCCGTTCACCCGAAGCACGTACTTGGAAGTGATAGAAATGAGCGCGCAGAGCGCATAAGGCCAAAAAGCAGGCGACCGCACCAGAATCCCGACGCTGATCCCGCTGATGTAGGCGCTTGCCAGGATGGGCCACTTGCCCACGTAAATGCGAGACAAAACCATTTCCGCCAGAATGCTAACGACGATCGCCAGCAAAGTGCGGGTGTAGCTCTCAAGGATGCCGTAAGAAAGCTGGCCCACCAGCAGCACACAGGTAATGAGCAGAGGGGAAAGATAACGGTTGGAGGGGCTGAAGAATCGCTTCCACGCTGGAACTACCAACTCCTGACTCATTCCGCCTCCTTGACAGTGTAGAGCTTTCCCGGGCTAAGATTTTCGACTGTTTGCACTTTGCCGGAGGGCCACCGGATAACGGCCTTCTCCACCTGTGCCCTCTTTCCTAAACCGAAATGCACCCGCCGGTCGTTCTGGGCAGCGAACCCGGTGCCTCCGGAAACCTGCTGCACCTGCTGCTGGCCATTCCAAAACAGGGTGATCTGGGCGCCGATCGCGCTGCGGTTGCTCTTTGTTCCTTCCAGAGCAAACTCCAGCCACTCATTCCCCGGGCTCACCGTGTTCTTGTAAATCAACAACGGACCGCGCTGGTTCGCCACGACCACATCCAGAACGCCGCGATTCCATAAGTCCGCCATAGCCACCGAACGTCCATCGTAGGTGTCGTTGGCGCCAACCGCCTGCGCGACATCCACAAACTTTGCCGCTCCATCGTTGATCCAGACCTTCTTCTGCTGGTAGCCCGATAAGCTGCGGCCGTCCATCGCCGGCCAGTTGGCGGCATCATTGATGATCTTGCTGTTGCCGCCGGCCACGCGCGAGAAGTCGTACCAGTAGCTTTTTGTCCTGCTCAACGAAACGTAGCCGTTGGTGAGATAGAGGTCTAACGTGCCGTCGTTGTTGAGGTCGCCGAACTGCGCGCCAAAGCTCCAGCCGCCGAGTTCCACGCCCATATCTCGCGCCAAGTTGGCATACTTCAGCGTGGCTCCGCCTTCCTGCGGCACCCAGAGATTGTTTCCCTGGATCAGCACACCCTCCTCGGAAATATTCGAGACATAGATGGCGTACTTACCTTGGTTGAGAATGTCTCCGTAGGCAACATTCATGCCGCTCTTGGGCGCGAACCCAACCCCGGTTGCCTGACCCGCCTCCTCGAAGTGTCCGCCCTGGTTGAGAAATAGCTCGGAAACGCCGTAGTCATTGGCAACGAACAGGTCGGGATGTCCGGTGCCGCGCAAGTCCGCAGCCGAAGCAGCAAGCGCCCAACGATTGCTCTTGATCCCTACCTTCTCGCTGACCTCCTCAAATTTGCCACCACCGAGGTTGTGAAACAAATACTTCCGGCCGCCATTTTTGGCGTACTCAAAACTTTCCGGCATCATGCGCGTATTGCGCAAGTGCCACAGATCTATGTTTTCGGCGTAATAGCCGCCCACAAACAAGTCGAGGAGCCCATCCCCGTCGTAGTCAAACCAGATGGCGGTATTGGCGTTGATCCAGGGTGGCAGGCCACCGTCCACCCGGGTAAACCCGTGACCGTGGTCGTTGTGATAGAGCTCCGGCTTGCCCCACTTGAGGAGAAACAAGTCTTCGTAACCGTCGTTGTCGTAGTCGCCCCACACCGCGCCCATAGAGACGCCCGTTCCGGACCGGTTCATGTCGGCGACGGCCATCGGACCAGCAACATCCTGAAACGTGCCATCGTGCATGTTGCGATAGAGGCAATTCTGGCTACCGGTCTTGCTGTTGGTCACATAGAGATCCGGCCACCCATCGCGATCAAAGTCGACGACGGAAACAGCAGCACCCATCGACGCCACTTGCGGCATGATGCCCTCGAGCTTGGCATCGAACGTCGGCGCCTGGTGAACGAAGTGCACGCCCGCTTGCTGCGAGACCTCCTGCAGATGGAAGCCGTAGCGGGCCAGGGCTTGGCTCTCATCCAGCTTCGCCTGGGCCGCCTCCCGCCGCGCGGAAACCTGCCGAATGGCCAGCGGGGTGAGCAGCATCGCCACAAACGCGATCCATAGAAGAACTCTTGCCGTGATGCCAGCCTTCATTGCGCCGCACCGGAGGTCACGTAACGGGTGTGATAGTTTTGCCAGTCCGCGGCATGGTGGCGATAGACCCACTCGTCCTCCAGGGTCCCGGGGGCCTGCTTGTACAGCGTCTCCGCGTGATACGGCAGAGGCTGCACGGTGCGTGAGAAGGTGGTGTTGTAATCGCCGTCCTTGATCCAGCCATCGCCGGCGATCACATAGTCGCGCACCCATCCGGCCGGCGGCGGCGCCTGCTCCGCAAAACGCAGGCTGATCTCATCCCCTGCGTTCATGATCACGTAGCGATCATCGATACCTGCCAGCAGTTCGCGGACGTCGCCGTATCGCGTGTAATAGCCTTCGATGTCGCGCCAAACCTGCTTGCTCGCCGCGATCTGGTTGTAGTTGGGAATTTCCGGAGAAGAAGCATTGGCCTGCTTGACCAGCGAATATCCGCGGTAATGAAGGTCCGCGACCGATGGATCGAGGCGTGTAATCTTGAGCTGCGTGTCCGGCTGTCCTTGGGCCCACTCGATCGAATCCCAATACACCTCGAGGTTGGTGCGCAGGCGCAGCGTGTGCGGCGTGCCGGGAAGAAATACGTTTTCCAAATTGATGAGGCAGGTCTTCTTGCGTCCCGCCGGAAAGCCCAGGTTTGCCTGTGCGGTGCGCCATCCGCCGTGCCCATCGGGCACCTCAAGGCTGAGCGCGTGTGCTTTCTCACCGCTTCCCTGGCCGATGGCAACGTTCACCGAGGAGTCGGTAGGATGCACCCAACCCTTGGCGATGAGCCACAGCGGTCCACTGGGAAGATCATTGCCCAAATCAACCTGCACGTAGTGGTCGCGGGTAAGACCCTGATATTGCCCGCGGCCGAAGGTATCGAGATACCTGCCGTCGAGCTTGCTCACCATATCGGTCACGTCCGCTCCCTGGTCGTCCGTAGCCTTCAGAATGCGATGTGGCGGCGCGACCGCCGTAATCGCCAGCTTGACCGGAGGAACCACAAAGCGCTCGTCCGTGAAGACCTCCGTGCCGGCGGGATGGTCGACGACCATCAACTTCAGGTAGTCGTAGTAGTAGGTCTCCCACAACTCGCCGGTGATGCGAAGATCGTAGTATCCATCGTGTGGCACCAGCTGATCGCGATTGACTTTGTACCACTCTTCGGTGGCTGCAATTGCCGGCGAACCAACCGAGTCGATCTGCAGCCCTAACGCCGAACCCCACGGCACCGCGTCCTTTACGAAATCCATTTGCTTACCATTCCAGGCGAACAGGAAGGGGCAGGAGCCCTTGAGGCGCTGCTCCGTCAATACTTCCTGGTCTGCCTTTAGAGCGAACTCCGCATTGATCATTCCGTTAGGCCAGGAGATCCGTACGACGTCGGCGCTGGTCTGTTCTCCCAGCCCGAAGTGTAGCTGCGGTCCGGTGATCGCCTGCTTCTGCACCATGAGCCCGGCGCGAAGCTCCATCTCGCCACCGATGCCGAAGGAGTTGATCCGCTGATCGCCGGTGGCTTGGCGCGCGCGGGGCCGGAGAATCTGCCACTGATACGATTTGCTACCATGGTTCGTGCCTTGCTGTGGCTGGCCCGAGGCAGAAAGGCCCAACAGGTCACCCCGCCCGTCACCGTTCAGGTCGGCAACGTCGAAGGCTCTTGCGGGGCCAACGGCTCCGCCCAGCGGAGTAAAGGTACGCGGCCCAGTACCCATCCACACCAGGGTGCCCCCGGTACCTGTCAGCAACAAATCCACCACGCCGTTGTTATCGAGGTCCGCTGCATGCAGCCGCACCTCCCCAGTTACAGCGGGCGCATTTCCCAACGGAACGACCTGGGCCCGATCGGCAATAGCCACCAGCCCACCCGTCTCTTCGAGCGCGACCAACTGCAGCGTCCCCGGCTTGTCCACATCGGCAACCGTCACTGACCTGATATGAGGTAAGCCGGCAGGCAGCGCTTGTTCGTGGAACGCACCTCCGCGCTGGTTATGAAACAAATGGAGTGTGCCTGCGCCATCGATCATGGCGGCATCGGGGTTGCCATCACCATCCAAATCGACCCAGGCAAAGCCGCGCAAACCCGCGATGCCAAGAAAGGGCTGTATTGCAGTGAACGACCCATCGCCATTGTTTCTCAGTACGACCGGCTGCCCCTGCGCTGCACCCAGCAGGATGTCCATATCGCCGTCGGCCTCTACATCAATCGCCCATGCGCCGGTATACCGTCCGTGCAGCAATGCCGGCGGCAGCTTGGTCTGCGCCGTCACATCGGTGAACAAATTTGGGCTCTCCTGCCGCAGAAAGCGAACTCCGGCTTCACCGGCCAGCACCAGATCGGTCTTGAAGTCGTAGTTAAAGTCGACGGGTAAGATCGCCTCCGGCGTAAGCGTCTCATTCGCGCCACCAGGAAAAGGAAACGTAGCACCCGTAGCCAGCGTCACGCTACGGTTATCGGCTACGGCGATCACCGGAGCACCCTCGCCCGTCAACGAGATAGCACCAATCCAGGAATAACCTGCCCCGCTGGGATTCGTAACCGCCGTGGTCTGAAATCGCAGGGCGGTATCCGCGGAAGGCGGAGTAACCGAGGGAGAAGGCAACAACAGGAAATGACCGAAGGGCAGGGCTTCACTCCCAGCCACGGGTTGGATTTCGCTTAGGCTTTGCCGGAACTCCGGTACCCGCATGAGCGAATTTCGCAGGAACGCGATCCGCACGGCCGCGGCTCGAGGGTCGGATCCGGCAGCAGCCGTTTGCAGAGCCACCCACTGGGGCTGCACTTCCGGTGGCCAGCTCGCAGCGTGGGTGCTGATCTGTGCGATCACGGAGTGCAGAGTCTGCGCATCGCCCCGCTTGGCAGCTGCCCGGCCCAGTTCTAATAAGGCCGCCGGGTTCCCCGGCTCCTGACTCAGTATTTTCTCCAATAGCTGCTGGAATTCCGCCTCGCCGTTGGCATCCCCCTGCCGCTCCACTTCCTGCGCCAGCAGATACATCGCCTGCAGCGCACGAGGGTTCAGCTCGATCGCCTTCCGCAACTCGGCGATCGCCTGGCCGGAGTTGCCGCGCTTGCTTTCGAGTACACCCAGCAGGTAATGGATCTGGTCATTCTGCGGCAGCAATTTCTGCGCCTTCGCCAGGCGCTGCGCAGCTACTTCATAATTCCCTTGGCGCAAGGCCAGCACTCCCCAATTAGCCCAGCCAGCAGGCTCGCCTGTTGCCAGCTGCGTTGCCCTCTCCAGGGTGGTGTCAGCGCGCACGTCGTCTCCCACCTGCAAGGCCGCGAGACCGACATAAAAGGCCTTTACCTCGTCCAGGTAAGCCGCGCTTCCAGGCTTTGGCAGCCCAGCGGACTGGCACCCGCTGAGCAGAATAGCCAGAGCCGGCACAGAGCCCAATCTCAACCAGAAATTCATCCTCGCTAGCTTACGTCAACAACCGCAAAGCCTGGGTCTACCGAAAAGTGACCTGCAGATCCCTTCACTCCGCTTCGCGGCACGACAACAGATGAACGTACCGGGTCAGGTAGCAGGCTGTCATCCACCTTTAGGTGGAGATTAGTGTTCCTTGAGGTAGGAGGGGGACAAGGTGTGCTTTTCCGTGGCAAGCGGCAGCAACGTGGGATAGAACTGGACGAATGTGGTGTCGACCGCGCCATGCTGGGCGTGGCAGCTGTAGCAGTCCGCCGAGGTGGGAATCATCCTTGCCGGCTTTTCACCATCAAATGCAAAGAAGGCCCACTTGCCGGGAAACCGGGTCTCGTCCTTAACGTGCAGTTCGATCCCGGCCAGTTGGCCCTGATAATTCCCAGCCTGGTTGGTGGAACCCTTGCCGCGCGCATGGCGGTTCTCGAGTACCAACGTGGTCTTGTCCGGCCATGTACCGGTCGCCTGAAAAACCCGGTAAGCTTCGGGGTTTACAAAAACGTTGTCGAAAGTGTGTTCATCGCCCATCTGCATCCCGGGGCTGTAGCTCATGTCGAAGCCAGACGTGAGGTAAACCCAGCTCCGATATTCCATCGGCAGCCGGGCCGCTCCCTTGCTGGTGTACTCGAGGCCAGACCAGGCCGGGGCGGCAAACGACGCCGCACACAACACCACAATCATCGCTTTGCCGATCACGGACGAAGTATCGCACCATTGTCCCGGCAAAACCATTCGTAGTTCACAGAGCCAGGCGCCATAGCCGGCGGCTAATTTACCGAAACGCGCATCCCATTCTTTTGCCTTATCCTTTGAAAGAAACCTGGAGATTGCGTGGATTCGAGTTCAGCCCAAGAGCAAACATTCTCTGGTGTCGATTTAGGGAAACAAAGCGTCGATCCGTTTTCGCCGGAGGCACTCTTCAGTGGAGGCGGTGAGCTCGGAGCCCTCATGAAGGGCATCGACTGGGCGCAGACCTCACTCGGCCCGGTAGAGAGCTGGCCGCAGAACCTCAAAACCTGCATCCGCATTGTGCTCACCTCGCGCCAGCCGATGTTTGTCTGGTGGGGCGATGAGCTGATCAACCTTTATAACGACGCCTACAAGGCGATCGTCGGCGGCAAGCACCCAGTCGCCCTGGGCCAGCCGGCGCGCGTCGTATGGAGCG
This sequence comes from uncultured Acidobacteriaceae bacterium, assembly GCA_963839075.1. GTDB lineage: Bacteria > Acidobacteriota > Terriglobia > Terriglobales > Acidobacteriaceae > PALSA-350. The sequence goes on along the minus strand of CAWITO010000009.1, from coordinate 1,574,347 downwards.
AAATCTGGGATGAGATCAGGCCCAGAGCCGAAACCGCCATGCGCGCCAATGAAGGCACCTTCGACGAGGCCCTCATGCTGATCATGGAGCGATACGGCTACCGGGAGGAAACCTACTACACCTTTTCTTACAGCCCGGTACCCAACGACCAGGGAGGCACCGGCGGCATTTTCTGCGCTAACTCCGACGATACCCTGCGCATCATCAGCGAGCGCCAGCTTTCCGTCTTGGGCGACCTGGCAGCTAGAACCGGGGACGCCCGGAGCTGGCAGGAAGCGTGCCGGCTGACAGCGGCCAGCCTCGATACCGACCTGAAGGATATTTGCTTTTCTCTGATCTATGTCGTTGATGCCGGCAAGAAGCTGGCCGTCCTCGCTGGAACCAGCGGAATCGAGTCCGGACATCCCGCCGCGCCCGATTCCATGGCCCTCGGGGAAGACTGCCTGTGGCCCTTAGCCGAGGCCCAGGGCGGCCATGAGATCCTTCTCCTTCGCCGGTCCCATGGCCAGCTCGATCACCTCCTCGGCACTCTGCCTTCCGGGGCCTGGGACCAGGCGCCCCACACCGTTGCGGTTGTCCCCATTCCGGTCTCCGGACCGACCGGACACGCCGGTTCGATCGTGGTTGGCCTAAACCCTTACCGCGCGATTGATGATCACTACCTCAACTTTCTCAAGCTCATCGCCAACCAGGTCTCGACCAGTATTGCGAATGCCGAAGCCTACGAGCAGGAGCGCCGCCGGGCTGAGTCGCTGGCAGAACTGGATCGGGCCAAAACCACGTTCTTCAGTAACGTCAGCCACGAATTCCGCACGCCGCTGACCCTGATGCTCGGTCCGCTCGAAGATATGCTGGCCGCCGGGTCGGCCGATTCCGAGCTATTGCGGCAAATCGAGATTGTCCATCGCAACGGGTTGCGCCTATTGAAGTTGGTCAACACTCTGCTGGATTTCTCCCGCATTGAAGCCGGCCGCGTCCAGGCGATCTATCGTCCCGTTGACCTCTGTTCCGCGACCATCGAGCTTGCAAGTGTCTTCCGGGCGGCGATTGAGGCTGCCGGCCTCAGTTTCGAGGTCAACTGCTTCCATCTTTCGCAGCCGGTCTATATCGACTCCGAGATGTGGGAGAAGATTGTCCTCAATTTGCTCTCCAACGCCCTGAAGTTCACCATGATTGGGACAATCGAAGTTGGGCTTAGGAACAGCGAGCAATATGCCGAACTGTTCGTCCGCGACACCGGGGTGGGTATTCCGCAGTCAGAGCTACCACGGGTCTTTGAACGCTTTCACCGCATCGAAAGCACGCGAGGAAGGACCCACGAGGGTACCGGCATCGGTTTGGCGCTGGTGGACGAATTGGTCCGCCTGCATGGAGGCAGTGTGACGGCAACCAGTGAGCAGGGCGTGGGAACCACGTTCACGGTTCACATTCCCCTCGGCAGCAGCCATCTCCCTCCCAATCGCGTGGTCGAAGGTGTTTTCACGTCATCGATTACCAGCGGGGCGTTGCCCTATGTGCGGGAGGCATTGCAATGGATTCCCAGCCTGGCCGCGGAGTCTTCGTTACTGCGCGACTCGGCAAATGAAGATCTGACCGTTCTTTTTGAGGACCAGGGGGTAAGGTCCACCAAACTCGCACGCGTCCTCCTGGTTGATGACAATCGGGATATCCGGGAATACATCGAGCGGCTCCTGGCCAGGAACTACGCGGTGACCTCGCTGGAAGATGGTGAGCTGGCGCTGGCATCGGCTCTCGAAAATCCCCCCGACCTGGTGCTGACCGATGTGATGATGCCTCGACTGGACGGCTTCGGCTTGCTCAGCCGGCTCCGCGCCGACCCGCTGACGGCGACCATCCCGGTCATCATGTTATCGGCTCGCGCCGGGGAAGAAGCTCGCTCGGAAGGCATGGAGGCGGGGGCCGATGACTACCTGGTAAAACCGTTCACCGCCCGCGAACTGCTGGCCCGCGTAGGCGCCCACATCGCGATGCACCGGCTGCGCACGAAGCTCACGGCAAAGGAACATGAGCAGCGGGTCAAGGCGGAAGCAGCGCAAGCCCAGTACCAGAGCATCCTGGAGAGCATCTCCGAAGGATTCATGTTTGTCGATGATTCCTGGACCATCCGCTACATGAATAGCCAGAGCGGCGCCATCGCGGGGCGCCCGGTGGATGATCTGGTCGGCCAGCCACTGTGGGATGAATTTCCCGCGCTGGAGAACTCTCGCTTCGGACACGGGCTCCGTCTGGCGCAGGAAACAGGCGAGATCCAGCGGGTCGAAGACTTTTATCCACCTCTGGATCGCTGGCTTCATGCCAACATGTATCCCTCCTCCGAAGGTCTTTCGGTATTCGTTCAGGACGTGAGTGAGAACCGCCGTCAACAGCAACAGCTCCTGGTTACAGAGAAGCTCGCGGCGACCGGCCGTCTCGCGGCCACCATTGCCCACGAGATCAATAATCCGCTGGAATCGGTATTGAACCTACTCTACCTAAGCAGGATCTCGCGCACTGCGACGCGGGAAAAGATCAATGAATACCTGCTGACCGCGGAGCAGGAGCTTACCCGCGTCTCCCAGATTGCTCGCCACACGCTGGGCTTTTATCGCGATACCGCCGTGCCTGTCGAAGTGGATCTTGCTCACGTACTGGACGACGTGCTCACGGTTTATCACTCACGCCTGAGCGCCGGCAACATCCAGGTAGTCAAGCAATTTCAGCCTGTCCCGCCGCTGCATGCGTTACGCGGAGAACTCCACCAGATTTTCTCCAATCTGGTTTCAAACGCGATCGATGCCATGCGTGGCGGAGGCCGGCTTGTGCTCTCGCTGGGGGAAGCCGAGCGCGAGGCGAGACGTGGCATCAGCATCGTGGTGGAAGACAATGGTTCCGGAATTGCCACGGAGCATCGCGAACGGTTATTCGAACCGTTTTTCACCACCAAAGTGAGCGTCGGGACCGGACTCGGCCTTTGGGTGGTGAAGCAATTCATTGAGGATCATGGGGGCTCCATCGCCGTCGAAAGCACCACCGATGCGAACCACCACGGTACTCGATTTTTGATTTTCCTACCCCTGGCCGCGCGGGTTACAGTCAGTCAACGAGTGATGTGATGGAGGAAACAGAGTTGTACATACCGATTTGGTTCGGTCCTGATCAATTTCCCCCTCCGGGCCGGTTTTACGATGTGAGGAACCCCGGAAAGTCCAACCAGCTGACAGGCTCAGTGCTGGTGGTGGACGACGAACGCTTGATTGCCGATACACTTACGGCCATCCTCGAAGAACATGGATTCGTTGCCATTCAGGCCTACAACGGCGAGGAGGCGCTGCGGGTTGCGCAGACCATGCGGCCGGATATCGTGCTGAGTGATGTGCTGATGCCCGGTATCTCGGGTGTCGAGATGGCGATCCGGATCAAGGAGTTGCTCGCCGGCACCAGGATCGTTCTCCTCTCCGGGCAGGCGTCGACTGCCGAATTGATCCGCCAGGCAGCAAACGCCGGGCATGATTTTGAACTGCTGGCAAAACCGATCCATCCCGAGGAGTTGGTCTCAAAGTTGAAGCGGCTTCTGCAGCCGAACGAGCGCTAGTCCACCATCAGCATAATTTCGGTGGACTTAATGACTGCTGTAACCTCATCTCCGACCTTGATGCCCAGTTCCTCCACGCTCTGCCGGGTGATCACGCTCTCGATAAGATTTTCGCCCACACGCACGGAAACTTTCGCCGTCACCACGCCGAGCGCCACCGACTCTACCTCTACCGTACCCCGCAACTGATTACGCGCTGATATCTTCATGGGCTGATTGTAAGCTGGTGGGGTCATGACAAATGCAGTCGCCTACCAGATCGCACCTGCTCGTTGGCCGCAGGATGCGGAACTCGTGCGTGCGCTACTCACAGATTACGGTCAGTTTCTGGCGAACTCGCCCATCGGATCAACCGGCGTATGTCTCATCGGTTACGAGGCGGAGTTACGCACGTTGCCCGGCAACTATGCGGATTTTCTGCTCGCTCGCGTGAACGGCGCGAGTGCGGGTTGTGTGGCGCTTGCCCGCAAGGTGTTGACGGACGGCACGGATGCTGTCGAGATGAAACGGCTTTGGGTCCACCCGGGTTTTCGCGGGTTCGGAGTGGGCCGTGGATTGGTAGAGGCTGCCATCAAGCGGACGCGGGTGCTTGGGTGTGACTCTGTGGTGCTGGATACCGTGCATGACGCCATGCCCGAGGCATCGCGACTGTATCAGTCGTTGGGATTTGTCGAGATTAGCCGCTTCAACGATAACCCTGTTCCCGGAGTCAGGTTCTATCAGCGAAAGCTGCGTTGAAGCGTGGTATTGCAGTGTCAGTTTGCGGTTGGCCAGCGCTCGATGTTAAGGGCGTGATCCGGGGCGCTGTGCCAGGGCGCAATCAGTTTGAAAATGATGAAGGCGGCAAAACCACGGCGTGCGGACAGCGTCACGCAATTGTCCGGTTCGCAACATCGCTGAAACAGCGCGGTGGTTCCGTTCACAAACTTGATCTGGGTTTGCCCGCGCTTGATCTCGTGTTCAAAAAAATAAGAACGCAACACGGTCGAAAGAGAATACCGGCTGTATCCATTGTGATTGACCTGCATTAGCACATAGGTGTGGTCGCCGCTGCGCATGCCCACCAAGTAGCTAATCCATTGATCGCTGGCCCGCAAACCAAGCGCGAAATATCCCGGCTGGGTCCGCAACAAGCCATCCATTTTCCGCCACTCGGTGAGGGAAATCGCGAAGGGCTGAAATGCATTCTTGCTTAGATCTCCCAAAGCCTCGTCGCCTTGGGCTACGGTCAGCTCGGGGTAGAACACAGCGTTCAGGTCCTTCTCTGCGCGGCGGCGATAGTAGCGAAGGTTTCTCCGGGTGTGTTGCCCAAAGCGGCTCAGGGTGGCGTCAAAACTTTCACTCAGCTTCAAACGATGTTCACGGCATTGACTACTTACTTCAAAACGCACATGACTCCGTTGCTGTTCTGAATCGGCCACCGGCTGAGCGGAGGTCAGGCTGACGGTTGCCCATGCCACCCGCACGTTGGCTTGCCTGAAGAGGCGTTCCAGCGCAAACTGCAACAGCGCGAATCGCGACTCCTCATGCGCGATGACACTACTCTCACCTGTAAAGTGGTCGAAGCTGCGCAGATACCCGGTAGGAAAACCAAGCCAAGTTTTCTCATAGAGGTACACCGCGGCTCGAAGTCGCTGCGCCGAGCGAACCAGCAAAACAACCGGTTGATTTCCCGGGAAGAGGCTAACTCTCCCGAGAAAAAAATCCAGCGACAGCAGCGGATTTGCGGCGAGCCCCGTCCACTGCAGCAGTTCTGCAATCTCGGGCCCGTAAGGCTGGATAGCGTTTACACCGCGCAAAACCTGGACGGCGCAGTCCTCCGTGCAGTCAGCAGACGATCCAAGACCCGATACCGGAATCGTGCTGACAGATGAGGGCATGGGGCAGATTATAGTTAGAAGCGCGGCGGTTGTAAGCTGCTGTGTTGCTGAAATGAGATACTCTTTGGCTACTTGCCAGCTGGAATTCTCGCAGAGGCCGAAGCCATGAACCTGCGGCGAATGCGGCACAAACTGCGCCGATCGCTCGCTCACCGCGGCCCGATGGGCACCGTCACTTTGTTATTGAAGAAGGGCCTGCGGCCCAGGCCGCGATCCTCCGACCAGCCCAAAGAGTATGCAGCCGTGCATCCCTTTGATAAACAATTTGGAGTCGAGACTAGCGGACTGCTCTCGGCCGACGAGCTTTCCAGCAAGGGCAAGCACGCCGAGTTGTACAACGCCGGATATTTTGGAATAGCGCCCTCGGCCCTTCGCAAGGCACTGGAACGCCTGCAGTTGGAGTATGACCAATACACTTTTGTCGATCTCGGTTCGGGCAAGGGCCGGGCGTTACTGGTTGCGTCGGAATACCCCTTTCGTGCTATTTGCGGCGTGGAGATTTCACCCGCCTTGCATGCCGTCGCAGCGGAAAACATTGCCCGTTATTCGAACCCCGATCAGCAATGCCGGAACATAAGCTCCATTCAAGCGGACGCGACCGAGTTTGCCTTCCCCCCCGGCCCCCTATTGGTTTACATGTGGAACCCTTTTGAAGGCCCGGTATTTACCTCAGTGCTCATCAACCTCGAGGGCTCGCTCTCGCGTGAACCGCGGGACATCCGCATCTTGTATGTGCAGCCGAATCACGAAGAGCTACTTGCAACGAGCCGGCACTGGCGCGAATTGTGGCATGGTGACGTGGAGATGAACGAAGAGGATTATGCCGCCTGTGCCTTTCCCAACCGCGCTGAGCCGTGCTCCGCGTATCGCAGCGTGCCGGCTGATTAACGGCGTTGAAGTCAGGTGATCCGAAGAGCAGGCCCGCTGCCAGCGCTGCCTGACGATCGGCCGCCTTTCGGTTTGCTGCTGGATCCTGCTGCGGGATCGGCTGCAGAGCAGCTTGCGAAGACGTCGCAGCCAGCTGTTGCAGCACCAGATCCTGGCTCTGGCTAGAAACCTGTCCGTGCAGGATCAGGTTTTCCATTCGACGCTCCTGCTCTTCTGGCTGCTGCAAGGAGGTCATTCCTAACTGGGCCAACCAGTCCACCGTCACTCCTCTGCTCAAGCGGTTCCCTGCCAATGCAAGGGAAAAGTTCATGCGAGCCAGCAATACTGCGCTGCTCACCCATGGAGTCGAGAGCATCGCGTAGCCATCGGGAGTTGGCCGCCCACAGAGTGGCTGCCCCAGATCGCTGATCGCCTTGACGATCACTTGCGGATACTCAACATCCATGCCTCCTGCGCGCACTGGCGACAACACAAAGTCTTCTGGAGTTTTTATCTTTGCCGGATACGAAGAGACTGCCCAGAATTCCTGGTGACTGCACCAGGAAGCGCATGGCTTCGCCAATGTTGCCGTTGGAGGCGACAAGTTGCTTCCCAATATTTATTTGAGCGGCCGCCGAGCGTCACATATCATCATGCCGTGACTCGAACTGGCCGCACATTCGTTACCTTCGCCCTGGCTGTGATGGCCCTCGCTTTGGGCGCGCAGACCGACCCCATTGCAAGTTATTTCACCGGCAAGGAAGTGCTGGTGAAGATCGACATGCCGGGCACCCAGCAGGGAATCGATCTGAAGTTCGATCAGGACAATCCTATGAACTGGAAGGAGTACTCCAACCGGCTCAAGAAATTCGGTGTCGCCATCCCTAAGGGAGCCACCGCCCGGGTGACCGGGGTCGTAGTTAAGAACGACCGCATCGAGTTTCAATTGGATGGCGGGGGCTTTGGCACGTTCCTCGATGACAGCAACACCACCGTCAACGCCAAAACAGTCGATAAGAGCGACTACGAGAAACAGCTGGAACGAGATATATCGAACACCACGGACCCGGACAGAAGGCGCCAACTGCAGCGCGATTTGGATCGTGAGCGCTCGCGCCGGGAACGTCAGAATGACAACAACGCTGCTGCCGCCCAGGTGGCTAGCCAGATCAAAGCGCAGCAGGTCGCGGACAGTCGCATCCGCGGCGGCTCCCGGTTCAATCTTCGCTGGTCTAACTCGATACCGCCGGATCAAAAAAACCCCGAGGCCGTGATGAAGCTGCTGTCGGAGTACGTGAGCTTCCCGGCTGCCGCCGCACAGCCTGACGCGCAGTCTGCCGCTGCTGATCCCACCGGTATTCCGGCTACCGCGCAGCTGCAGCGCGGCATGAAGATGAGCGATGTGACCAACTTGTTCGGGCCCGGGAAACAGATGTCAGAATCCGTTTCGAATGATGGGCTGAAGACGCAAGTTGTTGATTATTCAACGGGTGATCGACGGGTAGAAGTGACCTATGTCGAGGGCCTGGTGGTCCGCTACTCGATTACGTCCAACTAAGGCGCCCAACCCTGCGGTTATGTGCTAGCCTCCTGATAATGGATCGTGTTCTGAACACGCTGGCACTCATGGACAGGCTCTCCGCCTGTTGTTGTCGCTAGTTCTACCCTCCTTCTCTAGTTCCCTCTCCCGTCCGTAGCAGCACCCCTTCACAGGAGTTTTATATGCATACCCGTCGCATTTCACTCGATACCTGGGCCGTCCTGCTGGCCTTCGCCGCGGTTCTGCTCGTTCGCTTCGGCATCCTCAAGACCGTTCCCTGGTAAGAAGGAAAAAGAGATGGCAACACCTACCGTTGTAAATCCCGCTGTTGCGGCGCCAGCAAAGGCCAACCCAGCCGGCTTGATCCCCGGCATCCTGCTGCTCGCAGTTGTCGGCTATGCCGGCAAGTTCATCGAGCAGTTCATCGCTCGCTACGGCAAAGCCCACCATATGGTCCTGCCGAATATCGAGTATGTCCTGTGGGCGATCCTGATTGGCCTCGCTATCTCGAATACCATCGGCGTTCCGGCGATTTTTCGCCGCGGTGTAGCCACTTATGAGTTCTGGCTCAAAACGGGGATCGTGCTGCTTGGGGCGCGCTTCTTGCTGGGTGACGTCCGCCGCCTGGGTGGTATTTCGCTGGTCCTGATCGCTATCGAGTTAGTGCTGGCGCTCACCTTCATGACCTACCTGGGCCGCGCCTTCAAACTCAAGCCCAAGCTGGTCACCCTGCTCGCGGTCGGATCCTCCATATGCGGTGTCTCCGCCATCATCGCTGCCCAGGGCGCCATCGAGGCCGACGAAGAAGACTCCTCTTACGCGATCGCTGCGATTCTGCTGCTCGGCGCGCTTTCTCTGTTTCTCTTCCCTCTGATAGGCCACGCCTTACACCTGAGCGACCACGCCTACGGCCTCTGGACTGGCTTGGCCGTGGACAACACAGCCGAAGCGACCGCTGCCGGGGCGCTCTATTCCGATGCCGCCGGCAAGGTCGCGGTACTCGCCAAGACCTGCCGCAATGCCACCATCGGCTTCATCGTGCTGGGGTACGCCATCTACTGGGCCTCCAAAGGGCAGGCTGCCGCAGTGAAGGACAAGGGCGCATTCCTGTGGAAGAAGTTTCCCAAGTTCGTTCTGGGATTTCTGCTGATCTCTTTGCTCGCCACCGTCGGATTCTTTAGCAAGCCGCAACTGGCAGCGGTCGGCAACCTCTCTCGTTGGGCTTTTCTGCTCACCTTTGCCGGGGTGGGGTTACGCACCAACCTCCGTGAGTTGAGCAAGCAGGGAGCGCGGCCCCTCATCGTAGGCGCGGTGGGAGAAGTAGTGATCGCTCTGATTACCCTGGGCCTTGTCTTTGGCGCGGATCACTGGTATCACCTGTAACTGATGAAACGATTCCTTTGCGTCTTCGGCGCTCTATTGTGTGTGGTTTATATGTTGGCGCAAAACGCGCCGACTGAAGACTGGCCGAACCTGGGCCGGTACCGCGCGGAGAACGAAGCACTCCCACCCGCCAAAGATGGAGAGAACCGCGTAGTGTTTTTTGGCGACTCGATTACGGATGGCTGGGGCCGCTCGGTGGGCGTTTTCTTTCCTGGCAAGCCTTACGTAAACCGCGGCATCAGCGGGCAGACCACGCCCCAGATGCTGCTCCGTTTCCAGCAGGATGTCGTCCATCTTCGTCCTGCAGTGGTCGTGATTCTAGCCGGCACCAACGACGTCGCCGGCAACACTGGTCCCGCTACCAACCAGATGATCGAGGACAACTTCGCCTCCATGGCTGATATCGCAAAGCAAAGCGGTATCAAGCTGGTGCTGGCTTCGATCCTGCCGGCCTATTCCTATCCCTGGAAGCCGAGCATTCAGCCGGTAGGAAGAATCCGCGAACTCAACAAGTGGCTCAAAGCTTTTTGCGCGAACCACGGCTGCGTGTACCTGGACTACTACAGTTCCATGGCGGATGAAAAGGGAGCGATGCTGCCCGGCTTGGCCTCGGACGGGGTTCACCCCACCGCGCAGGGGTACACCGTGATGGCTCCCCTGGCGGAAAAGGCTATCGCACAGGCCCTGGGCAAATAGCCGCTAGGCTTTGGGCGCGGGCTTGGGAAGAACCAGCTTCTTCAAGCTGTCTTCGTCGCTGGGCAGATCTGTTTTGCCTGCAGGAAATTTGTTGAAGCTGAGAATGTAAGCGAGCAGATCAGCGGCCTCCGGCCGGCTGAGCGAGCCCGGCTTGGTGGCCGGCATAAGCTTCTGGATCATGTCGTAGAGGTTCAGCGTTGGCTGGCCCTCGTACTTGGTGAGGAACTCGTCCCCGCTCAATGGAGGATACGGGCCGGCTCCATCCATGGCAGCTCCGTGGCACGAGATGCACTGTTGTTGATAGAGCGCTTCGCCGCGTTTCGCCTGGGCGGCGCTGTAGACGCCGTCACCAGCCGCTGCATCCTGGCCCTGCAGGAGGTTAAATGAAGCCCCGCCCAAGGTCAGGCAGAAGCTGAGTATGGCGATCCGTTTAATCTGCACCCGCGTCGACTCCTCAGAAAAATTACACTACCCTGATCCTAATGCACGGAGACAGGGGAATGACTTTCAAGCGATCGATGATTGGATTGTTAGCGGCCGCTGGGTGTTGCATGACCGCCCTGGGAGCGCCGGCGTGCGATCCGGATAACGGGGGCATCAAACTCCCCGAGGGATTCTGTGCCCTGGTGGTGGCCGACGATCTGGGAACCGCCCGGCACGCCGTGGCCGCGCCCAACGGCGATTTGTATATCGCTCTACAAAGCGGCAAAGGCAAGACCGGCGGCATCGTCGCCCTGCGGGACAACAACGGGGACGGCCGCTTTGAGACCAAAGAGTTTTTCGGCGATGGCAGCAGCACCGGCATTGCGTTGCGGGACGGATATCTTTACGTAGCCAAGGTGGAATCGGTAGAGCGCTGGAAGATGACTCCAGGACAACTGAAGCCCAGCGGACCGCCGGAGGTGATCGTAGAGGGTCTGCCGACCGAGCACGAGCATCACGATAAGGGCCTTGCCCTGGACGGCAAGGGCGGCCTGTACATCAACATCGGTTCCCCCTCCAACGCCTGCCAGTCGCAGGATCGGCAAAAGGGCATCGTGGGCCAGGACCCCTGCCCCCTGCTTGAAACCCATGGCGGTATTTGGAAGTTTGATGAAAACAAACTGCACCAGAAGGAAGCGGATGGACTGAAGTTCGTGACCGGCCTTCGCCAGGAACCAGCTATCACCTGGCACGACGATGCGGTGTACATCGTGATGAACAGCCGTGACCAATTGGACGTTCTGTGGGGAGACAAGTTCACAGCGCAAGAGAATGCCGAGCGTCCGGCGGAGCCCATGTATCGCGCCACCCTGGGTTTGAATTTCGGCTGGCCCTATTGCTTCTTCGATTACGGCCAACAGAAGCTTCTGCTCAACCCGGAGTACGGTGGCGACGGCAAGACGGCGGGACGGTGCAGCGCCTTTGCCCTCCCGATGGCCAGTTATCCAGCGCATTGGGCTCCTGTTGACGTGATGTTTTATTCCGGCAGCCAGTTTCCATCGCGATATAAGGGCGGCGCGTTCATTGCCTTCCACGGATCGTGGAATCGCGCTCCTCTGCCCCAGGCGCCGTCGAATGTGACGTTCCAACCGTTTTCCGGCAAGAAGCCGTCGGGCAAGTATGAGATTTTTGCGAGTGGATTTGCCGGTAAGGATCCATTGATGAGCCCCACCGATGCGCTGGCCCGCGCAGACGGTGTCGCCGAGGCTCCTGATGGCTCGCTTTACGTTACCGACAGCCAGAACGGTAAAGTGTGGCGTATCTTTTACCGGGGAAAGAAGTGAAGCAAGCGATCAGCCTCAGCCTCGTTTTGTTTGCCGCCTCCTGGACACTGGGTCCATTCGTCCGGCCCGTCACGGCACCGGTCATCTCTCCTAATCCCGCCTCTACCTTCACGGATCCCATCACGCAGAAGCCAGTTCACTGGGAAGCACTGCACACCTTCAATCCAGCCGCGATCGTGCGCCAGGGAAAGGTGTATGTGCTCTACCGCGCGGAGGACGATTCCGGGACCATGGTCATCGGAATGCACACCTCACGCCTGGGCATGGCGACGAGCGACGACGGCGTCCACTTCACCACTCAGCCGTCCCCAGTTTTTTATCCCGATAAGGATTCGCAGCAAGATCGGGAATGGCCGGGAGGCGTCGAAGATCCTCGCCTGGTGGAAAGCGAGGACGGCACCTATGTTCTGGCCTACACACAGTGGAACCGGCGAAATACCGACATCGGAATTGCAACCTCCACGGATCTCATTCACTGGACCAAGCATGGGCCCGCGCTGCAAGGGGAAAAGTACCAGCACTTTGACTACAAGTCTGCCAGCATCGTGACGAAACTCAGCGATGGACGCATCGTCGCCGCCAAAATTCGCGGGAAGTACTGGATGTACTGGGGGGAAATACAGGTGCGCCTGGCGACGTCGCCGGACTTGATCCACTGGACGCCGATCGAATCCCCTTCCGGCAAGACGCTGGTGCTGCTGCACAACCGGCCGGGGCACTTCGATAGCGCGTTCCCAGAAGTGGGCCCGCCAGCGCTGTTGACCGACCGCGGGATTGTCCTCATCTACAACGGTAAGAGCGCGGCGAACGGCGCCTACAGTGACGGCCAGGCGTTATTCGCTGCCGACGATCCAACCAAGTTGCTGGCGCGCACCGCCGAGCCGTTCTTCAAACCGGAACAGCCGTGGGAACAAAGCGGCCAGTATGTTGCCGGTACTACCTTTGCTGAGGGCCTGGTGTACTTTCACGATCAATATTTCTTGTATTACGGCGGCGCCGACTCACGTGTCGGCGTCGCCGTCTACAAGCCTTAGGCTCTTAGTTCCTCCGCTTCATCCACATCTACATCCTCCTCCGCAACAAAGAGGCCAAGCGCCTGCCGTTCGAACAGGCGCTTGTACGTGCCCTCCATCTTGCGGACCAGGGCATCGTGCGTACCTTCTTCCACGATTTGCCCCTGGTCGAAGACGAGGATGCGGTCCAGCATCCGCACCGTCGATAAACGGTGCGCGATGATGATGGCGGTACGGCCGACGATCAAGCGCTGCATCGCCTCCTGGATCAGCGCCTCCGATTCTGAGTCAAGACTGGATGTCGCTTCGTCGAGAATCAGAATCGGCGCGTCGGCCAGAAATGCGCGGGCCAGCGCCACTCTCTGGCGTTCTCCGCCAGAGAGCTTGACGCCGCGCTCGCCCACCAGGGTGGCATACCCCTTCGGCTGACGAATGATGAAGTCATGCGCGTTCGCCAATTTGGCCGCACGCGCAATCTCCGCCAGACTTGCTCCCGGACGCCCGTAAGCAATGTTCTCTGCCAACGAACGATGAAAGAGCAAAGGTTCCTGCGGCACCAGCGCCAACTGGGAGCGCAACGACACCTGCGTCGCACGGGAAATTTCTTGCCCGTCGATCAGAATGCGCCCCTCATTCAGGTCGTACAACCGCTGCAGCAGCTTGACGAAGGTCGTCTTACCGGAGCCGGAGTGACCCACCAGGCCAACACGTTCCCCGGCCGCGATGCGCACGCTAAATTCGCGGAAGAGCGGCTCAATTTGCGCACCGTAGCGGAAGGTGATGTGGTCGAAGACCACTTCACCGCTGCCGATGCGGATTAATTCCGCGGCTGGCTGATCGGCCACACCCAACGGAAGCACGTGCATCTCGACCAGGTCCTCCATCTCGTTCACGCTGCGCTGCAGGTTGGCCACGTGTTGGCCAACGTCGCGCAGGTAACCGTGCACGATGAAGTAGCTGGTGAGTACGAACGTGACTCCGCCCGGCGTGGCGCGGCCCTGCCACCACAACCACAGCGCATACAACGTCACCGAGCCGCGGAGCCCGAGCAGCACCATCAATTGCGTGGTGCCGCTCCAGGTGCCGTTGATCCAGTGGCGATAGGTGCGCCGACTCCATTTGCTGAGCACGCGTCCGAGGCGCGCATCTTCTCGCGCCTCGGCTCCGAATGACTTCACCACCGCATTGCAGGTCACCGAATCGGCGAGCGATCCGCCGACCAACGTGTCCTGCGCATTCGACAGCCTTGCCGCCGGCGACACGAAGTTCAGCGACAGCGCCATGGAAAGACAGACATAGAGCGTTGCCCCGATGGCCACGATCAGACCCATGGACAACCAGTGCCAACCCAACAGCAGTGAACTACCAGTCAGCACCATCAACGCTGGAAAAAGCGCCAGCAGGAGAGTGTCGTTCATAAGGTCCATCGCCCACATGCCGCGGGTGACTCGACGCACGATTGAGCCGGCAAAGTTATTGGCATGCCAATCAGTCGAAAAGCGCTGGACGCGATAGAATGCATCTCCCGCCACCCGGGCCATGAGCCGAATGGTGAGCCGACAGATGGACATCATGGCGAGGTGGCGCCCGATGACCAGCACCGCGCCCAGGGCCAGCATGGTTACGAGCGCTGAGAGCGCAGCGCGCATCGCCTGCTGGTGGGTGCCCGTATGCAGGGCCACGGCATCCACCATGCGACCGGCAAAGACCGGCATGAACAGATCGGCAATCGTCGCGATTACCATTGCGAACGCGACACTACTTACGAGCCAGGACTCGCGCCGCCAGTGGCGGAACACGAACGCCAGAACATCGCGCATTACGTTGGGACTTTTTTTCGAAGTACGCATAAATCACCCAGGTAGTGGGTTGGACCCCAGATACCCGTCTCCAAAAAGAGAAAGGCCCTGAGGCTAAGCCTCAGGGCCTTCGTGAATTTGCTGACGAAGAGCGCTAGGGCCGCTTGATTGCCTGCAAGCCGCGTGGCCTGAGGTCTGAGGCTACCGAATTGAAAGGTGCGTTGATCAACATAGCGTTCTTCCTTCGTTGCTGAGTCAGTTTAGCGCAGCATGGGTTGTTTAGCCACGCAAAAAATCCTTTCCCTGGAAAGGAGCAAGAGATTCTTCGCACCTACGCTTAAACCTGCATCTAAACGAGTCTATGCACGTCGCTGTAAGACATTTGGTCACTTCACTTTGCGCAGGGCTACTCGTGGCAGGATGCAACAAGAGCCAGCACGCGGAGCGCAAACCGGCACCGCAGCCACCACAGCCGGCGCTGAAGCAAGCTCCTCCCACACCAATTGCCGAAAAGAAAGAGGAGTTGGGCCAGCAGTCCTGGGATCCGCAATGGGATGTGATCGTAGAGAAGGCCTTGTCGCCGTCCATGTTGTCGAACCAGGCGGCACACGCCGTGAGGAGTTACTGCCCGCGATTCGCTTCCATGAGCGAGGCCGATAAACGGGCATTCTGGGCGTACACTTTCCAGGCTTTGGCCGGCGCCGAGGCTGGACTGACGCCGACTACAGACGTGCGGCACACCGAACCTGAAGTCGCGGTGCAGGATACCGTGACGCGGCGCCTGGTGCGCAGTGAAGGTCTTCTGCAGCTCACTTACATGGATTCCAAACGCTACGGCTGCGATTTTGACTGGCAGCACGACAAGGCGCTGCCCGAAAAGGATCCCGCGAAGACGATCCTGCAGCCGAGAAACAATCTCTTGTGCGGCGTCAAGATCATGGAGAACCAGGTTCTGCGCCAGAAGCGGCCGCTGCTCTCCGCGTCTAGTTACTGGGTTACGCTGCGCCCTGCGCAGCCGAGTTATCTGGTTTTCGCAAAACAGATGAAGAATGTCCCAGCGGTGTGTCGTCAGGGACCGCCAATGCAGGAGGCAAAGCGTCGCACCCGCCATGCGGCGGGGGCCACAACCGCCGCCGTCGCAGTACCCTCTCCCCCTGCGGCAAACTAGAATTGCTTCATGAATCTGACGCAGCGGGACCGGCTATTCGTACTAACCGGTGCGGGCATTTCCGCCGAAAGCGGACTGGCTACCTTCCGCGGCTCCGGAGGCCTGTGGAATGGCTATCGGGTGGAGCAGGTGGCAACGCCAGAAGCCTGGGATGCCGACCCGCCCTTGGTATGGAACTTCTATTCCATGCGCCGCCGCGACGCTCTTGCCGCAGAACCCAATGCGGCACACGGGGCCCTCGCCGCAATGGAACAACGGCTCGGCGATCGCTTCTATCTCTGCACGCAAAATGTCGATGACCTGCACGAGCGGGCGGGTTCGAAACGGGTGCACCATATGCACGGTTCGCTCTTTCAATCTCGCTGTGTCGCATGCGACAAACCTTTTCCCGATGCCGCTGTTTATGAAACACCCGAGCGACTCCCCGCGTGCGTTGAATGTGGGGAAGCCGTGCGCCCGCATATTGTGTGGTTTGGAGAAATTCCGCTTGATATGGAAGGGATTTATCGTGAATTGAATCGGGCCTCGCACCTGTTGGTGGTAGGCACCTCAGGTTCGGTATACCCAGCTGCAGGCCTAGTGAATATCGCCGGGCAGCGAGGAATTCAGACGATCTATGTTGGCCCGGAAGAGCCGCTCAACGCGGCCGCTTTCGATGAGATTCTGCTCGGCACCGCAACCCAGGTGCTGCCGCGCTTGCTTTAAGCGGCGGCTCCTTTATGTTCACTCCAGGTTTTGTATTCACTGCTGGCTTCGCCGAGGCAGTAAGCAGTATTCCTCGTCTCCACCATGCTTGCGTGAAGATCCAAGCGCACGATCGGTGACGTAAAAATGAATTTTCCCTCGGCTATGGTGGGATGACCAAATACCTTGCCAACCAACAAATTTCCTGTTCGCAATTCCTGGTAAGTCGCAATATTCCCGCTGGGAACAACCGCCCAATTTTCCAGCTTGGCACATGGCTTTTGCTTTCGCATGAATTACCTCACCTGCGTAATGAGATGCCACAACGCGGTCGTGCGTACAGCGTTTTCTCGCACGCAAAACATCTGCAGAATTTACCCAGGAAATGGAAATATCTACCTGAAGAGAGCCCGGGTGTTAGCATGAATGCCCTGGAGAGCACATGCCTAAATTCATCATCGAACGCAACATACCCGGCGCCGGCAAATTAGACCGCGAGCAACTGGCAGCCATTACCCAGACTTCATGCGGCGTCCTCCAGGGCATGGGCCCGCAGATCCAATGGCTCGAGTCCTTCGTTACGGACGATAAGGTGTACTGCGTTTACATCGCTCCCGATGAAGCGACGGTTCGGGAGCATGCCCGCCAGGGGCAATTTCCAGCCGACTCCGTGCAGGCTGTCCGCACTATCATTGACCCTACTTTCGCCTGACCGCACAAAACATACGCGCCCGGTGTCTAACTGACCATCGGTGAGAAATCGAGGCGCGTATGTTCGAAGATGCTCTTGTAGAGTCCAATCACAGGATCAAAACGCGGAGCCGGTATTGGTCCGTGGTTGCTGCCTTCATCAACAGTGGAGCACTGATCGCATTGGTGCTCTGGCCGCTCTTGCACCCGCAGGCGCTGCCGACGCAAGTCATGGCATCCTTGATGGTCGCACCGCCGCCTATTCCGGTACAGAGTGTGCCCGTGGTGAGAGGAGCGAATCGTTCGCGATCCCTCGACAATGAGATTGAGTCGCCGAGCACATTGGCTCATGCCACAACCATGGTTACCGACTCGTCGGAATTGCAGCATGCGGTCGCGCCGACCTTCGACGTGGCCGAGATGAGCAACAACGACAGTTCGCTCACCGGACTCCTGGATAGCATGGCAACACATGGGCCTGCTGTTCGACCGGGACCCCGCGAGGCAAGGCCGACCGTCTCATCCGGCGTTATGGCCGGGAACCTCCTCGAAAAGACGGACCCGCAATACCCAATCATCGCGAGAGAAGCGCGGATCCAGGGGACCGTCGTGCTGCAGGCCACCATCGGCAAGGATGGCGAAATTCAGAATCTGCAGGTTGTCAGCGGACCGCCGATGCTACAGCAGGCCGCATTGGCCGCGGTCCGTACATGGCGCTACAAGCCCTTCCTCCTGAACGGCAGCCCCATCGCCGTGGAAACGACGGTAAACGTGGTCTTCAACCTGGGAAATTAGTCGGTTTGAATCGACTCCTGGATGGTCCGGGCAACCTCGTCGATGGAGGTCTGCTGGCTCAGTTGCACGACCTCGGGGTTAAGTTCCGTGACGCCCATCTTCAGCGCTATCTGACGCTGAACATTCAGCACCGCGGTGATTTCCTTTTCCGCGAGGATCAGGACCTGCAGGATGAGGTGGTCGCGCTCGTCCGAACGGCGGCTCAACCGGCTCTGCCGCATGACTATGAAGCTGGCCAGGAAGATCGCTTCCAGCGCTACCAGGGTGTCGAGCAATGGGAACGGAGCTGGATCGAAATGGGGCAAATTGCTGATATGCAGCGTATTGACCAGGATCCAGGCGGCAAACCAAAGCAGGTGAATAGCGATAAAACGCAAGCTGCCCACCAGGGATCCGAGCACATCTCCAACCCGTTCCGAAGTCGTCCGGCGCGCCAGAAATCCTTCTTCATGTTTGGCAATGATCTCGATGTGATCCTTGAGGTGGCTCGGAGGGGCAGGCATTCGGCGGACTCCTTGGTGCAAGCGGGCGATATTGCTTTGGATGAAATTCCAGCGGCTGAGGAAGGTTCCACAATCTGTGGATGACTTTCGCTTTTTATTCGCCTAAGCTGACGTCATGTTCCCCGGCGCAGAGAACCAGAAACGCGTCGTCGTGCGCTGCAAGGGGTGCGGGGAGAACATTCCTGCCCCGGTCGAGTCGGTACCCTCGCAGCCCATCGCAGCCCGATGTCCGCTTTGCGCGGAGCACCGGCGCTATCTGCCATCTGAGGTCTTTCTCGGCCGGCTTTCGCACCAGCTGATGCGCAAGCCGGTGCGCACCGCCGACGGGAGGACCCGCTGATGACGCCCCGATTCAAGGGAGTGCCACGCTTCGATTTGTCCGTGCCGTGCCTCTTGTGTGGGCACAAGATTCAACCCAACGAGCTGGTGCGGCTGGCGTCGCACACGATCAAATGCCCGCGTTGTAGCGGAGTCTTCAACGAGCTCGGCGGGAAGAAGCCGTTGAGCACATCGTAAAACAACGACACCCAGGTCTCAAATACGAGACCTGGGTGTCGCCATACTATTTACACGCAGTGCCGTTCAGTGCGAAGGACGTCGGGACAGCATTCGTGCTGCTGTTCCAACTGCCGTTGAATCCCATGCCACTGTAACTGCCGCCGGCCGGGATGCTGCCGTTGTAGCTCATGTTGGTGACCGTAACGTTGGCGCCACTCTGCGATTCATTCCCATTCCAGAGCTGCGTGACGGTTTGTCCGTTGGCAAACGTCCAGGTAAGCTTCCAGCTCGTAAGCGCGGTCATACCCGTATTGTTGATAGTCACCGACGCGCCAAAGCCACCCGGCCATTGATTGCTGATGGTGTAGACAATATGGCAGGCGGAGCTACCGCCGCCCCCGCTGGCCGCTTGCGTTTGGGCGCTCGCTTGCGCGGATGCCGGCGACGTACCGTCTGCATCGAGCGCTTCCACAGCGTAATAGTAGGTGGTAGACGATGCCAGACCGCTGTCGGAGTAGCTCGTACCGGTAATTCCGCTGGCGATCTGGCTACTCGAAGAAGGGGTAAATCCTTTCGTCGTACTGCGGAAGACATTGTAGGAATTGATGGTGCAGTTTGCAGGAGCAGTGTCCGCCGTCCAACTTACGTTGATCACACTGGAGGAAGCTGCAGTTCCCTTCACCCCGCTGGGCGCAGAGGGTAGTGTGGCGCACGGCGTGGCACCGCCGCCCCCGCCGCCGGCTGCAGCGCTGACGGAGAAGTTGCTCATCGCGAGCCCCTGGCCTCCGGTCCACACTTCAAAACCGTACTCCACGTCGATCAGCCACCAGGTCGGTTCCAGACTGCCACGAGATACGGCATCGCTGAAGAAGGGCAGAAGATTCAAGTTGCTCACCGAGGTGGTGGGCGTAGACCGCACGTAGGAAACGATGTTCCATGACGACTGCCGCCCTGTCCAAACTTCCCAGGTAGTACCGTCGATGGTTTCGGTCGCAGTTTGCGATCCGAAGGGCTGTATCGATCCCTCATGATTGAGCCAGATCATGACTTCGGTACCGTTCGGCTGGCTCGATGTAGTCGAAGTCTGGTTGAACCAGATGTCGTAAGCGGCGTCATTGTTGTAGCCGGATGGTTGGGTAATGCTAACGCTGGTGGAGGCCGAGGCGATGTTGTTTTCTTCGATCGGAAAAGGGTTCGAGCTGGTGCAGCTTCCCCAGTGGCAACCCCGATAAATGGAAGGGTAGGTTGCCGGGGCTCCGTTCGTGGCCTGATTGAAATCTGCGGTGGTGAGGTTAAAGCCCATGCCACTCACGGTGGCGCATTGCTGCAGGCTGGAATTCCATTCGTCCTGTTGGTAGGTGTACGCTCCACTGTCAATCGGGACGGTGCCGAAATTGGCACACGTTGACTGGGCATGCGCCGACGACGCGAGTGCAAAGAAAGCACTATAGACCGCAAACGCGGTCACAAAAAAATGGACCTTCCATCGGTTGTTCACTCAGATCTCCTCTACATGTGTTGGCCCCTGTCGTAACCGGGTGGTGGACGCCTCGCGGACGCCGCATCGCACTCGATCCATCACGGCATGTTTACGGTACAGGCAGTTGGGTTTGCACAATGAAGCGAGGTGGGAAATTGAATTACCAAGGTCATAGCCGCGCTACTGGGCCGCAGCGTTCTGGGAAACTATGCCTCTTCGGGAAGTGTAGACGCTATTCGGAGCTCAAGTGATGTACTACAGGTGAAGAGATTGATGCCCTTTCCATTCAATGAAGCGAGCTTGAACACGTGAATGGTGGACGCGGGTGGAATCGAACCACCAACCTGTCGATTAAGAGTCGAATGCTCTGCCAGTTGAGCTACGCGTCCGTGAGGAGTAGGAAGGCCGAATGTTGAGCAACATTCAGAAGGGCCAAGGCGCGCAAAAGCAGCTCACGCCTAAGAAAAATATAGCATACGGGGAAGGCTTAGAAGGAGAAGGAGAGACCACCCTGAATCGAGCGCTCATCCTGAGCAAAATAGAGCGTGCTGCCATCGCGCGTGAGGAAGGGACGATAGCCCTGCGCCAGCAAATTCCGTACATCCACTAATGCTTCGGTTCCATTCGGAAACAGATGACCGCAGTGGATCGGCTGGCGAACCATGATATTGAGAAAAGCGCCTTGTCCGTAGCTGTCATACATGGCGACCGGCGTCACGGTGTTCGAAGGCTGCCAGCGATACGAGGCGCGCCATCCCGTGCTGGTGCGAACCAGCCTGCCGTCGACCGATGCGGTGATCTCCTGCGTCCTGCGCTGCGAGATGCTCTGAACCGCACTCTGCATCGAGACCGCAGAATCAGGAGCGTCGAACGCGAGTGCTTTGCCGTTAGCAAAAGAAACTTTGGCCCAGGTCGAATCGCCGACCTTCTGAGCGACCTCCGCTCGAAATCCTCCGCTGGTATAGCCCGGGCCGGTGACGCGAAATACCTGGGTGGCGGGATCGTACAACACCTCTCCCGAGGCCAGTTCCTGTTGCACGAATGAGCCGCCACCGCCGATTACGGGGCTGTGCACCTCATCTTCGTAAAACGCAACCATGACGCGCCGCGAGGCGGTATTGTCTTCAATTCGCAGTTCCTGGTGAAGGCCATGCTCCAGCCGCACCCGGCCGCCTTCCTCGGAGAACATGGGCGCCAGTGTCGTGCTATCCGCCAATTCACCCGCGTTCTGCAACTGGGGTGAGGTTGCGAGCCGGTAAGATACGGACGCTCCGTCCGAGTGCCAGGAGACGTTCACGAACGGCATGCTGGAGGTGATTTCCGAAGGTCCCTGCACGGACTGCACCTCGTTGCCCACTTCCATCGAAGCATTTGGACCCAGGTTCACAGCTTCCGCGCTGCGCAGCCGCATGGAGTAAAAGCCCTGGCTTCCGCCGGCTCCCTCGATCGCATTCAATTGCTGCACGGTGGCCACATTGCGTATCTGGCGCTCCGGCCCCAGGGCCAGTTCATAGCCCGCCATGTACTCCGAACTATCCGACGGCAAAGGGCTGAGGTTGGCACGGAGAATCAGATGACCGCCCACGACGCTGGAACGCTCGACGGCAAATGCATGATGCGGTCCGCCCTCGCCAAAGCTGCGCGAGGAACTGGTAACTGCAACGCGTGCCGCCAGTTGCGGGGCAGATCCGTTGTCATCTCCAGCCGCCAGCACGACCAGTGGGCCGTCTTCGAGGTAACGCAGCAAGGGACGGTTGTTGGAGGAACGCAGGGTCCATTTCCAGTCGTCGCTCGGCGCATCGGGCGCTTTGGGCTGAGCGGGAAGCCACTGAATGGCCTCGAAAAGCGTGCTCAAGGTGAGATTAACGAATAGTTTGCCTCTGGCGTGCAGGCGGAGATCCTCACGCAGAGTAGGAAGGAACGAGTCGCCTGTGGCTTTGATCTGGTAGGTGCCGGGCAGAACGCGCTCGAAGGCGAAGCCGCCACCCATACTGGTGTAAGCCCGGGCAACCACGGTGGCATCCGCGCCCATCAACTCCACCACAGCGCCCATCTGCGGAACGCCCCGGGAATCGCGCACTACTCCGCTCAAAGTTCCGGGCAATGGCGCGGCCGACGCGGGCAAAAAACCTGCCGCGACCAACACCATCAGAGCTGCGATTTGGCAATAACTTCTAGGCACTCGTTATGCTACTCACTCAAACACAGTGCAGGAACCCAGTCTTACCAACGCGAGTACAGAGCACTCTGACTACTAAAGTTACTCTTCGCAGCTTACCAGAGGGCCTAGTCAACCGTAAACGGGGCCGATTGGGCAACTTGCTGCTTGGACACATGATCGTTGACCGTTATGGTTACCTGGTACTTGCCGGGCTGCAGGCTACCCAGGGGCACAGACCGCCGAACCGTCAACTGGTCTGAATTGGCACTGTTCTCGCCCAAGGCCGCGCTGCTCTCCGACGTGTCCAGAATCGCCTTATTGGACGCCAGATCCATGATTTGGTACTGGATCGTGGCAGCATTTTGTTTGCTTTTGTCATCAATTGCCAAGTTGTACACCTGCATCCAGAAATTCAGCTTCTGGCTACGGTGGAAACTAACCGCGACGGCTGGTCCGGAGCTGACCCGGGGCCGGACGTAGGTATTGCCAATAATGAACTGCCCGGTGCCAATCTGCTTAGTGGGCACCTGCTCCATCTTGTCCGCCAGGATCAAAGAAGAGGCCGAAAGCTTTTCATCGTCGTACTTAGGCACCACAATGCCCTCTGCCCAGGTGCCGATGTGATCGGGGTTGTTCACATCCTTGATCGCGATATCCACGCGATACCGGCCGGGCTTGAGCGGCAGAGCCCACCAGTGCACGGACTGCTGATCGAGCGCCTTACCCAACAACTCGCTCGGCTCTTCCACCTCGAGCGTCTGCTCGAAGGTCTGCACTACGTGATCGGTGATGGTTGCGATACGGCCCAGGACGTTAACCTCACCCTTGGCAACTCCGTCCTTGGTGTTGAAGGTGATGTCGCGGTTCCTGATCTGCAGGGTCAACGGGACCAGCACGGTGTCTTCCGTAACCTTCACGTAGTCAGTACGGACCTCGAACGGGAAAAAGGGCCCGCTGAGCACTTTATGGTTTACCAGGAAGGACTCGAGATCCTTGAATTTGACTGCCGGAGGAGCCTGCAGCTTGGAAAACTGCTCCAGGCGATCGAACTCCTTGGCTTGGTTCGAGGTGGCCATGGGGCCGCCGCCGAGGTTCTCGAGTCCGCCGTTGAAGCGGTCGGTACGCTTCGAGGTACCCATCTGCTCGCCCAGGGTAGCGCCGGCGCCGGGAACATGCAGAAGGGCATCCTTCTCCGAGCGATCGAGCGTCATGTGGTAGTCGCCGCACATGCAGGTATCGACGAACTCGATATCGATGTTCTCGCCGATGCCCTCGATATAACGGTAGTGCCAGGTCTCAAAGGGGAACGTAGACGTCTCACCGCCGCCTTCGTCCATGGGCCGCTCATAGGAACCGCCGCTGGGGTGGGACTCGATGCTGTCCGGTTTGCCGTAGGCGATGTACATGTGGCCGCGGTCTGTCTTCCAACCCGGCTTGCCGGCGGCAAAGTGCTCGTTGGCGTAGGCGATGCGGCGGTAGTTCTCTTCGCGATATTCGTTTTCAGGAGAGTCGGGGTCGGGATTGCGGCGACGCCAGAACTGCTCGATGAAGTTGTCACGCTCTTCATCATTCGAAAGGCTTTTGAAGGCTTTGAGTTCCTGATCGGTGATGATCCAGCGGACGTCTTCGTCGACCCACTTCTTGTAGGGGCCCTTCAACTCGTTCCGTAGTTCCTTTTGCTGCTTGAATCTGTCTTTGTCGCTGAGCGGCCGCTTGAGTGGATCCTGAGCCGGGCTCTGGGAATCCGGGGATGCGTTCGTGGCAGGCTGACTGGCGGCAGTCTGGGCAGTGAGCAAAGAAGGAAGTCCCAACGTCAAGACAACAAGAAGGGCGGAATGGACCCTTAACATAGGTTGCACGATACTCCCCGTACGGCAGAACAAGTTTAAGGTTCGGTAACAGCTAATTCAAGCGGCGAATGCCAAATCCACCCTTATCCTCCGGACGATGGCGGCCGCCGGTAACGCCTGAATGCGGTACCAAAAACAGATTGCCTCGGGCGCGCCGGAAAGCTGGAACCACGGCTTGTCTGGGCACGTATGATGTAGACGAGGACGAAGGCCTAAGGTTACACCCATGAAACTCAAGAATGTATTGATCATCTCGGGCGTGGTTCTGGTGGCAGCCGCAATCACCACCTTCACTGTCGTCCGGGCTCAATCCGGCTACACCAAGGTACTCACCGCCAAGGTCGTGCGCGAGAACCTGACTTCGATCGTGAGCGGCACTGGCCAAATTAAGCCGAAGACCTACGTCAATATTGGCGCCACCTCGTTTGGCCGCATTACCCATCTCTATGTAAAAGAAGGCGACCGGGTGAAAAAGGGCCAAGTGCTGGCCACGGTTGAGAGCGTGCAGGCCCAAGCCGGTGTGGTCGCGCAGCAGGCCAGCATTCAGTCCGCAAATACCGATATCGCCTCGTATCAGGCGGCGGAGAAGACGGCGGATGCGACCGTCGATCACTCCGTCGCCGACCTCAACCAGAAGCAACTCGATTGGCAGCGCGCCCAAGCGCTCTACAAAGCAGAGCTCATCGCCAAGTCGGAGTACGACTCCAAGAAAGCCGCTTACGACACGGCCGTGGCTACGCTGGCGCAGAGCAAGGCAGCCGCGGTGCAGGCGCGGGCCCAGACCGCATCGGCCAAGGGTAAGCTCGGCACGGCTGTGGCGACTCTCACCAGCGACAAGGATCTGCTGAACAAGACTGTCAGCGTTGCTCCTTTCGACGGCATTGTCACCAATATGCCGGTGCGTGAGGGCGAGACGGTGGTCGTCGGCATCCAGAATGCCCAGGGCAGCACCCTGATGACCCTGGCGGATCTCTCCGTCATTACCGCGGAGGTCAAGGTCGACGAGACCGACATCGTAAATGTGGCCATGAACCAGCCAGTGGATGTCACCGTGGATGCCCTGCCGGGCAAGGTGTTTCCGGGAGTGGTGACGGAAGTCGGTGATCAGGCCATCCTTCGCTCTACTGGCATTGCCACCAGCCAGAGCACGACAGGAACGGAAGAGGCCAAGGATTTCAAGGTAGTGGTCACGCTGACCAATCCGCCAGCGGAATTGCGGCCTGGATTGTCGGCTACGGCGAAGATCACGACGGCGCAGCGGCAGAACGTATTAGCCATCCCGATCCAGGCTTTGGCGATGCGTACGGCCGCCTCGCTGAAGCCGACGAGCACGACGCAAACCGTGAACGCTGCGTCCACCGAGAGCACGCCGGCGCCCCCCCTCGATCCTGGCACCCAGGGTGTGTTTGTGATGCGTACCCGCGACGGAAAGCTGAAATCGGAGTTTGTGCCCGTGACCACCGGGATCACCGGCGCCACCGACATTGAAGTCACCGGCGGCCTCAACGCCGGGGATGAAATCGTAATCGGCCCCTACAAGGTGCTACGAACGCTGAAGAACGACGTCAAACTGAAACGGGACAATGCTGCCGCTACCCAGGAGACAGAAGCCTCGTAGTTGCAACCACAGGAGCGAAGGATGGCACTCGAAACCACCAGCGCAATGCCGGGCATACCACCCCAGGACGTGGCCCAGGGGGAAGTCATCGTTGTCGACGATCTGTGGAAGACCTACACCATGGGTGTGGACCAGCAGGTCAACGCACTTTGCGGCGTGACCCTGCGCATCCGGCATAACGAGTATGTGGCCATCATGGGCCCTTCGGGTTCAGGCAAGTCGACGCTGATGAATTTGATCGGCTGCCTGGATACGCCGACCAAGGGGAAGTACTGGCTGAACGGCCACCTGGTAAGCGAGCTAAACGATGACGAGTTGGCGCGCATTCGCAACCGCGAGATCGGTTTTGTATTTCAGACATTCAATCTGCTGGCGCGTGCCACGGCTTTGCACAATGTGGAACTGCCGCTGATCTATAACGGAACACCTTCCGAGGAACGAATCGAGCGGGCCAAGAACGCGCTGCGCTCGGTGAACCTGGAAGCCCGAATGAATCACAAGCCCAATGAACTATCCGGCGGCCAACGCCAGCGTGTGGCGATCGCTCGCGCGCTGGTGAACCGGCCTTCGATTATCCTGGCCGATGAGCCGACGGGAAACCTGGACTCGAAGACAGGCGATGAAATCATGGCGCTGTTTGACGAGCTGCATGCGAAGGGCAACACCATCATCCTGGTGACCCACGAGCCGGATATCGCGGAGTACGCACACCGAGTAGTGCACATCCGTGATGGAATGATCGCCTCCGATTCCGTCTCTGCCCGGGGACGCGCCCTCAAGGGGTAGGTTGAATCTGGACGGCCCATGCAAGCCGTCTGTGGCTTGCGTGGCCATCCACGATTTTGCGCTTCCCCATGGCTTTTCCCGACCTACTTTTAGCCCTAAACCCCCTCTCCTCAACCTTTCCTTTGCACCGCCGATAAAGCGCTCAAGAGCCATTTAGCAGCCGCGTTGCGTGGCTGCACAGCCGGCCGTGGAAGTGAGAGGTGGATCGATGAATCAGCCGATGCAACCCAACCGGGAAGCAAATCGTTGGACGCCGCCGCGACGGCTCGTACCCGGCACATTACCCGAGCTGGTGGCGCGATCACTGGCAATGCGTCGCGTGTGTGAGCAACTGCAACAGGTCGGTCCGCGCATCCGCATGGCTCTGATCGAGGGCGAGGCTGGTACCGGGAAACACCTGCTCGCCCGGCACATCCAGGCCCGGCAAGCGGTCCCCGGGACCTTGATCGCAGAAGAGGCATCCACTCTCTTCAGCGCCGAGACGGGTCCGCAGAACGAGCTGCGACCGGAACCGCTCCGCGCCGCCGTCCGCAGGGCCGCCGAAGGCGTGCTGCTGATACGCAATATTGACGAACTCGCCGCCGAGGCCCAGGTGCAGCTGCTTCGCTACATCCGGTCTTTCGAGACCGCCCTTTCGGCGGAGAAACCCGGTCTGATTCCCGCCCCGTCCCAGGTCATTTGCACCTCGCGCCGGCCACTGCGCACCCAGGTGTTGGCCGGCAGCTTTCTGCCGGAGATCTATTACCGGCTCAACGCCATCTCCTTTTCCTTGCCCGCCCTACGGGATCGCAAGGAAGATATTCCTTCGCTCACGCAGATGTTTATCGACACCGTTTCGCGCGAGCAGCAACGGCCCATCCAGGGGCTTGGCCCCGGTTCCCTGCCCATTCTTCTACGCCACCTCTGGCCGGGCAATGTGCGCGAACTCGAAAGCGTGGTCCGCGCCGCTTGCCTTTCCGGGGAAGGTCAGTGGATTCGTCCCATCGATCTGGTCATCCTGCCGCTCGAACCAGCCGGCACCCAGGACAGCGAACCGGCCATCCCTGAGAACTACACGCTCGATGGCGTGATCCGTCGCCATATTCTGCAGGTCCTCAAAGCCTGCGAGGGCAACAAGGCACGAGCGGCGTCAAAACTCGGGATCAGCCGGTCTACTCTCTACCGCATGCTCGAAAGCGACCTGGCCATGCCCATGCAATCCACGGAGACAAAACAAGAGGAAGTAGCGGCTGTACCGGCCATCGCTCACCACGACTGACCCTGTTCGCGCGCGAGAATTGTCGATACACTGCGCTTAGTCAGTTCTCGCGAATGCAGGAATCCGTTTGTCTCAGAGATCAAGCCGTTTTGCCGCCCTTGTCATCCTGACCGCTCTCGCTCCCAGCAGCCTCTTCGCCGCCCAAAGCACTCCGAGCGAACCAGCCGTTTCTCCCCTCGCTGTCCGCGTCCGTACGCTGACCGCAATCTTCTCCGACATCTGGGAAGACCGCCTCAAGCACCAGCCGGATTTCGCCTCCAGCATTGGTGACAGTCGCTATAACGATCAGCTTCCCGACTACTCGGTGCAGGCCTACAACGATAACCTCGCCCGGGAACGCGGTTTCCTGACGCGCCTGGCCGAGGTAGATACCGCCGGCATGACCGACCAGGAGCAGCTGAGCAAAGAGCTCATGGTGCGTGAGCTGGTCCAGGACCAGCAAGAGGCGCGGTTCAAACCGTGGGAGATGCCGGTTACCCAATTCGAGGGCCTTCAGGTTGATCTTCCCCAGCTCATCGGCCAGCTTTCCTTTAAGACGGTCAAGGACTACGACGATTACATCGCTCGCCTGAAGAAAGTACCGCTGGCGTTTCGGCAGATCACCGATGATATGTCGATCGGCATGGACGACCATCGCCAGCCGCCCGCCTACTTGATGGAAAAAGCGCTCAACGAGACCAACGACATCGCGAGCAAGAAACCAGAGGAGAGTCCGTTCGCCGAGCCGATCAAAGAGTTTCCCGCCGCGGTTCCGGTAACCCAGCAGACGCGGATCAAAGAGGAAGTGCTGGCCGCGATCACCGGGCAGGTCACGCCGGCCTATCTTCGTTTCGGCAAGTTTCTAAAGGCGCAATACATTCCGAGCAGCCGCAGCGATCCGGGTATCTGGGCGCTTCCTGATGGACCGGCGTACTACCGCTTCCTGGTGAAGGAAAGCACTACCACGGACCTGACGCCGGAGCAGATTCACCAGATCGGCGAAGAGCAGGTTAAGCAGGACGAAGAGCAGTTGCTCGCCATTGCGAAGAAGCTCGGATTTTCTGACATCAAGGCGCTGCAGCATGCCGCCGAGAGCAACCCTAAACTCTACCCAACCAGCAAAGAACAGTTGCTGGACGCATATCGCGGGCACCTCGACACAATGCAGCCGAAGTTGCCTCAGCTCTTCGGGCGCCTTCCCAAGGGCCCGGTGGTAGTGAAGCCGGTACCAGACTACGAGGAAAAGGAGCAGGCGCCGGCCTACTACTTTCCTGGAACTCCGGACGGTTCGCGACCGGGCACGGTGTTTGTAAACACTTATAAGTTCGCCACCCGGCCGCTCTACCAAACGGAGGCCACTGCCTACCACGAAGGCGTGCCCGGCCATCACCTGCAGATTGCCATCGCCCAGGAGCTGACCGGCCTTCCGCAATTCCGCAAGTACACCTACTACACGGCGTACACCGAAGGATGGGGACTGTATGCGGAACGCCTAGGCAAGGACATCGGGTTCTATCAGGATCCCTATAACGACTATGGGCGCCTGGAACTGGATATCTGGCGGGGTGTGCGCCTGGTGGTCGATACCGGGGTGCACTCGATGCACTGGAGCCGGCAGCAGATGGTCGACTACTTCCATGACCATTCCGCCCTGCCAGAAACTGACATTCAAGCAGAAGTAGATCGCTATATTGCGCTGCCGTCCCAGGCGCTCGGCTACAAAATCGGCCAGTTGAAGTTGTTGGAGTTGAAGGCCAGAGCGCAGCAGGCACTGGGGGATCATTTCGATATTCGGGCCTTTCATGACCAGGTGCTGGATTCCGGAGCTTTGCCCCTGGATCTGCTGGAGCAGCGTATCGACACCTGGATCGCGCAACAGAAGACACAAAAGTAAACAGGAGATTCGATGGGAGCCTTTACAGGAAGTCAACCCCTTGCCGGCCACCGGGTGGCCGTACTGGGCGCGGGAAAGATGGGCGGGATTCTGCTCCAGGCATTTCTTAAGTCCAAAGTGCTGGAGCCGGAACAGATCATGGCAACGGTGGAACACGCCGAGCGTGCCGGACAACTCTCTGCGCAGTGGGGTGTGGATGTTTCCACCGACAACTTGGCTGCCGCTGAGGCGGCCGATTTGATCCTGATCGGAGTTAAGCCGATCACGGTTCCAGAGTTGGTGAGGCAGATTCGCCCCGTATTGAGCAAGACGAAGCTGCTGATTTCGATCGCGGCCTCGGTGCGCACCACCGCCATCGAGCAGGCCGCCGACATGGAGATTGGTGTGGTGCGAGCCATGCCGAATACCCCGTCGATGCTGGGGGCTGGTATTGCGGCTCTCAACCGGGGTAAATATGCGACCCAGGAACAGTTGGACCTGGCATCGTTTCTCTTCACCACTGTGGGGCGTACGGTGGTCGTCGAAGAGAAACACATGGACGCGGTGACCGGGCTTTCAGCGAGCGGCCCGGCGTTTATCTACATCATTCTGGAGTCTCTGGCGGAGGCTGGGGTAAAGGTGGGGTTGCCGCGGGATATCGCGACGCTACTGGCTGCCCAGACTACTTTCGGCGCGGCCAAGATGGTACTGGAAACCGGCTACCACCCGGCGCTGTTGAAGGATGCGGTGACGACTCCGGCCGGCTGTACCATCGACGGCATCCTGGAGCTGGAAGAGGGCGGTCTGCGCGTGACCCTGATCAAAGCGGTGATGCGTGCGGCGCAACGCGCAAAGGAACTGGCCGGGTAAGATAAGCGCATGAGCTCTGCTCCGGTTGCGCTGACCTCCAGACGATCCAGCACGTCGACACTGCTGCCGCGGTTTGCCTGGGGTGTGCTGGCGTACAACGTGCTCGTGATCTTATGGGGGGCGGTGGTTCGCGCCACCAGCTCGGGGGCGGGCTGCGGCGATCATTGGCCGCTGTGCAATGGCACGGTGTTGCAGAGCAATCCTCGACTTGCCACCATGATTGAACTGGCACACCGCATGAGCAGCGGGGTGACTCTTCCGCTGGTCTTGCTGCTACTAGTGTGGACCTATCGCGCCACGGTGACGGGGCATTTGGCGCGGCTGGCGGCTATCCTGGCCACTTTGTTCACGTTTAACGAAGCGCTGTTGGGTGCGCTGCTGGTGCTGTTGCGGCTTACTGCGGATAATCGGTCCCCGGCGCGCGCGGTTTATCTTTCGTTGCATCTTGCGAATACTTTGTTGCTACTGGGGGCGCTTACCCTAGCGGCGCATTTTTTGTCGCGAGAAGAGGGCTTTGACCGGAAGGGTGTGCGGTTCGCACATGTGCCGCCGGCGGCTACCGGCATTGCGGCAACTTTGGCTGTTGGTGTGACCGGGACGCTGGCTGCGTTGAGCGATACGCTGTTTCCTGCCACCTCCCTGGCCGCGGCTTTCGCTCAGGATTTTTCCGCAAGTGGTGGTTGGCTGCTACGTTTGCGCATTCTGCATCCGTTGAGCGCGGTGGTTGCCGGAGTGTTTATCTGCTGGCTGCTGGTGCGGAGTTTGGGACGCCCCACTGAGCGCAGCATGGCGCTGATGGTGCTGTCACTGCTG
Organism: uncultured Acidobacteriaceae bacterium; assembly: GCA_963839075.1. Taxonomy (GTDB): domain Bacteria; phylum Acidobacteriota; class Terriglobia; order Terriglobales; family Acidobacteriaceae; genus PALSA-350. Next base: position 1,542,785 of record CAWITO010000009.1, on the reverse strand, counting down.
GTGTTGCAATTTGCACTTGGCATCGCCGACGTGACGCTGCTCGCGCCGGTGTGGCTGCAGATTGTGCATCTGCTAGGTGCGGATCTGCTGTGGATTGCGCTGATTGTGCTGACAGCCCGGTTTTGCGTCGTGATACCAGCTGACCGCTAATCTCGCCACAAAGCTTGGGTGCCCCATATCTCGCTCGTTTTTCGCGAGACGTGGGCCTACGACGGCTCTCCACCTGAAGCTATTGCGGTAGACCCATATCTCGCGAAAAACGAGCGAAATATGGGGCACCCAAGCTTTGTGGCGGGATCAGCGGCCTAGCCGGTTTTGCGGCCGCGGGCGGGTTTGGCATCTGCAACAGTCGCAGATTTGGATGCCTTCTTCTTCGCGGGCTCTACCAAGGTCGGTGTGCCGCGCTCAGCAATGCTCTTCTTCAACGCTTCCATCAGATCGATGACGGGAGCCAGTTTGGGACGATCCGGCTGTCCGGCGATTATCTGTCCCGCTCGCTTGGTCTCGACCAACGCCAAAACCCGCTCCTGATATTCGTCCTTGTGCTGTTCCGGATTGAATTGGGCGGTCAGCTGCTTGATGAATTGCTCCGCCAACTCGATCTCAGGCTTCTGCAGCGTCAGGTTTTCTTTCTTGCCGTACTCGGCGATCTCGCGTACTTCGGCTGCGAAATACAGCGTGTGGAGAATAATCCCGTTCTTGTAGGGACGAATCAGAACCACCTGCTCACGCTGGTTCAACGTGACCTTGGCGATCGCCGCTACCTGGAGCTTCTCCATCGCCTGCAGCAACAGCCCGTATGCGCGGCGGCCAGGATCCTCAGGCGCGGAATAGTAGGAGGATTCGAAGTAGATCGGGTCGACCTCGCTGAGGCTGACGAACTGCGTGATCTCCATGGCCTGAGAGGACTCGGCCTGCAGGGTCTTCAACTCATCATTGCTCACCAGGACATACGCATCTTTATCCACCTGGTAGCCCTTGGCCAACTCGCTGCGTTCGACGACACGGTCACACGTGGGGCAAAAGATCTGTTGCTTGATGCGGGAGCCGCACACTTCGTGGATCTGGTTGAAGCTGACATGCTCTTCGCGCGCCGCGGCGTAAAGCCGAACCGGCACCGAAACCAGACCAAACGAGATGTAGCCCTTCCAGACAGTGGATGCCATGGCTCTCCTGCCCAAACAAGATATCTTCCAGGTCCGGCCGAGTGCAACGGAAAAAGTGCTTTCAGGACTCCAAAGACAACATAGCGAAGCGGTTAATGCGCTGCAGGATCATGCTCGCCACATACGCTGCGCCAAAACCATTGTCGATATTTACGACAGAGACATTGGGCGAGCAGGAATTGAGCATACCGAGTAAAGCGGCAATCCCGCCGAACGACGCACCGTAACCCACACTGGTCGGCACCGCGATCACCGGCGCGGCGACCATTCCCCCGACAACGCTCGGCAGCGCGCCCTCCATGCCGGCGCAGACGATCACCACCTCCGCTGCGCGCAAATCTTCTCGCTGGGCAAGCAAACGGTGCAGGCCGGCAACGCCCACGTCGTAGATGCGCCGTACCTCCGCGCCCATGGCCTCGGCGGTCACCGCTGCTTCTTCCGCCACTGGGAGATCGCTTGTGCCAGCGCACAGCACGGCCAGAGAACCCGTCGCCTCGCGATCAGACTGGCGAAGAGCAATGATGCGGGCTACGGAATGATATTGCGCCCCCGGCACCAGGGCTTTGACCGCAGCGTAGGCCGCGTCATCCGCACGGGTGGCCAGGACGTCGCCGCCCATATTCGCCATGCGAAAGAAGATTTCTGCGACCTGCTCCGACGTTTTACCGGCTGAGTAGATCACCTCCGGCAGGCCGAGTCGCAAGGAACGGTGGTGGTCGATTTTGGCGAAACCGGCATCCTCGTAGGGCAGGTTCGCCAGGCGCTTCATGGCTTCGTCGGGGCGAAGCTCGCCATCGCGAACGCACTGCAGCAGGGCCAAAATGTGCTCGCTGTTCATGAACGGGCTCCTACGCCGGCTCGCCACGCAGCCATCGCGGCCTGCATGACGGTCTTGAGTGGCACGTCGAAAGCGATGGCCGCACGACGGCAATCCTCAAACTCCGGCGCAGCATTCCACTCCTCGCCTTGCCACAAACCGGTCTTGATGTGGATCAGGCCGTACTCGGTTTCAACGGGCGTGGTCTCACGGGCGAGGATGACACGATTCTCCTCCCGTACCCGAATACCCAACGTGGTGGTTTCGCGAAACAGCAGTTGCTGCAACGGACCGGCGTCGCCAGGCTTGCAGAGGACCGTAAGAAGAGTTCCCAGTCGGCCTTTCTTCATGGTCACAGCGGAACTCATCACATCGAGCGCGCCACGCTGCATCATCGATTGCGCGGTGTGGGCAAGGACCTGCGGGCTCAGATCGTCGACGGCGCACTCCAGGACGGTCACCTTGTCCTGGTTGAAGCCGACTCCGAGCGCGACCTCACCGACATTGACGCGCAGCACATTCGGAAAGCGCTCCGGGTTTCGCGTACCTGCTCCGTATCCGATGGCTTGCGTGCGCATGACCGGAGTCGCGTCAAAGCGGCAGTCAAGGGCACGCAGCAAGGCTGCTCCGGTGGGGGTCACCAACTCCATTTGCGCGTGCGCGGAATAGGTGGGCAACCCCTTGAGCAATTCGGCGGTGGCCGGGGCGGGCACAGGAAACTTGCCGTGGGCGCAATTTACAAAGCCGCTGCCGACATTGATGGGCGAGCAGTACCAGGCATCGAGGTCCAGGGCATCGGCTCCGGCTGCGCAGCAGGCGATATCGGCAATTGCATCCACCGCGCCCACTTCGTGAAAGTGGACTTTTTCTTCCGGCACGCCGTGAATACGCCCCTCCGCCTGAGCAAGAAGGCCGAACGCCGTCAAGCTGAGCTTGCGGGCGCGCTCGGTCAGATCAGCCTGCATGAGCAGAGTACGGATCTGAGGAAGCGTGCGGCTGTGTTCATGGTGATGGTGATGATGCTGGTGTTCGTGTTCAGCCGGTTCGTGCACCTGGCCCGCAACCATCACGTCGATCTTGGCCGACTCGATGCCGCTCCGGTTCACTCGGGTGAGACGCAACTCCGCCCCCAGCGAGAGCGAGGCCACAGTCTGCTGTAACAACTCAATCGGCGCGCCGGCATCGACCAAGCCAGCCATCAGCATGTCGCCGCTTATCCCAGCGAAACATTCCAGGTACCCAATTCGCATATTTTTATTTCGCAAAGCCGGTTAACACCTCAACGGGGAGCACTTCGTTCATCGACCCGGAGCGGTATCCTTCGCAATCGAGCGAAACATACTTGAAGCCGGCGGCGCGGACCACGGCAGCCATTGCCTTCATGCGCCGTACGTCGAGAACGTTGGCCATCTCCTCTTCGGCAATCTCAATGCGCGCGATGGTCCCGTGATGGCGGACGCGGAAGCGCTTCAACCCCAGACCGTGCAATCCATCCTCTGCCTGTTCAATCATGCGCAGGTTTTCCGGAGTGACGCGGCGACCGTACTCCATGCGTGAGGAGAGGCACGCGGATGCAGGCTTGTCCCAAACCCGGAGCCCGGCACGCTGGGCCAGGGCACGGACATCCGCCTTGCTGAGGCCGGCCTCCGCCAGGGGAGCAGCTACCCGGTGCTGGGCAGCGGCTTTGTGCCCGGGACGAAAGTCCTGCCCGTCATCCAGATTCAATCCGTAAGCCAAGGCGGCAAAGTTGGTGCGCTCCAGTTCCTGCTCAAGAACGGTAAACAGTTCGTCCTTGCAGTGAAAGCAGCGATCCGCGCCGTTGGCCGCGTAGGCTTCGCGCTCGAGTTCGTGGGTTTCGATGGATCGAAACGGAATTCCATGCTCCACGGCAAACTTCTGGGCGTCGCTGAACTGCGAACGGGCGAGACTGGCAGAGTCCGCAATTACGGCCAGCATCTGATCTCCCAAGGCGACGTGGGCCGCATAGGCGAGGTAGGCAGAATCGACGCCTCCGGAATAGGCGACGATCACGCTCCCCAGAGAACGTAGTCTGGCCTGCAGAGCTTGTTCTTTGTCCTCAATCTCTTGCATCTCTGAGTACGCTCCCAACGGGGGTAAACTGGATGACGATGTCGTTCTTCGGTGTAAAGTCCTCGTTGACTGCCAGCGACCGCATTGAGCGGCGGCGGCTTCTCCTCGCGGACGGCCTGTCCCTCGTCACCCTGTTTGGCATCACGGTCGTACTGGCCGTAATGACCAATTATCTCTACCAATCTTACGCCTCTCACCAGGTGGAACTGGCCAACCGCTGGTTGCAGCGCGGGGAAGAGGCCCTGCGCGACAATAAGCCCCAGGTGGCCATCGATGCCCTTGGTTCCGCGCTGGCGTTTGCGCCCAGCGACCGCCAGACGGAAATCAAGTTGGCGGAAGCCCTCGCCTCCGCAGGCCGGACCCAGGAAGCGACCGTTTACTTCAACGCTCTGCTCGAGAGCCAACAAGGGAGCGGACTGATCAATCTGCAGCTTGCGCGCCTGGCGGCTCGCCAAGGCAATGAAAGCCAGGCGATCGACGATTACCAGAGGGCCATTTACGGCAACTGGGAAGGTGACGGCTACGTGCGCCGTCGCGAGGTTCGGTTTGAGCTGATCAACTACCTGATCGAAAACCACCGCCTCGACCAAGCGCGCAGCGAGTTGCTGGTCGCTTCCGGCAATGCTCCCGACGACGACCTGAGCATTCAATTGGAGATCGCCCGGCGGATGGAGCAAGCTCAGGACCCGGCGGACGCCTTGCACCTCTACCGGACGATCCTCCGCCACCATCCATCGCTGCGGGAAGCGCTCGACGGGGCCGGCCGCACCGCGTTCCAGATGGGCCGTTACCTCGAGGCCAAACGATTTCTGGCCCATGCCACGGAGGGTCCAGGCATCGACCAGGAACCCGCAGCCATGGTGCAGCAGAGCCGGGATCAGCTCAGTGAGGCGAGCCATGTGCTGCTGCTCTACCCGTCTTCGCGGCTGAACCCAAAAGAGCGGAGTGCGCGGATTATGACCGACCGCCAGTTGGCCATGACTCGCCTGGACCAATGCACCCAGCAGCAGGCAGACGTGCCGGCCAAACCGACCGCCGCACCCGCAGCCAGCGCGCCGGCGAAGCACGGTTTGACTCTACCCAACCCGCTGCAGAGCCTGGAATCGCGTTTCGCTCGCCAGCCGGCCACGACTGCGGCACCGGCAGCTGCGAGCCCCCCGGTAGACCCTTTGCAGGCACTTTCGACGCGTTGGCAACAGTTGCCGAAAAAAATTACTCTGAACGATCTGGAGAACGATCCCGATCTGGCCCAATCCCAGATTCAACTCATTTATGACACTGAGACTGTTACCCAACAAGTCTGCGGGGCGCCCACGGGAGATGATGCTCTGCTGCTAAGAATTGCCCAGACGCCGAACCAGGTGGAGGAAGAATGAGCACCACCACCGAAACTCCCAAGCCCGGACCTGGAGTCGACCTGCATGAGCTGGCGGCGGAGAGGCGTTACAAACCCAATCCGGCAGAGGTGCAGCGGCTGGCTCCTAACCGGGATGAGCGGCTCTTTCTGGTTCTTTCCATTTTTATCGGAGTGATCTCCGGGCTGATGGTGGTCTGCTTTCGCGTCGCCATCAACTGGATCCAGGTACTGACTTTAGGCTCATCGCCGCGTCCGGGGCAGGTTCGGTTGTTCTTTGTGCCCATGGGCGTGGGCCTGGTGGTGGCAGCGCTGGTGCAGCTTGTTTTTCCGGGCGCGCGCGGCAGTGGCATCAACCAGACCAAGGCCGCACTGTACATCTACAACGGGTACATCTCGTTCCGAACAGTGGTGGGAAAATTCATCACCTCGGCGCTAGCCATCGGCGGTGGATTTTCGCTTGGGCCCGAAGATCCGTCGTTGCAGATTGGTGCCGGTGTCGCGTCCATGGTGAGCCGCCGCCTCAACCTTTCGCGCGAGCGGCTGCGCATGTTTGCCCCGATCGGGGCGGCTGCCGGTCTGGCGGCGGCATTCAATGCTCCCATCTCCGCCATTCTGTTCGTTGTGGAAGAGGTGATCGGACGGTGGAGCGCGGCGGTGCTGGGATCGATTGTGCTTTCCGCCATTTCGAGTGTGGTCGTAGCGCGCTGGTTCTGGGGCGCGGAACCGATGTTCCGCATTCCCTCGGTCACGTTGAAAGGCCCACAGGAGCTTCTGGCCTACGCCGTGTTGGGTGTTATCGGGGGGATTGCCTCGCTGATTTTCTCTAAGGCGCTGGGTTATTCGCGCCCGCGGCTGCGCAGGCTGCCGCGCTGGACCTGGTATATCCAGCCCGCACTCGCTGGACTAGTAGTGGGCGCGATTGCTTATTTTGGCGCTCCCCAGGTGATGGGGCCGGGATACAACGTGATCGACCAGGCCATGCATGGCCAGTTCACCTGGAAATTCCTGCTGCTGCTCGCCCTGCTCAAAATTGTCGCGACGACGATTTCCTTCTCCAGCGGCACACCGGGCGGCATGTTTGCTCCCACGTTATTTATCGGGGCGATGCTGGGGGCCTCTACCGGAACCTTCGAAAGGATTTTCTTTCCCAGCCTTTCGATTTCGGTGGGATCGTATGCTCTGGCGGGCATGGGGGTTTTGTTTGCCGCGTTCCTCCGTGTTCCACTGACCTCTGTCTTCATGGTGCTGGAGGTGAGCGGGAACTACTCCATCGTGCTGCCGGTCATTCTCGCCAATACCATCGCATACCTGGTTTCCCGCAGTCTGCAACCGTACCCGATTTTTGAAACGTTCACCCATCAGGACGGGCTCGACCTGCCTTCGATGGAGGAACAGCGGGAGGAGAGCGTGTTGCACCTGGAGGATGCGTTGCGTCCGCTCAACGTGCCTATTTTCTCAGGGGCAGAGACGTTGCAGGAGATTTCGACGGCGCTCGCCGTTGCGGACGCACCGGCTTTGCTGGTCAAGATGCGGGATGGCTCGTGGTACTCGATGAGCCGCAACGAATACACTTCGCTCGCTGCCACGCAGACTCCCGACACGCTGATCGAACGCAGCGTGAATAACGACCGGGCACCACTATTGTTTCCTGATATGCCGCTGGATAGTGCAATTCCTTATCTCTCTCGTTGGCCCGTGCTTCCGATCCAGAACCGCGCCAGTAAGGGCACGCTCGAAGGCATTGTGACGCTCGAGGATGTGCTCGGGCGCTACCAGCGGCATTAGCTTGGCGATAGGCAAGAGCGATAGAACAGCAAGTCCCTCCATTCCGCTTCGCTCACGCCGGGCTGACCAAGTCGTCGTGGCGTCGAGGGATTGGCTTCACAGACCTGCAAGTTTCGCGATCGCGCTTACTCCTGTGGTGCTTCTCGTCCACGGCTATCACCCGTTGGCCGATGATGGCGCTGTCTACGTCGCGGGCGTCAAAAAGCTGCTGCATCGTGGGCTCTTCCCATCGGACGCGGTGTTCGTCCTGGCTCCCACGCACTTCTCGGTGTTCGCCCATGTTCTTGCGGCGATGGTTCGCTGGGGGCACCTGCCCCTGCCCGCTCTCTTGCTGACTTGTCAGGTGGTGTCCATTTTTCTGTTTCTGATGGGCTGCCAGCGAGTGGCAGGATGGGGCGGCGCGTTGTTGGCCGCATGTTGCTTCACGTTGCCGGTCGCGGGCACTTCCCTTTCTCTCATGGACCCTTACGTCACCGCGCGATCGTTCTCCACTCCGCTCATCCTGTTCGCACTTGCGGCCGTGCTCGAGGAACGCTGGACGCTGGCTGCGGTATGGATTGTCCTGGCCGCGCTGGTTCATCCGTTGATGGCCGCTTATGCCCTGATTGCGCTGACGACTCTCGCACTCGCGCAACGCAGGATGTGGCGCTCACTCGGTCTTCTTGCCGGTGTGGGTTGGATACTTTGCACCGTCGTTTTCCTGGCCACTCGTCATGAGCCCAGTCTCGCCGCCCTGAGCCGTTCGTATTTCTTCCTGTCCTCGTGGCAGTGGTACGAGTATTTCGGGCTGGGGATGCCCCTACTTTTGTTGGGGCTCGCATGGCCACGTCCATTGGCCATCGCGGCCTGCCTAAGCGGTAGTTTTTCGCTGCTGGTCTCCCTTTGTTTTGTCCATCGCAGCGGAAGCCTGATGCTTGCCCGGGTGCAGCCCTTGCGTGCTTTCCACTTCGTGTACCTTGCCGGGGTGCTTTTGGCTGGCGGCCTGCTCGCGCGGCTGCCGAAGCGCGCCATTGCCGGCGTGGTGGTGATCCTGATGGTCATCCTGTTCACGGCCCAAAGGCTCACGTATTCCTCCTCAAACCATGTGGAGTTGCCAGGGCTTATTCTTCACAACCAGTGGCAGCAGGCTTTCCTTTGGATTCGGGATCACACGCCCCAGAACGCTGTCTTCGCCCTCGACAACGACTACATCGAGACCAAGGGAGAAGATGGGCAGGGATTTCGCGCCACGGCAGAGAGAAGCATGGTGGCGGACTACTTCAAAGACGGCGGCATCGCCAGCAACTTTCCCCAGGCAGCGGGAGCCTGGTGGCAGGGCTCGCAGGCGAGCGCGCAGCTGAACCAGGCCACCGACGCGCAGCGCCTGCAACGTCTGAAACCACTTGGCGTCACCTGGATCGTTCTGCCGGCGCAGGCAGCGACCATGTTCCCCTGTCCTTTCCGCAATCGCGACGTGCGCGTCTGCAGGCTTGGCCCAGACTGAGCAATAGCGCAGAATAGAGGGGATGTTGACGCTTTATCAGAGGCTTATCTTCGGTTATGTCCTGTTGCTCTGTCTGCTGCTGGCGGTAGGCCTGCATGCATCTCTTTCGCTGCGCCAGGCCTCCGCACTGGATCACCAGGTAACGGTCTCCCCAGCGTCGGCGGCGCACACCCGAGCGGCGCTCGCGCGACAGGCCAACGCCATCACGACGGTCTGCGTGATCGCTGGCATTCTTATCTCCGTTGGCTTTCTCTACTCCATCATCCGGCCCATCCGGCGCACCGCGGCCGCTGCGCGACGCATTGGCCAGGGCGAGCTGCAACAGCGGGTTGAGTGGCGCACCCGGGATGACCTGGGCACGATTGCCACCGAGCTCAACCGCATGACGGTTCGCCTGCGCGACCTGCGGGACACCGAGTACGGCCGCAAGCAGATGGAACAACAGCTCTCCGACGCCGTGGTGCGATCTATTTTCGAGCCGGTGATCGTGACCGATGCTAAAGGGCATGTGCTCAAACTGAACCAGGCAGCCAGCGAATTGCTGGGCGAGGCTGCCGCCGATCGCATGGCGCTCACAAATACTCCGGGCGGCGAGAGGATCCTGCGGGCGGTCCGGGATGCGATCTCGATGCGCCAATCCGTCGCCAGCGAAGGAGATGCCGCCATGCTCCCAATGAAGCTCGGCGAGGGGGAACGCAGCTACCGCTTGCGGACCACCCCCATGCGCGACCTCGACGGCAAGCTGTTGGGAGCGGTGAGTGTGCTCGAAGATATCACCGAGATGCAGGACATCGATCGCTTCAAGACGCGCTTTCTCAGCGTGGCCTCAAAAAAGCTGCGGCAGCCGCTGGAACAGCTTCGGCTCAGTCTCTACACGCTGACGTCCGGCTTCGCCGGCGAGCTTCGCCCTCTGCAAGCGGACGTGCTCCATGGGGCGGAAGAAGAAGCCGAGCGCCTGAACAACCTGATGTCCGACCTGATTGAGGTTTCTGAGATCGATACCGGACGGCGAGAAATCCGCATGGATCGGTTCCGTCCCCTCGACATCCTGAGCGATGCCTGCTCCCGATCACGGGAGGAGACGCGCACCAAGAATATCGATGTGCAGATCCAGGCCTTTGCTGATCTTGCGTATGTGAATGGAGACCGCCGCGCACTGCGCAGCATCATGGACAACCTGATGAGTAATGCGATTCGCTATACGCCGGAGAACGGCACCATCCTGTTGCAAGCCCTGGAGCAGAAGGACAGGGTGCAGTTCTCGGTGCGCGACTCCGGCCGGGGCATCGAGACGGAGCGATTAGCCAACATCTTCGGCCGCTTCAACGCTGCGCATGACCAGGGCACCGGCCTCGGCCTTGCATTGGTTCGGCGCCTGGTGGAACTGCTGGGGGGACAGATCTCGGTCGAGAGCCGGTTGGGCCACGGTGCGACGTTCAGCTTTACTCTTCCGGTCGCCACTCCGGTGGCGACGCGACACCCGATTGAGATCGGTTAATGGCAGACATTCAGCCCGACCTCACTCCCGCCGCCCCTCCTGAGCTGGCCAAGCTGCGCGTCTACATTGGCGCCGCACCTGGCGTGGGCAAGACCTACCAGATGCTGGAAGATGCCCACCTGATGAAGAAGCAGGGCGTCGATGTAGTGATCGGCCTGATCGAAGCCCACGGCCGCAAGGATACCCAGGACCAGATCAAAGATCTGGAAATGATTCCCCGGCGGGCTATTCCCTATCGTTCGGTGGTGCTGGAGGAGATGGATCTCGACGCGATCCTGGCGCGGCATCCACATACCTGCCTGGTGGATGAGCTGGCCCACACCAACGTGCCGGGATCGAGAAATCGCAAGCGCTACGAAGATGTCTTGGAGTTGCTGGATGCGGGCATCAACGTGATGACCGCGGTCAACGTGCAGCATCTGGAGACGTTGAACGATTCCGTCTCGCGTTCGGCCGATGTGCAGATTCGGGAGACGATTCCAGACAGCTTTCTGAAGCGCGCGGATGAAGTCGTAAACGTCGACATCACGGTCGAAGAGCTGCGTTCGCGGTTGAAGCAAGGCAAGATCTACGCCGCGGAAAAGATCGAGCAGTCGCTCGCCAACTTTTTTCGCAAGGGCAACCTGAGTATGTTGCGCGAGTTGGCGTTGCGGACTACGGCGGCGGAAGTGGGATCGCGTGCAGCTGAATACCGCCGCAGCCAGGGCCTGGAACAAGCCCCGATGCCGGAAAAGGTAATGGTCTGTCTTTCTCCCCGTCCCGGAGCCGAACGCCTGCTGCGCGTGGGAGCTCGCATCGCCGGCCGGCTGGCGACCAACTGGTATGCGGTGCGGGTGGAGTCGCCGGATGAGGATGCCCGCCATGGCGATGCAGAGGAATTTCAGCGCATGGAGGAATACCAGCGTCTGGCTCGCGAGCTAGGGGCAGAAGTCCTGGTGCTGAAAGACAAGAATGTGGCGGATGCACTAATCGAGTTTGCCCAGCAGGAAGGCATTTCGCACGTCGTCTTCGGCCAGTCGGCGCGCTCCCGGCTGGATATTCTGTTGCGCGGCTCGGTGATCAATCGCTTCCTGGCGGAAATTCGCGATGCCACGGTGCAGGTGGTGCCCATCAACAAGGGCAAGCGCTAAAGCGTTTGCCGGCAAGATGTCACCCAGTGTTCCACGAAAGTTTTCTATCCCAAGTGCACCTATCTTTGTTACTATCCTCCGCGCATGTCACCCTTCAGGCGTCTCCTCTGGGCCCTATCCTGCGTTCTCTTTTTGTCCGCTCCTATCCACGCTCAACTACTGTCGCCGAAGGCATCCACGCCAGGGGCGAGGCCGATCAGCCGGTTTCTCGGTTGGAAATACGCCGCGATGTCGCACCAGGATACGAGCAGCTGGGTGCGCCCTCACGCGTCGGGCGTTGCTGTTTTCGCCGAGAACCAGGATGCCTGAGCGCAGCCTTTCCACCCACGCGGCGGGTGGGATTACGTCCCCGGTTGGGTTCGCCGCTGCTCCGACCCTACCCACGGGCTTTCTGCCCACAGCGATCGTCAATGGGGACTTCAATGAAGATGGCAAGACGGACGTCGCCGTCTCAAACGGCGGCGATAACAGCATCTATGTGTATCTCGGGAACGGGGACGGCAGCTTTAAGATTCCCGAGATTCTGTATACCAGCGGCGAGTCGCCGGTGTGGTTGCTGGCGGCGAAATTGCGTACCGGCGGCCATCTCGACCTGATTGTTGCCGATGGCGATAGCAATCAGATCGAGGTCTTTCTCGGTAACGGCGATGGTGGCTTTCAAGCGTCCGCCGTGACCAGCCTCCCCCAGGCCCCATCCTTTCTTGTTAGCGGAGATTTCAATAAGGACGGGGTTACGGATATTGCAGTGGGGCTCGTCATTGCTGCTTTTAGCAGCGGCAATCAACTCGCTATCCTGCCGGGCAATGGGGCCGGAGGTTTCTCGCAGGCAATTCTGGCTCCCTCACCCAGTGGCGTGGGCGGTGCCAGTGTCGCCAGCTGGATGGCTGCGGGCGATTTAAACGGCGATGGCTTTCCGGATCTAGTCCTCTCTCTTTCATCCGGAAACTCGGTCGCCTATCTCAACCAGGCCGGAACGTCGTTTCAACCCGGGGCGACGTTTGGTCCGGCCGATGGCTCCGCTGCCACGGCATTGGCAGACACGAACAACGACGGTTGCTTGGATGCGATTGAGGCGGGTGCGGCAGGATTCTTAACCATCGCTACCGGTAATTGTGACGGTACGTTCACGCAACATGCCGCCGTGGCGAATCTGGGCGACGTGGATGTGGCACTCCTGGTGGCCGATGTGAACGGAGATGGTAAGCCGGACGTGGTTGGGTCGTCTGCTTTCTCGCCGGGGGCTGCCGACAATGGAACCTACGGCGGCTACCTGGTTTCGGTATTGGCTGGAACCAGTTCCGGTGGCTTTTCTGCGCCAGCCCTATACCGCGTCGGCTCCCAGGCGTATGGGCTTACGATCGCGGATCTGAAAGGTAACGGCAAACCAGACATCCTCGCTGTGAGCCAGCGCGAAAGCACGGCCAGCGATCTGGCAAACGATGGAAACGGCGGATTCGGTGGGCCTGCAGGAGAGACCGTCGGATATCTCAACGGCCCCTGGGCGGCGGCGATTCCCAACGGACCGGTGGAGACTGTCGATTTGAACGGCGACGGCAAACAGGACGTGTTGCTGGTGGAATCTGGAATGAACCCAACCGGCCCCACTCAGATGACATCGTTGTTGAGCCAGGGCGGCGGCGCACTCGCTGCCCCAGTGCAATCCTCGATGAGCGCAGGCCCAGTGGCGCTGTTTACCCTAATATCCGCCGGCAACTTTCGCAATGCAACCGTGGCCGACGTGATTTATGCCGACCAGTACTCGTCACCCAGTGTCGTGGCCTTCATGCGTGGCAACGGCGACGGTACCTTTGCCGCTCCGGTTACGTTGGGAAACGTACCGAATCCCTATGCGATTACGAGTGGCGATTTCAATCTGGATGGCAAGCTCGATTTTGCGATCTGGGGAACAGGCAGCGGAAGCAGCGAAGAAGTCGATGTCTTCCTGGGCAAGGGGGACGGTATATTCACACAAATTGCCGCGCAGACCTTCACCTCGCTCGCGGGCGCCAACGACTTGCCCATCCAGTTGCTTGCTGCCGACATGAATCATGACGGCAAGCTCGATCTGCTGATTGGATACAACACCAATAGCGGTTGGGTGGTGAGCGGCGATGACCTTCAAGTCGCATTGGGCAATGGCGACGGAACCTTTCAACCGGTCGCTACCCTGATGGCGCATTTCGGACCCGTCGCGATCGGCGACCTCAACCACGACGGATATGTCGATCTGATCCAGTCGCGGGATCCAGCGGCAGATGTCACGCAACAGGCCTTGGATGCCGGCGGTGGCCCCTACATCAGTGCGGCAGTGACCGTGTACCTGGGAGGCGCCAATGGCAAGTTCACACAACAGCCGACCTACTATGCGCCGGGAGTTCAGGTGCCTGAGTACAGCGGGGCACTGGTGGGAGACTTTAACGGGGACTCGAACCTGGACGTGGCCTTGCCGTACATCCAAGCGACGGGCACGGCCTGGGAACGCAGACTTCAGCTCTTCCAGGGCATGGGGGATGGAAGCCTGGCGGCAAGCGGTATACCGTTCCAATTGCCGGATTACGATCTGCCTATTGTGGGGGGCGATTATCGCGGCCTTGGGGTAACGGACCTGCTTGATGTGGTGACTTCGACCAATGCGGTCACCACGGTCTCCGCAACTCCCTCGCCCGCTCTCGCCATCACGCCCGAGGGTTCACCGCTAACCGGGAATACGGGATCGGCAACCGTCACTCTGGCATTACCTGCCACTACCAGCCAGACGGTGCAACTTTCCGCGAGCGATCCGGCGGTGCAACTACCCTCCAGTGTGACTTTCTCTGCCGGCCAGCAACAGCAATCCTTCTCGTTTACGGTGGGGGCGGTATTTGATTACTCTCACCTCCTTGCCATCAACGCAACGCTCGGTGCACAGACCGCGACCACATATTTCGCTGCAAAACCCAATGCCAATCTCACTCCTGGGGTGAACGCGCTGATCGGAGAATCCGCACCCGGTACGACCACGGCCGGTATTTCTCCAGGAGATTCGATTCCACTGCTGTTTACCCTCCAAAGCGTCCACGGATACTCCGGGATATTCGGCAACTTTGCCTGTTCCGGATTGCCGGCCGGCGCCGCTTGCGATTTCCCAACTTCCTCCATGACCCTGCTACCCGGCGGCTCGGCTCAGGTTGCATTCACGTTGAGCGCAGACGCCAGCGCCCTTGGGGGGACCTTCAATATTTCGGTGACCGCCGGTAACGGAGCGCTTACCGCCTCCGCGCCGCTCACACTTGGCATCGGCGGATTCACAGTATCGCTGCAGCCGGCTTTCCTCGTGATCGACGGCGTTGGCGCAGCCAACGCAACCGCTTCCGCCAACTACACCAATGACTACAGCCAGTCAGTGCAGTTGGGCTGCGCCGGTTTGCCCACGGGGGTCACCTGCGTAATTCCTGGTGTTGTGTATCCGGCGAGCCGAAGCGACACAATCACCATCGTCGCCGGAACCAGTTTGCCTGCCCAGGACTACCCCTTCACGCTGACGGGAACGGCTGGCAACCTGACATCTACCTTCAACGCCACCCTTCGGGTGTCGAATTTTACAGCCGCTCTTCAGAGCAACGCCGGTTCGGTAATGAGTGGGCACTCGGTCGCATTCAACATTCTATTGACCTCAGTCAACCACTTTAGCAACGGCAATATCTCGATAGCCTGTCAGGCCCCCGCCACGGTTACGTGTGCGACGCAGAACGAGTACTATTCGCTCAGCGATGGCGGCACCACGACGTTGGCGTTGAACGTGGGGTACGTGACGTCGCAGAGCAGTGCCAAACCAGATGTGGGGGCGCGGAACTGGTTGCCCGCTTTGCTTATTCCGGGGCTGCTCTTTTCATGGCGGCGCAGGAGGAGAGCGCTCTGGACGGCGGTGTACGCATTCGTCGCGGCGACCGTTCTGGCTTCGTCGTTTACCGGATGCGGCGGTTCAGGGAGCGGCAGTGGCGGAGGAGGAGGTACGACTCCGCCTGGAGGTACGACGCCAGCTGCACAAACAATTAGCGTCGTGGTTACGGCGCAGGCCAATACAGATTCAGGAAATGTGCAGCAGAGCGCGGGGACCATTGTGCTTACCGCGCAACCTTAAGGTTGTGCCATCGGATCTAGTGCGCAGCACATTGTGGCGCGTTGGTACGGTACAACGTGTTCTGCGGATAAGCGACGGCCAGCTCGTGCAGTAGACTGCATCCCTGGGCATCGTCGTTGTCGCGTAGCGCGGCAACTGCCAGCAATAGCTTGGCAAAGGGCTTTAGGAGATCGCCGTGCGCGGCGGTTTGCTGCAATTCGCGAATGCCTTGTTCCTTGTCGGGCTTGATGCCACCCAGACGCAGGATCCAGCGCACCGGAACGGGCTTGATGCCGGTGAGGTAGTTCTCGACGCCTACCGCCAGCAGGGCGTCATAGGCATCCGGCTTTTGTTGCAGTAATTGTTGCGCAAGAATCCTTCCCTGCTTCATGTAGCTCAATGCCGCCAGGTCTTCCTTGTCGATCAACGCGGCATAGTCCGATCGTAGGCCCGTGGCGAGCACTTTGGCAAAGAGTGCATTGCTGTCGTTTGGTTGTCTCTTCAGGGCGGCCGCGGCAAGCTGGTCACCACGATCAAGAGCGGTGTCAAATTGGCGGCGAACGTTGGGATCGGGATTGAGCTTGCTGCGCTCGCCAAACACCTTGTCGTTGGTAAAGAGCTGGCTCTCCAGCACGCCCAGACGGGCGAACTCGGCAAATAAAAAGCCGGTTGCCTGGGAGACCGGCCCCAAAGGATCTTCCGGGTGAGTCTGCTCCCAGGCGGAGAAATCCTGATGGGCGCGCTGAAAATCGAGGTTGTACATGCTCTGAAAGCCGTGCTCAATGGGAGTGGGTGCCATGGCGAATGCCGGGGCCGCGAGCGCCAACAGGAGTGAGACCGCCACGGATGTGTATCGAAGTGCCGGCATACGCCCCTTACGGTTGGGTCGATCGTACGCGCAATTCACCTGCGGGACCAAAGGCAAACCGGTGCTGCATTCCGCCGACGCCGAACAGGCAGAGGCTTGCGTCGTAGTACGTCGCATGCGCATTAGACTGCGCCATCACCCTTTCGGTCTGAACGGCCAGTGCCGGCTTCAGACCGAGCGCCTGCAGGTAGGAGAGGAGCGCGGCGGAAAAGCCCACGGGACCGTTGCCGGTTGCCGACGTGCCGGCGCTGTTTACCTTCTCCGGAGGAACCGGATGCGAGGCCAGGTAGTTGGCCATTCCGGGAAACGCTTCGAGGATCTTTGCGCGGCCGGTGGTCGCAGGATCGGTGAGGCCGGCCCACAAATAGACGCGGATGGCATCGTAGCTGCCTTGCGGAGGAGCTTTGCCATCCGGAAGCGAGGCCGGCTGAAAGCCGCCTTTTGGGCTGTAACTCACCCAGTCCATGGCAAAGCCGTGACGGGCACTTTTCTCAAGCAGGCTCGGTACGTGTTCGGCAATCGCTTGCCACGGACCCGCCGGATCGAGAGCCGCCAGCCGGCTGAAGATGGGTAAGGGAAGGTAGCTGGGATTGAGCAGCCAGCTATCCGTCTTGGGGTGAAAGCCGCTCACTCCAGGCAACAACACGGGGCCGAACCCAGGCAACTCAGCGACTTCCCTGGCGGCGATCAGAGCCAGCATCTGGTGACCGAGAATGTCGTAAGCGGGCTCATGCCAGACGCGTCCTGCTTCACACAGCGTGTACGCGATCCAAATATCGCCATCGGCGGCGGTGTTGCGATCGAGAAGCTTCCACTCCCCCGCAGGACTGCGGCCCCAGAGCCAGCCCGGCAGATGTGACCCCAGATCCCCCTGGGCCAGATTGTCGGCCGTCCAATGCAACAACCGGTCGAAGCGGTCGCGATCATCGGCCACCAGGGCAAAGAATAGGCCGTAGGATTGGCCCTCGGACGTGGTGCGATCTCCTCCCTGGTGATCGATCACCCGGCCCTGGTTGTCAATGAAGGCAGAGGCGTACCCCTCCCACAGCGGCCAGCGCTCCGGTGAAGCGGCCGCGCTTGTCACAACACTACCCATAGCAAGGACCGCGAAGCTGGCCCATTTGATCCACATAACGATTTAACGCCCCGGCGTCATCGCTCTGTCCATCGCATACCACCATAGCTAACCGGCGTGGGAGCGGCAAAGCTGCGCAGCCACGAAGCCAGTTGGCGATAGTCTTCGGCTGCCCCCGACCCCGGGGCGTAGTCGATAACGGTCATGCCCTCGGCGAGCGCCTCGCTTATTGCCGGGCTGCGGTGGAGCACAAAGGGCAGCAGTCGGACACCCAGTTGTTGCTGCAGCATCGCCCGCACATCCACGTGCAGTGGCAGCGAGGCGTCAAACTGGTTCAGCAGGTAAAAGATATCGGATGCGCCACCGAGAAGGGCCTCGAGCGAAGCGAGGCCGGCGAGCGAACTTATATCGGGCAGGATGGGCACCAAAACCGTGGGCCGCATTTGCAACAGACGACCAGGCAGATTGCGGTAGACCGTGCCCACGTCCACCAGCAAGCGACTAGCGCCGCGGGCACTGCGCACTAATTGGCCGAGTAACGGATCGGGTTCGCGGCCCTGCTCGTAATATCGCTCTCCATCCAGGGTCAACACGCGCACCGGAGCGTCGCTCTGTCCCGGCTGCACGGGGGAAGAGAACGTTCGCACCACCCCGGGCTTCACTTCGCGGGACGCAAAGTAGAAGGGCAGCAGAGAAGAGGCAGACATATCCACCAGAAGCACCTGCTCCCCCAAACCCGAAAGGGCGCGACCCAGGGTGGCGACAAGGCAGGTTTTGCCAACCCCGCCGGCAGCGGAAAGAACCGCGACCATCGGCGGACGCAGGGCGTATTCGGTTTCTACCGCGGGTACGGGGTCAGAAGGTGCCTGGGAGGGAAAGAGGACGGAGTGCAGGGCGTACCAGCGGGTGGCGAGTGGCGCGTCCTGTGCTTCCTGTCGTGGTGCGGGCATGGCAGGTTCAGCCACTACTGCATGGATTTGCTCCGGCGCCGGGACCGGAAGGCCGGGGGAAGCGATCATTTCTGGCCGCTCGCGATGACCAAACTGGCCCCTAACCTCCTGGCGCGAAGCGGAAAAATCCCAATAGCGAGTACTTTTCATTTGCGCTTGGGCGTACAGCGCCGCCATATCCCGAGGCGTGGCGCCTGGGTGCGTGTCCAATGGCCGCTCTGTCATGCCGCTCCCTCACATCTCCCAAGAACCATCTGAAAGAAACCCAGAAACACTGGTCTGCCGGTCTTTCGGCGGGCGTGTGCGGCCTGCATTGCTGTCTTCAACCGGCATGGGGGAGCGTTAGCTTTCTACCATACTTCAAGTCGCGGCGACTTTCTAAGGGAAAGGGTGATTTCAAGCGTGGGGAAATCCGCGGAGGTCCTAAGCAGCAAGAGTCATTGTGTTAATTTGGGAATTGGTAGAAATGAGCTCGTAGCTCAGTCGGTAGAGCAACGCACTTTTAATGCGTGGGTCGTGGGTTCGATTCCCACCGAGCTCACCACGTTCATGTCTATCCACCGTCCCGCCTTGTCGATCCGCTCCCAATCCATCACCGCCCTCCATGACCAGTGCACCTCGGTCTGGCACCTGGAGACGCCGGTGGTTTCGGGCACGCTGACCGGCTTCGAGCACACTGTCGCCGAGCAGCACCTGGCGAACTTTGAATTGTGGCACCTGGAAGATACGGCCCGCGCTCCGCAGGCCACCGACCACCAACTGGCAGAGGTGAAGCGCCTTATCGACCGGGCCAACCAGCGGCGTAACGATCTTTCGGAGCAATGCGATGCGTTGCTGCTGGAATTTCTCAGCTGTCATCAACTGCCCGACCCGGCCGCTCCCCTGCACTCGGAATCTCCCGGGCTGATTCTCGACCGGTTGTCGATCCTCTCGCTGAAGCTTTTTCATACACGGGAGGAGATCGATCGCCCTGGCTCTCCGGCCGGTCATGGCGAGCGCAACCGGGAGCGGCTGCGCATCCTGGCGGAACAGCGCGACGATCTGGCAGGAGCACTCGACCACCTTTGGCAGCAGGTGCTCGATCGCCAGCAAGGATTCAAACTATACCGCCAATTGAAGATGTATAACGACCCGGCGCTCAACCCGGCAGTCTACAATCCACCCGTCAAGGGGGAGGGTCAGTGATGGTCACCTACGCGCCTGCTTTTGGCGTCCGTGCTACAGTCGTGCATTGGCGAACTGGTTCGGCGGGTTGACGGATGCCCCGTGCTTGCGTATAAAAACGAATCTAACAGCCGGTCGCGGCTTGACTCCTGTCATGTAGCGGGAGAAAGAAGAGTGGGTTATGCAGAATGCAGGTCCGGGAATTCCCGCTCGGCGCAATCCTCGCACCATCGAGGGAAAAGCACGACCCATGCCTAACGCCGGGCATCAGAAAGCCCTCGGCGAGTACCAGAATGGGCTGCAGTGGATGCACGAGGGGAAATACGAGAAGGCACGACAGGTTTTCGAGAAGCTCAGCCACGAGGGGCCGGTCGAGATCCTGGAGCGGGTGCGCGTGTATCTCACCGCCTGCGAGCGGCACGCCCAGCGAGCCGGTCTTTCCTTCAATAGCCCGGAAGAGCAGTACGATTACGCCATCTCGCTCCTGAATACCGGGTTTTATGAAGAGGCGCGTGATCAATTCCAGGGGATCCTCAAGTCCAACCCCACGGCAGACTACGCGTACTACGGTCTGGCGATCCTGGAGAGCATGACCGGATTGGCCGAACCATGCCTGGAACACCTGGCGAAAGCGATTGAGTTGAGTCCGCGCAACCGCATTCAGGCGCGCAGCGACTCCGACTTCCAGGACATGGCCGATGACCCCCGCTTCACCGAACTGCTATATCCCGAAGTGCCGTAGATCATTTGAGCTCCCGCTTTTTGGGCATCGATGGCATTAGCTTCCACGCGTAGGGTAGCCTTGTGATTGCTCTATGAAATCTGTTTCCCCCACATTGCCCAGGCGACATGTCGCGAAGACACGAAACGGGCGCAGGATCACGGATCGATCCAGCATCCGCGCGGTGGCTATTGGCGGGGGCACCGGCCTTTCGACCCTGTTGCGCGGACTGCGGCGGTACGTCGCGTCCCCGCATTCTTCGGGGGGGAAGGCTGCAGATCCGCCCTGCCTCATTTCTGACCTGGCGGCCGTCGTCACGGTAACGGACGACGGAGGCTCGAGCGGCCGGCTGCGCCATAGCTTCAACATGCTACCTCCCGGAGATTTGCGGAACTGCATGGTGGCGCTTTCCGAGGATGAACATCTGATCTCCCGGCTATTTCGCCATCGCTTTACTGCCGGGGAAGGGCTGGAGGGGCACAGCTTCGGCAATCTCTTTGTCGCCGCCCTTTCGGAGATCACCGGAGACTTTGCGCAGGCGATCAAGCTTTCATCCCAGGTGCTGGCCACGCGGGGCCATATCTACCCGGTGACGAATGCGAATGTCTCGCTGGTGGCTTGCATGGACGACGGCTCGCTGGTGCATGGGGAGACCAATATCACGGCCAGCCGGCAGCGGATCGTGCAGCTGATGCTCGAACCCGCGGATGCAGAACCACTCCCAGAGACGCTGGACGCGATTAAACGGGCTGACCTGATTACGGTCGGGCCAGGTTCGCTGTTTACGAGCATCATCACCAACCTGCTGGTGAAGGGCGTTTCCGAGGCGATCGCGGCCTCAGCCGGAGTGCGGGTGTATATCTGCAACCTGATGACCCAGGCGAACGAGAGTTTGAATCTGACGGCCTCGCAGCACATTGAGCGGATTTATGAGCATGCGCGGCGGCCAATTTTTGATTATGCGGTGGTGAATACGGCACCGGTGTCGCGGGAACTGCTGGCGCGTTACGCCGGGGAAGGGTCGTCTCCGATCGTGGCTGATATTAAAGCCATCGAGTCGCTGGGAGTGAGATGTATCGCCGGCGACTTTGCTGCGGAAGGAGATGTGGTGCGTCATGCCGCAGACCGGGTGACAGAAGCTTTGTTGCGGGTTGGAATGGACGGACGCCGGTAGTCCCTCACCTACCTTAAGCGACGGTTCGCTTTAGCTGACCGCAGGCGGCGTAGATGTCGCGACCTCGTGGACGACGGAGGAAGGCGGGCAGCCCGCGAGCGACGAGGTGCTGCTGAAAGGCGGCTACTTGATCGGGCTCTGGCATCTGGTAGGCAATTCCGGGGCCGGGGTTCCACGCGATCAGGTTCACTTTTACCGGCATGGGCGCCCTTCGCGCCAGCGATACCAGTTCCTCGGCATCCTGCAACCGGTCGTTCACTCCACCAAGAAGAACGTACTCGAAGGTGACGCGCTCCCTGGGCCGGAGCGTCAGTTTACCGGCCGCCTTCAGGACATCCTCAATCTTCCACTTGCGCGTGACGGGCATGATCGCTTCGCGAATTTCATCGTTAGGCGCGTTCAGGCTGATCGCCAAACGGGGACGAATGGGCTCTTCCGCCAAGCGCAGGATGCCGGGCACAATGCCGGAGGTGGAAACGGTCATGCGCGATTCGGCCAGCCCCGCCTCGTTGACCAGCAAGCGCACTCCCCCCATGAACTCGTCGTAATTGAGGAACGGTTCGCCCATCCCCATGAAGACGAGGTTGATGCGATCCTTCCCTACTTCCACCTGCTGCCGCTCCAACACTGCGATCACCTGGCCGGCGATTTCTCCGGCTGAGAGATTGCGCTGCAAGCCCAGCTTCGCGGTCAGGCAGAATTGGCAGTTGACCGCACAGCCGACCTGGCTGGAGACACAGATGGTGGCGCGCTGCGAACCAGGAGCTTCGTCTCCATCGGGCATCCAAACCGTCTCTACCGTTTGGCCGTCCTGACCTGCGATGAGGTAGCGCTCGGTGCCGTCTACGGAGCGGAAGGTCTCCACAATCCGTGGCCGGGCGATGGCCCAGCCGGCCGCCGCCAATTGCTCGCGCAGGCTGCCGGGCAGGGTCCGGACGTCCTCCAGGGAGGCAATCCGCTGCCGAAACATGGCTTCCTGTAGCTGCCCGGCGCGGTAGACGGGCTGCCCGAGCTGCTGCATGACTTCTGTAAGTTGTTGACGGGTAAGGCCAAAAAGGCTTTTCGCCGCCAATTGGACGAGATCTGGCATGAACGGACTTCTCTTTCGGCCAGCTTAGCAGCTTCAAGGGAGCCCGCACGGCGGGGGGAAAGAGCTACACTGAATAGGTGACTGAACGCAGCATTCGACGGACGATCCTTCCCTCCGGCTTAACGATTCTGACCGAACGCATGGAACACATCCGGTCTGTAGCCATGGGTGTGTGGATCCGTGCCGGCTCTCGGCATGAACTTCCCGAAGTGAACGGCATCTCGCATTTTGTCGAGCACATGGTATTCAAGGGAACTCAATCGCGCTCTGCGAAACACATCGCGCGTGAAGTCGATGCCATCGGCGGCAACCTTGATGCCTTCACCGGTAAAGAGACCATCTGTTTCAATTTGAAAGTTCTCGACCAGCATGTACCCACTGCGCTCGATGTGCTTTCCGATCTGGTGTTGAATCCCGTCTTCAATAACGAAGACATCATGCGCGAGCGAGGAGTGATCCTCGAAGAAATCAAGATGGACGAGGACAACCCGGACTACCTGGTGCACGAAATTTTCACGCAGAATTTTTGGAAAGACCATCCCTTAGGAAAGCCGATCCTGGGCACCAAGGAAACGGTGCGGGACTTCCAGCAAAGCACGCTGTTCGATTACTACGGCAAGCGCTTCTCGGGGAACAATATGGTGTTCTCGGCTGCCGGCAATCTGGAGCACGACGCATTCGTCGACCTGGTGTCGCGGCGCTTTGATCACATCGCACCCAATACCGGGCTGCCTGCGGAAACGGAACCCCATACGGTTTCGAAGATCGTGATGCGCAACAAGAAGGCCCTGGAACAGGTGCAGCTCTGTCTGGGCGTGCCGTCTCCGCCGCTTGCGCACGAATTGCGCTACGTAACCCTGCTGTTGAACACGGTACTGGGCGGCGGCATGAGTTCGCGGCTCTTCCAGACGGTGCGTGAGGAACGTGGTCTCGCGTATTCCATCTTTAGCGACTTGAACCCTTATCGTGACACCGGTTCGCTGTGCGTCTACGCGGGCACGTCTTCGGCCCACTGCCTGGAAGTGATCGAGTTGATCATGTGCGAGTTCCGCCGGCTCAAATGCGAAATCCTTCCCGAAGAGGAATTGCGCCGCGCTAAGGACCAGCTGAAGGGCAACATCATTCTGGGACTGGAGAGTTCCATGTCTCGCATGTCGAACCTGGCCCGCCAGGAGATGTATTTCGAACACTTCTTCGGCGTAGACGAGATCATGGACAAGGTAGAGAGCGTCACGGCTGAGGAAGTCATGGCGATGGCTAACACTCTCTTCGACCCGGATAAGGTCGCGGTGACGCTTCTGGGGCGACTCGACGGGCTCAAGATTAGCCGCGGGCACCTGGCCTGCTGAGCGTTTTTGCGGTCTGCCGCGTCTTGATAGACTGGTAGTGTCAGACCCCGAGAAGGCCCATGATTCAGAATTGGAATATTCGCAAGCGCCAGCGCGGCTTCACCCTGATGGAGCTGCTGATCGTGATGTCGATCATGATCATCCTGATGTTGATCGCCATTCCGAATTTCATCAGTATGAAGGCCCAGGCCGATGAGACCTCGGCCATCCAGTCTTTGCGCGCGATTTACCAGGCGCAGATTCAATACCAGACCGATTTTCCTGCGAATGGCTTTGCCTGCGATCTGAAATCGCTGGGCGGGAGTGCCAGCGCAGGGCCCCCGAGTGCTACGGCGGCGCAGGTGTTGCAGGGTGATCTGGCTACCGGGCAGAAGTCGGGCTATACCTTCAACGTCATCAATTGCACCAAGGTGACGGTGAATAACCAGGACATGTACACCTCCTACGAGGCAACCGCGGTTCCACAATCGGTGGGCAAATCGGGACATCGTGGCTTTTGCATCGACCAGGCAGGCGAGATCAAGGCTGACATGGCCGGTGGCACCAATTGCACGAATCCGATTCAGTAAGAGTCCGCTGGATTTGCTGGTTTGTTTTACTGTGGCCTGCGACTGGGTTTAGCCAGCAGATTACAGCGCAGCAGTTGGCACAACGCGTCGATCGTTATTACAACGGGCTGCATTCGCTGCGCGTTTCCTTCAGCGAAAGCTTTCATGGGATGGGCATCGCTCGCGACGAAAGCGGAACGCTTTTGCTGCGCAAGCCGGGCAAGATGCGGTGGGATTATGCCAGCCCGGCAGGAAAAGTGTTTCTCCTCGACGGAAAATATGCGTGGTTCTATTCACCCGGCGATGCCCAGGTGGAGCGAGTGGCCGCTTCCCAATTGGACGATCTGCGTTCCCCTTTGCGGTTCTTGCTCGGGCATACCCAGTTGCAGAAGGAGCTGGAAGGTTTGACGCTTTCGCAGACCGAAGGCGGGTTGCAGCTTTCCGGTGTGCCGAAGGGAATGCAGAACCGGGTGACAAAGATTGCGATCGGTGTGAGTAGGGACGGGGTAATTCACTCGATGACGATCGACGAGGTGGATGGCGCCCGGACCGAGTTTCGGTTCGAGAATAATGAGGCAAACGTACCTGCCCCAGATACGGATTTCGTGTTTAAGCCCCCGGCGGGGGTGCCGGTGTTTGATGGTCTGCCTCCGGTCTAGGGACCGGCTACCCAACGGGTTCACCACCCTATGCATAAGAGATTCGTTTCCATCCTGCTCCTGATGAGCTCTTGCCTGCTCGGTCAGGCTGGGCCCTGGAAGATCGCGGTCAGCGCATCTACGGCGGGTTTGCGTGGAGTGCATGCTGCGGGGGGCGGGGTTGTTTGGGCCAGCGGCACTGGCGGCACCATCCTGCGAAGCGAAGATAGCGGTTACAAATGGCAGCCGTGCGCTACCCCACCCGGCGGCGAGAAGCTGGACTTCCGCGGCGTTTGGGCATGGGATGCTCAGCATGCCTTTGGGCTCTCGAGCGGTCCCGGTAATTTGTCCCGGCTCTACCGTACCGGCGACGGCTGCCGCACATGGAAATTGGTGCTTGCGAACCCCGACGCCAACGGCTTTTGGGACGGCATTCTTTTCATCAACCGGCAGTACGGCCTCATTTATGGTGATCCAACGATGAACGCTGCTCGTACTGCAGAAGGACACCTGCTTCAGACCCACGATGGCGGCAGCACGTGGAGTAAGGCTGACCTGCCCGGCGAGTCTTTTTTTGCCGCAAGCAATAGCTCCATGGCCACCAGCCAGGGAGAGATTTGGGCAGGAACAGGGGGCGCACGGGTGTTGAGGAGAAGGCCCGATGGGGAATGGTTAGCGGCTGCGACTCCACTGGCAAGCGGAAATGACTCATCCGGCGTCTTCTCGGTAGCATTTCGCAACAGGCAGCACGGCATCGCCGTGGGGGGAGACTATCGCAAGCCTGACGCAACGAAAGGCAATGCCGCCTATAGCTTGGATGGAGGAGCGCATTGGAACGCGGCCAGTAAACCGCCGCACGGTTTTCGTTCTGCAGTGGCCTGGGATCAAATGCAGGAGGCGTGGATCACAGTGGGCACGAACGGCTCCGATATCTCCTATGACGATGGCAAGACCTGGCAATGGCTCGATAGTGGTAATTGGAACGCCCTCAGTCTGCCTTGGGCCGTAGGCCCCAAAGGTCTAATTGGCAAGCTGGGAACGCTGCCCGCAGCAGCACGCATCACCCGTTAAACTGGTAAAAGGTCCATGGCAGAGTACGTAGTCAAGCTGGCAGATGAGCGCGGACGTATTCAGGAGCAGGTACAGGTCGCTGGCTCCGCGGAAGAGCTGCGTAACCGCTTCTCGCAGGCCGGCTATTACGTCTACTCCGTCCGCCCGCGAGGGATGCGGGGCGTGGGCGGTAGCCGCAAAAAAGCAAACCTCGAAGCATTCATCATCTTTAACCAGCAGTTCCTTACCCTGGTGCGCGCCGGCTTGCCCATCGTCGGCTCGCTCGACATGCTGGTCAAAGGACAAAAGAATCCGACCTTCCGCGCGCAATTGGAAAATGTCGCGGCGCGGGTGCGTACGGGCGAATCGCTCTCCGGCGCCTTTGAAGCCCAGGGCGGCTTTCCCTTGATCTACACCACCACGCTCCTGGCCGGGGAACGCAGCGGTCAACTCGAAGATGTACTTTCGCGTTATCTCGCCTTTCAGCGTATTTCGCTTTCCTTCCGCAAGAAGTTGATGGCTTCTCTGCTCTATCCCTGTTTGCTGATCACCATGGTGGTCGCGTTGTTCGTTTTTCTTATCAGTTTTGTCGTGCCGCGCTTCGCGATGCTGTACGACCAGCTTGGCACCAACCTGCCGGCAGCGACGCGCATGCTGCTCGCAGTCGGTAATAACTTTCAGCACTATATTCTCTGGATGCTGGCCGGGTTCGCGGTGATCGTCTACGTGCTTTTTCGCTACAGCCAGACGACGGCGGGAATGGCGCGCATCGATCGCATGCGCATCGGCATGCCGATCTTTGGCAATATCTGGCGCAAATACCAGGTCGCGCTTTTTGTGCGCACTCTCTCCAGTCTGCTGACCGGCGGCCTGCCGCCTGTGCCCTCACTCGAAACTGCGGCGCGCTCGATCTCCAGCAGTACCATCGCCGCTGCGGTGATGGCTTCGGTGGGCAGCGTCCGCGAAGGCAAGAGTTTGGCCCAGAGCTTAGAGAAAACTGGAGTTTTTCCCGATCTGGCCGTTGAAATGATCGACGTGGGCGAATCTACCGGCGCGTTGCCGCAGATGCTCAATTCGGTAGCCGAGTTCTTTGAAGAAGATGTACAGACTGCCCTCACCGCAGCGTTGGCGCTGATAGAGCCCGCAATCCTGATCGTGATGGGATCGGTGGTTGTGGTCATCCTCATTGCGCTCTATCTGCCCATCTTCTCCCTGGGTCAAGCCAGCACCATGGGAGGCCACTAAGAGGAGTTTATGGCCGACAGCACCGCACTGCTCACCACTGTTGTTCCGGAATATGACGAGTCCACCCGGGCGCAGATGCTCGCCCATCGCTATCGCTGCGAATTTGTCGATCTGAAGAACTTCCGCATCCAACACGAGCTGTTTCGCAGCGTACCGGTCGACATGATGTTCCGCTACAACTTCGTGCCGCTGGAGCAGCTCGAAGACCGGTTGATTATCGCCGTGAGCGACCCTAGCCGGCTGATGGTGCTGGACGAGATCAGCGGCTTGCTGGGACAACGTATTACGACCAAGGTGGCGACGCTCTCGCAGATTACCGACCTCCTCAAAAAGACGGAGCAGTCGCAGCGCGTGCTGGACGAGGCGTCTGAGGGCCTTACCTTCGATGTGATCTCGGCGGAAGATAACAGCGACGAGAACATCTCGATCGAGAAGCTCACGTCGGAAGAAGACATCAGCCCCATCATTCGGCTGGTGGATACCACCATCTTTACAGCGCTTGAGCGGCGCGCTTCCGATATCCACCTCGAGACCTATGACGACTCGCTGCTGGTGAAGTACCGCATCGACGGCGTGTTGCAGGCCGCCATGGCGCCGATCGCCCGCGAGCACCATTCCACGATTCTTTCCCGCATCAAGGTCATGAGCGAACTGGACATCGCAGAACGGCGCGTGCCGCAGGACGGCCGCTTCCGGGTGCGCTACAAAGGCCGCCTGATCGATTTCCGCGTTTCCATCATGCCTACGGTGCACGGCGAGAATGCCGTGCTTCGCGTGCTCGACAAAGAATCGATGAGCGAGAAGTTTCGTAAGCTCACCCTCGATGTGGTGGGTTTTGGCGCTGAAGATCTGCGCCGCTTTCGGCGCTACATCCGCGAGCCGTACGGGATGGTGCTGGTGACCGGGCCGACAGGATCGGGAAAGACCACGACCCTCTACGCCGCGCTGAACGAGATCAAGAGCGATGAGGACAAGATCATCACCATCGAAGACCCGGTGGAGTACCAGATTCGCGGCATCACGCAGATTCCGGTCAACGAGAAGAAGGGTCTGACATTTGCTCGCGGGTTGCGCTCGATTCTGCGCCATGACCCGGACAAGATCCTGGTAGGTGAAATCCGCGACCAGGAGACGGCGCAGATCGCGATCAACTCCGCGCTTACGGGCCACCTGGTGTTCACCACGGTGCACGCCAACAACGTGGTCGATGTGCTGGGCCGTTTTCTCAACATGGGCGTAGAAGCGTACAACTTTGTCTCGGCGCTAAACTGCATCCTGGCGCAAAGGTTGGTGCGTACCATTTGCGAACACTGCACCCATGCGGTGCGTTACGACGATGAATTCTTGCGCAACAGCGGCCTCGATCCGGACCTTTGGCGTAGTTTTGACTTTCACGAAGGCTCCGGCTGCATTGAATGCGCGGGAACCGGGTATCGCGGACGAACGGCCATTCATGAATTGCTGGAACTGAACGATGCGATTCGCGAGATCATTCTCGAGAAGAAGCCGGCTTCGGAAGTGCGTAAGCTGGCGCAGCAGCAGGGCATGCAGTTTCTGCGCGAGTCGGCAATTGACCGCGTGAGCCGCGGGCTTACCACGCTCAAGGAAGTGAACAAGGTTACGTTCATCGAGGCCTTCCGCTAGAAATGCTTTCAAAAATTACCAACCGGATCTTTCCGTCTGAGGCCGACGCATTGCGGCCCCGCCTGGCCTGCGAGATTACGAGCGCGGGTGTCGTCGCTGGGCGTCCGGGCGATGCGCCGCAGGAGATTGTTTCCGGGTTCGCTCCGCTGCGTCCGGGAGTTCTGAACGCCGGCCTCAAACCGCCCAATTTCTCCGACCGGTCGGCGGTGGCGAACGCACTCCGGCAGGCATTGAACGAGGTCAGCGTGAAGGAGAGCCAGATCACGGTGGTGATCCCGGACGCGGCGGTGCGCGTTCTGTTGCTGGACTTCGATACCCTGCCGCCGAAGCTCGCAGAGGCGCTGCCCATTCTGCGCTTTCGCCTGCGCAAGCTGGTTCCGTTTGAAGTGGAAGATGCCGCGGTCAGCTACCAGGTAATGCCGGGCAAGCCAGGTACGGTGCGGGTGATCGTCGCGGTATCTCCAGCTGCGGTGCTGGCGGAGTACGAAGCCGCGGTACGCGAAGCAGGGTATGAGCCCGGCGCAGTGCTGCCCAGCACACTGGCGGCGCTGGCTGCGCTCAGCACCGACGAGCCCTCGTTGGTGGTCAACCGCAACGGCAGTTCAGTCACGACGGCAATCACGCGACAGAACGAATTGCTGCTACACCGCACACTCGAGCTTACGGAAAAGGAATTGCTGCCGGAGGAGAACTCCTACCATGCAGCGGAAGAATTGCAGCAATCGGTAAGTGTTGCGGTGGCTTATTTTGAAGACACCCTGGAAGCGCCACCGCGGCAATTGCTTTCTTGCGGCCTGGGCGGCCCGGAAGAGCTGATTCGGTTGTTGGGCGATGAGCGCATCCCGGTGCGCGATTTGGTGCCTACGCCCTATAAGAACAAGGCGATGCCCGGTGGCATTTTGGCTGGAGTCGTGGGGGCGCTGGCCAACTGATGCGTGTTCAACTTAATCTCGCGTCGCGTCCGTTTGTCGAGCTAGGGCCGCTCTACCTCAGGCTACGAATGCTGATTGTGCTGCTGGCCGTGATTGCCCTGCCCTTGTGGCTGCTGCTGACTGCGGAAAAACAAAAGGCCGCCGCAGCCCAGGCGCGGCTCGATGCGGTCGAGATGAAGATCCAGGCGCTGCAATCGCAGCGGCAAATGTTTCAGGCGCAGATGCGGGAACCGCAGAATGCCGCGGTTCTATCGCAGGCTCAATTCCTGAACCAGATGTTTGCCAGCAAGGCGTTTTCCTGGACGGCGGTCATGATGGACCTGGAAAATGTGCTGCCCAGCGGCGTGCAGGTGATGAACATCGATCCGGTGATCGCCAGGGACGGAAAAGTGACCATCCGTCTGCGGGTAAGCGGAGCACATGACAAGGCAGTCGACCTGGTGCGGAACCTGGAAAAGTCTCGCCGCTTCCTTGCTCCCCGCCTGGCACGGGAAACAGCGGAGAACAACCAGAATGGCAACCGCCAGGTGCAACAAGTGAGCGCCACCTCGAACGTGAACTTCGACCTGCTGGCGGAGTACAACCCGTTGCCGGAGACAACAGAGAACACTGCAAAGCATTCACAGAAGACGCCGTCTGACCGCAGCACGGGAAAAACGGTCCGCAAGCCACGGTCGGCAAAGGTGGTGAAGCGATGAAGAAATTGCTCACCTTTCTCAACCTGCATATCGCGATTGCGGCCGTGTTGCTGATTTTGAACCTGACGCTTGGCGTGCGATTGTTCCTGGCCTGGAGCACGCTTCGCTCCGCCGGCCCGGAAGAATTGCAACGGCAACAGAGCGCTTTGCGCGCCCTGCAACTGGAGATGAGCCCGCTGCATGGCTTGCCTCAGAAGGTCAGTGCTTCTCGCACCCAGGCAGATGATTTTTATGCGGCACGCTTCCCTGCCGTGTATTCGACCATTTCTTCCACGATCAATGACCTGGCCGCGAAAAACTCGGTGCGACAGACCAACCTTGCGTATACGCAGGCTCCAGCCATCGCCGGCTTAGCGGAAGTCCGCCTGGATGCCAGCCTGAGCGGCGAGTACACGCCGCTGATGCACTTTATCAATGGGCTGGAGCGCAGCAAGACGTTCTTCCTGGTCAGCGGTCTTACACTCACCGGGCAGCAAGGCGGCCTGGTGAACCTGCGACTGCGACTGATCACTTATCTGCACGCGTCCGACCCGAAACTGCTTGCGCCAGCTAGCGAGGAACAGCCAGCGGCCGGAGGGGGGGAAACCCAATAATGGCCCTCAAAGTTGGGACGGAAGATAAGAAGAAGGTGTATCTGGCAAGCGGTCTGGGCGCGGTGATGCTGATCCTGCTCATACGTTTTCTATGGCAGACCTTTGGCCCGTCCCCGGGTCCGGTCACCGCACCGCCTCCACCGGTCGTAGTGAGTACTCCACAAAGCACGGTCGCGCCTGGGCCGGGACATGCGGCGGCGAAAGTCGGTGGCCTGGCGGCGTTGGATCCCACGCTGCACCCGGAACTCATGCGCCAAGCGGAATCGCTTGCCTATACCGGCAATGGGCGGAACATCTTCTCCCAGTTTTCCACTCCAACCGTGATTCCCAAGCCGATCGCCGCGATTCGGCAGGCGGCGGTCGAGACCGGTCCGCCACCACCTCCGCCGCCACCGCCCATCAACCTGGGTTTCTACGGCTATGCAACGGAGAAGACTGGCGAGAAGCAGGTCTTTCTGCTGCACGGCGATGACATTTTTATTGCGTCCGAAGGTGACGTGGTGGACCGCCGCTATCGCGTGGTAAAAATAGGCGCGGCTTCGGTGCAAGTGGAAGACATTCCTTATCACAACACGCAGAGCCTGCCGCTACGGCAATGAACTCAGCCTCGCCACAATCCGCACAGCGCCATCAGGAGGGGTTTCTCCTGCTCGGCGTGTTGTTTATGATCCTGCTGATTCTTATGGCGCTGGCGGTAGCTGCGCCCAAGATGGCGGAACAGGTGCGCCGCGACAAAGAGACCGAGACGATGCACCGGGGACTGCAGTATGCCCGCGCGATTCGTATCTTCTATACCAAGTACGGCCGGTATCCCAGCACCGTCGACCAATTGGTCAAGACGGAGAATCAGCGGTTTTTGCGCAAACGCTATCTCAATCCCATGACCGGAAAAGATGACTGGCGGATTATCCACCTGGGCGAGGCGAAGGTTGGGGCGGTTGGCTTGTTCGGCCAGGCGATGCAGACGAATGGCATCACGCCTACCGGGGCTTCGACAGGCACGAACGGGACTTCTTCTTCTCCGTTTGGATCTTCGTCATCGGGTAGTTCGTTCGGTGGAGGAGGTTCGTTTGGTGGTGGGAGTTCTTTCGGCGGCGGAAACTCTTCTCTCGGATCTTCGAATGGGAACGGCGGGTCGGCTTTTGGCGGGTCGCCGTCTTCTCCGTTCGGAGGAAGTACTGGATCAGGATTTGGGAATAGTGGATCGTCCAACTCGCCGAACGGTGGGACGGACTCGGGCCAGAGTTCTACATCTGGGTTTGGTTCGGGATCTGGATCTGGAAGTACCTTCGGATCATCGCCTGCGATTGGAGGAACGACCACGACCGGGCAGACGAGCGGCAGTGCCTTTGGCTCCCCAGGTGTCACCGTGGGCGGTGCACCAATCGTCGGTGTTGGGTTGATGAGTAAGAAGGAATCGATCAAGATTTATAAGAAACAGAACCACTACAACCAGTGGGAGTTTGTGTTTGATCCCAACCAGAGCGCGCTCGATGCTACAGCGGGTGCGGGTACGAATATCAACGGGAGCACGAATGGCACCGGTGTGAACGGGGCGAACGGCGCCACTGGAACTGGGTTTGGATCGAACAATGGGACGGGATTTGGATCGAGTAATAATGGGTCTGGATTTGGCTCCAGCAACGGATCCGGATTCGGGTCCAGCAATGGATCTGGATTCGGTTCTAGCGGAGGATCTGGATTCGGTGGTTCTCCGGCGGCCCCGGTGAGCCCTACTTCTCCGATAAACAACCAAAATCAGTGAACCTTGTTCACCGGGGCACTCAACTCTCCGAAACCATCTTGTTCCACATCTTCGTGGTTTCATAAACATTCGCAAATATCGCTAGCGTTTTTGAAAGTCTGGGGAACCCAGCAGCAGGCCAGCAACGACTGCTGCTTGTTTGTCCGCGGGCGGCGGGATGGGCACGGCCAGGTCCATAACCTGGACGAACGCTGCGCGGAGCGGCTTCGCTGCGGGCTGCTTTGCCGGGTCGACCGCTAAAGGGCCTTGCGCGGAGAGCTGATCGGCTTGCTGCAGGACCGTTTGCCGCGCTTGCCGATTCAGGGATCCGTCAAGAAAGACGTCTTCGAGACGGGCCTCTTTTTCTGCCGGCGTGGCGGCATCCGGGGTTCTGATCTTCATCAGCGCATCGAGATCCGTTGCTGTGCCGAGTTTGTGGCCCGCCAAGGCCAGTGCGATGTTAATTCGGGCTAGCAGGTCTGCGGAGTTTACCCAGGCCTCCGCCTTCCAGGAATAGCCGTTGGGCGTCTGGCAGCCGAAGAAGGGCATGCCCAACTGATTCATTGCATTGAGCACAATCGCCGGGCGCTCCACCTGGCCGCCGGTGGCGCGCACCGCTGAAAGCACGAACTCTTCCGGCGTCTTCACCTTGGCACGATAGGCATCACGCGACCAGAACTCGGGCGAGGTAAATAAGGTGCGTAGCACCTCGCGGATGTCTCCGCCCGAATGCAGATAGGTCTTCGCCATATGGTCCACCAGCGCCGGGGGCGGCGTGTCACTGACGAAACGCTCCGCCAGTTGCTGGGAAAGATGATGCGCCGTTGCCGGACTCATCGCGAGCTGGTGAAGTACCTGCAGCCCCTCTTGTTCGCCATTCTGCTGAATGGTTTGACCCAACACGTGTTTTACCCCTGGCTCGTGGCGCCGATCGTTGAAGGTAAAAGTCGCACCTTTGCGCGGCTCCTCTAGGGTCCAGCCGGTAAAGACCTTGGCCACTTCGGTTACATCTTTCTGGGTGTAACCGCCATCGACACCGAGCGTGTGCAGCTCCATCAGCTCCCGGGCATAGTTTTCATTCAAGCCGGGATCGCGGTTCTTGGCCCCGGGATTGGCCTGGGCGCGCTCCGCGGCCAGCGAGTGGGGACCGATGCTGGAGTGGTTGTCGAGGTAAAACAACATGGCCGGGCTCTTCGCAGTGGCTAGCAGCAAGTCTTCAAACTTCCCCATCGCGTGGGGCGCGATCACGTTCTGTTCGTAGTCCACGAGGTACCACGGGGCATAGGGCCCCTTCTTCAAATAGACATTGAAGTGGTTCAGCCAGAAATCGGTCATCACCGCCTGCAATTGGCGCTGGGTGTAGATGTCGGTCAGCAGGCGGGTCTGCAGCAGCTCCCCTGCGACCAGCACGGTGGGATTCATGAGCGCAACCACTGTTTCTTTCTGTTGCGGTGTCAGGGCCGCGGTCAACTGGGCGCGCTCTTCCGGGGTGAGACTCTTCATGAAGCCGCGCAGCTGACCGGGCTTCATGCTGACCAGCTTTTCCATGCGCTGGTCGGGCGGCAGATTCACGATTTGCGTGGAGGCCAGGTCTTCATAGAGCTTCTGCTCATGCACAACGATCGAGGGAGAGCTGGCCACATCCTCCAGCGCCATGGCGTCGGCCATCACATTTTCATTGGCGACGGGTTGTGCAGCCGCCTCCTGTGCCTGCTTCTGGCGCTTTTCCTCGTAGGCAAAGACCTGGTTTTGGTAGATGGCGCGCTCTACCTGCCCAGCGGGCATAGGAAACTTGCCATCGGCGACTCCGCGGATGACGGCAGCGGACGGAAAATGCTGCTGCAGCTCGAGTTGGCTAAGGCGCATGGCGGGAAAGCTCTGCAGCCGTGCCTCCAGCAGGCTGTCGTCGATCTGATCCGGGTTGAGCTGCTGCTCAATCCACTTCTTCACTCCAATGGCCTTCACCCGTTCCACGTCACCCGGACGAGGACCAAAGGTCAGCCGGTTCAAGGCATGCGCGGCGCGCTCTTCTTCTGTGAGGGACTGTGCCGCGGGGGTACGCTTGCTATGCCAGCCGGGGAGGGGGTCCGCCAGCAAAATCACGGGTTCCTGCACCAGGGTAAGGACCAGACAGGCTGCCACGAAACGTAAGGGTAAGGACATGGTCTTGCAACTCCTAGGCGTTCAGACCCCTGAATGGATCCTAAGTCGCGTCGGGCTCCAGAGCCGGCGGCAAAATGCCGAGGGCCTGATAGATGGGCCGGATCTCCACCCGCAGCGCCTTTAGCCGGCTGGCAAACCACAATGCTCCCAGAATCACCACGCTCCCGGTGATCATCACGGTGTGGGGGGCGCCCATCCAGTGGGCGAGGCCCCCCGCGAGGAGGCTGCCGAAGGGCGCCATGCCCACAAAGGCCATCGTGTAGTAGCTCATGACCCGGCCGCGGCGATCCTCGGGGACCAGGGTCTGCACGATGGTGTTGCTGGCCGCCATGCCCTGCATCATGCCGAAGCCGATGACCAGCATCAGCAACATGGAGAACCAAAGGACGTGGGAGAGGCCGAAGAGTATCAGGCCGATCCCGAAGGACCCGGCGGCGATGGGGATCATCCGCCCTAGTCCCAGCACTGTTTTGCGCACAGCCAGGGAGAGCGCCGAGACCAGGGCTCCCACGCCCGATGCGGCCATCAGCATACCCAGGGTATGCGGGCCACCGTGGAAGACCTGGGAGGCGAAGATGGGCATGAGGACCACAAACGGCATGCCCATAAGGCTTACCAATGCAAACAGCAGCAGGATGGTACGAATCGGGGCAAAGCTGGAGACGTACACCCAGCCCTCTTTTAGCTGGGCAAGCATGGGCGCACCGGAGCCACCCCGGCTGGGCAATGGCTTAATCTGCATCAGCGCCAGCGACGCGATCACGGCGAAATAACTGAGGCCGTCGATGGCAAAGCAGTAGCCTTCTCCCCAGGCGGCGATGACCAGCCCAGCCAGGGAGGGGCCCACGAGCCGGGCCAGATTGACCATGGAGGAATTGATGGCGATGGCGTTGCCCAGGTCTTTGCGGTCTTCAACCATCTGCACCAGGAAGGCCTGGCGGCCGGGCATGTCGAAGGCATTAATCAGCCCCTGAAATGCGCTCAGGAAGAGGACCTCGTTGATGGTGATGCGTTTGGAGAGGGTCAGCCAGGCAAGCAAAAGGGATTGGACGGCCGCCAGCGCCTGGGTCCAGAGCAGAACCTGTCTGCGATCGAGCCGGTCTACCAATACCCCGGCCAAGGGGGCGAGAAGGAACGTCGGGATTTGTCCCATGAAACCGACAAGGCCGAGCAGTAGGGCGGATCCGGTTAACCGGTAGACCAGCCAACTGGTCGCAATACGGGTCATCCAGGTGCCGATGAGGGAAATACTCTGGCCGCTGAAAAACAGTCGGAAGTTGCGGTGCCGGAGGGCGCGCCAGGCATGGGAAATGCCCGCAGACTGCTTCTGCTGCTTCTCCAATGTGGACAATCTGGGTCTCCTTTCCTCAGATGCTACGCTGCAACCTCCGATGCAAATCCTGCAACCAAGAGCAAGGATACCCAGGAGAGAAAAATGCCCAGCAAGACCCTTGAAACCCCATCGGCGATCACGCGGGAACAGCTGATCGACTTGCTCAATGAAGATCTGGCCCGTGAATATCAGGCCATCATCGCGTACACGGTCTACTCGCAGGTGCTGAAGGGCGCCGCCTACATGAATATTGCGGGTGAGTTAGCGGTACACGCCACGGAGGAGCTGCAGCACGCCATCACCCTCGCCAACCAAATCGATTACCTGGGTGGCATGCCGGTGGTGACGCCGAAGCCTGTGAAGACCTCGGACAAGGCGGAAGAAATGCTCCGCTTCGACCTGGATAACGAAAATGAGACTATCCGCAACTACCGCGAGCGGGTGCGGCAATGTGAGGCCTTAGGGGAATACTCCACCTCCGAGCTGATCCGGGAAATCCTGATCCAGGAGCAGGACCACCAGATCTCCCTGGCCACCGCTCTCGGCATCGATGTACCTAACGTGAACAAGTAGTCGTAGGGATTTCCGCTGCCTTCGTCGGGTAGACTTAAGTAGTCGCCATGTTTGAAAACCTATCCGATAAGCTGCAGCGGGCATTCAAGAATCTCCGTGGGCAGGGCACCGTCACCGAAGAAAACATCGCGGAAGCCCTGCGCGAGATTCGCGTAGCCCTGCTCGAAGCTGACGTCAATCTGAACGTAGTCAAAGAGCTGATCGAGCACATCCGGGAGAAGGCAGTCGGGCAACAGGTCATGACGGCCCTTTCCCCCACCGAGCAGGTGGTCAAGATTGTGCGCGACGAACTGGTCGCCCTGT
Organism: uncultured Acidobacteriaceae bacterium; assembly: GCA_963839075.1. Lineage (GTDB taxonomy): Bacteria > Acidobacteriota > Terriglobia > Terriglobales > Acidobacteriaceae > PALSA-350. The sequence continues at coordinate 1,505,504 of CAWITO010000009.1, read as the reverse complement.
TGGGCAAAGATACAGCCCGCTTCAATTTCGCCTCTCGGCCGCCGACGGTCATCCTGATGGCCGGCCTGCAGGGTTCGGGCAAAACCACTACTTCAGGGAAATTGGCTGCCTGGCTGCGCAAAGGGGGCCACCGGCCGCTGCTGGTCTCGGTAGACGTCTATCGTCCAGCGGCACGCGAACAGCTGAAGGTGGTCGCAAACGCGATCAAAATCAGCCTCTACGAGGGCGATACCAAAGGCGAAGCCCCCGGCGCTGCGCTGGTGGAGCGGTTGGCTAAGGAAGCGCGGCGGGAAGCAATCAACTCCGGCTGTGACACGCTGATCGTCGATACGGCCGGCCGTTTGGCGCTGGACGAAGAGCTGATGGCGGAGATGCGGATGCTGAAGAGTCTGCTCAACCCGCAGGAGATTCTGTTCGTCGCCGACGCAATGACGGGCCAGGACGCGGTGCATTCCGCGGGAGAATTCCACAAGCAACTCGCGCTGACGGGAACGGTGCTCACCAAGATGGATGGTGATGCTCGTGGCGGCGCGGCGCTTTCCATTCGCCACGTTACCGGGCAGCCGGTCAAGTTCATCGGCACGGGGGAAAAATCGGACGCGTTTGAGCCTTTCCACCCCGATCGTATCGTCAGCCGGATCCTGGGCATGGGCGACATGATGACGCTCATCGAGCGGGCGGAAGAGACACTGGATAAGAAAAAGCAGGAGGAGTTTGCACGCAAAGCCCTCTCCGGCGACGGCTTTTCACTGGAAGACTTCCGCGACCAGTTGCGACAGATCCGCAAGCTGGGCTCGATGCAAAGCATCCTGAAGATGCTGCCCTCGGTGGGGCCATTCCAGGGCATCCAGCAGATGGCAGGACAGGTGGACGAATCGCAGTTTACGCGTATTGAGGCCATCATCAACTCCATGACCAAGCAGGAGCGCGACAAGCACGAGATCATCTCCGGCAGCCGGCGCAAACGGATCGCGCGCGGATCGGGGACCAGTGTGCAGGAGGTGAATCAGCTCTTGCGCCAGTATGCGCAAATGCGCAAGATGTTCAAAAGCGCCGGCAAAGGCGGAGGCATGCAGCGCCGCATGATGGGAGCGTTGGGCGGCATGCGCGGCATGGGCCGCTAGTTTTTCAACAAGATTCAAGAAAGATCTCTGAAGCCCTTTTGGGTTAGAGATCGTCCAATGCGTCAAGATCACTCGGTTATGGCCAAACTGCAAGACCAACTCGACCAGATCACCGCGAACACCAGGAACCTCGTGCAGCCGGAACGGCTCGAGATCAGCGAGCGAGCGGTAGCCGAACTGTATGCCGCGGGCGCGGAAGACAGGATTCTGCAGGTGGGCTCCATGGCGCCGGAATTCGCCCTTCCGGATGCTTCGGGCCGGATTGTACGCAGCGCCGATTTGTTGGCCCTAGGGCCGCTGGTGGTCAACTTCTTCCGCGGGCGGTGGTGCCCCTATTGCGTAACGGAGTTGGAGTCGTGGAGGGATCTGTATACGGCGGTACGCAAGCGGGGGGCGTTGCTGATTGGGATCTCACCGCAGACGGTGCGCCAGAATGACTTCACCGCGGTACAGCACGGGCTTCCCTTCCCGGTGCTTACCGACGCCGGGTGCCGCATCTCCGCCCAGTTCGGCCTGGCGTACGCGGTCGCTCCCTCGCAGCAGCAGTACTACCGCAGCATCCTGGTGAATATTCCCTTGGTCAATGGAGATGCGAGCTGGCGGCTCCCGCTGCCGGCGACGTACATCATTGGCAAGGATGGCAGCATCCTCTTCGCCGGAGCATATGCAGATTTTCGTGTGCGCCCCGAGCCTCGGGAAGTACTGGATGTGCTGACGCCGTAACAGGGATGACACCCACTCAAGCCAAGAGGGCTTGAGTGGGCCACCCTGATTGCGTTGACGTTGCTACCGGTACGTTCTAGTTTAGCTCCCTTATCCAGATGTTGCGGAAGCTGATGGGTTCGCTCTTGTCGCCGTGGGCCTGGAGTTTGATCGGGGCTGCGGTGTAGGCCTTGTAGAAGGGCTTGCCGATGTAGAGGGTTTGACCCTTCAGCTCGAAGTGATTCTCCACCAGAATTCCATTGAAAAAGACCGTTGCGTAGGCCGGCGTTTTGACTGAGCCGTCGTCGTTAAAGGTCGGCGCGGTCCAGACGATGTCGTAGGTTTGCCATTCCCCCGGCTTGCGGGTTGGGTTGGCCAGTGGGATCGCCTGCTTGTAGAGGCTGCCTGCCATCCCGTTCACGTAGGTCTTGTTCTCGTAGGAATCAAGAACCTGCAGTTCGTAGCCGGCGTCCCCAGGACCGGTGGAAGCGAGGAAGACGCCGCTGTTGCCGCGCGCCTGGCTGGTGCCGGTGATGCTGGTGGGCACTTTCCATTCAAGGTGCAGCTGGTAGTTCTTGAAGCTGCGCTTGGTCTCGATGTCCCCCTCGCCCTTACTTACGGTCATGACGCCATTGGCGACGTTCCACTTGGCCGGGCTCTTGTCTTTGTTGGAGACCCACTCATCCAGATTTTTGCCGTCGAACAGGACGATGGCGTCGGAAGGCGGCGCGTTGCAGGTGGCGCCGGGAGTCACGACTTTGGGGATTGGCTCCCATATTTCGGTGTCCTCCGGCTTGGCTCCAGCCGGTGCTTGAGCAATCAGGGGGGCAGCCAGGGCGAGCAGGGCCGCGGAGGTGAGGAGCCGGGAAAAGTGAATACGCATCATGAGACGAAAATATATCGAAAGCGCGACGTTTTGGCGAAAAGCTAGTGGGCCGCGGTTGACTTGCCGCCGGTACTGAATTTCTTGGTCAGTAGCGCCAGGGGCGAAGCGACCAGCGTGATCACGCCGAGGATGTAAAAACAATCCATGAAACCGAGCAACTTGGTCTGGTTGATGAGCTCGGTGTAGTAGTGGTTGTAGGCCGCCGTCAAGGCATCCGCCGGCGAGAAGCCGCGCTGCTGGAGGAAGGCCGCGGTCTGCTGGACACTCGACTGAAGTGTCCCAGTTGCGGCAGTCAGGTTGTCACCCACGCGTGCCTGGTGGAAGTCCTGCCTGCGTTCCGCCATCGTGGTGACGAGTGAGACGCCGACGCTTCCTCCCCAATTGCGGAAGAAATTGGTGAGCGAGGATGCCTTGTTGTTTTGCGCTGGTGACAGTTGCGAATAGGCGATCACACTCAGAGGAACGAAGAAGAAAGCATAACCGAGACCCTGCAACGCACGCGCGAGCACATAGTGGTTGTAGTCGGTTGCCAGATTGAAATGGCTGTAATGGAAGAAGGAAATGCCCACCACGACGACGGCGCCAAACAAAAGGATGCGGGGCTGAATGATGCCGCGCTGCACTAGCTGCGCTCCCACCGGTGCCAGAAAGGTGATGACCAACGCTCCAGGCCCAAGGACCAACCCAGCATCGATCGCTCGATAGCCGTAGAGGGATTGCAGTAGCTGCGGGATCATCGTGGTGGAAGCAAACAGGCCAACACCGAACATGAAGTAGAAGACATTCGCGATCGCGAAGTTGCGCACTTTGAGCAGCTTTAGATCAATTACGGGATCGGGATGGTGCCACTCCCAGACGATTGCGGTGCAAAGGCAAGTGGCCGCAATCACCGCGGCCGCAACAATCAGCCTGGAGCCGAACCAGTCGTCAATCTGTCCACGATCCAGGAGAAATTCAAGGGCAGCGGAGCCGAGCCCGACCAGACTGATGCCGATTCCGTCGACTTTCAGCTTGCCGTCCGCGGTACGAACCGTCTTTCGCTCGTCGGCGAACGTGGGTGGATCATGGACAAAACGGTTGGTGAGAAAGAGGGACAGGGCGCCGATAGGGATGTTGATAAAGAAGACCCAACGCCAGTTGTAATTATCGGTAATCCATCCTCCGAGCACCGGCCCGATGGCAGGCGCCGTCACAATCGCCACCGTGTACAGGGCGAATGCCAGGGCACGCTTATTGGCCGGAAAGGTGTCGACCAGGATCGCCTGTTCGACGGGCGCCAGCCCTCCTCCACCAATGCCCTGAAAGACGCGGGCGGCGAGCATGATGCCCAGAGTAGGCGCCAAGCCGCAGAACAGTGAGGCAATGGTAAACAAGGCGACACAGGCCATGTAGTAGTTCTTGCGGCCAAAGACGCGGGATAGCCAGGCGGACATGGGCAGCACCACGGCGTTCGCCACCAGGTAGGTGGTGAGGATCCAGGTGACCTCGTCAAAGGAGCGGCCGAGACCTCCGCCAATGTACGGGAGTGACACATTCGCAATGGATGTGTCGAGCAGTTCCATGAAGGTAGCGAGGGTCACGGTCAACGCGACCACCCATGGATTAATTGCCGATCGCTGGGTGCTGCTCGCTGGGATGGCTACGCTGGTTGCCAAACACTTTCCTCACACAATCGTCTGCAACAAGAGATTCCTCAAAAAAGCGACCGATTCGTCTTTTTTTGCTAATCTTGTGCGCATATGGGCAAAGGGGCGGAAACGCGGCAGCGAATTATCGAGCAGGCGGCGCCGCTTTTTAACGAACATGGCGTGGATGGCTGCTCAGTGCAAGACATATTGGATGTCGTGGGGCTGGAGAAAGGCGGATTTTATCGCCATTTCACCAGCAAGCAGGACCTGGCCGCCGAATGCCTTAAATATTCCTTGGCTCTTGCGTTTCAAGCCCGTTCGGGGAACGCGGACCATATTCCCAACTCGATCGACAGGTTGCGCTACCTGGTGGATCGGTTTGTTACTTCACCTTCTCCGTTGAAGGGCGGGTGCCCGCTGATGAATGCGGCTGTCGATGCCGATGATGGCGACCCGCGGCTGCGGAGGCTCTCACTCAAGGCGCTGCAAGATTGGAAGTTGCGCTTGCGCGAAATACTGAAAGAAGGCATGGAACGTGGCGAGGTGAGTAACGGCATTGACCCCGGCAAGGTGGCGAACACCATGATCGCGGTTCTGGAGGGAAGCCTGATGATGAGCCGGCTGGAACGGACATCGGATGCACTTGAGGATGCGCGGACGCATCTTTACGGGCTCCTCGATGGGCTTGAGGACCGGGAAGACGACGGATCGCTCGACTCCGTTGCAAGTAGAATGCGTGGATGAGAGAACGCAAACCGTTCGACCCTGCGCTGCGCAGTTTTCTCGATGAGCAAACTCCTGCTCCGCTGCCCACCTCTGATGAAGAATTGGTTAAGGCTCGACGCTCACTATTGGAACGCGCGCTCAAGAGCCGCGCGTCGATTCCAGGGCTGCCCAATGATGTGGGCACGCGCGATGTGACGATCCTGGATTCTCTATGCGGGCGACTCTATGCGCCAGCCGGCTTCGGGGACCCGCTTCCGGTGCTGGTTTATCTGCACGGCGGCGGATGGGTAGCTGGTTCGGTCGCCACTCACGAGCCGTTTTGCTGCCTGCTCAGCAAAGCGGCCAATGTGATCATCTTGTCGGTCGAGTACCGGCGGGCGCCGGAGTATCCTCATCCGGCAGCGCTGGAAGATGCGCTCACGGCGGCGGTGTGGGCAAGAGATAATGCGGCCCACTGGGGCGGCGATGAAACGCGGCTGGCGCTCGGCGGAGATAGTGCCGGCGGCCACCTGGCTGCGGCAGCAGCGAACCGGCTCTGCGCCACGCCGGGGGAGGAATTCGTGCGCGCCCTGCTGCTGCTTTACCCGGTTTTGGACTATCCCGACCGCAATCATCCCTCGTACACCGAGAATGCGAACGGCTACGGCCTGGAAGCGAAGCTCATGCGCTGGTTCTGGGACCAGTATGCGCAGGGCGCTTCTTCGGACGATCCCGATGTGTCGCCGTTACGATTGCATAAGCTTCCAAGCCTGCCACCGACGTTCGTTGCTACGTCGGAATACGACGTGTTGCGCGATGAAGGTATCTCCTATGCGGAAAGGCTGCAGGGCGCCGGCGTCGCGGTGACCCACATGCACGCGCCGGATATGAGCCACAACTTCGCTGTACACCCGGCGACGGTAGCACGGTTCCCACAATCGGAGACGGCGCTGCACCAGATCGCCGAGTGGCTGCGGACGACGCTGTAGCATCCGGTCTGGTAGAGTGGGTTACCTTCTTTCCGGACGCCTTCATGAAGCGACGCCTCATCCGCGGTCTCGGGCCAACCGTGTTCTGCCTGCTGCTAGCAGCCGCCGGAACGCTCGCCTGCAGCGGCGCCAACGTCGCCGCCCAACACACCCAAATTGACCTTACCCAGCATCCTACGGGCGGCAAAACCCCGGTCGATATTTCAATTGGGATGTACATCACCAATTTCGCAGCCATCGATGAAAGCCGCGAGAGCTTTGAAGTTGGAGGCTTTCTCACCGCAGAGTGGCAAGATTCCCGGCTGGCGCTCGCCGCGGATGACAGCACGACCCCGGCAACTCGATACTTTCAAAAGGAAAACCTTTGGACGCCGGCCATCGAGGGCGCGAATACCATTGCGTTCAAGACTTACCAATACTCGTTGGAGGCCGATAGAAACGGAAAAGTGACCTACTGGGAACGATTCGACGGAACCTTTTCCAGCGTGCTGCAGTTGGCGAAATTCCCTTTCGACACCCAGGTACTTCGTTTTGAATTCCAGCCGTTTATCTCGACCTCTTCGCATGTTCACTTTACGGCGCAAGCGTTGCCGGTGACCGGCATCAGTCCCGAGCAACATACCGAGCTCGCAGCCTGGGAACTGAAGGAGCTTCGATACAGCGCAGTCACGGTCAACAGCGACCGCTTTCCAACCCCAACCCAGGAGGCGCTGTTTGAATTTGTGGTGAAACGGCGATCGGGGTTTTACGTTTGGAAAATCTTCCTCCCGCTGTTGATGATGACCGCCATCCCGATGATTGTGTTCTGGATCGATGCGAAAGAATTCGATTGGTTGTTGAAAATTCCCATGACCATGCTGCTTTCGATGGTGGCTCTTGAGTTCACGGTTACCCGCGATCTACCGAGGGTTGGCTATCTTACTTTCTTAGACGCCGTTTTCCTGGTTAGCTTTGCCTTCTTCTTCCTGAGCGCGTTTGAAATTGCTTTGGTATTTCGGCTGCATATCGCGGGGAAACGTTCCCTCGCGGTGAAGCTGCACACGGCAGGAAAATGGGCTTATCCTTTGACCTATGTGTTGACCGTTCTCATTCTGGCTTTGTTTTTTCTGGCCTAACACTTACTGCACGGCTGAGCCCGTAAACTGACACCGAACCGCGGAATACTATGAATCAATTTTCCGTCATGCTATGGACGCTGGAGAAACAGGCACCATTCGATCGCTGCCTGGAGATGGTTGCGGAAGCCGGCTACCAGGGCGTGGAACTGGTGGGTGAATTTCAGAAGTGGTCAAGCGATGAGACGCGCCGGGTGATGGCCAAAATGCGCTCGTTGGGCCTGGCCTTCGACATGTTAAGCGGAGTCAAGGCGGGTTTTGCCGATCCCAACGGTGGGGAGGAATTTCTAGCCCAGGCCACAGCGCAAGTGAAGGCTGCCAATGAACTGCAGAGCCCGCAGATCAACTTGAAATCAGGCAATCGCATCGATGGCGTTTTGCCGGCGGCGCAGCACGCGGCGGCCATCGAAAATCTGAAGCGCGCAGCGGATGTGGCCGCGGCCCACCAGGTGCAGATCGTGATTGAGCCCATTGATTTATTGGAAAACCCAAAAATGTATATGACGTCGGTGAGCGAAGCGTTCGATATCGTGCACGCCGTCGATAATCCACACCTGCGAGCGCTGTACGACTTCTACCATGAGCAACGCGGCTGCGGTAACCTGATCGAGAAGCTGGAGCAGAACATCGATCTGGTCGGGTTGGTGCATATCGCGGATGTTCCAGGACGCCACGAGCCGGGCACAGGCGAGATCGATTACACGAATCTTTATCGCAAGCTAGGACAGCTTAAGTACACCAAGTTCATCACCATGGAATTTTATCCTTCGCAAGAACCGGTCACCACTTTGAAGAAGGCTCGGCTCGAGGCCCAACAAGCATGCAACTCGGTTTTGTAAGCGCTATTGTTCCAGACCTTAGTTTGGACGAAGTATTCGCTGTGGGTAGAGACACCGGCTACTCGTGGGTAGAACTCATGTGCTGGCCGGCGGGCAAAGCAGATCGCCGCTACGCCGGCGTTACCCACGTCGACGTCACGTCCTTCAGCCCGGCTGATGCAGAGCGGGTGTTACAGCTCGCGGACGCACATACGATGCGTATCAGCGGGCTGGGGTATTATCCCAACCTGCTTACACCCGATGAAGAGGCCTGCCGCGTGGCGGCGGCTCACCTGAAGAAGGTCATCCGCGCGGCAAAGATGCTCCGGCTGCCGGTGGTGAACACGTTTATCGGACGGGATTGGACCAAATCGGTGGACGAGAACTGGCCGCTCTTCATGAGCGTCTGGCCGGAGCTGATCGCGTTTGCGGAAGAGCAGGGCGTGCGCATTGCGATCGAGAACTGCCCAATGATATTTACCAGGGATGAGTGGCCGGGGGGCAAGAACCTGGCCGGAAGCCCGGCTATCTGGCGCCGCATGTTCGAGGACATCCCGAGCCGGTACTTCGGACTCAACTACGATCCTTCGCACCTGGCGTGGCAGCAAATGGACTACCTCGCGCCGCTCAGGGAATTTTCATCGCGTATTTTCCACGTTCATTTGAAGGATGTCGCGGTGGACCGGAAAAAGCTGAATGACGTGGGTATCCTGGCGTATCCGCTACAGTTTCATACGCCCAGGCTGCCGGGACGCGGGGATATCGACTGGGGGCGTTTTTTGCAGGCGGTAAAGGAAATCGGCTATGACGGGCCGACGTGTGTGGAAATGGAAGACCGGGATTTTGAAGGCAGCCTGGAGCTGCGCAAGCAGTCGCTTGCCATGGCTGCGCAGTACCTGCAGCAGTTCAATACATGATCCATCCACCGTCGACGTTGAGCGTTTGGCCGGTCATGGCATCGCTGAGGTCGGTTACTAGGAACAGGCAGACGCGGGCAATATCTAACGGGGTAATGCGCCGCTTCAGGCTCTGCAGGTTGATGGCTTTGTCTGCCTCTTCCTTGTTCGGCATCAGCTTCTTTTCGCCTTCGGTTTCAATGGCGCCCGGAGTGATGGCGTTGACGCGCACATTGTGGACCCCCATCTCTCTTGCCAGCCCGCGGGTAAAGCCAATGATGGCGCCCTTACTGGCGATGTAGTGGGTCAAATTCTCGAGACCGGTAAAAAAGGTCACCGAGGAGATATTCACGACCGCCCCGGACCTCTGCTTCACCATGTGGGGCATCACGAGCTTGGTGCAGTGGTAGACACTCTTGAGGTTGATCCTCTGCATGTCGTCCCACTGTTCGTCGGTCATTTCGAGGAATGGCTGCCGGGGATAGATGCCGGCGTTGTTAATCAGGACATCGACGCGGCCGAAGCGTTTGACTGCGTCATCCACAGCTATGGCCATAATGTCGCGGCGGCTGGCATCCGCCTCAAAGCCAAAGGCTGAGTGGCCCTGGGCAACGAGCGCACCCGTGGTGGATGTGACATGTGCGCCGTTGAGGTCGGTCAGGAATACGTGGGCACCGTTCTCTGCGAATAGCTTGGCCACGCCGGCGCCAATGCCAACGGCGGCCCCTGTCACAATTGCTACCTTGCCCTTCATCAAATCCATCGGCTGATATTACCAAACGAGACTTGGACGGTAGCGCACACACCTATGGGCCAGCCATCCTTTGTTTGCCCTCGGCTCTTGGTATTCGTTATTCCGCCCGGCCTACGTCGAGCGAGAAGCGGGCCATTTCCCGCTTCTGTAGACCGTAGTCAATCAGGAAGCCAAGCCCGATGGTAAGGGGGATGACCCCCGCTGCGCCCCCGGCCAGTACGTGGTGATTGTCCACAATCCACGCCAGGATAAGGAAGAAGAAGATGAGGCCCAGGCCAGTTGAAATCAGCACGATCGCCGTCCGGCGGGTGATTGCCAAACCCTGAAGCGGATCCTTCGTTATCTTCGCGTCCGCGGCCAACAGCTTCTCAATCTCGCCGGCGCTCATGCCGCGCGCCAGCATAGCCAGGCGCTGCTCCGCCTTCAGCCTCTGCTTGTACGACGCACTCATTAAGGTGGCGACGATAGCGACAATCACCACGAGAAAGGCGCCCAAAGGAATCCAAAACGGATTTACATGATCCATAAGACATTGATCCTCCCTTACTGGCCGCCTTAGACTGCAAGCCGGCGAAAGAGTTTCACCCGGAAGGTGAAACTTTTCACTAGATTCGCAGTCTGAGTTTTCTTGCTGACCGCTGACCTCAGCTTCGAGCACGTCGTTCAGGAGCACCAGGCCATGGTGTTCCGTACGCTCTTGCGTTTGACCGGCGCTCGCGATGTCGAAGACCTGGCGCAGGAAGTTTTTCTGCGCCTTTACCGGGCGCTGCCGGGTTTTCGCGGTGAGGCTCTGCTCAGCACTTATCTGTACCGCATTGTGGCGAACGTCGCCCAGGATGAATGGAAACGGCGCCGCCGGGACGATCGCCCGCTGGTTTCTTTCTCTGAGGAGGAGTCGCAGTGGGAAGAACGCCTGCCGCATCCCAGCCTCGACGCGGAGCAGCAGTTGGCACAGCAGGAGTTTCGCTACACGCTGGAACTGGAGTTGCAGCAACTCAGTCCCATGGAGCGAACTATCCTGGTGCTCTATCATCAAGAGGAGCTGAGTTATGAGCAGATTGCGCTGTCACTGAAGCTGCCGATCGGCACGGTGCGCACGCATCTGCACCGCGGCCGCAAGAAGCTGCGGGACGCTATGGAGCAACATCAATCGGCCGAAGGGAGAAGCACATGGCAGAAGACAAGTTGAATGCACGGGTCATTTCCGCACTCGAGACCGTTCCTCGCATTGAAATTCCCAGCGGATTCGCCGCCCGGGTTGCCGGGCAGGCGCCAGTGCTCCCGGCAGTCTCGACTGGAGGATATGGCAATCGCGCGGCTGTAGCCTGCCTGCTGGCGCTGATCGGGCTAATGCTGGCGTGCGCCTTCAAGGTGACCGGCAACTCTGTCTTCTGGACGTCGCTGGAGTGGATTTTCTGCGCTCAGTTTGGGTTGCTGGCGGTTTGGTTGGTAGTGCGCAACGCAGGCTATACTTTCGCTAGTTTCTTCTAATGGCCATCAAAATTACCCGTACCGATCCGCGGTACCCGATGCTTAGCCGCAGCCGCAACACACGCTGGGACATGAATTCGACCGAAATGGCCGCAGAGGTAGAGTTGTGCGCGAGCGCTGAACAGGCTGCGGAGGCCCTGCAGCGAATCGTGACCGCCGGCATGCGCCCTACCATCCGCAGCGGGGGCCACTGCTATGAGGATTTCGTGGTCAACAATCCAGGCGGGACAATTCTGGATTTGAGCCTGCTCAACAGTGTCGGCCAGCCGGGCGATGGGGATCGCCACCGGATCAGCCCCGGCCAACAACTGGGCGAAGTGTATATCGAACTCTATAAGCGCCACGGGGTGACCATCCCGGCGGGCAGCTGCTACAACGTCGGCGCCGGCGGCCATATCACCGGCGGTGGCTATGGCATGCTTTCGCGCTTGCACGGGCTCACTGTGGACTGGGTCTCAGCGGTCGAGATCCTCACCGTCGACCACAAAGGACATGTGGAGCTACGGCGCATCGACAAGGACCACGAGCCAGAGCTGTTCCGGGCCTGCCGCGGCGGGGGTGGCGGCAATTTTGGAGTGGTTACGGGATTTCTATTCGACCGTTTGCCACCCGCACCCGAGGAAGTGGTGAATGCTCACCTATCTTTCGACTGGGCAGGGATGACGGAGGACCGCTTTCTCGCGATCATCTCCACGTATGGCGACTACTGTGCCAAGCGGGGGATGGAGCCGGATACCTGGGGCATGTTTTCCGCACTTCAATTGACGCACACCACGGCGGGTCGCTTCGGCGTGTCACTGCAGTTTTGCAACCCTGATGGGCAGTGCAAAGACCTAAGGCCGGTAGAGGAGTTCCTCGAACTTTTTACGGGATTCGAACCAGTGGAAACGCGGACTGCCGTAACCGGTGAGAAGCGCTTCTCCCCACGCAAGGCGGGTGATCGAGAGGCCCTGGGACGGTTCAATATCGATCGCATGCTATGGCTGGATGCCACGATCGGCGACAGTGGCGGTGGCCATAGCGGGCGGGCCGCCTATAAATCGTCTTACATGAAGCGGAATTTCAGCAACAAAGAGGGAAAGGCGATCTACCGGCAACTGACGCGTAGCGTGCCCGGAGTGGACCTGCGGGGATCGGTGATGGCGGTCGACTCCTACGGTGGGGCGGTGAACAAGAAGGAACTAGCCGATGTCACTTCGATATGGCAGCGGGAGTCGATTATGAAGGTGCAGTTCCAGCATTACTGGGACCGGCCGGAAGACGATGCCGGCCGCTTACAGTGGGCACGCGAGTTCTATACCGACGTGTACTCGCAGGAGGTGGAGGCGAAATATGCAGGTACTCCCTTCCCGAATGATTACTACGAAGGCTGCTATATCAACTACCCGGATTGCGACATGCTGGCGTATAGCTTCTGGCCGCAGCTTTACTATGGGACACAATATGAGTTTTTGCAGAGTGTGAAGCGGCGGTACGACCCGAATAACATTTTTCACCACAAGATGTCGGTTCGGGGATGAGACTGCCCGTGCAAACTGCCGACCCAAGCCACTCCGCTTTTGCGTTCGAACAGCGGAGAGATGCGAGGCTCTGATGACATTGGAAAAATGGACACGCAGGGAATTTGTACGCAGCGCTGCTGGAGTTGTCGCTCTGCCGCAATTGATGCCACAAATGAGTCCTGACGGGTTTGCGTATGTGGCCTCCGGGACGGACTCGATCCACGCGTTTCGGGTACAGAGGGAGCAGTGGACGCCCATCCAACAAATTGCCTGCGCGGCGCCGGGCTGGATCATTGTGACCGGCGATACTCTCTTCGCTGCCAACGATGTCGGCATGTATGAACAGTTGCCGCGGGGCAGCATTACGTCCTTCCGAATTGGCCCGGACGGTCGCCTGGCTCTTCTGGGGCGTACCGCGTTATCGCTTGCAGCGACGCATCCACGGCACATGGCGATTTCGCCGGATGGAAAGTTGCTCGCGGTCGCCGCGTACGAAGGCGGAATCTACAACCTCTTTTCCATGAGCGCGGACGGTGTTCTGGGTGCGCCAAGCGGCATTTTCAAGGACACAGGCTGCGCGCATCCCCACCGATTGCTCTTCGACAATAGCGGCAAACACCTTATCGCATCTGATGTTGGCAGCAATCGGCTGAGTGTATTCGGCGTGCAAGACGGCAGGTTAACGCGGCTTATGCAACGCCCCCTTGGCGACGCCGAGCACCCAGCGCCTGCACCCGCTGGAGATAGCACCTCCATCGTGGACAACACAATCTACTACCGATCAGTAAAAGTTGCGGTTGTGCCTGCAGCAAAGAGTGTGGCGCTTAGAACGTAAGACGGAGGTTCCATCCATGTCTTCTATGAATCTCACTCGCCGGCGGTTTATCGGCTGGTCTCAGGCCGCACTGGTAGCCACACTCACCTCTCGCGAACCAGCATCGGCGGCCGTCACCACCGACGACGACTATTACCAGAAGCTTGGGGTCGAAAAGATCATCAATGCGGCAGGTACTTATACTTATCTGACCGCTTCGGTGATGCCGCCGGAAGTGCAACGGGCCGTCGCCCAGGCGGCACTCCATCCCGTGGTGCTCGCCGACCTGCAGAAGAAATCGGGAGAATACCTTGCCAAACGCCTGCGTTGCGAAGGTGCCGTGGTCACCTCCGGCGCATCCGGCGCTCTCACCCTGGCTACCGCAGCCTGCGTGGTCTCGGCCAATAATTGCAAGCCAGACCAGCTTCCCCAGGAAACTGCCGGCATGAGGAACGAAGTCATCGTGCAAAAGGCGCACCGCTACGAATACGATCATGCCATGCAACTGTGCGGCGTCCGCATCGTCGAAGTGGTCACGGTAGAGGACTACAAGCGGGCATTCACCGATAAGACCATCATGACCAACTTCTTCAACGCGGCCGACGGTGGAGAAATCGATCGCAAGACGTGGCTCGCGATCGCTCATGAGCATCAAGTTCCTTGCCACATGGACGCTGCGGCCGATATGCCACCCATCGCCAACCTCTGGAATTACACCGGCATGGGCTACGACCTGGTTTGCTTCTCCGGCGGAAAAGGGATTCGCGGGCCGCAGAACGCCGGCTTGCTGCTGGGGCGCAAACATCTCACCGACCTGGCAGCGGCCAATAACAGTCCGGTTGGCGATGCCGTGGGACGCGGCATGAAAGTGGCCAAGGAGCAGATCGTTGGCATGGTCGCCGCCGTGGATTGGCTACTGGCTCAAAATGACGAGACGAACCAGGCTGAGTACATGCGCCGCGCGGATGCCGTAATGCGCGCGGTGAAGGGTATCCCTTCCATGAAGGCTGAGGTCTATATACCCGAGATCGCCAACCACGTGCCCCATGTGATTCTGGCGTACGATCCGAAAACCGTCGGCGTCACTCCCAAGCAGGTGCAGGAGCGTTTGCGCATACAGTCTCCGCGCATCGAGCTAAACCCGTCTACGGGTGAATCGAATAGCCAGATGGGACCACACTCGAACGAGAACACGATCGTCGTGGGCGTCTGGATGATGCTCCCCGGCGAGGCGGAAATCGTGGGAAAGCGCCTGAACGAGGTTCTCTCTCATCCCAATGCCTGACAATCTGTTTACCCGGATCGGGGTTCGTCCCCTGGTAAATGCGAAGGGGACTTTCACCATCGTCAGCGGCTCCCGCTCTCTCGCCGAAGTGAAGCAGGCGATGTACGATGCCTCGTTTTATTTCGTGCACCTGGACGAGCTGATGGAGGCGGTAGGCAAAGAATTGGGCGAATTGACGGGTGCGGAGTGGGGCATCGCCACCACGGGCTGCGAAGCGGCAATTGCACTTGCCGTGGTTGCCTGTATCGCAGGCACCGATCCGGAGAAGTCGCAGGCGTTGCCCTATGTGAAAGACCGCGACCAGGTGATTATCCCCACACACTCACGCAATCAATATGACTTTGGTGTTCGGATGACCGGGGTTGAAGTTGTGGAAGTGGACTCCGCCGAAGCGCTGCGCGCCGCGCTGAGCGGCCGCACCGCTATGGTCTACATCTACTCCAGCCCAGCGGCGGAGCGTGGCCCCTTGAGTGTTGCGAATATCTGTTCGATGGCAAAGGCCCAGGGCATTCCGGTGTTTGTCGATGCTGCCGCCGAGGAGCCGATCGTACCCAATATTCATCTGGAGCATGGGGCTACGCTGGTCGGGTATTCGGGCGGCAAGTGCCTGCGTGGACCGCAATCCTCCGGGCTGTTGATTGGGCAGAAGGACCTGTGCCAGGCCGCCTATTTTCAGGCCGCGCCGCATCATAACTACGGCCGCGCGTTCAAGTGCAGCAAAGAAGAGACCATGGGACTGCTGGCCGCGGTTCGGCAATGGTATCAGCGCGATCACGCGGCGGAGCAGCGGGCCTGGCTTTCGTGGCTGCAGCACATTGAGTCGCGGCTGCAGGGACTGGCTTCCCTGACGACGGAATATCTGCACCCGGTCGATCTCTCCAACCGCTCGCCGCGGTTACTGATTTGCTGGGACCCGCAGACGTTAAAGACTACCGGCAGCACGTTGGCGGCGCGGCTGGACGCGGGTGATCCACGCATCGCCTTGCATGAGTGGAGCGACGACTCGGTGATCATCATGCCGTACATGATGGAGGCGGGCGAGGAACGGATTGTCGCCGATGCTCTCTATGCAGGACTTACCCAGCCGGAACATGATGAAGGGCCAGTGATGCCTGCCGGGACACCGCTGCAGGTACAGGGGCGGTGGCGGGTTACGATCCACTACACGCGTGGGGTTGGCGAGCAGCAGTTCACGCTTACGCAGAACGGCTGCTCACTCGAAGGAATGCAACAAGGCGCGTTATACGGCGCAGCTCTGACGGGAGAGATTCATGGCGACCAGGTGGCATTGCGCAGCAGCATGGCCGTGCCGGGAAGCACGGTCGAATGGAATTTTCGCGGCGTGGCGCAAAAAGATACGATGACGGGTACGGTTGATTTGGGTGAATACGGAACGGCAAATTGGGAGGCATCGAGAGAAGCATGAGCACGAAAAGCAGCTTGCGTTTTTGTATCGCCCTCGCGCTGGCGGCGGGTATTGGCGTCTTCGCCCAACCGGCCACGCCGGTCTATGACCTGTTGCTGCGCGGTGGACACGTGCTCGATGACAAAAACCACATCGACGGCGTGATGGACGTAGCCATCAAGGATGGCAAAATCGCCAAGGTCGCAGCGCACATCCCATCCGATGCCGCCCTCAAGACGGTCGACGTGAAAGGCCTTTACGTGACCCCGGGGCTGATCGACATTCACGTGCATGTGTACGCCGGCACCGGGGAACGCAACTCCTACGCGGGCGACAACAGCGTGCCCCCGGATGGATTTACTTTTCGCGTGGGCGTGACTACCGTGGTCGATGCGGGCTGCTCGGGATGGAAAAATTTCGAAGACTTTAAGCAACGCATCATCGACCGCTCGAAGACGCGGGTGTTCGCCATGCTGAATATTGTTGGGGCCGGTATGCGCGGCGGCCACTATGAACAAAACATGGAGGACATGGACGGAGCCGCCACGGCGGCGATGGCTCTCAAATATCCGCAGACGATCGTCGGTATCAAGACGGCACACTTTGGCGGTCCTGAATGGACGCCGGTCGAGCAGGCCGTCATCGCCGGCACCAAGGCGAACATCCCGGTCATGGTGGACTTTGGCGTCGATCACCCGGAACGGCCTCTCTACGACCTGTTGACCAAGAAGCTGCGGCCGGGCGACATCTATACCCACATGTACTCCGGGCTTCGCCATGAGCAGGATCCAGTGACACTGGGTCCGAGCAAGGCTTTCCTGGAAGGACGCAAGCGAGGGATCTTTTTTGACGTAGGCCAGGGTGGGGGCAGCTTTAAGTGGTCGCTCGCCGTGCCGATGATCAAGGCAGGATTTATTCCCGACTCCATCTCGACCGACCTACACGTCACCAGCATGAACTCAGCGATGAAGGATGAGCTGAACGTCGCCGACAAGATTATGACGATTGGCGTTCCGCTGAAAGAAGTTGTCGCCGAGATGACGTCGCACCCTGCGCATGAAATTCGACATGAGGAATTGGGCAATTTGTCTGAGGGATCGATCGCCGATGTGGCGGTGCTGCGTCTGCAGACGGGCAACTTCGGATTTACCGACATGGTGAATACACGGCTTGACGGTCAGCAGAAGCTGCTCTGCGAATTGACGATTAAAGATGGCAAGATCGTGTACGACCTGAATGGGATGAGTACTGATTTATGGACGGCGAAGCCTGGACCGCATGCGGCTGAGGCTTCCAGGTGGACGACGTTTGCTCCGGTGAGAGAGCACTAGTGGCCATAAGAGTCTTGGTGGCCAGATCCCGCCATCCCAGCGAGTTATGGGGCACCTAAACTTCATGGCAGGAATAACAGGTCCTGTGTTAGTGTTTTAAGGTGACCTCTGCACTACAGCACTTTCTGCTTTGTAGCCGCGCCTCCTCGGCGCCGGCCAGCTGTTGTTGTTCGCGCTAAATTCCCTAAGCCTACCTCTGTAAAACCTTTCTCCTAAGGGATTTCTCTATGCGCGGTCTGTTCGGCTTTTGCCTTTTATTGCTAGTTTTGTTGGCTGCTGTTGGCGCCCAGGCCCAGATGGTGGGCGGAACTATCTCCGGTGAGGTGGTGGACCCGGCGAGTGCTGCCTTATCTCAAGCCGAAGTGGTCATCCGCAATGACGAGACCGGCAGTGAACGCAAGTTCGTCACCGGCGAGAGCGGAATATTCTCCGCACCCTCCGTCGCGGTTGGAGTGTACAGCGTCCTGGTTTCCCGGGAGGGCTTCGCGCCACTTACCCGCACCGGTATCTCGCTGACGGTAGGACAGAATGTGCAGCTGCATCTTGCACTTACCTTGGGAGGGGTACAGCAAAGTGTGTCCGTGGTCGATACGCCTGCCGTGGTGGACACGTCTACATTGCAAACCCAGGGCCTGGTCGATGAACGGCAGGTGAAAGAGCTGCCACTGAACGGGCGGAGCTTCGACCAGTTGATCCAGCTGAACCCAGCCTCGGTTAGCTACACCACGCAACGGTCTGGCGGTGTCGGCACTTCCAATTCTTCCGTGGGCAACATGTTTTCAGTTTCCGGCCGTCGCCCGCAAGACAATTTATTCCTGCTAAATGGCATCGAGTACACCGGCGCCTCGCTCATTAATGTGACCCCGGGCGGTACCAGCGGCCAACTGCTGGGGGTAGACGCCGTCCGTGAGTTCAATGTGGTGAGCGATACCTATGGCGCGAATTATGGCAAGCGCACGGGCGCGCAGATTTCCATCATTACCGCCTCTGGCGGAAATAAGCTGCACGGCTCGGTGTATGAGTTTCTGCGAAATAGCGCGCTCGACGCACGAAACTACTTTGACCAGGCCAATATCCCGGAATTCCAACGCAATGACTTCGGCGCTGCGCTGGGCGGACCGTTGCGTCACGATAGGCTGTTTGCCTTCGGCAACTATGAAGGTTACCGCCAGCATCTTGGTTTGAGCGCGGTGAGCTTTGTACCCGACAACGCGTCGCGCGCCGCGGCGAGCGCGATCGTGCGGCCGTTGCTGGCGCTTTGGCCGGTGGCCAACGGCCCCGAACTGCTCAACCCGAATGGCTCGCCCAGCGGCATTGCGGAAGCCTTTTCCAACCCACCGCAGCATGTCCGCGAGGATTTTGGGACCACACGCGTCGATACGAACCTCACGGCGAACGATCTGCTCTTTGGCGTCTATACCGTGGATGATAGCGACGCCAATACTCCTTCGCAGAACCCCTACTCCACTATTTATGAACGTCTGCGGGAGCAGGTAGTGAGTGCGCAGGAACAACATGTGTTCTCTCCGAACCTGCTCAACACGCTGCGCTTCGGTTATTCCCGGGCGGCGTATTACTTCACCGGCCAGGCGCCGGATTCGGTGCCTGGATGGGTCGCGGGAGGGCCGGTTGGGGCGGTGGTGATCGCAGGCAGTACGGCTTCGAACGGTGCTTCGCAGGTGACGCTTGCAGGTGCGAACACCGGAAGCAACAACCTGGCGGTCCGCAACCTTTTTACCGCCGACGAACATGTGTTCTGGACGCGCGGACGGCACCAGTTGGAAGTGGGGATGTGGCTGCAACGGCTGCAATCCAATGACAACCTGGCACAGAACCAGTATGGGCAGGCGTCCTTCTCTACTCTGAGCAGTTTTTTGAAGGGGAGCGTGGCCACGTTTACGGTGGTTCCTGCACCGACGGAACTGGGATGGCGGTCGCTATTCGGCGCAGGATTTATCGAAGACGCGTGGAAGGTAACACCTCGT
Organism: uncultured Acidobacteriaceae bacterium; assembly: GCA_963839075.1. Taxonomy (GTDB): domain Bacteria; phylum Acidobacteriota; class Terriglobia; order Terriglobales; family Acidobacteriaceae; genus PALSA-350. The sequence goes on along the minus strand of CAWITO010000009.1, from coordinate 1,486,074 downwards.
CTCGAGGTGCGCGGCGGTTTTCGCTTCGAGTCGACAAATGGTTGGAATGAGGCGAATGGCCGAGCGTCCAACTACGGGTTTACTAACGGAGTGATCAATACCAATCCGACGGTTGGCGGGAGTGCGCTCGCGAAGAATCGGGCTACGTTCATGCCGGAGCCGCGCATCGGTGTCGCCTACGATTTGTTTGGCAACGGCAAGACAGCGGTGCGCGCGAACTTCGGCGTGCATCGCGCGCTGCTCGATGCTCTGGATTACCGGCTTGACCAGACGGCGCCTTTTAACACCACGCTCTCGTTTAGCAATACGACCGTAGATAAGCTGGCCAGCCTTGCCAGTGGTACGAGCACCGGTAGTGGACAGATCTCACCCAGCAATGTGCAGCCGGACATTGCGACGCCGACGGTACTTGCGTGGACCTTCAAAGTCGAACAGCAGATCGCTTCCGCGACGTCGCTGACAGTGGGGTATGTGGGTTCGCACGGATATCACCAGATTCTGTCGGAAGATCAGAACACGCCGGCGACTGTGGTCTGTCCCGCGTCCCCATGCCCGGCGGAGCTCGCACCGGGTACGGTGTATTACGCCAGCACGACGAAAGCCAACCCAAATGTGGCCAATACAACTTCGTGGGTGTCGCAGGGAATCAGCAATTACAACGCGCTGGAGGTAGACGTGCGCCGCCAGTGGGCACGCGGCGTGCAGGTGCGTGGAGTGTATACGTATGCCAGCAATCTGGATAATGGCACTGCGTGGAATACGAGCGTCTCGGCAAATACGCCGGCGTTTGTGATGTTTCCCGGAAATCCTTCGCTCGACTACGGGCCGGCGGCGACCAATATCCGCCACGCGGGGGCGATCAACGGCACGTGGCAGCTTCCGTTCGGCGACGGGCGGCTTGTGGGTGGGTGGTCGCTGAGTGGGATCGCGACTCTGCAGAGCGGATTCCCACTGTCCCCACAGCTTGGCTATAATCCGACCGGCAATGGAGATTCACGGAACCCGGTGCGCCCGAATCTGGCTACGGATTTTACGGGGAAGCTTTACCCCAAGACGGTGAAGCAGTGGTTTAATCCGGCGGCGTTCAGCGCTCCGTCTGCAGGCACTTTTGGAAATGTCGGCCGGGATACTCTTACCGGGCCGGGGCTATCGGAACTGGATCTTGCCTTATTCAAGAACACAACCATCCATGAACGACTTCATGCCCAGTTCCGGGCGGAGTTTTTTAACGCGCTCAACCACGCGAACTTTACTACGCCGAACCCGGTTGTGTTTAGTTCGGGGCCCACGCCGAAGACGCCTACAGCCGCGGTTGCGCCGTCAGCCACTGCCGGCGTGGTGAGCGCGACGGCGACGACCTCGCGGCAGATTCAGTTTGGTTTGAAGCTGCTGTTTTAGCCCGAAGTTCTTAGGCCGCAGGGTAGTCTTATTCCCACATCTCGCGCAAAAACGCGCGAGATGTGGGGCACCCACGTTCGTGGCCGGCCGGATCGCAAAATATTATTCTTGGGTTTTGTGCTGTTTGGAATAAGCTTTTGTCGTGAAAGCCTTGACGGTTCTTTTGCTTTGTTCTTTTGTCTCTGCCTCTGCTGTCCGGGCGGACATCATTGTTTTGCACGATGGCACGAGTTATTCCGGACACTACGCGCCTCCGGGCAATGGCACGCTCTCCTTTACCGATGACCAGGGGATTCATTACGACATCCCGGTAAGTGATGTGCAGTCGCTGGTGTTTTCCAATGCCGCTGATCACCTCACGTTGCGCAGTGGGAAGACCTACTCCGGGCAGTTGAACGGAGGCGAGGTGATTCCCTTCGCTGGCAGCGGTGGAATTGACTACCAGTTCCCTGCTCGCGACGTTAGCTCGCTGATCCTCACTGGTTCCCCGGTCCCTGCAGTGGCACACCATATTCCGACGGTGGTGGTTCCGGAAGGCACCGACATTGTGATCCGCACGGCGGATTCCATCCGTTCGGGGCAGGATTCCTCTGGCCAACTGTACCCGGTCACCATCGAACAGGATGTCTATGACAGCGCGGGCGGGGTGGCGATTCCTGCCGGGACGCGTGCCAGGATGGTGGTGAGCAATGTTCGCAGCGGGGGCGCCGTGCATAGTCCGGAGCTTGTACTGGACCTCTACTCAGTCGATATCCACGGTGAGCAGTATCGCGTGGATAGCTCATCGGTGACGGAGAACAATCGCAGCGGCCTCGGCCTTAATCGGCGAACTGCCGAATATTCCGGCGGCGGCGCCGGCATCGGTGCTTTGATGGGGGCGGTGTTTGGTGGCGGCAAAGGCGCGGGCATCGGCGCTTTGGCGGGAGCCGGTGGAGGCGCGTTGACGCAGCTATTTACGCGGGGAAAACAAATCAGCGTTCCGGCGGAAACTGCCATGACGTTCCGTCTGGAACGGACGCTGGTGATGCACCCCTAGCGGGCGCCAACGACTCCAGCATCCTTGAGCGCGTGCTTCTCGGCGTCGAGTGAAGAGGTGTGCAGTTGCACCACGTGCTGCATAGCAGCATCCGCCTCCAGTGCGTGGCCCTGAGAGCGCAACGCGCGAGCGAGCAGATAATAGGTTCCGGCGTCTTCGGGATTCATGTCGACTGCCTGGCGCAGAAGTCGCACCGCGTCTGCCGTATCATGCTGCTGGAAGTGGGCCTTGCCCATGTAGAAGTAGGTCGCCCAGGAATCCGGCGTAAGGACCTGCGCTTTCTCCAGGTACAACAGGCCGTCTTTGTATTGCTGCATCTGCACCAGGAGGGCCCCGAGAAAATAGTAGGCGCTTGCGTCCTGGGCATCGGCTGCAATCGCCTGCTGTAACTGCATTACCGCATCTTCATTTTTCTGCAGGCTGATGTAGACCTTGCCGAGTTCACGATGGGCGCCGGCGAAAGCAGGGTCCGCCACGAGCACGGCCTGGAAGGCCTGCTCGGCCTCAGCGAATTGCGCAGAGTCATAATACGCGCTCCCCAAAAGGAAATTTGCCTGCGCCGGAGTCGCACTATCGGCAAAGAGTCGACTGAAGACTTCCTGAGCTGGTTGCGCCTGCCCGGCCCGGGCATAAGCCACGCCCAGCAGGTAGAGGGCTGCGGGATCTACGTCAGACCCTTCGGTCATGGGCTTCAATAACGCGAGGCCCTGGTCCGCGTGACCGGTGAACGTAAGGCAGGTCGCGAGCAGCAGTGCCGCCTGATGATCCGACGGAGTGCGCTCGTGGAGCTGTCGAAAATAAGGGAGCGCCTGAACGTAATCCTCCTGCTTCAGATAGGCGAGCCCGAGATCGAGCTGAATCTGCGGCAGTTGCGGATCGATGCGAAGTACTCGCTGGTACGCTTCGATTGCTCTGCCGTACCGGTGCGTTTTGGCGTAGAGCACGCCGAGGTTGGCTAACGCGCTGACATTGCGCGGATCGGCTGCGAGCACCTTGTGAAAGCCTGACTCTGCGGTTGCGTAGTCCCCGGCCTGCAACGCTTTGGTGGCCGCTTCAAACGTCTGCCGCGCCGTGTCCAAACCGAGGCCAATAAAGAGCAGAGCGGCCAGAAGAGGTTTCATCAACCTACCAGTCTAGATCAAGAAAAAGGGCCGGACCCATCGTAGTGGGTCCGGCCCGCGAGTGTACGTGCGGGTTAGAAGTAGAATTTGCCACCGAGCTGGAGCTGGCGCGGATCGCGTGCGCTCGTGATCTGGCCCGAACTACCGGCATTGCTGCCGGAGAACGGAGTGCTGAACGTCGGCGCAGACAAGCCGTTGTTCACGTTCGCCCACTGGGTGTGGTTGAAGACGTTGAAGCCTTCAAACCGCAACTGGATGCGCGTGTTCTCGGTGAAGTTGAAGTTCTTGTAGAGGGCCATGTTGAAGTTGAGGATGCCCGGCCCGTAGATCGAATTACGGTGGAAGTCGCCGAAGCTTCCCGGAGCAGGCGAAGCAAAGACGGCGGGGTTGTACCACATGGGGCTCTCCCCTGCCGGTACGTTGTGGCTATGAGAGGTCTTGATCTCTCCGCCGATATAGTCGGGACGAATGTGGCCGAAGCCACCGTTGCCCAGGTTGCCACTGGAGTTCAAATCGCAACCATCTGCGGTCGGGCTGGCGCCACTGAGGCAAGGGCTTCCACTCCAGAGCTGCGTCACCCCCGACCATTCCCAACCACCTGCGGTGAGCTGCACCAGTTTGTTCGAACCCTTGAACTGGGGCAGGTTGTAGACGTACTGAATGTTGAAGACGTTTCTCCGATCGAAGCCGGCGGGGGCATAAAACCTTTTCAGCTGGGTCTGATCGGGAATGACGTCGGCTTCGTTGTCCTGATCGAAGAGGTCGATGACCTTGGACCAGGTGTAGTCAGCGTTGACGGTCAGCTTATCGCTGAAGCGCCGAGTGACCTTGACCTGCAGTCCGTTGTAAACACTGCTCGCTCCCCAGCGGCTGTAGTGAATCGAGCTATAGCCTTTGTAAGGAAGGATGGCGTTGGTCACATTATTGACAGTGGAGAGAATGGGCGTACTGGTGGTATATCCGAGCGGCAGCTGTTCCAGCTCATCCACATAGACTTGGTGCCGGCTGGCGTTGCCGATATAGCTGATGTCGAAGACTAACTTGGCCGGCAGCTCCTGTTGCACGCCAAGATTGTAACCGTACGTGGTAGGAATATTGCCGACGCGGTCTGGCGAGAGAATCCCGCCTGATGGGGTCAGGGGTGCTCCATTGGCCAACGCGGGAGAAATATTCCCGATGTTGCCGCCATAGATGGTCGGGGTGTAGACGGTGGGCGGGTTGCTGATGCCGCCGAAGTTGAAGACGTTCTGCTGGTAGCGCTCGAAGAAGATACCGGCGCCACCGCGGAAAGCAGTCTTACCATTGCCGAAGACGTCGTAGGCAAAACCGAGACGGGGACCGAAGTTGTTCCAGCGGAAGTTCTCTCCGCCTTTCGGCAAACCATTGGTGCCTTCCCGAATCATGCCGTTGTAAGGATTTCCGGACCCATTGATGATCGTTCCTTGGGTAGGCGCTTGCCCAGGAATGTTGGGAGCAGTGTTGATCGAGACAGCGTCTGCAGGATTGTAGGCGCTGGGCACGAAGTAGTACTGATGGTATTGGCCAACGGTGTAGGTGGGCCCGATGAACTCATAGCGAAGACCCGCATCCAACGTCAACCTCGGGCTAGCCTTCCACGTGTCCTGCACATAGCCCTCGTACTGGAAAAAGTGGAAGTGGCCAAAGGCGAAGATGTTGGATTGGCTCACGGTGGTGTAGTTGCCCAACAGCGTGTTGCCAATACCGGAGTTGCTGTTGTTGGCGTTCTGGTTGCTTGCGCCGAAGTTCAGGTTGGGGTTTTCGGTCCAGTTACCTTCCTGGCCGTTCTCGTTGAGATCAGCAAACAGACCGAACTTGATGACGTGATTGCCGAGGACCTTGGTTACGTCGTCCGTGGCAACCACAGTGTTGCCGGTGGAGGTCCAGCCCGAAGGAAAGGGGCTAATGCTGAGGTAGCCATCGCCGGTCGTGATGTTCGGCGCCAGATCGTGAGTATTAGTGCCCGGATAAATATCGGTGTAATTGAAGCCCAGGGTGCCCTTGTCATAGAGCGACTTTGAGGTTCCGGGAACAATGTCAACAACCTGGGTGAGGTGCAGCCAGCCGACAGTCGCTTCGTTGGTCAGAGTGGGCGAGATGACGTTGACGAGACTCCAGCCATAGCTTTTGCCGGGCTTCTTACGATACTGCGGCAGAACCGGGAAGCTGTTCCCGGAGAAGATGCCAAAGCCCTGGCTCTCCTGCTGGCGGTCGTCTACGTAGCGGAAGAAGGCATTTGCCTTAGGTCCGAAGTTGAAGTCGACACGCGCCACGTACTGGTTCTTGGTGAAGGTATAGGTATCCTGGAAGTTGATCTGCTGCTCGTCGTTGTGGCCGTTGTTGTAAATGGGGTGATTGAACGTTCCGCGGTAGCCGGGGGTGAAGTATTTGATCATGGCCGCGTACTGACTGCTGAACTGCGAAGCGGGAATGATGTTGCCGGCGTAGGGAGTACCCGACAATACTTCGCCCACCGAGTCATAGGTAACGGTTCCGGGTACAAACACTTGTCCGTTCTGCACCAGATTGCCGTTGGTATCGTGAATCGGAGTGCAGGTGGTGCCGCCGTTGTAATCGCACATGTTGCCGGAGCGGTAGACGGGAGACAGATCGGCCTGGCCGTTCGAGGTGCCGATGCCGAGCATTGAGGGAACCGGCATGGTGTAGTAGGTGCTGGCAGCGCCGCCGGGATTGCCGTTGGGCCGGTTGGCGCGAGTTCCCTCATAGTTGAAGAAGAAAAAAGCCTTTTTATTGCTGCGCGTCGAAACTTTGGGGATAGGAATGTATCCGCCAAAGTTTCCGCCGAACTGGTTGAACTTCAAATCCGCGCGGCCCTGACCGTTATGGTTGCTAAACCAGTCGTTGGCGTTGTAGTCGGTATTGCGGTTGAACTCATAGGCGGTGCCGTGGAAGTGGTCGCCCCCGCTCTTGGTGTTGATGAGAATCATCACACCCGGGCTGCGTCCGTACTCAGCGTTGAAGTTGCCGGTGAGGGTCTTGAATTCGCCCACAGCATCGAGGCTCAGTGCGGTGTATTCGCCATCGTTCGCGCCAACGTCGGTGTTGATAATGCCGTCGAGAAAGAAGTTGTTGGCGGTACCGCGCATGCCGTTGACGTAGAAGTCATCGGTCTGGTTGAAGACCAGGCGGAACTGCGAATTATTGTTGGTGACGACGCCGGGCAGGGTGGTGAGCAGGGACTCAAAATCGCGTCCATTCAGTGGTTGCTCGGTAACCTGACGCTGATCGACGACAGCGGCGTTACTCGAGGTTGCGGTATCGATCAACGGGGTTTGCGTGTTGACGGTCACCGTCTGCGTGGCTTGTCCGAGGGTCAAGGCAACCTGTCCCAGACCCAGGCTCTGGTCCTGGTCGAGCACGACGCCGGCGCGGTCCAGTTCTTCCATGCTGGTGGCGGTGATTTTGATCTTGTAGGTTCCCGGGGGCACGTTCAGGGCGCGAAAGTTGCCGCTGGCGTCGGAGGTGGTTTCGCGGGTCAGGTTGCCGGTCGCCTGGTCAGTGACCTGTACTTGCGCACCGGGAATGGCGGCTCCTGAAGGATCAACCACGGTGCCGGTAATGGAACCAGTCTGGGCGTGCAGTTTAGCGCCGGGGAAAAACACGGCAAGCAGGGTCAGTAATGCCAACTGGAGCAGGAAACCGGGTTTGATCCTGGGGTAGGTTAGACGGACGGGGACTGAACGGCGGGCAGGGCTCTGCCGTGGGTGTTTCTCTCGCATGTAGCCTCCAAGGGGCGCACAACCTTGACTTGCTGTCTTTAGTACCTCACCCGAATTCGTGGGTTGGTACGTCGTTCGGGCGTTTCGCTTCATGACCGGGTTCGGGCCCAGAAACGACCGCCACCGAGATTACCGAATCGACAACACGACTGTCAACATACAGAAACGTTTCTTTAAGTCTACAGAAACAGTTCTGTCGCTTGCCTGTGATTCGCATTGGTGGGATGAAAATTACTACTTAGATAGCTAGGCGCGCAGTTTATCTAGGACGCAAAAGGCAGGGACCAGGCGAGGAAAATGTATAGACAACTTGTGCTTGGGAGGGGATAGTAGGAAGGCTAACCCCGCAGCAGATTTGTGGAAGCATCCTTTGACCGGTAAAAAGCCGACCGAAAAGAACGGGCCAGTTACACTGCGCACCCTGGCGAGCCATCTGGGACTATCGCTGACGACGGTGTCGGTGGTGGTGAGCGACGCGCCCGCCGCGCAAGCGATTCCGCTCGCCACCCGGAAGCGCATTCTGGAGGCCGCGAGCGAGTTACAGTACCGGCCCAATTACTTTGCCCGCTCCCTGCGCAAGAAGCGCAGTATGTCGGTCGGCGTGCTGGTTTCAGAAATGAGCGAAGGCTACTTCACGCTGGTGATGAACGGCGTGGAGGAGTATCTGATGGCAGCGAGATACTTTTATCTCCTAGCCTCCCACTACTGGCAACCGGCGCTGCTGGAGGAATATCCAAAGATGCTGCTGGAGCGGTCAGTGGATGGGCTATTGCTGGTGAACACGCCCACGCCGCCACGGATCGACGTGCCGATCGTGTCCATCTCCGGACATGAAAACGTGGCCGGTGTGACCAATATTCAGCTTGATCACAAAGAGGCGGTGCGGCTGGCGCTGAAACACCTGACGGACCTGGGCCACACCCGGGTCGCCTTTATGCGGGGGCAGGAGCAAACGGTGGATACCGACTACCGGTGGCGCGAGATTATGGAGACCGCGCGTTGCTTCGGCCTGGAATTACATTCGGAGCTGCTGATCCGTCTGACAGAAAACAGCTGGTCGCCGGCGCTCGGCTATGGACCGATGAAGGCGTTGCTCTCGCAGACCAGGAACTTCACCGCGCTGTTTGCATTTAACGATATTGCTGCCGTGGGAGCGATTCGGGCACTGCACGAGGCGGGGTTGCGAGTCCCGGAAGATGTTTCGGTGATTGGCTTCGACGATGTGCTCAGTGCGCCCTTCGGAATTCCCAGCCTGACAACCGTTCGCCAACCACTGCGGCAAATGGGCCAGGCTGGCGCGGAGCACCTGCTGCAACGGATCAATCACCCGAAGGCGCCTTACCCCCAGCAGGTGATCATGAAGCCGGAACTAATGATTCGCGAATCCACTGGGCAGGCTTCCGCCATTTGTGCCGGCGTGGTTCGAGGACGAGCCGGCGCTAGCCGATAGCAGCTCCGAGACCCTCTGACCCAAGTGAAGGTTTGCATGGGCCACGCTTTTTCTCTTCCTCCTTGGCGGGTCATCTGCGAACCATTTCATTTACTTTAAGGGTGGAGGATCCGCCCGAATGATCTCTTCCTCGCCCTGGCGCGTCGTTGGCGCAGCTCTCTTCACTCTTTTCCTCTCGCCTCTGCGCGGGTTTGCTGTCGACAAGTTATTGATCGTCAACGGTACCGAACTGACCATGAAGGCCGACCAGGTAGAACCTTTCGTGGGCTACATCCTGGTCGGCGCAGACGGCCGGATTAAGGCCCTCGGCAAGGGCAATCCGCCGGTGGGCACGCATGCCCAGACCACCTACGACGCCAAAGGCAAGTTTGTCATCCCTGGTTTCATTTCTGCTCACAGCCATCTTTCCGAGAGCGCGTTTCGTGGTCTCGCGACCGACCAGTACGTTTATGAGTACCCGGCGCTCACGGGCTGGGTAGAAGCGCTGGAAACTAGGGAGCTGGGTACTAAGCCGGAGGATTACTACTGGTTCACGTTGCAAGGTGCGCTCGATCACCTGGTGCACGGAATCACTTCGGTCTACAACTTCGCCTACGCACGCAATGACGATGAGGCCTTCGAGGAGTACCAGTGGAAGGCCGAGCTCGATTCGGGGATGCGGTTCATCCACTCGTATGAACCTTCGGGGAAGTCCACGCCTGCGGTGCGGCGCGCCAACCTGGAGAAATTTCTGGCCTACGCGAAACCCGACGAGTCTCGTCCAACCGTTCTGCGGATGGCGTACTCGGGGTGGGTTACTACGCCCGAGGCGCTGAAGCTCGATGCATCGTTTCTGCGCGACTATCACCTTTACTCAGAGATTCATTACCTGGAGTCACCGGTCAACCAGAAGATGCAGCGTGACACCTTTCGATACATCACGGACGCCCATATTTTGGGACCGAATGTCAGCTTCGGGCACTTCGTTCACCCGGATGACGAGATTCTGAAGGCGGTGGCCGCGTCGGGTTCCGGGATGGTCTGGAATGCGATGTCCAATGGGCGGCTGGCTTCCGGGATCGCGGACATTCCCAGATATCGCAAGATGGGGATCAACGTGGGGATGGGGGTCGACGGAGAAGGAAGCTCAGACCTGCCGGATCCCTTCGAGAATATGCGCATGGGGCTCTACGTGATCCGGGCGAAGTATGAGAGCGCCAAGATACTGCAGCCCATCGATGTGCTGCGCATGCATACCCTCGGGAGCGCGGAGGTGCTTGGGGTCGCGGATAAGGTCGGCAGCCTCGAGCTGGGCAAATTTGGCGACATCTTGGTGGTTGATCCCAAGCTGGTGGAGCGGGGGCCGGTCATCGACCCTTATGCCGCGGTGGTGCTGTCGTGCAGTGCTATGAACTTGTCCAAGGTATATGTCGGTGGGGATTTGATGGTGGATACGTACCATCTGAAGAAAAGCGATATGGGGAAGGTGTCCCAGGAAGTGAGCGCTCGCGTGGCGCATCTGCACTAGCAGTCCGTGGTGAGAACCATTTCTCGCCCGGCGATACGGACGATCTTTACAAGCCCCATGAGGTTCGCCAGCTGACTGGCGTGTCGAATCCAGCGAGTGAGGCATACACACTCCACTGACCGTGATGGATCGCCTCGTGTTGCACAAACTCCCATGTGAACAGCGCGAACGTAAAAGGGGTTCCGTCCCAATCAATCGGCGCGGAAATGTCGACGGTTTCCAGTGTGGCGAGCAAGTGTCGCTGCTTGTCATCAAGGGCGTCGAGCAGAGCCTCCCGAGTCAGCGGGCCGACGTAGTGCTCGTGCTTTCGGGTCCAATCCACTTTCCTTGTCGCCAGCGCAGCATTGTAGACACCGCGCACACAGACGACGTGCCGCAGTTGCTTGCAAAACGGCGCGAAGCCGTCGCCAATCCGATGCGGTGCTGGTGCGCGCCCAGACTTTCCGGGCGGGTCAGGCGTAAAGTCCCACTTATCCTCAGGAACTGCGCGCACAAAACCGGTGGTCAAGGCATGAAGCACCTTGCTGTACCGTACAAAGTCATCGATCGACATCGCGCGATTTTAGCAGCCTGCTTCGCCAGTGGCTGCCAGAGAAACTCGATTTCTTCCTAAGCCTTTGCGGTAGAACAGAACGGGGCCTAGCTTGCCATGCCCAGGCCTACGATGTTGGCGGCGGCAATGATGACGAGCATGCCGCCCCACAGAAGGCGCACCGGCCTCGAGCCTACCCCGGCCCATTCACCCAGAGCTAAGCCGACGATGCCGCCGAATAATACGTAACCGCTCATGTGCAACATCCAGTTCACGTAGGCGAAGCTCGCGGGAATGCTGGCGGCGCCCCAGGCGTAGAAGAAAAACTGCAGATACCACATGATGCCGCCAGTGGCGGCGAGGGAACCGTTCTTGAGCAGAGCGGCGGCGGGCAGAGCCAGGTCTGCGCGCGGCGAGAGATCTTTTTTGAATAGCAGGCGGAAGAAGCAGTAACCGAAATTAATCAGCGCGCCACCGCCCATGATGATGACGTAACTCGGCAATGCAGAATACAGTGCGTTGACTCCCTGGCCAAGCGCGGCGGCCTGGATGGGGCGCGCGGCATCGATGGCAAACGACATGCCGGAAGAAAAGATCCCGCACATGACTGCAAGCAGCAGTCCCTTCTTCACATCGAACTCGCGCACTTCGGCCCCGAGGGCCTGCTCTTTGCGATGACCTGCGATCGACACGATGACGATGCCACATAGGGCGACCGCGATCCCGAGAAGGGTGAGCAGGCCGCCGCGAGTATGCAGCAGCTCTGAGGCTTGCCCGTGAACCAGTGGTGGAATGAGTGTTCCCACCACCAGGGTAACGCCGATCGCGACCCCAATGCCCAGGGACATTCCCAGATAGCGCATGGTAAGACCGTAGCTAACGTTGCCGACTCCCCACATGCAGCCGAACAGAAGAGCCTTGAGCACTACGGACGAGTCGAGCGATCCATAAAAGCTGCGCAGATCGGGCAACAATATGGCGCTGACACAGAGCGGCAGCAGCACCCAGGAGAAGATGCCGGCCACGGCCCAGGTCGATTCCCATGTCCAGCGCTTCACTTTGCTGATGGGCGCATAAAACGATGCCGCTGATGCGGCGCCCACCATGTGCCATCCGATACCGGCGAAGATTCCCGTCACTGTGTCTCCCTCATTGGCCCCACTCCAGGATGAAAATGCGATGAAATTCGAAGAGCCGTTAGGGCAACAGTCATTGTTTCCTGTTTAGGGAAGGTCTAGGCTGATAGCACGCAGGAGCAGACCCATGGCAAAGAAAAATCCCCCACCTCACAAGAAAAAGCTCGGGCGCACGGTGTCCAGTAGTGACGAACCGGTTTTCGCGCAGCCGCAGCCCTCTCCGGATCCAACCAGTTTCAAGCACCCGGTCACGGATCAGAAGGACACCGAGATTGCGAACCTGGGAGTGATTCCCCAGCCTGCGGGTGGCGCGGCGGAACCGATTCTGACCCTGGCACAGGTCTACGGCAGCGCGGGCGCGGCGAAAGTGACGGCGATTGAAAAGGCGAAACAGATTGTCTTCCATTCCGTTGGGGACACGGGCAGTGTGATCGGGCCCGTAACCCAGTCGCTGGTCGCGGACAAGATGGTCTCTGACTTCGACGAGGCGAACAGCGCCGATGTGCCTTCGTTTTTCTTTCATCTGGGCGACGTTGTGTATTTCTTCGGCGAAGCCACGTATTACTACGATCAGTTCTACGAGCCGTTTCGCGCGTATCCGGCGCCGATCCTGGCCATCCCCGGCAACCACGACGGCGTGGTTTTCCCGAAGGACCCAGAGACGACGCTGGAAGCCTTTCTCCGAAATTTCTGTGCTGCCAATCCTACTACGTCGCCGGATGCCGGGATGCTCTCGCGCACAACGATGATTCAGCCCGGGGTGTATTTCACCTTCGATGCGCCGTTTGTTCGGGTTCTGGGGCTATACAGCAACGTGCTCGAGGATCCGGGGGTGATTTCCAGCCAGGGAGGTACTAATTCTCTGAGCGATGTCCAGATTGGCTTCCTAACCGCGGCGTTGACGCGCATCAAGAGCGAAAAGTATGCGGGTGCGGTGATCATCGCAATGCACCATCCGCCGTTTACGGGTGGCTCGACGCACGGCGGGAGCCCGCAAATGCTGGCTGACATCGACGGGGCCTGCAAGGCCGCCGGGGTTTGGCCGCACGCGGTGTTCTCAGGCCATGCGCACAACTACCAGCGCTACACGCGCACGATTCAGGGAATGCAAATTCCGTTTCTGGTGGCGGGATGCGGCGGCCATTCGCCCCTGTCTGCGATGCGAGCAACGTTCCGTACGCCGTTCAAGATCGACAACACCTTGACGCTAGAGAGCTACGACGACACAGATTTTGGTTATTTGCGGGTGGTGGTGACTGCGCAAAGCATGACCATCGAATTCCATCCGGAAAGAGACGGGGGTGTGACCAAGACGCCCGATGACACGGTCACGATCGACCTTGCGAACCACACGATCAGTTAGATAGATAAGATCACTGCAGAAAAGCAGTGTTTGGTTGCGGGGCCTGGATTTGAACCAGGGACCTTTGGGTTATGAGCCCAACGAGCTACCGGACTGCTCCACCCCGCTCTTTGATAGTAACAATCGCGGCGCAGAGGGTCAAACCTCCGGGCGCCCCCGTTGATCGCGCCTCGCGTACATTGGGTAGGGCACGGATGTCTTACCCAAATCATAGCGCGGTCAAGGATTTCCGCTCGCGGGTGCTAGAGCTGCTCCTCCACCTGGGCTTCGCGTCTACCGGCGTGGGTACGGTGTTGCTGGGCAGCATTCTTCCTCGGGTTTCGGCGCAGTGGCACCTGCGGGACAAAGATGCCGGCCTGCTGCTGCTGGTGCAGTTTGCCTGCTCCGCTTCTGGGGCGCTGCTGGTCCGGCGCAACCTCTGGAAGACGCTGGCTTGCGGATATGCCTTGTTTGCCGTGGGCGGCGTGGGGATCTTTTTCCTGCAGCAACGATCGTTGCCGGCATTCGCCATTTTTGGGTTGGGGATGGGCTTGGCCATGACCTCCACCAACATGCTCACCGGACGCCGGTATCCCAACCGGATGGGGGCGGCGCTGGCGATTCTGAACTTCTCGTGGAGCGTTGGCGCGGTGGCTTGTCCCCTGTTGGTTGCCCAATTTTTGCGGCATGCCCTGGCTGGGTCCGCGTTCGGTTTGCTAGGGGTTATGGTGACACCGTTCGTTTTGTTGCCAGTCTTTGCCGACCTCGACGCTGTCGCGGAGGTGCGGCCCAGCCCTACGGGGCGGGACGAAGCTGCAACCATCGTTTACTTCGCAGTGCTTGCCTTCCTATATGTAGGAGTCGAAGCTTCGGTGGGCAACTGGATGAGCACCTATGCCACCCGCGCCACGACCTGGAGTTTCGCCGGAGGTAGCGTGGCGATTGCTACGTTCTGGGCCGCATTGTTGGCGGGACGAGCGATTACTCCGGCGGTGTTGTTGCTTCTGACCGAAAAGGCGCTTTATCGGCTTTCCGTCGTGGTCACGATCGCGGCGATTTGTTTGCTGCTGACTGCTCATCATCCGATGGCGTTGCTGGCTGGATCGGCACTCACCGGTTTGGCCTTGGGGCCGGTGTTTCCGCTGATTTTGTCGCTGTTTCTCGCGGAAATTGGCGAGTCGAGGAATGCTGGGTGGGTGTTTGCGATCGCTGGTTTGGGAGGAGCGGTGTGCTCCTGGTTGACCGGGGTTGTTTCGAGCGGCACCGGGTCGTTGCGAATTGGACTGTCTGTTCCGTGTGCGGCGGCTCTGGTGATGGCCGGGATGGCTGCTTTGCGGCGACGACCTATCGCCACGTAACGACCGCGGAACTTTGCCCGACCCAAACTTCGTGAAACCCGGCTGATTTTCCTCAGACGCTTTTTCTTGATCGCCTTGCGCGCAAGATGCGCAAAGCGAAAGCAATATGCATCAAGCTATCTCCTCACCGCGACAGCTACTTTGGAGTTGTCCCCGGAGGTAATTTTGATGAGTTCCTGCAGCATAATCAGTAGCGACAGTATGAGTGACGAACTGCTTGTGGCAACGGCGCAGGCCGGCCAGGAGTGGGCCTTCGTCGAACTTTGCACCCGCAACTCAAAACGTGTCTTTAACACTATCTATGGCGTCACCAAGAACCGGGAAGATGCGGAAGATGCATTGCAGGACGCGATGATGCGCGCGTTTCTGCATCTGCACCAGTTTGACGGCAGATCGAGTTTTGCTACGTGGTTCACACGAATCGGCATCAATTCCGCACTCATGATTTTGCGCAAACGCCGGATCCGCCTGGAAAGCTCCATCGACGCGCCGGCGGAAGGAGAGACCTGGCAAACCTGGCAGATCGCCGACCACTCCCCAGGGCCAGAGGAACAGTACGCGGGACACGAGCGGTCCGTGCGCCTGCAGAGAGCGATCGGCGGTTTGCCGCCTACGCTGCGATCGGTGATCGAATTCGGTCAAATGGAGGGGCATTCGATCAAACAAATCGCGCGGAATGTGGGTATTTCCGTACCAGCAACAAAATCGAGGCTGGCCCGCGCCAAACAGGCACTCCGGCGCGAGATTTTTAAAATGCCTCCACGCGCTGCGGCGCATCCATCCATGTAGAGGAGACATATGCCAACAGCAGAAAAAACAGCTTCCACGAAAACCATTGGACAACTTGATCACGGCGCGGTGGAGGAAATCGCCGCAGAGCTACGCCCCTTGCTGGCGGATCTTTTCGCTCTCTACCTCAAGACCAAGAACTTCCATTGGCACATGACGGGCAAGCACTTCCGGGACTATCACCTGTTGCTCGATGAGCATGCCGACCAGATCTTCGCCATGACCGATCCGGTCGCGGAACGGGCTCGCAAGCTTGGCGCCCCCACACTGCACTCCATCAGCGAGGTGGCCGCTCAGCAGCGGCTGAAAGACAACAATGGCCACCACCTGTCGCCAAAGGCCATGCTCGGCGAACTCTACGCAGACAACCGGCAGCTCACGGCCTACCTTCGGTCTACGCACGAGGTGTGCGATCGCCACGACGACGTGGCGACTGCCAGCCTGATTGAGGTTTGGATCGATGAGACGGAACGCAGAGCCTGGTTCCTGGGCGAAGTGATCGAGGATCTCGACTAAAACTGGACAGGCGGGCCGCAGGCTATTGCAGGCGTACCCGCCGCCACTCCCCAGGCGTGGTGTTTAAGAGCTTGCGAAAGGCGCGGATGAAACACGCCTGATCGGCGAAACCACACTTGAGGGCAATTTCCACCATCGGCAGGCCAGAGTGGAGGAGCAGTTCCTTGGCAAGCGCGATGCGTTGCTGCAACAGCCAGCGGTACGGGGGCTCTCCCACGGTCTGCTTAAACGCTCGAACAAAGTGACTGACTGATAGCCTGCATTCGCGGGCGACGTGCGCGAGCGCTACCTGGCCATCCAAGTGGGCGCGCAGGGTCTCGGTAGCCCGCTGCAGCTGCCAGGGAGCCAGGCCTCCGCGGGTGACCGCAGGAGCCAGCTTGATGCCGCCATAGGTCCGCGCGATGTAGGCATGCGCAGCAAGCACCAGATGGTCCACGTAGAGTTCACTGCCCGAATCCAGGCTCTCCAGCATCGGCAAAAGGCAGACGGCCAAATTCTTTAGCTCTGGATCGGGCTTGCCAAACGGCCATGCGAGGGTCTCGCAGCGGCAGCCATCGTTCTCATCTGCAAACTCGTCCAGCGCGGCCCGCGACACATAAAACTGCACCATGTCGAAGGCGCTCCCGAAGTACATAGAGGGTTCATGCTCGAGCGGGACCACACTGACGCTCCCCTCCTGCTGGTCCGCTTCTATGGGTGTGGGCCGTCCCTTGAGCCATAGCTTCATCGGCGAAACCGGGCGCAGGTTCAGTTGCACGGTGAATGCCGGTTCTGACGGTACCGGGGCGGTGGGATTGGCCAGGCCGGTCGCCGAGCGTAGCCGGGTGACTGCCAGGATTGCCTTGCGGCGGGTGCGCACGCTGATCATCGGGGCGCTGGCCAGGTGCAGGTGTCTCGCCATGCGAATACCATAGGTTCCGGTCTCGACCAGGGCCGGCATTGGCTTGGCAAGAGTCTTAGCAGGAGGTATCCGGGGCGAACCAAACCCTGGATAGGCGTTGCCGGAATTGACCGCGACAGAAGAGCTCAGCATCAGCGGACCACCTTTCATATGCAGCGACAACTCCAAGGTAGCGTTGTGCTTCATGCGATGAAACCCTCATTCGGGCGGGTCTCGACCAACCATTTGGGAAGGCTCGTGAGTGCGGAATGACCGTTTGAAAAGAATGGGATAGCGTGAAAATCAAGGAAAATACGCAAGCCCCTGCGGCGGGAAGCTCCCGCAGGCTGGAAAGCGAGTGGGAGAGAATAATCCTTTCGAGGGGGTTTCGTACCCTCGCCTACGGAGGAAAAGTCGCACGATGACGAAAATTTTGTTTGCCCTGGTTCTCTTTTCGGCGGTAGCCGGCGCACAAACATCCATTCAGCCCCTTGACCCGGCGCTTGGTATCACCACGCTACAACTGTGGCCGAGCGGCGCCGCGGAAATCGCGGGCACCCCTGATGCGGATCTGCCCACGCTCACGGTGTTTGTCCCGCAAAAGGGAAATAGCACCGGGTCGGCGGTGGTTGTTGCTCCCGGCGGAGCCTATCTTGGGCTCGCCAGTAACCTGGAAGGCCGGCAGGTGGCGGACTGGTTCGCGTCGCAGGGTGTAACCGCATTCGTGCTGAAGTACCGGCTGGGGGCGAAGTATCTCTATCCCATACCGCTTGAGGATGCGCAACGCGCGGTGCGGCTGGTGCGGTCCTCTGCAGCAACCTATGGTTTTTCGCCGGACCGGATTGGCTTTGTCGGATTCTCTGCGGGCGGACACCTGGCGGCAACGACGGGCACGCTGTTTGACGCGGGCAAACCGGACGCAAGCGACCCCGTAGAGCGGCTCAGCAGCCGGCCTGACTTTCTGGTACTCGGCTATCCCTGGCTGAACGCCATGCAACCGAGCGGACACTTCATCAGCTATTGCTCGGTCATCAAGAGCATCCCACCCGAAACCTGCAAGATCGATGAAGAAAAGTACACTCCGAGCCGGCACGTCACGGCTCAGACTCCCACCACGTTCATCTACAGCACCTCCGACGATCGCACGGTGCCGATCAGCGCCAGCGTTGACTTCTATAGCGCGCTCAGCACGGCGGGTGTGCCGGTCGAAATGCACATCTTTCGCCATGGAGGGCACGGGAGCGGTATGGGAGAGGGCGACGCGGCAATGACTCAGTGGCCGGCGTTGCTCGCGCAATGGATGCGCGACCAAGGCCTGCTGACACCCCTCCCAAAACGGTAGCGCCGGCGTTCATGAGGTGAAAGCGGACGCCATGGCTGGCTGACTATTCTTGGCTCAACCAGCTAAATGGCCAAGATGCGCATCTACTTGTTGAGTCTACGGTGGTGTTTCTTCCACCGTAGCCAGGCCCTCCCCAGCACAATCTCCTAAAGGACGAAAAACATCTCATGGCTGAACTGACGATTCCGCAAGTCCACACGGCCCCAATGACGGAGGGCCTACCCCATCCCCGCGGTGCCTGCTGGGACGGTAAGGGAACTAACTTTGCGGTCTTCTCTGCCCACGCGACAAAAGTAGAAGTATGCCTGTTTGACGAAAAAGGTGAGCAGGAGCTGGAACGGATTGAGCTCCCGGAATATACCAACCAGATATGGCACGGTTATCTCCCTGGGGTGAAGCCGGGACAGATTTACGGGTATCGCGTGCACGGCCCGTATGAGCCTGAAAACGGTCACCGATTCAACCCCAACAAGCTGCTGCTCGATCCGTATGCGGTGGCTCATGTGGGCGAGCTGAAATGGGATCCCGCCATCTTTGGATACAAGATGGAATCCGAAGATGACACCACGTTCGACGAGCGGGACAGCGCTCCCTTTATGCCGAAGTGTATGGTGATCGATCCGAACTTTGATTGGCACGGCCAGAACATGTTGAGCGAAGTGCGCGTGCCTTTTGACGACACCATCCTCTATGAGCTGCACGTTAAGGGCTTTACCAAACAGTTTCCGGATCTTGATGAGAAAATGCGTGGCACGTATGCCGGTTTGGGCGCCGATCCGGTAGTGAAGTACATCAAGGACCTGGGCGTAACGTCGGTCGAATTATTGCCCATCCATTTCTTTATCAATGACAGTCAACTTCTGGAGAAGGGACTTACTAACTACTGGGGCTATAACAGCATAGGTTTTTTTGCTCCCGACAAGCGCTACGCCATGGACAAGCGGCATGCACTGCGCGAGTTCAAGGAGATGGTGGCCAAGATGCACGATGCAGGCCTCGAGGTGATTATGGATGTGGTGTACAACCACACCGCCGAGGGGAATGAGCGCGGCCCGACCCTGTGCTTCAAGGGCATCGACAACGCGAGTTACTATCGTTTGCTGCCAGACAAGCCGCGCTATTACATCAACGACACTGGCACGGGTAATACGCTCAATCTGAGCCACCCGCGCGTGATTCAGATGGTGACCGATAGCCTGCGGTACTGGGTGGAGCAGGCTCGTGTGGACGGCTTCCGTTTTGATTTGGGTACGATTCTGGCGAGAGAACCTAACGGCTTCGACAACCAAAGCGGTTTCCTGAAAGCGTGTAGCCAGGATCCGTGCCTGTCGAGGGTCAAGCTGATTGCGGAACCGTGGGATTGCGGCCCGGGCGGCTACCAGGTTGGAGGCTTTCCTCCTGGATGGGCGGAATGGAACGACAAATTCCGCGATACGATTCGTAAGTTCTGGCTGGGCAACTTGCCGGCGGCTGCGATGACTGAGAGCTTGTGCGCGTGGGGATCCATCTTCAACCATCAGGGACGGCGCCCTTGGGCATCCATCAATTTCATTACCGCGCACGATGGCTTTACGTTGAACGATATGTATAGCTACAACGAAAAGCACAATGAGGCGAACGGCGAAGATAACAGGGATGGGAGCGATAACAACAACTCCTGGAACTGCGGCGCGGAAGGCCCCACGGAGGACGTAGAAATCATTACGTTGCGCAAACGCATGATCCGGAATGCGATGGCGACCTTATTGTTGGCCCAAGGGACACCGATGGTGCTAGCCGGGGATGAGTTCGGACGCACGCAGGGCGGAAACAACAACGCCTATTGTCAGGACAATGAGATTAGCTGGCTCAATTGGAACCTTCGCGAGAAGGGCCAACAGCTGGTCGCGTTTACCCGCCGCCTGATGCATATGCGTCACCAGTATCCGATCTTGCGCCGCAACCTGTTCCTCACCGGGCAATACAACGAGGAGTTGGGGGTCAAGGATTTGACCTGGATTAACGCCAATGGTTCTGAGATGCAGCAGGAAAACTGGAGCGACACCGGCATGCGCTGCTTTGGCATGCTGCTTGACGGACGCGCCCAGACTACGGGGATTAAACAGAGAGGGCGCGAGGCCACGTTGTTGATCGTGATCAATGATCATCACGATCTGGTCAAGTTCACGCTTCCGGAGTGCCCGGGTGGGGAGTATTGGTGGCTGTTGGTGGACACCAACATTGTCGACAATACCGAGAAGGGCTGCTTCGAGATCGGTGATGCGTACGACGTTACATCGCGTTCTTTGCTGGTGTTTGCGCTAAAAGCTGAGAAGCAGTAAAAGTCCTGTCCTTCGCATGGCTGCGGAGGACAGGGTACCTCGCTACTTGCTGACTTGCCAGTTGCTGCCGTTCATCACCAGAGAATCCTGACCGGGCTGGCTGTGGACCAGAGACGAACCCAGGGATGGGAATGCGGTTTTCACTTCCGCGGACTGCGCCCAACCGGGTACATCGGCCATGCTGTAGTGATAATTCACTTCCGCTGTCTTTACGCCGGAGCCGTTGACCCCGCCGGTGAAGCTATCGATGGAGTCGACAGCGCGGTGGCCGTAGCAGAAGTTTCCGTAACCCGGCTGGTTCGTGTCGGCTGTCCAGGCGGAGCGTCCCTGATCTGACAGGTCGTAGTTGTTTACCTGCTTCGAGGCGACGATGAATACTTTCTTCTCCGCGGTGGTGCGGGTCAGCAGGCCGGCATCCGTGAGCGCGTCATAGCCCTCGGTCTTGGAATCGTCTGAAGTTGCCGCTTGCACAGGAAACTTCTTCTCGTCTTGCCACAGGCACGCGGGATGGGCCTTGTAATAGTCGTTGATGGCTGTCTGGTAGTTGGATTTGGAGTCGTCCTGCTTGTTGCACCCTGCAAACAACAGGGCCGCGCCACAGAACAACACCGCACTGTATTGCTTACTTCTGGTCATGAAAAACATCCTCTCTGAGCAACCGATAAGATGCTTTTGCGGGGTTTGCTGTTGTAGTTGCGGGGTAGAACAGCAGTTCCCGGCTGCTTTACCGCGGAGGGGTAGGCGACGCGGGACACATGACGCCGTTGGCGCCGGCAGATTTTAGGGTCTTTGACCAGAGCGAGACCGACGAAGAGGCTCCCGTTGCTGGTCCGCCGTTCGCAAAGATGTTGGGCGCAGTGTAGGCGGCACCTGCATTCGCGCTGAATGCCATGATGTTCGTCTGACATGGCTTTGGATTCAGTACACCGTTGGTGACAATTCCATAGGACGCGATGAAATTGAGATAACCGGCGACAGGCGCCGTGGCCGGCGGCCAGCCCAAGGCCAACTCCAGACGTGGCGCCTCGGCGGCGGCCGTAAATCCCACTGGACCCGCCGCCATCACACGATTGTCCGCCGCCATCACATCTGCCTGCACGTCAAGCGAACCGGAAGGACGGGTAAGACCCTGGTTGAGGAGGAAACCGCCACTGCCACTGTAACGGATACGCTTGTCGCCCTCAATCACACTGTTTTTAGAGCTGAAGGAAGGAATAAAGCTGAAGCCGAGCGAGAGCTTCAGGTCAAAGGGCAACGCGCCCAGCACAATGGGCAGATGATAAACGGCTCTTGCCAGGCGAGAGCTCCGCGACAACTCGGCGGGCCAGGAGGTGATTTCGGCGATGCTTCCTGACTTCATGGAGTTGTTGGCGACCGCATACCACTTGAGCTCAACCTCTCCATCAAGATTGGTATTCTGAAAGGCCAGGTTGGTCAGGGTTCCATTCTTGATCTGCATCTTGACGGTGGAAACGAAGTTGCTGAGGTAGCCGGCACCTTCATATGCCAATACGCCCTGGCTGCCACCGTACTTAATGGTTGCCAGTACTTCGATCCGATTGTCGCGCGGGGTGAATTTAATATGGTAGTTGTAGCCGGAGAAGTCGACATCGAAATCAGCACTGCCGAACCCCTGCATACGGGCGAAATCGATCTTGTACGTACCTTCCAGACGGCCATCTTTGATGGCATCGGTAATCCGGGCCGGAGCCGCCTTGAGCACGTAACCGTTACTGGTCTTTTCCACCTCGGTGACGGTGCACAATGCCAGGCCCGTGATCACCAGTACACTGCCGGGTTTCAGTTTGCCAATCTGCGTGGACGTGGCATCGAAATGGTAAGTATCGTCTTGGCCGATGCTGAGCAGGTGGCGCATCGCATCATCTCTGCCTACCACGGTGACACCCTTCTTGTACGTCACGTTGTAGACGCTCGTACCGTCCAGCAAAGGAGACGCGAGGGGAAGGTATACCGGGCCGGTAAAGTGGCGGCCGTGATATCCCGCGGGATTGACGCGAAGATTGGGATCCTGCGAACCCGCAAGGCTGGCCGCCGGGGCCTCGTATCGATCGGCCTGCTTGCTGCACGATGACAACAGCACCAGGATAGTGATCGGGCCCGCCAGCAGGATTTTTTTGAGACGCATCGCTCTTCCTTGGCGAATGGTACAGCCTCGGAGAAGCCAGGGATAGATGCCTAAGCTGGTACTGTAAGCGCAGGATGAGACATCGTTCGGCAGCATCCGCACGCAAGGCGGTTTCGGCCATCTTCGTCGCGAATGGTTTCGCGTACGGTGTGTGGTCGGCGCACATCTCGGTGTTCAAACAGAACTACCACCTGAGCAATGGGCAGCTCACGATTCCCCTGTTCACGCTGGCACTGGGCGCCATCCTGGCAATGCCAATCGTGGGACGCATATTTCATCACTTTTCGAGCAGCGGCATCGCCTGGACTGGACTGCTCTGCTACGCGGGAGTGCTGTCGATTCTGCCCTGGACGCCATCTCTGGTGTGGCTGGCGACAGGCACCTTTGTGTTTGGTCTGTGCCGCGGTGCGGTCGATGTATCGGAAAATACTCAGGCGATCATTACGGAGCGCGCGTATGGCTCGGCGGTGTTGAGTTCCCTGCAAGGCTTCTGGAGCCTGGGAGGAGTGATCGGGGCTGGTTTCTCGAGTGCGCTTCTGCGCCTGCACGCGAGTGCACGGCAAGATTTTGCTTTGGCCGCAGTGGCCATGATCACGACCGTGCTGCTGAGCCGTCCCTACCTTCTCAGCGAAGAACGGCCGACGGAATCTCCCTCGGGGTGGACACTGATTCCCAAGCCTTTGTGGGCGTTGGCTGGAGTAGCCTTTCTTTCGCTCTTCATTGAAGGCACCATCGCGGACTGGGGAACGGTGTTGCTGCGTTCGACGCTGCGTGTGTCTGCATCCACGGCTGCGACGGGATATGCAGCGTTTTCGCTTTCCATGATGACTGGGTGTTTCGTCGGCGACTACCTCAACATGCGATTCGGGCCGAGGAATTTGCTGCGAGCTTCCGGGGCGCTGGTGGCGGTTGGCTTCGGCTTCGCGCTGATCGGTAATAGCTATCCCGGCGCGATTGCCGGGCTGCTGGTGGCGGGCTTTGGTGGTTCCAACATGATTGCTCTGATCTTTGGGGCGGCCGCGCGCAGGAATCCAGGAGGCGTAGGGGCAGCGATCGCGGCGGCATCCAGCATCGGGTACCTGGGATTTTTGGTGGGACCGCCGGTGGTGGGTTCGCTCTCAGAGTTGGTTGGTTTGCGGTCAGCTTTGGCGCTGGTGGTGCTGGCAGGAACAGTGATTGTGTTGGCTGCGCGCACCGTGGCTGGGGAGCCTGAGTGATGGGTGGCCCACCCAAGCCAGTAGCGGCCCTGGATGGGCTAACCCAACCTTTTCCGGGAATTTTAGAAGGTGTAGCGCACGGCGAATTGTACTTCACGTTGATTGTCTTGCAGGGTGCTGGTAATGGCCTGGCCACCTGCTGCGTTGGGGTTGGCGCCGGGTATTTGGAACTGTGGATGATTGAAAAGGTTAAAGAGCTCGGCACGGAATTGGACGGCTTGCGATTCGGTGATGTGAAAGTCCTTGATGGCGCTGAAGTCGACGTTGACCTGGTCCGGTCCGCGCAGGGATCCGTTTCCTGAATTGCCGAACTGATGAGCAAAGGTTTGCCCGGGCGCCAGGTCGGGAATGACAAAGGCGGCGGGATTGTAGAAGCACTGCAAGGTCTGCTTGCCGGTCGCGGGGCATCCTAAGGCTGCCTGCCCGGCGAGGTTGAAGGAGAAGTCCTTTGGGTTGTGAATGCGATTGGGCCACGGGCCACCCGTGCCGGTGTTGGTGGGATCGTAGGAGAGAAAGGCGGTATAGGCTTCGCCGGTGCGCGCCGTAACGATGCCGGCGGTTTGCCAGCCACCTGCCACCGCGTCCAGCTTGCGGCTGATGTTGCTGCCATACATACGGCCGCGGCCAAACGGCAACTGATAGGTGTAGCTGGCAACGAAGCGGTGACGATAGTCGGGATCGACGTAGCCGTACTGCGCTTTGACGTTGTGCGCGTTTTGGGCCTGTCCACCGACCTGACCATTGGCCGTGCCCAAATTCTTCGACCAGGTGTACGCGGCGAGGAAGGTGGATCCGTTGCTCTGGCGTTTTTCCAACTTGGTCTGCAGCGCGTTATAGAAAAGACTGAAGTTTGGATAATCAATCGGGTAAATGGAAGAAAGGCCGGGAAGCTGATTAAAGTACGGTCGACCAAAGTTTCCGGTGGAATCGGAGAAGTTGGAGTCGAGCGGTTGCAGAGGCTGATCGAGGTTGGATACTTCGTTGTTCCAAATTCCGGTGGCCCGTGTGGCCACATAGGCTACGCGGAGCGAGACGGTGCTGGCTAACTGCTGCGCCGCGGCAACGTTCCACTCGAGGACGCGAGGAGCCTTACGCTTGGGCCCATTGGTCTTCACCTGGCCAGTGGGATTTGCAGGGTCGATCGACGGAAGAAGGGTTGGGAAACCGGCGGAAAGCAAATCGGCAGCGGTGGGAACGGTGGTTGCCGTCAACTGCTGCGAATAGTACTGCAGCAGCGGCGGGTTTTCCCCGATGTCGTTAAACTGATTTCCTTCGGGCGAGTAGAACTCGCCAAATGCCCCGCTCACGACTGTCCTGCCATTGCCGAGAGCGTTGTAGGCAAAACCAAAGCGTGGTCCCACGTCGCTGAGATCGAATTTGACGCCGGCGTTAGAAACCGCGTTCGGTCCGTAGTTGTTCACCAGCACGCCGCGCGCCAGATCGAAATTGCCGACTTTACCACCGACCGGGGAGAAGATGTCGTAGCGGAATCCCAGGTTCAGAGTCAGCTTATTAGTGATGCGGAAATCATCCTGCACGAACTCGGCAAGCTCCCAATAGCGTGTGGCATCCTTGCCGGCAAGGCCGTCCTGCTCACGATAGATGGGAATGCCCAACAGCAAGTCGGCGATGGTGTTGCCGCCGTCCCCAGTTGCCTGGTTCTGCGTGAATTGGCCAGTGAACGTAAATTGACCCGCCGGCGCCTGCGACTGAAAGAAGTTGCGCTGCATGCGGTGAAAGTCGACACCAAACTTGATGGAGTGCTTGCCTTTGATCAGGATGACTGAATCGGCTACCTGGTACGTGTTGTCGGCGACCAATTCCGGTTCATAAGTGGGGCCCCCCATGGTGTTGCCGAATCCGTAGCCGGAGATGTTGAAGAGAGAAAGGCCGGAGGTGTTGACGTCTCCACGATTCGCGTTGGGAATGCCCGCTTCCTCCGAGACATTCTTGCCGGAAAGAAACGGGATCGCACCGACACCAAAGCGTATAAAGGCAAATCGCGCATCGTTCAGTAGATTGCCGCTGAAGGTATGGGTTTCGCCGACTGCGTAGTTCTGATATCGGGTCTTGATGTTGCTGCCGATACCGTTGCAACAACCACCGGCATTGCCTAGCGGCGCAGGCTTGGCGTAGACAACTCGCTCATAACCAGCATGCGCGAAGAGGTGATCGGGGTCACGAATGGTATGGTCCACGCGCGCGTCGAATTGGTTGTCGACATACGTCTGGGTGGGGTTGATGACGTAGTTGTTCTGCTCAGCGCCGCTGATGTTGGGCAAAGGAAGCAGATTCACGACCGCCTGACCAACGGCGTCAATGCGATTGCCCGGGATCACCGATGGGCTGCCGGGATTGAGCAGTGCACGCGATCCGTCAGTGCCGGTGGTGTAAGGGTCATACAAGTTAACCCCGAGACCGGAGAAGTCCCCGTTGTGCTCAGCCTGGGTTGGCACGGTGCTGATGTAGGTGACGCCTTCGTTGTAACGGGTGCCCTGGTAGTCGGCGAAGAAAAAGGTGCGATCCTTGAAGATTGGGCCGCCTACAAAGCCACCGTACTGATTGCGCTTGAAGGGTGGCTTGCCGGTGGTGGCAAAGTAGTTGGCGGCATCAAGCGCGCTGTTGCGAACATACTCAAAGGCGCCGCCATGGAACTGGTTCGTGCCCGACTTGTAAATGGCGTTCACCGCCGCACCGCCGCGACCGAACTCGGCTTTCATCGAACTCTCTTCGATGCTGAAGGTTTGCAGAGCGTCAGGCGACGGCTGCACCGCGATGGTGCCTTCTCCGAATTCGTTGTTGTCTACGCCGTCGAGCAGGAAGTTGTTGTCGAATCCGTAAAGCCCGTTGACCGCGAGTTGCACTCCCTGGCGGGGATCGTCGGTGGAGGTGGTAAGACCCACACCTGCGGCGGATCCTGGGGTTGCGCCGGGTCCAAGCCACGCCAACTGAGTGAAGTTGCGGCCATTGAGTGGAAGGTTCACGATCCGCTCGCCAGTCTCAATGGTGGCTAACGACGAGGTTTCGGTGGAGAGAATGGGAGGCGCAGCAGTCACCTCGACCGTTTGGCTGGCGCTCCCAATCTTCAGTTCGATATCCAGGCGGAGAACCTGGTTGACTCCGAGCTGGACACCGGCCAGCTCTGCGCGGGTAAAGCCGGGGGCCTCCGCGGTGATGGAGTACGTGCCGGCGGTGAGGAGTTCGGCGCTGTAGGCTCCTGATTTATCCGTTACCAGTCCCGTTTGCTGCCCCGTCGCAGACCGCGTGACGGTCACTTTGGCGTCAGGAACAGCGGAACCCGACGCGTCTTTTACAGTGCCGGCGATGGTGCCCTTGTCAATTTGCGCGAAGGAAAGATTGGCAGAAGAAAGAATTGCGATGACGAAAATGGAAAGAAAATACCTGAGAGTAGACTTCATCCTGCCTCCAGAAATGAGACCGAGTATGACTTGCGATGAACGGGGGCCGGGAAAGGGCAAAGCGGTTAGTGTTACAGGTTGAATAACATCGTAACCATTCAAAGTAAAGGAATTTTTGCCGGCCCACGGGATGGCGGCACGAGCTAAACGCTTTGTTTCTGAGGTGCTAGACTCCTAGCAAACGCTCCGAGGAATGACTGATGAACGTGCTCATGGCCGGCGAATCCTGGATGACCCATACCACCCATGTGAAGGGATTCGACTCCTTCACGACCGCGAGTTACGCGGAAGGTGGAACCGCAATGATCGCCGCTCTGCGTACCGGTGGCGTGAATGTGACCTACCAACCGTGCCATGTAGCGGCGAATGCATTTCCTGATACCCCCACGGCGCTCTCCGCGTTTGATGTGGTCATCCTGAGTGACATCGGTGCCAATACGTTGCTGCTGCGGGACAGCACGTTTGTGCGGTCTGAGTTAACAACCAACCGGCTGCATTCGTTGCGTACCTATGTCGAGCAGGGCGGCGGTCTGTTGATGATCGGCGGCTATCTTACGTTTCAGGGAATTGAAGCGAAGGCGGCTTACCACGGCACTGCTGTCGAAGAAGTGCTGCCGGTGGTGTTATCGGCCCACGATGACCGGCACGAGAACCCGCAAGGAGTAGTTCCGCAGACGATCGACGCCAGTCATCCGATCGCCCAGGGTCTGAAAGATTGGCCGGCGATGCTTGGCTACAATCGAGCCACGCTGCACCCCGAGGCGCACCTGGTGGCCAGCATCGGCGGCGATCCGTTGATTGCCGTGCGCAACGTACAGGCGGGGCGGAGCGCGGTCTTCTCCTCCGATTGCAGCGCCCATTGGGGACCACCCGCGTTCACGTCATGGTCTTGCTATCAAGCGCTGTGGATAAACCTGGTGCATTGGCTGGCGAAGAGGTAACCGATGGAAACATTAGCAATTCTCGGCGGGCAGGCCGTGCGCACGGCTCCGCTTGCACCCTGGCCATTGTTCAACGAAAAGGAGGAGACGCGCATCCTGGATGTGTTGCGCGGCCGGGCTTGGGGCGGCCAGCCGTTTCCCGGGAAGTATTCAACTCTGTTCGCGACCGGCTTTGCGAAGTTGCATGACGCTACCTACGGCCAATGCGTGAATACGGGCACCGTGGCGATCCAGGCCGCGTTGAAGGCGATTGGCATACGCCCTGGCGACGAAGTGCTGGTACCTGCTTACACTTGGGAAGGCACGGTTGGACCAGTGCTGCTGGTGAATGCGGTGCCGGTGTTTGTTGATGTAGATCCGGAGACCTATTGCATGGATGCTGCGGCCGCCGAAGCCGCCATCACACCGAAAACGCGCGCGATTCTACCGGTACACCTCGGGATGCGCTTCGCCGATATGGATGCACTGCCCGAGATCGCGCGCAAACACTCGCTCAAAATCGTAGAAGATTGCGCGCACGCGCACGGTGGCAAGTGGCGTGGGCGCGGGGCTGGTTCCATCGGCGACCTGGGCACCTTCAGCTTTCAGTCGAGCAAGCTGATCACCTGCGGGGAGGGTGGTGCGGTGATCACCAACAATCTGGAATACCACGAGCGCGTGCAGACATATATCAATGCCGGGCGGGCGAGTGTGACGGATCAGTTCCATCACCGGACGATTGGATTCAATTATCGGCTGGGCGAATTTCAGGCGGCGTTGCTGAGCGCACAGTTGGAGAGTTTGCCGCAGCAATCAGCAACCCGCATGGCGAACATGGCTTACTTCGAAGAGCAACTGGCGAAGACAGAGGCAATCGGACTGTTGAAGCCGGAGCCGCGCATTACCAGTGTCGCTCCCTATGGCTATGTGCTGAAGTATTTTTCTGCGCGGGCTAAGGATATTCCTCGCGCGGCGTTTGTGGCTGCGCTGCAGTTGGAGGGGATTCACTGCGATGGGTTGTTCTTTGAGCCGGTGTATCGCAGTTCCCTCTTCCCTGTCGATGCGGCGGATTTTCCTGCGTTGAGTTGGGGGCGGGAGCAGCCGCTGGATCTGCGGTCGATGTATCGCTGCCCAGAGTCGGAAAAGGCGGCGTACCAGGAGGCGATCTGGATTCCGCACCAGTTCTTCCTCGGACCACGTGCGGATGTCGATGACATGGTGACGGCGATTCACAAGGTGCTGTGGAATATCGAATCGCTGCGGGAAGTGGATCATCCCGCGATTCGCACGCAGAGACTGTCGCGCGCCGATCGCGAAAGCTGATGCCGCACCTTCCTTAGCATCGCGGTCGAGCATCGGGTCAGGGAGATCGGCAACTTCGCGTTTCCGTCAAAGCGGTTAGCGTTGCGCACCCCGCAGGCTATGAGTTATCGTCGGAGTCGCGATGAAAAATCTTGCGATCCTTGGCGGCGACGCCGTACGAACGACCCCTTTTACCCCGTGGCCACAGTTCTCGGATAAAGAAGAGACGCGCATCCTCGATGTATTGCGTAGCCGAGCGTGGGGGGGACAGCCCTTCCCGGGCAAGTACGCCACCCAGTTCGCTACCGAATTCGCCAAACTCCACGGCACGACCTACGGGCAATGCGTCAACACCGGAACCGTCGCTATCCAGGCCGCGCTCAAAGCGGTCGACATTCGCCCTGGAGATGAGGTGCTCGTCCCCGCGTATACGTGGGAGGGCACGGTCGGCCCGGTGCTTCTCATCAATGCCGTGCCGGTGTTCGTCGATGTCGATCCGGAAACCTACTGCATGGACACCAAGGCCGCCGAGGCCGCTATCACGTCTCGCACCCGCGCCATTCTGCCCGTACACCTGGGCATGCGTTTCGCTGATATGGATGCGCTGCCGGAGCTCGCGCGCAAACATTCGCTGAAGATTGTCGAAGATTGCGCGCATGCCCATGGCGGCAAGTGGCGCGGTAAAGGCGCGGGTTCCATCGGAGATCTTGGCGCCTTCAGCTTTCAATCGAGCAAGCTCATCACCTCAGGCGAAGGCGGTGTGGTGCTGACCAATAACCTCGAATACCACGAGCGCGTGCAAACTTATATCAATGCCGGCCGCGCCAGCGTGACGGATGAGTTTCATCATCGTACGATCGGCTTCAACTACCGCCTGGGTGAGTTTCAAGCCGCGGTGCTGACCGCGCAACTCGAAGGCCTGCCCGATCAGGCCGTCTTTCGCATGGCCAACATGGCCTACTTCGAAGAGCAGCTGGCTAAGGCCGCGGGCATCGGCTTTCTGAAGCCGGAACCGCGCATTACTACCCTCGCTCCCTATGGCTTCGTGATGAAATATTTCTCCGAGCAGGTAAAAGATATCCCGCGGGCCGCCTTTGTCGCCGCACTGCAACTGGAAGGCATCCCCTGCGATGGATTGTTCTATGAGCCGGTGTATCGCAGCTCGCTCTTCCCGCTTGATCCCAAAGACTTCCCCGCGCTTAGCTGGGGGCGGCCACAGCCACTCGACCTGAAGACGATGTATACCTGCCCCGAGTCAGAGAAGGCTGCGTATAAAGAAGCCGTCTGGTTCCCGCACCAGATCTTCCTCGGGCCGCGCGCAGATATCGACGCCATTGTGGAAGCCATTCACAAAGTGCTGGCCAATATCGAGGGCCTGCGCGACTTGGATCACAAAGCGATCCGGAATCAGCGGCTGTCCCGCGCGGACCGCGAGAGCTAGCGGTGGCGCCAGTCGGATTTGCCGTGCTCGGCCTGGGCACCCTGGCGCAAACAGCAATTCTCCCTGCATTCGCCGGCATGCAGGATGCCCGGCTGGTGGCCACGATAAGCCGCGACCCGGAAAAGGCGCGCCGCTTGGCCTCGCAGCATGGAGCAACCCACGCCTATGGAAGCCTGGAGGAATGCCTGGCAAATCCAGAGGTGGAGGCGGTGTACATCGTCACTCCTCCGGGCAATCATGTGCTGGAAGTGCAGGCCGTGGCCCGGGCTGGACGCCACGTGTTGTGCGAAAAGCCGCTGGCGGTCACGGTAGCGGAAGCAGCCGAAATGGTCGACACTTGCGCGTTTCATTCCGTGCTGTTGATGACCGCGTACCGCAAGATCTTTGAGCCCTCAATGCTTTTCATACGCGACCTGGTGCGCGAAGGGCGCCTGGGCGACCTGAAGCTCTTGCATACCTCTTTCAGCGAGCGGCATGCTTCCCCGCAGACCTCGCCTCCATGGATTTTGAATCGCGCGCTGGCCGGGGGTGGCCCGCTCATGGATTTAGGTGTCTATTGCGTGCACGCAGCACGCTGGCTGGCGGGCGAGAATCCCACCAGTGTTTCCGCATACCAGTGGAACCATAATCCTGAACTCTTTCGCGAGGTGGAAGAGGGCATCGCGTTCTCGATGTACTTCCCCAGCGGATTGGTGGCGCAGGCAAGCACCTCCTACAGCGCGGCCTTCCAATCGATGCTTTACCTGGGGGGAACGCTGGGGTCCATTTCGCTCTCGCCGGCATTTCCTTATGAACACGTGCGTGTGCTGGATGCACGGCTCGGCAAGGTGCACTTGCGTGAAGAGTTCCCTGTAGTCGACGAATTCCGGCCGCAGATCGAGGCCTTTGCGCGGGCGATTCGGGGCGGTTCCCTACCGTCGTCCTGCGGGGCGGACGGCTACGTGGATATGGTCATCATCGACGCAATCTACAGCGCGGCCGCAGCCGGTGTTGCCCAGGCTATTCCTTGGTCTTGAGCAGGTGGGCATTGTTCTGCAGAAATGCTTCAATTTCGTCCTTCATGCCCAGGATCTTCACCCACTGCTCCTTGTAGAGAGTGACCGGGAACCGGCCCACACCGTAGAGAGAAACCGCTCCCTTTTCACTGACTTTCAAACTCAATCCACGGACACTCTTCGTTTTTAGCTGGTCATTTTCTGCCCGCAGTCTTTCAATTTCAGCTTTCATGTCTTCATCGGACATTGGTGCACCCTCCGTAGTGGAACACCCAACAGTAAACCGTTAAGATTCGTACGTGCAAACCGATTGCTTAATCAGAAATGTGCGCGTGCTCGACGGAAGCGGCGCAGACCCGTACACCGCGGATGTCGCCATCGACGGCGGCTTCATCCGTGCAGTCGGTCAGCTGGCCGGATATAGCGGACGGACGGTCGTTGAGGGGACGGGACGCGCGCTGGCCCCCGGCTTCATCGATGTCCACACCCACGACGACACGAGCGTGATTCGGACGCCGGAGATGCTCCCCAAGCTATCGCAGGGCGTCACCACGGTGATTGTGGGCAATTGCGGTATCAGCGCGGCGCCTGTGCGGTTGGCCGGGCCGCCTCCTGACCCGATGAACCTGCTGGGCGATGCGGACGCCTTTCGTTACCCGACGTTCGCGTCGTATGTAGAAGCGGTGAATCATGCCCGGCCCACAGTGAATGTGGCCGCGCTGACGGGACATACCGCGTTGCGCAACAACCACATGGATCGCCTTGACCGCGCCGCCACCCCGGCGGAGATCGACGCGATGCGGATGCAGTTGACCGAGGCGCTGGAGAACGGCTCGCTGGGCTTGAGTACCGGGCTCGCGTATCTGTCTGCTTACTCGGCTCCCACGGAGGAGGTCGTGTCCCTGGCTGAGCCGCTGGCCGCTGCTGGAGCGGTGTATGTCTCGCACATGCGTACCGAATCGGAAGCGATTATCGCCGCGATGAACGAGGCTTTCCAGGTGGGACGCGCATCGCGGGTGCCGGTGGTGCTCTCGCATTTGAAATGCGCCGGTGTCGCGAATTGGGGAAGAAGTGCGGAAGTCCTCCAAGCACTCGAAACAGCGCGCGCCGAACAACCGGTACAGTGCGACTGCTATCCCTATACGGCCTCTTCGAGCACGCTCGACCTGCGGCAGGTCGACGCGCGGGTGCGCATCGTCATTACCTGGTCGACACCGCATCCCGAAATGGCGGGGCAAACACTGCAACAGATTGCGGATGAGTGGGGAGTCGCCTTGCTGGTTGCCGCAGAACGCTTGCGGCCTGCGGGCGCGATCTACCACAACATGTCGGAGGAGGATGTGCGCCGGATCCTGCGGCACCCCGCGACCATGATCGGGTCGGATGGCCTGCCGCATGATCCGCTGCCGCATCCCCGCCTGTGGGGAACATTCCCCCGGGTGCTTGGCCACTACTGCCGGGAGCAGGGCATTTTCCCGTTGGCAGAAGCGGTGCACAAGATGACCGGCTTGCCGGCCCAACGCTTTGGGTTGGCGGGACGGGGAACGATCCGCGAGGGCGCATGCGCCGACCTGGTGCTGTTTGATCCGGAGACGATCCGGGATACAGCCACCTTCAGCCAACCGATCGCGTGCGCGGAGGGAATCGCCGCCGTGTGGGTCAATGGAAAGCTGTCGTACAAAGACGGCGCCGCTACGGGAGAGCGCGCCGGACGATTTCTGCCTCGACCGGGGCCTGCCCGTTCATGATCGATAGCCACGGGCTCTTTCTTCTCTGTGCCGCCGCTACTTCCGTCATCGCTCTGATCCTGCTGATCGCCGTTGCCAAATTGAACCCGTTTCTTTCGCTGATGACGGTTTCCCTGGCGCTGGCGATTGTCACCGGAATGCGCCTCGAATCGATTGTCGCCTCATTCGAAACCGGGGTCGGCAATACGCTGGGACACATCGCGATCGTGGTGGGCTTGGGCACCATGCTGGGCAAGATGATGGCGGAGTCGGGAGCGTCGGATCGCATTGCCGGAACATTGATTCAGCTTTTCGGAGAAACGCGCGTTCCTTGGGCGATGTTTTGCGCAGCGCTATTGGTAGGTTTGCCGGTTTTTTTTGAGGTGGGGTTTGTGCTGCTGGTACCGATCGCCTTTACGGTAGCGCGGCGCACGAACACTTCGCTGGTGCTGGTGGGATTGCCGATGGTGGCCGGGCTTTCCGTGGTCCACGGATTGGTGCCGCCGCATCCCGCAGCCATGCTGGCGGTCACGATTTTTCACGCCGACGTGGGAAAGACGATTTTGTATGCCCTGCTGGTTGGCATTCCCGCTGCCGTGATCGCCGGGCCTCTCTATGCCCGGGTGATCGCGCCGATGATCGTTCTCGATGCGCACAATCCCATGGCGGCGGAATTTGTGGAACACGATGCCAACCGCAGCCTGCCTGGCTTTGGCCTCGCCGTGGCGACCATTTTGCTGCCCGTAGTCATGATGATGATGGGTAGCTGGGCCGGCGTGATCGCGGCCCCGGGCAGCCTAACCAATCGCGCACTGCATCTGTTGGGTACGGCTGACATCGCGTTGATGGTCGCTGTCCTGGTGAGCTTTATCACCCTGGGCAAGATGCGTGGATTTGACCGGGTGACTATTCTAAAATTTTCCAACGAGTGCCTTGCGCCTACCGCCGCCATCACCTTGTTGATCGGAGCAGGTGGTGGTTTTGGACGCATCCTGCAGGATAGCGGCGTGTCGCAGGCGATTATTGCGGTTGCCTTGCATGCGCACGTGTCGGTGCTGTTGCTGGGGTGGCTGGTGGCTGCGCTCATTCGATTGGCAACGGGATCGTCCACAGTGGCCTTGAGCACGTCGGCGGGAATTTTGGCGCCCATCCTTCTGCATAGTCCCGGCGTACGGCCGGAATTGTTGGCTATCACGACGGGGGCAGGTTCGCTGATCTTTTCGCACGTAAACGACGGCGGCTTCTGGTTGGTGAAGGAATATTTCAACATGAGCGTTGCCGATACCATGAAGACCTGGTCGATCAGCGAGACGATGCTCTCGGTGATCGTGCTCGGGCTCACGCTAGGTTTGTCGGTGTTGATTTGATACCGTGATTGTTTGTGCTCCCAGGACTAACGTCCTGGGTAATGTCCAGCCGTCCCTGACGGGACTGCTCCGGCGTGGTGGATTTGCCCAGGACCGACGCCCTGGGCTATTTTCAGTTGTCCCTAAACGGGACTACACACCTGTGGGAGCTGAACCTATAACTGGTGATTCGGGCTATTTTCGGTCATCCCTGCGGAACTGATCGGGTGTGGTGGTTGTTTCAGTACTGAAGTCCCGGGTGCTTATTTCGAGGCGGGGTTGCGGGTGGATGCCGGCATGGTGCTCCCTGGCCCCCCCACCTGTTCCAGCATGGGTAATCTCTGTTCTACCGGTGGCAGGAGCGGAAAGGCGGCGTGAGGCTCCGTCTGGTACCAGTAGGCTACGGAATAGTAGTTGTCTGAACGATGGTTGGCGTTGCCGTGCTCGATCGTCGCTTTAAAGGATGTCTTGAACACAATGGGCGCGTCGAGATGGAAACGGTAAACACTCGACCGGCTGCCTGCCCTGCCCTTGCCGACTACGGGCGCGCCATATAGCAGGTAGGAGAAGGGGTGGTCTTTGAAGCCCCATGCGCCGAGAAAATAGTCCTCCGCGCCGGTGCCGGCGATGTTTGGTTTCTTAACCCCGTCGACGAAAAACATATCGTCGCCCTCACCCCACCAGTCATTTTGGTTCTGCAAAATGGACATGGTCACTCCGGCATATTGCCCTGTTCCCTTGGCCTCAAACCAGACGTAGTTGTCCTGCCCGGTGAGATTGGGCTTTTTGTTAACCAGCGGTTGACCGTTCGAGGTCCATTTGTTGGTCCAGCCATGAGTCGGTTGCGCCTGGCGATACTGGGCGTGGAAGTATAAGGTCTCGGGATCGAGCGGAGACGTGTTGGTACGGTACTCGATGTTGTAGTACAGAGCCCCGATCGCCCGCGTTCCTTCGTTGGTTACGGTGACCCGCGCATGCCGCTGGTAGGGCATGGGGAAAAAACAGTTCAGGTCTTTTACGCTGCCCACAGAAAGCATTTCCGATTGCCAGGGATGGTAGTAGCCAAGGCCAAGGCCGAAGAAGTCCCCGATCGGCGCCTCAACACTGGGCGTCTCCTCACTGTCCCAATAAATACGCAGGACAATCTTTTTCAGGTGGTAGGGCTCCGAGCTGGCGATAGTAAACCAGACGTGCGAGATCAGTCCCGGGCCGTCGGTGTCGAGCACGGTGAGGGTCTCGCCCGGGTTGACCTTGCGCCGATCGGCGTTCGCTCCAGTGGTATCAAAACTCGATGCCCGGTGAAGGGTGTAGGTTTGCTGGCGGGTGAGATCGGGTTGCCACGGAGCACTTTGCCCCAGCGCCATGAACGGTAAGCTCGCAGCCAGGTATACGAGCAGGATGCATCGGTTCACAGGCGACTTCCCTCAGTGTTTCGCTACGATTATTGCACTGATCGGGAAATTACGGCCACGCTGTCGGGGCCCAGCTTGACCCGAGTTCCATCCAAAGCGATGGAGGCATCCGAGGCCAGCAACAAATGGGCGCAGGATCCCACTTCCAGTTCTGCCACGGCCTCGCCCAAATTACAGGCAATCGAGAGCCCGCCGCGCTCCAACACCAGCCACTGGGCTGCTTCGTCGAACCGCACGTTTACCGCGTTTAGGTTTCCATCGGACAATTCGCTGCGGCTGCGCCGCAGCTTGATGAGGTCTTTGTGCCATTGCAGCAGCGATGCGTGGGGCTCCTGACCCAACTCCGCCCACTGCAAGCGAGAGGAGGTAAAGGTGCTCTCTTGCTGCGGATCGGGAATCTGATCTGGACTCCACCCGAAGGAAACAAACTCTTTCTTGCGGCCTTCGGAAATGGCGCGTCCCAGTTCCGGGTCGTCGTAATCGGTGAAATAGAGGAAGGGCGCCGACGTGCCGAACTCTTCTCCCTGGAAGATCATGGGCACGAAGGGCGCGGTGAGCACCAGGGCAGCGGCGACCTTTGCCCTGCCGATTCCGGCTTCGTGGCTCACCCGTTCGCCCTGGGCGCGATTGCCCACCTGATCATGGTTCTGGACGAAGCCGATAAAACGGTGGCCGGAAAGGCCAACGACCTCGCGCCCGTGATTGCGGCCTCGATACTCGGAGTACGTCCCGTCGTAGACGAAGACGCAATGCAGCGATTTGGCCAGGCAGGCGAGGGTGCCGAAGTCTGCGTAATAGCCTTCGCGCTCGCCGGAGATCACCGAGAACAAGGCGTGATGGAAATCGTCGCTCCACTGCGCGTCCAGGCCGTAACCACCTGCTTCTTCCGCCTTCACGATGCGGGGATCGTTCAGATCGCTTTCGGCGATCAACATGAAATGCTTCCCCAGCGAGGCTTCCAGCCGGTGGACGTCTCCCGTCAACTGCTCCAGGAAATGGATTGCAGTACGGTCATTAAAGGCATGCACCGCGTCCAGACGCAATCCATCGATGTGGTAAACACCGAGCCACATTAACGCATTATCGATCAGGTAGCGGCGCACCTGGGTCGAGCCGGCCTCTTCAAAATTGACCGCGCCGCCCCACGGGGTGGAATGGCTGTCAGTGAAATAAGGACCGAATTTGCCAAGGTAATTTCCGACTGGCCCGAGATGGTTGTAGACCACGTCCAACAACACCGCCAATCCTTTACTGTGGGCCGCGTTCACAAAATGCTTCAGGTCGTCCGGCTCGCCATAAGGATTGAAAATTGCGTAGAGATTGACGCCGTCATAGCCCCAGCCACGCTTGCCTGGAAAATTTGCGACCGGCATCAACTCCACGTGGGTCACGCCCAGATCCTTGAGATAGTCGAGGTGCTGCTCGGCAACCCGCAGGGTTCCCTCAGGCGTAAATGTGCCTAGGTGAAGCTCATAAATGAGCGCGCTCGAAAGCGGCGGTGATTGCCAGCCACTGTCTGTCCAGACAAACTCGGCATCGTCCACCACGCGAGACAGACCGTGTACGTCGTACGGCTGCCAGCGGGTACGCGGATCAGGAACGGGCGGCTCGAGACCGTCGATCACAAATCCATAATCTGTGCCCGGGCCCGCGGCCTCGACTTGCGCCGACCACCAACCCCGAGCCTTCTGGGTCAAAGGAAAGCGCTGGCCTCCGATTTCGACTTCCATAGTGCGAGCGTAAGGAGCCCAAACGTCAAAAACGTGCATCACCACTCCTCCGATACGATGTGCTGCTCTACTTTTCTAACGCAGCCAGGCCGTAAGCTGCGTTCACCAAAGAAATGTGGGAGAGCGCCTGCGGGAAATTGCCCACCAGTCGTCTGGATTCGGTATCGTACTCTTCCGAGAGCAAGCCAACGTCGTTGGCCAACGCCAAGGTGCGTTCGAAGAGCTTTTTAGCATCGTCATGCCGCCCCTGCAAGTGCAGCGCACCTACCATCCAAAAGGTGCAGGCCAGAAAAACGCCTTCTCCTGGGGGAAGCCCATCGGGCGACTCGGCGGTGTTGTAGCGGGCCACCAGGCCGCCCGACATCAAGCTGCCTTCGATCGCCTTCAGCGTGCCTTTCACCCGGGGGTCGTCAGCGGGAAGAAAGCCTGTGAATGGCATCAGCAACAGAGACGCATCGAGCTGTGCTGAGCCGTAGCTCTGGACAAAGCTGCCCAGCTTCTCGTTGTACGCCTGGGCGCAGATCTCATCGTGAATTTTGGCTCGCACTTTTTGCCAGCGCTCCACCGGCGCATTGGCGTGCAATATGGCCGCCGCTTTGATCGCGCGATCGAACGCGACCCAAGCCATCATTTTGGAATACGTAAACTGTTGCGGTCCGCCGCGAGTTTCCCAAATGCCCTCATCGGGTTGCTGCCAGATGGTTTCGAGGTGCTCGACCATGCCGGTTAGCATGCGGAAGGCCAGCTCGCCATCCTTTCCCATGCGTTTCAAGGCATGGTGAAAGGCGGCCAACACTTCACCATAAATATCCAACTGCAATTGTTCTGAAGCGGCATTGCCGATGCGCACCGGCTTGGAATCCTCATAGCCTGCGAGCCAGGACAGCTCGCGCTCGGGTAGGTAGCGCTGGCCCGCGATGCCATACATGATCTGCACCTGGTCAGGGCTGCCGGCGACCGCTCGCAACAACCACTGTTGCCATGCCTCAGCCTCCTTGTAATAGCCACCGTGCATGAGCGCCTGCAAGGTAAAGGTAGCGTCGCGCAACCAGCAGAAACGATAGTCCCAATTGCGGGAACTGCCCAACCGCTCGGGCAGTGAGGTGGTGACAGCGGCCACAATTCCCCCCGTCGGCCGGTAGGAGAGCGCCTTGAGGGTAATAAGCGAGCGCATGACGGCATTGCGATAGGGCCCCTGGTAGGTGCAGGTTCGCGACCATCTGGTCCAGAAAGCCTGCGTCTTCTCGAGTGACACCGGCACATCGATGGCGCGCGGCGGCGGCAAGTGCGAGGGCCCGTAGCTCATGACAAACTCGATGCTTTCCCCTTCGTTCACGGTGAAATCACTGACGGTTGTCAGGTCTTCGCCGGCAAGGGGGACGGTAGTGCGCAGCAAGACCAGGTCAGGCCCGACAATGGCGCGTATGCCGTCCGCACTGCGGGTGACCCAAGGGACGGCGGCTCCGTAGTTAAAGCGCAGAGCCATCTGCATCTTCATGGGCGCGGCGCCGCGAAGGCCTTGCACGATGCGTACCAGGTTGGGATTGGCCCCACGCATCGGCATGAAGTCGATAAGCATAACGGCGAAGTCCGTAGACTCGAAGGTGGTCTCGAGAATAAGCGTGTCATCCCGGTACCTGCGCGTGGTCTTCTCCGACTGTATGGCGGGCGCGATTTGCCAGCGGCCGTTCTCTTCTGTCCCCAGCAGACGCGCGAAACAAGCATCGGAGGAAAAGTCGGGCCAACATAGCCAATCAATGGAGCCATCCAGACCGACCAGAGCTGCGGTCTCGCAGTCCCCAATCACGGCGTAGCTTTCTATGGGGCTGTTTGATTTCTCTTTGTTCTCTGGCATTTGTCTCCACTAGCGAAAATATCGCGGTTCCTCGGTGCCACCCTTGACCTGCCCGTACTCAAGCAGCGTCACCAATAAAACCCCGCCGCAGATGTTCCCCAGCGTTGCCGGGGCGAGCCAGGCAAAGTAATGCGAGAAAAGTAGCTGATGATCCAGGATAGCGGCCAGGATCTCTCCGCTGGTAGCAATACAGTGGGCGAAATTTCCCAATCCGACGACGAAGGTCAACAACCCGATCAGCATTACGGACCCGGTAATGGAATGGCTGCCGCTCACCAACCAGGCCACCAGCGCAATGATCCAGCCCCCGATCACGCCGCTCCAGAAGACGTGCCAACCGGCGACGCCAACAGCCTCCCTTCCCAGTTGTGTCATAGCCGCGATGTATTCCGGCCGCAGTGCGCCGGTGCGCACCGCAAGCAGGGCGAAGATAAAGGCTCCGATCACGTTGCTGGGAAGGACGATGGACCACAATCGCAGCGTCCTCCAGCCGTGACGTCGCTCAGCAAGCATCAGGGCGACCGGATACAGCGTGTTCTCGGTAAACAGTTGCGCTCGACCAAGGATGACGGCGATAAAGCCAATAGGGTACAGCAGATCAGCCACGAACTTGGCGACAGCGCCATGCCCCAGCAAGGCGATCACAATCGAGGTGCTGAGCGCAGTCAGCCCCATGGTGATGCCGCCCGCGATTCCCGAGATGCAGAGGCTTACGGCGGAACGATCAAGTTCATGACGCGCGTTGCGAGAGACCTGCTCGTAAATCTCGTCCGCTGTTGGCCGATCCAGTTCAGTTTGCGTTTGCGAGGCGCCAGGCGGCGGCTCGGGATTTGATCTTGCTTTTAACTTGCGCAGGGGCACGAACGCTCCATCGATCTTTTAAAGCGTGACTTCCTGGTGCTCGCCAACGGGCGAACCCCCCTTGGTGACCGCGGCTCTCAGCAGTTGGTAATTGCGGACGATTGCATTCGACGGAGCTTCCCAGTATTCGGCATGGTCCACATCGACACGAATGACCGTGATCGCCGGATCGTCTTCGCCCTGCGGAAACCACGCCTTGTACATGGGATTCCACAATTCGTGAATCGTCTTACGGTCCTGACTCAGGCTTGCGCGCCCAGCGAGGGTCACGAAACGGTGGTTCTTGCTGTCAACATAGGAAACATTTACGTGCGGTCGTTGATCGATTTCCGAGGTTTTGCTTGATTCCTCACGTGTAAGGAACAGCAACTCTCCGGCAAACTCTGCGTCTTGCGTCGCCATGGGACGGCTGTGAATCGTCCCATCAAACATGACGGTGGACAGCATGGCGATACGCACGTCTTTAATCATTTCTGAGATTTTTGCCATAGACTCTGCCTGGTTGATAGCTTTAGTCATATTTCCCCCTGAACGGTCTTGGATGCGTTCCATGCGCACCAGAGCCGCACGCAACGTAAACCACTGGAAGGATTTCCGTGCAATCAAATCCGCTGGCTGAAGTGGTACATTCATGTTCGTCCGACCTGGTAAGGAGGGTCTCTTGCTAAGAAATAGCCTCTGGATCGTGGCCTTGCTACTGAGCGCTTTTACGGCAAATACTGCATCCGCCGCCGACGCAACGTTGTTACCTGCGGCCGAAGCGTCGAAGTTTGTGCCGGCAACGGTTTTTTTTCGGGGACAGGTCGCCAGCGTGCAGGCGCGCAACTCAGCGGGCATCAAGACGGCAGATGGCATGTTCGTGCTTGCCGCGCTGGTGGATACATCCGGCTACTCCACTGCGGTGCAACAAAAATACCAGGCTTATTTCATTACAGAGGTGGCCGTTGACATCAATGGCCAGACCTTAAAACCGGGCGCCTACGGAGTTGGCTTTGTGGAGGGCAACCGGTTTTTGGTGATGGATCTGGGCGCGCATGATCTATTTTCCGCAGCCAGCCAACGCGATGCGGAATTGAAGCGGCCGATGCCGCTGCAGGTTCTTGCTGACACGACCGCAGGCCACTATCGTTTCTACATCAACAGAAACTACGTGGTTTTGACTCCCGGTCAGTGAGCCGTAGCACAGTTGCTCAACTAGAAACCTGCACTAAAGGTTGTAGAGAGAAGGAGGCGAGAACCGGCGGGACTGCGTCGATAATCTCCACACAAGGAAAGAGGTTTTCGCGTGGTTTCCCCCTCGTCTCCAACTCCATCCAGACCGGTCCCGCCTGCGCCTATTGACGAGGAGCGCGCAACCCCCAGCGACTTTCTGCGTAACTACGGATTCCAACTCTTTGCCTTGCTTCTGGGAATTGCTTTGGCCTTCATGTAGGCCGGCGTTCGCTACGAACTGGCAGCTCCGCTGCAGGAAGCGTGGCTACACTGGCAGGCGATCTCGACCGAACCTCTCATTGCCTCGCAGTGTGGGCTACAAAACTTATCTTTCGCTTGGGGGATACAGCTGCAGGCAGGGTTTCCACATTTTTTCGCGTCGCTCATACTCTTCTCCTTGAAAAGCCATCCTCGAACAAGCAATCGGCCGCACGCACCGTTGGATGCGATCAAAGATAAAAAGGAAACCCGGGCCCGCCCCGTACTACACTCGTAGCAACTTTATGCGTTGGACGCCGGGCGGTTTAAGCAGCGACGTTGAGGATAGGCGGGGCGACTCCGGCGGCGGTGGTTTCGGCGGAGGCGGCCTTGGCCTGGTGGGTCTGGTGATCCTGGCGATCATTAGCCTGGTGACTGGGCGCAACTACATTGGCGCCTATTTCGCGAACAGTGGTGGCGTGCAAACGCAGCAGCAGCGTGCACCGCAGGCTGCGTCTCCACAGGAAAACCGTTCGGCGCAGTTAGCCTCGTTCGTGCTGGACGACGCGCAAAACACCTGGGCAAAAATTCTCGCCGCCGAGGGGGAGCGATACCCAAAAGCGCACCTGGTTCTCTTCCGCGACCACACCTACTCGGGATGCGGGACCGCCCAGGCCGCGACTGGCCCGTTCTACTGCCCGGCGGACGGGAAGGTCTACCTGGACCTCGGCTTTTGGGAACAACTGCAACAGTTTGGAGCGTCGGGCGACTTTGCCCAGGCCTATGTGATTGCCCATGAAATCGGGCATCATGTGCAGAATATACTGGGCATTGAGCGCAAGGTACGGGCCATGCAGCAGGAAAACCCGCGCGCCCGGAACCAGATATCAGTGGCAACGGAGTTGCAGGCGGACTGCTTTGCCGGCGTGTGGGCGCATTCCACGGCAGACCGGCAGATCATCGACCAGGCGGATGTGAAGTCTGGTCTGCAAGCTGCAGCCGCCGTGGGTGACGATCGGCTACAGAAAATGTCGCGCGGATATGTAACTCCCGATTCGTTCACGCACGGTTCGTCGGAGCAGCGCATGACATGGTTCAACCGCGGCTTTACCACCGGCCAAGTGACAGCGTGCAACACCTTCGCTGCACGTTGAACTAAATTTTCTCGGAACATTTAACGGGTTCGGGCAACTGCCAGTAACCCGTACGCATCCGCTCCTGTCTCTGTGAGTCCCCGGCCGCATATTTATCAAATGTTCAAGCACCGGCAACCATGGCGGTACGAGAAGGGATTATCTTCCCTTCTATAAGCGGTTAGCAAGCAGTCCATCTCGTCCCGACCGCAGACAAACCCAGCTGTCTTGCCAGGAGTGCCATCAATGCATGCGACAGGTAAGCCCCGCCCAAAATTTATCCAATCGATAATCAACATTGCCGCTGAATGCGCGCTTACCTTTCTAGTAGTTATGACCGTCAG
This sequence comes from uncultured Acidobacteriaceae bacterium, assembly GCA_963839075.1. GTDB lineage: Bacteria > Acidobacteriota > Terriglobia > Terriglobales > Acidobacteriaceae > PALSA-350. Next base: position 1,442,330 of record CAWITO010000009.1, on the reverse strand, counting down.
CGCTCACGCCCAGGTGAATACGGGCTCCTTGAGTGGCCTGGTGCTCGACCCGAGCGGGGCCGCTATAGCCGGGACCGTGCTTTCCGTAACCTCTACAGATACCGGTTACAGCCGTTCCGGCAAGAGCCTCGCCGATGGCGCCTACTCTCTGCCCGACTTGCCGATTGGCAACTACAGCCTATCCGCATCCGCGAACGGATTTTCGCGGGTCGAGGAGAAAGTGAGCATCGGCGTGGGAGAGCGCGTACGGCTCGATCTGCATCTGACCATCGGGGCCGCAGACCAGACAGTCGAGGTCAGTGCCCTGGGTGCGGAGCTGCAACGCGACGACGCTTCGATCGGCATGCTGGTCACCAGCGACGTGATTGAAGAGACTCCGCTCTATCTGCGCAATTGGGATGACCTGCTGCGCGTCGTGCCGGGAGTGCAAATCAGCCGCTATACCAATCAGAGCGGCGCAACTTCGGCCGGACGGACCGGCGACTTTAATGTCAACGGTGTTCACTCGCTGCAGAACAACTTCATCCTCGACGGCATCGACAACAACACATTCTCTGAAAATGTGCAGGAGCTCAGCACTGAAGCAACCCATCCTTCGGTCGACGTGATCTCGCAGTTCAATGTGATCACCAGTCCTTATTCCGCCGAATACGGACGCTCCCCGGGTGCAGTGGTTTCGGTGAACACGCATAGCGGTTCCAACAGCTTCCACGGCGCGGCCTATGAGTACCTGCGCAACCAGTATTTCGATTCCTTCGACTACTTCACGCGGCAAACCACGAATGTAAAGCCGGAAAATAATCAAAATCAGTTTGGCGGCAGCTTCGGGGGACCGATCAAGCGCGATCGCCTCTTTGGCTTCTTCAACTTTGAAGAAACCCGCATCAAGCAGGGCTTGTCGCGAATTTCCACCGTGCCGCTGGACAATGAACGTGCCGGCGACTACAGCACGAACGCTGCCGCGGTCGCCGGGGTTCCCGCCTATCCGACGATTTATAACCTGTCGACCTGCTCGGCTCCTTACACCGCCGTTAACTGCGTCCCGCTCGTGAACAACAGCTTTCTCAGCGACCCCACGGCTAAAATCGACACCTCGGTGGCCAAGCTGATCGCTTTGTTCCCGGAACCCAACAACAAACAGGGCGGGTCAACGTTTCCGGAGTACAACAACTTCTCGCGCACCGGGGCGGCGACTGATTTCAATTCCAGCTACGATGGCCGCATCGACTGGACACCCTCGCAGAACAACACCATCTTCGGGCGGTTCAACTACTTCAACCGTACGCGCCAGATTCCCGGCTATTTTGGCGGCCTGGCCGACGGCACCGGAACCTCGGCGTGGGGAAACCAATTTCTCAAAGGCTCCAGCTTTGTGCTGGGTTGGACGCATATTTTCAGCCCGAGTATTCTGAACGATTTCCGGCTTGGCTGGGTGCGCGACACCTCGTTTGGGCAGCAACAGCCCTTCAACCTTACACAGACGGCAGGGCAATTCGTACCCGGCATTCCCAGCGATCCGGCCATCGGTGGTGGCGTATCGCTCACAGCATTTACCAACCACGGCTATCTTGGGTCGCCAGACTTTCTGCCCAAATCGCAAGTGCCGATGGTGTACCAGTTTGACGACACACTGTCGTGGACAAAGGGCCCTCACAGCCTCAAGTTCGGTGTGAACCTCTTCCTGCCCATGCGCAATATCTTCCAGGACGAGCCGGGCACGCGCGGAGACCTCTACTTCGCCGGCGTATTCTCCGGGCTGGGCAATCCCTCAAGCGTCACCGACTACGCGGATGGACTGTTCGGCGCACCCTATTACGTCCAGCTGACGAACCGGCTGCTGGTCGACCAACGGTTGTGGATGGCGGCTGGCTTCGTTGAGGACGACTGGAAAGTGACGCCGAAGCTGACATTGAACCTTGGCCTGCGCTACGACTTTGCAACGCCTCCCTATTCGGGATCGAATCAGTTGGCTAACTTCAATCCAGATGGGGCCGGTTCGCTGGTGTTTGCCAAGTCCGCTTCACTCGGTGATCGCACCTTGGTCAATCCGCCGACGACGAACTTCGGCCCACGTATTGGTATTTCCTACTCTGTGGACCAGAAGACGGTGTTGCGCGCCGGCTACGGCGTCTATTACACGCTGCTGGAGCGCATCGGCAGCGAGAACCAACTGGCGCTGAATCCGCCGTTCCTGGTGAACAAGACACCTTCGAGTACGACGGTTCCTGTGCTGCAACCTGAGGTTGGGTTCCCTGCCAATTTTCTTGATCCTTCGACGATCAACCTCAACGCATTGCAACAGTTTCATATTCGGGCCGTCGATCCCGTTAAGCACGAACCGATGGTGCAACAGTGGAGTTTCGGCGTGCAGCGAGACCTGGGTGGCAAGTGGCTTGGCGAGGTGGATTATGTCGGCACCAAGTCCACCCACAACAACCTGATCTACGACTACAACCAGCCGCTGATCGTCAACAATGCGGTGACCGCGAATGTGCCCTACCCCAACTTTGGTCAGGTGGAGTACACGACGCCGATCGGCTATGGCAACTACAACGGACTGCAGGCAAGCCTGACGCACGCGATGGCGAATGGGTTGAGTGTGCACGCAGCCTACACCTATTCGCGAAGCCTGGACAATACGCCTGAGGAGCTGGAGAACAATCCGGGTGGACCACCAAACGGCCGTGACGAGAGCTCGTGGTATGGCCCAAGCGAATTCAATACTCCCCAGCGTATTGGCGTCAGTTACGTATACGAACTGCCGTTCGGAAAAGGTAAGAGCATGTTGACCTCCGGCCCGCTGTCCTATGTACTCGGCAACTGGCGCACGTCGGGTGTGTACACGTTCTATAGCGGCATCCCCTTTACCGCGACATGGGGCAATGAAAGCAGCTTGTTGGATCCGTATGGCTATGCCACCGCTGTTCCCAACAAAGTTGGCAACGTGCACTACGTCAAGAAGCCCTCATGCTGGTTCTACTCGAGCGCTACCAGTGGTTGCTCTCCATATGGGTCGGGCCTTTCGGATGCGTTCGCGGACGCGGGCAACGGCGTGATCGGTAACGGCACGCGCAATTCGTTGAATTCCCCGGCAACGGATGTATTCGACGCAGCCTTGATCAAGGATGTGCCGATCGTCGAGAGCCTGCGCGCAGAGTTCCGCTGGGAAGTGTTCAACGTGCTCAACCACCCGCTGTTTGCCGCACCCAGTGGAGACGTGAGCACCGGAGCCGCTGCCCAGATTACCTCGCTGTCGGGAGATCCGCGGGTGATGCAGTTCGCAATACGATTGGACTTTTAATTAGTCTGCTTCCAGCGCTGGTTGGCCCATGCAAGCCTTCTGTCGGTCTGCGTGGGTCGCCCAGGTTTTGTTTTTCGGGAGTCTTTAGATTGACGCTGGTCCGACCATGGATGATCGCGCTGCTGCTCCTTGCTGTGGGACCGCTTGCGTCTGCGCAGCACTTGGTACTCACCGGTGAGGTCATCGGCAGCCAGAACAAAACCTATCTGGATGTTCCGTTTACTGTGCCACCCGGCGTGCACCGCATCAGCGTCGATTTTCAGTACGACGGCAAGAAGGAGCGCGCTACCCTCGATCTCGGGATTGCCGATCCGGACCGGTTTCGCGGCGCGAGCGGCGGCAATAAGAGCCACTTCACCATCAGTGAAACGGATGCTACGCCATCGTATCTTCCTGGAGCGATACCGGCCGGCCAGTGGAAACTTCTGCTCGCGGTGCCCAATATGCGCGCCAACGTGGTTGCGCATTACCGGGCGGACATTGTGTTTAACTCGATCGCCGAGGATAGTAGCTTTACGGCGCAGCCTCTTGCCCTGGGCCCGCGCTGGTATCGCGGTGATCTGCACATGCACACCGCGCACAGCGATGGCAGCTGCAAGAGCCAAAGTGGGCGTAAAGTCCCGTGTCCGCTTTTTCTTACTGTCCAGGCAGCGGCCGCGCGCGGCCTCGACTTCATAGCCATTACCGACCACAATACAGACTCACACTACAGTGAGTTGCGCGAGTTGCAGCCATTCTTCGATCATCTGCTGCTGATCCCGGGCCGGGAAATGACTACCTTTCACGGCCACTTCAACGTCTTTGGCGTCACGCAGTTTCTGGATTACCGCGATCTCAACACCGTGCTCCGGGAAGCCCGCGCCCGGGGCGGCATCGCTTCTGTGAATCATGCCGAGGCACCCGAAGGTGAGGACTGCATGGGTTGCCGCTGGGTTCCACCAGCGGGTACGGACACGGGTCTGTTCAGCGCGGTTGAAGTCATCAATTACGGCGCAATCATGTTTTCCAGCGCGAAGTATTGGGATACACAACTGCGTGCTGGGCACAGACTGGCGGCCATCGGGGGCAGCGACAATCACAATGCCACGATTGCACCTGGCGATGTCAGCGCCATCGGGTGGCCGGCGACCGGAGTGGAGGCGGATGAGTTGTCCGTCGCCGCCATCCTGCGCGGCATTCGCGCCGGCCGCACCTTCATCGATCTGACCGGCTCGCGGGATAAGATGCTGGACTTCACAGCGGAGGCAAATGGCGTTTCCGCGAAGATGGGTGGAACCCTGCACACGGCCGCTGCCACAACCATCACCGTACATATTCGGGCGATTGCCGCCGCGGGTTCGACCGTCCGCCTGTTGCTGGATGGCGAGGAAACCGCCGCGCCCGCGCCCTTGGTCGACGGAATGGCGACCACGGTCACCGCAGGAACCGGGGAGCATTGGCTCCGCATTGAGGTGCGCGACTCCAGCGGCGCCAGTGAGTTGATCAGCAGTCCGCTATACATAAACTTTCCCGAGGATTCCTAGAGATGCACACTGTGCTCAAGGTTCTGCTGGCACTTACGCTGTGGTCGATTCCATCAGTTGCTCAACAAGCTGTTCCCGGTTCCAGAACAGTGATGGATGCGCACAACTGCTATCCCTACTTCGAATGGTGGGACGATAGGATTGATCGCGCGCTGTCTGCCGGTACCCCCCTGGCCATTGAGCAAGATCTGGCGTGGCACACGGATGCCAAGACGGGGAGGAGCTGGTCGGTCGTGACCCATGGTGATCCCACCTACGGCATTGAGCCGACCATGGATCAGTATTTCTTCGAGCGAGTTCGACCGGTAGTGGAGAAGGCGTTGCGTGACGGGAACCATGGCGACTGGCCAATCGTCACGCTCAATCTCGATTTCAAAGACAACAAACCGGAGCACCTCGCTGCCGTACTGGCATTGTTGCGCAAGTATCAGCCGTGGCTCACCACATCGGTGAAAGGCGCACAGGGAGACGAGGTGCAGCCGCTCGACATAAAACCTATCCTGGTTCTGACTGGCGAACCCGATGCGCAACAGACCGTCTTCTACGATCAGTTGCAGGCCGGGGGTCGCGTGTTACTCTTCGGCGCAATTCACACCGAGGGCAAGGACCCGGCTGCATCCCCCGAAGTGCTGGACCCAGGCAAGGCCACCAATTACCGGCGCTGGTGGAACAACCCCTGGAAGGTGGTGGAGGCTGGAGGCCAGCCAGAAGCCGGGGAATGGACGCCTGCGAAAATGGACCGGTTGCGTGCGCTGGTGGAGCGGGCCCACAGCAACGGGCTGTGGATTCGCTTTTACACTCTTGATGGCGCGACCAAAGCGGAGCTCAGTTGCAACGGCTGGTTTCATGATTACAACTTCGGCGCACTCGATACCGCGCGGGTGCGCTGGCGTGCGGCGATAGCAGCGCACGTGGACTACCTGGCGTCGGATCAATATGAACTGGTGGCGCGGGAAATCCGCCAAGCCGCGGGTAAATGAAACAGTTTCTCTTGCTGTTCTGCTTGTGCACACAGGTGCCGGCACAAGTAACTGCCACGATTCCCAATGGGCGTCGGATTAGCCCCGCCGGCGAATGGATCACTGTGGCGCCGTTTCCCTTCTCGCTTGCGCTTCGCCCCGATGGGCAGCAACTGGTCGCGCCCTCGCTGGGCTTCCCCTTTGCGCTGAATGTGATCGACCGGCCCGCCAGTGTAGACCGCCGAGTGACTCAGATACCCGCCGGATTTCTCAGTAAGCCGGATGTGCAGGTTTATGCCGGCGGAGCGTATTCCCCGGACGGCAAAGAATTCTATGTAGCGACCGGCGATAGTGGAGCGGTCGAAGTGTTAGCCACCACCGATTGGCGCCGTATCGCCCGCATCCAGCTGGAAAAAGACAGCTTCGCCGCGGCCCTGGTGCTCTCGCGCAACGGCCGAAGCTTATACGTTATCGATCAGGCGCATTGGCGGGTGGCCGTGATCGATACGTTGAGGCGGATCCGGGTGGCTAGCCTCACGACCGGCGTGAATCCTATCGCCCTGTGCCTGAGCCCGGATGGCAGACGGCTGTATGTCGCCAATTCCGGCCTGTTTGAGTACAAGACGATTCCAGGCGCAGACAATGCAGACCGCCTGCACAGCGGACTCCACTTTCCCCCCTTTGGCTATCCCTCCGCGGCTGCGCGGAACGGCGTTGCCGTCGAGGGCAGGACGATTCCCGGCTTGGGCGACCCCAACGACCCGCGGGGCAGTTCGTTGTGGACGTATGACGTTCCTACCCGGCGGCACGTCGCCTCGCTGCGCCTGGGCACACCGATCGAGACCACCCACCACGTCATCGGTGGGGCGGCGCCTTCGGCGCTTGTGGCCGGCAGCAACGAAGTTTATGTGGTGCTGGCCCACGAGGATGCTGTGGCCGTGATCAGCTCCGATGGACGCTCCCTCAAGGCGGAGATTCCGCTCAGCCCGTTTATCGGGCCCGGGTTTCAGGATCGCGAAGGGCAGCCACTTCGCGGGGTCATGCCGAGCGGCGTGGCGCTGTCGGGCGGCACGCTGTATGTAACCGAGGCTGGTATCAATGCGTTGGCGGTGATTGACACCGCCAGCCGGCGCGTGCGAGGCCATCTCCCCGTGGGCTGGAACCCTTCCGCTGTGCTGGCCTTTGCTAACACCATCTACGTAGCGAACGCCAAAGGAAAAGGCAGTGGGCCAAACGCCGGAGCCAAGTTCAACTCAGAGTTGCATGGCTCCTACATCGGAGAGCTGGAACTGGGCAGTATCTCGGTCATTCCAGCGGCAGTCGCCGAACATCCTGAGTCGGGAACCGCTACCGTGATCGAGGACAATACGGCGGCACAAAGCGACAGCAGCCCCTTGCCACATTTGAAACATGTATTCCTCATCATCCGTGAGAACCGAACGTTCGACGATGTGTTCGGCGACCTACCGGGAGCCGACGGAGATCCGTCGGTGGCGCGGTATGGGATGCATGGCCGGGTCAAAGGCAACCCCGCCATGCAGGACCTCCATGTGTCCCCCAATGCTCACGCGATGGCCGCACTTTTTTCCACCAGCGATCATTACTACACCGACAGTGACGTTTCCGTCGACGGCCACCGCTGGGCACTTGGCATTGCTCCTACGCCCTGGATGGCGATGGCCTGGCCTTCCACCTATGGCGGCCGCAGGCACGGGAATCCGTTTAGCGAAGCACCTGGCCGGCGAGCACTGAGCGGTGCCACCGATGGGCCTATGCCTGAAGACGAGCCGGAGTTTGGCTCCCTCTGGGAACACGTCAGCAATAGCGGGTTGACCGTCTTGAACTACGGCGAATCGCTTGAAGTTGAGGGCATGGATGAGATGGTTGGCTCGGAACCGGAAGGCCAGCGCCTCTTTCTCAACGCACCGGTGCCGCAGACTTTATTTGCCGCCACTGACCGCAACTTTGCTACCGCCAACATGGGTATCCCCGACATTGTGCGCAGCCAGGAGTTCCGCAAGGACTTTGACGCACGCCTGGCGGCGGACGATGTCCCGGCCATGATTGTTATGCGGTTGGGAAATGATCACACCGCGGGCGCGCGGGCGGCAGATGGATATCCGCTGCTCGAATCATACGTAGCTGACAACGACCTTGCCCTGGGACAGATCATCGATACCGTTTCGCACAGTCCTATTTGGAAAGATTCGGCGGTGTTTGTGACCGAAGACGATCCCCAAAGCGGAAGAGACCATGTAGACGCTCATCGAAGCATCTTGTTAGTGATGAGCCCTTATGCCGGCAAAGGCTATATTTCCCATCGTCACAGCAGCATGGGCAGTATCCAGAAGACCATCTACCAGTTGCTTGGCCTGGGGCCGTTGAATCTTGAAGATGCCCTGGCGGCGGACCTTAGCGATATGTTTACCAGCGAGCCGAATCTTGAGCCGTATACGGTGTTGCCGCCGGACCTGCGGGTTTTTGATCCGGCGCGGGCACGGATCGCGAAACCGAAAACGGCCAAAGAGAAGGCCGACCTGTCAGATATCGACGACAGCCAGAAGATCCGTAAGACTTTTCAAAGGAAAACCCACTAGCCGATCGGGACTTGTTGCACCGGCAACGATAGGCGAGGAAAATGCCACGTCCACGTTACCAGCAGGCAGGGTCCGGTGATGGTCGTCACTGGCCCTTTGCCGTTTTAGCCTTACGCTTATTCTCACCAGCAAGAGAGGGAATCGTGATCGCTCATTGTTTTAATCCCGAATGCAGGCAGGAACTCCGGTACCTGAGGGAGGGCTCGGTCTACCAGTGGGAAACAGGGGAAGGATCTGAGTTTCATTCGGAGTTCTTCTGGCTTTGCCCGCTGTGCTCTTCGACCCTCAAAGTTTCTCGCGATGAGAAGGGCCAGCCACTGCTTGCTCTCTGCGCCTCCCGGGAAGAGTGTAGCGATGGGTGTTCGAGGATCCGGAGAGTCCTCACGGGCATGCTCACTCCTTTGGGTGATTCATGCGTTCCCGTGTCCTCCCTATAGTTTTAGCCGGGGTGACCAGCGATGTGTGAAAGCGGAACTGGCAAGGGTCTGTTGAAGCCGACGGGAAAGCATTTTCCGGTCGTCGACGTGAAGTTCGAAATCACTCATGACTTTGCGGAAACCACGGGAATGAACGGCTCCGTCGTCAAGCAAAAGCGGGCTACGGTTCGCTGCGAAGCCGAAGAAACCGGCCGGCAACTTCCCTTGGGTGACTTTGACCTGGTGGTGGGCAACGAGATTATCCGCCTGAAGCACATCGCGGGTCACCCGGAGTGGCTGGTTCTTTCCTCGAACGCTTAAGGACTGATTCGATGGTGGAGCTAAGCGGGATCGAACCGCTGACCTCCTCGTTGCGAACGAGGCGCTCTCCCAGCTGAGCTATAGCCCCACAAGGTGGGAAACAACCTGTTTAGTTTACCAGCGAACCGGGCTACGCGGAATGCCGCAGGCGTGCCTCGAGCGTGTCAAATAGGGCCTCCAGATGCACCCGGGAAATTTGCCCCTGAGCCAGCCCCGGCGCGCCCCCGCCACGCAGTCCATAGGCGGCCAGCGCCTCGCGCAGCAGTGACCCGCAATCTACTTTGAGATCAGCGTTTGCTGCAACAATAACCCGCGCCGGCTCCTCCTGGGTCGATGCCAACAGCGCGCAGGAGCGCGGGGCCGAAGCGATGATCCTGGAGCCCAACAATTTGAGGTAGGCAGCGTCGCGGTCAGCAACGGTGCGGCGCACCAAATGCGATTCCTCCGCCTGCAGCAGGCTCCGGGCTTCAAAGTCCGCCAATTCCTCAAGAAGTTTTTGCTTCGCCTTATGTGCCGCCTTGCCTTCGGCCTGCAGGCGCTCGACGGCATCGGCTACCTCTAAACGGCCTACCGAGAGCGCGGCGGCCGCGCGGGTAAGCGTTGCCAGATCGTGGCGCGCAGTGACTGCGGCGCGCATACCACAGACAAATTCCACCCGCATTCCCTGGCGGACCCGTTCGGTACCCCGCAGCGACAGGCCGCCGATCTGCCCTGTGGCCCGGACGTGGGTCCCACCGCAGGCGTTGAGGTCGATGTCGTCAATCTCAATCAGGCGGATTTCTCCGTCTCGCTCCGGCAACTTCAACAACTTGCCGGCAGCCAGCAACATCTCTGCCTCCGCCCGGGGAATGGTCTGCATGGTCACCGGACGATCCTCGGCAATGATCTCGTTGACCGCGTCCTGCACCCGCTCGAGTTCCTCGGGTGCGATGGTCTCGCGCGCAAGGTCTATGGTCGAACTCATCTCGCCCAGGTGGAAAGAAACCGTGGCCGCGCCGAGCTGACGGTACAAGACAGCGGAAAGCAGGTGCTGCCCGGAGTGCTGCTGCATGTGGTCGCGGCGGCGGCTCCAATCCACGTGCCCGCGCACAGCTGTGCCCGCCAGGAGCGGCTTGGGAGTGTAGTGCCACACCTCGCCCTGCTCATCCTCTTCGACGGCCAGAACCGGCGCCTCGAGCAAGGCTCCGCTCGGCGAGGTCGCAATCAGCATCCCAGTGTCATGCGGTTGTCCGCCGCTGGTGGGGTAAAACGCGCTGCGGTCGAGTGCGATCTGCCACAAGGACTTCCCCTGGCTGCGGGAGACCTCGCGTATATCAGAAACATGCGCCTCGAAGTTCGCCAGTGAGGGGTCAGCGTAGTAGAGCCGGTCAGACATCCTGCCGTCTATTCTATCTGGGGGTATTTTGCGTGTTGTTATTGCCGTTTTTGCTGTTTGCGGGCGCGGACTGCACCCAGCTCCTGCAGGCCCAGGATGCCAAGGCTGTCGCCGCCTGCAAGGCGCAGGTGGATGAAGCAGAAAATGCACCCGCCAGCGAGCGCATGGGACGCATGGTGGCGGACGATGAGTACGGGGTGGCCCTGCTGGCCGTCGCCCACGAACCGAAGCAGTCGCTGGCGCTGTTCGACCGCGAGATTGCGCTGCTGCCGGCGAGCACGGTCAAGCCCGACAGCCTGCAGTGGGCGGTCATATACTGGCATCGGGCCACCGCCTATCAACAGCTGGGTGAACTGGAGCATGCCTCAGGCGACCTGCAGACGGCGGAAACCACGTTCACCAAAGCCATTGCCGCGGCTGGCAGCAACCAGCAGCTGGCGCAGCATTTCACTGAACTGCGGCAGCGGGTGCGAACGCAACATGCCGACGTGCTGGATCGCCAGGGCAAGCACACCGAGGCGCAAAGCCTGCGGGCTACACAATAGTGCTATAAACCGGCACCTGGGTGGGCGCCCTTACGACTGGCATAATCAGGATGAGGGCCATGGTTATGCGCGTTTGCTTCTGTTGCTGTGTCGCCATTTTGTTGCTTGCCGGCGCGCCGCAAACCCTGCTTGCCGCACCGCAGACAGATCCACAAAAAACGGGTGGGCCGACCGCACCGCCGGCCAGTCCATTGAGCGCAGACGACAAGGCCAACGAATTGAGCGAGCAGGTGGGTAAATTGATGGTCAAATGCGTCAACCTGCTCACCGCCCAGGATCCCCTGTCGCTTGACTACTGCAAGCAGCAGCGCGATTTGGCCGAACAGTATCCGCCGCATCAGCGCATGGTCGATAAGATGATGGCCCACGACGAATATGGCATCGCGCTGGCCGCCTTCGACCATAAGCAGGAAGCGCTGCAGGAATTCAACCAGGAAGTCGCCCTCGTGCCAAAGGCGGTCAAGCCCGGTTCCGCAGAGTGGAGCACCGCCTATTGGCATCGAGCGATGATCTATAACCAGCTTGGACAGACCGACAAGGCTGACCGCGACTATCGCGCTGCGGAAGCAAATTTCCGCAAGCCTTCGTTTGACGCCAGCGCCGAAAATGCAGAAAAGAAGCGGCGCACCATCTTGCGCCAGCACGCTGCTTTGCTGCAAAAGGAAGGCAAAACGGAAGCGGCGCACCAGCTATTGCAAGAGGCGGCTGCCAAGTGACGGAAGAGAGCTCGCCGCGGGAGAAACCTCGGACGAAAAACATCCCGCGCAACGTAAAGCCTTATTTCATCGCCCTGCTGTACAAGGGCGAGCGGTGGAACGATACGTTGGGTGCCGATGTGGCCGATCTGGTGCCGCGTCAACTGGCCTTCATCCGGGATCAGGTGGAAGCCGAACGCTACCTCCTGGCTGGGCCGGTCACCGATGACGGTCCGATGGTTGGGATTTCTATCATCTCGGCCAACAGCTACGCCGAAGCTTTGGCGATTGCCAGCCAGGATCCCGGCGTCTTGTCAGGACGCTTGCGGATAGAGCTGCACTCGGCCTACCTGCCCTCTCTCGAGGAATTGAAAATCAACTACTGAGGCGGCGATCCTTCTTTTTCTCTCCGCCGCAGTGCCGCCGCCGTGGCATCGAGGTAGCGCTGGGGTTTTTCCGCGAGCAGTGAGTGCTCGACCGCTCGGCGGTAGCCGCCGGTGTAAATGGAATAGAACACGGCCAGGGCACATCCGACCCCGAGGGCGAAACCAAAAAAATACCCCAGCATGATGTTGTAGAAGAGGCTCATGGCTAGAGTCCGCCCTGCATGCCGGCTTTGGAGCGGTAAAGAACGGGGGGCCCGTTGCGGCCCCACTCGTTGGAATCCCATGTGACCGGGTTCAGTTGGCGGTGACGATAACGGAAGGTAATCGGCTGCGGCGGCCGGTTTGCGCCGATCGGGTCGAAGGAGAGCACGATCTGCCGCCCTGCCCGGGTCCAGCGGCCACGTTGCGTCACGCTGTCTTTGCCGATGTAGAGCGTGTCCAGAATCGCCGTGCCATCCGCTGCCAGGCTCAGGGTGAAGACCCGCTTGGCGGCATCCGCAGCCGGAGCGTGGCCCTGGTATGTGCCCGCAGGATCAGACTTCTGGTGATAACCGTGCGCCGCGGGGGTCCACAGGCTGGCCGCCAGCCAGCAGACAACAGAAAGTGTGATGGAAACGACGGCGCGCATGACGAATGATCATAGATGCCTTCGCACCCGGGAGGCGAGCGCAAACGGCGTATCATGCGTCTCTATATAGGACAGTCAAACCGCCTATGGGTACCGTAGAAGGACAATTCGTCGGATGGCTGGAGGCCAATGCAGTGGCCAAAGCTGAGCAAGATGCGCGGACCCAGGTGACCGCGCTGGTGGAGGAGTACTCCGCGACGCTGTACCGCGTTGCCTACTCGGTCACCCGCAATGCTGCGGATGCGGAAGATGTTGTGCAGGAGACGTTCCTGCGGGTGCTGCGCCACCTCAACAAGCTTGCCGAAGTGCGGGATTATCGCGTTTGGCTGGTGCGCATTGCATGGAACCTCGTCCTGGACCGTAAGCGCCGCGCCAAGACCCGTCCCCAGGCAGATGACTTTGACGAGGTGGCCCGTATCTTGCCGTCGGGCGACCTGAGCGCGGAAAAGCTGGCCATCACCGCCCAGCGCTACGGCCAGATTCTGGGCCTCATCGATACGCTGCCGGCGCGCGAGCGCGAGGTGTTGCTGCTCTCTGCCGTCAAAGAGCTTTCGACGGTGGAGATCGCTCTGGTGCTGGAAACTACCGAATCTACCATCCGCTCCCGCCTGTACCGAGCGCGCCACGCGCTCGCGGCCTTGCTCGAGCAGGGAGGAACAAGCCAATGACGACTCACTCGGAAATTGATGAAGTACTGCAGCGCCTGGGTAGCGCTAGAGCCTCCGCCCGGCTTAGCCCGGCGTATCGAGTTGCGGCTTAAGCACTCGGCGCAGAAACTTTTTTCTTTCAGTACCGCAAGCGATTGCTGCTGGCGCCCTGGCCGCAAGTGTGGCTGTCTCTGCCGTAGTGTTCCAGCCGGCCCTGCGCCGCCTGGTGCTGCCGCACCACACCAGTGCGCAAACCAATCCCCTGGTTCAATCACCGCGGGTGGCGCCGGGTACGGGAGGGTTTGGTACCGCAGGCGTGGCTCACGTACCGGTGACTCCGGTTCCCGTAGAGCCGACACCTTTGAATCACGGCCGCGGCCGGTCCCGGTCGGGACGGACTGAACTGCCCTCCGGATCACAGACGCCCTTGCCGCGCGGTGTTGCTGCGCCCAAGGCCTTGCCTGATCGCTAGATGACCGCTTCGATGACCATGTGGACTACGGCCAGTACGAGCGCCCCAATAAACGCGGCTCCAAAGCTGGCGATTTGCAATCCGGAAACAAATTTGCTGGCCAGGATGAGCATGAAGGCATTGATCACCAAATAAATTATCCCCAGGGTGAGGATCGCGAAAGGAAAGGTCACCACCTTCAACACCAGGCCCAGCGTCATGTTGAGGAAGCCAATCACCAGTACCGCGATCAGCGCAGAGGGTAAACTCACCACGCGAAAACCAGGAACGATGTACGCGACCGCCAGCAGAGCCAATGCACTCAGTACCCACTTCAAGAGCAATTGCACCATTGTTTCCATCCCTTTCGATGCTTTTTGGTGTTAACAGCCTACGCTAAGATGGCCGGTAAGAGGCAATGTCTCACTTCCCCTACCTCCGTTGGCCAGCGCTGGTCTTGTTTTTCTGCATCGCCGGCGATCCTGCACCCGGCGGCCCCGGCAAGCCTCTGCCGGATGCCGCCACCATGTTGCGCGAGGTGGAAGCGCACCAAAAGCAGTTGGACAAAATCCGCGAGAATTATACGTTCCGCGCGATACAAACCACTCGCGATCTGGATTCCCATGGGAATGTAAAGAAAACAGAGTCGGAAGAACACGAAGTCTTTTTCGTAAACGGCCACCAAGTGGAGAAGCTTGTGCGGAAAGATGGAAAGGACCTGAGCCCCGATCAGGCGCGCAAGGAGCAGGAGCGGGTGAACAAAGAAGTGTTGAAGATCTCGCAGCCGGGTTATAGCAACCCCGACAAGGACGAAATTACCGTGTCGCGCCTTTTGCAGATTGTCAGCTTTACCCGGCCGCGACGGGTGGCACTGAACGGAAGGGACACCGTTGCCTTCGATTTCGCCGGCGACGAGCATGCCAAAACGCATGGCCGCGGCGAGGAGGCGCTCAAGAAAGTCAGCGGCACGATTTGGATTGACGAGGCAGACCGTGAGGTCTCGCGCATGAACGCGACACTCGACGAGAACTACCACATCGGGTTCGGTTTATTGGCGTCGGTGGCTAAGGGCAGCAATGTCGTCTTCGACCAGGCACTAATTCGGAATGAGGCGTGGCTGCCGACGGCGATTACTCTGCATTTGCAGGCGCGAGCGCTGTTGGTTGCGGGTTTTCGCGCTGATATCGATATTCGTTATGACGATTATCGGAAGTTTCAAACGGACGCGGTGCAGCAGCCGGGCGCTACTCCGACGCAACAGCAGTAGTCAGATTCATCCAATACAGCGCTAACACAGCAGATCCCTACACGGCGCTAAGCTTTGCACTCGGGCATCTGCTTTGTTTTTGCTACTTCGGTTGTAGCTTTTGTGTGGCGATCTGGCCGGCGGCGGTCTTGGAAGACTTCATCTGCGCGTAGAGCTTTTTGGCTTCGGCGGGATTGGTCTTTTCGTAAATGGCCGCCAGTTGCAGCTTGGCCGCGTCAGCGGGTACGGTGCTGGTGGGCTTGGCGATCAGCTGGTTCAAAAGCACCACGGCCTGGCTGTCGCGATTTGTCTGCTGGTAGAGATTCGCCAATGCAACCTTCGCCAAAGCGCCCACTTCAGTGTTGTGGCCGTCGACAACCTTTTGCAGGTATGTCTCCCCTGCCCCAGTCTGGCCAAGGTCGATGGCCGTTAGACCGGCGAAGTATCGGGCGGCGGTTGCTGCGGAAAAGAGACTGTATTGGTTCGCTACCTGCACAAATTGCTGATTCGCCGCTTTGGCGCGATCCGCCGCGGTGGCAAACATCTTTTCCCCAGGCGTCTGTGGCTGGCCGGGTTGGGTCAGCGGGGCGTTGTAGGTATCCATCGCTTCCCCAAGAGCCACTTCGGCGGCAGCCGAACGGTTGCTGTAAAGCGCAGCCCCAGTGATCAGCAGGGCGAGGCAGACCACTGCCGCAACGGCGGCAGTGATCACTCGCGAACGATTTTCTCGGAACCAGTCGACACTGGTCCTGGTAGCTTCGATCAGAGCATCTTGTTTGAGGGCGTGACGTGTCTGGGTATCCACTAATTTCCTTCAGAAGCCGGTTGACAGGAGGGCAGTCCAGCAGCTTCTAAAGTTTAGCAGTGCGCCTAGGCTGCCGCAACCGGGTCTTCAATTTCGCCGTTTTCGATTTTTTCCCGGCAGTCGATGCAATAAGGGGTCCAGGGCAGTGCTTCCAGCCGCTTGAGACCGATGGTCTTGCCACAATGGATGCATTCGCCGTAGGTGCCCTCATCCAGCCGCTTCAGGGCCAGGCGGACCAGGGCGAGCTGCTCGTGCCCACTGGTGCTCTGGCTGAAAAGCATTTCCTTCTGGTAAGACTGCACCGCCTGGTCAGCCGCATCCAGCGCACTGTCGGCTGCTACTTCACGGCCCTGCTCCACCGCAGACAGCATGGATTGCTCCAACTGCTTCTGCTGACCGCGAAGCGTCTGCTCAAATCGTTGTATGGTTTCTGAATTATGCACCACTTGTATGATTACTCCTCGACACCCTAAAAAGTTCGTTCTAGTGTCGCCTAATTGGACGCACAAAACGGTCGAAATTTTCTTTCTTTTTTAAAATTTTTTGATTTTGCTTTCTAAGCCTATTTTGGGAAGGTGCTAGCCTAATCCCATGTACGAAGATTTCCACGTAACGGATCGCTGGACGCGGGAGGATCTGCACTGCCGCTGGACAGCCAACGTGGTGGCCATTGCCACCCGCCATGCGGACGCAGTGGACGTGCGCTTTGAAGTGAACGGCCGTCCGGTGTGGATCGCTATGCCCGCCCAGGCGTGGGTGGAGCAGAAACAGCGCTCCGGGCACGTCATCACCGATCGCCTCGCCGCCCAGTGCGCCGGCCGCTACCTGAAGCAGGCGGCGGAAAGCGGCTACGATAACGGCCGTGAAATGTACACCATGAGCGTGGCCGAGGTTCTGGAACAAGTGACCGCCGTGATGGCAGAAGTCGGGCACTCTACCAACCTTCCCGAACTCCCGGTTATGGCTCGTTCGTAGTACGTTCCTGATTCGCCATTGCTTGCCAGGCAACCGTCATTGGGTAAAGCGCTCAAAAGCGTTGCCGGGGACGAATCTGCGCGGGTAAACTCACTTACCTGAACAGTCGCCGGGGAGGTGCCTGCGTGGATTCAGTTCGGACAACCGCATGGACAGGAAAGCTGGTAGAGGGCGCGCATGTCCACAGGAACCTGTCGACCCCGCAACTGGTAGAGGCGGCGATTGCTCGCGGTGAGGCCAGCTTGGCCGACAATGGCGCCCTGGTTGCGCTGACCGGTGCGCGTACCGGGCGTTCTCCTCGCGACAAATTCATCGTGCGCGACGAAATCACCGCCGGCACGGTGGACTGGGGCAAGGTCAACCAGCCCTTCGATCCGGCGAAATTCGAGGGTCTGCTGGGCCGCGTCGTTGCCCACATGCAGGAGCGCGATTTGTATGTGCTCGATCTGTACGCCGGAGCTGACCCCGGCTACCGCCTTCCGGTCCAGATTATTGCGGAGTATGCCTGGCACGCTCTCTTCGTACAGCAATTGTTTGTGCGCGTGCCGGCGGATGCGTTGGCCAGCCATGCACCGGAGTTCACGGTGATTGCCGCGCCGGAGTTTGAAGCGGTACCGGAGCGCGACGGCACCCATTCGAGCACATTCATCATTACCGATTTCACCCGCCGCATCATTCTCATCGGAGGCACGAAATACGCCGGCGAGATGAAGAAGTCCATTTTTGGAGTGATGAATTTTCTTCTGCCCGCACGTCGGGTATTCCCCATGCATTGCTCAGCGAACCTGGGCCCCTCGGGAGATACGGCTTTATTCTTTGGGCTTTCCGGCACTGGCAAGACGACTCTCTCCGCCGATCCGCTGCGGCGGCTGATTGGCGACGATGAGCACGGATGGAGCGAGGCCGGCGTCTTCAACATCGAAGGCGGGTGCTACGCCAAATGCGTCGATCTTTCCGCGGAGAAGGAACCGCAGATTTACAACGCGATCCGCTTTGGCGCGGTGCTGGAGAATGTCGTCATCGACACCAAGACGGGAACCCCCGATTACAGCGATATCCGTTACACGGAGAATACCCGGGCGGCCTATCCCGTGGAGTACATCGCCAACGCGGTCATCCCAGGTGTAGGAGGACATCCCAACCATGTTCTATTTCTGACAGCCGATGCGTTCGGCGTGTTGCCGCCGATTGCCCGCTTGAATCCCGCACAGGCGATGTATCACTTTTTGTCCGGGTATACCGCCAAGCTGGCGGGTACCGAAGCGGGGTTGGGGAGTGAGCCGGTGCCGGAGTTTTCCACGTGCTTTGCTTCCCCGTTTATTCCGCTGGCGCCTGCGGTGTACGCACAAATGCTCGGCGAGCGCTTACAACAACACAAAGCCGAGTGCTGGCTGGTGAATACGGGGTGGACGGGTGGCGCGTTCGGCACCGGCGAGCGAATGAGCCTGAAGTACACCCGTGCGATGGTCAACGCTGCGTTGGAGGGAAAGCTGGGCGAAGTGGAATACGTAACCGAACCGGCGTTCGGGTTGAGTATTCCGTTGAGCTGTCCTGGCGTTCCGGCGGAGTTGTTAAATCCCAGAAACGCCTGGAACGATCCTCGTGCGTATGACGGGCAGGCGTTGATGCTGGCAGAGAAGTTTGAGAAGAATTTTGCCCGCTTCGAAGCGCCCCCTGGCGTGCGGGAAGCTGGTCCTCGCGTGAAGCGGTAGGTCGGCAGATCTCGTTCTTTTCAGTAGCCTGCTTGGGAACGCTGCACCTCCCCTTTGGCCTTCAGTGGGCCATGACTACGGGAACGCGCGGCGCCACCGTGCGGCCGTCGTGAAAGATGGTCACGATTGAGCGCGTGTTGCTGATGTCGTCCAGAGGGTTGGCAGCCAGCACGATCAGGTCGGCTCGCTTGCCTCGTTGCAGCGTTCCTCGCGTCGACTGAATCCGCAACAGTTTCGCATTGCTTCCCGTGGCGCACACAATGGCTTGCATTGGCGTGAGTCCCGCCTGCACCAGGTCCTCCAATTCCCGATGTTCGGAGAAGCCGGGGATGCGGCCTGGCTGGGCACCTGAGTCGGTGCCAAAGCCAATCGGAACGCCAGCATCGAAGAGAGCCTTCAGGTTCTTCTGATCCATGGCAAACGCCGCCTTGTGCAGCGCCGCCTTCGGGTCTTGAGTAGTTTCCAGGGTAGCCAGCAATGCGGGCGAAATGGCCGCTTTGAAAAAATCAAGGTGCATGAAGCCCGGATCTTCCGAGTAGATGTAGAAGGATTCGTCCACGGTAAAGGTCGGGATGTACCAAACACCGCGGGTCTTCATGGCAGTGATCAATTCCTGATCTACCGGTTGATCGCGGACGCTGTGAGCCAGCACATCCACGCCATCACTGACGAGTGACTTTGCATCCGCCAGATAGTACACATGTGCGGCGACCCGCAGGTGGCGCTTGTGCGCTTCCGCAATCACTGCGCGGTAGATTTCAGGAGTCATCGCGGGCTTGGTGCCACCCAGCGTGTCTACCCAGATCTTGACTATGTCTGCATGCCGCCTGGCCATCGCGTCGACTTCTGCCCGCGCCTCATCCACCGACGCAGGACGGTAGAGCTGATCGGGTGCTGACGGCAGCGGCGGAGCCCCATCGGGTTCGCCGATGCCGCGATCCGCGGTCAGCACGGTTGCGCCGTCGAGTTTGCCCTGGCGTTGTTGCTGGCGAACGGAGTAGAGAAGATCACGGTTCACGCCCAGCGACAACATCGACGTCACACCGTAGCTCTCGTATTGCCGAAGCGCCGCCAGCACGTTGTCGGGGGTGTACGCAACGGCGGAGTTTTGCCCGTCCTGAATCAAACCCAGGTGACCATGGGCGTTGATGAGGCCTGGCATCACCGTGTCGCCGTGCAAGTCCATCACCTTTGCAGCGGCAGGAATCGCCGCGTCCGCTGATTGAACGGCGAGAATGCGATTGCCCTGGATCACGACCGTGGCATCCTCGAGGGGAGCGCGTCCGGTGCCGTCGATCACGCGCACATGGGTGAGGGCGGTGATCTGGGGCGCTGCATGCGCTGCGGGCGCCGCCAGCATCAACGCGGCTGCAAGCGCATGGCGAGCGTTGGCGGTCATTCGCTGTAATGCAACAGGCTGAACACGTCCAGGTCGCGAAACCGGTCCCGGCCATTGAGAAAGTCGAGTTCGATGGCGAAGCCAAGACCGACAATCCTGGCTCCCAATTGACGCACCAGCCGTACCGTGGCTTCCATCGTTCCACCGGTGGCTAGCAGGTCATCGACGATCAGTACGTTCTGCCCTGGCTCGATGGCGTCGAGGTGGATCTCCAGCGCATCCGTTCCGTATTCCAGGTCGTAGGTGACGCGCGCAGTTTCCGCGGGAAGTTTATGCGGCTTGCGCACGGGCACAAAGCCGGCGTTGAGGCGATAGGCGAGCGCGGGCCCAAAGATGAAGCCGCGCGCTTCAATACCGAGCACCAGGTCGACATCGACCAGCCCGATATAGTGCGCGGCCAACGCGTCGACCAGGGTGGCGTAGCCTGCTTTGTCCTTCAGCAAGGTGGTGATGTCGTAAAAGAGAATGCCTGGCTTGGGAAAATCGGGAATGGTACGAATGAGCGACTTCAGCGGCTCACAGTTAATAGGCGGGTGCGTCATCACCATGCGCCCTCAATCCGGAAAGACTCCAGGCCTTCCCCCATGCCTTCCTCCATCTCTTTCTCCTGTACAGCGTCGACGCGGCTGCCGCGTGACCCTCGTTGCAGCACCGCGCGAAGTTCATCCAGTTTCTCCGCGCTGCCCGCTGCCATGATCTCAACTTCACCTGCGTCCGTGTTGCGCACCCAACCTCTCAAACCGCGTGCTCCTGCCTCGCGATGGACATGCCACCGAAAGCCTACGCCTTGCACGCGGCCTTTTACGAAGTAATGGCGGACCATGGGGCGGCTACGCTCTAGATAGATACGCGCCTTCGGCGGTGTCGACGCGGATTTTTTCCCCTTCATTGATGAAGGGGGGTACCTGCACGACCAGGCCTGTCTCCATCTTGGCCGGCTTGGTCACAGACGAGGCAGTGGCTGATTTCAAGCCGGGCTCGGTCTCGACAACCGTCATCTCGACCGTTCCGGGCAGCTCAATGCCCACCGGCACTCCATCGAAATACGAAACCTTGATCTGCAAATTGGGGATCAGGTACTCGATGGCGTCGCCCAGCGTTGCACCCTTGAGATTGGTCTGTTCGTAGTTCTCGGTGTTCATGAAGTAGTAGTCGTCACCGTCGGCGTAGAGAAAATCCATCGGCACTTCGTCGACAATCACGCGCTCGATCGGATCAGGAGAGCGAAAGCGGTGCTCGAACATGGCGCCGGTGCGCAGGTTGCGCAGCTTGGCCTGAATAAATGCTCGGAGGTTTCCGGGAGTTCGATGCTCAACGCTGAAAACCGTGTGTAGCTCGTTGTTGTGCTTGATGATCATGCCCGGACGCATCTGTGTGGCGGGAATCGCCATAAAAGAAAAACTCCTTCATCTCTTACTGAATTGGGTGTCTTGCCCCAAGTTTCGATTGTAGCGCTAGCGGCTATTTACCAGCGCCCGCGGCTCATTTCCCAAAGATGCGGGAAAAGAAGTGACCCACGCTATGGAAGAAGCCTGGCTTGCTGGCGGGTGGGGTCGCCGGGGGTTCGGTTTGGGGGGCGGTCACAGCCGCTTCGGCTGGTGCCGGCGTGGCTGTTGGAGCGGCCGGTGGCGGAGTCGGCGCGGGATTCTCTCCATTGTAGGTAAGCGGAACGGTGACCTGGGCGTGGGTTTCGCCAGCGGGCACGATGGGAGCTGGACTCGGTTTTGGGGCCGGCGCCAATCCTTCGCTCTCCGCGATCGGGAAGGTGTTCTCGGCAACCGAATTGGGCGGTACGACCGGGCAGCCGCAGGGCTCGGGTTCATGATCGACCACTTCCTGTAAGCTGCCGTGCTGAAAGCTGACGCGCTGATCCGGCATCACGCGATACGCACCGCCCTCCAACTGACTACTGACGGTGACATAGGGCGCGTTGGCCCCATGGTTGTCGACGCAGGTATCTCCCTGGGTATTGACACGGATGCGCAGGTCCGCCTGCCCCGGGCCGGAAATCAGGATGCGCAGGTCAGGGGTGAGCAGCACGTCGGAATAGGTGCCGACGGTGTAGTTGGCCTCGAGCGCTCCGCGATTCAAAGCCATCATCAGGGCGCTGCTCGACGGGTCGGCAATCGAGCGATCCTTCGAGAGGTGAACGCTGCTGGTGGAACACAACTTGAGCGAGCCGCCGCGTTGCAGGGTTATCGGCACGGATTGTTTGCCGGCCGTGATCTCGCTGCCATTCTGTAGCACGGTTTCCCCGTGAGCGATATCGACGGCGCCGGAGACCTGGACTTCGGTGGCCGAGGTGCGCCCGATCGGCTCCTGAGCGAGCAAGGAAACGCCGGCAGCCAAGAGAAGTCCGAGGAGAAGTCGCATGGTCAAAGATTGAGGAAGTTACGCATGAGGGCTTTGCCGTCGGCCGTGAGTACGCTTTCGGGATGAAACTGGACGCCTTCGATGGGAAAATGACGGTGCCGCAGACCCATAATGGTGCCGTCTTTTTGCACGCGGGCGGTAACTTCCAGTTCTTCCGGCAGTCCGGCGTCGGCAACGATCAGAGAGTGGTAGCGAGTACAGGTCATCGGACTCGAAAGGCCGGCGAAGAGGTTGCGGCCGTCATGCTCGACCGGGCTGGTCTTGCCGTGCATCAGCTTGGGCGCGCGGACGACATTGCCACCGAAGGCAGCGCCGATTGCCTGATGACCGAGGCAGACACCGAGGATCGGGACCTTGCCGGCAAAATGGCGGATGAGCGGGATGCTGATGCCCGCTTCCTGCGGGGTGCACGGGCCCGGGGACAGGACGATGCGCTCCGGATGTAGGTCTTCCACTTCCTCGACTGTCAACTGGTCGTTGCGCCGGATGGTCATCTCGGCACCCAACTCCCCCATGTATTGCACCAGGTTGTAGGTGAAGGAGTCGTAGTTGTCTAGAACAAAGACCATATGAGTAGTGTAGCTGCTCAGCCAGCCCAAGTAGCCCCGAGTTAGGGTGCCCCATATCTCGCCTTCTTCTGGCGAGATGTGGGAAAGGGACGAATGCTTGAGGCGGAACCTGTAGGTCTGCTCAAATGATAGTATTCCGCCCTCAGCGTCTGTCATTTCCCACATCTCGCCACAGAAGAAGGCGAGATGTGGGGCACCCCAACTCGGGGCTACCGGGACAGACAAAGTTACTTGGCTGCAGCCCGGGCTGCTTCGACGGCGCGAACAACGGCTTTGGCCTTGTTGACCGACTCCTGATACTCATCTTCGGGCACGGAATCGGCGACGATCCCTCCGCCGGCCTGGATGTAGCCTTGCTCGCCCTTCAACAGCATGCTGCGGATAGCGATGCAGGAATCGAAGTTTCCCGAGAAGTCAGCGTAAAAGACGCTTCCCCCGTAGGTGCCCCTTCGCGTCGGCTCTAACTCCTCGATAATCTCCATCGCCCGAATCTTTGGAGCGCCACTCAGCGTTCCCGCGGGAAAGCAGGAGCAGAAGGCATCGACGGCCGACAGGCCCTTCTTCAACTCGCCCTCAAGCGCACTCACCATGTGCATTACGTGGGAATAGCGCTCCACGTACATGAGACTCTTGACCCGGACACTGCCGTACTCGCAGACGCGGCCGATATCGTTTCGCCCGAGGTCGACCAGCATCACGTGCTCGGCCCGCTCTTTCTCATCGGCGAGCAACTCCTGCTCGATACGGAGATCCTCTTCTTCCGTCGCGCCACGCGGCCGCGTGCCGGCGATGGGCCGGTACTCGACGCGGCGCCCTTGCACCCGCACCAGCAGTTCCGGGGAAGATCCCACGAGGCGATCGTGTGGACCGAAGCGCAGGAAGTAGAGATACGGAGAGGGATTGACGATTCTTAACGCGCGGTAAACGGAGAACGGATCCACTCCCGGCTTCACCTCAAAACGCTGCGAGAGCACGGCTTGGAAGATGTCGCCGGCGGCAATGTATTCCTTGATCCTGGCGACCGCCGCCAGATAGTCCTTCTTTTTCGTGTGGCTGGTAACCACGAGTTTGCCGCGGGGGGCTTTTCCGCGCAGCTTCGGGATCGGCCGCGCCAGACGCTTTTCCAGCCGGCTAAGGCGCTGCTTCGCATCTGCGTAGGCGGTGGCTGGTTTCTGCCGGGTGAGGTCCGCCGTGACAATCAGCTGGATCTGCTTGCGCACATGGTCGAATGCCAGCACCTCGTCAAAGAACATGAAGCAGGCATCGGGAACATCGAGGTCATCCTTGGCCAATGCGGGGAGATGCTCAATCTGGCGGACCACGTCATACGCAAAAAAACCCACCGCGCCGCAGGTAAACGGGGGCAGTCCGGCGATATGCGCCGGTTTCTGCCCGGCCAGCATTTCCTTCAGCAGGGCAAACACGTCCCCCTGCAAAGCCCGGGTCTTGCCCCGCTCCTGTATGGAAATGGAGCTTCCCCGGGCGCGGATCGTGCGGTAAGGGCGGATGCCGATAAATGTGTAGCGGCCCACTTTTTCCCCGCCTTCGACCGACTCGAGCAGGAAGGATTGGGGCTCGTCTGCAGCCAGACGCAAAAAGGCGGAAACGGGCGTTTCGAGGTCAGCGGTTAACGTCCGGTAGACCGGAACCAGAGTATGCGTGGCCGCTAGCCTGAGAAACTCGGCACGCGGGGGCGAAATGGCATTGTCGACCGGCATTCCTGCTCATACTAAATGGCCATGGCGGGAATCAGGCAACCCGCAGATCATTCGTCGGGGTATGGCATCTCAAGCACTTGGGAGCCTATACTCGGTAGGTTTGGGGTAGCGCAAGACAAAAGGCCCACCCCGTCGAGGTGCCTGTGCCGTCCCGCCCAGGCACGAACGAACTCAACCCGGTGGGACATAGGCCATGTATGGAGAGTAGTTATGCCGATCGTATCTCTCGAGCAGGAGATTAATCCCTGGGAAGCTCAGGCTGCTCGATTTGATTTTGCTGCACAGAAACTTAACCTGGACGAAGGCTTGTGGAAGGTGCTGCGCTATCCGGCGCGCGAAATCATCGTGCACATTCCGGTGATGATGGACAACGGAAGCATTGACGTATTCACCGGCTTTCGGGTGCAACACTCGATTGCCCGCGGTCCAGGCAAGGGGGGAATCCGCTACGCGCCCGATGTAACCCTCGATGAAGTGCGTGCGCTGGCCAGCTGGATGACCTGGAAGTGCGCCGTGGTCAACATCCCCTTCGGCGGAGCCAAAGGTGGAGTGATCTGCGACCCCAAGAAGATGTCGATCGGCGAGTTGGAGCGCATGACGCGCCGCTATACCTCGGAGCTGATCGAGTTCATTGGGCCAGAGAAAGACGTTCCCGCTCCGGATATCAATACCAATGAGCAGACGATGGCTTGGATCATGGATACCTACTCGATGCACATGCGACAGACGGTGACCGCGGTCGTGACTGGAAAACCGCTGAACATCGGCGGCTCCCGTGGACGGCGTGAGGCTACCGGACGCGGCATCGGCGTGGTGTGCGACGAGGCTTTGCGTTACCTGAACATGCAGCGCGAAGGCTGCCGGGTGGTCATCCAGGGGTTCGGCAATGTCGGATCCAATGCCGCCAAGCTAATGATGGAGAAGGGCTACAAGATCATCGGCATTGCCGAAGTGGACGGTGGACTGTACAACAGCAACGGCATCGATATCCACCTGCTGCTGGAATACCGCCAGCGCAACGGGACGGTCCTCGGGTTCAGGGGCGCGGAGGCAGTGAACTCCGCAGATCTGCTGCTGCAGGATTGCGAGATCCTCATCCCCGCGGCCACAGAAAATGTCATCACCAGCCGCAACGCAGACCGCATCAAGGCACGCATTATCTGTGAAGGCGCCAATGGTCCCACCACGGCTGTGGCTGACGAAATTCTGGCCGACAAGAAGGTTTTCATCATTCCGGACATCCTGGCCAACGCCGGCGGCGTGACTGCTTCCTATTTTGAGTGGGTGCAGGATCGCCAGGGGTATTTCTGGAAGGAAGCGGTGGTCAACGAGCAACTGGAGAGCATCCTGTCGGAAAGTTTCGGGGATGTGGTCCGTTATGCCGAGGCGCACGCGGTGAACAATCGTATTGCCGCTTATATGCTGGCGATTGACCGGGTGGCGTTTACCATTAAGCAACGAGGTATTTACGCCTGAGCTGTAACAAGAGAACGTAGCTCACTGGTGCATAATGAGGGAATCGTGAACCTGCCAAACTCCATCACGATGAGCCGCATCTGCTGCATTCCCCTGCTCATTTGGATGTTGTCGGCGTATTTCCCTTTTCACAGTGTGTATGGAGAGCAGGAGATAGTGGCATCCCTGCTCTTTATCCTCGCCTCCATTACGGATGGGGTCGACGGATACCTGGCCCGCAGTCGAGGGCAAATCACCACGATGGGCATGCTGCTGGATCCCTTGGCTGACAAGCTGATGATCACGGCCGCTTACATTTGCCTGGTGCAGTTCAACCCGCATCTGATGAAGGCGTGGATTGCAGTCCTGGTGATTGGACGTGAGTTTCTGGTCAGCGGCCTGCGTTCGATTGCCAGCTCCGAAGGCTTCACCATCGAAGCCAGTGATCTGGGCAAGCTGAAGACGGTGATCCAGATCGTTTCCGTAGTCGCAGTGATTCTGGCGCATGGATGGTATGCATGGCACTTCGGTTGGTTCATCCTGCCGGTGGAGTGGATTGCCACTGCGGCGATTTACTTCATGGTGCTGGTGTCGATAATTTCGGCCGTGGACTACTTCGTCGCCTTCTGGCGCAAGATCGACCATGCTTCGGTCGATCGTCGCAAGCAGGCAAGCTTTGTGTTGAGCCGGAGAAAAGGCGTTCCCGCGGCCAATAAAGTCGGCTAATCCGAGGACGCCGCAAAACTCAGGTGAAAAGGCAAACACAACCCCGGCCGAGGCCGGGGTTGTGTTTTGCGACCAAAACTGACTTTATGCAGGTACGGCATGGAAGTGCGCCGGCCGGGTGAGCCGCTGCACGAAGTGATAGGGCGGCCAGGGTCCGGAGAGCTGCATGTGGCAGTCCTTCAGCTGCTGGCTGGCGCTGGAATACTTGTTCTGGTAGCGCTCAATCCCTTTGTGGTCAATCAGGTGTGCGATGTCGAGCAGCATTTTGCCGGAGTCCATCCTGCGGCAACTGATCTCTTCATCGAGCGGGCTGAACATGCGGTGCATCTGCACCGAAACCGCCCGCGCCTTGGTTTGCCGTTCGCGTTGCCGCGTGGCACTCTCCCTTAGGCTCGACAGGTATTCCTTGCCTACCCTGTCCATCGCTACAGGAGTGCCCTGGTCCCGGCAGCAATCATCCAGAAGCACCTTTAAGTGCATCTCTGCCTTGCCACGTAGACGCTCCACGTTAGCAAGAAACTGCCGCTGATTCGAACGAATGGATTTTCTCAATGCTTCATCGTCGGCAAATACGGTACCGAAGCGAAAAGGAAGAACAGTAGAGAGTTTGAAACAGTCGCTGATCACACGTGCATGTTCGACGGCTGCTTTTTGATCTAAGTTTTCTGAGGGATGATGTTCACTGACAATAACGGCTAAGTCGCTGGCTGGATAGAGGAAGATCTGATTTCCTGAGATTCCCGTAACCGATTCCATTGGTATGGGTTTTCGATGCCGGCTGAGTTCAGGAAACGCCTGCTTTTCACTTACACAATAGGCATACCATGCCATAGAGAGTCACTCCACACACGCTGAGACATAAAGGTCGCCAGCTTTTTCTTTTGCTTTCGTGAGGCCTGGAACGACTTTTCAGGGGAGATCTGGCACGTCCTAGAAGAGGACTGCACCGAACTATCGCGTATCCTAGTCCCGCATTAGAACAACTGGCAACAAAAACACATAAGGGTCACGGTACAAATTTGCATCCATATCAAGGCAAGTTTGTCCGCTCAATATTCATGTTCGCCGTATGAACAATCACGGATGAATGAGCAGAAACGAAACCAGGCCTGCCGTAATCAAAAGGATAACGATGGTGGTGACGCCCATGGCGAGGAGCGTCCGCCGGAGGGTTCGGACTTCGGCGTAGAGGCGGCTCGTTTCCTCTGCGGCATTTTCATGCGCCACCCGCATTCTGGCCATTTGCGCTTCGATCCGTTCCATTTGCAACGCCTGGTTCCTGGCCTGTACTTCCAGGTCGCGATTGCCGGTCTGCACTTCCGCGAGGCTCTGATGCAGGGCGCGCACATCTGGTGAGGGCTTGACCAGGCCGCCATCCAGCAGCGGAATTAGGCGGCCCAGATAGGGGAGCAGGACACGCATCTCGAGCAGTAGTTCCCACATAGAGCGGCCTTTCTCTTTTTTTTCGAGTGAAAGGTGAGATGAGCCAGGTTCGGCGACGGCGAGGTTTGGAGTTCGGTTTTTAGCCATGAAGATGTGGCGGGATGTCCCTTCCGTGATGGTACCTAGTTGGGGAAAACCTTGGCCTGTGGAAGACGGGCGAGGAATGTGGAGGTTTAGGCCACAGTTTTGCGAATATTCCATTTTTGGGAACCATTTGAACGATTCCTATGAAAAAAAGTGTTGACCCCCAGTTTCGATCGAGTTAACTTCTACATGGCTTATTGAGAAGCACCCTTTGTGAATCGAGTAAAGCCGTCTCGCAGTTAGCCTTTGTAGAAAGGCTTCGGAGCGAGAGAATTCAACCGGAATGGCCGGTTTTTGGGCTCTGGGAAGCATTCCAGTATCCGATTGAACAACAAAAAACAAAGACGAAAAAATTGTTCCCGCAAGAGAGCATTCGCGTCTAACAGTTAGAAAACGACCGACGCCGCGCGAGGCAGAGCAGTATCCTTCGCTGCCAGCGCGCATGGACGGTCAAAGGATGAAGGAGAATAAAGATGCGTTCTGATCTTATCTTTGGGGCACTTGCCCACGTTACGAATCGCTATACACTGTGCCAGCTGGCCTCGAAGGCCACCCGTAAGCTGCACAAGCCCAATACCCGTCTTCAGGACACCACCAATGAGGTTTTAGTCCGGTTCCACCACGAGAGCCCTGCGGCAGCGACGGTCGCTACCCCGCAAGCTTCTCAGATCCAGCAGCGCCGCGCAGCATAAGCGCGGCCTGTTCTGGGCCTCATCCACCCTTCCCCAGACACTCGAACCTGCTCAACACCAGCAAGATTCCTGCCCGGTAAACCCCTCCACAGCTTCCTCCCGTAGGTGAAAATGACCATTTCAGAACTAAAAGAGAAAAATATAACTGAGCTTAGCCGCATCGCGCGCACCCTGGAAATTCCCGGCGCCAGCGGACTTCGCAAGCAGGATCTGATTTTCAAGATCCTCCAGGCCCAAAGCGAAAAAGAGGGCCACATCTTTGCCGAAGGCGTGCTCGAAATCCTGCCCGACGGCTACGGCTTTCTTCGTTCCCCCGATTACAACTACCTGCCCGGCCCCGATGACATTTACGTCTCCCCCTCCCAGATCCGCAAGTTTGACCTGAAGACAGGCGATACCATCAGCGGCAACGTCCGGCCTCCTCACGAAGGCGAAAAGTATTTTGCTTTGGTCAAAATCGAGGCGATCAATTTTGAGTCTCCTGAAGAGACCCGGAACAAGATCCTCTTTGATAACCTGACGCCCCTCTATCCCCAGGAACGCATCAAGATGGAGACGGTTCACGAGAATACGAGTGGCCGCGTCACCGATTTGCTGACCCCCGTAGGCAAGGGCCAGCGCGGGCTGATTGTCGCCCCGCCGCGCACCGGCAAGACCATGTTGCTGCAGTCAATTGCCAACTCGGTCACGACGAACCATCCCGAAGTTGCGTTGATTGTCCTGTTGATCGATGAACGTCCGGAAGAAGTGACCGACATGCAGCGTTCGGTCAAAGGGGAAGTAATCAGTTCGACATTTGATGAGCCGGCGGCGCGCCACGTACAGGTCGCGGAAATGGTAATTGAGAAGGCCAAGCGGTTGGTGGAGCACAAGCGTGACGTGGTGATTCTGCTGGACTCGATCACCCGCCTGGCTCGTGCATACAACACCATTGTTCCGCCTTCGGGCAAGGTACTCTCCGGCGGTGTCGATTCGAATGCGTTGCAGCGGCCGAAGCGGTTCTTTGGCGCGGCGCGAAATATTGAAGAAGGCGGATCACTGACGATTATTGCGACGGCGCTGGTCGATACCGGCTCGCGCATGGATGAGGTCATCTTTGAAGAATTCAAGGGTACCGGCAATATGGAAGTCATCCTCGACCGCAAGCTGGTGGATAAGCGAGTCTTCCCTGCGATCGACATCCAACGCTCTGGCACCCGTAAGGAAGAGCTGCTGATACCCAAGGAAGATCTACAGCGGATTTGGGTTCTGCGTAAGGTGCTCAATCCCCTGTCGCCGGTGGAAGCGATGGAGTTGCTGGTCGACCGTCTGGGTAAGACGCGGAATAACGCTGAGTTTCTGCTCAAGATGAACTCGCTCTAGTCGAAGAGACAATAGGTGGCCCAGTGCAAGCCAACAGAGGGCTTGCATGGGTCACCCCAAATTCGTCCTACCTCCCGCCAAATGCCCCCTAGCGAGCTGTAAGCTGTAACCCATGGGAAATGAGCCCCGGCAACGACGGAATGCAGTCGCAGTGCTGGGTGGGGGCATGTTTCTCCTGCTGCTGGCCTTGGCGGCACTGAATGCTTTCAATATGCCGTTTCTGCGCCCCCACGGCACGGGGCAGATCTTTCTGTTTACGGCGTTGTCGGTCATCGCATTCCTGCTGCTGATCACCCTGCTCATCCTGCTCTTCCGCAACATCGTGAAGCTGTTGGCCGACCAACGCAGCCGCGTGCTGGGCTCGCGGATTCGCAGCCGCATGCTGGTAGGCGCTCTGCTGCTCTCCTTCGCGCCCGCCGTGTTCATGTTCCTGTTCAGCTTCGGACTGTTGAATCGCTCGATGGAACGCTGGTTTTCCCAGCCTGCGTCCCAGCTGCGACAGGACTCGACCCGGGTGGCGCTCGAGCTTTCGCAGTATGCCGCAGCCAATGCCCGGGCAGAGGCGGAATCGCTGGCCAGCTCTCCGGGCGTAAAGGGCTCCCTGCAAGCCGGAGACTCCGAAGGCCTGCTAAGGGAAATCGGCACCCACCGGATCACCCTGGAGGGCGGCTTCGCCGTGGTCTATCGCAATGGTGCGGCGGTCGGGCAGTATCAACTGCCCGAGGATAGCGGGCTGGCCATTATTCGTTCGTGGATGGACGAGACGGAGAGCGATGTACCCCAAGGCCCGGAACCCTTGACCGCCACCATTCTGCACGCGGCCCAGCGGAGCGACGTGCCCATGCTGGTGAGCGGGAACAGAGAGTTCGTGCTCGGCGCCGCCAGCGCCGGAGATGGCTGGATGGTGGTGGCCGGCCTTCCCTTGCCGGAAGGACTGAGCGCCACGGTGCAGGACATTCGCTCCGGCACCCGCGATTACCAGGTCCTTTACAGCGCCCGCAATCGCATCCGTAGCACCTATCTCCTGCTTCTGTTTCTCCTGACTACGCTGGTATTTTTCGCCAGCAGCTGGCTGGCGCTGTTTCTCTCCAAGCAGGTCACCCGCCCGGTCGAGGCGTTAGCCGATGCCATGGATGCCGTCGCCGCCGGTCACTATTCCCATCGTGTGCGGGTCGCGGCCAGCGAGGAGTTGGGAGAGTTAGTGCGGTCCTTCAACCGTATGGCCGAGGATCTGGAAGAGAGCCGTGCCTTGGCGGAGACCTCTACCGTCCAGCTATCGGCTGCTTATCGCGCCCTGGAAGAGCGCCGCAGCGAACTCGAAACCGTGCTGGAGACGATTCCCAGCGCGGTGGTGACGCTCGACCCGCAGATGTGTGTGCTACAGGCCAACCGGGCATCGCGCAAGCTGCTCAGCCCACGGGAACACCACGATCTGGCAGGCAAGCCCCTGGATTCGATTTTGCCGCGCGATGTCGCCGATGAGTTGTTCGTCCTCCTGCGCCGCAGCAAGCGTATGGGGCAGGCGGCGACGGAAATCGAGTTGCCGGGTCCGCGCGGCCCCCTGAATGTAACTGCCACGATTGCGCGATTGGAATTGAGCAAGGATCGCGAGGGATGCATCCTGGTGCTGGAAGACGTTACCGACTTCCTGCATGCCCAGCGCCAGATGGCGTGGAAGGAAGTCGCGCAACGGGTAGCCCACGAAATCAAGAACCCCTTAACGCCGATCGCGCTTTCCGCGGAGCGCATCCGCAAACATGTCGATCGCCCCACCGTCGACTCCGATTCGGTAATCCGCAAATGTAGCGATGTGATCTTGGGTTCGGTGCAAACCATGCGCCGGTTGGTGGACCAGTTCGCTTCCCTAGCGCAGTTCCCTACGTCGCGGCCTAAGGTCTGCGATCTGAACTCGATTGTCGAGAGCTCGCTCGCGCTGTTCGCCGGCAGACTCCAACACATTCGCATCGTGCAGCGCCTCGGGGCCGGCATTCCGCCGGTGCTGGCCGATCCCGAGGCGTTGAAGCGCGCTTTAGCAAACTTGATCGACAATGCGGCCGAGGCGATGCAAAGCAGCCTTCTGCGTGAGTTGACCATCGAAACCGGAGTGATCGAGGGGCACACTACGGCTGAGATTGTCGTGGCCGACACCGGCCATGGCCTGAACGATGAGATGCGCGAGCGTCTCTTTCTTCCCTATTTCTCTACCAAGCAGCGTGGCACGGGCCTGGGGCTGGCGATCGCTTCAAAAATCATCCAGGAACATAGTGGCGCCATTCGCGCGGAACAGAACACCCCTGCCGGCGCGCGATTCATCGTCGAACTGCCGCTGGCGGATGCCAAAGGCGCGCATGAAGCCGCGTTGGCAGGAGTCAACAGCAGGACTCCCGCGTGAACCATATACTCATCGTCGATGACGAAGCCGAGATCCGTGAGTCCCTCAGTGAAATCCTGAAGGAAGATGGTTACGCCGTGACCAGCACCGCCAGCGCGGCAGAGGCCATGGTGCTGCTGCGTGATGCTTCGTACGACGTTTTGCTGTTGGACATCTGGCTGCCGGATCGTGACGGCCTGGAGGTTCTGACGGAGATTCGTTCGCTGGAGACGGATAGTCTTCCGGAGGTGATTATCATCTCCGGACATGGCACGATCGAAACCGCGGTGCGCGCCACCAAGCTCGGCGCTTTCGATTTTCTGGAGAAGCCGCTTTCCATCGACCGCACCCTGATCCTGCTCAAGAATGCCGTTGAGGCACGCCGGCTACGCAGCGAGAACCAGGAGTTCAAGCGCCAACTGCTGATCCATGTACCCATCACTGGGGAGAGTGTTTCCATCAAAGCCCTGCGCCAGCAGATCAAACTGATGGCGCCGACCAATGGGCGGGTGTTGATCTACGGCGAATCCGGCTCAGGCAAGGAATTGATTGCGCGGGCGATCCATAGCGAAAGTCTGCGGAGCGACCGGGTGTTTGTCGAGTTGAACTGTGCCGCGATTCCCGAGGACTACATCGAGAGCGAGATCTTCGGCTATCGTCACAGCGCGATCCCGAATGGGCCAGTCGAGAAGCGCGGCACTTTTGAGCGTGCCGACAACGGCACCTTATTTCTGGATGAAGTCGGGGACATGAGCCTCAAGATGCAGGCAAAGGTATTGCGGGCGCTGGATGAACAGCGTTTCACTCCAGTGGGGGCGACGCAGGCCATCCAGGTGGATGTTCGGGTGATTGCCGCCACCAACAAGGATTTGGAAGAGGAAATCGCTAAAGGAAATTTCCGTGAAGATTTTTTCTACCGCTTGAATGTCATTCCCTTCTATGTGCCACCGTTACGGGATCGAAAGGAAGATATTCCGTCGCTCGTGCGTGAGTTTTTGCAGGAGTTTGGCCGCCAGTATGGTCGTCCCCGCATCGAGATGAGCGAGGAGTCGGTGTCGGTGCTGAAGCAATATCACTGGCCTGGGAATGTGCGGGAGCTGAGGAATCTGATCGAACGGGTGCTGATCCTGAACCCGCAGACGACGCGGATTGAACGCAAACATCTACCCATGCTGGTGTTCCGCGGCAACAGCCGTAAGGGAGAAGAGTTTAGTACGCTGCACCAGGCTCGGGAAGCGTACGAGCGCGATTACATCCTGAAGAAGATCGACGAGTGCCACGGGAATGTAAGCCGTGCCGCGGAAGCGTTAGGGCTGGAACGCAGTCATCTCTACCGCAAGATGCGAAGCCTGGGCATTAGCGTGCGCGAGTAGAAAACCGCAGATCATCCACTGCGCTTTGCTTTGTCGAAAACCAGCCCTGAGACAAGGCTTGAATGGGCTACCCAGCATCTTTTTCATCCTCATGGGTGGGCCTTGGTGAGGCCCATGGCTCTCTGTCGAAAACATCGGCAGCCTCGAATCAGGGTGCCCCATATCTCGCCTTCTGTTGGCGAGATGTGGGAATTGACAGATGTCTTGGTTGAAAACTTCAAGGGTGTGGCAAACTTTCAGATCGCCTTTTCCGGCATTCGTTCCTTTCCCATATCTCGCCAAAAGACGGCGAGATATGGGCACCCTGATTCGGGGCTACCGGTTTTATTCGGTTTCTGATTTCTTTGCGATGTCTTCCAGCTGCTTGCGCCAATCCAGTGAGTCGACAAAAAATCTTGATTCGCGCCAGTTTTCTTCCACGATCACATGCAGCTCCAAATACACACGCGTTCCTAGCAGCGACTCAATCTCTTTGCGCGCGGCGGCGCCAATAGCTCTTGAGCTTGGTTCCACCTTTGCCAATCAGGATTGCCTTCTGCCCATCCCGTTCGCAATAGATCACGGCGGAAATTCGGGTTAACGGTAGTTTGGGTCCACGAGCGGGCTCCGGCTCTTCAAAGCGCTCCACCACCACTGCGGACGCATAGGGAACTTCCTCGCCGGTCTCTAGCAGGATCCTCTCGCGGATAAGCTCGGCGACCATGAACCGCTCGGGCTGATCCGTGAACTGCTCCTTAGGGAAATAGCGCTCCCCTTTCGGCAGGTACTCCACCAGCTTCGCCACCAGTGTGTCCAGTCCATCCTTCTTGCTCGCCGAGATCGGAATCACTTCGGCAAATGGATGGAGCGCGCTGAACCGCTCGATGATCGGCAGCAGCTTGGAGCGCAGCACCAGGTCAATCTTGTTAAGTACCAAAAATACCGGGCAGTCCAGCTTCTGAATGAGCTGCAGGACGAACGCATCTTCTTTGCTTTCCTTTTCCGCGCGAGGGGACGGCTTCGGGTCACTGTGCCGCGATGCGTCCACCATGAGGATCACGATGTCCCGGCTCTCCAGGGCCTCGTAGACCTCCTGCATCATGCGTTTATCCAGTTGGCTGCCAGGACGGTGGACGCCCGGCGTATCCACGAACACAATCTGCGCGGCGCTCTTACCCTTACGCGCCGGCACTTCGACAATGCCCTGAATGCGGTTGCGCGTGGTCTGCGGCTTATTGCTGACAATTGCGATCTTCTCGCCAATGAGCGCGTTCAGCAGGGTGGACTTGCCTGCATTGGGACGGCCGAGAATAGAAACGAAACCGGATCGCACTCTCTCAGTGTAGTCCCCCGCTTCGTTACTCGCCTTCAATCGCGGATACTCGCACCCGCTCCACACGCCGGTCGGTAGAGGCGACGACTTCAAAGCGCAACGAGTCGGCGACAATCACTTCGCCCGGTAAAGGGATTCTGCCGGCAATCTCGCTGACCAACCCGGCAACCGTCGCCGCCTGATACTCCTGGGCCAGCTGGTCTTTGTCGCGAAGCAGATCGGCCAGCCGGGCCACTTCGAGGGTTCCGGGAACCAGCCAGGTTCCTCCTGCCTCATGCACCGGGGCATCCTGCTCGCTGTCATATTCGTGCTCATCGCTGATTCTGCCGACGATCTCTTCCAGCAGGTCTTCGATGGTCACCAGGCCGGCTACACCGCCGTATTCGTCGATCACGACCCGCATGTGCTGCTTCTCGCGCTGCATTTCCCGCAGCAACTCGTTCACCCGCTTGGTCTCCGGGACGAGGGCGGCGGGACGCTGAATACTGGCCACCGTCTGCGTGCCGGCGGCGACATCGGCAATATGCAGCAGGTCGTGGGCAAAGGCTATCCCGGTCACCTTGTCGAGAGTTCCGCGAAAGACCGGGACTCGGGAATAGGGATGTTTCTTCAAACCGGAGATGAAATCCTCCAGCGTCATTTCGCCGGGAACAGCAAAAATATGTGGCCGCGGCGTCATGACATCGCGCACCACCTTGTCGCCAAACTCGACCGCCGAACGGACAAGGTCGCGATCGCCTTCTTCGATAATTCCCTCTTCCTGGGCAGACTCGATCAGAGCCTCCACCGCAGCCTCGCTCGGATCTTCCACCGTATCGCTCCCCGGCCGCGGCTCCGCCAGGGCGGCAATCGAGAGCAAAAAAGCCAGCAACAGACTTACTGGCAGCACGATGTACAAAAGCACCCGAATGATTGGCGTGAGGCCAACCACCCATAGCCCGGTGGTACGAGTAAAAAAAACGAAAGGCAGAAATTGATTGAAGAGGACGATAACCAGGATTGCGCCGAGTACGGCCTGCGCTCCCTCGGCCAAGCTGGGACGGACGTTTCCGGCAAAGAGCAACACGCCAAAACCGAGCGCCAGCGCCGCCAGGGACAATTGGCTGAGAACAGCCGCGGAGAGCATGATGCGCTCCCGCGTGAGGCCGAGACGGGGCTCGACCTTGGCTTCCCAGACATCGATGTTCTCCTGGAACTCGCCGGACAGGAACTTTCCTGACTCCGCATAAAGACGAGCGATATAGGAAGAGAGGGTGAGGACAAAAAGCAAAACGGCAATGACCAGGCCGGAAATAAGGGTCATGATTTGACCCTCTTCTGGCTGCGCTCGACCAGTCCGGCGGGCAGGTCGAACTGCCGCCGCAGAAGGTTTTCGCGGCGTCGCATCTGGCCGCGATCCTGCTCATGATCGTAGCCAGCGAGGTGCAGGAGGCCGTGTAGGATCAGAACTTTAACTTCCGTTTGCAAGTTGTGTCCCTGGGCCGCCGCTTGCACGGCCGCCGTCTCCAGTGAGATGGCGAGGTCGCCCCCGTCTTCCATGACAGACGGGAAAGAAAGCACGTCGGTGGGCTCATTCAGGCCCCGGAACTGAAGATTCATTGCACGAATGTGTTCATCTCCCGTCAGAAGGACGGAGAACTCGCCGGTCAAACCAAGCTCTTTCTTGACCGAAGACAGGAACCGGTTCAGTTCACGCTTACCGAGACCAGAGGCCGCCGGCAGCGTCTTCGCTCGGGCAGCTTCAAAAACGATCATCTTGCCATGGACCCGGCGCTGGGCATCGATCCCAACGCCTTGTTCCATTGTATGTCACCTGCCGGTTACTGCGGCTTGGCGGCCGATTTGGCTGGAGCGCCATCCCGCATGTTGAGCGGCAGTTCCCGTTGCGCCTTGCCAAAACTGTCGTAGGCACGAATGACCCGTTGCACCAGGTGATGACGCACGACATCCCCATCTTCGAAGTGACAGAAACGGATGCCATCCACCCCGCGCAGGATCTCGATCGCCTCGACAAGCCCGCTCTTTTTGGGATTCGGGAGGTCGATCTGGGTGACGTCTCCGGTAATGACAGCTTTGGAGTTGTTGCCCAGGCGGGTGAGAAACATCTTCATCTGCTCGCTGGTGGTGTTTTGCGCCTCGTCCATGATGATGAAGGCATCGTTCAGAGTGCGACCGCGCATGAAGGCCAGCGGGGCAACTTCGATCACGCCGCGTTCCATCATTTTGTCGACTTTGTCTTGCTCCAAAAGGTCGTAGAGCGCGTCATAGAGCGGACGCAGGTAAGGATCGACCTTTTCCTGGAGTGTTCCGGGCAAAAAGCCAAGGCGTTCACCGGCTTCGACGGCCGGGCGCACCAGGATGATGCGACTGACCTTCTTGGCCAGGAGGGCAGAAGCCGCCATGGCGACTGCCAGGTAGGTCTTACCGGTACCCGCCGGGCCAACGCCAAAGACCATATCGCATTCCTCGATGGCTTCGAAGTAGCGGCGCTGGTTGATGGAACGGGGCTGGACCATTCGCTTGATGCCGGCAGAGCGCTGCTTGCCGCTCTCCACCAGGCTGCGCAGGGTGACCGCCGCATCGGCAGTGACCAACTTGAGCATGCCGTGCAGTTCGCCGTTGCACAGGGTGGTACCGTTACGCCGCAGATACTCATAGTCAGCAAATACCCGTTCGACACGGGCAATCGCCTCGGGGGCACCCTCCACATGTAAGGCATCGGAGCGCAGGTCGATGCGGACATGCAGATTGTGCTCAATGAGCCTAAGATTTTCATCGCGAGTCCCGAAAAGGGGCTCCAGGTTGGGCGTGATTTCCAGCGCTTTTTTCATCAAGCGGAGAAATAACCTCCTGTCAGATCCCTAGGGATCGACATGATTGTTGGAGTGGATGAGGAAAACCTTCGTTGGTAGGGCGGAGGCACAGGAGACTGCACGTGCATCTGAGGGTTAGCCGGGTTGGCGATAATCACCAGATATTTCCCGTGGATGGGCACAGAGTAGCGTCTGCCGGACAGGACGTCAACGCCTATTCCGTGAATTCTTACCCATTGGATGCACCCTGGTTCCCTCACGTTTCATTGGGCCTGGTTTATGTCCCTTGTGGGAGATTGACCCCGGAAGGCAAAGACCGTAAACTTAAGGTTTGCGGGGACCCCGGATTTTCCTGGTGCTCGCTTCCAGTTTTCCAGAAAGCTAAGGATTTACCATGGCAAATCATGTGTCCGCGCTGAAGCGCGCCCGTCAGACCGTCAAGCGTACCGCGGTGAACCGGTCCAATAAAAGTCTCGTTCGCAAGTCGCTGCGCGCCCTGCGCGAAGCCATTACCAAGGGTGACAAATCCGCCGTTGCCGTACAGTTCGGCAAGACCGTCTCCGCACTCGACAAGAGCGTGCAGAAGGGTGTTCTGCACCAGAACACTGCGTCCCGCTATAAAGCCCGCCTCAACGCCCGGGTCAAGGCTCTGACCGTCAAGGCGGCCTAAGGGCTGGTCCCCTCTTTCGCGGTGGCCGGCACTTTATAAATCTCAATCGCGCCATCGTGCAGCACCGCCAGGCGCTCTCCGTTCGCGGAGAGCGCGAAGTTCTGCCCTGCCGTCAGAACCGGCGAGACCGCGGTTGCCATCAAAAGCGCGCCCGTTGCGGAATCGTAGACCTGTACTACCTGCCCGTGCACGTCCTCGTCGGTAATGGAATCAAGCAGATCGACATAGTGTGAGACGGAGATAAAGCTCACCGCGAAGCGATTTCCATTGCGCGTGTAGGCAAAATTTGGCCAGACCAGGTGACCGTCGCGTTGTCCATTCCACAGCTTTTTGCCTTCCGTGGTCCAGGCGTCGAGGAACACATCGGGTGACCGCGGGCCGCAACTTTCAATCACCAGGGCCTTTTGGTTCAAAAATTCCTCATGTGGCGTGCATGTGGACGCCACCTTCCCCAAAATCACGGAGTCGCCTTGAAACGGAGTAAAACGAACCACGAACTCATCCTGGTTCTTGTCCGCCTTGTCTTTCGCCACAGCCACGTAGCCGTTTGAGGTGACAGGGATGTGGATGGGGAGCTCTGTCCGCAACGCAGCCAGCACTTCTCTGGTGGCTATATTTACCAGCGTCACCTGGGTGTCTTCCCTGGGTGGTGAGTCGCCGAATTGCTCTGCCTGTTGCTCCAGCTTGCTGTGCTGTTCGGCGCTATGCCGCTCGTATTCGTGCTCGACGACAAGAACGCGGCCATCCGGAGAGATTTCGGTGGAGAGTACCGGCGTGGCGACCTCGATATAAGACTTCAGCTTGAGCGAGGCATCGGTGAGGAGAAAGGAATTCTTCTGCCGGACCAGAAACCTGCCATCACCCAGCGGCCACAAATAGCGCAGGCGGTCATGCATACGCCATTCCACGGAAGCCTGGGCTTCTCCTGAGGGTAAGGTCAGAACGACAGCCTTGATGACCTGGTCGTTATCACGCCGGTCCGGGTGTGCTTCGCGCTGCATCAACCGCGGCTGATGGAAAGTAAACAACAGGTGGTTGCCATCGATAAAGTCGAGGGTGGTGAAGGCCCGGCCGGAAAGCATGTAGAGAGAACCGGGTGGACGATAGCCCAGGGGCGCCACCTGGATGCGCTCCTCGGGTTGGGGAGCTGCCGGTTGGTTGTGATGCGGGGATGCAGAGAGTGAGACACCGCCAAGGCACCATCCGAGCGCGAGGACGGCCGATACACGATGCTTGATTACCCGATACACGCTTGCTTTGAGTGTAGACCCGGCCACGAAGTTTAGTGAAAGGTAGCCCCGGCTTGAGGCACTCAAAGTCGGGGCTACCTTTCACCAAGAATTAGAGTTCCATGGCGTATTGCGCACTGGTCAGCGCGGTGGCGCGGGCGCGGGGTTCGCTGGCCAATTCCAGCACCAGCCGCTCCAGCACCAGGCGTTTGTCAGGAGGCGAGGAGCGCAACTCCAGATCGGCATGGGCAATCAGACGCAACAGCTGCGTCAATTCACGGCGCGATTTATAACGCCGCGCCTGGCGAATCAGGTCCTCGGCTGCGAAGGGTGGCATACGGAAACCCTGCCAAAGCGCCTGCCAGATGGCGCGGGAATCGCGCACGTTCTTTTCCAGGATTACCAGCATCTGGCGGAAGGTCCGCGCCAGCATGTAGAGATGGCCAATCGCCGAGTCTTCGCCGCCGTCAGACGCGTTCAGAAGACCGTGCAGCAGGGCCAGAGCGCGCGGCTTGTCTTTGGCGGAGATGGCATCGGTTAGCTCATACAGCGACCTCTGCTTGGCCGCCAGTACCATGGTCTCCACGTCGCCCAGCGTGATGCGCCGCCGTTCGGAGGCGTAGAGCATCAGCTTCTCCAATTCGCTCGAGATGAGCATCATCTCCGCCCCCAGGGCATCGGCCAACTCACGCGCTGCGTCGGCATCGAACTTCATCCCCCGGTCGTCCGCGGCAGCGATCATCCAGCGCACCGCATCCGCCTCGTCCACGCGGGCCAACTCGACCATGCCACAATCGTCACCCAGCGTTTCCCGTATGCGCTCGTAGCGATCCTTATCCTGCATCTCCATTCGCCGCAGGTCGGCGGGCAGGCGCAGGTGGTCCGCAACAAAGAGAATGACCGCTTGCGGGTTAGGGGAACGGAAATAGTCCTTGAGCGCGGCGAACTCTTCCTTCTTCGCGCCCCGGGTATACAGGGTCTTCAGGTTCCGGACAAAGATCACCTGGAACGGCGCCATCAAGGAAGGCGTCTGCGCGAGGTCGAGCACGTTGAAGATATTGGTCTCGCCCAGATCCAGGTCGCTGAGCGAGAACTCACGCAGCGTCGGATCGACCAGCGTGTCTACCACTGCGCGCCGGCAGCGCTCGTAGAGAAAAATCTCATCCCCCACCAGCACGTATCCCGGGCGCAATTGCCCAGACTTGACCTCCGCGACAAAGCGGTCAGAGGAGGAGAAGCTGCGGAGTTTGCTTGCGTCATCCGTCGGCATGGTCTCCCCTAAAACGACTCCAGAATATCGCTCACAAGGGCCTGGGCAAAGTCCCGTGAGAGGCGCTCGACGGCGGGAGAATCTTCTTCGATAAAGCTGGCCAGATCGGAGGTGGTTTCAAACTGCTCGTGGAAGACGTAGTTGGTGTGCTGATACAGGACGCGGCTGTCTCGATCCGTCACCAGCACATTGAGGTTAATGGTCACCAGGAAGCTGGAGGTCGTACTGGTCGTCTGCCCGGCCACGTCTGCCGCGGTCTGCGTGCGGTAGGTCAACGGCTGCACCGATTCGGAGATGATAGTCCCTTCCACGATGGCGTCGGCGCCATCGCTCGTGGTGGCGACGTGGAGACGGGTACGGTCAGTAAACTCGCGCACCACCGCCTGGGTCATGGGGACTTCGCTGTGGTAGAACTGCGTCTTGTTCTTGAAGATCGGGACAGCCAGGGTATGCACCGAGTCGGGAAGATGTGCGGCGGAACCGAGGGTATGGTAGCCGCAGCCGGAGACACCCAACAAGGCAACCGCCAGGAAAAGCAGAGAACCACGCATGCTTTGCCTATTGTCGCACCGCAGCCCGCATAAAAATGCCCCATCTCGGAAGAGATGGGGCATTCATACGAGTCACGAACTAAGCGGGGGAAGGCTGGCTTTCGCCGCCAAACCCAGGCGCCCGGCCCGGCTCCGGCTTGATCACGTGCTGCACTTCGCCGCCGGTCGGTCCGGATGGAGGCAGTGGAGGCAATGGAGGAAGATCCTTACCTTCGATGATCATGCGGATGTCATTCGCGTCCAGGGTCTCACGATCCAGCAGGGCCTGCGCCATGCGATGCATCGTGTCCTTGTTGTCACCCAGGATGGAATATGCCGACTTGTAAGCATCATCCACCAGGCTGCGAACCTCGGCATCGATCTGCCGCGCCGTTTCCTCTGAGAAGTCGCGATGCTGAGCGATTTCGCGGCCGAGGAAGATCTGCTCTTCCTTCTTGCCGAACGTCAGCGGACCCATGCGGCTCATGCCGTACTCGCAGACCATTTTGCGGGCCAAATCGGTTGCCCGCTCGATGTCGTTGCCGGCACCGGTGGTCTTGCGGTTCATGAAGATTTCCTCGGCGCAGCGTCCACCCATGAGGATGGCTAGCTGGGTTTCGAGGTAGTCCTTGGTGACGGTGTGCTTGTCCTCTTCCGGCAATTGCATGGTCACGCCCAAAGCCATGCCGCGCGGGATAATGGTGACCTTATGCAGCGGGTCAGCATGATCACGCATAGCAGCCACGAGCACATGGCCGGCTTCGTGATAGGCGGTGTCGCGCTTGTCGTCCTCAGATAGCAGCATCGACTTGCGCTCTGCGCCCATCATGACCTTGTCCTTGGCCAGTTCAAAGTCGAACTGGTGGACGGCCTTGCGGTTGGCGCGTGCCGCATTCAACGCAGCCTCGTTCACCATGTTGGCCAGATCAGCTCCGGAGAAGCCCGGGGTACCGCGAGCCAGGATGCGCAGATCGACATCTTCGGCCAGAGGAACCTTCTTGGCGTGGACGCGAAGCACTTCCTCGCGGCCGCGAACATCAGGCCGGCCCACGACCACGCGGCGATCGAAACGGCCGGGACGCAGCAGGGCGGGATCGAGCACATCGGGCCGATTGGTGGCGGCGATCAGAATGACACCGTCGTTGGATTCGAAGCCATCCATCTCGACCAGCAACTGGTTGAGGGTCTGCTCGCGCTCATCGTGGCCGCCGCCGAGACCAGCTCCGCGGTGACGTCCGACAGCATCGATTTCGTCGATGAAGATAATGCAGGGGGCGTTCTTCTTACCCTGTTCGAAAAGGTCGCGAACACGGCTGGCGCCGACGCCGACAAACATCTCAACGAAGTCAGAACCTGAGATAGAGAAGAACGGCACGTTGGCTTCGCCCGCTACCGCGCGCGCCAGCAAGGTCTTGCCGGTGCCTGGAGGTCCGACGAGCAACACTCCCTTGGGTATGCGTCCGCCCAGCTTCTGGAACTTCTGTGCTTCCCGCAGGAACTCGATGATCTCCTTCAGCTCTTCCTTGGCCTCATCGACGCCGGCCACATCTTTGAAGGTGATCTTCTTCTGCTGCATCGAGAGCAGGCGCGCCCGGCTCTTGCCAAAGGAAAGCGCCTTGTTACCACCGCTCTGCATCTGCCGCAGCATGAAGAACCAGAGCGCCGCGATTACGATGATGGGCGCGAAGTTCAGCAGAATCGGGAGCCATGAGTTGCCCTGCGTGTCCTTGACCGTGATGCTGACATGGTTGTCTTGAAGGATCTTGAACATGTCGGGGTAGTTGGCCGGCACGGTGGTGTGGAACGCTTCGCGGTCGTTCGCATAGTGGCCATGGACTTCGCTGTTGATCACGGTGACGTCGCTGATCTTGCCCTGCTGGCCGTCCTGCATGAATTGCGAGAAGGAAATCTCCCGGTCATGGCTCATTCCGGTGCTCTTCTGGACAATCTGCCAAAGCAGAACCAGACAAGCAAGAATGAAGACCCAGAAGATAATTGTTTTGACCGTCGAATTCACGAAAAAACCCTCTTTCTACTGCGCCTTGATAAAGAGAAGGCACCATTCAGGGAGCAGCCAATAGCCACACCAGGAACGTTCTTTGCAGCTTTACATCTATTAGACGACAGTAATCTGCCGCCGACTCTGAAAGACTTGCCCGGTGGATTGATGACGGCAAAGAACTGCCTGCGCCACCTTTACCCTCTGCGCCGAGATTATTCTACTCCGCGTTAAGGGGAAACGGTTCCCAAAGCGTGGGAAAGCGGTCCTTAAGTTATCCGCCGAGGGTACTAGCCCCCGAGTTACTCCC
This sequence comes from uncultured Acidobacteriaceae bacterium, assembly GCA_963839075.1. Classification (GTDB taxonomy): domain Bacteria; phylum Acidobacteriota; class Terriglobia; order Terriglobales; family Acidobacteriaceae; genus PALSA-350. The sequence goes on along the minus strand of CAWITO010000009.1, from coordinate 1,398,050 downwards.
CCCAATTACCCGATTACGGTAAAGACAAATTCCGGGGCGTCGACGTCCACGCCCCGCATCCAGACGATTTTGCCTCGCCATTCCACCACCGGCCACGTCTTGCGGTCGCCGCCCAATACATGCAGGCGATCTAGGACCTCGGCTACCTTTCTTGGACCTTGGCTGTGTCGCAAAGTCACCCGGTCCCCGGCTTTCCAGGCGCGCACAACGACTTGTCCGGCCTCCAAGTGCTCGGCCCGCAACTGCACTCCGTAAGCAGATGCTTGGATCTCTCCCGGTACAGGGAACGTCAAGGCTGGGATGTCCGGTACGCCGCCGGTTCGTGACAGGCGAATTTCCCGCAGGCTTCTTTCGGCCACGATACCGCCGGGGAGCTCGAACTTGCGCGGACCGGTTTCCGCCATAGCCAGTAGCTGGTCGGTTTGGTCGAAGTTAAGCCGGACGCCGAGACGGCGGGCCGCGGCACGCACCACCCTGCGTCCCACGGCTGGATGCAGCGAACGCAGTCGCTGAAGTTCGATGGCTACAGTTTCTTCCTCGGGATGCGTGCTGGAGGAGCGGCCGCCGCCACGGGTGGGCCGTCCGGGCAGGAGCAGCGAAGGCAGTAGGCGCTCCAACTCGGCCTGCCAGTAAGCTTCCTCCTCGCCGGAGATGGCTGCTAGACGGGAGAGTTGGGTGGCAATCTGCGGATTGAAGGTACGGAGTATTGGCAGTAACTGCCGCCGGATGCGATTGCGGGTGTGAGCCATGTCCTGGTTGGTCGCGTCTTCGCGCCAGGGCTGTCCCAGGTGGAGAAGCCAAGCCTCGATGCTGGCGCGAGTGGTTTCGAGGAACGGACGGACGATGTTGCCGGGCTGAGCGGCGACCACGACGTGAATGCCACTCAGGCCCTCCGTTCCGGCTCCCCGCAGTAGCTTGTGGAGTACTGTTTCTGCCTGGTCGTCGAGGGTGTGGGCAGTGGCCACAGCGTCCACCTCACCGGCTGCCAGCAGTTGACGGAACCAGGCATAGCGCAGATTGCGGGCTGCTTCTTCGAGGGTTTCGTGGAGGCTGGCCGCCGCAGCCGGCGCGTCGGCCTGATGAAGATGGAAGGCCAGGTCGTGGGTGGAAGCGAGGCTGGCAACGAAGGCGGCGTCCGCATCGGCTTCCGCTCCGCGGATGCCATGGTGAACATGGGTGATAGAGCACACTATGCCGAGTTGATGGCGACCTTCCAGCAGCCGGCGCAGAAGGGCTACGGAGTCGGCGCCTCCGGAGACGGCGACGGCGACCCGCTGGCCGGGGCGAAAGAGATCGGTGCGCAGTTGGGGCGGCTGCATCGCAGCGTTTATGGTAGCGCCACGGAGCAGACCGCACAGATTCGGATTCGCTGGATCAATCCGTTCTTAGAAAAGCCTCTATACTGCGGGCATGTATCAGATACGACCAGCCACGCCCGCAGATGCGGCCGTCATTACCCATCACCGCCGCCGCATGTTCGTCGATGCCGGCCGGCAGGACAATCGCATTCTCGATGTGATGGCGGAACATTTTCATCCCTGGGTGGAAACGCGGCTAGGGGACGGACGATACCTTGGCTGGTTGACCACGGAAAATGGAAAAGTGGTCGCGGGCGCCGGTTTGATCGTGCTCGATTGGCCGCCGCATCCCTTGGATCCTCGCCAGAGTAAGCGTGGCTACCTGCTAAACGTCTATGTCGAGCCCGAGCATCGCCGTAAGAAGCTGGCGAGCCATCTGATCGACCAGGCGCTGGCGGAAGCGCGCAAACAGAAGATTCGCGTGGTCGCGCTGCACTCGACCGATGAGGGAAGGCCGCTGTACGAGAGCAATGGCTTCCGCCGCACGAACGAGATGTTCTACGTGGAGCCGGTCGAAGGGTGAGTGGGCGGCTGAGCCCTGCTATACTCCGAGGTTTATGCGGGTCTTTGTGATTTTACCGGCAGCCGGCCTGGGTACACGTATGGCGCCGGGCCATGCCACGCCGAATGCTCCTAAGCAGTTTCTCGCCCTGCAAGGGCTACCGATTTTGATCCACAGCCTGCGCGCTTTTACTGCGGTACCGAGAGTCACCTGCATCTACGTTGCTGTGCGCAAACCCGAGATCAGCCGCATGGAGGCGCTGATTGCAGAACACTCGCTGACGGCGCGGGTTCGGGTCGTGGAAGGTGGAGATACGCGCCAGGACTCCGTGAGCCAGGCGCTCAAGCATCTCTCAGCCGCGGACGACGATATTATCCTGGTCCACGATGCGGTGCGTCCGCTCATTGACCCCGCAACCATTGAACGCACCATTGAAGCAGTGGAAATTTACGGCGCCGCCATCGTGGGGCTGCCGGCGGTGGATACTATTAAGCAAGTGGAGCGCACTGCCCGCGGGGCTATCGTGACTGCCACCATTCCCCGGGAATACATCGTGCAGGCTCAGACCCCGCAGGGTTTTCGCTGGAACATTCTGCGCCGGGCGTATGCCGACGCCGAGGCGGATGGATTCGTCGGTACGGATGAAGCCAGCGTCGTGGAGCGGTCCGGAACCCAGGTGGCGGTGGTCCTGGGATCTCCGGCAAACCTGAAAATCACCCACCCCGGTGACTTACAACTGGCGGAGTTTTACTTGCAACACCGGTCGTAAAACGAGAGCTCTGACGAGATAACGATGAGCATGAGAATAGGCTATGGCTGGGATTCGCACGCATTCCAGGCCGGCGTTGCTTTGAAAATAGGTGGAATCGCGATCGACCATCCGGAAGGCCTGGCCGGACACTCTGATGGCGACGTGCTGTTGCATGCCATCACCGATGCCCTATTGGGCGCTCTCGCGGTGGGCGATATCGGCAGCTTTTTTCCCCCGGGCGATGCTCGCTGGAAGGACGCGGATTCCGCGATTTTCCTCAACCTGGCGCTTGAGGAAGTGACGACTGCCGGCTATCACATCGTGAACGTGGACACGACACTGGTGCTGGCGGCGCCCAAAATCGGACCGATTTCGGGGGATATGCGGCAGCGGGTCGCAGAACTGTTGCATATCCAGCCCAACGCCGTCGGGATCAAGGCGAAGACTCCGGAAGGTCTCAACATGGATCATGTGGCCCAGGCTCACGCGGTGGTGCTGCTGGAGAAAGCGGAGGAGACGACCGGCCTTAGCCTGATGGAAGCGCAGATTGACGATGAAGAAACGCTGGACGACATCCTGACGAACATAGGAACCAGCCAGGGACTCGGGGGCAAAAGCCGGCGGACGGTGCCCATCCCCGTCTTCGACACGGAAGACATCACCTAAACCTATTCGTAAATGTTGAAGTCGCCGACGACGCGGCTGATGACGCCGTGGGGGCTAGGTGCGTCGGGCTTCAGATTGTGCGCCAGCGAGAAGTAGAGTCCCAGCAGCTGCCCTAGCAATACGTCCACCGGCGGACGGTAGAGATCGGGAATATTGCCCGGAATCCCCAGGTAGCGGTCGCTGCAGTCGGCAAAGATCGGGGCATCGGCTGGCCCCACCACCACACGCTTGGCGACGATTCCCTTGCGGCCTATCTCCCGCAGCAGATCCGCCTCATAGCGTTGCAAACGCTGGTCGCTGGAGACAAAGCAGATCAGCAAGGTCTCTGGATTGAGAGCAGCCATGGGCCCATGGCGAAGCCCCAAGACGGACTCAGTCATGGTCCTGACCCGGCCGGCAGTCAGCTCCGATACTTTCAACGCCGACTCCCTGGCTACGCCGGTCAGCGAACCCGAGCCGAGGACACACACCGTCTTGTACATCGCGGGCGCCAGTTGCTCAGCACACTGCGCCGCAACCGGCAGGAACCATTTACCGGCAGCCACAATATCGGTAAAGACTGGCAGATACGCCTCGTCCGACCAGGCGTGCGCCAGGCATTGGCCCAAAACTACCATGTTGGAAAACGAGCTGGTCATCGCCAGACCACGGTCGTTGACGGCATCATCCAGCACCACCACGTAGGCCTGCTCATGGCTCTTGCACAGACTGGCCATCCGGCCCTGGGCATTGCAGGTAACCACGACGTGCACGATCTCGGGAAATCTCTGCAGGGCCTGGCGAAGCACCGCCACCCCCTCGGGCGAATCACCCGATCGGGAAAACGAAATCCATAGGTAGCGCCGGCCAGGCACGAGGTAGTCCGTCATGTTCGCGAGCAGGTCGGTGCTGGCGACCACCAGCGTCTCGCAACCCCATTCGGTGCGCAAGAGCAGCTGCAGGACTTGTCCGATATAGTCGGAGGTGCCGGCGCCGATCATCACCACGGTGGGCCTTTGTTCCAATGGTCCGGTCACGCCGGCCGCTTCAAGAAACGACTGCAAGGCCTTGCTGTGCTGTTCAAAAATGCGCCGCGTCCGCTTCCATGTCTCCGGCTGCTGGGCTATCTCTCCCGGGGTAGCAACGATTCCCTTCTTCTCTTTTTCCTGATCGGATAGGCTTACCAGTTCATGCAACGCATTCACGCGGACTTACCTCACGAGGCCAATATCGAACGAAGTCACTCCTTGATACCCTACCAAAAAAAGAAAGTAAAGGTAACGATCCGAAATGTTAAACAAAAGTAGCCATGTCAAACCCTGAGCAAGACAAGTTCGTCAGCATGGTATCCGCGACCGCTGACGTAGACCTGCGGCTGAGCGATTTCACGCCGCGACCCATGCTCGTGACCCCGGTCCATGACCTCACGCGGCCGATCGTCGACGCCATCGATGCCCACAACCACCTCGATTCCATGTCGCCCAAAGAAGTGCTTTCGATCATGGACCGGTGCGGCATCGAGCGCGTCATCAACATCACCATGAAGACCGGCGAGGGCGGCCTCGAAAGCCTGCAGCGCTTTCATGCGGCGGCGCCGGACCGGTTCGCGACCATCGCCTGGATGGACTGGTCGGGAGTCGAGAACAGTGGATTCTGGGACCATCTCACCGACCAATTCGAGCGGATGGTGGAACACGGCGCCTGTGGGTTGAAGCTTTGGAAGGATCTGGGGTTGAGTGTGCGCACCGCGGACGGCAAACTGCTGCGCATTGACGATGAACGGCTGGCGCCATTGTTTGAGAAGGCCGCGGAGCTGAATGTCCCTGTGATGTTCCATACTGCTGACCCCGATGCTTTCTTCCAGCCGATCAATCGCTTCAACGAACGCTATGAGGAACTCGCGGCCCACCCGGATTGGGCCTTCGATCAGGCGGAGATAGCAAAGCCGGAGTTGCTGGCCCAACGCGATCGCGTCTTTGCGCGCCACCCGCGGACCAGTTTCATTGGCGCTCACCTGGGAGAAAGTGGAGAGAACCTGGCGCGGGTAAGCCAGATGCTCGAAGAACACCCCAATGTTTGCGTAGACATGAGCGCCCGGGTCGCCGAGCTCGGGCGGCAACCCTACCGCTCGCGTGAGTTTTTCCTGCGCTACTCCAGCCGGATCCTGTTCGGGGCCGATTTGTTGCCCAGCGATGCGATGTACCGCCTGCACTATCGTTTTTTCGAGACGTTCGATGAGTACTTTGACTATCCTTCGCATGCATCGCGCCAGGGACGGTGGCAGATCTACGGAATTGGCTTACCCAAGGATGTGCTGGTGCAGATCTATCGTACGAATGCGGAGAGAGTTTTTGGGTGGGAACGATGAAGAAAAAAGTAAGAACTCCCGTCAATCCCATGTTGCTTGAGGAACGGCGGCAGCACATCCTCGCGATCATTCGCCAGGAAGGCCGGGTGCTGGTTTCCGAGGTCTCGGACGCGCTTGACATCTCCCGCATCACCATCCGCAAAGACCTGGACGAGCTGGAAAGCAAAGGACTGGTGCAGCGCACGCATGGCGGTGCGCTGGCGCCGCAGAAGGGAGCGCTGCTTGATCCGTCGCTGGAGGAGAAGCAGCATCAGCAGTTCAAGGAGAAGCGCCGGATCGCGGAAGCGGCCATTACGCTGGTGAAAGAAGAGCAGTGTGTGTTGCTTGACTCCGGATCCACCACTACGGCGGTGGCACGCGCGCTGCGCGCGTTCTCCCGGCTCACCATCGTAACCAACGCAGTGAATATCGCGGGCGAACTGGCGGACACCGACTTTGAGGTAATCCTCACCGGCGGGACGCTGCGGAGGAATTCATTTTCCCTCGTTGGACCGCTCGCGGAGGATGTGCTGAAGGAGATTCATGCCGACATCCTGTTTCTTGGAGTGGATGGGTTCGACGCGAAGATCGGCCTAACCACCCCAAATTTTCTTGAGTCACGGGTAAATCGGGCCATGATTAAGGCGGCGAGACGCGTAGTGGCGGTTTGTGATTCGACCAAGTTCACGCGGCGGAGTCTGGCGATCATCGCCCCTCCGGCCGCGGTCCACACGGTCATCACGGATACCATGCTTCCCAAAGACGATGAGGAAACGTTGCGGAACGCTGGGATCGAACTGATTCTGGTGTAAGCGAGATTTTGTATCAGGGCCCGCTTAAGGTCGTGCCCCGATGCAAAGGTCATACCGTGTAACGACGCAACTGCAGTTTCAAATGCGGAGGAAGAGCTTTCTCCGGTACATCCAGTAGAGGAGCAGCCAGTAGGTCAACATCACTGCGATCCCCAGCAGGAGCGGCTGCAGGCCCGGCCCGAGAATCAGGAAGATCTGATCGCGCAGGTGGATGTGCAGGCTGCTGATGATGAAACGCTCCCATAAGTGTGCCATCAGGTAAGCGGCGATGGAGTTCACGCCCACGACCACCAACGGGAAGGCCCAGCGCCGATATCCTTTCACGTCGATCACCCAGGAAAAAGCCGCCAGAAAGAAGAAGCACATACCACCGCTCCATAGGGTCCAGGCCGGCGTCCAGATTCGCTTGACGATGGGGCAGATGCCGGTAAAGTGCAGCAGCAGGGCAGCAACCGCCAGCAGAACACCCGCGATCAAAAACTTACGAATCGGGATCTTTGGCTGTTCGGCGCGGAACCAGCGGCCGGCGAAAAGGCCCAGCAACATGGTGCCAAGTGTTGGGATAAAGCTTAAGGTCAGATACCCGCCCCCATTGTAGGCAAAAGGAGATTCGCGGGGAAAGAGGTTGAGGAACCAGACATCGACGGCCTGTCCGAGATTGCTGTTCTTATTCCAATGAGACGCGAAACCGGTGAAGTTATAGTGCCAGTCGGCCGGAACGCCCACAGCGGCGTAGTTGAAGCCTGGTCCGGGAGCGGGGTAGAGCGCCCAGGCCAGCCAATATCCAAACAGGATGGCGGCGAAAGCGATCCATTGCCAGCGCGGGCGGCAGAAGGCGAGAAGAAACGCGAAGGTGTAACCCAACCCGATCTGGGTGAGCGTGTCTTCGAAGGTAAAGTAGGTGATCGGGCTATCGATTGAACGGAGAAAGATGCCCAGCGCCACCAGCAGAAACGATCTCCATATGGTGTGCGCCAGGAGGAGCCCGAAGCTTTGCCCCTTCTGCATCCGGCTGGCGATGGAATAAGGTAGCGCCACACCCACAAGAAATGTAAATGACGGCTGGATCATGTCGTGCAGACCCATGCCAGCCCACTCTACGTGCGTCTGGTTATAAGCCAGCACGCGCCAGAACAGGCTGCCCATATACGCGCGGTGCACGGCGGCAAAGTTCATCACTTCGCCCATCATGAGTAGCATTACCAGGCCACGGTAGGCATCTACCGCGATGTTTCGTTGCACGGGCTTCACCGCCACCACACCGGCGTCAGGAGGCGCGGTTGATGTGCGGGAAACCGCCGGCTCAAGCAGAGTTGGGTTCATGCGCTACCTCAAATGCTGCAGCTTACGCTTACTTACGGAATGCTTCTCTTTGCAGGGGATATTAGCACGACTGAGCGCCGCTACAAGCTGGCAGCTCGAGCAAAGATGTTGTTGACACCCGAAAAGACTAAAAATAGACTCGGGACGCAGGCGAAACAATTCAAAACAATAAGAAATAGAAGCGGGCCCAATTCAACGTAAAAGGAAATCTTTATGCTCCGCATATTTCCACGTTGTTCTCTCACCCTTCTCTCTTACCAACTTTCAAAGTGACGCTCCCAGATCGCAGAATGGGAAGTAACAGCACCGTGCCTGGCTCGTCGCCCAGGCTACCAGGGGAGAAAAATGACCGACATATTTGACGATGGACGGGGAGTTTCCCGGCGAGATCTTTTGCGGCTGGGAGCCCTCGGGGCCCTTGCCGGCGCGGTGGGTGTTCCTGCGGAAGCGGCAGAGCCGGCGGGGACCGCCTGCATGATCAACGTGCCCTACACCGCAGTGCCCGACGGCCCGCGCATCGGCATGATCGGGGTGGGGGGACGAGGAACAAACCTGCTGCAGAATCTGCTCGGCGCCAATGCGCGCGTGCTGGCGATCTGCGACGTCGTAGCCGAGAAGGCCAGCCATGCCCAGGGCCTGGTGGAGAAATCAGGACAGGAGGCGCCCGAGGTCTATACCGACGGCGACCATGCTTTCGAAAAGCTGGTAGCGCGCGACGACCTCGACCTGGTGATCATCGCCACCCCGTGGAATTGGCACGTGGAAATGGCGGTTGCGGGCATGACCCACGGCAAGCATGTGGCCACCGAGGTGCCGGCTGCCACCACTCTCGAAGACTGCTGGAAGCTGGTCTCTGCCTCGGAAAAGACACGCCGCCATTGCACCATGCTTGAGAACTGCTGCTATGGGTACAACGAAACCCTCATCCTACGGATGACCCACGACGGGCTCTTTGGCGATCTGCTGTACGGTGAGGGCGCCTATCTGCACGACTTGCGCTCCGAGATGTTCTCCGGCAAAGGCGAGGGACTGTGGCGGCTCGACTACCACACGCAACGCGATGGCAATCTGTATCCCACGCACGGGCTAGGCCCGGTGGCGAACTACATGGGCATCCAGCGTGGCGACCGGTTCGACTACATGGTCTCGATGAGCTCTCCGCAGCGGGGGCTGGAGCTGTATCGCAAACAGCACATCGACCCATCGAACCCGCACTGGAAGGACCATTACATCACCGGTGACCTGAACACTTCTCTGATCAAGACGGCGAATGGTCTCACGCTCACCCTCAAGCATGATGTTTCCAATCCTCAACCGTATAGCCGGATTAACACCATCGCGGGCACGAAAGGGATCTTTTCCGATTATCCACCGCGCATTTACTTCGACGGTGAGGGGAAGGAAGACTGGGGCTCGATAGATGCCTGGAGCCGCTACCAGCATCCTCTTTGGAAACAGGAAGGCGAAATTGCTAAGAAGATCGGCGGCCACGGCGGCATGGACTTCATCATGCTTTACCGGTTGCTGCAATGCATGAAAGAAGGGCTGCCGCCCGATATGGATGTCTACGACGCGGCGGCGTGGTCAGCGCCGGGTCCGCTGAGCACCATGTCACTGCAGCACGGCAGTGCACCGGTCAAGTTCCCCGATTTTACTCGCGGCCACTGGAAGGAACGGACGGTGTCGGCCATCGCCACCCAGGTGTGAAATGAACTAGCATCGTAGGTAGATGCAAGACATTTCTCCGGCACCTCGTGTTCGTTTTGCGCCCTCCCCTACCGGCTATCTGCACGTAGGGGGAGCGCGTACCGCCCTCTTCAATTGGCTCTTCGCCCGGCATACCGGCGGCACCCTGATCCTGCGTATCGAAGACACGGACTTCGAGCGTTCCTCAGAGGATATGGTGCAGGGCATCCTCGACGGCATGCGATGGCTGGGCATGGAGTGGGATGAAGGCCCGTTCTATCAATCGCGCCGCTTGCCACTTTATCAATCCATCGCGGAACAGCTACGTAAGAGCGGCCACGCGTATTACTGCTTCTGCACCAAAGAGGAGTTGGAGCAGAGACGGACCCAGGCAGTCGCTGCAAGCCGGCCTCCCATGTATGACCGGCGATGCCGTGCGATTGATCCGGCCGTTGCTTATACGCGATTCCAGGCGGGGGAACCGGGCGCGCTTCGGTTCGCAGTGCCGGATGGTGGTGTGACTGCTTTCGACGATGCTGTTTTCGGCCGCGTGGAATTCGCCAATGCTGAGCTGGAAGACTTTGTTCTGCTGCGTTCGGACGCCGTGCCGACCTATCACCTAAGCGTCGTGGCCGATGATTTGGACATGCGGTTGACCCATATCATTCGTGGGGCCGACCACATCTCCAATACTCCCAAGCAGGTCTTGCAATATCAGGCGCTGGGAAAGCCGCTGCCGATCTTTGCCCATCTGCCGCTGATCCTCGGACCGGATAAGAGCCGGCTCTCCAAGCGTCACGGGGCTACGAGCGTTCTCGCGTACCAGGACATGGGAATCGTGCCCGAAGCGTTCCGGAATTTCCTTGCCCTGTTGGGCTGGACATCGGGCCAGAAGGACCGGGAGATTTTTTCTTCTGAGGAATTGATCGAGCTGTTCTCGCTGGATGGGATTTCTAAATCGAATGCGGTTTTCGACAATGACAAACTGGCGTGGTTCAACACGGAGTGGATTCGGCGGTACTCACCGGAGCAGTTGTTGCCGCTGATCGAGGCGGAGTGGGCGAAAAATGGGTTTGCTTCTGACCGGCCGCGGGAGGAGGTACTGGAGACGACTGCGCTCTTGCAACCGAGGGCTCGCAGCTTGAAGGATTTTGCTGGGGCGTTTCGTGGTTATTTCAGTGATGCGTATGAATATGATCCCACGGCGGTGGCGAAATTTCTCAGTGACGCTGGTAGCCGGGGGCTGCTGGTGGAACTGGGCGAGCGCTACACCGCGTTGGACGAGTTTACTGAGGCGACCACGGAACAGTTGCTGCGGGCGTTTGCCGAGGAGAAGGGCGTGAAGGCAGGCGCGTTGATCAACGGTTCGCGGGTGGCTCTGACCGGCCAGGGCGTGGCTCCGAGCCTGTTCGCGGTGATGGCGGTCTTAGGCAAGGATCGGGTAGTAAAGAGGCTGAAGGCAGTCGCCCAGGCGACTGTTACGGCCTAAAGCAAACCGCGGTTCGCTTATTGCGCGACGACGGTCACGGAGACCGGGATGCTGTGCGGGGGCATGCAGGTGTTGTTGTCGCAAGCCTGGTAGCGCAGGGCTCCCTGGAGTTGATGTTCTCCCGGTTGCGCCGTCAGATGCGCATGCAGAACAAATTCCCCGGTGTAGACGCTAAGCTTCTCCCGTTGCAGGGCATAGTCAGCACCCGGCGGAAAGTCGACGGCGCTGACGGCAAGACCCTGGGCTTCGACGACTGCGAGACGGGCGGGGATCAGAAACTTGTCCAGGGGAGCATGGGAGTTAATGTGCAGCCCATCGGCCACGCGAAAATGCAGGTCGACCTGCGCGGCGCGATGGGCCGGCACCGTCACCTTATCGGGATAGAGGAATTGCACCGCATCCGCCGGATCTACCCGGCCGCCAGGTATAGGCAGAGGGCGATCCTTCAACACCTGCCCGGAAGCAGCGAAACACACCAGCAGAAAAATCCAGCGCGGCATCTACTTGCCTCCGGCCGCCAACGCCTTCTTGATGCTGGCTTCGACTTCATCCTTGGAAACCAGACCAGCCGTTTCCGCCACGATCTTGCCGTCCCGGCCAACGAAATAAGACGTAGGCAGAAACTCGACCCCGCCATACTTGCGCGACACCGCATCATCGCCCACCAACAGCGGGTAGTTCAGCCCCTGCTCCTGCCCAAACTTAGCCAGCTTGGATTTGGGTGTGTCGGCATCATCCTCAGAGACGCCAAGAATCTCAAATCCCTGGGGTGCGTATTGCGTACGCAACGCTACCAGCCAGGGCATTTCAATCTTGCAGGGAGCACACCAGGTCGCCCAGAAGTTGATCAGTACAGCCTTTCCCTTGTAGTCGGAAAGGGAAAGCTTCTTGCCCTCCACTGTGCGGAGGCTGAATTCCGGAGCCCGCTTACCGCGCAGGTCAGGGAGCCCCTCATCGGCGGCCACATCCTGCTGCACTGACTGATTGTTGGCATTCTCCGGAACAAGCTTGCCTTGCGATGCCTGGAGACTTGCGTATTGCTTACGGCGCTTGTAATTGGAGTAACCCGACCACACCATGAGCGCGAACGCCGCCAAAACCAGTACGATAACCCATTGATTACGCTTCAAATCGAGTGACCTTCTTACCCTATTCTAATGGATATGACTCCAGCCCAGTTGATACGCATCGAAGCCGAAGCGTTGCTTCGACTTGCGGGCCGCCTCGAGGACGGCATGGCCGCACCCTTCGCCCGCGCCGTGGAACTGGTTGTGGCATGCGGAGTCCGTCGCGGCCGGGTCGTGGTCACCGGTATCGGCAAGAGCGGCATCATTGCCCAGAAGCTGGTGGCCACCTTCAATTCGACAGGGACACCCGCCCTATTTCTGCATCCGGCAGAAGCAATGCACGGCGACCTGGGGATGCTGGCTAAAGGGGACGTGGTCATAGCGCTCTCCTCAAGCGGGGAGACGGAAGAAGTCCTGCGGCTGTTACCACCCTTGAAGAGAATGGGCGACGCCCTGATTAGCTTCTGCTGCGCGATGACTTCAACCCTGGCGGTGGCGAGCGATGTGGTGCTGGATGTCAGCGTGGAACAGGAAGCCTGCAGCATGGGCCTGGCGCCGACCGCTTCCACGACGGTGATGTTGGGACTCGGCGACGCGCTGGCGATCGCCGTTTCGACGCTCAAAGGCTTCCGAGCGGAAGACTTCGCCGATCTCCACCCCGGCGGCAAACTGGGCAAGAAGCTGACGCGGGTCCGCGAATTGATGCGCTCGGGCGAGGCGATCCCCAGCGTGGTCGCGACGACCCCGATGCCGGCAGTCATCTACGAGATGAGCCGCAAGGGTTTAGGCATGACCACAGTGACCGACGGAGAAAGGCTGATCGGAATCATGAGCGATGGCGACGTGCGCCGGTTGCTGGAGATAAGGGGACCAGGCGCCTTGGCGATGACCGCAGGGGACGCTATGAACCCATCTCCGCGGACGATTACGCCGGACGAATTCGCCGCCCGCGCCCTGAACATCATGGAGGAGAAAAAGATCACGTCCCTGGTCGTCATTGGCCCGCAAACGTCCCTGGTGGGCGTTCTGCATCTCCATGACCTTTGGGGACTTGAGTTGATTTAGCGAGTCAGGCCGTCGCTGCTTCCGCCGCCTCTACGCTGGCGTAGGACTTGATCAGGGTGTTGGCGCTGGTCAGCTTGAGCAATTCCGCTACCCGGTAGTTCACCGCCACCAGGCGAATGGTCTTGCCATGACGTTTGCCCGCTACGTAGAAATTCAGGATCGCCCCAAGACCGGCCGAATCGATATATTCCGACTCTGTGAAGTCGAGGATGGTAAGTTTTTCCGTCCCGCCCATGAGCGCCTTCTGAAAATCGAACAAGTTGGCCAGTGTGATCGGACCGTGCAGGTTAAAGATGCGCGTATCCGCCGAGGCGCCCGGAACTACTTCAAAGGTCAAGGGTTCGTTATACATAGCATCCGTGATTGTAGAAAGCGAGTTGCGTGACTTGATGAACGTCTGGTGAATACCAACGCATTAACCAGACCATTTAGAATTGACAGAGTTTACCGAGAAAGCAATCCCTCATGCATCGCTGGTCCAAGCTGTTTATCCCTACATTACGCGAAGCCCCGGCTGATGCCGAGGTAGCTAGTCATAAGTTTTTATTGCGCGCCGGATACATTCGTCAAGTAGGCGCCGGCATCTATTCCTACCTCTTTCTTGGTCAGCGCTCGATCAATAAGATCCAGGGCATCGTCCGCCAGGAGATGGACCGCATCGCGCAGGAGTTTTACCTGCCGGCGTTGCATCCCCGGGAGTTGTGGGAAGAGAGTGGTCGCTGGACAGGTATGGGCCAGAACCTCTTCAAACTACAGGACCGCAAGGGCGCGTGGCTGGCCCTGGGCATGACCCATGAAGAAGTCATGACCGACATTGCCCGCAAGGAGTTGCGCAGCTACAAGCAACTGCCGCAGAGCTGGTACCAGATCCAGAGCAAGTTCCGGGATGAGCCCCGGCCCAAGGCGGGCCTGCTACGGGTGCGGCAGTTTCTGATGAAGGATAGTTACTCTTTCGACATCGACGACGCCGGACTCGACACCAGCTACCACCAGCATGACGCGGCCTATCGCGCGATCTTTGGCCGCAGCGGGCTCAACTTTGTTGCCGTGCAGGCGGATTCCGGCGCCATGGGTGGCTCGCAGTCGCAGGAGTTCATGGTGTACGCCGAGGCCGGCGAAGACCTGATCGTCAGCTGCCCCAAGTGCAACTACGCGGCCAACCTGGAAAAGGCCACATCGCAACTGCCGCCGGTCGAAGATCTGCCGCCCTCCGGAGACGGCTTACCAGAGTTGGTGCACACGCCGGGCATGCGCACGATCGAAGCCGTCGGCGCTTTCCTCAAGGCCGATGTGGCTCACCAGATCAAGACTATGGCCTACATGGCCCTGGTCCCGGCCGCGAAGGTGGGTGCGGCGGAGGCTGCCAATCCAGTCGTGGTGCTGCTGCGCGGCGACCACACGCTGAACTTGGCGAAACTCGCAGCGCTCTTCCCGGCCGCCAGGGAAGTGCGGCCGATGACCGCTGAAGAAATCGTTGAGGTATTTCATTCTCCGGCTGGTTACCTGGGCCCGATTGGTCTTGCGGACACGGTCACCGTAATCCTGGATATGGCCCTGGAAGGGCGAAGTAACTTGATCGCCGGTGCTAACCGGGAGGAATATCATCTACGCAATGTGACCCGTGGACGGGATTTCACGCCCACGATGACGGTCGATGTACGCAACGTGCTGGAAGGGGAAAGTTGCCCCCAATGTCCCGCCATGCCAGGAAGTCCGTTAAAGGTGGCGAAGGCCATCGAGGTGGGGCACATATTCAAGCTGGGCCGCCGGTATTCCGACGGCATGGGCGTTCGGGTGCTGGATCCCAACGGCAAGGAAGTTACGCCAACCATGGGCTGTTACGGTATCGGGATCGAGCGTATCTTGACCGCCGCCATTGAGCAGAATCATGATGCCAATGGATTTTGGCTCTCGCGCACAATCGCTCCCTTCGATGTTGTGGTGACCGTCACCAATATGGGCGATGCCCTGCTGGCGGCCACCGCGGAAAAAGTGGCCACGGAGCTCGAGCAAGCGGGCTTCGATGTTTTACTTGATGACCGCGACGAACGAGCCGGCGTCAAATTCAAAGACGCGGACCTTGTCGGTATTCCGTATCGCATCAATATAGGTAAGAAAACGGCCGAAGGCCGGCTTGAGTTAGTCACCCGCTCCACGGCTAGCAGCCAGGACATCAGCATCGCGGAGGTCGTGCAGCGGGTTAAGGAAGTGGCAGCCGCCGTTTAACGGCACAGGAGTTTCCATTGGCAGTCACCATCAAAGTGGTACGGGCAAGCTTGCTCAAGCACCCGGTGCGCAACGCGATCCTGATCGGGCTGGGCGGCATGTTGCTGCTCACCCTGATCGTTTGCGAATCGATCTTCGGCTACTACTACGTGCAGTACCGCCACATCGTGGATGAGCGGCTGCAGAAGCCTCTTTTCGAGCAAACGGCCAAGATCTACGCGGCGCCGAAAGAAGTACGTATCGGACAGAAGATGAATCCGCATGTCATTGCCCAGGAATTACGCAACGCGGGCTACAGCGGAGACGACGACCGGGACAAGTCGCGCCTGGGGACGTACGCGACCAACGAGGCCAGCATCACCATCCGGCCGGGTCCACAGTCCTACCATTCCGAACAGGGCGCCACGGTTTCGTTTGCGCGCGGCCTGGTCAGCAAGATCACGGGCGATGGCGGGCAGGATCTGGAAGCCTACGAACTGGAACCGCAGCTGATTACCGGTCTTTCTGGAGAAAACCGCACCAAGCGCCGGCTGGTGAACTTCAACGAGCTGCCGCCCAACCTGGTGAATGCGGTCACGTCGATCGAAGACCGCCGTTTTTTTGAGCACGGGGGCGTTGACTATTGGCGGTTGCTGGGTGCGCTGCGCGACGATCTGCGATCCGGCCGCCGGCGTGAGGGTGGATCCACTCTCACCATGCAGTTGGCACGTGGCTTCTTCCTGACACCGGAGAAGAAACTGAAGCGCAAGATCATCGAGATCGCCATCACGTTCCAGCTCGAAAACCGCTTCAAGAAACAGCAGATCTTCCAGATTTACGCCAATGAGATCCCGTTGGGACAGCAAGGCAGCTTCGCCATCAATGGATTCGGCCAGGCGGCTCAGACGTACTTCGCAAAGGACGTACGGCAATTGGACCTGGCGCAATGCGCCATGCTCGCCGGCATGATCCAGCATCCGAGCTATCTCAACCCGTACCGCCATCCGGATCGTGTGATCCTGCGCCGCAACCTGGTATTGGATGCGATGGTGGAGACCGGCAAGATCACCAAGGAACAGGCGGAGACCGCCAAGGCAGAGCCGCTGCAACTAAGCCCAATCAATATCGATGCGGGCGAGGCGCCCTACTTCGTCGACCTGGTGCGCGAAGGGCTGGTGCGGCGGATGGGCGATACCGACTTCAACCATTCTGGCCTGCGGATTTACACCTCGCTCGATCCAGATCTGCAGCAGGTGGCCACAGAAGCTGTGACCGAGGGGATGAAGACGGTTGACGAGCAGGTGGAGAAGCTGCATGCGCGCCGGGTGAAGGCCGGGGAGAATGCACCCATCACGTATCCGCAAGTAGCCCTGATTGCCCTGAACCCGCACACCGGACAAGTCCTTGCCTTGGTAGGCGGCCGGAATTACGGCGCCAGCCAATTCGACCATGCGGTGCAGAATCGACCGACCGGCTCCGCATTTAAGCCCTTTGTGTACGCAGCGGCGTTTAACACGAGTTTGGCCGGCACGGTGCTGACCCAACCTCCTCCGCAACCCCAGGCAGGCGAGGAACTGGTTTCCTCGGACCCGTCGCCTCCCGACCCAGGCCGGCAGAGCGGTGTATTCACTGCCGCCACAATGCTTAACAACGATCTCACCACCTTCGAGGGTGGGTACGCCCCGAAGAATTATCACAATGAGACCAAGTACAACGGGATGATCACGGCGCGCACCGCGCTGCAGTTTTCGCAAAATAACGCGGTTGTATCGCTTGCCCAGATGGTGGGTTACAACAATGTGGCCGCGTTGGCGCGGGATGCCGGGATCAAGTCCGCACGCGGCACGCCGGCCGTGGCGCTTGGCGCCTATGGCGCCACCCCGCTCGAACTTGCGGGAGCCTATACCGTGTTCGCCAATGGCGGCGTGAAGATAGATCCCTGGCTGCTCGCTTCAATCCGTTCCGCAAACGGCGACGTTTTGAACGACTATCCGCCAAACACCAAACCGATCCTGGACCCGCGGGTAGCTTTCCTGACCACCTCGCTGATGGAGGACGTCATCAACGCGGGCACCGGCGCGAAAGTTCGCTCTCTTGGCTTTACCGCGCCGGCAGCCGGAAAGACCGGTACGGAGCACGACGCCTGGTTCGCAGGTTTTACCAGCAATCTTTTGTGTGTCGTGTGGATAGGCAATGACGACTATACCGATCTGAAGCTGGACGGCGCACATGCGGCGGTACCCGTGTGGGCTGAATTCATGAAACGCGCTGTGCAGTTGCCGCAATATTCCGACGTGCGCCAGTTCCCTACGCCCACTGGCGTTTCCACGGTTCGCCTGGATAAAGTGACGAACCTGATCGCAGACGCGAGTTGCCCGTCGGATTATGACGCTGTGTTTCTCGACGGAACCGCACCGACGCAAACGTGTGATCAGCTCGCTGGGGATCAGCGCAATGTGTTTCAAAAGCTGTTCGGGTTAGGGAAAGATACGACGGTCGCTCCGGGCACCGTGGTGAATGGATTGCCGGCATTGCCCGGCAACGGGGTCGGGTCACAAGCGGCAGCTGCTTCCACGCAGCCGGGCGCCGAACCTCCTCCGGATCAACAGCAAAAAAAGAAGAAAGGGTTTTTCAGCAGGTTGTTTGGCGGCAAGGGCGATAGCAACAAGCAGCAACAACCGCAGCCAGACCCATCGCAGCCTCATTAACAGCCTTGGCTTTTGCGGTAGAACAGCAAGGGCCCAAGGCTTCACTTTTGACAGTCGGGACACCAATAGGTTGAGCGGGCACCCACGCCTTGCTTGCGCATGAGAATAGTGGTGCCGCAACGGCGGCATTCGGAACCCGAACGGCGATACACCCAAAGACGCGCGGCGGGATTGCTCGAACCGGTGGTGCGCCGGCCTCCGGTGTAGGTCACGATGCTGTCCCCTGCGCCTTCCGCAACATTGGCTGCCAGGAAACGGCGGGCGGTCGTCAGCAGACAATCAATCTCCGCTGGACGCAAGCTGGCAATCTTGCGGAATGGATTTACTCCGCAGGCGAAACAAATTTCTGACTTGAAGACGTTTCCAATGCCGGCCATCACCCGCTGGTTGAGCAACACGTTGCCTACCTCTTCGCCGCCGTGCTCGAGCAAGCGGGCCTGGGCTTCATCGGTTGCAAAGGAAGCGCCGAGGACGTCCGGCCCGAGACCTGCGACTCCGGCAAAGCGCTCCAGCGTGCGCGCCGTATAGAAGCGGGCCACCGGGACGTTGAAGGCAACCGCCACCAAATCGGAAGTACCCAGAACGACGCGCATGTGACTGCGACTGCGCCTCCACCGCTCCCCGACCCGATAGATGTGCCAACTGCCACTCATCAACATATGTGTGGCGAGGATCAGGTCGCCGGAGAAATGGATAAGCAGCCACTTGCCGCGCGACTCCACCCGCTCGATGATGCGGCCGGTGACGGAACTCTGATCGTGCACACTGGCGAGCGGAGCATAGGCAGTCTCAAAAAGCGTGACCGAATGACCGGCAAAGCCCTGCTGCAGGGCACGCGCGGATCGAAAGATGGTGTCGCCTTCAGGCATGTACGCTGGGCAGGATTACGCGGCGATAGTTGAGCCCCATGGGAGCGAGATGAAAACCTGCGTCCTGTAGGAATTGCGCCAGAAAATGCTGCGCAGCCGGCTGGCCGTTGATGGTTGAGATCAACATGCCTCCGCGCTGGTCCTCGCGGCGCTCCATCTCCTGCTGGGCAAGGGACGCGAGAAACGAGCTGAGATCGCGCGCGGTATTGGAGCGATCGGGCTCCTCAGCCGGCAGGAAAATCTGCAGAGCAGGCTGACTTCGGCGCAGATAGGCAACCAGCTCGCCGTTACGCATAATGACACTGGCTCCGGCGCTGCGGGTGAGCTGGCGGGGCTCCTCTCCTTGCGCAGGCCAACCAATCACAGAGCCGTAGAGATTAGCCGGGTCTGTAGCAGCCAGAATTACCATTTCCGGTTTCTCGATGGGCGGTCCGGTGCGTAACCCGCGGAGCAGATCGACCGCGGCGGGAAGAGCAAACTGGGTGGCTCCCAGGCCCGCCACAAAATAGCCACGGCGGATGCGGCCGCTTTCCTCCAACGCTTTCAGCACGTCGTAGATGGCGCTGAAGCCTCCGGGCAGGTTTTCATTGGCTGCTGACTCCCGCGTGAGCACGCCGTAGCGATTCAATAGCTGATGCGCGACAGCGTGGCTCCATTCAGTCGGAGACGATGCTGACGCGGGAACGAGGCTCCAGCGACCCTGAGCACTGGGTGGCGTGGTGCGCCGGGAACGGAAGGATGGCAGATTGTGCTGCCGCTTGGGCTGACGGGACGAAGCCGCAGGCCGTGCCACGTAAGCACGCAAAGCGTGGAAGGTGTCATTGGTCACCAGCCCGCGCCACACCAAACTCCAAAGCGCGTCGAGCGTTTCTCCGGGATAGCCTCCACCCACCGCCTCATGCAATTGAGCGAAGAATGCCGCACCGCTGCGAGCCAACTGTTCGACCAGCGCAAGCTCACGAGGATCCAACTCCGAAGGCGTATCGGGAGGCGGCGGCAGCAGCGTCCGCAGTTTTTCGGCGAGAAACAGGCCAATCCGTCCATCGTGTTCGCCCAGCGAGTCGAAACCGCACCATACCACTTCTCCCGCCGCAATCAGCGTGTCCAGGCTACCGGGAGCATAGTTCGCCAGCCTCGCCGGCAGGATAGAAGTTTCCAGCAGCGAGGCAGCGAGGGGAGCACCCTGCAAGTGTTCAATGGTGTCGAGCAAGGCATCCAATCCACGCCTGCGTTGCAGCACGCCTTGCCAATGGGTGGCCAGACGCGCCAGGGTCTGCTGCTCAATGGGCTCGACTTCGCGTCGCAGGCGGGCCAGGGATTTGCGCCGGATCAGGCGCAGCACTTCGGCATCACACCACTCGCGGTAAACGCCCCCAGGGCGGAACCCACCTTCAAGGATGCGCCCATCGAGCAGCAATCCCTGCAAAGCGCTTTCCACAGATGACGAGTCCAGGCCGAAGCGGGTGACAACTTCGCGCAGGGTGAATGGTCCATGGGTACGGGCAAAGCGGCGGACGAGTTCGAGGACCGGAGTCGTTACTGGTTGCAGCAGCGCGGGCGCGAGCCCGGGCGGCAAGGGAATCCCAAGCGCATCGCGATAGCGAGCTGCATCCTCGATGGCGATCAGCCGCTTCTCGCCGGCAATCTTGATCTCGAGCAGGCGACGCGCGCGCAGCAGCCGTTCCAGTTGGCTCATTAGCTCAGGATCCGCAAGACGGCGCTGGAGCTCGTCACGGGAAAGATCGCCGATCCGCAACAACAGGTCGTGAACGCCATCGGCGGAACGGACGCGCTGCGTTTCGAGCAGCCCTTGCAGCTGCTCCTCCACTTCCGCAATGGCCGCTGCGTCGAGCAATTCCCGCAGATCGGCGTCGCCCAAAAGGTCACGCAGCTGTTCCTGGTCGATGGAAAGCGCCTGCGCGCGGCGCTCCGCCAAGGGCGCATCGCCATCGTAGATGTAGTTGGCGACATAGCTGAAGAGCAACGACGAGGCAAAAGGGGATGGAGTGCGGGTATCGGCAACATGCACGCGCACATTTCGCTGGCTTATGCCGCGCAGCGTCTCGAGCAGTGCCGGCATATCGAAAACGTCGCGCATGCACTCCCGATAAGCCTCAAGGAGAATGGGAAAGCCGGGATACCGGGAAGCGACGGACAGCAGATCATAGGCTCGCTTGCGTTGCTGCCATAGGGGCGCTCGGCCCTGGGCGCGTCGTCGGGGCAGCAGCAGCGCGCGGGCTGCGCTCTCGCGGAATTTGGCGGCAAACAATGCTGTGCCGCTTAGCTGGCGCAGGACCAGATCGGTCGCCTCGTCGGCATCGAGGAGAACCAGGTCAGAGTCCGGCGCTCCGTCGCTATCAGGGAAGCGCAGCACGAATCCGTCGTCGCCCCACATGGCCTCCACATCCGGACCGCCGCTGGCACGAATCCGACCGGAGATGGCCATCGCCCAAGGGGCATGGATGCGGCTGCCGAATGGGGTCAGGACGCACACCCGCCAATCCCCCATTTCGTCGCGCGTGCGCTCGATAACAATGGTCCGGTCATCGGGAACTGCGGTCGTGGCAATTTCCTGGTCAGCGAGGAAACGGATCATATTCTCCGCCGCCAGAGTGTCGAGGTCATGCTCGCGCGTGAGGCGGCTCATGGCAGCGTTGCGTGGCAGGGCGCGGATTTCCCGCACCAATTGGCCGATGCGGCGGCCAAACTCAAGCGGGCGCCCCGGGTTATCACCATGCCAAAACGGCATCTTGCCGGGCTGCCCGGGCGCCGGCGATACCAGGACGCGGTCGTGGGTAATTTCATCGATGCGCCAGGTGGAGGCGCCGAGAATGAACGTGTCTCCGGTACGGCTCTCGAAAACCATCTCCTCATCGAGCTCACCCACCCGCACCGGTTTGCCTTCGGTGCCGGAGAGGAATACGCCGTAAAGACCGCGGTCGGGAATAGTGCCGCCATTGAGGATGGCGAGCATCTTAACTCCCTCGCGCGGAGAGAGAATGTCGCGCACCCGGTCCCAGGTAATACGCGGCCGCAGGTCAGCGAATTCGTCGGAAGGATAGCGGCCGGCGAGCAGATCGAGCACTCCCGTGAAGGAGGTGCGGGTGATGCTGCTGAAGGGCGCGGCGCCTCGGATGATGCGAAAAACGTCTTCGACGGCGATCTCGGCCGGAAAGTCGGGCTTCTTTCCCGGCGGCTGAGCAACGATGGCAACGATCTGCTGTGCCAGCACATCAAGCGGGTTGCGAAGAAAGCGCGTCGATTCCACCAGCCCTTCATGCATGGCCTTGGTGACTGCGGCGCAGGCGATGAGATCGGCGCGGTACTTGGGGAAGATGACCCCTTCGCTGGCGGCGCCCACGTGGTGCCCGGCTCGGCCGATGCGCTGCATGGCACTGGCGACAGAGGGCGGCGCTTCAATCTGAACCACCAGGTCGACGGCGCCCATATCGATGCCAAGCTCGAGCGAAGAAGTGGCGACCAGGGCGCGCAGGGTCCCGGCTTTCAACTGCTCTTCAATCTCTGAGCGCTGCGCAGCGGCGAGTGAACCGTGGTGGGCGCGCGCCAGTTGTTCCCCCGCCAACTCGTTGATGGCCCCTGCGAGCCGCTCGGCGATCCGCCGGCTGTTCACGAAGATGATGGTAGAGGTGCGCTGGCGAACGATCTCCACCAGGCGGGGGTGAATGGCGGCCCAAATCGAAGTCCGCTTCGGTCCCTGCGAGGCGGCGCCGCTGGGCAGTTCCTCGCGCTGGCCCATGCGGGCCATGTCTTCAACCGGCACTTCGATGCGCAGGTCGAGCTTCTTTGGTTCGCTGGCGTCGACGATGGTGACGGGACGATAGGCGATGACTGCGGAATCTTCGGCGGGCTCGGACGCGCCGGCCAGAAAATGCGCCACCTCTTCCAGCGGCCGCTGCGTGGCAGACAGACCAATACGCTGCACCTTGCCTTCGGTGATGGCCTCCAGCCGTTCCAGCGAAAGTGCAAGGTGAGCGCCGCGCTTGGTGGGCACGACGGCGTGGATCTCGTCGATGATCACTGTATCTACCTGACGCAGGCTGGCGGAGGCGTCCGAGGTGAGTAGCAGGTACAGCGATTCCGGCGTGGTGATGAGAATCTCTGCCGGATGGCGACGAAAACGGCTGCGTTCCTTCTGCGATGTGTCACCGGTACGGATACTGATTTCCGGTTGGTGGAACGGGACCCCGGCCTGGCGGGCCATGTTGGCGATTCCAGCCAGAGGGGAGCGCAGGTTTCGTTCCACGTCCACGGCCAGCGCCTTAAGCGGACTCAGATAGATGACTCGGCAGCCTTCCGTTTCCGTTGCCGGGCGGTGGAGCATGAGACGGTCCAGACACCATAGGAACGCAGTAAGCGTTTTGCCGGTGCCGGTGGGGGCGAGGATCAGGGTGTTTTCGCCGCGCGCAATTGCCGGCCAGCCGAGGCGCTGGGGCGAGGTGGGCTGCTCAAAGACTGCGCGAAACCAGTCCGCGGTCACGGGATGGAACAGACTGAGGGCATCCTCCGGCGGCCGGGTTGGCTTCTTTGCTGCCATATGCGCTCAGATGAGGATAGCTGCTGCCGCGATTCTGGTTGCTTTGGTGTTTCGATAGGACAAAGCCTGGGCCACCCGGCTTCGCCGATGGACGAGCGCAACAAAGTCTGTTGCGTAGCCGCTCAGCTGCCATTAGGCTCAGGGGACAATGCTTACCCCGGAGCTACTGCGCCGGCTGACGACCCAGGCTGCAGTTGCGGCGGAGCACGCGTATGCACCGTACTCCAGGTTCCGAGTGGGCGCTGCTTTGCTCTTGGAGAACGGGGCCATCGTGACCGGCGCCAACGTGGAAAATGCCTCCTACGGTTTGACCATCTGTGCGGAACGCTCCGCTGTCGTGCGCGCGGTTGCTGAGCACGGACCCGAGATTCGTGTGCTCGCGTGTGCGGTCACCAATCTGAACCAGGCAGCGAGTCCTCCCTGCGGGGCATGTTTGCAAGTGTTAAACGAATTTATGTTGCCGGCTTCCAGGGTCATTTTCCGCGGTGAGGCGGATTGGGAGGACTACCCCTTCGAAGAGTTCCTGCCGTATCGCTTTCACTTAAGGAGAACCGCTTGGGACGACTGACAGGCTTGCTGGGACTGATCGTGATCCTCGCGCTGGCGTGGCTGCTTTCGACCAATCGTAAGGCGATACGCTGGCAGACCGCCGCCTGGGGACTCGGACTCCAGTGGATCTTCGCTTTGGTGGTGCTGCGCTTCCAGGCAGGCGAAAGAGCCCTGGCAGCAGCCGGTGACGCGGTCAACCGCATGCTGGCGTATGCCTTTGTCGGCTCGGGCTTTGTCTTCGGCGAGTTGGGCAAGCAGCATTCCTCCTACGGGCTGATCATTGCCTTCCAGGTGCTGCCCACGATCATCTTTATCTCCGCGTTTTTTGCGGTGCTGTATCACCTCGGCATCATGCAGCTGGTGATCAAAGGCATGGCGCGGTTGATGCAGGTCACCATGCGGATCAGCGGCGCCGAGTCTCTCAATGTCGCTGCCAGCATCTTCATGGGACAAACCGAGGCTCCGCTGAGCATTCGACCGTTCCTTCCGGGAGCGACCCAGTCGGAATTGATGACCATCATGACCAGCGGGATGGCTCACGTCTCCGGGGGCATTATGGCGGCTTACATTCTTTACGGCATCCAGGCCAAAGACCTGCTGGCGGCGGTGATCATGACCGCTCCGGGAACCGTTTTAATGGCGAAAATGCTGGTGCCGGAAATGCATACACCCGCAACCCTGGGGCGGGTGACGATGCCTGTCAACGAAGAACACCGCAGCGAGAATCTGCTGGGGGCGATCGCCCGCGGAACCATCGATGGCGGTAAGCTGGCGTTTAACGTCGGCATCATGCTGATTTCTTTTTTGGCGTTGATCGGCTTGCTGAACGGTATGTTGGGCGGAGTTCACAACTGGTTGGGCGGACACCATGTTCCCTTTCCGTCGAGCTTCAATGTCATTCTCGGGTTTGTCTTCGCACCAATAGCGTGGCTGATCGGGATTCCCTGGCACAGCGCCCACCAGGTGGGGAATCTACTGGGAACGCGCACGGTGACGAATGAACTGGTGGCGTATGCCTTGCTGGGAACGCAGAAGGCGTCGCTCGATGCGCGGTCGTTTACCATCGCCACGTTTGCCTTGTGCGGGTTTGCCAATTTGAGTTCGATAGGCATGCAGATCGGCGGTATCGGTGCCCTGGCGCCGAACCGGCGAAATGATTTGGCGCGACTGGGATTGCGCGCGATGCTTGCCGGAACCATGGCAAATCTCATGTCGGCAGCGATTGTGAGCGTCTTATTACGCTGAAAGGGGAGTGGCAGAACAACAGGTCCCTCACTGCGCTGCCAGAAACGCTATTGCCAACAAAACTTTTTGAAAAAGCGGAGGAAGCCGCAGCCTATATCCGGGCGCGCGTTGCGGTCATCCCCCGGATTTCCATCGTGCTTGGTTCTGGTCTGGGCTCCTTTGCGGACCGCATCGAGACCCCGATCGCGATCCCCTACACAGACATCCCTCATTTTCCCCGGCCTACCGTTGAAGGCCACAGCGGGCGCCTGGTGATTGGCGCACAGGCTCTGGTCATGCAGGGACGAGTGCACGCGTACGAGGGATACAGCCCTGAGGAGGTGACGTTCCCGATTCGGGTCCTGGGGCGTCTGGGCATCACGACCCTGGTGGTCACCAATGCCGCAGGCGGCATTCGCCTGGATCTGCAACAGGGGCAACTGGTTCTGCTCTCGGACCACATTAACCTGACAGGCCGCAATCCTCTCGTTGGGCCCAACGACGAACGCCTGGGACCACGCTTCTTCGACATGTCCGACGCCTACAGCAAACGCCTGCGACTGCTCGCTCACCAAGTCATGCCGCTTGCCGAGGGAGTCTATCTCTGCGTCTCTGGCCCCAGCTTCGAAACGCCGGCGGAGATCCGCGGCTTCCGCAACTTAGGAGCGGACCTGGTCGGCATGTCCACAGTGCACGAAGTGATCGTCGCCCGGCACATGGGCATCGCAGTGCTCGGCATTTCCTGTGTCACCAACATGGCCGCAGGCATCCTCGATCAACCCATTAACCACCTGGAAGTGATGGAGACCGGAGCCCGCGTGCAACAGCAACTGAGCAGTCTGCTGTCCGGGCTGCTAAAGACGCTAATTTAACAAAGCGCAGCCCGCTCATTTTGATATTCTTGTCAATGCTATGCCTACGAAAACTGAACTCTTAACCTCTCCAATCCAGCACATCGACATCAAACAGCACAATGTCGTCCCGCTGGTGGACGCCATGCAATCCATGGCCTACAGCTCCCGTGACTTATCCCGGGCCGCTTCCATCTATGAGCGCATGCTGCGCGATCAGGAATGCGGTGTCATCCTCTGCCTCGCAGGGTCGCTGATCAGCGCCGGCTTGAAGCAGATTTTTGTCGACCTCATCCGCAACAACATGGTGGATGCCGTGGTCTCGACCGGCGCGAATATTGTTGACCAGGACTTCTTCGAAGCTCTCGGCTACAAGCACTGGATTGCCGACGACCTCTACCGCTCGGGAACAGAAGACGCCACCCTGCGCGAGTTGATGATCGATCGCATCTACGACACTCTGATCGACGAAGAAGAGCTTCGTCTTTGCGACGATACCTGCAAAGTGATCGCCGACTCGCTCGACCCCAAGCCCTACAGTTCGCGCGAGTTTATCCGCGAAATGGGCGCCTACCTGGAGAAGCAAGGCAAGACCCCTGCCAAGGGAGGCGTCGACAGCATCATTTACTCCGCCTACCAGATGGACGTGCCGATCTTCTGCCCCGCCTTCAGTGACTGCTCTGCAGGCTTTGGCCTGGTGGCGCACCAGCACGGCCGTGGAGACAAACCCAAGGTCTCGATCGACTCGGTCAAGGATTTCTACGAGCTGACCCAGCTGAAGATCGCCAACCCGACGACCGGCCTGCTGATGATCGGCGGTGGCGTACCCAAGAACTTCGCCCAGGACATCGTCGTCGCAGCCGAGATTCTCGGACTGGACGCACCCATGCACAAGTACGCGATCCAGATCACGGTCGCTGACGTGCGCGATGGCGCGCTGTCTTCCAGCACCCTCAAGGAAGCGAGTTCCTGGGGTAAGGTCGACACCACTTACGAGCAGATGGTGTACAGCGAAGCAACCATGGCGTTACCTCTGATCACTGGCTATGCATATCATAAGAAAGCACATGCAGAGAGAAAGCAGCGCCGCTGGTCGCGTCTGCTGGAGCCGGTAACTGCATAGTTGGTAACCAGTGCCCTGTGGTCTGGCTGTTTTCTGCAGGCTTCCCTTGCAGAATCGATATACTTCGGGACATCCCCCAAGACGTTAAAAAATCGAACGTTTGGGGGATGCACCGTGCCTCTTCTGCTTGGTATGGTCGGTATTTGTTATGTGGTTCTGTTGGCAGGTTTTTGGTCGCTTGGCCGGATGTCGGCCTTGTCTGATAGGTTTGTAGCGAGTCGTTCCAACGTAATTCCGTTTCATCGCGGTTAGTAGAAAAAGAGCCAGTGCGTCCGCGATCCCACACCAGGAACGCACTGCTTATCTTTTGCGGTTTTCCCCCGATCCGACCCGTTGGAGATGCGTACGTTCTTCCTCCATGCCACGTGGACTACTCTTAGTTACTGTGTAGGCAAAATCCAGACGCCTATACTCCGGATAGTTAACGTCTAGCATGGGTTAGTGTCGTCCAAAACGGATGGAGCTAACTCGGCAAGAACTCATTAACTAGACCCGCATCGATCGAGTTTGAGTGACCTGGCTTCGAGATAGGCTGCCTTCCACCATATTTTTCGCGGTTGCGCTGCTGCTCTCCGCCTATGGCGGGGTAGTCTTGCTGCTCGGCCGCGGCGGGACCTTTTCCGGCGCCGTCATCGTGTGGGCCTGCGCTCAGGTACTGCTGATTGCCCTTTGCGTGCACAGCTTCCTCGATGCCTCCCGGCAGGATGAAGCCGAATGGCAGGTGCAGCAGGTAGCCCAGCTACAGCGCAGCATCCTCGATTCCGCCGGGCCGATGATTCTCGCCACCGACCTGCTCGGCAATCTTCTTATCTTCAATCCCGCCGCCGAACGGATGCTCGGCTACCGCTTCCATGAGGTCGTCGGCCAGCTGAACGCCCACGATCTGTTTCCCGAAGGCGAACTGGAACGGGTGGGGCAGCTGCTGGTTTCCCGCCTTGATCGCTCCCCGGCCATTGATCTGGAGAGTGTTTCCACGGAACTGAAGCACTATGTCCAGTACGTCACCAGCTTCCCTGTCAGCCGGGTGCGTGGGTTTGAGATCCTTTGCCGGCGTAAAGACGGAACCACCTTCCCCGCCATGGTCTATCTCTCTGCGGTACGAAATACCGAAGGTGCGCTGACGGGTCTGCTGGCCATCGCCACCGACCTGACCGCCACCAAGCGCGCCGAGCATGCGCTGCGGGAAAGCGAAGAGCGCTACCGCGATCTGTTCGACAACTCGCAGGAGATGATCGCTACCCTCAGCCCCCGGGCTAAGTATCTGTACGTCAACCCGGCGTGGCAGACCTGCTTCGGTAAGAGCGCCGCTGCCTTCGAAAGCCTGCTCAGCTTCGAGGCCGCCTTCCCGCCGGAGATGCAGGCCAACGCGGCCAGCCTTTTTGATCGTGCGCTGCGCGGCGAGCGAATCGACCACGCCAACCTCCGCGTGCAGGATGACAGCGGGATGTACCGCGAGCTGGAAGCCAGCCTGAGCTGCCGTCAGGACCGCGGAGAGCCGGTGTCGGTGCGCTGCATCTTCCGCGATGTCACCGCGCAATACCAGCGCGAACGCCGGTTGGCCATGCAGCTCGCCGTCAGCCAGGTAGTGGGCGAGTCCACGACCTCCGACGAGGCGCTGCCGGCCATGCTCGAATCCCTGGGCACGAACCTGGGCTTCGATATGGCGGGATTGTGGTTTGTGAGCAGCGACCATCACACCCGTTACCTGGCGGGATGGTTTGCTCCCGACCGGGCTTGCAACGAATTTCATAAGGACAGCATTGGCCGCGTGCTACAGAAGGGCAAGGACCTGCCCGGCCAGATTTGGGCAGCGGAAAGCCCCTGCTGGATTGAAGACCTGCAGGAAGACAGCACCTTCCTGCGCGCCACCTCGGCCAAAGCCGACGGGCTGATCACAGGCTGGGGCGTTCCCGTCCGCGTGGGCAACCAGGTGATTGCTGTAGTCGAATTCTTCAGCCGCCAGAAGCAGCGCGAAGACCGCGAAATGATGGCCACAGTCGAGACCGTCTGCGCTTCGATCGGGCAGTTCATGGCGCGCTCGGCGCAGGAGAGCCGCCTGGAAGAGTTGAACCGGCAGAAGGAATCGATCCTGAACTCGGTCGCCGACGGCATTTTCGGCACCGACTCCGCCGGGCGGATCGTCTTTGTGAACCCGGCAGCGGCCAATATGCTCGGCGCCCATGCCTTCGATCTGATCGGCCGTACGGTCCACTCGGTGGTGCATGAAGAGCGTAAGGGCCGGGAAAAGTGCTCGGACCAATGCCGCACCGGGCGCGCCTTCCTGGTACGCGAAGGCACCAGTGGTCAGGATGTTTTCTACCGCAAGAACGGCGCTTCCTTCCCGGTTGAGTTCTCAGTAACCCCGATGGTCGAGCACAACGTTGCGGTGGGCAGCGTGCTCAGTTTCCGTGACATCAGCCAGCGCTACGCGCTCGATCGCATGAAGGATGAGTTTGTCTCGACCGTAAGCCACGAGCTGCGCACCCCGCTCACTTCGATCCGTGGATCGCTGGGGCTGTTGGCGACCGGGCTTCTAGGCGAGATGGGCGAGAAGGCGTCGAACCTGCTGCGGATCGCGGTCACCAACTCCGACCGGCTGGTGCGCCTGATCAACGACATCCTTGACCTGGAGCGCATGCAATCTGGCCGGGCACCGCTCACCTACCGCGCCTGTGACCTCGACGACCTGGCAAAGCAAGCTATCGACGCCATGAACCCCATGGCAGAGGCGGCCAAGGTACAAATGCTGCTCGAGTCAGGACCGATGCAGGTGGAAGTCGACCCCGATCGCCTGCAGCAGGTGATGACGAACCTGCTGAGCAATGCCATCAAATTCTCCCCCCCAGGATCGACGGTCACGGTTTCGCTCGATCGCCTGCTGGATGGGGTGACGATCAGCGTAAGGGACAACGGACGCGGCATTCCCAAGGACAAGCTGGAGTCGATCTTCGACCGCTTCCAGCAAGTCGACGCTTCCGATGCCCGGCAAAAAGGTGGTACCGGTCTCGGACTGGCCATATGCCGGACGATCGTCATGCAGCATGGCGGACGAATTTGGGCGGAGCGCAATCCCGACCGGGGGTCGACGTTCCGCATGTTCCTGCCCAGCGTCACGCGGGATGCGGAAATGCTGCGGCTCGGCGGAGGAGTTGCGCCGGAGGTCAACACCACTTCCGTGCTGGTATGCGATGAGAACCCCTCGACCCGCGCGGTGCTGGTCGAGAGCCTGCGACAGAATGGCTACTCCGTGCTGGAAGCGGCCACCGGTGATGAAGCCGTGGTCGTGGCACGGCAGACCCCCATCCAGGCGATCCTGCTGGATATGAGCTTGCCCAGCCTGCATGGTTGGGAGACGCTGCATTTGCTGCGCGACGACCTGCGCACGGCGTCTATCCCGGTGGTGGTGTTGAGCGCCTTCGGTGCGCTCAATGATCCTGAAGTCGAAAAGGCCGCCGATGCGTGGCTGGAGCAGCCGCTGGAAACGGAATCGATGCTGGCGGCACTTTCCAAGGTTTTGCGGGTCGAGCGCGAGCCTTCGCGCGTGCTCCTGGTAGAAGACGACGCGGATCTGGCAAAAGTGATCCTGGCGACATTCGAGCGGGCTGGTATCCAGGTGCATCATGCTTCGACGCAACGCAAAGCAATGGAACTCTGCGTTTCTTCGCGGCCGGACCTGGTTATCCTCGATATCGCGCTCCCCGATGGCGACGGCTTTGGACTGGTCGATTGGCTGCGTCAGCAGCAGGAAATGAAGAGCCTCCCCCTGGTGGTCTACTCCGCGCAGGACCTGAGCGAAAGCGAACGGGAAAAACTGCGCCTGGGAAACACCGAGTTCCTGACTAAGGCGCGGGTGCAGCCCCAGGATGTAGAGACATTAGTGGTATCGATGCTGCGGCAGACCGCCGACGCCAACGAATTACCCACGGAACCCTATGACACGCCGCATTCTGATCATCGATGATGAAGACGACATCCGCCAGGTGGCGGGCATGAGCCTGGAGACGGTAGCCGGTTGGGACGTTGTTCTGGCAAACTCCGGAAAGCAAGGGATTGAGCGCGCGGCGATCGAGCAGCCGGATGCCATCCTGCTCGACGTGATGATGCCTGAGATGGACGGGCCCACGACGTTGCTCAAGCTGAAGGCGAGTGCCAAGACCTCCCATATCCCCGTGTTGCTCTTGACCGCCAAAGTGCAGGGTCCGGATCAGCGCAAGTTCGCGGAAATGGGCGTGGCGGCAACTCTCTTCAAGCCGTTTGATCCTCTTACCCTGTCGCGGCAGATTGCCGCGGCCCTAGGCTGGAAAGATGGCGATTAATCCCGTGAGTGACGACGGACAGACCCAGGAGCAGAAACTGCAGGTCATGTTATCCGGCCTGTGGGAACGCAGCAGGCACACGGTAGCAGAGCGTGCGGCCCTGCTGCAGACAGCGGGTGAGCTGTGGAATCAAAACCAGCTCGATCCGGCCACCCAGCGGCGGGCTGTGGATTCTGCCCATAAGCTGGCGGGTGTACTGGGTACATTTGGTCTGCCGCGAGGCACCGACCTGGCGCGTGAGGCGGAATGCCTGTTCGGGCAGGATACCCCGCCAGGACGCACCGAGATCGAGCGGCTCCAGGTACTTTTGGCAGAACTGACCAAGCTGATCGAACAAGGACCCACCCGTCCCAGCTGATTCCGGGTTGAGGATCTGCTGCTCGACTAAAATGGATAAATGAGCGACGTGGGACGGCTGCTGATCGCTGTGGGATTGGTGCTGCTGGTGGCGGGCGGAGTGTTGCTACTGCTGGGCAGAACAGGGATTCCACTGGGCAGGCTGCCGGGAGACATTTCTTATCGCGGGCGCAGTGTTTCCGTGTATTTCCCGTTGGGAACATCGATCCTGTTGAGCATCGTCTTCTCGATCATCTTTTACCTCATCTCCCGTTTCCGGCGGTAAAGCAAACTGCAGATCGCTGTAGTTCGGCTGTAGACTCGACGTTTGGTGGAGAGATCGGTGCCCAACCCGGATGAATCGCTGAGCCAGATGGGACTGGTCTTCCCGGAACCGGCCGCGAATCAGCGACGGGTATGGCGGATCGGCCAGTTGGTCGGCGAGGTCAGAAACCACATTGAGCGCGAGTACGCGGATGTTTGGGTCGAAGGAGAAGTATCCAACTTCCGCCCCGCTCCTTCCGGCCATGTTTACTTCACGCTGAAAGACGGCGATGCGCAGCTGCCGGTGGTGCTATTTCGCCGCCAGGCGCTGCTGCTGCGCTTCAAGTTGGAGGATGGCCTGCAGATCCTGGTGCGGGGCCGCGTCTCCGTCTACGAGCAGCGAGGCCAAATGCAGCTGGTGGCCGAATTTGTCGAGCCCGTAGGCGCCGGCTCTTTGCAAATTGCCTTCGAACAACTAAAAGCCCGGCTGCTGCAGGAAGGCCTCTTCGATGCGGAACACAAGCAGCCTTTGCCCAGCTTTCCCCATTGCATCGGCATCATCACTTCGCCCACCGGTGCAGTGATTCGCGACTTCCTCAATGTGGCCGGCCGGCGTCACCTCGGCCTGCACGTGCAGTTGTATCCCACCGCAGTGCAGGGAGAGACGGCGGCGCTGGAAATTGCCGCCGGTATCGCGTTCTTCAATCAGTCACGCACCGTGGACGTGATCGTTCTCGCGCGCGGAGGCGGTTCGCTCGAGGACCTGGCTCCGTTCAACAGCGAACTCCTTGCCCGAGCCATCGCCAAATCCCGTTTGCCCATCGTTTCGGCGGTCGGCCACGAGACCGACTTCACCATCGCCGATTTTGTCGCTGATTTGCGCGCGCCCACTCCCTCCGCAGCCGCGGAATTGCTGACGGAAGCGCAACACAAACTGGAAGAGCGGGTGGAGCAGCTGCATCGCAGACTCACGCAGGCCTGCCGCTACCAGTTGATTCGTGCCCAGGAGCGTTTCACCCGAATCGCAGCTCCGGCTGCGTTCGCCCGCATGCGCAATGGGCTCGCCCGCCGCCAGCAGCGCCTCGACGAATTGCAGTACCAGATCGACGCAGCTTGGCATCGCCAAAGCAGGCAGATCACGGAAAAGTTGCAGAAACTCGAGGCTCGGCTGCTGCGTCAGGATGTAAGCCATCGGATGCGCACCGTTCGGGAACGGCTGGCTGCGCTGGAGGGACGCATCGGTCGCGCCCAGGAGGCGCTGCTACAGCGGGCCAGTGCAAGATACTCCGGTACAGAGGGGCGTCTGCTGACGCTCTCCCCCCTGGCGGTGCTGAGCCGAGGGTATGCGCTGGTCTTCGACCAGGACGGAAAGCTGATACGCGAAGCCGACGCAGCCACCGACGGCGGTCTGATCACCACCCGCTTCTCCAATAGCACGCTCACTAGCCAGGTCGTCGAAAGGAACACTCCTCCCCGCAAATTATGAGAAAGCTTTTTGGAACGGATGGAATTCGCGGGGTCGCCGGAGAGGCGCCTCTGGACGCGCCGACGATTTACGCCACCGGCATGGCACTGGCCTCCTCGCTCGCGAGTCTGCATCCCCACCCCAGGGTCTTGTTGGGATCGGATACCCGCGAGTCGAGCCCATGGATCTCAGCCGTCATCTCCGCCGGCCTGCAAGCGGGCGGGGCCGAGGTTTGGAACGCCGGGGTCATCACCACCCCAGGCGTTGCCTATCTGACCCGGCAGCACCAGCTGGCGGCCGGCGTGGTCATTTCCGCCTCGCACAATCCCTGGCAGGACAACGGAATCAAGGTCTTTGGCGGCGATGGATACAAACTGCCCGATGCCACCGAGTTGACCATCGAGGACGAAATCTTTCGCAACTTGAAGCAGCCACCGCCGGCCGATTTGCGGCAGGGCAGCGCACCGCCGGCAAACAAGACGCTGCGGGAGGAGTACGAAGCCTACCTGAGCAACGTGGCGCCGCAACTGAACCTGGCAGGCAAGAAAGTGGTGATCGATTGCGCCAATGGTGCGGCCGCGGTCATTGCGTCGGAACTCTTTAGCTCCCTGGGGGGAGAAATCCATCTGACCCATGTAAGCCCGAACGGCCGCAACATCAACGAGAATTGCGGTGCGCTGCACCCCGAGGTCGTAGCCCGGGAAACCAAAGAGATGGAGGCCGACCTGGGCATTACCTTCGACGGGGACGCCGACCGCGCCCTCTTTGCCGACGCACAAGGCCGGGTGGTCAATGGCGATGGAGTCATGCTGCTGGCAGCGCGCGACATGCAATCGCGCGGCGAGCTAAGCGGCGACCTGGTCGTTGCCACCACGATGTCGAATATGGGCCTTGAGGCAGCGCTGCGCAAGACAGGGATACGCATGCTGCGCGCTCCGGTGGGTGACAAATATGTTTTGGAGATGATGCAGAAGCACCACGCCAGCCTGGGCGGGGAGCAGTCGGGCCACATTCTTTTTCCTCGGCGCAGCACCACCGGCGATGGCTTGCTCACGGCGCTGGTTTTGCTCGATACGCTGGCGCGCTCCGGCAAGAAGCTGCACGAATTGCTCAGCGATCTGCGGGTCTTTCCGCAAGTGATCGTGAATGTGAAAGTACGCGAGAAACGGCCGCTGGATCAGATTCCGGCCGTCGTGGAGAGCATTCACCAGGCGGAGACCGATCTACACGGCAACGGCCGAGTCGTGGTGCGCTATTCCGGCACCGAGGCGTTGGCGCGGGTGATGATTGAAGCCGAGTCGGAGCAGCAGATGCGCGAACATGCAGAGCGCATCGCGCAGGCTATCCGGGTTGAGATCGGAATTTAAGCCGAACCGATTATCATCGGGACAGGAGATAGTTATGATCACCGCTATTCTTATGCTCGCCCTCTTGCAGCCACAAGCGCCCGGCTTGGCGGCTGGCAGTTCTCCGGATGCAACCACGCCCGTGGATCGGACGGAGAAGCTCACTCCAGCGGAAATGAAAGCTATGACTGATGCCAAAAAGGCGGTTGCTGACGCCCAGGACAAATTGATCCAGGCCAAAGCGGCTCTGAAAGGGACAACGGAAGGCATCGAGCAGGCACACCACGCCAATACAGACTGTGGCTGTTACGTAGAGAGCACGGGCCGCGATTATGACAAGGTGGAGTACAAAGATGACACTATCGTCATCCATCACATCCATGAAGCGCCTGGAAGTTTGAGTACGACGACCAAACCTTAAGGTTTTAAGAGATGTAGCCGAAAATTGCGGTTCCGGTACCTGGGCTGCGGTCTGGCGACGCTATACTGTCGTCATGCCAGTCGAACGGCCTCTGGTTTCGGTGGTGATTCCCTGCTACAACGCAGAGCGCTTTCTCGCAGAGACGATCGAGAGCGTACTGGCGCAGACATATCCAGCTATCGAAGTGATCGTAGTGGACGATGGCTCCACCGATCACACCACGCAGATCGCGCAATCCTATCCCGTGCGTTTTATAAGTCAGAAGAACGGCCGCGTGTCTGCGGCCCGCAATAATGGAATAAGACAGAGCCGCGGCAAATACATTTTGTTTCTCGACCACGACGATCGCCTGCTGCCGAGAGCGGTCGAAGTTGGAGTCGAGTTGTTAGAGCAGAACCCGGGATGCTCCATGGCGGTGGGCGAGCACCGCTATATCGGACCCAACGGCGAGGAATTAGGAAGTTCGAGGAAGTGCGCGGAGGGCCGCGATCTCTACTTGATGTTGCTGGAGCATAACTTTGTCGAGACACCTTGCTCCGCGTTACATCGCCGGTCCAGTTTCTTCACCTTCGGCATGTTTGACGAGACCGTTTTTGGAGCGGAAGATCACGAACTTTATTTGCGCATCGCAAGGAGCGGCTCCATTATCGCCCACGGTGAGGAAGTCTCAGAATACCGGCTGCACGAGACGAATAGTTCTCGCGATGCCGGCCTGATGTTATCGGTGAGCCATCGCGTCATGCAGATGCAGCTGCCGTATGTCCAGGACGATCGGGACAAGCTTGAATCTCATCAGAAGGGGCTGCGCTTCGTCGCACGGCGCTTTGGGCGGCAACTCACGCGTCAACTCATCGAGGAGAAGCAGCCCTTGAAGCCGGAGAACCGGCAACGGCTGCAGCTGCTGAGAAACCATTACGTTGCCGGCTTTGCCTTCGCTTTGCTCAGCCGGCTGTTGCCGGAAAAGTTACTGAACCGCCTGCTCGGCTCGCGATCGGACCAGCCGCAGGCAAGTTAGCCTTTGAGTTTCCGCGCCGAACCATCACCGAAGTTCAACCACAACCACGAACCATAAACCCAGCTAAGCCCTCTAAAACAGCACTTTCGGTAACAGGGCAACGGGTCTCTGGTACCCTCCCGCTTCCATTTAGGGCAATCCGTTTCGACCCTTCCGTCCGTATAGTTTGTGTATGCCAGTCAATACGCCCCTGGTTTCAGTGATCATTCCCTGTTACAACGCAGAGCGGTTTCTCTCCGAGACGATCGAGAGCGTATTAGCCCAAACCTACCCGGAAGTCGAAGTAATTGTGGTGGATGACGGGTCATCCGATGACACCGCCCGGGTCGCGCGTTCCTATCCAGTGCGCTTTATATGCCAAAGGAATGGCGGAGTTTCTGCAGCCCGCAATCATGGAATCCGGCAGAGCCGCGGCAAGTATGTCTTGTTTCTGGACCACGATGACCGCTTGCTGCCGCATGCCGTCGCGGTGGGAGTCGACCTGCTCGAGCAGAATCCGGATTGCTCGATGGCGGTGGGCGAGCATCGCTATATTGGGCCCAACGGCGAGGAATTAGGAAGCTCAAATAAGCGCGCGGGCACCCAGGACCACTACCTGAAGCTGTTGGAGCACAATTTTGTCGAAACACCCTGCTCCGCTCTCCATCGGCGGTCCAGTTTCTTCATCGCAGGCATGTTTGACGAGAGTCTTTCCGGGGCTGAGGACCACGAACTCTATTTGCGTTTGGCGAGAAGCAGCCCCATCGTTGCCCATGACCAGGAAGTCTCAGAATACCGGCAGCACGAGACGAATAGTTCCCGCGATGCCGGGCTGATGTTGTCGGTAAGCCACCGAGTGATGCAGATGCAGCTGCCGTACGTCCAGAACGATCGCGAGAAGTTGGAGTCTCATCAGAGAGGCCTCCGCTTCGTCGCACGCCGCTTCGGGCGGCAACTTACCCGTCAGCTCATCGAGGAAAAGCAACCCTTAAACCAGGAGAACCGCGAACGGCTGGCACTCCTCAGAAACCTTTACACGCCGGGCTATGCCGCTGCGGTCCTGAGCCGGCTGTTGCCGGGAAGCGTGCTGGACCTCCTGCTCGGCTCACGATCTAACCAGGCACAGGCAAGTTAAGGCCACCCGGGAGGCGAGCCACTTGCCGCGCTGACGTGCGTCTTGCATGATGAAAGCGTGCTGCAATTGGTCTCTGGTTCGATGCTCGGCCACTACAGGATCATCCGCTGCCTGGGACGTGGCGGCATGGGTGTAGTGTATGAAGCCGAAGACCAGAAGCTGGGGCGCCCGGTCGCGCTCAAGGTTCTGCTCGAAGCCACCCGCCAGGACCCTGCGGCTATCGAACGCTTCTGGCGCGAAGCACGTACCGCGTCTTCCCTAAACCATCCAGGGATCTGCATCGTTCATGAACTGAACGAAAGCGGCGATCAACCCTTCATCGTGATGGAGCTGCTACAGGGGCGGAGCCTGGACCGGATCTACAACCGGCAGCCGATGCCCTATACCAAATTGCTGGAATTTGGCGCGCAGGTGGCCGATGCTTTGGATGCCGCGCATCGCAAGGGCATCTTGCACCGCGACCTGAAGCCGAGCAATCTCTTCCTGTCGCCCTCAGGCCAGGCCAAGATCCTGGACTTTGGCCTGGCCAAGGTCGAAACCGGAGACCTGATGCCCGGCAGTGCAGGCGCGGATTCAGAGACCATTGCCGACCCACAGCCGCCGCACGCGATCACCAGCCCCGGATCGACCGTGGGCACGATTGCGTACATGTCGCCGGAACAGGCTCGCGGCGAAGTGCTCGATGCGCGGAGCGATGTTTTTTCCCTCGGCGTCGTGCTTTATGAACTCTCCACCGGGCAGCATCCTTTTGCCGGCGCCACGGCAGCGGTCACGTTTGATCGCATTCTGAATATTCCTCCGCCCTCCCCGGGCGCCACCAACCCTGAGCTGCCACCTGAATTCGAAGATATTTTGCAGGAAACCCTGGAAAAGGAGCCGGAGCTGCGCTGCCAGTCCGCCGCGCAATTGCGCGCCGCCCTGCGTCGATTACAGCGCAAAAGCAGCAGCACCGTCCGGTTCAGTGTCCCGACAGGCTCCATCACGGTGCGCAGGCGGTCTGCAAGGAGAAAAACCAGAACCCTGCTCCTGGCACTGGCTGCGGTGTTGCTGGCGACCGTAGCAGGATTGGCGGCATGGCGCTTCTGGCCGCACCCGGCGCCGTTCTCTTCCATCGCGGTGGAGCAGATTACGAATACCGGCACCATCGAAAAGCTTGCCCTCTCCGGAGATGGAAAGTTCCTCGCCGAGGTCAAGAATGATGCCGGATCGCGGAGCCTGTGGATACGCAACATCGCAACCAATACGGATACACAAATCCTGGAGCCGGTAGCCGCGGACTATCTTGGAGTCACTTTTTCTCCCGACGGAAACTACGTCTATTTCACGCGGGGAACGCCGGACAATAGCACGCTCGCGCGGATCTACAGCATGCCACTGTTTGGCGGAACACCAAGGCAACTGGTCTTCGATGTGGATAGCGCGCCGAGCTTGTCACCCGACGGAAATCAGTTTGTCTATTTACGGTGGTTGCCGGAGCGCAAGGACGCGTATTCCGAGCTGCATATTTCTGATCGAGATGGCAACCACGACCAATTGCTCTATAGCACCCCATCCAAGGCGGAAGCGCCGGTCTGGTCGCCGCGTGGGGACCAGATCGCCTGGATCGAGGTGACGGGACCGACTACGGCCGAGGTTAAGCTCATCGATTTGCCGGCCAAAACAATCCGGTCCATTGCTCAGCCACGGGAAGTAATGCTGGACCGCAAGGATCTGGGTTATTCCGATCTTGCATGGCTGCCCGACAGCAAGCATCTGCTCGCGCTCTACTCCAAGCCGCACGCAGACCGGGAGCAGATTGGCATCCTGGGCGTGCCCGGCGGGGATTTCCGCGCGTTAACCAACGACGTGAATGACTACAGTGAGCTGGCGCTTTCCGCCAGCGGCAAGGAACTGGCCACCGTATTAACGAACGTGGATTCAACTCTGGCGTACTACCCGGGAGACGGCGGGGCGATGACAGCCAGTACCCCGCTACACATCTCGCCGACCTCATTAACCTGGACAAGTGAGGATCGCGTTCTGCTGATCGCACGCAGCCTGGGCATCTACCAATTGGAAACCGCCACTGGAGCGATGCAGCCACTCTATCTCGGCAATCTGAATCCCGGCAGATACATTACGGCCTGCCCCGCCGGCCCGGTCCTGTTCACGGCAACCCCGGCGAACGAAGAAGAACCGCGCTTGTTCCGCATCAACGCAGACGGCAGCGATTTAAAACAACTGACCACGACGGGAACAGTGCGTGCTCCCTCGTGTGCGCCAGATAGCCGGGAGGCGTACTTCAGCTTGCACGATGGCACGGATGTCCAGCTGGTTTCGTTATGGTCGGTTCCGTTGGCGGGAGGGGAGCCAAGGAAAAACTTCGAATACCATGCATTCGGTAACTTCCTGCTGGATCGGAGCGCAAAACTGGCGGACCTGAACCTGGTAGAGCATCTCACCGCATCCCAGGCGATCTTCGACCTCGGCTCGCACTCGATTGTGCATAGTTTCCCAATGGATGTGAGCTATGCCGAGGGTGGTTCTCCGATGTTCTCCGCCGATGGAAAAGCGATTGTGGCAGGGGCGAGAACAAAAACCGGTAATACACTTCTCTATCAACCCATCGACGGCTCCCCGTCGCATTTTCTTATCAATGCGACCCACGACACGATAGTGGATTTCGAATGGTCTCCCTCGGGGAACAAGCTGGGAGTGCTGCAGTTGCGCAAGAGTTCCGATGTGGTTTTGATTACCGAGCAGGATGGCAAGGCAAACGCAGGCTCACGGTAAGCCCACCTTCCGGGCGGTTCCAGGCAACGAGTTCGCCATGGTGCAGCCGGACCGCGCGATCGGCGATGGCCAGCCCCACTCCGAATCCCCCGGTGTCGCGCTCACGGGCATAGTCGACACGATAAAACGGGCGAAAAATCTTCTCCAGCTCATTCTCTGGAAGGCCAGGTCCGGAATCGCTTACGTCGAGAACGACGGTGCGCGCGCCGGCTGATTCCTCGCAGCGCATACTCAGCTCAACCACGGATTGCGCTTTGGTATAGCGAACCGCATTCCGCACCACGTTCTCGATGGCGCGATAAATCAGCTCTGAGCTGCCTTGCACAACGCAATCGCATTGCGTAACGACGCGGACCTGGCAGAGCCTCTGTTGCGCTTCGAACTCCACATCCGGCAGCATGCTTTCCATCAGCGAATGGAGGGCAAAGGTCTCCCTGGCCGCCGTCGCTTCGGTGGATTCCATGGAAGAGAGCCGTAGCAGTTGCCCAATCAGCTGGTTCAGCCGGGCGGCTTCGCGTTCGATGCGTTCGAGGTGGCCCATCATGGCGTTGGGAGCCTCTTCCCTCGCCAACTCGAGGGCAACGCTCAGGCGGGCGAGCGGAGAGCGTAATTCGTGCGAGACATCCCGCAACAAAATCTTTTGTGCGCCCACGAGATGCTCAAGCCGCTCAGCCATGTAGTTGAAGTCATGGACCAGCCCCTGAATTTCGTCCCCGCCCACCAGGCGCGCCTC
Organism: uncultured Acidobacteriaceae bacterium; assembly: GCA_963839075.1. Classification (GTDB taxonomy): domain Bacteria; phylum Acidobacteriota; class Terriglobia; order Terriglobales; family Acidobacteriaceae; genus PALSA-350. The sequence goes on along the minus strand of CAWITO010000009.1, from coordinate 1,357,139 downwards.
TCCGTCTGGTTTAGGAACACGCGTGGCGAGCTCGCCATTCGCCAGCTTGCGCGCGGCCACGCGAAGCCTGCCGATCGGGCGGATGAGAAGCAGAACGAGACCAAAAGTGGTTGCTCCGCAAACGATGATGGCCACCCAGAGCTGGGGAAAGGCAAAGAAGACAAGCGCGTGCAACCAGTGATTGTTTCTGTCCGCCGGTCGGCTCAACAGGAAAAGATACTCCTGGCCGTTTTGCGATGGAACCGCCGTGCTCCATACATTGTTCTGCCCCGCCATGGTGGAGACCACCCCTGGCTTTGCCAGCTCATCGGCGCTGAGAATGAAGGGCGCTGTGCCACACAGATAGTGGTTAGGTGCATCTGCCAGGTAAAGGCTCTGACGAAGCGACGTGGCGTACTGCTGCAAACCGATGCAGCCACCGGCCTGGTAAGCGTTGACCGCTTCTTTCCCCAGGCTGGGAAAGGAAGCGGCGAGCACTTCGCCGGTCTCATTGGGCCGCACGCCATGCCGCTGCATAATCAGAAAAGTGGTGATGGCGAAGGTAAGACTCTGCGCAATCCAGAAGCCGAGAAACACTTTGATGAAGAGACCGCGCATTGGCTATCGATCTCCTGCGAGTTTTCGTTGCGCCGGCACAGCGAGTTGGTAGCCTACGCCGCGGATGGTCTTGACCCGATCGCCGAAGTTATTCGCTTCATCCAGCTTGTGGCGCAAACGGCTCACGTGCATGTCTAGGCTGCGATCAAACGGGTGGAACTTTCGTCCGAGAACGGTCTCGGCGAGTTGCTCCCGCGCCACCACTTCGCCTGGGGAGCGCATCAACGCCTGCAGTAACCCAAACTCAATATCAGTAAGGTCGAGTACGACGCCACTGCATCGCGCCACGCGTGCGGCTGTGTCCAATTCCAGGCCTGCAGCGGAGAGAAAGTCTCCCGCGACCACGGGCGCCTCGGCATTGCCGCTCCGGCGCCGGACGGCGCGGATGCGAGCCAACAGCTCGCGTGGGTTGAACGGCTTGGGCAGATAGTCGTCGGCGCCGATTTCCAGGCCAACGATGCGATCGACATCTTCGCCGCGCGCCGTTAACAGCAAAACATTCATCGGCGATGCAGCCGCACGCAAGCGGCGCAGCACCTCAAAGCCCTCCAGGCCGGGCAGCATGACATCGAGCAGAAGAACCGAGTAACCGCCGGCGAGTGCTTTGTTGAGGCCGGTTTTCCCATTGTGGATCGCTGTCACTTCGTAGCCGTGCCGCCCGAGATAATCACTCAGCATGGCGCAAAGCTCTACGTCGTCATCGATCAGAAGAATGGGCTCCATACCGTCTGCTTTCCGTCCTTCCAGAGAGTACGCCGATCGGGAGGTTACACAACGCAGGAAATGTAACAAATTGTCACACGTTAGTGACAGTCCGTTACCAAGAGTTACTCATTGTGACCGCAATGGAGCGCGTCTCACGGTCTTCTAGACAGGTGAGGAATGATTCCATGTTGCAGTCTGTCGCCACCCTGCGAACCGCCCTGATCCTGTTTTGTGTAAGCCTCGCTTCTGCTGTACCCGTTCTGGCCTGGCAAGCGAGCGGATCGCTCCGCGGAGTCGCCACCGATCCCTCAGGCGCGCGGGTGGTCAAGGCCACGGTGCTCGCGGTCGGGGCGGATGGAAAGACGCTGACAACGGCGACCACCGCCGATGGCAGCTATTCCTTCTCCCAGGTCGCTCCCGGCGACTACACCCTTAACGTCACCGCTACCGGGCTTGCCCTGGCGACACCGCTGGAAGTTACGGTGAGTGCTGGAAAACCCACGGTGCAGAATCTTGCCCTCAGCATTGCTGTGGACCAGCAGCAGATCACCGTAAGCGACCGGAGTCCCGGACTCGACACCAGCCCGGACAACAATGCGGGCGCGATTGTGATCAAGGGTAAGGATCTCGACGCACTCTCAGATGATCCCGATCAATTGTCGGACGAGCTCAACGCGCTCGCCGGCCCCGCGGCCGGGCCGAACGGAGGTCAGATCTACATCGATGGTTTTTCCGGTGGCCAGCTTCCTCCCAAGTCTTCGATTCGCGAGATTCGCATCAACCAGAATCCCTTCTCGGCGGAATACGACAAGCTGGGTTACGGACGGATTGAAATCCTCACCAAGCCGGGCACCGACAAGCTGCGCGGCATGGTGATGGCCAACGGCAACGACTCGGCGTTCAACTCGCTCAATCCGTTTGTGACCAGCGAGCCTCCGTATTACTCGACGTTCTTCCTGGGGAATGTGAGCGGATCGCTGAACAGCCACTCATCGTGGTTTATGAGCGGCTTCCGGCGCGATAACAACGCTAACTCGATCATCAGTGCCCAGCTACTCGATCCCACCGGCGGAACGTACAACTACTCGGCAGCCGTTGGGAATCCGCAGTCGCGGCTCGATCTCAGTCCGCGCATCGATCTGCAACTCACGCCGAGCAATACTCTGACCGTGCGGTACATGTACGACCGGCAAAAGAGCACCAACAACGGCGTGTCGCAGTTCGCCTTGGAGACCCAGGGCTACGACACGCTTAACCAGGAAAACACGGTGCAGTTGAGCGATACGCAGGTGCTCGGCGCAAAGGTAATCAATGAGACGCGATTTGAGTACATTCGTGATCGAGATAACCAGACTCCACTGAACGGCACGCCAACGATTACGGTGCAGGGCGCATTCACCGGAGGTGGCAGCAACCTCGGATCGGTAAGCGACGCGCAGGACCACTACGAACTGCAGAATTACACGACGGCGGCCATGGGCGCGCATGCTCTCCGGTTTGGGGCTCGTCTGCGCGCGGTGCGCGATAGCAACGCTTCGACTGCCGGCTTCAACGGCAACTACACGTATCAGTCACTGGACAGTTATGCCGCAGGTCAGCCGTCGCAGTACGAAGTGACCGTGGGTACGCCGGCGTCGCGGGTCACGCTGTTTGACGCGGGAGTGTTCTTCCAGGACGATTGGCGGGTACGTCAGAATTTTACGTTTAGTTATGGGCTGCGCTACGAAGGGCAGAACCGCATCAGCGATCATGCTGATTTTGGTCCGCGCTTTTCCTTCGCCTGGGCGGTGAACGGGGGAAGCAAGCCGGCAACGACCGTCATCCGCGGCGGATACGGTTGGTTCTTCGATCGCTTTGCCAGCACCAATGTATTGCAGGCGATTCGCCAGAACGGCATCAATCAGCAGCAGTTCGTGGTCAAGAACCCCACGCCGGGCGAAACATTCTCGCCCACGTCGTTGACTGAAAGCGACGCCGCGCCTACGACCTACTCCATCGCATCCGGCGTGAAGGCCCCTATCAACATGCAAACCGCGATTGGGGTAGAGCATCGCTTCGGCAAGAGCGTTACCCTGTCGACCACCTATATCAACTCGCGTGGGTTGCATCAGTTGTACTCCGACAACATCAACGCGTTTCTCCCCGGAACCTATGACACCACGACCGGAACTGGCGTGCGACCCAACGGCATTAACGAAAACATCTATCAGTTCCAATCGGGCGGTATTTATCACCAGAACCAATTGATTACCAACTTCAGTGTGCGGGCGCGCCGCATCAGTCTGTTTGGCTTCTACGTCGTGAACTTTGCCAAGGCGGACACTTCGGGAGCGACCTACTTTCCCTCGAATCAATTTGACCCTAAGGCGGATTATGGGCGATCTACTTTCGATGTACGTAATCGGTTCCTATTGGGCGGCAACTATTCGGCGCCGTTTGGAATTTCTATCAGCCCTTTCATGGTTGTGGACTCGGGCACGCCGTTCAACATAACCGTGGGACAGGATCTGAACGGCGACAACCAGTTCAACGATCGGCCTGCCTTCGCAACCTCAAGCAGCACCGACGTCATCGACACCAAGTACGGCAACTTTGACATCAACCCAGCCGCGGATGCGGCTCGTATCCCGTACAACTTTCAACTCGGTCCGGGACAATTTAGCACCAACCTGCGGGTGAGCAAGTCGATCGGCATCGGCCCCAAGGTAGAGCGCGGCGGCGCGGGCGGCTTCAATGGGCCACCTCCGGGCGGCGGTGGCGGCGGGCGCGGGCCGGGAGGCGGTGGACCTCCAGGTGGAGGACTAGGACCCGGCGGCCTGAGCAGCTCCGGCGGCCGGCCACCCATGTTCGATCAAGCGGCAGCTCGCCGTTACTCGCTGACGTTCACTGCGATGGGCAGAAATATCTTCAACGATGTGAACCTGGCCGCGCCGGTCGGCGTGTTGCAGTCGCCCTTGTTCGGTAAATCGAACGCATTGGCGGGCGGGTTCTTCTCTTCGCCTTCGTCCAATCGCAGTATCGATTTACAGATGTCGTTTAACTTCTGAGCCAATAACTGGTGAGAGGCTAATTCATGTCGCGCCAGTTGGGCCCAGCGCCGCAGTCCACAAGGATGGGAACTTTTAGCTCAATGACAGTTTCCATCTCGTGGCGAACGAGCTGTTTGACGGTTTCGACTTCTTTCTCGGGTGCGTCGAAGAGCAGTTCGTCATGAACCTGCAGGGTCATCTTTGTTTTTAACTTCTCTTCCTTCAATCGCTGGTCGATGCGGATCATGGCGATCTTGATCAGGTCGGCCGCGGTTCCCTGTAACGGCGTGTTGACCGCGGTGCGCTCAGCAAAGCCGCGCAGGTTGGCGTTGCGGCTCTGCATGTCAGGAATAGGACGCACCCTCCCGAACAGCGTGCGTACCCGTTGCTCGCGGCGCGTCTCTTCGAGCAGACGATCGATGTAGGCGCGCACTCCGCTGTAACGCGCAAAGTAGGTCTCGATGTAGAGGCGGGCTACGTTTTGCTCGATGCCAAGTTGCGCCGCCAGCCCGAAGGGAGAGATACCGTACACGATTCCGAAGTTAACTGCTTTCGCCCGATCGCGAGTCTGCTTGTCCATCGCCTCGGGAGCAATGCCAAAAACTTCCGAAGCGGTGAGGGTGTGAATGTCCTGCCCCTCGGCAAAGGCACGCACCAGCAAAGGATCCTCTGAGTAATGGGCCATCAACCGCAGCTCAATCTGCGAGTAATCGGCGGAGATGAGAACATTGCCGGGCGCCGCGATGAAGGCGGCCCTGATCTCGCGACCGAGCTCCGTCTTGATGGGGATGTTCTGCAGGTTCGGATTGGTCGACGATAAGCGCCCCGTCGCTGTCCCGACCTGGTTGAAGGTGGTGTGGACGCGCGATTCACTGTCCGCCAATAGCGGTAATGAGTCAATGTAGTTGGACTTGAGCTTGGCCAGCTGGCGATATTGCAACACCTGCCGTGGCACCTCATTATGCTCCGCCAGTTCCTCCAACACATCCACGGCCGTTGAGACCACCTTGCCTTTGCCGTACTTCATCGGCTTTGGCAAATGCATCTTGTTGAAAAGGACATCGCCCAGTTGTTTGGGGGAATTGATGTTGAATCGATGACCGGAGCCCTCGTAGATCTGCTCGCTGACGCGATGCATCTCGACCGTCAAGCGGTCTGACATGCTGGAGAGCACGTTCCGGTCGATGCGCACGCCGGCTTCTTCCATGTGCAATAGCACCGGAACAAGTGGTAGGTCGATATCGCGGTAGACCTCCGCCGTGCCCAGCGATTGCATGTCGCCTTTGAGCAGCGGCGCCAGGGTGTGAATGGCGTGGGCCGATGCGGGCAACAGCTCATCTCCTTCAGCCGGCAATGCCCGGGTGGTGAAGCGCGCTGCTACATCTCCCAGACGATGAGTCGTGTGCGTCGGGTTAATGAGGTAGGAGTACAGCATCACATCATCCACCGGACCGGCCAGGTGCAAACCGTGGCTTGCTCCGTGGCGGTCAAACACGCGCAGGGTCGCCTTCAAGTCGTGCACCGATTTAGGCGAGTTCTCATCGGCCAGTAACTTGCACAACCAATCCGGCGCGCGGCTCTCCACGGCCGCATCGAGCGCGATCACCAGGATGCGCCCCGGCTCCGTCGAGACTGCGATCTTCAGCGTCTGCGGCGCGGCTTCCGCCGGCGCGGGCGTATCGAAGAAGCCAAGCAGGGACTGGTTCTTCAGCTGCGGCTCCTCTTCCTCGATCGCTTCGGTTTCCTCTTCGGCTACCTGCTCCGACACGGCTTCCAGCAACGTGGTATCGAAGGCCAGCGCGAAACCGTGTCCGGTGGCGTGTTCAACGAAGCGGCTGATCTCTTCCCCGGAGGGATCGGTAATGATCTCAAGCGGCTTGGCCTGCTCGTCCGGCGCCAGCTCTTTGAGCATGGTGGTGAACTCAAGCTCGTTAAAGAGAGCGCGGCAGGCGCTCAGATCAGGCGGCTGGGTGCGCATCTTCTCCAAATCGAGCGGAACCGGGACTTCACAGTGGATGGTGACCAGCTCTTTGCTCAGCAGCACGGATTCGCGATTGTTCTGCAGAGATTCGCGATAGGTCTTGCGCTTCACTTCGTCTGCATGGTCCAACACTGCTTCGACGGTGCCGAATTGCTGGATCAGTTCGACTGAGCCTTTGTCTCCAATCCCCGGTGCGCCAGGGATATTGTCGATGGAGTCCCCGCGTAGAGCCATCACGTCGATGACCTGCTCGGGCGCTACGCCGAGAACCTCGATGACTTTCTCACGATCGAGAATCAGGTTGTCCTTGACCGGGTTGAGCACTTTCACCTGACCGGTGACAAGCTGCAACATGTCCTTATCATTCGAAACGACAAAGACATCGTGGCCTTGCTCGGCCGCCTGCCGCGCGAGGGTACCGATGACGTCGTCGGCTTCGAAGCCTTCGGATTGCAAGATGGGGATGCGAAAGGCCTCCAGCGAGCGGCGGATGAAGGGCAACTGCTGCGCCAGGTCGGCCGGCATCTCGGTTCGGTTGGCCTTGTAGCCGGCGTAATCGACCTCATCGAAGGTTTGAGTTTTGATGTTCCACTTGCGCACGGTGGACATGGTGCGGGCCCGTTCGTCGCGAAAAACAGCCCCGCTCACATCGAAAACAGCCGCGAAAAACTCGGGCTCGAAGTCGCGGCGAAGCTTGTTGATCATGTTGACGAAGACGAAGGTGGCAGCCGTCGGTATACCGGTGCGAGTGGACATGGGACGCTGCCGCTGCATCGCATGGTAAGCACGAAAGATGAACGACATCGCGTCGAGAAGGAAGACGGGTTTCTGAGAGGCCATTAGTCGTCGAGGATATTTTTGATTTCGTTCATGTCGAAGATGATTCCCCTGGCCGCGCGGGAGAAGGTGTTGTTGCGGCGCAGTTGGCCATTTCGTATCGGTAGTAGGTAGTGTCCTGAGGGTCGATCACCCAGATCTCCGGAATGCCCATGGTGCGGTAGTCTTCAAGTCTCTTCTTCAGTCGTTGCAGGGTGTCTTCGGGCGAGAGCACCTCAAAGACGGCTATAGGAGGATGGGTGATGATCTGTTCTTTGGGCAGGCTTCTCTCGAGTATCGTGACGTCGGGAACGCGAAAACGAGTGGGCGCGACCTGTATCCTCAACCCGGCACGTACACGGGTGCTCCATTCGTTTCTATGCTGGTGAAACCAAGCCAGAATGGCGGCTTGCCATGATGCGTGATCGAACTCTCCCTTGGGGCGTTCCTCGACCGTTCCATCGACGTACTCGGCGTCGGGCTCGTAAGAAGACCGCAGATAAACCTCAACCGGAACATGTGTCGTGGTCGCCATAGCGCCGCCCTCCCGCTCTCTTGAGGATACCCTCATACAATCAGCCTGTGCTGATCTCCGACTTCGATTTCGAGCTTCCCCCGGAACTGATCGCGCAGCAACCGCCGGCGGAGCGTGGGGGCAGCCGGATGCTCTCTCTCAGCCGGCAGACCGGCGCCTGGGAGGATATGTGGTTTGTTGATCTGCCGAATCTGCTCCACGAAGGGGATGTGCTGGTCCTGAATGACAGCCGGGTGATCCCAGCGCGGCTGTATGGAGCTAGGCCCGGCACGACAGGCAAGGTGGAAGTTCTTCTTACCGAGCAACTTAGCGATTGGGAATGGCGAGCCCTGACTCGTCCGGCGCGTAGAATGACGGCCGGCCAGGAGCTGACGTTCTCCACCCCGGAGGGCAGCCCCATGCTGCAGGCTGCAGTCATCGGGGCCGGCGACTTCGGTGAGCGCCTGCTGCGCTTCACGCCGGTGGAAGACTTCTTCACCCGGCTGGAGGCCCTGGGGCACGTCCCCCTGCCTCCGTATATTCGGCGCCAGGACCAGCCGCTCGACCGTGAGCGCTACCAGACGGTCTTCGCGCGCAACCGCGGGTCTGTTGCCGCGCCCACTGCGGGTTTGCACTTCACCCCTGAGATTCTGGAACGTATTCGTGCCTGCGGCGTGTCGGTTACCTACGTCACGCTCCACGTGGGGCTGGGGACCTTCCAACCCGTGCGCGTAGCCGAGGTGTCAGAGATCCAGCTCCACTCCGAGCGGTACTCTCTTCCTGCGGAGACCGCCCAGGCCGTTAACCACGCAATCCGCGAGGGGCGGCGTGTTGTGGCCGCAGGAACGACCACGGTGCGGGTTTTAGAGCATTGCGCGCAGATCGGCAGGATGGAGCCACACTCGGGAGCTACCAGCATTTTTATCGCTCCAGGATCGGAGTTGAAAGTGGTCAAGGCGCTGCTGACTAATTTTCATCTGCCACAGTCGACATTACTGATGCTGGTGAGCGCCTTCGCCGGCACCGCTCATACCCTTGCCGCCTATCGTCATGCCGTGGCTTTGGGATATCGCTTTTTCTCCTATGGCGACTGCATGTTTATCGCCTAGCGAGCCGGCATCCCAAGCCCCACCCCTTCAGAAATTCTCTGCGTCAGCTGAAGTGCCGTTCGGCGTTGATGCGAGCACGTTCCAGGGCCTCTTCTACTTCCTGCCGCTTGGCTTCGACCACCAGCGGGTCCTCGCTCTGCGGCACGTCTATATGACGGCCCCAGCTGATGGCTACGCGCGAAAACGGCTTGGGGATGAGGAAACGATCCCATGACTTGAGCTGCCAGGCCTGGTGCGGGTGGGCATAGAAGATGCCGATGGAGTAGCCGGTGAGCTGGGCCAGTTTGATCGCGCCCGGCTTCACTTTGTACACCGGGCCGCGAGGACCATCCGCGGTAAAGACCGCCGGATTGCCACGTCCGACGGCCTTGGCCAGCGCCCACAGGCCGCTTCCCCCTGAACGTGTGCTCGATCCGCGCGCAGTCAGGAAGCCGAGACGCTCGATGGTGCGCGCAATCAATTCGCCATCGAAACTGCGACTAATGAGCACGGCCGGAGTAAATTTTCCGTGGAAATAGCAGGCGCAGGGAATGAGGCACCGGTGCCAGAAGCACCACACCTGCAGTGCCGGCGGGACCGCGGGCGCTGCACCAGGTTCCACCACGGTTTCATATCGCAAGGTGCGGTTGAGCACCCGCAACAGCAACGCCACCAGGCGCGGGACGATGGCTATTAGAATCCGCTGCTTAAGGCTGAAATTGTCCTCGTCCACCGAGCGATTCTACAGGGAGGTAACCAAGGGGGCAGGCCAGGGGGGTGCCCGAAGGGGAGGGGCGGTGGCCCCTTTGGGCCGGGGTAATAGTGTGATTGGCGCATTTTCTCGAGGCCCGCGCTCAGGTATACCAGTATTCATCATGGCGACACACAACATCACTCTTTACTCGCGCAAGTACACTCTGACCACCCGTTCAGCCGGCAAACCGACTTTGGATGACAAGCTCGACAAGGTCTTCCAGATGGCCGAACACGTAGACGCGCGCTGCGTCTATATGCTGGACGCTGCCAACCACAAACGCCGGCACGCGATCGCGGCCCGGTAACACCTGGCCCAGGAACACGGTGTCCTGGGCCCGTAGTGAGGACAGGGCGAGGTCTTCCCGTCGGCCCCGCTGTTAGCATTCCAGTTGTGCCTCTGACTCTGGAAACGTCCCTTCAGTTCGTCAAGGGCATCGGCCCGCGCATCGCCCAGGCCCTGCTCGACAAGGGCATCACCAACATCGAAGATCTGCTCTACCACCTCCCCTTCCGCTACGAAGACCGCCTTCGTCCGCAAGCGATCGAAGAGCTCGTACCCGGCGAAATGGCCAGCCTGATCGGCGAAGTCCGCGCCATGACCCTGCTCCGGACCCGGCGCATGCCCATCTTTGAAATGACCGTCAGCCAGGGAATGGGCAAGGTCAAGTGCATGTGGTTCCACGGCGCCTACATGAAGGACCGCTTCAAAGCCGGTCAATGGGTGGCCTTGTACGGCAAGGTGGAAGCCTCTCGCAGCAGCAACAGCTTCAAGATGATCCAGCCCCAGGTCGAGGTGCTGCCGGATGACCACGACGACGAGGAATCGAAACTGCTGGAGGTGGGACGCATCGCCCCGGTCTATGAAACCCTGGGCAACAAACTGGCGTCACGATGGCAGCGACGCATCCTGTGGCGAGTTCTTGAGGAGCTGAAAGGCCAAATCCCGGAAACGCTGCCGCAACAGCTCTGCCGAAGGCTCGAACTGCCCAGCCGCGAAGGGGCCTTGCGCTCGACCCACTTCCCCGAGGCCGGAACCTCCATGAGCCAGCTGCAGTCCTGGACCACTCCGGCACAAAAGCGGCTGATCTTCGAAGAGCTTTTTTATCTTGAACTTGGCCTGGAACTGAAGCGGAAGAAGTTCCGCCAGCGGCAAGGCATCCCCTTTGAAACCAACGATGCGGTCCGGGCGGCGCTGCGCCAGGTGCTGCCGTTTCACCCCACCAAAGCGCAAAAAACGGCCCTGGGCGAGATCGTTGCCGACATGCGCTCACCCGAGCCCATGCGGCGGCTGCTGCAAGGGGACGTCGGCTCCGGCAAGACCATCGTGGCGTTGCAGGCGATGCTGGTGGCTATCGAGAACGGCTACCAGGCAGCGCTCATGGCGCCCACAGAGATTTTGGCTACCCAGCACTTCCTGGGCGCGCGCAAGCTTCTGGAGCGGTCACAACAGCCGTACAAAGTGGTGTTGCTGACCGGGTCTCTGGACGAAGACCGCAAACGTGCTCACCGTGGCCAGATCGCCCGCGGGGAAGCGCAACTGGTGATCGGAACCCATGCCCTGATTGAGGAGCGGGTTGATTTCGCCAAGCTCGGGCTGGTGGTTGTCGATGAGCAGCATCGTTTCGGCGTGCTGCAGCGCTTCCGGTTGATGAAAAAGCCAAATGCCGGCGAGCCGGACGTCCTGGTCATGACCGCCACCCCCATTCCCCGAACCCTGGCGCTTTCGCTTTATGGCGACCTCGATCTGAGCGTGCTCGATGAACTACCGCCGGGCCGTACACCTATCGAGACCCGGCAGGTGGCGGATGACGCAGCGGGTGACGTATGGGCGCTCGTGCGGGAACAGGTGCGGATGGGGCACCAGGTCTACGTGGTCTATCCCGTGATCGAAGGGTCGAAAGAAGATCAGCCGGAATTGGACTTCGCTCCAGGCGAGCCAGAGCAGGAACCGCTCTTCAAACGGTCTCCGCTCAAGGCAGCCACCGAAATGTACCAGGAGCTAAAGACCGGAGCACTCAAGGGGCTGCGACTGGGTTTGCTGCATGGACGGATGGATGCGGACGAGAAGGAGATCATGATGCGTCGATTTCAGCGCCGGGAAGTGGATGTGCTGATTGCCACCACGGTGATTGAAGTCGGCGTCGATGTGCCGAATGCAACCATGATGGTGATCGAACATGCGGAGAGATTCGGTCTGGCGCAGATGCATCAACTGCGGGGCCGCGTGGGCCGCGGCAGAGCGAAGTCGTATTGCATCCTGATGACCGGTGGAAAGACCTCTCAACAGGCCGTGGAGCGGCTGGCTGCCATGGTGCGTACGCAGAATGGATTTGAGTTGGCTGAATTGGATCTGCAACTCCGCGGACCCGGAGAATTTTTTGGCACCCGGCAAGCGGGTCTCCCCGATTTTCGTGTAGCAAACCTGGTGCGCGACCGCGCTCTGCTGGAGTTGGCCAAGACCGAGGCTCGTTCGTTTGTCGCGGGTGGGGAGGCGACGGAAGAGGAGAAGTCCAGGGTGGGGGCCCGCCTGCGCGAGGCATGGCAACGGCGCTACGGACTAGTGGATGCCGGGTGATCTGCGGTAGACCCACATCTCGCCAACAACAGCGAGATATGGGGCACCCAAACTTCGTGGGGTCCGGTTCGAAGGTACGCTCAGGCGGCGAAGCTTTGGGTGCCGGCGATGTGGGTTTCCAATTCTTCACCCTTCACCGTCCAGATTTGTAGCTGCACCTTAATGATCTCGAGCGAACAGATGTAGCGCGTGGCCAAATCGAGGCTGACCTCATCCACCGCCGGTAGATCGCGTAACGAAGGTCCGAAGAGATGCGGCGTACAGCGGCACAGCTCGGTCAACAAAAGATGAGAGGCTGCGGTCAGCTGCAAGCCGGCAGAGACCAGAACACTGTAGATCTCCACGCAAATATCGCGAGGAAACTCGAACACGAAACGAGCAGTGCCCGGCTCAAGGTACGAGCGACTGCGAATCCATCCTCCGCAATCCGGAATGTACCCCGAGAGCCGAGGCACCACCATAGATTGATCCTCCGCGATCAGCGCGGTCAGATACAGGACATTCTCTGAAGACAGATCCGACATAATGTGTTCCGACTATACCTTGCCTGGTAAGTTGATCGGCCCCTTTATCCCGATCTTCAGCCGCAAGACAGGTACGTCGGTTAGGTGCTCTGGTTACGTTGCACACAGAGACAGATGACCATAAAGGACCCCGTGGTAATGTGGTGTCCATGTTGATCGGTACCGGTGTTGACCTGATCGAAATTGAACGCATCGCCCATTCGATCGAGCGGTATGGCGACCGGTTTCTGCACCGCGTTTATACGCCCCAGGAGATCGCCTACTGCAACCGCAAACGAGCGAACGCGGAAAGCTTCGCCGCGCGTTTTGCCGCCAAAGAGGCAGGCGCCAAAGCCCTGGGAACAGGTATCAGCCGTGGAGTCACATGGAGCGAGTTCCAGGTCGGTCGCGAACCGGGAGGGCGCCCTGTCCTCGAACTGACCGGCCGGGCCCGTTTGCTGGCCCAGCAGCTCGGAGTGACGGCCATCTCGCTCTCGCTTACCCACACCGGCAACCTCGCCATGGCCACGGTGATGATGGAAGGCTGACGGGCCCCAAGCCGTCATTTGATATGCTCAGTCGCAGTGGGCTCTACCCACTGCACTCGCTTCAACCCGAGGGGGTCTGTGCCAAGCCAGCAGGAAGTCCAGTGGTCACAACTGAAGGTGGGCGTTCTGGTCATCGTGGCGCTGGCAGCCCTGGGGGCTCTCATTTTCCTCATGTCGGGGAGCACCGGCGGCATCTTCACGGGAAAAATCACGCTGCGCTCCTACTTTGAGAACGCGGCCGGCATTAAAGTCGGCGCACCGGTGAACCTGGAAGGCTTTACGGTTGGCAACGTCACCAAAATTGCCATCGTACCCTCACGCAAGCTCACGCCGGTCGAAGTGACCTACAAGATCGGCGCCAAGTATCGAGACGCGGTGCACACCGATTCCAGCTCCAGCCTGGAAACCATCGGCGTTCTGGGCGATACGGTGGTGGACATCAACAGCAAGTCGGCCTTTGGGCCGCCGGTACAAAATAACGCGGAACTCAAGACCAACGAGACGCCGAATCTTTCCGACGTGATCAAATCCAGCCAGGGCACGATCGAGCAGCTCAATACCATCCTGGCCAAGGTCGATCACCTGGCGGATTCGCTCAACTCCACCAAGGGCTCGATCGGAGAGTTGATCAACAACCCCGACTTGTACAACAAAGCCGTGGCGACATTGAACGAGCTCTCGCACCTGGTTGACTCCGTGGCCAACGGAAAAGGCTCCATCGGCAAACTTGTGGCCGATGACACGCTTTATAACCACGTCAACGATACCGTTGCCAAACTGGACAAGATGGCAACCAGCCTGGATGAAGGTAAAGGCACCATCGGCAAGCTGCTGAAAGATGAGTCCCTGGCGAACAACCTGAACGAGTCAGTGAAAAGCGCCAACCAGTTGTTGAGCGACATCAACGCGGGCAAGGGCGGTCTGGGCATGATCGCCAAGGATCCTCAATTCGCCGCCAAGCTGCGGGATACAGTCGATAAGCTCGACTCGATCCTGGTACGGGTAGACAGCGGCCAGGGAACGATCGGACAGTTGGTGGTCAATCCTTCGCTCTATAACAATCTGGACCAGTCGCTGACCGAAACCCGGGGTCTGATTGCGGGCATTCGCGAGAATCCGAAAAAATACCTGACGTTCCACGTAAAAGTTTTCTGATTACACTGGGCAGTATGAAGTTTGCATTTCTCGCCAGCACATTCCTGCTTGGTTGCTGTGTGGCTTCCGCCCAAACCAGCCGACAAGCCCCGCCCGAGCCCAAGGTTCCGCAGAGTTTCGATCTGTCCGCGATCGACAAGACCGCGGACCCCTGCCAGGACTTTTACCAATATGCCTGCGGGAACTGGAAGAAAGACAACCCGATTCCAGCCGACCAGGTGCGCTGGGGCCAGTTCGACCTGCTGCGGGAAAGAAATAACTGGCTGCTCTATCACGAATTGGAGACGGCGGCGAAGCCCGACGCGTCGCGAACTCCCTTGGAACAAAAGTTCGGCGATTTCTTCGCCTCCTGCATGAACACCCAACTGGCCGATGAGAAGGGCGTAGCCGCGCTCAAGCCGGTGTTCGATGTCATCCAAGCCATGAACGACAAGAAGCAATTGGCTGCGGTGCTGGGCAAGCTTGAGATTCCTTATGGCGTAGGCGGTCTTTACGGCTTCGGCGTTGGCCAGGACCAGAAGGACTCCACCCAGCAGATCGCGCAGGCCTTCCAGGGCGGCTTGAGCCTGCCCGACCGCGACTACTACCTGGCGCAAAATGCGCGCATGCAGAAAATCCGTGAAGATTTCGTGGCCCATATGAGCAGGATGTTCAAGCTGGCAGGCGATACGCCGGAGAAGGCTGCCAACGAAGCGCGGGATGTGATGGCGATTGAAACCGCGCTCGCCCAGGGCTCCATGGACCGAACCGATCTAAGAGACCCGGCCAAGCGCTACCACATCATGACGCTGGCCGAGCTTTCTGCCCTCACTCCTGATTTTCAATGGCCGGAGTACCTGCACGGCATCGACATGGGCGCCTTCCAGACCTTGGACGTGATGACTCCCGGTTTCTTCAGCGCCATGAACGCGCAGATCAACAGTCAGAGCCTGGATGCCTGGAGAAGCTACCTGCGCTGGCTTGCTCTGCATGACGCCGCACCCTGGATGTCGCATGCGTTTGTGCAGGAGAACTTCGACTTCTTCAGCCACGAACTCCTGGGCCAGCAGGAGATTGCCCCGCGCTGGAAGCGCTGCAGCCGCGCCACTGACAACGCACTGGGTGAGGCCGTGGGACAGGATTGGGTGAAGAAGTACTTCAGCCCGGAGAAGAAAGAGAACATGGAAAAGCTGGTCTCGGCGCTGGAAAAGGCTTTGGGCGAAGACATTCAACAGCTGCCCTGGATGTCGGACGAAACCAAAAAGAACGCGCAGGCAAAGCTGGCGCTCATGCGGCAGAAGATCGGCTATCCCGAGCATTGGCGCGACTACTCGACCGTCACAATCAAACGAGACGATCTGCTGGGCAATATCGCCCAGACGACGGTGTACGAAGATCGCCGTAATCTAGCCAAGCTGGGCAAACCTGTCGACGAGACGGAGTGGGGAATGACGCCGCCGACGGTCAACGCCTATTACAGCCCGCCGATGAACGACATCAATTTTCCCGCCGGCATTCTGCAGCCGCCGTTTTATGACTTCTCCAAGGACCCGGCGGTCAACTTCGGCGGGATCGGCACAGTGATCGGCCACGAGATGACGCACGGTTTTGACGACCAGGGCAGCAAGTACGACGGCCATGGCAACGTGCAGGAATGGCAGAGTCCAGCCGATCGCAAGGCCTTTACCGAACGCACCGACTGTGAGTCCAAGGAGTATGGCAACTTTGAAACCGTGCCGGGGGTAAAACTCAACGGCAACCTGACCCTGGGTGAGAACACGGCGGATAACGGTGGTCTGCGGCTGGCCTACATCGCGCTGATGGACACTCTAACCAAGGAAGGCGACGGCGCGTCCAAGAAGATAGACGGCTATAGCCCAGCGCAGCGCTATTTTCTCGCCTTTGGCCAGGTGTGGTGCGAGAACGTGCGTGAGCAAACGGCGCGCAACTACGCCCTTACCGATCCCCACTCCCCAGGGCATTGGCGGGTAAACGGCGCGGTACAGAACTTCGACGAGTTCGGCAAGGCGTTCGCCTGTAAGAAGGGAGCTCCCATGTACCCGGAGAACTCCTGCCGCGTGTGGTGATCGGGGGCTGCCCTAGCAGAAAGTGGTTATAGCTTTTACAATTGGCGATAGGATCCACTTTTTATACAGTTTAGCTGCACAGGCAGCCCTAGACCGCGACAGCGACCGGGATGAAGGAAACGCATGAAGTTCAGGAAATTCGGCCGGACTACTCTGGCCTTGGTAGTTTCCCTGGCAACAGGGTTGGGAGTAACCTCCTGCAGTACAGATCACACAGTCGGATACTTTTATGTGACCGGCTCGCAATACAATCAGATTTCCGGATTCAAGATCGATAGCAACCTGGGCAACCTGTTTCAGGTGCAAAACTCTCCTTACGCCTCGGGAGGGGTCAATCCTATCAAGGCGCTGATAGCCAATTCCGGCCGCTTTCTCTACGTTCTGAATGCGGGTTGCGGTGGAACCGGGCAAATTGCGTGTCCTGCGAATACCCCTCCCGACGAGATGGGTGCGAACATTTCGCTCTTCACCGTCGGTGGCGGCGGATCACTGAGCTTTCAGACGACTTACACCAGCCAGGGCAACGCTCCCATTTGGATGCAGACTGACTCTGCCGGAACCCACCTGTTCGTGCTCGATTCGACTGTTACCGATCCCACCACCTGCGTAGGCTACGTACCGGGAAATCCCGCGACCGTCTGCGGCGACATCACCTCGTTCATCATCGACCCCAATACCGGGCGGCTCTCGCTGGTCACGAACCAGCAAGTGAAGAATTCGGCCGGCACCAACCTGACTTACTTTCCGGTTGGCAGCGCACCGATCATGTTCTACGTCATTCCCAGCAACTCGTACATTTACACCATCGAGGGCGGTTCGGGCAGCTCCGCTGATCCAACCCAGTCGGTCTTCGTCTACGCGCAGAGCGGCGGCCAGTTGACGCTGACACAGAATACGCCCATCCCTACGGGCGCTACGTCACTCAGCTACATCTACGCCAGCGCCAAGTATGTCTACCTGATCGACACCGAAGGTGGTTCGACGGCTGGGCAGATATTGCCCTACACGGTAGGCACGAACGGAGCACTGCAATCGCTGGTCGGCGGCCAGGTAGACAATACCGGCACCGTCGCCAATCCCGGCCCGATGATCGTCGACCACCAAAACAAGTTCTTGTATCTCGCCAACAAGGGTCCAAATTTGACCCCGACCAGCCCGGCAAGCTCGGTGAGCGCCTACTTCATCGACCAGACGACGGGGAGATTGACAACGCTCTCCGGTGGAGCGAGTTCCACCAGCGTTGTGTTCGGTTCCGGCTCGGAGCCGCAGTGCATCCTGGAAGATCCATCGAACCAATATCTCTACACGGCGAACTTTGCCGACAGCACGGTGACCGGCGCGGTGATCAACTCCACCACCGGTACGCTCACCACGCTGCGCAAGAAATCGTCGTTTGCCGTGACCGGCCAACCTACGTGGTGTGTGGCCAGCGGTACGTTGTTCTAGAGCAATAAAAACGGGCCCCAAAGTTTACAATGCAATGAGAACTCTACCCATTAGCTCTGCTGCGAGCTGCAGCCCTGCTCGATTTTTAAGTTGGGCCAGGATGAAGGAAGCGCATGAAGTTCAGTAAATTCGGCCGGATCGCACTGGCCTCGGTAGTATCCCTTGGTCTAGGATTCGGTGTTACTGCGTGCGGACCCAGCAATACGATTGACTTTATTTACGTCACCTCCTCCAAGAACAACCCGGGGCAGATCAACGTTTTCAAGGTGGATAGCGAAGCCGGCGCGTTGATCCCGATTGCCGACTCCCCGTATCCCTCAGGCGGCCGTAATCCGGTGGCGGATGTTGCTTCTGCCAACGGCAAGAATCTGTATGTGATCAACCACGACGACAACACCGTGGTGGAATTTGCCATCGGTACCGACGGCAAGTTGTATCCGCAGCAGACCTGCAACATGCCCGGCAGCTATCCCACGCAGCTGGCGGTCAACAAGGCAGGCACATATCTCTACATTGTCGAGACCTACCAGCCAAACTTCAGCACCAGCATTCCGGGTCCCGGCGCCTTGGTCGTTTTCCCCATCAATGCGACCGGTGGACTCGGGGCTACAGGAAGCTTGTGCACTCCGGTTGCCAATGGTACCAACGGATACTTCCCCTTGGGCAAGAATCCGACAGGCGTCAATGTGCTGGCGAGCGGGAACTACGTCTACGCGGTGAATCAAGGCGATGCCACCCTCTCCGCTTTCTCGGTCGGCTCCGACGGCACTCTTACTCAGTTTGCTACCTACCCGGTCGGTGTGGCTCCCAATGCGATCGCCAGCGATCCGACCAGCAAGTTCATGTACGTGACCGACGGCGCAGCGAACCAGATGATTGGCTTTACGGTCCAGGGCAACGGAACGTTGATCAACATGCAGACGCCGTTCAAGACGGATAACCTTCCCGACGCTGTGGAGGTTGATCCACGCGGAATTTATGTCTATGTCGCCAACTACAACGCGAATGACGTAAGCGCCTACACGATCGATCGCGCAACCGGCAATGCGACGCAGATCGCGGGCTCGACCACGTACGCGGTCGATACAGGTCCGCTTTGCATCCTGATCGAACCGGCAGAGGGGCGGTATGTCTATACCGCGAACTTCCTCGGAAATACGGTTTCGGGTCTGTTCCTGAACCCCGCGACGGGTGCATTGTCTGCGGTTCAGAACACGCCCTTCAAGGCGGCCGGACAGCCGACGTGCTCAGCGGCAATTACTCACGGCAATCATGCCGTGGAGACTGTCCAGCCCTAAAAAAACGGTCAACCCTGGGGAGCGACCACGGCAGCTACGGCCATCTCCAGGGTTCTGCGTACTCCCAAGTCCCCTTCAATCGGGCCGTCGAGAAACTGGTTGAACGGGTGCGGCTTCCAGTCGTCGCGGGTTGTATCGGGACTGTAGGTGAGGGTCAGGCCCGTAGCCGCTGGATCGTAGGTTTCGGCATTCAGCGACGACATCTTGTAAACCACCATATCGAGCGATGGAATCACGTACAGGCCGAATCCTCCGGCTCCCGACTTGAAGAACGCATCGCGTGGCGCACCAGCAACATGGCCGTTGGCATTCACTTCGAACTGCAAACTGAAAGGTGAGTGCGGATTGAACGGGGAAGGCCGGCTGAGAAGGGCCATGTAGTCCGCCGGCACCAACTGGCGATTGCCCCAACGCCCATTTCTCAACAGCAAATAGCCGAAGCGCAGTGCGTCTGTCGAATGCAGGGCTATGCCTCCCTCGCCCGGAGTGTGTGGGAGATTCCCGCTGGGTCGATGAGTGGCGAATCCCCACCGGCCCCAGCCCATCGGCTGTGCGAGCTTCTGATCCAGATATTGCTGCAACTCCATACCCACGACCCCACGTAGAACAATCGATGCGATGTGAGGATCGCGCGAATAAAGATAGCCTTCACCCGGCCCGGTCCACCTCTTGCCATGCAGCGCGCTTCCATCCTGGTCTTGCGGCGAATCAGGCGAAACCCAGTTCGGCAGCTCGACGTTTTCGCCGTGAACGATGCCGATCGAGTGCCCGGCCGATGAAACGGCCGCCGCCTGGATACCAGACGTCATGGTGAGCAAATTTCCGAGCTGGATGTTCGCCATGTCGGAGTAGCTGAGGGGAAAGGCCTGCGGAAGGTACGTCTCGGTAAAGACTTTTTGCGCCAGGCCTTCAGGAAAGCGGCTGCTGTGCTCCGATAACATGATCCCGCAGGCGGCACTGGTAAACATCTTGCCGATGGAATACATGTTGGGATTCGCCTCCCTGCTGGCCCGTCCGAAGTACCTCTCATACACCAGGTAGCCGTTGCGCACGACGAGCAGACCGCCATGCTGGCTGGAGGTCTGGGTGTACTGGAAGGCCGCATCCAGGCGATTTGTGTCAATGCCGGTGCGCATGCGAATATCCGACGGGTCGTGCAGGGTTCTCCATCCGCCAGTAGCATCGGACGGGGGAAAGTAGTCCTCGCTGTCGGTCGCCGCTCGTGCTGCCAAGTTGAGTAAAGGTACAGCAATGGGAAGAGACAAGAGGGTTCTACGGGTCAGCGCCATGGCAGGCATTCTAGCCCTGGGCCGGAGGAGAATACTACCTGCGGCCCTGCTCGTCATTGGGATGGCCTCGAGCGGGATGACCTCGAGCTGCTCGGCCCAAACCCTGCCGGACGCCCCACGCGGCTTCTTCGCCCGGTGGGCGCAGTTCTACCGTGAGGATTGGCACCCCACCGGCGCCGCGCCCCAGGGCCCGCCTCCTCCCAGGCGTGGACTACCCTCGCCGCTCGACTCGCCGCCCTTTCCCAACTCCGACTGGTCGTATGGCGGATCGCCGGTGATCGGCGAGGCGGATACTAATAGCTATCCGCTGATGACTGCCTGGAACAACGCACGCAGCCGCACCAAGGTCTATGGATGGGTTGAGCCTACCGTCAACTTCAGTACGTCCTCCAATAGCAATGCGCCGGTGGCGAACGATGTCTATTCCAATCGCCTGGAGATGAATCAACTGATTCTCTACGTCGAGCGACTGCCGGATTCCGTGCAACGCGAACATGTGGATGTTGGCTACCACCTCACCGCTTTCTATGGCACGGACTACAAATACACCACCGACAAGGGCTACCTGAGCAGCCAGCTGCTGGTGCATGACCACCAGTACGGCTTCGACCCGATTCTCGAGTACCTCGATATCTATGTGCCCAAGGTAGCCAAAGGCATGAACATCCGCATCGGGCGGTTTATCTCCATCCCCGGGATCGAGGCGCAACTCACCCCGAACAATTACATGTTCAGCCATTCCCTGCTGTACGCCATCGACCCGTTCACCGATACGGGCGTTCTGGCCACAGTTCAGTTGAACGACCGGTGGCTGGTGCAAGCCGGCGTGACAGGAAGCCACGATGTCGCGCTATGGACAGACGACGCAAAGCCCTCAGCAACCGCCTGCGTGAGCCACACATCCGCGTCGGTAAACGACAATGTGTATCTCTGTCTCAACGGGATCAACGATGGCAAATACGCCTACAACAATGTGCAGCAATACGATGGCACCTGGTATCACAAGTTTTCCAAGACCTGGCATACCGCAACCGAGGTGTACGTGATGTATCAGCGCGATGTGCCTAGTACCCTGGGTTCGATCAAGCCTCAGCCCAATACCAATGCGGCGACTTGCCTGCCGGGGGAGCAAACTTGTCTTGCACCGGAATATGCTGCCGTCAACTATGTCCTGAAGCAGTTGTCGGCACACGACTTTATCGGGTTTCGCAGCGATCTGCTTAATGACAAGAAGGGCCAGCGCACCGGGGTCAATACCAAGTACACGGAGAACACGCTGATGCTAAGCCACTGGATTGGGAGCACGGTGCAGATGCGGCCGGAGATTCGCTTCGATCGTGCCTGGGATCGAAAGGCCTATGACCGTGGCAAACGGCAAAGTCAGTTCATCGTCGCCTGCGATCTGATCGTTCATTTTTGACGCCCCCGGGACTGGTAATGTGACGGCGGCGGAGTGTACCCCACTCAAGCCAACGGAAGGCTTGAATGGGCCACCCAGCATTTTCGGCTCTTTCTTCATTTTTACGCCGGTGGAAACATTGCTGGCTCCGCCGCGGTGGAGAAATCTGTGGTTTTATAAAATTCGATATTTTTTGGCCGTTTTGTGGCCTTCAGGCTCGTTTGCCGCCGGGTAGTGAGCGGGTTCGCTGCCGCGAGGACGGAACTGGTAATGTGACGGCGGCGGAGTGTACCCCACTCAAGCCAACGGAGGGCTTGAATGGGCCACCCAGCGTTTTCGGCTCTTTTTTCATTTTTACGCCGGTGCAGACATTGCTGGCTCCGCCGCGGTGGAGAAATCTGTGGTTTTTATAAAATTCGATATTTTTTGGCCGTTTTGTGGCATTTCAGGCTCGTTTGCCGCCGGGTAGTGAGCGAGTTCGGTCCCATCTTCTTCGGGGGCAAGTGCAGGGCCTGGCTGGGAGTCGATGGCTTCCTCATGCTGGCTGCGAGTCCACGCGGGGCTATCGATTTGCGACGGGTTGGACCGAGGGACGGATTTCTTTATCGCGGAGGCGGCGCGAGGGTCAGGGATCAGTCCCTCCATGGCCACAATCATGGAGAGGGCCTTGACCTGGCCGCTAATGCTGCCTCGGGTCATTTCGGGGCCCAAGGCGGCGATTTCCCAGAGGCGGTTCAACACTTGTTCACGGAGCAAGTTCAACTGGCGTTGTCCCTCGGCTTCCTGCTCGGCGAGCCTTTGCTGGACGGCGGCACGGTGCTCCAGCATGTAGGCGCGGACACGGGGTTTGGCTTTGGTGTAGGCGGCCGTTTCGGGATTGAGACCAGCAGTTTTCGCGGCATCGCGATCGGTCATGGTTCCAGAAAGGATCAGGCGGGCAAAAGCTATTTCCTGATCGGTAATGAGATCGGTGACTTCACTTTTGGGCATAGGCGGCTCCTTCAGGTTGACAGACGGCAAAGTTCGGCTCGAGGCGTTGTATTGCCTTACCATGATTCGACACTATTACGGTTTCTGTTGTCTGTCGAAAGTCGTTAGTCACCCTGGAGAAGGGTGACTTTTTAATGGTGGAAGTTTGTATTCAGGTGAATGATTTTTTGGAAGGCCCCGAAATTGTTGACCAGGATGTTACGGAAGGGGTCATTTGGCTTACATGTCAAGGCATGGAGCAGAAATATTTTGGCTTAGGAAGCAGTGATTAGACCCATTAAGCCTGGGGTAACTCATCGACGGTAATGGGTGGGGACAGACTTTAATTTTTAGAGTTGCACGACGCCGAGGAATTGGTGCGTCAGGTTGCAACAACCTTGCCATCCTGACCGGGGCGTGGCGGAGTGGAGTGGAGGGACCTGCTGTTCTATCGCAACCGCTAGCGCGCGAGTGGTTGGAGGCGGCGGCTGATCCAGCTTCTGCCGGGCCGCTCGATGAGCTTCTTGGTCAGCAGAGCCGCGATCACCAGCAACAGATACGAAATCCAGGGATCGAATACGATCAGGCCGCTTTTCTCCAACAGGTGGGAATCGTGCAGCATTTCCCATAGATTGAAATGCAACAGGTAGAGGCAATAACTCGCTTCACCAATGGCGATGAACGGAAGCAGTCCGAAGAATCGCGCCACCAGGTTGCGCCCTGCCAGGCACAGGATGACTCCTGCGAATAGAGGCATCAATAAACCGTCATGCATCATCGCGTACGGCAACCGGTCGCCCACGCAAAGAATCAGGTAGAGGCCGGCAAAGGCGAAGATTCCGACGATCAGCCGCTTGCGGCTCTCGGGGCGAATTTTCTCGTTCAACAAGCCCAGAGCCATGCCAAAGAGAAACGAAGGCACATGCTGCAACGGCATGAACTTCAGCGCCCGCATCCAGATACCCACGGAATAACGATCGGGATGCACATCGCCATCCGGGTTGTAGTGCATATAGAGGGCAGGAAGGACCAGGCCGGCAAGCCACAGGCCAACCAGGATGTACAGAATGGTCCGCACCTGGCGTGGACGCCGGCGGGTAATCAACCAGGGGAACAGGAGGTAGAAGAAGGCCTCCGTGGACATGGTCCAGGCAGGCGTGTTCCAGAAGGTCTCAAGCGACGGATGCCATCCCTGCAACAGCAATGGGGTGAGAACGACACCGAGGCCGAAGTCCAAGCGGGTATGAGCCTGTACCTCCTGCGCCAGCATCCCGGCCGAGAGCACGAGGCTGAAGATATACACCGGGTAGAGCCGAGAAAAGCGAGCGGCCCAGAAACTACGCGCCGAAAGCGCACCCTCCTGGGCACGGTCGGCGTAGTTGTAGGTAAGGATGAAGCCGGAAAGCAGCAGGAAGAAGCTGACCGAGATGTAGCCGCCGTTCACGACCGGGCGCAAAGGCCCAAAGGAATGCGGATCGGCAAAATGGAAAAAAACAAGATTGAGCGCAGCGAAACAACGAATGCCTGTCAGAGCCGGGAGCTGCCCACGCCGCGGCGCTGAAACCGCAGCCACCTGCACCAGCACCGGGCCTGCTGGAGCTTGTATTGCCTGAGCCGATCTTTCTGTGGCCCTTACTGCCGGTGGGGGCTCCGCAAGTGTGCTGAGCGGCGTCAGGCGGTCACCAGGGACCCGACCTTTTCTCCGCTCACCACCCGCAGGATGTTACCGGGCCGGTTCATGTTGAAGATGATCATGGGCAAGTTATTGTCCTTACAAAGACTTACGGCCGTGCTGTCCATTACCTTGAGACCCAGCCGCAGAATTTCCATGTAGGTAATCTGCTCGAACTTGACTGCGTCTTTGGTAATAACAGGATCTGCGTCATAAATCCCTTCCACTTTCGTGGCCTTTAGTAAGACGTCTGCCTTGATCTCCATGGCTCGCAATGAGGCGGCCGTATCTGTGGAAAAGTACGGATTTCCGAGGCCGGCGGCAAAAATGACCACACGCCCCTTCTCCAAATGACGGATGGCCCGCCGACGGATGTACGGCTCTGCCACCTGGTTCATTTCGATGGCCGACATGACACGGGTCTGCACGCCACACTTCTCCAGGGCATCCTGTAATGCGAGCGAATTAATGACGGTCGCCAGCATCCCCATCTGGTCGGCGGAGACGCGGTCCATCATGCGCGCCTGTTCGGCTACGCCGCGGAAGAAGTTGCCCCCGCCCACGACGATTGCGACTTCCACGCCCAGTTCCCGAACGGCCAGAATCTCCATGGAAATCTCATGGAGCTTGGCGACATCCACACCGAAGCCGCGGTCAGCCGCCAGCGCTTCGCCCGATAGTTTGAGCAGGACTCTCTTGTACATTCATGCAAAGTATCGCACATCCGACAGGGGCTTCTATCCCTCGCTCGGGGTGCTATAGATCGAGAAAATGGCACGTCCCCAAAATGAAAAGGGCCGGGATTTCTCCCGGCCCGGTCAGGTCTTAGGTTCGTACTATTCCGCTGCGTTCGGCTTGATCTGAGCCACTGTCCAGACGGGATCGCCGACCTTGAAGCGAGCAAAGCGGCGGACGCTCAGGTTCTCACCCAGCTTACCGATCTTCTGCGCAATCAAGTCCTTGATGGCAAACGATTGATCCTTAATGAAAGGCTGATCGAGCAAGCAAACTTCCTCGTAGAACTTGCTCATCTTGCCTTCCACAATCTTCTCAATCACGGGGGCCGGCTTGCCGGTCGCCGCTGCCTGCGAACGATAAATGTCCTTCTCCCGCTCCAGGTCTTCTGCAGTCACGTCTTCGCGCCGAATGTAGCGGGGATCGGTCGCTGCGATATGCATGGAAATATCCTTCAGCAGCTCCTGGAAGTCCTCGGTACGGGCTACGAAGTCGCTCTCGCAGTTGATCTCAATCAGCACGCCGATCTTGCCGCCGGCGTGAATATAGGTCCCCACAGATCCTTCGGAAGTGCTGCGCGACGCCTTCTTGGCCGCAGACGCCATGCCCTTCTTGCGAAGTACGACAACTGCCTGCTCCAGGTCGCCCTTGGCTTCCGCGAGCGCATTGCGGCAGTCCATCATCGGCGCGCCGGTCTTCTCCCGAAGCTCCTTAACCTGGGCGGCAGAAATATTCTCAGTCACGGTAGACATCCTCTTGCGATTCCTTTGCTTTGATTAGTTAGATCGTGCGCTCAGCTACTTCCGGCTCATCGACGGACGTAATCACACCCGGGGCCTTGCGAATACCTCCACCCAGTGCTGCTTCCAGGTCGACCACTTCCCCATCGCCAGCCGGCTCATCCGCGCCGGCTTCGAGGCCCGACACTTCTACCGGCGAAGTCTCAAGCTGCTCGTCGGCAGTGACGCCGGCATCGCTTGCACGCTTTTCGCCTGCCATCTGTACACCTTCCACCACCGAGTCAGAGATCTTCGAGGTGAAGAGACGAATGGCGCGCAGGGCGTCATCGTTGCCCGGTATTACATAATCCACAACCGTGGGGTCGCAGTTGGTATCAACTACAGCCACAACCGGAATACCCAGCTTGCGGGCTTCCTTGACGGCAATTGCTTCGTTGTTGGAATCGACGACGAAGAGAGCATCCGGCAAGCGGCGCATGTTCTTGATACCGGCCAGATTGGCCTGCAGATGCTTGCGCTCGCGCTCGAGACGAATGACTTCTTTCTTGGTCAGCAGCTCATAACGGCCATCGGTGGCCATCTCGTCCAGTTCCTGGAGGCGCTTAACTGACTTTTGTACGGTGATCCAGTTGGTGAGCAGTCCACCCAGCCAGCGCTGGTTGATGTAGAACATGCCGCATCGGTTTGCCTCTTCTGCGATCGCGTCCTGGGCTTGTCTCTTGGTGCCGACAAAAAGGATTACTTTGCCCTGTCCGGTTAGATCGGTGACAAACTTGCTGGCTTCCTTGAACATCTTCAAGGTCTTCTGCAGATCGATGATGTAAATTCCGTTGCGCTCGCCGAAGATGTATTCCTTCATCCGCGGGTTCCAACGCTTGGTCTGGTGTCCGAAGTGAACGCCTGCTTCGAGCAGTTCCTTCATCGTAATTGTGGCCAAACTACCTCCTCTTGAAGTGCATTCCGGCACGGCCGGAATTGATTTCCCTTGCGGGAAGGATAAGTTGAATTAGCGCTTGCTGAACTGGAACCGCTTACGGGCGCCCTTCTGCCCATACTTCTTCCGTTCCTTGATACGCGCATCGCGAGACAGCAACCCGTCTGCTTTTAAGGTCTTGCGCAGCTCCGCGTTGACCTCGAGCAAGGCTCGGGCAATACCCATCTTGACCGCATCCGCCTGGGCGGAGACGCCCCCACCCTTGACCGTGGCCAGCACGTCGAAATTGGCAGTGTGCTCGGTCAACTCCAACGGCCGCTTGGCGGAAACCCGCTGTTCGACGGTCACAAAATAGGTTTCAAAGGGCTTCGAATTAACGACGAAGTTGCCGCTGCCGGGGCGCAGGAAGACGCGCGCTACGCTGGCCTTGCGCCGCCCTGTTCCGTAATACTGAACCAAATCTGCCATGTCCGTCCTATTCTCTCGTTTCACTAGGCCATCCGCTTAGCGGGCGGCCAACTCCAAAACTTCAGGCTGTTGTGCCTGGTGGGGATGCTTGTCGCCCTTGTAGACCTTCAGCTTGGTGCCCATCTGCCGGCCCATCTTGTTCTTGGGCAGCATGCCCTTGATGGCATCTTCAACGATCTTTTCCGGGCGCCGCGCCAAGAGGCGGACAAACGACTCTTCGCGCAGACCACCGGGAAAGCCGGTGTAGCGGCGATAGAGCTTTTGCTGGCTCTTGAGGCCGGTAAGCACGATCTTTTCCGCATTGAGGACAATGACGTGATCGCCTACGTCAATAAACGGGGTGTATTTGGGATTGTCCTTGCCCGCCAGCATGCTGGCGGCTTTGGTGGCCAGACGGCCCAGAGTCTTGCCGCTGGCATCAATGACGAACCATTTGCGGGTAATATCGTGCGAACTCGGGAAGTACGTAGACATCGTAACCAGTTCTCCAAACGAACCTCGTTCGGAACAAGCAGAACGCGCACCGCAGAAACTTCGCGGCTGCCAACTGCTCTCCCGCAAACGAAAGGTTCAGAATCGCTTGAGTGGCGAAGATTGATTTTCGAGCGGTGCAATTCGCTCAAAGCGCTTCTTCGGTTCGCTTTCCTGGCAGGCTAGGGGCGACTACTGTGGGCCGGACGCGGCACTGCGCAAGAAGCTCAGAGTAACGCATTCGGGCCATGGAGTCAACCGGCGCGGGGTTACCACTCGCGCACAAAAGAGGCATTTCCCCCTCATTCCAAAGGCCCTACGCTCGATTTGCATATTAGCGGAGGTTCCCCCCTCGTTATGACACAACGTGCCTCTGAATCCCTGGTAGCTGTGTTGATCCGTATCGGATTGTTGCTGGCCCTGGCCATCCTGCTCATGGCAGAAAACGCTCAGGCCCAACCGCTCACCACTTCAGCCGAGTCGCATGCGACCCGGACAGGCATTCCCACCAGCTGGCTGGCGCATAACCGCACTACCGGCACTCGAGTCACCGGCTGACGTAACTGGTCTCCGGCTCGACGAGCTAAGGAGATCCCTTCGATGTTCGCACTGCTTAAGCAACCCTACCTGGCCACGGCCCTTTTCTGCCTTGTCTTCACCCCATTCCTCGACGGCCAGCAGACGGCCGCCCCTGTGGCTCCTGCACCGGCAGCCGTCGTCGCGCTTTCCGCTTCACCGCTGACCGAGGATGCGCTCCGCGCCCGGTACGTCGGAAAGTTCATCTTTCTGCGCGAGTCCTTTCTGGGCGATGACCTAAGCTTCGATATCAACGGCAAAGTCAACGGCTCCCCGGCAACGGGTTCCTTCACCCTTTCTGCTTTGAAAATCAATAAGGTGAAGCTCTCCAAGCGCAAGCTGGAGATTGAAGCAGACCGCTACGGGCTGCACTTCCTGTCCGCAGTACCGTATGAAGACAACAGCAAGTCCTTCGATAAGGTGAAGATCTCCAAGAAGCCGGTGCACATTTCGATTGATCGGGAGGTCATCGTGACTCCCAAGGTGAAGAAGGAGAAAGAAAAGAAGCAGGTCGCGGATGCGCCCAAGCCGGCCACCAACGCACCCGCCGTCGAAAGTGTGTCTCCCGAGCACAGCTCGATGCTCATGAGCAAGGCTCTGGATAGCGTCTTCGCCGGCGATATCGATCCCAAAATGCTTTCCCGCCTACCGGATTACTGGCAGGAATACTTCACCAGCCAGAGCCAACACCGTTCCTTTATGCCGTCGGATGCCGCCATCAAGATGGTGGGCGAAGGCGTGACGGCGCCCAAGGTTCTGAACACCATCGACCCGACCTCCAATGAATACGCGCAGCAGTTTGGTATCGCGGGCATGGATGTATTGCGCACCGTGGTCGACGCCACGGGAGTTCCGCGGCAAATCGCGATTGACCGTCCGATCGGTTTCGGCCTGGACGAGAGGGCGGTAGACGCCGTTAGGAACTCGCGCTTCCGGCCTGCAACCCTGAACGGGCAAGCCGTACCGGTGGTGATCGACCTGGTCGTCACCTTCCGCATTTACTCAAGCGGAACTCAACCCGGTTCGGTGGGTGTGGGCGCAAGGAACGCCGTGCTGTCGGCTTCCGTCGGCGAAAGCGGTGCTAGTCTGAACCGGTGAGCCAGCGTTTTCTCAACCTCATCCGCAACGGGAAGACGGCAGAAGTCGCTACCGCGGCGGAAGAAGAGCCTTCATTGGTTGCTAGCCGAGACGCCCAGGGCGTCTCGGCTTTTTTGTGGAGTATTTATGTCGGGCAGCCGCTGATTCGCGATTTTCTGCTGGCGCACCTGCCGTCGCTGGATCTGTTCGAAGCTTCTGCTCTGGGGGATTGCGGCCGCATGCAGCCGGTACTGGATCAGGGAGTTCACGAAACTTCGGCAGACGGGTGGACACCGCTGCACCTGGCTGCCGCCTTCGGGGGACCGGAGGCCACCGCTTTGCTGCTACAGCACGGCGCCGATGTGAAGCAGGTTTCGCGAAATCCAATGCGGAACCAGCCATTGCATGCCTGCATCGCGCTGGGACGAAATCCGGAAACGGTTCGTCTACTGCTTGCCCATGGCGCGGATATCAATGCTGCCCAGGCCGGGGGTTACACACCGCTCCATCAGGCTGCAGCAGCCGGGCTGGAGGAGATGACCCGCATTCTGCTGGCGGCTGGCGCAAACCCGGCAGCGCGCTGCGATCAGGGCAAAACACCGGCCGACTATGCCCGCGAGCGCGGGCACGACGCAGTACTGGCGTTGCTTTAGCCAGCGAATTCTGCAGGGACGTCCCCACGTCACTGCACTATTCGTAGGCGAGAGCCTCGATCGGGTCTTTGTTCGCCGCCTTCAACGCGGGATAGCTCGCACCCACCAAAGCACCCACAAACGCGATGATCGTCGCCGAAATGAGCCAACCGGCGCTGACGGGGAATGGGAGCGTGGGAAAGCGATTGTTCATGATTGCCTTCAGTACGAAGGTCACGGCAATGCCCAAAACAATGCCTACCAGGGAGAGAAAGGCAGTCTCTCGCAAGACCAGATTCACGATGTAGAACTGAGACGCTCCCAACGACTTAAGGATGCCGATCTCGCGCGTCCTCTCGAGCACCGCGGTGTACATTGCCTGAAAGATAACGATAAAGCCCACCACCACCGCAATCGCAATCACGACGTGCAGCGCGTTACTAAAGGCAGGGATATGCTCGGGGGTCATCAACGAGAGCCACTCGTCGATGGTCTGCACCTGGTATTGCAACATACCGGGCAGCTCGTGGATCTCCTGCTTGATCAGCTGCTGATTCTGCATGTCATCGCTCTTCACGAAGAAAAGAGTGGCGTTGTTTTCCGCGCCGATGAGCGCACCCAAAGTGCGGATGGGCAGAAACTTGCGCCCGCCCTTGCCATGCTCAACGATGCCGCTGATACGAAAGTTGTGGTCGAGCAGAGAGATCGTATCGCCGACGGAGTAGTGCTTGTCGGCACGGGCAAAGACGTCATCCACGATCACGTCGTTGGCATCCTGGAACGGGCCGCCGGCGATAAACTTGAAGGGGCGTAGTGCATTAAAACTGGAATAATCGATGCCCCAGACGGTCTCAACCGCGCTGCCGACACTCAAATGTTGTATGACCGGTGAGGCAGCCGCCACATGGGGCAAACGACGAAGAATATCGGCCACTTTCGCCGGCACCGGCGCACCGCTCACGCCGGTGAGAAAGCTTTCATTGGGAGGGCGAACGATCAGGTCCGCACCGATACCGACCGTCTGGGTGCGAGCCCCGTTTATTTGGCCCAACATGATTCCTACGATGGAGAGGATCATGGCGACTTCGATCGCAACAGCGAGGATGCTGATACCCGAACGCAAGGGCCGGTGCAACAAATTACCAATCACTAACCTATTCATGCTATTCGCCTGACTGTGGCGAGTGTAGCAAAATTAAGGAAATGGCTTAGTTGTTCTCAGGCAATCAGGTTTCAGTTACTTCAATGATGCTGTAGGACGCACAAACGAAAGGCTATAAGGATTTGCTTTTGACCGCATAGTGGAGCAGCCTTATGGTTGAGGGTGACAGCTTACCTTCCTTGCTTTCGGTGAAGCCATCGCTTCTATCGATGGGTGTCATGTATGGGTAATTTTGGAGACACATTACGGCAGGAACGGGAGTTCCGCGGGATCACGCTGGACGCCATCACGCGCGACACTAAAATCAGCAATCATCACCTCGTAGCCCTGGAACAGGAACACTTCAATCAGCTCCCGGGCGGCGTATTCAACAAGAGCATGGTGCGGGAGTATGCCCGCGTGGTCGGCCTCGACCAGGATGAGTGGGTGGGACGCTACCTCTCAGCGCACCAATCGACCAGCGATGAAGACGGCTGGATGCGCTTCGCGGAGAACGCCAGCAAAGCGCGCAGCAGTGGGCGCGAGGGCCGCGGCCCGGATCAGCGGCTGCGCTGGACGGGCATCGGATTACTGCTCCTCCTGGTTGCCGGCCTGAGCTGGTTTGTCTGGAGCTATGTACATAAAAAGATCTCGATGGTGATGCCGACACAAGAGATCCACGCCATGGCATCGATCGCGGGCAGTGTCGAAAACTATTCCCTGGCGAACCGGGATTTTGCTTCACAGATTTTCCTCTGATACGGTCATAAGAGCGCATAAAAGCCGTTGATAGCTGGCCATGCTGCGGCCAGGCGCTCAGACATCAGGAGGAAAGCTGCTTTGCCCCAAAACGACAGATTTTTATTTACATCCGAGTCGGTGACCGAAGGCCATCCCGACAAGATCGCTGACCAGATTTCGGACGCGATCCTCGATGCATGCCTCAATCAGGATCCTTTCAGCCGCGTAGCCTGCGAGACCCTAACTGCCACCGGCCTGGTGGTGATCGCCGGCGAGATTACGACCAAAGCGTACGTTGACTTTCAGTCCCTGGTACGCGGAGTCGTCGCTTCCATCGGCTACGATAACGCGCTTTACGGTTTTGATTCGAATACCTGCGCGGTCATCTCCAGCATCAATAAGCAGTCGGGCGATATCGCCATGGGCGTAGATACCGGCGGCGCCGGCGACCAGGGAATGATGTTCGGCTACGCCAGCAACGAGAATACCGATCTGATGCCGACACCGATTTCGCTGGCCCACAAGCTGAGCCAGAAGCTGACCCAGGTGCGCAAGAGCGGGCTGCTTTCCTACCTGCGGCCCGATGGCAAGAGCCAGGTGACGGTCGAGTACGACAAGGACATGAATCCTGTCCGCATTGATGCCGTAGTGATTTCTACCCAACACTCCGAGAACATTTCCACTGAGGAGCTACGCGCCGACATTCTCAAGCACGTAATCCAGGCTACGCTTCCTGCCAAGCTGCTCGATGCCGACACCAAGTACCACATCAATCCGACCGGACGTTTTGTGATCGGGGGCCCGATGGGCGATACCGGTCTGACCGGACGCAAGATCATCGTGGATACCTACGGAGGCATGGGCCGGCACGGCGGCGGCGCGTTCAGCGGCAAGGATCCGACAAAGGTCGATCGTTCCGCTGCCTACATGGCGCGGTACATCGCAAAAAATATCGTGGCCGCCGGTTTGGCAAAGCGCTGCGAAGTGCAGTTGGCGTATGCCATCGGTGTGGCTGATCCTGTCAGCGTGCTGGTGGAGACGTTCGGCACCGGAGAAGTAGATTCGGCAACGTTGCAGCAGCTGGTGCGTGAGCACTTCAAATTGACGCCGAAGGGGATTATTGAAAGCCTCAATCTCCGCCGCCCGATTTACCGCAAGACGGCTGCCTACGGTCACTTCGGACGGACGGATCCGGACTTTACCTGGGAAGCAACCGACAAAGCGCAAGCACTGCGCGAAGCGGCCAGCGTTAAGGGAAAGACTCAGCTGGCGGGCGCAGCGAAATAGCACCGTGAGAGGAAACCGCAGATCTCGATGAGATCTGCGGTTTTTTATTGCTTGTGTCCCGTTGCCAACACGGTCTGAAAGAACGGGGCTTCAGTTTCTTTGTGCACCACGTCGGTGTGGATTTTTTGAAAGCCGGCTCTGGCCAGCAGGTTTTCCAGCTCGACTTCGCTAAAGCCTAACCAAACATCCGCATATAACTCTCTCGCCTCGGCGAAACGATGTTGGACCAGGTCCAGGATTGTGATGCGTCCTCCGGGCTTTAGAATGCGCCAGGCTTCGGCAATCGCGCGCTCGGGATGAATCGCGTGGTGCAGCGACTGGCTAAACAGCGCCAGATCCACGGCGCCATCCTCGATCGGCACAGCTTCCAGATCGCCCTTGCGATACTCGAGCGCGGTTACGCCTTGCTTCTGTGCCAGTGTGGTGCCCAGTTCGACCATCTTGTCGGAATTGTCGACCGCAATCACCTGCTGCGCGCTGCGGGCCAACAGCATCGACAGAGCTCCCTCTCCCGCGCCTAAATCGGCAATCACCAACGGCGGAAGCAGCTGCAGCACGGCCTCGGCAATGCTCTGCCACGACCGCCCGGGGACATACTCGCGGCCCAGGCGCCCCGCCATGTCATCGAAGAAGGCCCGCGTCTTGTCCTGACGTTTCCGCAGGACCAGGGCCAGCGCAGCCAGATCGTGCTTCGCCTCCGGAGTCTCAAGTGCCGACTCGCGCAGCGGCCCGAGCAGTCCCAGAACGCCCGACTCCGGAACAAATTGGTACCAGATGTTCTTGCCTGCGCGCCGTCCTTCCACCAGGCCGGCATTCTTGAGTAGCGCCAAATGGGTCGATATAGTGCTTTGGCCCACCTGGAGAATCTCCTGTAACTCCGCCACGGAGAGTTCCTCCTGCGCCAACAGCAAGAGAGCGCGGAGGCGATAGGTGTCGCCTAAGACCCGAAGAGATTTTGCGATTGACCTCATGGCTGTTGGGGACTATTGTATCAACATATCCTGATTTAACGATGTGAGGTTCTACGAATGACACCAGCTACGATCACTACCGCTCCCGCCTACAAGGTGGCTGACCTCTCCCTGGCTGACTGGGGACGCAAAGAGATTTCCATCGCCGAGCACGAAATGCCGGGCCTGATGTCCATCCGCCGCAAGTATGCCGCGGAGAAGCCGCTTGCCGGGGTCCGCATTACCGGCTCCCTGCATATGACGATTCAGACCGCGGTCCTGATTGAGACCCTGGTCGAGCTTGGCGCCAAGGTGCGTTGGGCCAGCTGCAACATCTTCTCCACCCAGGACCACGCAGCAGCGGCCATCGCCGCCAGCGGCGTTCCCGTCTTTGCGTGGAAGGGCGAGACACTGGAAGAGTACTGGTGGTGCACGGCACAGGCCCTGGACCACGGCGAGGGTAAGGGACCGGAGTTGGTGGTGGACGATGGCGGCGATGTGACCCTGCTGATCCACAAAGGCTACGAGCTGGAAGAAGGCGACACCTGGGTGAACACACCCTCTTCGAACCACGAAGAGCAGGTCATCAAGGATCTCCTCAAGAAGATCCACGGTGAGGACAAGAACCATTGGCACGAAGTTGCCAAGGCGTGGCGCGGCGTCTCGGAAGAGACGACCACTGGTGTTCACCGCCTCTACAAGATGAAAGAACAGGGCAAGTTGCTGGTTCCGGCAATCAATGTGAATGACTCCGTGACCAAGTCGAAGTTTGACAACCTGTACGGCTGCCGCGAGTCGCTGGCGGACGGCATCAAGCGAGCAACCGACGTGATGGTTGCGGGTAAGGTAGCGGTGATCTGCGGCTATGGCGACGTGGGCAAGGGCTCAGCCCACTCCCTGCGCGGAATGGGTGCGCGGGTGGTGGTCACCGAGATTGACCCCATCAACGCTCTGCAGGCGGCGATGGAAGGCTACGAAGTCACCACCATCGAAGACACGCTGGGACGCGGCGACATTTACGTCACCTGCACCGGCAATGTGGATGTCATCACGCTGGATCACATGTCGAAGATGAAAGACCAGGCCATCGTCTGCAACATTGGCCACTTCGATAACGAAATCCAGATTGATCGCCTGAACAGCGCACCCGGGGTGAAGAAGGTCAACATCAAGCCCCAGGTAGACCAGTACAACTTCCCCAAGCACAGCATTTTTGTGCTGGCGGAAGGCCGTCTGGTGAATCTGGGATGCGCCACTGGCCACCCCAGCTTCGTGATGAGCAACAGCTTCGCGAACCAGACACTGGCGCAGATCGACTTGTGGAAGAACAAAGACACCTACAAGGTCGATGTGTATACGCTGCCCAAGAAGCTGGATGAGGAAGTGGCGCGATTGCACCTGGAGAAGATCGGCGTGAAGTTAACGACGCTGTCGCCTGCCCAGGCGGAATACCTGGGGGTCGCTCCCGAGGGACCGTACAAACCAGAAACGTATCGGTATTAAACTACTTGTTACAATTCGGGGGCCTCAGCCAGATGGCTGGGGCCTTCTCCTTTTTTGCGGTTTCGCACGTCTTATGAGCATGAACAAGCGCACGTTCGCCGTCCTTGCATTCTCAAGCTGCTTCCTATTGCCGGCATTCGCACAGGTGGAAGTCATCAAGGCAACCGCACCGGACGCCTCGGTGCTCAAGGCACGCAAGGACTCTTACTCCTTCAAAGTAGATAGCGGCGATTGGACAGACACCGGCGTTGAGGTGACTCCGGCCGACCAACTCACCTTCACTGCGACCGGCAATCTCGCCCTGGCGGATGGGCGCCAACTGCCCCCCGATGGCCTTACCCGGGGATGGAAAGACCTGATTCGTGTTTATCCCCTCAATAGCGCCAACAGCGGAGCCCTGATCGGCCGCATCGGCAATGGAGACGCTGCAGTTCCCTTCTTGATCGGCGCCAGCAAGGATATGCCCGTCTCCGCCACCGGGCACTTATTCCTGCGGCTGAACCTGAGTTCCGACCTTTCCGGAACGGGCAGCATCGCGGTCAAGATGAAACTCGCAGCGCAAACTGGACAGAAATCCATCTCCGCGCCCGACCTCGCGAGCCTTCTGTCACCGCAACTCTATGCCGACATTCCCCGGCGCGTGGGGGATTTGCAGGGAAACCCGGGAGACATGGTCAACTTCTCCCTGATCGGCACTCAGGATCAGGTGACCAAAGCCTTTGCGGCCGCGGGATGGGTGCAGGTGGATAAGACGACTCAGGACGCGGTTGTCCACGGGCTGGTTTCAACCCTGTCGCATGCGGCCTACACCGAGATGCCGATGAGCACGCTCTATCTTTTTGGGCGCTCGCAGGATCTCTCCTTCGCGCGCGCATCTCCACTTGAGGTGGCGGCGATCCGGCACCATCTCCGAGTTTGGAAGACCACGGAAACGGTAGGCGGCGAGCCATTCTGGGTGGGATCGTGCACCCACGACAATGGTTTTGAAAAGGACCAGCGCAACGGAGGGGTGACGCATCACATCGACGCTAATGTCGACCAGGAGCGCGACTTCCTGGAGCAGAGCTTTTCCGACGCCGGAGTCCTGGCCGGCGCGGCGTACGTAAAACCTGCGAATCCGCTCACTACAGCGAAAACGGCAACCGGCGGCAGCTTCCAGTCCGATGGCCGGATCGTCGTCATGGATTTGAAATAAAATCCAGAGTCGAGTTCGCCTCGTACTTCGTACGTGGCAAACTTCGACCAATCGCTAACTGACTACGATGAAATCCCCACCGTCGTTTGTAGAGATTGCAATGCGTCCTCCACTCTCGACTCCCTGATCGAGGTGGATCCCCTGCAT
This sequence comes from uncultured Acidobacteriaceae bacterium, assembly GCA_963839075.1. GTDB lineage: Bacteria > Acidobacteriota > Terriglobia > Terriglobales > Acidobacteriaceae > PALSA-350. Next base: position 1,320,136 of record CAWITO010000009.1, on the reverse strand, counting down.
GTGCAATGTTCGCTCTGTCTTTTTATCTTCTTTCTGGACAGGAAGCAGCTTATGACGACTTTCGCTGTTTCGCGACAGCGTCCAGCACACCATTCAGAAAATTCAGCGATTCCGGCGCCGAGTAGCGACGAGCAATCTCAAGCGATTCATTGATCACAACCGGCACGGGTGTGTCGGGGAAGCCCAGCAGTTCGGCAATCGCGGCGCGCAACACGTTGCGGTCAACGGCCGGCATCCGGTTCAGACGCCAATTCGCGGAGTGAGCCTGGATCAGTTCATCGATCTCTTCATTGCGTGCCGTGGCGACGCGGAAAAGGTCTTCAGAGAACCCGCGGGTTTCCGCATCGACCTCATCGCGCGAGCCCCAGAAGGTTTTGCGCACTTGTTCAGGCGTGTGTTTGCCTACGTCCGCTTGAAACAGCATCTGCATTGCAAGTTCGCGTGACTTGCGCCGCTTACCGGTCGCGCTCATGGTTGGCCAATCATCTTGCGTTCCAGAGAGACCATCTCGATCGCAGCGACAGCAGCCTCGAAGCCTTTGTTGCCGGCCTTAATACCGGCGCGATTCAAAGCCTGCTCCAGGGTTTCGCACGTCAATACGCCGAAGGCATGCGGGATGCCGGTATCCTGCTGCGACTGCCCGATGCCGCGCGATACCTCGTTGTAAATCGCCTCGTAGTGAGCTGTCTCGCCGCGCAGCAGCACGCCGAGCGTGATCACTGCGTCGACATGCCCGCTACTCGCAGCTTTACGCGCGGCTAACGGAATCTCCCAGGCGCCTGGGACGCGGATCACCTGCACATCGCGGCGGGCCGCCCCACTGCGATAGAGGCCGTCGAGCGCTCCCTGCAGCAGGCGGTCGGTGATGACTGCGTTCCAACGCGACACAACAATTGCGAAGCGCATGCCATGGGCGCTGAGATCGCCCTCCAGGGCCACGGGCTTTCCTTTGTGAGGGTCATCCCATTCCCAAAAGGCGATGGCGTGGCCGGGCACAGGCTCAGCGGTAAAAAGGCGCGTCTTCCAGGTGGTTTCGTTCACGTCGCTCAGCCGGTTGCGCGCTTCCTGCTCACCCCAGTGCTTGCTCATCCACTCGCGGGCTACGGTCTGCACGGCTTCAATTCCAGTCACTTCCACCATGATCTCGGTCGAGGCCGGTACCAAGCCGTCCGCGAATTCCAGGTTCCCCAGGGGGGCGAGGAAGGAAGCGCCTCGGCTTCGTTCTTGTTCCCACCCCCGGCCGGCTTCAAAACCGAGCGCGGAGAAGAAACTGACCAGCTTGGTATAGGCGTCGGGCGTGCCGGCCGGCCGCACGATGGTGATTCCCTTTATCATCACTTCTGAGAGTACTACGTAGCTGATGGGAGATGACCTTGGAGAACGTACGCTATGAATTGCGGGCCCCGCTGGCAGTCGTGACGCTCGACCGGCCCAAGGTCCTGAACGCACTCAACCAACAGAGTATGAACGAGTTGGAGCAGGTGTTCCTGGAGATTCGGGAGAACGCCGAAGTGCGGGCCGTGTTATTGACCGGGGCAGGCGAGAAAGCCTTTGCCGCTGGAGCGGACATCCGCGAATTCGCCGCGTTGTCTCCTCTCGAGGGAGAAAAGCTGGCGGCCCGGGGGCAACGCATCTTCAGCCTGATTGAAAGCTGCGGCAAGCCGGTGATTGCCTGTATCAATGGCTTTGCACTCGGCGGCGGCTGCGAACTGGCGCTGGCATGCACGTTGCGGATCGCAGCTACGACGGCAAAGCTGGGACAGCCGGAAGTGAAGATAGGCATCATTCCCGGCTATGGGGGCACGCAGCGCTTGCCGCGTCTCATCGGCAAGGGTGCAGCGCTGAAGATGATTCTCACTGGCGAAGTGATCAGCGCCGTCGACGCGCTTCGCCTCGGGTTGGTGGATGAAGTCGTCGAACCGGAGCATCTGATGGCTCGCGGCGAAGAGATCGCGCAGACGATTGCCGGCATGGCTCCGCTGGCGATTCGTGAATCCATACGCGCGGTGAACTCCGGGTATGACTTGCCGTTGGCCAGCGGTCTGGAGTTGGAGGCGTCGCTGTTTGGCCTTGTCTGTTCGACCAGCGACAAGACCGAAGGAGCGCAAGCCTTTGTGGAGAAGCGCGCGCCCCGCTGGACAGGGAAATGAACCACGACCACTAACGCTGTGATGTGTGGTGCTTGCTATGCTTATGCTGTGGTTCGGCCGCTTCCCCACTCGATTGCATTGCTGTGCACGCTACTGGCCGGTATCACCGGCTGCAAGGTAGCGGCGTCGAACGCTGGGCCGTCTCGCGCCGAAGTACGGCAGGAGCGGCAACAGCAGCGGAGCAAGATGGACACCGCGCGGGAAGAGCTGGAACAAATTCCGCCGCCCTCCAAAAACCGCTACCTCAGTGTTCACAGCAAGGATCTGTACGGAAATCCGTTTCTGGTGGTGCACCCGCAGACGGTGACGCTGACCATCATCTACCGCGATCAGGATCCGAATGCTTTCAGCGCGGGAGGACTGTTGCGGCCGCCCAGCGCGCGCAAGCAGGAAGTGGATGTGCGGCCGGCAGATTTGCCTCAGGCGCTGTCGTCTCTGTCATCGGACGCGTGGCCCTATGGCCGGGTAGTCGCGATTGAGGAGTCGCCCACTGCTCCCAAGACGGAACGGGTTGCGATTCGCCGCAATGTTGAAGCGACGATTCAGGTTCTGAATGACCTGGGCGTGGTCGTCGACGAGTGGACCGGCTCGAACGGCGCCCTGCTGCGTTGATGGCTCTCGCCGTATTTTGCATTTGTTTTCTGATGGTGACCGGCGCCGGTTTCTGGGCGGTGCGCTGGCGGCGATCTGACCTTGCCAGTCTCGACGAGTGGGGACTGGCCGGGCGCAAATTTGGCCCGGTGGTGACGTGGTTCCTGATCGGCGGCGATCTTTACACGGCCTACACTGTAATTGCCGTTCCCGCCGCGCTTTTCGGCGCCGGCGCTCTCGGCTTCTTCGCGATTCCCTACTGCATCTTCGGCTATCCCATCATGATGCTGGTGCTGCCGCCCTTGTGGCGGGTCTGTCGCGATAACGGTTACATAACTCTGGCGGACTATGTTCGCGGCCGTTACCAGAGCCGCTGGCTTGCGGTGGCTCTGGCGTTGACTGGCATTCTTGCCACCATGCCATACATCGCACTGCAGCTGATCGGGATGCGCGAGGTAATCGCCGCGTTGGGGGTCAAGGGAGAGTGGCCGCTGATTGCCGCGTTTGTGATTCTTGCGGCCTACACCTACTCGAGCGGTCTGCGCGCCCCGGCGCTGATTGCCATCGTCAAAGACCTGATGCTGTATGTCATGGTGCTAGCCAGTGTGTTGATTATCCCAACGCGTCTGGGCGGCTATGGGCATGTGTTTGCCGTTGCTTCCGCCACACTGGCGCAACATACCCCGCCGGCTTCCATCATCCTGCGGCCGACGCAGTACATGAGCTACGCCTCGCTGGCACTCGGCTCGGCGATGGCGCTCATGCTGTATCCGCATACCGTGACAGGCACTCTGAGCGCGGCGAGCGATCGCGTGATTCGCCGCAACTCCGCGCTGATGCCAGCCTACAACCTGTTGCTGGGGCTGATTGCTCTGCTCGGCTACGTGGCTATCGCTGCCGGAGTGCACACCGCGAACACGTCGAGTGCCATCCCGCTGTTGTTGACCAGCATGTTTCCGGCGTGGTTCGCCGGCTTCTGCCTGGCGGCCATCGCAATTGGCGCGCTGGTGCCGGCAGCGATTATGTCGATCGCCACGGCGAATCTGTTTACTCGCAACCTTTATGGAGAGCTGGTACACCGGTCGTTCTTTGCCGGCGAGATGACCGGTGGGCAGGAGGCGACGATGGCAAAAGTCGTCTCTCTGGTCATTAAGCTGGGGGCGTTGGCTTTTGTTTTGCTGGTGAGGTCGCAGTATGCCATTGAGTTGCAACTGCTGGGCGGGGTGTGGATTCTGCAGGTGTTTCCCGCAGTGGTGGGCGGGCTCTTCACCCGCTTCTTCCATGGTTCGGCACTGCTGTGCGGTTGGGTTGCGGGCATGGGTGTGGGTACAGCGATGGTCGTGTCACTGGGACTCAAGAGCTCGATCTACCCGGTGCACTGGCACGGGCAAGTGTATGGCATCTACGCTGCGCTGCCGGCACTGGCGTTGAATCTGGTGGTTGCCGGTGTGGTCTCGCTGGGGCTAAGGATTTCCGGAAGCACTCCGGCTGAACGTCTGGTCTGAAGCCGGTGGGGAGAAACAGTCATGAATGAAAAACGAATTGGGCTTATCGGCTTGGGCGCGATGGGGATGGGAATGGCAACGTCGCTGCGGCGAGCGGGCTACCACGTCTCCGTCTTTGACCTCCGCTGTGAGGTAGCGGAGGCATTCGCGGCCGAAGGAGGAGTTGCGTGCGCCAGCCCGGCCGAAGTGGCCGCAAGCTGCGCAGTCCTCGTGAGCGTGGTTGTCAACGCAGCGCAGACTGAGGCTGTCTTGTTCGGCGGAGCCGGCGCCGCCACAGCCATGAAGCCTGGCAACGTCTTCATCATGTGCTCTACCGTTGACCCTGGCTGGTCGATCGCTCTCGAAAAGCGCCTCGCAGACCAAGACATTCTCTATCTCGACGCGCCCATTTCCGGCGGCGCCGCCAAGGCCGCCAAAGGAGAGATCACCATGATGACCGCCGGCCATCCGGATGCCTATGCCAAGGCGGGCGGCGCTCTCGATGCCATGGCGGCGAAGGTGTACCGGCTGGGAGATAACGCCGGCAATGGCAGCAAGGTAAAGATCATCAACCAGCTCCTCGCCGGGGTACACATCGCCGCAGCGGCGGAGGCGATGGCTTTGGGCCTGCGCCAGGGAGTTGATCCTGCAGCCCTCTACGAGGTAATCACCCATAGCGCGGGCAACAGCTGGATGTTCGAAAACCGCATGGCGCACGTTCTGGCCGCGGATTACACGCCGCTCTCGGCCGTAGACATCTTCGTCAAAGACCTGGGCCTGGTATTGGACGCCGCCCGCGCCAGCAAATTTCCACTGCCGCTGGCGAGCACCGCACACCAGATGTTCCTGCAGGCGGCGAGCGCCGGATATGGGCGGGAAGACGATTCCGCAGTCATCAAAATATTCCCCGGAATCGACCTGCCTTCGGCTTGATACCATCGGTGTGACATGGCCGTTCCAACCGCGTTTCCTATCTTGCAGCAGGCACCCTCCGCACCCCACGCTCACGAAGGCTTTTCCGCTTCCCGGGATCTGGAAGCAAAACTGCGGCAGGTCGTGCGCGGCGAAGTGCGCTTCGACCAGGCCTCGCGCGCACTCTACGCAACCGATGCTTCCAACTACCGCCAGGTACCCATCGGGCTGGTGCTGCCGCTGGACGTAGCGGATGTGGTGGCCACCGTGGCAGCGTGCCGTGAGTTTGGGGCCCCCGTCCTCTCTCGAGGCGGAGGCACCAGCCTCGCCGGGCAGTGCTGCAATGTGGCCGTGATCCTGGACTTCTCCAAGTACATGCGCTCGATTCTCGAGCTGGATCCGGAGAAAAAAATGGCCCGCGTTCAGCCAGGCATTGTGCTCGACCGGCTGCGGGATGCCGCCGAAGAGCATGACCTGACCTTCGCCCCCGATCCGGCCACCCACAGCCGCTGCACTCTCGGTGGCATGATCGGTAACAACTCCTGTGGCGTGCACGCCCTCATGGGCGGCAAGACGGTCGACAATATCGAATCGCTCGAGATTCTGCTGTACGACGGCACCCGCATGAGCGTGGGCGAAACCAGCGAGACGGAACTGCAGGCCATCATCGCCGGCGGCGGCCGCCGCGGCCAGATCTATGCCGGACTTGCCCGGATTCGCGACACCTACGGGGACCTGATCCGCCAGCGCTTCCCCAGGATTCCTCGCCGCGTCTCCGGCTATAACCTCGACGAGTTGTTGCCGGAAAATGGCTTCAACGTGGCCCGCGCCCTGGTGGGCAGCGAAGGCACCTGCGTGACCGTGCTCGAATCCCGCTGCAGCCTCAAACACAGTCCCCAACATCGCCGCCTGGTGGTCCTGGGGTTTGCCGACCCATTCATCGCCGCCGATCACGTGCCGGCCGTGCTCAAATACAAGCCCATCGGCCTCGAGGGATTCGATGGGCTGCTGGTGGACTACATGCTACGCAAGCACCTGGCGGTCAACGACGTGTTGCTGCTGCCCGAGGGTCGTGGCTTCCTGCTCTGCGAGTTCGGCGCCGACTCCGCCGCCGAGGCAGACGCCATCGCGGCAGAGTTCACCCTCGCCGGACAGGCCTTCGGTAAATCCTGCGCGGTCCGGAGCTACTCGGAAGCGGAAGCCCACAGAGTCTGGAAGGTACGCGAATCCGCTCTTGGCGCCACGGTCTTCGTTCCCGGGGAAAAGCATGGTTGGGAAGGGTGGGAGGACTCCGCCGTACCTCCCGACCAGTTGGGCAGCTACCTGCGCCAGATCTACGATCTGCTGGAGCGCTACGAGTACACCACTCCCATGTACGGTCACTTTGGCCAGGGCTGTGTGCACCTGCGCATCACCTTCGATCTGGAAACTGCCGCCGGCATCGCGAAATACCGCGCGTTTATCGATGAGGCAGCCGACATTGTCCTGGCTCACGGCGGGTCGCTCTCCGGCGAGCATGGAGACGGGCAGTCTCGTGGGGCTCTGCTGCCGAAAATGTACGGGCCGGAACTAATGCAGGCATTTCAGGAGTTCAAGGCGCTGTGGGATCCGGAAAACGGCATGAATCCGGGCAAAATGATCGACCCAGTCCAGGTCTACGATGCGGTTGACAACCTTCGCCTGGGAGACGGCTATCAGACACCCAAGGTCAAGACGTGGTTCCAATATCCGCAGGACCCACAGGGGTTTGGCGAAGCCACGCTGCGCTGCGTGGGGGTAGGCGCCTGCCGCAAACAGGACCACGGCACCATGTGCCCCAGCTATATGGCCACGCGGGAAGAAAAGCACTCCACCCGCGGCCGGGCTCACCTGCTGTGGGAGATGTTGCAGGGCAAGACCATTACCGACGGATGGCGCAACGAAGAAGTAAAGGAAGCGTTGGACCTTTGCCTCTCCTGCAAAGCGTGCAAGACGGAATGCCCGGTCAACGTCGATATGGCGACCTGGAAATCTGAGTTCCTGGGCCATCACTACGAAGGCCGGCTGCACCCGCTGCAGCATTACCTGTTCGGGTTTATGGATCGCTGGGCGAAAATGGCGTCCATCGCTCCCGGGCTGGCAAATCTACCCATGCGTACGCCAGGAATCAGCAGCCTGGTGAAAGCGATCGCCGGTGTTTCCCCGCAGCGCACCTTGCCCGAATTTGCTGCGCGCAGCTTCCGCTCGGAATATCGCAAGCAGGCTCGGGGCGCAGGGAACGGCAGCCCGGTGCTACTGTGGCCCGATACCTGGAACAACTACTTCCATCCCCAGGTGCTGGGCGCTGCGCACGAAGTGCTGGGCAGCGCTGGCTTCCAGGTACAGTTTCCGGCTGAGCATATCTGCTGCGGCCGCCCGCTGTACGACTTCGGGTTTCTCGACCAGGCCCGTAGTTACCTGGAAAGCATTTTGCAGAGACTGGGCCCGCAGATTGACGCAGGGATGCCCTTCGTAATCCTCGAACCGAGCTGTGCCAGCGTATTCCGGGATGAGCTGCTCAATTTCTTCCCCGCCAACGAGCGCGCTCAGCGGTTGGCGAAGCAGACTTTCCTGCTCAGCGAGTTTCTCACCCGGCACGCGCCGGAATATCGTCCAGCACAGCTCAATGAACGCACGATGGTGGTCCACGGACATTGCCACCACAAGGCCCTGATGGGGATGCAGGATGAGCTAAGCCTGCTGCAGGCGACCAATGCCCAAGTAAGTATGCTGGACGCCGGATGCTGCGGGATGGCCGGTCCGTTCGGATTTGAGAAAGACAAATTCGAGGTGTCGCAGGCACTTGGGGAGCGCGTCCTGCTGCCGGCGGTGCGTGCGGCTGCGCCGGACACTATCCTGGTTTCGGACGGATTCAGCTGCCGGGAGCAAATCCGGCAGAACTCGCCGCGCCATGCCGTACATTTGGCTGAGGTTCTCGCTGGCCGCTGCTAGGGCCTTCTGGTTACCAGGGGGCGCGTGACTCGGACGAATTCGATAGGAACAAGACCCCTGCGCCTGTATGCTGGTAGGAGTGCTTGTACCGCTTCGGCTTGCATCCTGTCTTCCACGAGCCTTAGTCCCCTTAAGAGGATATTTAACCGAGAACGTGAGGCTCCATGCGCTCTGAACTGGTCTATTCCGCCGGCATTAAGATTGCAAACCGGTTCCTGCTCGCCACCGTGGCCATCAAGGCTGTCCGGAAACTGCACATCAGCACCACCCGCACCGAAGATACGGCCAATGTGGTCTTCGTCGATGTCGCTGCCGGCCGTTATACCGACGTCCACATGCCTGAAATTGTGCCCCAGTCCGCGATCGACTCCCTGATCGTCGACCCATTCGTCGTTTCCGCCGCTTAGTCCTCGTTAATTTCCTGCGTATTCGGTGAATCTTCGGCTACTACTGGCGACGATTTCACCGGCGGGCGCGTAGGATCGCGCCGGGAAATCTCCCACAGGAAAACCTAATGGCACACGAAGCACACCACAAATCCGCGGAGCACCACGAAGAAGCAGCCAAGCACCATCGCAAGGCAGCCGAACACCACCATAAGGGCGACCACAAGACGGCTCATGAGCACTCGACTATGGCTCACGAGCACTCCACCCTGGCCCATGAGCACTCCACCGACGCTCACAAGAAGTCGAGCGAAGCGGCGCACGCGCACAACTAAGCCTTAGCTTTGCGGCGCAGTTCTAACGGCTGCGCCGCACCTGATTATCCGAGCGCCAGCGGCATCATCCGAGCGCCGGTGGCGGCTGCCACAACTCGACCCGGTTTCCCTCCGGATCGTTGAACCAGGCAAAGCGGCCGTAATCGTGATCTTCGCGCTTGGGATCAATCTCTGTTCCCGCCGTACGCAGCTTGTCCAGCACCGCATCCAGATCATCGACCCGCAGATTCAACATGGCCTGCTGTTCGCCGGGACCAAAATACTTCGTGTCCCGTGGAAAAAAGGCGAACACGGTCATCTCCCGCGGGCCTTCGCTGAAGAAGGCGAACGCGCCATCCTCGGTACGCTTGATGCCGAGATGCTCTTCGTACCAGGCATGTAGCTTTTCAGGGTCGTTAGCACGCAGGAAAACACCACCTACGCCGGTGGCTCGGGTCATCTCTCCTCCTCATTCCCAATGAGCAACTGGGTCAAAGTTTCCCGGTGTTTGGCTTTCCGGCTATTGGGCTTGGGCGCGTCGGGGATCACCCGCTCGGGCCGTGGCTGACCCACCCGCTCGCGGGCATTGGCCTTTACGGCTTTGACAACAGAGAACTTCTCCGGCCGCCGCTTTCGTTTTGCCATTGCCTCCGCCATTTCCCGCCATCCTGCTTGCGATGGGAATCCCAGTGCAAGTATGGAATACTTCTTATACTTTCGGCGGACGGAGTTTCCTCGGCCGTCGGGAAAGCAGGGCTCAGGCCAATGGAAGAACGAGACTTCTTCGACGAAAAAGCAGAACAGCGGAAACATACGCTCACTTGCCCTCACTGCGGCAAGGAAGAAGAATATGAAGTGGGATGGCTGGTGCGTCGAAAGAAAGCACAGCTGCATGGCAGGCCGGACGACCGCGATCGCGCCCGCTTTGCCAAAGCTCAGTCGTACATGGTGCGCAAGGATGACGCGGTCGGCTGCAAGAACGTGCGCTGCCGCAAGCGATTCGAGGTATCAAGCCTGCAGTCGGTGGCATTTCTCTAAATGAAAATACTTGTCTGCATCAAGCAGGTTCCGCAGAAGGATGCACCGCTCAAGCTCAACGAAGCCGGCACCTGGATTCGTGAAGATGTCTCCTACGAGGTGAACGAGCCAGACGCCTATGCGCTCGAAGAAGCTCTGCGACAGAAGGAGAAGCACGGCGGCGAGGTCGTGGTGGTCACCGCAGGCCCGGCGCGTTCGCAGCAGGTTTTGCGTGAGGCGCTGGCCAAAGGCGCCGATCGCGCCATTCATTTAGAGGACGACCGATTCGCCACGCTGGACGCCGCCAATGTAGCGCGTGCGCTGGCCGCCGCCATCGCCGGCGAAAGCTTCGATTTGATTGTGACCGGACTGCAATCAGACGATTTTGGCTTCGCGCAAACGGGAGTGCTGCTGGCGGAGGTTTTGGGCTGGCCGCACGCCACCATCATCATCGGCATAGAGAAAACTGACAGCGGCCTGCGCCTGAAGCGTGAACTCGAGGCCGGGCGCTATCAACATGTCGATGTTCCCCTGCCCGCTGTGCTCACCATTCAGAGCGGCATCAACAAGCTGCGCTACGCCACGCTGATCGGTATCAAACAAGCCAAGATGAAGCCGCTGCGTAAGGTGGCCTGGGCCGAGGTGGAGGCCAAGCTGAGCAAGAACCAGCAGCAAATTGAGCGGCTGTATGTACCCGTGAAGCAAAAGAAGACCGCCATGCTCGAGGGGCCACCTGCCGAGGTGGCACGGAAGCTGGTGGAACAGCTGAAGAATGAAGCACGAGTGATTTAAAGTACAATGCAGTGTTACGCGTGAGGGAAATAGGGATGGCCAATTTACTGCTTCCGATCGAAGAACGGAGTCTGACCCCCAACCAGGTAGAGCGCCTCGACAAGCGCAGAAACCGTGGCTTCATGCTCATGGTCATTGCCGGTCAGTTCTCGATCATCTCCGTGCTCTTGTTGCTCTGGATCGTCCAGGATCTGACCTACAGTCCGGGATGGGCCCATCCGGTCTTCTACTATTTCGTGTTCGCGCTGGGAGTGGCGGGTATCGCCGGATTGACTGGCGCCTATCTGCGGCGCGGCGCCCCAGAGTTCTAAGCTCGGAGTTCCAAGCTTCGCTGCGGCAAGGTAGCCCCTTATGTCAGATCGGATCATGGTGGTCGCGGAGCAGCGCGAAGGTACGCTCAACCGCGTCTCTCTGGAAACTGTCGCTGCCGCTCAGGCCATCAGCAAAGAGACTGGATGGCCGGTCGACATTGTTCTGCCCGGCGACCAGACTTCGGCACTAGCTCAAGGATTGGCAGCTTATAAGGTCGACACGGTATACGACCTGGAAGCATCTTCGCTCGCAGCGTACACCTCTGACGCCTACGTGCATGCGCTGAAGGAATTCATCTCTGCCCGGCAGCCAAAGCTGGTCCTGTTCCCCCATACCTACCAGGTACGTGACTTTGCTCCCCGGCTGGCGCTGGCGCTCGATCGGACGTTGATCTCGGACGCTGTCGGCTACAAATACGAAAACGGCAAACTGCTGTTTACCCGGCAAATGTTCCAGGGCAAATTCGTCGCTGACGTCGCATTTGCTGGTGACGCTCCCTGGCTGGCGACGATCCAGATCGGCACGTTTCGTGCGGACCAGGCAGAGAGCGGGTCGGCTACGGTGGAGAAGGTTGAAGCGTCCGCACCGCCGGCTTTGCGGATTACTCCGCATGAGGTGTTTCAGGAAGCAAAACAGGCTGTCGACCTTTCCCAGGCAGAAGTGATCGTGGCCATCGGCCGCGGCATCAAGGAACAAAAGAATGTCGTCATTGCCGAGGAACTGGCCAAGGCGCTCGGTGGTGAGCTGGCGGCTTCGCGGCCTATCTGCGATAACGGTTGGCTCCCGCTGGAGCGGCAGATCGGGAGTTCAGGTCAGACGGTCGCACCCAAACTGTATATCGCTCTGGGAATCAGCGGCGCCATCCAGCACATCGTCGGCATGAAGGGCGCGCGCACGATTGTGGCCATCAATAAAGACGTAGAAGCCCCCATCTTCGAGATTGCCGATTATGGCGTGGTGGGCAATTTGTTCGACGTGGTTCCCGCGCTTACCGAAGAGATTAAGAAAGCCAAAGCCTAGAGCTGCATGCAATTCCGCAAACCGATCGAAGGCATCGAGCGGCCGCAGATGGAAGCGGATGTCGTCATCATTGGCGGCGGCCCTGCCGGAATGGCTTGCGCCTTGAGACTCTCGCAACTGATCGACGCGCACAACGATCAGCTTGCGTTGATCAGTTCTTCGTCGCCACCGATTTCCAAGGAAAACATTTACGTGCTGGAGAAGGCGCGCGAGGTGGGGCAGCACTGTCTTTCCGGTGCCCTCCTGGACCCGCGCTCGATGCGCGAGTTGCTGCCGGGGTTCGAGGCGGAAGCTCCCCTGGATGCGGAGGTGATCAAGGAGTCGGTCTACTACCTTACGACCGCAGGTCACTACAAATTTCCCATCGTGCCGCCGCCGCTGCGCGACCACGGGAACTACATCATCTCGATCAACAAGTTCGTGAAGTGGCTGGCGGCCAAGGTAGAGGCGGCCGGGATCACCATCTTTACCGGGTTTGCCGGTAGCGAATTGCTGTTCGAAGACGATGGTGTCGTGGGTGTACGCACCGAAGACAAGGGGGTTGATAAGCAAGGGAACCCCAAGGCTAACTTTGAACCGGGATACGATTTGCGTTCGAAGATTACCATCCTGGCCGAAGGCGCGCGAGGATCGTGCACCAAGCAGCTGATCCAGCACTTCGAGCTGGAAGATCCGGAGCACGCGCAGACCTATGGCGTGGGCGTCAAGGAGTTGTGGGAGGTCCCGGCAGGGCGTGTTTCCAAGGGTGAGGTGATCTACACCCTGGGCTATCCCCTCACCTGGTACGAGTATGGCGGGGCGTGGATTTACGGCATCTCCGATACCTTGCTTTCGGTGGGGTATGTCGTGGGTCTCGATTATCAGGACCCTCGCTTGGATCCCCAGCATGTCTTTCAGTCGTTCAAGGAGCATTCGCTGGTGCGGCCGCTGCTGGAAGGAGGCAAGATGGTGCGCTATGGCGCCAAGACCCTGCCTTATGGCGGCTGGCTCACCATGCCAAAACTGTCCGGTAAGGGATGGATGACCCTGGGCGATTCGGCGAGCATGCTCAATTCTCAGCGGCTAAAAGGAATCCACCTGGCGATCAAGAGCGGGATGCTGGCGGCGGAGACCGCGTTCGAATCCATGCGCGTGGGGGACCACTCCAGCGCGGCCCTGGCTGCATACCAAACCCGCGTCGAGGGCAGCTGGATCAAAGAAGAGCTCTACCCAGTACGCAATTTTCACCAGGGATTTGAGCACGGGCTGCCCGGGGGCCTGCTGAAAAGTGGCATTCAACAGGTGCTGGGAGGAAAGAATCTTGGCCCCGATTTCAAGAACCAAGCCGGCTACAAGAACATGCGCCACCTTGATGCCATCGGACGATCGACGTATGGCCGTGAGGCAACGCTCGGCCCGGCGAAGAACGACGGCAAGCTATCCTTCGACAAACTAACCGACGTCTACTACTCAGGGACGCGTCACGAAGATGATCAGCCGGTGCACCTGGTGATCCGCGATCTGGATATTTGTAACCAGCGCTGTGTTCAGGAGTTTGGCAATCCCTGCCAGCACTTTTGTCCGGCGGCGGTGTACGAGATGGTGGAGGAAGCTGCCGGCAAGCAACTGCATATCAACTTCGCCAACTGCGTACATTGCAAGACCTGCGACATCATGGACCCCTACCAGATCATTACCTGGGTTCCGCCGGAAGGCGGCGGCGGTCCCAACTACGACGGCATGTGATGCCACAAACTTGGCACTACTGCTGAAACTCCCGATTCAAATCCTGTTCCGGGCCCAAAGCGATGACCGCGACACTCTTGAACTCGACAATGTCTTTGTCGCTGTGATTCTGTAAGCCGATCCAACCCTTTTCCGGACGTACCCCGCGATCCGGTTCAAAGGAGAGTTTCTTAGCCGGTACGGGCTGGCCTTCGGTGTAGTCCGTCACTTTTACCTCGTTCACAAAAACCTGGGTGTGCGGACCTTCCAGGCGAATCACCATCGTGTTCCACTCGGGACCCGGCTTTCCTGGCTTCGCTAGAGGTTTCGTCAACGAGTACAGTGTGCCCGTCACGTGATAGTCATCTTCCCCACCCAACTCCGGATGGTTGTCGATCTGCACCTCATAACCACGGTTCACCGGCATCCACGGTTCCGTTGGCTCCGTCGGGATACGGATGAATACGCCGGAGTTGTCATTGTCATGCGTCATCCGGTACACCACCCGGATCTCACAATCGCCAAACGGTCCTTCCGCCCAGTAGAGGAGACCCATGCCGCCCTGCGACCGCAATAACCCGTGCTCCACCGTAAAGCCGCCCGGGCCTACATGCTTCCAACCGCGCAAGTCTTTACCATTGAAGAGCTGGCGATAGCCAAGCTGCTTCGCCGGCGCCAAAACAGTCGCGCAGACCAGAAGCAGGAGCGCCAAAAGCTGACGTTTTCTCATGAGAGCCAGTTTAAATCGTTTTTTTGCTCGCTTCTTTGTGCAACAGTCACGCTTATCCAAAGAGAAGTATGGATGCCGCCTATTTGCGTGTAACATTCCATTGCGCGGGAGAGGTTCGCACCACCCTCGCCGAAGGGGACGAAGCCATGAGCGGCAGCGACCTATTACTTACCTGTAGCGACTGCGGTCAGGAGTTTGTCTTTACCGCCGGCGAACAGCAGTTCTTCCAAGAGCGTGGCTACTCCTCACCGCGGCGGTGTAAACCATGCCGCCAGGCGAAACAGAATTCCGGCGGGGGCGGCCATGCGCCATCCCACGCCCATCACGATAGCGGCGGTGGCGGCGGTTTCGGGGGCGGCGGAATGAGCACCGGAACTACCGTTGTCTGCGCCAGCTGCGGCCAAACAACGACCGTACCTTTTGAGCCGAGAGGCGATCGACCGGTCTACTGCAAGAGCTGCTACCGGCCCAAACAAGGGGGCGGTGGTGGCGGCGGGGGTGGCAGACAAAACCGTAGTGGTGGTGGAGGCGGCGGGGGTAACCGCGACCGCGATCGCCGGCGCGGATGAGCCATTAGTTGTATGGTTGCCTACATCTCTTAGCGGGATACTGCTCCCGAGGGTGTCAGAATGGAGCAGGTTCTGTTAGAGATGTTTGAGCAGGCAAGGAAGCTGGTGGTCGACACCGATCGCCGGCTGGCCGAAGAGAACGACCGCATCCGGGAAAAAGAGCGCGAAGCCAAGATGCTGGAGCTCTCCGCTCAAATTGAAGCTGCCTTCGACTTTACCAGCAAGGAAAAGCTGGAACTGGATCCCCGCCTGGACTATCAGGACGGCAAACCCACTGTGGAATTTATCGTTCGCAGTCTGCGTGCTATTTTCGTGATGGCACCGCAGGGTGAAGGTATCTGGAGTTTGAGCGCAATCGAGGATGGCCGCGCTCCCCACGTGCTGGGTGAGTTTCAGGGCGGCACCAAGGGCGATGCAGCCTCCCGGCGTCTGGCCGCGGCAAGAATCGTGACCGCGATCGGGAACTGGTCGCAAAAAGGAATGCCGCTGGCGGCCAAGAAGCCGGTGGAGTCAGAGAAATCGACCCGGTGGCAGGATTCGGCGGTTCCCCTGGAAATGCCGGAAAAGCGCGAACCGACCTACGGCACCATGGGTAAGTTCCTCGGCTATTAGAGTTTCCCTCCCCCACCCGGGAAATGCAGCTTTCGAGTTGGATTTCCCGGGGACCTCCTCCTTACAATCGAGCGATGAAAACACGCGCAGCAATATTGGCGCTTTTGGCAGTGGTGTGCGCCTTTAGCGGCGCAGCCCAGGATGGCAAGCAGCAACGGATTGCCGACATGGCCTACCGGGCTGAGATGGAGCATGAAGGGAGCGACTGCCCCGATTCTCCCAGCCTGGAAGATCGCAACGAGTGTCTCAGCGATACGCGCGTGGAGACCTACAAGAACTACACCCAGTTTTACAACGCACTGCGCGAGGCGTTAATCGATAACTCCCCGAATGACGCCAATGCCATAACGCTGGACGGAACGGAAGTTGTCTGGGAGAAGTACCGCGTGATCGCATGCGACGCGATGGTGAAGGTGTACGACACAGGGACGATCAAGCATCCCGGCTCAAACGCGCCGAATGCACAGACCCGATGCCTTATCCAGCTGACACGCAGCCGGATGAAGGATCTAAAGCACTTGTACGAACCAACTTTGTAGAGGAAACTGCAGATCTCTCCACTACGCTTCGCTCCGGTCGAGATGACAAAGGAAAGATGGGTGACTCACCCTAACTCTCACTCCCAGTGAACAAAGCATTGGTAAGGAACTCATCTTTGCTTTGTCAGCGGAGAAAAGTGCAGATCAAAATGCCAGGGCGGGAGCGTGTTTTGACAGACGCGCTCCCACCCGTCAGGGTTTGTATCTTAGCTGCAGCCGCTGGTGGAACCGCAGCTCATGCAACGGTAGCAGCTACCGTTACGGACCATGATGGCTCCGCAAGTATGGCAACTGGGTGCATCGCCCATGTCGAGGTATTCCTTCATGGCGTCGGCCGCGTGGAAGACACCCTTGCGGGTTTCCGGGGTTCCGTAGATACCCCGGTCTTCCAGGTTAAGGCTGGGTAAGGTTGCCTGCCGTGCGCCGGCATCGGAAGCAATGCCGCCCGCCGGTGGTGTGGTTTCATACGACGGCACTTCGCCTGCAGGAGCCGGCAGCGGCGCTGCCAACCCGGTAAACAGGCTCAACTGATGCCCGGAAAGAAACCGCAACTGCAGCCAGCGGAAGATGTAGTCCATGATCGACTTGGCAAAGCCGATCTGCTCATTCCCTGTCCAACCGGACGGCTCAAAACGCGTGTGAGCAAACTTCTCGCACAGAACCTTGAGCGGAACTCCATGCTGCAGCGACAGTGAAACCGCAGTTGCAAAGGAGTCCATCAGGCCGGAAACGGTCGAGCCTTCCTTGGCCATCTTGATGAAGATCTCACCCGGCTGGTTATTGGGGTAAAGACCAACCGTGATGTAGCCCTCGTGGCCCGCAATGGAGAATTTGTGGGTCAGCGATGCGCGTTCCTCCGGCAGGCGATGACGAACCGCGCGCGGCGGACCCTGTGTGGTCTCGGGCTCCTCGCGCAGCGCGGCAGCCTGGCCAAGAGTGACTGCGTTGGCTATCGACGCGGAAAAGGCATTCGCCGCCGTCACCACTGAGTTCGCCGTGACCTCGAGCCGCGCGGAAACCTTACCCTCCAGCAATTTGAGATCCTCAGCAATCGAGGCCGTCTCTCCCTGCGCCATCGCGGCCAGAACACGATCGGCGGCAGCACTGATGGCCGCATCCGCAGTGTTCTCGGTGCCGAGCGCGTTCTTAATCGCCTTGGCCTTGTTGCCGTCGGAGACGTTCAGTGGCTGTGCACCCTTCGACCCGTCACGGTAAACCGCGACCGCTTTGAGCCCCAGGCGCCATGCTTCCATGTAGGCCAGGGTGATGTCGTCCAGTGTCGCGTCGTGCGGCAGGTTGACCGTCTTGGAGATAGCTCCAGACAGGAACGGTTGCGCCGCAGCCATCATCTTGATGTGGCCGGAGGAATGGATAGAGCGGGTTCCCTTGCTGGGCTTGAAGCTGCAATCGAAGACCGCGAGGTGTTCCGGCTTGATGCCCGGTGCACCCTCAATCGTGCCCGTGGAATCGATGTAGCTGACGATCGAGTCAACCTGGGGATTGGTGTAGCCCAGCTTGAAGAGAGCCGTCGGCACAGTATTGTTCACGATCTTGATCATGCCCCCGCCGACCAGCTTTTTGTACTTGACCAAGGCCAAATCGGGCTCGATCCCGGTGGTGTCGCAGTCCATCATGAAGCCGATGGTGCCGGTGGGCGCGAGCACGGTGACCTGCGAGTTGCGATAGCCGTGCTGCTCGCCGTGCGCCAGCGCCTGGTCCCAGCAATCCTTGCTGGCGGCAATCAGCGAGGCCAGTTGCGGAGTAACGAAGGGCTCGTTGGAGTTGAGGTGACCGATCTTGTTGACCTCAGCGCGATGCATGCGGATGACATCGAGGAAAGGCTCGCGATTGACGTAGAAGCCGGGGCACGCTCCGCCGCGCTGCGCAAGCGCCGAGCCATCGGCATACTGCGCCTGCTGGCAAAGAGGGGTTGCCGACACCAGCGCCGGCGCCTTCTCAGCCAGTACCGACGACTGCAGGTATGCCTGGCCGCACATGATCGCGGTAAGAGTCGCCGCGAAGTCCCGGCCGGCGTCGCTGTCGTAGGGCAGGCCCATCGCCATGAGCAACGCGCCCAGGTTGGCGTAGCCCAAACCCAGCGGACGATAGTCGTGCGAATTGCGCACGATCGATTCCGTCGGGTAGCCGGAGTTGTCCACCAGGATATCCATCGCCGTGATCAGGATGTCGATGGCATGGCGATAGGCATCCACGTCAAACGTTCCCGAAGGGGTCACGAACTTGAGCAGGTTGAAGCTGGCCAGGTTGCAGGCCGAGTCATCCAGGAACATGTACTCGGAGCACGGGTTCGACGCGTTGATGCGGCCCGTGTTCTTCGAAGTGTGCCACTTGTTGATGGTGGTGTCGTACTGCATGCCGGGGTCGCCGCATTGCCAGGTGGCTTCGGCGATCTTGTTCATCAGTTCGCGCGCCTTATAAACCTTGGCCGGCTCGCCGCCCTTGACCTTGCGCGTGGCGAAATCCTGGTCGCGCTCCACCGCGCGCATGAACTCGTCGTTCACACGGACAGAGTTGTTCGCATTCTGGAAGAAGATGGAGCTGTAGGCCTCGGAATCAGGCCCTGATCCGTCATAACCCGCCTGCATCAGCGTCCAAGCCTTGGTTTCTTCCTTGGCTTTGCACTCGATGAACTCTGAAATATCCGGATGGTCGACGTTGAGGATGACCATTTTGGCGGCGCGCCGCGTCTTGCCGCCGGACTTGATCACACCGGCAAAGGCATCGAAGCCGCGCATGAAGCTCAACGGTCCGCTGGCGGTGCCACCGCCGGAGAGGGTCTCCATCGACCCGCGGATGCTGGACAGGTTGGTGCCGGTGCCCGATCCCCACTTGAACAGCATGCCTTCCGTCTTGGCCAGAGTCAGAATGGAATCGAGGGAGTCATCCACCGAATTGATAAAGCAGGCTGAGCACTGCGGATTGCGATAGCCGGTTACCGAGAACTCTACGGCGCAGCTGTGCGCGTTCCAGTGCCAGTTCTGGGCGTCGGAATTGGGCTCCAGGCGATCACAGCCTACGTTGAACCACACGGGCGAGTTGAAGGCCGCTTTCTGCGTGATCAGCAGGTGCACCAGCTCATCGTGGAAGATGGCCGCATCTTCCGGAGTAGCGAAATAGCTGCCGTTGATGCCCCAGTCGCGGATGGTCTCGGCGACCCGGCCTACCAGTTGGCGAACACCCGTCTCGCGGGCGCCAAATTCACCCTGGGGCGTTCCCAGGTGGCCGTGGAGATACTTGGACGCGACGATGTTGGTCGCGGTCATCGACCAGTCGGCCGGAACCTCGACATCCTTCTGCTCAAAAATCGACGTCCCGCTGGCATCCGTGATGGAGGCGGTGCGGCGCTCCCAGGTGACCTCGTTGTAGGGTGAGACGCCGGGCTTGGAGAAGAGCCGGGTGCAGCGCACGCCCGAGGTGGACTGGGGCTTGGAAGCCGATTGGCTGTACTGGGCGGCCCAACCGTTTTGAGCGGTGGAAGTTACGGAGTTGCTGGCCTCGGCCATGTTATCCCTCACAATTTATTAGAAATTACAGAAAAAGCGGTCCCTTGGCGCTCGTGTGTGGCGCCTTAAAAAACTGGAGCTGACTCAGCTTCCTGGGAACAACCCCAACCAGGCTTTGGCGGACAAATAGTCGAACCGAAGATTGAAATTAAGTCCGGAGATGCGAAAGTACCGCTCTCCATGGCCCCTGTCAAGCAAGAACCACTACATCTAGTAGTTTAGATGTATATGCCCCCGTTTACGTCTCAAATCCCAGCGTTCAGCTGTGGAGAACACGGAAGCACCGCTGCAGGCGCGGAATTCCGCTCCGTTTTTCAGGCTACGCCGTGGCAGGGGAGGGAACAAGGAGGACGGGGGTGTACGACTGTGGAACTAGTGGATAAGGCGGGACGTTACCAAAAGAAAACGGGGCGGGCCCAGCGAGGGCCCACCCCTGGCTTGCAGCTACCGGTACTACTTGGCGGTAGACAGGTTCTTAGGAGACTTCTTGTTGAGGGTTGACAGGAGCAGGGCGGCAGACGGGGGCGGCACAACCGCCTTGTCGAATACGATTGCCGATGCGGTTACATCCTTGCCATAGAGACGCTTGTTGGCATCATTGTCAGGGCGCAGCGTAGAGCCCGACAGGGAGATTCCAGCGAAGAGTCCGCGAGCACGCGAGTAGGAAAGGATCTCTGCGCGAAGGGTTATGTCAGTTTCGGCGGAGGCATTGCGTCCCACCGGGCCGGCGGCCGCGGAAGCGTCGCCACCGATCTTGACCTTGCTGTTGAGGATGTTGGCCGCGGATCTGGGCGTCATCAGCAGGAGGACAAAGTCGGTTGCCTGACCACCGAGCTGAAAGCCAAAACTCGCACCTTCCAGAGCCATCATCGTAGGAGCACTCCAACGACCATGAAACGTGCGGCCACTGCGGCACGTCATCACACCACGGCCATAGCTGCCACCGACAATAAAGGCCGCCTTAAGTACCGAAGGCAATACAACAACGCAATCGGCCTTATCGATTACGTTTTGTGGAATATCGTCGGGAACGTTCATAATTTCAGAGATTACGTGCCCGGAGGCCTCTACCCGATCGGTTTCCTTGTCCTGGGCATAAACGGGAAGAACCATCAGGCTCATCAGACTTAACGCCACTGCTGTTTTTTTCATGCTTTCTCCTCAAGATATTGCAGTAAAAAGGGTAACTGCCCTAGTAACCGTTCAGCATACTATAAAAATATTCGCGCTAGATCAACGACGATATACGATCCCGGCCTTCATAACGAAGGAGACGCTCTTGAGGACGCTAATATCGTCGAGCGGGTTGCCCGGCACGGCGATAATGTCGGCCTGATAGCCGGATTTGAGCATTCCGATTTCGTGCTCCCAATCGAGTAGCCTTGCTCCGTTGATCAGGTCGGCCTTCAGCACATCGACCGGCTTCATTCCGTACTTCACCATCAATTCGAATTCTCTTGTCTGTGTGCCATGGGGAAAAGGACCTACATCGGAACCCACCGCCATGGGCACTCCATGGGCTAACTGGCGCTGGAATTCATGCACATGGTAGTCCAGCAGCCAATGTTCCTGGGCCGCTCCCTGGGGTGAACTGGCGTGGTCGGCAAAGTATTCCTGGATGGAAAACGTGGGCACGGCGTAGATCTGCCGTTCGTGCATCAGGCGCATAGTTTCGTCGCTGAGCTGGTCGGCATGGTCAATAGAGGCGACTCCCGCCTGGGCGGCATAGAGGGCTCCCGGCTCGCCTTCGCAATGCACCGCAATGCGGGTCTGCAGGCGAGCCGCCTCCGCGACCGCCTGCGCCAACTGCGCCTCGGAGTACTGGACGATGGAATGAAACTGGCCGTCCTTGGCAAAGTCGCGGCCGGTTTCGTAGATCTTGATGAAGTCCGCGCCCTGCTTGATTTGCTCGCGGATCACCGCTACCAGCTCGTCTCCGGTATTGGCATAGGTGGCGTTGGGGAGGACGTGCTGTTCCGGGTTGTAGTGCAGCGCGTCTTCGTGCCCGCCCAGCACGCTGATGGCGTTGCCGCTCACGCGCATGCGTGGTCCTGGAATTAGACCCTGGTTAATCGCGTCGCGCACGGCGGAGTCGGCCGAGCCCGCGCCTTCCGTCCCCATATCGCGCTCGGCGGTAAAGCCCGCCATCAGGTCCGCTTTGGCGGCAAGGGTGGCGGAGATGACCCGCTGCGGCACGGACTCCATCACCGTCTGCAAATCTTCCGCACCAGGGTGAAGGAAGAGGTGGGTGTGGGCGTCGATGAGGCCGGGCATGAGCGTGGTATTGCCCAGGTCAATGGTTTCAGCGCCCGCAGGATGGTTGACCGTCGTGCCGGCGGCCACAATCTTCTCCCCCTCGATCAACACCTCTCCGGGAGTGAGGACGCGCCCCTCTTCCACGTCGAGCAGGCGCGCGGCGTGGAGCACGATCGGATGCGAAGTTTGGGCCAACAGCTGAGAGCTGAAGAGAAGGCTAAGCATCAGGGGGAGACGCAAGCGGCGATTGGGCATGGAGGGGCCATATTACTATGGTCCAGACCATGCGCCTACGCCGCAAGATCCGCGAAGTTACCTACAACTTCGAGGATCTGCGCGACCTGATGGCGAAAGCCAGCCCCTACCGCTCCGGAGATGCGCTGGCGGGCATCGCCGCGGAAAATGCCGAGCAGCGTGCGGCGGCGCAGATGACCCTGGCGGATGTTCCGCTGCGCGCTTTTCTCGAGCATGCGCTCATCCCGTATGAGAGCGATGAGGTCACACGGCTGATCGTGGACACGCATGACGTGGCTGCCTTCGCACCGGTCGCAATGCTGACCGTGGGAGACCTGCGCGACTGGTTGCTCTCCGACGCTGCCACCGGCGAGGCGTTGACGGCGCTGGCGCCAGGCTTGACTCCGGAGATGGTAGCCGCCGTCAGCAAGCTGATGCGGGTACAGGACCTGGTTTTGGTGGCGCGCAAGATACGCGTGGTGACGCGCTTCCGCAGCACGGTTGGCCTGGCTGGCAGGCTTTCCACTCGTCTGCAGCCGAACCATCCCGTCGATGATCCGGCAGGGATTGCGGCGTCCATGGTGGATGGCTTGTCACTTGGCTCGGGGGATGCGGTCATCGGCATTAACCCTGCTGCAGATAACGTGCGCAGCGTGCGAACCCTGCTGGAGTTGATCGATCACGTGCGCCAGAAGTACGGCATACCCATTCAGAGTTGCGTGTTGGCGCATGTTACGACCCAGATGGCGGCTCTGGCGCAGAGGGCGCCGGTTGATTTGATGTTCCAATCGATCGCCGGCACGGAGGCGGCCAACACGTCCTTTGGGATCAACCTGGCACTTCTCGACGAGGCGTACGCCGCTACCCGGGAGCTGAAACGCGGAGCGGTGTTCGCGGACGGCAAACTGGGGGACAACGTCATGTATTTCGAGACCGGCCAGGGCAGCGCGCTTTCTGCCGATGCCCACCATGGCGTCGACCAGCAGACCTGCGAAGCGAGAGCCTATGCGGTGGCCCGGCGTTACCGGCCGATGCTGGTGAACACCGTGGTCGGGTTCATTGGGCCGGAGTATCTCTACGACGGCAAGCAGATCATTCGCGCTGGCCTGGAAGATCATTTTTGCGGCAAGCTGCTGGGCCTGCCGATGGGCTGCGACGTCTGCTACACCAATCATGCCGAGGCGGATCAGGACGATATGGACGTGTTGCTGACCCTGTTGGGGGCTGCGGGCGTCAATTACATCATGGGTGTTCCCGGCGCGGACGACGTGATGCTGCATTATCAAAGCACGTCGTTTCACGACGCGTTGTACCTGCGGCGAGCGCTAGGTTTGCGGCCCGCGCCGGAGTTCGAAGCATGGCTCCATAGCGACGCGCGTTTGCGGTTGAATGTACCGGCCTTTCTTGCGTAATTGCGATGCTATTAAGGCGAAAACCCAAAGTACAAGAATCGCCCGCGCTGGAACTGTCGCCGCCGGAAATGTCTCCGGCGGCGCGTGAGGCGCTGCGTAGCTATACTCCGGCGCGCATTGGCCTCGCCCGCTCGGGCGTGAGCCTAGCGACTGGTCCGCTGCTGGATTTTCAGCTGGCGCACGCGCAGGCCCGCGATGCGGTGAAGGCGGCAATTGATGTTCGCATGCTCTGCGATGAGCTGCGGCGAAGCGGGCTACAGGCGCTGGCGCTGGAAAGCCAGGCAGTGAATCGTACGACCTATCTGCGGCGGCCGGATTTGGGGCGTTTACTGTCCGCGGAATCGGCTGCGCTGCTGAGCCCTGGCGACTATGACGTTGTGTTTGTGGTGGCCGATGGCCTATCCGCCCTGGCGGTGGAACGGCACGCGCTGCATTTGTTGCGAGCACTGTTACCGTTGATCAACGGATGGAAGGTGGGGCCGGTATGCGTGGTAGAGCAGGGCCGGGTCGCCATCGGGGATGTGATCGGGGAGGCGCTGCATGCGGCGATGGCCGTGGTGCTGATCGGCGAGCGGCCAGGATTGACCTCTCCAGATTCGCTGGGCGCCTACATCACCTGGGACCCACAGCGGGGCAGGAAAGATGCAGAACGAAACTGCATCTCGAATATCCGCGAAGAAGGGCTGAGTCACGAAGCCGCGGCCGGCCGCCTGCATTACTTCATGACAGAAGCATCTCGCTTGCACCTGACTGGGCTGGCGATTAAAGATCCCACGCAGGACATCGCCGGGTTGCTGTAGCGATTGGTCCTTCTGCAGGGAGACTGCAGTCCCTCCACTTCGCGGTTTTCTCAGTGCAGGTAGGTGCGGAAGAAATTCAACGCGCGCAGGTTGGAAGACTCCATGGCGCTGGTGCTGAAGACGTGTCCCTCTCCTGGATAGAGAGGAGCCTCGCAAACAAAGTCCTTAAGCTTGCACAAACGGACAAGCTGGCGGGCATTGACCACCGGCACCACATCATCCAGCTCACCGTGAAGGATGAGCAGGGGAGGCAGGCTCTGCACCTGGGCGAAGAACTCATTGGGGAGAAAGCCGGACCACTCCACGACAGCGCTCACACCCGACCGGTTGGAAGCAGCAATCAGCGCCACCGACGCGCCCAAATCCTGCCCGGCCAAAGCAATCATCTTGTTTCGCGGCAGGGTGCGCTCATTGAGATTGGCAAGCATATCGTCCACCACCTGGGCCCATCGGCGAAAATTCGCAGCCGTGGGCTTAGTGGAAGGCGCCGCAGGGACATAGTCCGGCAGCACCACGCGATAACCATGCTCGGCAAAAAACTGGGCCTGCGTCTGCCCATTGCTCACATCCTCTGGGCTCACACCCTGAAGGACAATGATGGTTGCTGTCGCATCCTGAGGGTTGTACACGGCGCACGAAATAGCTCTTCCATGACTGATAAAGGTCGTGTACTCAACCGGCGGGGTCTGCTGCCCTTGCCCCGCCACCGATGCGAGGCACACGAAAACACAACCCAGGAGACGGGATTTCCGCATCTCAGACCACCTTGAGCACGACCAGCGACAGGTCATCATTCTGGGGGGCGCCTGCGGTGAACCTATCCGCACTCGCAACCACTGCGATGACGACTTCGTGCGCCGAAGGCTGGGTATCCGCGCGCGCAGCCTCGATCAGCCGGTCTTCTCCCCACTCCTCGTAGTCTTTGGTCATGGCTTCACTGATGCCGTCCGTGAAGGCGATAAGAATGTCATAGGGTTTTAGGACGATCTGACCCTGCTCGTACTGAACGTCCTGAAAGATGCCTAACACCGGGCCCCCGATTTCCAGGCGCTGTACGGTGCAGTCCACCTCTGGGTTACAGAACCTATCCTGCCCCGACGACGGACGCAAGAGTACCGGTGCGTTGTGCCCCGCGTTTACGTAATCCAACATGCGGGTTGCCGGATCGTACTGGCCAAAAAAGAAGGTTACAAACCGATTGCTCGTCGACGAGTCAAAGATGATCCGGTTTAAACCCTGAATCAGCCGCGCGAGGTTCAAATTGCCGCTGAACGTGAGCCCATGCAGCGCGGAGCGAATGGAGGCCATCAGCAGGGCGGCTGAGATGCCTTTGCCGGAAACATCGCCGACCGCAATGCCGAGGCGGCCGTTTTCGAGCGAGATGAAGTCGTAGTAGTCGCCGCCCACTTCCTGCGCCGTGCGGCTGTAACCGGCGAAATCCACCCCCTTGATAGTGGGGTAATTCTGCGGCAGGAGCCGTTCCTGCACCTCACGAGCGATTTCGATTTCGCGTGCAATGCGCTGGCGCTGAGCCGACTCCTCGGCCAGATGATGGACCAGGGTGCTGTTTTCGATGGCCAGCCCGGTTTGCAGGGCGACGGAGGAGAGTAGGCGCCGATCGGAACGAGAATAGGGCTCCTCACTCAATTTCGGGCCCAGAACCATCACGCCGATCAAACGCGAGCGGCCAGGGAGCGGCAGCAGCAGTTCGGCCTGCAAATGATCGAGAACGGCAAGTTCGTTATCGGGCGCCAGCGCCAGCCAAGGGTCGGGATGCTCGCGAAAGACCCGCCGTGGGCTGGTTTCAATCGTCAGCGCCCGAATAGTGGAGGAGCTTTCCGCGAGGGAAATCTTGCTAAGGGTCATGCCCTGCGCATACTGCAGGGTGAAGCGGTTTCCCTGCCGCAACAAAAAGGAGATTTGTTCGACGTGCAGGGTATGGCCGAGCCGCTCGATGATGGTCCGCAGCAGCGGTTCCGTTTCGGTGAAGCTGCGGGCCTGTTCGGAGAGATCCAGCAGCACCTGGTCGGCGGAATAAGCCTCGCGAAAGAAGCGCCGGTCAATCCACTGAGAAAGCGGGCGTGCAATGCGCAGGCGGAGAAAGAGCATCACCAGGACAAAAACAACAGGCGCGATGAGATGGGCAATCCGGCCGGAGCCTTGGGCAAAGTGGAAAATGCGAAAGCCCAGAAAGGTGAGGACGAGGATCTGCAGCCCCCACAACGTCCCTCGGGCGAAGGCGTAGCGGGTGCCCTGGCGAAGGAGGATGCGCAGGTCGAGAGCGCGCTGCACAATTACGGTGTAGGCGAGCGAGAGGGGAAAGAAAGTAAACAGGACGCCGGCGGCGATCAGCGCCCAGGAGGGAACGCCTTCCATGACCGGGACGATCGAAAAGACGGATCTCAGTTGCAAAAAGAGGATCGGGCCCAGACCGAGCAGCGAACCGGCCGCCACTACGCCCAGGCGGCGACGGGCATCGGGCGCAGACACGGTAAATAGCTTGCGGAGCATGGCGGCGATGAATGCGCACACCGAGATGGCGGCTAAGACGTTGGCCGCGAGTTCCAGCGGGTCGAAGGCGGAAAGATAGGGCTGAATATGCCGCAGGTGGTAGAGCAGGCCGTGCTGCAGCACCAGCAGGCCGAGGAAGAGCGGAATCTGGGGAGCAATGATGAGCCATTTCAGCCAGGGAAGACGCTCATCGGTACGCGAACGGACAGGGAAATAAACGCTGAACATGATGAGCGAAATGAACATCCACTGTTCAGAAAAGATCTGCCAGAAAATGGTGAAGGGGGTAAGGAAGCCGGGAAAGTACGCAGCTCGACCAATAAACGCGGGAACCACGTTCATGATGCCGAGGAAGAACCAGGCATTGCGGTCCATCGGACGTGCCAGTACCACCCAATACCCCAGAACGAGGCAGAACAGGGGGAAGATGGCCGAGAGCACGATGTTCATCACCCACTCCGTGACACCCGGCTTGGCATGTCGTTGGGGCATCAATTGCACTTGGGCGGTGTGGGTTTCCCCGGCGTGGTTGCGGTAGACGATCGAAGCGGTGTCGCCAGGGTGCGCCTGGAAGGTTTGGCGGATCAGCCCGGCCATACCGGTGAAGGGTTGGCCGTTGACCGAAAGGACCTCATCCTCGGCGTGCATGCCGGCGCGGCGGGACTCCGGCAGCGGTTGCACCAGGTAGCGCGCGCTGTGGGAATAGTCCAGTGGCGGGCGGGCGCGGCTGGCGTTGAGGAAGCTGTCAAAGACAGCCGCAGTGCTGGCCAGATAAAAAAGCAACGAACCCACAACCACCAAGGCCAGCAATACGTACGGGAGTTTGGCGAGGTTCTTCTTCATGGAGCCGATAGGCGGCATGGTAGCAGGTTGACATCCGGGGACGAGCCGGTTAGCTTTTCATCAGGTATGCAGGTCCGCACCCACCATCATCGTCATCACCATCATCACGTGACGAGCGTGTCGGCGGACGGTTCCGGCCAGCGGTAAAGGCCCGGAAACCAGGATCAGGAACAGCCCGCCGGCGCGATGCGCAAGCGGGCTTTTTTGCGTTTAGAGGAATAGAGGGGGAAGCAGTGGAACTCGATTTTGCAAAGATGGATGGACTGCTGCCTGCAATCGTGCAGGATGCGCAGAGCGGCGAAGTGCTGATGGTCGGCTTTGTAAACGAGACCAGCTACGCCCGGACGTTGGAATCCGGGTTTGTTACCTTTTGGAGCCGCACCCGGCAGAAGCTTTGGATGAAGGGGGAGACCAGCGGTAATCGCCTGCGGGTGGTTTCTGCGGCGACCGATTGTGACCACGATACGCTTCTCTTTCGGGTCGCAGTTGAGGGCGATGGGCTCGTTTGTCACGAGGGCACCGTGAGTTGTTTCACCCGGGCGATCGAAATGCCAGCCGCACCCATGGAGGCCAGCAATGGCAGCAGATAAGTTGAAGCTCGGCATCCCCAAGGGCAGTCTGCAGGATGCAACGATTGCCCTATTTGAACGCGCAGGATGGCACATCTATGCCAACGGGCGCTCCTACTTCCCCGGCATCGACGATACCGAGATCGAGTGCATGCTGATTCGCGCGCAGGAAATGGCGCGGTACGTGGAGAAGGGCGTTCTGGACGCAGGGCTCACCGGCATCGACTGGGTGATCGAAAGCGGGCTCAATGTCGCCAGTGTGACTTCGCTGACCTACTCCAAAGCGACGCGCAGCAAGGTGCGGTGGGTACTGGCGGTACCTGAGGATTCGCATTATCAAAACGCTGAAGAATTGAGCGGGAAAGTGATCGCCACAGAACTGGTGGAGGTCACCAAGAATTACTTCGCCGGAAAGAACGTGCCGGTAAAGGTGGAGTTCAGTTGGGGCGCGACGGAAGTCAAGCCGCCGACGCTGGCCGATGCAATCGTGGAAGTCACAGAGACGGGCAGCTCGCTGCGGGCCAACCGCCTGCGCATCATCGATACGGTGATGGAGAGTGAAACGCATCTGATCGCCAACCGGGGCGCCTATGGCGACACCTGGAAAAAGCAGAAGATCGACAACATTGCGCTCATGCTCAACGGCGCGATTGCCGCCCAGGGACGGGTGGGACTGATGATGAACGTGCAGAAACGCAACCTGGATCAAGTTCTGAAGATGCTTCCGGCGCTGGATTCTCCGACGATTTCGGCGCTGAGCGGCGAGGGCTGGGCGGCGGTGAATACGGTGCTGGAAGAGAGCGTGCTGCGCGATGTCATCCCCAAGCTGAAGAGCGCCGGGGCGACCGGGATTGTCGAGTATCCGCTGAACAAGATCGTTTTTTAGCGCTGAGAGGTGCAACGACCTGGGTACCGGGTGCCCATATCTCGCCCGTTGTTGGCGACATGTGGGAAAGAGATCGGCGTTGACGACAAAGGGTGGAAGTCTGGTCGGCCGTTTGAAATCTTCTCCCCTAACAACAGTCAATTCCCACATCTCGCCAACGGCAGGCGAGATATGGGGCACCCCAAGTTGTGGTAGGCGGAAAGGGCTTCTGCATGAGGTTGGTGAAGACACAAGGACGGAATGGTAAGCAAACCCGCCAAATGCTGAGCGATCTGGAGCAGCGAGGCGCACAGAATACCGCGCGCACCATGCCCGTGGTGCAACGGATCGTGAGCGACGTGCGCAAAGACGGAGACAAAGCCCTGCGCGGCTACGCCGCTAAACTGGACGGCTTGACACCGAAACAGCCACTGCAAGTCAGCCGCGCTGAGATGGAAGAGGCTTGGGCAACGATCCCGAAACCACTACAACAAGCCCTGGAAACATCCGCCGCCAACATCCGGCGCTTCGCCACCCGGCAAATGCCTA
This sequence comes from uncultured Acidobacteriaceae bacterium, assembly GCA_963839075.1. Lineage (GTDB taxonomy): Bacteria > Acidobacteriota > Terriglobia > Terriglobales > Acidobacteriaceae > PALSA-350. The sequence goes on along the minus strand of CAWITO010000009.1, from coordinate 1,290,471 downwards.
AGGATTGGACTTCGACCAGCGGCGGCCTGACCACTGGCCAGCGGGTGCGACCATTAGGTGCGGTCGGATGTTACGTACCCAGCGGGCGCTATCCCCTTCCCTCTACTTTGCTCATGACCGCTATCCCGGCTGAGGTCGCGGGAGTGAAACGCATCGTCGCCGTCTCCGCCAAGCCGGCAAAAGAGACCCTGGCCGCCGCCGCGCTGTTGGGCATCCAGGAGTTCTACCGCATCGGTGGCGCCCAGGCCATCGCCGCACTCGCCTATGGAACCGAGAGCGTTGGCCGCGTGGACAAGATCGTCGGCCCAGGCAACTGGTACGTGACCGCGGCAAAAAAGTTCGTGGCCTTCGATTGCGCCATCGACATGCTGGCGGGGCCCACCGAGATCGTCGTGACCAGCGAAATCGGCGACCCCATCGGAATCGCAGCGGACCTGGTGGCCCAGGCCGAACATGACCCCGAAGCCCTGGCAATCCTGGTCACCACCAATGCGTCCCTGGCACGCGATGTAGTCAAAGAAGTGGGGCAGCGGGTAAAGAGCAATTCCATCGCGCGCCAGGCGATCGAGCGCCATGGGCTGGCAGTATTGGCCGGTTCGATCGAGGAGGCACGCGCGATCACCAACCGGCTGGCCCCGGAGCATCTCAGCGTAGACGCCGCCGAAGACCTGGACTGGGTGCACAACGCAGGATCGGTGTTTATCGGCGGCCACTCCCCGCAGCCGATGGGGGACTACGTTTCCGGGCCGAACCACACGCTACCCACCGGAGGCGTAGCCAATGTGCGCGGCGGACTGAGCGTGATGGACTTTCTGAAGCTGATCACCGTGCAGGAGTACACCATGGCTGGCCTGCAGAAGCTGGGACCGGCCGCGATCACCCTGGCGAATGCCGAGGGACTGCTCGGGCACGCAGAGGCCGTACGTGCGAGGGGGATCCATGGTTGAGCCTCGGGCTGCGGTGCAACGCATGCAGGCCTACCATCCCCCGCTGAGCGGGCGGGAAGGGCTGCGTCTGGACTTCAACGAAAACACCGTCGCCTGCTCGCCAAAGGTGCTGCAAGCACTGACAAAGATCGCCGCCTCCGACCTGGCCAAATACCCCGAACGGGCCCAGGTAGAAGCCAAGGTGGCGCAACACCTGGGCCTGGAGCCGGAGCAAGTGCTGCTGACCAACGGCGTGGACGAGGCGATCCATGTGCTCTGCCAGACATATCTGGATCGCGGGGACGAGTTCCTCTTCCCTACGCCGACCTACACCATGTATGAGGTTTACGGTTCGAGCACGGATGGAGTGGTGAAGACGGTCGCTTCGAACGGGGACTTTGCTTTTCCCCTCGAACCGCTGTTGGCCGCTGTGACTCCGCAAACCCGGTTGATTGCGATCGCCAGCCCCAATAGTCCCACGGGTACGGTTGCGACCCGGGAGCAAATCCTCACCGTGGTCGAGCGAGCGCCGCATGCTGCCGTGCTGGTGGATGAGGCCTACTACCATTTTTGCGGGCAGACCGTGATTGATCTTGTGGGCAAGGTGCCGAACCTGATCGTGGCGCGCACCTTTTCGAAAGCATATGGGCTCGCCGGGCTGCGGCTCGGCATGCTGGCGGCGCCAGTGGAAATGCAGCGGTGGATGCGGACGGTTATTTCCCCGTACAGCGTCAACTCCCTGGCGCTGGCCTGCCTGCCGGCAGCACTCGATGACGAGGACTACCTGCAGTGGTATGTCGGCGAAGTGAAGGCCGCACGGACAGAAATGGAAGAGGCAGTGCGTCAACTGGGCGTCCCCCAGTGGCCGAGCCAGGCCAACTTCATCCTGGTAAAGATTGGGCCGCTGCACCGCGAGTTTGTTCTGGCGATGCAGGGCCGTGGGGTGCTCACGCGCGATCGCTCGAAGGACCAGGGTTGCGATGGATGTGTGCGGCTGACCGTCGGAACGCGGGCACAGATGAAAGAAGCAGTGGCCGCGATGGCCGAGGCACTGAAAGAGATTGGATGGGAGAAAACATGGTAGCCACGAAGAAGGTGCGTCACGGGGAGATCAACCGCAAAACCACTGAGACCAAAGTTTCGCTGAAGCTGGTGATAGAAGGCAGCGGGCGTTACAAGGTCAAGACCGGTATCCGATTCTTCGACCACATGTTGGAGTTGTTCACCCGCCACGGCGCCTTTGATCTGGAGCTGCTCTGCGACGGCGACCTGGATGTCGACCAACACCACACTGTAGAAGACGTGGGCATCGCGCTCGGAGAAGCCTTTGATAAGGCGCTGGGCGACAAGAAGGGGATCCTGCGCGCCGGCTACTTTCTCATGCCGATGGACGAGACGTTGGGTGTTGCAGCCGTGGATCTGAGCGGACGCGTATCCTGCGTGGTCAAGACCAAGGTGAAGAAACGCCTGGTGGGCGATTTGCAGAGCGAGCTGGTGGAAGACTTCTTCGAAGGCTTCGCCCGCGGCGCGCGCGCCAATGTGCATATCGCCACCATGTATGGCCGGTCGAATCACCACAAGATTGAAGCCCTGTTCAAGGCGTTCGCCCGGGCGCTACGCGTGGCCTGCTCGCGCGACAAGCAATTGGGAGAAATGCTGCCGAGCACCAAAGGATTGTTGTGATTGCAGTCATTGACTACAAGGCGGGCAACCTGACCTCGGTAATGAAAGCCCTAGATGCCCTCGGCACCCAGGCGACAGTCACCGCCGACCCGGACGTAGTACGCCGGGCGAAGAAGGTCATTCTGCCTGGGGTCGGGCATTTTCAGGCTACAAAGCTATTGGAGGAAACCGGCCTCTCGGCCGCGGTGCACGATGTGATTGGTCAGGGCGTCCCCTTTCTCGGGATTTGTGTCGGGCTGCAGTGGTTGTTTGAGGGCAGCACCGAGGCTCCGGGAGTGCGGGGGTTAGGCGTCTTTCATGGCGAGTGCGAGCGCTTCGCCGCTGGGGTGAAGGTGCCGCATGTAGGCTGGAATGAAGTACGGGTTGAACCGGGGTCGCGGCTGATGCATGGCGTCGCCGACCGGTCGTTTGTTTACTACACCCACTCCTACCGCGCACCCCTGGTCAATGGCACAGTGGCCGTTACGAACTATGGCGCGCCCTTCTCTGGCGCCGTGGAGCGCGGCCACGTGATGGGCGTGCAGTTTCACCCCGAGAAGTCCGGGACCGCCGGCATGCGCGTGCTACGCAACTTTGTGGAGCTGACATGCTGACCAAGCGCATCATCGCCTGCCTGGATGTACGCAGTGGCCGGGTCGTGAAAGGCGTGCAGTTCGTCGATCTGGTCGATGCGGGTGATCCTGCGGAACTGGCCAAACGTCATGCTGCGGCGGGTGCGGATGAAATCGTTCTGCTCGACATCACGGCGACCCACGAGGGCCGCGGGACTCTCCTCGAAACGGTGCGGCGCACGGCGAAGGAGTTGTTCATCCCGTTCACCGTCGGCGGAGGCATCCGCTCGGCAGATGAAGCGGCTGCGGTCTTTGATGCTGGAGCAGACAAAATCAGCATCAACTCCGCAGCGATCGCGGACCCTGGCCTGATCGACGCCATCGGGCGCAGCTTTGGCGCCCAAGCCGTGATTGTGGCCATCGACGCCCGGCGCGACCCGGAGAGCGCGGACCCGGTGGGCGAGGCCGAGGTACTGGTGAGTGGCGGACGCAAACGCACCGGCCGCCGCGCCGTGGAGTGGGCACGCGAGGCAGAGGCGCGGGGAGCGGGTGAGATTTTGCTCACCTCGATGGATGCTGACGGCACGCGGGCGGGCTTCGATTGCGAGCTGACAGCGCGGGTGAGCGAAGCGGTGGAGATCCCGGTGATTGCCTCAGGCGGGGCAGGGACAGCGGAGCACTTCGCCCAGGTTTTCCAGGCGGGCAAGGCGCACGCGGCGCTGGCGGCCAGCATCTTTCACTTCGGTATTGCCGACGTGCGGGCACTCAAGCAGGAACTGGCGCGGCAAGGGATCCCCATGAGGCTGCCATGCTGATTCCCTCGATTGACCTGATGGGTGGCCGCATTGTGCAGTTGGTGGGCGGCAAGAAACTAAAGCTCGCGTTCGATGATTTTGAGTATTGGATTGGCCGCTTCCAGAACTATCCCCTGGTGCAACTCATCGACCTCGACGCCGCAATGCGCCAGGGCGATAACAGCGAACTCATCACCCAAATTGCGAAACGGCTTCCCTGCCAGGTGGGCGGGGGAATCGCAACGGCGGAGAAGGCGGCGGCGGTGCTGGCCGCAGGGGCAAGGCGAGTCATCGTGGGGTCGGCACTCTTTGGCGGCGCGCAGTTGGTGAACACGGCCTTTGCGGAGAAGCTGGCCCAGGCCGTCGGTGGAGAACATCTGGTCTTCAGCGTGGATACCAAACAAGGACGGGTCGCAGTCAAGGGCTGGAAGGAACAGGTGGAGCTTACTCCGGAAGAGGCTATCCCCCAACTCGAGGCGCATTGCGCCGCCTTTCTCTATACCCACATCGATCGCGAAGGCAGCATGCAGGGCTTCCCGATCGAGATAGCCCAACAGCTCCGCGCTGTGACAAAGCGTCAGCTCATCGTTGCCGGGGGTATCCGCGAACAAGCTGAGATTGATGCTCTGGGCGCCATCGGGGTAGACGCGGTGGCAGGGATGGCTGTTTATTCGGGCATTCTCGCCACTTAACCTTCCTGTCAGCCCACGGAGTGGGTCGGTACAGAGCTAGCGGCGCAGCGCCTTTTGTTCCCGCCTGCGCAGTGCCAGAGCGATGCCCAGGAAGCAGCAGGCGAAGAAGGCAGTCAGGCCGGCTTGCACGCGGTTGTGGTGGAACAGAGCCAACCCACTATCAAATCCCCAGAAGGCCGCCAGCACAAACCAGATCGTTGAGCCCCGCATGCCATAGACATTACCAGTCGACACTACTTCCAAACAGCAGATACACTTTCCACACGCAAGTGGGAGGGCATTGACTTGGCTACCACAGTTACAAAGAACACCCCCACAACCACGACCGCTCCCCAAACCATGGTGAAACCCGCGGGCCGTCTGATCTCGCTCGACGTCGTCCGCGGCATCACCATCGCCTTCATGATCCTGGTGAACAACGGCGGCAGCGGAAGATATAGCTACGCGCAACTCGAACATAGCGTGTGGAACGGTTGGACCCTTACCGACCTGGTGTTTCCTTCTTTTCTTTTTCTGGCCGGCGTCTCCATCGTCTTCTCCACCGAATCGCGGCTGGCGCGTGGCGAATCCAAAACCACCCTGCGGCTTCATGTGCTCAAGCGCTCGCTGATTCTTTTCCTGCTGGGCCTGGTGGTCAATGGCTTTCCGTTATTCCATCTCGGGACACTGCGCATCTACGGTGTGCTGCAGCGCATCGCCGTTTGTTTCTTATTGGCCAGCCTGCTCTACCTCTGGAATAACAAAGCCTGGGTCGCAGCCACCACCGCCGTTGTCGCGCTGCTGGGTTACTGGATCCTGATGCGTTGGGTGCCGATTCCTGGTATCGGGATTCCGACCCACGACGTTGCCCTCCTTGACCCTAACCAGAACTGGGTTGCCTACCTTGACCGCAAGTTGCTCCCGGGACGCCTTTATGAGGGGGTACGTGATCCGGAAGGCCTGCTGAGCGATATTCCGGCCATGGGTACGATCTTGCTGGGCTTGCTTACGGGAATGTGGCTGCGCCGGCCCAAGTCGCTGCAGACCAAAGCCGCCGGCTTGCTCGGCGCCTCCATCACTGGTCTGGTACTCGGCAGTGTATGGAACATCTGGTTCCCGATTAATAAAAAGCTGTGGACCAGCTCCTATGTGCTGTTCGCAGCCGGCTGCACGCTCTTGCTCATGGCGATCTGTTTCTACGCGGTGGAGATCAGGCAGTGGGCCCGTGGCTGGACTTACCCATGGCTCGTCTTCGGATCGAATGCCATCAGCGCGTACGTTCTCTCCGAACTTTTAGCGGGAGCCATTAACACCATCGAGGTGCACGATGGAAGCCATGTCACCAGCCTGCAGCAGTACATCTACAACCACTGGTTCTTCCCCCTGGTGAATCCGTCGTTCGGATCGCTACTCTACGCTCTCAGCTACGTTCTCGTCTGCTTTCTACCGATCCTGGTGCTGTACCGGAAGAAGATCTTTATCAAGGTTTAGCAACAGCTCCGAGAAAGAGAAAAATGGCTCCTGCGACCGCATCGAGAACCGCGGCCGTTATGTTGTGCGGTGGGAGAAATTCCACCACGGTGCCGGCCAGAAATCCTGCGGCCGCAGCCAGGTAAAGGTATCGGGACTTCATTGGCTCAACGTTAGCAATGGAACGGGACGAGGGCAATGGCAGACGCAATGCGGTTGGCCAAACGGCTGGATGAAGTAGGTTTTTCCGATATTGTCCAGGTACGCAACAAGGTGATGGAACTGCGCAACGCCGGACAGACGGTGCACGCGTTCCATGGTGGGGAGCCATTCTTCGAGACTCCCAGCTCCATCAAGTACGCGCTGCTCAGTGCGACGGTTGAGAATCGCACCCGCTACGCGCCTTCCTCCGGCATTGAGCCTCTACGGCACGCGATTGCCGCCAAGCTAAAGCAGCGTAATGGACTCGATGTTTCACCGGAGCAGGTGATCGTAACCGCCGGCGGAGCCCACGCGTTGTACGTTGCCTTCCAGGCGGTGCTCGATCCGGGCGACGATGTGCTGCTCTTCTCGCCTTACTGGACACCGATCCGGGAAATGATCACGGGCTGCCAGGCTCGCGCACTGCTGGTACCCACAGCTACGGCGCGCAGCGCAGGGCTGACTAGAACGCTCGAAGATTTCACCACGCCGCACACGCGCGCGATTTACTACAACACACCGCAAAATCCCAGCGGTACCGTCTTCTCTCGTCAGGAGGCGGAAGAAGTAGCGGAGTTCGCCCGCAAGCATGACCTGGTGGTCATTGCCGACGAAGCGTACGAAGATCTGGTGTACGACGGAGAACACTTCTCCATCGCCTCTCTGCCGGGCATGGCGCAACGCACCATCTCGACCTACACCTTCTCCAAAAGCTACGGGATGACCGGCTGGCGCGTTGGCTATGCCGTGGCCCACGAACCGTTCATGACCGGTCTTCGCAAGCTGGTGCTGTATTCGGTCAACGGAGTTTCGACCATGACCCAGTGGGCAGCGCTCGAGGCGCTGCGCATTCCCCGTAGCGAGCTCGACGCGCGGCGCGAGGAGTACCGCCACCGCCGCGATCTGCTGGTCAACGGCTTGAACGAGGTCGGACTGACCTGCGAGATGCCGCAGGGAGCGTTCTACGCCTTTCCGCGAGTCACCAGGATCAGCAAGGATAGCCGCGCTGCGGCACGGCTTCTGCTTAGCAAAGCCCACGTAGCCACCATCCCGGGAGTAGTGTTCGGAGGACAGGGAGAGGGCCATGTTCGCTTCGGTTATGCAATCGCTCCCCAGGCGATTGAAGAGGGTCTCGCGGCGCTCAGAAAGTACCTCGTTACCTAAAGGTTGTAGGCCAAAGGGTCCCTTACAAGGAACTTTTCCTTCTCCTCTACATCGTTCGGGTTTTATCCTCACTTCAGGACATGAGACTGTCGATTAACACGACAGAACTCGTAGTGTCACCGTCGCTGAATCAAAGGGCCCCGCATGACTTTCGTAAAGAGATCATCCATGATTGCTTTTGTGCTTCTCATGGGAGGTGTGTTAGCTCCCGGGGCACAGGCGAGCGCGGATGAAGCGGCCCTCCCCGACGAGCCGGGCGTCACCAAGCAGCAACAACAGCCGCAGGTGCAGGTGGCCTCGAATGCCCCGGTGTCGCTGGGAAGCGCATCCGCTACCGAGCCGATCGACCAGGGCCGGCAGACCAAGCGCATCCTGTACGTCATTCCCAACTTTCGCTCCGTCAGCGCAGACGAACAACTTCCACCGCAAACGGTGAAGGAAAAATTCAAGACCGCCAGCGAAGACAGCTTCGACTACTCATCCTTCATTTTCGTCGCGGGTCAAGCTGGAGTCGCGCAGGCAAACAACTCCTACCCCGAATTTCGCCAGGGAGCAAAAGGGTATGGGCGCTACTACTGGCATACGCTTGCTGACGAGGTCAATGAAAACACCTTTGTAGAATTCATTGTTCCTGCGACGCTTCACCAGGACACGCGGTTCTACACACTGGGCCGCGGGAATGTCGGGAAGCGGCTGGGCTACGCGTTTACGCGCATCTTCGTCACGCGCAATGATGACGGCCACGCGGCCTTCAACTACAGTGAAGTCCTGGGTGCCGGCATCTTTGCGGGCGTGGCCAACTTGTATTATCCCAGCCAGGAGCGCACCGAAGTGAAGAGCTACCAGCGGTGGGTTACGAATCTGTGCATCGATGGCGTCACCTTCGCGTTCAAAGAAATCTGGCCCGACATCAACAGTTCCACCTTCCATCAGCAGGAATAATCGATCTGCCCTAGTCATCCGGGGGGTGTGCCCCAGCGGCTGAAGTGTGACCATGGTCTTGTCCGTCAGGGAGAAGATCATGGAATCAGCAGGAACATGGAGCGGTCTTTCGAGATCCTTCACAGATACAATTGAAGCAGTGCAAGATGGCATCGTCACCGTGCACGGCGGCGGCCGCTCAACCGTAAGCGGAGTCATTTGGCGGCCTGGAGTGATTGTGACCGTACGCCACGGGCTGCGTCGCAGTGACTCTCTGCAGGTGGCGTTTCACAGCGAACCATTCGCCGCCACGCTCGCCGGCTCAGATGCCGGCACCGACCTCGCCGTACTTCGCGTAGAACAGAACATCGGCAAACCCGTCGATTCCATGGGCGCACCGCAAGTGCGCGTGGGCGAAGTGGTGCTGGCAGTGGGCCGCTCCGGCCTGGGCGATCTTTCCGCCAGTGCCGGCATCATCGCTCGCCTGGGGAGCGCCTGGCGTACCTGGCGCGGTGGGCAGATGGATCGCCTGGTCCGCCCAGATCTGCGGCTGTACGTCGGGCAATCGGGAAGCGCACTGGTGAACGAAAATCGCCACGTACTGGGCATCAACAGCGCTGCCCTGGCACGCCAGGCCGTCATCACCATTCCAACCTCGACCATCGACCGCGTGGTCGATGCCATCCTCGAACGCGGGCACGTGCCACGCCCCTTTCTCGGCGCCGCGATGCAGGCAGTTCCCGTACCCGAGGCTTCCCGCTCGCACTTTGCAGCGGGAGTTGATGAGGCGCTGCTGGTGTTGCATGTAGAGCCCAACGCGCCGGCCGCAGCGGGCGGGATCCTCGTCGGGGATCTCGTGCTCTCCGTGAACGGCCTTATCGTCCACAACGTGCACCAGGTACAACATCAGCTGGCCCGCCTGGCGGTTGGAGATGTGGTGCCGGTGGCGGTGATCCGTGGGGGCGTAAGAATAGATCTGACGGTTACCCTTGCGGATCGTGGCTGAAGAACACAAAGACGAGCGACTGGCCGTGTTGCCTTGCGTGGACTCAATGGTCCGCGCAAGCCGCTTCGCGGCCCTACGCACGGCGCCAGGGCTGAGGTTGCTGGCTGCCACCCTGCCGTCTACTTTGCTGTTCCGCGTGCAAACCGATAACCCGGATGCCCTTCTGCTTGCAGACGAGTCCTTGCTCGCGACCGCGCGATTCGCCGAAGTGTTTGCCGAAACCCCGACCGTGCTGCTCACGGCTTCGCCGGCCGGCTCGGTGGTGCGCAATGCGGCGCGCAGGAACATCTTTTCTGTACTCCCCACGGAGGTTTCGCCACGGCAACTGGCAGCCGCGATCGCGGCCTCCGTGGCCGGGTTTGCCGTCACCCTGCCGCGCCCGCCCTCCCGCCAGGAAGAATCGTTGCCAGGCAGCGAACATCTAACGGCGAGAGAGGTAGAGGTGTTGCGCCTGATGGCAGGCGGACACCGCAACAAGCAATTGGCTGCGTTGCTCCATATCTCTGAGCACACGGCGAAGTTTCACGTGAGCTCAGTCATGGCCAAGCTGGGTGCACGCACGCGGACAGAAGCGGTGACGATTGGAGTCATGCGCGGTCTGGTCGCCATTTAAGGGGAATGGAATGGAAGAGAATTTTGTGGTCTCAGGCGATGTCTCGGGCAGGGTGGACGATTCTGACTTGCTCGATCATTACTCCCGTGCAGTCACCCAGGCGGTGGAACGGGTCAGCGGCGCGCTGGTCAAGATCGACGTGCAGTCTGGGCGCCGCGGCCAGCAGGGCTCCGGTTCAGGCTTCGTCTTTACGCCCGATGGCCTGGTGCTAACCAACAGCCACGTGGTGCACGGGGCAGCAAAGATTGCGCTCACGTTCGTCGACGGAAGTCACAGCGGAGCGGTACTGATTGGCGAGGATCGGGACACGGATATTGCAGTGCTGCGAACCGAACACCCGGTTTTCTCCCCAGCTCCGTTGGGCGTATCAAAACGGCTCCGCATTGGACAGATCGCGATTGCGGTGGGTAATCCCTTCGGTTTTCAATTCTCCGTGACCGCGGGCGTGGTCAGCGCCCTGGGACGCAGCATGCGCGGCGGCTCGGGACGCATGATGGAAGAGATTATCCAGACCGACGCTCCGCTCAATCCGGGCAACTCTGGAGGACCGCTGCTAGACTCGACTGGTTCTGTGATTGGGGTCAACACGGCCACGATCCAGGGTGCCCAGGGGTTATCGTTTGCGGTCGGCATCGATACCGCGAAGTATGTGGTGGCGCAGATCCTGCAGCATGGCCGGGTGCGGCGCAGTTCCATCGGCATTGCCGCGCAGAATGTACCGATTCCCCGGCGCCTGGCGTACGAATATAAGCTTCCCCTGGCAACTGGGGTCATGGCCACCGCGGTGGCTCCGCAGAGCGCAGCGGCCGTCGCCGGCATGGCGGAAGGCGACGTTATTGTCGGCTTTGCCACCCAGCCGGTGGGAGGCATCGACGATCTGCATCGCCTGCTCACCACCGAGCGCGCCGGCAAACCGCAAAACGTGAGCTTGCTGCGGGGAACCGCCCTCAAGCACCTCATGATTGTGCCGCGAGAGCGGGAAGAGGAATAGCGGCTTGAGTGGTATTCTGGGCCTCATGCCTAGTCCGGAACCAGAGAATACAGAAGAGTCGTTCAGCGATATTTTCTCCGCGTACGAACAGAGTCACGCGCGCACCGGCCAACAGATTGAGGCGACGGTAGTAACGCTGAGCGCCGACTCAGTGTTTCTTGATATCGGCTACAAGACCGAGGGTGTGCTGCCGCTGGCTCTCTTTCAGAGCGCGAACGAGACCGTCAAAGCGGGCGACAAACTGCTGGTGGCCGTCAAGGGCCGCAATCCCGAAGGCTATTACGAGCTGTCGCGCTTCAAGGTGGAACAGCCTAAGGATTGGTCTGCGCTGGAGCAGGCATTTACCAACAAGGCCGTCATCGCCGGAACAGTGACGGGCGTGGTGAAGGGCGGATTGAGTGTGGATGTGGGCGTGCGTGCCTTCATGCCCGCCTCCCGCAGTGGAGCGCGCGAGGCTGCCGATCTCGAGAAGCTGGTCGGACAACAGATTCGCTGCCGCATTATCAAACTCGACGTCGATGATGAAGATGTGGTCGTTGACCGCCGAGCGGTTGCTGAAGAAGAAGAGCGGTCCACCAAAGAGCGGCGCTACCTGGAGCTGAAAGAAGGCGACACCGTTCAGGGTGAGGTCCGGAGCCTTACCGGCTACGGCGCTTTCGTCAACATCGGCGGAGTGGATGCGCTGCTGCACATCGGCGATATTTCCTGGAGCCGTATCAGCAAGGCGGAAGACGTACTCAGCGTGGGACAGCAGATCGAAGCCAGGGTACTCAAGATCGATCCTGAAAAGCAGCGGATTTCAGTGGGGATGAAGCAGTTGTTGCCTCACCCCTGGGATGCGGTTGCGGCGACGTTGAATGCCGGCGACCGGGTGCACGGAACGGTGACGCGCGTTACCGACTTTGGGGCTTTCGTGGAGCTGGAACCGGGAGTCGAGGGACTGATCCACTTGTCGGAGATGTCCTGGGCCAAGAAGGTGAGAAAGCCGAGCGATGTGCTCAAGCCGGGAGATACCGTGGAGGCCGTGGTGCTGGGCGTGAACCTGGGCGAGCGTCGGCTTGCGCTGGGACTGAAGCAGACGTTGGGTGATCCGTGGGCGGAGGTTGAGGCAAAGTTTCCCGTTGGCTCCGCGATTGAAGGGCCGGTGACCAGCTTCACCAAGTTCGGCGCGTTCGTGCAGTTGACCGAGGGCGTCGAAGGCATGGTGCATGTGAGCGAAATTACCGCGGAGAAGCACATCCATCATCCGCAGGACGTGCTGAAAGTTGGGCAAGTGGTAAAAGCGCAGGTGCTCGAGATCGACAAGGCCAAGCGGCAACTGCGGCTGAGCATGAAGCAACGTACATCGGTAACCGTTGAGGAGTATTTGTCGGAGCATGCGCCCGGTAGCACGGTCACGGGACGGATTGTCGAGGTAGAGCAAGGTGTTGCCCGCGTAGAGCTGGGCGAAGGCATCGAGGGCCGGTGCACGATTGAGAGCGCGGCGGCGGAGACGCCGGCGGGTGGAGGGCAGGTGGACCTGTCTCAGTTGAGCTCGATGTTGAAGGCGCGCTGGAAGGGCGGCGCCACAACCGGCGCTGCGAAGACGGAAGCCCTGCACGCCGGGCAGATACGCAGCTTCCGCATCAAGCCGCTAGAGCCGGACGCCAAGAAGATTGATTTAGTCCTGGTGTGAAGTGCGGCTCCCAAGGCTTTTGCGGCAGAACAGCAGGTCCCTCCACTGCGCTGCGCTCCGGTCGGGATGACAAATTTGTGGTGGCGTCGAGGCCCTAACTCCTGAAAAGTTGTTGCGACTTTACCGGTCTAAATCCTCAATTCCACCGCAACTTTATCGAGTTAACTCGTCGACACCACCACAGATTTGTCATCCCGACCGGAGCGTAGCGCAGTGGAGGGACCTGCTGTTCTGCCGCAAAAGCCTTGAGAGCCGCGGAAGCGTATTTTTCACGGCGCCAGGGCGAAGCTGAACAGATCACTGCCGGACGCGACCGCAACGTACTGCTTCCCGCTCACCGCGTAACTCATCGGAGAGGCGTGCAGACTTTGCCCGGTGTTGAAATGCCACAACGATTTTCCCGTCTTTGCATCGGCTGCTTCGAAGAAGCCCTGGTTATCACAGAAGAAAACCAAGCCAGTCGCGGTCGACATCACCCCACCAAAGCCAAACGCTTCCCCTTGCTGCGGATAACGCCACACGAATTCCCTGGTGTGAGGATCAAAGGCAAGTAGCACCTGCGAACTCTTCTCCCTGGAATCACGCTTCGTCCCGGTAGAGTAAAACTCCTTGCCCTCTTCAAACGGAGCCGGCTTGCGGAAATAAACAGAGCAGCTCTCAAGCGTCATGAAGTAGAAGAAGTGCGTCACTTCACTGTAGGTAGGCGAATACCAGTTGGTAGCCCCTTCCACTCCAGGACAAATAAGCGTTCCCTCCGGAGTCGGCACGAGGCCACTCACCACCGGGCGGCCTTTCGCGTCGATCCCCTTTGCCCAGTTCAACTCTCTTGAAAACTGCGTAGCGGAGAGAAACTTTCCATCCGTCCGATCCAATACGTAGACGTAACCGTTACGATTCGCCTCAACGATCAACTTCCGCGGCTTGCCCTCGTACTCGGTGTCAACCAGGACCGGCGTTTCCACCCCGTCATAGTCATAGAGATCATGAGGCGTGAACTGGAAATACCATTTCAACTTACCGGTATCGGGATCAATCGCCAGCAGGCTCGCCGTGTACAGATCATCGCCGGGACGAACATCGCCATCGTAATCCGGAGAGGCATTCCCCGTGCCCCAGTAGAGCGTGTTCAACCCAGGATCGTACGTGCCCGGCATCCAGGCGGTACCACCACCGTGCAGGTAGCTGTCTCCCGGCCAACTGGAAGAACCAGGTTCTCCGGGGGCAGGAATCGTCCACAAACGCCAAGCCAGCTTGCCGGTTTCTTTGTCGAACGCCGCGATAAAGCCACGCACGCCATCGTCGCCGCCTGAGGTGGCCACCAGCACTTTATCTTTCAGAATGAGCGGAGCGCCGGTAGCGCCGTAGTTCTTATTCCAGTCGGCGTAGGCCACGTCCCAAAGCAAACTGCCGGAGCGGGAATCCAAACACAGCAGATGCGCATTATCGGTTTCCATGTAAACGCGCTTGCCCGATATGGCCACGCCACGGTTGATATGGCCGGACGCGTCATCAATCAGCCCTTTGGATACTGGCCGCGCGTAGTGCCACAGCACCTGGCCAGTCTCTGCATTTAAGGCGAAAGTGTCATTCGAGCCGGTGAAGTACATGATGCCATCGACCACGACCGGCGTCGCTTCCAACACACCTGGGGTTCTGGTGTGAAAGACCCACTGCGCCTGCAAGTGCCCTGCATTTTGCGGAGTGATCTGAGTAAGGCCGCTGAAACGCCGCCCAGTGTAATCGCCGTTATAGGTAGGCCAGTTGTCCTGGATGGAGTCAGCGCCATGGGCGACGCCACAGGCCAAGAGAACAAGGACCAACGTACGGTGAAGTTTCATGCGGTCAGCGCCCTTCATCGTTGATGGTAACGAATACCTCTCCCAGCGCCCCGCGATCGACGCCTTTACTGTCGATCAGGTGAATAGAAACCCGGGCAATCTTCTTGTCCGCCGCAATGCTCTGCTTCAGCCCGATCAGATCCTGGGGACGGACATCCTGCAGCGGCACCTCGCCCCGGGCGACGCCACCCTCGTCGTACAGATAAGCCTCAAGCTTGCCGGGATAGAAAACGCCAAAGTCGCCCGTGAGGTCGATCTTTTCGCCGTTGCGATGCGCACGGATGGGCTTACCCACCATGCCCGCTTCCGTGACGGTGGTGAATTCGTGGCTGAGCCTGGAAGGAAACCAGACAGTATCGAAAGCGTAGGACTCGCCAGCGCCCAGAACAGCCAGCGGGCTATTGAGTTCTACTTCTGTGTAATACGGAGTACGGTCGAGATCTGTGGACGTCAGGTATGGCATGCCCTGATCATTCAACTGCAACGAAGGGCCGTTCTTGTAGATGATGAGGCTTGCTTTGCTAGGGTAGTCCGCACCCGCGATGTATCTGGTCTTTTCGACCATCGCATATTGGGTAGCGCCATCGATCACCGCGGCCCATCCGGCTGTTGTGTCGAGCCAGACTTCGCTTTCGAGATATTTCCAGTTCAGCCGGAATTGGCCGTCCTTCACGCCGTAGGCTGGATCGTTCGCCAGGCCATCACGCGCATGGTACCCAAGCAAATACGACGAGTTGGGATTCAGCGGGGTAATCACCCAAAAATCGTGGTTGTATTGCCTGGGGTCTTTCGCGTCGGCCAGGTTGTACTGCGAGACCGACTGCACAGACCACGTAATGGAATGGCCGGTGAAGTTCTTCGTGATCGCGTGGAAGGAAATTTGTGGCGAGTCGCTGCTGATGCTGATCTCGCGCGTGTATTGCAGGCCGGTCGGCGGATCAGGCGGACCTTCCAGACGTACGGTACAGCGGTCCGCGCCTTGCGCCAGCACGGAAAAAGCGTACGGGGCATCATCCAGAGGTGTTGACGCTCCCTGCCAGTGCTGCTCATCTTCATTGCCTTCGGGCAGCGGCCATATTTTGTCACCGCCATAGTTAATCCAGCGGCCGTCGGCTTCCGCTGGGGAGATGTATTTGCCCTGGTAAACCGGGTTGTTGAAGAGGTAGGGATGGCCATTGAAGCTGACCTGCATCAGCCGGCCGCCTAATTGGGGAACGAAGGTCAATTGCAGCCAGTCATTTGAGAGTTGCTGCGCTTGCCATCCCTTAAACGTGGTGGGGTGCACCTCGCACGGAGACGCCACCGCACTGGCCGTAGATGCAGCGAAGACAAATAAGCAGCCAAGTCGGATCATGCCTCTCATTTCTTAACCGCGATAAAGGAGATTTGCTCCGCCGCTTCTTCCCCAGTTTCGAGATTCTGCTGCAGCGTCGTTCGCGCAGGATAGGGCGGCTTGAAGAATTTGCCATAAAGCGCGTCCATCTGGCCGCTGTCTTTGATATCTCGCAGATAAACCGTGCTGAAGACCACGTTCGAGAAATCCATATCGGCCTCCTCCAGGCCATCGAGAAGATTGCGCATGGATTGACGAAGCTGCAGATCGAATAATGGGGTGACCAGTCCCTGACCAGGGATGAATCCATCTTTGGCGGACAGGTAGAGCGTTTCGCGATAGAGAACTCCTGGGCTCGCCGTAGGGCTGGGCGGCATATTGCGCGGGCGCACGGCTTTGCGCTTACTTAGATCTGCTCCCGCAATGCAACTGAAAACGACGTGTTCTCCGCGCGGCAGGCCCACCACCTGGATGGTTCCGCGGCCGGGCGTGTTGCCGAACTCAAAATAGGTCTTATAAACCTTGCCCATCACATCGTACTGACCGCCTACGCCCAGATAGGGGTTTACCCAGACGACGTTCCTGGTAGTCATCTGCGCCGCCTGCAGGACGGTGCTGACGTTGTCGAGCGCCTGCTTTGTTTCCGCGGAGTAGTCAGACTTCAATTTTCCAGTTGCCGGGTCTTCCCCGCCCAGCGCCGAAAGGTACAACATCTCACCCGCGAGGAGCGCGGGTGGATCCGTACGTGGAGTGCGCGGCCAACCTGCGGGCCAGATGGCTTTCCGGCTTTTGCTGTCGGCGACTGCGATGCAGTTGATTGCGACCGTCTCTCCGTCAGGCAGGCCGCCGACTACCAGAACTGTCCGCGCCGGGGGATCGGAGCCGATCATCTTCCAGTAGACGTCGTTCAGGGCGTCCAGATTGTGGGCGTCGGTGAGATAGATGTTCATCCAGACCACGTTGCCGAAGTCCATTCCGGAGCTGCGCAAAACTGCCTGCACCTTGCCCATGGCTTCGCTCGCCGTGCCTCCCTGGCCAGACAGGTAAAGCGTGCCGTGGGCCATGACGGAAGAACTGACCGCTGGACTGGACTGGGCGTGGAGCGTCGCCGCACACGCCGCAAGCAAGAGGAGAGAGACGCGAATCGATCGAAACATCATGCCTCACAAATACGGGATAAATCCATGAGCGCGCGTTGGGACTTTATAAACGGAGGTGGTCGCGGTGATGTACAGGGTTGAGTAGTCCGGATCGCCCCAGGCAAGGTTTGCCGGCTGTTCCGGCAATACGATCGTTCCTAAATGGTGGCCTGCAGGATCCCAGACCCAAATGCCCCGAGGTCCCACGACGTACAGATTTCCTTTCGTGTCGACCTTCATGCCGTCCGGGACGCCGTCATTGCCCGTGCCAGGCTCGTCGCCGAAGATGCGTCCGTTACTCAACTGGCCATCGTGGAAATCGTAAACGCGAATGTTGCGTTTGGCAGAGTCGTCCACGTAGAGTTTGGCGCCATCCGGAGAGAAGGCCAGACCATTGGGCTCGTCCAGATCTTTGGTGAGCAACTGCACCTGACCGTCAGGAGCAATCCGATAGACGCCTTTAAAAGGGATTTCCTGCTTTTGGTCTTTGGGCAGATCAGAGATGGGATCCGTGAAGTAGATTGCGCCATCCGGTCCCAGCACTACATCGTTGGGGCTGTTCAGGCGCATGCCCTGGTAATGATCTGCCACCGTGGTGTATTGCTTTCCATCGGGAGAGAGGCGAATGATGGCACGCAGCACGCTGGCGCAATCCAACAAGCGATGTTGCCGATCGTAGGTATTGCCGTCAGGATCACCAAGCGCGATGATCTCCTGTTTCTCGCCGGTTTTGGTATCGACCTTGAAGATCTTGTTGATGGTCTCGTCGCTGACCCAGAGATAACCGGCCGGATCCCAGACGGGGCCTTCGGTAAAACCGAAATCGCCGGCCAGCTTGGTCACCTGTGCTTTGCGATCGAACAGATTCCAGAAGTCGGGACGGACGGCCTCCAGCGAAGAGGTGCGCGTGTCTGCTTTTAACCCGGCCGCAGCCAGCAGAATCAGCGTCAAAACAAGTGGGTGCACACCATGTCGCGCTCTGTGCGAGACATGGAAAAGGCGACTCTGCAACCCACGCTTCCGCGAGAATTCCCACGTGTCGCCCAAATAAGGCGAGATATGGGGCACCCGGATTTGCCGCGCCCCTGGCGACTTTGATCGGTGTTTAGTTGTCATCGTCGTCAGACTTCGCGGGGCCACCGGCGTTGCCGGTTTGAATCAGATAGCTGATCAGGTCGTCCACTTCCTTATCACTCAAATTGCTCGCTGCCGGCATGAGAGAGCGGGCTCCAATGTCTGCCTGGGTAATCTCTGACTTCGGCAGGAAATGATAAGCGCCATCCGGCGTTTGCAGAGACAGAGAGAAGTTGTCGTTGATCCTGAGCATGCCGGTGAGTTTCTGACCGCCGCGGGTTACGACGATCGTTGCTTTCTTGTCAGCGGGGAGATTCTTCTCCGGATCACGAATCACTGCACGCATCTGATCCGGCTTTGCATCTGCTCCGTAATAGGTGAGCTCGCCCCCGATAAAGCCACCGCGCCCATTGACCATGTGACACTCCGAACATTGCGCCTTGCCGAAGAAGAGCGCCTCCCCCTGTTTCGGATCGCCGGGAAGCTTCACGATATCCCCTCTTCCCTGCAGTACGCGCAGGTACTTCACTACGCCTTCCAGCTGGTCTGGAGTGAATGAGGAAAAGGCCGGCATACCCGCCCCGGAGATTCCGTTGCGGATGATGCCGGCCAGATCGCGATCTGCAAGCCGCTGCACTGCGGGGGCCGTCGCTATGTTTGGCGCATGCTCGCCGCCGCGGCCATCTGCGCCGTGACAACCAGCACAGCTGGAGGCGAAGATGGGCGCACCGGGCTGCTGCGCATGCAGCGCGACGGTCGACGGGGCAAGAGCCACGAGAAGAACGAAGATGCCCCGCCCGCTGCTCACGTTAGAACAGGAATTTCAAAGCTACTTGCATGATGCGGGGATCCCCTGCCGAGGTTACATAACCGAATCCACCCTGGCCGGTGTTGTTGACGAGCCCGTTTGGACCACCAAACTGCGTATGGTTGAATACGTTGAACGCCTCGGCGCGGAATTGCAGCTTGGTGCTTTCGGTGATGGTCGTGCTCTTGAGCAGGGCCATATCGTAATTGTCGATGCCCGGACCGGAGAAGGATCGCCGCATTGCGTTTCCTACCTGCCCGATTGGTTCCGGCATAAAGTAGTTCGGGTTGAAATACGGCAGACCCTTTCGTGGGTTCTTGTTGATGAAAAGAGGACTGCCATTGTTCGTATAGCTGGGCACATCGACGTTTGCATTGAAGGCGCCAAGCAGTGAGTTGTCATCGTTCTCATTCAGCGTGACTGGTTCTCCCGTAGCAAATGTGGATACGCCGGAAAGCTCCCAGCCCGCGGTGAACCGCTTCGCAATATCCCCTCCGCCAATGAAGTGATCGAAGGGCAGCTGCACGGTGTAGCTGGCCACCAGATTGTGCGGAACGTTAAAACCCGAGAGTGCGCGGGTTTGGCTCGGATTCAACGGATTGGTTGCGTCAAAGGAGTCAGAACCGTTATCCAGTGACTTCTCAAACGTATATCCGATCAGGAAGTTCAGGTATTTTTCGGTGTGCTCCAGACTTACCTGCAACGAGTTGAAGCTGGAGCTGACCGCCGTCTTCATGTAGGGATTGCTGTTGAAGTTGATCCCGAACGCCGGCCGGGTTCCGCTCACTGTCTGGCCGCTCGCGGTGGTATAAACCGTGTCTTCGCCGTATGGGCCGCACTGTGTTGAACCGGGCGCAACATTGGCCGGATCACTCAGCTGGAGGCATAGCGCCTGGTCCCCAGGATTCGATTCTTCAAACGTCAGCAGCTGCCTTCCCACCGTACCGATGTAGTTCACGCTGAGCACGGTTGCGGTTCCCAACTGCCGCTGGATCGAGAGCTCCCATTCCTGAACATAAGGCATTTTGTTCTTGTAGTAGTAATAGTCCGATCCCCCGATGGGCGTTGCTCCGGCCCAGTTGAAGGTGGTATCGGGATTCTTGGGAGACACGTTGGTTGGAGGAAAGACGAAAGGAAACTTCTGTCCCGCTCCAACTCCCGACGGCCGATCGACAAACGGGGTAGCGAGCTCCGTCGATGACACCGAATAGTAGTTGCCGTACGGAGCGTCCCCAACCTCGACAAAGCCGGTAGCGTCCTCGATCGAACTATAAAAGATACCGTAACCGGCACGAATGCTGGTCTTTCCTGCGCCGCCCAGGACTTTGCCAAGAAATCCGTCGGTCGCCTCGGGAGAATAGGCAAAGCCAATTCTCGGAGCGAAGTTGGTGTACTTGGTGGGCCCGAGAGTACGGGGAATGCCTGGATCCCCGGGGACAACCAGTCCCACAGGGGCAGTGGGAAATGAGAGCGACTGCTCCCCAGCCACCACAGTTTCGAGCTTGTTCTGGGTGTCGTACCAAGGCGTCGACGCTTCCCACCGGAGACCGTAATTGAGGGTCAGGTTGCGGGTCGCGCGCCAGCTGTCCTGAGCGTAAAACCCGTAGTATTTGCTGCGTGAGTCGAGAAGCTGCTGGCTGGCCTGCACAAAACTATCCGGTGCCCCAATCAGGTAATCGGCAAAGTCCAGGCCGGTCTCTGATCCGTTGAAACCAAAGCACCCGTCGTAGCAGTCATAATTCCGCTCGTTGATCTGGTTGTAGTGGAGGTTCGCGCCGAATTGCAGGGTGTGCGTCCCAAAGATCTTGGTGACGTTGTCAAGGATCTGAAAGGTATTGTTGTATTGCCTCAAGGCGTCCGGCGGAACACCGAGGCTGAAGTTGTTGAAGCCCAGGTTCGTAACACCTTCGTACGAAGGGTTGGTGGGCGAGATTCCGCCCTCGGGCCCCCAGGGGGTCACAAAGCCCTGCGAGGCGAGACTGACACCCAATCCCTGCCCTGCGCTCGGTTGCCCGGTTTGGTTTACGTCCCGCAAATAGGCGAGGCGAAGATCGTTGACGGTCGACGCGTTAAATGTAGTCGTCAAACCTACATTGATCATTTGGGTCCGGCCCTTGTTGTTGGCGGCAAAACCCGGGACGGATACCTGGCTATAGGGGTTTACGGTATGGAATTGATCGAAGAAGTAATAACCAAATACAGCGCCGAACCGGGTAGGAACGTCGATCCGGCCGCTCCCCTTGTCGTCTTTCAATGTCTCGTTAAAGGCAGAGGTGGAGTAGTTCGGGGTATCGTTCACAACTCCGTTGGACGTGGGGACATACTTCAGCGTGTTCACCGCAACCGGCGATATTGCGCTCTGCGGGATGGCGGCGTTAGGAAAGACGCAGGTGCCCGGATCCGTGCAGCCCGGAGTGTAGTAGTTTTCCCCCTGTGACACTTGATATCCCAGTGTCTGGGACAGAGTGTTGGCCCAGCCGGATCCGACGACTGTGCCAGTAAGCGCGCCCGCCTGGTCTGAAAGGTCACCTGTGCGGTCCGAATCGGAAGGAACGGGATAGCTCTGGGTCGCTCCCAAAATCTGACGCGTTCCCTGGTAGTCGGCGAACCAGAAGATCTTGTTCTTGCGGATTGGCCCTCCAGCCGTTCCACCGAATTGGTTCTGGATGAAAACACCGCGCGTCGGAGCGTAGTAGTTTCTGGCATCCAGATCGGTGTTGCGCAGGAAGTCGAAGACCGTCCCGTGATATTGATTGGTCCCCGACTTGGTGACGACATTGACCTGGCCGCCGCTGTAGTTTCCGTACTCCGCGTCGAAGTTGTTGGTGATGATGCGGAATTGGGCGATGGAGTCGAGATTAGGGATCATGGCGGCGCCGTTGTGCACACCTTCTTCTGCGTTGGCCCCATTCACCATGAATGCGTTGGACCCGCTGCGACCGCCGTTCACCGATTGTTGGCCGTTGTCGAGGTCACCCGACACCTGGGTCGCGCCGACGCCCGACGTGCTGCTGTCCGAACTATGGGAATAGGGCGACACGCCTGGCTGCAACTTCAACAGGTCGATATAGGAACGCCCATTCAGCGGTACCGAGGTGATCTTCGTTCCTTCAATCACCACGCCGTTCTGGGTGCTTTGGGTTTCCACCTGGAGGGCATCGCTCTTTACGCTCACGGTGTTGGTGACCGATCCGACTTCCATCGCGATGTCGATGCGGAGGGCGGAATTGGCATCGATCTTGACGCCGCTCTGCGAGTAGTCGCGAAAGCCGGCGTGGCTGGTGGTGACGTTGTAGTTGTCAACCTTGAGGGTAGGAAAACTGTAAAAGCCCTTTGCGTCTGTAACTGCCGTTGTCTGCACATTGGTCGACACGCTGGTGGCGACCACGGTGACACCCGGCACCACCGCGCCACTCGGGTCAACAACCACGCCTGAGATCGAACCGGAAATTGCCGCATGTGCCTGTAGCGTGACCAGAGACAAAATACCGGCCAAACCAAGTAAAGACATGAATCTTCCAAAGCGACTCACGGGAGTGAACCTCACAGATAGGAATGGGCTGAACGAGAACCGCGAACGGGGCCGGTGATGAAACTGAGGTTACTGGCGAACCCATGCAGTGTCAAGAAGCTGGATTAGATAGAGGTACCGGGTTTGACGCGACCTGCAAGCATGGCTGAAACTCTGTTCAGGGCCTTTCTTTACTTCTGCAAGAAAGCCGAGGAATCGCATGGAAACTCCATTGAAGTCCAATCCCTTGCAATCGAAGATTAGCCGGCGCAAATTTGTACAGCGATCCATGATGGCAGGAGCGGCCACATCGCTCTTGCCGGCCACCAGCCATGCCGGGCCGACTTCTGCTTCCATGCCCGGCAAGCCGGTGCTCTTCGAAGAGATCGGCGTGCGGCCCCTGGTCAACGCAAAGGGCACGTACACCATCATCAGCGGCTCCCTCTCCTTGCCGGAAGTGAAGCTGGCGATGGATGCAGCCGGCCACCACTACGTACAGATGGACGAGCTTATGGCGGCGGTCGGCGCGCGCCTGGCGAAAATCACTGGCGCGGAATGGGGCATTGTGACCGGCGGCTGCGCGGCGGCGATCGCGAACGCGACGGCGGCATGCATCGCCGGGACCGATCCGGAGAAATCGCAGAAGATGCCGTACCTGGCCAAGGGCGGACTCAAGAGCCAGGTCATCATCCCCACGCACTCACGCAATCCTTACGACATCGGGGTGCGGCTGCTGGGCGTCGAGGTGATCGAGGTCTCCACCCCAGAGCAGTTGCAGGCAGAGATGGGGCCACAGACAGCGATGATCTACATCCTTTCTTCGCCAGCGGCGGCCAAGGGACCGATGAGCATTGCGAATATTTGCGAGGCGGCCAAAGCGAAGGGCATTCCGGTATTTGTGGACGCGGCCGCCGAGGAGCTGACCATCCCGAATATTCATCTTGCGGCCGGCGCAACGCTGGTTGGCTATAGCGGCGGCAAGTGTTTGCGTGGTCCGCAGTGTGCAGGCTTGCTATTGGGACGGAAGGAGCTGGTGCAGGCGGCCTGGTTCCAGTCCGCGCCGCACCACAATGTGGGACGCTCCATGAAGGTCGGCAAGGAAGAGATCATGGGCATGCTGACCGCGGTCGAGATGTGGACCCAGCGCGACCACAAGGCCGAATGGGACACGTGGATGCAGTGGTTGGGAAACATTGAAACCAAGGTCAAACCGTTGCCTTCGGTGACCACCGAGTATCTTCAGCCGGAGGATCTTTCGAATCACGCTCCGATGCTGCGTATCAAGTGGGACGCCAACACTCTGCACATCACGGGCACGGAGTTGGCGCAGACGCTGGACGCGGGCAGTCCGCGGATTCAGTTCGATTCCGCCAGCGGAACTCGTCCCGACGAGATGGAGAGCACACTCACAGTGATGCCCTACATGATGATGCCGGGCGATGACAAGATTGTCGCCGACGCGGTATTTGCCACGCTGTCGCACCCGCCAAAGTTCACTGCCCCAGAGATCCCGCAAGGGACCCCGGCGAACGTCGCCGGCATTTGGAAGGTGCAGATGAAGTACCTGTGCGGCGAGGGTTCACAGCGGTTTCTGCTGGAGCAGCAGCAAGGTGCCGTGACGGGTGTGCACCGGGGCGAAATCTACAGCGGCAATTTAAACGGTAAGGTGCATTCGCAACAGATAAGCTTCCACAGCGTCATGCCGGTGGGCGGCAATGAGATCCATTATGTCTTCAGCGGCACGGCCAGTGGAGACTCCATGAACGGCACAGTGACCCTGGGCGAATACGGCCACGCGGAGTGGACAGCAACCCGGGAGACCGCCTGACGGCTTCCATTTAGCTGGTTGGCTCATGCAACGCCCTCCTTTGGCTTGCGTGGGCCACCTAACTTCGCACGCTCCGTTTCCCACCCACTGAGCTATCCTCGATTTATGGTGCGTGGGCGGTTCCGATTTGCTCTGATTTTTACCTCAATCACAATTGCCTGGCTGCACCTCCCGGCGCAGCAACCAACGCTCCCCGCAAACCTCGACCCCACCTTTGCCAATTTCGATCCCTACCAAGCCAGTGATTACGGCTCGGTGTACATGCCCCTCGACAGCTGGATCTATCCTGCCTTCGAACGCCTCTTCTCGCTCGGCTACGCCGACTCTGCTTATCTCGGCATGCGGCCCTGGACGCGCACCAGCTGCCTCCAGATTCTGCAGGAGACCTATCCCAGATTGCAGGATGCTCCGCAGGACAAAGAGGCCTGGAGCATTTTTCAATCACTGGCAGAGGAATTTGGAGCCGAAGCGGGGCCGCCCGCAACTCGCGCTGAAGTGACCAGCGTCTATACCCGGAATATGTACATCAAGGGACGCCCCATCAATGACTCTCTTCACTTCGGGCAGACCCTGATCAACGACGACGGACGCCCCTACCAGGAGGGCTTCAATGCACTGGATGGATTTTCCGCACGTGCCGAGGCCTACCACTTTTCCCTCGACGTTCGCGGGGAATATCAGCACGCCCCGGGACGGGCAGCCTATCCCGAGTCCGTGCAGGAACTGATCTCCCAGGTCGACAACACTCCCTTGCTCGCGCCGGAGCCAGTACCGCAAACCAACGTCTTTCGGCTGATCAACGCCAACCTCGGCCTTGAAGTTGCCCACCACGTGATCTCGGTGGGCAAGGTGGAGGACCGGTGGGGTCCCACGCAAAGCGGCAGCATGGCTCTGAGCAACAACGCCGAACCCTTATACGCTTTACGCATCAACCGCGTGACGCCGTTGCGCATCCCCTTGATCTCAAACCTGCTCGGCCCTTTCCGCTACGAAGGCAGCTTCGGTTCGCTCAAAGGCCATCGTTACCCCAACGCGCCGTGGGAACAATCGCAGAAATTCAGCTTCAAGCCGACGCGCAACCTCGAGATAGGCTTCTCTCGCGTCGTCATCTTTGCCGGCGAAGGCCATGTCCCGCTCACCTTCGGGTCGTTCTGGCACAGCTTCACCAGCTTCAGCAACGTGAGCCTGGCGGAGAAGGAGGGCAGAAACGATCCCGGCTTCCGCAGTTCGAGCTTCGACTTCACCTGGCGGCTTCCATGGATGGAGAAATGGCTGACACTCTATTCCGACTCCATTGTTCACGATGACGTTAGTCCTCTGGCCGCGCCGCGCCGCGCCGCGGTCAACCCCGGCCTTTACCTCTCGCACGTCCCCGGACTACCGCATCTTGACATGCGCGTTGAGGGTGTATCTACCGACCCCGTGGCTAATTCCCAGGGAGGCGGATTTCTGTACACCGAGTTTGAGTACCCTGACGGTTACACAAACAAAGGGAATCTACTGGGAAGCTGGATGGGACGGCAAGGGAAAGGCGGTCAGGCGTGGTTGACTGACTGGCTAAGCCCGAAGGAATATATCCAACTGGGCTACCGCAATATGAAAGTTTCGAAGAGTTTCATTCCCGGAGGAACGACGCAGCATGACATCAACATCAAAGCCGTGCTGCGGCTAAAAGACAACCTGGAGCTGAATGCCTTCGGCCAGGCTGAGTTCTGGAAAGTGCCGGCGCTGGCCTCAGGCAAAGAGCACGATTTCACCGGCTCCATCCAGATTACTTACTTCCCCAAGCTAAGTTGGCAACGCTGAGCCGTTACCGTCTGCGCCTGCGCTCGCGCCTGAGGTTGCCGCCGCTAACTCCTGTTCCCTGCGCGGTGAGCGTGGTCTTACCGGTGTTGTAGCCATCGCTCTGCACAAAGAGATTCTGCGAGGTCGGGCCCGCGGTAGTCGGAGCGAACTGCATGTTGATACTGCAGGTATCTGATGGCGCCAGCACGACTCCATTGCCACAGGTGGAACTGCCCAGAACGCTGAATGCTGCATTCGGTCCGCTGGTCGTGAGGTACGGCGTTTGCAGAGTCAGGTCAAGATTGCCGATGTTGTTGACGGTGGCGGGCAGGGTTGGGCTCTGACTGCCAACGTTCACATTCCCAAAAGCCAACGTTGCCGCATTGCCATTGAGATACAGGAGATTGTTGTTGCTGCCGGCGCCGATGTTGGCGATGACAAAGCTCTGTCCTCCCGCCGAGACGGCCAGGGCACTCGCTGCCGAGAGCGAGGTGTTGCTGAAAGGCAAGAGGGTTTGGCTATTGCCCAGTTGAGCGCCGGCCACCACGGTGATGGTATCGAGATTGCCGTCGAGGACGTAGAGATCCTCAGCCGCGTCGAAGCCCAGACCGGTCGGATTGGTGACGTTGTTCACGGGGAATACATTCGCGGTGGTTAGGTCCGGGGAGAGTTGAACCACTTGGCCAACCCCAGCTGGATCGCCGCCGTCGCCGATAAACAAGCCGGCGGTGTAGGGATCGGTCGCCAGTGCCTGAGGAAAGACAACGGACACACCCGGGAGCGTCACCTTAAAGGCCGAACCTCCGACCGGAACCTCCACAATGTAGCCTGGGTTACCGCTGCCGGCGTCAATTCCGCCCGGCCCGGCATCGCCGATGTAGAGATCGCCCAGGTAGTCGAAGGCCAAGGCAATGGGGTGCTGCAGTAAGCCGCCGGTGTTGATTGCGGTAGCCGCGATCCCGGTGGCAGCAGGCGGTACCTCAATCACATCTCCGCGCTCAAAGTCGGCGATAAATAAGTTGCCGGCTCCGTCCACGGCGAGGGCGCTCGGCGCCACCAGGGGCTCTCTCCCAGTCGATACCCGGTTGAGAACGGTGCCGCTTGGCCCGTTCGTTGAGTAAACAAAGCCTTGCGCGCCGGTTCCGCTTGCCACCGTATCGGCAACATAGAGCGTCTTATCCAGGCCCGAAAGCGCGAGCGCCTGCGGTTGCTTCAAGCCAGTCGCCGTGATCGTTGCGGTCAGGGGATAGGTAACCTCTGCGCCCAAGAAGCTGGTTTGATAGACAGGCATCGAGGCCAGGATCGTCGAGCCTGTCCCCTCCACCTGGATTGAGCTGTAGCGGATGCCAGGGAAAGCAGGCGAACCCGTATAGATTTCGCTGCAGGTATACGGCACATAGTTGGTGATAGGCAGCCCATCCACTTCTGTGTGCCTGCCGAGAACACAAGTTCCTCCGGCGTTCTGGGTCAGTTCCGAGCTGGGGTCACCCTGCGTGACAACACGAAAACCCTGCAGCGTTCTGGGTACGTTGAATTCGAAGTTGAAGCGGACGCTGGATGCGAATTGCGGCAAGCTCGGGAATACATTTCCCATGTTGACCGGGGTGCGGAACGCCAGTTGGAAGACCTCTCCGTCGGTGGAATCCACAACATCGAGGTTGCCCTGGGGATCAAACGCCATGCTGCTGCTGGCTCCGATCCCTGTGTTCGGAAGAATCCAGGGCGTCGTGGGATTAGCAGCCGGGACTTCGATCACCTGCTGGCCACCGTTGGGGCTAATACCGTTGCCAAGCAAGGAAAGAATATAGAGATTGCCGGCCGCGTCCAGGGTCACTCCGGAAGGCTGATTGATGACGAATTGCCCGGTCGCGACGGTAGCGGCTGTCCCGCCCGGTTTGAGCTTGTAAATGCCTCCGGGCTGATTGTTATCCGCGATGTAAAGGTCTTTGGCAGAATCAAGAGCCAAACCTGCCGGGATGATGGTTGCCGGTAGACCGGTGTTCAGCACCGCCGGAGTATTGCCGCCGGCAGCAATGGTAAAGATCGTTCCAATAGTGTTGTTTGGGTCGTTATCGTTCCAGTCGCCGATGTAGAGTGTTCCGGTAGTGTCGACCGCCAATGAGATCGGGTTGCTGAGAATACTTCCGGTGTAGACCACTGCGCCGGTTCCCGTGAGGTTCCCACTGCCGTCTCCCATCAACTCGATGATGCGGCCCACACCGCCCGGAGTGTCAGCGATATAAAGATCTCCATTGGTGTCGACGGCGAGCGCCTGGGGTGTGGAGAGGGCTGGGGTGATGTTCGCGGGAAGCAAAAGCGCAGTGTTCTCGCCCGGGCTGGGAAGCAAGTTTTGCAGAAGGATGATCTGGCTATTTTGCGTATCCGCAACGTAGGTGGTGCCGTTGGACGAGATAGCGATGGACTGCGGCATGTTGAAGCCCGACCCAAGGACTTGCTGCGCGTCGGCCAAGACATTAGGAGCCTGAGCCCGTGCGCTCGAATGGCTCAGAGCCAGGGCGAATGCGAGAACCGGAAAGGACAGGTTTTTCCACTTCGAAACGGACTGTGTAGCGAACATATCGGCAGCACCCCTCTACAACTTTAGTTCGGTCACCCCTAGTCTACGGGGAGGTGGCAATCTTGCAACCCTTTTGCGACGCGAAAGCGCATCCCGTATGTCAACGGAATTGCACGTGCGTCTAGCACGAAAGTTGCACTGAGCGGGGAGTTGGTTGAGGCTACACGATCCTGTCGCAAAATGGAACAGTTTTGGAGGCAATAGAAGGAGGGGAACCCAGCCACGCCCGAAAAGACGCGACACGATTTTCAAATCTATCCGGGAGGGCTGGAGTACTTCTTTCCAATCAGAGACTTACTGCATTCGTGCGGGCGCACGAAAGTTTACTCTTCGGTTCGAGCCAAGGGTACTTAGGATTTCCGCAGACGTCGTACGGCTTACAGTGTTACCACCCGGTGAATACAATCCGCGCGAAAGACACGGAACTTGCCTTTGTCGTAGCCGCCGAAATAGACCTGGCCACCACGTCCCTCGGCGGTGCAGGTTAAGGCCACCTGGTGGATCGACCGCACACCCTCACGATCTTCATATTCAAAGAGGACGACCGGTTGACCGGTCATGGGAGTCGAGAGGCGGAGGTCAGCAAACTCGACGACCTTGCCGCGGACTGGTTGCTGCGTGGGGGAGAGTATCGGCTCGGGATTCACTCCACGATTGAAGCAGAAGCTATGTATCTGCTCAAGTGACAGATGAGCTCAAACGCTACAACCTTTGTGCAATACTCGCCCGCATGTACACGCATTGACACGCATTCAACCGTGGAAGAGACACCCACATGCTCATGGTTACGGGATCGCCCGAGAATTGGGCGTCTACCTCGCAGCCAGCCAGCTTTGCAGATTCTGTCCCTGGGCGGCACGCAGGTCCACGCAATCGGCAATACTGTCCAGAGCGCGATTGAGGGCATGCCCAGATGCGTCCACAGGGTGCTGCGCGAAGAATTGCGTCATTTCGCGGCTCTGCTCCTCACTGCAAAAGTTGCCGGTAGAGGACACGAGAGAGCCCCCTGTGAAGGTGGTGATCTGCGTCTGTACCTGTGGCCAATTCTGCTGCACGTACTGCCATGCCAGGTCACGCGTGCGACGGTCGCTCATCTCGATCTGCACTAACCGCAAAGCATCCTGATTCTTGACCCGCGGCGAGACTGCATAGTCCAAAGCCCGGGTGGCGAGTGCGGGGTTGCGAAAACGTGCCAGCGCGAGCAGCGCATTCGTGCGCAGTTGAGGATCCGTGGTGGTCTCGCTTATCCGCTGCAGTTGGGTGAAGAAGGCCGTATCTCCATTCTGTGCCGCAATCTTGAGCGCTCTGGCGGCGAGGGTGGCGTCCACCGAGCCAGGATCGCCGAGAGATCGCTCAGCCAGTTGCTTTGCCTCAGCGATGATCGTGGGATCCGCGCCGACGTCTGCCACCAGCTCAAACAAATTGGCGCGCAACAGATTTTTGTCCGGTGCGTCTCCCGGCGCTGGAGCGCCCAGGGCCGTCAAAGAAGGCCCGAAGGTCTTTCTAACCCAGGCAGCCAACTGCTCATGCTCCTCGGGCGTGGAAGCCACTTGCTGATCGAGGATCCCCAAAGCATTGGATACCGTCTCGATAACAAATGGACTGCTATCCGCGCGCACCGCGAATGCGAGATTGAGAAAGTCGGCCACCGTAGCAACAGCGGCGTGGGCCAGTGCCCATTGGCTGCCAAGAAACGTAATCCGCTCGGAAGGCGTAAGGCCAGTCTCTACCTTATCCAGCAGTTGCTGGTATTCCGCGCTGTCATAGCGGCTGCGGTAGTAGCCTTTCCCCCCAGCGTTGCCGTAGAACAGTGGCGATGGCGGTACGGTGAGTTCCTGCTCTCCGTGGTCAAGAATGGAGCAATCGGGTTGATTACCACTTGTCTTCATGCAGACCGGCAAGACCCAGGTTTGCTGCTGGCCATCTCGCTCGGTGGGGTTCAAGAAGAAGCGCTTCTGGGCCACGCTTACCTTTCCGCCGCTCAGCTGGCCAAAGGTGAGCAGTGGCTCCCCAGGCTGCACCACCAGGCTCCCCATAATCTTGTCCACAGGCTTCCCGCTTGCCGCCTGCATCGTATTCCAGAAATCTTCGGCGGTGGCATTGCCGTACATATGCGCCTGCAGGTAGTTGTGCACTCCCGCGCGAAACGTCGCTTCGCCCAGGTAGTTCTCGGTCATCGCGAGCACGGCCGCAGCTTTGCCGTAGCTGATGCCGTCGAACATCTCGTTGATTTCGCCCGGCGTCTCCGCCCGGGCACGAATGGTTCGGGTCACTCGCCGGCCATCCAGGTCAAGTGTCTCGTTCAGATCTGAGGCCTGCTCCTGGGCAGTGTCCCATTCCGGCTTCCACGCCGCCAGAGGCTTGTGCGACATCCAGGTAGCGAACCCCTCGTTCAGCCAGATGTTGTCCCACCATTGCATCGTGACCATGTCGCCAAACCACTGGTGCGCCATCTCGTGCGCCACATCGACGGCCACGTTCTTCTTTGCCTCCAATGAGGCAGTCTTCTCGTTGACCAGCATGGCGGTCTCACGGTAGGTGATGGCGCCGAAGTTCTCCATTGCGCCCGCTTCAAAATCGGGTATGGCAATCATGTCCAGCTTGGGCATGGGGTACTTAATGCCGAAATAGGTGTCGTAGTAGTGGAGGAAGAACTCGGCGCCGGAAAGCGCGAATTGACCAAGCTCCACTTTGTCCGGAGTGGCGCAGGCGCGAATGGGAACACCGTCACTCTCGCCCGAGAGGCACTGGAAGTCACCCACCAGAAACGCCACCAGGTAGGTGGACATTTTCGGCGTGCGCGCGAAGCGGATGGTGTGTTCGTTTCGCCCCGGGCCAGGCGCGTCGGAGACGATGTTGGTGTTACCAATAGCCGTGTCCCCAACGGGAACCACAAGGCTCACGTCAAAGGTTGCCTTAAGCGCGGGTTCATCGAACGAAGGAAAAGCCCGGCGCGCATCGGTCGATTCAAATTGTGTGACCGCGTAATTGCGCGTCGCGCTTTTCGAGAGATAGAAACCGCGCAGACCTCCGTTAAGGACGCCGCTATAGGCAATCTTCAAGCTGACAGGCCCTGCAGCCAGCGGCTGATCGAAATGAAATGTGGCCTGCTGCTGGGCAGGGTCCAGCGTGACTTTCGCCGGCAATGACTTTCCCTCGCTCTCAGCAGAGACCTGGGCAAACTTCAACTCGTATGCATTCAGCACAATCGATTTCTCTGGCTGGTCGAGCGTCAGATCGATCGTCTCCTCGCCGGTAAACGTGGCTGCCTTAAGGTCAGGAGCAAGTTGCAACGTGTAGTGCTGCGGATGAGCGACGCTGGGTAGCCTTTGAGCAAGAACGAGAGAGAAAGCGGGCAGCAGGGTGAGAGAAACAGTGAGACTACGGACTAAGCGCAAATTTTCTCCTACATCGCAATCGAAACAACAAGGTGCCCAAGGGCAAAAGAGTCTGCCTGAAGATCAATCGCCAAATCCAATGATAGTTGCATTTTCACATTTCCCGGTAATTCAGCAGGATGAGGCCGGCGGCAGCGAGAAAGAGCGGCCAGAGAAGACCGGCGACCCTGGCGGCGCGTCCCGACGGCAATCGTAACTCCAGCCAGCGGCTCCAGCCAGCGGTGGCGCCCAAGAGAGCGATCGGGGTATGGCTCAGTGAAGCCAATAGATCTTCGGACGAGTCTCCGGCAGCGTGGTTATGGGTGAGCAGAATGGCTGCGCCCAAAGCACACATGGCAGGAAAAATCATGGCTGCCCAACGGGGGCGCAGCTTACCTGCCTGCACGGCACACTCGAACGCGGCGAAGACCAGGATGACTACCGCGGCTGCGCGGTGCTGGAGTACGTCGGGCGCTGAAAAGCTGGCCCAGAAAGGACGCGGCCCCAAAGGCCAGTTTTCCGGATCGGCGCGCAGCAGAATGAAGAGCGAGAGACCGGCAAAGGTGAGTGGCCAGAAGCGCGCCCACCGAAGGCCGCGAAATCGGCTCATAAACGCCAACAGCCCGGCGGCCACAAC
The DNA here is from genome assembly GCA_963839075.1 of uncultured Acidobacteriaceae bacterium. Classification (GTDB taxonomy): domain Bacteria; phylum Acidobacteriota; class Terriglobia; order Terriglobales; family Acidobacteriaceae; genus PALSA-350. The sequence continues at coordinate 1,257,897 of CAWITO010000009.1, read as the reverse complement.
GATTAAGCCTGCCCAGTGGTGGTTGTACTCCGACCATTTGCGATCGGTATCGTCGCTGCCACCCATTGCCTGAAACTCGGTCTCTTTGACTGCAGTCTCGATCGACGTCGGTGGAGTCAGCTGGCTGGTGGTTGGGCTTTTCAATCTTGGAGGCTTGGGATGCATCCGGGCCGCGATCACCGGCAACGATATCTGGTCGCTTACATCGACCGCCGGAGGTTGCGAAGACATGGAAGCGGCTGCCAGGATGACGGTAAACCCCAACCCGACCTCAACCTCGGCGAAGCGCCGCAACCGCAGCAAGAGCGGCTGCGGATCGGTCGCCAGGCGCCGGACCACTAGCCAATTGCCCGCGCCCATCACCAACATGACCAGCAGCAGGTAAATCTTGGCCAGAAGCAGCACGCCATAGCTGGTGCCGTAAAGACCTTTCCAACTTGCGACGTAGAACCACGCCATACATACACCGGCCAGCACCAGGAGAGCGACGCTGCCCAAAGCCATGGTGGAGTAACGCCGGGCCATCTCTCGCGCCTGGTCGACCTGCTCAGCGCGAGGCAGGGAGAGCAGAAGGAAGGGCATGGCTCCGACCCATGCGGCTGTCCCTACGTGGTGCGCGGCCGTTGCCAGCAGCAACAGCAAGCGATTGTCGAGACGAGCAGCCGCGTGGCTTGTGGATACAGTGGCGGCCAGAAGTAAGAGGCTCAGCGGAAGCAACGGAGTGGTCCGTTTTACCCGGGCACTTCCCCACAACGCTAACGCCACGAGGGCCGCACTCATGCCTGCCCGGAAGAACGCGGCGTGGATCACATCGCGAAGCTGCTGGTCGCTATCGCCCAGCAGCGATGCGCTGGCGAGGAAAACAGTGCAGACTTCCGTTGCAACCAGGCCGAGCGCGGCCCAGCGGATGCCCCGGAAACAAAGGAACTCCACTTCTATGCCTGCGCGAGCAGGACGCGCTACGGCGAGTAAGTAAACGATGCCGCCCAGCAGCAACGCTTCAAACGAAAGATTCGCCGCCCGCAAAAGCGTGCTCAGAAGGTCGATGTCTCGGAGAAGCCAGATCAATGAATTAAGCCTAGAGAAGAAACTGCAAATCCCTCCACTCCCCTTTGATCGGGCTGACAAAGGGAAGAGTGGTGATTTCCGTCGTAATCGATGCTGAGGGATGGAAACACCCTCCGCTTTGTCATCCCGAGCGGAGGGGAGTGGTTCGGCGGTCCTTTACTGTACCTGGAAAGGAACTTCGCCGCGGGTGATATGACCGTCGCTGGAAAGCACTTGCCAGCGCAGCACGTAAGCACCTTTCCCAAGCTTGTGGCCGGTGGCCGCCAACATGTCCGCGGCCGGCTGCGAAAGCGCCTCGATGCGCTCAATCGACCCATCCGGCTTCAGCAGGCTCAATGAGGAATGCACACCGTCGACACGCGAATTGTACTTGAGACTAATCGTGATGTCGGGCCCGCTCACGGCCGCATTCTTTTGCGGTGTAGAACTTACCAAGACGGCGTGAGCCAGGGCCACGCGCGGGTAGACCGCCATCAAAACTGCGAGGGAAAAAACAACGACGCCGGCAAACCGCTGCGGCGATTTCATTTGCATGGTATGACTCCCGGGATTTACTAAGCTTGTACTGAAGACGCACGCTCCGAGTGCCCGCCAATCTCTGCCGCGCGGGCTTCTGCATAGGCCGCGGCTCCCATCAGGGCCGCACGGCTCTCGAGGATCAGGCGTACTGGCGTCTGCACCAAAAGATCGCTCAGCCTGCCCTTGTCGGTAAAGGCCTTCATGAACGTGCCATCCTGCATCTTTTTCAGCAGCTTGGGGGCAATGCCTCCGCCCACATACATGCCACCTGTCGAAAGAATCTTCAAGGCCAGGTTGCCGGCTTCCGCGCCGTAGGCGGCGACAAAGATATTCAGCGCTTCCAAGCAAAGCGGGCTCGCGCCGGATTCTCCCAACTCGCCGATGACCGCGTTGGGATCTTCCGTGCGCATGCGCTCTTTTAGCCACGCCGGCTCTTCCAGGCGTTTCACATCGCGGCAGAACGCGTATACATTCGCCAGGCCGATGCCCGAAACCACTCGCTCGGAACTCACCCGCCCAGCCAGCGTCTTTTGCAGATACCGCAGCAGCTCAATTTCTTCTTCGTTGCGGGGTGCAAAGTCCGTGTGGCCGCCCTCCGAAGCCATAGGCAGATACGAATGGCCATTCCAGACCAGGATGGCTTCTCCCAACCCGGTGCCCGCGGCAATCAATCCACGATTCCCTTCCGCGTTCGGATCGCCTTTGCTGATCTCCAGAATCTGATCCGCTCTCAGCTCCGCAATGCCATATCCATTTGCTTCCAGGTCATTGATCAGGAAGACATGCGGGATCTTGAGGTCGACAGATAGCTGGCTGGCATCCAGCACCCAGGGAAGATTGGTCAGCTTCAAACGGCCGTGGCGTACCGGCCCCGGTACACCGAAACAGGCGGCAAGCACGTCAATGGATTGGCCAAGCGTCTGTTTGCTCTGCGCGAGAAATGCATCCACGATCTCCACCAGCCCAGGAAATTCCTTGGCGGAGAATTTGTGATCAAGCGCGGCGAGTAGTTCGCCCTGCTCAAACTTGTATAAGGCAAGATGTACCTTGGTACCACCGACATCACCCGCCAGGATCATCGTGTGATCTCCAGCACGCCCTTGCCATCTGCGTCCGTTGGGGGCAACGCGGCACCGGCCGCAGAATCAAGCAGCAGGGTGATGCGATGGCTTGCAGGACTGATCAATTGTGAGGGGTACGTCTCAGGATCGGGAGGGCCCAGAAATACCTGCTTCAGCGCCGCCACTTTGTCGGTTCCTTCAATCAAAAAAAAGACATCGCGCGCCCGGTTGATCACGGGAGAAGTGAGCGTGACCCGCCACGATTCCTTTGCCTCCACATGATTGGCAATCGCAATCCGCATCAACTCATGCAGACCTTCCGTGTGCGGGAAAAGCGAAGCGGTATGCCCGTCGGGTCCCATGCCCAGTGCCAGGAGGTCGAACACCGGCATCTCCGCGCCCTCCAGGCGAAAACTCTGGCGGATGGCAGCCTCGTATTTTGCCGCGCCCTCCTCGGGTTCGAGTTCACCCTGGACGCGAAAAATCTGGCCGGGGCTCAACGGCACCTTGTCGAGCAGCGCCTCACGCGTCATGCGGTAGTTGCTATCGTGGTGATCCGGCGGGACGCAGCGCTCATCGACCCAGTAGATCTCCAGCTTGTCCCAGGGAATCTGGTCGCGGTAGGGAGCGGTGGTGTCAGCCAGGAGCTCAAACGTGTGCTTCGGCGTGTTGCCTCCGGAGATGGCGATGCGCGCCTTGCCGCGGGCGGTAGCCGCAGCGCGGATACCATCCACAAAGTACTGCGCCGCGCGCCGGTTCACTGCTTCCAGACTTGCGTCAACGTAATAGGTAACTTCGATTGTCTGCGCCATGCAATTAGAGCTTATGCCAGGCCCGCCCATCGCGTGCCAGCAGTTCATCCCCCGACTCCGGCCCCCAGGTGCCGGCAGCGTAGTTAGGAAAGCCCTTTGGTTTGGTACTCGCCCACTGGTCGAGAATCGGCGTGAGTAAGGCCCATGTCGCCTCAACCCCATCGCGGTGAGCGAATAGCGTGGCATCCCCCAGCATCGCATCCAGCAGCAGCCGCTCATAACCGTTGGCCGACGACTTGCCAAAGGCCTCAGCATAGCTGAAGTTCATGTTCACCGGGCAAACTTCCATGTTCGGGCTGGGAACCTTGGCGCCGAAGCGTAGCGAGATGCCCTCATCAGGCTGAATACGCATGGCAATCAAATTCGGCTGCAATTCGTTACAAGGCCCGGTTTGATTCTTGAACAGCAACTGCGGAGGTTGTTTGAATTGGATCGTGATCTCGGTCACACGCTTGGCCAGCCGCTTGCCGGCGCGCAGATAGAACGGAACCCCTGCCCAACGCCAGTTCTCAATACCGAGCTTCAGCGCCGCATAGGTCTCGGTTCCGGAATTAGGATCGACACGATCTTCCTGTCGATAGCCCTTGACGGGCTTACCGTCCGTCATGCCCGGGCCATACTGGCCGCGAACCGTATCCATGGGGTGAACGGTCTGGATAGACCGCCATACCTTGACTTTCTCACGGCGCATCGCTTCCGCATCGAACGAAACCGGCGGCTCCATGGCAACGAAGGAGAGAAGCTCCATCACGTGGTTCTGCATCACGTCGCGCAGGGCGCCCGCCTTTTCGTAGAACGGGCCACGGCCTTCGATACCGATGTCTTCTGCCGCCGTGATTTGTACGTGATCGACGTAGTTACGATTCCAAACCGGTTCGAAAATGCCATTGGCGAAACGGAAAATCAGGATGTTCTGAACCGTCTCTTTGCCCAGGTAGTGGTCAATCCGGAAGATCTGATCCTCAGAAAAGACCTTGTTTACCTCGTTCAGCAACTGCTTGGCCGAATCCAGGTCATGACCGAAGGGCTTTTCGATGATGGTATGGACTTTTCCCTGCTCCGGCTTGGCCATGCCGTGCGCGCCCAATTGCTGAATGATGTCTGCAAAATATTCCGGCGCCGTCGCGAGGTAGAAGAGACGGTTGCCCTTAGTGCCCTGGGTCTTGTCGATATCTTCCAGCACGGACTTGAGCTTTCCGTAGCCTTCAGGATCATCGAAATTCATGGCGTGGTAGGCCACCTTCTTCATGAAGGCGTCCAGCTTTTCATCGCCTTCCTTCACCCCGCCGAATTGCAGGATGCCCTCACGCATGTCCTTTTGAAATTCATCCTGCAGAGGACGGCGAGCTACGCCGATGACGGAAAACTCACCCGGCAACAAGCCGGATTGCTCGAGGTGGAAGAGCGCGGGGAGCAGTTTGCGCTTGGTCAGGTCACCGGAAGCGCCGAAGATGACGACGGCGGTCGGTTCAGGAATCCGCTCAGCACTCTGGGCCGCTTTTAGATCTTCGGGAGTGAACTTTACTTCCATGGTCGCCATGGATTTTGCTCCTTGCTGGCAAAGTGCCTTTAGGTTCTTACACCTGTAGTAAGCGCCAACCGTTCCAGCGCTTGCACGCATTGTGCTTCATCGTGATAGCGGATTGCGTGAATTCCAAGCGCCTGCGCGGCTTCGCAGTTCTGCGCCCGGTCGTCAATGAATACCACTTCCTCTGGATCTCGCTGCAGAACGTCGAGCGCGACATCAAAAATCTTGCTATCCGGCTTGCGCAACCCCAGATAGCAGGAACTGAGGAACACATCGAAGTACCGGCCGAGCTCGAAGCGTTCGATCCGGTAATCGTTGAGTTCGCGAGCCTCATTATTCAGCATCGCGAGTTCCAATTCGTCTGATGCTGCAAGTTCCTGAAGGATTCGCATCCCGCCGTGCTCGAGCAGAACCGAGCGCTCCTTCATCTCCTGCAGAAACGCGGCCGGGGTAAAGGGACGGGGCTCATAGAAGACCGTCTGCAGCAGATACTGCTCAGCCGTCATCAGCCCCTTTTCCCATGCATCATTGGCGAGTTCGTGGCGCTGCTCAAAGGGAGCAGGGTCGAGGTCGAACTGCCGCAGGACGGCAGCTCGCTCGATATGATCCCAGCCATTGGTCAGCAGAACGCCGCCTACATCCCAAAGAACCGTGCTGATCTCTGCCATGGTCGCCTACTTGGCCGCGGTTGCCGCTGCCGGACGAACGCGTTCCAACAACTGTTTCGCGCGCTTGCTGATGTTCGCTGGGCTGAAGCCGAGCTCTTCGTATACCTTCGGCCCTGGTGACGAAGCACCGAAGCGCTCCAGGCCAATCACGTCTCCGTCGCGGCCGACATACTTCCACCACGGCATCGGAGCGGCCGCTTCAACCGCGAGCGCCGGCAAATTGTGAGGGAATACCTGGGCCTTGTACTCCGCGGATTGCTCCTCGAAGATGCGGAAGCTGGGCATGGAAACCACGCGCACGGAAATGCCTTCCTTCTTCAGATCGGCCGCAGACTGCAATACCGGCCAGACCTCAGACCCGGCCGCTACCATCAACAAATCGGGCGAAGCACCGCCGTCCTGCAGGATGTAGGCGCCCTTGGCCACCCCTGCTGCGACCTTGTACTTCTCCGGGTCGAGGATGGGGAGATTCTGACGTGAGAGAGCCATAAAAGCAGGCTTCCCGCGCTCCAACGCCAACTGCCAGGCTGCGCTGGTTTCGTTAGCATCTGCCGGGCGGAAGTCGGTGAGATGAGGTGTGGCGCGCAACATGGTTAGCTGCTCAATTGGCTGGTGGGTAGGTCCATCTTCGCCCAACGCAATCGAATCGTGGGTGAAGACGAAGAGGGAGTGCGAGCCCATCAACGCCGCCAGACGTAGCGCCGGCTTGCAGTAATCGGAAAAGGTGAAGAAGGTCGATCCATAAGGAATGACTCCGCCGTGGACCGCCATCCCGTTGACCGCCGCGCACATGCCGAACTCGCGCACACCAAACCAGATGTTGCGGCCGGCAGGATCGACGTGGAAATTGCCGCCGTTTTTGAAGATTGTTTTGGTGGACGCCGTGAGATCGGCGGCGCCGCCGATCAGCTCGGGAACTGCCTGGAAGATAGCTTCCATCACCTCGCCGCCAGCGCTGCGGGTGGCTATCGGCTTGGCATCCGCCTTCCACACCGGCAGGCTCTTTTCCCAACCGTCCGCCAGCTTCCCGGCCTGCACCCGCTCGAACTCCGCTCCTTCGGCGGGGAACTTCGCTTTGTACGCCGCGAACAGGTCGCTCCACTCCTGCTCGTATTTCTTGCCCTTGTCGACCGCCTGCAGCCAGTTGGCCTTGGCTTCGTCAGGAACGTAGAAGGTTTTATCTTCCGGCCAGTTGAGCTTCTTCTTCGTCGCCTTGACCGCATCCGCGCCCAGGGCCTCGCCGTGCACCTTGTTGGTTCCGGCCTTGGGGCTGCCGTAGCCGATGACCGTGCGCACGCGAATGAGCGAAGGCTTGTCGGTGATGCCCTGCGCGATCTTGATTGCCGCGGAAATCGCTTCCAGGTCATTGCCGTTATCCACAAATTGCACGTGCCAGTGGTAAGCCTCAAAGCGTTCGGTCACATCCTCGGTAAACGAGAGGTCAGTTGGCCCGTCGAGAGAGATCAGGTTGTCGTCGTACAGGTAGATCATCTTGCCCAGGTGCAAGGTACCGGCAAGCGAGGCCGCTTCGTGGGAAATGCCTTCCATCAAATCGCCGTCGCCACACATCACGTAGGTGAAGTGATCGACAATGTTGAAGCCGGGGCGGTTATAGCGCGCCGCCAGGTGGGCTTCGGCAATCGCCATGCCGACACCCATGGCAAAGCCCTGGCCTAAGGGCCCGGTGGTGACTTCGACGCCATCGGTGTCGTGGTACTCAGGATGGCCGGGAGTGATGGAGCCATACTGGCGAAACTGTTGCAAGTCTTCGATGGCGACCTTGTAACCGGTAAGGTGCAGCACGGAATAAAGCAACGCAGACGCGTGCCCGTTCGAGAGCACAAACCGATCCCGATTGCTCCACTTTGCATTCGCCGGATTGTGGCGCATGAACTGATGGAAGAGCAGATACGCCATGGGAGCATCGCCCAGCGGCGCTCCAGGATGTCCACTATTCGCCTTCTCTACAGCATCTACGGCCAGAAACCGCAATGCATTGATCGATAACTGATCGAGTTCGCTCATAACCGTCTCACCTTTCCCTTCGAGGATACTGCGGATTCGGATTCACGTCTTGCCGTCAACGTTAAGATGCTGCGGCTGGCATTGGGTCTCCTGTTTTGTGGCCAATCTGCGGTGGAAGGCTCAGGTTCTGAAGGATACGGCCTTCAAACCGTACACAAAGGATGCGACACCGAGGTCTTTGGCCCTTTTATATACGGCCTTTAGGGCCGGACCCTTCACAGATTGAACTTGCCTTCCAGACCCTCAGTTGCTCGGAACCGTCTCCAGCTGCACTTCGAAGTTTCGTCCTTCCCAGCGATCGCCGTTTCGCCAGTGGAAGGTGAAGATTAGCGGACCAGCGTTGTCCGGCGCGGTCTGCAGATCGGCAAAATGACCGGCACACCCCAGGTTGTGGCTATCCGTGGTCCAGGTGGTCTTCCAGTTGTCGACGGTCCAAATCGCGGAGAAATGTTCGTCGGCCATGAGCCTGAGTTTTCTTCCGGCGATCATGCGGTGCACCTGCCGGTCAAAACGAAAGATCTCAACGGGCGAGGGCCGTTTTGCTCGTCCATACCGCTCAGCAACGACCGAGATGCGATCGAACACCTGTCCGTCGGTGACCGACCTTAGCAATTTGACGTACTCGGCGTGAGCCCATACCAGCGGCATGGCAGCCCCCGTCGGCTTGCCCAGACGGAGCCCCATCTCCGGCATATCCGGTGCGTCCCAAATCTGCTCTGGGAGCATACCGCCGCGCGAACTGAAGCCTTCGTAAGCGAGGATATACGGTTTCACATCATGACCTGCCGCGAGCTCATAATGAGCTCGCTCACCGGTCAACAAGGGCCACGCACGACCTTGCCCCCATCCGAGGTAGGGGCCTCCATCATGGCGCTGGCCGTAGCCATCGTGGTTGTAACGTCGCCAGCATGGACCCACCGCGGTCTCTACTTTGAGCACGTGGTCAATGACCTTGACTGAGTCGACGATCACCGGATCATCTGCTGGACGTATGCCATAGCGCACCAGCTCCAGAAAGCCGGCGTCGACAACATTGCGGGCTTCAAAATCGATTGCCTCTCCTGGGCCGCGGTTATTGATGCGAACGATCTCTTCCTCACAATTCGCGGAGGCATAGGGATCGCCGCACTGCGGAGGACGGATGCGCATGTAGTGGCGCGGTACTCCCGGCATTAACTCGCCCTTATCGGTGACAGTCCATTCTTCGAGGTGAGACTCAATCCAGTCGGCCTGCTCCTCGAGAAAGAGAGCAAACTCGGCTGCCCCATTCGCGCGCACGATGTCGGCGGCACAGATGAGACTTGAAATCACGGCGGCCAGCGTCGATGGAGAGTAGCCCGCCGCTTCTTCCCAGCGCTCTTGTTGGGTTACGGGAGCATGGCGCGCCAGAAAAGCCGCAGCACGCTCGACAAAAGGAAACACGTCGAACTCGCCGAGGCCATTGATCTTCCATAGCCGCCAAGCCAGGATGAGGGGAAAGGCTACCTCGTCGAGCTGAATGCCCTTCCAGTACGGCGTTCCATTGATCCAGAAATTCTGCGCGAAGCTGCCGTCGGGCTTTTGCGTGCAAGCCAAATAGACCAGAGCGCGCCGGGCGGTATCTACGCGTCCGCAAGCGAGCAGTGCCGTGGCGCTTTGCACCATGTCGCGGGTCCAGACCAGATGGTAGCCGCCGACATCGTCATCCCCCTTGTGCTGGCCCCAGGGAATGGAGGCTGAGGCGATAAAGGCGCCAGAATAATACTTGTCTTCGTGCGAAAGGATGACGTTCTGGCTGATCTGCAAGAGCCGTCCGGCGTCGAGCGCCGCGCCCTTGAGTGCCACCGGCGTGGTGGCGCGATGCCACTGCTCATTAAAGCGCTTGAGGTTCTGGTCGAACGGCGTAGTCAACGATCCGAGGGCGGTGGTAAGCGCAGAGTGGTGGCCCTCGCCAAATGAAATCGCGATGACAAATTCGCGGTGCAGGCTGACGTCGATTTCGCCGGTGAGGGCGATATTGCCGTGATAGGCGGAGCCAAACTGCCAGTCCATCTGGAAGTTGTCCATCAGATCCTGCCATCCATCGCTGCGACCGACAAAGCCGCAGCTGGCACGCTGAAAGCCGCAGCTGGCCGCCATCACCAGCGAAAGGCCATTCTTGGCGGCAACCAGCGCCTGCTTGCCGGAGAGATCCACGACCATGCCGGAATTGTCGGCTCCGCCGACGTCGAGGTGCGGGGCAAGTAGCGCGTAAACCTTCATGCGCTGCAGCAGGCTCTCGTTGCCTTCGATGCGCACCCGCATCACCACCACCGGGTGGTGCGGGTCGGCGATGACTTCCTTGATGATTTTGTAGCGGCCCTGAGGATCGGAATTGGTCAGCCGCACCGCCGAAGAGCAGCTGTCGATGTACTCGAAGGTACGCTCGAGATCGCGCTTTTCTTCGTGGACGAAGGTCGATCCGTCGGTGATCAGAAATTCCATGTCCCGGGTCTGGGGCCGGTCGATGGTGGGATAGTAGATTTCGTTGAGGATGCCGTGGGAGATGGTGTACCAGATGCGGCTGGAGGCGGAATATGCCATCCCGACTGCGTCTTTTCTGCTCGAGGTCCAGCGGGATTCGACTCCCGGCCATCCAAAGGCATGGCCCTGCCCCTCAATCCAGCGAAAGCTGGAGGCCTGTTCCGTCATGGTGTTGCCTTTCCATTTGGTTTGCAGAGTAACTGACGGATGGATGCTGTCGAAGTTACAAAGGGATCGAAAATGTCGGAGTCGGAGGATTTACAGCACTTGGGTGTTGGCGTCGGGATCCGGGTGAAAAGCGACCAGTCGCATGGCATGGGCGATCTCCCGGTTCTTCATGAAGCAATCCCACACGAAACCACTGCGCAGGTTTTCGGCCATCAGCATGCCGATACCGACATCGATTCCAATGACGTCGTCGCCGTACCAACCAGCCTTGGGCTGAAAGGCGTCGGCGAATCCATAACGCCCGTAAAGCTTATCGCCATATCGTTCCCGCATCGTTAATAAAACGTGAGAACACTCCGCGGGCAGAAAGACAAGGGAGCCGGCAGCGGCACACGGCACCAGGGTACCGTCCAGCGGTCCGATCGAGGGTGGGCCGCCCCAGACGCGGTATCCCTGGCGGGAGTCCGAGGCCGAAATGCCCCACATGTCCTGATCGATCCAGGGAAATTTCTGGCCCTGCACTAAGCACCAAAGCTGGTGCGCGCGGGTGGCGGCTATGGAGTTCGTAAAGTAATTTGCATGGCGGTCGCGCTGGTTGCGGTAGTCACACCAAGCCTGCGGATATTGATGGATAAACAGCGGCGCGGCTCCGCTGATGTAGTTGATTCCTCCGTAGGAGATCACCGGCCGCTGCACTGAGTCCCAGGCCTCCGGCGGCACGGGGTGGGTAGGCGAGCCGATAGCCAGCAAGTACATGGTGGTGAGTTCGGAGTAAATATCCCAGCGATTCTTCAGGAACCCCTGGTCAGGCAGCCAGCCCATGGAAAGGGTGGTCCCCCCGTTCATCATCCATTGCCAATCGATGCGGCGGTAAAAGGTGGTGGCGAGAGCCTCAATGCGTGCGTTGCCGGTAAAGTACTGGCGGCAGTGCAAGACCCCGCACAGCAGCAGCGCGGTATCGATCGAGGAGAGCTCGCTGCCGAAGAGGCGCTGGCCGCTATCGATATCAATGAAGTGATATAGGAAGCCATGCTCGTGCGGGCATTCTTCCAGCAGGAATGCGAGGGTCTTTTCCACCCGCTGCTCGCAATCGAGAGGGCGCAGGTAGTTGTATTTGGCGGCAATACACAGGGCGCTCAGGCCAAAGCCGGTAGCGGCGATGCTGGCGACCCGGCTGAGGGACCGGCCTTCGACCGGGGCCCGGTCACGCACCAGGCCGCTGCGGGGGCTGGCCTCATTGAAAAAGAAGTCGGCGTTGCGACCCGACATGTCGTCCAGCATGGCTTCCGCCATTTTGGAGACCTGAGTCAGCGGCCGGTTGATGAAGACGCCAGGTGGATGGGCGTATTTTTCCGCGGCCTGGCTCTCGGTCTTGGGGGAGGAGGGTTGGTTCTGTGCCTCCTGGCCCGCAACCATAGCGGGGGCGCCGAGCGCGAGCGCTCCAGTAGCGCCCGCCTGGCGCAAGAGCTGCCTGCGCGTTATGGATTTCCGGGTCAAAGCAAATTTGTTCCAAAGCCAAAATTGAACAGCAGTTTCATGCTTTGATTCAGTGCTACGGCCTACTCTTTTGAGTGTAAACCGGGGGTTCGGGCTCGACAGGGCCCATAAGTTGCAGAGGGACCGGAGCGGTACTGTGTTCCACTTTCCCGAACCTCATGCCGCCGAGTTGCATCCGATACCATGGGGACGCAATATTGGAGGGGGCAATTTCGCCCCTGATGGCTCCTCACAACCGCACCAAGCCCTGAGAGACATATCCAGGAGGATATTTTGGCTTACGAACTGCCACCACTTCCCTACGACTACGCTGCGCTGGAACCCCATATCGACGCGGAAACAATGAAGCTGCATCACGACAAGCATCACGCTACCTACGTCAACAACCTGAATGGCGCCATCGAAAAGCATCCTGAACTGGCGAAACACTCACCCGAGGATCTGGTGCGCAACCTGTCGACGATTCCGGAGGACATCAAGGGAGTCGTACGCAACAACGGTGGCGGCCATGTAAACCACTCCATGTTCTGGGCCATTATGAAGCCCGGTGGCGGTGGTGAACCTACCGGCAAGATTGCCGCGCAGATCACAAAGGATTTCGGCAGCTTTGCCGATTTCAAAAAGCTGTTCAACGAGACGACCGCCAAACAGTTTGGGTCGGGCTGGGGCTGGCTGGTATTCGAGGGTGGGAAATTGAAGGTGGTAACCACGCCGAACCAGGACAATCCGCTCACCGGGGGGCTATACCCCATCCTGGGCAATGATGTCTGGGAACATGCGTACTACCTGAAGTATCAGAACAAGCGTCCCGATTACCTCGCCGCCTGGTGGGGAACCGTGAACTGGGACGAGATCAACAAGCGTTTCGAGCAGGCACAGAAGTAAAGTGGAATGCCAGTCTCCCAACGGCTTCGTTGGGGGACTGGCGCAAACTGCAGATCCCTGCACCCCGGTCGGGGTCTGCAGTCTTAGCGCGAACTCATGGCCTTGCGCAATTGGGCTTCTGCTTCATCGCTCCAATATTTGCAGTTGAGCTGCAAAAATACTGAAGTGTAAGGAACCGTCATATTCGTCTTGAGGACAACAATGTGGAAGGTCTTCCCTACCTCATCCACCTTGCCAATGATTTGCTCGTGAGGCAATGACGTGATGGTGTGGCCCTTGAACAGCGTCGTAACCTCTTCGCGGTACGCCGTCACTCCCGGCGCGTCTTTCTCGGGCACAAACGGCAGCTCAGCATCCATGTAGACAATCGGCCTCACATGGATCGAGCTATCGACCGTGCTCAAAACTTTTCGGATCACATCGACCTGGTCGGCATTTGTCTCGATCGTTTCCACACCCCCGGAACTCTGCAGGGGATACGCCGAGTCGACAATCATGATCCAGTTGCGATGGCCCATGAGCGGCAGAATCTGCCCCAGACGCGCTTGCCAATCTGCCGGCTGCTGGGCGGCGGCCACAAGGCCGCCCATCATGAACAACGATGCACACAACATGACAATCAACTTGCTGGTGTTCATGCCAACGCCTCTCTCCGCTTTAATCGAACGCCCACATACGAGTACCACGCAATACAGCAGTAACAAAAGAATGGGACCAGGTAGGCTTGCGCGATACTATGCCGTGTCTGCGAAATCAACCCCATCAACGGCGTGAGCACGGCGCCCCCGACCACCGCCATCACGATCAACGACCCACCGATCTTGGTGTTCTGATCCAGACCCTCGATGCCCAGGGCAAAAATTGTCGGGAACATGACCGACATAAAAAAGCTGGTGATGAAAATCGCCCACAGCCCAACCCAGCCTGGGAATGCCACCCCAACGGCGACCAGAACAATATTCACGATGCTGTACGCGCCCATCAGTTGGGCGGGCTTGACATACCGCATCAATGCGGCGGAGCTGAACCTGCCCGCGCCAAAGGCCACGAGTGTGCCGGTAAGGAAATACCCGGCAATCTTCTCCGGTTGATGCGTGGTGTCCTGCACGTACTGAATAAAGTAGCTCCAGGTCCCGACCTGGGCGCCCACATACAGAAACTGGGCGACAATGGCGAAGAGAAAGCTGGGATAGCCCAACAGCTGGCGAAAGCTGCCGTGATCTTCTTTGTCGTTCTCGTGTTCGCGAGTGATGACAGGAAATTTGGTGCGGGCAATCAAGACGGCCCAGAGCAGAGCGACCAACCCAACCACCAGGTAAGGCACCACCACGCGCATCGTTTCATGCTTCAGATAGGTGCCGTAGGTATGGGCAGCCTGCATCCCCGAGACCTGCGAAGGGGTGAGCTCAATGCCTGAGAAGATGAATACCGTTCCCCCCAGCACACCACTGATTGCGCCCAACGGATTAAATGCCTGCGAGAAGTTGAGCCGGCGAGCCGCACTTTGGGGCGAACCCAACTGGGCGATGAACGGGTTCGAGGCCGTCTCCAAAAACGACAGCCCACTGGCAATCACGAAGAGCGCGAAGAGAAAGAATCCATACCGTCCGACCATCGCCGCGGGCCAGAATAGAAAACTTCCGCTGGCAAACAGTAGCAGGCCCACGACGATGCCAAACTTGTAGCCCATCTTCCGCATCAGCAGCGCCGCGGGAATCGCCAACAGGAAGTAGCCAAGGTAAAAGGCTGACTGCACCAACCCGGCCTCAAAGCGGGAAATGGCGAACGACTTCATGAACTGGCGAATGAGTACGTCGTTGAGGTTGCTGGGCACACCCCAGAGGAAGAAAAGCGCGGTAACGAGAAAAAACGGTACCGCCAGTCCTTTAGGGAACAGCGGTTGTGGCGTGTCGTTTACTTCTGTCTCGCCGGTAGTGGAAGGAACCAGCATCTTAATCTCCGCACATGTGAACGTGGATACCGAGGGCAGCCATCATCGCCGCCTTGGCGGCCAGCGCCTGGTCGGCGACCTGGCTGGTAGGAGCGTAGGCGACGTTGAGATGGTTAGCGCGGTGGCGTGCCATGAACTGGTCACGCGTGATGCCGTGCAGCAAGGTGTGCATGATGGGCCATTGCGAGGTGACCGACTTCAATCGCCGCTCGGTTTCTTTCGCCGGAAGCTCGATCGCCGTGGCGCGGCCGAGATCTACGTGCAGGGCTCCGCCTTCCACAAACACGCGGCTCCAGACAACGTGGCCGGGCTTGCAGATTCCCTTCAGCGTGCCACCCCCGAGACGAAAATACATCGGCGGCTGGCGTTCACTGCTGGCCTTGGCGTAACCGCCGGCTATGTGCGATGCCGGCACTGCGCCGGAGATCTGGAATACCCAGACGAACTCGTCAATATCGCCACCGCTGTAGTGCTCGCCCCAACGGACATCATGCAACGTGGTGGCCGGATCAAGCTGCATGGCTGTCCAAACGCGGTTGGTAATCAACGCGTCCAGTCCGGCGCACTCATCCACTTCATTGAAGTGGGGGAGTGGCTTGCCGGCATAGAGTTCTTTGCCCTTGGCATCGAACACCGGCGGTCGCTCTACGTTATTGAGCAAACCCTCCACCAGGTCGGAGGCGGGAGCCAGGTCCTTCAGTCCCTGCTGATACTGGATACCGATGGCGTCACAGCCGAACTCATCGGCGATCCGCATGGCGGCGATGTACATCTTGCATTGACCAAGGATCTGCTTATCGGTAAGCTCGGTTTCCTCTCTGGTGCCGGTCACGAATGTCATGCCGCGTTGATCGAGCCAGGTGCGCACGGCCTGCGCCTCCGGATCCGTCACGGTTGCCATTGCTGCCACCAGCGCGGATTGGCTCAAGCGTTCCTTGTAAACACCGGTTGGGTTCAGAAGGTAGTCCTCGATGATGGCGTTGTACATGCCCATGCAGCCTTCATCGAAGACGCCAAGAATCGCCTTGCGCGTCTTGAGGTCGTTGGCCAGCGACTCGCCCAGCCTCTTCTCCGGCGCCGGAAGATTGGCGGCATCCAGGTCGTGCACGTGGCTGAGGTCATGCTGGACCACATTTTCTTTTAGCCATTGGCGCAGACCACGAAGGAAGAATTCATCCGTGAAATCCTTGCTCCACAGCGTGCTGAACTTCACTCCACCTTTGTGCAGGCATCCATTCAGGTTCAGCATGCCGACCAAGCCAGGCCACTGGCCTGACCAGTTGGCCACCGTGAGGATGGGACCGCGGTGATGTTCCAGCCCGGAAAAAACATTGTGGCTGTATTGCCATACCGCTTCCGCAACAATCACTGGAGCGTCGGGAGGAATCTTCATGAAAACATCCATTCCCATGCGTTGGTTGTAGATGAATCCGTGCCCTAGATCTTCCCGATAGGCATGGGCGCGACGCAGAGTAAAGCCTTCTGCGCGCAGCGCTTCGGTGAGCTGCTTTTCCATTTCCGACTGGGCCGCCCAGCAAACCTTGTTGGCCGATTGGCGCAGGTCGCCGCTGGCAATCAACAGAACTTCACCGGGGGCAACAGGGATAGGCGACTCCAGGACCGGAACAGCGTAGGATGACATGTTTTCTCCTCAGGATTCTTGCTCGATTGCCGCAAAGCGAGCGTACGCCTCGTCCCATGCATCGCCCGGCCGCGGAGCGAGGGTGACACATTCGACGGAAGCGGCGATGGCGGCTCGACCCGCGCTGACATTTTCGATACGGCCGGTAGCCACGGCCTGCAACATCACATTGCCCAATGCAGAAGCCTCGACTGGCCCACACACCACCGTCCGGTTGCAGGCATCGGCGATCATCTGGCAAAAGAAGTGGTTCAGGGAACCACCGCCGACCACGCGAATGGAGTCGAGATGGCGTCCAGTGAGCTTTTCCAGGGATTCGAGCACCGAGCGGTACTTTAAACTCAGGCTCTCAAACGCGCAACGTGCGATCTCACCCACGGTTTCGGGGATAGCTTGCTGGGTGCGTTTGCAAAAGGCACGAATAGCCGCCGGCATGTCATGCGGATTCTGGAATTCTCTCGCGTTGGGATCGAAGAGGCGCTGCAGGGGTTGGGCTTCAGAAGCGGCAAACGTCAGATCATTCCAACTGCAGTGGCGGCCTTCTTTTTCCCAGTGGCGCTGGCACTCCTGAACGATCCAAAGACCGGTAAGGTTTCGCAGCAGCAGGATCGACCCGTCGGCACTGCCTTCGTTGGTGAAGTGCAACCGAAGAGCTTCTTCCGAAGTATCTGGCGCCGGTATCTGAACCCCCATCAGGCTCCAGGTACCACTGCTGATAAAAGCGCTGTGGTCATCCATGTTGGGGATGGCCGCGACGGCGCTGGCGGTATCGTGGGAGGCCACGGCAATGGCCGGAAACGGCACGCTGAAGCCGGCCCGGCGCAGGACATCGGTCTGCACCGGGGCGAGAATTGTCCCCGGCTGGACCACGCGGCCCAGAATCGGCAGGGGTATCCCGATAGCCGTAAGCATCTCCGCGGCCCAATCGCCCCGCGCGGGCGAGTACATCTGGGTGGTGGTCGCCTCGGTGTACTCGATACGCTTTTCTCCGCAGAAGAAGTAAGAGAACAGATCGGGGATCATGAGCATCGACTCCGCGAACTGCAACTGCGGGTCGCCGGCGTGCTGCATGCAAAAAAGCTGGAAGAGGGTGTTGATCTGCATGGTCTGCACCCCCGTCTCGGCAAAGATGTCGCGTTCGGGCACGCGATCAAAAACCAGTGCCGGCATGCCGTCGGTACGGGCATCGCGATAGTGATGGGGATTACCGATCAGGCGTCCCTTGCCATCCAGCAGGGCATAATCCACTCCCCAGGCATCCACCCCAATCCCCAGGGGAGGATCGTCAAAGCGCGAGCGGTAACGATGGAGCCCAGCCTCGAGGTGAGACCAGATGCCGAGCGCATCCCAATACACGCTGCCTGCGAGGCTGACGCCGGTATTCGAAAAGCGATGCAGTTCGTCCAGCAGGAATGAGTTGCCGTTCCAGCGGCCGACCATCAGCCGACCGCTCGATGCACCGAGGTCGGCAGCTACGAAGTTGGCAGTATGGCTCATTGGCTCACGGAGCAACTTTGAGATAAGCCATGACCTGAGACGTTATCGAGGCAATCAGCTCATCAACATCTTTTGCCGTGCGGGTGGGGGCCGGTACCACAGCGGAAGGCTGCTGCACTGGCCGTTGGCCGCGCAAACGTGGATCGGGCAAACCCAGTTTCTGCTTCATCGCAAG
The DNA here is from genome assembly GCA_963839075.1 of uncultured Acidobacteriaceae bacterium. Classification (GTDB taxonomy): domain Bacteria; phylum Acidobacteriota; class Terriglobia; order Terriglobales; family Acidobacteriaceae; genus PALSA-350. The sequence continues at coordinate 1,239,899 of CAWITO010000009.1, read as the reverse complement.
CAGGCCGCCAATCTTGTCCGCGGGGATTTCGTTGATAGGCACCCCCAATTGGCAGGCAATCGTCAGCGTCTTGCAGTAATTCTCGATCACCTCGACGTACCACTCCGCGTGGGTTACCGTATCGGCCCAGCAAACGACTCCATGGTTGGTCAGCAAAACCGTGTTGTGGTCCTGAACGAAGGGGAGAATGGTGCGGGCGAATTCTATCGTTCCGGGTGTTTCGTAGGGAGCCAGGGCGACTGGCCCAACAAACACTTCCTGTTCCGGAATGAGATTGCCCCGAGGCACGATCCCCGCCATTGCGTGAGCCGTGGCGTAGGGTGGGTGGCAGTGAATCACCGCCCTGGCCTGCGGTACAGCCTTATAGATTTCGAGGTGCAACAGAATCTCGCTGGTTTGCGCCCGATCCCCGCAGATCTGGCAATTGTTCAAGTCCACCAGCGAGAGATCGGTGGCCAGCATGTCACCTTTACTGCACAAGGTAGGCGTGCAGATCACATAGTCGTCGGAGATGCGGGCAGAGATATTGCCGCCGTTGCCGTCGACATATTCCCGATGCCAGAGCTTTTTTCCAGCCAGCAGGATCTCAGCTTTGATGGCTTCGGCTACCGGAGCGGCAAACAAGGCTGCAGGCGTGTCTCCCGCGACGGCAGATGGACTCTTACTGGCTATGCAGTCTAAAACTGCTTTGCGGACGGTGCTGGCTACAAAGGTGTCGGGGTGGTTCGTCATAGGTCCAATTCGTTCCATATTAAATCACGAAACTTCAGATAAGCGGCCTTTTCCTGGTATATGATCTGCGCCATGCGGCAGGCACAACGGATTCTGAAGGTTCAGGAACTCTTTGGCAAGGAAGAATTCGTGAACTTTGAGGAGCTTTGCCAAAAGTTCAATGCCTCCAAATCCAGCATTCGGAGAGACCTGATTGAGCTGGAGGCAAAAGGCGTCTTGCGGCGAGTCCACGGCGGAGCCATTTCTCTCCAGACACGAGATGAGGTGCTCGACTATAGCCGTCTGTCGGTGAGCTTCCATGATGAAAAGATGCGCATTGGCAAGAAGGCGGCATCGCTGGTGCAGAACGGGCAAACGGTGATTCTTGGCGGCGGCTCGAGTGTCACTGAAGTCGCAAAGAATCTCAACGATCGCCCGATCCAGGTGGTGACCAACTCCGTTCCAGTGGCCCAGGTCTTTTGGGAATCAAAGCAGGTGGAGGTAACCCTCACCGGTGGTTATCTTTACCCTCGACTGGGGGTGCAACTGGGACCGATCTGCGAACGCATGCTTCATAGCGTCTCCGCCGACATCCTCATCATGGGCATTATGGGAGTGACCAAGGCCGGTCTGAGCGACTCCAACAGCCTCATCGTGGAGTCGATCCGGGCCATGATCCATTGTGCCCGGAGGGTCGTCATCGTTGCCGACCGTTCAAAGTTCGGCCACGACGCCATGATTCACGTGGCTGACCTGAAGGACGTCGACCAGATCGTCACCGACATCGGCCTCGACCCTGAGACCCAGCAAATGTTGAAAGATCAAGGGGTTGAGTGTCTTTTGGCTTAGTACGAAGATGCGAAACCAGGTTTAGCGCTTAGCTCCGAACCTCTGAAATCCTGTGCTCCGGCTTGGGGGCCGCAGGGTGGAAGCAGCTGACATGCAGATCGGCCAGCGGGATATTCAATTCCCGGATGTCACGCTCTACAATGCCTTGCACCTGTTCCGCTGCTCCGACAACGCGCAGATTCAAAAGCAAGCTGTGGCGGAAAGCGGGAGAGGCATCCAGGTCGCCTTCTACGACCGGCTCCTGGCCGTTGGCGCAGATTGCGGCTTTAAGAGACCCCGCCCCCGAGTTCATGATCGCCTTCAAGTGAACGATGGAGATGCCGGCCGCAGTGAAATCCGCATCGAGCCTGTCGAGAAACGGCCCTAATATCATCGCCGAAGACTTCGCCTCGACTGGGCAAAGATCCACCTGCAAATTGAGCCACGCCAACGCCGCTTCCGCACGAGCGTATTGTTCGTAATCGATCTCGAGAATGTGGCCCCCGGCCGAGAGTCTTCCGGAAAGCATCTCATCAATCCACGCCGCCACCCCAGCTCCGGTCTTCGCGCTAAGGTTTCGCACGTTGAGCGAATCGATCTCCGGAAGTTCGGCCCCCAGGTCAGACTTGGTAAAACAAATGACATCCGCTTCCTGCAGTTGCTTGGTAAACAGGAACTGCATATTCGGCTCCGCGTCCGCGGCGAGCAGTTCCCTGGCCCGGGTCGGATCGACGAGCACGGTGAACGGAGCTAATCGGTAACTATCGCTGTATTCGCGCAGCGGTTGCAACGTAGTGGCAGAAATATCGGTACAGCTGCCGACGGGTTCCGCGAAAATAACATCCGGAGAGAATTCGCGCAGTGTATCCATCTCGCGAATCAAATCGGAAAAGCGGCAGCAGAAGCAACCCCCCGTAACTTCACCTCGCGGCAACCCTTGCAAGGCAGCGTACTCCGTGTCGACCAGGGCCTCCCCTTGATCGTTGAGCACCAGGGCGCTGCGCAGCCCGCGCTTCTTCAACTCCTTCGCCGCCGCCAGAAGCAGCGTGGTCTTGCCCGCACCGAGGAATCCGCCGACGACCACAATCCACGGCCGGTTCATGCTCGCACCTCAAGATCGAGTGTATTGCCCTCGGCGAGCGTTATCGGCTCATTCATCCGGACGATGACTCGTCCGTTCGCCTGCTTCGCGATGTGCTGCAGTGCGCGTCCGCCGCTCTTCACAGCAGTAACGCCACCACCACTCACCTCACACGAGCCGCAGGGTAGAGTTCCGGACAGCACCTTGATGGTAAAGCCTGCGGGACGATAGGAGAACGTTCCCCAGCCCGTCCCCGTAGACCAGAAACATTGGAACGTCTTATGAGGAACCCTGGGCACGGCAATCACAGCCGCCTGCGGTCCGTTGTAATGAAAACCACTCAGAGCGATCACGCCTGACCAGGCAGCCATGGCGCGAGCATAGTGATGGCCGCACTCCGCCTCATCCCATGGATTGCGCTTTTCGCCATCGTAACGGGCACGAATATTTCCGATGGCTTCAAGTCCCTGATCCACCATGCCGGAGTAGAGCATCAGGGCGGCGGTGGAGTGCTCAAACCCAGTCATCACTTCAGCAAAATACGGAAAAGGGATACGAGGACGAGGCGCAGTGGCGTAGTCACAAATCACCATGGCAGCCTCATCGTTCAGGGCAAAGGTGCGCTCCACATTCTCATGCTCGTCGAGGCTGCGCTTGTAGTTGTACTTGTAGATTGCATGCAGTGTGGTTTGCACATGCTCTTGCGAAACCAACGGACCAAGCCCGGCGACCTGGGCAAGGTACTGCCCGATCAACTGATCGATCAGGCACCCGCCACCCACCTGGTATTCCGGACTTTCGGTATTTCCCGACCCCATATCGCTGCGCAGATTGGGAGCAATTTCGCTCGCTGCAAAGCCGCGGACCTTCTGAACATAGAAACTGCCATTGAACAGATTGCTGTCGATCCAGGCACTTCCCTTGGAGAAGAGCCGGTGGTATTCGTCGGCGGAAGCATTGTCGCCCATGGCTCGAGCCATCTCTTCGCCCGCGCGCAAAGCGCCGAGATAATAGATGCCGCACATCGGGTTTGGTCCGTAGAACTCAACGTCGTAGGTGTTGTGCTGGACGCCTTCGAGGACTCCGTCGCGGTTCGCATCCCATCCACCAGGCTCCCACGCAAACTCCAGGCCCTTCTTGACCTGCGGCCATATGCCCGCCAGCCAACCGTTGTCACCCGAGAGCTTCCAGTCCAAATAGGCGTGCATGATCTGGCCCATCTGTCCGTCCGCGGCAGCGAAACCAAACCGTTCCTTGCCGTCAGGCAGCAGCTGACGAAAGCGCATGCCGCCATCGTCGTCCATCGAGTAGCCAAAAGAGGCTTTGCGCAGGGAACGTGCGAAGGAGGGGAACAGGTGTGCGGTCGCAGTCTCGTAGTTCCAGACGTGGGTGCAGTTACCGAAGCAACAGCCAATTTGATCGTTGACGCCCTCGAAGCCGTGGAACTCACCATCAGCGGTGCGAAAGCAGGTGGTAGATGCCAGCGTCGAGAGGTTTGCGCTCGCTGCTTCTTTCACCACCGAGGGCAGCGTGCTTGCGGCAAACGCATCGGCAAAGGCGCGCGTCCGCGACTCCAGCCGCTCCAGGTTTGCGGCGGTATACTGCGCCGCCTCCCAGGCATCCTTGAATCGAGTGCAGTAGTAGTTGCCGATAACGGTATCGCCTTCACCGTGCGGCGCCGTCCAGCCGCACCAGTCCGAGGTGCGGTTGGGGAAATTCCAGGAAAGCAGGAAGGTAAAGCTCGCCGAACCACCGGCAGGAATCGAACGCTGCTGACAAACCACGCCGACGACGTTGTGGGGATCAGGCTCCGCACCCAACCGGCCGTCACGGGAAAATACATCCCAGAACAGCAACGGGGAGTTCCACCAACGCCCCTGGGGCCATCCGCGCCAATAGGTGATTTCTGCCCCGTCGCCCGTAAGGGCCGAAAGAGCGAACGTTCCTTGCAGCGGATCGCCTGCCGGCACGTCGGGATTGCCCATCAACAGACCCTCAAGCTGAGCCGATTTCTTGTACTCATTGGCGCGCGCATCTTTCACAGCAAACGCGGCGCCACCTTTGTTTGCCGTGGGCTTGACCGGGTTCTCGATGGAAAATGCGATTCCAACTTTAGCGGCCGCATGGCCCGGGTTCTTCACCCGGTAGCGCAGGATCGCGACCGGTAATCCCGAATCGTCAGGATCATGTGGGATGAAGGGTGAAAACGCCTCGAGTTCCACCTGGACAGGCAGATCCCGGTCTTCAAACCGGATGTGAGCGAGTGGATACTCTCCTGTAAACGTGGCGGCATCAAGGCGGGACAATCCGGGCGCATTCGCCGAACCAAGACCGTCCTGCCCTTCATACGGGGGCAAGATTCGAGTCTCCAGCACGCGCGCGATCGGCTTCGCATCCCCCGCCTGCACCCAAATGGAAGGGAGCGCGTAGGTGGGCGAGAAGCCTTTATTCGGACGATTGAAAATCTCCCAATCGCGAAGCTGTCCTCGGCCGCCCAGACTCAAGCTGCCGGCAGCCACGCCGCCCATCGGGAACGCAATCATTTTCAACTGCCGCCCGGTGAACTTGCGTGGGTAGGAGACATCTACTTTTCTATTCGAAACCGCCGGCGGATCAGCGGCCGCAGCCAGGTCAGGCCAGCCAAGCTGCGTGCTGGCGCCTATTGCCCCCGCCGCCTGCTTCAGAAAGCCGCGACGGCCTACCTTGTATTCGTTCGGCATTCGTTATCCAACAGATTGGAGTGCGTGCGCTCGCGCTCAAGAATTTTGAACGTTCTGTGCACAATTGTCCACTTGCGGTTAGGGTTGGGCCAATTGCGAGCGTTATTGAATCGTTTTAGGCTGCCTCGACGTGAAAAGTGAACCGTTATGCACTTGACAGTTCATATCGATCTACCCTAGCATCCGGTTCGTGCAAACCGGCGCGCTTCTCCTGCGGCGCCTTGCTCGACCCCGCACGAACGATCCGGCAAGACGCTACACCTTTCTGGAGGACTCATGCGCACGATCTCCCTCGCCCCGTTTCTGAAGCCTTGCTCTCTCCTCATCGCTGGATTAGTCGCGGTCATCGCATCCGGCTACCAAATGGTTCAAGCACAGACAGCCGCCGGTTCCATCGTTGGCATCGTTACCGACCATACCGGCAATGTAGTTCCCAATGCGCAGGTGACGGTGCTAAATAAGGCGACAAACCAGGCGGTGACGGCCACCACGAACACCTCCGGGTACTACTCGTTTCCCCTGTTGCAGCCCGCACTCTACCAAATCAGCATTCGTGCCGGCGGATTCAAGGAGTATGTGCGCGACAATGTGCAGCTAGATGTAGCGAACACACTGACAGTCGATGCCGGACTGGAAGTCGGTGAGGTCACACAATCCGTCACCGTGAACGATCAGCCGCCGCTACTGGAGACGCAGACATCGTCTTTGGGTGAAGTGATCCCCAACAAATCCGTACTGAACCTGCCGTTGAATGGCCGCAACGCCTATGGTTTCGCCGCGCTGATCCCGGGTGTGATTGCGCCTTATGGGTTCAGCCAAACGGCGTTCGATGAGTACAACGATCAATTCATCTCGATCAATGGGTCGCGGCCGAACCAGAACCTCTTTCTGCTGGACGGCGGCATGAACTCTGAGCCCGCATTTACGGGTCCCGGCTATTTTCCCAGCGTCGATCTGGTCGAAGAGTACAAGGTGCAGACCAACAATCTGGGCGCGGAGTACGCCAACACCGGCGGCGGAATCATCAACGTGATCACTAAATCGGGGAGCAACCAGTTTCACGGCTCCACCTGGTGGTTCTTCCGCCACACGGATCTATCCGCAAACGACTTCTTTTCCAATCACGCCGATCTGCCCCGAGCTCACTATCAGTTCAGCCAGTTTGGCGCCACGCTCGGCGGTCCCATCCGCAAGGACAAGACCTTCTTCTTCTTTTCCTACGAGGGTCTGCGCTGGATCCAGAGTGGCTCAGCGGTCGGCACGCTGCCCACAGACGCCCAGCGCCAGGGGGATTTTTCCAGCACGCTGGATAGCAGCGGCCAGGTGATACCGATTTACAATCCGTTTTCCACAACGCCCGACCCTGCAAACCCCGGGCAATATCTCCGCACCCAATACCCCGGAAATAAAATACCGCAGTCGGACATCAACCCAGTCGCGCAGGCTCTCCTCAACTATCTTCCGCTGCCGAACCAGGCAGGCACGCCGGTGACTGGGACCAACAACTACTACACCAACTACAGTTCCCCCATCGTTGAAAATTCCTTTTCGATTCGCTTCGACCATTCGATTACGGAGAAGCAGCGCATCTTCGGCCGCTACTCTTTGAACGACACCACGCAAACGCGGCCCAATCTTTACGGTTCGTCGGCCAACTTTCTCATCAGCAACCCGACGGCGGGCAACGACTTTCTACGCCAGCAGCAAGCCACCATCGACTACACCAATCCCTTCCGCGCGAACGCGATCCTCGATCTGAATAGCAGCTACATCCGCTATTACATTGGGCGCAGAATCCCTGGACTTGATTTCGATCCCACTAAGGTTGGTTTGCCCAGCTATTTCTCCGACCTCGCCTCCGCCTATACCCCATGCTTTCCGTCGGTTGGTATTTCGGGGTTGGGGCTCGCGCTGTCGCTTGGCAATATCGGCGGCGGCTTGATGGGGAGCGGGTGCTATACCCTCGGCGACGTGTATCCCGACCTCCACGAATATGGCAGTGTCACCGTGGTGCACGGGAACCATACCTTCAAAACCGGAGCAGACTTCGGTATTCAGTGGCTCTCGACGCCCCGGTATGAACCTGCCGGACCCTCATTTAACTTCGGCCCCAACTTTACGCAGGGTCCAAACGCCGTTACCTCGACAAATTCGGGTATCGGCCTCGCCTCCTTTCTTGCAGGTACGGGTAGCGGCAACTCGAGCAGCGGCGGTCCCAACCAGTATCTTTCCAGCAAGTACTGGGGCATGTTCTTTCAGGATGACTGGCGCCTCACTCCTAAGCTGACGGTCAACCTCGGAGCGCGTTACGACTACAGTGCTCCCTGGGTGGAACGCTTCAATCGCTTTACGGACTGGAGTTCGACGGCAACCTCTCCGTTACAGGTTGGTGGCCTCGCCAATCTCGTGGGCGGTCTCGAGTTCCCTGGAACCGGTGGCCTGCCGCGCTCCGAGTTCAACCCGTTCCGCAAGGAGATAGTTCCCCGTGTGGGCTTCGCTTATGCAGCGAATCCGACCACTACCGTTCGCGGCGGTTACGGAATATTTTTCGCTCCCCTCGGCGGTGCGGGCTTTAACGGATACTCCGTTCCCAATACCGGCTACCTGGCGACGACCAACTGGGTCGGAACCCTGGATGGCGTGACCCCGCTCAACACTCTGTCGAACCCGTTTCCCCAGGGCTTCATCCTGCCAACGGGCAGCACCCAGGGCCTGGCGACGCAGCTGGGCCAGTCGGTAGTGGGTATGCAACGCAACCGGCCCGTCTCTTACGCGCAGCAATGGAACCTGGACGTTCAGCAGGAGCTCGGTCGAGGAGTGTTGCTGGACATTGCCTACGCCGGCGGCCACGGAGTTCATCTCTATGGCGATTACAATCCGGACCAGCTTCCCGATCAGTACCTGGGAATGGGAGCCGCACTCAACAACCAGGTGACAAACCCCTTTGCCGGCAAGATCACCAGCGGCGGATTGAGCAGCGCAACGGTCGCGCAAAGCCAGTTGCTACGACCGTTTCCGCAATATACGGGAGTCACGCTAGGAAACAGTTCGTTCTTCGGCGCGTCGCTCTACAACGCTCTGCAAGTAAAGTTGTCGCGGCGGTTCCAGAACGGCTTTAGCCTGCTGGCGTCTTACACCTGGTCGAAGCTGATGGATAACATTCCTGCTTCGGAAACCGGCTTTCCTGGCGGATCCTTCGGAGGCACCGGCATTCAGGACTGGGATAACCTCCGCGCCGAGTGGGCCGTGGCATCTTTCGATACTCCGCAATACTTTGCGTTCAACGGCATCTACGAACTTCCATTCGGCAAAGGAAAGCCGTTCCTCAACAGCAATAAGTTCGTTAACGTGTTTGCTGGTGGCTGGCAACTGAACGGGATCACCTCGTTGATCAGTGGCACCCCGCAGGAAGTGTTCACCGCCAACAACACGCTGTTTAACTATGGCGGTTCGCAGCGGGCAAATTGGAACGGGCAGAACCCGTCACTGAGTGGCAAGATTTCCAATCGTCTGAATGGGTACTTCAATGTGGCGGACTTCAGCCAGCCGGACGCGTTTACTTACGGCAATTCTCCGCGCATGATGGCCAATTTGCGGTCACCCGGATTCGTCTCCACCGACTTCTCCGGCATCAAGAAAATTCCTATCCATGAGAGGATCACGGGCGAGTTCCGCGCGGAAGCCTTCAACCTTTTCAACCACCCGACGTTTGGACCGCCAGATACTACCTTCGGAGACGGAACAACCGGAATCATCAATAGCCAGGTCAATTTGCCGCGGCAGATACAGATCGCTGTTAAGGTTCTCTGGTAGATGAGAACTTGGATCGCGATTGCGATGCTTTGCCTGGCGCCCGTGGCGCCAGGACAGACGGACAACTCCCTTGCGATCCTGACGCCGCACGTCGACTCTCGCCAGGTTTCACCGGAGAATCCCACCGGAGAGAAGGGCAAAGGTGCGATGCGAACGCCGGATCCTGCAAACCCGGATCTGGCCTTCTCCCGGGCCGCGTCTGACCTGGGACAAGGGTGGAAGGTTCGCCCGTTCATTAAGGTGCCGGCGCACAGCACCGTAACCATCATGGATGTTGCCGGGCCGGCCACCATCAAGCACATCTGGTTGGCAACGACCGAAGATTTGCGCGGTGTCGGGCGAGAAAGTGTACTGCGCTTTTACTGGGACGACGAAGCGTCTCCCTCGGTCGAGGTGCCGATGAGCGATTTCTTCGCCATCGGGCATGAAACGTTTGCGCCTGTGAATTCGGCCATGGTGGTCGACAATCCTACCTCCTCCATGAACTGTTATTGGCCCATGCCATTTCGCAAGCACGTCCGCATTACCTTCACTAACGACGGCGATAAGGATCTGCCACTGTTGACATTTCAAATCGACTACGAGGCGGGGGCCGTTCCGCAGGAAGCAGGCTACTTTCATGCGCAGTGGCGGCGAGCACGGGTAGAACGCAGCAATCCTTCTTACACCATTCTGGACGGAGTCAAAGGAGACGGCCGTTATGTCGGAACCTTCCTGTCGTGGACGCAACTGGCAAACGGGTGGGCAGGAGAGGGCGAGGTGAAGTTCTACATTGACGGCGACGGTGAGTTTCCGACAATCGCGGGCACCGGTACGGAAGACTACTTTGGTGCGGACTACGGATTTCCGGCGACGTACTCTACGCCGTATATCGGCAATGTGCTGGACCACAAGAGCAAGGATTACGTGGCCGGCATGCAGTGGAGTCTTTACCGCTGGCACGTGCCGGACCCGATCAACTTTCACAAGGACCTAAAGGTCACCATTCAGGATCTGGGTTGGTGGCCGAATGGGAAGTATCAGCCGCTGGATGATGACTTTGCATCAACAGCTTACTGGTATCAGACCGAACCGCACACGCAGTTCCCCAGCTTTCCACCCATCAGCCAGCGCTGGACACGTTAGAAAGCCTTAGTGGCCGATTTCGACGACGGCGAGCCCCTGCGACGGGACCGTTAGGGTGAATGATCCGCCGTGCAGGTGTTCCATTTGCGGCGCGCCTGGCTTAGCAGCGTCTCGCAACTGTTGCAGTTGCTCTTTGCTGGGATAGGTCGGCGCGCCCATCTTGTCGTAGGCCGCCAGCACGTCTCCATGCTCATGGTCGACCCGGTTGATGGTGACCGGCGCAGTCGCCTTTACGCCCTTCAGCGAGAAGGCGAAGGTCTTTGCCGGAACGCTCGCACCTGGCTCGGCCAAGTTCCACGCTGCAAGCACCAACGTTCCATCCTTCTTCTTCGTCACCAGTACGTCGTTCTCGGGGGTAGAAATTCGCTCATCCCCCAACGCATGGAGCAGCCGGAAGACATGGAATGAGGGCTTGGGCAGATGATCAATCGCGATCAAACCAAACCCTCCGAAGAACGGGTCACGGATGACGCCCTGTTCTTCAAACACATCCGAAAAGGTCCAGTACGACATGAGCGCCAGCTTGCCGTCCGACTCGCTAATGGTATGGGCCAGCCACGGCCCCATGTATACCGAGTCGGTAATTTCCCGCTCGCTCATGTAGGTGGCGTTGAACTCGCTCCAGATCAACGGGATGTCTGGCTTGGCGGAAGCGAGGATCTGCGCGTGCACCTTGTCAATTGCCACTCCGAGCATCTGGTGTGCGGGTACGTCCTGAGCATGGCCTACGATATCCATCGCGGTGTCATTCCCATAGGCATGGGTCGAGACAAAATCCAGCGGCACATTTTCCTTGGTTGCGTGGGCGATGATGGCATCGACCCAAGCCGCTTGCGCAGTCGCCGGTCCCCCCACACGCAAGCGCGCACTCACCGCCTTCAGCGAACGCGCTGTGTTGTCATACAGCTCGAAATAGGTCTGCTGCGCGGGCCGTCCTGTCCAGAAATCGATGTTCGGTTCGTTCCAGACTTCGAAGTACCAACTGGATACTTCCTCGATGCCATAGCGGTCTATCAGGTGCTGCGCAAAGGCGTGGATGAGCGCATTCCACTTGGCGTAGTCCGCCGGCGGCGAGACAATCGGCTTGTACCAGAAGGGATGGTAGTCAAGGCGAGCCGCCAACAGCTTGGGCATGAAGCTGAGCTCGACGAACGGCTTCACCCCGTTGTCCAGCAGGCCGTCGTAGATCTGGTCGACATAGTCGAAGTTGTAGACCGGCTTGCCCTGCCGGTCCTCGGTATAGACGCCAACTTCATCATTGAGAATGGCGTGGAAGCGAACGTAGCGGAAATCCGTAATCTGCTTTACCTGGCGCAGATCCTGGCGGTAACTGTCGCGCATGCTCAGCACCGCGCGGCCGGAGCCAAACATCTGCTCCCAGAAATGCGGAAACGGCTTGGCGGCGCTATGAGCGTCAATAGTGACGGTTTCCGGAGAGGCTTGGGCGGTGGCGGACGGGCTGGCAACCAGCAGGCAAAGGCCAGTGGCCAAACTGGGTAGAACGGGAATGCGCATGGAAAAGCCTCCGAACGCTCAGATGCTTGTCCTGCGGGGAGGGTCACACGCGCTTGGCGTTCACCTTGGTGGCAAGCCCCAGTTTTTCCAGCATCCAGATTCCCAGGTAGTTTACGTCGAGTTCGTACCAGGCCATCCCATGCCGGGCTGAAACCGGGTAGGCATGGTGGTTGTTGTGCCAACCTTCGCCGCCGGTCAATAGGGCTACCCACCAGTTGTTACGGGAATCATCCTTGGTATCGAAGCGGCGCGAACCCCAGATGTGGGTGGCGGAGTTTACCAGCCAGGTCACATGCCAACCGATGCTGACGCGAAGGAAAATCCCCCAAAGCACCCAGGACCAGCCGCCAACTGCCAGCAGGCCAAAACCCATCAAAGTAACCGGCAGCCAGTGAAACCGGTTGAGCCAGCGGTAGAAGCTGTGCTTCATGAGGTCAGGGGCATAGCGCTTGAGGACGGAGCTTTCGTTGTGGAGGGAACCATTGAGAATCCAGCCCATGTGCGACCACCACTTGCCATCGTGCGGGGAATGGGGATCACCCGGCTTATCGGTGAACTGGTGGTGCAGGCGGTGCACGGCGACCCAGTAGACCGGGCTCCCTTGCAGGGCCATCGTACCCATGACCGCGATGGTGTACTCGAGCCAGCGCGGAACCACGTAGCCGCGGTGGGTCAGAAGACGATGGTAGGAGAGGCCGATCCCGATGTTTTGGGTCATGACCCAGGTAACCGCGAAGACCCCTAATGATGACCAGCGGAAGTCAAAGAGGGCTGCGATGGCCAATGCATGAAAAATGCCGATGACCAAGGCGAATTTCCAATGGAATTTCCCCTCGTTCGGCTCCAGAGCCTTCTGCAATTCGGCTGCATCAATAGCTCCGGCGGCTGGATCTGCGGTGGTAGCCATGGTCGCGACTTCGTCTCCTGCCAATAAGATTAGCTCCCAGCAAGCCCTTAACGGTGTAAGAGTTGCGTAATAGCTACGTCGTCCGACGCAGACGATTGAACAGCCGTGCTTTACAAAAGTGATGCAGGTTCTTGCGACACTGGAGAATTGTTATCCTTCTCGTTGTGATTCGCCGGAAACAGGTCGTATACTGAATATGCGACCGCGAAGGTCGGAATTGCATCTCTTAGGTAACCAGCGGGAATGCTAAGGCTCACCAAAAAGGCGGATTACGGACTGATGGCGCTCAAGTTCCTCGCCGAACGGCCGGAGATGCCTTCTCTGAGCGCTAAAGACATCGCTGAGGCTTATGGAATTCCGCCCCAGTTGCTGGCCAAGATTCTACAGCGCTTGACCAAGGCTGGATTGCTTCGTTCCCACGCCGGCACCAACGGCGGATATGCTTTGTCCCGCGCGCCCGAGGACATTACGGCGTTTGAAGTGATTGGCGCAATCGACGGACCACTATTTATCACTTCCTGCGAGACCGGGCCCCGGGGTTGCGACCTCACGGATAGCTGCACCATCCGGGAGCCACTGCGCAAGGTCAATGAGAGTATCGCGGAGGTATTGAAGGCGATTCGCGTCGCTGACCTGTGCGAGACGAAATACCACGGCCGACCAGTGGAGTCCATTCTGGTTAGCCTGAGCCACTGAGATTTTGTGCGAGCGATTTGAGGAGAGCGTAATGAGCACCGTTGAGACCACCGTAAAACTTCCCATCTACATGGATGACCACGCGACCACCGCGATGGATCCACGCGTGCTTGAGGCGATGATTCCCTTCTTCATTAACAAGTTTGGGAATGCCGCCAGCCGCAATCACTCCTTCGGCTGGGAAGCCGAGCAGGCCGTTGAAAATGCCCGCGAGCAAGTGGCTAAGCTGATCGGCGCCACCGCTAAGGAAATCATCTTTACCTCAGGCGCGACCGAGAGCAACAACCTGGCGATCAAGGGCATCGGTGAGATGTACCGCGAGCGCGGCAACCACATCATTACCCAGGTAACTGAGCACAAAGCAGTTCTCGATTCCTGTAAGCGGATGGAGAAGAACGGATACCGCGTCACCTATCTGCCGGTGAAGGCTGACGGGCTGATCGACCTGGAGGATCTGAAGCGCGCCATCGACGACAAGACCATTTTGGTCACGATCATGTTTGCCAACAACGAGATAGGCGTCGTTCAACCGGTCGCGGAAATCGGCAAGATCTGCAAAGAACGCAACGTAATCTTCCACACGGACGCGGTGCAGGCTGTGGGCAAGATCCCGGTCGACGTCAACGCCATGAACATCGACTGCCTCTCGCTCACCGGCCACAAGATCTATGGCCCCAAGGGCGCTGGCGCGCTATACGTTCGGCGGCGCAATCCCAGGGTGCAGATTTCGGCCCAAATCGATGGCGGCGGCCACGAGCGCGGCATGCGCTCCGGAACGCTCAATGTGCCCGGCATTGTGGGTCTTGGTAAGGCTTGCGAGATTGCGGGGCAGGAGATGGCCTTTGAGGCCGAGCGACTGGGCAAGTTACGCGACAAGCTAAAAGACAAGTTGATGGCGAATCTGGACTACGTTCACGTCAACGGATCGATGGAACACCGCTTGCCCGCCAACCTGAACGTCAGCTTTGTTTACGTCGAGGGCGAGTCGCTCCTGATGGGCATAAACGATGTTGCAGTTTCCAGCGGTTCGGCCTGCACCTCTGCGTCACTGGAGCCATCCTATGTATTGAAGGCTCTGGGACTGGGTGACGACGTGGCGCATAGCTCGATCCGATTTGGTTTGGGCCGCTTCAACACCGAAGCCGAAGTTGATTATGTTGCTGACAAGGTGATCGATGTCGTGCAGAAACTGCGCGAACTTTCTCCACTGTATGAAATGGTGAAGGAAGGCATCGACATTTCGAAGATTGAGTGGCAAGCGCACTAAACGCAAACGCTGCATACGAATTAAGGAGATAGACATGGCATATAGCGACAAGGTAATCGACCACTACAACAATCCCCGCAACGTTGGCCAAATGGACAAGAGCCAGTCTGAGGTTGGTACCGGCCTGGTGGGAGCTCCAGAGTGCGGTGACGTGATGCGTTTGCAGATCCGCGTCAATCCCGAGACCCAGATCATTGAAGAAGCCAAGTTCAAGACGTTTGGTTGCGGTTCGGCCATCGCCTCCTCCTCACTCGCTACCGAGTGGGTTAAGGGCAAGACGATCGCAGAAGCGATGCAGATAAAGAACACCGACATCGTGAAGGAACTGGCGTTGCCGCCGGTCAAGATTCACTGTTCGGTGCTGGCGGAAGATGCCATCCGCGCTGCGATCGGCGACTGGAAGAAAAAGAACGGCGTCACCGAAACCGCGGAAGCCACCGCTTCCGTAGCGAACTAAGACAATGGATCTAGCCGTCCTCAATGCGGAAAATGCAACGCCGAATCAGAAGGGCATTCAAGTCACCGAGCGCGCCCTAAAGCGGATTCGCGTCGCCATGGCCAAGGAAGGAGTCTCCCCGACCGAGGGGGGACTTCGCCTGGGCATCCAGGGTGGAGGCTGCTCCGGTCTTTCCTACAACATTCGCTTCGACTCGCAGCCGCGCGAACGTGATCGCGTCTACAACTTTGAAGATGTGCGCGTCTTTGTCGACCCTAAATCGTTCATCTACCTCCACGGTATGATCCTCGACTACGAAGAGACGCTGATGCGGCAAGGCTTTAACTTTATCAATCCGCACTCGACCAAATCCTGCGGTTGCGGTTCATCGTTTTCGGCCTAGATTAGCCGGGTCTGCAACGCCCTATGCAAACTGACTACTTTGAAGTCTTTGGGCTGCCGCCCAAGCTGGACCTGGATGTGCAGGCATTGGAGAAGCTGTTCTATCGCCAAAGCCGTAAGCTGCACCCGGACATGTACGCCCGCGCCTCGCAGCAAGAGCAGGAATGGAGCCTGGGACAGGCTTCCCTGCTCAACGACGCGTATCGGACCCTGAAGAACCCACTGGAGCGAACCAAATATCTGCTCAAGTTGCAGGGGGTGCAGTTTGAAGAAGAACGAGGATCGAAAGTCCCCGCGGATCTGTTGGAAGAAGTCTTCGAACTGAACATGCAACTCGAGGAGATGCGACAGAATCAGAAAGTCGGCGAAGATGATCCGCAACTGCGCCGCGATCTCGGAGGAGCGAAAAGCCACTTCGTAACCCAACTGAGTGAATTGGACCAGCAGGTACGTGAGCGGTGGTCGGCCTGGGACGCCGCCTGGGAACAGAACGACGAGGGAAACAAGACCGCGGCCAAGGAAGCAATGACAGCCCTGCTGCAACGGCGCAGCTACCTGCAAAACCTGGTGCGCGATGTAGAGCAGACTCTGGGAGAGTCTTAAAAGTTATGGCGGAAGAACGCGTAGTTGGTATCGATCTGGGCACGACGAATTCGCTGGTTGCCTTTATGCAAGGCGAGAAGCCCGTCGTCATCCCGGGGGAGGATGGCCTGAACCTGGTACCCTCTGTGGTGGCTCTGGCTCCCGGGCGCAAGATGCTTGTTGGCAATGCCGCGCGCAGCACCTTGCTGCATACCCCTGAGCAAGCGGTCTATTCCGTAAAGCGCCTGATGGGCCGTGGCGTGGAAGATGTTGCCGAGGAGTTGAAGTTCTTTCCCTTCCGGCTAGTGGAAGACATTCAACCGGGCGAAGTGTTGCGCATTCGGCTGGGTGAGTCGGAGTTCACGCCACCGGAAGTCTCGGCGCACATCCTGCGCCAGCTGAAGAAGAATGCGGAGCGCTACTTTGGCGCACCGGTAACCCAGGCGGTCATCACTGTGCCTGCATACTTCAACGATGCGCAGCGCCAGGCGACCAAAGATGCCGGGCGCATGGCCGGACTCGAAGTGTTGCGACTGGTGAACGAACCGACCGCCGCTGCCCTTGCCTATGGGCTCGATCGGCAGAAGGAAGGCATCATCGCGGTGTACGACCTGGGTGGGGGTACGTTCGACATTTCCATCCTGAAGCTGCAGGAAGGGATCTTCGAGGTGATCGCCACCAATGGAGACACCCACCTGGGCGGCGACGACATCGACAACCTGCTGATTGCGATTGCGCTCGACGATATTGCCGGCGACGAGGGCACGGATCTGCGCAAGAATCCAGAAGCGATCCAGGCTATTCGTAAGGCGGTGATCGATGCCAAGATTGCGCTCTCCTCGCAGCCGACAGCATACATTGACCTCAAGCTTCCCAACGGAACTCCGTATCGCCGCGAAATAACCCGGGAGCAGTTTGAACAGTTGATCCAACCGGTCATCGCTCGTACCCTCGCTCCTTGCCGCGATGCGTTACGCGATGCCAAGCTCACCCCGGATCAAATCAACGAAGTGGTGTTGGTTGGCGGTTCTACACGTATTCCCGCTGTGCAGCGGTTGGTTGGCAATGTCTTTGGCAAGCAGCCGCGTGCGGAGCTGAACCCCGATGAGGTCGTGGCCTTGGGCGCTGCCGTGCAGGCGAATATCCTGGGTGGCGGATCGAAGGCAACAGAAGATATGTTGTTGCTGGATGTCACCCCGCTCTCCCTCGGCATTGAAGCGCTCGGCGGCGTGGTGGCGAAGATTATCCAGCGCAATTCGACCATTCCTGCTTCTGCCTCCGAGTCGTTTACCACCGGCGTCGATGGTCAGACGAATGTTGCCATCCATGTGCTGCAAGGGGAGAGGGAAATGGCCAAGGATTGTCGCTCCCTGGCGCGCTTTGACCTGAAGGGAATTCCTCCGATGAGCGCGGGTATGCCGCGTATCGAAGTGAAGTTCCTGATCGACGCGAATGGCATTCTCAATGTCTCAGCGCAGGAACTGCGCAGCGGCAAGCAAGCAGAGGTTTCGGTCAAGCCGGCATACGGGCTGACCGACGATCAGGTCGAGTCGATGATCCTCGAATCCTTCGACCACGCGGAAGAAGACATTCATCTTCGCCAACTGGTGGAAGCGAGGAATGAAGCGGACACTATTCTCGGAGCAGTGGAGAAGCATCGTACACACCCGGCATGGCAGATGCTTAGCCTGGAAGAGCAGACGGAGATCAACTCGCTGAGCGCAGAACTGGCGGTGCTGAAGCAGGGAGACGACCTGCCGGCTTTACGGGCAGGAACAGAGGCGCTGGATAAAGCAACCCATCGGTTCGCCGAGCTGATGATGGACGATGCAGTCACGAGCGCGATCAAGGGCCAGACGATGCAATCGGCAGATGACAAATTAGGCGAGGGCCCGGCGGCTCCCCACCCCATCGCACAAGCGGAGTTTCAGTGATGAACGACAATATGGTACGCGTTACGTTTCTACCCGAAGGCCGAACTGTCGAGTTTCCTTTCGGGTCACTTCCCTACGGCCACCACGGAAAGCCCATGTCTTTTCTGGATGTGGCGGAGCACTTCGATATTTTTATCGATCACGCCTGCGGTGGTGTTTGTGCCTGCACCACCTGCCATTTGTGGACGAAGGAAGGCGCCGCATCGCTAACGCCCGCGGACGATGATGAGCTGGACAGATTAGACATGGCAGCCGACCAACAGTTGAATTCGCGCCTGGGCTGCCAGGCCGTGATCACCGGGCCCGGAACGTACGTCGTCGAGATCCCCAAGTGGAATCGCAATTACGTTTCCGAAGGCAAGCCGCTCACTATGGCCGAGGGAAAATAATGCCACGCGAAATTACCTGGAGCGACGCGGAAGAGATCGGTATCCAGTTGCAGGAGAAGTTTCCGGAACTGGATCCATTCACGGTAAGATTCACCGACCTGCACAAATACGTAACTGAGTTGGAGGGCTTTGCTGATGATCCGGCGAAGTCCAACGAGTCGAAGCTGGAAGCGATTCAGATGGCCTGGCACGAAGAGTACGAAGACGCAAAGTAGAAAAATCAGCGCGAAAAGTTTAGCCGGATATCTCGCTCGTTTGCGCGATATATGGGACTGCCGCGACACTTAACCGGAAGCTGTGCGGTAGACCCATATCTCGCAAAAAACGAGCGAGATATGGGGCACCCAAACTTCGTGGTGGATTAGCAGTTAACCCACAGCTTTGGTCATGCGCGTGAGCGCGGCATCGGTTGAGGCATCCGGAACCGAACATCCCGGCGTGATGATGTATTTTGCCCCCGCCTCTTCCCTCGATAGCTTCCACTGCTTCCTGATCTGCTCTACCGTCAACTTGTCAAAGTCCACTTCATCCACACCGCCGGCGATGGGCTGCGAGTAGACTTTGCGGACTTCGTTCATCGGGATGCCGCTCGTCTTGACGGAGTAATTGATCACCGGAGTCTGAAAATCCTTGAACTGGGTTAAAAACGGCCTCTCCAGAGTATGGAGATGAAGGAGGGTCAACTTGGTATCCGCCAACGCCGCGAGCACCCGTTTGTCATACGGACGGCTGTATCGCGCGTAATCCTCTACCGAACCAAACTTGCTGGTCGCATTAAAAATGCTGACCAGCGTCCCGGAAGTACCAATCTCCTGCGAGCGACGAATGTGGTTGATAGTCGATTGCGTGATGGCTTCCATCATCGCTTCCCACGCAGCGGTATTCTCCTGCTGGAAAGTGTGGATGTGGTTGATCACATCGGTCCTGTCCTCACCGCCCGTCTTACTCGCAAACTCCGGCTCAGCCGCCAGCAATAACATGGCCGTCATGTACGGCCCGTACAGGGTGTCAATAAAATAGGCATCGCCGTGCAAGCCATCGCGTATCAGTTCCAGGGTATGCAACTGCTCCGGATACGGATTCTGCAGCGGCTCAAGCTCATACCACTTCCCAGTCTTCGAACGCGGGTAGTCAAAATCATTCATCACCTTCACGAAATCGGTGTCATAACGGCGATGGAACTCCAGGTGATCCTGAGCTTCCAGCGCCGCAGTCGGCCGCTTGTAGTGATGCCACATGCTGAAGGGAGGACGATCCAACTCTTCCCCGAGCAGTGCACGGTCCACTCGTTCTTTGTGACTCAAAGCCGGACCCGCCGGCATCATAAAGGCAGCAGCAGCAAGCGAGGATATAAATTCCCTGCGATTCAACAAGCAAAACTCCTTCTCATGAGCGCCAGGTAAAGGCGTCACGGATCAGTTCAAATTCCCGGTGGGGTTCGAAGTAAATTGATAATACGTCGAAGCGTACCTTATCGGGAACACTGTCCATTGCTTGCAGGTATTGTCGTGCAAGGCGGCGCAGCACTCGGGTCTTATCGTCGTCGACTGCAGCTTCGGCGGTGGCAACGGTGCGATCCGTGCGGCTCTTCACTTCGATAAAGCAGAGGGTTTGACCCTCCCAGGCAACCAGGTCAAGGTCGCCGCGAACCTTGCCGCTTCTCCAGTCGCGAGCCACCACGATGTAGCCGAGTCGCCGCAGGTAAAAAAAGGCGGCCTCTTCTCCCCGGCGTCCCAGCTCCAGATGGTCAGGGCGCGCAGGCATTCGCCTCAAGCGGGAGGCAAGTGAGTCGCTGGCATGAACGAATTCTTCAAGCAATCGAAGGCCGAGCATGGGCCCAATTGTACGCGGCTATTCCCGGTACCACCCCGCGACGGCATGGGCGAACTGATCTCCATCCCAATCCATAGGCTGGAAGCGCGGCAAGGTAAAGCGATTGGAAGCGCGCGTCACCAGACCGCCGAAGTTAGAGCAGGCGCACGCGAAGCCGTTGGCCTGAACGGTCGAGACCGTCTGGGAGGTGTAGTGGTTCTTCTTGCCATAGGGGTAAGCAAAGCTGGTGATACTGTTTCCCGTCAGTGCCTCGAGACGCTGTTTACTGCCAACGATCTCTTGCTGTTGGCGATCGGCGGGCAGGCTCGAAAGCACCGGATGGGTGAGGGTGTGGGCGCCAATTTCCACCAGGCCGCCCGCTGCCAACTCGCGTACTTCGGCTTCGGTGAGACAGCGATGGTGTTGGTAGCCTGCGTACGGGGCCACGCCGCGGCGCAGCTGTTGCAGTGCTTCTTCGCGGGCATCATCGGTGAGCGGAGCCAACATGCGATACATTGCCAGGTAGGCCGCCTGACGCGGCCCTGGAACAGGTTCCCAGGCCCTCCATTTGCTGTTGGGATCAGGGCCGCCCGGTTCGCCTTCCTGGGGCGAAAAGGCATAGGCGTAGTGCTGCCCATGCAGGCTGAAGCTCAACTCCTCTTGGCGGGAAGCCGGGTCGAGCACCAGCTTGGCCAGCTCATCCCACCACAGGTTGTCGGGCACTCCGATGTATCCCGGGGTGACGAATACCGTGCCGGGTACGCCATACGACTCGAGCGCGGGTTTGGCCGCGTGCAGATTGTCGGCATAGCCATCGTCAAAGGTGATGCACACCGGGTTCGGCGGAAGTTCATCGTCTGACTTGGCAGCAATCAGCTGCTGCAACGACACGGGATTGGCGATTGTCTTCAGCACTTGCAGATGCTGCGTAAAATGTTCTGGGCTGACGTTGAGCGCCCAAGGGTCCGCGTCCGCCTCGGCGACACGATGGTAGACGAGAATCATGGTCTTCTTGCGCCACATGGTGCGCGCGCGATCCAGACGGCGAGCCGCATACTTCAGCGTACGGCGAAACGGAATGTGTTGACGAAGGTCGATTGGTTTGTCCTCGTGGCCGCTAGCCGACTTGCGTCGACTGCGAATGCGCTGCAGGCAACCACGTACCGGCCCGGTGGGGGTGCGGCGTTGCCTGTACCGCGTTGCGGGTGCAGATAGTGAGCTTATTTTTCTTCAGGTCGGGCATAGTTCGTAGAAGCAGAAAGAGGGCCAGCCCGCCCGGATAGTTGTTTAGCAGCAGCAGCAGTTTGCGACCCAGATCGGGAATCTGCGCAAGCGAGAGAGCGCGTCCCATCTCATACGCGAGCTGTCGTCCGTATTGCTTGCGCCAGTTCCGCAGGCCGCTCAGGAAGGCGAGCAGACGAAGCGCATCCCCGCGTACGAAGGGGGCCTGCGTGCGCAGCACCTGCAGGGTAGTGGTGAGCATCAGTTGCGAATTATGCGACACATTCTCGCCGTGGATACGGTATTCCGCCATCACTGCGGAGTGGCAGCAGATCGGGTAGGCGCGGGCGATACGCAGATAGAGATCGTAATCTTCCGCCACACGAAATTCGGGATTGAAGCCCCCCATCTCCTCCAACACACTGCGGCGGAAAAGCACCGACGAGATCATCTCGATGAAGTTGCTTTTCAACAGTGCCTCGTAGTGCATCGAAGACAGGCATTCTTTGCGGGAGGCTGCTACATGCAACCGGTCGGGGCAGACAAATTGATGGTCGCCCACCGCCATTGCACATTCGGGGCGCTCGATCAGGACACTCAGGCCAGTTTCGATCGCGTCGGGCTTCAATCGATCGTCTGCGTCGAGAAAGACGATGTAGCTGCCCTTGCTCTCGCGCAAGCCGACATTGCGGGTGGCGCATAGGCCGCGGTTCGAATGATAGAAGTAGCGGACAGGAAACGCGCACGCGATCTCAGCGCTGCGATCGGTCGAGCCGTCGTCCACGACAAGGACCTCGACCCGGCGGTAACTTTGGCCAAGGGCGCTTTCGATGGCTTCCTGCAGAAAGGCTTCCCCGTTGTAACAAGGAATAATGATCGATACCCAGGGATCTGTATCGAGCACAATCTGAGCATTCTTACTGACCGAGTATGGACCCACGAGCCACTTCCTTCTGGCCTGCAAAGCTGCACGCACACACGTCAAGTGATTGATCGGGTCATCCATCCATAGCGCCGAATGGAGGCCAGGTCATGTTGGGGGAGGATGAAACGATTGCACGGCAACCGCTATTGTTGTCCTGGAACCAAAGCTCTTCCGCATCCCGCGGAAGAAAAAGACTGCAGTTCATGAATCCAGCGCCGGTGTTAAGCCCAGGCGTTTGTTGTTCACTGGAACAAAGAGATATCACGGGCAAAATCCCCTCGCAAATTACGCGCGGTTTTACTCTGGTAATGACAAGACAATGCCGGCTACCGAAATGGGTAGCAAAGCAGTCCTGCGGAATTTATCGGCAGACGGGCTAAACTGTTGATAGCGATCGCCGTGAAAAGCTCAATCACCATTTCCAAAGAGGATTATCTGAAGGCCGTTCTCGAGGCGGAGAGCGAAGGGCAGGCGGTGATCCCTGCAACTTTAGTGCACTGGCTGTCCGTTTCGGCTCCGGCCGTGACCATGGCGTTGAAGCGTCTGCGGCGGGACGGCTATCTCGACGTCAAGCCGGACGGCATTGTGCGCCTTACACCGAAAGGCAAGGAAACCGCTTACCGGACCGCGCTCCGGCACCATCTCATTGAACGCATGCTGGCCGAGATGTTTGGCATGGAGTGGTACGAGGTTCACGATGAGGCAGAGCGCCTGGAGCACGCCGTCTCCCCCGCTTTTGAAGCGAAACTGCTGGAAAGACTGGGCTCGAAAGGAACCTGTCCGCACGGCAACTGGGTGCTGCCAGAAAGTCCTGAGCAGCGCGGCAAGCGAGGCATGATATTGCTTTCCGAAGCGAAAGAAGAGGCTGGATACACCGTAGTGAGCCTCTACGAACGCGACCCCAAGCTGCTGCTGTTTCTTCACCAGGCGGGGATAGCACCGGGTGGCCGGGTGAGTGTGCTGGCCAGAAATTACGACCGGACGATTTCTATCGAGACCATCGCAGGCCGTTCGACATTGGGCCATCCTGCCGCGGAGAAGGTTTGGGTGAAACGTCGCGCAACCGGCAAGGCGTGATTGGCCTTAAAATTGATTTCATGAGTTGGAAACGCCGGGTTGCAATGCGATTCCCAAAGTAATGGAATGGAGAGTAGTTGTCGCATTGTGAAGAACAGTTGTTGAGGTAGCCTCGATGCGAATGAGGAATCTGTCGTTTATCTGGTTTGTGGGCGCGGCCGTTTGGTGGATCGATGCCGCGGTCGCTGTGCACTACGGCAACAGACCCCACGCCATCCTCGCCCTCGCCGTAGCCTGCGTGTTCTTCGCCGCAGGGATTATGTGGATCAAGAACACGGAGAAACGCTAGCGTACCGTTCTGCTACAGGTTCTGATAACCCGCTTCGCTCAAATCCAATTCCCGTTCGATCGTTCTTAGCACTTCATCGTTAATCTTGTCCTCATTGCGTAGCATCACGGCTGTGGAGCGCTCAAGCGCTCTTAGTTCCTGGGTTAGATTGCGTTCGTAGCGAGCTACGGCGATTTCCCGTTCCGGCTTTCTCTCTTCATCGCCGCCCTCAATGAGTGCCGCCCGGGTATGGTAGTGGCGGATCAAATCCTGATAGATCGCCGCGTGATCTTCCTTGGCATCGCGGGCTAAACCCTCAAGGTATTCGAGGACCGTATTCAGGATCATGAGACGAGCTTGCTCTTCTTCCATGTTGTAGGCTCCGCCCGCCGACAGCCCAAGCTTTCGGATGACCGCCGGCAGCGTGAGCCCCTGCAGCACGAGCGTGGCAAAGATCACACAGAAGGTGAGAAAGATGATGACGTTGCGCTGCGGGAATGGGTCGCCGTTTTCGAGCACAGTCGGTAAAGAGATAGCCGCCGCCAACGCCAGCACGCCCCGCATGCCGGTCCAGCCAACGATGAATACCTGCTTGGCACCCGGAGCGGGTGGATTCTGGCCCATCAGATGACGGCGGATCCACAACGAAATGGCGGCGCCGGGAAATACCCACACAATCCGCAGCGCCACCACCAACACCGCAAACAACGATCCGTACTTGGCGAGTTGCCCGACAGACAGATTGTGAATACCACTCAAGATGAGCCGTAGCTGCAGACCCATCAAAATGAACACGATGCCGTTGAGGGCAAACTCCAGCGTTTTCCACACCGCGGAGCTATCCAGACGAGCGCCGATGGACAATACCTCGGAGTTTTTTCGTCCCAGGTAGAGTCCGCACACCACCGCCGCGAGCACGCCCGACGCGTGGATTCCTTCGGCTGCGAGATACACGAGATACGGTGTGGCCAACGAGAGTGTGATCTCAACCGGAGAATCGGTGATGTGGAGAGAGATTTTATGAATCAGGAGCGCACCCAGTAACCCGACCGCCAATCCGCCGGTGATGAGCCAGAAGAGTTCCAGCAAGGCGACGCCCAAGGTCGGCCGTTGGCCGGCGACCACCAGTGCGACCGCGAACTGTAAAGCCAACAGGCCGCTGGCGTCGTTCACGAGGCTTTCGCCTTCCAGCACATCGACGATGCGGCGGGGCAAGCCGACGCGCTTGGCAATCGCGGTCGCGGCAATGGCATCGGTGGTGGAAACGACGGCGCCCAGGACAGCGCCGAGCCGATAGTCGAAGCCGGGAATCAACCATCCGGTTCCCAGCGCGATGCCGAGCACGGTGAAACCGACCAGGCCGAAAGCCAGCATCAGGATGCTGACGATGTTGGCTTGGAAGTCGCGCCACGACGTGTTGAAGCCGCCGATGTAGAGCAGTGGAGGCAGAACAACCAGGAAAACGACATCCGGGTTGAGCGCAATGCGGGGCAGATTCGGCAGCAGGGAGAGAACGACCCCACCCATGAAGAGCACAATCGGATACGGAGTTTTGAAGCGTTGCGCAAGGGTGGTCAATCCCGCGACGAGGGTCACGAGAAACAGCAGGGTCAGCTCAAGATGGTGAATGCCGGCGGCCTGCACGAGGGCGTTCTCCAGATTAAGCCAGGGAGGAGGGGTGTTCCTCCCTGGGAGTCAGGCGTTAAACAGTGGCCGTGGCCAGGCTGGAGGCGTGGGCATGCTCCTGCTCAACCTGGGCGACGCACTCTTCGAAAATATCGAGGCCGATGGTTGTTTCGTACTGGTTGATGATCAGGGGTGGGGCCAGGCGAATCGAGGTCTCTCCGCAGCCGAGCAACAACAGACCTTTTTCAAACGCCAACGAGACGATGCGATCGCGCAAGGCCGGTGCGGTCTGGCGAGTGACCTGGTTGGTTACGATCTCGATGCCGATCATCAGCCCGCGTCCTCGCACGTCGCCCACGATGGGGTGCCGGGACGGCCAATCGCGTAAGCGCGAGAAACAGAGCTCGCCCATGGCAGCCGCATTGGCGATGCCTTCGCGCTCGAGTATGTCCATGGTAGCGAGCGCGGCAGCAATGGCCACGGGGTTGCCACCGAAGGTTGAGGCATGCGAGCCGGGTACCCAGCTCATGATATCGGCGCGCGTCATGCAGATACCCAAGGGCATGCCGGAGGCGATGCCTTTGGCCATGCAGACGATATCGGGCTGCACCCCGGAATGCTCGACCGCCCACCACTTGCCGGTGCGGCCGGCGCCCGATTGCACCTCGTCGACGACCAGCAGAATGCCGTGGCGGTCACAAATCCGGCGCAGCTCGTGCATGAAGATGTCGGGGGCTACCACATAGCCGCCTTCTCCCTGAATCGGCTCGATGAAGATGGCTGCGACCTCTTCCGGGGGCAAGGTGGTCTTGAAGAGCTTTTCTTCTATGTAACGGGCACACGCGAGAGCGAAGCGTTCTTCCTCCTGCGGTCCCCCGCTACAGCCACGGTAGGCGTAGGGATAACGCACATGCGTTACTCCCGGAACCAACGGGGAAAAGCGCCGGCGCTGCTGCGGCTTGGAAGCCGTGAGCGAGAGAGCACCCATGGTCCGGCCGTGGAAGGCCCCGAAGAATGCGATCGCGTTCTGGCGGCCGGTATGGTAGCGAGCGAGCTTCAATGCGCACTCAATGGCTTCCGCGCCGGAGTTGCCGTAGTAGAAGCGGTGCGGTCCGGGCATGGGAGCAACGGCTGAAAGGCGCTCGGCCAGGGTCACCATGTGCTCGTAGTAGAAGTCGGTTCCGGAGATATGGATCAGCTCGGCGGCCTGCTTTTGGATGGCGGCGACGACTTCGGGATGGCAATGGCCGGTCGAGTTCACGGCGATACCGGCGGCAAAGTCGAGAAACTCATTTCCATCGACGTCGGTGACGCGCACGCCGCGTCCGCTTTTGGCGACCATGGGATAGGAGCGGGTGTAACTGGGCGAGATGTAGCGGTCGTCGCCTGCGACGATAGCGCTGGCTTTCGGCCCCGGGAGCGGACCCACAATCTTCGGACCGTACTGGGCAAGGATGTTGCTGTTCACAAGACCATTGTTCTGCATGTTACTTTCTCTGCTTTCTCGGCGTCCCTCATGGGCGCCAGGCCTGGAAGGCGAGTAACGAGCCGCCGCCGGAGTGACAAGGGGCAGCCGGAGTCAGGGCAGAGCTTCGGCGGAGGAAAAGCTAGTCGCCGCCGAAGAGACTAGGTCGTGTACCGGCGGGGAGCCAGTCGATCCGACGTTCTTGAGCTTCCATCCGCATGACCCCATAAGGTTAGCATGCCCGGGTACGGGCTGGTTAAAGTGGTCCTAGGTGGGTGCCCGGAGCGAAACCTTGAGGTTTGAGGGTTTCAACTCCAACAGTCGTTCCTTTCCCACATCTCGCCAACGGAAGGCGAGATATGGGGCACCCTAAGTTGGGGCTACCGGTGGCTGAGCTTATTTTCGCTTCAGCTTTTCGAGGACTCAACTCGAACGGTCGTCCCTTCCCAGATCGGGGCTACCTCGGGGAGCTTACTTGCGCTTCCAGCGGGCGCCGTCTTTGGAGTCTTCGATGATGATGCCCAAATCGGATAGTTGCTTGCGAATGGCGTCGCTGCGGGCGAAATTGCGGGTTCGGCGCGCCTGCTCCCGTTCCGCCACCAGGGCATCGATCTGCTGGTCGCTCAGGGAATAAGCTGCCTTCATTTCGGGCGCTGCCTGGTCGCCTCGCCCTTCCGCCTGAGCCCACTGGAGGGCTCCCCGCGCGATCTCGGCATCACGATCTTCGAGCACCGCGAATACCTCGTCGAACCGGCGCAGGGCTTCGTTGATCGCGGGCACGTTGCCGGAATGGAGCTTGCCAGAATCGGCCGCGACATTGCCTGCTCGGACCAGTTCAAAAATGGCGGCCCGGGCCTCGGAGGTATTCAAGTCGTCGGCGAGCGCGGCGCTGAAGTTTTCGATCGCTTTCCTGGTTTGTGCCTCGAGTTCGGCATTCAGGCCATCGGCCCAGACGCCGCTGCGGAGGCGTTGGGCGAAGGTCCGCACCCGCTCTACTGCGCTGGCTGATTCGGTCAGACCCTCGATAGTGAAGTTAAGGGGATGGCGATAGGGCACGGAAATGAGCAGAAAGCGAATCGCTGAGGCTTTGAATCCTTTTAGCAACAAATCCCGCAAGGTGAAGAAGTTGCCTTCGGACTTGGACATCTTGCGTCCGTCCACCAGCAGGAATCGTACGTGCATCCAGTGGTAGGCGAGAGTCTTGCCGGTGGCCGACTCCGACTGCGCGATCTCATTCTCGTGGTGGGGGAACATAAGGTCCTCCCCTCCGGCGTGGAGATCGAAGCTCTCCCCCAGATACCTGAGCGCCATGGCGGAGCACTCGATATGCCAGCCGGGACGGCCGGTGCCCAGGGGGGTGTCCCAATGGTGTTCTCCGGGCTTGGCCGCCTTCCACAGGGCGAAGTCGCGGGCGGAATCCTTGTCGTATTCGTCGAGATCTACGCGGGCGCCATCGCTGATGCTGGAGAAGTCCTTTTTCGCCAGCTTGCCGTATTCCGGGAAACCGGCGATGCGGAAATACCAGGAGCCGTCGGGAGCCTGGTAGGCGAGATCCTTGGCGGCCAGCCGCTCAATCAGCTCCACCATCTGCGGGATGTTTTCCGTGGCCCGAGCGACCACCTCGGGGCGTTCGCAACCGAGGGCTTCCAGGTCCTGGAAGAAGGCCTTCTCATATTTCTGGGTGTATTCCGCGATGGGGAGGTTTGCGGCTGCGGCGTTGCGAATGATCTTATCGTCCACATCCGTGATGTTCATGACCTGGCGCAACTTGCGGCCCTCCTGCTTGAGGAAGCGGCGCAGCACGTCGAGCTGCAGGAAGGTACGGAAGTTGCCGATGTGGCCGTAGTCGTAGACGGTGGGTCCGCACACGTAAATGCGCAGCGTCTCGCCATCGATGGGCTGAAGTTCTTCGACAGTATTGGAGAGTGTATTGAAGAGTCGGATGATCATCCGGCAGGGGTCTTTACAAGAATGATCCTACCGTCTGAACGAGGGAACGTCTAGCCATCACCAACCGCGCGGTGATTTGTGCTTTTTATGCTCATTATGCTTTTTAAGCCCCCTTGGGAGGAGAAAGCAGGCGCGTGACGTCGGCGATGGATTTGCCTTTCCAGTGGCGGCCGAAGTTTTCCAGGGTAGTCAGGCTTCTGCTGCGCATGCGGTCTATGTAGAGACCACCATAAAGGTGGTCGATCTCGTGCTGCAGGATGCGGGCATACCAGCCCGAGGCGCGAATCACTTTCGGCCGGGCATGCTCATCGAGGCACTCCACCTTTACTTTGCGGGCGCGGGGAACCAGGGCTACCAGACCGGGAAGACTTAGGCAGCCTTCGAAGAACTCCAGTTCCGGGTCAGATTCCAGGGTCAACACCGGGTTGATGATGACGTGGAACGGCACGGGTTTGCGCTCGCGCTCTGCCAGAGTTTCGCGGGTGAGGTCCTTCATATTCTCTTCGCGATCTTCAATCACCGCCAGTTGCAGGGGCAAACCCACTTGCGGCGCCGCCAAGCCTACGCCGGGCGCGTCGTTCATGGTTTCGCGCATGGCGGCGATGAGCTCGCGGGTGGTCGGGAGCGCGATCTCTTCGAGGGTTAGAGGCCGAGCACGTCCGCGCAACACAGGCTCTCCAGCCGATCGAATTTTCAGGATCATCGGCTTCCGCCTAATGCCAGCGAGGGATCCGCAGTTAGATCGAGCGGGGCAAAGCTACCGGCCTGCAACATGGGCCATGCCGCAGCGGCAATCATCGCTGCGTTGTCGGTAGAGAGAGCGACCGTCGGGAAGGCGATGGGCAGCCCGACCCTTGCGGCTTCCGTCGTGAAGCGTTCGCGCAGTTCGCGATTGGCGGCGACTCCGCCGGAAACCAGGATCGCTTCCGCACCCAGTGTTTCGGCCGCCTGAAAAGTTTTGCGCTTGAGATCTTCGACCACGGCCCGCTGGAACGAGGCGATCAAGCCCAGGGTCTTGGCGTCGCACAATGGCAGCGCGTCCGCGGGTCCGGCACCCGGAATCGCAGCCAAGGCCTGCCGCCGCCGTTCGATCGAGGGATAGAGCTCGTGGATCTGCACGTAGCGAAGCACCGCGGTCTTGATGCCGCTGAAAGAGAAAGGAAACCGGTCTGTGGGTCCGCCGGGGCGATGCGCCTTGTGCTTCACCTGAGCAAAGGTGAAAGCGACGGCGGTGGGATCGCCGTGAGGGGCGAGGGCGTCGATCCAGGGTCCGCCGGGGTAGCCCAACCCGAGCAGCTTGGCTACCTTGTCAAAGGCTTCGCCGGCGGCATCGTCGAGGGTCGCACCCACATTGCGGTAGGTGAAGTGTCCACCCTCCTGGCGGGTGAGATAGAGGTGGGTGTGGCCGCCCGAAACCACCAGCGCAAGAGACCGGGCGAAGGCATGCTGCTCCTGCTGCGCCAGCAAGACGGCGTGGATATGGCCTTCCAGGTGGTTGACGGCGATGAGCGGCTTTCCCAGGGCAAAGGCCAACGACTTGGCGTACGCCACACCCACCAGGAGCGCACCGGCGAGCCCAGGGCCCTCCGTGACTGCGATGGCGTCGAGGTCGGCGAACTGAACACCGGCCTTTTCCATTGCGGCGCGGACGACGGGCACGATGTTGCGCAGATGCTCACGCGAGGCAAGCTCGGGAACGACTCCACCATAGGGGGCGTGGACGGCGATTTGGGAGGCCACAATGCTTGCCAATACGCGGCGCCCGCGCTCCACGACGGCGGCCGCCGTTTCGTCGCAGGAGCTTTCAATCGCGAGCACCAAACCTTCGGGTTGACTCACGTTTCTATAGTAGTAGAGATGGAACCACGAACAGCAGCAGCGGAGATCGTCGCCAGACTGCGGGCGGCAGGAAGCCTGGCCTACTTCGTGGGAGGGTGCGTGCGCGATGTGCTGCTCGGCCGCCAGCCAGAAGACTTTGATGTGGCCACCAGCGCCCGGCCGGAGCAGGTGCTCGCCATGTTCGAGAAGACCCTGGCAGTCGGGGCGCACTTCGGGGTGATCCTGGTGTGTAGCGGCGATGTGGTCACCGAGGTTGCCACCTTTCGCAGCGATGGCGTCTATTCCGACGGCAGGCATCCGGATGCCGTGCGCTTCTCCGACAGCCCGGAAGAGGACGTGAAACGCCGCGACTTCACCATCAATGGCATGATGCTCGATCCGGATGGCGATCGGGTGCTGGACATGGTGGGCGGCCTGGACGATTTGCATGCTGGGGTGGTGCGGGCGATCGGCGATCCGCCGGAGAGGTTCACCGAAGATAAATTGCGCATGCTGCGCGGAGTGCGCTTTGCGGCGCGCTTCGGATTTGCCCTCGACCCGGAGACCGCGAGGGCTATGCAGCGGTTGGCTCCGGAGGTGCACCAGGTAAGCCGCGAGCGAGTGCGGGATGAGTTGACGCGCATGCTCACCGAAGGCCATGCGGGGCGCGCCTTTGAGCTGCTGGATTCGACGGGCCTGCTGGTGCAGGTGTTACCGGAGGTGGCCAGGATGAAGGGCGTCGCGCAGCCCCCGCAGTATCACCCCGAGGGCGATGTGTGGGTGCATACGCTGCTGTTGCTCGATGGGCTCCAGGCGGGTTGCCCCATGGCGCTGGCCTGGGGAGCCCTGCTGCACGATGTGGGTAAACCGCCGACGTTCCGCGTGGCGCCGGATCGCATCCGGTTTGATGGTCACGTGGAGGCCGGCGTGCGCATTGCGGAGGAGATTTGCCGGCGACTCCGGTTTCCCAATCACGAGACGGAACAGATACTGTCACTGATCGCAAACCATATGCGGTTTGCGGATGCTCCCAAGATGAAGGAGTCGACCCTGAAGCGTTTCTTTCGTCTCGAGCATTTTGACCAGCACCTGGCGCTGCATAAGCTGGACTGCCTGTCGAGCCATGGGTCATTGGCGTTGTATGACTTTGCGCGCGAGCGATTTGAAGCATTGCCGGAGGAGCAGGTGAGGCCGCTGCTCCTGGTGACAGGTAAAGACCTGATCAAAGCCGGATACAGGCCCGGGCCGCTGTTCAGTGAGATGCTAGCCGCAGCCGAGGATGCACAGCTGGAAGGCAGGGTGCACACTCGCGAAGAAGGGCTCGCTCTGATTCATGATCGGTGGCCGCGATGATTCATGACGTCCTGAGCCGCCGCTGCCCTCAGCCGCCGCGTAGTTCTTAGACGTTTAGGTACGGGCTGAAGCCCGTACCCTTCAAATACAAATTGGTGGGCTCGCGCTGATTCGCGATCGTTGGCAGCGGTGAAAGCAGCGTCGTCCTGAATCGTCGTTGCCCTCAGCGGCTAAAGCCGCGTCCGTCCGTTCTTAAACGTTTATGTACGGGCCGAAGCCCGTACCCTTCAGAAACATGCCAGCGTTAAAGGGACGGGCCTTTCAGCCCGTCCGTAACTGCTTGCAGACAGGTCTGGCCTTAGCCGCTGAGGCAGCGCTTCAGGTGGCGAGCGGGAGTTCGATGACGACTACCAAACCGCCCTCCTGGGCATTGTGGGCGCGGATCGCTCCGCCATACAGGGTGACGATGCGCTCGGAGATGGATAGACCCAGACCCGAACCTTCGTTGCCGGGACTGTCGTCTCCCTCGACCTGAACACGGTAGAAGGGCTCGAAGATGTGCTCCAGCTGATCCTCTGGCACGCCTCGACCCGCGTCGCTTACGGTGACCACGGCGAGCGGTTTGTTTCCGTTTTGCCTCTTCTCCAGTACTACGCGCACCACTGTCGCTACCGGCGTATAACGGATCGCGTTGCGGATCACGTTCTCCAAACAACTGCGCAGTAGACCAGGTTCCCCCCGCACCAAACATCCTTGATGCGCCTCCAGCGTAACGCTCTTACTTTGCTCGCGAGCCTCGAAGTCGGCATCATCCACCAGCCCGGTGAGCAGCTTTTCCAGCGCAACGCTCGATTGGCTTCGCGTCTGTTGTTGCATCTCCAGGCGGGTCAGTGTGAGAACCTGCTCGATCAGGCGGTCGAGCGCCGTAATGTCTTTGCGCATGCGGCCCAGCGACTCAAGATCGCCGCGGCTGGCCAACTCCGTGGAAATGGAGAGGCGGGTCAAGGGCGACCGCAGCTCATGAGAAATATCCGCCAGCAAACGATGTTGCTCGTTGCGCAGACTTTCAATCTCCGCGGCCATGCGATCGAACTCGTGGGCAAGGTCCGCCAGCTCATCATTACGCGGCGGAATTTTCGGCGACACGCGGACGGAAAGATCTCCCGCGCCGAGTGAACGAACTGCGCTCTGCAAGGTTCGCAATGGTGCGGTGATGCTGCGCGCCAGCAGCCAGCAAAGCAAGCATCCTGCAAGCAAGGCAGCTACGGTTTTGGCTACCAGACGGCCGCCGCCGATTTGGCCGCTGAACCTGCTTACCACGTCGACGCGGGCAACAAAGATGTAAACGCCCTGCGGAGTGGGCACCATCGAGGCGCCGGCCCAATTCAAGCGAAAATGCGATCGCGACTGACCTGTGCCCCGAGCCTCCTGCACGAGATCGGCCATGCCGGCGGGCGGCGGGTGGGTGGACAGCGTCTGCCCATTTGGCCCAATCAACGCCGCGCGCAACGAGACCGAGGACGCGATGTGGTCAAGGTAAGCGTCGAGCGCGGGCTTGCCACCGTTCACATACGCATCCGTGGCTGTCCGCGCGTAGAGGTCGAGCGAAGTCGCCAGCCACCGTTGACCGATGGGCTGCGCTCCGCTCAGCAGAGTGATGCCCAGAATCGCCGCCGTGACAGCCAGATTGCTGACCCAGAACCAAACCAGGATGCGCGCGTACAGACTACGAATCATTCTTCGACGCTCCGGCTCTGGTTGACATAGACATAGCCATTGCCGCGTACGCTGCGGATGCGCTCCACACCATCGATCTTGTTGCCCAGCTTCTTGCGCAGGCTGCTGATGTGGTTGTCGATGCTGCGATCAAAGGCGGCTACGCTCCGTCCCAAGGCTGCCTGAGCCAGGTCGTCGCGCGAGAGGACTTCACCCGCGGCCCGCGCCAGCACCAGCAGCAAATCGAATTCCGCACCGGTCAACTCGACCGGCTGCTTTTCTCCATCCGGATTGAGTTGGAGCACGGTACGGCTGCCGGGATGAATCTCAAGGTCGCCTATCTCCAGCATCTTGGCGGGCATCGGGGCCGAGCGGCGGCGCAGCACGGAGCGAATGCGCGCGATCAGTTCCCGGGGATGAAACGGCTTGGGCAGATAATCATCGGCTCCACCCTCGAGGCCGTTGATTCTGTCTGCTTCGTCGCCGCGGGCGGTCAGCATGATGACGGGAACCTGGCTTACGGACCGAATTCGCCGTAACACTTTCCTGCCGTCTCCGGGCTGCAGCATTACATCGAGCAATACAAGTTCATGCTGCTGAGCGATGGTGGAGGCGAAGCCGGCCTCGGCGGTGTGGGCCACCTCGACGGTGAAGCCCTCCATCGCCAAAAGCCGGGACAGCGATTCACAATACGCCTTGTCGTCATCGATCAGCAGCAGTCTGGTATTCGCCATGCTCTCCTTACGATCGCCCTCGCACAATGACTGTGCTTAAGGTCGGATTCCCTGCTGTGTTGAAGAGCAGGCCCTTCACACCGACCAGTTTTCCCGCCGTCAACCCACCGAGGCTCGACGAGCTTAGGTTCTCATAGTCGGTCTGTGCGCCGACCTGGCAGTCAATTTGGTTGACGATCGGACGGGTGGCGGTCCACAAACCGGTAAGGCCATTCAGCGCGAAGGAAGTCGTGCCGACGGATTGCACGCTACCCACGGTTTGCGAAGGTTCGAGATAGACGCGCGATGAGGCGTAGGTGCTCGCACCGCTGCCGGAAGCCAGTTGCAGCAACACCTCTTGCCCGGCAATCAGATCGCTGGTACCGGCGAAGCTGCCACCCGATACTGCAGGATAGCTGGCGAAGGGGACGGCAAACAGCGCACTGCTGGCTGGATCGATGGTCACCACGCTGCCGATGGTCGCCCCTGTGCTGCCGGGAATGACGGAGTGGAGCAGGATCTGGAAGCCATCCGCACCGGACGCTGGTGTTGCCAGAACCGTACCGCGCGCCGCAGCGCCGCCCGAGGCATCTGCAAACGTGACACTCTGCGCGACCAGGGAGCCATCTCCCAGGAGGCTTAGGTTCAGGTCGACGAGTTGCCCTGTGGTGAGGCACGATGCGCTCGCCGCGCTGCATACTGCGGTGGGGTAGCCATAGGTTGTACTCGCGTTGAGGCCGATGGTGAGCGTATTGCCTAAGGCAGTCTGGATCGTCACCTGCTGCCCGCTGACCGACTGTACGGTAGCCAGGACGGCGTCAATCTGGCTCTGTTGATCGGTGAGCGAGGCGAGGGCGGAGAGCACAGAGAGATTGACCGATTGGCCATTGGCGAAGGTGAGCGAGAGATCTGACTGCAGAAGGTCGCTGATGGATAAGTCGAGATTGAGACCGGTGCTGCTATTGGCGGTAACGGTGAGAGGAAAGATTCCGGAACTGATGGTGACGGACGCGTTGTTGATCCGGGGGGTAAAGGTGCATACCGCGCCGACGGCGCACGTACCCGCGGGCGTAACCAGCGGCGCGCTGGAACTGTTCATGAGGGTGACCTGGGGATTGGCATAGGTCATGGTCAGGCTGGTGTAGGTGCCGGAGTCCACCACCTGCGAGGCGAGGAAGCTGGTGTCGGTGACTAACTGCTCCAGATCAACCGTGACGGGGCGGGGCAGCAGCGAGACCGAGCCCGGCTGTAGCGTGGCGCTGGCAATCTGCACCTGAAAGGAAAGTACGGTGATACCGGTGGGTGGCGTGTCCTGAACGACCAGGTTGACCGTGCCCGACGATGAAGCCGAAGTGCTGGTGGAGGAGGATGGGGAAGACTGATTACCGGCACTGCACCCGGAAAGAACGAGCCCAGTGAGTACACACGCGGTAACCGCTGCGGAAACGAATCGAACGTTCATGGATATCTCCCAGAAGTGCAATCACTGTTATGGAGATACCATGCGGTCGATGGGCATGATGTAAGGAAGTGTAATCCCTACAACCAAGGATGTAGAGGGCTTGCGACCAGACACTTCCTTACATATGAACGCACAACATTGCGCTAGCTTGTGGTTCAAGAAGAGCAGTCGGTGCTGATCGAAGGCCGAACTCAACGGAGGAAACGATGCATTCTATTAAGCGCGCAATTACAGTTTCATTTATCGCGTTGTGCACGCTGGCCGCTTCGGCGCAAGTGAGCACGACCTCTACGACCACTGGCCCCAATGGAAAAACTGCGACGCATTCCACTGTTCGAGGTGGTGGAAACGTTCAATCGACACTCACCGGTCCTAACGGTCAAACGGCTTCGCGCTCGACGGTTCGCGGCGGAGGCAATTCGCAAACTACGCTGACCGGACGATATGGTGGGACAGCCAGCCGGAGTGTCACCGGCCGGGGAACGGGCACCGTAACCGCAACGACTACGGGCCCGCGGGGGCAAAGCGGAACCGCGGTTCGCACCCGGTAAGTTGGAGGGGAACCACAGATGCCTCCGCCCCGGTCGTCTCCTTAGGTTTCAAGGAGAGATATGGTGGTTAGCTTCTGCTGATCCACCAGTACCGTTTTTATCTCCCACGGTGCAAGGTCAACCGATTGATCCAAACCCAGAGCAGCGCTCTTGAGCGTTGCTCTGGTTGCTTTCCCCGACCGCTCCTGCAACCGAATCACAGTACCTTTTCCCTGCTCAGCTTGCTTGACCGCCAATACCCAAACACTTGCCGGCATGATCTCGAGGAAAGATTGCTCCCATGCTTCGGTACCGTGATGCGCGGAGTCCATCACGAATTCTGCCGGCGTTTGCAGCTCCTCAGCACAGCGATCGAGCGCAAGATCCGCGACGCTGCCTCGACCCGCCAGTAGCCAGAAGGTGCGCTCCTGCCGCCCTTGATCCTGCCAGGCATTGTTGTCGTTGTGCGGCACCTGGTTTGGATTGTGCCGCGCAAACGGCGCTGCGCGGATCAACACGGTGCGGAATAATCCATTCAGGCAGTCGTAGCTATAGGTCTGCCGGTTGATCAACGCGACCGTGTACTCACTGCCGGCAATCTTTCCCTGCACCGCTCCCCAATCCTGATAGGGTTCTTCGTCACCATTGGTGTGACGTTCCAGCACCTGCCCGGGTACTTTAGCAAAAATTCGCGGCTGTGCGAATGCCGTGGGAATCTCCAACTTGAGCATCTGCTCCTGTTCGCGCCAATCAATGACAAAGCGCAGCTCGACAAAATCGAGCCCGGCAAACTCGGCAATGTCGAGAACGATTTCTGAGTTTTGCCACGTGGCACGATGGCGGGTTACCCGGGTCACGGGTCCGTTCTCCATCACCGTAGAAGAGACAAACGTGGGGCGCCCCATCTCCTGGCGAAACCGGTCAATGCCGTGAGCCCAGGTGTCGCTGGTATCCGCAATGGCGACCAGCCCGATGGGCGCGGCCAGAAGTTCGGTGCCGTCTTCCGCCTTGAGGGATGAGATACCGAAGCCGGATTCGTTGACCTTGATGAGGTCGCGATAGGCATCAGGAGCGGGCGCATCGCCATGCGCCAGCTCGAACACCTTGTAGCCGCAAGGCGGCAGTTCCACCCAGGCAGACAGGCGAGGGAAGAAATTCGTCATGCTGGCGGAGGGTCTCCACTGCACCGGAATTCTTTTGCCATCTTTCGAAGCAAGACATGTAATGGGCGCTGTTCGGGATGGATTCTGTTCGGTGTAATACTCAACCAACGCTTTTCGCTTCCAGGGTAGCGGATTAAAAAGAAAAACTGCGCCCTCCTCCACCGTGCTGACATCCACCCGCTTTGCCATCCTCTCGAGCGCTTCCACTTTTGCTGTCTGCGCCACTTCGCAAGCGTAACCGACACTGTCGCGAACATCCTGGTAGTCGGAATACAGCGAGGTTCCAGCCATCATGTCGTGGAATTGGCAGAACAGCACCTTCCACCAGGACTCGGCAAATTCCTGCGCAGGATACGCTTGGCCGGCGCTCACACTCGCTATGACCGAGATCGCCTCGGCCTCGCCCAGCCATCGCTCGGCGCGGCGATTGAGAAACTTGCCTTCTCCGTATGCGGAGTAGCAACCGCGTGAATGGTGCTGCAGCTCCGTGCGCACTACCGGTATCTGAGAAAAATTCGGTGACGCCTCGACCGCCGCGAAGAAATCGCGGACCGTGCTGAAGCGTAGCTCGGGCAACGACGCATCTTGCTGCAAGGCAAGGATCTGCTGAATCTGTTCCCGGGTGACGGCACCCCCGTGATCGCCGACCCCGAGGAAGAAAGCCGCATGTTCAAGACCGGGCGCGAATGCTCCTGTCGCGGCCGGCTGAATCTGTTTGGGACTGGCATCGTAGCTATGCCAGATGCGAAGAGTAAGCACGCGGGAACCATCCGGCCCCTCCCACCAGAACAACAGCGGCAGGTCCATCTCGTGTTCCTGGGGGCGCATGAAGACGTAGTAGCCGTAGCCCGCCTGTTTCAAGATGGCCGGTAGCCCCGCGGCGTGCCCAAAGGAATCGGGATTGAAGCCGATCTTCACGTCGGCACCCAGAACCTTGCGACAGTACGCCTTGCCGTAGAGGGAATGGCGAACGAAGCTCTCGGTCGCCGGAATATTGCAATCCGGCTCAACCGGCCAGCCGCCGACCACCTCCCACCGGCCTTCGCGGATCCTCTGCTTGATCTCTTCCAACATCGCGGAATCGGTGCGTTCCACCCAACGGTAGTGCGCGGACGAGGAGTGGCTATAACAAAAGCCAGGGGTTTCGCTGATGCGGTTCAGGGCGCTACGAAAGGTCGTCAAGACGGTATCGGCCCCGTCGCGCCAGGGCCACAGCCAGGCGGCGTCGATGTGGGAGTAGCCGATGATGTGAATCACCCTGGTTTTTCCGGAGTGTTGGGCTGACAGGGGTGCCGCTGCCAGCATTCCCATGGTTTGGATCAGAAAGTCCCGTCGATTCATGCGTAGAATTGTCGGTGTTATGGCCGAATTCCTGCAAGCCCAAGCCCAGCAAGCCGATGTTCAATGGAGCCAGTCGCGTTCTTTGCTGGAGCGCTCACGCCAATCTCTCGCCGGCGGCGTCAGCAGCCCATTTCGGGCCAAGGCCCCGGTTCCACTCTTCCTGGCGGACGCCTCCGGGAGCACGATGACCGACGTCGACGGCAACCGGTACATCGACTACACCCTCGCCTGGGGACCCTTGATTCTGGGCCATCGCCATCCCAGTCTGGTAGCAGCGGTGCGGGAACAGGCCGACCGGCCGCACATCTATGGCGCCCAGCATGAGCTGGAGTACCAGGTTGCGGAGATGATCCAGGCGCTGGTTCCCTGCGCGGAACGGGTCGCGTTCACCTCCAGCGGCAGCGAGGCAGTGCAGATCGTGCTTCGCCTTGCCCGTGCCTTCACCGGCCGTAAATTGATCGTCAAATTCGAAGGGCATTATCACGGCTGGATGGATTCGGTTCTCTTAAGCTACAAGCCAAACGCAGAACAGTTGGCGGGTGCGGCACCCACGGAGGGTGTCCCGGGTTCTGCAGGCCAGGTCGCGAACGCGGTTGACAACGTCCTTATCGTGGCCTGGAACGATGCGGACAAACTGACGGCGCTTCTCGAGGAGCGGGGCGCAGACGTCGCAGCCATCATTACCGAACCTGTGCTATGTAACAGCGGCTGTATTGAACCGGAGGGCCACTACCTGCAACGTGTCGCCGAACTGGCCAGAAAGCACGGCGCGTTGCTGATCTTCGACGAGGTCATCACCGGTTTTCGCAGGGACATCGGAGGTGCGCAAAAATACTACGGTGTGACGCCTGACCTGGCCACTCTGGGCAAGGCGATCGGCGGCGGACTGCCACTGAGCGCAATTGTGGGACGGCGCGAAATCCTGGAGATGATGTTTACCCGGGGTGTCTCGTTCGGCGGAACATTCAATGGCAACCCGCTCTCGCTAGCAGGCGCGCTGGCGACGCTCACCGAGTTATCCCGGTACGGAGGCCGCCCCTTAGTGAGCGCGAACCAGGTCGGAGCGCAGATCATGCAGGGCATTCGCGCGGCTGCCCACAAGCATGGCGTTCCGCTCCTGGTCACCGGCTTTGGAGCCGCGTTTGCCCTGCACTTCACACGGTTGGCGGCATTGCGTACTTATCGCGACACCCTTCAGGACGATGCGACGTTGTTGCAGCGATGCCTGCTGGAGTGCCTGCGCGAAGGCCTCTGCCTGGTACCGGATGGACGCATGTATGTGTCCACCGTACACAGCGAGGCCGACGCGGAACGAACTGTAGCAGCCATGGACAAGGTATTCCAACGCCTCTAGAAGCTGAACTTGGCCCAGAAGCGCACGTTCCTCGAAGTGTTGATGCGGGTGTTGCCTGGATTGAGGTAAGTGTTTCCACTGCCGATGTGGAGCACGTTTGTATCCAGGGGACCTACGTCGTTGTGATTGCCAACATCTTGCGCTTCGGCACGAATTTCGAAGCGTGCTCCCTCAAGGCGTGTCCAGGGGGCCGGAATGTCCTTTTCGGCGGCAACGTTCCAAACGGTGGAACCGGGGTTGGTATAGCTGTTCCGTCCAATTTCAAGCGGAGTAATCGAAGCGTCACCAAAGGGAATGAGCCAGCGTACCTGATCCGGGGTGACTGGAACGAGGGTCCCGGCGGGCGAGTTCGCGGACGCTACGTCATAGTAGGAGCCCGGCGTTAAGCCGAAATAGGCTCCGTCGATGCCGGCAGTGTCGAGCGGTTTGGCGCGATTGCCGAGTAAGGGCCTATCGTTGAAAGCGCTCCCATCGCCATTGGTGTCGATACCACCGATGTTGAACGAGGACGGCGGACCGGACTGCAACTGGGTCACACCTGAGATCGTGAAGTTGCGGGTGGCTCCGCCGAGCAGGAAATCGGCGACCTGATTTTGCGAGTGAAAGCCAGCAGGAGACCACACGTAGGAGATCGAGAGGTACTGCCGGTAGTCAAAGGAAGATGGACCCCAATCCTGAGCGCGTCCGCCGGGAGCTAGATTTGCCGCGTAGGAGGTAGGGGAACTGAACAGACCAAATACTTCAGAGCCGTCATCGAAGCTTCGGCCGTAGGTATACGCTCCACGAACGAATAGGCCTTTGGTGAACTGCCTCGTCACGTCGAGCTGAACGCTGTCATATTGGGACGCGGCCGAGTTGGCGCGGCCGTCGATAGCGCCGCGGCTGGGGATGATGCGATCACCCGTATCCGCATCAAAATAGTTGTAGTGCTGGTTGGCATAGAGCTGCCGTCCACGAGTGCCAACATAGTTGATGGAAAGTTTTAGCTGCGCAGGAAGCGAGCGCTCCAAGCCCAGGTTCCATTGATACGTTCGGGGGTTGACCAGATTCTTGTCAACGCTGAAGACGGAATCGAAGGGAGTGAGGTCAGGAGTGATGGTGGCAATTAGCCCAGTTGCATTTCCCAATCCTGCCCCTTCCGTCGAGATCAAGGTGCCGGTGGGGGCGTTGGGCGAAGCCTGCGCGGTGTTGGTGGCAATGTTGCTGAAGCTGGTGTCATAGAAAATACCAAAGCCTCCGTGAAAGACCGTGGTTGCATTGCCAAGCCATCCGTTAGCGCTGGGAGAATAAGCGAAGCCGACGCGTGGTCCAAAGTTCCTGTTGCCGGTGTGAATCTTGTACACCGTGTCGATAGGTGCAGACAGGTTCTGCACGTCGATTGCCGGGAACGGCAATACGTTTCCCGGGTCAGTCAGGTAGTCCCATCGGAGCCCCAGGTTGATGGTCAGTTCTGGATTGATCTTCACATCGTCTTGGGCAAACAACGCAGTTCGCCAATTGTGCGGATCAAACCTTGTAGGACCGAAGGTCTTGGTGGCAAATCCGGAGGCCCCCAGATTATTGTTGAGAAAGTTCCCAAGTCCTGAGGGACCGCCGCCGCCGGTAAAGTTAAGCTCTCCGATCGCCGTTTGTGCGACGATGTCTGTTTCCAGGATTCGACCGACGTCCGCACCGATACGAAACGAATGACGTCCAATGACCCACCCGATCGTGTCCTGGAACTGGTACCCATCTTCCTTTGTGCCTTGCGGTATGTTTTGCGAAAGGCCTAACTCCGGTATCCCATCGTCAGAAAAATTCAGGTTGTAAATTTTGGACGCCGGATTGGCCACCGCGGACGGCACGGCCTGGAACAGGAAATCGATACGCGTTTCTGAGGCCCTAAGCTCATTGAGTAGCTTCGGTGAAAAAACGTGGGTCCAGTTTCCAGAGGCAAGTTCCGTCGGGCCGCCTACCTCGCCGTCAAAACCCGGCAAGCCGGAAGTATTGAGGCCGAGATCGGGGCTGGCGTTGTTGCGGTCGTGGAGGTAGCGGAAGGTGAGAGTGTCGTTCTCATGGGGAATGAAATCGATACGATACAACCACTGCGTGTCAGGGTTTGAAAGAGGGACCGGAGGCCGCTGGTAGTACCCGGTGGTGATGTCGCAACCTGCAGCAGGGCAGGCCGCGCCATTGCCGATGGTTGGCTGACCGACGTTGATGTCTTCGACAACGCCGAGCGACGCCTTGTATTGATATTGGGTGAGGTAGGAGCCTTCACTCAATAGGGTCTGCAGCAATGCTACCTGGGGACCACCGATCGCGGTAAGGGTCGCATAGCCATTGGCATCGGGTAGTTCTATTTGCCCTGATGTCTGGTTGCCGTAGTACCGGCTAAATTGCGTTCCGCCGAAGGCAAAGAGTTTGTTTTTCAAGAGCGGGCCGCCCGCCGTGAACCCATATTGATGCTGGTCGTAGCGCGCCTTGTTCGCTCTGCTGGTTGATCCAACACGGGTGACGCCGTCAACGGCATTCAAGCCCGAACCGGAATAGAGTTCGAAGGCTGTTCCGTGAAATTGATTCGACCCGGCTTTGGAAATCAAATTGACAACGGCGCCGCCGGCACGCCCGTATTCGGCGGACGATGAGTTTGTGAGTGCGACGACGGACTGGAACATGTCTGGAATTTGGGGATCGAAGGCCTGGCCGCCCAAACCCACGTCATTGATATCCTGGCCGTCCAGCATAAAGTTGTTGGCGCGAGGGCGGGCTCCGTTGAATTCAACGTGCACATACTGCCCATAGGTACCACCGGCGTTGGTCGCGGAATCGTTGATGTATTGCGCGCCGGGCAGAGTGGCTGTCAACTCGACTGGATTGAGCGTAAATATTGGCAACTGCGCGAGTTCTGTCGAGCCGAGCGACGCTGATAGATGGCCGTTGTCGGTATTGACCGCGTTGGTGTTGGCCACCACGTTCACGGTCTGGCTGACGGTCCCGACGGAAACCACCGGATCGTAGGTTGTGATGACGGAGGCTTGCACGATCACGCCTTTTACTTCAAATGTCCCAAAGCCGGGCGCTTCGACATGAATGCTATAGGTTCCAGGGTTGATCGCCTCTATGCGGTAGGAACCTGCGGAGTCAGAAGTTGAGACGCGCGTCTCATCGGTTTGCTGACTGACGACGGTGATCGATGCCTTGGGGACAACGGCACCGCTCTTATCGCGAATCTCGCCCACCAAAGTGCCTTTGCTCGTCTGCGCGATGGATTGCGCTCCGAGTGTCAGGACTGCAATTGCCACGGTCCACCTGATTGGCGTCAGCATTTCAAATATTCTCCTGTCACGTTTGTGTGCCGCAGCTCGCTCGAACAGAACTGCACGGGGCCAATGAAGCTCTCAAATTTTACACTTGGTCTTCAGCATGCACGTAGGTTGCCACTAGCCGCGAACCTACAACAGCAATCGCGACTGATCGGGTTGGCGATCTCTTCACCGGCGCAACAGCGCTGCGCCCATCCTGCTCTTTCCTAAGAGTTTCACCTGTTATAGGAGGGTATGCCTCCGATGTTGGCGACCATTGTTCCTCAGTTGCAAATGTTAGTGGGATCGAAGTCGCGCGGAGTAAAGGCAGCAGCGATGTGGTGCCCGCGTACAGAAATCGGGACCGTGGAGGGCGCCTCTATGATTT
Organism: uncultured Acidobacteriaceae bacterium; assembly: GCA_963839075.1. Lineage (GTDB taxonomy): Bacteria > Acidobacteriota > Terriglobia > Terriglobales > Acidobacteriaceae > PALSA-350. Next base: position 1,196,087 of record CAWITO010000009.1, on the reverse strand, counting down.
TCAAAATAAATCTTGTGGTGCCGGAAGCTGGGACAACTGATTTTTTCCTGAGATAACTTTATGTAATTGTTATAGTTTCATTAGCCTCAGTAGCACTTCGAAGTAAGCCCGCCATCCACCAGAAAGACGCTCCCTGTGATGAAGGACGCAGCGCTCGACGCGAGAAAGGCGACCACCTCGGCAATTTCTTCCGGTTCGGCGATGCGGCGAAGGGCGTATTTCGAATAAACCTCAGCGCGCAAAGCAGCCGGATCGGGAGCGCTGTCAAAGTATGCCGCGACCATGGGGGTGTTTACGTCGCCGGGACAGATGCAGTTCACGCGAACCCCGGATGGACCGTAGCCGAGGGACAGGGACTTGGTGAGGGCAATGACGCCGCCCTTCATGGCCCCGTACGCCACCAGGTCGGGGTCGCCGACGAGACCCAAAATCGATGAAATGTTGACGATGGAACCTGCTTTGCTGGCTTGCAGGTAGGGCATAGCCGCCCGGCAACAGAGAAAGACGCCTTTCAGATTGACCTGGTGGAGGCGCTCCCAACTTTCGCTCGAGGTCTCGACCAAAGTGCCCATGATCTGGATGGCAGCGCAATTTACCAGGATATCGAGCCGGCCAAAGCGATCGGCCACCGCTGCCATGGATGCGGCCACCCCCTGTTCCGAGGAGACGTCGGTTTCGAGAAAAATGGCATGCCTGCCGATCTGACTAGCGTGGCTGGGGCCATGCTCGACATCGACGTCAAAAAGAGCCACCGAGGCACCGCGTTGGGCCAAAAGCCGGGCGCACGCGAGACCGATTCCGGAGGCGGCGCCGGTAACGACAGCGACCTTATTTTGCAGATCCCATCCGCTCATGGAGCTTCCCTGGTACGAAAAAGTGGACTTTCCCGAAAAAGTCTATGGTTTATGAAATATTAGTCAATTTTTAGCCCTCTCAGTCCCGAGAAGGGCCGAGATTAATTTACTGATTCAATGCGCTTTAAGAAAAATCCCATAAATCTACAACGTTCGTGTTACTTAGGCACCCCAATTGCTAACACGAAGGTCATGACAGTTGTACTTCGTCTGAGATCCGATTCTAGCTGGACCGACCCCACAGGGTTCCCTGGATTGCTTGATTGCAACGAGATGTCTTGACGGCCTGGTGACGGCCTTCTAAAACTTCGGGCCATTCCGAACTAACCTAACTTCTCATCCCGGCCCTGGTCGTCCGTGGAGTCATTTCTAAGGAGATTGCGTGACACGTTTAAGAGCTAAGAACTTTATTTCCAGGATGGGTAGTCTGCTCGTCCTCCTGGCATTCGCGACCGCGGCTTGCCTGCCACTCCGCCTTTCCGCACAGGAGCTGTCTGGAACCAAGGGCGGCCTTCAGGGTGTGGTTACCGATAGCAGCGGCGCAGTCGTCCCCGGCGCCACGGTCACTGTGGTTGGCGCCTCCGATTCGCGCAAATTGACCACAGATAATGCCGGCCACTGGGAAGCCATCGACCTGACACCCGGACCGTACACGATCAGCGTAGAGCGCGAGGGTTTCAGCAAGACCCAGGCGAAAGGGCTCGACGCCGAAATTAACCGCATTAAGGGCGTAAACCTGGTGCTGCAAACGGGCGCAGTCGCGCAAACCGTGCAGGTCGACGCTACCGCAACCTCTATCGATACCGGAACCACGGCTCTGAGCTCCAACCTGACGAGCAGCTTTTATAGTCAGGTTCCGGTAGCGCGCGACGTAGGCAGCTTGTTCTACACAGCGCCCGGCGTGACCAACAGCGGCGGCACCGGAACGGCCAACCCTTCCGTGGACGGCGCGACTGGCCTCGAAAATCAATACATTGCTGACGGCGTCAACATCACCGACGGTGGCTACGGCGGCATTGGCGTGTACAGCCCGATTTACGGGTCTCTCGGCACCGGCATCAATCTGACCTTCATTCAGGAAGTCCAGGTGAAGACCGGCGCGTTCGAACCTAAGTATGGAAACATGGACGGCGGCATTGTCCAGATCGTCACCAAGTCGGGTGGAACGGCTTATCACGGCGCGCTCGCGGCCTTCTTCGCTCCCGATGGCATGAGCTCGGGCCAACGCTACGCCGATGATTACTTCCAGCGGGTAAACGTCCGCGGGCACATCGCATCCGAACCGCAATACGATGCCTCCGCGGAAGTCGGCGGATACATTCCAGGCGTCCACCTGAAAGACAGGCTTTTCTTCTTCGGCGCGTACAACCCCGCGCTCAATGAAGTTTACTGGTTGGCACCGTCTGTGGCCCCTCTTTATAGCCATGGCCCGTTCACGAATAAGACAACCGTCAACAGCTACGCGGCCAAGGTTACCTTTAAGCTCAACGAGGGAACCAGCGTCGACGCCTCAGTCTTCTCTGATCCCTCCAAGACCAACGCGGGATTTGGCGTAGCCAACGAAGACACTTTCCCTTTCTTCCCTAACCTGAACCTCAGCAACGAAACTGGTTTTAGCCGCTGGAGCTACGGCACGCGCAGCGAAACGCTGCATATCTCCAGCTCGCTTTCTCCAACCTGGCAACTCGACATGAGCGGCTCTGCCAAGCGAAGCCATTTCAACGAAGTCGGTCTGCAAAACGTCTACCAGATCATCGATTATTCGGGTGTCTTACAGCCCGGTAACTTCGTCGCGCAAGGCCTCGGCTTCACGCAGAATCCGACGACGCATGACTATGGCTTCGGAATTGACACCGAAAAGACCGTCAACTTTCACGGCCAGCACACGTTCTCAGTCGGATTTGGTTTCGGACACTCCATCTACGCTTTGAATAAAGCGTATAGCGGTGGATACTTCAACTTCCCATCGACGAACATCGCTGGCCTTGCGACCTCGGGCTTCGGCGGCACGCCGCAACTCGTGGGCGCATCGACCAATGCCTCCTTCAACCTTCTGCCGGCGGATGCAAGCTGCTCTCCTGCCGACTGCCCCTTCTTCAACGGCACACAGGTCTTTCTGCAGCAGGATCGCGGTATCTTTAGCAGCCCCATCGCTGAGACCAGCGCCGTTAATTTGGCCATCTACGGAAACGACAACTTTCAGGTCACGAAGAGGATTACCCTCAATCTTGGCCTCCGCTGGGATGAGGAACAGCTCAACGCCGTCACCCAGAGTTTCGTCTTCAACGACAACTGGTCGCCTCGCCTCGGCATTAATTACGACCCGTTCGGTGATCGCAAGTCAAAAATCTTCTTCAACTGGGGCCGCTATACCCAGTCCTTCCCCCAGGACGGCGCGCTGCGCGATCTCTCCAACGAGTTTGACATCAACCGCGTCAACTGGAAGCCTGAGGCGGACGCCAATAACAACGTTATCCTCAGTTCTAATGGGACCGTCATCCCCGTTCTGGATGCAGCTCACCTGATCAGCGGTGACCCTGCGGCCGGATTGCAAGGGTCCAGCATCTCCACCAGCGGCGGTGCTTCTTCGATCTTCATCGCTCCGAAAACCAAGATGAATTACGAAGAAGAATATGTTGGCGGTGTCGAGCGTCAGTTCGGTGGATTCGACGTCAGCGCTCGCTATATGGATCGCCGTTTGCTCCGCATCATTGAAGACTCCTCGGGTGTTTCTCCCGAAGGTGCTTTGTCCGGCATCCCACAGCAGTTCGTCGTGGGTAACCTGAGTGCGTCGACTGACCTCTTCGTCAACGAGCAGGAAGAAGCTTACCCGGTTGGAGGAACAGCGCCGGCAAACTGCGTTCTTGACTACGGCCAGCAGTTCGACAGCGTCGGCAACGATGTTGGCGGAGCGTGCGGTCTCAATCCCTCGGTAGCCGGCGATCCTACCCCCGACGGTAAACCCGATGGCTTCTCCAATCCGCGCCGTCACTACCAGGCGCTCGAGTTGGAAGCGAATAAGAGCTTGAGCCATAACTTCATGGTCCGGGTGAATTATCGCTATGCCAAGCTGTTCGGCAATTACGAGGGGCTGTACCGCAATGACAATGGTCAGTCCGATCCCAGCATCAGCTCACTCTTCGACTTCACCAACGGGGTTCTCGGACTTCTTGGTGCGCAGTTCTCCCGTGGCTTCCTCAACACCGACCGTCGTCAGGTAGGGAACCTCTACGGATCGTACGTAGTGCCCACCCACTTCATGAGGGGCTTCACCGGCGGACTCGGCCTGCGCGGCAGCGCCGGCACACCGATCAGCGAGTTGGGTGCCCACCCTGTCTACACAGACCCCGGTGAAGTACCCATCGGCGGCCGTGGCATCGTAGGTAAGACGGCATCAAACTATCAGCTTGATCTGCACGCAGACTATCCGCTATCGCTGGGTGAACGCTACAAGCTCAAGTTCACCTTCGATACCTTCAACGTAACCAATTCCCGGTCGCTCACCGCGGTCGACCAGGACATTGCTACCAGCTATGGCATCGCCAACGATGATTACCTCAAGCCTCTCTCCTTCCAACGCGCCTTCTATGGCCGTGGATCGGTAAGGTTCGAGTTCTAATCCACGCTCGAAGCTGTAGGGGGAGGAGGATGGAAACATCCTCCTCCCTTTTTCTTTTTGCGTTGGGCGTCCATTTACACTAGAAGAGCGAAAACAGGGCGGATTGGGGCATTCGTTGGGGTCCGAATCTGCATACCGAATGAGGTCAATTTGTTAAAGCGTTCTAAATCCGCAACTGTGATTCTGGTTGCATTGGTTATTGGGCTCTTGTTTCCCGCATTGTCGTCGGCCGCTAAACATTCACAACTGCCGCCACGTTACGAACACTGGCTGAACCAGGAAGTCCCCTACCTGATCACTGACAACGAGAAGACGACGTTTCTTGGTTTGGCCACAGACCAGGATCGCGACCGCTTCATCGAGACCTTCTGGGCCATCCGCAATCCCGATCCCAATTCCCCCACCAACACGGCCCGCGAGGAGCACTACCAGCGCCTCGATTATGCCAATACCCACTACGGCTTACCTTCGGCGCAAAATGGATGGCGCACCGACCGCGGCATGGTGTACATCACGCTCGGCCCCCCGCAGCAGAAGCGTTCCTACGCAGACACTACCGACCTGGTGCCGATCGAGACCTGGTTTTATCAGGACCCAGCCAACGCACTGGCGCCCTATTTTTCCGTCCTATTCTTCAAGCGCAGCGGTGCAGAAGATTTCAAGATCTACTCGCCCTATCAGGATCGCCCAGAAAAATTGATCGCGAGCACGAATGCAATCAATGACGAGCCGACCGCGCTCAAGATCATCAAGCGGACCCTGGGGGACGAGGTCGCTAATCTGACGCTATCGCTGTTTCCCAACGAGCCGGTCGACAACGTAAACGGCACGCCGACCCTCGAGTCGGATGTGCTGCTCAACAAGATCCGTACCTATCGAAACCTGCCTGAAATCAAACGAACGTTGGATGAGAGAAGGGCGCTCTTAGAGGGTGTGACCCATCGCGTTCTGCTCGGCCAAGACTTCAGCGATCTGTCCGTTCTGGCCACCCGCGATTCTGCAAACCTGGCGAGCATTCATTACATGCTCCGGCTGTTGAACCCGGGCGACTTTGTTCTTGGTAAAGACGCGGAACACCGGGTGTATTACTCCTTGTCGGTTGAATCTCAACTGTTAGCCGCGGATGGAAAAGTGATTTATACCGACACTCAGGACCTGCACGACTTTCTCAGCCCGGATCAAGTCGACCAGTTGCGTTCTCGCGCGCTTGCCATTTCCGGCCGCTTGCCTGCGACTCCGGGCCAGTACCAGTTACGCGTCGACGTTACCAATCGCGTCACGAAGCAGAGTTTTTCCCAGACTCGAGGAATTCTTGTTCCTGCGTTCAACCATTCGCTGGGGATGAGCCAGGTGGTGTTCGCGTCGCTGGCTCCGCCGTCGCGTGACTTTCAGCAGACGCAGGCATTTAGTTTTTCCGGAGTGAAGATTTCGCTGGCTGGGGCGGACAATGCTGCGCTCACCGGCGGCGACCCGGTCCGGGTGATTTATCAGCTTTGGGAGCAACCGGACACTCCTGTCTTTCTCAAGGGCAAGACGCTGGAGGTTTCCTATTTGATCGGTCAATTGGGATCGCCCACGAAGAAGGAGCAGACACAGACCATTGATCGCGGCGGCTTCGATGCCAATGGCAATCTGCTGATGGGCACGGATATCGCTACCGCCGATCTGCATCCCGGAAATTATCGCCTGGTTATTCGCGTGACCGATTCGGAGACGAAAGAGAGTACGACGCAAGCGATCAATTTCCGTTTGCTGGGGGGTGACCGTCACACCTTATGGAACCTTGGCAGCCCCTCGTATACGAATAACGCCGACTCGGCTGTGAACCTTTACCGGCGCGGTCTTTGTGCTTTGTCGCAACAGCAGGCGCAGGCAGCCGTTACTTACTTGAAGCAGGCTGTGGATGTCGGTACGCCCGATGCCGCGATGTACAGTGCACTGGCCTCTGCGTATCGGCTCGCCGGCAATACTACGGCCGCCACGGCAACCGAAAAGCAGCGCGACGAAGCCCTGGCCCATCCGGCTTCTTCCCCGGCCAATAACTAACGAACCACCGCGATTGGCTGGCCTGTTCAAAGCTGGAATTGCCTTGCATGGGCCACTCATCCTTTTAGTGCTGGATCCCGAGTTGAAAATGCGCCCAGGGCAGGTCAAGCCATTCGACCCTGGTCGCGGTATCGCGGAGACGAAATACCGCACCGCAGGGTGCTTCGCCAAATTGGTCGAGGAATGCAGCGGGCGAGGTGAGATGCACCGGAAGACCCTGCAAGGCCACTCCACCGTCTCCCGTCGCGTGTGCGCTGCAACCGTATAGCGATCGAAAGAGTTCGGCCGTTTTTTGGATATCGAAGACAGCCAGCACCACAAAGGCCCAGCCCGCTGCAAAGCGCGGATCTGGCGCGACGCGTACCGATCGATCGGTAAAGTCCCGGATGAGAAATGGCAGCGTGCCCCCTGGCTGCCCATGGCCGAGATAGCCTAATTCCCACCTGCCCTCCAGACCATCAGGCTTCTTTCGCCGGATCTGGACCGGGCCATGCCCTACTACACCAGCTTGCCGGGCCCGCGCGATCTCTGCCTCGACATTGTCCACGGCAATTGTCCACGCGGCTCCGCCATGGTGAGGCAGCTCGTGGCCGTGCCAAAGTGAAACCGCCTGCGCGGCGCCCAAGGGAGCAACTACTTCCAGGTAAGAGCCATCTCCCAAGGCGCATAACGACATGTGGGTTTTCCCGGTCGAGTGCACACCGCCATACGTCACTTCGAGGCCGGCCATTTTCAGCTGGCTCGTGGCCACCTCGAGATCGGGGACTGCGAGGGTAATGTGGTCGATCATAATAGTCCGTGTTGTATCCTTGAGCACTGTATCTGATATTCAAAATACGCATGCATTGGGGAACGCTTCGTCTTTTCGCCGGCTGCGCGTTGCTTTGTTCGCACTTATGTTGGGCCGCTGATTACGGCGTTCCAGGGAGTGCGGAACAATTTCGCGCCAAAGTCGCGATGGTTCAAGAAAAATTGGACACCGCTCTCCTTCCCGCGATGCGCGCTCACGGCATCGACATGTGGATTGTCCTCGATCGCGAGAACCATCTTGACCCGCTCCATGAAGAGTTGGGCGGCGGATACGCGGGCGTGCGGGGGGCCTTCATTTTCTTTGACCAGGGGAAAGACAAACCGGAGAAGATCTTCCTCGGCTCCCATGAACAAGGCGACGATTCCGTCATTACGCAAAGCTACGACATCAAGAAATACTATGGATACTCCAAAGCCGGCCTGACTCCGCTGCTGCAGGAAGTTGTTTTTGCCCGCAAGCCAAAGCACATCGGCATCAACACCTCGGCGACACTGCCAGACGCCGACGGTCTGACCGTTGCGTTGAAAGATTACCTTCTGCAGGCGCTCGGTCCCGTCTATGCATCGCGCTTAACCTCGGCAGAACTGGTGGTTCGCGACTTCCGCACCACGCGCTGTCCGCTGGAGCTCGCCGCCTACAAGCAACTCCTGCAGTGGACCGACCGCTGGGAGAAAGAGGCACTCAGCGCTCAGGGCATCCACGTCGGTAAAACCACCGCTATGGACATCGCCTGGTGGCTCAAGGACCGGGCCATTGAGGAACACCTGGTGGACGGTGAGAGCGAGCCGCGCATTGTGCGCGGGGGAGACTTGCTTCCGCTTGCCGATCCCACAATCACGGTGCAGCCCGGCGATCTTATCAACATCGATGGCGGTCTACGGTACCTTGGCCTCGAAACGGATATCAAGCGGACCGTCTACGTGCTCAAGCCCGGAGAGACAGCGCCGCCGGCCTCCATCGAACACGCCTTCGAGGCCGCGGTCTCGTTCTCCGACGTATATGCCTCCATGCTGGTTCCGGGGACTGTGGGGCATGTGGTCTGGGAACACCTCGCGGAGGCCACGAAACAGAGAGGTTACGCGGTTGGATATCCCGACACCGGCAGCCGGGCAGCGACGAGCACCAGCGCGGAGATCGGCGTGTATGGCCACTCCACGGGAAGCGTCGCCCATGACATCGGCCCACGCATCGCGCAGGATTGGCCGTTCGCTTATGGTGACCGTGTCGATTACCCATTGCGCTTAGGAGAGTGGGAGTCGATCGAATTTCACGTAAGCACGCCGATTCCGGAGTGGGGAGGAAAGACCTACTACGCTCGCTTTGAAGAAAATGTACGTATCGGCGAACGCGGAGCGGAGTGGCTCATCCCTCGCCAGCAGAAGCTGCTGGTACTCGCACCATGACGAAACGAGCCATATGGTTGAGCGGAGACAGACTGTTTTGACGAGAGACGGAAAGATCGGCTTTGGCATGGTGGGAACCGGGATGGCGGGCGCGATCCACGCGCGGGAGTTTCCTTTCGTCGAAGGCGCGGAGCTGGTAGCCGTCTGCTCACGCGACGAGGCGAAGCTGAAGAAATTTGCGAACGACTTCGGTGTCAAACAGCGCTATACCGACTACCGAGCGCTGGTAGACTCGCCCCACGTCGACGTGGTGCTCGTTCTGCTGCCTACCGGACTTCACCGCGAGGTGGCGCTCTATGCATCGAACGCAGGCAAACAGCTGATCATCGAAAAGCCTCTCGATGTAAACCTGGAGCGGGCGGATGACATCCTGCTCGCCTGCCAGAGGAACGGGACCAAGCTCGGGGTCATCTTCCAGATGCGTTATGGGGCGGTGGCGCGGCATTTGAAACAGGTTGTCAGCAGCGGCGCCCTGGGCCGGATCTACCTGGCCGACGCCTTCGACAAATCAAGCCGCACAGCAGCCTACTATAACTCCGCCGCGTGGCGGGGGACGCTGGCGCTGGAGGGAGGCGGATGCCTGATGACGCAGTCCATCCACATCGTGGACCTTTTGCAGCATGTCGTCGGGCCGGTGAAATCAGTGGTTGGTAAGGTGGCCACCAAGGTCCACGCGATTGAAGTTGAGGACACGGCAACCGCCCTGCTGCAGTTTGAGAACGGCGCGATGGGCGTGCTCGTAAGTACGAGCTCGGTGCGGCCGGCGCTGAAGTCAAACCTGCAACTCCACGGAGAGAATGGGACGATCGTGGCTAATGCGCAGTATGATCAGATCCTGTTCTGGGATGTGAAAGGCTATGCGTGCCCTATGCCCATTCCGGCCAATATCCAGCTTGGGGATATCGACGATCCCTGGTCCTATCCACAGACGCGCCATCGGATTCAATTGCAGGACATGGTGGATGCGATTCAGGAGGATCGGCAGCCGATTCTTAGCGGGCTGGAGGCACGGCGTTCGCTGGCCATCAATATGGCTATTTATGAATCTTCCCGGACGGGAAAAGACGTCTCTCTTCTTGAACCTCCGTATGCTGTCCCCGCTGCTTTGCTCAATACCGCGGCGGCCGGGTGAGTGCAAAGCCCGTGACTGAGATTTCTCCCATCGCGTACTCCAGCCTGACGGAGACCGTCTATAAGGCGATCAAGGAGAAGATCCTCAATCATGAGATCCCGATGGGCTCGCGGATTCGCGACGAACTGCTTGCCGAACAACTTGGCGTGAGCCGCACGCCCATCCGTGAGGCGTTGCGCGCTTTGATCCGCGATGGGTTGGTGGAGGTTGTTCCACGCAGCAGGACTCGAGTGCGCAATCCGACGGAGAAGGATATCGTCGAGATTTTCGATCTGCGCATCGAATTGGAGTCGCTGGCGGCACGCAAGAGCGCGGACCGAATTCCTGCCGACGAGTTACAGCAATTGCGTGAGCTGCACGAAGCCGCGGAAGAGGACTTGCGCAAAGGCAGTACACGTCTTGCGCTTGATTTCGATAAGGAAATGCATCGTGTCATCCTGGATAATTGCGGTAACGAGCGTTTGCGCCAGATCATGGGGACGATCAACGATTCCGTTGCCTTCTTCCGGAATCTCGGCGCTCGCACACCGGCTCATCGCGGGTTCAATTATCGCCACCGCGAAATTATGCGGGCGCTGGCCCGTGAAGACGGCGAAGCTGCGGCCCGCGCGCTCGCAGAACATATCGCGATGGCGAAGGAACAGACGCTTCGCGATTTCGAGGACCACAAGTTGCGAGAGGCCGGAGAGACCAGGAAACGCCGCCCTCGGAGTGGAGAGAGTGCATGAGATGGGGACGGGAGGGAAAGATTCTCGCGTTCCTCTTTTTTGCCACGGTTCTTAATTACATGGACCGGCAGACGCTGAGCATCACCAGCCCGGTGATTCAGAAAGAGTTCAGCCTGGATAACCAGCAGTTGGGCTTACTGTTCTCGGCCTTTTACCTAAGCTATGCGGTTTCGGTAGCCTTTATCGGCGAGATCATCGACCGGGTCCCGATACGATGGGCATTTGTATCTATTATTGTTTGGTGGTCGACCGCCACGATGCTGGTGGCGCTCTCGAGAAATTTCAAAGAACTCTTTCTCTGCCGGCTCCTGCTCGGATTCGGCGAAGCCGGCTTGTGGCCGGCGACGGCGCGCCTCATCTCCCTGTCGATGGCCGCCGAAGAGAAGACAGTGGCTAATTGCTTCTATATGGCTGGAGGTAGTTTGGGCCTCGTTTTGGTGCAGCCGCTGATGGTATGGCTCACGTTGCGACACGGGTGGCGGACTGGTTTTCTGGTTGTGGGCGCATTGTCTATCCTTTGGATACTGGCGTGGTTACAATGGTTCACGCCGCCGGCGGGAGAACCGCGAACTGCGGCCGGGAGCGCGGCGTGGGCGACGATCCTGCGCATACCCCGGTTTTGGGGCCTGATGATTGCTTCTTTCGGCGGCAATACCTGCCTTTATTTCCTCATGAACTGGCTGCCCACCTTCCTCGTGCAGGATCGGCATTTTGCATACAACCTTAAGTTTGGCGGGGTTGTTTTAATTCCTTTTCTTGGGTTGGACTGTGGGTACCTGATCAGCGGGTTTATTTCGGTGCGTTTCGCCCGCTCCCATCCGGTGTTGACGGTTCGCCGGGTGGTGCTGATTGCCGCTGCGGCGGTGATGGCGTCCGCAGTGATCGCGACCCCTTTTTCGCGCTCAGACGTGCTGCTGGTCGGGCTGCTCTTCGCGACGACCCTAGGGATGGCTGCCTGGAATGCTAATTACTTATCTGCAGTGGAAGAGCTGAGCCCGCAGAAGCCTGCTGCCGTTGCCGGGGTAGTGGGCAGCGTGGGAGCGATCGGCGGTGCTATTTCGTTGTGGCTGATTGGCCTGACTTCGCGTCTCACCGGGAGCTTCACCAGCGTTTTCGTCTTCGCCGGCCTGCTGATTTGCGTGGCATCTTGCGGCATTTTATTTACCGCGGAGCCGCTCCGCCCGGTTGGGCTTCCGGCCGCCATTAGCAAATAACGGGACCTCTTCACTTTCCTGCAGGCTGCATGTACCTGGCGAACCAGGCTATCTTGCGTTGTGAGAGGTCGCGGATATGCTCCGGATTCGTCAGCACATGGCCTTCGTCGGGATACAGGACGAACTGGGTCGGTACGTCATACCACTGCAGGCCTCGCCAGAACTCGAAGGATTGCGAGGCAGGCACTTCTCCGTCGCTGGCTCCGGCAATCATCAGGAGAGGCGTCCTGGCGTTTTTGACAAACGTGATCGGGGAACTGCGCAAGTACACGTCAGCATCCTGGTAGGGCGGGGCAATAAAGTAAGGAATCATCGACTGTTGCGTAATGCACTGGCCAAAATAGCTCTGCCAGTTGGAGATACCGCCGCCGGCAACCGCAACCCGAAAGCGATCCGTTTGCGTTACCGCCCACATCGAGAGGTACCCGCCATAGCTCCAACCCGAGATGCCGATGCGCGCCGGGTCAATCGGATAGCCGCGGCCTACTTCCGTTACCCCGCTCAAGATATCGCGAAAGTCGCCGTAGCCATAGTCCTTGATATTGGCTGCGGTGAAGGCTTCGCCTTGTCCGAAGCTGCCACGGTAGTTGGGATAGAACACAAAGTACCCGAGGCTGCTCATCACGGCGTCGCTATCAAACCCGCCTGGCCAGCCGGCGGTGCTTGCCGCCGCTGGACCTCCGTGCACCGACACAATCATGGGATATTTGGCCTGCGGATCGTACACCTTAGGAAAAACAAGCCACCCCTGCACAGAGAACTGATCGCTCGTCCAATGAATGCTCTTCACTCTACCCCAGGATGGCTTTGTATCCTCATTGCCATGCGTCAGCTGCTTCCAGGAGCCGATCGCGCCGGCATATACCTCGGGCGCATGCTCGAAGGAAGACCGGATCAAGGCAGTGTCCTTTCCTTCGCGATCTGAGGACAGTGCAATTGCCCAGCCTCCGGTCGAGATCATTTCCTCGCCGCTCCAAAGCTGTGTGATTTTCCCCGTCGAGGCATCGACGGTAGCCACGCCGGCCAGGCCGTCGATATTCTCAGAGAACAATATCTGTTGCGAATGAGCTAACCATGCCGTCGCGATGGCGGAAGCTTTCAAACCGGGGGTCAGGTTGTGCGCCTCGCCTCCGGCCGCCGGGACTGTAAAGAGGTCACCACCATTGGAGTCTGCATCGCTCATGATCCCGCCGATAAACGAGATGGTTTTTCCATCCGGAGACCAGCGAGGTCCGGCGATCTGCAATGCCGGTTTGAGAATTTCCTTTACCTCCGCGGAAGAAGCGCCAAAAGTGTAGAGTCTGGCCGACCACCAGTTGTTGGTGCCGGAGCCCTGGGCTCCCGTCCCGACCAGCGACGTCCCGTCGGGCGACCAGTCGTACTCATACACAAACAAGTCAGCCGGGGAAACCTGATGGACCTTAGTCGACGCAACATCTACAAGAGCGATCCGCTGTTCGTGGTACTCGGTGCTCATCACCCCAGTGCCAAGATTCACCGGCCCCAGGGGACCGCTGGGAGACAAATCATTCTCCACAAACAGCGTGGCGATCGCGTTGTTGGAGGGCGACCACTTTGGGTCAGAGAGAAAGCCCTTGAGCGAAGTCAACTTGCGGATTTTGCGGCTCGAAATATCGATCACGTAGAGCTGCCGCTGGGTGCTGCCGGCAGGATGTGCCAGATAGGCAACGTGGGTGCTGTTCGGCGACCAGGCAAGACAGCAGACTGCTCCACCCAACAGCAAACGCCAGCTCTGGCCCGGAACGTTCAGATTCGCCAGGGAGAGCAAACCTTGTCCTTCCAGCCACGCCGCCCGTGTGCCATCGGGAGAGATGGCTACCTCTCTGTACTGGTGTTCTGCGTGCGCAACCAACGAACACAGCAGCAGAGCACTGAGCAGGATGCGCATGGTCTACGGCGTCCGGATGAGGATCCAGGTTTTCTGGGTGGGGATAAAGAATTTCTCGCCTTCCGGCGTCATCCTCACGTTGTCTTCCGATTGAAAGGCCAGATATTGCCCATTCCATTCCGGAATATGGGTGCGGACGTTGAACTCCATCGAGGTGTACGAGCCCATCTGCAGGGCCATCGATTCGTGCAGTCCCGGTTTGCCTTTCCAGGGAACCCCGATGGCCGCGCCGACAAAGTGACCAAAGTTGCCGATGGAATGGGAGTAGATCTCGGGCTCCAACCCCGCGGCCGTCGCTTTCTTCATGGTCGAGTCCCACACTTCATTTCCGGTGCGGCCCGGTTTGAACTCGGCGAGAAAGATCTGCTGGAAGTCGTTGGAGTTCTTCATTGCCTTCTTCAGGCCTTCGGGCACATCGGTTTCGCCGTCTTTCAGGATGTAGGCATTGCCACGATAGTCGGTAGCGAAATCAAGATAGTTGATGCCGAAGTCCAGGCTGATGACGTCGCCTTTCTCGAGAACGGTTTCGTCTGGAGGCACTTCGCCGGCTTCAAACGGCCGGCCCGGCCGCTGTACATTCAGGTCGGGACGGAACCAGTAACCGACACCGAAATCAGTGCAACGCTGGCGGACAAACCAGAGCACATCGCCCACCGTGGTGACACCCGGATGCACGACGTTGCTGGTGAAGGCCTCCATCCAGATTCTGCGGGTCAGCAGTGCGGCTTCGCGGAAGTACGGCTCTTCCTCGGGAATTCTTGTGTTGAGAAAATCGACGATCAAAGGCTGCGCGCTCACCACATGGGTGCTGTATTCGGGGCCGAGCGCGTTCACCAGGTAGTCCTTCATGGTCGCGGTGAGGCCGTCGGCGGTCGAGATTTCAGTCGAGGTGTCGACGCCGATGTGCTGCGGATGGTATTTCACCGCGAGGTCGTGCAGTGCGACGCGAACGTTGTCCCCAAGGGCGGGGATGTTTTCGTCGAAGAATCCTTCGCCTTGCATGCCGCCGTGACAACCGAGGACGATCCGCAAGGGGCGCGCATCGTCGCGATACACGAAGACGTAGGCATTGCGACAGCCGGCATAGGCCCCATCCGGGCTCACCAGCGGCAGCACGGGATCGACGTTGTCTTCCCGGGTGAAGACGATCCACATCTGGATGTCGTTCTTTTTCATCGCCGGGGCGAGCACGGTGTTCAGCTTCTTGAGGACGAGTTGGTTGTGGATGACCGCGCGGTCTCTGACTGGCCGGCTTTCGATGGTCTGGCTGTGGGCGGCCGCGCCGAACACGAGGATAGCGCCTGCCGTGAGCTGGACCAGGGATCGCTTCCGCATCGTCTCACCTCATCGTGGGCTGGAATCTGAAATACAGGATACAGGATGTGAAGATGCTGAGACCGGAACAAACTGCAGATCCCTCCGCTTCGGTCGGGATGACAAGGAGAGGGTAATGACGCCCGGAAGACTCGCGTCGCACCGAAATTACGTATGAGTTGCCGGTCCAGTGCAACCGCCATTCCTTTGTCATCCAGACCGGAGCCGAGGGATCTGCAGTCTGATGCGGCCGCTACTTGTCTTCTTCCTCACTCGGCGCTTTGCCGGTAATGGGCGAGCAGCAGGGCTCCTGGACGTTGGTGAACTCCATAAACTCCACCCGGGTGTGATCCGGATCGTAGAGATTCAACTGCACCTTGCCGTCGCGCCCGACCTGCGTCTTGGCGCAGTTCGGTCCCTCGCACTTGTTTTTTTCGAGCGCCGCCACCGCATCCGGCATGTGAGCTACGCCCAGCGAGAAGTGATCCTGAACCCCCGCTTGCTGCAGGGTGGGTGTCGGGGCAATATTCAGCATGTACTCGAGCCAGTCCCTGCCGTCGGGTACCTGCATGCTCGACCAATCCGTGGTGGTGTCCTTTTTTCCCCCGTGCCAATAGGGACGGAAGCCCAGCACCTCGCGCCAGAATGCATCTTCCTTCGCCGCGTCCCGGACGATAAATCCGACGTGGATCACTCGCTTGCTGGTGGCGTTGGGCGAAGGAGGCGCCTTGGCGACCAGCTTCTTAAAACCACTCTGTACAAAGATCACCAGGTTACCTTCGGGGTCGTGGACTCCGAACTCGCCACCCTTCAACGGCAAATCAGCCTTGATCCCTTTCGCCGCCAGATATTTCTCCAACCCGACTGCATTGCGAGTGGTAAACGCGACCGCCGCCATTCGGACGTTCGGCTGCGGTGGAGGCGGCGAGGTGAGGATCTCGATCCACTGCGAGCTGTTCACCGGGTAGATCCACTTCCCGTTGGCCTCGATACGCTTGTAGCCGAGGGTGTCCCCGTAGAATTTCTGCGCTCCCGCCGGATCGGTGGTGTAGAAGCGAGCAAAAGCAATCCCGGTAATCCCGGGCCGGTCGGCGCCCCGCGCCGCCGCAGAAGCCAGGATGGCAACAAAGCACGATAGAAATAGAAACCGTCTCATGATCGAAAACTCTACAGCACCCCGTCGTATTGCGTATGGGCTCAATCCTCAATAAACTTCTCTGCGGGCAAAATTCCGCCCTTTGCCTGTGTCGTAAGGAGATTGTGTGCGCCCTGTTCGGTTTTTCCTCTTTCTGTCCCTGGCTCTTCTCATAAAAGTGCAAGCCCAAGAAGTGAAGACCAGTGACCTGGTGGCGCCGCCGCCCCACGCCAAACAGATCCACCTCAAACACGTGCTGGTCATCGGCGAGACCAAGGGATTCGAACACGACTCGGTCTCCGCCGCCATGGCTGCTGTTTACAACATGGGGAAGGAAAGTGGCCTCTGGGACACCATGATGCGCACCGACACGGAGCTGCTCACCAAGAAGGACTTGGAGCGGAATACAAAAAATCTGAAGTACTTTGACGCCGTCGTCTTCGCCAGTACGACCGGCGAACTCGATCTGGACGACAGTCAGAAGCAGGATTTAATGTCGTTTATCAAAGACGACGGTAAGGGATTCGTGGGTATTCACGCCGCACTGGACACGAACTACAAATGGCCGGAGTATGGCGAAATGATTGGGGGGTGGTTTGACCAACACCCCTGGAGTACCTTCAACGCTCCGCTGATCAATGAGGATCCTGACTTTCCGGCAGTACGGCACTTCCCCAAAGCGTTCACCAAGTATGACGAGATCTACCAGCCCAGCAAGGAATGGTCGCGGGATAAGGTGCATGTTCTGCTGAGCCTGGATGCCAGCAAGCTGAATTACGACAATCCGCGTGTTCACCGCACTGACCACGATTTCGCCGTTGCCTGGGACAAGATGTACGGTAAAGGCAGGGTTTTCTACTCCACCCTGGGCCATACGGAAGAGGCCTGGGAGGATCCGGATATCCGCAAGATGTACTTCGAGGCGATCAAGTGGTCGTTAGGAATGACTGAGGGGAGCACGGCATCGCATCCCCAGGTCGCACATTAAGGAAATAGGATGAACAAACTTCGGGATCTAGCCCTTCTGGTGTCGATCGCTGGTTTTGCTGCCTACCAGGGCCGTCAATTGCACATTTACGCGGCGTCTGGCCAGACGCCGGCCCAGGCTCCGGCCACCACGCAAAACGAAGGGCCCACCCACGGCGGGAATGGAACTCCGGCCATGGCTACGGCCGGTGGTGCGCTTTTCCAGCAGAATTGCGCCTTCTGTCACGGCCGCGACGCGGGAGGCGGCGAGACTGGTCCGGATCTTACGCGCTCCAAGCTGGTGACGGCCGATGTCGGCGGAGACAAGATTGGCGATGTGGTGTTGCATGGCCGGGCGGAAAAGGGCATGCCCGCATTTAGCAGCCTCTCCGGCGAGCAGGTTGCTAACCTTGTCGCCTTCATCCACTCGCAGCAGACCAAGGCCATGTCTGTAAGCGGCAAGCGCAAGGGCGTGGATGTTTCCGATCTGCAGACGGGAAACGTGGAAGCCGGGAAAGCCTACTTCAACGGTGCGGGCGGCTGTGCCAAATGCCACTCGCCGACCGGTGACCTGGCAGGCATTGCCTCGCGCTTCGAGGGATTGCAACTGGAAGAGCGGATGCTGTATCCGCGCGACGTTAAGAGCAAGGTAACGGTGACCCTGCCTTCCGGGCAAACCTTGTCGGGCACCCTGGCCTATCTGGACGAGTTCACGGTGGCTTTGCGCGATGCCGACGGGACGTACCACTCCTGGAAGACCAGCGCGGTGAAGTACACGGTCGACGCACCGGTGGAGGCCCATGTGGAGCAATTCCCCAAATATACCGACGACGATATTCATAACCTGATGGCGTACATCCAAACTCTGCGCTAGGGAGCCTCGCTTTGAAAAATCTATCGCTTCTGGCCATGAGTGCAGTCGTAGCCCTGGTTTGTTGGCAGCCGATGCCGGCGCAAAATGTCGATGCCGCGATGCTTCTGCATCCACCCGCCGATAGCTGGCCTGGGTTTCACGGTGACTACTCCGGGCGCCGCCACAGTCCGCTGACCCAGATCACGCCGCAGAATGTCGGCGATCTGAGCTTGGCGTGGGCCTACCAAACCGGCCAGCCGGCGGAGATTAAATCCACACCGATCCTGGTGGACGGCGTGTTGTACTTTACCGTCCCGGATAACATCTGGGCGATCGACGCGCGGTCGGGAAATCGCCTGTGGCATTACACCTATCCTCCAAACAAGGGGGACCATATCGGGCAACGCGGTGTGGCCATCTATAAGGACTGGCTGTTCTTCGTCTCCCCGGATGCGCACCTGGTCTCCCTCAATGCCAAAGACGGCAAGGTGCGGTGGATCATCGAGCTTGCTGACGTCAATAAGGGCTATTGGGCGACCGAAGCTCCCTTCATCGTCGGCAACCATGTGATCGCGGGCGTGGGCGGCGATCTGGACAACATTCCCATGTTTCTCAAGTCCATCGATCCCGAGACCGGCCAAACGCAATGGCAGTGGAACGTGACGCCGCCACCTGGCCCGGGCGTAACGACCGGCGGAACAACGTGGATGGCGGGCACGTACGATCCCGATCTCAACCTGATCTATTGGGGAACGGGCAACCCTACCCCGGTGCTCGATGGCAATTCCCGCCCCGGCGACGACGAACATACGTGCAGTATCGTTGCTCTGAACCCAGACACCGGAAAGCTGGTCTGGTCGTTCCAGCCCTCACCGCATGACACCCACGATTGGGATGCAGTCGAGATCCCGGTGCTGGTCGACGGAACCTTCCACGGACAGCCGCGCAAGATGCTGATGCAGGCCTCGCGCAACGGGTACTTCTTTGTGCTCGACCGGACCAATGGCAAGAGCTTGCTGACAGTGCCATTTGGTCCAGTGAACTGGGCCAAGGAGATTGATAAGCAGGGGCGTCCTTATCCTGATCCGGCGAAGGATCCGGCACCGGATGGCCGGCTCATTGCTCCCGATGAGGGTGGGCTTACGAATTACCGATCGCCCAGTTTTGATCCCAAGACCGGATTGTTTATCGTGAGCGCTCACCCAGCCTGGAGCCTTTACTTCAATAAGCCGGCGGACGGCTCTTATGGTTGGGCAGGTGCGGATTATGGCTTGTGGGGTAAGGGCGTGCTGGAGGCGATCGATTACAAAACCGGCAAGATCCGCTGGAGCCATGAGCTCGGACCGGGAGGTTCGGGTGCGGGGGTTTTGACGACGGAGTCCGGGCTTACCTTTACCGGGGATGCGCACGGGAATTTCCTTGCGCTCGACACGAGTGATGGCAAGACGCTTTGGCATAGCGGGTCAGGCTCTCGGATCGGGAGTTCTCCGATTACCTATGAATTGGACGGCCGGCAGTATCTGCTGACCAGCGCTGGGAGCGTGCTGTTCGCCTTTGCGCTGCCGGAGAGCGCGGTCAAGCCGGTGCATGTTAAGGGGAAGTGATTCCTGAAGAGCCCGAGTGTTGCACCACACTCGGGATCTCTCATCCCGCCGTACGATAAGTCCTGCTCTCCATGAAGATCACCGACATTAAGACGGTTGTTGTGAATGCGGAGATGCGCAATTGGGTCTTCGTGAAGGTGCTTACCGATCAGGCAGGGCTCTTTGGCTGGGGAGAGGCTTCGCTCGAATGGAAGACGCGGGCCGTCGCCGGAGCGATTGAAGACTTCGCTCCGATGCTGATCGGGGAAGATCCGCGGAATATCGAGCACATCTACCAGAAGCTCTATCGCCATTCGTTCTTCCGCATGGGCGTTATCGGGATGAGCGCCATCAGTGGGCTGGAACAGGCGTGCTGGGATATCTTCGGCAAGTCGCTTAGCCTTCCCGTCTATCGTCTACTCGGCGGCGCCGTGCGCGATCGGGTGCGGATGTATACCCACCTCGGCGGCGGCGATATGAAGGCGGTCTATGAGACGTTCGATCCCCAACCGTTGATCGAGCTGGCTCACCTGGTAGTGGCTCGCGGCTATACTGCGCTCAAGGTCGTGTTCGTGCCCTATTCCGAGCCGCTGATGGGGAAACAATACGTTCGCCAGTTTGCGCAGATGTTTGAGAAATTGCGTCTCGCCGTGGGCGATGCAATCGATATCATGATTGATTTCCACGGACGAACCTCACCCGCGATGGCGATCCAATACATTCACGCCATCGAGGAATTCAGTCCGTACTTTTGCGAAGAGCCGGTGCCACCGGAGAACGTTCCCGCGTTGCGCCAGGTGCGAGAAGCGGTCCGCGTGCCCATCGCAACTGGCGAACGATTGGTCACCCGCTACCAGTTTCGCGAGGTGATGGAGCAGCAGGCGTGCCATGTGATTCAACCCGACCTGTGCCATTGTGGAGGACTATTGGAGGCGAAGAAGATTGCCGCCGCGGCTGAGACGTATTACATGGGTGTGGCTCCGCACAATCCGTTAGGACCCATCGCCAATGCGGCCGCGCTCCACTTTGCCCTGTCGACACCGAATTTCCTCATTCAAGAAGATATGCTCACGGATGTGCCCTGGCGCTGGGACGTTGTGCAGCACGGACTGAAGAGCGAAGATGGCTATTGGCTGAAGTCCGAAGCTCCCGGTCTGGGGATCGAAGTGAACGAGGCGGAGGCAGCCAGGCATCCCTTCAAGCAGGAAACCTTTGCCACCGCGGTAGCACGCGCCGCTGATGGCGCGATTCTGGACTGGTAGATGAACCGGCGCAGATTCCTTGGCGGCACGGCATTGATGGCGGCGACTCGCATGAGCGCCGCGGCGCAGGCGGTCGACGCGAGCTATGCCTTCCATCCGGAAGGACAAGAGGCAGGGCGGGAAGCGTTTCGCGATCTCGGTTCCGGCCTCAAGATCACCAACCTCAAAGTCTTTGGTGTGTCGCTCACCCCGAATTCTGATCGGCCGTATGTCTTTGTCAAATTGGAAACCAATCAAGGCCTGGTGGGTTGGGGCGAAGGCACCCTAGAGGGTAAGGCCGGGGCGGTCATGGCCTGCATACAGGACTTCCGTGATTTCCTGATTGGCAGCGATCCCATGCAGTCCGAGCATCTGTGGCAATCCATGTATGTGCACAGTTTCTACCGCGCCGGCCCAGTGATCGGCTCCGCGATATCGGGGATCGACCAGGCACTCTGGGATATCCGCGGGAAAGCACTTGGCATGCCAGTTTACGAGCTGCTGGGTGGGCCTTACGATGCGCGTGGCATTCGCGGGTATTACCACGTCGAGAGTGTGGCTACCGCAGAGGATCTGGCCCAGTTGAAAGCAACTGCGATGGAGCAGGGCGTGTCGTGCCTGAAGCTTGGCCTGCCGGACCCGGACTACGAATGGATCGAAACCAACGCCAAGATTGATCGCGCGGTCAAGTTTATGCAGAGAGTGCGCGAAGGCCTGGGCGACGGCATCGATATCGCGGTGGACTTCCACGCCAAGATGGGGCCCAGTGTGGCCTCCGTCATCATCAAGGAAGTGGAGCCGCTGCACCTGCTCTTCGTGGAGGAGCCGTGCCCGCCGGAAAATGTGCAGGCCATGGCGCGTATTGCCAGCCGCACCACGACTCCCATCGCCACCGGGGAGCGGCTGGTCGCCTCCTACGGTTGCCGGGAGTTGATCGAGATGGGCGCTGTCGATATTCTGCAAACCGATATCAATCATGTTGGCGGCATTTCCGCGTTGTGGAAGGTCGCGGCGATGGCAAACATTTCGAATATCTCCATGGCGCCGCATGCCTGCGAAGGACCGATCGGGGGCCTGGCCACGCTGCATGTCGATGCTTCGATGCCCAACTTTCTGGTGCAGGAGATCTGCAGTTTTGTAAAGGTGGGAGATAAAGAGAAGGTCTGGGCTGAGTGGTTTGGCTTTCCGGCTATGCGTATGGTCGATGGGCGCGTCCCACTTCCGAGCGAACCCGGACTCGGGTTTGAACTGAACGAAGCTGCTTTGAGCAAATACCCATTTGGCGGAACTGTTCCGATGGCGTTCGTCTTCCATCAGGATGGTTCGGTCGCCGCGCTATAAGGAGACAACCTTGAAGAAGAAATATTTCCTCGCAGGGGCGATGATCGTTCCCTGCCTGCTGATTGCGCTTTTGCTGCATGCGCAAACTTTTCCCGATGCATCGGTATATGCCAACGATCCTGCGGCGATGATTGCGGGTTATCGGCACGTTGAGGTTTCTTCGGTGTCCGACGCGATTGAGCAGCTCACCGGGCAGCGGATGTACATGACGCACCACATGCAGCCGATCTTCACCACCAAGTTTGCCGGCTATGCGGTGACGGTCAAATTGGTCAAAGACGAAAACCATGATCCCACGGCGCTCACCCCGATGCTCACGGCCATCGACCAGGGGGCGAAAGATTCGGTGTACGTAATGACGGTGCAGGATGGAGCGGATATCGCCGGGATGGGCGGGCTGATGGGGACAGCTATGTCGGCGCGGGAATTTGCCGGCGCGGTGATTGATGGAGGCGTTCGCGACGTAGCCTATTTGCGCAAGATCGGATTTCCCGTGTATGCGAGCGGAGTTGTTCCCTCGACCTCCGCAGGACACTACCGCGCTGCCGGGCGCCAACGTGCCCGTCGTGTGTGACGGGGTTAAGGTCAATGCCGGCGACATCGTTGCCGCCGACAGCGACGGAGTCGTCGTCGTCCCGCGCGACGATCGCTCCGAAAGTCCTGGTACTGTCACAGCAACTGGACTTTAAGGAACACAGCATGTATGCGTATATCGAAAACACTAAATCGATTCAGGAAGCGGTAAAGAAGTTCGGCCGGCTCTAGGGGATCTCAGCGAAGAGGCCCACTCAAGCCAATGGAAGGCTTGCATGGGCCACACCCCTACATCGACGTATCGCTCGTCCTTTCAAAACTTGATCGTTACCGCGAACTGTAGTTGCCGCGGCAACGAGCCTAGCCCCATCCCGGTAATCACGCCGTTGCTTCCCGACGCTTCGCAATCGATGCAGGTGCCATTTGGATTGCCGGGAGCGATGTGATTGAAGCCATTGAATGCGTCCATGCGGAATTGCGCCTCAATGCTTTCGTGAATTTGGAAGTTCTTCAGGATGGAAAGATCATCGGCAAAGAACGCAGGACCAAAGTAATTGTTCCTGCCGACGTTCCCGAATTGCGTGATGTTGGGCCGGGTGAATACACCCGACTGGGTTCCATTCGTGCCGAAGGGCGCATACGGAATAAAGTAGGTCCGCGAATGGGTCGCGGTGTTAAAGGATGTGAGCGACAAGGGCAGCCTGGCAGACGTCTTATTGGGCATGCAGGGACCCGCGGGGATGTCTGTTCCGCATTCGCCATAACTGGGCGTGAACGGCAATCCGCTCGCCAGGTTGAGCGAAGTACTTAGCTGGTACCCGCCTATGACGTAATTGGCCCACGCAGGCACACCACTGAAGAACATGCGGTTGCGGCCAAAGGGCAACTCGTAATTGCCAAAGAACGTGAGCTGCTGTTGGCGTAGGTCGTCATACCGGCCGTAATCGACGGCACGATCGATCTCCTGATAATCTCCCCCATCGTTGAAGGCAGCCTGCCAGGAGTAGTTGGCCGAGAACTGCAGTCCCTGGGAGAAGTGCTTGTCGAGCGTCACCTGCAGTGCGTTGTAGTGGGTGTTAAAGGCGTTGTGGTAGTAAGTAAGGCCCTGGGTCCATCCGTATTTGGCGTAGTAGCGCTGCAACAGAATGGGGTTCTTTGTCTGTCCATCGCCTACGGGGTTCGGATTCCAGCAGAGCGTTTGCCCGGTGCTGCTCTCGCTTGCCGGAATGCAGGCTGCGGGTTCATTCGGATTGGTGGTCTGGCCGTCACCCGAGAAGGTATGCGTCCCCTTGTTGCCCACGTACGCCATGGTGAGCGAGATGGAGCTGTTCAATTGCCGCTGGATCGCCAGGTTCCAGGCATCGATGGTGGGAAAGCGATTCGGATCGTCCCGGATCTTTACGTTGTCTCCGTTGGGGATCGGAATCAATCCATTCGAGGGGATGGCGGGAAAGACAAAGGCGGCCGGCCCGACAGCAAGATTGAAGGCCGCCGTGTTGGGACCGCTGTTGGTCAGGTTTTGATTGGCCAGCACAGGCAGGTTCTGGGTGACGACGTGGCCAAAGATGGAGCCGAAAACACCAATATCAAAGCTACGACCGTAGCCGCCGCGGACGACGGTCCTGGGATTGGCCTGGTAGGCAAAGCCGATGCGCGGAGCAATCAGGTTGTAGTCGGTCTTGACGCCCATGGACGAGTTGAAACCCCCGGTGCCGGCAACGCGGATGTTTCCGGTGGTGAGATCGGCGAAGCCACCCTGACCGGGGCCGTTGACGGATTCGGGGAAGTAAATCTCCCACCGTACACCCAGGTTCAGGGTGAGGTTCGGCGTTACCCGCCAGCTGTCTTCGGCGTAGGTGAAGATACGCTTCTGCGACTCCTTGGCGTTGGTTGAGGTGCTGACATAGCGGGTGATGTTGGTGGCATCGCCCAACAGGAAGGTAGCGAGCCCGAGACCACCTGCGGTCGGCAGGGTCGTATTTTCCGTATCGGTTGCGCTGAAGGTCAGCTCCCCGGCGCGGTTGCTGTCGCTGGGGACACGCAGGTTTCTGCCGTAGCGGAGATCGGCGCCGAACTTGATGCTGTGGTTGCGGATGATCTTGGTCCAGTTGTTCACCACCTGGTATTGATCTTCTGTTTCCAGCAGCGCGCAGTTGCAAGCATTTACGTTCAGTCCAGAGCCCAGGTTCGAGAGGCCGTCCCCGTTGGAGTTATTGGTGTTGGTGATGTAGAACGCGGGGGCGCCCGAGGTGAAGGAACTCGCCAGGTTCAGCCCGGGGATGCCGACCTGGGTTGCGAGATCGGTGGTGCCGTCATACTTGTGGGTCGCCACGTGGTAGCGCAGGTAACCCAAGCGAAAATCGGTGAGAAGGCCCGGGCTCAGGGCCACGTCGGCTCCGGCAACGGCGCTCTGGTTACGCCCGTCCGCGGAGCCGCCAAAACTGTTGGTGGGGGACGAGAAGCCAGTTCCACCGGCGGCGCCAAAGATGGTTCCGGCGGAGATTTTGTTGTCGAAGTAGCTGTATCGCCCGAAGGCATGCGTCCGCTGACTCAATTGCTCATCGACGCGAACATCGTATTGGTTCTGGTTCACCACGCCGTTACCGCCGGCGGTGTAGTTGTTGGTAATGCCCGATCCGTTGGGCAAGGGCACCAATTTGAGGAGCGCGAGGGCCTGCGGGGAAAGCTCCGCATTGGGAATGAAGTTATTGACGAAGGGCAATGGGCCGGCAAGCGGACTGACTTCGCGAGGATTGTAGATCTGCCCGGGGAGGGCGCCGCGGGCGGCAAGATACTCGCTAAGATCGCACCCGTTGCCGGACAGGCAGGAGTTGTGAATCAACGCCGTGGGCACGGTCTGCCGGGCCGACGTGCCGATCCTCTGGCGAACGCCCTGGTAGTCCCCGAAGAAGAAGGCCTTCTGTTTCAATATGGGGCCGCCGACCGATCCGCCGAACTGACTGTACAGCGCCGGTGGCAGGAGACGTCCGCTCAGCACGTCGGGCGTATTTTGCGTGAATGGGTTTCTGGCTTGTTGCGCGTCGCTGCGGCGGTAGTCGAAGGCATCTCCGTGGAAGCTGTTGGTGCCTGACTTGGTCTGGGAGGTGACCACAGCGGCGACCGCCTGGCCAAACTCAGCGTCGTAGTTCTGGGTAGCGATCTTGGCTTCGGTCACGGCGTCGAGCGGCGGATTGATGACGATCTGGCCGAGGATGGGATCCTGGTTGGCGGCGCCGTCCAACTCATAGGAGACACCGGAAAAGTGCTGGCCATTGATATTGACGGTTGGACTTCCCTGGAAGTCCTCGGCGCTGTTTTGCGACCAGGCCATGACCTGCGCGCCTGGGATCAGGAGCTCCAGGCTGGCGAAATTACGGCCGGCAATCGGCAGGTCGGAAACCGTTTTCTGATCAAAGACCTTGGCTACGTCGGCACGGTCCGTCTTCAGCTGGGGCACCTCGCTTGTCACTTCCACGGTCTGGGTGGAGGAGCCTACCTGGAGCTTGAGATCGATCTTGGGCGACGTATCCGCGGAGATCTGGATTCCTTTGGTCTCCTGGGTTTGAAAACCGGAGGCAGAAGCCTTGATGTCATAGGCATCAGGGATAAGGTGTTCGACCAGGTATTCCCCCTGTTCATTCGAGGTCACCTGAACGGAGGTGTTCTTGCTTTCATCGGTTACGGTAATGGTGGCATTTGGCACCACGGAGCCGCTCGGATCGGTGACCTGACCGTAAATCGATCCATAGATTGCTTGCGCTGATAGCGTGGCGCTGCACAAGGGAAAGGCCAGCGCGAAGAGTGTTAAAGCGCGTCGTGTGCGCGCATTCAATATGGATAGCATGGGTCGATCCTCCAAAGAAGTACCGCAACGCCTTGTTATTTCAGGCGACACCGTTCTCGGCTTTAGAAGAGACCTTTTCAAGTGCCTTACGGTGTATTACAGTGCATAGGCGAGGGTGAATGGCCCTTTCGATCGCCGGTAAAGCGCACAGATACTATGAAATCGCTGACACCTACGAACGGAACTCCGGAAGCCAACTCCGAAGTGGACAAAGAGGCAGTCCTGCGGGAGTTGGAGTCCATCCTCAGCAGTCCCTTCTTTCGCACCAGCAATCGCAGTAAACAGTTTCTGACCTACGTGGTGCAGCACACGTTAGAGGGCAGCCATGAACCTCTAAAGGAGCGCACCATCGGAGCGAAACTTTTCCAGCGGCCTGCGGGATACTCGACGGGAGACGACCCGGTGGTCCGGGTCCAGGCCGGCGAAGTGCGCAGACGGCTGGAACAGTACCACCACGCTTCGCTGAACCAGTCCCCGGTGCGGATCGAACTACCAGTTGGCTCGTATGCGCCTGCCTTCCATTGGGCTGCGACGGAACCAGGCCTGCATGATTCGGCAAGCGTGGAAGCGATCCCGGAACCTGTACTCCCGACTCCCTTGCCAAAGCGGGAACAGGTTCTGCCGACGCGCAGGCGATGGCCACGAGTGGTGTCTCTCGCCGGTCTTGGCGTGGCCTTGGTGGCGATCCTGGTAACTGCGGTTGTCCATCGATCCGGGAGCGGTCGATCGGCCATGCATCAGTTTTGGTCACCGGTACTCGGTACATCGGAGCCGGTGCTGATCTGCCTGGCAAAGCCGCGGGTATATCGGCCGTCGGCGGAAATCTACGAAAAGTACGCGCGGACACCGGGAGAGTTCAACGCTGAATGGAAACGCCTCACCCAAGAGCCACCGCTTGATCCAAAGTCGCAGCTTACCTGGGGCGACATGGTGGAATATACCGACTTTGGCGTCGCGGCAGGCGATGTTTACGCGGCATTGCGCATGTCCGCTGCCCTCAGCAAGCTAGGCGAAGAAAGCCAGGTGCGGATCGGGGACAATTATTCCTTCTCTGACCTGCGTAATTCCCCCGCAATTGTGGTGGGCGCATTCAACAACCGCTGGACCATGCAAATGACTTCCAATCTACACTTTGCGTTTACAGAAGAGAACGGAAGACAGATGATCCGCGAGCAGGGGCCGTCTGGTCGCAGCTGGTCTGCACGGTTTGGTGCGCATCGAGAAGTGATCGAGGATTACGGGATCGTCACCCGCCTGCTCAATTCCAAGACTGGCAATTTCGTGGTGGCCACTGCCGGACTTCTATCCGCAGGGACGCAGGCGGCGGCCGAGCTTGTTTCCAGTCCGGTGCACCTGGAAGAAGCTCTCAAGGCAGCCCCACCTGATTGGGCGAAGAGAAATCTTCAATTCGTCGTCCAAACAACCGTGACCGACGAAGTTCCCGGCCCACCCCAAGTGATCGCAGTCTATATCTGGTAAACGCTTACTGCGGCGCCACAAGTTTGGGCTGGGCTTCTGCCTGGATTTGCTCGGCAAGTTGAAATTCTCGCGAGGCTTGGGCCGTTTGCCCCAGCGAACGGTAGGCTTGCCCCAACAGCGTGTGAGTGGTGTAGTTCTGGGGATCGAGCGCCAGCGCTTTATCGAGATACATTTTTGCCATGACAGGATCCTGCTGCTTGAGCAGCACCTTGCCGAGCAAGATATAGGGCACAGGCGAGTTGGGCTCGAGCAAGACCGCGCGGTCGAGGGCATCTTGTGCCTTGGCGAACTCTCCCATGCGCAGCCAGGTTTCACCCAGGCGGTCATAGACTTCGCCGTAGAGAGGGTTCAGATCGCTTTCCTGATCGAACTCAGCAATCGCCTGCGCAAACTGCGATTGCGACAAGCGGATCTGCCCGACCAACAAATGCGCCATCGGCAGCCTGGGGTTCAACTGCAACGCTTTCTGCGCGAAAGTATCGGCGATCGGAAGATAGTCTCGCCGCAGCATCATGCGGGCCGCCAGCAAATATGCAGAAGCAGAGTCCGGGGGGAATTTGTATTGCAGGGCAAAGGCTTTGCGCGCGTCGTCGTAGCGGCGCGTGTCGAGGTAGCACAAGCCGAGGACGTAGTTATTGTCGATATTTGTACGCGGGATCGACAGGTGCGCTTTTTCCAGCAA
This sequence comes from uncultured Acidobacteriaceae bacterium, assembly GCA_963839075.1. Lineage (GTDB taxonomy): Bacteria > Acidobacteriota > Terriglobia > Terriglobales > Acidobacteriaceae > PALSA-350. The sequence goes on along the minus strand of CAWITO010000009.1, from coordinate 1,167,399 downwards.
CGGGATTGCGGCGGCGGCCTTCCCCATGCGGAAGAGGACTACGCCTTGCATCTGCATGGCTTCGCGGTCGTCCCGGTCCTGGGTTAAGGCACGCTCCAGAGCAGTGGAGGAAGACTGCATGTTTCCCTGCTCATAGTAGGCGATGCCGCGCAGGCGCTCGACCCCTGCCGGCTCGGGCTGCTGTTGCGCAAGGGCATCTAATGCGTGCAGTGCGTCGTCAAGCCGTCCCGCATCCAGCAACTTCTGCGCATCTGCGGTGGTCTGGGGCCGAAGCGGGCGAGCTGCCACGCTGAGTACGAGCAGAACGAGAATCATTGTTCGCTTGGGCATACCCTACCGCGCACATTCTATAGTAGGTCGACGGGAGATGGGCCTCAGATGCGCGCTCTGGCTATTGCCATGCTGTTCGTATTGTTAGCCGGAGCCGCAACGCCGAAGCCGGCCGATGGACCGGCATGGTTTGCGGATGCCGCCGCGAAGGCCGGCATTCGGGTGTTGAATGCCAACGGTGGCGTGGAATCGAAGCGCTACATTGTGGAAGCTACGGGAAGCGGCGTGGCAGTCTTCGACTACGACAATGACGGCTGGCCCGACATCTTTCTCGTCAATGGCGACCGGTTGCCGAGTAAAGAGCAACAGGGACCGCGCCCGACCAGCCACCTTTTCCATAACAACCACGATGGCACGTTCACAGATGCGACTGTTCGTGCCGGCCTCGCGGACACCGGTTGGGGCCAGGGTGTGTGCGTGGGCGATTACGACAATGACGGTTACGAAGACATATTTGTGACCGCATACGGAAAGAACCGGCTCTACCACAACCAGGGCAAGGGCACCTTCACCGAGATAGCGGGAGCTGCCGGCGTCGCGGGCTCCGGAAAACTTTGGGGAACGGGCTGCGCGTTTGTTGACTATGACCTCGATGGCAAGCTTGACCTGATCGTGGCCAATTACGTCAGCTTCGACCTCGCCACGACTCCGGCTCCGGGGTCGTCGGCTAGCTGCACATGGAAAGGGGTTCCGGTGATGTGTGGGCCCAGGGGGCTGGCGAGCTCCCCGAACCTTCTCTACCACAACCTTGGCAACGGAAAGTTTGAAGATGTAAGCAAGCAGTCAGGGATTGAGAAGACGCCGGGACACTATTGCTTCAGTGTGTCGACGATCGACTACGACGAGGATGGTTGGCCGGATATCTTTGTCGCCTGCGATTCGACCCCTTCCATTCTTTATCACAACAATCACGATGGCACATTTACAGATACCGCTGCCGATGCCGGGGTTGCGTTCAATGACGACGGACGGGAGCAGGCGGGGATGGGATCTTCGGTGGGCGATTACGATGGCGACGGGCATCTGGATATTTTCCGGACTAATTTCTCCGACGATACCTCGACGCTTTACCACCACAATGGGGACAACACTTTCAGCGATGTGACGTTCGCTTCGGGCATTGGCGTCAACACGCAGTACCTGGGGTGGGGCGCCATGTTTTTCGATTTCGACAATGATGGCTGGCCCGACCTTTTGTTGGCCAATGGACATGTGTATCCCGAGGTGGATAGCGGGAATATGGGGTCGGCTTATAGGGAACCACGGGTGTTGTACCACAACCTGGGCAATGGGAAGTTTCAGGATATTTCCCGAGAGGCAGGCCCGGGAATTACCCAGCCACAGTCGAGCAGGGGGCTGGCGATCGGCGACCTTTGGAATGATGGGCGGTTAGAAGCGGTGGTGAATAATGTCAGCGATTATCCATTGCTGCTGGTGAACCAGGCGAAGAGTGGCAATCATTGGTTGGGAGTGCGGCTGGTCGGAGTCCATGGCAATCGTGATGGAATCGGCGCCCGGGTTTCGGTGACTGCGTCGCGGGTTCTGGTGGATGAGGTTCGTAGCGGTTCCAGTTACAGTTCCAATAATGATATGCGCCTGCACTTTGGGCTGGGGAGTGCCACCAGCGTGGCGAAGATTGAGGTGCGGTGGCCGGGTGGACGGGACGAGGTTTTTCCCGGTGTGGCAGCGGATCACATTGTTTCGCTGAAAGAGGGTACGGGCATAATCAGCCACTAGAGCAACCGCGGACCCTGTGGTTGCTCTAGTGGCCGCAGGGATTGGCCAGGGCGGCGCGGGCTTTTTGGTCGTCGGGAGAGAACTCGAGCACCCGCTGTATGGCTTTGATGGCGGCTTGCGTATCACCGATCGCACAGTCGATCATCGCCAGGTCCAGGCTTGCGCCGGTGTCTCCAGGATCGTGCGCGCTCACCCAGCTCAGGCCTGCGACTGCATCTTTTATGTCGCCGGAGCGCGCTTGTAGTATGGCCAAATCTCCTGCCGCTACGGAATCCGCTGGATTGGCCTGCAGCGCTGCCTTGTACTCACGCGTTGCGCCCGCGCTGTCGCCTGAGAGTTGATCGAGTACACCGAGGGCAGTATGCAGATCGGGATCGGATTGCCCTTCCCCGCTGCGCTCCAGCAATTGCTTCGCTCTCTGCCCTGCTGTCTGGTTGCCGCGTTCAGCAAGCTCGAAGTAGGCCAGCCCCAAGTCACGGTCGCTTGCTACCCCTCCGCCGACAACGGTCAGTTCCCCGCCGCGCGCCACAGGCCCTTCACTGGGGCGCCGTTGAATGCGATGGTCGGTCACTTGTTCGTGGGCTACATCGGCTGATTTTTCCCTGGGCATGTGGCAGGCGATACAGTCTTGCTGCTCTGGATGGTGCTTGGCCACAAAGGACGGTGCGCCATGACAGGTGAGACAGCGGCTGCGGAAGTAATTGACTCGCTGGTCTGCCGGAGGAGAGCGGTGCGGATCATGACAGGTGGTACAGGTGAGGCGATCTCCGCTCTTCTTCTTACACTCGCTTTGCAGCAGCGCTTCCCACTGGCTGGTGGCTCTGCCGTTGGGGCCTAGCTCTCCGGCGTGGACAAAGTGAGTTACATAGGCGGAGAGATCTTCGCCGGGATGAAAGGACGCGAGCGAGAGCCCCTTGGCGTTCACCGCCAGTTCGCCCTCCAGATGGCATTGCAGGCATACCGAGTCTCGCTTGGCGGCAGGCAGCTTGTCTGGATTGAGGATGGGCGCCTTGCCAGCGCTGGCGAGGTGCGCTGCGGGATCTCCGTGGCAGGACTGGCAGCCGATACCTCCGTAGAGAAACGGTTCCGCTCCAAAATGATTGCGCGCGCCTGGTAGCGACGCCTGCACGCCGGTGGCATGGCAGTGAAGGCAGCCCGGATCGACTTCGAGCGTGAAAGGCATCTCTCTGGCATCGAGGGACTTGGGGTTCATGTCCCAAACCTTCTGCTTGCTATACCAATTCACCGGACTCTCAAACCAAAAACCCTGGTTCTGAAAGAGGTAGGTCCGTCCACGCTCGCCGGAGCCAACGAAATACTCTAGTTCGCGCTCACCTTTCAGGTTGCGTTGCGGCTGATCGTAGCTGAGATACGCGCGGCCATCGCGCAGAAAGAGGCGGTAGTGAACGCCGGATGAAGCATGGGTGAATTCACCTGGCAGCAGGCCGTCGACAGCTTTTCCGCTGGCGTGGGCCATAGGGGTTTGCTGATAGCTGTCGTAGATTTGCCGATGGCAACCGGCACAGGCCGCGTCAGGGTTGACACGTCCGCCCACCACGACGAAAAGCAACCATAGAGCAAACACCCATCCTGTATACCACTAGGTGAGCCCTTGCCTCACCAGCAGTTCCCCAACCGCGCGGTTGGCTTCATCCATAGCCTGGTTGGTGAAGGCGGCAGCACCGGCATCCGAGTTCGCGATGGATACCAGGTGGTAGCGCTGCCGTCCCAAAATGTGCGGCCGCTGCTCCTCGGGAACGTCGGGATCCGCCAGGGAGTCGTAGGTGTAGGCGTAGCCGTAGGGCCAGCGATTGACCGTGATGGCGGCAATGTCTTCCGCAGGATCGAAACCAGTGCCGGCCATCATGCGCGCCAATTGCTGGCGCACAGTGAACTCGAACTTTTCGAAGGTGGAGGTGAGCAGCTCCTGCTGGCCGATGCGATTCTGCTCTTTGCGCGGTAAGCCGGGCTTGTTGGGATTCGCCATCATGTGGACCAGGATCGGCTCTTCCGGGGTGGTTATCCCGGAATATCCGCCGACCGTGGTTCCGGGGTCGAGCTGCACATACGGGTAGTACATGCCGGGAGCTGAAAACCTGGAGATGCCTGCCTTCTGAAAGGCGGTCCAACGCTTGAGCAAGACGTTGGTGTAGACCATCGGCACCTTCACCGGGTAAGCCAGCGCTTCCTTTTGCTTCTCAGGAATCTCCGGCAGCAGGTAAGGGATCATTCGGTTGTAACAGGCAAGGATACAGTTACGCGCGCGCACGGCATGCAAGCTGCCGTTACTGCGATAGGCAATGCGCACCCACTCCGCGCTCTCGGCTTTACCCTGATGTTCGACCCGGACTACGGGAGCGTTCAACCGGATGCGCATGGGCGCACCGTCTACATCCAGCTGATCGTACAGTAGCCGGGCACCCACGATCGTGTTCATTGACTGTTCGCCAGGCAACGCGGCTGGAATGAGACGCGAGACCAGCAGGCGAGCTACCGAGGCATTCCCGTCAGGAAAGTGGAAGAAGAAGGAGCCCTCGTTGAAGCTCTCTTCCAGTTTCAATCCCAACCCGTTGAAACCGATCGACCCGTGCTGGGCTGCTTCCAGCGCGGGCAGTGTATCCACCCGCTTGTTATTCCGCTCGCCGTCTCCCAGGAAGACCGGCAGCGCTCCCGGATCCATTTTGGCGATGTGCAGCAAGTAGTCCTGGTAGCTTATTTTTGCCAGCTTGGCTTTCTTCTCTTCGACGGACATGCCGGCCATGTAATCGGGGTTTTTGCCGTGGAGCCGGACCAGGTCGGCTTGCGCGGCGGGCGAGAGCGGCGACTTGGAGAAAAACTCTTTCCATGGCGTGCGGCCGAGGCCGCCAACGGTGCAGTCTTCTCCGCAGTGTTCTTTGTCGAAGAACATGGCGGAGCGCATTTTGTAATCGGTGTCGAGCTTGTGATTGATGAAGTCAGGGTAGCGCTTCACCTCGATGCCCAACTCCTCAAGTAACGCTTTGGCCCCGAAGCTGTAGGGATAGGGAGTGGCAATGGCCATGGTGCCGCCAAAGCCGAGGAAGGTCTTGCCACCGTACTCAAACTGATTGCGCTTGGCGTGGCCGCCAATGTCATCGTGGTTGTCGATGATGAGGATCTTTTGGTCATCGCCCAACGCCTTGCGATAAAAGTGCGCCGCGGAGAGGCCGGAGATGCCTGCGCCCACAATCACCAGGTCATAGGATTCCGTAATCTCGCTGTCAGCAACGGGAAACCTGGTGTACTTGCCGGCGCGGATGTTGTCGAATTCCGAGATCGACGCCGGATAATTGCCACGCAGGCCAGAGCGCAGTGGCGGATAGTTATCCGCAGTCTCGGTGGGCGCGGTCTGACCCAGCAGCTTGCTCCCATAGGTGGCAGCAACGGTGACCGCGACGCCATTCATGAAATCGCGCCGGGTGATGGCGCGATCCATACCTAGCTTGCGTAGATAGTCATCCATGGGTGTGAGTCCTCCTTCGGGATCAGGCGAGCAGTGGCATGGACCGGCGATCGATCACTTCGGTGACGGCGCGGTAGGCTTCGCCAATGGCAGCGTCGGTGTGCGGGCTGGCTGCGGCATCGGCGTTGGCGATGGAGATAAGTCCGAAGGGCTGGCGACCAATCACGCAGGGACGCTCCGGCGACGAGGTGTACACCCATTCCAATGGATCGTAGAGGCTGCTGTAGGTGTAAGAGTAGCCATGCGGCCAGCGGTTGACCGTGATGCCGACGATGTCCGCAGCGGGATCAAAGCCACCGCCGCCCAGCGTACGAGCCAGCTGATCGCGTATCTTGCGTTCGAAGGTTTCCAGGCTAGTGTTCAACAAATCATAGCGGCCAGCACGGTACTGGTCCTTGCGCGGAAGACCGGGAGAGCTCGGCGTGCGCACCAGGTGCAGCAGAATGGGCTCCTCGGGTGTTTGCGGATGGCGCAGATCTCCAAGTGTGGCGGCTTCCGTAAGTGAAACGCTGGGGTGATACATGGTCGGCGCGGTAACCGAACGAATGCCGAGCTTTTGAAAAGACTTCCAGTTGCGCAGCGCCACGCTGGTGTAGACCAGCGGTGCTTTGATGTTGTGGGCCAGCGCTTTCTTCTGCGCTTCCGGCAGCGTCGGCACCAGGTAGGGGATGAACATATTCCAGCAGGCCATCACGGCGGCCGCTCCTCTGACCTGGTACGTCTTGCCGCCGCTGGCATAGGTGACCACTACGGCTGTCGGATTCGCGGCTTCGCCTTCCTGTGAGACATTCACCACCGTGCTGCTGAGCCGGATGCGCGCTTTCTGCCCGGGGCGATCAAGGCAGGAGTAATCGACGCGCGCTGTGCCTACATCATCCATGGTCTTGCCGGGCACGGCATCAGGAATGAGCGAGCGCACCAGCAAGCGGGCGATGGTGGCGTTGCCGTCGGGAAAATGAACGGCGGTGCCGGATTCTTTTTGCCGGCCGTGGTGGCCTCCCGGCAGATCGGCGAGCACTCCGTCCGGCGTGGGATCGAGCTTGAGCCCGAGGAAACCGGGAAGGCCCATTTCCCAGCAGAAGAGTGCTGGCGTGGCGTCCGTGCCGACGGCGAAGACGCCGCAGGGAGCGTTTTGAAAAAACCAGATCGCCTGCTTATCCACCTTCACGATGTTGAGCAGATAGTCGTTGTAGCTCATCTTCGCCAGGCGCAGTTTTTTTTCCGAAGAAGTCAGGCCGGGCATGTAGTCGGGCTGCTTAGGATCGAAGAGGCGCAGCATATCCTCTTGCGCCGCAGGCGAGAGCGGGGTCTGCGCCAGGTACTTGGCAGAGAAGACGCGGCCTACTCCTTCCTCGTAGTCATAGCCCCCCACCACCAGCTTATCTTCGCCCCAGGTTTCTTTATCAAAGTAGTAGGAAGGCTTCAGCCCGAGCGAAGTGTAGAGAGAGTGGTTCTTGATATTTTCCGTCTTGTAGCGCTCGAGATCGATACCGATATCCTGCAGAACCTGCAGCGAAGGCTGGTTGTAGCGTTGCGGCGACTCGATATTAAGCGTGCCGCCGTTGATCGCCATGGTGCGGCCCTGATAGACGAACTCATTACGCTTGGCGTGGCCGCCAAAATCGTCATGGTTGTCGAGGACCAGTACTCTCGCCCTGGGGCCGACGTCCTTGATAAAAAAGTGTGCGGCGGAAAGCCCGCTAAGGCCGCCCCCGACCACGATCAGATCGTAGGCATCATCCGTCTTGATCGCACCGGACAGGTCCCACTGGCGGCGATCGCGCATCTCGTGGGCGGCTTCGAAGGAACCAGGATGATCTCCGCGCATACCGGTGCGCAGCGGCGGGTAAGGGTTCTGCGCTTCGGGAGTCGATGCTGTCGCGGCGGCTTCCTGCGGCAATCCCAGGCCGGAGGCGGCGGGTGCGAGCAACGATCCAGCCAGACCCGCGCCGACGCCGTAGAGAAAATCGCGCCGATCGATCTTGCGATCCATGCCCAGACTCTTGTCAGAAAACTCACTCTCATGATCACTGCTCTGCGTCATGCGATCTCCCTGTGAAAAGGATGGGCGCCGGCAGAATGAGCTGCCGCAAACATGGTTGAATGTGTTCGGGATACCGGGGCTGAACCACTTCGCCCTAAGTCTACACACAACATTGGAGGGTTACAAAAAAATAGTAGACTTCGAAATCGAAGTACGTTAGTGTTCGATCATTCGCTGACCCAGAGCCCAAAGCGAAGCACTTATTCCCCACGGTTGGTTCATTACCTACACGACAGCCATGTCGCTGTTTCAGGCTTAGTCCTGCCCTCGTTTCTAGGCCAATGGCGGCCTCGTGCCTGCCGTAACTAACAGTGCCCTGCATAGCAGAGAAAACTCCATTCGTTGCGAAGGGGTCCCATGAAGTTATCTCTCCAGCTGTTCCTCCTGGTTGCTCTCTTGGGCAGCGTTGTGTCCGTCAACGCTCAGATTGCAGTCACCTCCGTTCGAGGCACAGTCACCGATCCATCCGGTGCGGTCGTAGGTAATGCTGAAGTAGGGCTCGATGAGTCCTCCAGCGGCTTTCACGCCGCGCGAAAGACCTCGGCAAACGGCGAATACAGCTTTCAACAGCTGGCGCCTGGCAACTACGCCATCACGGTGAGCGCAGCGGGATTCTCCAATCAAATCAAGAAGGCCGAGCTGCTGGTAAGCCAGCCGGCGACCATCGACTTTGCGCTGTCGATGAGCACGCTGCAAGAAGTGGAAGTCAATGCGACCGCCGAGACGCTGAATATTTCCGACGCGACGCTGGGCAATGCGCTGAACAATGCGACCATCGAGGCGCTACCCAGCGAAGGCCGCAACGTTCCCGATCTGCTCAGTCTGCAGCCCGGCGTCGTGTACTTAGGGCGGCAGGTCAATCAGGATACCGACAGCCGCAGCGGCGCGGTGGCCGGCGCCCGTTCTGACCAGAGCAACGTGACCCTGGACGGTGTTGACAATAATGACCAGACCAAGGGCTACGCGTTCACCGGCATCCTGCGATCGACGCTTGATTCGGTGGAGGAATTCCGCGTGACTACGACCAGCTCGAACGCTGACAGCGGCCGGTCCTCGGGAGCGCAGGTAAATATCGTCACCAAGAGCGGCACGAATGCATTTCACGGCAGCCTTTATGAGTACTTCCGCAATACTTATTTTGCCGCCAACGATTGGTTCAACAAGCAGGCGGAGGTGGCCGCGGGCGATCCGAACAAGCCGGGAACGCTCAACCGCAATACCTATGGCGCTGCTTTTGGCGGTCCCTTCAAACACAACAAGCTGTTCTTCTTTACCAACTACGAGGGTCAACGAACCAAGGAAAACCAGCAGGAAACCATGACTGTGCCTACCGCTTCGATGCGGCAGGGCATTACCCAGTATGTGACCGCCGCGGGCACCAACATGTCCCTGTCCCCGGCCCAGTTGGCGGGCATGGATCCAAATTGCTCGGCAGCCGGGACCTGTCCCTGGGGACCCGGCGTCGACCCCTATGCGCTAACGGTGTTGAACCAATATCCGATGCCCAACGGATTCAGCACGGGCGATGGCCTGAACACCGCCTCGTACACTTTCTCTGCGCAAGATCCAGCGACCCTCAACACTTATATTGCCAAGCTGGATTACACGCCCAATGACCGGCAGCGCCTGTTTGTGCGAGGAAATTTGCTGGGCGATCGCTCCACGGGCGTTCCTCAGTTCCCCGGCCTGCCTGCCAACACGCAGATCGTAAATAATTCCAAAGGCATCGCGGTGGGGCACGTTTGGACTATCAGCAACAACCTGATCAACAATTTCCGCTACGGCTATGTGTGGGAGGGAGTATCGACACTCGGCGCGGGCAATGCATCCTATGTCTCGTTTACCGGGCTGAGCTCTCCAGTAGGAACGAACCGCACCACGATCCAGAATGTGCCGGTGCACAACTTCGTCGATGATTTCACCATCGTCAAAGGCCAGCACACGATCGAGTTCGGTGGCAATCTCCGGCTTGTCCATAACAATTCCGAATCGAATGCCACATCGTTCAATAATGCTTCGATGGGCATTGGGTTGATGAACCCAGCGGCGATCGCCAACGCCAGCACGCCGAGCCGCATCGTCGATCTGGACCCCTCGGGATATGGTTATCCGCTGGTAAGCGACTCGTTCACGAATTCCTACAACAGCACGGTCATCGACCTGGCGGGCCTGATCAGCTACGTCACCGACAACTTCAACTACCACGTTTCCGCAGACGGTTCGACAGCATCCTCCCTGGCGACCGGCGCCATGGTTGGCCGCCATTACAAGGCTGACGAGGGCGAGTGGTACGTACAGGATTCATGGCGGGCACGGCCCAACCTCACACTCACCTTTGGCCTGCGCTATACGCTGCTGCAGACACCGTACGAAGTGAACGGACAACAGGTACAGCCGAACATCGACATTCACCAGTGGTTTGAGACGCGAGCCCAACAGGCCGCTCAAGGCAACAGCGTGCAGCCTAACTTCTCGTTCGCTCCTTCGGGCCAATCGCGTGGCGGCAAACCGTATTGGCCGATGAATAAGGCGGCTTTCGCTCCTCGCCTGGCGATCGCGTTTTCTCCCGACGGAGGTACGAGCTGGCCTGGCAAATTATTTGGCACTGCCGGCAGGAGCTCCATTCGCGCGGGCTTTGGCCTCTACTATGATCACTACGGTGAAGGCATCGTTGATTCGTTCAGCCAATATGGCGCATTCGGCCTTACCAGCTCGGTATCGAGTCCGCAGAATATCTACACCGTTGGGGATGCTCCTCGCTTCACCGGCATCAATGCGATTCCCGACGTGGTGGCCCCGCCGCCGGCGCAACTCACCTATCCCGTCACGCCGTCAAGCGATGTCAATGGGTCGGGGTTCGCGATCGCGTACGGCATCGACGATCACCTCAAGTCTCCGTATTCGATCGCGATGGACTTCTCGTTCCAGCGCGAGCTACCTAAGGGTTTCATCTTTGAAGCGGACTATGTAGGGCGGCTAGGAAGACACCTGCTGCAGCAAATTGACCTGGCAGCTCCGCTTGACCTGGTGGATAAGGGCTCAGGCATGGACTATTACACTGCGGCGACGCTGCTGGATAAGCAGGTCGACATGGGCGCGACGACGGTGAACCCGATTGCTTATTGGGAGAACATGTTTCCCGCAGCCGCGCAGAATGGCCTGAGCGCTACGCAGAATATTTACACTTACATATTTCAAAGCCAGAGAGGCAATGAAGTCGTCGTCCCGTTCCTGTTGGACGTAATCTGTTACGTGCCTGGCCTGGCCAACCCATGCGGCACCCAGACGCAAAGATTCTGGCCTTATCAGTACTCGTCGTTGTACGCGTGGGCCAGCGACGGCAGCAGCAATTACAACGCCGGGCAATTCATGCTGCGGCATGCCCTCAGTCACGGCTTGCAGATGGACTTCAGCTACACTTTCTCGAAGTCGCTGGATATGGGTTCGGATGCGGAGCGGACCAACTCCGCCGGCAACTTCACCACTTTCAGCGAGATCATCGACCCCTGGAATCCACAGAAGAACTACGGCCCTTCCGACTTCGATGTACGCCACCTGATCACGGCAAACTACACTTATATTCTGCCGTTTGGACGGGGGCAGCACTTCGGCGGCTCTTCGGGGCGGATTGTCGACGCGGTGATCGGAGGATGGCAATTCTCCGGGCTGACGCGGTGGACCAGCGGGTTGCCCTTTAGTATCCAGGACGGTGTCGGTTGGACCACGAACTGGGATTTTCGCAGCAATATGGTGCAGACCGGGCCGATCAAGATTCATAAACACCTGAACTCCAACGGCGCGCCTACGGTCTTCGCCGATCCTGCCGGCTTGCAGAACGGAGTGGCAACGGGTTATCCCTGGCGCTTGCCGTACGCGGGAGAAGCCGGTAATCGGAATAACTTCCGCGGAGATGGGTTTTTCGGTATTGACTCCTCGCTGTCGAAGACGTGGCATTTGTGGGCCGAGCATCAGTTGAAATTTGCGTGGGATGTTTTCAACTCGACCAACTCGGTGCGGTTTGACACCAATCCGAATACGTCGCTGGATGTGCTGTCTACTGATGGAAGCATGGGCGTTTACAGCCGCACGCTCACGGCGCCGCGTGTGCAACAGTTTTCGTTACGGTATTCCTTCTGATGATCAATCGACATTGGCTTGGGATCTTTCTGGCTTTCCCGTGCGCGATGGCCTTCGCGGCGGAACCGGCGGATGTTCTTTTGACGCACGGGCATATCTACACCGCCAACCCGAATCAGCGGTGGGTGGAAGCAGTTGCCATCCACGGTGACCATATTGCGGCGGTCGGCACCAGCGCGCAGCTAGAGAGCTATCGGGGCAAGTCGACCCAGGTGATCGATCTGGGCGGACGAATGGTAATGCCCGGCATTATCGACGACCACACTCATTTTGCATGGGCCTCCGCGGGGCTGGCGGGGGTACAGATCTATGAAGAGCGCACCGTCCCCGAGGTAAAGCACGCACTCCAGATCTACGCGGCGGCGCATCCCAAAGATTCGTTCGTTTATGGCGCGGGATGGAATTATGGTTTTTTCCCTCCTACTGGTTTGCCGACGAAGGAGATCCTCGACGAATATTTTCCTGACCGGCCGATCGCGATTATGTCGAGCGATGGTCATAGCTTATGGGTGAACTCCAAGGCGCTGAGCATGGCCGGCATTACCAAATCCACGAAGGACCCGGGTGCGGATGGCGGCCCAGTGCGCGGCATCATTGTGCGCGATGCCAAGGGCGAGCCGACAGGCGTATTGGAAGAGGGAGCCAAGAGCCTGGTGCTGGATCGGATTCCGTTCACGCACGCGCAAAAGATCAGCTTCATCAAACTAGGGATGGCTGAGGCCAACCGTCACGGCGTGACCGCGGTGGTGAACGCTTCGGGCGACATTCCCGAGATGGAGTTGTACCAGGAGTTGCATCAACGCGGCGAGTTGACGGTGCGGATGACGACCGCATTTGCCAAAGATGTTGGCGTGCGGCACACACTGTCTGCGGCTGAACTGCAGGACTTCGAAGATGCGAGAAAGAGATTTAACGATGACTGGGTGCGTGCCGGGATCATCAAGTTTTTCTCCGACGGAGTGATCGAGACCCACACCGCCGGGATGCTGCAGCCGTATGCCAATAAGCCTGGGGATTCCGGCAAGACGCTGTACACGCCGGAGGAGTTCAAGAAGTATTTCCTTGAGCTGGATAAGCGCGGTTTTCAGGTGATGACGCACTCCATTGGTGATGGCGCCGTGCGCACGGTGCTCGATGCGTATGAGTACGTGGAGAAGATGGACGGTCCGCGAGACCGGCGTTGGCGGGTGGAACATATCGAGACGATCAACCCTGCGGATGTTCCTCGCTTCGCGAAGCTGCACGTGATTGCCAGTATTCAACCCTGGTGTTGTCCGCGCCCGGGAATGGACTGGTGGGACAATATCGGAACGCAACTCGCGAATACTGAAGGGCTGCGGTGGCAGGACATTGCGGCCACACACGCGGTCGTAGCCCTGGGCAGCGATTGGCCGGTGACACCGGTAAATCCGTTTCCTACGATGCAGGTAGCGCTTACCCAGCAAAGTGATTTTGGCAAGCCGATCGTTTTTCATGCCAACCAGGCGCTGACGCTGGAACAAGTTCTGGACGGATACACCCGCGACAGCGCGTACGCCGAGTTTATGGATAGCAAGCTGGGCACGCTGGAGCCAGGGAAATTGGCGGATTTGATCGTGCTGTCGAATGATTTGTCCAAGATTCCGGCGCAGAAGGTTGGACGAACGGAAGTGCTGATCACTATCGTTGGCGGCAAAGCAGTTTGGAGGCATGGCCTCTAGGTGCCGTGGCTTCTATATTGAGGGAATGATGAAGCCTTGGATTTTGTACGCCTGCATCACCGTTGTAGCCTGGGGAGTGTGGGGAGTCTTCAGTAAGCTGGCGTCGAATTACGGGCGTCCGCGGCAAACGCTTTTGTTCCAGGTCGCCGGAGTGATGGCGTTCGGGGTCATTGTGCTCTCCATGGAACGCTTCCACATCACGTGGTCAGCGCAGGGTTTTGGCTGGTCAGCGGCTGCGGGGTTTGTGAATTTCATTGGCTTTCTCACCTTCTTTGCGGCGGTTGAAAAGGGAAAAGTATCAACCGTGATTGCAATGTCTTCCCTCTACCCCGTGATCACGATCGTTTTGAGTATTTTGTTTCTGCACGAAAAGATCAGCTCGCGCGAAGGCCTGGGTATCGCCTGCGCCTTGCTGGCCGGCTTTCTGCTCGCCGGATAACATGCGGGATTACACCCACTACAGCTTTTGGCTTGAGGACCCGGGCGAGCCGCTGACGCCGCGTCCGGCGCTGGCTAAATCGACCGATGTCGATGTGGCCATCCTCGGAGCCGGCTACTCCGGACTGTGGACGGCGTACTACCTGCTGCGGCATGAGCCTGGCTTGCGGGTTGCCGTGGTGGACAAGGAGATCGCCGGCTTTGGCGCCTCGGGGCGCAATGGCGGGTGGTGCTCGTCAAAATTCCCACTGACCGCTGGAGCCCTGGAGAAGCGCTTCGGAGCGAACGCCGCGCGCGATCAACTATTGGCCATGCGCGCGGCGGTGGACGAGGTCGGCAACATCTGCGCGGAAGAAGCGATCGATGCACGGTTCCACCGCGGTGGAACCCTGACGCTGGCGCGCGGCGCGCATCAACTGCCGGGCATCCGCTCCAGCTTCGCGACGTATCAACGGCTAGGACTATCCGATCGCTACCAGATGCTCACCCCCACAGAGGCCACGGATCGCATTCACGTAAGTGATGTGCATGGCGGTCTCTATACCCCGGACGGGGCCAGCCTTCACCCCGCACGCCTGGTGCGCGGTCTGGCGCGCGCCGTAGAAGCGCGTGGCGGTCGGATTTATGAACAGACGGCGGTGACGGAATTCAAGCCCGGCATCTTGATCACGCCGGGTGGTGAGCTGCGTGCGAAACGAGCTACTGTGCTCGCGGGAGAGATTTACCTTACCCGCTTTCCTCAGTTGCATCGTGCACTGTTGCCGGCCTATTCGCTGATCTCGCTGACGGAGCCGCTGACCCCCGAGCAGTGGTCGCAAATCGGATGGCAAGGAGGAGAGAGCGTCTCGTCGACGCGCAACACGGTGGTGTACCTCACGCGGACTCCGGATGGACGCATCCTCTTTGGCAGCCGGGGCGCGCCCTATGCGTTTGGGTCGAAGATCAGTGACGCGCAGGATACACACGCTACGACGGTGGACATGATTCATCGCTCCTTTGCGGAATGGTTTCCGTCGCTCGCGGGCATTCGATTCACTCATGCGTGGGGCGGGCCGGTGGGGATGCCGCGCGACTGGATGCCCGCGGTGCGCTTCGACAAGGGCACGCGGACTGGCTCGATCATGGGTTACACAGGGCAAGGTGTTTCCACCAGCAATCTCGCTGGACGGTTGCTCGCCGGCCTGATCACGGATCGACAGACCGGGCTGGAGACGCTTCCTATGGCCCAGCGGACCTCGCCACGGTGGGAAACTGAACCGCTGCGCTGGATCGTCGTACGCTACATGCAGAACGCCTTTCTCCGCATGGATGAGGCAGCAGAGGCCGGCCGCCCCCTGCCGCTGGACGCCCCGCTCGCTGAATATTTGGGCAGACACTAGTTGGCCCCAAGGTTATTGAGGAAGGGCAATTGCGCGGGACTGAAGATAGGCGCGCAGAAAATCGTGCAGAGACCAACCCTCGTGGGTGCGGCTCCAATCGACCACGGTCAGCCGCATCTTTTTGAGGCCGTCCGCCTCAGAAGCCACCGACCCGGCAGGCGGGGCCAGGAGCTCCATTTCAATCCGCGGGACGCGGGCCTGATCCAACACGGTGATCCGGTAGAGCCCGGGGCTTGGAACCCTGACCTGGGCGCTCGCTCGAGCAGGATCCCAATCCAGAGGCTGAACGGAAGAAGCGGTTGCGGCTGCTGGCTGAGGACCGTCCCCACGGACTTCGAGCCGGTAGTGGCCCGAAGGAAGAACGCGCAGTGCGGGGACAATAGCGACTTTGCCTTGCGCATCCACGGCTGCGACGATCTCCACGTTGGCGGCCGCGGTGTCGCGGCCCACTGGTTGGGGAAACGGCTCCTCGGCGGTCGCCGGCCGCATCAGCAAGGCATTTCTGGTATCCAAAAACATGGTCCACACCGCCGCACTAGGGGGCGATGCAATCGCCGGAACGCGGAAGCCCTGGGCGCAGGTTCTGTTCTCGTAGCATTCGCATAACAGACGCTGCCCATCCGGCAACAAGACCAGCAGGGAGTGGGCGCCGCCTTCCCCATCCGCAGTGAGCAGTCCCCCTGGTGGAATGGCCTCCCCCAACCGCAGCGCGGACGCGCTGCCGTTCAAGTGCCATACGCCCCGGCGCTTCCAAACCATCCCTGAATATTCGCCGTCGGATGCCGATAAAGGCACGCTAAACAGGAGTGCAGCCAGAAGAAATCGGGCAGAATGTCGAAGCCAGCCTACATCGTTCACAGCACGAGTTTACCCGCCTGGAACATCGGCCCCGGCATCTTCTGAAGCAGACGTATCAAATTGCAACAACCAGGCACGTCAGTGCAAAAAAAATCTCGCGCGTTCCATCTAGATTGTAGTTCCCCACGTAATAGCACATGATGTATGCTGTTCTCACAAATCAGTCACTATTGTGGCTTTCTATCCCCTCGCCTGATCTAAAATCCCCCTGAGCCAGACATGCCTTGCTGTATCAAAAGGCAGCGGCCAAAATCTTGCGGTTTTGCGGAGTGCCCTTTTGGGACGTGGTTTAGGCGTGTCCACAGGGTCATCCTCCGCTAGGGTAGGAGGCTTTATTCTTCAGGGTCACGGGTCCGCTCGCTTCTCGTTGCGTCAAGCAAAGGCCGTGTTTGTAACCGGTTTGCCGCTTCTCGTCCTGCTTGGTGTGTCTTCGGCCACACCCCTCTTAGCGCAGGCTCCCAACGTGCTCACCTGGCGATATGACAATACCCACCAGGGCCAGAACACGCAGGAATCCATTCTTACGCCGACCAATGTCAACACCAATACGTTTGGTAAGCTGTTCAGCCATTCGGTGGACGGCAACGTGTACGCGCAGCCACTTTACGTCACCAACCTGACCATCAATGGGGCGGTGCACAACGTCATTTTTGTTGCCGATGAGCACGATTCCGTCTACGCCTTTGATGCGGACACCAATGGTGGCACGAATAGCAGCCCCTTGTGGCAGCAAAGCATGATCAGCACGACCCACGGAGCGGCTACGGGTGCAACCACGGTGCCGTCGTCGGATGTGCAGAGCGGTACGGGAGACATCCATCCGGAGATCGGCATCAGTGGCACGCCGGTGATCGACTCCACAAGCCAGACCATCTTTCTGGTCGCCAAGAGCAAAGAGAATGGCAACTATGTGCAGAGGCTGCATGCGCTCAACATCCTGAACGGCAGCGAGCGCACCGGGAGCCCGGTGGTCCTTTCGGCCTCGGTTCCGGGCAATGGCAACGGGAGCTCCGGCGGTACGCTCACCTTCAGTTCGCTGTGGCAGAACAATCGTCCGGCACTCGGTTTGTTCAACGGCAACATCTATATCGGTTTCGCATCGCACGGTGATGATGGCCCATGGCACGGCTGGGTTCTGGTCTATAACGAGACGACACTGAAGCAAACTGCGGCGATGTGCACCTCGCCCAACGGGGACGGCGATGGTATCTGGGGCTCCGGCGCAGGGTTTCCCATTGATACGGTCAGCGCCAATGGCAGGGCATTTCTGGCAACGGGCAATGGTGATTTCACGACCTATCCGCCCCTCAGCAATAGTGTGGACTTTGGGGAAAGTATCCTCCGCTACGATCTGACGAACGGCGGATTTGCAATCTCAGACGCATTCACCACCTTCAATCAATCGTCCTTGACCGGTTCCGATCTTGACCTGGGCTCGGGGGGCATTCTGATGCTGCCCGACCAGCCGGGTACCTATGCTCACGAGCTGGTCCAGGTGGGCAAGGAGGGCCGGATTCTGGTTCTCAATCGAGACAAACTCAACGGGTACGCCGGTTCCAGCGCCGGCTCCAACACCAACGCCGTACAGGATATTACCGGCGCTTTGCAACAGGACTCAGGTTTATGGAGCACCCCTGCGTACTGGAACGGAAATGTCTATATGTGGGCGTCCAGTGACACCCTAAAGATGTTTCCACTCACCAATGGGAGACTGGCGACGAAGCCTAGCGCACAATCCTCGGCGACCTCCAGCTTTCCGGGAGCCAGCCCGGTCGTCACTTCCAATGGGACCCAGAACGGCATCGTCTGGGCAGTGCGAACGGACCAATACAATTCGAACGGGTCCGCAGTTCTATACGCATTCAACGCCACGAACGTGGCGCAGGAGTACTACGACAGCGGCCAAAACTCTAACCGCGATAATGCCGGTCAAGCCATCAAGTTTGTCATTCCAGTGGTGACGAATGGAAAAGTCTATGTCGGCGCGGGCGCGCAAGTCGACGTCTACGGTTTGCTGAACCAGGAACAACAAGCGCCGGCCCCGGTCATTATGCCCTCCGGCGGCGCCTATGGCGGAGCTCAACAAATCACCATGACCGATACCGTGAGCGGAGCTACGATTTACTACACCACGGACGGGTCCACGCCAACGGCCAACTCGACGAAGTACGTAACAGGCGGCTTCCAACTATCGACAGACGCTACGGTGCAGGCAATCGCCAGCGCCAGCGGATATTTGCAAAGCACAGTCTCGAGCGCGACCTATTCCTTCAATACGCAAACTCCGCCGCCGCAGTTGTCCCCGATTCCGGGTACGTACACCAGCGCGCAATCCGTCACCATTACCGATACCAATAGCAGTGCAACGATCTACTACACCACCGACGGGTCAACCCCGACCACCAGCTCGACGAAATACAACAATGTTGGGATCCCAGTCAGCGCCACGACGATCATCAACGCGATCGCGGTTGCCAGTGGCTTAACGAACAGCAACGTAACCACCGGGTCCTATGTCATCCAGCTGCCCGGTACCGGCATTAACTATGCCAATGGCTTCTCAAGTGTATCCGGCCTTACGTTGAACGGTAGCGCCACCAACGTCGATGATAGCCGCCTGCAGTTAACCACCGGGCTGGCAAACCAAATCGCCAGTGTGTTCTATAACACCCCGACCAACATTCAGGCGTTTACGACTGACTTCACCTTTCAGCTCTCCGACGCCCTCGCGGATGGATTCACATTCACCATCCAGAACGTAGGCCCGACTGCCATTGGCGGGGGAGGGGGCGGCCTGGGTTATGGGCCCGATCCTAACGGCGGCGCCGGCGGCAGCATTGCCAAAAGTGTCGCGGTCAAGTTCGACTTCTATAACAACTCCGGGGAAGGAACTGACTCCACCGGCCTTTATGTCAACGGTGCGGAGCCTACCGTGCCCGCGGTCGATATGACCTCTTCGGGCATTCTGCTGAACAGCGGAGACACGATCGACGCGCACATGACCTATGACGGCACCAACCTGGTCATGACGCTCACCGACATCGTGGTGAATAAAGTCTTCACCCACACTTTCCCCATCAATATTCCCGGCACCATTGGCAGCAACCTGGCCTACATCGGATTCACCGGCGCCTCGGGCGGAGAAACCGCCAGCCAGAAGATCCTCACCTGGACGCTGACGTCGACCGCGGGAACAACCACGCAGACACCAACCCCAAGCATCTCTCCCGCCGCCGGCACCTACACTTCGGCTCAGTCTGTGATGCTGACGGATGCGGGCGCCACCATCTACTACACGACCAATGGCACGACGCCGACCACCTCATCCGCCGTCTATGGCACGACGCCTATCCCGGTGACCAGCAATACCACCGTGGAGGCGATTGCTGTCGCCCCCGGCAGCACGCAGAGCGCAGTGGCCAGTGCGACGTACGTGATTCAAAGCAGCGCACCCAGCACCATTAACTTTGCTAGCGGATTCCCCAGCGCCACCGGGCTGCAGATAAATGGCAATACGAAGGTCAACGCCGGCAGCCTGGAACTCACGGATGGCGGCGGCTATGAGGCGGGCAGCGCCTTCTGGACGACGCCCGTCAACATTCAGGCCTTCACTACCAATTTCACATTCCAGCTCACCAGCGCGGTAGCAGACGGATTCACCTTTACGATGCAAAATGCCGGAACGACGGCGCTGGGGAACCTGGGCGGAGGCCTGGGATACGGAATCAATCCCAACGGCGGCACAGGGGGCGGTATTGGCACCAGTGTCGCGGTCAAATTCGATCTCTACAGCAACAGTGGCGAAAGCGCGGATTCTACCGGCGTGTTCACCAATGGCGCCGCTCCGACGAACCCATCGGTAGCGCTCACGTCTTCGGGAATCTCGCTGGCGAGCGGCGATACGATCGCGGCGCAGTTGGTGTACAACGGCACCACGCTCACGCTGAATCTTACCGACACGGTGACTGGCAATACGTTCACCCAGGCGTTCACCATCAATATTCCATCGACGGTGGGTGCGAACACAGCGTACGTCGGCTTTACAGGCGGTACCGGCGGGTCAACCGCCATCCAGAACATCAAGACATGGACCTTCAGTTCCGGTACGACGCAGACCGCGGCCGAGCCTGTCTTCAGTCCATTGCCGGGCACCTATACCACGGCGCAAACGGTGAAACTGACCAGCGCCACGCCGGCGGCAACCATCTATTACACGGTTGACGGATCAACGCCGACCCACTCCTCTCCCGTCTATAGCTCGGGGATCGTCGTGAACGGAGTATCCCTGACCATCCGCGCCTTCGCATCGGCGACCGGGTACACGGACAGCCCGATCGTGGTGGGCACCTACCAGATTCAGGCGGCGCCTTCTACTGTGGCGACGCCAACGATCAGCCCCGCGAACGGAACAACGTTCCCTTCCACGCTAAGCGTATCCATGGCGGATACGACTGCGAACTCGACGATTTACTACACGACCGATGGGTCGACTCCCACGACCAGTTCGACCAAATACAGCAACGCATTCAATATCAACGCCAGTACATCGTTCAAGGCCATCGCGGTTGCCAGTGGCTTGACCAACAGCGGTGTCGCGACTGCGGCGTACACCCTGGTGCCAACCGGGACAGGGATCAACTACAGCGGCGGATTTGGCAGCACTAGCGGCCTGACGCTGAACGGGAGCGCTACCAACGCGGGTGGCAGCAGCCTGGAGTTAACGACCGGTGCTGCGAGCCAGACAGGCAGCGCCTTCTATAACACCCCAACCAATATCCAGACGTTTACCACTGACTTCAGCTTCCAGCTCACGAGTGCACAAGCTGACGGAATGACGTTCACCATCCAGAACGTCGGGCCCACCGCGATTGGCGGGGGAGGGGGCGGCCTGGGCTCTGGACCGGACCCCAACGGTGGAACCGGCGGTAGCATTGCCAATAGCGTCGCCATCAAGTTCGACTTTTACAGCAACTCCGGCGAGGGTACGGATTCCACCGGTATCTTCCTGAACGGCGCATCGCCAACGGTTCCAGCCTTCGACATGACGTCTTCCGGCGTGGTGCTGACGAGCGGAGATACCATGGCCGCGCATATGACCTACGACGGTACGAACCTTGTCCTGACGCTCACGGACACGGTCACGGGCAAGGTCTTCACCCACACCTTCGCGGTGAATATCCCTTCCACGATTGGAAGCAACGTGGCGTATATCGGTTTCACCGGCGCTTCCGGCGGCCTGACCGCGGTGCAGAAAATTCTGACTTGGACCTTCACGCCGGGGTCGGGAACGGTCACACAAACCCCGACGCCCACCTTTTTGCCGGCCGGCGGAACTTTCAGCTCGGCTCAAACGGTGACCCTGACGGATGCGGGAGCAACCATCTACTACACCATCGATGGGTCCACGCCAACCACTTCGTCGGCAGTCTATGGCTCTGCTATTAGCGTCGATAGTGGAACGGTCATCATCAAGGCCATTGCTCAGGCCAGCGGAGATAGCCTCAGCGCGGTGGGCAGCGCAACGTACACGGTTCAATCGGGATCGGCACCAACGATCAATCTTGGGAGCGGATTTACCAGTGCGACCGGGCTGCAAGTGAACGGCAAGGCAAAGTTGAATGCCGGCAGCCTGGAACTCACCGATGGTGGAGGCTATGAGGCGGGCAGCGCCTTCTGGACCACGCCGGTGAACATCCAGTCGTTCACCACCAACTTTACGTTCCAGATAAGCAACCCGATCGGCGACGGCATTACCTTCACGATCCAGGACGCCGGTACTACGGCCCTGGGAAACACCGGCAGCGGCCTCGGTTATGGACTGGACCCCAATGGCGGGACGAGCGGCGGGATCGGGAAAAGTGTCGCGATCAAGTTCGATCTCCGCAACCCCGCGAACTCGACTGGGATCTTCACCAATGGCGCCTCTCCCACAACCCCGGCGGTGTCCCTCACCTCCTCCGGCATCTCGCTGACGAGCGGCGATACGATGGCTGCGCAATTGACCTACAACGGTACTACGCTGACGTTAAACCTTACAGACACGGTTACTAACAAGACTTTCACCCAGGCATTCACCATTAATATTCCCTCCACAGTCGGAGCGAACACCGCCTATGTCGGTTTTACCGGCGGGACCGGGGCGTCGACGGCAATCCAGAACATCAAGACCTGGACCTTCACCACACCGTAGACGTGCGTGTGGCCCATGCAAGGCATTCTTTTGCATGCCTGGGCCACTTGTCGTTTTGTATTACACTGGCGACGCAACTCCCCGGGCCCAGATGGTTGCGGTTCCAGTGTGGAGGTCTCGGTGTGTCTATTTCCAAAACTGTTCGAAGGCGCCTAAGACCCCAGCCAATGCGACCGGGGCTAGAATCTCAACCGATGGCATGATGTCGGAGTTGCAGCTGGCAACGGCGAAGACGCGTGCGATGGGAACTCCCCAGTTGACTACCCGTTAAAGCGCGGATCCGTGCTTATTCTTCCGGCTCGCTGGGAAGAGCGAACAATCTCTCCAGCTCCTGCACATCGGCAAGTTGGCCAGCGGTTAAGATTCTTCCCAGCGCGGAACGTTCAATCGCTTCCCAATTCGCCAGGAATACGAGGAGTGCGTCGAAGTCGGGATTAGTTTGTTTCACAGCTTCATGATGCATCCGTGCAGAGTTCGCCGGAATACTACGAAGCGGTGTTGATACCGCCCATTGGTGGTAAGGGTTTTGCCCGCAGTTCCAGGTTGAGACAGTGGTTGCCCGGAACTCGGGCATAGTTTCGGCCGACTCGCACCATGGGCCGCTCCAGGGAGTAATAGCTAAACATCGCGCACGCCAGGAGCGCCAATAAGTTGTAGGGCGTCTGCCGCAGCCACGCGTAGGGCGCTGGACCAGCAACAATGTCGGCGCCAAAGAATAGTTGCTGCCACAGATACAAACTGTACGAGATGCGGCCGATCCAGCGTAAGGGACGATACTCCAGAATGCTTCCCGGAATCGCTTTTGGGTGCAGCACGGTGGAAAGAATCAGGAGCGCAAGCACGACCGCCTGCAGGGTGAAGAAGAACGGGATGGGAAAGGTGAGCAGTGCGACTTCCATGGCGAGCAGCAGCGGGAACGACCAGGCGGGGAGGCAGCGTTTCGCTATTTGATTGCGGGCCACAGGATACAGCGCCAAAGCAACCATCGCCGGGATCAGCAGCGCGTCGGCGTGGGTATCGGTGCGAAAGTTCAATTGATAATTCGCATGCAGAAAATGAGCCAGAACGAAACGGCGGAGCGTCACTGCCAGCGCCAGCACACCAAGAATCCAAAAACGCGTTCGCTTAAAGGCTACGAGTACAGCCGGCAATAGCAGGTAGAAGTGCTCCTCCATGGATAGCGACCAGAAGTGGCCGGTGTACCAATGCAAGGCGAGCGGGCTGTGTTGCATGTAGGCGTATAGCATGACGTAGTTGCGAAAAAAGAAGAGCGCGCCGAACCAATCCCATAGGGGAAGCGAGATCAGATGAAACGCTGCGAGCATGGCGAGGACGAGTAGATAGAAGAGTGCTGCGGGCAGGATGCGAAAGAAGCGCCGAACGTAAAAGTTTTTGACACTGATCGCTCCAGACTGTGACTCCTCATCGAGCAGCCTGGAGCAGATCAGTAGTCCACTGATCGAGAAGAACAACTCGACCCCAACCTCACCCGCTTTGCTGAGAGATTGAAGCAGAGATGCAAGGACAGGAATGCTACAACGCACGTGCGAGTGATGCAGGATAACCAGCCCGATAGAGAGAGCGCGCCAACCATCCAGTGCCGGGATGTAACTTGACTGCTGTGAAACCGGGTCCGGCATGTCCAGAAGGCCCTCTGGACAACCTATATAGGAACTGCGCTTGGAATCCACGCAGTTCGAGGGACCAAACCGAGGTCGGTTTCAAAGCGGGATGGTTGGTGCGCAGAGCGCCAAAACCGGAATTCTGCAGCACGCAGCGGCTAAATCCGCATTGACTGTGCGGCAATTTATGCACAGCCTAATGCTCGCTGCGGCGAAGCAAGCCGTACCCTTCGATAAAGCAATCCGCGTGCGAACCAGCAGTGGACGGGCAGCAGCGCGGGATTAAGGGCATTTGCAGAACAGCAGGTCCCTCCGCTTCGGTTGGGATGACAAGGTTGTGGTGGTGTTGAGGGTTTAATGCCATAAGGTGCAACAACCTTGTCATCCCGACCAGAGCGAAGCGGAGTAGAGGGACCTGCTGTTCTGCAAATGCCCTTAGTCCCACGCTGCTGTTCACCTACCTTTGCGGAGAAGAAAGTTGAAGTCACAGCCCTGATCGGCTTGTAGGACGCAGTCTTCAAATAATCTCGCGTAGCCGCGAGCCGCTATCGGGAGCCGAGGTTGCAACTTCGAAAGACGGGCTTGAAATTCCTGACCGTCAATCAAAAGTTCGATGCTGCGCGCAGCGACGTCAAGCGTGATGCGATCGCCGGTCTGTACGATCGCGAGCGGACCTCCTACCGCAGCTTCGGGAGTGATGTGCAGGACGATGGTGCCGAACGCAGTACCACTCATGCGAGCGTCCGAGATGCGCACCATATCCTTCACGCCTTGACGGGCGAGCTTCATGGGAATGGGCAGATAGCCCGCTTCGGGCATGCCCGGCGCTCCCTTCGGCCCGGCATTGCGCAGCACCAGGATGTCGTCCGCACACACGTCGAGATCCGGCATATCGATGCGCGTTGTCAGATCGTCGACTGAGTCAAATACGATCGCGCGGCCAGTGTGATGCATAAGATTTGTGGAAGCCGCCGATTGTTTGATCACTGCACCGGCGGGCGCAAGGTTGCCACGAAGAACAGCCATTGAGGCATGGTCACTCAGCTTGCGGATCACATCCTGCGCAGGGACTTCTTCCGCAGACGTAACCGCATCGCCGATTGTTCCCCCGGCAACACTGGGAGCAGAGAGGTCCAGCATCGCGGCAAGCTCGCGCATTAGCGCGGGCATGCCACCGGCATGATGGAAGTGTTCCATGTAGTGCTTGCCTGAAGGCTTCAGGTTGAGCCACAGCCCGACCTCGCGCCCGATCTGATCAAAGGCTTCAAGATTTATCGTGACCCCGGCGCGCCCGGCGATTGCGGTGAGATGAATCAAGCCGTTGGTCGACCCGCCAATGGCTTGCAAGACAATCATCGCGTTGCGTACCGAAGCGTTGGTGATGAGGTCACTTGGCCGTGGCACGCCTGCGGCTGCAAGCTCGGCAGCGCGCTTCCCGCTGGCCTCGGCAATGCGGCGACGATCGGCGTGCGTTGCCGGGGCCGTCGCACTCATGGGCAGAGATAGACCCATCGCCTCCAGCATGCAGGCCATGGTGCTGGCGGTGCCCATCACCATACAGGTGCCGACGGAAGGAGCGAGCCTGCCGCTGATGACATTGATCTCGGCGACATCGATCGCTCCTGCGCGATGCTGAGCCCACAAGCGACGACAGTCAGTGCAAGCACCCAACACTTCACCCTTGTAGTGACCCACGACCATGGGCCCGGTGGGCAACACGATGGCCGGCAGATCGACGCTGGCGGCAGCCATGACCTGCGCGGGCAGTGTCTTGTCGCAACCACCGATCAATACCACTGCGTCCATGGGTTGGGCACGGATCATCTCTTCCGTATCCATGGCCATGAGGTTCCGCAGGAACATCGAGGTGGGATGAGCGAAACTCTCACCGATGGAAATGGTGGGAAACACCATTGGCAACGCACCAGCCAACAGTACGCCACGCTTGATGCTCTCTATCAAATCAGGCACATTGCCGTGGCACGGATTGAAGTCGCTGTGGGTGTTGGTTATCCCTACAATGGGGCGATCGAGCGCGTCCTCGGAATATCCACTGGCCTTGATGAAGGCCTTGCGTAGAAATAGCGAGAAGCCGGCATCGCCGTAGCTGGTGAGGCCTTTGCGAAAACCACCATCATGCATGCCGCCATACTATTCTATTCGCCCTGCACGGCTTCAAACGCGGCCTTGAGGCGCTGATGAAGCTGCGAGAGATCGCGCGCGTGCGCCAGCATAGACTCGGCGAGAGCATCGAAAAAGATGCCTTCTGCCTGCGTGGTCCAACCGGCTCGGCGAATGCTGAGCATCAGATCATCGTAATATTGATTGCCCGGAAGGACGGCCATCGCCAGTTGCACGTCGCGGAGTTTGCGCTCAAAGCGCCGGACGTGCTCCGGAGATGCCTCCGGCTTCGAGTTGGTCTTCATGTGCATGTTCGTGACCTTCAGGCTATGTTCGTTTCAGGTTTATCGTGCGCGGCTGGTATAGAACGACTTGAAGGATTGTTTGGCGCGGTGCAGCAGCACTCGCAAATATTCCCGGCTAATGCCGAATTCCATGCAGACCTCATCCTTGTCTCGCTCATCGAGCAGAACGGCTTGCAACAGACGGCGGTCGCGATCGGTCAGCTCATTTAAGATCTGCCGCACGATGCGCTCGGTATCTTTGGTTTCGAGCAGGCTCAGCGCGTTGGGTTCGCGCGTTGGGATGGTGGACTCGGCTTCGTCGTCGATGGTCGAGGGCACTCTTTTTTGTGAACGATAATGCTCCAGCAACACATGGTTACAGACTGAATTCACGAAGGGGCCAAGGCGATCGGGATGCCTCAGGCCTTCATCGGCGCGCAAGAGTGACAGCACCCGCATGAAAGTTTCCTGACGCACGTCTTCAATAGCTTCTTTGGAGTTCAGTCGTGAGCGTAGTTTGAGGCGAATCAGTTCACTGAAGTAACTGACGAAATGCCCCTCTACATTCGTGTCCCCGGATCGAAGACGCTCGACGTAGGACGAATCAAACGCAAAGAATTCCAAACCTGGCTCCTCCACGGCGACAGGAAACGCGTCCAAGTGTACACCGCCGGGTGCACCAGCTAAGAGCACCATCCGGTTTAACGGCACCTTCGCAACACTCGACCGTTTACCTGGTCCAGGGATCCCCGACCGCTTGACGGTGAGAGCTGGAGCGAGAGATGACCGTTTCACCATATTAGTTCTCGTTGTATGTATCCATAAAGTCGACTACACGTTCGATCAATGTTTCACATCGGTCTTGACGCACAGTGGAGGTGGCGTCACGCTTGTTGCTTATTGGTTTTTCCTGCCTGGGCGCATTTATTACCTGCTCCCTGGTAAATTTCTCCGCATGCACGTACATACTTCCTCCGGGCCCACTTGCATCGGCATCGCGACACACTTTGCCTTACCCAGTAGTGGTACACGGCCAACAAACGTTGCAGAGAAAAGCTGTGTCGTCAGATATTGGGCTTGGCGGACGAGCTGCGGGTAGCCTCATAGCGGGCCTTGTTGACTGCGTTGGGCGGGTAGAGACCCGGTAACGCGGCGCCTGACTGCACTTCTCCCATAATCCACGCCTCCAGCTTTTCCTGTTCCACCGCCGCGGTCACGACATCTCCCAGAAGGCCCTTGGGAATCACAATAGCGCCATCGTCGTCCACCACGATCACGTCCTCGGGAAAGACGGCCACCCCTCCGCAACCGATTGGCTGCTGCCAGTTTACGAAGGTCAAACCGGCCACGGAGGGAGGGGCTGCGGCACCCTTACACCAGACGGGCAGGCCGGTCGCCAGAACTCCAGCAACGTCGCGCAGAACTCCATCGGTGACCAGGGCCGCTACCTGCCGCATCTGCATGCGCGCGCAGAGAATGTCGCCGAAGATGCCGGCGTCCGCGACGCCCATGGCATCGACCACGGCCACGCAGCCGGCGGGCATGGCTTCAATCGCGGCGCGGGTTGAGATGGGAGAACTCCATGATTCAGGCGTGGCCAGATCTTCACGTGCAGGAACAAAACGCAGGGTAAATGCCGGCCCGACAATGCGTTTCTGGCCGGGACGAAGCGGCCGGGCACCACGCAACCAAACATTGCGCAGCCCCTTTTTGAGCAGCACGGTCGTGAGGGTCGCAGTGGTGATCCCGGAAAGGGTTTCGATTGCTGTCTGGTCCAGTTCCACAGTTGTCTCCTAAATGGCTGGGATCAAACCGCCATCGACGCGGATAACGGAGCCGGTGATGTACGCTGCGCGTTCACTGGCGAGAAAGGCAACGACGTCGCCGTACTCCTGCGGTTTGCCGTAACGACCCAATGGGATGGCGGCCATGCTTTCTGCGGACACGTCGTCGACGCTACGGCTCTCTCGCTGGGCCTTGGCTGCATCGAGAAACTTCAAGCGGTCCGTCGCGATGCGCCCGGGGAGAATGATGTTGGCGGTAATGCCGTCTTTCGCAACTTCGCGCGACAGGGTCTTCGACCACCCGACCAAAGAAAGGCGCAAGGCATTGGAGATAGCGAGGTTCGGAATCGGCGACACGGTGCCGGAAGACGTGCTGGTAATGATGCGGCCCCAGCGACGGGTGCGCATGTTGGGCAACACACGATCGGTGATGGCAATGACCGATAGCACCATGGACTGGAATTGTTTTGACCAAAGGGCAGGGTCCTGGCCAGCGGCGGTGGTCGGTGGCGGCCCGCCGGTGTTGTTCACCAGGATGTCGACCGGGCCCAACTCAGCCTCGACCCTGGACACCTGAGTATCGATCTGCGCCAGGTCAGAAAACTCCCAGAGAAGACTCAGACTCCTGATACCGCAGGGCGCCAGCAAGGCCTGAGTGGCCGCGAGCGATTCCGAACCTTTACCAGCGATGGCCACATTTGCGCCTTCGCCAGCGAGTGCGAGCGCGATGGCGCGGCCCAGGCCCGCTCCTCCGCCGAGCACGAGCGCAGTTTTTCCTTTTAGTCCGAAGTCCATCTGGAATCTCCTCTACCGATGCTCCATTGCGAAGTACCCACAGGAGTGATGATCTTTAGCGCCAGGCATCGGAGTCGAAGTGGGCAATTGCTTTTTCGTCGAAGTTGTACCCGAGACCCGGCCCGGTTGGCAGGGCAAGACCGCCATTTTTCAGTTGCAGTTGCCGATCAAGGATGTCGCAGAAATTGAATACTTTGGTGTCAGGGAAGTACTCAACGAACTGGCCGTTTGGTGAAGCCGCCACCAGGTGCACATGCAAGTCAGCAAACCAATGCGGGCACACCGTCAAGCCGTAAGCATCGACCAGTGCGGCAATGCGGCGAAACTCGGTGATGCCGCCACAAACCGCGGCATCCGGTTGCAGAATCGAGGCTGCTTCTTTATCCAATAGCTCCTTGAATCGCCAGCGGCCAGCTTCGATTTCCCCGGTGGCCACAGGAATGGTGATCACCGCCGCCAGCCTGGCGTGGTTGTCGATCTGGTCAGGACTGAAAGGCTCTTCGATCCAATATGGGTCATACGGCGCGAAACAATCAGCGTATCGTAAGGCCGTCGGCACATCTGACCAGGCGTTGTTCGCGTCGAGCATGAGCAGTACGTCCGGTCCGATTGCCAGGCGTGCTGCGGCAATTCTCTCCTCCTCTGACTTGAGGTCGCCGCGGCCTACCTTCATCTTCACGGCATTCAGTCCGAGCGATACGTAGCCGGCCAATTCTTCACCAAGCATGGCGGCGGTTTTGCCCTCAAGGTAATAGCCACCGCTGGCGTAGGCGGGAACCGTATCTTCATAGGCGGAGCCGAGATATTTGTGCAGAGGCAGTCCAGCGGCTAGAGCATTTCTATCCCACAGAGCGTTGTCGAGAATGCTGAGCGCGCGCATGACCGAACCCACGCGGCCGTGCAGCAACACTTCCTGATACATATTCTTCCACAGCAATTCGGTGCTGGTAGAGTCGGCGCCGATCAGCATGGGCGCCAGCATTTCGCGCACTGCAGTGGTGACAACATTGCCTCCGGAATGCCCGGCATAACAATGGCCGATACCTTCTGCCCCGTCGCTGGTTCGGATTCTCACCAGGGTGTAATCGCGCGATGTGACCTGGCGCCGCGCGAAGGCTGTTGCCTGGCGGAGCGGGATGCGCACGGTACGCGCTTCGACCGACGTGATTTTAGCCATCTACATCCCTTTCAAAAGCTTGACCAACCGGGTAAAGCCTTCTTCCCGGGCGATCTTGTTGCCGGGGACGGTGTTGGTGGGATCTTCTCCGGCGCGCATGAAGCCGTGGCCGGCGCCATCATAGGTAACGGGATCGTAGGTTTTGCCAGCCGCCTTCATGGCGGCGATGGTGGCCGGCAGAGTAGCTCCGATGCGGGCATCGTTACCGGCGTAGAAGCCATAGACCGGAGCGGTGATGGTGGTCACGTCTTCGGGACCGGTACCGTAAAACACAAACGCTGCGGAAAGATCTTTTCGATGTGTGGCGAAGGCGAACGACTTACTTCCACCCCAACAGAAACCCGTCACCGCAAGCTTTCCATTGGCCGCGGGAAGGTGCTTGCCGTAGTCGGCAGCTGCATCCAGATCGGCGGTCACGACTTGTGGATCGAGGCCAGAGACGGCCTTAATGGTGGCATCCTGGCTGGCAAACTCGCTCGATCCACCACCGCCCGGTCCGAAGCCCGAAAGCAGGTCGGGGGCAATAACGATGAAGCCCTGTGCCGCCAGTTCGTCTGCCATCTCCTTGGCCCAGTCACTCAGGCCGAAAATCTCGTGAATGAGAACGACGACCGGCGCCTTGCTCTTCACTTCGGGATACACCACGAACGCTTGCAGGGTGCGATCGCCGTGCTTCAATGGCACGTACTCATGATGACGAGGCGATGCGTCGAGACGAGTCTTCGCCCAGTCCTGGGCGTGGATTGAAAGACTGGCGAACGCGATACAGAGTGCAGTGACAAATCGAGGTGCGCGAGGCATAGGGAGGAGTTTAGTCCACCGTTGACGTTCGGGGAAGGCCATGTTTGGATGAAAACTGGGTGAAACGCCAATCCTCTTTGCCGGTGGACACAATTCTGCCGGAGATGACTGCATGGTTACAGCGCTCTTCGAACCTGGTGATCGAGGCGCCACCCGGCGCGGGTAAGACGACCCGCGTGCCACCCGCACTGCTGGAAATTCTTGACGGTGACGTGATCGTGCTCGAACCGCGACGGATCGCGGCGCGGCTGTCGGCACGGCGCGTCGCCTGGGAGCGCGGCGAAGAAGTTGGCCAGACCGTCGGCTACCAGGTGCGGTTCGAAGAAGCCATCGGACCGCGGACACGTTTGCGTTTTGTGACCGAAGGTGTGCTGACGCGGCGCCTGTTATCCGACCCGAAGTTGAAGGGCGTGGCAGCAGTGGTTCTGGACGAATTCCATGAACGCCACCTGGAGAGCGATCTTGCGCTGGCTCTGCTCAAGCGTTTACAGCAATCTCGTCCCGAACTGCGCATCGTGGTAATGTCAGCAACGCTCGAGGCTGCTCCCGTTGCCCGCTATCTGAACGAATGTCCTGTGTTGCGGTCGGAAGGGCGGCAATACGAATTGGCGGTCCAACATCTGCCCTACTCCGCAAAGTCACTCGAATCTCAAGTGGCTGAGGCGCTGGAACTGGTGGTTCGTGAAGAAGCCAAGGGAGATATCCTGGCTTTTCTGCCGGGGGCTGCGGAGATACGGCGCGCCATGCGCGAGAGTGAGCCATTGGCGCGGCGGGCTGGGCTGCTGGTGCTGCCGTTGCACGGCGACCTGCCTCCCGCAGAGCAAGACCGCGCAGTTGCGCCCTCAAGCCAACGAAAGGTCATTCTGGCTACGAACGTTGCCGAGAGCTCTGTAACCGTCGACGGCGTGAATGCGGTGGTCGATAGCGGGCTGGCACGGCTCGCAACGTACTCGCACTGGACCGGCTTGCCCACACTCACCGTGGGCCGGGTGAGCAAGGCCTCTGCGAAGCAACGAGCGGGGCGGGCGGGACGCACCGGGCCGGGACGCGTGCTGCGACTCTACTCGATCGAAGATTATCTGCGGCGGCCGGAACACGACGAACCGGAAATCGTGCGCAGCGATCTATCCCAGATTTGCCTCGCATTGCGCGCCATGGGAGTCGGGGAACTGGACTGGCTGGATGCACCGCCAGCCGCAGCCATGGAGATTGCCGAGTCGCTGCTCGATCGACTGGGGGCCACAGGGGCAATGGTGCAGCAACTGTCACGGTATCCTCTGCATCCGCGGCTGGGCCGGATTGTCGTCGCGGCGATGGAGCGCGGCGTGGGCGAGGACGGCTGCATGGCGGCAGCGCTTCTGGGATCGGGTGCTCGTTCGGAAAAGAATGACCTGCTTACGGCGATGGACGCACCGCAGGATTACCGCACCCGGCAACAGGCGGAGCAGCTACGCAGAATCGCGCGGCCACCTCGGCAGACGCAGCATGACGACGACGCTTTGCTGATGTCGGTGCTGGCGGGGTTTCCTGATCGGGTTGCACGGCGCCGCACAGGCAGCCAGGTACTGCTGTCCAGCGGTGGATCGGCGGAAGTGGCGGGCGAAAGGCCGCGCTATGAATTCATGGTAGCCGTGGATGCTGAGGACCGGACGGAAAAGCCACTTCCGTTGATACGTATGACCGCGCGCATCGAGCCGGAGTGGCTGATTGATCTGTTTCCCGAGCGAGTGCGGGAACAATCCGGTGTGGAGTGGAACCGCGCCGGGGAACGGGTCGAGGCGGTGAGCGCCCTACGTTACGACGAGTTGCTAATCCAGGAGTCACGGGGGGCAGCGCCGGATGCTGAAGCCGCCGCGGCATTGCTGGCCCAGAAGGCGTTGGAAGTGGGCATCGAGCGTTTTGCCGAGCCTGACGCGTTGCAGGAATTTCTAGCGCGAGTCGCGTTTGCGGGACTGGAGGCGCCGGATATTCCCCAGGCTCTGGAAGAGACTTGCTATGGATTGAAAAGTTTCTCCGAGCTGAAGAATGCAGCGGCGAAGTTTGTTCCCTTGCTGGAGGGAAAATTGAAGGCGCGCGCGCTCAGCGAACTCGCGCCGGCTCGCATGCGACTGCCCAGTGGGCGTGAGGCCCGGGTCCACTACGAACCGGGCAAGACTCCCTGGATCGCGTCGCGCCTGCAGGATTTTTTTGGCATGCGGGAGACTCCGCGCATTGGAGCCGCGCGTACGCCGGTGGTGGTCCACCTGCTGGCTCCTAACCAGCGAGCAGTGCAGACCACCACAGATCTAGCGGGATTCTGGGAGCGCCTCTATCCCCAGGTGCGGCGTGAGTTGATGCGCCGATACCCACGGCATTCGTGGCCGGAGCGTCCGTGAGCAGCTTGAATCAGCTGCGGACGCAGCGAAAGCCAATGTTCGAGGCGGAGCTGTCGGGCGTGTTCGCGGTGCGAGCGGCAACACGGTAACGGTTACAGTAAGAGGCGTGGCACAGGAATGAGCCGCCTTTCATTACTTTGGCGTCATTGGAACCTGCGCGGAACGAATCAGCACACCACTCCCATACATTGCCGGTGATGGAATAGATCCCGTAGCCGTTGGGTGGAAAGGTGTCTACGGGACAGGTTCCCGCGTAACCGTCTCCTGCAAGGTCCCTCTCTGGAAAATCGCCTTGCCAAATGTTACAGAGATGGCGCCCATCAGGAGTGAGCTCATCACCCCAGGGATAGAGTTTCTGCTCCAGACCGCCTCGGGCCGCAAACTCCCACTGCGCTTCGGTTGGGAGCGTCTTCATCGACCAGGCGGCGAAAGCCGAGGCGTCATTCCAGGACACATGAACGACCGGGTGCTTAAGACGATCGTGCAGGTTCGAACCTGGGCCTTCGGGATGATCCCAGGTCGCGCCCGGCACCTTGCACCACCAGGGCGTAAAGGCCACAGTGTCTTCCACCAATTCGGCGAAGCGCTCCTCCGGGATATGCGCCCAGAAAACAAACGACCAGCCAAACACCTCGGCCTCGGTGCGATAGCCGGTGGCTCGGATGAACGCGGCAAAATTGGCATTGGTGACGGGAAACACATCGATGGCAAAGGGCGAGAGTGAGACTGCGCGGACGGGACCCTCCCCATCCGCTGGAAAGCCCTGGGCATAATCGGTTCCCATGAGGAAGGTTCCGCCGGGAAGCAAGACCGAAAGACCGGCACCTTCGGGTCGCGCTTGCTGGGGTAGAGCGACCTGTGGCGACGACGCCTCTCGGTGAGCAGAGGGTGTGCAGCCACAGGATTTCGCTTCTTCTGCCATCGATTGCCTCGCAGTCATGGGTAAAGCTTGGCGGCCACGATCTCAGGTTCGGGCTCGCCGGCAGCGACCATCAGCTTCTTCAATTGCTCCCGCAATGCACTGGCCTGCGCACGATATTCCTGCCTCCCGGCCAGGTTGACCAACTCGTTGGGATCAGACCGCTGATCGTAGAACTGGTATTCATGATAGATCGCTGCGGCGGGCTCGCTTGTGGCGCCCGACGTATCCGCAACGCAGTAGGTCCAATCGCGAGTTCGAATGGCCCGGCCGGTCATCGACTCGCTGATCTGGATGAGCTGTTGGTTGGGCCAGTTCTGCCGCTCTTCCGGCGACTGTATCAACGGCAGAAGGCTTCGGCCTTTCCACCCGGCAGGCACCGCTATCCCTGCTGCTTGAAGCAATGTGGGGGCAATGTCGATGAGGCCGACGAGCTCCGAGATTTGCTGGGCGCCGCGGAAGCCCGGACCATCGATGAGCAAGGGCACACGTAGAGAACTATTGTGGGTGCTGCGCTTGTACTCCTGATTGCGCGTCATGAAGTGGCAACCATGATCGCTGATGAAGACGAAGATGGTGTTGTCGGCTAGATGCTCCTCTTCGAGGATGCGCCGCACGCGGCCGACGGATGCATCAATCGATTCAATGCAACCGTAGTAGTCCGGCAACTGCGCCTGCCAGGTACCGGGCAGCGCGCGCAGATCCTCGGGGACGTTTGCGTTGGCGAAACGCTCCACGGAACCGTGAGGTCCGATCGGCTGGTGCATGTCGTTCTGCTGATGGGGCTCGATCTGCGAAATGAAAAGGAAGAATGGCTTTTGCTGCTTCTGGCGCAGAAAGCGTTCGACTCGATCGGTAATAAAGTCGACGCGGTATTCGTCTTTGAAGGTGATCTCTTTGCCGTCACGGTCGTAAATGGTGCCCTCGTAGGGATGAGAGGTGAATTCGATGACGTTCGATCCCTCCCATAGATCGAGAAAGCCGCCGCGGTGCTCGGGCGATACGGGGCCTATACCTTCGCCCTTGGCGTGATCGCCGCTGGGTGCCAAGTGCCACTTACCAATGAGATTTGCGGTGTACCCCGCCTTGCGCAACTCATCGGCAAGCGTGGGCAGAGTTTGTCCCAAGGCAAGGCCGTTGCGCCAAACGCCGGTCTCGGTCGCGTAACGACTAGTGAACAATACGGAGCGCGAGGGAGCGCAGACGGGCTGATTGGTCACTGCGTGGGTGAAGTTTTTGCCGCGTGACGCTAACTCATCGAGATTCGGGGTTCGCGTGGAACTGTTGCGGCCGTTAGCACCAATGAAGTCCCAACGAAACTGGTCGGAGAGATAGAGAACGATGTTGGGCGGGGTTGCCGGCTTTTTTGTATCGGCTTCCGCCGACGCAGGAACTGCTGCGGCAATCGCCGCAGCTACGGAACTCTTTAGGAACGATCGTCTGCTATCGATGGGCTCTGGCATTGGGTCTCCTGGTTGAATCAGAGGGCAAGATCCGTTTACTTCCCACAGTGCCCAACGGGGGCAAGGTATGGGGCACCCGAATTTGTTGCTGCGTGCAAAGGAAAAGAATCAGCGGGCGGGGTTCAACAACAGGCAGTGCGGGGCTTGCTAAGTGGCTGAATAAGTGAGGCCATACTTCTGGCGAGAGTATCGAAGCGCACAACGCATGTCAATCTTAGTCATTGGATGCTTGACAAAAATTAGTTCTAATCGCATGATCTGAACGAGTAGTGGATCACTGAGCCCATGCAAACCACCCGGTTGCCAAACATTCCGTCTCTGCGTTGTTGTTACCCTACCCGGTAACAAGACAGGTCTGTTTGGGGCACGTTCTGCGATAAAAGAACTTACCCTCCTTTTTTTAATCCCGTCTTAAGCAAAACCACGTTTGCTGACCTATGCGATTTGCAGATTTTCATTTGCTGATCAGGAAGATCGCTGTCGGTGTCGCCATCACCGTGGTTCCCCTGTTGATTCTCGCTGGGGGACTCTGGGCAACGAGACGATTCCTGGGCCAATAACGATTGTGAGGGATGATGAGAATGGATCCTGGCGTTCGGCGCAGGATGATGAGGAATGCAACGCTTAGCCTGTTCCTCTATGCGCTCCCGATTCTGCTAATGATGCTCACGTTTTATGTCCGCGGCAGCAGGCCGTGGGAGCATGCCGCTACCGCTGCTGCGAGCAGCCCGCATACGCGCGGGTACGGATTCATGCTCTTCATCCTGGCGCTCGGCGTGGTTGAGTTTTCTTTGGGACTCTATGGGCACAAATGGAATCGTAACGAAAAAGCGCTCGATCTCGCGTGTTTCGCGATTCCCAAGCTGATCTTTGCTCCCTTCTTCGCCTGGTTCAGCCTGACGGTACTTCCCATTTTCATGCACCAGCAGCACAATGTCTTTCGCTGGGTTCCCTTTTTCTGGGGCGTACTGATTCTTTGCGTTGCGGATGACCTTACCCAGTACTGGTACCATCGCGTGCACCACGAGATTCCGTGGCTATGGAGATTTCACCGCACACACCATTCCGCGCCCTACATGGGCATGTCGATGGCAGGGCGCCAGAATGCTATTTACTCCATTTTGTTTTCACAGACCTATCTCACCAGCATCCTGGTCTATCTCGGGTTTGGTCCGGCAGCAGCGGTCGTGCTGGGAGTGAAGTCCACCATTACGACGTTGGCCCATTCGAGTATTCCCTGGGATAAGCCTTTTTACCGTTTCCCGGCACTTCATCCCATTGCCTGGGTGTTGGAGCGAGTCATCTCGACGCCCGCGACGCACCACGCGCATCATGCTTCGAGCACGGATGACGGCGTAGGTTTCTACAAAGGGAATTTCGGCAATATGTTCTTTCTTTGGGATGTGATTTTTGGGACTGCTCACATCTCCCGGCAATATCCCGCCGAGTATGGGATCTCGCACTACGAAGGCGATCCCTGGTACGCGCAGCTGTTGTGGCCGATCTTCAAATCGAATATTGCAGGCAGCGAAATCGCAGCCGATGGTCCGGTAGTAAGAATCGAAGCCGAGGCCGGCAACGTAACGGTGCAGGCATAAGAGCGAACATGGCAGCCTTCCCCAAATCCGCAACACACTACGCCCGTGCAAGACGATGTTGTTGTCGAGCCGCCGCATTACTTACTCCCTCATGGCTCTAAACATTCCTACAGCTTCGCTCCTCTTCGTCTGAGGAGAAAGAAAGGCACGGCTATGTCTCTGCTTCGCTTGCGCCAGCGCACGCTCTCGTTTCTCCAACTTCCTTTCTTCCTTGCAGTGCTACTAAGTGCCTCGCATGCCTCCGCGCAAACATCCCAGGTCTCAGGCCAGGTGGTGGATGCCAGCCACGCAGTCGTATCGAGCGCGAACCTGACGCTGTCGCGCGTAGAAACCGGCGACACCCGGCAGGAACACTCGACCAGCGAAGGTTACTATTCCTTCCCCCTGCTGCTCCCAGGCCACTACGACCTGAAGATTGAGAAGCCGGGTTATGAAACACAGGACCAGAAAGGAATCATCGTTGAAACCGGTACGGTGAGCACGGTGAACGTGGTGCTCGCGGTGGGCTCGATTGCACAGACGGTGAGCGTGGACGCGACCGTACCGCTCCTGCAATCGCAATCCTCGGCGGTATCGGATGTCGTAGAAAATCAGACCATTACGAATATGCCCCTGATTGACCGGCGCTCTTCGCAACTGCAGCGCTTGAGTGGATTCGTGGTCGGCAATGGCACTGGGTCCAGCGCCACCTTCGCAGCAGGCGGTGGCCGCGGAAATAACGCCAATTACCTGGTTGACGGCGGCAATGTGCAGAACCTCCTGCTCGGCGTGCCAACACTCATGTTTGACCCGCCGATCGAGTCGGTGCAGGAGTTCAACCTCTCCATCAGCGACTACGCCGCAGAACTGGGCCGCAGTGGCGGCGCGGTCGTCCAGATGACGACCAAGTCGGGAACGAATAGTTTCCACGGTGCGTTGTATGAATATTTCCGCAACGATGACTTGCAGGCACGCCCTTACTTTGCCAAGACCAACCCGGAACTCCGCTACAACCTCTTCGGAGGCAGCCTGGGCGGACCCATCAAGAAAGATAAGACACAGTTTTTCTTCAACTATGAAGGGCGTCGGCAGACGTCGACCGTAACGCAGATTATCAACGTACCGACAGCGGCGGAAATCACCGGCGATTTTTCTGCCTTCTCCACTCCGGTCATCGATCCGAATACAGGCGCGCAGGCATCGTATAACGGGCGATTGAACGTTCTCCCGCCCGATGAGCTCGACCCTGTCGGGCTCAAGCTGGCGCAGCTATATCCCGCGCCGAACGTAGCCGGTGCAGCCGCGAACATCTCCAACTTCCGCGCGAACGATCCGACGCAGGGTATTTACGACGTCTACGTGGCTCGCATCGATCATGTCTTCGGGGACAAGGATCGTGTCTTCGGCCGCTTCCTGGCGCAGACCGATCACGAGCCAACCGCCTCAATCTATCCCACTCCAGGAACCGATAATTATGGCGTGCTCGCTCACAACTACTACTACAACCCTTCCGGCACGTGGTATCACAACTTTTCACCGACGCTGATCAATGAGTTTCGCTTCACGTATTCGCGGCGGCAGGCGCTCAGCATCTCGGCGGGTGCGAATACGAACCTGGCCTCACAGATCGGTATCCAGGGGACGAATGCTTCTTTTTTTCCCACGGTCACACTCTCTGGGCTTGCGGGTTTTGGGAATACCACGCAGCAGGAACGACTGCAAACGCCGATTAACAGCAACCAATATGTCGACAACGTATCTTGGCAGAGGGGCAACCACCAATTCAAGTTTGGCGCTGAGCTGCGCACCTCGAACAACACCGACAATTACTTTCCTACAGCGGGTGGTTCGTTCGCTTTCACCAATACTGGTATCAGCACCAATGCAGCGCTGGGTAGCCTGGCCAATCTTCTGTTAGGTAGAGTCAATTCAGGCAATCTGCAGCAAGCGGAGACGTTGCTGACAACCAGCTACTCCTGGGGATTTTTCGTGCAGGATGATTGGCGCGTGACCCCCACGCTGACGCTCAATGTGGGGCTGCGGTACGATCTTGACGCACCGCGCGTGGAGGAGCACAACCGGCAGAACTCTTTTGACCCCACTGCCACCAATCCGATCTCAGGTACGCCAGGGGTCATTACCTTCTCAGGCATCAACGGCGTGAGCAAGTACGCGAACAACTGGGACTATCACAACATTGGACCGCACGTAGGCTTTGCCTGGACGGCCAATCGCAATACCGTAGTCCGCGGAGGAGGAGCCATCCTCTACCCCGGCGAGTATGATCAGGCCACACCGATCGTGGCTTACACCGGGTTCGCCAAACAGATCAGCCTTTCGTCCCCGAACGCGGGCACCGGATTACCCGCATTTCTACTGAAGAACAACGGACCGGGCGGCACGGGCACAGCAGAGATTCCCACGGCTGCGCAATTGACGCCTGGTTACGGCGCAGTTCCGATTGGTCAAAAGGTGGTTCAGGCGCCGCAATATTTTCAACGCGATCGCGTCACCGGTTATCTCTATCAAGGCAGTCTTGGCATTGAGCAGGAGTTGGGCAACCAGTTGCTGCTTTCAATCGGCTACCTTGGAACCTTCGGCCACCATCTTTCGGCGACCAACGCGGAGAACATCAACCAGGTCGCGCCGGACAAAATGGCGTTGTTACCGACAACCAAGAATACGCAGACACTCCGTCCCTATCCGCAATTTGGAAACGTAAGCATTATTGCTACCGATGCTGGGCAATCGAACTACAACGCCCTGAATGTCGGTATCAAGAAGCGGTACACAGGCGGCTTGCAATACGGCCTTAACTATACCTGGTCGAAATTTATCGACAACCAGGAGGCCAGGAATGAATTAGCCGGATACCCCGGAACGGATGCATTCACCGATTACTACAATCCTCAGGACCGGCGTGGGCTCTCAGGAAACGACATTCGCAATCGCGTGATTGGAAGTGCGCTGTATGAGCTTCCCATCGGCCCGGGAAAATGGATTCACCCCTCGTCAAATTGGGTCAATGAAGCGGTCGCCGGATGGACCGTCGGCGCTATCTCGGAAGTACACTCAGGGACCGCATTGAGTGTTATCGACTCTACGAATAATACGGGCACCTACTCCGATGGCGTGCGGCCAAACCTGGTTGGGAACCCGAACGAACTCTCCGGTTCCCGGCCGCGGGCGCAGAAGACCCATGAGTGGTTTGACACATCGGCATTCGCACAGAATCCGGCCTACACCTTCGGGAATGCTCCCCGTACGTTTGGGAGGGGGCCGGCGCTGGCATCGACAGATGCCTCCCTCTTGAAGGACTTCAAGATCGTGGAGTCGAGTACGCTTCAGTTTCGTGCCGAGGCTCTGAACGTCTTCAACCATGCGAACCTGGCGAACCCAAACACGCAGTTTGGCAACGGTGCCTTCGGGCAGGTTACAGGATTACAAAGCGGCAACCAGTCCAGGATTTTGCAGCTGGCGTTGCATCTGGCTTTCTAGTGTTGATCGCGCCGTTCGTGGGCCTGCTTCGGGCGGCCCACGAATTTTCTCTTGGAAGGGGTTCTCTTCACTATGGATCGACGGGCATTCATGCAAGGGGCGGCAGGTGCGCTTGCATCACTCGGTTTCCCGCTCGCCGCGCTTCCAGCGGCAAAGCGTCCGCCGAACGTGTTGTTCATCATGCCGGATGAGTGGAGAGGTCAGGCGCTCGGATGTATGGGGAACCCGGATGTGCGAACTCCGCATCTCGATCAACTCGCTTCCGAAGGGCTTCTCTTCCGGCAAACGTTCGCCAACACACCGGTCTGTTGCCCGGCACGCGCGACCATCCTTACCGGCACCTATACCAGCAGCCATGGAATGCTGGCGAACGATCTGCGGCTTAAGGAAGACCTACTGACACTGGCCGACATCTACAGCCATGCCGGCTATCACACCGGCTTTATCGGCAAATGGCATCTCGATGGTGGCCCACGAAACCCAGGATTTGTGCCTCCTGGCCCACGGCGCCACGGGTTCCAATTCTGGGCGGCGAATGAATGCAACCACAACTATTTCTATAACTGGTATTTTCGCGACGAGAACGTCCCCATCGTGAGCGAGCAATACGAACCGGAGTTCTGGACCGACCTGGCAATTGAGTTTCTACAGCAGGTACGGGACAAACCGTTCTTCCTGATGCTGGCGCCGGGCGCACCGCATGATCCTTATCTCGCCCCGGAAAACTACATGAGTCAGTACGATCCCAAGAAGCTGACGATGGAGCCGAATTGGGTGGAAGCGGCGCCGGGTGCGGGCCGAAAAGAGGTGGCCGGATACTACGCCGCGATCACCGCGGTCGATGACCAGGTGGGCAGACTGCTGCAGACGCTTCGCAGGTTGAAGCTGGAGGAGACCACGATTGTGCTCTTTTCTTCCGATCACGGAAATATGCTGGGCTCTCAGGGCAAGATACTGAAGCGCAAGCCGTGGGAGGAGTCGATTCGCGTTCCCGGGATCATGCGCTACCCGGGAGTCATCGCACCGGGACGGCAGACGGAAGCACTGTTCTCGCATGTCGATTTTGCCCCTACCCTTCTGTCGCTCTGCGGCCTCACGGTTCCCCGGGAGATGCAGGGAGCCGACTTATCCCAGATCGCTACCGGGAGAGCGGAGAAAGGGCCGGCCTCGGTGCTGCTACAGATCTTTGGGCCCTACCGGGGGGATGGAACGGAGCGAGCCTGGCGCGGAGTCAGAACAGAGCGCTTCCTGTATGCGCGCTGGGAGTCCGGACCGTGGTTGCTGTACGACCTCCACCAGGATCCCTACGAATTACATAATCTGGTTGGCGAAGCAACATACTCTGCCGAGCTCCGCACACTGGATACGGAATTGCTCGTCTGGATGGAGCGGGTGGGCGATTCGTGGAGCCTGGACTGGACTGCTCCGGTTGAGGACGATGAGAGGCTGGTCAAATACAGAGCTTTCTACACCGTTCAGGACTACTTGACCTGGGCGAAGAGCCACCCGACCCTCACGCCGGGAACTTTCATTGCTGAAAAGCATCGGTAGCCCCGTTGCTGCAGGCGGCTGCATTCACGCCGGCATCCCACTATTGTCTCGCTTCGGGGTTCGACGTAGGATGAGGCAAAAGGTCCCAGGAGACCGCGCTTTCGATGCCGGAATTTCCCGACCAGGTCAAGACGCCTCCAACCAAAACGCCCCCTGCGCAACCAGATCTCACGGGGAAGACGGTGGGCCGCTTTGTCATCGAAGCGCGACTGGGCTCAGGCGGTATGGGCGAGGTCTACCGGGCGGTAGATACCCGTCTGAAGCGCACCGTGGCCATCAAGCGCATGAGCGTGCGCGGCGGCCTGACGGCGGAAGACCAAACCCTCTTTTTACGCGAAGGGCAACGAGCCTCTTCTCTGCAGCACCCGAATATTGCCAGCATCTACGACGTATTCGAAGAAGACGGCGAAGTACTGCTGGTGATGGAGTACGTGGAAGGTTCTACGCTTCGCAGCCGCATCGGCATACCCATGCCTCTGGCGGATTTTTTCGACATCGCTCTGCAGTGCGTCCAGGCGCTGGAGGCGGCGCATGGCAAGGGAATTCTGCACGGAGACGTGAAGCCGGAAAATATCATGCTGGGTGCCAACGGACAAGCAAAG
Organism: uncultured Acidobacteriaceae bacterium; assembly: GCA_963839075.1. Lineage (GTDB taxonomy): Bacteria > Acidobacteriota > Terriglobia > Terriglobales > Acidobacteriaceae > PALSA-350. The sequence continues at coordinate 1,124,536 of CAWITO010000009.1, read as the reverse complement.
CTGCTCGATTTTGGAGTGGCACGGCGCCTGCCCAGTGAGGATCCGGAGGGCGAAACAGCAACCGTCGATAGCCTGGCTCCAGGGCATCTGCTGGGTACACCTTCCTACATGGCGCCCGAAGTTCTGAAAGGGTCCGTGCCCGACGTACGCGCCGATATCTTCGCCCTGGGTATCGTTTTTTACGAAATGCTTGCCGGACGCCACCCCTTCCGGGGAGTCAACGTCACCGTAACCACGGCGCACATCCTGGACGACCGGGAGGCGGCCACTCTCGACCGTACCAAGCTGAAAATTGCTTCCCCGGTGGCGGCCGTCGTCGCACGCGCGCTAATGAAGGATCCGGCTCTGCGCTACCCCAGCGCCCAGGCCCTGCGCAAAGACATGGAAACCGTGAAGCAGGGCGGACGGCCGGCGGGTGCCGTCACGCATGGGCTCCGTAACTGGCTCTGGTGGCTCGTCCCGGTTCTGGCGTTGGTTGCGCTCGCTATTCTGATACCCGTCCTGCGGACCCACCACGCTCCTGCCACAGTAACCACAGCTCCTGCGCCCAGGCTGGCCGTCCTGCCCCCACACATGGACGGCGCAAATGCAGAACTGAGCGCATTTGCCGACGGGCTTTCCGCGACTGTGACCGCCAAACTGTCGAGTCTGTCCCAGAACCATGATCTCGAAGTAATCGACACCACCAGGGTTCTCAAAGCTCAAGGGTTGAACGAGCTGGGGGCAAACCTAACCCTGCAGTTGACCGTGCAGCAATCGGGCGGGATGAATCGTGCCACCTATCGGCTGGCTAACCTGAAGACCGGACAGGCCGTGGCCGAGGAGACATTGACCGCTCCCAGCTCAGATCCGTTCTCGTTGCAGGACCGGGTGGCGGATGGCGTGGTGCGGGCCTTGCAACTCGATCTGCGGCCAGAAGAGAAAACGGCATTGGCGATCCACGGCACCACCGTACCGGCGGCGTATGACTACTTCCTTCAGGGCCGAGGCTACCTGCTGAACACCATGCGGCCAGAGAACGTAGACAATGCCCTCGAAGTCCTGGACAGGGCCGTGCAACTGGACCCGAACTACGGCAAAGCCTACGCCGCCCGAGGCGAAGCGTATTGGCGCAACTACCAGGCGACCAAGCAAGCAAAGTGGGTGGAGAAAGCCAGCCAGGACTGCAACCACGCAGTGAGCCTGGGGAATGCGGGATCGGATGGTCATTTGTGCCTTGGCCTGGTAGCCGCGGGTACGGGTAAATACCAGGAAGCGGCCACCGAGTATCAGCGGGCCGTCGAGCTTGATCCCAGCAGCAATGAAGGCTATGTCGGTCTGGCGAATGCGGATGCGCGCCTGAATCGGTTGACTGATGCGGAGAATGCCTACCGGCAAGCCATTAGCCAAGATGCCAACTCCAGTTGGGCCTACCAGCAACTGGGAAACTTCTACCTGCAGCAGGCCGAATATGCGAAAGCCGCCGAGATTTATCAACAGGCGATTCGCCTCGCGCCGGAAAACTATATCGACTACAGCAACCTGGGGGCTGCCTACCTCTTCCAGGGCAATCAGGAGGCGGCCATTCACGCGCTCGAGGAGTCGATCAAGCTGCGCCCCGCAGCGGGCGCTTACACCAATCTGGGCACAGCGTTCTATCAACTGCGTCGCTTTACCGAGGCGGCCAACACCTACCAGCAGGCGCTGAAGTTGAGTGACCATGATCCGGACGCCTGGGGCAATCTCGCTGATGCCTATCAATACGGTGGGCAACCGGCAAAGGCGAAGGATGCTTACCGCAGGCAACTGGAGCTGCTCAACCAGCAGCTCCAGGTGAATCCGCAGGATGCGGAGCGGCAGGGTGACGCTGCCTCGTGTTATGCCATGCTCGGTGATAAAGACAACGCAATGTCGCACCTTTCGCGATCGCTTGAATTGGGGCACAGCAACAAAGATCTACTCTTCAACGCCGCTGTGGTGTACAACGATCTGGGCGAAACGGGGCTGGCTTTGGAGTGGGTGCAAAAAGCTCTTGCCGCTGGTTATTCCGCGGCAATCATCAGAGATTCACCTACCTTTGACAACCTCCGGGATAACCTGCAATTCCGGCAGCTAGTCAAGTAAACGATCCCCTGCGAGCCGAAGAGGAGATGCAATGCGGCAAGTAAATGTCTTCAGTGAACTGGTGGTGCCTTACCCCGGCGAAACATTTGTTTGGGTCGTGAACGCGGCCGAGATTCCGTCGGGCAGCACGTCCATTACCGTTTCGTCGACTGACTGGGGGCTTTCGGAAGCTTCCTATGTTGTGGTTCCAGGCACTGGAACCCCCGCGACAGCCAACGACGAGCCTGGGGATGCGGGTACATTTTCATGCGCACCGCCAGCCCCGAATGTCGAAACACAGACGCTTGCCCTGGCTGCGCAAGCACCGGTTTCGATATGCAGCGATGTCACTGTGTCAGCGGGTGAGTATTTTATTTGGGAAAACACGACAAACGAGACGGTTACCATCACGCCCGACGACAACAATGAGAACTACTGGCCGCTCCCGGGAGACCAGCATGAAGTCCCGGCAAACGGTTGGTTAGCGCTGATGATTCCCGAAGACGCCAAGAATGGCAACTACACCTTGGTGGTCGCTACCTCGAACGGCAGCGCGGCGTGTCCCCAGGCGGCACAGCCCAAAATCGTTGTTCAATGAGGGATGCGGCGGTGTACGTTTCGCTCAAGGGCGACATCCAAGATCTTCAGGACGCAACTGCGTACAAAGTGAGGTGAGCGCCATTGACACACCAACCAAGCCGAAAGTTAACGTCCAGGAGTCTATTACGAACGCAAAGGCCTACTGCAAGCAGAATCCTGAAAGCTTTGTCAGCCTGCGGGATTATAGCGGTGGTATTTACAACGAAACCTGCCAGCAGTTTGCAGCAGAACAGCACGCAACAGACGCCTCTTACAAAATCGGCTCGGATTGATCCGCGCAGCATAGGTTCCGTATTGCTGGCGGCAGGTTGAACCCACGGGACACCCCGATAGTTTTGCGGCAGGACGGTGGCTCCCCCTGGGCCCCGGGCGCCGTCCTGGCGCTTCTACCGGAGAGGAAATAGAAAGCGCAACATCGGTGCGGCTCGCTGGCTCCAGGCGGACTCTGTATGTTCGGCGCCGTCTGCCTCCGTGTAAGCCAGATCTTCCCCCAGCCGCCAACCTTTTTTGACCAACCCATCCCGCAAGGCGCGCGCGTCGGGAACCGACTGCGCTGACTCCCCGGTGCCGATGTCCAGCCAGATACGCAAATCGGGCTTTTGCGAGAGCGCCGCGACCGTTTTGAGGATCGACCGGCTACGCCACCAAACGGAAGGCGACATAACGGCCAGCCGGGAGAACCTGCCGGGATAGCTTAGCCCCAGATACAGGCTCACCAAACCGCCGAGCGAGGATCCTCCCATGCCGCAGTTCTCCGCGCCCGGCAGGATTCGGTATTTCGCATCGATCGAGGGCATCAGCTCTTCCACAATCATGCGACCGTAGTCATCCGCATGTCCTCCACCGAGCCGTTTGTCGACCACGGGGGTGTACTCATCGATGCGCTTGACCCCTGCGTTGTAAATGCCGACGATGATCAGCGGTTCGATAGCGCCGGCTTCCGCCAATTCATCGGCGATCTCCCCCATGTGCCAGTAGTTCCCTTTGATGTAGGAGGTTTCAGGATCGAACAGGTTTTGCCCATCCTGCATGTACAACACGGGAAAGCGTCTTTCCTGATCGGAGTCGTACCCCAGCGGAAGATAGACCAGCACGTCGTGCTCGCCCAGGGGCTGGTGCTTGCGCAAACGCGCTGGAGTTTGGTCGTTGGCTTCCTGCACCGTGGTTCTTTAGAGTAGCAAAATGCAAAGAGAGTACTTTCGCTGGTGGTCCAACGACCTCGGCCGGGATATGGAACTGCTGTGCTTCGGCCACGCAGGGACCAGGGTGCTGGTCTTTCCTACGTCCATGGGCCGGTTCTTTGAGTACGAGAACAACGGCATGGTTGCGACGGTTGCTGACCGCATCGACAGCGGCCAGTTGCAGCTTTACTGCGTCGACAGCGTGGATGCGGAGAGCTGGTACAACAAGCACGCTCATCCCTACTGGCGGGTACAGCGGCATATGCAGTATGAACGGTATATTGTCGGGGATGTGCTGCCCCTGATGAAGAAGAAGAATCCATCTCCGCGGTTGATCGCTACCGGTTGCAGCTTTGGCGCGTATCACGCCGCAAATTTTGGCTTTCGCCACCCGGATAAAGTCACGGGGATCGTGACCATGGGGGGTGCCTTCGACATGAAGGACTTTGTGGATGGCTGGTATGGGGAGGATCTGTACTTCAACAATCCTCCGGATTACCTGGCGAATTGCACCGATCCGTGGAAATACAACCACATCCGCACCGTGCTCGCGACCGGGGAGTGGGATATGTGCTGGGAAAAAAATGAGCGGTTCGCGACTGTTCTGCGCAATAAAGGCATTCGCCATGAGCTGTATGTGTGGGGGGATCGCAGCTTCCATGACTGGCCATGGTGGAAGCCCATGGCGAGGATGTATCTGGAGCCTTAGGAAACTGCATTCACTCAGGTTCAGCAGACTCTTTACCTCGTGCGTAACTTTCTCGGAATGCGTACGGCTTGAGCCGGGTGTGCCTTGCTGGCTAAGGCTGCCGTTTTCGCAGATGGGCGGAGCAGCCGGGGGCGAAGGGATTCGCCAGGAAGGTGCCTTCAATTCCAGAAACAATGACAGTTCCATCAAGGTTGAAATGCGCGGACCGAAATTCCCCGTCGGGAATTTGATTGAGTCGTGTCCAGGTCTTGCCGCCATCCTTGCTGGTGTACACACCTGTGAGTGAGGTCACTGCCTGGTGGCTCGGACGGATCGGATCGACCTCCACACTGAAGGCGCGGATATTGGGCCCAGCCTCATCTTCGTTGCGGTGAATGAGAAAGCTGGCATGAATCACTCGCTCCACCTCGTCCGCGTTGATCGGGTTGTACACACCCCAACAGGCTGCCAGGTGCGGACCGCCGACGGTACTGATACCCTGCACCGCGGAATCCGGGCCCACTCCCTCGATGCGCGTCCACTGCCTGGCGCGTGGCATCAGGTGAAACGCCTGATCTCCGGTTCCCACATAAAGAGAGCCGGCAACGCCAAATTGCAGCGACAAGATATCCATATCGGTGGGTAGAGGGGGCAGTGGCTTATCCGGGATCCAGGAGCCATCCCTCGCTTTGCGGTACGTAAGCAGCTGCGGTTGCAGGTCGAAGTAGCCGTAACCGACGATGAGATGTTTGCCGTCCGGTGTGATTTTCACTACCCCCGCTGTGACCGGATCGCCCTTTTTCTTGGGGATGATTACTTCGGGATCGGGCTGGGGAACGCGCGGCCCAGGAATCGAACGCACCTGTGCGTTGGGCAAAACCTGGAACGCCCCGCGCTGGGTCGTGATCACAAACTCCGTCCCTCCGGGAGAGACGGCCAGGCCGTTGCGCTCGCCCTCGCCGATATCCGCGTCGAAATAACGGCCATCCACACGCGCCACTTCTGCCCAGGTTTTGCCACCGTCGCTGGATTTTGAGATATACATCGACCGATCGGGCAGGGCGACTTTGCTGCTCAGGTCGGCCGTAAGACCCCAGACAAGGTTGGGGTCCCTGGCGCCGGCCATGGCCTCGATGAACGTGCTGGCAAACTCATGGCTTCCGGGGAGGGTCTTCACCTCCTGAACACGGCAGCTATCCTGCCCCCAGGTCAAAGGGGAGGTAAGAAGCAGGAGCGCGCAGCTTACCTGGAGGGATGACATTGGCCGATCATAAGCCAACTGTAGGGGCGGAAAATGCTTTAGAATTGGGCTGTTCTTCGGGCCTTGTTTGTCTCTCGTGTCCCCTCCAGGAGCGGCCGTGAAGAAAATTGGAATCATCTTCGGGATGGAATCCACCTTCCCCCCAGCATTGGTCGACAAGATCAACTCTTTCCATGACCCGGGCATTCACGCCGAGCTGGCGAGCATCGGCATGGTTCGCATGGCCGAGCCGTCTCCCTACGACGTGATTATCGACCGCATTTCCCACGACATACCCTTCTATCGCGGCTACCTCAAGAACGCGGCGCTCTCGGGCTCGATCATCATCAACAACCCCTTTTGGTGGAGCGCGGACGACAAGTTCTTCAACTTTGCCCTGGGCACCAAACTGGGCGTTGCGATCCCCAAGACCGTGCTGTTGCCGCACAAGCACCATCCGCCGGGAACGACCGATCGCTCCATGCGTAACCTGGAGTATCCCCTCCCGTGGGACAGCATCTTTGAGTACATCGGCTTTCCTGCGTTTCTCAAGCCCTTCGATGGCGGCGGATGGAAAGACGTCTACAAAGTGGACTCCCCCAACGAGTTTTTCGACGCCTACGACAAGACCCGCAGTCTTTGCATGACCCTGCAGACAGCGGTCAAGTTCAAAGAGTACTTCCGCTGTTACTGTGTCGGGCAGAGTAAGGTTCACATCATGCAGTACGACCCGTCAGCACCGTTTCACGAACGCTACGTGAAGGATGGTCCGCCGATTGATCCCAAGCTGCTGCAACGGGTGGAAAAGGATTGCCTGACCCTTTGCCGTGCCCTCGGGTACGACCTGAACACTGTGGAGTTTGCCTGCGAAGATGGCATTCCCTACGCGATTGATTTTATGAATCCGGCTCCGGATGCGGATATTGCTTCCGTCGGCCAGGCCAACTTCGACTGGATTGTGAACGCAGTCGCAGCGCTCGCCATGGAAAAGGCCAAAAAGCATACAGGCGAAGTTGCCGAATATCGCTGGAGTGCGTTCCTCGGCGCTTCTTCAGCCGTGCGTGAGGCTATCGAGCAGGAGGTAAGCGGATGAAGCGCCCCAGTTTCAGCATAGGCATCGAAGAGGAATACCAGACCATCGATCCGGTCACCCGGGATCTTCGCTCTCACATTCAGTCTGAGATTCTCCCCAAGGCCAAGCTGGCCACCATGGACCGTGCGAAACCTGAGCTTCACCAGGCAGTGGTGGAAGTGGGCACCAAAGTCTGCCGTGACATTCAAGAAGCACGCGAGGATATCCTTGACCTTCGCCGGCAGATGATTACGCTGACCAGCGAGAGCGGTATGTGGCTGGCCGCCGCCAGCACCCATCCGTTTGCCGATTGGCGCGCACAGGATATCTACCCCGATGAGAGATACAAGAAAGTCGTGGAAGATCTGCAGTTAGTAGCGCGGGCAAACCTGGTTTTCGGATTACATATCCACGTCGGCATCGAGGACCGCAATACAGCGATCCACATCATGAACTCGATGCGTTACTTCCTGCCCCATATTCTTGCGCTCTCCTCAAATTCTCCCTTTTGGGAAGGCACGCAGACCGGCTTCAAGTCGTACCGGTCAAAAGTGTTTGAACGGTTTCCGCGCACCAACATCCCGGATATTTATGCCAACTGGGCAGAGTACGAAACGTTCATCAACCTGCTGGTCAAGACCAACTGCGTCGACAACGGCAAGAAGGTTTGGTGGGATATTCGCCCACATCCGTTCTTCGATACGCTCGAGGTGCGAGTGTGCGATATTCCGATGCGGCTGGATGAGACCATGGCCATCGCGGCACTGATCCAGGCGACCGTGGGAATGCTGTATGACCTGCACGCCAAGAACAAGAGCTATCGCATTTATTCCCGCGCGCTCATCATGGAAAATAAGTTTCGTGCCGCCCGCTACGGAATCGATGGCAAACTGATCGACTTCGGCAGAGAAGAAGAGGTGCCGATGCGCGACCTGATGCTGGAGTACATCGATCTGATCTCCGATGCGGCCAGAGAGCTTGGATGCTCGAAGGATATCGCCTACATCCACGAGATGTTGCGGATGGGTACTGGTGCGGATCGTCAACTGAAGGTCTATGAGGAAACCGGCGATCTGAAGAAGGTGGTCGATTACATCGTGGCGGAGACGCGGGTTGGCGTTATGCAGGAGACACCGGCCCTGCAAACTTAAGCGGCAGCTCGAAAAACCCCACTCAAGCCAACAGTAGGCCTGAATGGACCACCCTCATTTTTACTCCTGTAGAGAGGGAGCTTTGGCTCAGCCTGTTCTTACCGACATCACGAAGATTGACTTCGATCCGGAGTTTACGCCTGGCGCGTACAACGCCGTGAATACCTGCCTGCGCGTGCAACCGTCGGAGAAGGTCACGCTCATTACCGACAATGCATGCCGCGCGATTGCCGCCAGCATTGCTCAGGAACTGGCCAAGGTGGGTTGCACGTTCAAAGCCTTCCTGCTCGAGGATCTGGCTCCGCGTCCACTGAGCGGCCTGCCGCCAGAGATTGCGGAGGACATGGAAACCAGCGACGTGAGCATTTTTGCCGTACGGGTGCAGCTGAACGAACTTAAGTCGCGCATGGAGATGACGGCGATCGTGAACCGGCGCCGCATGCGGCACGCGCACATGGTCAACATCAACCGGCAGATCATGCTGGAAGGCATGCGCGCCGACTTCAACCACGTCGACAGGCTCAGCAGCAAAGTGCTGGACATCGTCAGCAAAGCCAGGGAGATCACGGGCAAAACCGCTGCCGGCACCGACTTCACGGGAACGCTCAATCCGGCGTATCGCTGGCTCAAGACGAGCGGCATCATCAGCCGCGACAAGTGGGGCAATCTTCCTGGAGGCGAAATCTTTACCTCTCCCGGCGAGGTCAATGGTGTTTACGTGGTCGACGGCGTCGTTGGGGACTATCTCTGTGACAAATATGGCGACCTCGAGCGCCAGCCGCTGACAATCCGCATGAAAGACAATCGGATCACCGAAGTCTTCAGCGAAAACAAAAGCCTGGAGCAGGACTTCTGGTCTTATACTCACACCGACGAAAACAGTGACCGCGTGGGAGAATTCGCCATCGGCACCAATATTGAATTGACCGACGTGATCGGACAGATTCTGCAGGACGAGAAGTTCCCCGGCATCCACATTGCTTTCGGCAATCCCTACGGGGAGCACACCGGTGCGAAGTGGTACTCGGGCACGCACATCGACGTGGTCGGCCGCAAATTCGATATTTGGGTAGACGGGCGCCAGATCATGGAGAAGGGCCGCTTCCTGATCGAGGACTGACCATGATCCCCGCGCTGCGCGAGGCCTTCAACCAGAACTTTCGACCAGAACGCTACCAGGAGTTTCTGCGCAACCTGGACGCGGCCGCCAGCACACCGATTGCGTTTCGCGTATCCGAAACGCCCTGCTTTTTCCCTAAGGCTTTGCTTGACCAGATGGCCGACTATGGCCGTGACCTGGTGCTGCAGCTGGTGAATAATCCTGAATATCGGCGCGCCTCTGACGTCACGGTGCCGCCGCGATACAACGTCGCCAATGAGTCGCCTTTGCCCATGTTCCTGCAGGTGGACTTCGGCCTGGTGCGTAACCCGTCCGGTGAGCTTGAGCCAAAACTGGTAGAGTTGCAGGCATTTCCTTCACTCTACGAATATCAGCCGGTGCTTGCGCAACAATATATAGAATCGTACGCGCTGCCGGACCTGGGGATTTATCTCGGCGGCCATGATCGGACAACGTATCAGCGACTGCTGCGTGATCTCATCGTGGCCGGCCATGATCCGGAAAATGTGATTCTGCTGGAGATCCATCCGGAAAAACAAAAGACACTGTGCGACTTCGTGATCACGCAGAAAGAGCTCGGCATCGCGGTCGTGGATATCCTCACGTTGAAGAAGCGGGGAGCCCATCTCTTTTACGAGAAGAACGGCCGCGACGTTCCCGTGCACCGCATTTACAACCGCTGTATTGTCGATGAACTGGAGCGGAAGAGCATCGAGCTTCCCTTTGACATCACCGAGCCGCTGGCGGTCGAGTGGGCTGGGCATCCCAACTGGTACTACCGCATCAGCAAGTTTTCGATACCGTATCTGAAGCATCCCTGTGTGCCCAGGACCTGGCTGCTGGATTACAACAGCACCGTCCCGGCGGATAACGAGAACTACATCCTTAAGCCGCTGTATTCCTTTGCGGGGGTGGGCATCAAATTCAACCCGACGCAGGCGGATGTGGATGCGATCCCTGCGAGCCAACGGCACCAGTACATGTTGCAGGAGCGCATGCGATTCGAGCCGGTGATTGCGACTCCGCAAGGTCCTACCCAGGCCGAGATTCGCATTATGTACGTGTGGCCTGAAGGCGGAGAACTAACGCCGGTGCTGCCGCTGCTGCGCATGGGGCGCGGCATCATGATGGGCGTGGACCATAACCGCAACCTGGACTGGGTCGGTGGGTCGGCAGCTCTGTGGGTTTAGGCTTGCTGCGGCAGCCAATCCCTGCCGAGTGGGACTTGTTGGGTATATAGTCAAGGGTCATGACTCCGTCGCCAATGGAACTCGAACAGGTAGGTTTAGAGGTTACCGATCTCGCCTGCGATGAGGTATTCCGCCAACGGCGCCGGCCGGATCACGATAGCTCGGCGGAGATGGCGGGTATGCATCGTCTCGCGGCCGCGTTTGTTGAGCGCCCCGAAACGATCCTGCAGGAACTCGTGAACGTAGCCGTTGAGTTGTGCGGAGCCGACAGCGCGGGCATCAGCGTCGAACGCGAGGACAAGACTGAGAAGGATTACTATCGTTGGGTTGCGACTGCGGGTGTCTACACTCCGTTCCTCGATGCAACATTACCGAAATACCCTAGCGCTTGCACGATATGTCTCGAACGCGGACGTCCTCAGCTCTTCCGGGTGAATAAACGATTCTTCGATCTCATCGGCACCGAGGCCGCATTGGTGACGGACGGAATCCTGCTGCCGTGGGAAGCCGACGACATGCGCGGCACCATCTTCATCATCGCGCATGGCAGGCAAGAGGCCTTCGATAGTGAAGACCTGCGAGTGATGGAGGTACTGGCGAGATTTGCCGCGATGGGGGTAAGAAACCACCGCCAGCAAAGCTGGCTGATGGCTCAGGCGAGTGCGGCGGCAGCCGCAGCCATGGCAAACAAACTTGCCCATGAGATCAACAACCCACTTCAGGTATTGACGAATAAGCTGTATCTCGCTACTCAAGGGAAAGGCGCTGAGAGAGCGCTGGCATTGAGCATGCAGGAAGAGTTCGACAGACTCTCGGAACTGGTCAAGCGACTGTTGGAGTTGCCGATCCGCCACGCCCATGACTGAAAATCAAGGCAGCAGCTTGCTCTCCGCGTGAAAAAATTTATACCTGGAATACTGGTGAAGCTCCACAAAGATGCTATCGCTTCGCGCGGTGCGAATGAGCACCTCCGAAGGCAACCAAAACGTCGCGTCAAAACCGTGGATGCGCACAGAGCTGAAATGCAGTTCCGTTGTCAAATGTTCCAGGTTGAGGCTGGGGACGGGCGATAGAAGATCGGTACGTAGCCGAACGACTTCAAACGACGATTGATCGATCCAGGCAATTCCCTGCAGAAAGAATGGCGCTTCCTGGTTGGCCCACTGGTATTTTCCTGGTTCTTTGACCTGTGCTGGGATCTGCACAAAGCCCACGACAAACGTCTGACGATTGTCCATGACCTGCTTGCCAAAATAGCGAAATCGTAACTCTGATTGATTCGCTGGCGTCAGAAGCAGCCACTGGTAGGCAAACCCGAAGCCATGCGGGGCTACGCGGTCCACCGATGAGCCGACTTGCCGGTTCTTAAAATCAGTCCGCAGTTCCCGAATGGCCGTTGCCCCATCTGCATTGTGATTGAACAACAACAAATAGTTGAACTCGATGCTGCGCGACTCGCGTAGCTGCGCTTCCAGGTCGAGGAGCGCGGGTGTCTCCTGTATCCCCAGAATACTATTTACCGGCGCTGCATCCCGGGGAAGTACGACGGAATAGACATCTTCGAGGGAACTCAGATTGGGGATTGCGGACAAAGAGGCGACCGTCGCCTCACCTACCCTCGAAAGGATGCGCGGCAGCTCATCGGGGCTATCGTCCGGCTTCATCCCATTCAGTACAGGGACCACGGCTCGCAGCTTCCGCAATGGATAATCAAGATAGCTTGTCGCAACGTCTGCGGGGACCGGTGCGCTCGGGTGAGGCAAGATCGGTTGCGCGACGGTGACAGGCGGAGCGGCCGCCGGTTGCCGGAGCGCGCAGCATTCGCTGGTTACATTCACCGCACGGGAGAGAGCGGAGATGTGATGCTCTTCTGTCTCTGTCACCACCTCACGTACCCGGTAGATACCTGGCTTCAACTCGAAAGTCGAATCCATTTTCATGCCGGCATCGGATACCTCGAGCTTGGCCTCTCCGCGCTGCAGTTTAACCAGACTGCCCTTTTGATCGAAAATTGCGGACACAAAGGTGACCTTGTCGCGGGTGCCCTGGCCATCCGGGCGAAGGTGTAACGCCTTGGTGTCGAGGCGGCCAGTCAACATGAGCTCGCGGTCTTCCGTGGGGGTAGAAAAAACCTTCACCTCCAGGGAAACGGGCAACTGGTGCTCATCGGTTTTGGCAAAGACCGCCTCGCGAATCTGCTCGCTGACTTGAGCATCTGTATCCGTGACTGTACCTTGTTCCGCCCTGATTCCGGCTTCCGCCTCACTCCTGGGGGCAAAATAGCCGCGCCGCGCCTGAATGGTGAAACCGGGGCGTTTCTCGGCCAACTCCACTTTCAACGTGTGGAACTTGCCGTCGGGCTTGATATCCGTGGGCGCGAAACCAAGGTAGTAAGCGGGAACGCCCCCCAGCTTGGCGAATCCGGCCTGAAGATCGTTGGTATTGTGAACGAATTCTCCGCCAGTGCCCTGCGCAACCTCCTGCAGCACATCGCGGGCCGCAGATTCTCGGTCTTCATCCAGGCGGTGGACGGCCGCCAGCGCATTGCCGACGGACGGCAAATAACCATGCGTTACGTCTTCCTCCCGGGTGAGGCTCGTCAGGCCGCGAGGATCGAGCGAACTGATAACCACCTGCGCACGCAGGGCGTGCTCGATGATCCGGTCCAAATCAGATTGTTCACTACGTGACAAAAAGCCCGGGGAAACAAGAACGACCGTGCGCTGGCCCGGCATCCGCGAAACGTAGTCCACCACTTTTTCCAGTTCCTGCAGGTTGGCCCGTGATTGCAGCTCGGTCTGCTCCAGGACCTGGCGCGCGCGCACTGCGATATATCGTTGCGGCTCTCCGGGACCTGTCGTCGGCACATGGGTACACCTTTGATCATTGAAGGCTTCATCGATCGCGACTACCCAGGCATCGATTTTTTCGTCATCGAACTCGATGATCTGCTGCGCCTGGTAGTCGGATATGTCGGGACAATCGTGGTTTCTTAAAGCCACGGGGCTGGCACGAAGCCTGCGGAGGGCGTCATGGATTTGCTGCGAATCGCCGGTGAAGTCGGACAAACTGTTTCCCGAGGTATATAGGGCGACGCGGTCATTTGGCTGGACGTTGGTTGCCAGATAACGATCGGCTGCGTCGCGCGCCTGCATGATGTCACCATTCGACATATTCAGATCGTCGAAATAGAGGGCTACAAATCGTTGCGGGAGCGCTGAGCCCGGCGAAGCCACTGCGAGAGGGTGCCCGGGGGTGACCGTGGGAGTTGCACCCGAGAGTTGCTCCGGCGTCTCGGCGGCGAACTGCGAAATTGCTTGCTGCTGGCCCCGGTCAAATAACCTGAAGTCTTCCTTCTTCAGGTTGGGAATCGGCTTATCCTGCGCATCGCGCACGACCACCCGCACCACCACCAGGTTGCTGGTGACCTTAAGTTGGAACGGGACTTGGTTTGCGGTCAGCGGTGCAGTTATCTGGGCGGCTGCCTGGCCAAACGCAGCGGTACCGGTTGCGAGGTATCCTAAGGCCGCCAGGAGTGCGCACTTCAGGATAGTTTTCGGAATCAAACGCTTCATCCGAGTGCCCGCCGCAAGTCAACGAAATTTTACTCGCATTTCCCGGACCCACATGAAAATGTGAAGCCCCAGCACTGAACGCGAGGCGGCGCAGCAGGTTTGATGGTTCATCCACGGGCGCTCGACTCCTGCGCTGCCAGGAAGCTTGGGTGCTGCTCTATATCTCGCTTGTTTCGCGCGAGATGGGGGGGCGACTGCGAAAGCCTCGGGGGGAGAGCTCTGGCAGTCCCATATCTCGCGAACAACAAGGAGATATGGGGCACCCAAGCTTCTTGACAGCGTAAGCGACGAGGCTACGATCTGTTCAACGGATGGTGACGATAATGCCGTACATATTGGGTCAGTGACGGGAACTTGCTTTCGGCGAGCAGCTCGCCAAGCGTGCTCTCACCGTCCCAACCATTGGCGAAATGAGCGCCGTAATGCTCTCGCAGGTGCTTGATCTTGGTCGTGGGATGTTTGTGTTCGATCTGCCCGTTCGCCTCGCGGGCTCGACCATCCAGGCCAGGGTTGTTCGGGGTCTCGTTCATGCTGTTCCTCCTGCGTTTCGAACGGCCCTCGAGTCTTAGACCCTGGGCCGTTCCATTGAATGGTTGAACGCGGCATCGAGCTGCGTCCGTAATGAACGTCGGGGGGCTTATTTCATCTTTTATTTCAGCGTGTACGTGAGACCAGCACTGAATTGGAATGAGTTCTTCTTGCTGCCGAATGCAGGGTCGTTCAGAAAATCGTCGAGCGCGGAAACGCTGAAACCCAACCGCTTGTATACCGGGAAGGTCAAGCCCGCAGTCGCCAGGGCGGAATAGGCCTTCGGCGTGTTGAATGAGGGAGTCACGACCAGGCCCTGATTGAAGACCAGGCCGTGTGCCAGCTTGGCCATATAGGTGTCGCCAATATCAGCGCCAATCAAGTTCTTGTTCGGCGTCTTGGTCGGAGGAACAATTCCCGGCGTAAACCCAAAGTTTTGCCGTTCGTAGTGAATGTCTCCTTTAAGATCCAGCTCCTGCCGGGGAGTCTTGTAGACCACAAATCCCAAACCTCCACCGTAGATCTGCTGCAGGTCCAAACCCTGGGAGTAGTTGTGGTCGAACGACGTGTCGACCAAGGCATACAACCGCGGTGACAGAAACCAATCCTGCTCTGCATCCGCGTGGAGGATGTTGGTCTTCGTGGTCGCTGCGCCCGGTTGGGTTAACGATCCATACGCCGCCGAAAAGTCGGCGATCGTGCGATTGCGCGGATCCATCCAACCTACACCGGGAACAGTCCTGACAAACGTCCCCGCGCCGGTAAATGTGCGGCTGTTCTGCGTCGCCTCAACATCGGCCGCACCCGCGGTGAGAGCGCCGTTCCAACCGTAACGCCAGCCATGGTTTCCGCGCACCTGCTTGAGGTAGCTATCCTCATCCACCATGTATTGCGCGTTTTTCTGCGGTATCTCTTTGCTCGCTGCACCGGCGCCCGTATCTACCTGGACCTTCTCGTCCTGAATGGCGACCGTACCCTGCGCCACAGCCGTATCGGGAGTTTTTCGGGATACGTGCTGCCCTTGCTCGATCACGGCAAACTTTTGCGACGTGTGAATGGATTTGATTTTGTCCCAGGTAAACGTCAGGTCGCCGGCCATGTCGCTATGAAAGGTCACGGTTCCATTCGCTTCTCCAAGGAATTTTCCCGTGAGTTGGTCGCCGTTTGCGAGAATGACAACATCCGGTGCTGCCGAAACCTGGCCAAAGGTTCGCGGCGAAGAGCCGGCTGCCAACGATAGAGCGGCGAGCCCGGTCAACAACCGCATCGAGCGTAATGAGATGGATTGCAACTTACACATAACTAAAAACCTCTCTCCGTTGCTTACCGTCGGTTCGACCATGCAAAGGGCTCCCCTCCATCGAGGGGAGCCCTACCGGAACTACGGCTTTCCGTTTTCTTTCGCGGCGTGATACCCGGCCTTCTGCGCATCGGCCTCAGTCATGTACTTGCCCTTCTTGGTTTTCCCGTAGAACTTGGTTCCTTCCATGTGGTAGACGCCCGACGCGGTATTAACCCAAACCATGCCCTTTTGCGGCGGCGCAGGGGCGGCGGCCGGTTGGGCGGCCTGTGCAGGGGCGGCGGGTGCCGTGCTCTGCGATTGAGCTGGCCATGCGGCCAGGGTGACGGTCAACGCTGCTAGGGCGACGAAGTTGCGTACTGTTGTGCGGTTCATATCGTGATTGCTCCTGAAGAACTTGTGCTGTGTGATCTCGCCTTGGAGGAGGCAATTCGCGAGCCTCTTCGTCGGAAGTTATGGTTTCGCTGCCTGCTGTTAGTTAGGCAACGGTAGAAGTACAGAACGCACATCGCCTCGCATCCAGCGCAATATCACTGCGGCAGTCCGGGCACTTTTTCTTGTCGGGAGAAGCCACAGGCTTCTGCATGCGGGTCATCAGAGCATTGACCGGCAGCACGACGAAGAAGTAGACCGCCGCTGCAATCATCAGGAACGAAATCACGGCGTTAAGAAAATCGCCGTAGAGAAACTTCGCTCCGTTTACCTCGAAGAAGAAGCCCGAAAAATCCGGCTTCTGCGCAAAGGCTGCGATGATCGGTGTAATTAAGTCTTTCACCAGGGCTGTGACCACGGTGCCGAATGCCGCTCCAATGACGACGCCCACCGCCAGATCGACTACGTTACCCCGCAGTACAAAATCACGAAATCCCTTTAGCACGGTCTTGCCTCCAAATTTGACATCCACTGACGAAGACAACGGTCCTGGCGCAAAAGTCACATTTGCAAAAATCGCTCGCAGTTCTATAGGAACGACCGCCGATGTGTGATACTGGAGGGCCTATGAACGTGATCCATGAGCGGCCTCGCTCATCTGCCGCCGATCCCGACGAAGAACTTTTGCAGCAGGCGCGAAAAGCACCTGAGGGTGATCTGCGTGCGTTCGAAAAACTGGTGGTGCTTTACCAGCGGCGCGTTGTGGCCAACTGCCGCTACATCACGCGAGATCCAAATAATGCCGAGGATCTGGCACAGGAAGTGCTGGTAAAGGCTTACTTTGGATTTCGTGGCTTCGAGGGGCGATCGTCCTTCAGCAGTTGGCTGCAACGCATCAAGATCAACCACTGCCTCAACCATCTGAAGAAGCAAGCCGGGAAATCGTATGTGGGCATTGAAGAGCCCGAGGTTGAAGAGTTCAATCAGCTGCAGGTTCCCGCAACCGCGGAGCACCTGGCAGAAACTATCAGCGACCGGGAACTTACAAGTATGGTTCTCGATTCCATGTCCAGCACTTTGAGGATCCCGCTCGTTCTCTGCGATATGGACGAACTGTCATACGAAGAGGTAGCCCAAACTCTCGGCATCAGCCTTTCCGCGGCGAAGATGCGCATCAAGCGCGCGCGCGAAGAGTTCAGGGCGAGATTCACGCAGGCGCAAACGGCGGGCATGGCCGCGGCGGGTGGCAGATGAGCGATCCATCGCCCGATGAGAGGAACGATCAGGAAATTGATCAAGAGGTTGATCCGGGAGAACCCATTCCCCAACTGGCCAAGTTTGAGCACCAGGCTTCCGCCGGTCTCCTGGGTCGCATTCGGCGCGCTATTCAGCGCCGCTCAACAGTAGCGCAGTTAACGTCTTTCTCCGCCAGCGTACCGTTGGTGGTTCTCAGGGAATTTTGGCTCATGCTGATCGAGCAAATCGGTCCGAAGAGCCCACGAAAGGACGTCACGCATGGAGAAGAAACTTCTTGAGGCCTTTTCAGGCCTGGGCAAATCGGTTGTCACTGCTCTACCGAAGGTAGCCGTCGGTATGCTGCTGGTCATTCTTGCGCTGGTGGTGGCCAAGCTGGTAGAAGTGATTTTGCGCGCGATCCTCATCCGCCTGCGCTTCGATAGCCTGATCGGCAAAGCCGGCGTTGATAAGACACTGCAGCGGATCGGATTGCGCCAGCCGTTGACTCTGTTTCTCCCTAAGCTCGCTTACTTTCTCATCATTTTCGTTCTCGCCCAAACAGCGAGTGATGCACTTGGCTTGGTCGCTATCTCCAATGCGATTGGAGCTTTCTTCGCCTACCTGCCGAATATCGTGGCGGCGCTGTTGCTTCTCATCCTGGGCACGACGGTTGGCCAGTTTGCCGGGCAGATGGTGACCCAGGCCGCCGAGACTTCTGGAATCGACTCTGCGCCTGCTTTGGGAAAACTGGTATCGGCGGTGATTGTTTTTATTGTCGCCATGATGGCTATCGGCCAGTTGAGAATTGATACTGAGATGGTTCGGATTGTGACCAGCTTCTTCCTGGGAGCCGGCGCTCTTGCCTTCGGACTTGCTTTTGGCCTGGGCACACGAGAAATTGTGCGCAACATTGTTGCGGGTTTTTATGCTCGAAAATTTCTTGATATCGGCAAAGGGCTGGAGATTGCTGGTCAGAGCGGGGTTCTCACGGCAATCACCGCCACCCACACCATCCTCAGCAACCAGGGACAGGACATCATGGTGGCGAATGCAACGTTTCTAGACCAGACCAGCAAACAGTGAGCCGGAAATACCCCGGCTGCCATGACTTTGCCTGAGTAAGGTGGCCGAGCGCGAGTTCCGGTCGCCGTCTTATGGGCCGGATTGGCTTTTAGTGCTGGATGACTCCTCGGCAACCTTCACGCCGCCAGGAATCAAAAAGTGATTGGAAAATGAGACTTTGAAGATGGTCGGGGAGAGAGGATTCGAACCTCCGACCCCCTGGTCCCGAACCAGGTGCTCTACCAGGCTGAGCCACTCCCCGAAATTGCGGCGAAACGCCCGCACGAACATCTCAAAGTGTATCAGAAGAGAAGGACCATGACGCCTCTCCAGCAACTCGACCTCACCGGACTGCATGTGCTCGACGGAGGCATGGCTACCGAGTTGGAAAACAAGGGTTTGCACCTGGATGGCCCGCTTTGGTCAGCACAGGTGCTGGAAAGCTCGCCGGAAACCATCGCCGCGGTGCATCGGGATTACCTTGAGGCCGGCGCCGATTGCTTGTTGACTGCGAGCTACCAGGTCTCCGTCGAGGGATTCCAGGAGTTAGGACGCGGCCTGCGAGAGGCGACCGACGCGGCGGCCCGCGCTTTCCGTGCGTCCGTGGATCTGGCGGAAAAGGCACGGCGCGAGTACCAGGCGGGTTCGCCGCGACCGGTGTGGATCGCGGGGTCACTCGGCCCCTACGGCGCTATGCTCCACAATGGCGCGGAATACCACGGTAATTACGATTGCGCGTTTGGGGATCTGGTGGCGTTCCACCGCAGGCGGATTGCTGTGCTCGCTGATACAGGTGCGGATTTTCTGGCGTTCGAGAGTATTCCATCGCTCGAGGAAGCCCGCGCCATTCTTGCAGCATTGCATCCTTATCCCGAACTGGCGGGCTACTTCAGCTTTACCTGTCGCGATGGCCAACATGTTTCTCACGGTGAAACTCTGCGGGCTTGCGGCGAGCTGCTGGATGCACAACCGCAGGTCATCGGGATCGGCGTCAACTGCACGGCTCCGGAGTTAATCGGCAGCCTGATCACCGAGCTTGCAGCGGTGACCCGCAAGACGATTCTGGTCTATCCCAACTCCGGAGAAGGCTGGGATGCGGTGCATCGCTGCTGGCTGGGCGACGGACAGCTACAGGAATTCGCCTATCTGGCAAAGGCCTGGCGCGATGGCGGCGCGCAATGGATCGGCGGTTGTTGCCGCACTGGACCGGAGCATGTGCGCGCCGTGGCGCAGATGTGGCGAAGCTGAGATAAGCTGTTAGCCGTGCGAACACTCTCTTGCTTGTTGCCGTTGCTTGCGTTGGCCTTGCCTGCAGCCATCGCGCAGTCCATGAACCAGGACGTTCTCTCCCAGATTCCGCAGCGAATCAGGGATTCTATCGACAAACAGACGGTATCCGGAGCTGTTTCCCTGGTGGCCCACGGCAAGGATGTAGTGGAGTTCGATGCGGCCGGTATGGCTGACATCGAGGTCGGCCACACGATGCAGAAAGACACGATCTTTCAGATCATGTCCATGACCAAACCGGTCACCGCGATCGGTATTATGATGCTCGCCGAAGAAGGCAAACTGGCGTTGCGCGATCCGGTGGAGTTGTACCTGCCGGAGTTTCACGGCGTGCGCGTCACGACTACGGTTGGGCCGGATGCCGAACGTCTCGGTGTTCCCAACCACGAAATTACTATTCGCGATTTGCTTACCCATACCGCGGGGATTCAGGACTATCCCGGACCTCCCGGGATCCGCGATTATGCCCAGAACATGAGCGTGCCGCTGGCAGAAGTCGTAAAGCAGCTGGCGAAACAGCCGCTGCTCTTTCAGCCTGGGACGCAGTGGAGCTACTCCAGCCCCGGGATTGAAATTCTCGGCCGGATTATCGAGGTCTGCTCCGGACAGACCTATGTGGACTACATCACGGAGCATATCTTGCGCCCGCTGGGCATGAAAGACAGCTTCTTTTTCCCTCCGAAAGACAAGATCGCGCGCATTGCCATGGTGTACGCGCACAAAGAGGGAAAGCTGGTACGCGCGCCGGGTACCATTCTCGGCGGGGATCCGGCGAAATATCGCCAGGGTGCTGTGTTTCCTGCTCCGGGATGGGGTCTTTACTCCACCGCGGAAGACCTGCTGCACCTGTACCAAATGATGCTTAACGGTGGGGTTTATCAGGGTCGCCGCTATCTTTCACCATTTTCGGTGCATGTCATGACGGAGCCGCAGACGGCTGGCATTTTCCCAGTGGGGTGGATGCGGGGTTCAGACTACGGTCTGGCCTGGGAGGTGGTGACCGAGCCGCTTGGCGAGCTGGCGGGTCACTCGACGGGCAGTTACGGCCACGGCGGCGCCTTTGGCACCCAGGGCTGGATCGACCCCAACAATGACCTGATCTCGATCCTGTTGATTCAGAGCTCTGACGGAGGGGCGGAGAGCATGACGAATGTTTTCCTCAATATGGCGGAATCGAGCGTTGGGAAGTAACGACCTGAGCAGAACTGCAGATCTCTCCACTCCGCTACGCTCCGGTCGAGATGACAAAGGGTAGACCGGTTACGTACCTGTGCCTTTGTCTTTTGGGAACAGCAGTATCGGTAGAAAGCCCATCTCGCCTTTGTCATCTCGACCGGAGCGTAGCGGAGTGGAGAGATCTGCAGTTCTTCATGCGACAATAGGTTTACCTGCATGAAACCTGAGTCGCTTTCCCTGGACCTGGAATCCTTCTCTTTGACGCCGGAAATTCTGGCTCAGCACAGCATCACACCCGAGGAGTACCAACGAATCGTAGATGCGCTGGGACGGCCTCCCGGACTCACGGAGCTGGGTATCTATAGCGTCATGTGGAGCGAGCATTGCTCCTATAAGTCCTCCCGCGTCCACCTCAAGCGTCTTCCGACCAAGAGTGCGCGCGTCGTCCAGGGTCCTGGCGAGAACGCCGGCATCATCGACGTGGGCGATGGCTGGGCTTGCGCCTTTAAGATTGAATCGCACAACCACCCCTCCTTTATCGAACCTTTCCAGGGCGCGGCCACCGGCGTGGGCGGCATCCTGCGTGACATCTTTACCATGGGCGCTCGCCCCTTTGCGGTCATGGACTCGCTGCGTTTTGGCCCCATCAGCGAAGAGGAAATGGGTAAAGATCCTGCAGCCTCCGCCGTAGTCCATAAGAATCACTCGCTGCTCGAAGGAGTGGTGAGCGGCATCGCGGGCTATGGTAACTGCTTCGGTGTTCCTAACCTGGGTGGAGAAACTCGATTTGAGCCCTGCTACTCGGGCAATCCCTTGGTGAATGCATTTGCCCTGGGGCTCGTCCGGCGCGACGAGATTTTCTATGCCAAGGCCTCGGGCATCGGGAATCCGGTAATTTACGTGGGCGCCAAGACGGGGCGCGACGGCATCCATGGCGCCACCATGGCCAGCGAAGAATTCAAAGAAGGCGCAGAACAAAAACGGCCCAACGTGCAGATGGGCGATCCGTTCATGGAGAAGCTTCTGCTCGAAGCCTGTATCGAGGCTATGCGTACGGGTGCAGTGGTTGGCATCCAGGATATGGGCGCCGCCGGCCTTACGTGCTCGACCTGCGAAATGGGAGCACGTGGTGGCGTCGGACTGGAAGTAGAACTCGATCGCATCCCTCAGCGCGAGACAGGCATGACCGCTTACGAAATCATGCTGAGCGAAAGCCAGGAGCGCATGCTGCTGGTGGCGGAGAAGGATCGCGCCGGCGAAGTGCTCCGCGTGTTCGAAAAGTGGGGACTGGATGCGGTCATTGCCGGCGAGGTGATCGCGGAACCGCGACTGCGCATCCTGCACCATGGGCAATTGGTCGCCGACATTCCGAACCAGTCGCTGACCGACGACGCTCCTCTCTATCACCGTCCGGTTGGGCAATGGAAGTCGCCGGTGCGCTTGACTCCACCGCCCGAGGTGCTCGATGAGCTGACCTTTTTTGAGGAGAAGCTGAGCGGGGCAACGACCTACGCCACCAACTATGCCGACGAATTGCGCGCTTTGCTCTCATCCCCGAATATTTGCTCCAAGAGTTGGATCACGGAGCAGTACGATTCGATGGTGCAGACCAATACTGTGCAGGGTCCGGGTGGCGAGGGGGGCGTGATCCGCATTAAAGGGACCGCTCGCGGCCTGTCCATGGCGCTCGACGGCAATTCGCGCTGGTGCTATCTGGACCCCAAGCTAGGTGCGCAGCATGCTGTGGCCGAGTCAGCGCGCAAGGTCGCCTGCACAGGCGCTGTTCCGGTTGCGGCCACGAACTGCCTCAACTTCGGCAATCCGGAAAAGCCAGAGATAATGGCCCAGTTGTCGTTGGCCATCGATGGGATCTCCGCCGCATGCCTGGCGTTGGGAACCCCAATCACCGGCGGCAATGTTTCGCTCTACAACGAAACGCGCGGCCAGGGCATTTATCCCACGCCGGTACTTGGCATCGTCGGCATCCTCGACGAGGTCAGCAAGGCCGTGGGCGCAGATTTTCAGCGCGCCGGGGACACAGTCCTCCTCGTTACTCCGGCTTCGGTCGCTCCCCTGGAGGAGCGCATGCAGGAGTTCGGCTCGTCGGAGTATGCGCGCAAGGTTCTCGGCGCTCTGTGGGGTACGCCTCCGAGCCTCGATCTAGATGTCGAGGCCAACCTGCACCGCTGCCTGGCGGAACTTTCGCAACAGGAACTGATTCATTCTGCGCGCGACATCTCCGATGGCGGTATAGCCGTGGCGTTGGCGGAAGCAAGCTTTAGCCACTACATCGGTGTGCGCGCCAATCTCTCCAAGGCGCCCGATTTGCCGGCCGAGTGGGATCTCTTTGGAGAGACCGCCAGCCAGTGCATTCTCAGTTGCTCCAAATCGTCCGTGGCGCGCATCGAAAGCCTGGTGGCACAGTACAAGGGGCTGATGGTGGTGACGCTGGGTGATACCGTGGCTGATCTCTTTGAACTGGCAGTCGACAGCCAGGTGTTGATCCGGGAACGAGTTTCCGGCTTGCGCAATGTCTGGTCAGGAGCGCTAGCCGCGCATCTGCGCAATGATTTGCCGGTGGCCAACTAGGGCATGGAGAACGGGTTGGATAAGCTGCGGGAAGAGTGTGGAGTAGTGGCTGTACACGGCCATCCTGATGCGGCGCGGCAGGCCTACCTTGGTCTTTATGCGTTGCAGCATCGCGGGCAGGAATCGGCGGGCATTGCCACTGCCGACTACACCAACCTATACAACATCAAAGGTATGGGGCTGGTCGCGGATATTTTTACCGACGACGTGCTTTCCAAGTTGCCGGGCGATCTGGCCATCGGGCATACGCGGTACTCCACGACGGGCGACTCGGCGCTGTTGAATGCGCAGCCCATCCGGGTGGACTCGACGCGCGGCTTGATCGCCATTGCGCACAACGGCAACCTGGTGAACCTGGGAACGTTACGCGCTCGCCTCGAGCGCGCAGGAGCGTACTTTCAAACCACCAGCGATTCCGAAATCATTGTGCAGCTGATTGCTCACTCAACGGCCAAGACACTGATCGAGGCGATCGGCGATTCGCTGCGCCAGGTAACGGGGGCTTTCTCGATTGTGATGATGACCCGCGACCGCATTTTTGCGGCTCGTGATCCTTATGGCTTTCGTCCGCTTTCCATGGGCCGTATTACTAACCCTGATGGCCCGGACACGGTGGTCTTTGCTTCCGAAACCTGTGCCTTCGATTTGCTGCGCGCCAAGTACGAGCGCGATGTGCGGCCCGGCGAAGTGGTGATGGTAACTCGCGACGGTGTCACCTCGGTGCAGTACGCGAGCGGTGTGAAGCAGGCAAGCTGCATCTTTGAGCATGTGTACTTTGCCCGGCCCGACAGTCGCATCTACGGCCGGTGGGTACAGGCTAGCCGGGAACAGATGGGACGGCGGCTGGCCCGTGAATCCGGCGTGCCGGCCGACCTGGTTGTGCCGGTTCCAGATTCCGGCGTGACGGCGGCATTGGGGTACGCAGCGGAGAGTGGCATCCCTTTCAACTTCGGGCTTATCCGCAATCATTATGTGGGCCGCACGTTTATTGAGCCGGAGCAGCGGGTCCGCGATTTCGGCGTGAAGCTGAAGCTGAACCCGGTGCGGAATCTGCTGGAGGGCAAGCGCATTATCCTGATCGACGATTCGATTATCCGCGGGACTACCAGCCGGAAGATTGTTCGCATGGTGCGCGCGGCGGGAGCAACGGAAGTG
This sequence comes from uncultured Acidobacteriaceae bacterium, assembly GCA_963839075.1. Classification (GTDB taxonomy): domain Bacteria; phylum Acidobacteriota; class Terriglobia; order Terriglobales; family Acidobacteriaceae; genus PALSA-350. Next base: position 1,099,932 of record CAWITO010000009.1, on the reverse strand, counting down.
CATCTCCGCATCAGCTGCCCGCCTACCATCTCGCCCTGCTACTACGGCGTGGATACCCCGAACAAGAGTGAGCTGATTGCGGCGAATTCTTCGGTCGAAGAGATTCGCCAATATATCGAAGCGGATTCTCTCAGTTATCTGTCGCTGGATGGGTTGAAGCAAGCCTGTGACGGCGGCGAGGGCAACGAGTACTGCACCGCGTGCTACACCGGAGAGTATCCGACGCAGTGGGTGGATGTGGCAGAGATTCTTCCCGCCACGGCGGTACGTTAAGCGTTCACGGCAGGTCGAAAAGCAGGATTTCCGCCTCTTCGTCCGCCACGATGTTCAACTGCTTTTCCAGGCTCAGCGCCAGCGCGTCCCCTTGGCGCAGGCTCAATTCATTGGCGGTGACTGCTCCGCGAACCACCTGTAGCCATCCGAATCGTTCCTGGGCAAAGGGATAGGCAACTGTCGCCTTTGGGTTAAGGCGGGCCATGTAGAAGTACGCGCAGCTTTTCATGGGCAGCGAACCGTCCCGGCCGTCCGGCGACGCGACAAGGTGGAGTCGATCTCGCTCCTCTGCGACCGGAAAACGCCGCTGCGCATAGTGTGGTTCCACTCCGAACCGATTGGGGACAAGCCAGATCTGAAGCAGGTGCAGCGGTTCTGTGCCGGAATGGTTGAGCTCGCTGTGGCGCATCCCGCGGCCGGCCGACATGTGCTGCACTTCGCCCGCTGTCAGCACTCCTCCATTGCCCAGAGAATCCCTGTGTTCCAGCGATCCCTCGACTACGTACGTGAGGATCTCCATGTCGCGGTGCGGATGGAGGCCGAAACCTTTAGCAGGAGCTATTCGGTCTTCATTCAGGACCCGCAGGTCACGAAAGCCGTTGAATTTTGGATCGTAGTAGTCAGCGAAAGAGAAGGAGTGCTGGCTATCCAACCAACCATGCCTGGCTTGACCCCGGTCATCGGCCGATCGAATGCTAAGCATGGTGTTTCCCCAGGGTCGCAACACTAGTTGTACCCCAAGGTTGACGCAGTCACCCGGTTACGAGCGGTCAGGTGGGACCATGTTTGACAAGGCCAACCACTGACGGCCTTGGCTACTCCTAGTAGTTATGCCTACCAAGAAGAAATACAGTCCCAAAGCCTCAGAATCGGTAGAACGAGAGATGAAGGCGATGAAGCAGGGAAAACTGCGCTCGGGCAGCGGGCAGAAGGTTACAAACCCTAAACAAGCGATCGCTATCGGTTTGTCGGAAGCCAGGAAGAAGGGGGCTAAGATGCCCCCTCCCCCGGCTAAGAGGGGTTAGTCAGTTTTACTGGGAGCGGCCGGCGCGGCGGCAGGCGCGGGGGTACTTTCCGTCTTTGCCGCGGGAGTTGAGCTGCCCTCTGAACTGGAAGCCGGCGGCTTGGCACCGTAGTCCGTCGAGTAAAAGCCGGAGCCTTTGAAGTGCGCACGAGCCGGGGTCGAGATCAGGCGCTCCACGTCGCCCTGGCATACCGGACATTCCTTTACGTCTTCCGCAGAAAAGGATTGGATCCGTTCAAAGCGATGTCCGCACTTTTTACACTTGTACTCATATAGCGGCATCCAGGTACTCCTTCATTCACTGACTACAGGTGCGGGCTGGCGATCGGCCAGCTCGATCAGACGAACTTCCGTGATTGCCTCCGTTGCCTGTAATGCGGACAGTACGGAGGGCGTGACTTTGCCGTCGATCTGGACCACGGCAAGGGCGTTGTGCTGCGCAGTACGCACGCTTCGTCCCAGGGCAAAGTTGGCAATATTCATTTTATGCTCGCCCAGAATGGTGCCGATACGACCGATCACACCAGGCACGTCCAGGTTACGGATAAAGAGGAGCGTTCCATGTAATGGCGCCTCAATATCAATGCCATCGCAAGCCAGCAGGCGGGGCGAACTGCCATGCAGTACCGTAGCGCTGGCGGTGCTGTCTCCCTTGGCTGTATGCAAGATCAGCTTTAACACTGTTCCTGCGCCACCCGAGCCCTCTTCCTTTTTCTCTTCATGCACCCGGATACCGCGCTCCGCAGCCACCGACAAGGCGTTAATGCGATTCACTTCTGAATGCGCCAGTACGCCCTGGATGGCGGCATTGCGCACCAGTTCCGTTTTGCCCTGGGCCATCCGGCCGCTGTAAGAGATGTGGATGCTTTCCAGATTTCCCGAAGCCAGCGGGGAGAGAAAGGCGCCCAGCCGTTCCGCCATCACGATGTACGGGGAAAGCTCCTGGTACTCCTCGTAGGTCATGGATGGCAGGTTAACGGCGTTCTGGACGACTCCGAATTTCAGGTAGTCCTTCACCTGCTGCGCAATCTGGATGCCGACTGCCTCTTGCGCCTCAGCGGTGGATCCGGCGATATGGGGAGTGAGGATGACATTATCCAGGCCGAAATACGCGGAATCTTTGAGTGGCTCCTGGGTGAAAACATCGAGAGCGGCCCCAGCAACGTTGCCTGACTTGAGAGCTGCGATCAAGGCAGCATCCTCAATCAACTCGCCGCGGGCGCAATTCACGATGCGCACGTTCTTGCGCATGGTTTCGAGCGAACGGGCATTGATAATGCCGGCCGTCTGCGGCGTGAGCCCTACGTGCAGAGTCAGATAGTCTGCCGAGCGGAAGAGCTCGTCGACCGACATGAGCCGTACCCCGTTTTCCCGTGCGACTGCAGGGGCAACAAAGGGGTCGTGGCCAAGGAGTTCCATGCCAAAGGCTTTCGCGCGGCGGGCGACTTCCATTCCCACCCGGCCCAGGCCCAGAATACCCAGCTGTTTGCCGCGGAGCTCGCTCCCCTGCAACGACTTCTTTTCCCACTTGCCGGTGTGCAACAGCGCGTTGGCACGGGGAAGCTGCCGCCCTAATGCGAGCATGAGCCCGATAGTCAGCTCAGCGACAGCAATGGCATTGGCGCCGGGAGTGTTCATGACCACGATGCCGCGGCGGGTTGCCGCTTCTGCGTCGATGTTGTCGACGCCGACGCCGGCTCGACCAATGACCCGTAGCTTGGGAGCGGACTCGAGCAGGGCATCGTCTACCTGCACTGCAGAACGCACTACCAGCGCATCGGTGTCCGCCAGCTCAGCGGCCAATCCATTCTTGATTAGGTCGTGGGTAACTACCTGCCAACCGCTCTCGCTCGCGAACACAGCCAACGTGGCGGGCGAGACTTTCTCTGCCAGTACGATCTTCATCAATCTCCTAAGGGTGGGTTAACGAACGGGAACGGAGGCAGCTGCCATGGCGCAGTGTCCGACGGGCCGGCCGCAGGCACAGTCGCGGTGCGCAGCTTCGTCTTCCGCACGTGTCGCGTAAACGTTCTGGGCTGCCACCAGTGCCTTTCCAAAGGAGAAACCGGGTAGTTTGAGCCCATGGGCCACCTGTTCCAGGGCGCCGATGAGGGCGATGGTATCCATGTAGTCGAAGAATCCCAGGTGCGCGATACGGAAGATCTGGCCTTTCATCTCGCCCTGTCCGTTGGTAATGACTGCGGCGAAGCGGTTCTTCAACTCCTTGACGAAGACGCCGGAGTCCATTCCCTCGGGGGGCAGGACCGCGGTGACTGCCGCCGCAGGAGCATCGGGGGCATAGAGTTTCAACCCCAGAGCCTGGACCGCGGCGCGGGTCATGGCTGATATGGTTTCGGCGTTCTCCACCAGCTTGGCTCGCCCCTTGGCAAGGTCCCCATCAGCCTGGCCCGCGATGTAGTCGAGGGCAGCGCCCAGTGCAGCGATCAGCGCGACGGCCGGCGTGTAGGCGGACTCGCCCTTGGCAGCGTTCTTTCTCTCTTTGCGCAGGTCGAAGTAGTACCGCGGGTTGAGGGAGATATCCATCAACTCCCAAGCGCGGTCGCTGACTGCAAGGTACGAAAGGCCAGGCGGGATCATGACGGCCTTCTGCGAGCCGCCGATGAGCACGTCGACTCCCCAGGCGTCCATGTCGATATGTGTCGTGCCCAGGCCGGTAATTGCATCTACTACCAGGACGGCGTCTTTGCCGCTCTGCTTCAGGACTTCGGCCACGCCGGGAACGCAGTGGCGCACGCCGGTCGAGGTTTCCGTAGCCTGCATAAAGACGGCGCGGGTCTCAATTTTGAGCGCTTTGCGGACCTCTTCCAGGTCGAAGGTTTGTCCGTACGGAGCGCTGACCACATCCACGTCACAGCCGAAGGCCTTGGCCAGGCTGGTCCAGCGCTCGCCGAATTTGCCGGCGGTGAGCACCAGGACGCGGTCTCCCGGCGAGGTAAGGTTCGAAACCGCGGCTTCCATGGCTCCCGTTCCAGAAGAGGAAAGGAGGATGACGTCGTTTTTTGTACCGACAAAGGTCTTGAGATCGCGCAGAACCTTGGTGTACAAGGCGCGGAACTCGGCAGTGCGGTGGTGGATATCGGCGGCAGCCATGGCGAACTGAGCTGCGGGAAGAAGTGGAGTCGGTCCGGGGGTAAACAGCCTGGTCTTGCGGATCATGGTTTGTCCTTGGATCCATTGTAATAAAGTCTGAGCAGGAACGGAGGCGTATGAGCCTGGTAGAGCAGATTCGAAAGGATATGGTTGGCGCCATGAGAGAGCGGGCAGCAGAGCGGCTGTCCACCCTGCGCATGGTGGTTTCCGCGTTGAAGAACAAGGAGATCGAGCAGCGTTCCGAGGTCACCGATCCGCAGGCGCTGCAGGTGCTGACCACCATGATCAAGCAGCGTAAGGACTCGATCGAGCAGTTCACCAAGGGCAATCGCCCGGAGCTGGCAGCGAAGGAAGCGGAGGAGATTACGGTGATTGAGGGGTATATGCCCAAGTCCGCCGGAGAGGACGAGCTACGGGCGTTGGTCGTAGCAACGGTTGCGGAACTGCGCACCGGAGGCGCGTCGCTGGGACCGAAGGATATGGGTTCAGTGATGAAGGCAGCGCAGGCGAAGATACAGGCCAGCGGGTTAAGGGCAGATGGGAAGGTCGTGAGTGAGCTGGTGAAGGCTGCTTTGGCGGGGTAAAAAATCGTCAGAAAGACGGTCCAGTAGCCCCGAATTAGGGTGCCCATATCTCGCCTTCCTTTGGCGAGATGTGGGAGTTGATAGGTGCACAGGGAAAATCCAATAGGAAAGCAGACTTCGGCACCGGCCCGGACATTCGCTCCATTTCCCATAGCTCGCCAAAATACCGCGAGATATGGGACACCCGATTCGTTAGATCGGAAAATCTCGAAGAAGCTACTCGGGGATGACCTTGACGAAGGTGCCTTCCGGCAGGTCGCCGCCCAGGACGTGAACGACTCCGTTCTTCACTAAACCACGCAGCATGACTGCCTTGGGTGGCGGGGGAGGCGGAGCGGCGGCGGGCGCGCGGCCCATCCCTTTATCCATGGCTACGTTCGCCAAACGGTCGGCGTGCTGATTCTTCTCCCGCAAGACGTGCTGAATCTGAAAATGTTCGAGTTGGCCGATGCGGCGCCGCGCCTCGTCGTAAAGGGGACGCAGCTCGGGGCTGTTCACCCGGTACTGCCCCTTAATCTGCTTCACCATCAACTCGGAGTCGGAAACCACCCGCAAACTTCTATGGCCTTTCTCGATGGCAAACTCCAGCGCCGCCAGCAACGCAGAGTACTCGGCGAAATTATTCGTCCGCTTGCCGAGGAATTGGCTCAGTTCGCCTAAGACGCCGCCCGTTGAGTCCTGAATGTAGACGCCAAAGCCAGCCGGGCCGGGGTTACCGCGGGACCCGCCGTCGCAGTAAGCCACAATGCTCTCACCAGAGTTCATAGGCTGAGTCTACCGAAGATCGGCTGCTTACCAAACGCCCTCCCCTTCGTCTAGGGGATGTATACCTGGAGCGACGAATGTCGGTGGATGTGCTTCGCTTTACCTCGCAACGGCCTGCCAAGGCTAAGGGGCCCGCCTGGACGTCGCAGCGAACGATACAATCCTCTTCAGGCATGGCGAGCGAAGCATGGGGCCGGGCTACCGAAACCGAGTTGATCCGGGAAGCGCAAAAAGGCTCGCGGACCGCCTTCGAGGCTCTGGTACGCCAATACGACCAGCCGGTTTTACGGCTCGCGCTGCGCCTGACGGGCTCCGAGCAGGACGCCCAGGATATCCACCAGGAAGCCTTCCTCAAGGCTTACCGCTACCTGGCCAATTTCCGCTTTGAATGCTCTTTCTACACCTGGATTTACCGCATCGTGACCAACCTTTGTCTCGATCACTTGCGGCGACGCAAGTCGCGCAAAGAAGAGCAATCGATCGTAGTTGATTCGAGCGGCGGCGAGATGGATCTGCTGAGCAACATCTCCGACGATCGCTCCATGGCGAACCCCGAGCGTGAGCTCGAACGGAAGTTACTAGGGGAACGGATCCAGGAAGCGCTGAGCCATCTCACTCCGCGCGAACGCATGGTTTTTGAACTAAAGCACTACCAGGGCCTTAGGTTACGTACGATCGGTGAAATGTTGAACACCACGGAAGAGACCGCCAAGAACACGCTCTTCCGGGCGACTAGAAAACTAAGAGCAAATTTGGCGACTTTACGGTGAGGCGAGGTTTGTTTTATGAATTGCGAGTTGGCGCAACAGAAGATAGCGCTCTTTGCTTACGGAGAGCTGCCTGACGATCAGTGTCATGAATTGGAAGGCCATCTAACCACCTGTAAACGCTGCCAGGAGGAGTTCTCCGCCGTACAGGCGTTGCAGCAAGCCATGGCGCTTGCGCCCACCCTTGAACCCTCCGCCAACCTGCTGGCGCAAGCCAGGGTGCGGTTGGAGGAAGCACTGGACACCATGCCGCGTAGCGGCTGGATCATCCGCGTCCAACAGTCCATGTTCCGTGGGGTGAGCATGCTGGGCCGCGCTCCCGTCGCGGCTTCCGCTCTACTGGTTTTTGGCCTCGCGTGCGGAGGCGCCGGCGGCTATGAATCCGCGCTGCACGCGCATCACACCCCGGTGGTGGAGCCGCCGGTAACAACCACGCCCGCCCGCGGAGAGATCGCAAGCGTCAGTAGCATCGTGCAGGAACCCAACACAGAAAATGTAGAAGTGCACTTTAACCGCCTGGTCTCCGACACAGCCCATGGGTCGCTGGATGATCCCGAGATCCGCAGGCTGCTGTTGCTGGGCGCACAAAGCCAAGTGAACGCTGGGGTGGCAAAGAAGTCGGTGAACCTGCTGGCCGTTGAATGTGAGGCTGGCCACCAATGCCCCGAAGGGGCGATCCGCGACTCGTTGATGGTGGCTTTGCGCTTTGACAACGACGCCGGGGTCCGCCTGACCGCGCTGAATGGCCTAAAACGCTATGTGGCGGAAGATATGCGCGTACGCGATGCGGTCCTGGAGTCGTTGATGAACGACTCCGATGCGGCTGTGCGAGCGCGTGCCATTACGGTCCTGCAGCCAGTCCAGGCCGATAGCAGCGTGCAGGAGGTCTTGCACACTGTGGCCAACGATGATGTCAATCCTCACATTCGCACCGTCTCGCGCGAAGTACTGGAAGAACCGACACTAATCCAGTAGTTTGATCTCAACCGTTGGGCCTTTGGGAGTTTCCTCATGAAGTACTTTGGCATCCTGGGTTCCGCTGTGACGTTCTGCGTAGTTCTCACGACGCTGCCGATGTGGGCGGATGCGCACTCACTTCCATCCGATCTGCCCGAATTTTTGCTGCATAACTCACAAGGCTACCTGGGCGTCTACTTGGGAGAGGCGAAGGAGTCACATGGCGCCGAGATCATCATGGTGGATCATGATGCTCCCGCCAGCAAGTCAGGGCTCAAGGTGCATGATGTAATCCTGCAGCTGGACGGAAAACCCTTCGACAACGTCGAGGAGCTACGTCACAAACTGCGGGAGATGCGGGCCGGGCGCACCATCAACCTGCTCATCAGCCATGAGGATGGCAGCCGCATGACCGTGAAGGTGCAACTTTGCGACCGGCGAGTGCTTGAACATCGTGCCTGGTCCACTCACTTTAGCGTGCACCCACCGGCTTCCCCGACAGCGAGCAACAGCTTACTGGGCAAACCGCCATCCCGTGGCGCCGCCTTTCTGGACAGCATGATCCCTAAATCCGCCCTATATGTGGGCGCGGACGTAAACCCGGTACGGCCGCAGTTGGCCGACTACTTCGGAGTGACCCGCGGCACCGGCCTGCTGGTGGACAACGTTGATGCCCAGAGCCCGGCAGCGCAGGCCGGCCTGAAAGCAGGAGACGTGGTGGTGAAAGTGGAATCGGAATCGATGACCAGCAAGAACGAGTGGGCGAAAGCTATCCACAAGCATCGCGGCCAGCTGGTGCAGGTCACTGTGATGCGCAACAAGCAGGAACAGATCCTCACCATGAGCGCGGGCAAGCCCAACAAGAATTAACCGCTTACACGGCCTGGGCTACCGCTCAGGCGGCCATCATCCCGTTCCCTGTCTGGTTACTCGCGCCCCCGCTCGGGCTGTGGTTGAATACAGACTGATGGCGCAGGCAACGCAAAAACGGCAAAAACAGACCCTGAAAGGCCGAGCGAAGGCCGCCACCCGCAAAGTGCGGGAAGTGGCTTTGGTGGGACACGCATTGGCTTCTACCCGGCACGTGGTGATGGCGCAGATTGTGCCCATGCGCTTCTGCAATCTCTCCTGTGCGTACTGCAACGAGTACGACAAGGTCTCCAAGCCGGTGCCGGTCGACGAGATGGTGAAGCGCATCGACCATCTGGCGTCGCTGGGTACGAGCATTATCACGATCTCGGGTGGCGAGCCGCTCACTCATCCTGAGTTGGACGTCATCATTGCCCGTATCCGCCACCATGGCCGGGTCGCCGGCATGATCACCAACGGATATCTGCTTATGCCCGATCGCATTGAGCGACTGAATCGCGCCGGGCTCGACCACATGCAGATCTCGATCGACAACATCGAGCCGGATGAGATCTCGAAAAAGAGCCTGAAGGTGCTGGATAAGAAACTGGAGTTTCTCTCCCAGTACGCCGAGTTTCACGTCAACATCAATTCCGTGGTGGGCGGTGGGATCAGAAACCCGCAGGATGCCCTGGTGATCGGGAAACGGGCCTTGCAATTGGGGTTCACTTCGACGATCGGCATCATCCATGACGGAGAAGGCCAACTCAAAGCGCTGAAGGATGAAGAGCGGCGCGTTTATTACGAGATGGCGGGGATGGAAAAGAAGAACTACTCCCGCTTCAATAAGTTTCAAGAAGCGATTGCCAATGCGCAGCCGAATGATTGGCGCTGCCGGGCCGGTTCGCGCTTCTTATACATTTGCGAAGACGGGCTGGTGCATTATTGCTCGCAGCAGCGCGGGTTTCCAGGGGTTCCGCTGACGCAGTACACGAAAGCCGATGTGCAGCGGGAGTACCTGACCGAGAAGAGCTGTGCTCCCCATTGCACGGTTTCCTGCGTGCACCAGATCTCTTACATTGACCACTGGCGTTCGCCACAGACCAAACAGACAACGCCCGGCCAACTGGTCAACATTCAAACCTAAACCGGGCGCTTCGAATCTCCACCCGAAGCATCGGTCAATTCCCACATCTCGCAAGCGAGATCTGGGGCACCCATATTAGGGTTTACTTTATACGGGTCCTAACTAGTAACCGGTGCCGTGGTGGGCCGGGGTGCCCTGACCCTTGGTATCAGCGATCGCTTGGTCGATGATCTGATAAAGCTTCTGCCGGTCGACCACTTCCACAAAGGGCACACCATTGGTCTTGTTGGTCACAACCCAAATCGTCGGTGTGTGCTCGATGCCGATGCGCTTGCCTAAATCAAGATCTGCCGTCACCGCAGCCGCCAACTTCTTCTGGGGATCGACCACAAACGGCAATTCCATCCCGTGCTGCTGGGCAAACTTCTCTGCGAAGTTGCGGATCGCTGCGGCCGCCGCCGTCGTTGGGCCCGCAGGGGTCTCCGGTGAAGTCTCTCCGGCAACATCAATCAGGTTCTGATTCGCAAATACCGCATCGCGAAAGTCATCGCCCATCTTCTTTGACTTGATGTCAAACCAACGCGCGTAAACGGCGGCGTCAAAGCTCCACGCGTGAAAGGCCAGGGGAAAATCGTGCCGCACCCAGGGAATCTTGTACTGGTTCGCCGCCTCTTTCAAGAGAGGATTGGCACGGGCGCAATCAGGACACTCCATGTCTTCAAATTCAACGATCGCCACCTTGTAGCCTGGTGGCGGCTTCAAGGCTGCAGGATCGTGAACCGTGGTTGCCTGCGCGCGGCCATAACGGCCCGCAACTGCAAGCAGAAGAAACGCCGCCAGGCGGAGCCCGGTACGAGAAGAACGGAGGTGGATATGCGCGCCCATCAGCTTCCATTGTAATGGGTACGCGGCCAGCCGGATGCGATATGATGCATGCTTCCGGTGGGGGATGGGAAACCCGACACTCAAGATCCTGGTCAGCCTGGCAAGTGCGGGTGCCGTTAGTTGCGTGGCTTTCCTTTTACTGGAAGCTTTGCTGTCGCGCATCCAGGCAGCTAACCCTAGCGTCGCGCTTTTTCGCTTTCAGTTGAGCTCGATGGTCGCGATGGGGATCTTTGCAGGATTGGCAATTGTCATCTACGTACGCCTGTCGCGAGGCAAACCGAGTCTAAGGAAGTGATATGAAAAGCCGCACCGAATGGCTGACGTTCATCGTTTTCGTAGTCGCCGTCCTGGTGGCGCTGGGTTATCTGTTACGCCGTGGAGTTCACGGCCAGTCGGCAGCCCTGGCGATCGCCCTGCTCTTGATCCTCGTGCTCCGTGTAGGCATCTTTGCGTGGAACCTGCGGCGCCAGCGCGCCCAGCTGGAGAAGTAGACCGCTTCTCTGTGCTACACTCGTTCCCCTCAAACGACCCAGCCCGTTCCTGGGACCTGGAGACACTCGATGAATCGTTTATTGAAGATTTATCAGGGATCCGATATTCGCAATGTCGCCTTTGTAGGCCATGCGCATTCCGGCAAGACGACCCTGATCTCTGCGCTTCTTCAAGCCGCAAAAATGACAGACAGGCTGGGCCGCGTCGATGACGGCAGCGCCGTCACCGCCTACGACGAAGAGGAAGTAGCCCGCCGTACCACCATGCAAAACGCGTTGGCCTTCGCCGAATGGCGGCAAGTAAAGATCAACTTCGTCGACACCCCCGGTTTCCCGATGTTCGTCCATGAGGCGCGTGCCGCCCTGCTGCCGGTGGAGGCAGCCCTCGTCGTCGTCAACGCGGCGTGCGGAGTCGAGGCCATGACCCGCCGGGTGTGGAAGTTCGGCGAGGAATTCAACCTGCCGCGTGTGATCGTGATCAACCAGATGGATCATCCCCGGGCCGATCGCGAACGCACATTGAACGCCCTGCGCGAAGGTTTCGGACGCCAGGTGGTTCCTGTCCAGCTGCCGATTGTGGAAGGCACGGGGCAAAATCCAATCTTCCGCGGCGTCGTCGACCTGGTCACCATGCAGGCCTTTGTTTACGAACCAGATGGTTCCGGCTGCGGGCGGCTATCGGAGATTCCCGTCCGCCTGCGAGAAGAGGCCGCGGCGGCCCACCAGGCGCTGGTGGAACTAGTCGCCGAAGGCAAAGACGAGCTAATGGAGGAGTTCTTCCGCGAAGGAACCATTCCGGAAGAGCACCTGATTGTGGCGCTGCATGAAGCGATCCGCGAAGACCGGATCTTTCCAGTCCTGTTCGTGAGTGGCCTGCGCAACGTGGGCAGCGACCATCTGCTCGACTTCCTGCAGGTCTACGCGCCGGCGCCCATCGAGCGGGTTCCCGTCGCGGCGCGCGGTGTGCGCGGTGGCACCGATTCCGTCGCCGAGATGGTGTTGCGTAAGGTGGACGATCGGGAGCCCCTTTCGCTCTACGTCTTCAAAACTATGTCCGATCCGTTTTCGGGCAGGATCTCCTTCTTCAAGGTTTTTTCTGGGACCGCGAAAGGCGATGCCACGGTGACGAACTACACCCATCGCAACGTTGAGCGTCTGGCCCATCTCACGGTGATGCAGGGGCGAACGGCAAGCCAAATCTCCGAACTGCATGCGGGCGATCTGGGCGCCGTGGCAAAGTTGCGTGAGACCTTTACCGGGGACACGCTCGGCGACGCCGGACATGAGATTTACTTCGACCCGGTGACCATGCCGGAGCCGGCTGTCACCTACGCGATCGAGCCCAAGACGCGAGCCGATGAGGAGAAGCTGGCGCCCGCCGTGCACAAGCTGATGGAGGAGGACCTCATGGTCCGCTTCTACCGCGATGCCGCGACCCACGAATTCCTGCTGGCGGGATCAGGCCAGCCCCACATCGAGTCGGTGGTGCACCGGCTGCGCCGCCGCTACCACACGGAGGTGACGCTGAAGGCGCCCAAGGTCCCCTACCGGGAGACGATCCGCGCCGGCGCGAGCGCCCAGGGCCGACACAAAAAGCAGAGTGGAGGACACGGGCAGTATGGCGATTGCTGGATTCGCCTGGAGCCTCTCACTCCCGGAGCAGGGTTCGAGTTCGTGAACGAGATCTTCGGCGGTGCGATTCCGCGCACGTTTATTCCCGCAGTGGAGAAAGGTGTTCAGGAGGCGGCAGCACGTGGATGGCTGGCGGGTTTTCCCCTGGTGGATTTTCGCGCCGTCCTCTATGACGGCAGTTACCACGACGTGGACTCCAATGAGCTTTCCTTCCGCTTGGCCGGCCGCCTGGCTTTCCGTAATTGCATGGAACAATCGAAACCGGTGTTACTGGAACCACTCATGCGGGTCGAGATTGAAGCGCCGGAGACCTGTACCGGGACGTTGATGAGCGACCTGAACGGGCGGCGGGGGCGGGTACAGGGCCTGGGCAGCGGCGGCGGAACCACCGTCATCCGGGCGGAAGTGCCCATGGCGGAAATGCTCACCTACGGGGCGACGCTCACCTCCCTTACCCAGGGAACAGGCAGCTTTCATATGGAGATGGCGCGCTACGAAGTGGTTCCCACGGCGGCAGCCGATAAGGTCATCGCCTCGGCCCACAGGCACGTCCACGCCGAGGACGAATGATGACCGCCTAGTAGGATAAGGAGGCAGCCAGTAATTTAGGCAACCTGACGACCCTTTTTCGATCTAAAGGAGTTGGACGGAAAGGAAAAGACCTCCCATAATGACGATTCCGGTGCGGCGCCTGGTGGCAGCGTTCACAGCAGCCCTATTTTCCGCCACAATGCTGCCCGCGCAGACTGCCAATCAGAGTTCCGCCCAGAGCCCCTATTACGGCAGCGTGACCGCCGTGGGTCCGACCGATGGGGTCAAGCCCTTGACCCTCGATGAAGCGATTGCGATGGGTATCGAGCATAATCTCGCCCTCATTGAGGCGCGACAGCAGGAGCAGACCGCCAAAGCGCAGACGCTTCAGAACCTGCAGTCGCTTCTTCCCACGGTGACCGCCCAGGCAGATTCCGGCAGCCACCAGATCAACCTCGCCGCTCTGGGATTTTCGAGCAGCGTGGTCGGTAAGATCGGCCCGCTTTTTCCTGGCGTCAGCTTCACGAACTTCTCCCCCGTGGTCAAGGTTAACGTCACCGATGCCATGGTGAATTACTCGCAAACCCTGTTTAGTTTGCCCAACATCGACCGCTATCGCGCCGCCAGGGCCTCCGAAGTGGCCGCTTATTTCGGTAAGCAATCGTCGCGTGGGCTGGTGGTGCTGACGGTGGGGGACGCCTACCTACAGGCATTGGCGCTGGGCTCCCAGGTAGATAACCAAAAGGCGCTGCTCGATGCTGATCAACTGCTGCTCAACCAGACCGTCGAGGAGCATCGGGCAGGAACAGCGGCGAATCTCGATGAGCTTCGCGCCAAGGTGCAATTTCAAACCCAGCAGCAGGCTGTGATTACCGCGGAAACGAACTTCCGCAAAGCCAAGATTGCGCTCAACCGCGAGATTGGTCTGCCCGCACAACAGGAGATACAGCTCACCGACACCCAGCCCTATGCCGACCTGGCAACCATGAATATCAACGATGCCAAGCGCATGGCTTATCAGAGCCGTCAGGATTACCAGGGCCTGCAGGCTCAGGTTCGTGCGGCGCAGCTGCAGCGGAAGGCGGCAAAATGGGAGCGGCTACCCACACTCGACTTCTCGGGCAACTACGGCGTGACCGGCGTAACCGGCGGCCTCTATCACGGAACCTTCATCGCGCAGGGGTCGCTGAACATGCCGATTTTCCAGGAAGCCCGTTTTCGTGGAGACAGCGGAGTCGCTGCCGCTAACCTCACCAATCTCACGGAGCAGTTGGCGGCGCTCAAAGAGCAGATCAACCAGCAGCTAAGGGATAGCATCCTCGATGTCCAGTCCGCCACCGAGTTGGTGCGGGTAGCGCGGAGCAACGTCGAGCTGGCGCGGAAGGAACTGGAGCAGACGACCGAGCGGTTCAAGGCTGGGGTGGATGACAATCTGCCGGTAGTGCAAGCCCAGGCAACGCTGGCGAATGCTGAGACCAACCTGGTGAATACCACCAGCCAGCACAACCAGGCGAAGCTGGGGCTGGCGCGAAACCTGGGCATCGTTGACACCCAATACGCCACGTTTTTGCATGGCGCGAACTAGACCGGTGTCGTCGAACTGGGTGGCCCATTCAAGCCTTCGTTTGGCTTGAGTGGGGTAATTGGAGTTGCGCTTCTGACAGCAGTGGAATAATCCAGCATGGTGCCACCTTAAGCAGGCCCATCCAGCAGCGTCACGACCCCGGTGCGCATGTCGAAGTAGCCGGCGGCGACGCGTAGCGCGTCCTGCTCGATCAGCCCCTGGAGCAGTGGCGAAGCCTCCAGCAGGCGTTCCACCTGGATCCGGACGTTGGCGCGGACAGTGGCTTCCAAATCCGGGCCAGCTTGCTGCACGGCAGGCTGAATATGGGGAAAAAGCTTGCTGATCTGTCCCGGAACTTCCCGGCCCTGAATGGCTGCGGTGACCGCACCGCAGCCGCTATGGCCCATGACCAGGATGGTGTGGGTGCCGAGCACTGCGGCCGCATACTCTAAACTAGCCACGATTTCCGGGGTGACGATGTTGCCGGCGACTCGGGTGACAAAAAGCTGGCCCACAGTTTGATCGAAAACCACCTCAACCGGTACCCGGGAATCGGCACAAGAAAGAATGGCTGCAAACGGTTCCTGCTTCTCTAAAGTCTGCTGCAACATGACCAGGTCGCGGCGATGAGAGGTCGTCCGGCCACTGGTGAACCTGCGATTGCCGGCCAGTAATTCCTCGAGGGCTGGGCTGAGTGCCGCGGGTGGGACCATGCCTCGATCGTATCGTATTTCGCGGCGTGCGATATGCTTGCCAAAGCAGGCCTATGGCCCTAACAAAGACAGGTACAGCAGCCTTCGGCTTTCGTGATTTTCGCCGCTATCAACTGGCGCGAGTGATGGTGATCATGGGGGCCGAAGCCCAGGCAGTCGCCGTCGCCTGGCAGGTATACGAGATCACCCACCGGGCCATCGACCTGGGCTTCACCGGACTGATCCTCTTTCTTCCCGGACTCCTCTTCCTGCTACCTGCGGGCCATGTCGCCGACCGGTACGACCGCCGCGTGGTCATTCTGGTTTGCTACTCCCTGCAGCTGTTATGCACCCTGGCGCTGCTGTCGTTCGCACTCCGCGGGCTGCATCGAGTCGAACCGATCTTTGTGGTGCTCTTTCTGATCGGCAGCGGACGAGCATTTAGCGGGCCAGCTAGTTCCGCGCTTCTACCCCATTTGGTCCCCGGGGAACACTTCGTCAACGCCATCACCTGGGGAGCTACCGTCTTCCAGATAGCAAACATCGCGGGACCTGCCGTCGGCGGTCTGTTATACACCCTGCCGCTGCACGGCAGATGGTACGGCGCGCCCATTGTGTTCCTGTTCACGCTGTTGACCGGGACCAGTTTTGTGGCGTTGATCACCTCCCTGCATGTGCGCCCGGGGCGCATGGAGCATCGCGCAATTTCCACGGATGTGATCCTGGCCGGCTTTCGTTATGTATGGAAGTCCAAGTTATTGTTGGGCTCCATTTCTCTGGATCTGTTCGTCGTCCTATTAGGGGGTGCTACTGCGCTGCTGCCCATCTTCGCGCATGACCTGCTGCATACCGGCCCGCAAGGACTAGGCGCACTGCGGGCCGCTCCGGCCATTGGAGCCCTGACCGTTTCCGTCTGGATGACCTTTCGCCCACTCTTACGGCGCCCCGGGATCCTCATGTTTACCGGCGTGGCCATCTACGGGGCGGCGACGGTCGTGTTCGGCCTCTCGCGCGCCCTGCCCCTCTCGCTGGCCGCCTTGATGATCGTTGGCGCTTCCGACATGATCAGCGTGGTGATTCGTTCGTCCATGCTGCAATTGGCCACGCCTGCTTCCATGCGCGGACGGGTAAGCGCCGTGAACTCCCTGTTTGTGGGCGCCTCCAATGAGCTGGGTGAGTTTGAAAGCGGTCTGACAGCCCAGTGGTGGGGGGCGGTACGGGCCGTTGTGGTTGGGGGACTGGGGGCGCTTGCGGTTACCGGGATCTGGAGCGTGCTCTTTCCTGGGCTTCGAGGAATCGACCAGTTAACCGAAGAATCCCTAATGCGTGAAGAAGAACGGCAATTCGGGATGAATTCCGGCTCAAATCCGGGCCCAGACACAACTTTAGGTTGACAGTGTTTTCGCCGAAAGGCACAATCCGAAGGGTTCATCGTTTATTCTGCCAGCGCTGCTCCTCCCCCCCCACTGGTACCAACGATTCGTCCTCAGTGGACGCTTGCGGCTTCCTCCGCCTGATCAGGCTAGCCTGAGTGCAACGCACGAAGCATACGTAGGAGTTTGCGAAAATGAAGATGTTTGCCTTTGTCCCAGGTCTCGCAGCCCTTTGCATGGCTGCTACTGCCTCCGCGGCCTATGCCCAGAACGCCATTCAGCTTTTCCCTCCAGTGGATGTCCGTACTTCCACGTCGGGCACCACCACGGGAAACCCGAATATATTTAACTCCACGATCTTGAATCTGACCTGTACTCCGCCGATTACGGCGACCATCTCTTCTTCACCGGATGGAACGGGCAACGTGCTGGTGGATAACTTCATTACGTTCAGCTCGGGGGGAGTATCGCAAAACATTTGCTCCGGCGGCACTTCAACTAACAACCAGCCAAACTGCTTTACGAGTGCCTACCAGAATCCGGCTGGCAATGGAAGCCTGAACGGGACGAACCCGGACACCCTTGTCGCGAATGGCGGCGTACCACCCATCGACGTGAGCAGCTTGTTGAGCAATGGGTTGACCAATGGAATGGTGCAGGCGACCATCTCGATGGTGGATACTGGCAGCTATCTTGCCGGTTCGAGCCTATACCTGGTGACGAGCTGCACTTCGCAAGGGGTGACCGGTCCGGCCAAGGTCACGGGAAACCCGATCCCGATGAGCAATCCCAGCAACTCACAGCTGTCGCAGGGTTTTACGTTCAATCCGACCACCGATCAGGCGGTTCAGTTCACGTACGACCTCAATCAATCGAAAATCGATAACACTCTGACCATTGTGGATGGCACCGTTCCGAGCACAGGAGACCTGCCCATCGACCCCACCACCTTCTCGTCGACGTATCTCAATGGAACCTCGTTTGCCACGGCAAACTGCCTGCTGCATACCGGCGAACTGTTCAATGGATCGCAGGCATGCAAGCTTTATACCCTCACCTGCCAACAGGGTACGAACTCCGCACAAAGCGGATCTCTCTGCCCGACCTCCTCGCAGCGCAATGAGATTTTCCAGGAATTCTTTGATGGTCCAAGCTTCACGCTGCAGGATCACCAGGGTGTAGGGTTCCTCGAGGCGAAGGATGGATGGGGCGGTCAGTCCTGCGTATTCGACCAGTCATCCGGGCTTGCCAATCTACTCTGCCCGCAAAATGTGCTGACCAGTTTCTCCGGTCCTGGCAGCTACACAGCGAATGGCCGCGGCCAGAACCCAAACTCAACCTTTATTTCGGTGGCTCCGGTCCTGGAACCCATCACCAGCTTTATCGTTACCGGGCTGCAACCCGGCAACTGGATTAACACCCCGACGGCAACTGTGAACTTCACCGTCAACCCACCGAGCGCGACCGGAAACAACTTCGTCGCTGCCCCCATCCAAACGCTCACGTATGGCATTTCGGACCCATCCAACGTGCCGCCGCCGGATCCACCGGTGTCGAACGACACCATCCTGACGAATTCGACTAAATGCCCAACACCGGGATCGCAGAACCCACCGCCGACGGAAGCGTTTACCCCCCCTGCGCAAACCTTCCCCTTAAGTGACGGCAACCACCTTGTCCACTATCTGGCTCAGGACTGCGCCGGCACCGAAGAGCTGAAGTTCGTCAACAGCGGAGGTAGCTGGTCAACCTCCTTTTACACCTTCCCCATTAATGTAGACACGGTGTCTCCCGCGGTGGCAACGGGGCCGACACTGTCTCCGGCGCAACCGGCCGGTGGCTACACGGTTGGGAGCAAGGTGATGGCCAGCTATAGCTGCACAGATGACCGTTCCGGCATTGTGACTTGCGGCGCGTCGACCTATTCGCCGAGCAGTATGACTCTGAATACCGGAGTCATCATGAGTCCCGTCGATACCGGCAGCCCTGGTATGAAATCCTATGTCGTCATGGCAACGGACGCGGCGGGAAATACATCGACGAATTCGGTGCCCTACACCGTGTCGGCGTTACCTCCCGCGAATCTATCTATCCTGAAGTTGGCAGCGGCGACTGCCAAATCAGGCAGCCAGCTGGTGTACGGGATCACGGTTGCGGACCTCGGCAAACAGTCGGCTTCGTCGGTGGTCATCAGCGATCCACTTCCGACCGGCGTCAGCTTTGTGAGCGCATCGGCGTTGCAGCTTGTTTGCAGCAACGGCAAGTGCACCAATCAAGCCAGTTGCAGTTTTGCCAACAACACGGTGAGTTGCTCCGCTTCTACCGTGACGCTGCTCACTCCGGTTGTGGCTGCGATCACGGTAAAGGTTACGGCCCAGTCGGGGACCAAGATCACGAACACCGCCACGGTCAACAGCGCCAATCCTGCTGGACAGGGGAAAACGCAGTCGAGTGCAACGACCACAGTAAAGTGACGAAGTAATCAAGAGGGCCTGCGGTTCGCGCAACCAGTGAGCGAACCGCAGGCCTTTATTTTTTGGTCAGATCGCGGCACCAGTCTCCACGGTAGGCGTCGAAACATCTCTGGAAAGTCGAAGTGTTCTATAGGCCCGGAAGGGCGGTGGATAGGGAACGCCTACAAAGCGTCGCCCCTCGGGCCCTCAGACAAGGCGCGCAATCAATATCCTAGCCCTCGGGGCTGAACTCGCGTTTCGCGGAGCGGCCCTTCGGGCCTGGAGAGCAGCCGACTGATTCTGCCGGGCCTCTATTTCTTCCAGTGGTTTGCTTCGTCGTAGAGTTCTTTTACGTCGGTGCGATGGAGGATGTTCTCGGCGCCGGGATCGCTGCTAACGGAGTCCAGCAGTTGCGTTGCTTGTTGGTAGTATTCGGCGGCACGCACACCGTTCCCGCTCAGCCGCGCCGATTTGCCCAGCAGATAATAGATTCTGGCCTGCTCAAAATGCATTCCTGAGCGCTGCGCCCTGGCCAGTTGTTGTTCCAGAATATGCTCAGCGCGGGCATAGTCTTTCAGGCCAATGGCTGCTTCCGCCATCTCAAGATTGATCTGTAGCGTAAGGTTCGCGGGCATCATGCCCTCCCGGCTCAACATCGCTTCCAGGCTGGTGAGTGCGGGCTTGAACTGGCCTTGCGCCACTTGCACCCGGGCAACATTCAATCGTGACGCAAGGGCCACCTCGCCCTCCTTGGTGTGGGCCGCAAGTTTGAGCGCTGCCCCATAAAACTGGCCGGCGTTCTTCAGGTCACCCTTATAAAAAGCAACGTCTCCGCGTGCGTTCAAGATGGCGGTTTGTAGCGCGTCGTTCTTCAAACTCTGCTGAATCTTCTCCGCCTCGTCGAGGGGTGCCGACGCTTCATCGCCTCTCCCTGCCCGCGCGAGAGCGGAAGACATGTCAGTGAGAAACTCAGCCATGTTGACGCCGTTCTCCCCTTGCTGGCGAAACGTCTTGATGGCATCCTGCATCGATTTGACCGCCGCGCCAAAGCGTCCCTGGTCCTCAAAGACCAGGCCCATCTGCCGGGAGATCAATGCGACGATCTGGGCATCGCCTGCTTTACGGCCCAACTCCAGCGCGCGCATCAGCGCCGTCATTGCCTGGTCGTACTCGCCTGCAGTGGTGTAAGCGTCGCTCAACCCCTCGAGGGTCTCGGCAAGATCAGCCGGCACGGCCAGCTTTTCCCGCAACTGCAAGGCCTGCTGGTAATAGGTGAATGCATTGCTGCTGTCCCCCATCGAGAGATACACGGTGCCGATATTGTTCAGACACTCGGCTTCATATTGCCGGTTGCCGGTCTCCCGCTGAATCTGCAAGGCCTGCTTGAAGACGTCAAGCGCCTGGTCGAACTGGCCACGCTCCTGGTACACCGTTCCCATGCTGGTCAGGGTGTAGGCCATCTCTTCCTTCATCCCGATCTCGCGTAGCAGCGCCAGAGCCTTGTTGTAGCTGGCCAACGCAGCGTCCGGCTTGCCGCCCGTCGCCTGGAAATCAGCCATCTCGTCGTAGGCCGCGGCCACCCCACGCTTTTGGCCGATCTTCTCGTTGATGGCGATCGAGTCCTGATAATTGCGGAGTGCTTCGTCCGGTTTATTCAATAGCCGATAAGAGATGCCAATGGACAACAGAATAAGCGCCCGCTGTTCCTGGTTGTCCACCTGGATCGAGAGGTTCAAGCCCTGGGTTAAAGCCTCTAACGCTGCCTGGGGGCTGCCGGAGAAGTTGTTGACGACCCCCAGTTTCCAAAGTGCCTTGATATTTTTCGGGTCCGATTGCAGAACTTTGCCGAAAGCAGCACGAGCCTTGTCGTATTCGCCGTTCTGCAAATACAGACTGCCCAGTTCATACTGCACATCGACATCGCCGGGGAGGCTCTTACCGAGATTCTCGTAAGCCTCGATGGCCTTCTTGTTGTCCTTCATGATGCGCGCGTTACTGGCGGTGATGCGGTACTTTTCGGGCAACGGGAGCTTCTGGTTGCGCACCAACTCGGTAGCCCGAATCGACGATTGCTCGGCGTCACTCTCGAAGCCCAGCTCCGACTGGGCGTCCGCCAGGGTGGAGAAGGCGAGAGCAAATTCCGGATCTTCATTGGTCGCGGCTTGCAGATATTTCAACGCGTCGAGGTTCTTGCCGTCGCGCATCAGGGCCGCACCCTGGTTGTAATCGCGCAAGGCCTCTACCGACTTCGAACTTGGCTTGAACGACTGCGCCTTCAACTCATCCACCACGTCCGCGGAGAGCGAAAGACGTTTGCGAATCGAGTCGGCCAGGTTGTCGATCGCCGACGGCAGATCCTTGACCAGCGCCTGTGCTTTAACCGGGACAGTCTGATCATGCACCAGGTCGCGAATGGTCGCGTCGATCACGATCTGATCGCCAAAGCGAGCATATTGGCCGGAAACAATCACATCCGCACTGCTGAACTGGGCCACCCGATGCAGCGTGTCGGGATCGATGTTGCTCTCGGGGCCGATGCGAAGGTCGGTGAGCACCTGGCGCAGGCGATCGGCCGGCACCTCATGCAGATGCTCGGACTGGCCTATGTCCGTGCCCAGCATGTCGGCCACGGTGGAACCGATCCAGTCATCCTTGGGATCTCCTGAACCATTGCGAAACGGCATGATCGCGAGCGATCGCGGCGGGGTTACGACTGCCTGCGGAGCGGAACCGGGGAGGGGAACCACTTTGGACCGGATCAGGAATCGCAACGACAGCGCGATCACGAGCAGCACCAGGGCAGACGTTCCCGCCAACCACCATTTATTCTTGACCAGCCAGGGAGCGCGGACCGACAGGGGCCTGGGAGGCAGCACTCCACTCCGGCCGGTACCCAGCCACAGCTCCAGATCGGCAAGCACTTCGGAGGCGGTCTGGTAGCGCAACGTGAGATCGCGTTCCAGGCAACGGCTGACGATTTGGCTTAAGGCGACCGGTATGGATTGGTCGGTTTCGGTAATAGGGGCAACCCGTTCCTGGGTCCGCTTGATCAGGCTGGCCAACGCACTGTCTGCGCGGAACGGGGTTCCGCCTGTCAGCAATTCATAAAAGATGAGCCCGACGGAGAAAAGGTCGGAGCGCTGATCGAGATTTTGCGCCAGCGCCTGCTCTGGCGACATGTACTCCATGGTGCCGACCAGGGCGCCGGTCTGGGTCATGCCATCGCCTTCCAGGGTTCTCGCGAGGCCGAAGTCCATGACCAGGATGCGGCCGTTCGTATCCCGCATGATGTTTTGCGGTTTGAGATCGCGGTGAATCACTCCCGCGCCGTGAGCGGCCTCAAGGGCGCGGCACACCTGGTCGATAATCTCTGCCGCTTCGCGCGGAGCAAGCTTAGTCCGTTGATGAATGAGGGTACGGAGGTCTTCGCCCTCGACGTACTCCATAGTGATGAACTTCAGGCCCTCGGCTTCGCCCAGATCGTAAATGCGGACGACGTTGCGGTGGGTGACCTGGGTAGCCAGGATCAGCTCTTGTTTGAAGCGGTCGAGGATGCCGCGGTTTCCAGCCAGTTCCCGGCGGATAATCTTGAGCGCAACCATACGCCCCAACTCCACGTCGCGTGCCTTGTAAACAGCGCCCATCCCGCCCTCGCCGAGCAGGCTGAGGATTTCGTAGCGCTGACCAAGCAAATAGCCAATAGTCAGCACGGGCTGCCCGGTTTCCGTGAAATCGCGGGAGAACCCAGGACCGGCAGCGCTTACCAGGGTGGGACTATTGGGGGGGTTATTGAAAGAAGCTTTTGAGTAGGGCGTGGCAATGGGCGAGCCAATGATGGTGTCGGCATCGCTAGGGGGACGATAGTGAGCGTCAGACGAGCTCTCACCTTGCAGGGGGGTACGTATACCTCCAGTGCCAGGTTTTGGGGGATCTTGCCCCGGAGGAGCTGCTCCCTTTTCTGCCATGACGCAGCGGCCCCACTCCGCTAGAACCTACGCCCACGTGGAAAAGCTTGCGAACGGAGAGATAGTGGAAGTATATAGTGCCCTGTGTCTCCAGGGAGATTCTTTGCTCGCGGCTTAAATACCTGTGCCGTAGTCAGCAGTGCAGACGCTGTCTCCGGCGTGCGCAAAAAAATCGTACTGGGTACGATGGTTGAACTTGTAACGTGCGCGCAATTCACGTCCGACGTATAGACCCACGGCAGCAATCCCCACCGCAACTGCAGCAACTGATGTCCAGCCAACTATCGCCATAGCAGACCCCTCTTCCCGGGTAGTCGCAATCACCGGCGGGGGTCCGGGATCCTGAGCCCTGTATTGCTCGTTACCATTCATGTACATCATGCGGAAATAATAGCTCAGCCTAAAGGCGATTACGAGTTACGGAGGGCGACACCAAAGGGCTATCTTACCTGCTCAATTTGATGCAGTAAGGCGACCTTTCGTCCCGCAGGAAGGAAGCTGGCTTCTATCGAGTTGGCAGCCAGTTCCCGAAGATGCTCGGGGGTGAAACCAAACCCGTCATGAGCCAGGCGATATTCGTTCTCGAGATCGCTTTCAAACATGGCCGGATCGTCGGAATTGAGCGTAATCATAAGCCCGGAATCGAAATAACGGCGGACGGGGTGCTCCTCCAGGGTAGGACAGCAGCCGGTACGCAGGTTAGACGAAACGCAGATCTCAATCGGCACCTGGCGCTCCGCCAAAATCTGCATCAGGTCGGCATCCAGCTGCGCGGATAGGCCATGGCCTATCCGTTCGGCCCCAATATTGAGGGCGGCCCAGATACTTTCCGGCCCCACGGTTTCCCCGGCATGGGCAGTCAGGCGGAGGCCGGCTTCCCGAGCTTCCTGGTAGAGTTCGCGAAAGGGCTCGGCCCCGGTTCGGCGCTCGTCGCCGCCGATGCCAATACCAACGATACTGGGCCACTCCGGCCGTAGTTCGGCGGCTTTGCGGAAGACGCGCGCCGCCTCTTCCGGGCCGAAGTGACGGACAGCATCGAAAATCCAGTAGAGAGTAATGCCAAATTCCTGCTCCGCACGTACCCGGGCTGCTTCCATGCCATAAAACAACGGTTCGAAATCGATCCGGCGCCAGTAATACACCACTCCTACGGAGACGTAGACCTCGGCGTGGACCACGCCCTGGGCGGCCAGGCGCTCCAGCATGCGATAGGTAACCAATTCGTAATCTTCCGGACTGCGCAACCGTTCACTAACCGCCTTGAATGCCAGCAGAAAGCCGGTGAAGTCGGTGTAGTGGTAGAGGGCGCGCGCCGCCTCGAGCGTCATACCCTCATCATCGTGCCGCTGGCTCAGTTCAACCAGCGTTTCCGGCGAGACGGTGCCCTCCAGATGCAAATGCAGTTCCGTTTTGGGGAGCGATCGCAACCAGTTGGACGAAATCCGGGTCATGAATGAGAAGAGAACTCGCTGTGTTTGCGGCTATAGAGAAAGTAAATGGCGAGGCCGATGACCAGCCACGCAAAAAAACGCAGCCAGGTGATGACCGGCAGGCCTGACATAAGCAGCACGCAAAAGAAGATGCTCAGAATGGGCACTGAGATCCCCCCGGGAGCACGGAAACTGCGGTGCCTCTCTGGCTCCCGGTAGCGCAGGATGAGCACGCCGATGGAAACCAGCACGAAGGCGAAGAGCGTACCGATGTTGGAAAGATCGGCCAGGGTGCCGATATCCAGCATGCCGCTGGGAACGGCAACGACGAAACCGGCGACCCAGGTGGCAACCGCCGGGGTACGAAATTTGGGATGAACCTTGCCAAACCAGCGGGGGAAGAGCCGGTCCCGGGACATGGCAAACCAAACCCGCGCCTGGCCGAGTTGAAAGACCAGGATGGAAGAGATCATGCCCAACATGGCGCCGCAGAGTACCACCAGTCGCACCCAGTTCAGGGTGATCGACCCGTTTTCGTGGTGAAGCTTCTTGAGAGTATTGACGACTGGCGCCGCGTCATCGATGAGCGTCTGCCAGGGGACCAGACCGGTCAGCACCACGGCGACCGCGATGTAGAGCAGAGTGCAGACGACGAGGGTAGCCAGAATGCCGAACGGAACGTCCCGCTGCGGATGTTTGCACTCTTCCGCTGCGGTTGAGACCGAGTCAAAACCGATGTAGGTGAAGAAAATGATGCTGCCGCCGGTGAGCACTCCCGACCATCCGTTGGGAAAGAAGGGATGCCAGTGGCCGGGATGGACGAAGTGCGCGCCCGCCAGGATGAAGACCAGAATGGCGGTTATCTTCAGGAGCACCATCGCGTTGTTGGTACTGGCGGACTCCCGAATGCCACGAACCAGGACGACCGTCAGGATGAGCACGATGAAGAAGGCGGGAAGGTTGAAGCCGAAATGCCAACCGGGCTGGTAGATGGTATTGCCCTGCATATCGGTGAGGCCCGACGGCAGGAATGCTGGTGAAATCCAGCGCGCGCTGGGATGGACGCCGAACCAATCCATGAAATCCACGATGTGAGCTGCGAAGCCGACACAGACCGCCATATTGCTCACGGCGTATTCCAGGATGAGATCCCAACCGATGATCCAGGCGACCAATTCGCCCATGGTGGCGTAGGTGTACGTGTAGGCGCTGCCCGCGATGGGGATCATCGAAGCCAGTTCGGCATAGCAGAGGCCGGTAAACGCGCAGACGATGGCCACCAGCACGATGGAAAAGGCCAAAGCTGGGCCTGCCCCGGGGCGGCCGGAGAGAGCGTGATGGTTGACCAGGTAATCCAACAGCGGTGTGTTGAGGATCGACGATGTATCGAATTTTTCGCCGGCTATCGCGGTACCGACGACGGTGAAGATTCCCGACCCGATGACGGCGCCGATTCCAAGCGCAGTCAGCGACCACGGGCCGAGCGTCTTCTGCAGACTGTGCTCGGGAAGTTCCGAGTCGCTGATCAGCTTATCGATCGATTTGGTTGCGAACAGTTGCTTTCGCAGCGTCTCGGCTCCTCAAGCGCAGAATTTGATGCAGCTTGCCCTGAAGCAAACCGCAGGTCCCTCCGCTCCGGTCGGGATGACAAAGGAGAAGGCAGTGACAACGTGAACCAAAGTCCCGGACCGACTCGACTGCCAAATCTCCGTTGCCCTCCCGTTGTCATCCCGACCGGAGCGGAGGGACCTGCGGTTTGCTTCATGTAAACCTTGCGTGTAGGGCCGAGAGATTGTTACCGCTTGCTTTGGCCTCGGGACGCTTTCTTGGTCTTCTTCTTGTTGGAACCCCGCGGGGTGGTGCGCGCGGCCTTGGGAGCGGCTTTCTTGCGCGCTGCGCGCTTTACTTTTTTCCGTTCTAATTTGTCTTCAATGTTCTTGGTATTGGGCATTATTTTCCTTAACTACAGTTTTTCCAACTGGGCAAACTTCTCTACTAGTTTTTTCACGCCGAATTCTGCAAATTGTACCGTAATCTTTGCGTCATCACCGTCGCCCTCGCGGCGGAAGACGACACCCTCGCCGTATTTTGGATGCCGTACACGCTGGCCACTGCGGAATCCGGTCATCCCTGTGGGCACTGGAATCTCCAGCTTAGGCCGGCCACCAGTCACCTTGCGCGAGGTGAAGAACTGGGCGATGTTGTCGAGAGAACCACTCTGCGGCGCCGGTCGCGAAACGGCAGCGCGGGGACGCTGGTCCTCATCTTCGTAATTGTAATGACGCTCGCCAACGTCGCGATTGGCTGCATAGCGAGAAGTGGTACTGCGCTGGCCGCGGGTGATGTCTTCGATCAGATGGGATGGAATCTCTTCCAGAAAACGGGAGGGGATGCTCGACTCCGGCATGTCGTTACCATACCTGCGGCGGTAGCGCGCGCGGGTCAAGATCAGCACATCCATGGCTCGCGTCATACCCACGTAGCAGAGACGGCGCTCCTCCTCCAGTTCGTTGGGTTGATTAAGCGTGCGCGAATGAGGAAAGAGACCCTCTTCCATACCCGCGAGGAAGACCAGAGGAAATTCCAGGCCCTTGGCGGAATGCAGGCTCATGAGGGTGACGCGGCTTTGGGGATTGTAACGATCAGTGTCACTGACAAGCGCCGCGTGGTCGAGAAACTCTGACAACGTCTCGCCGCGCTGTTGCGCGTCCTGGGCGGCATTGGCCAGTTCCTTGAGGTTTTCAATGCGAGAGATGGACTCGGGCGTGGCTTCGTCCTCGAGCGATTTGATATAGCCCGACCGGTCGATGAGAAAGCGAATCAACTCGGGTAGCGTTGCTGCATCTCCTGGCTTGCGGAAGCCTTCATACACAGGCGTGTCAATGGCAGGAATAGGAGCCAGCTCGGCCTGGAGGGCAAGCGGCTGATCTTCCGGGTCGGGCTCGGGCTCAAGATCGCCGAAGTCGAAGCCGACGTCTTCCCATTCGCTCGAGTCGGCCTCCATGGTTTCGGGTTCGGCTTGGGGCGCAACGTCGCGCGCCAGCTTTTCGGCGAAGCCGGGGTCGAGCAGGGCGCGGGCGTCGTCGATCATGCGGCGAAACGTATCGAGTGACATCAGCGCGCGTTGCGGCAATAGACCGTCCTGCAACGCACGGCCGATGGCTGCCCATGTGCTCATGCCGGTTTCCAGACTCAATCGCTCCAGCGTTTCCAGCGTGGTCTTGCCGATGCCACGCGGCGGCGTGTTGATGACGCGTGCCAGAGCGATCGAGTCGTCCGGATTCTGCACCAGTTTGAGATAGCTCAGCAGATCCTTGATCTCGGAACGGTCGTAGAATGAGAAACCTCCCACCATGGTGTAGGCGATGCCATAACGGCGCAGCGCCTCTTCCACCAATCGGGATTGCGAGTTGGTGCGATAGAGCACCGCGGCCCGCGGCAGGTCCTGATCTTCACCAGCGCGGCGCATGTACTTGCCGATGTAGTCGGCAATAAACAGCGCCTCATTTTCTCCGTCGGGCGCTTCGTAGTAACCGATCTTCGCGCCGCCTTCGCGCGAGGTCCACAAATTCTTGCCTTTGCGTTGCAGGTTCCGAGCGACCACCGCGGAAGCGCCTTCCAGAATCACCTGGGTCGAGCGATAGTTCTGCTCCAGCCGGATGGTTTTCGCAGCAGGAAAATCTTTTTCGAATTCCAGGATGTTGCGAATATCCGCTCCGCGCCAGGAGTAGATGCTCTGGTCTTCATCGCCAACCACGCAGACGTTGTGCTCCGGACCCGCGAGCAGCTTCATCAGCTCATATTGCGGGCGGTTTGTGTCCTGATACTCGTCGATCAGCAAGTAACGATAGCGGCGGTTGTAGCGCTCCCGCACCTCGGCCGAGGAACGCAGCAAGCGCACCGCTTCCAGCAGCAGGTCGTCGAAGTCGAGTGCGTTGGCCTTGCGCAGCTCCTTGCGGTAGATCTCGTAAATGTGGGCAATGCGTTCCGCCACTGGATCGGTGGACTGCAGGTAGGTCTCCTGCGGGTCCAGCATGTGGTTCTTTGCCCAAGAGATGCGCGAGAGCACAGTACGCGGCGTCAACTGCTTGGTATCGAGGCCCATGCGCCGCATGGCCTGCTTGACGATCGCCTGCTGGTCCGCCTCGTCGTAGATGACGAAGTTGCGGGTAAGGCCCTCGTCCCCGATGCGCAGTGCTTCAATATCGCGGCGCAGCATGCGCACGCAGAAGGAGTGGAAGGTAGCCAGCAGCGGCTTGGCCAGGGAGCGATGCTCGAGCAGTTTGTCGACGCGCTCGGCCATTTCCGCGGCTGCTTTATTGGTGAAGGTGACGGCGAGGATAGCGTCTGGCGACACGTTGCGCACCTGGATCAGGTAGGCGACGCGATGGGTGATGACGCCTGTCTTGCCCGAGCCGGCACCGGCAAGGATGAGCAGGGGGCCATCAACGGATTCAACGGCAGCGCGTTGTTGCGGATTTAATTTATCAAGCAGATGTTGCAATGGATGGTCTCAACGATGGGTACTACCAGTGTATCGTCCGCCGGCCTGTTCATAAATGTGTTGCAATTCGGATATGCGGCGAAGAGTGTGTGTTTTTTGTGGATCGAAACTGGGAACGCGCCCGGGATATCGTGCGGAAGCTGTCGCGCTGGGGCGCTTGTTGGGTGAGAACGGCCTGGGCCTGGTGTATGGCGGTGCGCAGGTGGGCCTGATGGGCGCGCTGGCAGATGCAGCGCTGGCGCATGGCAGTGAAGTGATTGGCGTTATCCCAGACGTGCTGGCAGGGGTGGAAGTAGCCCATCAGAGCTTGAGTCGACTGGTGATGGTCGAAACCATGCACGAACGCAAAGCCCTCATGGCCCAGGAGGCGGATGCCTTCATGGCGCTGCCCGGAGGGTTCGGCACACTGGATGAATTTTTTGAGATCCTCACCTGGGCGCAACTGGGAATCCATACCAAACCCTGCCTGCTGGTCAATACCGATGGTTATTTCGACCAGCTGTTGGGCTTTCTGCAGGTGGCGATTGGCGAAGGGTTTCTGAAAGCGGAAAATCACGACTACATCCACGTGGTCAGCGATGCTACGGAAGCGGTGCAACGGGTGCAGCGGCTGTGGAAAGACTTGCCGGCGAACCACGCCCCTCTGGGCAGCCCGGCGCCGTAAGGGTATGGTAATGGCTAATGAGATCGACCGCGTGCCTAGCTCTCCTGCTTGCCTCGTGCCTGGGGCATGCTTCCGCTGTTAAGCCGGGCCTCAGTTTTCAAATCTCTTTTCCCGCCGCAGCGCACGCCGAACCGATCACCGGGCGGGTGTTTGTGATCCTCTCACGCAGCCTGGAACACTGCGGCCCCGCCGACGCCCAGGGTGCTCCTACGGAAGCGTGCGAGCCCCGCCTGCAGGTGAGCCGGATCGGTGTTCCCTTTTTTGGCCGCGATATCACTGAGCTCAGGCCAGAGGCGGGCGCCACGATTGACAACTCCGATCTCGGCTCTCCGCTCGCGCACCTGGCGGACATTCCTGCCGGCGATTACTACGTGCAGGCGATGATCAATGTCTACTCCGAGTTTCATCGCGCCGATGGGCACACGGTATGGATGCACGATGATCAGTGGGAAGGGCAGCGATGGGAGCGCTCATCCGGCAACCTCTACAGCAAACCGGTCAAAATGCACATCGACCCGGCGGCTGGGGTTGTCCGGCTGGTGGCCGACCAGGTGATCCCTCCCGTCGTGGCGCCACCCGACACAGAGTACGTAAAGCACATCAAGTTCAAGAGTGAGCTGCTGTCGAAGTTCTGGGGACGGCCGATTTACCTTGGTGCTGTAGTGCTTTTGCCGCGGGACTACGACCGCACAACCATTCGCTATCCCATTGAATACGTCCAGGGGCACTTCTCGCTTGAGGCGCCGCATCAGTTCGATGGCAAGAATGATTTTTCGAAAGCGTGGTTGAGCGATCATTTTCCGCGCATCATCTCGGTCACGTTGCAACACCCGAATCCCTACTTCGATGACTCCTACCTGGTGAATTCGCCCAACGTAGGACCCTATGACGACGCCTTGATGCAGGAGCTTATCCCTGCACTTGAGAAGCAGTTCCGGGTGATTGGCCAGCCCTATGCGCGGGTGGTTTCCGGCGGGTCGACGGGTGGGTGGATCTCCGCGTATCTGCAAATTTTCCATCCCACGTTCTTTGGGGGAGCGTGGTGCTCCTGTCCCGATGCGGTTGCGTTCTCAGATGTGGAAGGGGTGAACTTCTACCAGGATGAGAACGCGTTTTACAAGCTCTATGATTGGCGGCCGGTGCCCACGATCAATAGCCGTTTCACCAACGGGCAGGCGATCCAGACATCGGAGCAGCGCAACCGTTACGAGTTTGTGAGCGGGACGCATGGCCGGTCGGGAGAACAGATCGACGTCTGGTCCGCGGTGTGGGGTCCTGTCGGCGATGACGGATTCTTCAAGCCCGCGTTCGATAAACAAACCGGCAAGATTGATCCTGCGGTGGTTGCCTATTGGCGCGCGCATTCCGATTTGCTGGAATACCTGAAGCGGAATTGGTCGAAGGTGGGTCCGGAACTGGGCGACAATCTCTATTTCTTCGCCGGCGATGCGGATACATATTTTCTCAACAACTCCACGATGGAGCTGGAAGCCTGGCTCAAAACCACCGAGGCGCCCCACTCGGAAGCCCACTTTATGTACGGGAATCTAAAGCCGCATTGCTGGCAGGGGCCCGTCACCTCGTCGCAGCGGCTGATTGAAATTGCCCAGCATATTCTGCGCCACAAGCCTGAGGGCACAGACACGCCATGGTGGGACTACTAGAGCAGACTCTAGGCAAGGCATAGCTCGCACCGGCAGTGGCGGCGCAGATAGTCCCAGGAGTAGATCCCGCTCTGGTGGCCGTCGTTCCAGTGAAAGCTGATGGCGTAACGGCCCACCGGAGCCACAGACTCGGGCCGCGCCGGGGCTTTGTACATCTGCAACAGCGATGGTGGCTGAGGCTTGGGCTCACCCGGCTTGCGGCCGGCGGCGCCGCGCTCCTCATGACAGGTGGCGCAGGGACAGGCGTTCCGCAGCCAGGGGAAACTCCAGCTACTCCGGTGGCCGTCCTTCCAGTCGATCTCCATGCCGGTACCGGTGGTCTTCTGTACCCTTACCCGGGCAGGTTCCACCGCCTCGCGCGACAGAGTGCGGCTCTCGGCCTCAGCCAGCCTGCGTGCGTCTTCTTCGCTGATAAAACGAATGCCTTCGTGGCTCATTCCTCTTCAAGCATACTGCTTCCAGAAGAAGTAGGCCGCCATTCCCAGCCCAATCCCGACGACGAGGGCACGCATAAATTTAGGGTTCAACCCACGCGAGTACCGCGCACCCAGGTAACCGCCGATGGCCGCGGCAAGCATCATCAGCAAGCAATACTTCCACAAAATCTGCTTCTCCACGATGAACGTCACCACCGCGATACCGTTGGCCGTGCAGGTGGCGACCACCTTCAACGCGTTCACCTGGTTGATGTCCTGAATACCAAAGACAGCCAAAGCCGACATCACCAGGAACCCTGCCCCGGCGCCGAAATAGCCGATGTAGAAGCTGACGAACACGAGGCAGACCCACAAAGGGATCAGGCTGGGCCTGGCAACCCTGCGCCCTCGAAGCCAGGCGGAGACCGGACCGCTGGCGGCAAAGAGCCCGGAGGCCAACAGGAGCAGCCAGGGCACCAGCGCCAGGAACGTAGACTGGCCGGTATGGAGCAGCACAATGGCTCCCGTCACCCCGCCCAACAGCGCAGCGGAGCAAACCGGAAGAACCAGCCGGGCGTTCGCCTTCAGATCCTGCCAATACGCGGCAATGGACGTGAATTGGCCGGGCCAAAGGGCCACCGTGTTGGTTGCATTCGCCTGGATCGGCGGTACACCTACCCCGAGCAGCGCGGGAAACGAGAGAAAGGAGCCGCCACCGGCCATCGCATTGAGGGACCCGGCAAGAAAAGACGCGACCACCAGCCAGAGGTGCTGCCAGGTCATTCCGTGACCTCAAGGATCAAGCACTTGAGGTATTCGGTCTCGGGAATATTGAGGACCACCGGGTGATCGGGAGCGGCGCCACGGCGCTCCAGCAGACGGACGCGGCGTTGCGCGTCCCCGGCGGCCGCAGCCACAACACCGTGAAATTCATCCCAGGAGACATGATGCGAGCACGAGCAGGTGACCAGCGTCCCCCCCGGACGCAGCATCTTGAGGGCACGCAGATTCAGCTCCTTGTAACCGCGTAGAGCCCCATCCACAGCTCGCTTCGATTTGGCGAAGGCGGGCGGGTCGAGCACGATGGTGTCGTAGGTGTTGCCGGCGGTGCTCCAGTCGCGCAGAAGGTCGAAGGCGTTGGCCTCCACCCAGTCGACCGAAGCCTGGATACGGTGCCGGTTGACCTCGAGGTTTTCTTCCGCAACTTCAAGCGCCGCGCGGGAGGCATCGATACCCGTGACCCGGGTACAAGCCTGCGCGAGATGGAGCGCGAAACCACCCTGATAGGTACAGACGTCGAGCGCTTCCCCACGGGCATTGCGCGCCGCGGCAGCGTAGTTGAGGCGCTGATCGAGAAAGGCTCCGGTCTTCTGGCCGGCGTTGGCATCGTAGTGAAACGCCAACCCATTGAGGTGAAAGATGGTCGTGAGCTGGGGAACCAGTTCGGCCGAATAGAGCGGCTCCTCCGCGGGCGGGCTCAGCTGCTCCAACTCGCGGATGCGGGCATCGGAGCGCTCCACGATGGTGACCGGCTCCAGTTCCGACTTAATCACCTCGACGATGAGCCGACGTACCGCTTCCCGGTCCAGCCCTTTGGTAAGGATTTCAAAGAGCACCAGATCCCCGTAGCGATCGACAATGAGTCCTGGGAGTTGGTCCGCTTCGCTGAAGACCAGCCGACAGGCATCGGTACCGTCCGCCAGCATGTCGTGGCGCAATTGTATGGCTGCGCATAAACGCTGCTCCAGGAGGTTAAGCCACGCCTTTTCTCCAAGATGGGGGTCGCCGCTGACCATGCGCAGCGCGATCTGCGAGGTCGGGCTCCAGAGCGCCGTACCCAGCGGGAAACCGCGATAATCCGCGACTGCGATCAGGCCCGCATCCTGGTCGACGACATGCTCGATGTCGGAACGATAGACCCAGACGTGGCCGGCACGCAGGCGTTCGGCTGCCCGGCGGGAGATGGTGGTAACAGGTTCTCGGCTCACGGCTTATCTTCGCACGAGATGCAGCCTATAATCAGTCATGGCGACTGCCCACAGTAGGCCGCTGGAACCATCAGCGGAGCCAGACATCCTGGCGGCGAAGTTTGCCGAGCTGCTCGCGACCATCGGCAAAAATAGGCCGAGCGACGACATCGGCATCATTCGCAGAGCCTGGGAGTTCTGTGTGCAGCACCACAGCGGGCAATTCCGGGCCTCCGGTGAGCCCTATGTGTTGCATCCCCTGGAAGTTGCCCAGGTGCTCGCTGAGATGAAGCTGGACTCGACCGCCATTGCGGCCGGCCTTCTTCATGATGCCGTTGAAGACACCCCCGTTACCACCGAAGACATCACCGAACAATTCGGCGAGCAAGTAGCGCACATCGTCGAAGGCGTGACCAAGATCGACAAGATCCAGTTCGCCAACCGCGAAGACCGCCAGGCCGAAAATGTGCGCAAGATGTTGCTGGCCATGGTCAGTGATGTGCGCGTGGTGTTGATCAAGATGGCCGACCGGCTGCACAACATGCGCACCTTGCAGCACTTGTCGCCTGAAAAGCAGGAATCCATCGCGCGCGAAACGCTGGATATTTATGCGCCGTTGGCGCACCGCCTGGGCATGGGCAAAGTGCGTGGTGAGTTGGAAGACCTGGCATTCCGTTACGTCGATCCATTTGCCTACGAGCAGGTCAAAAGCGCAGTAGATGCCGCGCGCGATGAGGATGAGCAATTTCTGAATGGAGTTGAGTCGCTGCTGCAGGAGCGGCTGCGCGAGAACAACATCAAGGCGCGAGTGGAGTGGCGCATCAAGCGGCTCTACAGCATTTACCAGAAGCTCCAGAAGCAGAAGGTGACGGTCGACCAGGTGTACGACTTGCTCGCGGTGCGAGTGATCACCGCTACGGTGCAGGACTGCTATGCCGCTTTTGGCCTGATTCACTCGATTTGGCGCCCGGTGCCGGGGCGTATCAAGGATTTCATCGCCATGCCGCGGCCGAATTTGTATCAATCGCTGCACACCACAGTGATGGGCGAGGGCGGACATCAGTTCGAAGTGCAGATTCGCACCGAGGAAATGCACCGCGTCGCGGAAGAAGGCATCGCGGCGCATTGGAAATACAAAGCGGCTGGTTCGCCCACCAATGCGCGGGATGAGCAGCGGCTGGCCTGGGTGCGGCAGCTGGTCGAGTGGCAGCGGGAGATGTCCGACCCGAACGAGTTTCTGTCCACGCTCAAAATCGACCTGTATCCGGAGGAGGTTTATACCTTTACACCCAAGGGTAAAGTGGTCGTTCTTCCTAAAGACGCGACACCCATCGACTTCGCTTATTCGATTCACACCGAGGTGGGCAATACCTGTGTAGGGGCCAAGGTGAACGGCCGGATGGCACAGTTGCGGACCAAGCTGCACAATGGCGACATCGTGGAGGTGGTGACCCAGAACGGCCATACCCCCAGCCGTGACTGGCTCACCTTCGCGAAGAGTTCGCGAGCACGCAACAAGATCAAGCACTGGCTGAATGAGCACCAGCGTGAGCGAGCGGTGGAGATCGGCAAGAAGCTGCTCGATCGCGAGGCGCGCAAGTACAAGGTGTCGCTGAGCAAGTTGACCGATACGGACTACGCGCGTGCCGCGGCCGAGTGCGGCCTGGCTACGGCCAGCGATCT
This sequence comes from uncultured Acidobacteriaceae bacterium, assembly GCA_963839075.1. Classification (GTDB taxonomy): domain Bacteria; phylum Acidobacteriota; class Terriglobia; order Terriglobales; family Acidobacteriaceae; genus PALSA-350. Next base: position 1,064,601 of record CAWITO010000009.1, on the reverse strand, counting down.
GATGGCGGCGATCGGGTTTGGCAAGTATTCCTCGCGGCAGGTGCTGAACAAGTTGTCTCCAGGAACTACATCAGGAACAGGCCAGGACGTGGAGCCCGGCAAAGAGACAGCCGGTGCGATGTCGGACGCGGTGAGACGCGTGCACATGCACGGTTCCGACTCGCTCCAGGTGGAAGGTCAGGACGACCTGCTGGTGTATCGGGCGCGATGTTGCAACCCCATTCGCGGAGAAGAGATCGTCGGATACGTTACGCGCGGCAAGGGTGTGGCGGTGCACGCGCGAAGCTGCCCCAACGTACAGAATCTGCTCTATGAGAGCGACCGCCGTATCTCGGTGGAGTGGGCCCGGATGGTAGAGGAGAACACTGGGCGCAAGATGACGTACCCGGTGAAGCTGAGTGTGTTCTGCGACGATCGCACGGGCATGCTCAAGGAGCTGACGGCGGTGATCAGCGACGACGGCACGAATATCCGCGGTGTCGACTCTAAACCTACGGGAGACTCAGAGGCGCTGGTCGAGTTTGTGCTGGAAGCCGAAGACATGCGCCACCTGACGCGTATCGTCAGCGGCCTTCGGCGCGTGCCTGGCGTCCGCGATGTGCAACGCGCCCACAAGGTCTAAAAGCTGCGAATCCTGCTTTCTTTTAGAATCGAGACATGAGCAAGACGGCAGTCTCTACCGACAAGGCGCCCGCGGCCATCGGCCCTTACTCCCAGGCGATCCAAACAGGGCACATGATTTACACCTCGGGACAGGTGGCCCTCGATCCGGTTTCCGGTCAGATCGTCGCTGGCGGGATTCAGGAACAAACCAGCCGCGTGTTCGAGAACCTGAAGGCGGTACTCGCTGCCGGCGGCAGTGACCTGCAGAATGTGATCAAGACCACTGTCTTCCTGAAAAACATGAGCGATTTCGCCGCCATGAACGAGATCTACGCCCGCTACCTGGCACCCGCCGGGGCAGTTGCGCCGGCTCGCTCCACCGTAGAAGTGGCCAGGCTGCCCAAAGACTCCCTGGTCGAGATTGAAGTGATTGCAACCAAGGAGTAAATCATGGAGAAAATTGAGAAGACCGACGCCGAATGGCGCGCAGAATTAACCCCGGAACAGTACTACGTCATGCGGCAAAAGGGCACCGAACCGGCATTCTCCGGCAAGCTCTACCGTAATCACGCGGACGGCACCTATCGCTGTGGAGCCTGCAACGCTGAGTTGTTCAGCTCCGACACAAAGTTCGAGTCAGGAAGTGGATGGCCCAGCTTCACGCTGCCCGCCAACGCGGCCGCAGTCCAGCTGCACGATGATAAAAGCTATGGGATGACGCGGACGGAAGTGACCTGCGCGCGCTGCGGGGCCCACCTGGGACACGTGTTCCCAGACGGCCCCGGACCCAATGGGCTGCGCTATTGCATTAACTCTTTATCGCTTGGTTTCGAACCGAAGAATGCGGGAGAAAAGGAGTAACTACGCCTTTACTACCTTACCGGCCTTGATGCAGCGGGTGCAGACACGAATACGCTTGCTCCCGCCTTCGACCACGGCCTTGACTGGACGAAGGTTAACATTCCACCGTCGCTTGGACACATTGTGCGCGTGCGAAATCTTGTTACCGAACTGCGGACCTTTACCGCAGACTGTGCAAACCTGAGCCATAACCCACTCCAATACGCTAATCTTTTCGCTAGTAACCGAACCTTCAGTATAGCCGCATCGGCAAATGGCGACAACTAAACCTTCCAATGTGAATGCCCCATGGTCCGTCTTCTGGGTGGCCCTTGTGGTGCGCGTCCTGTACCTCACCCTGGCACACACCTACCGCATTCATCCCTGGGATGACCACATGCTCTTCGGCGAAGAGATGGGGCGCATTGCGCGGGCACTGGCCACTGGGTACGGTTTCTCTGACCCCTTTCGCGGACACACCGGCCCCACCGCCTGGGTGGGACCCCTGTTTCCGCTGATCCTGGGCGGGGTCTTCAAACTTTTCGGCGTCTTTACGCCGCTTTCCGCTTGGGTAATTCTGACCATCAACAGCCTCTTCTCCGCTCTCACCGCGTGCACAGTCTGGGAGATAGGAGCCCGCTGCTGCAACCAGAGCGTGGCCCGATGGTCGGCCTGGATCTGGGCCCTTTACCCGGCCGCCATGCAGTTTGCCGTGCGGTGGATCTGGGATACCTGTCTGTCGACGTTTTTCTTCTCCTGGGTTCTAGTGGTGGCGCTGCGTTTGCGTGAGGAGCCCCCCACCTACCGCCGCTTTTTATTGCTGGGGTTCCTCTGGGGCTTGACAGGCCTCAGTAACCCGGCGCTCTTAATCTTTCTGCCGGTGTGCGGGATTTGGGTTTTGATCGGCGCAGACTGGAAACGGAGGCTGATCGGAGCAGTTTTGGGTTTGGCGATGTTTTCTATCTGCCTGGCGCCGTGGATCTGGAGAAACTGGAGCGTCTTCCACCAGTTCGTGCCGGCGCGAGGCAACTTCGGCGCCGAACTTTATTTAGGCAATGGCCCGGGAGCAACCGGCCTGCTCATGGAATACGACCATCCCATCGAGGCGCCCGATCAGCTTCGGCTCTATACCCAGATGGGCGAGATCGCCTATTCCAGGATGCGCGGTGCGCGGGCCCTGGCTCTCATCGAGGCCGACCCAGAACTCTTCCTCCGCAACACTCTACGGCGAGTTTTCTTCTTCTGGGGAGGAGTTCCTCACCCTTATCCTTCCCCGTGGGTGGAGTACGGCCGTGGCTTGAACTTCGTCTTCGCCAGCGTGTGCGGTGTGATGGGATTGGCGCTCGCACTGTGGCGGAAAGCCCCTGCTGCGGGCCTCTGGGCCTGGGCATTCCTACTGCTGCCTCTGGTCTATTATCCTGTGGCTGCGCACGCCCGTTTCCGCCATCCCCTGGAGCCGTTGATTCTCGTGCTCGGGGTATACCTCTTTCAGTCGGCAGAACGTTGACCAAAACCGGCGGGAAACGTAGTATTAGAGAGTTCGGGTCCAAAGTGTTTGGTGCGGCTGTTTGGCGCCATGCTCACCCGCAACTCCTGGGTTTGAGCACATCAGCAATCCAGCTATTTGTATAGACGCCGGTGTGGTCTGGCGTTTGGAGGATTTATGTACGTGGTGATCCGCACTGGTGGTAAGCAATATCGCGTCGCCCCCGGCGACGTTGTTCGCATCGAGAAGGCCGGCGAGCCGAATAGCGCAGTTGAGTTCAACGACGTCCTGGCTTTCTCTGACGGTTTGTCGCCCCTGGTTAAGCCCGCCGGCGCCAAGGTACTCGGCACCGTGCTCAGCGAAGGGCGCGGCGAGAAGATCCTGGTCTTCCATTTGAAGCGCAAGAAGCAGTACAAGAAGATGCAGGGTCACCGCCAGACCTATAGCGAGATCCGCATCAACAGCATCGAGGTTAACGGCTTCAGCTACGGCAACGAAAAGGCAGCCGCGCAGTAGACATTTTCAGATTGAGGTTAGGCAATGGCACATAAAAAAGGTTTAGGCAGCTCTAAGAACGGCCGCGACTCTAACGCCCAGCGACTTGGAGTCAAGATTTTTGCCGGCCAGATCGTCACCGGTGGCGCCATCATAGTGCGCCAGCGCGGGACCAAGCACAAGCCAGGCTTGAACGTGGGCCGGGGCAAAGACGATACCCTCTACGCGGAAATCGCCGGCCGGGTGAACTTCATCGACCGCGGCAAAACGGGCAGGTTCGTTTCCGTGGAACCGATAGAAGCCAAGTAAGTTACGTCGCAAGCAAGAGAAAAGGCCATAACGGTGATCCGTTATGGCTTTTCTGTTTTGTTACTGGCCTGGGTTAACTGGCTACGTTGAGCGAGTTCTTGATCAGGATCCGTTCCACGACCTTTTCAACATCTTGCAGGAAAAAGTCGCTGGCGGGTACCGGAGCGGGCGGCCGCACTGCACTCTGGCCAAGGGTGGTTGCGATCTCGTTCCAACGCGCCAGAGGCGATGAGGGATCGAGAGCGGTGAGGCGGCGAGCCGGTTCCACTTGCACGAAGTAGCCGGACCAGACAAGAAGCGTCAGCAGGCTGGCGCTGGTAGTGATCACGCTCATCGTTGAGCTGACGAAGCTGGATCCGTGGTGGAAAAACGTCGCCGAAACGACCAGATCGGTCGCGGCCATGATGCCGAAGCCAAAGCTGATGCCAAACACCCGGCTACGGTAGGAGAGTCCCAGCTTTCCAGCGGCCAGCATCAGGAACAACAGAAGGCTAAGTATGAAAATGCCCTCGCAGCGCATCGCCTGGGCAACAATTCCAAGAACAAACTTGTCCCCCTTCTCTCCTGGTGTGAAGAGAGCGGCGGATGCGGCGACAAAGGAGATACAGGCGACCCATCGGAAGGATATCGTTCCGAGCCACTTAAGGCCCGGAAATGGTGCCATCGAAGATTGAAACATCTCCTGGATAACCAGGAAGACGACCACTGCACCCGCTACGTAGGTAGCCCAGTAAGTGTAGAAGTACCAGGCATATGCGCTGGCGGCGTCAACGCCGAGAATGCGATGCAGCTGCAGTAACAGGTGGAGCAACACGGTTGATCCGAGCCTGAGGCAAATGTAAGCAAAGAGCGCAGGGAATCGGCGCTGTTCCCGGGACCTCAGCAGAGCGGCCATGGCGACCACCATGAATAGGGGCTCTGCTGCGTACAAGATGGTGAGGGCTACACTCGTCATCACTACACCCCTTCCGAGTCTTGAGAATAGCTCGAAACGGGATGCCGCTCAACACAAGAAACCCTTTATTGCTAGCACTTTTGTGCTAGTAGGACATAGTCTGGGTACTATCGGTACCCGAAACGGTACCGTCTTATTCGGGCTTCAAGGGGCAGCCGCAGCAGGGGTTGCAATTCGGTACGGGCATGGCATAAGAAAGAACGAAACTCCTGTGTGAGCCCACCACGCTTGTATGTTTTGTAGTTACTGCGCTGGCGACAAACCCTGCGAAAATGATGGAAAAGATGGAAGCGTGGACGGCGAGTTTCATAATAAGGTTACCTCCGGTGTTACCCGTTCAAGTTTTCGATAGTAGATCTCGACTAAGAAGAGTATAGTTTCGCGATTTTGCGAAAGCCATAAATTACTGCATATTAGAGGCTATCTACTCTCTCCATTACCCGAGTACCCATCTCTGACTCCCCGAGAGTACCCTAAACAAAGGTTACCCTAGAACGCTTCCAAAGGTGTAAGCGGGTCACTTAGGTACCGCGAAACCGGGTATTGCTGCTTAGGCTTCGTCTTGTTGCAGGGTTGAGATTTGGATCGCGGTTCGCGGCTCGCCAGAGCCATAACTGGACCCGAAATCGTGGTAAACTTTAGCTAGTCAAGTGCAGCCAAACCCTGCACTTTCAAGATGTTATTTCCCATCGGCCGCTTCGCGCCGAGAAGCCGCTCCCAGAAGCCGTTCTTGGGATCTTTGCCGTTCGGAGTTGCATGTCCACCAAAGAAGTTGCTGTTGCCGCTACCCTCCCGCCCACAGCCATGTCCACTGATCGCACCTATACCGGCGATAACATCAAGATTCTTGAAGGCTTAGAGGCCGTTCGCCTGCGTCCCGCGATGTATATCGGGTCTACCGGTGATCAGGGTCTTCATCACCTGGTGTACGAAGTCGTCGACAACTCCGTCGATGAAGCGCTGGCTGGCTACGCCACGAGGGTCGAAGTCACGATCCATATCGATAATTCCATCACCGTTACCGACGACGGCCGGGGTATCCCGGTAGACGATATGGAAGTTCCGGGTGGAGAACGGATGCCTGCGTTGCAGGTGGTACTGACGAAGCTACACGCGGGTGGCAAGTTCGACGCGTCGACCTATAAGGTTTCCGGCGGACTTCACGGGGTTGGCGTGTCGTGCGTGAATGCGCTCAGTGAAGAGCTCGATGTCGAGGTCTGGAAGGACCTGCACACTTACGAACAGACCTACGCCAAGGGCGTTCCTGTCACCAAGCTCAAGCAGACGGGTACCACTAAGAAGCGGGGGACCAAGATCAGGTTCCTGCCCGATCGCACCATCTTTACTGTCACCGAGTACAACTTCGACACCCTGGCCCAGCGGCTTCGCCAGCTTGCTTTCCTGAATAAGGGGCTCGAAATTGTTTTGATTGACGAGCGCGTTACCGATCCTAAGACCGGCGAGGCCAAGCGCTCAGAGTTCAAGTATGCCGGCGGCATTGCCGAATTCATTAAGCATTTGAACCGCGGCAAGCAGGTTCTGCACGAGAAGCCCATCGTCATGGAATCCTCCCGCGACGGGATCGAGCTCGACATCGCCCTGCAGTACAACGACAGCTACTCCGAAGCTGTGTTTAGTTTCGCCAACAACATCAACACCGTGGACGGCGGCACGCACCTCTCCGGTTTCCGCACCGCGCTGACCCGCACCATCAACACTGCCGGGCAGTCAATGGGCCTCTTCAAAGATGTCAAAGAGAATCTTTCCGGTGACGACGTCCGCGAAGGCCTGGTAGCTGTAGTCAGCGTGAAGTTGCCGCAGCCGCAGTTTGAGGGGCAGACCAAGGGTAAGCTCAACTCCGACATCGCCGGGACGGTGCAGGCTTTCGTCAACGAACGGCTGGGGATGTTTTTTGAGCAGAATCCCCCTATCGCCAAGAAGATCATCAATAAGGCCATTGAGGCCGCCCGCGCGCGCGAAGCCGCCCGGAAGGCACGGGACCTGACCCGGCGCAAAGGAGCGTTGGATGGCGGCGGCTTGCCCGGCAAGCTGGCTGACTGCAGTGAGCGTAACCCCGACCGCTGCGAGCTTTACCTGGTCGAGGGTGAGTCCGCAGGCGGCACCGCAAAGCAGGGCCGCGACCGTAAGTTTCAGGCCGTGCTACCGCTGAAGGGCAAAATCCTCAACGTAGAAAAGGCCCGCTACGACAAGATGCTGGGCCATGAAGAAATCCGGGCCATGATTACCGCACTTGGTTGCGGTATTGGCAAGGAAGACTTCGATCCGTCCAGGCTGCGCTACGGCAAGATCATTCTGATGACCGACGCCGACGTCGACGGTTCGCACATCCGCACCCTGCTGTTGACCTTCTTCTTCCGACACATGGTGGATCTGATCCGTCGTGGCCACGTCTATATCGCGCAGCCGCCGCTTTACCGAATTAAGAAGGGCAAGTTCGAGCAATACATCAAGGACGACCGCGAGTTCGTCAAGGTGATGATTAAGCGCGCTTCCGAGGGTATGGGGTTGCGCTACGGTGGCTCAGGCAAGCGCCTCGAGGGTGCTGCGTTGACGAAGTACATGGGCCAGCTCAATGAATACCTGGCGGTGTTCGAGAAGGCGAATAAGCACCTCCGTAATGAGGAAGTGACCGAGCTGCTGCCGCGCTTTGAATTGATGAAGCGGACCGACTTCGAAGGTGAGGGCACAGTGCCTTCCAAGCTGGCTAAGCTTTATGCCGAGTTGCAGAAGATGGCGAAACGAGCTCAGTTCAAAGGTGTGGCCGCTCCCAGGTACGAGGAGGAACACCGTACCTGGTCAGTGAGCTTTACGGACAGCCAGGGCGCGGAACGGCGCGTGGATTGGACGTTGGCCTCCTCGCCGGAATACCGGCAGATGATGGCGAAATACGGGCTGATTCGCGAGGAACTGGAAGGGCCGTTTGTCATCGAATACGCCGTGGCTGCCGAGCCCGAAGAGAATGAGGCTGCAGATGCGCCTGCCAAAGCCAAGAAGCCCAAACGGGTTGCAGCGGATCCGGTGACCAAGCAGTCCGCGCGTGAAGTCTTCGAGTACGTTATTGACCAGGGACGCAAGGATTACGACGTCCAGCGCTATAAGGGCCTGGGAGAGATGACGTCGTCACAGTTGTGGGAAACAACCATGGATCCCGATCGGCGCACACTCCTCTCCGTCCGGCTCGAAGATCTGGCTGAGACGGAGTCCATATTCAGCACGTTGATGGGCGAAGACGTGGAGTCGCGGCGCAAGTTTATTGAAGACAACGCCCTAGACGTGAAGAACCTGGACATCTAGACCGAACCGGGTGTCTGGGGTTTGCTCCTCGGCTGAGCTACTATCCGGGCATGGCCCTTCTCGCAGTCAACCAACTCACGAAGAACTACTCAAGGCGCGCCGGCTGGCTCGGCGCCCACGAGCAAAAATGTGTCGTTGACCGGGTTTCCTTCTCGATCGAGCGGGGAGAAACCCTGGGGCTTGTGGGAGAGTCGGGATCCGGTAAGAGCACGGTGGCCCGGATGATCCTGGGCCTGATACCACCCAGTTCGGGTACGGTCTTCTTCGACGGTCAGGAAGTTATCGGCCACGCCAGTAGTGCCGCACTCCGCAGCCTTCGCCGCAGAATGCAGCCGGTCTTCCAGGACCCCTTTGCCGCACTCAACCCCCGGATGACTGTCGCCCAGATCATCGCCGAACCTTTCCGTATCCACAAAGGGGGGCCCACCGAAAATGCCAAGGCACTGCTGACTGAGGTCGGCCTGGATGCATCCGCCCTGCCACGCTACCCACATGAGTTCTCCGGAGGCCAGCGGCAGCGGATCAATATTGCCCGGGCCCTCGCCTTACGCCCCGAGCTATTGGTGCTCGACGAACCCGTCTCTGCCCTCGATGTCAGCGTCGGGGCCCAGATCATGAACCTGCTGCGCCATCTACAACAAACATTCCATTTGACTTACCTGTTTATTTCGCACTCCATGCCGCTGGTCCGCTATCTGTCGACCAACATTGTCGTAATGCGCGCAGGCCAGATCGTGGAGGTGGGAAGCTGCGAAAAGATCTGCCATTCTCCCCGAGAGGCCTATACCCGAGCCCTTCTAGAGGCCACGCCGGAGCTGCCCGTCGAGATTTAAATTTGTGATGTGATTAAAGCGCACTCATATTTTGTGACTCCTTTATGCTACGATTGCATCAGATAGTAAACCGGCTGAGTCTTCAGCCAATCTGGAGGAGATTTATGACCATTGTGCGTTGGGATCCGTATCGGGATGTTTTAGCTCTACAGAACCGGATGAACAGCATTTTCCAGGACTTCTCTCGCAACGGCGCGGGTGAGAACGAGACGGTAACCGCAGCGGGCTTTGTGCCCCCGGTCGACATCTACGAGGACGAGCATCAATTGGTGCTCACGCTTGAGATCCCTGGAATCAAGCAGGACGACCTGGACGTTCGCATGGAAAACAACACCTTGAGCGTCAAGGGCGAGCGCAGCTTCCAGACGGAAGGGAAGGAAGAAAACTTCCATCGCGTGGAACGGCGTTACGGTAGCTTTTACCGGGCGTTCACCGTCCCCAGTACCATCGACCCGAACAGTATCAAGGCGGATTATGATGCTGGCATCCTTCGAATCGAACTGCAGAAGAAGGCTGAGAGCAAACCGAAGCAGATCAAGATCAATGTCGGTTCGGCAAAGCAGTTGAACAGTCAACCGGCAACTCGCGAGACTGCCAAGCCCGCCTAAGCAGTACTACCATTCCGATCGAGTTCACCCCGGCTATTCCGCCCGGGGTGAACCCACTCCAAGAGGTAAAGAAACATGGCTATCCGTTGGGATAAATTCACCTTGAAATCACAGGAGGGGGTTCAGCAGGCCAGCTCCCTGGCGAATGAAAATGGCCAGCCTGAAGTACTTCCCCTGCACCTGCTCATGGCGCTGCTGGAAGACAAGGAAGGCATCATTGTTCCCCTACTGCAAAAGGTTGGCGTCGGGACTGAGCAGCTATACTCCAGCGCCCGCCACGCGGTCGCTGGCCTGCCCAAGGTCAGCGGCGCAGCCTCTGAGCCAAACCTGTCTCACAGCATGCAGAAGGTGTTGACCGACGCGGCGAAAGAGGCAAAAGACTTTAAAGACGAGTATGTGTCCACCGAACATTTGCTGTTGGCGTTGGTACAGCTCAAGAACGACCCGGCACAGATGCTGTTGGCATCGCAGGGCGCCACACAAGACGCGATCCTGCAGGGCTTGACCTCGGTGCGCGGCAACCAGAGAGTGACCGACCAGAGCCCGGAGGGCAAATACCAGGCCCTGGACCGCTACGCCAAAGATCTGACAGAGCTCGCCCGCCGCGGGAAGCTGGACCCGGTAATTGGCCGGGATGAAGAGATTCGCCGAGTCATCCAGGTACTGTCGCGCCGTACCAAGAACAACCCGGTGCTGATTGGCGAACCGGGCGTAGGCAAGACCGCCATCGTCGAAGGATTGGCGCGGCGCATTGTTTCCGGCGATGTGCCGGAGTTGTTGCGCGACAAGCGGGTGATCTCGCTTGACCTCGGCTCCATGCTGGCAGGAGCGAAGTATCGCGGAGAGTTTGAAGACCGCCTCAAGGCGGTGCTGAAAGATATCGAAGAGTCGAACGGGCAGATCATCCTCTTCATCGACGAACTGCATACCCTGGTGGGCGCGGGCGCGGCAGAGGGAGCGATCGACGCTTCCAACATGCTCAAGCCCCAGCTGGCCCGGGGGGAGCTGCGGGCCATCGGCGCGACTACGCTGAACGAGTACCGCAAGTACATCGAGAAGGATGCGGCGCTCGAGCGCCGGTTCCAGATCGTCTTTGTCGGCGAGCCGAACGTCGAAGACACGATTGCGATCCTGCGCGGCTTGAAAGAGCGTTACGAGGCGCACCACAATGTCCGCATCAAGGACTCGGCGATTGTTGCTGCGTCCACGCTGTCACATCGCTACATTTCCGATCGCTTCCTGCCGGATAAGGCAATCGACCTGGTAGATGAAGCGGCGGCTTCTCTCGCGATCCAAATTGGCTCGGTACCGGTGGAGATCGACCAGCTCGAGCGGCAGATGATCTCGCTTGAAATCGAACGGACCGCGCTCAAGCGCGAGACTGACCGCAACTCCAAAGAGCGGCTGGAAGTCGTGGTGCGTGAGCTGGCCGCGCTCAAGGAAAAAGCAACCGCTCTGCGCGCGCGCTGGCAGGCAGAGCGCGGCGCTATTACCCGGTTGACCGATCTGAAGAAGAAGATCGAAGCCTTGCGCTTTGAAATGGATGAGCAGACGCGCAAGGGTAATCTGGAGCGCTCGGCAGCCATCCAGTACGGCGAGCTGCCGCAACTCGAAGCGGAGCTGAAGCGGTTGAACGCCAAGCAGGATGGCGATGGCGGCAGCCGTCTGTTGAAAGAAGAAGTCGACGAGGAGGATATTGCCAAAATAGTCAGCAAGTGGACCGGCATTCCGGTCGACAAAATGCTCGAAGGCGAAGTCCGCAAGCTGGTGGAGATGGAGGGCAGGCTACGCGTGCGGGTGGTTGGTCAGGAAGAGGCGCTGGAGACCGTTGCCAATGCCATTCGTCGCTCCCGTGCCGGGCTGAGCGACCCCAAACGGCCGATTGGTTCATTTCTCTTCCTAGGCCCGACCGGCGTTGGCAAGACGGAGACCGCCCGCGCGTTGGCGGAATTCCTCTTTGATGACGAGCAGTCGATGGTGCGTATCGACATGTCTGAGTACATGGAGAAGCACGCGGTTGCCCGGCTGATTGGCGCGCCGCCGGGATATGTGGGGTATGACGAGGGAGGCCAGCTCACCGAAGCTGTCCGCCGGCGGCCGTACTCTGTGATCCTGTTCGACGAGATCGAGAAGGCGCATCCGGATGTCTTCAACGTATTGCTGCAGGTGCTGGATGACGGGCGTCTCACCGATTCCAAAGGCCGCACTGTGGACTTCAAGAACACCGTGCTGATCATGACTTCGAACCTGGGAGCGCATCTGCTGCAGAGCGAGAACCTGGAAAGCGAATCCGCGTTTGAAGCGGCGCGAGAGCAAGTGATGGAGCTACTGCGGCACAGCTTCCGTCCGGAGTTTCTCAACCGCGTGGATGATGTCGTGATCTTCCGTCCGCTTGGCGAGGATCAGTTGTCGCACATCGTCGATCTGCGTCTGGCTGATCTGCGCAAGATGCTGGAGGCCCGCAAGATCACCCTGGATTTGACTTCGGGAGCGCGTCACCAGTTGCTGCTGACTGGCTACGACCGGCAGTATGGGGCGCGTCCGTTGAAGAGAGCGATCCAGCGGCTGATCCAGGATCCGCTGGCAATCAAGATCCTGGACGGCGAGGTACTGCACGGCGATCACCTACGGGTGGATGCCGATCCGTTGAAGAACCGTTTGCTCTTTGAGGTGGAAGGCCGGACCGGGGTGGCCCACTCAAGCCCAACCTTGGCTTGAGTGGGTTTCTATACCCACTCGCCCTTGCGCATGAGTGGCTCGGCGGTTCCGGTGGCGGTAATGCCATCGAGGTCCATTTCTCCCGAGCCAATCATCCAGTCCACGTGGATCAGGCTTTCGTTTGCTCCTTTGGCGGCGAGCTCTTCCGGTGTGAGCTCGTCGCCGTGCTTCACGCAGGTGCTGTAGGCCTGGCCTAAGGCAATGTGGCTGGCTGCATTCTCATCGAACAGAGTGTTGAGAAACAGCAGTCCGCTCCTGGCGATCGGCGAGGAGTGCGGCACCAGCGCGACCTCTCCCAAACGGCGAGCACCATCGTCGGTATCGATCATCCGCTGCAGCACTTCCTGTCCCCGGGCTGCTTTTGCGTCGACGACGCGACCGCCTTCAAAACGCACCGCGATCTTCTCGATCAATGTGCCCTGGTGGGAGAGCGGCTTGGTGCTGGTTACCGTGCCCTCGACACGATTCATGTGAGGAGTGGTAAAGACTTCTTCCGTTGGCATGTTGGGGATGCAATAGGCGCCCGTTCTGGCCTGGGTCCCTCCCCCCATCCACAAGTGATCGTCCGCCAGTCCAACCCGCAGATCTGTTCCGGGTCCGCGAAAATGGAGCGCGGCATACCGCTTCTCGTTGAGTAGATCGGCGCGGCGATGCAGGCCGGCGTCGTGCCGCTTCCAGCGGGCGATCGGATCGTCCGCGTCTACCCTGGACGCGGCAAAGATAGCGTCCCATAGTTTTGCCATCGCCTGCTCAGCGGGCAGGTCCGGAAACACCGCAGCGGCCCAGGCCGGAGTCGCACAGGCCACGATGGTCCAGTTGATGTCGTGGCGGGTGATGAGTTCGATCGCCGGACGATACGCCTTGGAAACGGCGCGGTTGGCGCGGCCTACTTTTTCCGGATCCTCTTTTGAGAGCAGGGATGGATCTCCGCCCGCAATGGCGAGGCGGGCGGCGCCAGTGCGGAACGCGGAGGCCATGCCTTCGTAGAGCCATCCTGCGGCTGTATCAAAGCCGGCTTCCTCGGAATTGCGGTAGCGCAAAAGCGTCGACTGTTCATCGGTGAACAGCGTAGTCACCAGCGAGGCGCCGGCCTTGTAAGCTTGCGCAGTGATTAGGCGGGCCAGCGGCAAAGCGTCGAGCGAAGCGGTCATTACCAATTCCTGGCCCCTCTGGAGCCCGAGGCCCGCGTTGATGGCGACCTGCGCCAGGCGATCAAGCTTCTGTTCGAAGGTGAGAGTCGGAATTTCCGTGATGGTTGCCATGGAGATATTTTACCGTCCGGAGCAGAACCGCAGATCCCTCGACTCGCTCGGGATGACAAGGAAAGGGCAACGGCTATCTTAGGTTTCGAGGCGATTTGCGGTTTGCTTCGGCCTGAACGATGCGCGGTATTCCCTGCAGGTCGTTGATGATGCTTACGTTGCTCCACTCGCCCAGCAGGTGTTGAAGCGCGGCACCCTGCCCAAACCCCATTTCCATGAGCAGCCAGCCTCCCGGCTTTAAGTGGTCGCGAGATTGTGGGATCAGGCGCTGGTAGATCTCCAGGCCGGTCGGTCCTGCGTAGAGCGCGGAATGCGGCTCGTAGCGGTCAACTTGCGGTTCGAGGACCTCGGCAGCTGCGACATACGGCGGGTTTGATACCACCGCATCGAACTGCCCTGCGACGGATGCCAGCAGGTCCGATTGCAAAAACCTCACGCCTACTCCGTGACGTTGGGCGTTGCGACGCGCCACTTCCAGAGCTGCCGGCGAAATATCGACTGCGGTCACCCGTGACTGCGGCAAAGCGTGGGCCAGCGCGACAGCAATCGCCCCGGACCCTGTGCCCACGTCCAGAATGTCTGCCTTGTCTTTCAGGTGCAGCACCGCTTCCACCAGGTGCTCCGTTTCGGGTCTTGGGATCAGAACATCAGGCGTCACCTCAAAACGGAGCCCGAAAAATTCCTGCTCGCCGAGGATGTATTGCATGGGTTCCGAGCCCAGGCGGCGTTGCACCAGGCTTTCGAATTGATCGCTTTCCCATGAGGAAAGAAGGCGCTCAGGATGGGTGAGCAGCGCCACCTGATCGCATTGCAGAACATGTGTCATTAGAACTTCAGAATCACGCCTCGGATGGTCCGAAGCCGCTGCAAGCCGAACCCTGGCCAATTGCAGGAGCTCGCCGGCCGTGCCCGGCACGCTACGCCACAGCGGCTGTTTCAGCCTTGAGACGCTCGGCCTGGTAGTGTGCGGTCAAGGCATCAATCGTCGGCTGCAGACGGCCTTCCATCACTTCCGCCAACTGGTGGTTGGTCAAGCCGATGCGATGGTCCGTGAGCCGGTTCTGCGGGAAGTTGTAAGTGCGGATTTTTTCGCTGCGATCGCCACTGCCGACTTGCTGCTTGCGCTCCTTCGCCAGTGCTTCCTGCTGCTTGTCCATCTCGACTTCATAAAGACGGGCACGCAGGACACGCATCGCCTTCTCACGATTCTTAATCTGCGACTTCTCGTCCTGGCAACTGACCACCGTGTTGGTCGGCAAGTGGGTGATGCGAACCGCGGAGTAAGTGGTGTTGACCGACTGCCCACCCGGTCCAGAGGAGCAGAAGGTGTCGATACGAATATCCTTTGCTTCGATCTTTACGTCCACCTCTTCTGCCTCGGGCAGGACGGCAACCGTAATGGCAGAGGTATGCACGCGACCCTGCGTCTCGGTAGCCGGGACACGCTGCACACGATGCACTCCGCTCTCGTACTTCATCTGCGAGTACACGCGCTTGCCTTCGATGATGGCGATCACTTCCTTCAGCCCGCCCACACCCGAGTCGGATTGCGAGAGAATCTCCACCTTCCAGCGATGCTGCTCGGCAAAGCGCGAGTACATGCGGAAAACTTCGGCTACAAAGAGCGAAGCCTCATCGCCGCCGGTACCGGCGCGGATTTCCAGGATGACGTTCTTCTCGTCATTGGGATCCTTGGGCAACAGCATGACCTTGATCTCTTCTTCGAGCACGGCGGCCTGCTCTTCGAGGCGGGTCAACTCCTCCTGCGCCATCGCGGCGAGCTCAGGGTCGCTCTCGTTCAGCATGCTCGTGGCATCGGCAATGCCCTGCTGCGCTTGCTTCAGTTCCCGATACTTGCCCACCACGGCTTCCAGGTCGCGATGCGCTTTGGCGGTCTTGTGGTATTTTTGCTGGTCGGTGACCAGCAGCGGGTCGGCCAACTGGCGGCCTAGATCTTCATAACGGTTTTCGATTTGTTCCAGACGATCCAACATATTCGGTTCCTTTCCCAGTCAACAAGCAGACACAACTTCGGCGGGGAGCCGCTAGGAAAGGGCGTGCCGGACAGGAACCGTGTTGGCGACGCGATGAACCATTTGCTTGATTTTATCACCTAAGGATGCATGCCTGGACTGACCCGATTTGCGGAGCTATGCCAACAGCTGGGCGAAACCGGCAGCAAACTGCAGAAGCGCGCCCTCATGGCCGCCTACCTGCGGGGGCTCACCATCCCCGAGGCCGGGCTGGCGGCACTCTACCTGGCCGGAGTGGCTTTTCCAGAAACCGATACCCGGGAACTGAAGGTCGGCGGATCATTGCTCAGTAAGGTTCTGGGTGAGCTCTCCGCGGCCAGCCAGGCCGCCATGCACGCCGCCTACCTGCGCCATGGGGACCTGGGGGGGGCCGCGGAAGACCTGCTGCAGGCGCGGACGATACCCCCGATCCTGGAGCTTGCCGACGTGGGCGATGCCTTCCATGCGATCGCCGCCGCCGGCAAGCCGGCCGCGAAGCAGCGCCTGGTTTTGGAGCTACTGCAAAAGGCCACCCCCCTCGAGGCCAAGTACCTGATCAAGATCATCCTGGGAGACATGCGTACGGGCATCCAGGTAAGCCTGGTGGAGGAGGCGATCGCAGCGGCGTATGACGCACCCCTCGTCCAGGTGCGGACCGCCCGGATGTTAAACGGCAATCTCCCCGAAGTGCTCGAGCTTGCGGCCACCGGCCGCCTGCCAGAAGCACGGATGAAGTTATTTCATCCTCTCGGTTTCATGCTCGCCAGCCCGGTAGAGACGGTGGAGGAGGCGCTGCAGCGCTTCTCGATCAAAGAAGCTCAGATGGAGGACAAGTACGACGGAGTTCGGGCGCAGGTTCATTGCGGCTCGACTGATCATCCGGGGCGGGTTGCCCTTTTCTCCCGCTCGCGTGAGGATATGACGGCGAGCTTCCCCGAGATCGTCGAGGCTTTTTCCGGGTTTGCGGAGCCGCTGGTGTTGGACGGCGAGATCCTGGCGTGGATCGACGGACGCGCCCTGCCCTTCTCCTCCCTGCAGGCACGATTGGGACGCAAACGAGTCACCACCGAGATGCGCCTGGCGACACCGGTGGTGTTTATGGCATTCGATCTTCTGTTCGCTGAGGGCGAAACGCTGATGGATTTGCCCCTGCTGGAACGCCGGCACAGACTCGAAGATCTGGTGCTCAAGGAGCAGCCACGAACCCGCGTCGGCAGCCGGCTCACCTCCTCCACTCAGCAGGGGGAGTTGAGCTTTGGGCTACCAAACGAAGGGGATGGGTTTCCCCGGCTCCTGCTTTCTCCTGCTATCCACCTTGAAAGTGTCGATCAACTGGAACAGGCTTACGTCGACGCCCGGGCACGGGGCAACGAAGGGGTGATGTTGAAGGCCCGCCATAGCACCTACCAGCCGGGACGGCGGGGTCTGGCCTGGCTCAAGCTGAAGCGAGAGCTGGCGACGCTCGATGTGGTGGTGACCGCAGCCGAATACGGCCACGGGCGGCGTGCCGGCTGGCTCAGCGACTACACCTTCGCGGTGCGCGATGGCGACGCGCTGCGCAATGTCGGAAAGGCGTATTCCGGGGTGACGGACGCGGAGATTGCCCACCTGACGAGTTTTTTTCTGCAACACACGCTCCAGGACTACGGCGGTGTTCGGTCGGTGGAACCGCTTGTGGTGCTCGAGGTGGCGTTCAATAACGTCATGCGATCCGACCGCCACGATAGCGGTTTCGCGCTGCGCTTTCCTCGCATTCTGAGAATTCGCGACGACAAGCCTGTGAGCGAGATTGACACCCTGGTGCGGGTGGCCGAGATCTACGAATCCCAGCCGGACAAGGGCGTCTAGTGGACTGCAGAATCTGGTTTCTTTGATGAGTACGGGCTGAAGGCTGTACCCAAAGGAAGTCGATTTTTTAGCTCTCTAGTGAGAGTGTGCGTGGGAGTGGTCGTGACCGTGGTGGCTGTGGTCGTCCGTCTCCACGGGAGGAGCGCAACCATGGGCCACTTCGCAGCCGACACATTCGAACTGAATGGTGGAGTGATAGATACGAAATTTTTGCCGCAGGATCCCATTCACCTGCTCCAGAATGCGCGCGCTCTCTGAGGGGGGAATGTCGGCGATGATGATGTGGGTCGCGCAGGCATGGGTCTGAGAACCGAGACTCCACACATGCAGGTCGTGCACATCTTCCACCCCCTCGACCGCCGTGAGTGAAAGCCGAATATCCGCCAGCGAGCAGCCGCGGGGCGTTCCCTCAAGCAGGATGTTGAGCGTCTCGCGCACGATGGAGACCGAACTCCACAAAATCAACGCGGCGATCAGGATGGAGAGGACAGGATCAATCCAGTTATGCCCGGTCAATAGAATGGCCGCGCCGCCGACGATGACCGCCGCCGTCGAGAGCGTGTCGCCCAGCATGTGGATGAAGGTGCTGCGAATGTTCACGTCGCGCGCGGTGGTCCACAGCAGCGCCGCAATCACGCCATTCATGAGAACGCCGGCAGCGGCCACGATCATCATTAATCGAGGTTGCACCAGAACCGGTTCACTCAAGCGATGAATTGCAGCAACGGCAATCCAGATGGCAATGACGACCAGGGTGAGTGCATTGAGAAAGGCAGCCAGCACGCCGGCACGCTGGTAACCGAAGGTCTTTTGGTCGGTGGGCGGCCGTGTCTGGAAGTAGACCGCAACAAACGACAGCAGGAGGGCAAGGAAATCAGAGACGTTGTGGCCGGCCTCAGAGATCAGGGCCAGGGAATGGGCCCGCACTCCGGCGACGAACGTCAGCGCGACGTACGCCAGTGTCGCCAGTAGAGAGATGCGCAAAATCCTCTGCGTCTTCTCCGAAGCTCCGCCGTGAACGTGCATAGATATAGTGTACTGGTTATCGCCCGGAAACCGCCGCCGCGCTGGACCGCCCTTGCACCGGGACGGAATTTGCCGTGTCGCGCAGCCCGCTCCAGCCTTCCGCCACGATCAGGGAATTGCCGGGATTGTGCGGGTCGTAGCGGACCGAAGCGGGAAAACTCAACCGGCAATCATAGATATTCACAATGTGGCGCAACATGGTGACGTCCTGGGAGCACTCGTAGACCACGCCCGCGGCTTCGTATTTGTACAGGATCAGCTGCATACCGTTCGGCCGTCCGCTCTCTTCCGCGTTGAGATCGGAGATGTCGATGACCGTGGCGTCGATGATGCGGCCCTGTTGTACCAGCGCATCCCTGCGCTTGCGCTCGAGTTCGTCGGGACTCACCTTGCGGCGGAGCAGAGCATACGCAGCGGCGCCCCCCAGACAGACTCCGACGGCCGCAAAGGTGCCGAAGAGCTGGGAATCGCGCAACGGGAAGCTATTCATGGAAAGCTCCAGCTCAGAGTAGGGGTACACGATGCAGGATAACGCAGCACGGTGGCTCCGCGAGGTCGTGTGTGGCGGCCGGACCGCATTCGGCAACATTACCTCTGCGCTATACTTGGTAACAGATGTCCATACGTTCGTCTGTGTTACGAGGCTCGACGGCGACCGCCGCTTCGAGGGCCGCTTCTCCCGTAAAATCTCGCTCTCAGTCCAAGCCCACTGCTCCGGTCAATCCGCGGCGTATTCGCTCCACTACTGTTCTCTGCGTGCGCAGAAATGACAGCGTGGTCATGGCCGCGGACGGCCAGGTCACCCTGGGCGAGAGCGTCATCAAGCATTCCGCGCGCAAGATTCGCCGGCTTTACCAGGACAAGATTTTGGCCGGCTTCGCCGGGTCCACTGCCGACGCTTTCTCGCTGTTCAGCCGCTTTGAGGCTAAGTTGGAACAGTATGCCGGAAACCTGGGACGGTCGGCGGTAGAGCTGGCCAAGGACTGGCGCACCGACAAGATGCTGCGCAACCTGGAAGCCCTGCTGGTGGTTGCCGACCTGAAACAAACCTTTTTGATCAGCGGATCAGGGGACGTGATTGAGCCTGACGAGGGAATTGCGGCTATCGGCAGCGGTGGTAGTTTTGCCTTGGCAGCGGCTCGAGCCCTGGTTGAGAACTCCGAGTTACCGGCGCGTGCCATTGCCGAGAAGTCTCTGAAGATCGCAGGCCAGATCTGCATCTACACGAACGACCAAATCACGATCGAGGAACTGCACGGCTAGCTGCCGCCCGGAAGGAGCAGGCCTATGGCAATTTTTCTACCTGGAACTGCGGAAGAACTCGAGCTCTCACTTGAAGACCTGACGCCGCGAGAGATTGTGGCCGAACTGGATAAGCATGTGGTCGGCCAGCGCGCCGCCAAGCGGGCCGTAGCCATCGCGCTGCGCAACCGCATGCGCCGGCAAAAGCTCCCTCCGGATATTGCGGAAGAGATCATGCCCAAGAACATCATCATGATTGGGCCCACTGGCGTGGGCAAGACAGAGATCGCGCGCCGCCTGGCCAAGCTCACCAATTCCCCTTTCATGAAGGTCGAGGCCTCCAAGTTCACCGAGGTCGGCTACGTCGGACGCGATGTGGAATCCATGATTCGCGATCTAGTGGAGATCGCCGTGGATATGGTGCGCGAAGAAAAGCTGGAAGAAGTAGAAGACCGCGCTGAGCTGAACGCCGAAGAGAGGCTGCTGGACTTGCTGCTACCCCCGACCTCGGCGCCGGCGGCAACGCCTGCCAGTACTCCGGGCCCGGTAGTAGTGGATGGCAACAATTTTCCCCCGGCAAGCCAGGAGAGCCATAACCGCACCCGAGAGAAGCTGCGTCAACAGTTCCGCGAAAGCAAGCTGGATGACCGGACCGTCGAAATCGATGTCCGTGAGCGCAGTACTCCGTCGTTTGAGATCATCTCCAACCAGGGCGTTGAGGAGATGGACATAAACCTCAAGGATGTACTGCCCAACATCTTTGGCCAGCGTACCAAGAAGCGCAAGATGAAGGTCGGCGAGGCATTCGAGTACCTGGTGCAGGAAGAAGAGACTCGGCTGGTCGATATGGACCAGGTGACCCGGCTCGCAGTGGAGCGAGTGGAGAACTCAGGGATTATCTTCCTGGACGAAATCGACAAGATTGCCGGCCGCGAAGGCGGTCATGGCCCGGATGTCTCGCGCGAGGGCGTGCAACGGGATATCTTGCCCATTGTCGAAGGGACAACGGTTAACACGCGGTATGGAATGGTGAGAACGGATCACATCCTGTTTATCGCAGCAGGAGCGTTTCACGTTTCCAAGCCAAGCGATCTCATCCCTGAGCTGCAGGGCCGGTTTCCGATTCGCGTCGAGCTGCAGTCGCTGACGGTGGAAGATTTTGTCCGCATTCTGACCGAGCCGAAGTCGTCGTTGACCAAGCAGTACACGGCTCTGCTCGAGACCGAAGGGCTGAAGCTCCGGTTCAACAAGGAATCGTTGGAAGAGATTGCCCGGTTTGCGTTCCGGGTGAATGAGACGACGGAGAATATCGGAGCCCGGCGCCTGCATACCATCATGGAGCGCGTGCTGGACGAAATCAGCTTTATGGCGCCCGACATCATGAAGGGGCACGCCGCGGATGGTCCGCTGATTGAGATAGCCGCGTCGGCCGCAGAGAATGGCGCGACGGTGCCCTTGCCGGTCAGTGATGTGGAAACAACCGAAGGCCGGGAACGAGTGGTTCTGATCGACCCCGAATACGTGCGGGCAATGGTCGCCTCGATCGTGAAGGACCAGGATTTGTCTCGTTACATCCTGTAAAGCGCGGACGCAGATTCCTTTGGCAGTAGGGTAGAACAGCACCTACGGATTCTATTTCGGCCCAAAGTGAAGATTGGGTAGGTCCTCCACCGCCTTGCGCAGCGACTGTTCCCAGCGGGCGTGCATCTCTTCCAGTTCCGGGTCGTCGGCTTGGAAGCGGCGGTAACGGTCGAACTGCAGGGCGTCGTTGCTGTACAACAACACCTCCAGCGGCGGCCCCACTGTGACATTGGACCTCATCGCAGCATCGAGCGATAACAGCGCATATGTACCCGCTACTTCCAGGCTGGTGGAACCGTATTCAATACCCCGATCAAGGATCGGCCGGCCATACTTCACCTCTCCAACCTGCAAGAACGGCGAGTCCTCGGTCGCACTCAGCGGGTTTCCCTGGGGATAGATAAGAAACAGGTTCGGCTTCTCACCCTTGACCTGGCCACCCAGCAGCAAATGGATATTGAACTTGAAGTCGTCCTTCTCGAGAGCAGCCCGATCAAGATCCGAAACCCGGCGCACAGCGTCCCCGACGGCGCGGGCGGCTGCATACATGGATTCCGCCTTACCCAACCCCTGGCCGGCGTCAAACTCATCTCTTAGCAAAGTGATCACCGACTGCGTCAGTGATAGATTGCCGCTGGTCAGAATGACAAAGGCACGTTCACCCGCTTGCAGAAAGGTGTACATTTTCTGACAAATGTTTACCTGGTCGTAGCCGGCGTTGGTTCTGGAATCGGACGCCATAACCAACCCGTCCCTGGTCATGATTCCGAGGCAATAGGTCATTTTCTACGCTCCATCTGAATGCTACGCGGTATAACGGTAGAAAGAGGTGGGAACCGATCCAGATTGTCTGGTAGTTTTTCAGCATCATAAGTTTTGCGACATGGACCTTGTCGTTCCTGTCGACTTGCCCGGGGCTAAACCTGGGCGATTCGCTCTTCAGGGCTCGATTGAGGGAATGCAATGCTTATTCGCTTAGGTTATGACATCGGATTTAATATTCCTGCTCCCGTTACCATCGTTGCGATGCTCCACGTGCATCCTTCGCGGGAACCGGATCTGCTCGAACCAGACGAGCTCAAGTTAGATCCCGACGTCCCCATCACCAGCTATATCGATACCTTCGGCAATCGCTGCTCGCGCTTCGTTGCTCCCACAGGACATATTCAGCTCACCGGTTCCACCCTGATTGAGGATCCAGGGGTGGAGGATCCTACTCCGTTGGATGCGATCGAGCATCCGGTGGCCGATCTACCCAACGACACGCTGATCTACCTGTTGAACAGCCGCTATTGTGAAGTCGACCGGCTCTCCAACGTTGCCGTGGAATTGTTCGGCAATGCTCCTCCAGGCTGGCCCCGTGTGCAGGCCATCACCAGTTGGGTCTATTCGAAAGTCGCGTTTGGCTACCAGCATGCCCGTTCCACCAAGACGGCGCTCGACGTATTCACCGAGCGGGTCGGGGTTTGCCGGGACTTTCAACACCTGGCAGTGACGTTTTGCCGGGCGTTGAACATTCCCGCGCGCTATGTGACCGGTTACCTGGGAGATATCGGCATACCTCCAACGTTCACGGCAATGGACTTCAGCGCATGGTTTGAGGTCTACCTCTCCAACCGCTGGTGGACGGTGGATGCGCGGCATAACCACCCGCGCATCGGACGGGTGCTGATGGCGGTGGGGCGGGATGCCTCGGATGTCGCCATTACTACCTCATTCGGAATCGCCAGCCTTACCAACTTCAGCGTGGTCAGCGACGAGGTTGCGACAGAAATGACCGCAGGAATCAAACACTAACGCCAGGATGGCCCAATGGAAGTAAGCAGCACGTTCGGCAATCCGCTCTTGAAGGACTACGTCCTCGACAATACGTACGACGAAATGTTCTCCGACGACGGCGTCGTCAGGCCCCATTACGGTGCTGCGCTGGAGAAATTTCTCGCCTTGCCGCCGGAGGAGATCGCACGCCGCAAGAAATCGGTGGATCTCTCCTTCATGACCCAGGGCATCACCTTCAACGTGTATGGCCACGGCGAAGGCACAGAACGCATTTTTCCTTACGACCTCTTGCCTCGTATCATCACCGGAGCGGAATGGCAGCATATCGAAAAGGGGCTGGTGCAGCGCATCACTGCGTTGAACCTGTTTCTGCACGATGTCTACAACGAAGGCAAGATCCTCAACGACGGGCATGTTCCGCGCGAAATCGTCTACAGCTGCCGCCAGTTCCGCCGCGAAATGCGTGGGCTGCAGGTGCCCCGCAATGTATATATCACTGTCACCGGTACAGATCTGCTGCGCCTGAGCAACGGCGAATTCGTGGTGCTCGAAGACAACTTGCGAGTCCCAAGCGGCGTTTCCTACATGCTCACCAGCCGCAGGGTCATGAAGCGAACCTTCCCGCAGCTCTTTCGCGACTACGGCGTGCAACCGATCGAGCACTACACGCAACTGTTGTTGAGCACCTTGCGCTCCCTAGCTCCAGAAGGCCGCCACGATCCGTCAATCGTTCTCTTAACCCCCGGCGTGTATAACTCTGCCTATTTCGAGCACACCTACCTGGCGCGCCAGATGGGTATCGAACTGGTCGAGGGCCGCGACCTGGTGATCCATGACAACATCGTCTACATGCGCACCACCGCGGGGCTGAAACGGGTGGATGTGATCTATCGCCGCGTGGACGACGACTTTATTGATCCGCTGGCCTTTCGTTCCGACTCCATCCTGGGCGTGGCCGGACTTTTCAACGCCTATCGCGCGGGAAATGTAACTCTGGCCAATGCATTCGGCACCGGCATCGCCGACGACAAGGCCCTGTATGCCTATGTGCCGGCGATCATTCGCTATTACCTGGCCGAGGAACCGATCCTGAACAACGTGGAAACCTTTCTTATGACCGACCCCAAACAGCGCAAGTACGCCACGGAAAATCTGGACAAGCTGGTGGTGAAGGCGGTGGGCGAATCGGGCGGCTACGGCATGCTGATCGGGCCGCACAGCAGCGCCGAGCAGCGGGAAGAGTTCAAGCGCGCGATTGAAGCCAACCCGCGCAATTACATTGCTCAGCCTACGCTCGATTTTTCCCGCGCCGGCTGCCTGACCGAGAACGGCATCGAGCCGCGGCATGTGGACCTGCGACCTTACATTCTGTATGGCGACAAAGTGCGTATCGTGCCCGGAGGCCTCACTCGAGTGGCGTTGCGCAGAGGATCGCTGGTGGTGAACTCATCGCAGGGTGGCGGCAGCAAAGATACCTGGGTCTTGAATGATTGAGGGAACATGCTTTCTCGCGTAGCCGACAGTCTTTATTGGATGAGCCGCTATCTCGAGCGCGCCGAGCATACTGTGCGTTTGCTCGACGTCAACATGGGTCTCATGCTCGACAAGTCGAGCACGAGCGCGGAGGGCCGTTGGAAGCGAGTGTTGGCTGCCCTGGGCAATCCGCCTGAGGTGAGTTGGCAGAACGACTACTACCAGATCGTGCACGCGCTGACCTTCGACGCCGATATTCCCGCGTCCGTCACTTCGTGCCTGATCGAAGCGCGGGAGAATGCCCGGCAGGTGCGCGACGAAATCAGTTCGGAACAGTGGCAACAGCTGAACCGCATGTACCACTGGGTGATCCAGCCGCACTCCGAGTACGGATTGAATACCCGGTTGGGAGATTTTCTTCCCGCGGTGATCGATGGTGTCCACCTGTTTCAGGGCGTCACGGATACCACCATGAGCCACGGGGAAGACTGGCAGTTCATCCAGATGGGCCGCTACCTGGAGCGGGCCGCGAATACGGCGAACCTGCTCGACCTGTATCAAACCGAGATTCTGCATACCCCGGAAGTCGGCGCAGAGGCCCGGCAATACCAGGAGTGGGTGGGTTTGCTGCGCTGCTGTACTGCCTTCGAAGCCTATTGCAAGGTCTATACCGCGGATCTGACGGCGGAATGGATTCTCGAGTTTCTGTTGTTGAACCCGCAGTTTCCTCACTCACTGCGCTATTCCATCGATTACCTTCGCCAGGCGTTGATGGCTGTACAGCAATCGAGCGGCAGGCAGCCGGTCGATGAACTGATGAAGATTTCGGGACGGTTGCAAGCCTCGCTCAGCTTTGTCGAGGTATCTGACATTCTGGCTCAGGATGCGGGGGCTTACCTGCATAACATCCTGCAGCAATGCCGTCAGACTCACGACCTGATCTACCGTATTTATATCCAGTATTCGGTGGAAGCTGCCCTGGCAATGTAGTTGCACACGAAGGAGTGCGATGGATTTCTACCTGATACGGCATCTGACGAAATTCCTTTACCGAGACCAGGTAAGCGAGAGCCTCATGGAAGCGCGGATGCATCCGCGCAGCGACAACAACCAGCGCTGCCTGTCGTTCTCCTTGTCGGTGAGCCCGCGCTGCCGCGTGTTTTCGTATCGCGATCACCTGGGCAATAATGTGCACCACTTCGATATACCGGGAGAGCATTCCCAGCTGGTGATCGTGGCCGAGGCGCTGGTGGAACAACAGCCGCTGCCCGAGATCCCGCAAACACTACGCCCCGGCGCGTGGAACGAGTTGGACTCGCTGGTCGGCCTGGGCGATTTTTCCGAGATGCTGCTGCCGAGCGAGTTTGCCGCACCGTCGGCGGCGCTTCTCGATCTGGCGAAGCTATTGGATGTGCGCCGCCGCGACGATCCGTTGGTGTTGTTGCGGCAGTTGAATGCCTCACTCTACCACTGGTTCGACTATGTGCCCAAAAGCACACGCGTGAATTCGCGCATCGATGAAGCCCTCGAGTCGAGAAAAGGGGTGTGCCAGGATTTTGCCCACACCATGATTGCGCTGGTACGGCATGTTGGCATCCCCTGCCGTTATGTGAGCGGCTACCTCTATCACGGCGAGGAAAACGCCGATCGCTCCACGTCCGACGCCACGCATGCCTGGGTGGAGGCGTTCCTTCCCCAGGTAGGGTGGGTCGGATTTGATCCGACCAACAACCTGCTGGCCCACAATCGCTACATACGCACTGCGATGGGGCGCGATTATGCCGACGTGCCTCCCACACGGGGAATTTACCGCGGCAGCAAGGAGAGCGAGCTGTATGTGGCTGTCAAAGTATCAAAATACGTCGATCTGCCGCCGCTCGATCGCGATATGCCGGTACCGGAGGACTGGTCCGTCCTGGTGGAGCGGGCGCAGGAACCTCCTTCACCTCCGGCACAGCTGCTGCACCTTCAACAAATGCAACAGCAACAGCAGTGATATCCTGATCAAACGTAACCTCTGTGTTTTTTTCGTGCTTCCTTGCAACCACAGGATCGCGTAGCTTATCAGAGGGATTTATGGAGCAGCATCTCGGTTACTTTTGCCGTGCGTACGTCGGGCAGGACGTTCAGGCGAATGTGATTGCCCGAACGCTCCTCGAAGCCGAGCTGGAAATCACCCGCATGATTCGCGGCGGTGCGATGGCGGCCCATGCGGTGCAACATGGCATGCAGGACCACGAGCCAAGCCTGGTAGCGACGATTGCGGACGGTGAAGTCTGGCGATATCTTCGGGCAAACTCGGGTCCCGAGTTCGAACGTTGGAAGACCGCGTACCAGTCAAAGACCAAGATCCTGGACGACCGTTGGGTGGTGATTGAACTCAATACGGAAGGGATCCGGGAGTACAGTGCCTACGGCAAAGCCGTCCGGGCAATCTGGGGCAACGCTACCAACGGGCATGTAAAACCGTTAGATCCCTCCCCCAAGTAGAGCCTCCCAACGCAATCTGGGAGGCCCATGCAAGCCTTCTTTGGCTTGCATGGGATACTCCCTACAGACGCCCCGATCTCGTGACGGGTCAACGGGCTTGACGCGGTATACCTGATTCTCCTAAGGTCAGGTGCGCATGTAAACGTTTGCTTATGCGTCTGTTATTTTGATCCCTATGCCCGATCTGGACACCCTCAAGCAGCAGGTGCTCGACGCCAATCTGGAACTGGTTCGCCAGGGGCTGGTTCTCTTTACCTTCGGCAACGCCAGCGGCATCGACCGGGAGCGGGGCCTGGTGGTGATCAAGCCCAGCGGGGTCGACTACGCCGCCCTGAAGCCTGTGGACATGGTGGTGACCGACCTGGACGGCAAGGTCGTCAAGGGCCAGCTTCGTCCCTCTTCTGACCTGGCCACGCATGTTCTGCTTTATAAAGAGTTTCCCACCATCGGCGGGGTGGTCCATACGCATTCGGAATTCGCCACCGCGTGGGCCCAGGCCGGCCTCGAGATACCCGCCTACGGCACCACCCATGCCGACTACTTTTATGGCCCGGTTCCGGTAACCGACGAACTGACGGCGGATCAAATTGGCGGAGACTACGTGCTCAATACTGGCGTTGCAATCGCTCGCCGCTTCCAGAATCTCGATCCACTGGCGGTCCCGGCTGTCCTGGTGGCCGGCCATGCTCCCTTCTGCTGGGGGAAGACCCCTTCCGCAGCCGCCCACAACGCAGCGGTGCTGGAAACGGTGGCCCGTATGGCCTACTACACCGCAACCCTGCGGCAAAGCTGCACCGGAGTCTCCCAGGCGCTGCTCGACCGGCATTACTTTCGCAAACATGGCGCCAACGCAACCTACGGACAGGAGAAATAATGGTCACTACGCTAGCCCTGGTGGCTTCTACCCAACTGGCACGATTGGATTGGATCGATGTGCTGGTCATCGCGATCTACTTTGCGATCGTGATGTTCATCGGTTTTTATCTGCGCGGTTCCTCCAACACGAGCGAAGAGTTCTTCATGGCGGGGCGCGAAATGACCGCCTGGATCGCCGGCCTCAGCTTCGTGTCGGCCAACCTGGGCTCGCTCGAACTGATGGGCTGGGCCGGATCCACCTACCAGTACGGCATCCTGGCGATGCACTGGTACTGGATCGGCGCCATCCCGGCCATGCTGTTCCTGGGCATCGTGATGATGCCCTTCTACTACATCTCGAAAACACACTCTGTGCCGGGATACCTCAAGCTGCGTTACGGTGACGGGGCGCGCGCCCTTTCCGCCATCAGCTTTGCCTTCATGACCATTCTGATGAGCGGCATCAATATGTACTCCATGGCCATCGTGATGAAGGTGGTCCTGGGCTGGGATTTGAACTTCAGCATCTGGGTTTCTTCCGTCACCGTAGCCGTCTACGTCGCTCTGGGCGGGTTGAAGTCGGCTATCTATAACGAGATCCTGCAGTTCATTCTGATTTGGGTGGGGGCCCTGCTGGTCCCGATCCTCGGCCTGATCGAAGTGGGCGGCTGGACCAACCTGCGGGCGCAGATTGCTACCAACCTGGGCCGCTCCGACTATGTGCACCTGTGGTCGACCCTGGGTCACTTCAGCACCAATCCCATGGGCGTGAACTGGTTCGGCATCGTGTTCGGGCTGGGCTTCGTGGTGAGTTTCGGGTATTGGACTACGGATTTTCTAGTAGTGCAGCGCGTGCTTTCGGCGGATAGCATCCGTTCCGCCCGCATGGCCCCAGTAATCGGCGCCGCGTTCAAAATGGCAGTTCCGTTCATTGTCATCCTGCCCGGCCTGCTGGCTCTTTCTGTACTTCCGTATCACCTGGTGGCACAGGACGTCGCCGTCAAGACAGGTCAGCATAGCTTCAACGAAGTGCTGCCCTTGATGCTGGTGCGCTACTGCGGACCGGGTCTGCTGGGGTTGGGCGTGACAGCTCTGATTGCCGGCTTCATGTCCGGCATGGCGGGCAACGTCAGCGCATTCTCAACCGTGTGGACCTACGACATCTACGGCGCCTTTCTCAACAAGAAGGCGACGGACAAGCACTATGTTGCCATGGGCCGCTGGAGCACCCTGATCGGCGTCCTCATCTCCGTCGGCACGGCCTACCTGGTGCAGCACGCCGCCAGCATCATGGATTACGTGCAACAACTCTTCAGCTTCTTCATCGCTCCGCTGTTCGGCACGGTGATTCTGGGCATGCTGTGGAAGCGAGCGACCAAAGAAGCCGGCTTCTGGGGGTTGCTGGCCGGTACCGTCACTTCGATCAGCTTGTGGCTGTGGGTTCAGCACGATCCCAGCGCGCTACGCTACGTCGCCATGTCGGCAGATGCAAAGGCGATGGCCGAGACCGTCTTCCGCGCCTTGTGGGCGTGGCTGGCCTGCGTTCTGGTGACGGTGGTGGTGAGTTATATGACCAAACCCCGGCCGGAGGCGGAGTTGGAGGGATTAGTCTACGGGGCGTCCGCACTCCCCAAAGAACACGATGAATACTGGTATCAGCGTCCGATTGTGTGGGCGGGCGCGGTGGCAGTCGCGTTCATCATTCTCAACGTAGTCTTCTGGTAAGAAGGAGTTCGGCTGATGAAAGAATCGTTTTCCATCTGGTGGTTCGCAGGCATTCTGCTGCTGGCTTACGGGGTTGTTATTCTATCTACGGGCATTTGGGAATTAAGCCATCCCTTAGCTAATCCTCCCGTGTTGAGCAATTTGCATGCGCCCATCTGGTGGGGCGCGCTGCTCACCATCGCCGGCCTGGGTTACACCATCGGCTTTCGTCCCCGGACAACCACCCCCACGCGAGGGAAATAAGCAATGGCGAAACAAATGACGTTTGGCGTGATTGTGGGCAATCGCGGCTTTTTCCCCGATCACCTGGCAAAGACCGGCCGCGAAGAAATACTCAAGGTGCTCGCGGCGGCGGGAATTCGCGCCATCGCGCTCACCCCGGAGGAGTCGAAGTTCGGCGCGGTAGAAACGCCGACGGAAGCACGGCTGTGCGGCGATCTGTTCCGCAAGCATCGTGATGAAATCGACGGCGTGATTGTTACACTTCCTAACTTTGGTGAGGAGCGCGGGATCGTAGATGCCCTGCGCCACTCCACGCTGAAGGTACCGGTGTTGGTGCAAGCGACTCCTGACCGCGCGGCGGATATGAAAATCTCCCACCGCAGAGATAGCTTCTGCGGCAAGATGTCGGCCTGCAACAACATGATGCAGTACGGGATTCCCTACTCGCTGACCGCGTCGCACACCGTGGCGCCGGACTCCGACGAATTCCGCAAGGACCTGGCTTGGTTTGCCTCCATTTGCCGCGTGGTGCGCGGCTTCACCAACCTTCGCGTCGGCGCCATCGGGGCTCGTCCTGCGGCCTTCAACACGGTCCGCTACAGCGAAAAGCTCCTGGAGCGAAGCGGCATTTCTGTCGACACTCTCGACTTGTCGGAAGTACTGGGACGCATTGAGAGGCTGAAAGACAATGACGATTCGGTGCAGACCAAGTTGGCGGCGATTCAGAAGTATGTGTCAACCAACAACATCCCGGTCGCTGCCCTTATCAAGATGAGCAAGCTGGGGGTGGTGATTGAGCAGTGGATGCAGCAGACCTACTGCACCGTCAGCGCTATCCAGTGCTGGACTTCGCTGGAAGAGTACTTCGGCGTGGTGCCCTGCACGGTGATGAGCATGATGAGCGAGAATCTCTTTCCCAGCGCCTGCGAGGTGGATATCTGCGGAACCATCAGCATGCATGCGCTGGCCCTGGCGTCGGAGACACCGAGCGCGCTGCTGGACTGGAACAACAACTATGGCACAGATCCCGACAAGTGCGTCTGCTTCCACTGCTCCAACCTGCCCAAGCATTTTTTCAACGACGTCATCATGGACTTTCAGGCCATCATCGCTGGAACGGTCGGCAAGGAGAATACCTTCGGCACTTGCGCGGGCCGCGTCAAGGCAGGCGCGATGACCTATGTGCGCTTCTCCACCGATGACTTCCATGGCAAGATCCGGGGTTATGTCGGACAGGGGGAGTTCACCAACGATCCGCTGGAAACTTTTGGCGGCGCCGGTGTGGCCAGGATTCCGCAGTTACAAAAGCTGCTGCGGTATATCTGCGAGCAGGGATTCGAGCATCACGTAGCGGCTAACTTCTCCCAGGTGGGCAGTGCAGTGCAAGAAGCTGCGACTCGCTACCTGGGTTGGAGCATGTACAACCACGACCTTGAATAAAAACAGGAGATTCGCTTGAAGACCACCTACAAAATCGATCCCGCCCATTCGAACGCACAATTTACCATTCGCCACCTCATGATCACCAATGTTCGCGGTGGATTCAACAGCGTGCAGGGCACAGTTGTGTACGATCCTGAAAATCTCGACGCATCGAGCATCGATGTCGAGATCGATGTGAACACTCTGAATACTTCCGACAGTACGCGAGACGCGCATGTGAAGAGCGCAGATTTTCTCGACGCCGATAAATATCCCACCATTACCTTCAAGAGCAAAAAAATCACCAAGCCCGGCGATGGAGAGCTGAAGGTCGTGGGCGACCTGACCATTCACGGTGTCACCAAGGAAGCTGTTCTGGATATCGAGGGCCCAACCGGCGAATCAAAGGATCCGTGGGGAAACCTGCGCGTCGGAGCTTCGGGATCTACAAAGATCAAGCGGAGCGATCACGGTCTCACGTGGAATGCGGCGCTGGAGACGGGCGGCATTGTGCTGGGCGACGATCTGAAGATCGAGCTGGATGTTTCTCTCATCAAGGGGTAAGGGTTGGCTATCGTCGCAGGGGTTGATTTCGGCACACTCAGCGTCCGGGTGACGTTGTTCGACAGCAGCCGCCAGCAGAAGGGCGGCCTCGCGACAGCGTCGGCCAACTATGCGCTGAAGCGCAAGCGGGAAGACCCCGACTTCGCCACCCAATCGCACCAGGAACAGATGGATGCTTTGGTCAGCGCCACGCGAGCGGTGTTGGCCAAAGCAGGCATCCCGGGTGAGCAAGTCGAAGCCATGGCCCTCGACACAACAGGCTCGAGCGTGGTTCCGGTGGACGCCGGGATGCAGCCGCTGGATGACTACTATCTGTGGTGCGACCATCGCGCCAAAGGCGAAGCGCAGGAGATCACTGAGCTCGCTCACGCGGAAAAACTGGAAGCGATCGAGTGGTGCGGTGGGGTGTATTCCCACGAATGGGGATTTGCCAAGCTGCTCCACTGGCTGCGCCATAACCCGGAGAAGCGTGGCCGGCTGGCAAGTGCGTTCGAGCACTGCGATATGGTCGCAGCCACTCTCTGCGGTATTACCGATCCCAAACAAGTGAAGCGCAGTATCTGCGCCATGGGCCACAAGTGGATGTGGAATCCCAAGTGGGATGGGCTGCCGGCTCAATCGTTCTTGTCGAGTGTGGATCCGCTGCTGGATGGCATACGAGCGAAGCTTGGCGGGGAGTACCACACGTCCGATGCCTTGGCGGGTCACCTTTCTCCTGAGTGGGCGGAGAAGATGGGCTTGCGGGCGGGGATACCTATTCCAGTGGGAGCGTTCGATGCGCATTGGGATGCCATCGGCGCCGGTTGCAAGCAGGGAGACGTGGTGAATGTAGTGGGTACGTCGACCTGCATCATCGCCATACAGAACGCGACGACGTTGATCCCGGGAGTGTGTGGTGTTGTGCCAGGCAGCGTGAACCCTGTTTATACCGGGATTGAGGCGGGACTGTCGGCAACTGGGGATATTTTCGAAGCCATCGCGAAGCGTGCCGGCGTCAATGTGGCGGAGCTCAGCCAGGGACTTGAAAAATACAAGGCCGGACAGACGGGCTTGCTACGGCTGAGCTGGGACAATGGAGATCGTACCGTGCTGGTCAATCCGGAGCTGGGTGGAATTACCCTGGGATGGAACCTGATCCACACGGCGCAGGACGAATTGTTCGCCGCGATTGAAGGTACGGCGTTTCACACACGGATCATTCTGGAGCGGCTGGCGGAGTATGGGGTGCCGGTGGACCGGGTGATCAACGGCGGCGGCATTCCGCAGAACAATGCTGTTCTGAACCAGGTATATGCCAATGTGCTGGGTAAGCCGGTGCTGGTGCCGGATGGGGTGCCTACCAGCCTGGGATCCGGAATCTTTGCGCTGCTGGCGGCGGGTGCATTCCAGTCGGTGGAACAAGCGCAGGAGAAGATGTGCCTGGGACATAAGACGTACCAACCCGAGACGGGCGCGGTGCGCGTGTATGAGCAGCTGTATGAGTTGTACCGCAGGGTTTATTTCGCCTTCGGGCGCAAAGACGGGCCAGCGGTGGAGTTGGGCGATGTACTGCCGCGCCTGATCGAGATTCGGGCGCTGGTGGAGATTTGAGATTGCGGAAGAGCAGCAGGTCCCTCCGCTGCGCTACGATGCTAATGAGCAAACCAAGG
Organism: uncultured Acidobacteriaceae bacterium; assembly: GCA_963839075.1. Classification (GTDB taxonomy): domain Bacteria; phylum Acidobacteriota; class Terriglobia; order Terriglobales; family Acidobacteriaceae; genus PALSA-350. The sequence goes on along the minus strand of CAWITO010000009.1, from coordinate 1,031,289 downwards.
TTTCGAGTTCTTTCGTGAGCGGGTGCTGCCTCCTGGAAGGCTCACCTGGGAAAGCAGTTTCATTTCCGACATCTCGCCAAAAACGAGCGAGATATGGGGCACCCGCATTTGTGATGCCGCAAGTAGGGCAAGACGGGGCCTTCCAGCTTTGCGCCTTTGTCATCTCGACCGGAGCACAGCGCAGCGGAGAGATCTGCAGTTCCTGCTTACTGCGCCGCGACGGTCTCGGGTGCACGCAACCAGCCGTAGAGCGGGAATCGCTCTACCAGTTCCAGCACCTCGGCGCGGATCCTGCGCAACATCTGCGGATCATTGCGTTGATCGAGCGCGAGCGCAATCCACTTTCCGATCACGCGCATTTCTGCTTCGCGCATACCGCGCGTCGTTAACGCCGGGCTGCCAATCCGAATGCCACTCGGTTTCAACGGCGGGTTGACGTCGTACGGAATGGAATTCTTGTTCACCGTAATTCCCGCCTCGTGCAGCGCATTTTCCGCTTCGCTTCCGAGTATTCCGCGTGAGAAGACATCCACCAGCAAGATGTGCGTATCCGTTCCACCGGAGATTACGCGGAAGCCCTCAGCCATCAGCGTTTCCGCCAACACCTTCGCATTCGCCACCACCTGCTCCGCATACTGCTTAAACTCCGGCTTGAGTGCTTCACCGAAGGCCACCGCCTTCGCGGCAATGACATGCACCAGCGGGCCACCTTGCTGACCGGGAAATACACTCCGGTCCACTGCCGCAGCAAACTGCTGCTGGCATAGCACCAGACCGGCTCGCGGCCCACGCAGCGTCTTGTGCGTGGTGGTCGTGACCAGGTGCGCGTGCGGCACAGGAGAAGGATGCACCCCGCCCGCGACCAGACCGGCGAAATGCGCCATGTCAATCAGCAACAACGCGCCAACCTTATCTGCAATCTGACGCATGCGGGCAAAATCAAAAATTCTGGGATAAGCGCTGCCGCCGCCGATGATGAGCTTCGGTTTCTCCCGTTCGGCAATCGCTTCGAGCTTGTCGTAATCGATTCGCTCCGTGTCCTTTTCCACGCCATAGAACACAGTGCGGTAGAGCTTGCCGGAAAAGCTTAGCTTGTGGCCGTGGGTGAGATGACCACCGTGCGCCAGATCCAGGCCCAGGATGGTGTCACCCGGGTTAATCACCGCCATGTAGGCCGCGGCATTCGCCTGCGAGCCGGAATGCGGCTGCACGTTGGCGTGCTCGGCGCCAAATAATTGCTTGGCGCGGTCGCGCGCCAGGTTTTCGACGACATCCGCGAATTCGCAACCGCCGTAGTAACGTTTTCCGGGATAGCCTTCGGCGTATTTGTTGGTGAATACCGAGCCCACCGCCTCCAGAACTGCCTGGCTGACAAAGTTCTCGGAAGCAATCATCTCCAGGCCTTCATGCTGGCGGGAGATCTCGTGGTCGATGGCTGCGGCGATCTCAGGATCAGCCTCGGCGAGCGAACGGCGCATACGGTCGGACATACCTCAATCTTAGACCATTACACGCCGGCCAGCTCTTTAAAGGCGGAGTACACAAACGACCCCAGATACCAGCCATCCATGAACTTGTACGGAGTTTCCCCGGTGGTGTAATGCCCACATGGCAATACTTTGGAAACGAAATCGATTCCGCGGCGGCGGAAGTTGTCCACGACCTGCAACGAGTACTCCCGCAGGAAGGTCAGATCGTAGGTGGCATGCACCAGCAGAATCTTTCGCGGATGAGCCGCGAACTGCTCCATGTATTGCGACGGGCTGATGGCGGCCCAAACATCGCGCAGCCGCTGGTGCGTCATACCGATGGCTTCAAACGCCTCGCGGATGTGGCGCGTGCTCTGGCCGGTCCAGACCACATCCCCAAACGACATCGACGCGTGGTTGAATGCCGCCACGCGGATCCGCTGATCCATGGCGCTGGCCAGAAATGCGTAGCAGGAGCCCAGACTTGTGCCCAGAATGCCGAACTGTTCGTAGCCCTGTTGCTGCAACCAGTCGAGGCAGCAGCGGATATCCACCACCGCCTGGCGGCAGGAAGCGATCGTGCGCCCGACGTTGGCACTGACGGCGTAGTCCGCCCGCGCCAGCTCGGCCGGCCGGCGGATGTCGTGGTAGGGCTTGCTCAGGCGAAGTGCCGCAACGCCAAACTTATTGAACATCGAGCACAACGCATTGTGGCTGAAGGCGTCCGCATTCCAATGGGGCATGACGATGATCGCCTGTTTCGGCTTGCCTTCGCGCGCCGGAGCGGGATACCAGCGGGCGTTGACGCGGTCGTTCTCCGGGTAAGGCGAACGTATGGGTGAAGTAAAGCGAAGAAACTGCGCCTTCGGCAGAGTCCCGTCTGCCGCCCGGCGGCGAAACAGCTCGTCCTGACGCAGAGTTTCGGGACGAACGTTGGTGGGAAATAATTGCGGGTGCCGCTCCTCGAGAACAAAGTCACTCGGGGTTTCGTAAGCAAAAAAATCGGCGCGATGCTGCAGGATGAAGTCGTTCAACTGCAGCATTGCCCGTTCTTCCGCCGCATCGTCTCCCGGGGCGTGGTGGGCTTGAGCGAAGTCCTGGAGCCAGTCAAAACCCCATTCCACCGGGCGAACGATACGGTTGGTGTCGCGCGTGGTGAGAGCGGTTTCCCACCGGTACATCCACTTTCCGTAGAGCTTAGTGAGCATTCTGGGCCTGGCTGCGGAACTGCTCGACGACTGCGGACATATCCTCTTCTCCCTGGCCGGCGCTGATGGCATGCTCGAACACCCGCAGAGCCGCCCGGCCCATGTCCAGGTCAAGCCCCTGCAGGTCCGCCTCGCTTACCGCATAGCGAAGGTCCTTAGCCATCAGCCGCAGTACGAAGTTTGGCTCATAGGTCCGCTCCGTCATGCGGCCGCTCAACGTCTTGATGATGGGGCTGCCAGGGGCGCCTTCCGTCAGCACACCCAGCGCCTTTTGCCGGTCGAGGCCACTGCGCTCGATAAGCGAGAGTGCTTCGGCCAACGCTGCGGCCTGGGAACCGGAAAGAAAGTTGTTGATCAGCTTCAAGCGTGCCCCGCTGCCAACCGGGCCCACGTGCACCACGTCCCGGCCCATGGCTTTAAGGATCGGGGTAATCTTGTTGACCGCAGCCACAGAGCCGCCCGCCAAAAAGAGTAACTGCCCAGCGGCTGCCTGGGGTTTGCTGCCCGTTACCGGGGCGTCGACCAACTCACAGTCGTACTGCCTGGCAGCATTGTTCAGTTCGTGAATCCATTCCACCGTCACGGTGCTTGACTCGACCAGGATAGTCCCCGGCGCCACCCCTAACAGGGCTTCTCCGCGGCCCAACCAAACGTCACGACAGACCGGGACATCGGACAGCATGCTCAAAACGACCGCTGCTCCGGTCGCCGCCTCGCGGGGGGACTGAGCAACCTGGGCCCCTCGTTCGGCCAGAGATTCGGCCTTGCCAGGGGTACGGTTCCAAACACTGATCGGATAACCAGCATCCAGCAAACGACCCGCCATGCCCATTCCCATCAGACCCAGTCCAAGTAAAGCAATCTTCGTATCTTCCATGTGAACTCCTTCCCTGTAATGCCAAAGCTTAGAATAGTAGTGTTATGCCGTTTACGGAAACCTATGACGTTGTTGTGGTGGGTGCGGGGCACGCCGGGTGTGAGGCGGCCATGGCGTCGGCCCGCATGGGCCTGCGTACCGCTTTGTTCAGCTTTAATCTTGACCTGATCGCGCAAATGTCCTGCAACCCCGCCATCGGCGGCATCGCCAAAGGCCACCTGGTGCGCGAAGTGGATGCGCTGGGCGGCATCATGGGCGAGGTGGCGGACGCAGTCGGCATCCAGTTCCGACTGCTGAATACCTCGCGCGGACCGGCGGTTTGGTCTCCTCGTGCGCAATGTGACAAGCGGCAATACCGGGTTAAGATGCGCCAGGTGCTGGAGGCGCAGGCTAACCTGCACATAAAGCAAGCCGAAGTTGTCGACCTGGTTATCGACCAGGACGAAACGGGAGCGCGGACCTTGCGCGGTTTGCGCCTGCGCGACGGAAGGACAGTTCTTGCCGGCGCGGTCGTCATCACCACCGGTACCTTTCTCAATGGCTTGATTCATTGCGGCGAAGAGCGCTACCCAGCCGGACGCAGTGGAGAGCCACCCAGCGTCCTGCTGGGCGAGGCGCTGAAGGGGCTGGGATTGCGCGGATGCCGCTTGAAGACCGGCACACCGCCCCGTTTGGACGGCCGCAGCATCGATTGGAGCCAGTTTACGGAGCAGCCCGGGGATGCCGATCCGACCCCGTTCAGCTTCCGCACCGTAGAGCTGCCGCAAAAGCAGGTTTCCTGCCACATTGCCTACACCACGCCCGAGACGCTGCGCATCATCCGCGAGAATGTCAGCCGTTCGCCGATGTACTCCGGCCAGATCACCGGCATCGGACCGCGTTATTGCCCTTCGATCGAAGACAAAGTGGTGCGCTTTCCCGACAAGGAACAGCACCAGTTCTTTCTCGAGCCCGAGGGCCTGGATACCAACGAGGTCTATGTGAATGGCATGTCGACCTCGTTGCCGATGGAAGTGCAGTACGAGGTGGTTCGTTCCATTCCTGGTCTCGAAAACGCAGAGATGTTGCGGCCGGGGTATGCCATTGAGTACGACGCCATCGATCCCACCGAGCTCGACCGCAGCCTGGCGGTGAAGCAGATCGCCCGGCTCTTTCTGGCGGGGCAGATCAATGGCACCTCGGGATATGAGGAGGCGGCCTGCCAGGGCTTGATGGCGGGGATCAACGCCGCTCTGTTGGTGCGGGGAGAAGCGCCGTTTACCCTCGACCGCACGGAGGCGTACACCGGAATCCTGATCGACGATCTGATCAGCAAGGGCACCAACGAGCCCTATCGGATGTTTACCTCGCGCGCCGAGTTTCGGTTGCACTTGAGGATCGATAACGCCGACCGGCGGTTGACTCCCTATGGTTACAAGCTGGGCTTGATTAGCAGCGACGCCTGGCGGGAGTATGAGGAAAAGCAATCGCGCGCGGTTGCCCTGGAGAAGATGTTAGCCACGCGTAAGGCGGACGGCGGGCAGACCTACGCCCAGTTGCTCAAGCGCCCCGAGGTTACGTTGGAGTTGCTGCTGCCGGAGCTCTTTGCCGGTGTAAACGCGAGGACGCGGAACGAGCTCAAGTCGGTGGAGACGGAGATCAAGTTTGCCGGCTACCTGGATCAGCAACGCAAATCGATCGAGAAGTTGAAGAAAGCGGAGCAGCGGGTCATTCCGGTGAGTTTTGAGTACGCCGGGATCAGCGGACTTTCGCGCGAGATGCAGGAGACGTTGGCGCGAGTGCGTCCGCAAACGCTAGGACAGGCCAGTCGCATCCCGGGCGTGACCCCGGCGGCGCTTTCGCTGCTGAACGTCTACCTGGAAGTGGGCGAGAAACGCAAAGCGCTGTCCGCTAAGTAGCCGCAGATCTGCAATTTAGTTTCGCGGTGCCGCTACTGTCCAGGCGGAATCGGCGGTGGCGGAGCGGCTTCGACGTCCGGAGAACCGCCACCCACGCCTACACCCACACTCCCGGGATATTGCTCCGGAGCAGACGGAGCGGATTCGGGCACAGGGGCTACGTAGGGATGACGTGCCCTCTCCGAGGGTCCCGGCGGCTCAAAGCCGTCACCGGAAAATCGCGGTATACCGAAATGACCTCGAAGATGCAGCAAATCAACTGTGCTGATGTCTCCGTTCAGCGCAATCAAATTCAGATCCTTGGACGAGGCAATGAGCACCATCATGCCGGTCACGTCCATGTGGGCGAAATTAATCCATAAGTCGGTCTGCCCGGTATCAAAGGGATCCCTTTTGCCGTGAGCTGCCACCAGGTGGCGCCAGCCCGCCGCTTCATATTGCCGGCGGATCAGATCCAGCGTAGCGGGATCGTAAAGACCCGGCCCAGCGAAGTGGTAACTGTGCACCGAAATGCTGTTCAACTTGGCAATGGCAGCCCGCGTTCCCGGATCCGCGTCGCCGACAAAATAGCCGGCCAACTGCAACATGGAGCGGTCAAAGGTGAAATCCGTGTGGAAGGCCGCCCGCTGGCCCAGCGCTTCGAATCCTTGCGGCAGAAAATTGGATGGCGGAGGCTGGTTGGGCGCGGCCTGCGCACTCTGGCCCGCAACGGCAAGAGACCCCGCAAGCACGACCGTACAAAGGGAGAAAAATCGCCGGGAACGAAGCATGGGAACTCCTATGCGTTCAAACGTCAGGACTCGGGAAAAGTTGTGCTGTTCCTTCGCAACTACGCGTGAGGGTTGCCCTGGAATTTATTCAATTCAGTGGAACACAGATCCCCCCGATGCCCCTATGATCAGTAGCGGCGAATGCAAGCAGTCCGCTAACCCACGGAGGAGAGCAATGATGAAAAATGCTTTGGGGCTGGTTTTGCTAATGGCAGGCCTGATCGCCTGCGGATCATCAAGGGCCTGGGCACAAAGCGGAATCACGGCGCAGAACGGACGCAACGTGACCTGCGCTTCCGACGACGGACGAAGACATTTGTGCCGCGTAGATACCAGCCGCGGCGTGCAGATGACCAACCAACGCAGCGGCTCGCCATGCGTGCAAGGGCAGACGTGGGGCTACGATCGCCAGGGCATCTGGGTCGACCGTGGCTGCCGTGCCGACTTCTTTTTGGGCGGCGGCCCGGGAGGGCCAGGCGGACCCGGAGGTGGAACCATCACCTGCTCATCCAACAATGGCGGGAGAAACTATTGTCCGGCGAACGTCGGCGGCGGGGTGCGGTTGGTCAACCAACGCAGCGGCTCGCCGTGTGTGCAAGGCCAAACCTGGGGCTACGACGCTCGGGGTATCTGGGTCGATCGCGGTTGCCGTGCAGACTTCCAGGTGGGGTATGGCGGTGGACCGGGTCCAGGCATCGGCCCAGGGAGGCCGGGGCAGGGCGTAACAATTACCTGCTCATCCAATAACGGACAACGCAACTATTGCCCGGCGAACACCAGCCGCGGCGTACAGCTCACCAACCAGCGCAGCGGGTCACCGTGCGTGCAAGGGCAGACCTGGGGTTTCGATCAGAGAAGGATCTGGGTCGACCGCGGCTGCCGTGCCGACTTCCTCACCATGCGGTAACGGTCGAATCGGGTGGCCCACTCAACCCAAAATGACGGCTTGAGTGGGCCACCCAAATTGAAGGCAATTAGCTGCAGGGTTTGCCGGCGTCCGCGTGGGCGCCTTTAGCCTTCGCATCAGCTTCGGACATATAAGCACCGGCCTTGGTGGTGCCGTAGTACTTGGTGCCGTAGCAGTGGTAGACCTTGGTCGAGGTATTCAGCCAGACCATGCCCGGTCCGCCGCCAGGAGCAGGCGTCTTGGTTGCCCCCGTGGTGGTAGCGGCGGTCTTGGCTTTAGGCGCAGCCGACATGGCAGCGGCCGGAGCCGGAGCTGTTGGCGGCGGGGCCGCGGCCGGCGGAGGAGGAGCCGTGGGGGTCGCGGCAGGAGTTGGGGCAGCGGCACTGGCCGCATACCACGTCTTCACTCCCTTGTGGCCGCGGCAGGCGCCACTCTTGGTCGCCCCGGACCAATAAGAACCGTCATTGCACAGGCCGGTGGTGCCTGCGGGTGCACCCGCAGGCACTTGGGCAACGCCCGCCTGGGAAGCAATCACAACGGTGACAGCCAGCGCACTTGCCGCCAGCATGGAATGGATGAGTGTCTTCATAGAATCTCCAGTTGAGACAACAGCAGAATTTTTTTGTTCGGGTCCGGCCCTCCATCCTACTTTGTAGATAAATCAAGCACAAGCACTATCCACCGCACTACTGGGGGGGCTGGTTGGTTCCCGGCGGGGGCGCAGGTTTGGTGCTGTCGGGTCCTTTGTAGATCAGGGGAACGTGCATCGGCAGCTCGGCATCGCTGCGCCTGGCCTTCGGTTTTTCCTTCGGAGCAGCCCCTTTATCCTCTTCCGCGACCACGGTGTGCTGGGAATTCAGGCAGAGCCAGTTATCGCGAACGCGCTCGAAAACATGGGAGAAGACGCCCTTCTCCAGCACCGGTCCCTTCTCCCCTTTCCACGTCATCACATAGGTGCCGTTAACGATGGCCACGTCACCGACGAAACGCACACTGATCACTTTTTGCTCCAGCGAGTCGGGCCCCAGACCTTTGACCAGACGAGAGATTTGCTGGTTGCGGGTGGTCACGTCTCCGCTGGCGGAGATGCCGATAAACTGCGGCGCCAGCACCAGCTCCATGGCGTACTGATCGCGCTTGGTGACGGCGTCGTCCCAGCGATTCTCTACCTGCTGCAGTTCGCGGAATGCAGGAGGGACCTCAGTGGTCTTGGCTGGTTGTTGGCCGGATGCATCGGCCCCCAGAAAAGTGAGAGCAAGCGTTGCGGAAAGCAGTGTTTTGGTGAGTGTGCCCATACTGAATAAATGATACTGGTTGTCCACATTTGCACCTGAGTGGTTAGCCTCCGGCTTGGAGAACGACAGCTAAACTGAGCCTATGGCCACCCTCTCGGATGTGTCGCTGGATCGCGGGCTGCCCGCCAGTGTCGAGGCAGAGCGCTCCATACTGGGCGCGATCCTGCTCGACAATCACGCTTATAACGAAGCCGCAGAAAAACTGCGCGTGGAAGACTTTTCGCTGGACTCGCACCGCCGCATTTACAGCCGCATGGCGGAGTTGATCGACGCCCAACGCGCCGTCGACATCGTCACTCTCGCGGAAGAACTCGGCAAACGCAAAGAAGTTGAGGCGGTGGGCGGTGTCGCCTATCTCGCGTCTCTGACGGAAGGCTTGCCGCGCCGGCCCAGTATTGAAGAATACGTCCGCATTGTGAAGGACAAGTCTCTGGCACGGCAGCTGATTACCATCTGCTCAGCGGCCATTACCCGCGCCGTCGATCAGAGCGAAGAAGCGTTGGTGGTGCTCGACGGGGCGGAGTCCGGTCTGCTCGAGGTGTCGGAACGCGGCATTACCCGTGGATTTGCGGGAATTCCGGAGATCGTCAAGGAGTCCTTCGGAACCATCGACAACCTGTATGCGCAACAGCGCGAGGTCACCGGGCTGGCCACCCACTACACGCACTTCGACAAGATGACCAGCGGGCTGCAGGCCTCTGACCTGATCATCATCGCCGCCCGTCCCAGCATGGGCAAGACCGCCTGGGCAATCAACATCGCCGAAAACGCAGCGGTGCGCGACGGCAAGGTGGTGGCTGTCTTTTCGCTCGAAATGTCGAAAGAATCTTTGCTGCGACGCATGCTCGCTTCGAATGCGATGGTTTCGATGCAGAAGATTCAGACCGGATTTATTCCCAAGGCGGACCGCGGCAAATTGATGGAGGCGCTGGAGCGGCTGGCGGAGTCAAAGATTTTTATCGACGACACACCGGCGATCGCGCTTTCGGAAATGCGTGCCAAGGCGCGGCGGCTGCAACGCCAGCAAGGCCAGTTGGATCTGATCGTCATTGATTATCTGCAATTGATGACCGCTTCTTCGCCCGGCGTGGGACGACGCCATGAAAACCGGACGCAGGAGGTTTCCGCCATCTCCCGCGGCCTAAAGGCGCTGGCCAAGGAGTTGCGCGTGCCGGTGGTGGCGCTCTCCCAGCTCAGCCGTGCGTCGGAAGCACGCGGCGGGGACAAGAAACCGATGCTCTCGGATTTGCGCGAATCCGGTTCGATTGAGCAGGACGCGGACGTGGTGGCGTTTATTCACCGCGACAGCTACTACAACAAGGACGAGAACGGCGAAGAGGATCCCGAGTCGAAAAATAAGGCGGAGATCATCATCGCCAAACAGCGGAATGGGCCCACCGGCTCGGTGCACCTGGCCTACATTGCCGAATGCACGCGCTTTGAGAACATGGCGTTCGGCGCCGGCCCAGACGGATACTAGCCTGATGTTTACCCGGCCTGTCTGGGCAGAAGTCTCGCGGCAACGCCTGCTCACCAACTACGAAAAGCTGCGGCAATTAGCCGGCGCCAGCACCGATCTGATGGCGGTGGTGAAGGCCAATGCCTACGGCCACGATGTGCTGCAGTGTGCGCCGGTACTGGCGGAGGCTGGAGCGCCGTGGCTGGGTGTGACCTCGACCGACGAGGGCGTTGCGGTGCGAGCCGTCTGCCCACGCCCACGCGTTTTGTTAATGTCTGGGATTTTTGCCGGCGAAGCCGAAGAGGTGCTCGACCGGGCGTTGACACCGGTGGTTTGGGAGGCCTGGCAACTGGATCTGCTGGAAGCCGCTGCCAAGGCGCGAGGCGTGAGGCTGGCCGTCCACCTGGAGATCGACAGCGGCATGGCGCGCCAGGGAGTCCGCGCGGCGGAGAGCCTGTTGTCTCGCTTTCATCCCGGCGGTTGGCTCGAGTTAGAGGGAGTGATGACGCACTTCAGTGAGCCGGAGAACTTTTCCTCCTTCCATCCCAATCCTCAGCTGGCCCGACTGCAGAAGGCGCTTTCTTCCATTCTGGAAAAGGGCCTGCGTCCTACCTGGCTGCACGCAGGAAACTCGTCGACGCTGGTCGCAGGAGAGGATCGGCGGGCTCTGTTGGAGATGGCATCCCGCGGGGGGATGCGGTTGATGGTGCGGCCCGGGCTTGCCCTCTACGGCTACCTCGATTGTTTCACCCGCGACGGCGTGGGCTGGAGTGCAGATCAGGAGTTTGCCCCAGTGCTCTCCTGGAAAACGCGGATCAGTTCTCTCCGGACTGTCCATGCCGGGGAGAGTGCGGGCTACGGGAGCACGTTCACCGCGGCACGAGAGACGCGGCTGGCACTGCTTCCGGTCGGATACGCGGATGGTTTGAATCGCTTGCTTTCGAACCGCGGCCACGTACTGATTGGTGGGCAGAGGACGCCGATTGCGGGGCGGATTTCGATGGACCAGACCATTGTGGATGTGACCGATATCGCGCAAGCAGCCATCGGCGAAGAGGTGCTCCTACTCGGCAATGGCATCGATGCCTGGGATCTCGCCGATTTGTGCGGAACCATCCCATGGGAAGTGCTCTGCGCGATCAGCCACCGTGTGCCCAGAATCCTGACGACTTAATTCTTCGCGTGCTACGAAGCTTGGGTGCCCCATATCTCGCTGGTTTTTCGCGAGATATGGGTCTACCGCAATACTCAACCGGAAGCTCCCCGATGAAACCACATCTTGCGAAAAACCAGCGAGATGCCCCGGATTTCCCACCAGAGGTTCCGTAGGACGCCAGCGTGTGCGGCTCTCTTCAAAGAAAGCCGCATGAAGCTCATCAGCCCCATCGAGATCAACAGGAAATCCCGTGACATGGGGGCACCAAAGCTTCGTGCCGACCTGGACTACACTAGTCCTAGCGCTATGTTCATCGATGAAGCACGAATTCGCGTAAAAGCAGGAGACGGCGGCAACGGCTGCGTGGCCTTCCGGCGGGAGAAGTTCGTCCCTCGTGGCGGTCCCTCGGGCGGCGATGGTGGACGCGGTGGCGATGTCATCATGGAATCGAGCGAGCGCCACAATACCCTGGTCCACTTCCGCTTCAATCCAGAACATAAAGCCCAGCGCGGCCGGCATGGAGAAGGCTCCAACTGCACCGGCAAAGAGGGCGAAGACATCGTCCTCAAGGTCCCGGTCGGCACCGTTCTCTATGACGACGAGACCGGCGCGGTGATCCATGACTTCTCCCATCCTGACGAGCGCATCATCGCTGCCAAGGGCGGACGCGGCGGACGGGGCAACCAGCACTTCGCCACCCCGACGCATCAGGCCCCGCGTGAATCCGAGGCCGGCCGCGAGGGTGAGGAACGGGCGTATCGCCTGGAATTGAAACTGCTGGCCGATGTTGGCTTGGTGGGGTATCCCAATGCCGGCAAATCGACGCTGATTTCCCGCATCTCTGCTGCTAAGCCCAAAATTGCCGACTACCCGTTCACCACCCTCGAACCCAACCTGGGAGTGGTTTCGATCGGCGAACCACCCCATGAGGACAGTTTCGTCGTGGCCGACATTCCCGGTTTGATCGAAGGTGCCCACCTGGGCGCTGGCTTGGGTATGCAGTTCCTGCGCCACATTGAGCGCACCCGGGTGCTTGTGCACCTGGTGGATGTTTCGGATGCCAGCGGCCGTCCCGACCCTGTCGAAGATTTCCGCGTCATCATGGGTGAGCTCAAGAGCTTCGGTCACGGACTCGACGAAAAGCCAATGCTGGTGGTGGCCTCCAAAGTGGATGTCGCAAACCCGGAGAAACTGAAGAAGCTGCGCGCCATGGCCAAGCGGAAGAAGCTGCCTTTATTCACTATCTCGGCAGTGAGCGGGGTGGGTATTCCCGAGCTGAAGTACGCGCTTGGGGAGCGGGTACGCGCCTCGCGCGAGGCAGAGATTGCACCGGTAACGGCGCCTACGATTCTGGCGGAATACTAAGCAGTCGCTAAGCGGGCTTCGGCGACTGCGACCATGGTCTGCCTCGGGACAGGAAACTGAACCAGCTCCCACGCCGAACGGTCGCGCAATAAGCGGGATACCAGGGCGGTGTGCATGGCGTGGCCGGCGCGTTGCGCCACCACCCGGCCCAGGATGCGATGCCCGGCCAGGGCAAGATCGCCGATCAGGTCGAGCACCTTGTGGCGCACGAACTCGTCAGGAAAACGCAGCGGGCCATTCTGGACTTGCCCACCGCAGAGAACGATGGCGTTCTCTTCCGACGCGCCGCGAATCAGACCCATATCGCGGAGCATCTTTTCATCTTCGCGGAAGCCAAAGGTACGGGCAGCTGCGATCTGGGCGCCATACGAATTCGCCGCCAGATCCACGGTGAACGCCTGGCGGCCGATGGGATCGGCAAAGTGAATATCGTAGGTGATGCTGTAGCCTTCCCCGGGATAGACAGCGATGAACTTGCCGTTCTCACGCACTTCCACGCTCTTGAGGATGCGCAGATACTGACGCCGGCGACGTTGGTTACGAATACCAACCTTGGCAAAGGCCTCCACGTAGGGCAAAGCGCTCCCGTCGAGGATGGGCAATTCCAGGTTATCGAGCTCGATGATGACGTTGTCGACGCCCATGCCGATGAGGGCGGAGAGCAGGTGCTCGGTGGTGGAGATGAGCACGCCCTGGCGCATAATGCTAGTCGCGTAACTGACTTTTGCGACGTTGCGGCCAGTGGCGGCGATTTCGTAGTTGTCCAGGTCAGTCCGGCGAAAGACGACACCGGAGCCGGCAGGCGCGGGCAAGAGGCGCATGTTCACCGGTGCCCCGCTGTGGAGACCGATTCCCGAAAATTCAGTCACCGCCGCGATCGTCTTTTCTAAATGATCTGTTTCCACGAAATAGAATTCCTGGCTGGCAGATAACCGCAAAGTCATAGACTACATATCATGTTAAAAGGTTGAATGTGGCAAAATGACCACAAACTGATCGGGCCATGACGGCTACCACGCCGGTGTTAGGGAGCGGCGACGGAGGACATGGATACATGTACAGCTATCGTGAACTGAGCCGGGTAGTAGCCCGGAAACGTCCCGCCATGTTGCTGAAATTGGCTGAGTTGGTAGGTATCGAATCCCCCACAGAGGACCGGGCAGCGGTCAATGAGAGTGTCGCCCTGGTGGAGCAATGGGTGCAGGCCATCGGCGGCCGAGGTAAGCGAAGCCAACAGAGCGCGGCCGGCGACCACCTGACCGGATACTTTGGGCCGGCCCAGGCTAAGGTCAAGCCGGTCATGCTGCTGGGCCACCTGGATACCGTTTGGCCGTTGGGCACCCTGAGCAAAATGCCCTTCCGGGTGCGCGCCGGCCGCGCCTGGGGTCCCGGCGTTCTGGATATGAAGGCCGGGGTGGTCATGGCCCTGACCGCGCTCGAGATTCTCGGAGATCAGCTGACCCGGCCGGTCATCCTGCTCCTTAACAGCGACGAAGAGACCGGCAGCGAACACTCGCGGGCGCTGACCGAATCGCTGGCCAGGAAATGCAGCGCGGTCTTTGTGCTGGAGCCGGCGCAGGGGCTTGCCGGGGCCTACAAGACGGCCAGGAAAGGCGTGGCCGGCTATCGCGTCCAGGTCCGTGGAGTGGCAGCGCACAGCGGGGTGGATTTTGCCCACGGGCACAGCGCGGTGTTGGAGTTGGGCCGGCAAATCGAGCGCGCAAGTGGCTTTACCAACCTGGAGCGAGGCATCACGGTGAATGCCGGGGTCATTGGGGGGGGAACGCGGTCGAACGTGGTGCCCGCCGAAGCATGGGCGGAGTTCGATGTGCGCATCGCCCGAGCCGTCGATGGGCCTAAGATCGACCGCCGCTTTCGTTCGTTGCGGGCCGTGGATCGCAAGTGCCAGCTCGAAATCTCAGGTGGACTCAATCGTCCGCCCATGGAACGAACGCGAGGAACGGTCGAACTTTTTCGACGGGCAGCAACTCTCGCCGCAGGCCTGGGTTTTCAACTGCAGGAAGCGGCAACCGGTGGAGGCTCCGATGGGAATTTTACCTCCGCCCTGGGAATACCAACGCTCGATGGAATGGGCGCGGTTGGCGAGGGAGCACATGCCGACCATGAATCTATTCTGCTCGATGCGCTCGTTCCCAGAACAGCGCTGCTGGCAGCAATGATTGGCGGCCTGAATTTGGATTAGGCCGGAAAGGAAGATCCGATGCTGGCCACTGTTGATCTCACTTTGCTCTCGATCGTCGTCCTCTGTTACTTACAAGCGGTCAAGATTTAGTCCGCAAGCGCTGCCGGGCACCTTCCAGCAGACTGGTCACCAGGGCCAGGGGCAAACCCACCACGTTGAAGTAGCATCCGTGGACCCTGGGGATCCATCGTCCGGCGTATCCCTGAATAGCGTACGCACCCGCTTTATCCATAGGCTCGCCTCCGGCCACGTAGGCTGCGATTTCTTCCGCGGAAACAGTATTCATGGTCACCTGGGTGACCTCCGCGGCGACCTCCGCCGAAGTTCCCCAGACAACAGCCACGCCGGTCACCACATGGTGGGTGCGGCCAGCGAGCAGGCTCAGCATGCGTTCCGCATCCTTCACATCGGCAGGCTTCCCCATAATTTCTTCGTCGCAGACCACGATGGTATCGGCGCCCAAAACCAGTGCGCCCTCATCGGCGTGCCGGGCATAAACCTGCTCGGCCTTTTCCCGCGCCAGACGAGTGACGAAGCGGATGGCATCCTCACCCGGTTGGCGCGCCTCGGAAACGGAAGACGCCTCAACGGCAAATTGGTACCCCGCCTGGGCAAGGAGTTCCCGCCGGCGTGGCGAAGCGGATGCAAGGATGAGCGCGGGTTCCATCAGAATATTCCTATGCAAGATCGGTGCCGGCACGGACTGCCTGGCCATCACACAAAGCCCAGGCCATGCGCGGAGTATTGTGAGCGATGCCGTAGCGGCCATCGGGGCCGAGCAGAATAATCCCGCCGTGGCCCTGCAGGCGGGCATGGAGGTAGGCTATCGCGTCCTGAGCTGCTTGTTCAGGCCCCATCTGCGGCACCCGGTCCACGGCCCACTTGCCAAGCACCAGTTTCATGATCGGTTCGCCCCATCCGGTCAGGGAAGCTGCGGCGCTGCGGTTGTCCGCATACGCCCCACAGCCAATCAGTGAGGAGTCGCCCACTCGCCCGGGTGCCTTGTTGAGCGTGCCGCCGGTGGAAGTGGCCGCCGCTAGCTTACCGGCAACATCGAGGGCCACCGCGCCAACGGTGTCGTGACCGCCGGCCGGGGGTTGCGGGCCGGCAAAGGTGAGATCAGGAATCCCCGCCCGCTCGCGCTCCTGGGCATGCTGAAGACGCACCCTCTCGCGGTCGAGCACCAGGCCTGCGTTGTCGATCAGTTCCATGCCCTGCTCCCGGGCGAACTGCTCGGCACCGGCGCCTACGAAGTAGACATGGGGGCTTTTGTCCAGCACCAGGCGGGCAGCCTGGATCGGATTCTTCAGGCGCTCCACGCAGGCAACTCCGCCCGCGCGCAGGGTAGCTCCATCCATCATGAGTGCATCGAGTTGGACGCGGCCGTCGCGGGTGAGAAAGCTGCCCCGGCCAGCGTCAAACGCTTCGTCGTCTTCGAGGATAGTGACCGCAGCCTCGACAGCATCAAGCGCGGAGGCGCCCTGCTGCAGCAAGGCGTAGCCGGTTTCGGCGGCGCGGGTGACGCCCAGAGTGTGTGCTGCGAGCTGATCGGCAGGAATATCCCAGGCGCCACCGTGCACCAGCAGCACTGGCTGGCGGCGGAACGTGCTCATCAGGCGCGGCGAGCAGAGCGCAGACGATCACGCGCCGCGTTGACGGCCGAGCCTTGCGGCTCGTTGGCAGTCGCGGGTTGGGTGCGCCCGTAGGTGTAGCTGATGCGATGAATGACGGTGATGGTGGAGAGGACAGCCAACACCCAGAGAACCGGCGCCATGACGCCCCAGCGATTGAAGAGGGCCCCGAGGATGATCAGCACCACCCGCTCCGGCCGCTCCATGAACCCCACCTTGCAGGAACCGATCAGAGCCTCAGCACGCGCCCGGGTGTAGCTGACCATGAGCGATGTCACCATGACGAACGCTGCCAGGACGACGTAGAAGAATCGGTTGCCGCGAGCGTAGAACACCAGCAAGCCAAAAAACAGGACGACATCGCTATAGCGGTCGATCACGGAATCGAAGAAAGCGCCGAAGACGGTGACCTGGTCCGTCTGACGGGCTACCCGGCCATCCACCATGTCGAAGATGCCGGCGCCGATAATCACCAGGCCGGCGTACACGAACATGCGGACGTAATTGTGTTCATTGGCAAGGCCGAAGAGAACAGCGGCCACGGTATTGATCAACAAGCCCAGGAAGGTCAGTACGTTGGGAGAAATCCGGGTGAGCGCCAGGCCATCGACGATGCCCTGGAGGATAACGCCGCATCCTTTGCCGAAGGCGCCTGTCCAGCTGAAACTCTCGGTTGAATTCGAGCTCACGCTTCCTCGTCGTGAATCGTTGTCAGCTTCAGAATCTCCAGCTCACGCTTGCCGTTCGGGGTCACGATGGCTGCAATGTCTCCCACTTGCTTACCCACCAAGCCCCGGCCGATGGGCGATGTAGTGGAGATCAAGCCGAGGTTTACGTCAGATTCTTCGCTGGTGACCAGCTTATACGTAATTTCCTCATTCTTGGTGGTGTCGAACACAA
This sequence comes from uncultured Acidobacteriaceae bacterium, assembly GCA_963839075.1. Lineage (GTDB taxonomy): Bacteria > Acidobacteriota > Terriglobia > Terriglobales > Acidobacteriaceae > PALSA-350. The sequence goes on along the minus strand of CAWITO010000009.1, from coordinate 1,014,151 downwards.
CCACAGTCGACCCGAACGCGATCCGGTCGCGAGGAATATTGGTCAGGTTCACCAGGGAAAGCTCTGCCATGCGCTTCTTGAGCTGCCCAAGTCGCGCGTTGACAAACACCTGGCGCTGCTTGGCCATGTGGTACTCGGCGTTCTCGCTCAGATCCCCCAGCGAGGCCGCTTTCTTGATCTCGATCGGCAGCTCGTGAGTGAGCTCGTGCTCCAGCACGCGGATCTGTTCTTCCAGTTTTTTCTTTATATGTTCAGGCATTTCGCGGTATTCCGGATGGTGCGTGGCCGAATGGTCCAGGGCTGGAGGATCAGGGCCGCAGGACCAAAACACGATTATACGACGGACCTCTGTCTGCGGATCACCGCCGGGAATCGAGAAAGCTCTGCAGAATGAGCACTGCGGCGACCTGGTCGATGACGGCCCGGCGATCGCTTCCGGGGCGTCCGGCGGCGTCCAGATGGCGATGGGCTTCGGTCGTCGAAAGCCGTTCGTCCCAGAGCGTAACCGCAACGCCGGTTTCGGTCTCAAGCGATTGGGCGACTGCCTGCGCCTTGAGCGCCTGCGGACTGATATCGCCCGACATATAGAGGGGATTGCCGACCACTACCCGGCTGCAACCGTACCGGCGCACCAGCCGGGCGAGCGAGCGCAGGTCCTCGCGCCGGTTTTTGCGCACCAGCGTGAGCACCGGCTGCGCGGTGAGGCCCAGTTCGTCCGAAACCGCGACCCCAATGCGGCGGTCGCCGACGTCGAGACCGAGGATGCGCTCGATTGCAGTCACGGGTGGGATTCCTCTCTGCCAAGCGTCTCACAGGAATCGCATCATAAAATCCAGGATGAGAATCCAATCCACGAAGGTCCCTGCTTGTGCGACGTTTTTTTCTAATTTTCCTGCTCTTGGCGGTGCTGGTCCTTTCCTTTGCCACCTGGCGCACGCTCACCCAGCCTGCCGCACCGGCCGCCGAGACTTTCGTCCAGGTGACCCCGGGCATGGGGACACGGGGAATTGCCGCCGCTCTTGTCGACCACGGGATCATCCGGAGCCGCTATGCTTTCTGCGCTTGGCACTTGGTCCGCGGAGGCACGCTCAAGGCGGGCGAGTACCGCTTTCAAGACGAGGCGACCCTGCCAACGGTCTACAACCGCCTGGTGCGTGGGGATGTGTATACCCGCGCCGTAACTATTCCTGAGGGCTTCAATCTGTTCGACATCGCGCAGGCGATGGAAGATGCACAGCTCGCCTCCAAAGAAGGCTTTCTGAACGCAGCGGCAAAGAATGTCGTCCTCATCGCGGATCTTGATCCGGGCGCGAAAAACCTCGAGGGCTATCTGTTTCCCGATACCTATCGCTTTCCTCGTCACCTGCCGCCCAGCCAGATTCTGGCAGTGATGGTTCGCCGTTTCCGCCAAGCCAGCGCTTCCCTCGGTCTCGAGCAGAACTATCACCGCATCGTGACCCTGGCCTCGCTGGTGGAAAAGGAAACCCCAGTGGCCGCCGACCGGCCGCTAGTGGCCAGCGTAATGGTCAATCGCCTCGACAAAGACATGCCCCTGATGACCGATCCGACGGTGATCTACGCCGCCATGCTGGAGCAGAAGTACCGTGGAACGATCTTTGCGTCTGATCTAAAGCGGGATTCGGCTTACAACACGTACCGCCACACCGGGCTGCCGCCGGGGCCGATCGCCAGCCCGGGGCTGGCATCGCTCTCGGCAGCCATGCACCCGGCCAGCAGCAACTATCTTTATTTTGTGGCGGATGCAAGTGCGGCTGGCCATTCTCGCTTCGCCGCCACGCTGGCCGAGCATGACCGTAATGTCGCCGCTTATCGTCAGGGCCTCAAACAAGCCCAGGGGGCGCATTGAAGCCAAGACACGCCAACATCCCCGGACCAACCCCACCGTCCGGCGGTTGCTCTATACTCGCATTTCCTGAGTTGCATTAATGCGGAGAGATTGGTTGAAGTTCATGGCGCTGCTGCTACCGGTCCTGACCGGCTGCCTGAGCCACACCCGCAGACTACAGCAGTCAAAACTGGCAGGGGCAGCGCTGAACGCGGATGCGGTGCAGTTGGTGGAGGCGGTGAATCACCGCTACGACCAGGTGAATTCCTTGACCGCTACGGTGGATTTTGCCGCTTCGGTGGGGGGCGCCCACAAAGGCCAGCAGACGGATTACACCTCGGTGCGCGGGTACATCCTATTTCGCAAGCCGCAGATGCTGCGAGTTTTAGGACTGGTGCCGGTGGTGCGCACGCACGCCTTCGACCTGGCGAGCGATGGGACCAACTTCACGTTGCTCATACCACCCAAGAGCCGCGCAATCGAAGGAACCAACGCGGTTTCGAAGCCTTCCGCCAACCCTCTGGAGAACATGCGGCCAGGCATTTTTCTCGACTCCATCCTGATTCGCAGCATCGCTCCGGACAGGATTGTCTCCTTGACCAACTCCAGCCAAACCACACTCGAGGGGAAGAGCAAGCAGTTGGTGGAAACTCCACTTTACGATCTGACAGTGTTGAACCCGGGGCATTCGAATCCCGGCTCCGGGTTGGCACAGGTTGTCAAGCCGACGCGGGTGATTCACTTCAGCCGGGTCGACCTCATGCCCACCGAACAGGATATTTACAACAACGACGGCGACCTGGAGACCCAGGTCCTCTACGGTCCGTACCAGACGTTTAACGGAATGCCGTTCCCCAGCACAATCAGCATCGACCGTCCGTTGGAGGAATACCGGATTACGCTCACGGTGGAGAAGGTCACCTTCAACCAGGCGTTGCCCGACGAGCAATTTCAGACCAAGGTCCCGGAAGGCTACAAAGTAGTGAAGATGCCCTGAGGATTCTGTCTTGGGTTCTTTGCGAGCTAGCGATCAACTCAGGCCGGCGCGGGCGGCATGTGCGGCAATGGCGCGATTGATATCGAGCGCCAATGCCAGAGCGTCGCGCGCCTCCTGAGGTTTGACACGCGGCGGGCGCCGGGTGCGCACCGATCCCAGAAACGATTCGATCTCGAGCCGCAGTGGTTCTCCGTTCTCGACTGCGGGCTTACTCGCGGCTAGCGGCGCCGCCTGACTGTCCGCCGCTACTTCGATGATCAACAGATCCTGCCGCGCATAATCGATGGACAGGTACTGGTGCGGCTGAAAGAAACGCAACTTGCGCACCGTCTCGGTGCTCACCCGGCTGGCGGTGAAATTAGCCACGCACCCAGAGGCAAACTCCAGGCGCACATTGGCGATATCCACCTGAGTGGACAGAATCCTCAGGCCGACGGCGTGCAGTTCGCGCACCGGCGAGCGCACCATGCTGAGCACGATGTCCAGATCGTGGATCATCAGGTCGAGAACGACGTCCACATCGAGCGCACGGCGATGAAAGACGCTGAGCCGGTGGGCCTCGAAAAACATGGGCCCGTTGAGCAGCGGCTCGGCGGCAGCGACCGCTGGGTTAAAGCGTTCGAGCAATCCCACCTGCAGGATGCGCCCCGCCGCGGCCGCCTGGGCCACCAGCGCGTCGGCTTCGGCAAGGTTCACCGCGATCGGCTTTTCCAGCAGAACATCCGCCCCCTGGGAAAGCGCAGCGGTCGCCACCGGGTAGTGTGCCGATGTGGGCACGCAGATGGAGACCGCGTCCAGCGGGAGCGCTTTCAGACATTCCTGGGGTGAAGTGAAGACGGGAATGCCCTCTTGCCGCAGCGGCTCGAGGGCGGCCGGGTTGGGATCGGCGACCGCCGCCAGACGCACGCCGAAACCAGCGTTCTGCAGCTGGCGATACACCCGCACATGGTTGCCGCCAAAGGCGCCCACGCCAAAGACGGCAACCTGTAACTCGCGCTGCGGACCGTTCATCAGGAATGAGAGGGTGGGCGCGAGATCACTTGCCCTGCACGGCAGTGAGGCATTTGGAGTAGAGAGAGAGAAGCTGGGTTACCTGATCTTCCGGCTTGGAGCCGGACGCAGCGACGAAGCCTGCCGCCGGGGATGTGCCCTTTCCCAGTCCTGCCGACGCAGCGACGAACTTCAACAAATCGAGGGCGATATCTTCATTGCGGCGCGAGCCATTCGGGGTGGTACCAGCCTGATCCATGTGCTTCCTCCGTGGCGATGCTACCAGAAGCCGGGGGTCCCCTGCTGGCTTCGGGTATGCTGCTAGCACACAGGAGACGGCGTGGCGGTCATCGCGATCCAGCAGATCCGGCGCATGCGGGGCGGTGCCCAAAGCCATCTCATGCTGGCATCGGATAACCAGCTCTACGTGGTCAAATTCTGCAACAATCCGCAGCACGTTCGCGTGCTGGCCAACGAGATGCTCGCGACCCGGCTGGCGGCTGCCGCAGGCTTAACTGTGCCTCTATGTGACGTGATCGAAGTGAGCGAGTGGCTGATTCGCAACACTCCCGACCTGAACATCCAGACCCGCGCAGGGGCGGTGCCGTGCGCGCCGGGGTTGCATTTTGCTTCGCGCTGGATCGGGGGATTGATGCCAGGCCAAACGGTCGACTATCTTCCCGAGGCGCAACTGCTGGAGGTGCGGAATCTGGGTGAGTTCGCCGGCATCCTGGCGTTGGACAAGTGGACCTGCAATATTAACGGCCGCCAGGCTGTCTTTCAGAAAGCAAGGCGCGAACGGCGCTACTCTGCCACTTTCATCGACCAGGGCTACTGTTTCCATGCCGGAGACTGGAAATTTATCGACGTCAGCCTGGGAGGTGTCTTTGCCGAAAATACGGTATACCGGGGGATCACCGGTTGGCTCAGCTTTGAGCCTTGGCTGAGCCGCTTAGAGACGATGCAGCCGGAGACGGTGTGGGCCATTGCCGAAACCATTCCCCCGGAATGGTACGGCAGCGATCTGAGCGCCCTGGAGGTATTGCTGCAGCGGCTGCTGGCCCGCCAGGCCCGGCTGCGCGAGTTGATCGTGGCGTTTAAGGAGTCGTCGCGCAGACCCTTTCCGAATTGGGGGTTGGATTCCAAGGATGCATTGGGGGGTAGATTTCCGGTGGAACCGTCGATACACGATCGTGGGAAGGGCGGAGCAGCCGATTCTAAAGTGCAAGGAGGCGCATGGCGGAGCGCAAGCAGTGTGAATTTCAACTGATCCGTTATGTGCCGGACCCGGTCAAAAACGAGTTCGTCAACATCGGTGTGCTGCTCCGCGCCTCCGCGGGTGGGCAGAGCGGACTGCGCTTTACTCGCGACTGGGGCCGGGTGCATTGCCTCGATCCGGATGCCGACACGCAGATGCTGGAAGCGCTGGAAATCGAGATCGGCAACCGTCTGGGTGAGCAGCCGCCCGACCATCCCAAGCCGATCCTGGGCGTGCTGGAAGCGTCGCTGTCGAACGGAGTACAGATTACCGAGTCCAAGGCTTACCTGGCAGAGAGCTTTCAGGCTGGCCTCGAAGAGCTGATGCGGCTGTACATCGACCCGCCCCGGCGAGAGCGGAAACAGCGCCGCGGCGGACGCACTGCCTTGGTGGCGGCCATGCGCAGCCGGTTCGAAGAGGCTGGGGTGTGGACGCTGATGCGCAAGCAGATAGCGGCCGCCGACTACACCCGGCGAGGCGATCCTCTGCGTATCGACTGCGGCTATCGTAACGGGGTAGTGAAAATGTTTCATGCGGTCTCACTCGAGACCGGGGTCGATGAAGCCAAGTTGCTGGCCTTTGCTGCCCTGGACCTGCGCAAAGGGGTGGAGCGGGTGGAGAAAGCGGAACTCGAGTTGAACGCTGTGGTGGACCCAATCGGATGGCCGGATGAAGGAGATAACGGGCCAGACGAAGAACGCAAGCAGCGCTATGACTATGCGGTATCTACGATGGAAGAATACAAAATTGTGGTCGTGCCCCTCTCCATCCTGCCGAATATTGCCCAGGCGGCCCGCCTCGACTTACACGTCTAATCGACGCGAAGGCCGCCGTTCCCGGGTGGGATAATCAAAGCCATGAACGCCTCTCCCACCGTTGGCGTGGTTATGGGCAGCAAGAGCGACTACGAAGTGCTCCTGCCCTGCCTGGACATTTTGCGGGAGTTCGCCATCCCCTACGAAGCTCGGATTGTTTCCGCGCACCGGACGCCCGACTGGCTCTTCGAGTATGCCGAGCAGGCGGAACCGCGCGGGTTGAAAATCATCATCGCGGCCGCTGGCGGCGCTGCGCATCTGCCTGGAATGCTGGCCGCCAAGACGATCGTTCCGGTGCTGGCTGTGCCGGTGCCCTCTACCTGCCTGCAAGGCGTGGATTCCCTGCTATCGATCGTGCAGATGCCCAAGGGGGTGCCGGTCGCCACCCTGGCCATCGGCAAACCGGGAGCGGCGAATGCCGCGCTGCTCGCAGTGGCGATCCTCGCGGGCCATGATCCGGAGCTGGGCAACCGATTGCGCGCGTGGCGCAAGGCGCGCAGCCAGGAAGTGTTGCAAATGGAGTTGCCGGAATGACGGCAGTCATTCAGGGTTCGACCATTGGAATTCTGGGTGGCGGTCAGCTGGGCCGCATGACCGCCATGGCGGCGCGTTCCCTGGGCTACCGGGTGCAGGTCATGGATCCTGACCCTTCCTGCCCAGCCCGGTTTGTGGTGGATGCTTGCTTCGTGGGCTCCTGGGATGATGCTCGCGCGGCTGCGGACCTGGCCCGAGGCTCCGATGTCATCACGCTCGAGATCGAGCAGATTTCGCTGGCCTCGCTCGATGCTGCTGCCAAGCATGCCCCGGTCCGCCCGGGCCGGGATATTTTGGCCATGGTGCAGGACCGCATCCGGCAGAAGACCTGGTTACGCGACCAGGGGTATCCCGTCGGCCCCCACCGTTTTATCCATACCGAAGGCGACCTGGTACAGGCAGTCGCGGAGCTCGGACCAAGGATTTTTCTCAAACGGGCCTATGGGGGGTATGACGGGCGGGGACAGGTGAAGCTCGACCAGGGGTCGAATCTGCGGGAGGCCTGGCGGTCGCTGGGGGAGCAGCCCTGCGTGGCCGAACAAGGCGTTGATCTGCAATCGGAAATTTCAGTGATGGTGGCGCGCAATCCCAGCGGACAAGTCGTCGCTTACCCCGCGGCAACCAATCATCATGAGCAGCAAATCCTGGTGTGGAGCGCTCTTCCCTCGTCGATCCCGACTGCGCTGGAGCTTCAAGCCCAGGAGATCGCGACCAGCATGGCGAGCCAGCTCCAGCTGGAGGGGCTGCTCGCGGTGGAGATGTTCGTCACAACCGTGGGCAAACTGTATGTGAATGAGCTGGCGCCGCGACCACACAACAGCTACCACGCGAGCGAGCGCTGTTGCGTCACCAGCCAGTTCGAGCAGGCGGTCCGCGCAGTGTGCGATTTACCGCTGGGGGATGTGCGGATCGTGCGCCCAGCAGCCATCGCTAATTTGTTGGGGGATTTGTGGTTGAGTGAAGGGTTACAGACAGAGCCCCATTTTGCCCAGGCGCTGGCGGTCCCCGAGGTCAGCCTGCACCTGTACGAGAAGCACACGGCGCGGGCGGGCAGGAAGATGGGGCATCTGTCGGCCACGGCAGACACCGCGGAAGAGGCAGTGGCGCGGGTTCTGGAGGCACGGAGCCGGTTATAGCCTGGGCAAACCGCGGATCCCTCCACTTCGCTTCGCTACGGCCGGGATGACAAAGAGAGAGGTAGCGAAGAACAAAGCAACCAAGTCGGTCCCGGGACAATCGTGCACGGAGCCGTCACAGAAAATCCGGGAACGCGGAGTGGAGGACCTTCGGTTGCTGAAGTCTAGCCGATGTCTTCGCTCCAATTTTCGAGGTATTTCTTCATCTCCGCCATGAATTTGCCGGCGTCTGCACCGTCAATGATGCGGTGGTCGAAGCCAAGCGTGAGGCGAATGATGTTGCGGATGGCGATGGAATCGGAGCCGTGCTCATCGGTAACTACCGTAGGCTCTTTAAACAAACCGCCCACCCCGAGAATGGCGGACTCCGGCTGATTGATCACCGGGGTTCCAAATTGCTCGCCGAAGATGCCAGGATTCGTAATCGTGAAGGTGCCAGAACCCACTTCCTCCGGCTTGAGCTTCTTCGCCCGGGCTCTTTCTGCCAGGTCGACGATGGCCCGTGCGATGCCGAGAAAGCTCTTCTCTTCCGCTTGGCGGATGACCGGTACGATCAGCCCCCAATCCAGGGCAACCGCAATCCCCACATTGATGTTCTTGTGGTAGCGGATCGCCTCACCCTCCATCGAAGCATTCACAATGGGCATCTTTCGCAGGGTGGCGATGACCGCTCGGGTGATAAAAGGCATGTAGGTCAACTTGACCCCATTGCGCTGCTCGTACTTGGCCTTTTCCTTCTCCCGGATGCGGACTATGCGGCTCATGTCGATCTTGAAGACGGTGTGCACATGGGCGCTGGTTCGCTTCGAATCGACCATCCGCTGGGCGATGATGGAACGCATGCGGGTCAACGGCACGAGCTCATCGCCGGCGGTGACTACCGGCGCAGGCGCCTTGGGAGCCGCGGCGGCTGAGGCTGGAGCCACGGGCGCTGGGACTGGAGCCGAAGCGGGCGCAGGCTTCGGTGCGGGTGCTGCGGCCGCGCTGCCCTTAGCCAGGTAGCCGAGGATATCTTCCTTGGTAATTCTGCCGGCCGAGCCGGTTCCCGCGACCTTGCTCAGGTCGACGTTGTTTTCCTTGGCAATCTTGCGCACCAGCGGCGAAGAACGGGCACGCTCGCCGGTTTCTCCGTCGCCCGTTTCCACATCTGCTTCGGGGGCCGCTGCCACCGGCGCGGGAGCCGCAGGTGCTGCGCTCACCGCAGGAGCCGTCACCGGCCCTCCGGCGTTAATAGTCGCCACTACGGTGTTGATTTGTACCGTGGTCCCGGCTTCTGCCTTGATCTCTGCCAACGTCCCCGCGGCAGGAGAAGGGATCTCAGCATCCACCTTGTCGGTCGAAATCTCGAACAAGGGCTCGTCTTGCTGCACCGTGTCACCCGGCTTCTTTAGCCACTTGGTGATGGTGCCCTCAAAGATAGACTCGCCCATCTGGGGCATGATCACATCCGTCAGCGCCGGCGCGGCCGTTCCGGCAGAAGGGGCCGCGGCCGGAGTTTCTTTGGCCGGAGGCGGCGGCGCGGAGGCAGCAGCCGCGGCGGGCTGGCCATCAGCATCCGAAATCACACCCACCACGGTGTTGATCTGCACCGTGTTGCCCTCGGCGATCTTGACCTCGCTCAGTACTCCGCTGGCCGGCGAGGGGATCTCGGCATCCACCTTATCGGTGGAGATCTCAAACAGAGGCTCGTCCCGCTGCACCGTATCACCCGGCTTCTTCAACCACTTGGTGATGGTGCCTTCAAAAATCGACTCCCCCATCTGGGGCATGATCACATCGGTCGGCATGGACTCCCTTTCAACGCGAACTCCCTATTCTAGACCATCAACTGCTGTGGGACGGCCAGGTCGTCGAGCGTTTCCACCCATACGATCTGGCGTCCAAAAACGCGGCCAAAGTGGCGCACTACCGAATTGGCCGCTTCTTCGAGAGTGGGGGAAACATCGGGCGCTACTTCCACTTCGATGCTGGTGACGCCGCGATCGCGGATACCGCAAGGGACAATCAGGTCGAAGTCTTTCAGGTCGGTGGTGACATTCAGGGCAAATCCGTGGGAGGTGACGCCGCGCGCCACGTGCACCCCGAGGGCGGCGATCTTTTTCTCCGGAACTCCGGTGGTCCAAACACCGGCCCGTCCCCGTATGCGCTGGGTCAGCACGGAGTAGTCGGCACAGGCGCGAATCAGCACTTCTTCCAGCTTGCGCAGGTAGTCGACGATTCCAATCGACGGTGAGAACCCGCGCAGGTTGAGGATGGGATAACCGACCAACTGTCCGGGCCCGTGATAGGTCACGTCGCCGCCGCGATTGGTCTCGAAGAGCGTGATGCCCCGGTTGGCCAGCGTTTCGTCACCGGCCACGACGTGCTCGCGATGGGAATTGCGCCCCAGGGTGAGAACGGGGGGATGTTCCACCAGGAGCAGCACGTCGCCGACACGCTCCTGCTGCCGCAACGCAACCATCTGCTGTTGCAACGCCAGTGCCAGGGCGTAGTCGACGCGGCCGAGATGGACCAGGGAGACGACCATCGTGTCAGACGTTGATGGCCATGTTTTCCACGCTGCCGAAGCCGTCCAGCATTGCCTCCGCCAGGGTGGGGTGGGCGTGGATGGTAAACATCAATTCCTCGATGGTCGCTTCGAGCTCCAGGGCTACCACGGCCTCGGCGATCATCTCGGTGGCCTGGGGCCCGATGATGTGCACTCCCAGCAGTTCTCCGTATTTGGCATCCGCGACCACTTTCACGAAGCCCTCGTGGGAACCGACAATCGAAGCCTTGGAGTTGGCGGAGAAGGGGAACTTGCCGACCTTGACTTCGTGACCGGCCGCCTTAGCCTGTGCCTCGGTCAAGCCAACGCTGCCGATTTGCGGCTCGCAGTAGGTGCACGCGGGGATGCGATCGCGCCGCACCGGCTTGGCGTGCTTCCCTGCCAGTTTCGCGGCAACCACTAATCCGCACATCGCGGCCACGTGGGCCAACTGCGGCAGGCCGGCTACCACGTCGCCGATCGCGAAGATGCCCGGCTCGCCCGTTTGCATCCACTCATCGGTGCGGATGAAGCCGCGCTCCACCTGCACCTTGGTTTTCTCCAATCCGAGATCGGCGGTACGCGGCGCGCGGCCGACCGCTACCAGAACCTTTTCTGCTTCCTTGGTTACCAACTTTCCATCGGCGGCCGTGAAGGTGACCTTGGCTCCGTCTTTGGTCTTCTCCACCTTGTCCACCTTGGCGCCGGTGTGGACATCGATGCCGCGTTTGCGGAACACGCGGGAAAGCTCCTTGCTCACATCCTCATCTTCATTGGGGACGGTCCGCGGCAGGTACTCGACGATGGTGATCTCGCTGCCGAAGCTCTTGAAGATGGAGCCAAACTCAACCCCGACCGCGCCGGCGCCGATCACGACCATCGACTTGGGGATTTGCGGCAAGGTGAGGATTTCCATGTTGGTCAGGATGCTCTTGCCGTCCGCTTCTACGCCAGGCAGCATGCGGGCGTCGGAGCCGGTAGCAAGGACGACATTCTTCGCCAACACGGTCTTGCGCTCACCGTTCGCCGACTCAACGGCAATGGAGTGGACGCCGTCTTTGGCGGCACCGGTCAACCGGCCATAGCCCTCCACGACGACGACCTTGTTCTTGCGCATGAGGAAGTCGAGGCCCTTGACATGCTTGGTGATGATCCCGTTCTTGCGGTCGAGGATGGTCTTCCAGTTGATCTTGATCTCGCCGACTCCCTCGATGCCGTGTTCGGTGGCATGTTTGAGGTGGTCGTACAGCTCGGCGTCAAAGAGCAGGGACTTAGTGGGAATGCAGCCCCAGTGCAGGCAGGTGCCGCCCAGCTTCTTCTCGCGCTCGATCAGTGCGACCTTCAGCCCATACTGCCCGGCGCGGATGGCGGTGGTGTATCCCCCCGGGCCACCGCCGATGATAACCATGTCGTAGATTGTGTCAGCCACAGCAAGCTCCCTGTTGTCGAACAGTTGGGTGTGCAAAATTCTTATTTTACGCGACCCGTTGCCCGGCGCCGCGTGTGCCACACTGGACGAGTGCGACCGCACCTGGCAACGCTCGTCGCCGATTTTCGCCGCTACGGCGATCAGATCGCGGTCGTCACCCACCGCGGCAACCGCCGCTTTTCTTCCACCTACGCCGAGTTAGGAGAGCTGAGCGCGCGTTGCGCTCACGCGTTCCATCAGGCGGGCGTCCGCCCCGGAGACCGGATTCTTCTCTGGGGAAACAACTCGGTGGAATGGGTCGCGGCCTTCTTTGGATGCATTCTGCGCGGAATCGTCGCCGTGCCGTTGGATGCCGCGGGTAGCCTGGACCTGGCGAAGCGGGTAGTCGCCGAAGTGCAACCGCGGTTGCTGGTTGGCGATCTGACAATGCTGCAACAACTCGGCTCGACCGCGCCTACTCTGGCGTTCGAGACCTTCTCCACTGCTCTCCCGCCGCCGGACTATGAGCCTTTTTCCGGGCTGTCGCGGGACACACCGCTGCAGATCGTCTTCACGTCCGGCACGACGGCTGAGCCAAAGGGAATCGTCCACACCCAAGGCAACGTGCTGGCGTCGCTCGACCCGCTGGAAAAGGAGATTGGGAAGTACCTGCGCTATGAGCGCTGGGTGCATCCCTTGCGGATCCTGCACACGCTTCCGCTCAGCCACGTCTTTGGCCAGTTCATGGGGTTGTGGGTGCCTCCGCTGCTCGCAGCCGAGGTGCATTATGAAGACCGCCTGCAGGCGCCACGGCTAGTGACGCTGATGCACGGGGAACGCATCTCGGTGCTGGCGGCGGTGCCCCGGGTACTCGATTTGCTGCGTGGTTTTATGCAGGCGGAGTTTCCGGGGCTGGGAGAGAGTCTTGCGGCCGCCAAGGGCGAGAAGATCAGCCGACGCTTTTGGCGTTTTCGTGCACTGCATCGACGGTTGGGATGGAAGTTTTGGGCGTTCGTTTCCGGCGGCGCAGCTTTACCGCCCGACCTGGAGAGCTTCTGGACCACGGCCGGCTATGCCCTGATCCAAGGATATGGGATGACCGAGACGACGGCGCTCGTCACCCTGAACCACCCTTTCAAAATCGCCCGCGGCAGCATTGGCAAACCCCTCGCGGGGCGCGAGGTCAAGATTGGAGAGGATGGGGAAATTCTGGTCCGTGGCGCGTCGATCGCAGCCCAGGTGTGGCGAGATGGGCAACTGCAGCCGCGGGGAGACGAGTGGCTGGCCACCGGCGACCTGGCCAGCCGTAACGCGGCAGGGGAATTGGTGTTTGCCGGGCGCAAGAGCGACGTTATCGTCACTTCGGCCGGGCTGAACATTCATCCTCAGGATCTGGAGGCGGTGTTGCGCAAGCAGCCAGGACTGCAGGCGGTGCTGGTCGTGGCTTACGACTCTCCGACCGGCCCCGCTCCGCTAGCGGTGCTGACTGCGGATGACGATCTCGACCTGCAGCCGGCTATCGAGGAAGCCAACCGCGAACTGGCCGCTTTCCAGCAGATTCGATACTGGCTGCGCTGGCCGCAGCCGGAGTTTCCCCGCACGTCCACGGGCAAGATTCTGCGTCGCGTGGTGCAGAGCTGGGCGCAGCAGTCGCTCTCCTCGGATGGAGCTGCCGCCGATCCCGGAGACCCGCTGCTCGAGGTGCTACGGTCGCTCGGCGCGGCTCATGGTGAGATGTCGAGGACCGACCGCCTGGCAGAAGACCTCCACCTGGACAGCCTGGCGATGGTGCAGTTGCAATCGACTCTGGAGGCTCGTTTTGGGCTGGAACTGGATGACTCCGTCTGGGCGCAGGTAAAGACGGTGGGCGATGTGCGCGACCGGCTGCAGCAGCCGGCGATTGCTCCAGCTGAGGCTGGGCGTGTTGTTCCGAGCAAACCGGTCACCGTGTTCCCGCGGTGGCCGTGGTCGACGGCGGTTCGGCTGCTGAGAGTGTGTTTTCTGGAAGTGGTGTCGCAGCCGTTGGTTTGGTTGTTGGTGGGTCCGCGCATTGGCTCCCCGGTTGGTTTCGCCCAACCTTCGCTGCTGATCGCAAACCATCTAACCGCCGTGGATGTCCCAGTGATCCTGTACGCCTTGCGGGCGGCGGATCGCGACCGGGTGGCGGTTGCAATGTCAGGGCAGCTGCTGACCGGATGGCGTCAAGGCGAGGCGCAACGACACGGCAGCGTGGCGTTGCTTACACCGCTTGCTTATTGGCTGGTGACGGCGCTGTTCAACGTCTTCCCCTTGCCGCGGGCCGCAGGTCTGCGGCAGAGCTTTGCGCACGCCGGAGCCGCCCTCGATGCCGGATACCATGTGTTAATTTTTCCTGAAGGCCGCCGCTCGCGCGACGGCGCACTGCAGCCTTTCGAACCAGGCATCGGTTTGCTGGCGCAGGAGTCCGCTGTGCCAGTGCAGCCGATCTACGTGAAGGGCTTAGGAAGCCACGGGGGCGTGCGATGGCCGCGGCGCGGAAAGGTTACGGTTCGTCTCGGCGGCCCATTGACCATGAACCCAGGGGAAGACCCTCAAGCCTTCACTCGACGCCTCGAAGCGGCAGTGGCCGTCCTGGCAATCGAATGAACCGCAATCCAATCCGCGGCACTAACCGAGCAGGCGAGCGGCTTCTTTAGCGAAGTAAGTCACGGTGAAGTCGGCCCCTGCGCGGCGGATCGAGATCAGCGATTCCAACATGGCGCGCTCGCGGTCGAGCCAGCCCTTGGCGAAGGCCGCCTGCAGCATGGCGTACTCGCCGGAGACCTGGTAGGCGCCGATCGGCACATCGAGGCGCTCGCGCGCTGCGCGAATCACATCCAGATATGGCATCGCGGGTTTCATCAGGATCATGTCAGCACCTTCGGCGATATCCTGATCGATCTCGCGCATGGCCTCGCGCAGGTTGGCTCCATCCATCTGGTAGGTGCGGCGGTCGCCGAACTGTGGCGCGGAATCGGCGGCCTCCCGGAACGGGCCGTAGAAGGCAGATGCAAACTTGGAGGCGTAGGAGAGGATGGGAATGTGTTCCAAACCCTCATCGTCGAGATGATCGCGAATGGCGCCCACACGGCCATCCATCATGTCGGAAGGGGCAACGATATCGGCGCCGGCAGCAGCCAAGGAGACCGCGGTCCGGGCAATCAGGCTGAGGCTGGAGTCGTTCTCCACTTCGTATTCGTCACCTTTCTTGCGCACGATACCGCAATGCCCGTGCGAGGTGTACTCGCAGAGGCAAACGTCGGCAATGAGGAGCAGCTTCATGGCTGCGGGCTTAAAAGCGCGCAAGGCTTGCTGCACGATGCCGTCGTCCGCGTAGGCGCCACTCGCGTCTTCGTCCTTCGTCGCGGGAAGCCCGAAAAGCAGCACCCCCCCCAAGCCTAGCTGAGCTGCCTCCTCCACCTCTTTCATCGCTTCATCAATAGACAGATTGAAAACGCCGGGCATGGAGGTGACTTCGCGCCGTATTCCCTCGCCCGGACAAATGAAGAGCGGATAGATGAGGGCTTCAGGGCGGAGATGGGTCTCACGAACCAGCGAACGCATGGCTTCAGTCCGCCGCAGACGCCGAGGGCGAGTTACCGGGAATTCCATCGTTTGATTCTAAAGGAGCGGCGAACCCCATGCACTAGCATGGAGAAGTGAGTCTTCTAGAGCCGGTGCCGGATGTCGTCAAGGAGTGCAGCTGCGAGGCGCTCGAATGGAGCCGCCTGCTGGAACTGGTGGCGACCTTCGTTCATTCGTCGGTTGCGCGCAGCTGGCTGCTGGCGCTCCAACCAACCACCGATGCTTCCTGGATCGAACAACAGCACAGTCTCGTCGACGAGATGCGGGTATTGCTGGGTCAGGGAATTTCTGCCTCGCTGGGCGGCCTTTTCGATCCCACGCTGCTGACCGATAAAGCTCGCATCCCGGGCGCATTGCTGGAACCGGAAGAAATTCGTGACCTGCTGTTCCTGGTCGACAACATCACTGCCTGGCAGGCAATGATCGAACAGCCACCCGAAGCGGTGGCGGCGCAAATACCTGGATTGCAGTCGCTGAGCCAGCTTCCCCAGGGCACTCAACTGGCAGGATTGGCGCGGTCTCTCCGTTCGCGCCTGAACCCGGATGGCTCCCTGAGCGACGATGCCTCGCCTCAGCTGCGCCGGATCCGGCGGGAAATAGAGCGCCAGCAGCGAGTGATTGAAGACAGTCTGCGCACCACGCTACGGCGGCTGTCTGAAGGTGGCAGCACCCAGGATGACCTGATCACCATCCGCGGAGAACGCTTCGTCATCCCGGTCAAGTCGGAGCACAAGCGGCGGATCGCCGGCGTGGTCCACGGCGCCAGCTCGAGCGGCCAGACCGTCTACCTGGAGCCGCTCGAGACCATCGAACAGAACAATGAACTGGTGCGGTTGCTGGAAGAAGAGCAGGCCGAGATCCGGCGTATCTACATGGCGATGACGGCGGAGATTGGACAGCAGTCTTCCGCCATTGCGCAGGGCGCTGCGATCCTGGCGCAGCTGGACGGGCTGCAGGCGCGGGGCCGCTTTGGTGCCGATTTCGATTGCATTCGTCCCCGCTTTAGCGAAACGGTGCTGGAGCTGAAGCAGGCACGCCATCCTTTGCTGGAAAAACGCTTGCGCGCCCGGCAGGCTGCCGTCGTCCCGCTGACCCTGGCGCTAAACAACGACCAGCGTCAGCTCATCATCAGCGGCCCCAACACGGGCGGCAAAACCGTCGCGCTGAAGACGACAGGGCTGCTCGCGATGATGGCCCAGGCCGGGATTCCCGTGCCCGCCACGGAAGCGGTCTTTCCGGTGTGCCATGCTTTTCTGGCCGACATCGGCGACGCTCAGTCGATCGAGCAGAACCTCTCCACCTTCTCGGCCCACATCACGAACCTGCAGCGCATTTCGCAACTGGCGGACGCCTCCTCGCTCGTACTCCTTGACGAACTCGGCTCGGCCACCGACCCGGAAGAAGGCGCGGCGCTGGCGGTAGCTATCGCGGGATATTTTCTCGACCGCCGTGCCTGGTGCCTGATCTCGACCCACCATACGTCACTGAAACTGTACGCTGCCAAAAGGACCGGCGTGCTCAACGCGTCAGTAGGTTTTGACGAGCAGACCCTAGCGCCTACCTTCGCGCTGCGGCTGGGCGTCCCGGGCGCATCCGCCGGCATTAACATTGCGCGCCGCCTAGGTCTTGACCCGGCCATCATCGGCGAGGCCCGTGCCCAGCAAAACACCCAAACCCAGGACATTGCCCATTTTCTCGACCAGCTGCACAACCAGCTTGACGCCGTCGCCGCGGAACGCGAACAGCTGCGCCGCCGCGAACAGGAGGTGGCGCGGGAGAAGAGCCGCCTGGAGAATGAAGGCCTGAAGGAGTGGCGCGTCAAGGTACGCGATCTGGAATCGCAACTACAATCGTTACTTAAAGATTTCACCTACCAGATGCGTGAAACGGTGCGCGCCATCGATGACCGGGCGGCACAGCAAAAGCTATCCAAGGAAGCGGAGCGCCGCATCGCAAAGCTCCGGCGGGAGTTCGGCGAGCAATTTAACTCAGCGGTGGTGGCGCAACACAGCGGGGCCGACCGGGGAGATAGCCACGCCCAGCCGCACGTGGTGCGCCATGTTTCGGTCGGGGACAGCGTCAAGCTGAAGTCGCTGGGGAAAACCGGCGTGGTGCAGCGCCAGCTCGATGGCAACGCCTTCGAGGTAGCCATCGGCCCGATGAAGATGCGGATAGCCCGGGACGATATCGCTGAAGTGATCGCCGCCCGTGAACCCGCGACGGTAAGCCCGCTCCAAGCCGCTCGGGGACGCGGCGTTACGGTCTCCGTCGCGCATCCGGAGGATTCGGTCCGTCCCGAGCTGAATGTCATCGGACGAACGGTCGAGGAAGCAACGGACGAAGTAGAGCAGTATCTGGATCGCGCCTTCGTGGCCGGCCTGCCGCGCATCCGCATCGTGCACGGCATGGGCATGGGTGTGCTGCGCAAAGCGTTGCGATCGCTGCTTGAGCATCACCCGCACGTGGCCCTGGTTGCGGAGGCCGGCCCGAGCGAAGGCGGGGCCGGAGCAACCGTGGTTGATCTGCGACAGTAAGCGCAGGGTTAGAACCGGGAGACAAGAAAGAACCCGCCACCGATGGCAACCAGGTCCTCAAGCAGCGCCAGCACGAGATCCGGCACCCTGGCCGCTAAGTGAGTGCGATACGTATAGCCGGCAAACGCACCGAAGACTGCCCCGACGGCCCCGAGCGCCGCGCCCAGTACGGGCGAGGCCGCACCGGAAATAGCCATGGCTGCGGCACACATCGCGCCGAAGACCACCCTCACGATGAGCGGGCCGGGCTGGGTACGTCCGGGGATGAACGGGAGCTTGTCGGCAATCAACTCCCCGATGGCAAAGAGGAAGAAAACTACCAGGGAAATTTTGTTGGCAAAAAAACTGAGCCAGGACCCCTGCAGATGCAGCCAGCCCAGGTGAGCACCCCAGGCTACGACCGCAGGCGCCGTCATGGACCGTAGACCGCATACGCAGCCAATGAGAAAGGCGTACAGCAAAAGCAGTGGAATCGCCATGCGACCAACATGGCGTTCACGGCAAAGGATGTCAACTCTGGATGCTTAGTGGGCGTTGCTAGCTGTTGTCTCGGGCGTCAGCGTCAGATCGTCCTGCAAGCGGAAGTTGACCACGGTCTCTGCCGGGATCGACAGATCCTTGTTGCCGGTAAAGGCAGCGCCCAGAGCGCCCGCGCCTCCACCAGCCAATCCGCCCACCAGCAAACCAACCCCGCCGGTGGCGACTCCGCCGATCAACATACCCATGCCCGCGCCGCCACCGATGAACGCGGCAGTCCGTTTGCCTTTGCCCTTTTTGCTGCGTGTAAGGGTGCTGCTATCGATGTGGTACTGGGTTCCGTTTACGTCCAGTTCTGTCAAGGTGAGCGCCATGGCCGATTTACCCTTGAACAAGCCGCGCTTGTGGGCCACCAGGATCTCACCCGTGGCGCTGGCGCCGGCCGGCACGGCGACGGCGGTGCCGATCACGACCGGTTGCGCCAGGCTGCCGGTAAAATGCTCTCCCGAAGTGACATGTTTCACGTCAATGGTCTGGTTCAGGCGGACTTCGAGACGCGTACCGCGGGGGAGGGTCAAGCCGGGATCAGGCGCCGGGGCCAAGGGTGCGCTTTGCGGTGCTGCGGCCGGCGCGGCCTGCGCCGCAGACGTTGGGTTGGACTTGGTGGTGCACCCGGCAAGGACCGATGCCAGGACAACAAAAACGGCGGTTGCTCGCCAGCGATGGGGGGAAAGATGCATCGGAGCGCCTCGTCAGGGTTAAGGTACGCCGAATGGGTCATTTGCGATGCACTACTTTCGTGGAAGGCGGCCTAAGCGCCTAAGATGGGAATGCTGCCATGAGGCCTACGCTCCTTTTCGGCTTTCTTTTGCTCGTCCTGGCCCCTGTGGCTGCGCCGCTGCTGGCGGCAGGACACCCATTCACTTCGCTGCTGATTCGCAATTGTTTCGCCCGGCTCTGCCACCAGGACGTGGCCCGAAGCTTCCTGATTGAGGGCTCGCCCGTGGCGGTCTGCGTCCGATGCCTGGGGATTTACTGCGGGGCGGCGTTGGCCGTCTGTTCGCGGGTCGCCGGCGGGCGGCGGTGGCTGGCGATTGCGTTGCTGCTCAACCTGCTGGATGTAGTCACCGGCACGCTGCGCTGGCACGGTAACTTACCGCTGCCGCGTTTCGTCCTGGGACTTTTGCTGGGTTGGGCCGCCGGAGCACTTCTGGCTCCTCGGATGCTCCGCAGCCATCCCCTATAGACGCAACCAACGTTGGGTGCATTCCTCAGTTATCAGCGCGGTAGACCACTTTGCCTTCGCAGATCGTCGTCAACACCCGCCCCAGCATAGTCCAGCCGTCAAAGGGGGTGTTGTGTGATTTGGATCGTGACGCTGCGGCACGAAAGGTCCATTCCGCCTTGGGATCGAAGATCACCACGTCGGCACAGGCGCCCACCACCAGGCTTCCCCGGCCGCGCAGGTTCAACACGTTCGCCGGCTGCGTACTCAACAACGTGATCACCCGGCTGAGCGAAACCTTGTGCCGGCGGTGAAGATAGTCAAGCGCCAGCCCCAGGGCCGACTCCAGCCCAGTGATGCCATTCGGCGCGCGCTCAAACTCCTGCTCCTTCTCGTGTGCCGCATGGGGCGCGTGATCGGTCGCGATGCAATCGATCGACCCGTCGAGCAGACCTTCCAGCATCGCCCGCCGGTCGCTTTCGGATCGCAAGGGAGGGTTCATCTTGGCATTGGTGTTGTACTCACCCACCGCCGCCTCGGTGAGCACAAAATGATGGGGAGCTACTTCACAGGTAACGTGCAAACCATTGCGCCGGGCCTTGCGTACCGCATCCAGCGCCGCAGCCGTCGACAAGTGCGCCACGTGCAGGTGCCCGCGCGCACCCTTGAGTTCAGCCAGAAGGCGAAGGTCACGCTCCACCAGGCTCGATTCGGCCGCCACCGGCATGCCGCGCAACCCCAGGCGGAAGGCCAGCGCCCCGGCATTCATCGAACATCCCCCGGTCATCCGGGTATCTTCCGCATGCTGGATCACCGGTATCCCGGCGCGCGCGGCGGCCGCCAGGGCCTGGTGCATGATCGCCTCCCCCAGGATGGGCTTACCGTCATCGCTCACTCCCACGGCGCCGGCGGCTTTTAACGAACCGTACTCGGTCAGGGCTTCGCCCATGCTGCCTCGGGTGGCAGCGGCTATGGGAAAGACCCGCGCGCTCGGGTTGCGGTCCGCACTTTGCATCCAGCGCGTGGTCTCGACCGAGTCGTTGACCGGAATGGTATTGGGCATAGCACAGACGGTGGTGAATCCGCCGGCGGCCGCCGCCGCGGTCCCACTGGCGATGGTCTCCTTGTATCCCTGGCCAGGTTCGCGCAGATGGACATGAATATCCACCAGGCCTGGAGCCACGATCATCCCCTTGGCCTCCACGATCACCGCCTCCGCCTGCTTGGCCGCGGCGTTTAGCTTGCCGGGCGGCTCCAGGGCAGCAACCTTGTTGTCCTTGAGCAATAGATCGCGGTCGGCATCGATGCCTGCGGAAGGATCGACGACGTGGCCACCGCGAATCAGAATGGCGGTCACGCGCGGCCTCGCTTTTTCGGTTTTTTCGCCGCATCCGGCGCCAGGGTGCGCGCCAGCGCACGATGGATGAGCGCCATGCGGATAGCCACCCCATGCCGCACCTGCTCGGCAATCACCGACTGCGGTCCGTCCGCTACTTCGCTGGTGATCTCCAGGCCGCGAATCATGGGCCCGGGGTGCATGACGATGGCTTCGGGCCCGCAGGCGCGGAGCCGTTCCTCATGCAGTTGGTAGCGGGTGGTGTATTCGCCCAGATCGATGTGCACGCCGGTCAGCCGTTCCTTTTGGATGCGCAGCATCATCACAATTTGTGACTGTTTCAGTGCCCGATCGAAATCCCGCTCGATGGCGATGCCCGGGCCCAGCTCCTGAGCAACGTCGGGAAGCAGCGCGGGTGGCCCACACAAGATCACCTGCGCGCCCAGACGGGGCAGCAATAAGGCATTGGACCGGGCCACACGGGAATGAAGAATATCGCCCACAATGGCTACGGTGATGCCACGCAACAGAGCTTCTGGCGCTGCATCCTCAGACCGCTTCAGCGTTGCCAGCATGGTGCGGGCATCGAGCAGCGCCTGGGAGGGGTGCTCGTGCATGCCGTCACCGGCATTCAGAACTGGCAGGCCCGTCACCTCGGCCAGCAGGTAGGGCGCGCCGGAGGAGAGATGACGCAGGATGATGCACTCCGCGCCGAGCGCGCGTAAGGTGATGCCAGTGTCCTTCAGCGACTCGCCCTTTTCGATGGAGGACGATTGCGAGCTGATTAAAGCCGTATCGGCGCCTAAACCCTTGGCCGCCAATTCGAACGAGGTACGAGTGCGGGTGCTGGATTCGTAGAACAGCAACGCGATCCGCCGGTGGGCGAGCCGTAAGGCGCGCGCGGCGGGGTCTTCTTTCTCGAGCAACGTGGCCAAGTGCAGGATCGCGGACACATCTTCAACACTGAGCGAGGTCACGGAGATCAACGAGCCAGGCGCCGCAGACGTTCGAATAGCCGGAGGTACTCCAACAACCACAGACGCGCTGGGAGGCGCGACGCGAGAGGGCTCCGGTCTGGACTTCGTGGCTGGCATGTTTGTGTTGCGGTGAGAAAGCCGCGATGGTGGTTAGTCGGTGCGTTCGACCAGGATCACTTGCTCGTCGCCATCAATCTCCTGCAGCTTGACCTCAACGATTTCGCGCGCCGTCGTCTGCACATGGCGGCCGACAAAGCTGGCCTCAATCGGCAGTTCGCGATGACCACGGTCGATGAGCACCAGCAACTGTACGCGGCGCGGGCGGCCATGGTCAAAGAGCGCGTCGAGCGCTGCCCGGATGGTTCTGCCGGTGTAGAGCACGTCGTCGATGAGAATGATGTCACGCCCGGCGATATCGAAGCCGATCGCTCCCGGGACCACAACCGGACGCACGTCGCGGGTCGAAAGATCGTCGCGGTAAAAGCTGATGTCGAGCACGCCGGTATTGATCGGCGCCTTCTCGATCCCGGTAATCAGATTTCCCAACCGCTGGGCGAGAGGAACTCCGCGGCGCTTAATGCCGACCAGGCCCAGGTTGGTGCCGCCGTTGTTTTTCTCGATGATCTGATGCGCCAGCCGAATCAGCGTGCGCTCAATTTCCGACGCCGACATCAGGCGGCTCTTTTCCCGCAGGACTGGCATTCCACTGGCCTTCACTTTGCTCATAGTTGCTCTGGCGGGATGATACGAGGGTTAGGGGATTTTTGCCATGATAACCGCCTCGCAGCGGGGCTCATGCACTTCACCGAAGTCATAGAAATATCCATGAGATCAGTTTTATCCGTTGCCGAGCGTGGGCTTCCGCGGAGTGAGCAGACGCACGCCGAGCGCGCCCCCAATCGCGGAAAAGACAATAATGCCCACGGAAGAACTAGCTGCATTCATGAGCGTGTACGCCGCCCGACCGTCGGGCGTCATGAGGAAGTGCAAATAACTGTTCCACTGCACCTGGACATCGGGGCTGACCTGCACAAGTGCAGTCGATTGTTTAATGACATCTTCATAGAACTGATCGATGGCCTGCCCCTGGTGCAAAACATAGCGGGCAAAAACCCGCCAGAGAGAGGTGGCGATAACCCAGCTATAGGCCGCGATTAACCCGGAGACCGCACCGATACGCGCGCCGAAGCGCGTTTCCAGCAAAAACCCGGGCGCCCGGCGGTGATAGAGCACAATGGCCAGGATTGCGCCGCCAACCACCCACAGGCAGCATCCCCAGGCCAATACCGACACAGCGCTGAGCAACCCGGTTGGTATGGCTACGACGAGTGCGGCCAGGATGGCATCTTTCCACGAGATTCCCTGAGCCCGTGGTGGTTTGCCGGGTGGGCGAACGCCCGCGTAGCCGCTTTCTTCCTCATCCTGCTGAGCAAATTTGAGCTGAGGCGACCCACACGTAGGGCAAAACAGTTCCGATGCACTGAGCGTCGCACCACAGCGATGGCAGAGCGGGGTCATTCCTTTTGAAGCTATCTCACGGGCGAGCGTAGCGCAAACCACGCACCGTCAGTTGGTGCCTTCTTGTTCTTCATTGAACCCGTGAGGAAGATCTAAGGCAATGAGAGTGAAACGGGTTGCCGTATCATTGCCCCGATCCACCGCCACAATGTGCTGATGGCGGGCAGAACCCGCCTTGAGCTGCAAGTCGCCGTGTTCGTGCACTTCGTGGGCAGCGGAGTGGTCATCGCTATCACAGCGAAGACCTTCGCCGGTCGAGACCGGCTCGCCCACCGCCTTGTTTCCTTCACACTCGATGACCGTGCCGTATTCGCTTAATGCTTTTCGGTAATAGGCAAGCACCTGGTCGCGGCTATCCGGCGTAGTATAGCTGGCCACTTTGACGCGCAGCTTCCAGGAGCCAAAGCCAAGATCGACTTTGGCCGACTTGCCCCCGTCTTTATCGGCGTTCAACGCGGCCCCCGGGTAGGCCGGCAAACCCATATCTGCCGGAGACGTCTGATTCTTGTTGACCGAGATGCCCCCAAACGGGGTGACGATCTTCACGTGATCGGCCTCGCCGTCGTGAGACTTGTCTACCTGCACATTGCAGCCGGTAACGCCAACCAGGACAACAGCAAGCACAGAGAGCCGGAGTGCGGTTTCTCCCATATTTGTTCTCCACTAGTGTGTACGCCGGGGAGCTCCTGCGTGTTCCGCAAAAGCGTTCCTGCGACTTTCCTACAATGCAAATCATCAGAACACCACGAGGAGCCCTGTGTCCGCCCATCGATCGCACTTATTTTCGCCCATCCAGCTGGCCGGTGTTACCGTCCCGAATCGTGTATTCGTTTCGCCGATGTGCCAGTACTCCAGCGAAGACGGCTTCAGCAACGACTGGCACCTGGTGCATCTGGGGAGCCGTGCCGCCGGCGGAGCCGGGCTGGTGTTCACCGAAGCAGCCGCCGTGCTGCCGGAAGGCAGGATCACCCCCCAGGATCTGGGTTTCTGGAAGGACGAGCACATTGCCGGTCTGAAACGCATCGTGGAGTTTGTGCATAGCCAGGGCGCATTCATGGCGGTGCAACTGGCGCACGCCGGGCGTAAAGCCAGCATGGCGCGTCCGTGGGCGCCGGAGCAGCGGTACCTGACCCCGAGCGAAGGAGGCTGGGAGAATGTGATGGCTCCCAGCGCAGTGCCGTTCGATAAGACCTATGCGCTGCCCCACGAGCTCGATCTGACAGGATTGCAGACGATTACACGGGCATTTGCGCGTGCTACCGAGCGCGCTCTGGAGGCGGGGTTTGACCTAGTGGAACTGCACTCGGCGCACGGTTACCTGCTGCATGAATTTCTGTCGCCGTTGAGCAACCGGCGAACGGACCAGTACGGCGGCCCGTTTGAAAACCGTATTCGCCTGCTGGTCGAAGTGGTGGACGCCATGCGCGCGATCTGGCCGGCGGAGTTGCCGTTGCTAGTGAGAATTTCGGCTACCGACTGGGCGGAAGGCGGCTGGGATATCGACCAGTCCGTCGCACTGGCCAAGGTGTTGAATGCACACAAAGTCGATATGATCGACGTTTCTTCGGGCGGGATGGTGCCGAATGCGGTGATGCCGTTGGGACCCGGCTATCAGACACCGTTCGCTGAACGTATCCGGCGGGAAGCGCAAATTCCTACCGGCGCCGTCGGCATGATCACCGATGCCGCGCAGGCGGAACACATTGTGCGCACCTGCCAGGCGGATGTCGTTTTGCTGGCGAGAGAATTGTTACGCGATCCGTATTGGCCGCTGCGCGCGGCGAAGCAGTTAGGAGATACAGTGAGTTGGCCGCCGCAATACCTGCGCGCAGCTCCCCATGGAAGTGTGGAGCGCGAACCGGTAACCTCTGCCGCGGCGCTGTCTCTCACGCAAAAGTAACGCGACGCGAAAGAATTCTGTTGCGCGAAAGGCCTCATGACGTTCGCCTGCGTTGCGGCGTTATCTCATTTGGTATTTCGCACCGCAATATTGCGAAGAAAACTGCCGGCGATGAAATAAGCTGTCCTATACTTCTGAGCTAAGGTGGTTAAGCACCGCCTAACATCCAGTATGGCCACTCACCTGCCGCAGCAACGCACTCAGCAAAAGACGGAGATCCCCGACAAGCTTTACTTCCGCATCGGAGAAGTGGCTCGGCTGTGTTCGGTAGCGCCGTATGTGCTGCGTTTCTGGGAGTCGGAATTTACCCAACTCAAGCCGAATAAGAGCGGCACCGGTCAGCGCCTGTACCGGCGGCGCGATGTCGAGATGGCGTTGCGGGTGAAGCGGCTGCTCTACGACGAGGGCTACACCATCGCTGGAGCGCGGCAGGCCATCCAGGCGGAAACGCGCAGCAAACGCTCCGGCCAGCCAGAACTCCCGCTGCCGCAGCAGCAACAAGCGGTGCAGCGAACCGAGGCGCGTCTGCATAAGGTGCGCAAGGAACTGCGCGAAATCCTGGGCATGCTTTCTGTGCCTGTGCCCCAGATGCCGATCAGTGTAAAAGAACCGCCCATGTCGACCGCGCCTGCTAAGCCCGGATTGTTCGAGCTTTAGTTTCCTGCGGCCACGCCCTGCAACTGGCCTTCCGCAACAATGCTGCCGTGGTTCATGAAGCGTTCCATGGCCTGCATGGCGCAGCCCTGGCCGCACAGATGGTAGTACTCGGTGTTGCTGCTCTCGGTTTGATTCCACGGCATGAGGGTAAAACGCTGCGCGGGCTGCCCTTCCTCAAAACAGGGAACGTCGCCCAGGATCAGCATCCACCAGTCATTGGCCTCGTTCTTTTTTCTGCCGCAGATATCACATGTGAAGGAGACATCCCAAACCATCGTTCACCTCAGTGGCCTCGTGCTAAAGTAGGCCTAGCGCGGGCGAGTCGATTATAAAGCGGTTTCGCAGTGGCAATGCCTGATGCGCTCCTACGCCCACTGTTGACTCCTGTAACCTTGAGTAAAGGAAGCCGGTGAAATCCAGTGACCTGTTCTGAATGCTCCTCCTCGACTTTCCGTCTTTCGCGTTTTCGCTTCAAAGATATCGAGCGCCTTTTGCTGTTGCAATATCCCGTCCGCTGCCGGCAATGCCATCGCCGCACCTATGCCGGTCTGCCTCTCGCCGTGGTGCTTGTGCAGGCAAGCCGAACCCGCCGCGAACGGCAAGGACGCGAAGCTGCCCGGTAAGCTTGGCCGTCCGAGCATAATGCACTTCTATTATTCCTTTCCCTGCCGTCGATAACGCACTGGTAAGCATCCCGCACCGGGATGTTACTGTGCGATGCCCAAGAACAACTTCACCGCCTTTTTTGTCGTCAGGCCAATGCTGGGATGCATGCCCATCCTGCTTGTGGGTTGTGGGCTGACCATTAACAATCTCCCGGCTCCCACGCCAACCAGCACGGCGGGCGGATCGGGTGGAGGCGGACAAACCATTCCACTGCCGACGATCAGCCAGCCACTTACGGGGTGTACCAATCCCAATACAGGAGTATCCAACGGCGACTGGGGCGCCGGCTCCGACCCGGTCTACACCGTTGTCGATAACACAGCGCCGGTGGTGGGCGCGCCGGTGTACACCGCGAACAACGTATTTTGGACTTCGCGGGAGAATGCGCCGGGACAGTCGATCCTGTTGGCCGGTGCGTTTACCGATGCCAGCAAGAACGCGCGCATCGCATTCATTCCTCCAGGCACTGCTGACTGGGAAAGCCTGGTGCGGGCAAGCGTCACCGTCGTGGCTACCACGCAACAAAGTACCACGGGACTTTCGTTTCTGGTGCCGGCGGCTTTCCCGGCGGGGGTATACGGCTTTCAGATCGAAGATCCGACAGCACCCCTTGTTCTCGGACTCGCCAATGTACCCACATTGAACTGGGCGATCGGCATACCTTCGGTGACTGGGCCGGGCACAGCACTCCAGCACCAGGTCTATGACTGCGGGGTGGAGCAGGGCGGCCTCCTGAGGCTTTTCGGAAAAAACTTCACGCCGGCCAGCCAAGTTATTTTGCAATCATCGAGTGGCGTCGCAACTGTCCTGGCGCCGTCGAAAGCAGACAGCAATGCGCTTGCAGTGGCAATCCCCGCAGGCATGGCGACCGGAACTTACAACGTCTGGGTGGGAACCTCCCCGTGGAGCGCGACCTCCAGCCCTGCGGCACAGATTACGGTGTATGCACCCGCCAACCTGAGGGTCGAAAATGTGACCTGCTCGAATCTGGCCGGCGATGGCACGACGGACAATACCCGACGGCTGCAATCCTGTCTGGATGACTTCGCCCCTCCGGGCGGGATCAGCGACGCGGCGGTCTACATTACATTACCCGCCGGCAACTTCGTGCTCAGCGGCGCCATTACCGCTCACCCCTTTGAAATTCTCGTGGGCGTTTCCCCGACGACGACGAATTTCGTTGGAAAGCCAAAAGGCCTGCCACCGGCTGCCTGGTTCAACGTACCGCAATATTTCGGCATGGCAAATCTCTCCCTTACCGCACCTGCCAACCCGAATCTTCTTCTTAGCAGCGGTACGACGAGTGGCAACCCTGCGCTGTGCGGCCACTTGTTTTTCAACAACGTTCATTTTGCGTCGTCCACCGACGCCTCGAACGGGAGAGAAACCCTGTTTGCCGTCGCCGGCCCCGATATCCAGGTGTACAACTCCGTATTCCTCTCGAACTCAAATCAATCGCTCGACATTTTTTACGGAGACGGGGGCATCGTTTCAGGAAACCAGGTTGTGCTCAACAACTGGACTGGGCTGGCCATCACCAACAGCCAGAATGTTATTTTCGAAAACAACCTGACGTACTCACAAAACCCGCCGGTGCAACCGCTGGATGGGCATGACGGCGGCTCTGGACTAAGCGTAACCCGGGCCAATAACCAGTTCGGCCCATCGGCGCTTTCCCGCGACATCTACGTCGGCTACAACACCTTTCAAGACATGGGCTCAAACGACCAGCAGGTCATCACGAATGACGGTGACGGCGGAGCCTATCTCGGTCCGGTTGCTTCCAGTACTGCAAGCACCGTCACGTTGGCTGCTGATCCGGCATGGAATTGGATGGGCACGACCAACCCCGAGGCAGCCGTGATGGCCATCGAGTATGGAACCGGGGTAGGCCAATACTCGTTCCTCAAGAGCTACAGCGGCCGCACGATCAACCTGGAAACCCCATGGAAAGTGCTGCCCGACCAAAGCTCCATCGTGGTGATTTCGCAGTATGAGCAGAACATGACGATCGCCCACAACAACATCAACAACACTCTCGGGGCGTCCATCGTCCTTGCCGATGCGTTGGAAGGTGTGATTGAGGACAATGCTTTGAGCAATGCAGGTCAGGGAATCCTGCTCTCGGCAATTGGTCCTTATGGTGGACCAGCGGCCTACGGGCCGGTGATGAACACCGACGTGCTGCGCAATTCTGTGTTGCCGGGCGCAGGCAACCTGATTGCGTATGACCATGGCAACTACATTTGGGGAATCGGGATCTCGGATTTTCCTGGTTGCGTGTTCTCGGGGCTCATGGTCCGTGGCAACACGGTGCTGGCCGGGGAAGCCATCTACAACACCGACGGCGTGAATGGAATCAGCGCCAACGTAATCGAACAAAACCAGGCCTACTGGCAGCCAACATTTCCTACGCCAGGCTTCCTGGTGCAGGACAATAGTCCCCCGCCACCGTGAAGCGCGAGGGTGTTGTCAGGAGATACCGCGAGCGACCCCGGAGATGGGAATACGCCTCCGGGCGGGCAAGGTTTCAATTCTCTTCCTGCGCCCGAGCCGGGCGTCCGCAGCGGAGTTCTTAAGGATGCCGTAACTGAGCAGAATGTAGTAGGCACCCAACATCCGATTCACACTCCCAAACGGGGAATAGAGAATGTCCCAGATGAACCCCACCAGAAAGTAGCTATAGAGTGGGGCCATCAAGGGACGCGTCGCGCTGAGATGCAGCAGGCTGCGCAGAACCAGGAACAGAATATAAATCCAGCAAAGTCCGCCCAGAATGCCTGACTCCACCCATGCCATGGTCAAGTGCGAGTGGGTCGGAATAACACTGGATACGCTTTCGTCTGGTTCGTCCGTGTCGCTATACCCGTGTTCGTATTGAATGTCCTGCTTCATCTGCATGTACTTGGGTTCCCAGGGAAAGGAGCCGTGGCCGATGATTGGACGATCAATGATGGCCTGAATGGCGACCAGGGTTTCCGGCCTGCCGCCGACCAGGACTCCGAGATCTCCGTGTGCCTGGGCCTCAAACTTTTCCTTTGTCGACTGGTCGAAGAAACCCTTTGCAGCGGCGTACTTGATCGACGCATTCGATAGATACGCGGCCCCAGCCGCCAACGCCAGGAGGGCAGCGATTTTTAGCCGGTTGTGAACTACATTCGAGCTTCGCGCCTGATCGAAAATTGGCAGGACAAGGACGGCGGCGACCATGACCACCAGTAACTGGGAGCGAAAACCATAAATCAAATTGAGAGCGGCCAGGCCAATCGAGATAGCTACGCAAATCGAATACCTCTTCCGAGCATAGAAATAGGACGAGACTAGCAAGGCGCCGATCGCAAGGGTTTGGCTTATGCCAAATTTCCATTCTTCCAAAAACTGGCCGCGGAACCCCCGTGAACCCATGTACATAATGAATGCGACGCTGAATGCGAAGATAATCAGGCGGCGCGTCTTGTTATTGAGCAAGACAGCCAAAGCAGTAAAATCAAGGGCGAAAAAAATCACCCTCGCTGTTCCCTTCAACCGCACCTCGGAATTGCTGCCGTTGTAGGTATCTGCGATGAGCGTGCCGAGCAACCAGGCTCCGACCAACACGTAGTACCACAGATACTCGCGATTGAAGGCACGTCTTCCCCGAGCCAGCAGAATTACTGGGAGCATGGGAAAAATCAGGATCTCATTCCCAGGCAACGTACCCACTAGGTTTACGCTGAAGGCGCCTGCCGCTCCCAACGCAAAAAGGCCGGCGTCGCTGAAGAACGCTTCCCTGTTCGCCCACAGAGGATTTTTGGCTGGGCGTTGCCCGATCGGCTTGTAAGTCGGTTTACGCATGAACCCGGTTGCTGACTGTGCTCAGCATAGCAAACACAAACCTGGGCATCGGGGAACAAACAAGGTGCTGTTTACCAGGGGTGACGCGATTCGCACGTTCAGATTCAGGACTGTAGTGTTCCCACCACCAGCAGCTCTTCGCCGCTGCGGTCCCAGTCTGTCTCGTACGCCTGCGGTGGATTTTTATACGGTGAACTGGAAAACTCCGTTGAGAATCCGTGATTGGGAAGATTGCGGTGAAAGAAGTCCGCAGTTAATGCCAGGAGATGCTTCTCGTTGATCATTGGCCCCCACTTGACTCCCAGGCGCTTCGCCTGGTCCCCGGAGCAATTCGGCACATACAGAAAAAGCTTGCCCCCGGGCTTCAGAAGCCGTTGAAGGGTATTCAGGCAGTTTTTGGGGTCCGGAATATGCTCCAGCACATGAGCGGAATAGATTGCATCGAAGCCGTTGCTGGGAAGCGTGACGACGTCGGTCGTTAGATTTTGCTTCAGCGCCGCACGGCCATAGTCGACCCGTGGCTTCGACACCTCGAATCCAGTGGCGTCGTAGCCAGCTTGGGAAAATTGATGCACGCAATAGCCCCAGGAGCAACCGTAATCGAGAATGCTGCCACGTGGAACCTTCGCGCTGATGGTTTTCAAGTGGATCGTCAGGTCTCTGCCGACATTGGCAAACCGATTGGCGATATGGAGCGGAATGTCTTCTTCACGAGGTAAATCGGTTACATTGTCCTGGCGATACGCTCGCTGGTAAAAACCGGTACTTTCCTCGGGAACGTCCTTGGGAAAGCGAAAGTTAAGCAAGCACTCATCACATTGCCGTAACTGCCATAATCCGTTTTTCCGCTGCACCACTGCCGTTTTGGCGGAGAGGCAGTAGGGGCAGGTCGCCGGCTGCAAAGCAGCGTACTTCGCCAGGGTCTTTAGCAAAAATTGTGACTTGCTCATCGCTGCTCCCATGCTAATTTTGATAACCGCCAAGATCAATCAATTGCCCAGCGGATGACGTACAGGTTTCGGTACTCCCACTTTCTAGCGTTTGACCAGTTCCATGGTTCTTCCGCCTGGATCGTAGACCGGGAAGGTCATGCTCTCTCCGCTTCTTAGGGCCTTGAAGCGCTCCACATCTGCGGCGAAGTGGCCTTGCGGCCAGGGCGGATAGCTCCACTTGCGAACAACGCCGACCAAGGTAAGCACTAGAACTGCGGTCCCGGCAAAGCGTAGCAATCTGATCTTGCCAGCGGACGCACACCACATGGCGAGCCACAAGAACATGAGCGAAGGAAAAAACCAGTAGCGAATCCCCATTG
Organism: uncultured Acidobacteriaceae bacterium; assembly: GCA_963839075.1. Taxonomy (GTDB): domain Bacteria; phylum Acidobacteriota; class Terriglobia; order Terriglobales; family Acidobacteriaceae; genus PALSA-350. The sequence continues at coordinate 982,601 of CAWITO010000009.1, read as the reverse complement.
CCTGCGCGAGCACTTCCCAACGAGGAGTGGGGCCCGGCAACAAAAGTGGATCGCGCAACGCAGCCATCAGCACCAGGATTGCAAACACACTGTAGAGGCGGCCAGCCAACGGCGCACTTCTCCATCCGCAAACAACAATCACCAATCCGCCGATCGCGGCCAGCACCAGCAGCGGGAGCCGCAGGTTGGGGCCGCCACTGCCCAGCATGCTATCGATAAAGATGCTGCCGGCCATGATGCGCAAGAGACGAAGCGGCGTAGCCCCCAGTGGCGCGCCCGCACCCCTGACCGCGTGCATCATTGCATTGACCTGCACCAGGGCGCCGATGCATAGCACGGCGAGAACGGCAAGCGTCCAGGATTGACGGCGAAACCACCAATACAGCGCGACGAGCGGAAGGAGTAGAAGGCAGAAAGGTCCACTGATGCTACCGATGGCGAACACCAACAGATCGCACACACGCCCGCGCCAGGTAAGTGGAGGGGCAGAAAACGCGAGCAGCGCCTGCAACAGCGCAAAGTGCCACATGGCGTTGGTGAGCACGACATGGATTTCCGGCGCGTCCGGAATGGCAAGGTATAGCGCGGCCATCAGCATGCGGACCGGCAGCGATCCGAACGGCGCGCAGCGGCGGGAGAGCAATGCGATTACCGGTAACGCCTGGACCACAGTTCCTGCGAGATTCATGATCAGCGGGGCGTCCTGCATCGGGAAGAGCAGCGTGATACCCGCTACCAGCCGTGGGAAAGTCTGCAGGTAGCCGGCCTGCGCGATTCCCAGGGAGCGGAGCCAGCCCAGGTTGTAGGCCTGCTGATACCAGACCCAACCGTCTTCGGCAAAGAATTGAGCATGCAGCAGAAGATCGGGCTGACGGCTGAAGATTGCGGCCACAGCGGCCGCGAACGCTACCAATTGCCAACGGAAACTTAGGCCTTCCCGGGTCTCCATGGCTAGCGGGAGAGCGTGATAGCGGGTTGGTAGGCGTCATTTTGCTCGGTCGCGGGCGCGAAGCGAAAGGAGAATAGGGCAAAAAGATACAGGCCGAAGAGAGCCAGCAGTTCCAGGTTCTGCTGCCGCAGGAGCAATACAAACAAGACTTTATGTTGCAGGAGCATCTGCCACTTTGCGTGTTGCAAAAGATAGATCTGCGCCCGGTATTGCACGGAAACGACAGCGCAGAGGGTGAGTACGAACATCGCGATGCCCAGGATGCGGCGCTTTTGCCAAACCAGCACGACGGCGGGAATGCTCAGCAGAAGCAGCCGGGTGTCATAAAAGCGATGGTAGATCGGGGTCAGGGAGAGGACAGAAAGAGCACCGAGCGCGAGAAACTGCGATTCCGCAACACGCAGCGCGGCCGTGGCCCACACGACGAAGAGAAGAAGGAAGACGGCATATGCCGCCAGGTTGAAACTGTGTGCGTCCGCGATGAAGATGCTGCTCAGCGCCTGCAGGTTCGTGTCTCCGATAGCCTGCGGGTTGCTTGGCCTGGGGTCAGCACTGCCGCCAGCGTCGAGCGTGGCTGTGAGGTTGGCACGAAGGGTAGCAGGCCACGCCGCGCTCTGAGAGTGCAGCGTCAGCAGCCAGCCAGCGGAGAGGAGCAGGGCGAGCGCCCCCGCACACGCTACTGCCGCATAGCGCCAATTTACTCGGCGGGTAAGAAAGTACAGCACGATGAACCCGCCAATCTGCGGCTTGACTGCCAGGCTCAGCAGAAGCGCTACTGTTGCCCATCCTCGTGCGCGTCCACGCAGTAACAGGCAACTACCGATCACCACCAGCGAGATCGCAAAAATTGCGGGCTGCCCCAATACCAGCAGAATGCTGCTGCTCAACAGAAAGACGGCTCCCAGGATGGTCGCCACCCAGCGGTGGGTGGCGGGAGACAACGAGACGATGAGAGCAGCCGCACCTACAAACAGAACGCTGTTGAGCAGGAACCACGACAGCCGCGCCAGGGGAAAGCGCAAGAGCGCCAGCGGCGACAGCGCCAGGAATGTCGAGGGTGGATAGACAGGAACGTCGATCTCCCACGAGGGGAGCTCCTCCGGGCGGCCACCACCCTGGAAGAACTGCTTTTCCAACTGGCCAGTGTCATAAGGATTGCAGCCATGCAGCAGGCAGCGCGCTCCAGTGTAGACGGGAACGAAGTCGTTCGAGGCCTGGAATACCCTGGCTGCCCCAACCGATACGAATATCAAGGCGGCGACAGAAAGGACCAGCCAATGCAGATCTGGTTTGGGAAACTTCATGGACCTCTCTGGTCAAACTGCATCATAAGGGCGCGAATCCAGCCTGCATAGTGAAGGCTTATGTTCGCCTGAGGCCGGATTCAAGCGGTCACGCAGCCGCAGAGAAGGCCGTTCGACGGCCCAGTACGATAACTCCGCACACGCCAGCACCGCGACCAGGTTGAGCGGAAAGTAAGGCGTGTTTCCGGTGGTCAGAATGCTCTGCCAAATGTAGAGGCTGTAAGAAATGACGCCAATGTGGCGCAGCACCGGCGTGTTGAGAAACTTCCCGGGTAGCGTAGCCGGCCGGCTCACCACACCGAGGGTAAAGACCGTGATGCACACGCCTTCGAGTGTCATTCCAACTAACAAACTGTAGCGGCCGTAGAAGTGCGTCTCCAAAAGAGGATCCAGCACAAACAGAAAAAGCAATGAGGCCGCCATCGACCACGAACTACTCAGACGAGGAAGCACACGGCGAAAGCGGGCGGTGTCCCACACCAACGCCAGCAGGCAGCCAAGCATGATGGTGTCGATGCTGGAATGGAACATGCGATCGACCATCGCCCGATGCTGTGGCAGAAGCACGAAATAAGTAACCACGCGGATCAACGGGGAAAGGAGGATGAGCAGGGCGGCGGCCCAGGTGGACTTACGTTTACCCAGCAAAAGCAGCGCCGCGGGCCATAGCAGGTAGAACTGCTCCTCTACACTCAGTGACCAGGTGTGCTGCAACGCCGCGGAGCCTGATCCCGGACCGACATAGTAGTCGGTGCCGTAGATGGCTGCGACAAAGAAACCACGCAACGGCACCTGCAATACACCTGCGAGCACCAGGCCCACCATGATGACCAGGTAGACGTAAAAAGGTGGAAAGATTCTGAAGGCGCGGCGCAGGTAAAAACGTTTGAGTCCGATGGTTCCAGTCTTGTCCCACTCCTTCAACAGCAGGCCTGTGATCAAAAAACCGCTGATGACGAAGAAGAATGAGACGCCGAGATGAGCGAACAGCAGGTACGTTCCCAGGGGAAACTTGATCCAGCGGCGGAAGTGAACGCTGGAATGGGCAATGATCACCAGCACAATCGAGATCGCTCGCAAGCCGTCCAGGGATGGGATGTTTCGCGCTTTGTCGTTGATCTCTATTTGCAGCTCCTGTGGGTTTATCGTAAGACTCCGCTACGCAAACAATCCGGAGGTAACACCGATGGGGGTTGCCGTGGATGGTTCTTCTTCGCAGTTCCTCGCCGGGAGTGCCAAGAATTTGCTGTAACACCGCATTCATCTGTTTGTAATCTGCAACAAATCGCTTAGTCTTCGTGTCATACGTAAGCAGCAAGGAACAAACGCAACCTTCACTGGAGGTGTACTTTGATCCCGCTAGAGAATTCCTTACGCCAGCTGTTTCACGAAGTGGTGTCTGAGTGCTACGACACACGCCTTGGTTTACGCGACGCAGAGATTTCCAGCTACGTCGCAGATCTGCTCACCGAATTTTGCCGGGTTGAAAATATCTATCGCATTCGCGATGCTGCAGGAAATCCTGTGCGCGAGGTAGGCGAGATGCTGCTTGCCTCCGACCCCGTTCACGGGACCGCGTCTTCCTTTGGCGAGGAACGGGAACGGCGCAAGCATATCGGGGACTACACCCTCTTTCTTGCGGGTATGTATCCCGAGTCAACGGCGCGTTGGGGAAACGGACAACGGGAAAGTTTTTTCGAGATGATCCAGGCGGGCAAAGAGAGCTACTACATCGTGTCTCAATTCGATCTTTTTGAGTACGCGAAAGAGGCGCCGTTTTTCGGTCGGCTCTCGGGTTCGTTCGAAGCCTGTATTTATGGATTGAATATGGTGCGTGGGGAACTCGATCGACGTAAGGCAATCCCGCCGTCACAGATCATGTGACCGTCCCTATTGCTCTGGTGTAGCATGGCGCTCACGGAGGAGAGATATCGATGCTAAGACAAAAGACTTTGGCGATTTTACTGGCGTGCGGCTTGCTGGCAGGTGGGGCAGCAGCGCTACCCGGTGCTCACGCAATGATGGCGCCGACCACGCCGGCGGCAACCACGGCGCTGGTCGACATCAATTCGGCAAGCAAAGCAGATTTGAGCGCATTGCCTGGGATCGGCGACGTTTACTCAGACAAAATCATTGCCGGCCGGCCTTACAAGACGAAGACAGACCTGGTGAACAAAAAGATTCTTCCCGCGGCCACCTATGCCAAGATCCGCGCCAAGATCATCGCCACCCAACCCAGCAAGTAGTCTCCCCCAAAGAAGAAACCGCAGACCTTGTGAAGGTCTGCGGTTTTTTTAGGCCGGTTCACGCGTTAGACGGCTTGCGGCAGGGCTTCCTTCACCCGAAAGCGCTGCATATTGATGCGCAACGCGCGTTCGATTTTGCGTAGATCGCCCTTCTCCTCGGGAGAAGCAAAGGTAGACGCAACACCGCTGCGCGAAGCGCGGCCGGTGCGGCCTACGCGATGGACAAAGTCCTCCGCAACCTTAGGCATGTCGTAGTTCACCACGTGGGCCACGTGATCCACATCGAGGCCGCGGGCCGCCACATCAGTCGCCACCAGAACGCGGTGACCACCCTGGGCAAAGCTGCGCAGAGCAGCATTGCGCTGCGACTGGCTGCGATCGCCATGGATGCTGGTCGCCTTCCAACCCGCGTGCGACAACTTTTTCGCGACTCGCTCGGCGCCATGCTTGGTACGGACAAAGACCAGAAAGCTGCCATCTTCTGAGCGGAGCAAGTGCTCCAACAGAGGAAGCTTGCGGTCATTGGCCACTTCGAACGTCTGCAACTTCACGTTCTCTGCCGGCTTCAACACCGAACCGATTTCGATCCTTACCGGGTGCTTGAGGTAGTCACCCGCCACTTCGCGCACCGCACCTTCGAGGGTCGCAGAGTAGCAAAGCGTCTGATGCACCGCGGGAATGGACGAGACAATGCGGCGAATCGCCGGCTTGAAGCCCATGTCGAGCATGCGATCCACTTCGTCCAGCACCAGGATTTCAATCTGGTTGAGCTTGACCAGTTTGCGACCGATAAAGTCTTCCAGGCGTCCGGGGGTGGCAACGATCAGGCGCGCGCCACGGCGGATGTGATCCAACTGCGGCCCTTCCGCCATGCCACCCACTACCAGAGCCGTCGGCAATCCTGCCAGTTGCGCGCAGGCTTGCTGCACCTGCATCGCAAGCTCACGGGTAGGCAACAGGATCAGCGCATTGGCCGCCTTGGCTTGCGATTTGCTGAGTTGCTCCACGATCGGAATCAGAAAGCTGAGGGTCTTACCGGTACCCGTCTGCGCGGTGGCAAGGACATCCTTGCCTTCCAGCGCCGGGGGAATGGCTCCCACCTGGACCGGGGTCATGGTGACAAAATTGTTCTTGGCCAGGCGCTGCTTGAGCGCGGCCGAAATAGGTAATGCAGAAAATTCGTTCAAAATTAAATTCCTTATATCTCGCTGTTCAGCGCCTCGCGGCTTCGTCCGCCGGGCGATCCATGAATAGCTTGAATGGCTCCTGTGCACCGACACGAAGATCACCGTCGGCTTGGCCTGCAAGCTCAAAAAACTCGATCTGACATTTGTTACCGCACCATGCCAGGGAAGCGATGCTTCCTGCTATCGCCAAAAAACGTAAGCGGCGACTGCGCTGAAGGGCTTGGGCGATATGCGACCGGCTTGCTCTACGCAATGGGCGAAAGGAAGAGGTCTACTGCAGGCAGCCCGGTTGGTGACGACAAAAAGGCTGACAACCAAACAATTAAGCGCAGGTTAAGAATAGCACAGGACAACAGGCAAGCGGTAACTTGCGGATTAACTAGCGCTGGAGGGGCATAATCGCGTTCTTGTTGTCGGGTCCCTGAGGGTCGATGCGAAAGTCCCAGACGGAGAGGTTGACTTCGCCCGGTCCCAACACTTCAATCAGTGCATAATCGCCAATGGTGAGCGGTTGCGCCGGAACCAATTTGAGCCAGTGCTTGCCGGGCATAACCTGTGCGGTGGTCGGCATCACGTCTTCGGTCTGCGAAACCTTGCCACCGATACTCACCTTTACGCCGCTCACCACCCGGTAATCCTTCTTATAGTTGCTGCGCACGCGCAGAATCGCGTATTGGCTGGTCGGCGAACTTGTGTCCTTATCCTTCATCGATCCAGCCCCGCGGGTGTCGACCGTCACCGCGGAGGACGCAGCCTCGGTGTCGTCGGGATTAGATAGGCTCACGTAAAAAGCCGGGTCATTCACATGCAGCTTTACTTTTGATACCGCCCCCGGGATCTGAACATTCTGCTGCACGCCTCCCAGCGGGTTGAGGGCGGCCTTCAATACGCGGTGGCCCTTCTCTCCGCCGACGTTGCCGGTGTTCTGCACTACGGCCACCAGCTCCGGCTGGTCATGAAAGGTGTCCAGAGCCCATACTCCATCTTCGTCGGGAAGGCGGAGGCCGGGGGCCACATCGGGCGTGCGCGCCCGTTCTGCCTGCTCTTCCTTATCAATCTCGGCAGCTTCAGGATTGGCAGGCGCGCCGGCCTGTGGTTCTGCCTGCGGCGCTGCTTCGGGCGCCGGCCTGGCTCCCGGAGCGTGATCTTTGGCCCACTTCTCTGTCGCCGTCCAGTCCACGAGCGCGAGGGGCAGTTCTTCCCATTGTCCGCGCTCGGCGCTGAAGTAGCGCACCCGGTCCCCAGCCTTTTGATATTTGGTGACCACCTGGAAGGAGCCGTCCTTCAAAATAAGACGCTGATTGGCGGGGACCTGCGCCAGACTCGGAAGGCAGGACGGCAAGAGCAGCACGAGGAGTAGCAAAAGGCGCAACATAACCGTGTGACTACTTTAGACGAACGACTCTTCCCTTCGTATTCACTTCCTGCGATACTTGTACGTGCCCACCCGGTGCGCCAATCCTACCCACAGTAAAAAGGTGAAGAAGCAATGTCAGCAAAGTACATCTTTGTGACGGGCGGAGTTGTGTCCAGCCTCGGCAAGGGCCTGGCGGCAGCCTCCATTGGCTGTCTGCTCGAGACCCGCGGCCTACGCGTCAACCTGATGAAGTTCGACCCGTATCTCAACGTCGACCCAGGTACGCTTTCTCCGTTCCAGCATGGCGAAGTGTTCGTCACCGACGACGGCGCGGAAACCGATCTTGATCTGGGCCACTATGAGCGTTTCACCCACGCTCGTCTGAGCCGGGACAACAATCTCACCACCGGCCGAATCTACGAGCAGATCATCACCAAGGAACGGCGGGGTGATTACCTGGGCAAAACGGTGCAGGTCATTCCCCACGTGACCAATGAAATCAAGAACGCCATGCGCAAAGTGGCGACCGACACCGATGTGACCATCGTGGAAATCGGTGGCACGGTGGGCGATATCGAGTCGCTGCCCTTTCTGGAAGCGATTCGCCAGATGCGGCAGGAGTATGGGCGGGAAAATACCGTCTTCGTGCACGTCACCCTGGTGCCGTGGATTGGCGCCGCACAGGAACTGAAGACAAAGCCCACGCAGCACTCGGTTAAGGAATTGCTCTCCATCGGGATCCAGCCGGATATTCTGCTATGCCGCACAGATCGCTTCCTTTCGCACGAGATCAAGAGCAAGATTGCCCTGTTCTGCAACCTGGAAGAACGCGCCGTGATCGCCGCCAAGGACGTCGCTTCCATCTATGAGGTGCCCTTGACCTTTGCCCAGGAAGGGGTCGACAAGCTGGCGTTGAAGTACCTACACATCGAAGCGCAGGAACCGAACCTGGAACGATGGAAGGCGCTGGTCGACCGCTGCTACAACCCGCGTGACGAGGTTTCAATCGGCATCGTGGGCAAGTATGTCGAATACGAAGACAGTTACAAATCTCTGAAAGAAGCGCTGGTACACGGCGCGCTCGCCTACGACCTGAAGCTTCGGGTCACCTGGATCGAGGCCGAGGGGCTGGAGAGCAAGCATGCTGGAGACCGGCAGTATGAGGAGCAGCTGGCCGGCTTTGACGGCATCCTGGTACCCGGTGGTTTTGGTAAGCGCGGCATCGAAGGCATGCTCAACGCCATTCGCTACGCCCGCGAAAATAAGGTTCCCTACTTTGGCATTTGCCTGGGGATGCAAACCGCGTGCATTGAGTTTGCGCGCAACGTATGCGGGCTGGCTGGAGCGAGCTCGAGCGAATTCGATCCCGCCACTCCTCACCGCATCATCTTCAAACTACGGGAACTGACCGGAGTCGAAGAGATGGGTGGAACCATGCGGCTCGGTGCGTGGCCCTGCGTATTGACCGAAGATTCCATCGCCGGCCGATCCTATGCTGCGACCCAGATCAGCGAACGCCACCGCCATCGCTACGAATTCAACCGTGAGTACGAGGCGCTACTGACCGGAGCCGGCTTGCGCATCACCGGCACGACGCCCGACGCGACCTACGTAGAAATAGTCGAGATTCCGGACCACCCGTTCTTCCTGGGTTGCCAGTTCCACCCTGAGTTCAAGTCCAAACCGCTCGAGCCACATCCTCTTTTCCGGGCGTTCATTGGGGCCTCCTACGAGAACCGGACGCATTCGCACGCGGTCAAGCAGGAAAGCCTCACGCAAGCGTCGCGATGAACGACTTTGAGGTTGGTGCCGTCCGGGTCGGATCACCGGCGTTGTTCCTGATCGCGGGCCCGTGCGTGATCGAGAGCGAAGAACATGCGCGCTTCATGGCGGATGCAATTCAGAGGATCACCGGCGACCTAGGGATTCCCTACATCTTCAAAGCTTCCTATGACAAGGCCAACCGGACTTCCGCCGCTGGCTTCCGCGGGCCGGGACTGGAACAGGGGGCCAAGATTCTGCGGGGGATCGCGGAGTCAACCGGCTTGCCGGTGCTCACCGACGTGCACCAGGCGGCAGATTGCGAGCGCGTCGCCGAAGCGGTGGACGTACTGCAAATCCCCGCTTTTTTGTGCCGCCAGACAGACCTGCTGGTTGCGGCTGCGCGGACCGGCCGCGCCGTCAATATTAAGAAGGGTCAGTTCGTCGCACCCTGGGATATGGGTCACGCGGTGCAGAAGGTGACGGGAGCGGGGAATCCTCGCGTGTTCCTCACCGAGCGTGGATTCAGTTTCGGCTACAACAACCTGGTCGTGGATATGCGGTCCCTGCCGGTGATGCGCAAGATGGCGCCGGTGGTGTTCGATGGAACCCATTCCGTGCAGACGCCTTCGTCTGCGGGCGGGCAATCCGGGGGGCAACCGGAGTTTATTCCGGTGTTGGCTCGCGCAGCAGTGGCGGCGGGGATTGATGGGCTCTTCCTGGAGGTCCATAATGACCCCGCGACTGCAAAGTCCGATGGGGCCAATGCGCTCAACCTGAAGGATCTGAAACCGCTGCTGGAACGCCTTCTTGCGATCCACGCTGCCAGCAGTCAGACCCCGTAGGAACAGCCCAGCGTTCGCCTCGCCCTAAAACCCAAACCCGACTTAGATGGAATTCGACTTTACACCGGGCAAAAAAAGGGCCCCTCGGGTGAGGGGCCAATCTGCCTTGGTTCTCTCGTTGTGTGAGAGGTGGTTAGCGGCTTTTTAGTTTTGTGGGTGCGACGCAGCGTCCCGGGGGGAGGGCTGCGGGTTCGCTTGCTGCGTCGCGCCTATTGGTGAACTCGCACTTGGAGAGTTCAAAGCCGCAAGACTGTTGTGCATCAACGTCACGTGGACAACCGTGCCGCTGTTGCTCGATTCTGTTGTCTCCTCGCGGGGGGCATTGCCCATCGCAAGGCGATAAATTCTGTAGACCGGAATTTTATGGTCGACTACCAGGTAACGAACCACTGCGTCCGCCATATCCTGAGATTTCTGGATGCCAGCCTGGCCACGCGCGTGCGAGTATCCCTGCACCTCGACGATGTAGCCTTTCTGGCCCTGCAACTGCGTTGCTACCTGATCCAGAGCTTCTTTTGCCTTCTCGTTCAGCGCAACCTGCGTCGAACGGAAGTGGAGCTCGGTATCAGCAATTTGCTGGTACTGATCTAAATTTGTAACCGTGGAATTCAGCTGACTCGTCTGCGTATTCGCCTGCTGGGCCATCTGCTGGGCTTGGGTGGCTTGCGTAGAGGCCTGCTGCGCTTGAGAGTTAGCCGCATCAGCGGTCGTCTGTGCCTGGTGAATGCCTGCCTGAGCTCGGCTGTCGACATCCTTGATGTCATTGGCGTTTTTGGCAGTGAGCTGGTCGAGCTCGTTCAACCGGTCTTTTACCGGCGCCACCTGACGATTGACCCACTTCTTGCGTGCAAGGGGGTTCATCTTGCCCCAGAAGCCTTCGTTCGTCTTCGCGGGAAGCGGAGCTCCCGTCGCGTAGCTAGAATTGTCACTCGAACTAGGGGAGGTGCTCGAGGTACCGGTTACGGCAGTGTTGGCGCTGGTCTGCGGGGCGCCACTCGCTGCAGGACTGCTTTGCGCCCATACCGGAGCGGCCAAACTGGCTGCCAGTAAAATCGCTGCAATCGACCCCGGGGTTGCTAAATTCTTAATCACGCTTGTCCCTGTATCCGTGAAGACACAATTCGTTGTTCTAACTGCGCTTCCTAAGAGCAACTTGCTTGCCAAACTGGCTTCAGAACGGAACATACCTTTCATCTCCTTCATAACAATCAAGTTAATAAGCCAAGGAGGGTGTTTTTCCACAGCCTTGCCGGATGCGCATTACGTGCACATTTATCTCGACGGTGCGAAAAAAATGCTCGTTGTCGGCCAAACGCCATTACCCGCGTACCATAACTCATTTGATGCGGACGCTGATCACACGGATTTCCGGGAACTGCATATTCCAATCCGGGGGCACCGTGTCAAAGATCAAACGGAAGTCCCGCTGCTGACCGGCCTGGAGCGGAGCCGCCGAAACAGGTTGGGTATCCACATACGGTTCGCGGGTGCGGATCAAATTTAGCGGCACCGATATCCGCTGTGCGTACTGCCCAAGATCACTTTTGAAACCTACCTGTACGGTGATCGCCGTTAGGGTTTGACTGCTGTTGTTAGTGATCTGGCCATCGATATAAGTCACCTTACTGCCGGAGAAGCTCGTGGCCTCACTCATTTGCAGGCCGCCGATGGACAGGCTGGCGGCATACGGATCCGCGGGCGCCATCCCGGTGCCAGTCGTCTGATTCTGCGGGACGCTGTGACCACCGGTCAGAATCCACACGCCAATACCCATCACGATCACCGCGGCGGCGACGATCCAGGGAACCCAGGAGGTTTTTTCGCGTGTGGTTTGCCCACTCAGAAAGCCTGGCTCGGGGTTGGGATCCTGTTCCGGCATCACCGAGATTGTACCTGCGGCCTAACCGAAGCGTGCCTTCTTGACCGTCTGGCGGAAATCCTTGCCTCGCATCTCGACCTCGACACACATTTCCGCCAGGCGCGAGCGCATGCGCTCGCCAATCCGGTCCCCGAGAGTCTCCTCCCGGTTCAGCTTGTCAGCGCGTGCCAAGGCCGTGGGCCCATTGGGATAGTTGGTGGTGATCAGGGTGGTTCGTTTGTCGTTGTAACGGGTGTTGAGAATGAGCGCCACCGTATCCCAAACCCAGTCGGTGGGCTTCTGCGCTCCCAACTCGTCCAGAATGAGCACTTCGGCTTCAAACACCGGGGCCAGGATCTGCAGTTCGGTGGTCGCGACCATCGGGTTGTAGGACTCCTGGATGCGTTTGAGAAGTTCGCGGTAGTCGCAGAAGAGGCCGCGAACGCCCTTTTCTACGATCAAAGCCTGCACGATGGCGACGGCGAGATGAGTCTTGCCGATGCCCACGTCGCCGATCAGCAGCAAACCGCGTCCTTCAGTACTGACCGGGTACCCGCTGACAAAATTGCGCGCCATCATATGGGCTGCGCGCAGTGATTGATCGGCCTGGCCGTATCCCGGCTCAAAAGTATCCAGAGTGCAATGCTCGTATCGCCTGGGGATGGCGGCTCGCTTGAGAAGGCGCTCAGCCTGGCGCTGCAGCCGGCAATCACACGGCTGGGCATAGCGTTCGCCATCAGGTTGAATCGTTAAACGCAGGCCGGAATCATTACACAGGGGACAAAGTTCACTACCGAGATCGCTCATTGGGGTATGCCCAAAAATAACGCAAGCCGGCCGCCCCCGCCAGCGAGGCGAAGTGTGCAAAGAAAGCAAAAATAGCCTAAAATAGAGTTTCGAAAGGTCTTCCAGATGCCAAAAGAGGGAATTCATCCAAATTACAAGGCAATTCGTGTGCAGTGCGCATGCGGTACTGCCTTTGAAACGCGTTCGACCCATAAAGGCGATATCCACGTGGAAATCTGCTCTGCCTGCCACCCGTTCTTCACCGGCAAGCAGAAGCTGGTAGATACGGCCGGCCGTGTCGAGCGTTTCCGTCGCAAGTATGCCAAGTCCGACACCGGCAAGGCAGCGGCGGCTGCGAAGTAAACTCGGTAGTTTTCGCGCGAAGGCCTCCGTTCGCGGAGGCCTTTGTCGTCCATGAAAAAAGTCTCAATGAAGAAGAACTGGGATAACCCGCGGGAAAACACCATGCCGGCTTCGGCACGGGTTCCTGCCTCGGTGGTCATCGGCGGGGTCAGGGTCGCTCCAGCGACCGTGCTGGCCCCCATGGCGGGGGTCACGGACACGGTATTTCGGCGGTTTATCCGCAATGCGAGCGTGTTCAGCGGAGCAGATGGTCCGCGCCTGGTGGATACACCCATTAGCAACCAGCAGTCGGGTTGCGGATTAATCATGACCGAATTCACCTCCGCGGATGGGCTGTCGCGGATGCGGGAATCGAAGCGCAAACGGTATCTTTCCTACGACGAAGATGAGCATCCGATTTCGGCGCAGTTGTTTGGCTCCGATCCGGTGACGTTGGCAGAGGCGGCCAGGATCGTCGAGGATGCCGGCTTCGACATGGTCGATCTGAATCTCGGGTGCCCGGCGAAGCGGGTGGTGAGCTGCAATGGCGGCAGCGGGTTGTTGCGCGATTTGCCCCACATCGCGGTTATTTTTGACCGGGTGCGGGCGGCGGTGCGGATTCCCTTTACGGTGAAGTTCCGCATGGGATGGAGTGACCAGCACATCGTTTGTGTAGAGTTAGCCCGGTTGGCCCAGGAGTCTGGGCTGAATGCTGTGGCGCTGCACGCTCGTACACGGGAGCAGGGATATTCCGGCCAGGCGCGTTGGGAGTACATCGCCGCGGTCAAGGATGCGGTGAATATTCCTGTCATTGGAAACGGAGATATCCGGTCTCCGGAAGATGCCTGCACCATGGTGGCGGAAACGGGATGCGATGCGGTGATGGTTGGCCGCGCGGCGCCGGCGAATCCCTGGATCTTTCGCCAGATTGCGCAGTACACGGCTTTTGGCAGCTATGACCAGCCGACTCCGATGGACCGCTACCACATGATTCGCGACTACTTCCTCATGCTGATGGAGGAAGATGAACCGGCTGCGATCAGCGGCAGGATGAAGCAGTTTGCGTCGTGGTTTACGCACGGTGTGCCCGGCGGAGCTATCCTCCGCAAGAGCATCTATGAGGCGAAAAGCGGCGAAGCTGTGTTGCAGGCAGTGGATGCCTTTTTCTCCGCCCCGGTGCTCGTGGCCGGTTAGTGTCGCGGCCTCTCAAATGATGGGTGGCCCATGCAAGCCTTTTGTTGGCTTGAGTGGGTCCCGCCTATGGCGCTCAGGTAGGGATTTCGAGCTTATCCGTAAACCATGGTGCCAAAAACCGCACTCAAGCCAACAGAAGGCTGAATGGGCCACCCAAGTCGGCAGGGAAGCTAGACCTGTCCGCCGCGTTTGCGGTAGACGACTTTCCGCTCGACACGCCATCCCTCATTCAAGGCAATTAGCGTCCAGGGAATGGCTGGGGAAAGATGTTGCAGCACCGTGTCCATGGACGGATGTACCCACAAGGTGGGGACGACGAAATATAATAGCGGCGATTGCAGTTGCAACCGTACCCCAGGAAAATAGCCGTTCTTTTCCAATTCTCCCTGCTGCTGTAGCGAATGCACACGAATCCAGTAGTCCAACCCCTGCAGAGGAAAATGCAGGTCCTCGTTCGCCTTCAATTCGAGGATTGCCAGCCGGCCGCCGCGCGTCGCTGTGAGCAGGTCGAGCATGGCGCGATCGGCCGCGGCAAACGCCGGCACCTGGTGGTAGATGGGATGCTCACCCAGGCTGTCATCTAACTGGACAAGGTCGTTGGCCAGCGTCGTCTGCAGCCACGCCTCCGGGCGCAAACGAAAGAGCGGGTTTCGGGTACTCCCTTCAGGGAATCGGCTCTCCAGTAAACGCTGCATCAACTCGCGAAAAATAACTTCCGTCTCCGGCTGCAGCGGAGTTTCATTCGGCCCGGCTCCAAAGGTGACGCTCGCTTCCCGCACGAAGGAACCGGCAACATAACCCTGCACCACGCGCGCAAAGTCCAACCCATACAGCGAGAGCGCGACTTCGTTGGCACTGCGAGCAACGACGCTTACCCGGCTTTGCATGCCAGGCGGTAACAAACGCATCACCTGATCCAGACCAGGCCGAGCTCGTTCCACCGCAGCATCGGCGTTAAACGCATGCACGAGCCGCATCTTTAAGTTGCCCTGATCGGCGGTGTCGATCCGAACCAGGTCTTCGTTATGGCTCAATTCGTAGAGCTCCCAATGCGCCAGATCGCGGTTGAGCCAAGCCATGCGCGCCCGCGTGGTATCCCCGCATCCTTCCGGCAGCAGAACTTTCAGTCCCTGGCAGACACGTTTACCAGCGTGGGCGCGGCAATAAGCAAGCCAAAGAACGCCCAGCGTGAGCACTCCATCGATGGTCGCCTGGATCTCGTCAGGATTCACCCCGATCAGCGCCCAGCACTCCTGGCCGCGCACCAGCATCCCGCGCGCATAGGCCGGTCCGAAGCTGTGCTCCAGATCCATGGCCGAACGCAGACTTTCCATTTTGTACTCGTGAAAGTAGCGGACTGAAACTCGCTGCAACAGATGCAGATACCTATTACGGCTCACGGCGCGAGTCGCGGGCGTTCTCTGGTCGCGGTCCTTGATCACTTCCAGGAATTCGGGCCGCGACGCCCCTATCCGGCGCACTCGGATGCGCAGCCTCTCTTTCCGCGCCTCCAGGGCAACCACGGTGCGCACCAGGTTTCGCTCTTCTGACCAAAGGTGGAGAACACAACGGCCATGCTCAGCCGAGAGGGAGTAATGCGATACCGCCATCTCGAAGAGGATGCGGCCGTCTTCGATCAGTGCCGCGCGTGGATGTTCCGCGAAAAACTGCTCCAGCGAACGCGCGAGCTCGGCGGGCGAAACATCTTGCGCAGGCAAGCTACCAGCCCATGCGTGCCGCCAGGCCCGTAACATGCGCGACATGGTGGCGCCCATGCCAGTCGTACACCATCAGCGCCTGTTCCAGCGTCTGGCGGCCATTCTCGGGATGCAGATAGCCTCGATTCCACTGCGCCTCATCGAGCGATGCCCACAATTGCACCCACCGGATGTGCAGGCCCTGCAGCAACTCCAGAGACACCACGACCGGCGCCGTGCGAGCGTCGGCAAGATCCGCCCAAAGGGCCTCCTGGTAAGGAACGATCGTCGGGAAATCTTCAGTCAGGGCGAGGCGCACGCGGATGTAGGCATTCATGTGGCTATCGGCGACATGGTGCACCAGTTGGCGTACCGTCCATCCTCCCGGACGGTACGGTGTGTCCAGGCGTTCGTCAGACCAACCCGCCACGGCGGATCCCAGCTCCTGCGGCAGACGGCGTATGCTCTGAATCGCGGCGTGACGCTCAGCTGCGGTAAACGAATCTGCCCGCAACGCATGGCCGATAGGGTAGCGAAGATCAGTCTGCTGGAGCGATGGCATAGTATCCCTTTCGCGATTGCACCTTCAGGCCGTCGCCTTTGCACTCAATGTCGATTTTGCGATAGCTGCTATCCAGTTTGGCGTTGGTGGGAGTGTAGCTGGCGACGTACTGGGTGCGTAACTCTTCTTCGATCTGGGCGAAGGCGCCTTCCATCTTCTTGCCATTGTTGCCGACGTCGATGACCCGCCCGCCGGTTTCCTCCGCCATCTTGCGCATGGCCTGGTCGCCGCTATATCCCATGGTGTACGTCCCCCGGCCGTAGAAACCGCGGTCGGCGCACAACAGCACATAGACAATCGTATTCGCCTTCTGGGCAGCTTCAATGGCGCCCTGCAACTTCTCCATGCTGCCCTGGTCTTCGCCATCGGAAAGGATGATGATCGCTTTCCGGCCGGTCTCCTGTTGCAGCTTGTCATGGGTGGCCAGGTATACAGCGTCGTAGAGCAGCGTGCCCCGCGGGCTGGCGTTGTTGACCGCGCCGCCGGTGCCGACATTGATCTGCGCTTTGTCCATGGCGCGCGCCAATGCGTGAGCATTGCTGGTGTAGTCGGAGAGCAGGTCAACATTGATATCGAAGCCGATAAGGAATGCTTCATCTTTGGATCGCAGCACGCGGCTGAGGAAGGCAGCTCCCGCCTCTTGCTCCAGCGGCAGAACGTTCTGTTGGCTGCCACTGGTATCGAGCAGAATGCCAAGGGTAAGCGGCTGATCCGTCTCAGCGGTAAAATTCTTGATCTTTTGCGGCGCCTTGTCTTCGAGGACGGTGAAGTCGTCCTTGGTGAGGTGGGGAATCAGGGCGCCATGCTTATCGTGGACGGTGAAGTACAAACTCACCAGGTTGACGTTGACCTTCAAAGTCTCGAGCGGCTGCGTCTGGTCATCCTGGTTGGGATCGCCCGCAGGCCCTTGAGGAGGAGCATCCGGGGACGGCGCTACCTGAGCGAAGGTTCGGCTCGTCAAAAAACCTAGCGGAAGAAAGCTCAGTAAGGCGCAAAGCAGGGCCGCACGGGGACGACAAAATTTCATGCAGGTTAGACGGAGACTCATCACGAACGATACCTCGGAAGTTGGACGGGGCTACAGGGCCGAAGCTTACAACGCCGGATGCGCGTCTGATAATCTTATGGTTAGTGACAGCTTTATAGTAAGTCACGCTGAGTGCGGTTGAGTCCGCCTGGGGGTCGTTTGGTGAGGCAGGGTTTCCTGGCCGTTGTTTTGTTGTTTCCATGCCTCATTGCTGGCCAACAGCAGCAGAGCGTGCCGGATGCGCCGGTACCACAAGCTCCCGATAGTCTGGGCAAGCTCACTTCCGGCGTCACGCCCGGCGAAGCAGCCCAGGGGCAGACTCCGGATGCTGGGACAAACACCACTCAGGTGCCCTCCGCCACGGACAACCAAAACCAGATTCTGGACCAGACACCTCAGGAGACACCTCCGGAAATCCCTGCACCTGGACAAACTGAGAAAGCCATCACCACCTTCATCACCCGAGTGAACGCGGTGACCGTACCCGTAACCGTCCTGGACAAGAAACACCAACAGGTCGCTGGTCTCACCTGGCGCGATTTTCAGATTTACGAAAACAATGCGCGGCAGCGCATTCTCGTGTTTAGCGCCGATCCGGTGGCATTATCTGTCGCGCTGGTGATCGATCAAAGTCTGCCGCGCGACACCATGAAGAAGGTGAACGACAGCCTGGCCGCGCTGCAGGGCGCCTTTACCGCCTCCGACGAGGTCTCCGTTTTCACCTATGCTGACGGGGTGAACAATCGTACCGACTTTACCGCGGCGCTCGGTGCCCGCTTGCCGGCAGTGCTGGAAGCCTCCAAGAAGCCAGGCGAATACGAGGGTCCTCCGATCAGCAGCGGGCCTTTCTACGGCGGACCCAGACTCAACGGGTTGTCCGTCGATCCGAATCTCGATGCTCAGAGGGGTAATTCCGGGTTCGGCGTCGTACCCAAGGAGATTCATACCCTGAACGATGCCATCCTGGCTGCCGGCAAGTCTCTCCAGACCCGGCCAAAGGGGAACCGCCGGATCATTTACGTGATCAGCGACGGAAAAGAATCGCGCAGTAAAGCCAACTTCCATGAAGTCGTCAGGTTTCTGCAGGGTAACCAGATTGCGGTTTACGGAACCCTGGTCGGCGACTCCGCCACCTGGGGCTTGGGCTATTTGGACAAGATCAAGATCCCGCTGCTGCCGCTCTCGCCGGATAACATCCTGCCCAAGTACACCGACGCCACGGGCGGAATCCTCTACTCGGAGTTCTCGGAAAACGGCATGCAACGCAGCTTTGGCGACATCGCGGCTTTGGCTCGCACCCAGTACACGCTGGGCTACAACAGCCACATCCCGGTACTGGATTCCAAGTATCGGAAGATTGAGGTAAAGGTGCTGCGGCCAAACATGGAAGTCAAAGCGAAGGACGGGTATTACCCGACGGCTACCAACCTGTCACGATGACGTTTGCGCCGGCGCTCTCCCAGGGCCTTACGTTCGTTGGCCTGGGGTTGGCGGCCTCTGCTTTCTGGGGCGCCAGCGACTTCTTTGGCGGCCTTGCCACGCGCAGAGCCCATGTAGTGTTGGTGGTGGGCGTAGCCCACAGTCTCAGCCTGGTTTTGCTCCTCCTGCTTGCCTTGGCGCACCATTCCCCAATGCCCGGACTGCACTACGCTCTGATGGGCCTGACTGCTGGAAGCTGCGGTGGGGTAGCGCTGCTGCTCTACTATCAGGCACTTTCACTGGGCGAGATGGGCCTGACCACGGCGCTGACCGGACTGCTCACCGCCCTGGTCCCAGTCGTATTTTCCTTTGTCACCCAAGGCTGGCCCAAGCACACCCAGATTGCCGGTTTCGTGTTGGCTGCGGCAGCCATCACGCTCATTGCCTACGCCCCCACGGGCAAAACACGCCCGCTTGCCCTGGGGTTGGCGAGTGTAGCGGGTCTGGCCTTCGGCATTTTCCTGGTGGTGCTGCAAATTGCGAGTGCGCGCAGCGCGGTATGGCAGCTTATCTACTCGCGGATGGCGAGCTCAACGCTGGCCGTGAGCATCTTGCTTTGGGTGCAGTGGCGCAGCCAGGGACAAGCCGCGGAATGGTGGCGGCAGGCGAGCAAAAATCATTTTCTGTGGGTGGCGGCGGGGGCTGGTGTTCTGGAAGCTACGGGGAGCTTGTTGTATATGCTCTCAGCGCGCAACGGCCGTCTCGATGTGGCGGCCGTGCTGGCGTCTCTTTACCCGGTAGTCACGATTTTGCTGGCGGCCTGGTTCCTGAAGGAACGAACGACCCCCACACAAGCGGTGGGAATGGCATTAGCGCTGGGGGCCGTGGTACTGGTTTCCATCTAAGGCCCGTTAGGGCCCTTACTTCACTTCCGTGGTCACTTCGGGCTTGGTTGGGGCAACATCCTGTTTTACCGGATCCGGCGTACCCTTAATCGCGTCTTTGAAGCCTCGCATGCCTTCTCCCAGTCCCTTGCCGAGTTCAGGAAGTTTGCGCGGCCCGAAGATCAAGAGTGCGACCACCAGAACAACGATGAGATGAGTAGGTGTAAGTAGTTCGCCCATGGAATTCTCCTGGCATCGACCGTTTCAGCGGCGTGCCTTTCTTGATTGTCGCACAGTAGGCACGTACCTGTGTCCACGCGTCACGTGCCCAGTTATAGTACGCCTTCCGACCCCATTTTGGATGGACCTCAGTTCGCTGCCGACGCCGGTTGCAAGCGCTCGCAGATCATCTGGTAAAAGGCGGGAAGGCTCTCATCTTCGCCCATGGTGAGGCGGCGGTAAACCTTGATGAGGGGATAGAGACGAGAGCCGTTGACGACTACGGTCGGCACCACGGCCACGCTCGCTCCGGGAGGCTGAGTGAGCTCCCATTCACCGCCGAAACGGCGGCGGATGACTTCACCAAAGTAACCGCCCCACAAGCGCGCCTGGAAGTTCAGATCCTCGGCCGCTTGTCCGTCCAGAATCTGTTCCAGAGTGGGCACCGAGGAGTCACTAAAATCCAGCCGGAGACGGTGCTCGCTCCATGCCGCGCGCACGGCCTCCTCGGCATACGCGCCCATCATCTCGGCGAGCGAGGCAAAGTTGCTTTCCTCCAGCTTTGCTTTGGCACTCATAGGGTCAGCCTACAATGTATCTTAAGGACTGGACGATTCTGCGGAGGTTTGGTTGAAGGCATTTGGTGTTGCTGTACGTACGTGGGGGGCCGCGGCCGTCCTTATCAGTGTCGGGTTCTTCACTATCAGCAAAATGGCGGACGCGCAGGTAGTTCCGCCGGCGCAAACGATCCCAGAAGCTCCCTCCCTTCAGAACGACACGTTGAAACCGCTCGACTACCGCGAGAAATACGATATTTACGCCGGCTTTGCTTCTTCTCACTTCAACTCTGGCCCTTACCTGATCGCCGGGGCGAATCTCGGGGGATTTGATATCCAGGGAACGAGGTGGCTGAAACGGCGTATCGGCGCGACCGCCAACGTTCGCGGGTATTACGGAACACAGGGTGTTCTGCCCAATCCCTACGGCATCCATGGTCCGTTTGTATACGAGCATCAGTTCATGGGTGGCGTCTCCGTGCGCGGCCCCAAGAACGAGCACGCTGCCCTTACCTTTCATGGCCTGGTGGGAGGCGCCTACGGGGTGTTCGACTCCGCGGTCGATCAGGGAGTGACCGGTCCGCAGCTGGGGCTATTCAACAACGGCTTCGCGCTGGCGATGGCGGCAGGCGGTTCTCTCGACCTGAACCGATCGTCAAAGTTCTCGCTGCGCATCTCACCGGACTACCTGGTGACCCGTTTCGGCGACAAATCGCAAAATGAATTCGCAATTTCCGTCGGTGTCCTGTATCGCATGAACCGCTTACCCCGTTTCCACAGGAAGTAGGCCTTTCCGGGTAGCGAACGATAAGTGTTATCGTCTAAACAACTATTGTGAATCGACTGGAAACACAAGAGTTCCGCGACCTGTGCTCGGCGCATGGCATTACCGTGACGTATCAGCGGCAGATACTCTTTGAAGCCCTGAAGAGCATGCCGGGACACCCCAGCCCGGAAGAAGTGTACGCGCGGGTTAAGAAGCGCATTCCGTCAATTTCACTGGCCACGGTCTACAAGAACATTCACCTGTTCTTCAAGAACGGGATCTTTCGCGAAGTAAGCCCGCACCACGGTTCGCTGCGGGTGGAAGTCAACAGCCGCCTTCACCATCACCTGGTCTGTACGGTCTGCAAATCAATCAGCGATATCGATGACGACTTTGGTCTACCGCAGACGCCAGGCATGTTACCCGGGGGATTTCTCGCGGAGCGTTTCTCGATCGACGTCCTCGGCATCTGCAGCAACTGCCAAACAAAGGGCTAAGGCCTTCCGTGGGGAAGCCACTGCGGCTTCCATGTCGACCGGGCAAGCCAATCAATCGGCGCCACCATCGATCCAACGGCAGCCGTCAGGTGGGTAAAGTCAATTCGGCTGAGCTCATCGCTTGGTTGATGATAGTCGGGGTGCAATCCGAAGCTGGAGACGGTTTGGGCGATGACCCCCTGGCGGGCAAGACTGTAGTTGTCGGAGCGACGGAAGAAGTCTTCCTTCGGGTGGGGATCGGCGACCAGGACCGCCCCATGGCGCACCAGCTCCGGCCCCAGGTCGCTGCGGGCAAAGCCGGTAAGCCATAAGCCGTCTCGAGGCAATGCCGGATCGCGGCGGCCGATCATTTCAAATTCAAGATTGGCCAGGATGTGGGCCAGTGGGATAGGCGGGTGAGCGAGGAAGTATCGATTCCCATACCCGCCCAGCTCCTCGGAGCCAAACAAAACAAAGATCAAAGTGCGCGGCGGCCGGGGGGCGCCGGCAAAAACCCGCGCGAATTCGAGCACTGCCGTGGTTCCAGAAGCATCGTCATCGGCGCCGTTGTAGATCTTGTCGCCGTTTTTTCTCGGGCCGATGCCTAAATGATCGAGGTGCGCAGTCAACAGGATGGCGTCTTTACTTGCCGTTGCATCCGACCCACGGAGGATTCCCACCACATTCCAGGTCTCGGTTCGCGGCTCATTCGAAAAACCGGCCAACCGGGACAATACCTCGGGTGGCAAAGGGGACGGCAGAGGAGCCTTTTGCAGGAAGCTGCCATGGTCGCCGCCAGGCGTCAGGCCAAAGGCGGCCAACAAGGAAGCGGCATAGAGCGCGGCCAAATGTTCATCGTGGGTGCCGCTTCCCCGGCCCTGCAGCTCGTCGGAAGCAAGAAAAGCCATCTCGGTATGAATGCAGGGAGCGCACACACGGGGGTTGACCGTTTGGCCCGAGGAAGCGGCGACGCTCAACAACAGGATCCAGACCGCCCCACAAAGGAACCAACGCATCGGGAAAGTATAATGGAGCTCCTGCGCATAGTGCCGTTCTGAGCGGAAGCATGCGTCCATTCGTCTGGTGCGGTGAGAATGTTTTGCTAAGGGAATTAAATGCGCCGAATACAGGCCCTGTGCTGTTTGCTGCTCTTCGCCTTGACCGGATGTGATTTCTTTGTTCCGCAAAACAACAGCGGGGGCACCACCACCGGCGATTACATCTATGTCGGGAATGGCAACAATACTTATATTGCGGGCTTCGGGGTCTCGACTGCTGGCGCGCTTTCCGTGCTCACCAGCTCGCCCTATAACAATGGCGTGGCGGCGCAATCGCTGGCAGTAACACCCGCGAATACGTTTTTGTACGCCGGGACGACCAACGGCATCTACGCCTACGGTATTGCCAGCAACGGTTCGATCAGCGTGATCAACAGCGGCAACGCGGTCGCCCAGGACGTGGTGCCCACCTTCATGCAGGTGGATAGTACCGGCAACTACCTACTCGCAGCTGGGATCAGCACTTCGATCCAGGCGCAGGCGATCGCCATCTACACCATCAACACCAGCACCGGGATATTAACCGCGGTCACCGGTTCCCCGCTGCCGCTCTATACCGGTAAGGCCACTACAGCGACCGTGGTGACACCCACGGGCATGTTGATTACGCCCAACAATGCTTATGTCTACGTCTCGCTTGGCTCATTGGGCGTGCAGGTGCTGACCCTGGGCACCGGGGGAGCACTGAGCACCGGGACGTCCCCCACGTTTCTGCCGCCGATCAGCACTTCGACCAGCCCTGCCGATTATGGATTGGCGAGCGATCCAAACAGCGCATTCCTGTTTGTGGCGGAAATCAATACAGGTTTGCGCGAACTGAGCATCGGCACCAGCGGCACACTCAGCGAAGTGACGGGATCTCCCTATGCCGTGGGTACCGGACCCCGGGGAGTTGCTTTGGATATCACCGGGAGCTACGTCTACGTCGCGAATACGGGAAGCAACAACATTAGTGCCTTCACGCTGACGGCGGCGTCGGGCAAGCTTACGGCGGTCTCCGGTTCCCCTTTTGCCTCGGGAGGCCAATTGCCGATCGCGTTCATCAATGAAAACCAGAAGAAATACCTGGCAGTGATCAATTCCGGCAACAACGCTCCAAGCGGTAACAGCGACCTGCAATTGTTCAGTTTCGACGCCACTACCGACGGCAAGCTCAACCCGGTGTCGACCGCAACCACGGGGACAGATCCCACGAATCCGCAGTCCGTCGCTGCCTCGCATTAGCAGACTGCAGGCCCCTGCACGCCTACGGCAGACGCTGAGGAATTCGGCACCTGCTAGTGTGGTGATGGGTCATGCCGATGGGTTCCGAGAACAACCTCATCTTTGTTTCCGTCGCTGCTTATCGGGATCCTCAGCTCATTCCTACGCTTGAGGATTGCCTGAAAAAAGCAAGCCACCCGGAGCATCTGCGCTTCGGTATCTGTTGGCAGCACGGCCTGGAGGAAGGCCACCCAGGGAGAGACGACCGCTTTCGCGTCCTCGATGTACCGTGGCGAGAGAGCAGAGGCGCTTGCTGGGCGCGCGCCCAGGTAATGAGCTTGTGGCAGGGCGAGCCGTGGTTTCTCCAGGTGGATTCGCATTGCCGTTTCGCTGCAGGCTGGGATGACACGCTGCTGCGCATGACCAGGGAGACGCAAAGCCCCAAGCCGATCCTGAGCACGTATGCAACACCCTTTACGCCGGGCGGTCACGAGGTGCTTTCCGGTGGCCCCTTGCAGATGGCATTTCAGGGGTTCACCTCTGAGGGCATCCCTCACATGCGCCCGTTAGCGATACCCGACTGGCACTCACTCCAACGTCCACGGCGCGCCCGCTTTCTCTCTGCGGGCTTCTTGTTTGCTCCCAGCACGCTGGTCAGCGAAGTACCCTACGATCCCGAGCTCTATTTCCTGGGCGAAGAAGCAGCCATGACGCTGCGCGCCTTCACCCATGGTTACGACCTCTTTCATCCCCAGGAGACCATCGTCTGGCACGACTACGTGCGCAAGGATGCCGTCAAGCACTGGGACGACCATACCGAGGCTACGCAAACTGCGCCCGCATGGGGAGAGCGCGACCTCGAAAGTAAGCGCAAGATCGGCAGACTCCTCGCCGGAGAAGTGGTCGATCCTTTCGGCCTGGGCAGCGCCCGCAGCATCGCCGCGTATGAAGAATTTGCCGGAATATCGTTTCGCCTACGCAAGGCCCAGGACTACACGTCACGCTCGGAAGAGCCGCCGAATCCCAAATTGGGATCGGAGTGGGCGGAGGAAATTTACTCCTGGATGATTCGCATCCGGTTGCAGGCAAATCTGTTTCCCCCAGAGTCGTGGTCCGAATTTTCATTCTGGTACATCGGTGTACACGACGAGCAGGGTAATGAGATTCACCGGCGCGATTTGACTCCAGCGGAAATCGCCCCCCTCGCCGAGCTGCGCCCGGAAATCATTTTGATTCTGGAGCTGCAATCGGGATGCATTCCTGCGAGGTGGACCGTGTGGCCGGTCAGCCGCTCAGGCGAGTGGCTCAGCAGGATAGAAGGCCAGCTTGAGGATGGGGAATTCGCGATTGTTCGCGAAGAGATGGAAAAATAGTCCCACCCTTGCCCAACAGCACGGCAAGGGTGGGACAGGCGTTAACTGAAAAGACCGTTCAGGCCGTTGGGGAAAAACACTCCCGAGTACTTGGCGCCGGAAGCAGGGGCTGTGGCGGTGCCGGTGACAATTTTGAGTACCTGGGTTGTGCTGCGGCTGTAAGTCTTGGAGTAGTTGGGCGAACCGGTCTGCGCGTCCACAATTGTGGCCGCGCCGAGCGTGGTGCCGGTCGGCTCGGTGGACGTGGTCTGGAAGCCGACACCAATATCATCAGTGGTCGTGCTGCCATCCAACGCCATACGAGTTGCTGAGATTTGCGCGGTGTAACCCTGCAAACCTAACTTTCCATCCGGGTCTGCGATAAAGATGGAAGTACGTACCAAGCCGGCGTGATACGCCTCAACTCCAAGAATACCGGCAGCTGCACCAAGGTTCGCGGCGACGGTCAATAAGGGAGCCGCTCCGCTGTAGGCAGTGACGCCTACATCCTCGAAGATGTATGCGCCAACCAGGAAATCAGCGTCGCTCGCAAACGGATCGAAGGTGCTGGCGATGCCGGCCGCCGTGGCCAACGTATTGAAGCTGTTGTACAGATCGAGGTTCGGCTGGGCCACGGCGGCGGAGCTGAGTGCGCCGCGCAAAAAGGTGACATGGTTGCGTTCTTCGGTTGCGGTTTCCGTGGCATACGCCTGAATGGCGGGGATGGTCCAGGGCACAAGGCAGCTGCCTGGTCCACCTGGCTTGGTGACCACGGTCCCGCCGCCCGTTGCGGAGGTACCCGCGCCGATGCCGATGCCCACCTGGTCAATGGTCATCCCGGCGGTCGCCAGCGTGTAGAACTGGGACTCGAGATACTCCAGATTGAGAGCAAAGTTCAGGATGTCTGCATCGGTATAGCTTGGGGTAGATTGACCTTCCGCGAGTTTGACTCCCGCGAAGGCGAGACCGGCCAGGGCAGCACCGCCAAGGGCGAGCATCTTCCGGCGACTATTTACGATAATTTCGTCGAGCTGTTGCGTTTCAAGAGTTGCCATGGTTCTCCATCCTTAGCTGGTGGTTACGCTGATGTTGCCGTTCATGCCGTTGGGGAAAAATCCGCCCCCCTTGACGCCTGCGCCAGGAGCAGCGGCATAGACGATGTGGAGAACCTGGTCTGTGGTGCGTGCGAACGCGATCGAGTTGGTCGAATCCGCAGCCACGATGCTGCTCGCGGGCATGTAGGCCGTGGGAACAAACGGAATGGCATAGGGTGGCAGGGCCGTCAACGTAGTCTCATTGCCGCCGCCGAGGGTAGCACGCAGTTTGCTGATCTGCTGGGCGTAGGTGACATAGGTCGGATTCGGCGTAACCAACGTGGCCGTCATGGTCGCGGTGGCGACTGAGTCTGCGATCAACAAGGTCCGGATTTCAGCAGCATGGTAGGCTTCAACAGCCAGAATGGAGGCCGCTGCCGCGAGGTATTGTTTGCCGGTGGTGGTGTTGCTCAGCAGTCCGGCCGCTCCGTGGTACGCCGTCACGCCCACATCCTCAAATACAAACGCCCCAACCAGAAATGCCTCATAGCTGGAAAATGGATTGAAGCTGGGACCAATACCCGCAGCCATTGCGGCCGCGTTGAAACTGTTCATCAGGTCGATATTGGGGCGGGTGACTGCATTGGAACCAAGGGCAGAACGCAGGAACTGCACATGGTCCAATTCGTTCTGCGCAATTTCGTAGATGTAGTTCTGCTGCGCCGTGGTCAGGCCGGGAACCATTGTGGTGGCTGGGACGGTGACCGTCGTGGTGGCGTTGCCGGTATCGGCTGCCGAGAGCCCGCTGCCAGTGGCCGCGCGAAGATAAAATTCGGCTTCCAGATATTCGAGATTCAGCGCGAAATTCAAGTAGTCCGTGTCGCCGAGGACAACCGGTGCAGGAGTTGTGGTTGGTGCGGGAGTTGTTGTCGGGGCCGGGGTCGAGCTGCCACCGCATCCAGAGATGACTGCCACTGCAGCGGCTGCACCAGAACCAGCCATGAAGCGACGCCGCGTGAGAGCCTTATCGATGAGCTCAGTTAATTTTTTATCCACAACATACCTTTCCTACCTGAAGGATCGCGCGAGTACGTGCAAGGAGGCCTCGCTAGTTAAGTAACGCACGGAGTGGACGATCGGATTGCGGTGTTCTGGTTTCTTTCGAGCAGGCAGGGGCGTTTTGGTACAACTAAAGTGCCATATTGGCCCTAATTGCACTTTCCCACTCGGGAGTGCGCAGAGGATTACCAAGACCGCTCTCCCCTGAAGTCGGGAGTGCATCGCGGGGGGAAATCCGTTCTAATGATGACAGGGAGACCGCACCTCTCATATGTTCGCTGCCTTATCGCTCGGCCGCCGCGCCGCTCTATGCCTTTTTTTGATGACCGTGCTGGCTGGCTGCAACAAGCTGCGCGAACATACCCGGCCGGAGATGGTGTATGTCGTTGCCAAACAAACCTATTTGCGCGACCGGGTGGCGGCGGTATCGAATCGGGTCGCCCTGGTGACCAACGGTGAGCCGTTGGAAGTGGTCGAACATGGACGACGCTTTCTAAGAACCAAGACGAGTAAAGGGGAAGTGGGCTGGATCGAGGACCACATGGTCATCGATCAGGGTTCTTACGACCAGTTCGTCGCGCTCCAGAAACAACATGCGAAAGACCCGGTGGTCGCAACCGGGGTTCTGCGTGACGATCTCTACCTGCATGTGAAGCCGGGTCGCGACACCGATCGCTTCTACTTGCTACCCGAGAATGAAAAGTTACAGCTGCTGATACGTGCTTCGGTGCCCAAGCCGGCGCCACCGCAGGGGATTTTGCCTATGCCGAAACCGGCCAAGTCGAAGAAGGCCACGCTGGTACCGGGGGAGCCGGACGTCCCGATGGAGGACTGGTGGCTCATACGGGATACCCATGGACAGGTCGGCTGGCTACTTGCACGTCGGCTGGATGTCGATGTTCCGGACGAGATCGCAGGATACTCCGAGGGACAGAAGATTGTGGGCGCCTATGTGCTGACCAGAGTCTATGATGCCGAGTCGTCTCTTCCGGACAAGATGGTGCCGGAGTATGTCTCGGTGACGAATGCTTTTAAGGATGGGCTGCCGTACGATTTTGACCAGGTCCGGGTGTTCACCTGGAACACCAAGAAACATCGCTACGAAACGGCCTACCGGCAGCGCGACATCGAGGGTTGCCTCCCGGTGACGATCGGTGAGACCAAGAACAGCCAGGGGCAAACTCTGCCGACGTTCACGATCACGGTAGCGACGAGTGACGCGGTAAAAGTGGATCCGCTGACCGGGGCGGCCCGTCCGCATGACACTGAGAACGTGAGCTACCAGCTTGAGTCAGGGTTGGTCCACCGCATTACCCAACCCAGCGCCGCAGCAGTCAAGCCAGCCGGCGCCAAAGAGAAGCCCCCAGTGGCGCATCACCGCCGTCACAAGGGATAGGCCTCCGCGGCGGAAATGCCTCGGGTTCAGTTACAGTAGTCAGCGATGGCGCTTACGACGATTTCCTGCTCGCCGAAGGTGAGTTGGGGAAACATCGGAAGGGCCAGAACCTCAGCAGCGGCGCGTTCACTCTCGGGAAAGCTGCCCGTCGGGTAGCCCAATCCGTTCAATGCCGGTTGCTGATGCAACGCCAGCGGGTAATACACCTCGGAAGCAACGCCTCGCTCGCGCAGAAACGTCTTCAACTCATCGCGGCGGCGTACACGAATCACATACTGATGAAAGACATGTGTTGCCTTCGCCTTAGTGCGCGGAAGAACGACTCCACGCTCCGGATACACTCCGGCCTCCTCTAATCCAGCCCGGGCGAAGAGCTTGCCGTAGTTGTCAGCTAACCCTCGGCGCGCCCTGTTCCACTCATCAACAAAAGCAAGCTTCACCAGCAGCACCGCGGCCTGCACCGTGTCCATGCGGCTATTCCAGCCCACTTCATCATGGAAATAGCGCTGACGCATGCCATGATTGCGGAGCAAACGAACCCGCTCGGCGATACTCTCCGACGAAGTCGTCACCATTCCCGCATCGCCACCGGCACTGAGATTTTTGGTCGGATAGAAACTGAACGCGGCCGCGTCTCCCAGGGAACCCGCCGCGCGTCCATCCCAGGAGGCGCCAAAAGCCTGGGCTGCGTCTTCAATCAACGACACCCGATACTCCCTCTGTAGCCGGGCGAAACAGTCCCAATCGACGGGCTGGCCATAGAGGTGTACGGGAAGAATGGCAGCTACGTTGGAGGACTCCAAAGCCTTACGCACCGCCAGCGGATCGAGATTGAAGGTCTCAGGATCGATATCGGCAAGCACCGGCTGCGCACCGGCGCGCAAGATAGCGCTCGCTGTTGCGAAAAAGCTAAACGGAGTGGTTACTACCTTGTCGCCCGGGCCGATGCCGGCTCCAGAGAGCGCAAGCCATAGAGCATCCGTGCCGGACGAACAACCGATTGCTTCCAGGGCTCCGCATTTCCTGGCCGCGGCTCGCTCAAATTCCGCAACCTGCGGACCCATAATGAAACTTTGTGAGGAGAAGACATCGTCAACCGCTTTAAGAAGCATGGGACCGATCACGGAGTACTCGCGCGCCAGATCCAGGCTTGGCACCCTTACAGGGGAACCTGGGCTCTCTTTGCTCTGTCCCACATTAGTAATGTTAGCACTCCGATTCGGGTAGACGGGGAACCGACAAACTGCATCCAACGTTTTACGAACAAGGGTCCACGAACGGTTTTTTACATCTGAGGTACTGCTTGGGTCCGGGCGAAGCTGCTCAGGCGTGTAAACTTTGAGTAGCAGGAGCTGAGCATTTTGGTCTCAGCGAAGAACGCTGCGGTAGCTGCAAGAGCTTGAGCATTTTCCATAACGCATTTAGACCATTGTAGGAATTGGAGATCGGCACATGGACAATAAGCCGGCACAGAACATCCAGGACACGTTTCTCAATACGGTCCGCAAGGATAAGACTCCGATCACGATATACCTGGTCAGCGGAGTCAAACTCACAGGCAAAATACGCTCCTTCGACAAATATTCCGTGCTGCTTGAAAACAACAGCCAGGAGCAGTTGATTTTTAAGCACGCCATCTCGACGGTAGTCAGCACCCGTTCGGTGCTGCACAGCGATCATCGTCCGAGTACCGGCGTAGGCCACCCCCCCGCAAGTGCTTCTGGCCCCGGTCTTGCCGCGCGCCCCGAGAGCGCGGTCGCGGAAGGCTAGCCGCCTGAAGCATCAGGAAACGGCGCTCAGGCCGATTGAGCGCTCCTGGTCGGAGCAGTCTTCGTCTCCGGGCTCCGGCTTTTTTGCGCTCCGCGTCCATGGATCGCAAAACGGCGCGGGTGACGGCGGCCAAAGACGAAGCTCCCCACTGGCGCTTGACGACGACGCCTTTGCTTGAAGTCCGTGAACTGTTTTTTGACTCAGCCACGAGTTGGCAAAGGCAAAGAGATTGCCGCCGCCGCCGAGTCAGTATTCTCAAACGGGGGCTTTCTGGGGATTTGGTCGACTTGGAACTAGCGAAACGCGAATCCCGCTTGGAGCGCTACAGCGACTACCGAACTGGAGAAGTAGGGACGGGCCGGGGGGTGGGAGCGGAGCAAATTCCCACGAGACCGGCCCAGTCTGACCCTGATCTGGGTCGAGGAAGTAAGTAGATTATACGCCCGCACGTAACCAGCAACAAAGAAAAAGCATTCCAAAAGGTACTAGCCTTTGGTTCAGTTTGACAGCCAAATTTCGCCTCTGTTAAAAACAAAGGTCCTGACAGTCACTACCGACTCTCCGCCCGCAAACTACCCATATACTGAATATTTGGCATGGAAGAGACCTTACACCAACTCCGCGTCCTACTGCTCGGCTCGATACCGACCATTTTTGTATTCCTTTTGATTGTCATCTTTTATCGTTTTCTGGTTTATGGACCCTTAACCCGGGTTCTGAACGAGCGGCGAGAGCGCACGGAAGGTGCGATCAAGGCAGCCAATGCAGCCACAGCCGCTGCCGCCGCCAAGACTCAGGAATATGAGGCCCAGCTACGTGCCGCGCGGGGCAAGATTTTTTCGGCGCGCCAGGCCAAGCAACAGCAATGGAGCAAAGAGCGGGACGGCGCGATTGCGGAAGCCCACGAGGCGGCTCATCGCCAGGTACAGGACGCGAAAGCAGCGGTGGCGGCCCAGACCAGCGCCGCGCAGCACACGATTGAAGGTTCGATCGACCAGCTAGCGGGCAAGGTTCTGG
Organism: uncultured Acidobacteriaceae bacterium; assembly: GCA_963839075.1. GTDB lineage: Bacteria > Acidobacteriota > Terriglobia > Terriglobales > Acidobacteriaceae > PALSA-350. The sequence continues at coordinate 951,276 of CAWITO010000009.1, read as the reverse complement.
CAGCGGTCCTGCCCGGGAGAGCGCGTTGACTTTCTCCCGTTTGCCTCTCTTGTTAGTTCTGCTCTGCGGCCTGTCTTTCGGCTTGGTACCCGGGAAAGCCGCGTGGGCCTTGCAGGCTGGGGATCAACCGGCAAGCGCGAGTTCCCAAAAGCCTGGCGTCGATGCCCAGGAACAGGAACCCGGTGACGATGTGTATCGCCACTCCCCTTCCGTGAAAATGATGGGCGGCTGGCTGCACCTGGATAAGGAACCGGCGGCGGAAGCATTCGAATACTTTAATTTCGCCATTCTTGCCGGCGCCGTGCTGTATGCCCTGGGCAAGATTTTGCCGAAAACGTTCCGCGCGAACAGGGAAACTATCCAGCACCAGCTGGTGGATGCGCGAACCGCAACCCAACAGGCCAACGAGCGGTTAGCGGCCATCGAGAAACAACTCAGCCACCTGGGTGAAGAGATCGACGCTATCGCCAAGCAGGCCGAAAAAGATAGTGCCGAGGACGAGACCCGCATCAAGGCAACGATCGAGGAAGAACGGCGGCGGATTGTCGATGCAGCCAGCAAGGATATTGCGGCCGCTTCCAGCGCCGCGCAGCGAGAGCTGAAACGGTTCGCTGCTGGATTAGCGATCGATCGCGCGACCCAGAAATTATCTCTGACTGAGAACGACGATCGCACTCTGCTCCACGAGTTTGCTCAGACGCTGGCCCAGCACACCCACGGCAGAGGAGAAAGTTAATGTCAGTCTTCGCCGCCCGTTATGCGCGAGCCTTCGCCGATGTTGTCCTGGACGCAAAGCTTAAGCCGGAAGAAGTGGAGCGCCAGCTGGAGGATTTTGCTGGTACCTTTGCCGGCAGCAAAGAGCTGCGCGAACTGCTGTTGAATCCTTCGATTGCCACCCGCAAGCGGGTGGCGATTCTGGACACGGTCAACAGCAGGATTGGCTGCAGTCCGAAAGTAAGAAATTTCATCGCAGTATTGATCCGCCACGAACGGCTGGGCGCGCTGGGCGAAATTCTGGAAGAGTACCGGCAGGAGATGAACCGGCGGTTATTGATCTCCGATGCCGAGGTGGTAACGGCACGGCCGCTGCCGGAGCAGGAGCGGAAAAAGCTGGAAGGACAGGTCGCTGCGCTGGCAGGCACGCGGGTGAATGCTACGTTCCGCGAAGACAAGTCCTTAATCGGTGGAGCGATTGTGCGCATCGGCAGCACGATCTATGACGGCTCCGTGCGCGGCCGGTTAGAGCGCCTGAAAGAGCGGTTGGTTTCCAGCTAAGAGCACTTAGATCACAGAACATCGAGAATTGACGGAAGAACAGTATGGCTCAAATTAACGCAGACGAGATCACACAGCTGCTCAAAGAGCAGATTGAAAATTACGACGCGGAGATCAGCGTCGATCAGGTTGGGACGATCATTTCCCTGGGCGATGGGATCGCGCGTCTCCACGGCCTCGACAAGGCTATGGCGGGTGAGATGCTCAAGTTTCCTCACGGTGTTGAAGGCCTGGCCATGAACCTCGATGAGGATCAGGTGGGCTGCGTGATCCTGGGCGACTACACCGAACTTCGCGAAGGCGACGAGGTCAAGCGCAGCGGCGAGATCATGAGTGTGCCTGTAGGCAACGCGCTGATTGGCCGCGTGGTGAATGCACTAGGCCAGCCCATCGACAATCGCGGCCCGATCGAAGGTACCGAGCTGGCGCCGATCGAGCGCATTGCTCCCGGCGTGGTTGACCGACAAGGTGTGCGAGAGCCCATGTCGACTGGCATCAAGGCGATCGACAGCATGATCCCGATCGGCCGCGGACAGCGCGAGCTGATCATCGGCGACCGCCAGACCGGAAAGACCGCGGTGGCGCTCGACACCATCATCAATAGCGCCAAAAACAACCTCATCTGCATTTATTGCGCGATTGGACAGAAGCGCTCTTCCGTGGCCCAGGTGGTGCAAACACTAAACGAGTACGGCGCGATGGATTACACCATCGTCGTCTCGGCCTCAGCTTCCGAACCGGCGCCGATGCAATACCTGGCGCCCTACGCCGCGACCGCCATGGGTGAGTACTTCCGCGACTCGGGCCGTCATGCGCTGATTATTTACGACGATCTTTCCAAGCACGCCGTGGCGTATCGCGAGATCTCGCTCCTGCTCCGCCGTCCGCCAGGCCGCGAAGCGTATCCCGGCGACGTGTTCTATCTCCATTCCCGCTTGCTCGAGCGCTCGGCCAAGCTGAGCGACGCCAAGGGCGGCGGCTCGCTAACGGCGCTGCCGATCATCGAGACCCAGGCGGGCGACGTCTCTGCCTACATTCCGACCAACGTCATCTCGATCACCGACGGGCAGATCTATCTGGAAGGCGACTTGTTCAACTCCGGTGTGCGGCCTGCGGTGAACGTCGGCCTGTCCGTTAGCCGCGTCGGCGGCAGCGCCCAGATTAAGGCCATGCGCCAGGTGGCAGGTACCCTGAAGCTCGATCTCGCGCAATTCCGCGAACTGGCTGCCTTTGCCCAGTTCGGAAGCGATCTGGACAAGGTCACGCAGAACCAGCTCAACCGCGGCCAGCGACTGACGGAAATCCTGAAACAGCCGCAGTTCACGCCGCTGTCGACCGAGAAGCAGATCATCGTGATCTTTGCCGGCACCAATGGCTTTCTCGACGACCTGAAGGTGGAACAGATTCGTGCCTTTGAAGCCGGACTTTACCCTTATCTCGACTCGGCACAGTCTGGGTTACTGAAGGACATCGTGAGCAAAAAGGCGCTGGACGATGACCTGCGGAACCGCATCAAGGATGCCCTGAAGGAATACAAGGAAAACTTCTTGTCGCAGCATCGAGATGCCGCGCTCAAGGAATCCGCGGTGAAGCCGCTTTCTGACGAAGAGAAGAAACAGGCGGAAACCAAGAAGGCATAACAGCACACCATGGCCAATGTTCTCGATTTACGACGGCGCATTCGCAGTGTGAAGAGCACGCGCCAGATCACCAAGGCGATGAAGATGATCGCGGCGGCCAAGCTGCGCCGCGCGCAGGAGCGCGCCATCTCCGGCCGCCCGTACGCCACCATGCTGGCCAGTGTGATCGGCTCGCTGATGCGGCATATCGATCTGTACGATCCCATTACGGGTGACGTGCGGCATCCGCTTTTGCTGGCGCGGGAAGAGAAGCGGGCGCTGCTGATTGTGGTTTCCGGAGATAAAGGATTCGCCGGCGGATTCAACGGCAACATCACGAAGGCAGCCTTTCGCTTCCTCAGCGAGCACAGCCAGGAAGAGATCGACATTGCAGCGATCGGCCGCAAAGGCCGGGATCTGTTCCGCCGGCGGTACGGCGTTGCCGAGTTCATCGAGGAGGAAGGTCAGGAAAAACGCCGCGGCGAACGCAAAGGCCCGATCGAAGTGGCCGGAGATTACCCCGGCATGTTGGATAGGCCCAGCTTCGACCAGGTAGCGCTGATGTCGCACGAAGTGGTGGATCGATACATGGAAGAAGAGCTCGATGCCGTGTACCTGGTCTACAACGAGTTCAAATCGGTGATGGCGCAGCGGGTGGTTGTCGAGCGCATTCTGCCGATCCTGGAAGTGGGCAAGCCGGACATCAAGCAGGCGGAAGGCATGAGCCAGGAAGAGCGCGAAGAGATGGCGCGCGCGGCAGCTTCCTCCGGCGTGAGCGTCAAGGAAGCTGACAGCACGGAAGCGGAAGAGGAAGCAAAAAACTTCGGCACCGCAGAAGTGGATTACATCTACGACCAGCCGCCGCAGGAGCTTCTGAACGGCCTGCTGCGACAGTACGTCACCTCGCAGATCTATCATGCGTTGACTGAGTCGAGCGCCGCCGAGCAAGCAGCGCGTATGACGGCAATGGATGCAGCAACCAGCAACGCGTCGGAAATGATCGATTCGCTGACACTCACGATGAACCGAGTGCGGCAGGCTGCGATCACCAAAGAAATTATTGAGATTGTTAGCGGCGCGGCAGCGCTCTAAAGCGGAAAGAAGAATTTATGGCAGACAACATAGGCAAAGTCATTCAGATTTCGGGACCGGCCGTCGACGTGCAGTTCGAGGAGGCAACCATGCCTCCGATCTACCAGGCATTGCGCGTGACCAGCGACGGCTTCGATGTTCCACACCCCATCAATGTGGTGCTCGAAGTAGAGCAGCATATCGGCGAAGGACGGGTGCGCTGCGTTGCCATGGAGTCGACCGAAGGCATGGTTCGCGGCATGAAGTGCCTGGATACCGGTGGCCAGATCAGCGTTCCAGTAGGCGTGGCGACGCTGGGCCGCATCCTGAATGTGATCGGCGAGCCGGTCGACGAACTCGGCCCGGTGAACGCGAAGCTAAAGTGGCCCATTCATCGCGCCGCGCCTTTGTTTGAAGACCAGGCTACCGGCGAAGAGATGTTCGAAACCGGCATCAAGGTCATCGACCTGATTCAACCGTTTTTGAAGGGTGGCAAGATCGGACTGTTTGGGGGCGCCGGCGTAGGTAAGACCGTCATCATCCAGGAGTTGATCAACAACGTCGCCACTACCCACGGCGGCGTGTCCGTCTTCGCTGGAGTCGGGGAACGTACCCGTGAAGGCACCGATCTTTGGAATGAATTCGAGGAGTCTGGGGTCATCAATTCAAAGGACCGGGAGAAGTCGAAGGCCGCGCTGGTGTACGGCCAGATGACCGAGCCCCCAGGGGCGCGCCTTCGCGTCGCGCTCACCGCGCTGACGATTGCGGAGTATTTCCGTGACGAGGAAGGTGGCGATACGCTGCTCTTCATCGACAACATTTTCCGTTTCACCCAGGCGGGCTCTGAAGTCTCGACGCTGCTTGGCCGTATGCCTTCGGCCGTAGGCTATCAGCCCAACCTGGCGACGGAGATGGGCGAGTTGCAAGAGCGGATTACCTCCACCAAGAAGGGTTCGGTCACCTCGGTGCAGGCGATTTACGTGCCTGCCGATGACTTTACTGATCCGGCGCCGGCAACGACGTTTGCTCACCTCGATGCGACGACGGTGCTTTCGCGTGCGCTGACGGAGATTGGTATTTATCCGGCGGTGGATCCACTGGCCTCGACCTCGCGCATCCTCACTCCGCGCGTGGTGGGGGATGAGCATTACGAAGTGGCGCAGGGCGTGAAGCGGATTCTGCAGCGCTTTAAAGATCTGCAGGATATTATCGCCATCCTCGGTATCGACGAGCTTTCCGAAGAAGACAAGCTTACGGTAAGCCGCGCCCGTAAAGTCCAGCGCTTTTTGTCGCAGCCGTTCCACGTTGCGGAAGTGTTTACCGGCGCGCCGGGCAAGTATGTCAAAGTCGCGGACACGGTGCGGAGCTTCAAGGAGATCATCGACGGCAAGCACGACGATATCCCCGAGCAGGCCTTCTACATGAAAGGCACCATCGATGAAGTACTCGAAGCCGCCAAGAGCATGAAGGATAAGTAACCGTCATGGCAGAGAATCAACTTCACGTCCGGCTGGTTACGCCGGACAAGGTATTGATCGATGACGTCGCGGATGCCGTTGAGCTTCCCTCGAAGTCCGGCTATATGGAAGTGCTTTTCGGGCACGCTCCATTGCTGGCTGAGTTAGGGGTAGGTGTAGTTCGCCTGCACGGCGGCCAGAGCGGCGATCAGGAATATTTCGTCGTTTGGGGCTTTGTGGAAGTGCTGCCCGACCGGGTAACCATTCTCGCGCAAAACGCTACCAAGCCGGAAGAAATTGATACTAGCGCGGCGCAACGTCAGCTGGAAGACGGGCAGAAGCTATGGAACGAGGCCGGGGAAGACGCTGACAAGTACGAGCAGGCGAACCAGCTCATCCACGAGGCCGAAGTAAAGTTGGCCAGCGGACAGAAGCAGTAAAAGTAAATCGTCTCCACCCACCTGTCCAGTAGGTAAGGTTTGCTGTGGCGAGCTAGAGCCATCGTGAAATCTAGCAGGCGGACCGCAGCCCTTCAAATCCCAAACGGAACAGCAGTTTTATTGCGCGGCTACTTCTTTTGCCAAGCCCCTGCCAAGTACTTCCATTACACTCACGGCTGCTGACAAGCCTCGACGGGCGTCCGGTGAGGCCATCCTTCGACCCAGTGAAAAGAGAGAGGGCGGTTTGGCTCCCGGAGTTTGAGCGGTCACTTGCGGGATCCCGGCCACGGCCGCGTGCAGCACTTCAGGATTGATGCTCCCCAGTACTTTGCCTATCAAAATCAGATTACGCAGCGCGGTCACGGTTTCGGGCGTGGTTAGCAATGACACCACATGCTCTACCAACACATCGCCCGCGCCTAACGCACCGCGCAGTACGTCCAGCGTCCCGGTGTCGTGCAGGCGCTGCAACAGATCGTAGGCCGCCAACACCGCATCCGCATGCTCAATGGGCGCGTTCTCGATGCGGCGCGCCAACTCCTCACGCGGATCAAGCTGGATTATCTGTTTCATGGGAACTGGCTTGGCCATGACTAACTCCTCTTGCTTCCGTTGGTCTGAATCTGCACCAGGTTGCTGCCGGGCATTCGGTACCCCGGCTGCTTCCACTTGCGCTCCACCTCAACTCCGGACTGTGGAGTGGGCTTGGGATGGTGACGAAAATTCTCTGTCATCAGCGGACTCGGTCCCTGGTAGGGCAGCACCTTCATCTGCACCGCGGTCTCCTTGTACGCAGGGGTATGCGTGACCCGGTCCACATTGCTGCTGGTGAGAATGTTGACTGGGCCCTCCTGCGAGTTCAATGGCAGATACAATTGCTTGCCCTCTACCCGGTCTGAAACCAGCACCTTGGACCGCACTTCGCCGTGCCGCGACTTCACCTCGACCCAGTGGCCGGAGTGAATACCACGTTCCCTGGCAACTTCCGGCGATATTTCGATCCAACGTTCCGGAGTCTCTTCATGAATCCCGGGAACACGGTATGTCATGTTGCCTTCGTGGAAATGTTCGAGCAGGCGTCCATTATTCAAGTGCATGTCGTATTGTTCATCGATCACTTCACAGGGTTCGATCCACTCCAGCGGGTACAGCTTGGCTTTGCCGTCCTCGGTGTGAAAGCCCTTGGTGTAGAGCAGCGGCTCGTCGGTGCCGTCTACGGCGACTGGCCATTGCAGGGTCTTGTAGCCTGCCAGCCGGTCATAGGTAACTCCCGCGAACATGGGGGAGAGCGACGCCGCCTCGTGCATGATATCGGCGGGATGTCCGTAGTTCCACTTGGCTCCGAGACCGTTGGCTATGTCCTGGATGATTCTCCAATCCGGCCGGCTCTCGCCCAGCGGCGGCAGGGCTTCATACAATCTCTGGATGCGGCGTTCGGTGTTGGTAAAGGTTCCATCTTTCTCCAGGCTGGGGCTGGCCGGCAGAATCACGTCGGCGAAGCGGCAGGTTTCGCTGAAGAAGATGTCCTGCACCACGAAGAAGTCCAGCCGGGAGAAGGCTTCGCCTACCTCATGAGCATTGGAGTCGGCGCTATACATGTCTTCTCCATCGACGTACATCGCCTTCAGCTTTCCATCCAGTACGGACTGCACCATCTCATGATTGTCGAGCCCCTTCGCTGTGGGCAGCTTGCAACCCCAGCCCTGCTCGTAGCGTTGGAAGGCTTCCTTGTCTTCCAGCTTTTCGTAGCCGGGAAAATAGGCCGGCATGGCGCCAAAGTCACTGGCGCCCTGCACATTGTTGTGGCCGCGCAAGGGATACGAGCCGGTTCCCGGACGCATGTAGTTTCCGGTGACCAGCATCAGGTTGGAGATGGCGGTCGAAGTATCGGATCCTCCGCAGTGTTGCGTTACGCCCATTGCCCATAAGGAACAGACCCTGTCCGCGGAGGCTATTTCGTGAGCAACGGTCTTCAGCGTCTCGATAGGAAGGCCACACACCTGGGCGGCGTACTCCATCGCAAAGGGCTCTAGACTCTTGCGGTATTCCGGGAGTCCGTTTACCCATTGGTTGAGAAATTCAGTTTTTGCCAGACCCTGGTCCAGGATGTAGCGGCTGAGCGCAGAGAGCCACACGATGTCGGTGCCGGGGTTGGGACGAAAGAAAATGTTCGCGCGCTGCGCCATCTCATGGCGGCGCAGATCAGCAACAATTACCTTTTGGCCGTGCAACTTCTGCGCCCGCTTGACGCGGGTGGCAAGCACAGGATGGCTCTCGCAAGTATTGCTTCCGACAATCAGGACGACCGATGCCTGGGCGATATCGCTGATGGAACCCGAGTCCCCTCCAAAGCCCACGGTGCGGAAAAGCCCCTGGGTGGCGGGTGACTGGCAATAGCGCGAACAGTTGTCGATGTTGTTGGTGCCAACCACCGCCCGCGCCAGCTTCTGCATTAGGTAGGCTTCCTCATTGGTGCACTTGGAAGACGCTACCAGGCCGATGGCATCCGGGCCGTGAGCGGCTTTGATCTCGCTGAAGCGGCTGGCTATCAGGTGCAGCGCCTCTTCCCAGCTGGCTTCGCGAAAGCCGTCTCCGTCGCGGATCAGCGGCGTCTTCAAGCGCTCGGAGCTGTTGACATAATCCCAGCCGAACTTGCCTTTCACGCAGGTGGAGATGTTGTTGGCCGCGCCGTCGCCCGGTTCAACCTTGAGGATGTGACGATCCTTGGTCCAGATATCGAAGCTGCATCCTACGCCGCAGTAGGTGCAGACAGTCTTGGTCTTCTTCACGCGCGTTTCGCGCATGGCCGCTTCCGTCTGCGAAACACGCATGATGGGCGGGTACCCGATTTCGGGCTCGATGCCCTTGACCAGGTCGATCATCTTATTGAGCGCATCCTGGGGCAGCGCGGTGAAGTAACCCGCGTGGCCGAGCATGGACTTTTCCATCAGCGCATTGCAGGGGCAGACGGTAATGCAATGTCCGCACGAGACACAACTGGAGCCGGCAATCTGCTCGCCCCCATCCCAAAGCACACGCGGATGCTCCGATTCCCAGTTGATGGAAAGCGTCTCGTTTACCTGCACATTCTGGCAGGCCTCGACACAGCGTCCGCAAAGAATGCACTGGTCCGGATCGTAGCGATAGAAGGGATTGCTCATGTCCTTCTCGTAGGGCTTTTCGCGATACGGCCGCTTCTGGTGCTCGATGTTCATCAGCGCGGTGGTGTTATGCACGGTGCAGTTCTCGTTATTGTTGTCGCACACCGTGCAGTAGAGCAGGTGGTTGCCGAGTATCACATCCATGGCTTCCAGTTGCGCGGATCGAGCAACTGCAGACTCCGTCACCACCGTCAAACCAGCGTGCACGCTGGTGGCACAGGCGCGGGTGAGCTTGCCGTTCACTTCCACCATGCAGGTATCGCAGGTCTGGATAGGGCCGAGGCGGGGATGGTAGCAGATATGAGGCAGGCCCTTTTCGCGTGTGATCGCATCGACCAGCCATTCTCCTTCGTAGGCCTTGATGGCTGCTCCGTCGACGGTGATGTTGACTGCGGCTTGTGATGAGTTGATGGCGTCCATATATCCTGTGATGCACTCCGTGCATAATCGACGTCAGGACTATAGAACACCCTCACCTAAGGAGGCGCAATGGAATACATCAAGCTTGGTTCGACAGGGTTAAAGGTCTCCCGGATTTGTTTGGGTACCATGACCTACGGCTCGAAAAAATGGCGCGAGTGGGCATTGGAAGAGCAGGAGTCCCGGCCGTTCTATCGCCGGGCGATCGAAGCCGGCATCAACTTTTTCGATACCGCGGACGTGTATTCCCTGGGCGTCAGCGAAGAGATCACTGGCCGCGCTCTGAAGGAGTATGGGCCCTCGCGGGACAAGCTGGTGATCGCTACCAAAGTGTTTAACGCCATGGGGAGCGACCCGAATCAGCAGGGTCTTTCGCGCAAGCACATCATGCACGCCATCGACGATAGCCTGCGCCGACTGCAAACGGATTACGTCGACCTCTACCAGATCCACCGCTTCGATCCCCTCACTCCGATCGAGGAAACGATGGAGGCGCTCGACCAGGTGGTGCGTTCGGGCAAGGCTTTGTACATTGGGGCATCGTCGATGTATGCCTGGCAGTTTTTGAAGATGCTACAGGTTTCTGACTCGATGGGGCTGGCGCGCTTTGTCGCCATGCAGAACCACTACAACCTGGTCTACCGGGAAGAAGAGCGGGAGATGATTCCGCTATGCCGGGGGGAGGGAGTTGGGCTGATTCCGTGGAGTCCGCTGGCTCGTGGATTTCTAGCCGGCAATCGAAACAGCGAGAGCCGTGGGGATACGATCCGGGCGAAGACGGATGATTTTGCGCAGAAGCTCTACTACCGGCCTTCAGATTTCACCGTGGTCGACCGGTTAACGGAGATCGCGAAGAACCGTGGGGTGGAAAATGCGCAGGTTGCTCTGGCGTGGATTTTAGGGAAGCCGGGGGTAAGTTCGCCCATTATCGGCGCCAGCAAGATGACGCATCTTGATCAGGCGCTCGCTGCGCTGGACCTGCATCTGGACGACGCTGAGGTCAAAGCACTGGAAGAGCCGTACGAGCCGCATCCGGTATTGGGGTTTTAGGGAAGACTGCAGATGCCTCCGCTCCGATCGGGAGGACAAGGGAAAGGAAGGATCTGCAGTCTTCTTAGGGAGTGGCCTCTTCCAGCATCTGCAGATCTACGGGTGGCGACTGCATGCAGTCCATCCTGGCGATCTTAGCGAGGGCAGCCTTCAGCGCCGAGCTTCTGCAAGGCTCAACCGTCACCACAAACGGCAGCCGATCCTTGGGATACCCGGGCTTCTGCAGGATGGCATTGATGTTGATGTGCTGTCTGGCCAGATCACCCGCTATGGCCGCCACAATCCCAGGCTGGTCATCGACGATAAATCGGATATAGTGCGGAACCATAAAGTCCCCGTCGACCCGCGCCCGCGTACTGGTGATCGTCACCGGACAACCCCCATGCGCAATCGCCAGCACATCCGAGATCACCGCGACAGCCGTCGGATGGCCACCTGCGCCGTGACCGGAAAACACTGTCTGTCCGCCATAGTAGCCACCCGAAATCACCATATTCTCGGTACCCCGCGACCAGGACAAAGGGGAACTACGCGGAACCAGCATCGGCCCGACGGTAGCCAGCAACTCCCCATCTCTCACCTCGGCACGCGCGATCTGGCGGATGGTGCAGTTCAAATCTTTGGCATAGGCAAAATCGACGGCGGAAACGTCGCGGATGGTGCGGCACGCCACTTCCTCCGGCAACACTTCCATGCGCAGCCCAAGCCGGGACAGGATCACCAGCTTGGCCCGGGCGTCGAAGCCATCCACATCCTCGGTGGGATTAGCCTCAGCGTAACCACGCTGCTGCGCCTCGCGCAGCGTGGGGTCAAACTCTGCCCCATCCTCCATGTTGCTAAGAATGAAATTGCAGGTGCCATTCAGGATGCCGTGGAAACGGGTGATGCGATCCCCCGCCAGCCCCTGCTGTACCGCCGGAATCACCGGAACCCCACCCGCCACAGCCGCACCGTAGAGCAACTGGCAGCCATGTTTCCGGGCAAGCTCTTCCAGGGCCGGCCCATGCTCGGCAATCAGCTTCTTGTTCGCCGTGACCACCGACTTGCCCGCCGCCAACGCCTGGCGAACCCAATCCCCTGCGGGCTTGAGCCCTCCCGCCACTTCGATAACAATGTCGCAATTCGAGGCAAGAACTTCGTCGAAGCTCTCCGTCCATTGCACTAAGGAAGGGATCCAGGGGACGCGCTTGCGGTCGATTCCCCGGTTGAAAATGCAGCCAAGTTCCACGCCCAACGGCGGGTGCTCGCACAAGATGCGGGCCGCAGAAGCGCCCACCGTACCAAAGCCCAAAATAGCCACTCTTACTACGCGCATGATGCTTTCAGCATAGCAACTTAGAAGTGGCGGAACTGCTCCTCCGGCATGGCGTCGGGGGTGGGACGCGTGGTTTCGCGTTCCAGAGAGCGGCTGACCAGGTCACGCGATCCCAGACCAACCGCCAGCGCCAGCGCCAGCACAATACCGCCAAACAGTATGCCGAACGCCAAGTCGACGATCGCCGCCCCAATCGACAGATGATCGAGGACCATCGCCGCCGTCAGCACCAGCACCAGCCATTTTACGCCCAGGCTCAACAAGCGGGCGTAGTGCAGGTTCATGTTCACCGCACCAATGAGCACGCTACGCGAAAGAAACCGGGCAATCACATTGCCCAGGATCAACAGCACCACCGCCCCCACAACATTGGGGATGTACCCCAGCAACCGAGCCGTAAGTACGTTGTCAGAAGACGCGCCGAAGGCTTCCAGCCCCACCAGAAATCCCACCAGGACAACGCACCAGAAGACGATGCGCGTGATCAGCGTCGTCGGGGTGTAGGAGGGCGACCATTCCGCAATGGTATTGGTGCCGCGCGCCAAGCGGTCATCGACGCGCAGCGCTGTGAGCAGGGAACGCACTAGCCAGGCCAGCAGCCAGGCAATCGCCGCAAAAAAAAGAACGGCGACGATCAGCGCCAGAATGCCTGGGAGCAGCGTGGCAATGCGGCTAATGACCCGAGCCATCGATTCGTGCAGTGACTGCGACACCTGAGTCCACATAGACTTTTCCTCCTGCCCTACGGGTTAAAGCGGTCTGGCCAGCGCCAGCGCGATAGTAGATAGGGTTTCGCCTCTTCGTAGGCCCGGGCCAGTTTCTCGACCCGCTGCTCGGCCTCAGCCGGGCTGGCGCTGCCCACTTCCAGTGCATAGCCGGCTACCCAACCCAGGTACAACGGGGTGAGCGCCCCTAAGAGGTGCGCGCGGCTGAGCGTACGCAGGCGATGGGCCAAGGCGAAGTCATACACGACCCGCGCCCACAGCTCATCCGGCATGTGGAAGCGGTCGACGGTCACCCGTGAGAGGCGCTTCAATTCAAGAAGAGTGACCGGCGGCAGCACGAGGGACCAGACCTCCTGCAAATTGCGGAAGCCCAGTTGGAAGGTCTCAAGCATGGGAGTGGTGTCGGCGGAAGGGCCGTCGGCCGGTGACGGCGCAGCGGCGCCAGAGAGTTCCACCGGCTGGGAGGCACGAATCCGCTGCCATAAAGGAGCATTCGCTGCCATCTCGAGAAACAGCGGCCCCACCGTCTGGGCCAGGATGGTGCTGAGGTCGATTCCATCGGCGACCGCTACATGGTGGGTGTCTACATGCACCTGGCACACCGAACAGTCGCGAAGGGCTGCCTCCGTCGCGGGCCAAAAAAGGGTTTGCCCCTGCGTTGCAGAGCGCTGCAACGCCATCTCCAATTCGGGGATCATCTTCGCCGAAAGACAAAAGTCCTGGGCCAGGGGGAAACGCACACGCCTGCCGTAAAGTGCGCGGGTGAGCGGGTAAAGGATGCTCGAGTTCAGCAAGCCATCAAATTTTCCCGTGGGGTAGAACGGCATAGCAAGCTCGCAGCGATTTTCGATCACTGGGGCCAACATGGGCTCCAGGAAGTTGCTCTGCAGGGCCGCCAGGTCAGAGCCGATGACTGCGCAGGTGCCTACCCCCAATTCGCGGGCCATAGCAAAGACAGCCTGGTAGGCCGCGGCCGGCGCGAGCCAGGGAATGCGCGAGGCCGATCCGGCGGGCGGCGCATAGGGCACGAAGCGCAAATCGTTTCCGCTTCCCGATTCCTCGCGCTCGATTTCCTCTTTGCCCGCCGCGTCCACGTCGCTAACCCCGGGAAAGGCCACAACGGTGCGCAGGCCGGCCAATTGACCGCCGGTACCCCGGACGGCCTGCGTGGCCGCAACCCGGAGTTGTTCGACATCGACCGGCACAGCAACTGCAATCAGCAGATCGGCCGTGCCTACGTCGTCACCGCCGGTTTTCGTTTCTTCCGAAAGCTCTAGCTTCGCCATGCGTGTACCTTCGGTTCCTCTATCTAGAGAGCCAGGATGCCGGTCAAGGGAATCAAGACCCAATTCGGCCGGTTATTCAACTCGTAGGTCAACTCATAAAGCGCCTTGTCGATTACAAAGGCTTCCAGCAGTTGGGCAAACTGTAGCGGCTCCGACGGAATTACCGGTGCCCCCTGAACACATTCACAGTATGTACGCAGAAAGGCCGACGAAACCGATTGTTCCCATAGACGTGCCCACGGCTCGAGGCGGTGGAAGTCTTCCGGCCGCCGCGTGGAGTACTTGATCAGCGCAGAAAAGGCCGCATAACTGAATGAACGGAGCATGCCGGCAACGTCTTTCAACGGTGACTGCTTGGTACGCCGTTCGGCCAATGTGCGGGCAGGCTCGCCTTCAAAATCCAGAATAACGAAGTCTCCTTTGGCACGAAGCACCTGCCCAAGATGATAGTCGCCATGAATGCGGGTGCGCAGCGCGTCGGTTGGTTGGGTGGCGAGCTTGCGCAGGCGGTCGAGCACCACCGTTCTGCGGCTCATCACCAGGCCAGCCCCTTCCAGGACTGTGTCCGGCAAACGGGCTACGTTTGCCTTTAAAGCATCGAAGGCGCTGCCCGCGTGCTGAATCAGCTCTTCGCGCAGGAGATCAATATCCTTCATGCTCAAAGGTTCCGGCGAGAATGCAGGATCCTTGGTGGGTTGGGCTAAGGCAAGGTGCAGTTCCGCGGTTCGCTTGCCCAGCAGCGCGGCTGCGTCCAGATACGGCCCAACGTGCTCACGAGCGTAAGGATTTTCGTGCGCCTGGCTCAATTGCAACAGGCTTGGTTGAGTTGCGGGGAGACCTTCCGTGGAAAAGGTCTGCGCCGCGCTGGCCTCGTAATAACGATCCAACTCTTCCAGGGTCCAACCCCAGCCGTCGCCTTCGTTGCTGACCAAACCCTGCAACATAGCCAGAGTGGACGCTTCCTGCCCTTTGCGCTGGTACTGAATCGAGCCCCCAAACGGAGCGATGTGGGTGAAATGCGCGGACTCGGTCAGATAACTGCCAATCTCGGTGTCGGGATTGGGGCCGGCCTGCTGCCTGCGGAAGAGCTTCATGATCAGCCGGTCGCCGAAGATGATTGAGGTATTGCTCTGCTCTGCCGAACCGCGCCGCGGTGTCTCCCGGGTTGGGCCCTGAAGCTGACCCAGCGTCGTGCTGGGCACTCCGTGGATCACGCCTTCGCGGGTTTGCAGCTCGGTGTGACCGGCAATGATCGCCAGCAGGGCTTCGCTGGCGCTGTCGTTGAAGATGGCCTCATGCAGCACGCCGTCCTCAGTGGAGGTGACGGCCCGCGCCAGCAGGGCATTGGGCGACTCTTCTCGCAAGGCATCCGCGGCTCTGCCGAAGAGCAGGCCCAGCGTGACCAGGTACGTGTCGCTTTCGCCTTCGGCATACTGCACTTCAACAAAGGCCAAGGCACTGGTGCCTTGGTTGAAGATTGCCCAATCTAAAATTTTCGTGGCAGCAATCACCCGCGACTTACCGCCAAACCAACGCTGGCGAATGATGTAGGCGCGCAAGATCGACTCTTCCAGTTCCCTGCGCCCGCTCCCTTCCAGCACGCTCATCCAGTCGGTGGTTGCGTTTAACTCGAGTTCGGGCTCCCCAGCCTCATGCAATGCCGGGACTGGCTCAGGAGAGGGTTGCAGTTCCAGCCACAAGAAGCCGTAGGGCCCTACAGTCAGGGGATACCCGGTCGTCCGTATCCGCGGGAACTCGACGTAGCCCAGCATTTCCACCGGAACCATGCCGGCATATTGGGCCAGGTCGAGCTCGACCGGCTGGGCGAAGCGCGAGAGGTTGGCCACGCAGAGTACGCGTTCGGTCTGATATTCACGGATGTAGGCAAGGATCTTGCGATTGGCGGGATTGAGAAAAGTCAATGTGCCGCGGCCGAATACCTGGAAAAGCTTGCGCAGCGCGATCATGTTGCGCATCCAGCTCAAGAGGGAAGACGGATCGCTCTGCTGCCCCTCTACGTTGATGGCCTCGTAGCCCCAAACGGGATCCATGACCACCGGGCTGTAGAGCTTGGCAGGCACAGCGCGGGAGAAGCCGGCATTGCGATCGCCGCTCCACTGCATCGGGGTGCGGACGCCGTTGCGGTCGCCGAGATAAATGTTGTCGCCCATACCGATTTCATCGCCGTAGTACACGATGGGCGTACCCGGGAACGAGAAGAGCAGACTGTTCAGCAGCTCGATGCGCCGGCGGTTGTTGTCGACCAGAGGCGCCAGGCGGCGGCGGATGCCTACGTTGATGCGCATGCGCGGATCGGCGCTGTAGGCAAGGTACATGTAGTCGCGCTCTTCATCCGTGACCATCTCCAGCGTCAGCTCATCATGATTGCGCAGAAACAAGCCCCACTGGCAGTTGTGGGGAATCTCCGGGGTCTGGGCCATGATATCGACAATGGGAAGACGATCCTCCTGGCGGAGCGCCATGTACATGCGCGGCATCAGCGGAAAGTGGAAGGCCATGTGACATTCGTCACCGTCACCGTAGTAAATCCGGACATCATCCGGCCACTGATTGGCTTCAGCAAGGATGGTGCGCGCGGAGTATTTCGCGTCAATCTCGGCGCGAATGCGTTTCATCACCGCGTGTGTCTCGGGAAGGTTCTCGCAGTTGGTGCCTTCGCGCTCGACCAGGTAGGGGATGGCATCCACGCGCAGCCCATCAACGCCCATGTCAAGCCAGTAGTGCATGACCTTGACCACCTCTTCGATCACGACCGGATTGTCGTAATTCAAATCGGGCTGGTGGGAGAAGAAGCGATGCCAGTAGTACTGCTGGGCATCGGGATCCCAGGTCCAGTTGGACTTCTCGGTATCGGTAAAGATGATGCGGGCTTCGGTGTATTTCTGGTCGGTATCGCTCCAAACGTAGAAGTCACGCTCGGGTGAGCCTTTGGGCGCGAGCCGGGCCCGCTGGAACCAGGGATGCTGATCGGACGTGTGATTGATGACCAGCTCGATCATCACCTGCAGGCCGCGATTGTGAGCCTGCGTCAGGAACTCGCGAAAATCCTCCATGGTCCCGTAGTTCGGGTGCACGCTGAGATAGTCGGCGATGTCGTAGCCATCGTCACGCAAGGGCGAAGGAAAGAATGGAAGCAGCCACAGGCAGGTAACTCCCAGGTCCTGGACGTAGTCGAGCTTGCTGAGCAGGCCCTGGAAGTCGCCAATGCCATCGTTGTTGCTGTCCATGAAGGCTTTGACATGCAACTCGTAAATGATTGCGTCTTTATACCAGAGCGGGTCCCCTGCGCTTCCCGGTTGCTTCAATCGTGCCTCCCCGAACATGTAACAACCACGGTCATAGTAACGGCTCTACGCGAAAAATATGTGCCGGCATCTCGTCCGGTCGCAGCGCGACATAGTTTCTTGGCCCTTGCCACCTGTACGGATGACTCGCCAATAAGTCATAGACTTCGAATGTATCCGACGCGGCGAGTCCGAGGAGAGATAGATCGAGGTCAACCCAACCTGACTGCATGTAAAGAGGATCGAGATTGACAACCACCAGGATGACATTGCTGCCATCAGGCGAACTCTTGGAGTAGCAGAGTAGCGAAGGGTTGTCGGTGGTGTGGAAGTGCAGGCTCTCGTTCCCCTGCAGGGCCTTGTTCCGGTGGCGAATCTGGTTGACGCGCGTGATTAGCGGCTTCAGGCTGGTGGACTTCTCCAGATCCCAGGTCTTGATTTCATATTTCTCTGAGTTCAGGTACTCTTCGCTTCCCTCCCTGACCGGAGTGTTTTCTCCCAGCTCAAATGCCGGGCCGTACATGCCGTAATTGCTGGTCATCGTCGCGGCCATCACCAACCGGCTGCGAAAAGTGGGCAATCCGCCAGTCTGCAGGTGTCCCGGGAGAATATCCGGCGTATTGGGCCAGAAATTGGGACGGAAATATTCCTTGACCGAGGTCGTGGTGAGCTCGGTGAGGTACTCGGTCAGTTCTTGTTTGGTATCACGCCAGGTGAAGTAGGTGTAGGACTGCGAGAACCCCAGCTTCGCCAGCCGCTCCATCACCCGCGGACGGGTAAACGCCTCGGCCAAAAATAAGACGTCAGGATCCTTCGCCTTGAGCTCAGGAATGACCCACTGCCAGAACGGAAAAGCCTTGGTATGGGGATTGTCTACGCGGAAAATGCGCACGCCCTGCTCGATCCAGAAGGAGAAGACGCCCTTGAGGGCATCCCACAACCCTTGCCAGTTGGAGGATTCAAAGTCGAGGGGATAAATGTCCTGGTATTTCTTTGGCGGATTTTCTGCGTATTGAATAGAGCCGTCCGGCCTCTTTTTGAAGAACTCGGGATGTTCGGTCACCCAGGGATGGTCAGGAGAGCACTGAAAAGCGATGTCGAGGGCGATCTCCATCTTCAGATCGTGGGCCCGCTTCACCAGAGCTTCGAAGTCTGCAAGGGTACCCAGGGCGGGATGAATCGCGTTGTGTCCGCCCAACTCGGAGCCGATCGCCCAGGGGCTTCCGTCGTCGCCGGCGGCCGCGTCTACGGAGTTGTTCTTGCCCTTGCGAAAGCTTTTTCCGATGGGCGAGATGGGCGGAAGGTAAAGCACGTCGAATCCCATCTCGGCTACGTATTCAAGCCGCGCGGCAACGTCGCGAAGGGTGCCATGCTGGCCGGGAACGGTGGACCAGGATCGAGGAAACAGCTCGTACCAGCTGGAAAAGCGTGCACGTTCGCGGTCAACCACGACTTCAAGCTCACGGTCGTACCAGGTTTCGAGCTTGGTGTTGGGATAGCGTCTCACCGTCTCCTCCAGCTCGTCCTGGAGTGCGAGTGCTGCTGTGGCGGCATCATCCTTGCCCGTGCGGATGGCTTTGGCCCAGGCAGTGAGCTTTGCCTTGTCGTTCTTCTCTGCCCTGGGCTTTACCTGTTCCAGCAGCAGGGCTCCGGTCGCGAAGGGCAGCTTTAGATCCTGCCCCGCGGCCATGCGTTTCTGCAGGTCACTTTGCCAGGTTTCAAAGTGGTCTTCTTCGCCGACCACGGTGTAACGATACCGGCCCTCCTGGGTGACAGAAAAATCGCCCTGCCAGCGGTCGTTTCCTAATGACCGCATTTCCGTAGTCTGCCAGCCGGCGGCGTCTTCCTTCTTCCACAGCAGGCGGGCGCGCACGTGGTCATGACCGTCGCCAAAGACGTCCGCCTCGACAGACACGGAGTCGCCCACAGTTCGCTTGATCGGAAAACGCCCGCAATTAATCTCGGGCACTACATTCTCAACGACTACGCGGCTTCGTCCTTCTTTCGGCTTGGCCATTGCTCCCCTTACTGGAACTCGAGTTGAAACAAACACCCCATTGTAGGCAGATGCAGTTTACGGTGATTGCGTCTGCGTGCCTGTGCAAACCGCAGGTTGCCCGCACGTTTGCGGTGAAACCGGTTGCCTCTATAGTCGAGACATGAAGCACGCTGCGCACCTATTACTGGCCATCGATCTGGTGGGAACAGCCCTCTTTGCGGCGGAAGGAGCTTCGGTCGCAGCCCAGGCCCGGCTTGATTTGCTGGGTATGCTCGTGCTGGCCTTTGTGACCGCGTTAGGCGGCGGCATCGTGCGCGATCTGCTGATCGGCGATGTTCCTCCGGGTGCCATTCGCAACTGGCATTACGCCACCGTAGCCCTGGCCGCCGGCAGCATGGTCTTTCTGCTCCACACGTTCATCCCGGGAATGAACCACTGGCTGGTCACGACCCTGGACGCCGCCGGCCTGAGTTTCTTCGCAATCTCGGGAGCGACGAAAGCCCTGGACTTCAAACTCAACCCGCTGCTGGCGACCATGATGGGCGGCATCACCGGAGTGGGCGGAGGTACAATTCGCGACTTGCTGATCGGCCAGGTGCCCAAGGTGCTGCGGGCTGACATCTATGCCGCCGCAGCCCTGTTCGGCGCAGCCATTACGGTCCTATGCCTGAGATACAAGGTCAGCCCGGTGATTGCCAGCAGCACTGGCATCGCCGGATGCTTTGCACTCCGTATGCTGGCCGTCTATCACCACTGGAACCTACCCGGTGCCTAGTTATTTGCAAATTTTTACCCATTTGCCAGCGTCCCGATGGACAATCGAGGGATGCGCCTCATTACCTATCGTCGCGACGCTACCACTGCCCCGGCACTCCTGAAGAATGACCACGTCTTCCCCCTCACCCCCCTCGGATACCCGGACACGCTGGCCTTTATTGCCGCCGGGCCAAAACGCTGGGCCGGGGTCAATCTGCAGTTGGAGGAAACCGGGCTCAACCTGCTCGCGCCCCTGTCCTCAGTGACGCTGGAAGCCCCGATTTTGCGGCCGCCCAAGATTCTGTGTATCGGCTTGAACTACCGCGATCATGCTACGGAATCAAAGATGGAACCGCCCAAGTTCCCCACTGTCTTTACCAAGTACCCGCTCACCCTCATCGGCAATGGACAGAACATCCTGTTGCCCCGCGCCAGTAAGCAGCCCGACTACGAGGCGGAAATGGCGGTCGTGATTGGAGAAGGCGGCCGAAATATCGCGGAAGAGGACTGGGAGAAGCATGTCTTCGGTTACACCATCCTGAACGATGTGAGCGCCCGCGACGTGCAGTTGGCGACGTCGCAGTGGACGCTGGGCAAGAATTTCCCCACCTTCGGTCCCATGGGACCGTGCATCGTGTCCAAAGACGAGATCGCCGATCCCCATCAGCTGGACATCTCCCTCACCATCAACGGGGAGACCTTGCAGAAGTCGAATACCCGGGAGCTCATCTTCAAGCTCCCAAAGCTTATCTCCTACATCTCCGCCATGATGCCGCTGGTGCCGGGTGACATTATCAGCACCGGAACACCGGCTGGAGTGGGGATGGGACGCACCCCGCAGCGGTGGCTCAAGCCTGGAGACGATGTGGTTGTGGAAGTGGCAGGGATCGGCACTCTGCGCAATCCGGTGCTAGCGGAACCATAGAACGGGATGCTAGCATCACGCCAACCGGCTGGTCCGGCATACATATTCAGGGGAGATACTCCGTGATCAAGGTTTTCACCATTGAACGGGAGTATGGCAGCCAGGGGGCTGAGTTCGCCCACCGTCTCGCCGAGCGGCTTAACTGGAAACTGATCGACCGTTGTCTGATTGATGAGATAGCCCACAAAGCCGGCGTTCCCAAAAGCATGGCGGAACAGTGCGATGAGCGCCTCGATCCCTGGTACTACCGCATGGGGAAGGGTTTCTGGCATGGCAGCGTGGACCGCTTACCCGCCCCGCCCAAGGATAAGGTCTTCGACAGCGAGCGCATGGTGGACTTCGTGCGCAACTACCTGAAGCAATGCGTGGTCGACGGCAACTGTGTGATAGTCGGCAGAGGGGCGGCCTGCGCTTTGGCTGGCACTCCGGGCGTATTTAATGTGTTCGTATACGCTTCGATGACGCGGAAGATTCGCTGGTTCGAGCAGCACTTCCCGGAGCATTCGGGAGACGCGCGGGCCGAACTGGAAGCCACTGACAGCCGCCGCGAAGCTTATGTTCGCCGCTACTATGACCGCGATTGGGCGGATCGGCGCCTTTACCACATGATGATCAATTCCTGCATGGGGTGTGATGCCATGATCGAAGCAGTCATGGATGGAGCCGGCATGGCAACGGTGGCGGCCGGCGGCCGCTAAGTCCTGAAGCTTACCTTGGCTTTTGTGGGTCAACAAGGCCGCAGCGACCTGCTGGGACCGGCCACCGATCTCTACCTCAAACGCATCATCCCCTACGCACCGATCGCATCGGCTGGCTTCCGCAGCGAGGAGGCGCTGGTTGCGTCCGTCGCCAAACAGCGGGCACGCACGCCCGCGTGGCTGGTTCTGCTCGACAGCCGGGGGCAAGCCTATTCCTCAGAAGAGCTGGCCCGTTGGCTGGGCGCACGGCGCGATGCGGGGCAGCAGAGCCTCGTCTTTGCCGTGGGACCAGCCGACGGCTGGTCCCAGGTTGCTCGGGAACAGGCACAAAGCACCCTTTCCTTCGGACCGATGACGTTACCCCATGAGCTCGCCCGCCTGGTGCTGGCGGAACAGATCTATCGGGCATTTACAATATTGGCGGGGCATCCGTACCACACCGGACACTGATGCTTGGCGAAAGGGAAGACAATGTCCTGGTTTAAGCGGCAGGAAAACGAGATTGAAACAAATTCCTCAGAGAAAAGCGTTCGCACCGAAGGGCTCTGGCAAAAGTGCGAAGCCTGCGGTCAATTCGTTTTCAAGGCCGATGTCGAAGCAAACCTCCAGCTCTGCCCCAAATGTGGACACCATTTCCGGCTGAATGCCCGTAGTCGCGTCGAGAGCTTGCTGGAACCGGGCTACCAGCTGGTTGATCTTGAGCTCAGATCGACAGACCCACTCGAGTTTGTCGACGTAAAGCCCTACAAAGAACGGTTGGAGAAAGCCCGCCGCGAAACAGGCCTCAACGACGCGATCATCAATGCCTTGGGCTACGTGGGCCCGCATAGCGTGGTGCTGAGTGTCATGGAGTTCGGCTTCATCGGTGGAAGCATGGGGTGCGTGGTAGGGGAGACGATCGCTCGCGCCATCGATCGTGCCATCGCCGGCAAGCTGCCGCTGATCATTGTCGCGGCATCGGGCGGAGCGCGGATGATGGAAGGCGTGACCAGCTTGATGCAGCTGGCGAAGATTTCTGCCGGCCTCGCCCAGTTGGATGACGCCGGCTTGCCCTATATCTCGGTGCTCACCGACCCCACCACTGGAGGGGTCACCGCAAGTTTTGGCATGCTGGGCGACTTGAACATTGCCGAGCCGGGAGCACTGATCGGCTTCGCCGGCCCGCGCGTGATTGAGCAGACTATCCGGCAAAAGCTTCCCGAGGGGTTTCAGCGATCCGAATACCTTCTCGAACACGGGATGCTGGACGCAATCGTCAGCCGCCGCGATCTGAAGGCCTACATCATCCGCGCACTCGACTTCATGAGCACCGCCGTGGCACCCGGCAATTGACTCTAAAATAAGACAATGTCCTATGCTTCGGCCCTTGACCGCCTGTATGCGCTCGGTCACGAACTACACACAGCGCCTGGCGCGCCGCGACGCAAATTCGAACTAGAGCATATGCGTACGCTCATGGCCGCTCTGGACAATCCCGAGCAGTCGTTTACCTCCATCCTGGTTGCGGGCACCAACGGCAAAGGCTCCACTTCCTCCACGCTGGCGAGCATTCTCGCGCGCGCCGGCTATCGCACCGGGCTCTACACCTCACCCCACCTGAGCAGCGTCAACGAGCGCATCCAGGTGGACGGAGCGATGATCGGCGATGACGACTTTGCCGACGCTCTTCTTCCGCGTGGAAAAGGTTGCTGCGACGCTGGTGCGCGATAACCGGCTGCCTGCTGCACCCAGCTTTTTCGAGACGGTAACGGCGATCGGCTTACTTTATTTTGCCGCGCAGCGCGTGCACACTGCTGTGCTCGAAGTAGGCATGGGTGGCCGCTTGGACGCAACCAACATCGTAGAACCAGCGGTCTCGGTAGTAACCGATATTTCGCTCGATCACACCGAATGGCTCGGCTCCACGGTTGATTTGATCGCTCGCGAAAAGGCCGGCATCCTGCGCTGCAACGGTGTGATGGTTACCTTGCCGCAACACCCGGAAGCGAACCAGGCCTTGGGAGAAGTTGCCGTCGCGCTCGATGTGCGCGGAGTCAATGCAGCCAGCTACATACCCGTCCACAATCATCCCGAACAGTACACGCGCAATCGCTATCCGCTGTCGGTGATGGGGGAACTGATTGAGATCGATTCGCCGCTCGCCGGCGCACACCAGCAACGGAACCTGGCCCTGGCGATTGCTACTGCAGTCGAGTTAAGACACAACCACGGTTACAATTTGACTCCGATCGATATTCAGGCGGGAGTACACGATACGGTTTGGCCGGCGCGGCTAGAACTGTTCGCCGGCCATGGCGGCCGGGCTGACGTGCTACTCGATGTGGGCCACAACCCGGCTGGGGCCTGGGCGCTGCGTGCCGCCGTATCCCACCTGGACCAGGGGCAACCGCTCACGCTCGTATTCGGCTGCCTCAAAGACAAACCAGTTGTTGAATTGGCGCAGATCCTCTTTCCCCTTTTTGGCCATGTCGTGGTCACGCCGGTAGACACCCCTCGGAGTGTTTCGTTGGAGGAGTTGCTGGCCGCTGCGCGTACCACCGGCAGCGACGTAGAGCAGGCTACGTCAGGGGCCAGTGCGCTGGCGCAGGCATTCGCCACCACGCCCGAAAATGGTCTCATCGTGGTCACTGGTTCGGTTTACCTGGTAGGGCAGATTCGCCCCCTGGTGATGGCTACGCATCAGGCAACAGCGGAGCCACTCCGGGTATGAGCACTCCCTCACTGCCGGCTCTTTCGTTGCCGGCTCGGCTTGGTTCCAACCTGCTTCGTAGTCCATTGTTTTTTCTGTTTACCGGGCTCTATGGCTGCCTTTCTTTGGCCGCCTCGTGCATCGAGAAAGACGGCCGACGCCAGCATAGGATCGCCAGACAATGGGCCCGGGCATCGTTGCGGGTCGTTGGGGCTCCGGTGACTGTGATCGGCAGCGAGCATTTGTTGCCTCTGGCCATCTACACCTCGAACCACACGTCGTTCATGGACACCCCCGTCGTCTTCAGCAGCCTGCCGTTCCAGTTCCGCATCCTGGCGAAACAGAGCCTGTGGAAGTGGCCGTTTATTGGCTGGCACCTCCAGCGGTCCGGCCAAATCCCAGTGGACGAAGAGGCGGGCGGCAGCGGTTCGATTGCCGGGCTAAACCAGGCAATCCGCGCGCTCAAGTCAGGAATGCCCCTTTTCATTTTCCCTGAGGGCGGCCGAACGCCGGATGGATCCGTCCAGTCGTTCATGCGCGGCCCGGCATATATTTCAATTCGGTCCCGCGTGCCGCTCGTACCCATGGCGCTGATTGGTACGTTCGAGTTACTGCCGATGCACACCAGCCACTTTCGCCCCCGGCCAGTTAAGTTGGTGATCGGCCCACCGATTGATCCCGCGGAGTACACTATCCGGCAGTCTGAAGAGCTGACTGTAAAACTGCGCAATGAGATTCTCGGGCTCTACGAACGATATGCGGAGCCCGGGGACCTGGCTCCTGAATTCGTAGCTCGTCTGAATCTGGAGAAAGAGGCGTAATGACAAACCTGCCGCGGATTGCGATCCCGGAACCTACCTCGACGGACACGGCTTATAACCAGCGGAGTTTGCCCCAATACATCCACGCGGTCATGGCAGCAGGAGGAATTGCGGTTCCGATTCCGTTACACGAAGTTGCTGCGGGACAAAAGCGGTTGGTTCATTCCTGCACCGGAATCCTTTTACCTGGCAGCCCGGCCGATCTCGACCCCCGGCGGTATGGCCAGGAGCCGGCAAAGGAAACTGCGGACCGGGACACTCTCCGCGAGGCCACGGACGATCTCTTACTTCGGGACTCGTTTGAGCAGGGAAAACCCCTCTTGGGGATTTGCTTCGGGTTGCAGTCATTGAACGTCTTCCAACGGGGCACCTTGATTCAACATCTGCCGCAGGCTCCAGCGCCCGGGGTGGTCAATCACGAGCCGGGACGCGAAGTACAGGACGCGCATCCCGTGGTTTTGGCTGCGGGATCCAGGCTTGCGGACTTGCTGGCCGCCGGGGTCGTCGAGGTCAATTCAAGCCATCACCAGGCAGTCGACCAACCTGGAAACCTTCTCAAGGTCGCTGCGGTAAGCCCGGCCGATGGGGTAATTGAAGCTCTTGAAATGATTCCAGGGACAGCAACGCCAGGTCGCTTTCTGCTGGCTGTGCAATGGCACCCGGAGCGCACTTACGAGCAAAGTGCCGCGTCCCGAGCGATTTTTGGGGCATTTTTGACTGCCGCCCGGGAGTGGACGCCTGCTCTCAGCGCCTGAGGGCCTCATCCATGAGTAGCCCGAACACGCAAACCATGATTGAGGAAGCCTTCGAGAAAGCAAGGATTGCGGGCCTGCCACCGGTCGTGTTCGAGCAAATGACCGCGTATGCTGACCTCTTGATGCGGTGGAACACACGGTTGAATCTCACCGCACTACGCACTCCCTCCGAGATTATCCGTAGGCACTTGGTGGAGTGTGCGGTTCTTGCCCAGCGGCTCCCCAGCAATGTGGTCACTTTGATGGATTACGGCTCAGGCGCGGGACTGCCCGGGATGGTGGTCGCGATTTGTCGGCCGGAGATCAAGGTGACCCTTGCTGAGGCTCACGGCAAGAAGGCAACGTTCCTGCGCGAAGTGATGCGGAGCTTGAGCTTGGAATATGAAGTCTACGAAGGGCGCGTGGAAACGATGCCGTTGGACCGTACCTTTCACGCGGTTTCCATGCGTGCAGTCGAGAAAATGGAGCTTGCGATTCCGATTGCATTTCGTCATGTCGAACGCTACCTCGTGTTGCTCACGACCGACACCCTTGCCAAAGCTTATCGGGGGCAATTCGCTGAGATGGATTGGAAAGAGGACTTCCACTTCCCGGAGTCTGATCATATGGTCCTTGCCATGGCTGTTCCACGTGGAACACGTAGATTTGAGAATGCTCCTTAGGCTCGCTGTTCCACGTGGAACAGACTAGTTTTCCACTGCGTTCATCCACCATTCACGAGACCACTTACTACCTCACCCCCACGCTATCTTATTCCAATCATTACCCTTCCACCCGTACGCAAGGACCGTCTTTTAGACTTCTCCACAATCTAAGCCCGGTTCTGCACATGACGTCTTCCTTGCCGTCAGCGTCTTCGCTCGATACTCTTTCAGTACGCATGGGTAAAGTCATCGCGATCGTTAACCAGAAGGGCGGAGTTGGAAAAACCACCACCGCAATCAATCTCTCCGCGGCCCTGGCACTTGAAGGCATGACTTGCCTGCTCGTTGATTGCGACCCCCAAGCCAATTCTTCGGGCGGGTTCGGCTTGACCCGAGATGAAAATCGCCTCTCTACCTACGACATCCTCACCGGTAGCGCCACCGTCGCCGAAGCCACCGCGCAAACTGAAATAGACGGCCTTAAGATCGTTCCCGGCAGCAACAACCTGATCGGCGCGACGGTGGAGCTGATCTCGGCCGAACGCCGCGAATTCCGCCTCCGCGAGGCCCTGGAGCCTGTCCGTCATCTCTACAACTTCATCCTGCTGGATTGCCCACCAGCACTCGACTTGCTTACATTGAATGCCCTGGTAGCGGCCGATCGGCTGCTGGTCCCCATGCAGGCTGAGTACTTCGCCCTGGAAGGCATCTCCGAACTCCTGACCACGCTAGGCCGGATTCAGGCAGCCTTCAACCCGACGCTCGATATCGAGGGCGTCATCCTCACCATGTATGACGAACGCACAAACCTGGCCCAACAAGTCACAGAAAACCTGCGCAAGTTTTTCGGAGCCAAACTGTTGAAGACGGCTATTCCGCGCAACATCCGCCTCGCAGAAGCCCCCAGCTACGGCAAGCCAGTTGCGCTGTACGATCCACGTTCTCGGGGTGCGGAAAGCTACCGCGAACTGGCAGAGGAAATTCTTGCCCGCAACAACATCGATAGCCCCAAAGCCCTCGAGCGACGAGCGGCTTCCCAGGCTCAATCGCGGCAAGAAACCAAGGTTCGCTTCTGGCCGTACGCGTAATCCTAAAGTTCTACTCGTCTCAAGGACAAACAGCCCATGAGTGTATCCGTTGATCTACCAAAACGCCGCGCCCTCGGTAAGGGGCTCGAATCCCTTCTCCCCGGCAGATCAGGGTTCACCGCCGCTCCTCCTCCTGCTGCGGCTGCCGCACCAGAGGAAGGTAAGCCGCGGGAGATTCCCGTCGAGCAAATCGAACGCAATCCCTTCCAGACGCGCGCCTCGGTCGATGAAGGAGCGCTGAAGGAACTGGCGGCTTCGATCTCTGCCACCGGCGTGGTGCAGCCGATCATCGTTCGGCCACTCCCCGACGGTCGCTTTCAACTGATCGCCGGCGAGCGGCGCTGGCTTGCCTCGAAGCTCGCGGGCAAGGCGACAGTCCCCGCGATGTTGCGCCAAGTCTCCGATGAACAAGCGATGGAAATGACCATCGTGGAAAACCTGCAACGCACCGACCTGAATCCGATGGAGCAGGCGCGCGCTTATGACCGGCTCAGCCACCATTTCAAAATGACTCAGGAACAGATGGCTCAGCGCACGGGTAAAGACCGGGCGTCCGTATCCAACTTTCTCCGCCTGCTTCGTCTACCGATGGAGGTGCAACAGAAGGTAGAAACCGGCAGCCTTAGCTTCGGCCACGCCAGAGCGCTGCTAAGTCTCGAATCGCCTGAGGCCATTCTCAAAGCGGCACAGAAGGTTGGCGCACTCTCCATGTCAGTCCGCCAGACAGAGAGCTATGTACAGGGATTGCTCAACCCGGAGAAGAAAGCCAAAGGCCAGGAGAAAGAAAAGCCACCCATTGACCCCAATGTGCGCGAAGCCCGCGACGCCCTGCAGCGCGCGCTTGGACTCAAGGTATCGATCGAGGATAAGAACGGCCGGGGGCGCGTCATCATTGAGTATTCTCGCCTGGAAGACTTTGACTCACTACTCGAGATGATCGCGGGTAAGTAATATGGCACACTCATTGTTACGTTATTCAGGGTTGTGAATTTGGCCCAGGTTCTCTTTCGCTTCCGCGTAGCGGTCATGGTACTGCTTCACGTCATCGGATTCGTTGCACCGTGGAACTATTTCACCGGCGGGAGCCCTGGCACCTTATGGCTGGCGGCCTCCACTCTCTTCGCGCGTACCGGTTGGTTGGGCCTGGCAACCACGACCCTGACCGTCACGCTGCTGGGGCTCGCCTGCCTCGTAACCGGTACTGCACTACGGGTGTGGGGAACAGCCTATCTCGGTCCCACGATCATGCGGGGAACCACCATGCGTGGGGAGCGGCTCATCGCGACTGGACCGTACGCATATCTCCGTAACCCGCTTTACCTGGGAACATGGTTGATGGCGGTGGCGACATCATTGCTCATGCCGCCCGACGGGGCCGTGTTCTTCCTGATCACCTATAGCGGCTTTCTCTTGTTTCTTATCATTGCGGAAGAACGCTTCCTTACCGCCCGGTTAGGGGAACCTTATCAAGACTACCGCCGAGACGTTCCCCGACTCTTGCCGCATTTCAGCATTCAGGATCCGACGGTGCCGGCGCACCCCCATTGGCTACGCGCGATGATCAACGAGATCTACCCGTTGGGCTTCACGCTGTGTTTCGCGATCTTTGCCTGGAGATACAACGCACGGATACTGATCCGCTGCCTGCTCATCTGCTACGGCTTGTCACTCGTCATGCGCGCAGTAAATGGAACCGTCAAAGATACAACCGCCGCCTGATCGATCGAAGTAACAAAATCTCCGTGGACATGCAAGGCATCTGTTGGCTTGGGTGGGTTCTTTGCACGGCTGCTCATGCTTGTTAAGAGCGAGGCTTGCTGAAGAGCGCTGGAACTACGCGGGGGAGAGATAGACACAAAAATTTGGCTGCGCCGCCCAGGTTCCAGAGGGCGCGGCTGGCGCCTGCCCTCTTCGCGTGCGTCGCAGCCCGGAACTACTTCCTCGGCGGTGCGATGGTGTCCTTTGCAGCCTTCGCTACACGGAACTTGACCACGGTCTTGGCCTTGATCTTGATGGTTTCGCCAGTCTGCGGATTGCGACCCATGCGGGCCTTCCGCTCAGCCTTAACCAGGCGGCCGAGACCAGGGATGACGAACACGCCGTTCTTCTTGGTCTCCTTTACTGCGGTCTCCGCGAGGAGATCGAGAAATGCTGCCGATTGCTTGTTAGTCAACTCGAGCTTTTCTGCCATTGTCCGGACCAGTGCTGTCTTGGTCATGCCTGTTGCCATTATGGTTTCCTTCTTTCTCCTGTTATTTCATGGGCCCATGGTGAGGCTGTATCCGCACCCCTGAGAATCCATGTCGTGCGTAGTGCCTGATTGCGGTGCCCGCTGTCCGCACGGGTCTCAATGATGAAAAAACCCAGTGTTTATGCGGGTAAAACGAACCCACCGCCGTTTACGATGCGGCTTTGTATAACGTTTGTCAATGGGAAATCCCATTTTTGTTCCGTTATTGAAGCGTTTCTCCCACATTTTCCCGAATTTATTGGGCTTTTCCGTGTTTTCCGCAAAATTCACAGGCCGAAGAGCGGGCGACGATTGCGCTGCAGATGCGCGAGCAACGGCGTATTGAACGCGTCAATCAAGGGTGCAGCCAACCGAAAACGGCGAATCACTTCTGCCGCAAAATTCTTGTCCAGAGCCGCGCTCGACGGCAGTGTCGCCTCCACTCCCCATTGCCGGCACAACAGCAAATCCATCGCGGGATGCTCCTTCGGAAAGCCCTTGGGAGCGCGGCTCAGCGGCTTGCAGGACATCGCATCCATAACGCGGCGTAGCTTTCGATCCGTCAACAGCCTGCGCACCTCCTGGTGATGAATCAGCAGATATTCGCGGATAGCACGCAACTGCTCACGCTCCGGCATGTAGACGCCTGCAGCAATCACCACTTCTTCCGGCGAGACGTGCATGTAATAGCCCCCGCCAGAGGTTTTTTCCAGTCCGTCGCGCGCCCACCATGCGGAGACGTGGCTCTTGTACGGCCGTTTATCCGGGGAAAATCGAATATCGCGGTAGATGCGCATGATGCACTTCTGCGGCGGCCTGAGGTGCGCCGGAGCGAAATCCTGCATCGCCCGGTTGACACGTTCGATCAACGCCAGCATGGGCAGCTTGAGCTCCCGCTCGAACTCGGGCTTTCGTGGCTCAAACCATTCCCGGCGGTTGTTACGCTTCAGACCGCGGAGAAATTTCAGTCCATCGGGGTGGAAATAAGGCAACGTAACTGCGTCTTTAATGTGTGGGGTCATGTTGAGAGATAGGATCCAGAATCGATGATCGCAGAAGCTGCGACGGCGGAGTAAGCTTAGCCCACCCATCGGACGAAAGCTTTGTTCACCCGGCGCAAGGCAGGTAATGGTGAAGGATATACCAGGAATCTACAGTCCAAGTACCAAAGTAATGGGCGATTTTAGCTGTGCTTGGCTGAGTTTCGGCATCTGTGCAATAGACTTTGCTTGCCTCCCTCAATCTGACAAGGCTGTCCGGCTGCTCACATACATGAGACAACTTGCCCTCTTCTGCCTTCTTTTCGCCACCACCCTGTGCGCGCAAGCGCGCGCGCATGAGATGGAGTTCGACCAGGCTCGCCAGGTCGCGCTCATCGTCGCCCGTTATGACAACATCACCGTGGATGACCGGACCATCGTGATCAACTCCATGGACACCCGGACGGATGCGGGATTTATTCCCGGTTATTACAGTTTCTCGATCATTCGGGAAAGCGACTCCGCGGCAAGTCCCGACGAAACCATCCGCATGTATGTGGTGTCGAAAAAGACTGCGGATACGTGGGAGCTGAACCTCTGCACCCACTACTCGTTTCCCGCACTGCAGAAACTTCAACATGAACTGATGCACGAAACGGGCGCGAATTCCGGGGACGATCCGGATATGCCGAAAGCAATCGGCTGCAGCAACCAGGCGCAAATGAAACCCTCTTCGTAGCCACCAAAAGAAGATGCCCACACCTCCCTGGCATGGGCATCTCCTTCGCGGCAGCACCGAAGTGTGCCGCAACATCGCGGAACGTCACCGAGAAATGACCGTGACGTCACTCGGCCTCAACTATTGCATGTGACGTGCCAAAGGTAACCCCTCCTTTGTGACGTCGATTCAATCGGTTAGCCGATAAGGCTTGTGGATTTCCTGGCGCAATCTACGTGCTGCGGGAAAAATCTACTCGCTCCTCAGTTGCGCATGCCGGCCAGTGCGGCGCGGAACAAAGTCTCGAATTGGGCGGAGACGCTCTTGTCTTTGGCAACTGCGGCCGCGATGGCTTTCTGTGCCAGCGGCCGCTGATAGCCCAAATTTACCAGCGCTGACAACACGTCTTCGGACGAAGGGCCGGTCTCGATGTGCTGCGGCGCAGCCGCCATGTCCTCCAGCTTGTCTTTCAGGTCGACCACCAGGCGCTCGGCCAGACGTTTGCCGATGCCTGGAATTTGCGAAAGCGTAGCGTGGTCCTGGCCTCGGATGGCACCAACGAGGCGCTCGGTGCTTAAACCGCTTTGAATGGTGACGGCGAGTTTCGGGCCCACACCGCTCACCGTAATGAGGCGTTCAAAAACTCGCTTCTCTTCGCGATTGAGAAACCCGTACAGTGCGAGGCTGTCTTCACGCACATGGGTGTGGATAAAGAGCGCCACCTCGGTTCCCTCGGGCGGCAGTGAGCTGAAGGTAGTGACGCTGATCACAACGTCGTAGCCGACTCCACCCGCTTCCACGATCGCCTGTTGTGGATGCTTCGCGAGCAGCCGTCCGCGCAGATGCGCAATCATGGGCTGATTGTACAGAGTGTAGCGCTAGAACTTGTGGCGATAGGAAATCTGAAAAACGTATCCCGCATTGGGAGGGAACAACGCCGCGACATGACGCAGACGCTCGGCTAACGCGGGTGCGGCGAGTAGCGGATATTCGCGCTCTCGCAAGTCGGTGTAGTTGAAGTCGAGGGTCAGTGAGAGCATGTAAATCGCCAGGGAATCGGAAAACGCGGCCTCAACAAAGCTGCTCTTTGCCTTTTCGTCGATCCGGCCGTTTTCCCTCGGCTGGTCAGCGCGCTGGTCGATGCGAGAAAATGTGCGATCGGCCAGACGCGCAGTGGAAGCTTCATTGCGGCCGCGATCCAAAGCGCGACGGCGGCTTTCGTAGCTGTCCTGGCTGGTTTCGCCGCGCACATCGGCTACCGCCTGCGACCACGCAAGGTCGCAGAAACTCTGCGGCACCCCGGCAGCTTCTACAAAATGATGGGCCACGTTGATAAAAAACTCGAACGCCAGGGCAAACCTGTCCTGCATAAGGCGAGTCGAGATGAAGATGCAATCAGAGCCGTTAAATTGCACGTTGCGGTGACACATCGCGCGATCGCCCAGATCGATGGTGTACCCCGGAGCCACCATCGTCTCCTCGGTTTCACCAATGGTGAGGGGCACGAAGTAATAGGCATGCCGGGTCAAGGCCGCAGCGATAGTATTGGGCACGGCTTGC
This sequence comes from uncultured Acidobacteriaceae bacterium, assembly GCA_963839075.1. Lineage (GTDB taxonomy): Bacteria > Acidobacteriota > Terriglobia > Terriglobales > Acidobacteriaceae > PALSA-350. The sequence continues at coordinate 918,289 of CAWITO010000009.1, read as the reverse complement.
ACGATCGGCTCGAGCTCCTGCTCGGTGACGTGGGTGTCGGCAAAGATCCCGTAGCAGAGACGGTTTTCAGACTGCCGTACAGGCGTCTGTTGTGCCACAACTGCTGCCGGCAGCAACTCCATTTGGGCGACTTCAGCCATAACCTAGTATTCTAGCTGAGTGGACGGGGGTAGACCCTCCTGATTCTGAGGGCAAATATGACGGCTCAGCAGCAAAACCTGTCGGGAAAGGTATTTGGCATTCCCTTGGGCGATTTTGGCTTATTCACCAGCCTTCTCATGGCGTTCACCGTGGCCTTTTTGAGCTTCTTTCTCTTCACCTTCCTGGGCATCATCGGGATCTCGATCTATAACGGGATGGGACACCAGGTAGACCTCGCCGACAGCTACAAGTACATTTCCCTGCCTGCAGGGTGCGTGGTACTGGCGATCAGCCTCATCTTCTTTGGCACGCTGTGGCTACGGCGCAAAGTCTCGCGAGGCTAGCAAACCTGTTGCTATGGCACTAATCACGATTGCGGACGTGGAGCCACCGCCAGACCAGGCGCGCGCCTGGTGCGAACGGCTGGAAGCGGGGGACATCCTCTTTTTTCCCCTTACCCCGATCGCCTTGCGGAACGAAGACCTCTCGTTCCTGCTGGGCCAGCAGCAGAGCAGCAGCGCCCTACACAAGAACATCGCCTACAAACCGAACATCGACAAGATCAGCGGTCTCGACGCCGGCAGCACCGACGTGGCAGAGTTGCAACGGCTGCAAACGATCATGCGCCATTACTCGCAGAAGGTGACCCGCTTCCTGACCGGCTTTCTTTCGCCATATCAGGAACGCTGGAAGCTGGACTACGCCAGCTTTCGGCCGCAGGAGGAAGAAGGCCGCGACTTGCCGCGGCGCCGGCGCAACGATCTTCTGCACACCGACGCCTTCCCTACCCGGCCTACCCGGGGCGCGCGCATCCTGCGCTTCTTTAACAACATTCATCCGACGCGGACGCGCGACTGGGTGGTGGGCGATCCCTTCGGCCGGTTAGCGCCGCTGTATGCGCCGCAAGAGATTGCGCTGCCGGCGCCCGACACCTCTGCCGGCCGGGCGCTGCGCGGATTGGCGAACGCGACCGGCCTGGGCCGTGCGGTGCCGAGCCTAAAGCGCTCGCCATACGACGACTTCATGATGCGCTTCCACAATTTTCTTAAGGAAAACGCATCCTTCCAGGCGGAGTGCCACAAGGAGTCGGTGCAATTCCCCGCCGGCTCCAGTTGGATGGTCTACACCGACATGGTGCCCCACGCCGTGTTGGCAGGCCAGTACGCGCTGGAGCAGACCTTTCTGGTCGACCATGATGCCATGGTGGCTCCGCAGTATTCGCCGCTCTCAGTGCTCGAGGCCATGACCCACGCTAGCCTGGTGTAGCCTTATCGTTAAGCTCGTATCCCCAGGAACATGACAGCGAACGCAGACTCCATTCAGGTTCATCTCCCCGACGGCTCCATTAAAGAATTTCCCGCCGGAAGCACTCCTCACGACGTTGCGATGAGTATCTCGCCGCGGCTCGCAGCCGCTTCGGTGGTGGCCCGCATCACTCCGCTGACCACCGCGGCGCCCATAGCAGGCGAGAACGCGGAGCCCGAAGCCGCCAATGAAGCCGGCGAAGCCAGTATGTACGGCGCGGCGGCAGAAGACTCCGAGCGTCTGGTCGACCTGAGCATGCCACTCAAAGAAAACGTGAAGCTGCAGTTGCTCACCGAGAAAGACGCGGAGTCGCTAAAGGTGGTGCGGCACTCTGCCGCCCATGTGATGGCGACTGCGGTACTGGAGCTATATCCGGAAACCAAGCTGGGCCACGGGCCGGCGACCGATGCAGGGTTTTTTTACGACTTCTATCGGCCTACGCCGTTTACCCCGGACGACCTGAAGGCGATTGAAGTAAAGATGGCCGAAGTGGTGGCGCGCAACGAGCCCTTCGTGCGTGAGTGGGAGTCGCGCGATCACAGCCTGGAGCGGTTCCACGCGTCCAACGATTTCATGAAGGCGCATTTTGTCGAGCGCTTTACCAAGCCGGGCGAAGAGATTTCGTTCTACCGTAACGGCGCGTTCGAAGATTTTTGCCGCGGGCCGCATGTGCCTTCGACCGGGCGAGTCAAAGCGTTCAAGGTGATGACCCTTGCCGGCGCGTATTGGCTCGGCGATGAAGACAATCCTCAGTTGCAGCGCATTTATGGAACAGCTTTTTTCTCCAGCAAAGAACTGGAGCAGCACTTCGCCCGGCTGGAAGAAGCGCAGCGCCGCGACCACCGCGTACTGGGCAAACAGCTCGACCTGTTTTCCATTCAAGAGGTCGCTGGCGCGGGACTGATCTTCTGGCACCCCAAAGGCGCCATGATCCGCAAGATCATGGAAGAGTGGATGCGCGATGAGTGCCTGAAGCGCGGCTACGAACTGGTCTACACGCCGCATGTGGCGCGCGTGCATCTGTGGCAGATCAGCGGCCATGAAGGCTTTTACTCGCAGAACATGTACACGCCCATGGAGCTGGACGACGCAGACTACCGGATGAAACCGATGAACTGCCCGTTCCATATTCTGATCTATAAGAACTCACCCAAGAGCTACCGTGATTTACCGGTGCGTTATGCCGAGTTGGGGAATGTCTATCGCTACGAGCGATCCGGGACCATGCATGGATTGTTGCGCGTGCGTGGGTTTACGCAGGATGATGCGCATATTTTCTGCGAGCCATCGCAGATTGAGAACGAGATCGTGGGCTGCATTGAGTTCGCCCAGATTGTGCTCGAGACCTTTGGGTTCAGCGAGTTCAAGGTCGAGCTTTCCACGTGGGACCCAAAGGATCGCAAGAGCTATACCGGATCGGATGAGAATTGGGCACTGGCGATCCACTCACTGGAGAGCGCATTACAGCGGAAGTCGATTCCCTACCGGACGGTCAAGGGCGAAGCTGCCTTCTACGGCCCGAAGATCGACATCAAGCTGGTGGATGTGCTGGGGCGGTTGTGGCAGCTGTCGACCGTGCAATTCGACTTTAATATGCCGGCCCGGTTTGAGATGGAGTACGTCGGCGAAGATGGAGAGCGCCATCAGCCAGTAATGGTTCACCGGGCGCTGTATGGCTCCGTGGAGCGGTTCTTTGGCGTACTCATTGAGCAGTATGCCGGAGCGTTTCCGCTGTGGCTTGCGCCGGTGCAAGCCGGGATTGTGCCTATCAGCGAGCGGCATTTGCAGTACGCGGAAAAGATACAGTCAACATTGCAAACCGCCGGATTTCGAGTAGAGATCGATCAGCGCAACGAAAAGATGGGCGCAAAGATCCGCGACTTTACCCTGCAAAAGTTACCCTACATTCTGATCGTCGGGGATAAAGAAGCGGAGGCTGGAGCGGTCAGTTTGCGCGTGCGTGGCCAGGGAGACCAGGGAAGCATGCCGCTGGAGGAATTCGTTAACCGGGCAAAGAAGCTGGCAGATAGCAGGTCTACAAGCTTGTAGCGATGAGGATGAAAAGATGGGTGGCCCATTCAAGCATCCCTTGGCTTGAGTGGGGTTCTTAGCACTACTATTCCAGTAGCGCGCGGCGGACAGCGAACTTTGGTCGCAAATCTGGCTCCAGAATATCCGTTTTGGGTACTGCCTTCGCCACCAATCTCGTCAAAAATGCCAGCTATACTCGCTAGGTGATTAACACCCAGCGATGGTATTTTCCCCTGTTTCTGCTTTTGGCCACCTGCTTTGGTGTTTTTGTTCTGCCCTTCTTTTTGCCTCCCCCTTATCTAGCTGGCATATCTGCAGCAAACGTGGCCGGCTTTAACAATAAAGTGGCGGCGTTGGCCGCAGCGGCATTGGGGACCCTGGTTGGTCTGGTGGCGCTAAGATCTGCACCAGTAGCAGAAGTGGATCGGCGCGGCGACTTCCGGAAACTCCCAGGAACGCTCGTTTTGATTGCCGCGATGTTTTGTGGCTGCATGGTCGCGCTGCTGAGCTACTTCGTTGCCGTATCAGACGAACCTTACGGTGACGGCCGCTATTTCCTTCATCAAATCGGTAACTATGTGGAGTATGGACGGAGGCTCTACGACCAGATCGAGTTGCCTTATGGGCCACTCCTCTTCTACGGCCCGGCTATGCTGCACAGGCTACTGTCTCCGCTGCATATCTCGCTGACAGCGGCTTATTACACGACTTTGGTGATTGAGCATATGGCCGGTTTGCTGCTGGTCGCATATGTACTCAATGTTCTTCCCATCCTGCGCAAATGGAAAATTGTGTTCTTGCTGCTTTGCCTGCTCCACACGTATCCCTTCGGCTTCGGCTTGAACTACACATTCTTTCGGTTCGCGCTACCGATCGCCGTTCTCATCTTTGCAGCGAGGCAAACTCAGGCCCGCACGGTCGGTGTGTGTCTATTTATCGGCCAGATGATGAGCCTATCGCTTTCTCCGGAACTCGGCCTCGCGTTTGGAGCGAGCAGTTTAGCCTTTGCGATCTATCACCTCGTTACGGCCGAACGAGCATGGCTGGTTGCGGTGGTCGCTCCCTTTGCTGCGACAGCTCTCTTTCTCGTGCTAGCCGGCGGTGGCTATCTGAGAATGCTGAAGCTCTTCGCGCGGGGCATAGCTAATTTCGTTGTCGAACCGCTTCCGTATATCCTCGTATTTCTCTACGCATTGGTGTGGTTGGTGCCGCTCATGCTGGCGCGATTTTTCCGCGGCGCACGCACTGAAGCGCCACTCCTCGCCGCACTTTATGTATTCTCCGTAGCGTTGCTCCCCGTGGCCTTTGGGAGGGCAGATCCCGGCCACGTCTTTTTCAATGGGCTTGGGATCTATATCCTCTCCCTCGTAGCCATTTCCGACGCAACGCCTCGTCATCAAATGGCATGGATGACTTGCCTAGTTCTCATCCTGGCATGGACCGCTTTTGAGGATGATCGTATCTATTGGCCCTTGTTGTGTGACCGAATCCACGATGATGTAAGCCACTTGCGGAATAACCACCAACCGAGTTACCACCCGCTGGATCTCAAGAGCTTACCGGCGGCCGTAGACCACAACCCGATAGCTCTTCCATTCACTGTCCCATGGCCAGTGGAAGAAGCCTTAAAACGATCAGGACAATTCATTCCGACGTTCTACGATTGCGAGTGGAGCATTCTCGACGCCTCCGCTGAAGATCGCCAACTCGCGGAATTCAACGCCTCGCGTTGGGCTCTCCTGCCCTCGGGCCCGATGACGCTGTACACCGAGACGCAGGAAAGTGTTGCAGCCCATCTGGGTCACCGCTTACCGTATCATTCGCCCTATCCTACGAGGCGAGCGCCGTATGTGGTCTTCAAGCGCTTCGATGAAAATCTCGCGGCGAATTGGCAGCCGTATGCGGCGTTGGACGGATATGAACTCTACCGGCATCGAGACTAAAGGCTACTGCTGATCGCAATAGGGTAGGGGTTCCACGCGATGAACCACGATTAGCCTTCGGGTAACTTCGGACGCATCAAGAGACTCAATCACCTTCCACTGGAATTGTGTCGCCCCCCGGATATTTACGTCGAACCAGTTCGGCTTCTCCATGTCTGGCGAATTGTCGAGGTGGGAGTCGAGGGTATTTGCATTCGGCGCGTCGAGCACAACAAAGTCGCGGTGCGAGCAAATAAAAAGCTGGCTGTCCTGGATGTTTTGCGGGTAGTATCCGTTCTCCTGGTAAGCCTTCATCAGATGGTAGTCCAGTACAAATGCTCTGGGGCCTACTAAAGCCGCCGGCCAGTCCAACAGAAAGTAGTAGTGAATGTTTGGGTTCTGGGAGTACCGCATGAGTTTGGCAAAGTCTTCCTGCCAGCCGGCCACAACCGGAATATCCCTGGGGACCACATGCTCCAGACGCTGAACGTCCAGATAACCCCGATAGAAGTCAGGAGAACCCAGAGCGATCACTGTGAGCAATGGCGAGACAAGGAGAAACATTGCGATCGCTGGCCAGATCACTCTCCTCGCATTGCCAGCACTGACACCGAGATCTGCGCCCAATTCGTTTGCAGACGCGGCCAGTATGATTGCCAAACCTATACCGCTCGGAAGGAGATATCGGGAAATAAAGACTGGGGTAACGAGATGCGAAACCAAGAACAAGACCACCGGCGACGATAACAACGCGTATGCGGCGAGAACGAGAGAGCCTCTTGCCGAGGCGACCACTCGCCAGCCCGATTTCCATATGCTTCGCAGACCGAAGACAAAAACCACCGCAAGCGGGACATAGATCACAAACTCCGCCATCCGGCTCACAATCTGAAATCCAAGTTCGAAGGAATGTCGCTTAAATAGCCTGAGCCACTGCAAGGAATCGGCAAAGAGATAGGCGGTACGCAGATCTGTGATCGTGGGCATTGCGATCCAGCCATGCGGCTTGCCGGCTGCCATCGACGCCCGGATTGCCGGAATCCAAAGCAAAAGAGCGAGCCATCCAGCCGCATAAATGAGGTAGACCTTTAGCCGAAAGCGAGCCTTGGCCGCATCGGACAAGACCAACGCGAGCAGGATCAATCCGCTGTAAATCAACCCCAAAACGTGCGTCCACACTAATGCAGCCTGAGAGGCAAAGACCAAAACCAAAAGTGCTGGTGTGGGCGCCGCCCGCGCAACCAGCCGGGTGTAAATGTGGACCGTAATCGCGACCGCAAACAGGTAAAGTCCGTAAAAGCGAGCTTCTGCGTTTTGTTCGAGAAGCACGCCCGAAGTACCCCAAAACGCCAAAACACCAAAGGCTGTGGCCCACATTCCGTAGAAGCGTCGCAGGGTCGTCCAGGTAACCACCAATGCCCCACAGATGGCGACACTCGAATACAAACGGAGCGCCAGCACACCCGTGCCGAAGGTTCTTGCCCAGAGCCACGCAGTGGCATAGAAGAGTGGCTGGCCGCCATCGGCGCCATGTTGAACGGCATGAAACAAATGCCAGAGTGAGCGGTCGCTCACTTCTTTCCAGGTAAATATCTCGTCCATCCAGGCTTGCTTATGAGCCGACCAGAGGACACATGAAGTAATCAGGGAGATCACGGAGCCGTAGAGCAAGAGAAGCTCACGGAACGCGACCCTTTGTCCGGGAGGGCGTCCCAAATTCTTGGGCGCCTCACTCGCAGGACTCACGTGGGACGGAGTTCTTCTCTTGCCTCTCGACTTTTCGCCTTGGGCTGAAAGGCCATGAAATACCACTTCAAATAATGGGGAAGCCACTTCCAGAGCTTGAAGCGAGAGGTTCCCGCAGTCCGGTCGCGCCACGTGGAGGGCGTTTCCGTGATCGTATATCCGGCCAAAAAGCCTTTAACGGTGATTTCAAGGCTCAACTCAAAGCCGCCCTTGCTCTCGATGCGGATGGTGCTGAGCATCGCGCGATCGTAGATCTTGAAGGCATTGGTCGCGTCATGGGTCGGAATACCGCGGAACCAACACAACGTAAGGCCGGAAAGACGGGAGAGCAGCTGCTTGAACCATGGCCCTCCGATCAGCTTTCCGCCCTTCATGTAACGGCTGCCCACCACGATGTGATTCCCGGCGTTATACAACTCAACCATGCGGCCAACTTGCCCCATGTCGTCCGAGAGGTCTGCCATCACCACCAACACTGGCCCCGGGGGTGCCGCATCAAAGCCGGTGCGGATGGCGCCCACAACACCCCGGCCATAGGTGTTCTTCACCAGATGCAGTCGAGTCTCGCCCTGGGCGATGATCCCCTGCGCCACGGGAAGAGTATTGTCCCCGTCAAAGTCGTAGGCAACCAGGGCGGTAAAGGGAAAGTCCAGGTGCTGGGTCATCTCGGCCCAAAGCGCGGGAAAATTCGCTCCCTCGTTGTAGACGGGAATGACGATGGTTAACGGCCTGTCCATTGGATCTCCTGTCTAAATTGACGCGGATGTGCAGGGGTCACATCTGGCCTATTTCCACCTGCTCGGCGATCCATGGGATCACTTCGTCCAATATGTCGGAGAGCGGTGTCTTTGCCTCATAGCCCAACAACTCTTTCGCCTTGTTTACGTTGGGGGTCCGTTCCTGAACATCGTACTCGTAAGCGGGGTCGCTCACATAGCGGAACGGCTTGCTGGAGCCGTGGATCTTTTTCCAGATCACCTCGGCCAGTTCGAGCACGCTCGTCCGTACCGGGGTCGAGATATTGAAGTCCTGGTTCAGGGCGGCTGAGTGCTCGATACAGACGCGAATCCCGCGGGCCAGGTCTCCGCCATAGGTATAGTGGCGTACCTGCTTGCCGGAACCCAGAATGTGCAGCGGATCCTGCCCTTTGATGAGCTTTTGCACCAGGTCAGGGACCACGTGCGACATCGCGAGGCGAACATTGCCGCTCATGATTTCGTGGTCAGATATGGCGCGCTTCTCCCCGATACCGACACAATTGAACGGCCGGACGATGGTGTAGGGCAACTTGTACTGTTCAAAAGCACCCTGGACGAAATATTCAACCGCGAGCTTCTGAAAGCCGTAGGTGGAACGCGGGGGAGGGCTGCGCCGTTCCGCCCCTTCCGGGGTAGGATATTCGGCCGTGCTCTCAAAGACCATGCTGGAAGAAAGTACAACAATCTTCTGGAGCTTGCGCTCCTTGTGGGCCCAGATGGCGGCATCGAACGAGGACGCAATGATGCGCTCGTTCTCGGCCAGCAGATCGTAGGCAAACTCGTGAAAGTAGGAAATGCCACCGATCATGGCGGCGGCGGCGACGAAATGGTCGCAGTCGGAGAGCAACTCCTTCATCAGGGAGACGTCTTTCGCGTCGCCCTCCACGAGCCGGTAGTGGGGGTGGGTGTCGTAGGATTTCTGCAGCCGGCCATACTTGCTGAAGTTGTCCAGGCCAACGACTTCATACCCGTTGTCGAGCAATTCCTGGATCAAATACCCACAAATAAAGCCAGAAGCGCCAGTAACCAGTACTTTCACGATGCGGTCGTTCCCCCTGTTGCAGATTTTGCCGGCCAGAAGCCCCAGACATCGACTACCGCTTTCTCCGCAGGGAAGCGCAGATCGCGATAGGCGCCATGGGGAGCTCCCAGGATAATGATATCCGCTCGCTTCAAGGCGTCCTCCAGTTTCACCAGCCTCGAATCGATGACGTACGGATCAGTACAGAGCACATCCTTAGCTTCTACCATCAAAAGCTTACGCAATTTGTAGGAAAGGCTCTCGCGGGGGTCGTCCGACTCGGATTTGAAGGCCATGCCCAGAACGGCAACCACCTTCTCGCGAAGCTTATGCTGCTGGCGCAGCTGGGTAACGATGAAATTGGGCAAGCCCTCATTGATCAACATCGCGGAGTGCCCAAGAAAGAAATTGTTCCCGGAAAACGCCGAGAGCTGCAGCGTGTCCTTCAATAGGCAGGGGCCAGCCGCAAAACCGGCCTTGGCAAAGCTCCGCATGCGGGGGTAGCGATGAGTCACTGCGGTATAGATGCGCTGAAAATCGAGCCCGTAGGTCTCCGCGAGAACATAAAACTGGTTAGAGATGGCGAAATTCATGTAGCGCCAGCTATTGGTGAAGAGCTTGGCCAATTCCGCCTCAAGCGGGGAAAGCTCGATCAGATCGTCATTAATGACCGAGAAGAGGGCGCGAACCCGCTCCAGTGATTCTGGGTCGAACGCGGAAATGATCTGCGGCAAGGTTCGGATCTCTTCCATCGCCTTGCCTTCGGCAATTCTTTCCGGGCAAAACGAGAGGTGAATCTTGCGTCCGGACGCCTGCAGACGCTCATAGACCAGCTTGGTGACCCCAGGATAGACAGTGCTGCGCAACACGAGCAGGGCGCCTTCGGGCATCTGGTCGATGACCTGGTCAATGCTGCGATAGAGGTCGGTAACGGTCGGATTCAGATGCTCGTCGACCGGCGTGCCAAGCACTGCGATTGCCGCGTCCGAATCGCGGAGGCAGGACGGGTCTGCAGTGGCACTTAACGTCTTGCCAATAACACGCTGCAGTTGTTCGAGCGCGTTGGTTTCCATGAAGGGCATCTGCCCTCCATTCACAGTGTCTATCTTGGCTTGATCCCGATCGAGTAGAACGACATCCAAACCGCAATTGGCGAACACTATGCCCAGGGGGAGTCCCACGTGTCCACAGCCGCCAATGATTACGACCTTCTTAGGTTTTTGCATGTACTCCTGATCGCCTTTTCCTGAGTGCGCGGTGACACACTTCCACATCTACACTTCAATAGCAAGTGTAGCGGAGTGTGGCTTTTTGGGGGAAAAGCAACGAGGCTAGCCTACTTCGGGTAAACCAAGGGGGAGAGGGCCTGCGCCTCGATTCTAACCCAACCCTGCGCTCCGTTGTCCAGCGCTTTGCCGCAAATCGTTCGATATTTTCTTTTTCTCTTAAGTTTTTAAGATGACACTTAGATTTTGTCACGTGCATTGCGATCAGTGCCAGTTTCAAGCGTGGAAATGACGTTTCTTTAATTCGAGGCGGTCTGTCGCGAACTCTCTGTTGTTCGCAGGGTTGACTCCGTTCCCGTCCGCGTCCTCATGGCGATGCTCAAAGCAGACAGGGTTACCATTAACGGCTAATGTTCGAATCCCTTTGATCGGTTTGTTCAGCAACATGGCCAGTCTTTCCTGCTCGGTTCTCCAGCCGATTGAGTCTTCATCAAGCTGCTCGACAGTGGGGCCAGGACCTCTTTCGTCGGTGTTTATGCGAGCTCGATGCCATATCTTGAAGCGACACTGTACTTGGCGAGTTCGAAATCGTGACGATCATCTCTCGTACTCATACAGGATTCCACTTAGATCACCCTGTGCGGATTTAAGCTTGTATCCGGTTTTCGCAATGCCTTGGGCTGCTTCTAGCGCCGGACCGCCATAAACTTCATATAGCAAGAAGTGGCTGTGCGCCGCGAGAAACGGGTCAATCGACGTCGTCTTTAAGTCAATGTGTGTCTCTTTGACAAGTCTGTCAAACCCACCGCGGTTAATATCGTTTTCCGAGGCGCCATAGTACAAATGAGACGCAACGGAAGGGACTGCATACTGTGCGCAGTGAATGTAATCGAAGCTTGAAAGGACCAAAATATCAAGCCTCTGATCATCCGCCATTAGACTTTCATAAAGCCGCATCGGATTTGACGATGTTGTGCTAAGACGAAGTCCAGTGCTTGGCTCGAACAGTATCAGCCTGCTCGCGGCGATGAAATAAAGCGTGCTTCCCCAATCGGCTAGGATCAAAAGGAACATACATCCAGCCAAGCCTCGTGAAACCCAGGAACTGAAGCAGCGGCTGGAACTGACAAACCCAAGTAATATCGCGTACCCGGCGACCGTAGCCAGAAAATATCTGTCGAAAAATGGCCCGCGGCTAATTTTGCATCCCAGAAGGCCAAGCAGGGGAATGCAGAGGAAGCCTATCGCCAGCACCACTTCCTGCGTGGGAATCGCTACGACCTTGTAGGTACGCACAGCATTCCGTCTGCCGTCGACCATAATCAATAGCAACAGCAGGAGGAAAATCACCAGGGAAGGTCCGATCACTTCGATCATGAATTTCTGGAACAAGTCGTGGGTGGCGGGACTGAACACGGCAAGAACACTTTTCCTATAGACACGGGACATCGGCAGATAGACTACGCCAACAACCGAAATGAAAACCAGGGCCATGGTGGCGAGAACTAGCCAGTTAGGCCGCCCTGCTCTAAGGAATGCGAATACCTCAACTAGGACAAATGGGAAAAGCAGATAGACGGCGTACACGTGCGTCAGCAATGCACCAACAAGGCTAAGTGCAAAAGCCGCTAACCACAAGTGCTTATTTCTTCCCGACTTGTAACCTTGCCAGGAAACGAGCGCGAGTCCACACCATCCGAGAACGATTCCGTGCGCCCTGGCCTCGTAGGCATAATACTGAACCAGTGTAAAAAATGGAAAAGCGCCTGCGATGAACCCAGACACGCCGCCCACACGCCGTGCCACAAATAAAAACAGGCAAAGACAAAAGAGCCAGACGCCGATCGCAGCAGGTAGTCGGGTTGAAATTAATCCCTGCCCAAAAAACCGCTGGGCTATCCGGGTCAGCAAATAGAGGAGGGGTGGATTAAAATCCGCGCCATGCTTGACCGCTGTCCACGTACTTTGCCAGCTGGGCAAGCGGCATAGGTAAACGGTAAAAAGTTCGTCAAACCAAAAATACTTCCGACTGGCCTTCAGCAACACATCCGCAAAATAAAGGGCGGACACAAGAAAGACTCCACTAAGAATCTTCCAGGTCAACCGGAAAGGAATAGTGCGTTCACTCTCTGCCGCCACCGCCATCGTGTTTCGAGTATAAGGCTGCGAAGACGCGGCGATCCTTTTCTAAACATGAAAGGTCCCTGCTTAGCAACTTCACAACATCTGGGGCTACCTTGCGTACTCGTACAAAATACCGGCAGCATCGGTACGAGCGGAACGGAGGGTATACCCTCCGTTCGCGAGAGCTTCGATCGCTTCCGGGTGTGTCGCATTTCTGCCTTCGTAGACTAAAAATCTCCTATGGGACGACAGAAACGGATCAAACGTGGTCATCTGCAATGGTAAGTGTGTTCCGCTTGCCAGTCGTTCGTAGGCAGCGAGAAAGAGGTCGTTGGCGGGAGCCCCAAAGTAGAGATGAGGAACGACGGATGGCGGAGCGTAGTGGAAGAAATATAGATATTCGAGTTCTGGCAGAATCAGGATATCCAGGCCGTTTCTATCCTCCTTCAGCGTCTCATACAACCTCATGGGATCCGCTGGCGTGGTGCTGAGTACGAGACCAACGCTGGGTTCGACGAGCACGATCCTTTGTCTCTGCAGTAGATAGACGCTTATCGCCAGATCTGCAACCATCAGCGAGAGCATGCAACCCGCCAACGCTTGCGTAGTCCAGGACTTGACCCGCCACCGAGAGCTGGCGAAACCCAGAATGATCGCGTAAGCGGCGATGCTCGAAAGAAAATATCGATCAATGAAGGGTCCATGAGTCACCTTCGACCCAAGCAAACCTGCGAAAGGAATACAGGCAAACCCCACAGCCAATATGATCTCGCCCTTTGGGATGCATCCAGCCGTCGTTTCTCGTGGCAGCTGCTCTTTGGCCTCCATCACAGAGAGGAATAGATACAGCAGAAGCACGATTAGGGCAGGGCCCAGCGCTATCGCGAGGAACCGCTGAAACAGTTCATGCCCACCCAGGCGAAAGGTTGAAGGCACACTTGCTCGGTAGACACGCAACAAGGGCAAGTACACAGCTACGAGCACAGACGATGAGGTGCTCAGCATAACGCCGAGCCTGCCCCAGTTTAACTGACGACCACGCAAGAGGTTATAAAGCTCGACCAAGGCAAATGGAACTAGAAGACATATGGCGTATACGTGGGTTAAAAGAGCACCCAGTAGGGCAACTCCAAAGCCGGCTAGCCAAAGGTGTTTCGCGCGGTCTTCGCCATTTCTCTGCCAGCACACGAGAGCAATCCCACACCATCCGAGAACGATTCCATGGGCTCGGGCTTCGTACGCGTAGTATTGAGCCAAAGTAAAAAATGGAAAGATCCCGGCTATCAGGCCGGGTGTCGCCCCTGCCCGCCTCGCGACAAAGAGAAATAGACAGAAACCAAACAGCCAGACGCCGATCGCCGAGGGTAATCTGGTGGCGATCAGCCCGCATCCGAAGAGTTGCTGGGCACCGCGGGTCATTAAATACAGCAACGGCGGATTAAAATCCGCACCGTGTGAGACCGCCTCCCAGGTGCTCCGAAAACTCGGTAAGCGGCAAAGGTAAACCGTGAAGAGCTCATCGAACCAAAAGCACTTCCGGCTTGCCTTAAGGAAAATGTCGACGAAGTAAACGACCGAGACCAAACTGATGCCGGCGAATATTTTCCAGTTCCACTTCAGCAGATTAGATGAACTGCTATCTTCGCTTTGCACCATCGCTTTCAAGTATAGGGTCTCAGTTCAAGTACGGACGCCCTGAGAACTGGCGGGAGGTAACTGCTTAGCAACTTCATGCCACCATGCACTGACAGCCAATCACAACCATCACGTACACTGCCAAAAGAGCTCAGGGCTCGAGGACACAAATGAAGCTGGACTTTATCCCGCGCGTCTGTCCTCTCTGCGGCGGTGACAATGCCAAAGTGATTGCGGAAGCGACGCTCGACGAAGCAAAGCTCACGGCCTCCGCGTTTGCCTCACGCAAATTACCCGAGTACATGCATTCACGCATGGTGGAATGCACGATCTGCGGCATGCTCTACGCCAATCCGGTACTCCAGCCGGAGAGCCTGGCGGACGCTTACAAAGACGCCTCGTTCGACAGCGGAGTTGAATCCCGGCTTGCCGCCGTCACCTACCGCTCACTGCTTGAGCCCCACCTGCGTGCGTTACCAAGCCGCGCCAGCGCCCTCGATATCGGTGCCGGGGACGGCGCGTTCGTCGAGGAGTTGCTCGCGCTGGGATTCACCAACATCGTCGGGGTCGAACCATCCACAGCCCCGATCGATGCCGCCAAACCTGAAATTCGGGGTTATCTCCACCACGGAATTTTTGCTGCCGACCAATTCGCGAAAGAAAGCTTCGACCTGATCACTTGCTTTCAGGTGATCGAGCACGTCTGGGATCCGGTGAAGATTGCCAGCGATGCCCTGGCCCTGCTAAAGCCCGGTGGCATGTTCTTCATCGTCGCGCATGACCGTCGAGCATTGTCCGCTCGCGTCATGGGCACAAAGTCACCGATCTTCGATATCGAACACCTGCAACTTTTCGACAAAACAACCGGAGCAACCCTGCTCAGAAAATCGGGCTTCGACTCGATCACGGTGAGCTCAGTCCAAAACAAATATCCCGTCGACTACTGGCTCAAGTTGTTTCCGCTGCCGGCAGCAGTCAAGGCAAGCGTGCGAAGCGTAGCCGGCAACGTGGGCCTCGGCCAACGATTGCTCTCTCTTCCAGCAGGCAACTTGGCCGCAGTCGGGCAGAAGCCCGGTCTAGCTCACTAGGATTTCACCGCAAACACGGTATAACCGAGGCAGTCGTCGCCCCCTGAGCCCCGCAGCGAAATATTCGCAACCAGCGCAAGCAGCAAGAACAACGGCAGAAATACAAGGCCCGCCAATCGAAGCACGAGGCGGGCGAGCTTCGATGACGTTTGCGGCATCAACAGCAACAGCAATAGCGTCATGACCTTGTAGCAGGCAACCGTGCAGGCATTGCCGCGAGCATAAACACGCACGCTGTGGAAGCCCGCCGCTGTCAACAGATAATTCAGGCTTGAAGGCGTGAACCGCCAGTAGTCATACGGAATGAAGTGCCATCGCGCGGCGAAGGGAATGGTCAACAACAGTGTTCCGCCGGAATCGAGACAACGCGCCGCTTCCGCCAGAAAGGGGCGAGTTTCCAGGACGTGCTCCATCGTCTCCGTGCACAACACCACATTGACGGATGCGTCGCCAACGGGCCAGATGTTTCCGGAAAAATAGGTGGTATTGGGCATCTCGTAACCGAAATGCGCCTTTGCCTCATCAGTATCGATCCCCAGATACGTCGCCTTGGGATTGATGAGGGACCGGAATGGCTGCGCCCCGCAACCGACATCGAGCACCGTACCCAGAACCGATGGCAGCACCGCGCTCAGGTCACGCCACCCGGATCCTGCCTGAATATCGAAGAACCTCCGCACCGATGCTAGGAACAGAGATAGCCGCGTTGTGGTGGGAACAAAGAGCTGCGGACGCCAGGTCTCGGAGTTGGCCTCCACCATATTGCTGCGGTTTTGGAATGCCGCCGACTGCTGCTCGGGAAAAACCATTGCAGGACTCGCGTTCATGAACTCTCTTTCGCCGCCAGACGGACCTCGCCATCGCGAATGATACTGCGGCGAATGAAATGCGGCCGCTGCTTCACTTCCTCAAAAATCTTCGCGATGTATTCACCGGCGACACTGATCGCCAACACATTCAGCGATCCGAAAAATACGATCAGGATGATAACTGTGGCAAAGCCGCGGGGAGCCAACTGCGGGAAGAGCAGCTTGGCCAACAACTCACCCACAACCATGAGAAACGAGGTGGCGCACAGGATAACCGCCGATGTGCTCAGCATATCGAGCGGAACGCGGGTGAACGAAAGGATGCCCTTTTTCGCCCAACCCAGGTTCTTTAGCAAATTATTGGTCGTGCGGCCAAACATCCGCTCCGGTCTCAGGTAGTCGACACCGACCTGACGAAACCCGGCGTAGGCGCGAACGCCGCGAAGAAAAAGATCCCGTTCCGGAAAACGCAACATCGCTTCCACCACGCGCCGGTCGATCAGCGAGAAGTCACCGGCGTCGCGGGGAATCTTGATGTACGAGAACGCATCGAACATCCGATAGAAGACCTTGTAGGCAACCTGCATGGGCAGGGTGGCTTCCCGCTTTACCCGCCGCCCATAAACCACGTCGTAGCCTTCACGCCATTTGGAGACGAACTGTTCAATGATCTCGGGTGGATCCTGCAGATCTCCGTCCATCAACACGCAGGAGTTCTTGGTCGCAATTTCCATTCCGCTCCGAAATGCCGATTGAGAACCGAAGTTTCTGGAATGCGAGATCCCCAGAACCCGACGGTCATTGCGCGAGATAGAGCGAATCACTTCTTCGGAGTCGTCTGGACTGCAATCATTCACGAAGATGATCTCGTGATCGACGTTGAGCGACGTGAACGTCTTCTTCAGCCGTTCGTACATGATGGGGATCGCCTGGCCATCCTTGTAACAGGCCACAATCGCCGAAACACTATGCTTGGTGTCGAGCCCGAAACGCTTGGACGATTGCAGGTAGGCGGCCTTGTCAGGAAGCGATCGGTACCACGTTGCCATGCGCTCCAAACCTTCTTCGAGCTTCACCTGCGGCGTCCACCCAAACCGATCCTGCACCTTGCTGATGTCTGAGTACCAGTCGGTCAGATCCCACTCCCGATTCGGCATGCTGAAGGCCGGATCCTGGCGGATGTCAAAGAGCTTTTGCGAAACGGCAACGATGTCGCCAATGGTGGTTTTGCGGCCGGTACCGATATTGAACGATTCGCCGTAGTCGCACTCCTGCAGTTTGAGCCCGACGTCGACGAACGCCTGGGCCACATCGTCAACATAAACAAAGTCACGCGAAACCCTGGGATCGACCAGCTCCGGATAGCCGCCCGCCGCTCCAAAGTGCACAATGTTGGGAATCAGGCGGGATGAATCTTCCAGCGGCCCATAGGCCGAATACACGCGAAGATTGGCGCAGGGAAGCCCCTTCTTCTTCCCCAGATAGTGCATCAGGCTGGCAGCGGCCACCTTGGAAACAGAGTAGTGGCTATTGGGCTCAACCACTGCGTCCTCCCTTGGGCCGGAAGAATTGTCTCCGTATTCTGAGGAACTGCCGGCATGCACGTAGCACGACAGACTGCGGGCATCGAGCCGGCCTAGTAAGCGGGAAATCAAATTGAAGTTGGTACGGTATATCAATTCCCGGTCGGTCTCGAAGGAGTACGCGCCATACGCAATGCAGTCGAAGATCGTCCGCGGCTTGATCCCTTCGAGCATCGCGTCCAGATTGGAGTCGATCAAAAGATCAGTGACGAGCACGTGTTTCTTGGGCAAATCCTCGAGCCGCCAGGCGGGGAGCCGAGTCGCTGTGCCGTAAACGTCTTCGCGCTGTGCCAACAGCATGCGCAGGAGATTGGCGCCGATGAAGCCACTGGCGCCAAGCACCAGGATCGGACCCTGCAGTTGGCGAATGTTGCCGTTCATTGCATAGAGACCGCGGCGACAATGGAGGCCGGATCCAGGCCGCATTCCGCGCGATGGAACTTCTGCGATCCATATAAGCCGGAGATATAGCCCAATGCATGTCTATGCGTAAAGGAGGCCAGAGATACGCCCGCGGTTGCGAGTTGGTGGGCCAGCATCTGGCCGAAACCACCGTGGGAAGTGTGCTCTTCCACAACCACCAGGCGGCGACTGCGGGACACACTCTCCAGGAATGCTACGGGAATCTCGGTGACTGGCAATTCGGTGACCAGCCAAACTTCGGGCCGCACATCTTCGCTTAACTGTTGTAATGCCGGCAGCATCCCACCAACGAGCGGCCCCACCCCCGCGAGCACCGGGCCTTTGCCCTGCAGCAGCTTGCGCCAGGACGCATACGGCGGCGTTGGCCACCCCTTCGGCTCTTCCGATACTCCCAACCGCAGATATACCGGCCCATTGCTTTGCATCAGAAGGGGAATCATCGCGGTTACATCGGAATCGAACGCGGGCACGAAGGCGCGCATGTGGGGCAGCGTCAGAAGGCAGCCGTAATCCTCGAGCGCATGATGCGAACTGCCCATCACGCCGTATCCATATCCCCCGCCATTACCAACCAGGATCACTGGTAGCTCATGCAAACAGACATCGTTGCGAATTTGCTCAAAGGGGCGAGCGTAAAGGAAAGGAGCGATGCTATAGGCCCACGGCCGTAATCCGCTACGCGCCAGACCAGCCGAAACCGAGACCATGTTCTGCTCAGAAACACCAGCATTGATAAAACGTTCGCCCATGGAATCGCGCAACGGCTCAAGGGCCTTGAAACCTAAATCTCCAGTGAGGAAGACGAATTCCGGCACGTGCGCGCGCTGCGCTAAACCGCTGCAGAAAGCTTGCCGCATTCCACCACCTCCCGCACCGCCTGCTGGTACTGCTCCTCACTCATCGGAAGGTAATGCCAGGCCATCTGGTTTTCCATGAACGACACTCCGCAGCCCTTAATAGTGTTGGCCACAACCGCCAGAGGACCGTCGCGACGAGCGAGCGCGGAACAAATGCTGTCAACGTGGTGACCATCGACTTCGAGCGTGGTCACACCGAAGGCACGAAACTTTTCTGCGAGCGAGTTCAGGTTCGCTACCTGGCGGGTCGATCCAAATCCCTGCATACCATTCAGGTCGACGATGAACGTGAGGTTATCGAGTTTTTGATGCGCCAGGAAAATGAGCGCTTCCCAACAAGAGCCCTCGTTCCATTCCCCATCTGAAGTGAGGCAAAACACCCTGCCCTCTTCGCCGCGTAGTTTTTTGCCTAGCGCCAGACCTGCGGCGAGGCTGAGCCCGTGGCCCAGGCTTCCCGTGGCGAATACGACCTCCGGAATGCCCCGCAAGGGCGGGTGTCCGCTTAGCCGGGTTCCCTCTCCATGAAATTGCCTGAGATCCTCGTCCGTTAACAGCCCCATGGTCCACAGGGTCACGTACAGCGCGCCGGCAGAGTGACCTTTCGCCAGCACGAACTTGTCGTTCGGGCCAAGACAGTAGTGGTAAAGGCTAACGAGAGTGTCGAGCGCGCTCAGATTGCCGCCGATGTGCCCGACCTTACTCTGATAATGCATTTCGAGTAAGCGTAACTTGGCCCGCTGGATCAGGCCTGCTGCATCTGCCTGCGCGATGACACCGGGGAATCTGTCATCCATGCGTACCGAGTTTACACGACCAACTCTACGGTTTTTAGACAAAGCATGGGGACGTGCCCAGAGAAGTAACGCACCCGTATCTCCGTTAGGGCGTGGCAGAGGAAGGGAACTTCCGCGGCTGGAACTCCAATACTCGAACCCCGTCCAACTCCCCTAGCGGGCGCACCTCGAACCTTCCCGCGGCGCTCTTCGTCAGCCAATCAAGGGTATCGAAGGACTGCGCAAAGCCTGTTGCCAAAAAGCGCTGATGACGCTGCGCCTGCTGGCTCAAAAACTGCGTTGCATCGCGCATCGCCTCGTCATTCAGCGCCCGCGGCAGCGGCGTCACCGGAACAGTCAGCCGATAATAGCTCAGCGGAGGCAAAATGCCACTATCCCTGATCGCTGCTCCGGTGGGCATCACCATGTGGTCGGCCTCGGGTATGTCACTGCACATCAGCACCGGCGCTCCATCGACCGACGCATTCTTCTCAATAACGTCGAGCGCGTATTTCCAGGAGTACTGATGCTGGCGCAAAAAAGGAGTGGTCAAATGGATGTAGGCAGTGGCCGCCACCATAGCGAGACACACCAACATCCGGAGAACGCTCGAGCTTACTCGGCTGAAGAGGAGGGCCCAGCAAAGCGCAATCCCGGGAACCGCTACCAGTCGATAGCGGGGCACGAAGACGTGGACCGATGTTCCTACACTCAAGCCATACAGTGTGAGGATGGGAATGAGTGCCAGGGAAAGGCAGAGCAGGATCGTCCAGCCGGCGCCCTTAAATCGCGCATCGAACCGGCGCAGGAACGCTGCCATCAACGCGGCGCCCACCAGGATCGCCGTCAGCCCCTTCAACGTCACCGTCGAACCCAACTCCAGCAGAGTCGGATTGTCTGCAAACACATGCGTGCTACTGGTGTGTGCCATGTATTGCAGCCGTGGAATTACGGGCAGGCATCCAACGGCAAACACCGCCAACGCTATCCCCAACTGCCGCCAAAGAACCTTACGGTCGTTCACCTTGGCAGCGACAAAGCAGACCAGCAGCGCCGGCAAAATCACGGCAAACAACAACTGAAACTGAACAATGCACGCTGCCGCAAACCCGAAGGCCGCAGCCATCCAACTCGAGTCGTTATTCCGCAAGCGCACCAAAGCAAGAATGGCTGCGTTCGTGGCCAGGGCAGCAAAGGCGTAGGGCCGAATATCGATAGCCGCGAAGACAATGATCGAGTGCAGGCTGAAGACCATCGCCGCAAAGAACGCGGCCTCGCGGTCGAAGAGTTCGCGGGCAGCGCGATACAGCAGGTACACCGCGCCCAGCATGGGGAGCAGCGAAGAAATCCTCAGGCCAATCTCGCCGCGGCCCATTGCCTTTGTCCACAACCAAAGCAGGCACGAATAGGTGGGAGAGTCAGGCCACACGTGACGCGAGGCCATACCCGCAATCCCGCCCTGGATGAGATACATCGAAACCGTCTCATCCAGCCAAAGTGGAGCGCGGATGGCAATAAACCAGATCGCAAACGCGCCCGCCAATGCCACACTGTAGACGAGCGATCGAAGTCTGGCATCCATGAAGGCGTCAGCCGAGACTACTGGCGATCGGCTGCAACAATCGCTCCTCTGGGGCGTCGGCCAGAAAGGCCGGCTTGGCGAGGCCCCAGCGCTTCAAACGCATATCCATCGCAGTGGAAAGCACCCCGAAACCGTAGGTCACGCTGCGCTGAAAATTAATCGATGAGGCTTCCTCAAAATACTTGGTGGGACAGGAAATTTCGCCAAGGTGAAAGCCAAAATAAACCGCCTGCACGATCATCTGGTTATCGAAAACAAAGTCATCGGAACAACTAAGCAGCGGAAGCCGCTCCAGCAGCGCCCGGCTCCAGGCACGATAGCCGGTGTGGTACTCCGAAAATTTGTGCCAGATGAGCACGTTCTCGATAAACGTCAGAGCCCGGTTGGAAATGTATTTGTAGACGGGCATGCCCCCTTTGAGCGCTCCCCGGCCAAGGATCCGCGAGGCCATTACGCCGTCGTACTCGCCATAGGCAATCATCGAGGCCATGGCGGTGACCAGCTTCGGCGTGTACTGATAGTCCGGGTGAAGCATGACGACGATGTCTGCTCCCCGTTCCAACGCGGCCGTATAACAGGTCTTCTGGTTTCCACCGTAGCCGCGGTTATGGTCGTGGCGCAGGGTAATGAGCCCCATCTCCTGGGCAAGCTCGGAGGTGTTGTCGCGACTGGCGTCGTCGGTGAGGATGACCTCGTCGACAATCTCCGAAGGTATCTCTTCCACCGTTCGCCGAAGCGTGCGCGCCGCGTTATACGCGGGAAGCACGACGACGACCTTCTTGTTGTTCAGCATTCGCCTCCGATTATAAGGACAGGGTGGCGGTTCGACATTTGCTGATAGACGTTTACCAGTCGGGCACATGTCCGCTGCGCGCTTGAGGTCGGCGTAGCCCCGTGTAAGCATTCTTGAGGATGCAGCCCGGTTCCAGGAACATTCCGTCGCTCGATGGCCTGCGAGCGGTTTCCGTTCTGATGGTGATCGCGGCGCACATCAACGGAGCCCTCGCCCGGTTCATCCCGTTTGTTCCGTTCTGGATATACCTGGTGTGGGGCACCCTGGGCGTACAAACCTTCTTTGTCATCAGCGGATTCCTCATTACCCATCTGCTGCTCAAAGAACTGCAGGCCGATGGAACCGTCAGCCTAAAGCACTTTTACTTTCGCCGCTCCCTACGCATCTTTCCTGCGTTCTATGTCTACCTGGCCGTCGCCGGGCTTGTGACGCTTGCCGGGTGGGTGGCGGGCAATCTGCGCGCTTTCCTGATCGCCGGCACCTATACCTGGAATTACCTGGGAGGGGGTAGCGAACTACTGGAACACACCTGGTCGCTAAGCCTCGAGGAGCAGTTCTATCTCCTGTGGCCCGCGGCGTTGGTGCTTTTGGGAACACGCAAGGGCAGCAAGTTGGCGATGTGGGTGATTTTGCTTTCACCGGTATCACGCATTGTCACGTATTACCTGGCGCCGAACCACCGTGCGCTGCTCAACGCCATGTTGCATACCGGCCTCGATAGCATCATGTTCGGCTGTTTGCTGGCTATTCTCTGGCGTAACCCAAGGTTCAATCAAATCGTGCAACCTTTCATTCGAGGATGGACAGCATTCCTGGCCGCCGCCTTCGTTCTCGTGCTGGCGCCGGTGTTTCTGGGAGCCCGCTTCCGCGGCGCTTACATTTTCGTATTCGGATTCACTCTGAACGCCATTTGTCTGTCGCTCATCCTGCTCTATGTCGTGCGCAATCCTGACTCAGCCGTGGGCCGGGTTCTCAACACTCCGGTGCTGCGCCACCTTGGCGTCATCTCCTACAGTCTCTACCTGTGGCAGCAAATGTTTACCAGCAACCACGGGCTGCGCTTTTTTCCCTTCAACCTGTTGGCTATTCTTGCCTGTGCAGAGCTTTCCTACTGGTTGGTGGAGCGGCCGGCGCTGCGCCTGAGGGAGCGGCTCGAGCCGAGGCTACCATGGAAAGAGACACTGTTGAGGGGAACCACGTGAGTCGAGACGGCGTAAAGGCTTCGTTTGCCTTGGTCATCATCGTTTCCTGCCTGGCGGCGACTTTCTATATCTATTCCCGCCCCTCGCGCAACGGCTTCGGGGCGGAACACGATTTTGTAACCGTGATTGCCGGTACCCATTGCATCGTCACTGGCTGCGATCCCTATGACGCGCCCACACTGGAGCGGGAATTCCCCAGGATGGGCGGTTACATACCTACCGAGCATTTCAAGCCCGAGTGGCCCATCTATCCCCCCAGCACGTTCGTGCTCCTGTTCCCTTTTTCGCTGCTGCCCTGGCCCGTTTTGTCGGTGGTATGGATGCTGCTTTGTTTCGGATTTTTGACGGCCGCCTTCCTTGCGCTTTGCCTGCGCTTCAAGGCCTACCGCGATCTGCTTTCGTTCTTGCCGTTCGTTATTCTGCTGGCAGACGGATCGATCGGCTGGGCGGTGCAGTTGGGTCAACCGGTCTTGATCGCGGCTTCTTCCCTTACGCTCGCCATCATCGCGCTGGAATCCGGCGCTATGCCGATGGCGGGTGGCTTGCTGCTGGCCTTCAGCCTGTGCCTCAAGCCTCAGGGCGCTTACCTGTGCGGCGCCTATTTCTTATTGCGCAGGAAGAGCCGCTTACCGGCACTGGCAGCATACTTGTTCACGGCGGCCGCGGCCGCCGCCGGCGCATTTCTATTTTATTCGCGGCTGGGCTCCTATGCTTACCTTGGGCACCTCTCGGCCAATGTGAAACTGGCTCTGCAACCAGGGAGAGACGCTGATTTTTCCCGCCTGAACGAGGCGAACTCCTCGAGTTTCCTCAATCTGCAGGCATTCCTCGCGCGCCTAATTAACGATCCGCACCTATGCAATGTTCTTACCTACGCGACCTTCCTGGCCTTAGCCGGGCTGTTGGTCATCGTCTGCGTTCGATCGAGAACGGTGGCCACGCGACCGTTCACCATCCTGGCGGTTCTGGTCATGTTGGAGCTGCTGGTGAGCTATCACCGCCTCTATGATCATGCCCTCATGCTGGCTGCAATCCCGGGCCTGTATGAGATCAAGGAGAGAGGCTGGTTCCTATACCTGCTCTTCGTCTTTGGTTTGATTGTGTATCACTTCAGCCAATTTCACGGCATGACCATTCACGGCCTGGGTCCATTTCCCTCAGGTGCTCCGGTCGAGCTATTCATCAGTGGGATCTGTCTCTATAGCTTGTGGCAGAATCCACTCGTTGAGTAAGTAGACGGGTGGCCCATTCAAGCCCTCGTTTGGCTTGAGTGGGGTAGTTTTTCACCCAGTTTCTTCCCGCGGGACGACTAAGCCACACACACCAGATACCAGCCGTGATTGGCGCAGGTGTAGCGGGCAAGGCTCTGGCTCACAGCTTCGTTCGGCGTCCCGACGTAAACCACAAATCTGCTGGACGCGAGCAAGCTGGAACGAACTGACGGAGGCAACCCCAAAAGATCGATGTTCCCGTTGATCAGGTGCTCGGCTTCCTCCGGCGAATGCATCCGGTCAATCAGCAGATCTCCTCCCGGAGTAGGCATGAGCGGCGTAATCTTCTGGTCCATGAAGGGGCTGTTCAACATAACGTCGTCCGCCTGACGAATGGGAAGAGCCCCGCTCCACAGATACGGGTTAAACCCTAACTGATGTTGCACGCGGACGGACTTCAGCATCGCCGAGTCCATAATCGCCAGCCCTGCGCTGTGTCGCGGGATCGCCTGCCTCTCCAGCGTGGCGAGTTCATGAGCCACGGGACGAAAGAAGATCTCCGCCGGCACCAGGGTGCACAGCGCCAGGAGCAGGGAAAACAGCGGAACGATGCGCGTTAGGCGTTCCGGCCACGCAAAGCCAGAAGCGGCGGTAATCGCTGCCAGCCAGGGCACGACCAAGAGGCGTTGCGCGAAGAAGTCCGAACCATTCATCGAAGGCGGAAGAATCGGGATCGCCAGCAGAAGACCAACAGCTAGAACCAGCATGCCGTCGCTCGGTCGTAATCCGCGTTCTTTGAAACGCCGCGACAACCCCACCGCCGCCAGCGCCAGGCACCCAAACAACAACACGTACAAACCCAACCGGTACCCGTTAACAAACATATTCTTCGATCGTGTATCGAAGGGTGAAAGGCCGAACAAGACCAGGCTACTGATGAGCGCGTCCTTGTGGAGGGCGAACAGCCGCAGGTTCGCCGCCGAACGAGACCGGTCGACGCTCAGCAGTGGGTACACAAAGCTAAGCAGCGCAACCGCCAGGCCGGCGAACGTCCAGCGCGAAACCCTAATTCCCTGGATCCGGCGAATGAGCAAATCCAGAACGCAGAAAACGATCAGTAACAGCAGCGGTATGGGATGCGTAAGCGCGAGCAAAATGCTGATCGCCGAAAACAACACCCAGCGCTCCCGGCACCAAAGGCCGGCCGCCAGAAAAAATAATCCAACCGCCAGCGAATAGTTCAGGAAACCCATTCCCACGGACCAGTGCAGCAGCAGAGGGATTGCACAGAGAGAAAGCACGTTACCGCTCGGGCCCATCGCCCGGGCACAGTAGCGGACCCCATACGCAGTGCAAACAAAGATCAGGCAGATCAGTAGCTTTTCGGCCAGATTGTACGACACGAACCTGGTCAGGCCGAGCAACACCGCATAGTGGGTCGCATAGGGCGGAAAGGGATGGCGGATCTCATAGGCCTGGTACCCAGGCGAACCAGAAAGTAAGGCAGCCAGAGCATGCACGTAGTACTTGTGCATGGGACCATCCTGGGTGGGAAACAAGGGCAGGGAAAGCGCCCAGGCGCAGTATCCAGCCACCAAGCCCCAAAAAAGGATGGATGTGAGTTTTTGCAGGCGGGGTAATCCTGTAAGTGATTGATTTTGATGGTCGGGACGGGCAGATTTGAACTGCCGACCCCTCGCACCCCAAGCGAGTGCTCTACCAGGCTGAGCCACGTCCCGACAGGAAAAACAACCTCTTGAGTGTACACGACTGGGGAAGTCGCGTCCTCAGTGGCTGGGGGGAACGAATTCCTTAGGCAGCGCAGAACCTTCGCCGAAAAAATATTCCTGCATCTGCTCCACCAGAAACTCCTGGGCTTCTCGCGTCCAGGGCTGCAGGCGATACTCGTTCAGCAACATCTTCTGCCGTTCCACCCACTCGCCCCAGGCCTTTTTGGAAACACTGTTGTAAATCTTGTGGCCAAAATCGCTGTCGAAGGGAGGCTCGTCGAGGCCCTCCATCTCCTGCTTATAGCGCGCGCACACAACCATATGGGGCATCGAAACTCTCCGTAGACTCATTGTAATCAGAAAGTGAAACGCCCTGAGACCTGCAATTGGCGCGGGCCAAAGATCAGGCTGTTGGTGCTGCTGGGAGTGCCAAAACCCGCCGTGCTGGAGACATAAGGACTAAGGCAGCCCTGGAAGACCGCGCCGGGAGCGGGCGTCCCCACGCAAGTGGTTGTGTTGGCCGCCGTGTAGGTGGAATAGGTGCTGTTCACCCCGGTGATGATCCGCTGGTTCAGCAGGTTGAAGGCCTCACCCGTGATCTGAAAACTCATACCCTCGCGAATAGGAAAATTTCGCGAGATGCGAAAGTCGATATTGCGCGTACCCGGGCCGGGTTGACTGTTGCGCCCAATCTGCGGGGGACGGCCGGCGGTAGCTGTCCCGGAACCGGAGCTCATCACCCCACCCGTCACGCCGCCATCCGCGCCGCCTGACGGGTAGCCGCTCAGTGCGGCCACGATAGGAAATCCCGTTTGCTCGGTCGCAATCCCGGAAAAAACAAAGCCATCCAGCAGGTACTTCACGTACTTTTTGTCCTCAAAAAACATCGGTTGATAGACCACGCTGCCAACAAAGCGATTGCGCACGTCCAGATCAGAGCGTCCATATTCAGCTTTGAGGTTATTGGGATCGAGCACTGGGTTACCGCCATAAAAGGTGCCGTACGTGCCTGCCACCTGGTCGTCATCCAAAGCTTTCGACCAGGTGTAGTTCACCAGCAGCTCGAGCCCGTGGTCGAAGGGCCGGCGAATCGTCGTAGCCATCGAGTTGTACCAGCTATTCGCGGCACTAAAGCCGGTGTTCAGCGACCCCAGCGTTGTATTCGAACGGTCCGCGGGCAAATAAAATGAAGTGTTGTAGACCGAGCTGACCGCGCCGGCCGCGTTGAGGATGTTATAGGTGCGCAGTCCGCTGGCCTTTTGGCCGACCAGGTTGGCATCGATAAATACCGGCAGATGAAGTGCGCGCGTGCCGACATAACCGACGGAAAGCGTTACTTTACCGGGCAGCAGCTGTTCGACCGAAAGACTTAGCTCATGGGCATTGGGCGGCACAAAATTCGGCGACAGACCATGGAAGCTGGGAACCAGCTTGCCTCCGGTCAGGGGCACGACGGTCGGAGGCGTTCCTCCCGCCGGATAAAGGGACGCCGAAAGTGGCGGCCCGGTGACCGCAAAGGGAACGTTGGGAAATAGCACGGGTGCACCGGCTCCCCCGTTAAAGCTGTAGTTGATCTGGTAGACACCGTTCTCCACCCGCATGGCGTAGTAGGTGCTTCCCTGGTTCAATGCGGAGAACAGGCCGTAGCCACCGCGCACCACTGTGCCCGGATGAGGAT
Source organism: uncultured Acidobacteriaceae bacterium (assembly GCA_963839075.1). Lineage (GTDB taxonomy): Bacteria > Acidobacteriota > Terriglobia > Terriglobales > Acidobacteriaceae > PALSA-350. The sequence continues at coordinate 890,651 of CAWITO010000009.1, read as the reverse complement.
TCCAGGCGAAGGCAACTCGAGGCTGCACGCGGTCGCTTACGTTCTTGATCGTGGAGTTGTAATACTCCGCAATGGGCGAGCTGGTGTTGGGTTTAGCAGGACTTGGGGTGAGCTGAAAATCGTAGCGAACGCCAAGATTGAAGACCAGGTGGGAGCGGAATTTCCAGTTATCCTCGGCAAACCCGTCGTACATCTGCATGTAGAAGTCATCTGCCCCTGCGTGGCTGAGGGGATTGATGGCATCGATGGTTTGCACAAAGGTGGAATAGTGCGTTCCCTGATTGCTCGCGGTATTGCCGTCCTGGCCGCGGAAGGCATCTACCGCCCAGTTCTGAAACGCCTGTACCGGGGTGCCGCTGTAGCTGTAAATACCGCCGCCCTGGAAGAGGTTGATCATTACCTCGTGAACGATGTTCGCGTCCCCGCCGAATTTAAACGTATGCCTTCCCTTCTGGCTGGAGAAGACGTCCGTGATCTGATAGCGATGCTCATCCGGTTCAGCCAGGCGCGGTAAGGCGTTGGGCATGCCGTAGGTCTCGAGTCCGTTGATGGTAACGCTCGGCCCGGCTGCATTCGCCCCCGCCGTTTCCAGATCGCGTCCCCACTGAAAACGAACTTCGTTCACTGAGTTGTTGGTCAGAGCCCAGGTCCAATTGGCGATCACGAAGCGCTCGTGATAACTCGTCGGCCCGTTGGTGCTCACAGAGGAGTTGGAGTACGTGGGATTCGGTGAGTAGCCATTCGAAGAATCGAAATTGGCGAAGTTGAAGTTCACGAAGAAGTGGTTCTTCTCGTTGAGGATGTAGTCGATGCGGGGAAAGAAGATGTTCTCCTTGGCGAACCGCGACGGTGGGTTCAGGCCCACCCCGGCGAGCTGCTGCACAAACTGGATCGCGCTGGTGCACTGGCCGGCAGAAATGGTCGCTGGGCACTGGGTAGGCGTGATGGTCGAAGTCGAGGTCGTGGGGCCGGAGGGCGTAAGTGACACTGTGTCGGTGGTGTAGTAGAGCACGCGGCCTACGCGGCGAAATCCATCATAGGTGAAAAAGTAGAAGAGCTTGTCCTTGAGGATAGGGCCGCCTACGCTGCCACCAAACTGCTGCTGCTGATGAATCGGTTGCGTGAGCAGAAATGGGTTGCCGTGGTTGTATAAGGCGGTCCACTTGCTGTAGGGATCGAGCGCGTTGAAGCTGGGGTAGCGCAAATAGTAGAACAGGTCGCCATGGATCGCATTGGAACCGGAACGCGTAATCGCGTTGACCTGGCCGCCGGCGGCCTGACCGAACTCGGCAGAGTAGTTCGACGTTTCGGCTTCGAACTCTTTGATCGAATCGAGCGAATACACGTACGGAGCTCCGGACGAGCGTCCACGCGCTTCCGAGAAGAGCATCTGGTTGTTGTTGGCGCCATCGACGAAGTTCTGGTTGTAGAGGCCAGAGATACCGTGAAACGAAACGAGCCCGCTGCCGCCATCGGGAACGACATTCGGAGTGAGCAGGACAAAGTCATCCCAGCGGCGGCCGTTCACGGGTAAATTGCTGATGAGCTGCTGGCCGACGGTTTGGGAGACTTCGGTCTTTTCCGTGTCGAGCACAGGCGCTGCGGAGCTGACGATCACCTGGGTAGCGACAGCGGCGGCGGGCAGACTGGCATTGATCGCCAGGGTTCTACCGACCGTAAGGTTAATGTCCTTCTGATCGAATTTGCCGAAGTCACCGCCGCCGATCACTACCTCGTAATGTCCCGGCTGGAGAAACGTCGCCGTATAGGATCCGTCACTGTTGGAGGCGATGGTTCGCACTGCGCCGGTATCCGTATTTGTGATGACGACGGTGGCGTTGGGAATCGCCGCGCCGGAAGTATCGGTAACTTCCCCGGTGATCGTAGCGGTGCCGGCGGTTTGCGCCGGGCACGGTGTCAACGATAGAACAAACGCTGCGGCGACAGTTAAGGAAAGTCCGTAGACTCGGCGGACGAGACTGGTGTTGCGCATGACCTGGCTCCCATAGAGTGCACACCTGCAGGACCAGGGTGCGTGAAGAGTCATCAAGCTCCGGAATCAGGGCTGTCGTATCCACCCGAATCTACGGAAAGAGTCGGCTATCTTGATTGAATCGAACCCGGCGGTATTGCCGGGCTGTGTCGGAAGCGGCTGGGCCGCTCTCATACCGATACGATTGTACGTACAGACTAGGGCCCTACCAGCGAGAGGAAATGTCGTTTCGTATCCTCTAAATTCAGCATCGTGCAGCGACTCTTAGAAAGTCAAGCAAAAGGTGCTCGTGACTGTGATGCGACGGAACGATCTTGCGCCTTTATAAACCGCGCTTTTTTCCCGGGCGCTTTGTCTTCGGCTTGTGCTTGCCCTTTTTCAGTATCTTGTTTTTTGGCGGGATGTAGGGATGAGCCTTCCCCTTTTTCGCTTTTACGGGCCGCGCCAAACGCACCGGCGCGACTTCTTCCAGGATGCCAAATTGTAACCTTCGTTGTACCGCATCCACCCGATCCAGCACCACGCGTACTCGGTCTCCCATGGAGTAGCGCCGGCCGGAATGCTCACCAATAATCTGCCGCGTGTTTTCGCGAAAGGTATAGTAGTCCCCCTGCAGGCTCAGGATCGGCACCAGTCCCTCGATAAACAGGCTGTCGAGTTCCACAAAGCATCCATACTTGGTGATGCTCAGGATCATGGCATCGAAGTCCTCGCCGATCCGGCCCTCCATGAACTTGACCTTCTTCCACTCCATCAGTTCGCGTTCCGCTTCTTCGGCGCGGCGCTCCGCCTGGCTCGATTCGTACGCAATGCCGGCCAACTCCTCTTCGCTGATTGGGGCGTCGGCATGCCCGTCTTCTGAGGAACGAGCCGTTTGCTTCGCCAGCACACCCATGCCGCTCTCACCGCAAGCCAAAATCGCCTTGGCAATGCGGTGCACAATCAGGTCGGGATAGCGGCGAATGGGCGAGGTGAAATGCGTGTAACAGGGTGCGGCCAGCGCGAAGTGGCCTTCGTTCTTTTCGCTGTAGCGTGCCTGGCGCAGCGAGCGGAGCATCAGGTGAGCCAGAATCCGCTCCTCCGGCTTACCTGCAATCTTCAGCGCCAGCTGCTGATACATCTTCGGCGTTACCGGCGCATCTTCGGCCACTTCATACTGACGGGGTTGTTTGCCTCCGCGGTCCCGGTGCTCGCGGCGCTCCGACTTCATCGTCATGCGCTTTACCGGCAGTGGTCCCAGGCCAAGCGAATAGCCAAAGCCGGCGGCGATGCTCTCAAACTCCGCCACCCGGCGAGCTTCCGGCTTTTCGTGAATTCGATACAGTGACGGTACGTTTAGATTCTGCAGCCATGAGGCCACGCACTCGTTGGCCGAAAGCATGAATTCCTCGATCAGCCGGTTGGCCCAGCTACGCTCCGAACGTACGATGCTCTGCATCGCTCCGTGTGCATCAAACTCAATCACCGGCTCGGGCAAATCAAAATCAATAGATCCGCGGCGCTGGCGCTTCTTATTCAGCACCCGCGCCAGTTCATACATGCTCTCGAACTCCGGCACCAGCGGAGCAAACTGCTCCCGCGCCGCTGCATCTCCGCCAAGAATGGCATGCACCTGGGTGTAGGTCATGCGGCGCGCCGAGCGGATCACGCCTTGCGTCACTTCGTAGCTGCGGATCTCTCCTTCCGAGTCGATCACCATGATGCAGGAGAGAACCAGGCGATCTTCGTCGGGACGCAGGCTGCAGATATCACTCGATAGCTCCTGCGGCAGCATGGGAACGGCGCGATCGGGAAAGTACACTGAGGTGCCGCGCAGCCGCGCTTCCAGATCGAGAGCCGAGGCTGGTTTCACATATTGCGCTACATCTGCGATGTGAACCTGTAACTCCCAACTGGCGCCGTGCCGGCGCACCAGAACCGCGTCGTCAAAATCCTTAGCCGTCTCCCCATCGATTGTGACGATCGGCAAACCGCGAAAATCACGGCGCCGTTTGGCTTCCTGCTTATCGAGATGCGCGACCGCACGCGCCTCTTCGAGCACGTTGGGTGGAAATATATGCGGCAGATGGTGCTTGCGGATAACAATCTCAACATCGACACCAAAGTCGTCCGGGCGTCCCAAGACCTCGATCACGCGTCCCCGAGGAGGGCGCGAAGGTGTTGGCCAGTCCGTGATTTCCACATCCACGACCATGCCTTCAAGACTGGCGCCTTGGTCTTCACGCTTGCCGGAAGCATGCTCGCCGACCACACGATGCGGCGTTCCATCCGCCAATGCGGGCGCCTGCTCCATACCGAAAGGAATCAGGATGGGCTGCGTAACGCGCTCATCGATGGGAACTACGGTATTGCCCTGCGCATGTTCCTGCAGTGCGTAATGGAAGATGCCTACAACTGTTGTGTTACGCCGGGTGAGTACGCGGGCGATGCTTCCACTGCGCCGTCCATCGGCGCGGGGCGGTGCTAGTTGCACCAGAACCTGGTCGCCCTGCATGGCGCCGTTCATCTCATTCGGAGGGATGAAGATGTCGTCATCGCCGCTTGCCTGGCGGGTTTCCGGCCGCACAAAGCCAAAGCCGTCGCGGTGCACATCGAGACGTCCGGCGACCAGATCGTAGCGTGAGGCAGCCTGCGGAAGGGCCCAATGATCGCGGTCTGGCTTCATTAATTCGCCGCGTGCGGTCATTCGATCCAATTGTTCCAACAGCATGCGGCGTTCGCGTCCGCCACCAAGTGCTAATTCGCGAACCAATTGCTTATAGCCCGCGCGTTGTCCGGCGGAGCGTTCAATACGGCGTAGAAGTTCGCGATCGGTCATTCCGGGTACGTAAGTTTGATAAAGAGGCGCACACCCTTGCCTTTGTTGATACTAATGGGTCAGCGTCCTCTGAACCCGGAAAGATTCGGAATGGGGGATTTCAATTTTGCTTCAAGCGTGATTAAGATGCAGAGAAGAGCAAGGATTGCGCGTCCTGCACGGTTTTGGCCGCGCGGGCACAGTGAAAAGAAATGAACAGCTCCGCCTGATTTGCCCTTAAATGCGGGATATATGCCGCAGGGTTGTTCGGGGGCCTGTATCCAGAGGTAAACGAAAGGAAGTACAAGAGAGATGTGGAAACCGAACCAGCCGGGAAGCCCGACGTCCCCCAGCACGGAGCCAACGCGTCCGTCCGTACCTGCGGCCGCAAGCCACGAAGCACCCACCACGCGCACCTCCAGCACTTCCCCCGCGTCACCAGCAGCCGCTGATCAGGCTACGATTGGCAAGAGCCTGGTGGTAAAGGGTGAGGTAACCGGTTCTGAGTCGTTGTACATCGACGGCAAGGTCGAAGGCGCCATCAACCTGCCGGGTAATCGCGTCACTGTTGGCCGCAATGGACAGGTGTCCGCAAATATCTCTGCCCGTGAAGTTGTGGTTCTGGGCAAGGTACGCGGCAACATCAATGCCAGCGACCGGGTGGATATCCGCAGCGAAGGTTCCCTCACCGGTGATGTGATCGCTCAGCGCATCAGCATCGAGGATGGAGCATTCTTCAAGGGCGGCATCGACATCCGCAAGCCGGGTCAAGGCAAAGACGTCCCCGCCAGCTCCGTAAACTCGGAGAAGGCAGTCGCGGTTCAAGCCTAAGCAAGTTCTTTACAAGCACAATCAAGACCGGCCCCAAACCGGTCTTGATTGTCTTGCCTTTCACCCCCATCCCATTCGGCGCCAAGACGCAACTCGCTGATTCAGTTTCTCCAAAAATCATGGCCTCCGGACACCGAAGTAGGCAGTAGCCCCGACTTCGGGTGCCCCATAGTCGAAGCTACCGGTTATTTTTCATCCTCTTGGCTGGGCCATAATGCCCGTGAGCTCTCCGGTTAGAATTACTTTAGGCATGATCCTCCCCTTCGTCCGCGATCTACTTGCGGAGCTGGAACACTGCGCGCCCTATGAACGCGTGCAACGGCACTTGGCCGTTGCGACGGGGCGGAAACGTGTCTCGGGGTTGACTGCCACCGCTCGCGCCCTCTATTTGCCACTCTTTGCGCGAGCTGCGAAGGTCCCTGTCGTCGTCATCGTGGCAGACAACAAAGCGGCAGACTCACTCCAGCTCACGCTGCGCGCGACCTGCGAACTCACCGGCGCCATCGAACCGGAACGCGTGCTGCGTCTTCCGGCCCACGATGTGTTGCCGTTTGAAAACATGTCGCCCCATCCCGATGTGCAGGAACAGCGCGCCTCGGTGCTGTGGAAGATCGCGACCGGCGCAGCTTCCATCGTTATCGTTCCTGTCGAAGCCGCCTGCATGCGCGTTTTTGCCACCGGCTATTACTCCGACCTGGGACGCATACTCCGCCGCGAAGAAGAAATCGACATCGAAGAACTCACCACCCATCTGGCCAGCGTGGGCTATAGCGCCATGGATATCGTCGAGATGCCGGGGCAGTTCACCCGCCGAGGTGGCATCTTCGACGTGTACTCACCGGAGGCTGACCGGCCGGTCCGCATCGAGCTGTTTGGGGACGAAATCGAGTCCATCCGCAAATTCGAGCCAGATTCGCAGCGCTCCTCCACCGCTATCGATGAAACCTGGCTCTTGCCGCTAACGGAAACACCCATCTCTGACGAACTGCTGGCAGCCGTGCACCAGCGCCTAAGCGGCGACGACCGGACGGACCCAAGCGGTGTCAGTGTTTTTCCCGGTTGGGAATTTTTCTGTCCCGTCGCCGGCGCCGACCGCACCTTGTTCGACCTCTTCCCCAAGGTGCAGGTCTTTCAGGAAGAGCCGGCCATGATCCGCAACCAGCTCGAACGCTGGTGGAACAAGGTCGAGCAGCGGCATGAACGTAGCGGCATCGGTTCGCTCATCACCCCCACAGACATCTACGCTTCGCCACTCGAAGTCGAAGCAAAGATCGCGTCGCTGCCGGGGATCGAAATGGATCAGCTCGGTGCCGTCGATGTACTCGACGAAGACGTGAATCCCATGGACGAGATTCCTTTCTCTTCTCGTCCCACCTTACGCTTTCACGGTTCCATTCCGGCGTTCCTACAGCAAATCAAGACACTCGCAGAGCAGCAAACCCGCATGCTGCTCGTCGCGCCCAACCACGGAGAGGTGGAACGTCTGGCTGGCCTTCTGCGGGAGTATGGCCAGCCCTACCGTCTGGGCAGCCGTGCACAGGCCGCGGGTGCGGAGCAGGCCTACGACGAATCCAGCCACCTGGCCGGCGATCTACGGGTCCCCGTGTTGGTGCAGAGCGCGATCTCCAGTGGTGTCAGCCTGCCCGATTGCAACCTGGTGTTATTTGGCGCCAACGACTTCTCCGATGAAGCCGACGTTGCGGCTCGTCCGGTCGTGCGCAAGGCCAAGTCAAAGACGGCCGCGTTTGTCTCTGACTTCCGTGACCTGACGGTAGGCGACTACGTCGTCCATGTAGAACATGGCATCGCCCGCTACATGGGGCTGAAGGAGATCGAGCAAGAAAATATCCGGGTTGAGTTCATGGTTCTGGAGTTTGCCGAGGCAGCACGGCTCTATGTTCCGCTCACCCGGCTCGACCTGATCCAGAAATACCGCTCCACCGACGCTGGGCCGGCGCCCGTACTCAACCGGCTGGGCAGCCAGCAGTGGGCCAAAACAAAAGCGCGGGTGCGCAAGGCCATGCAGGATATGGCCGATGAGTTGCTCAAACTCTATGCTCAGCGCAAGGCGGCACAGGGCCATGCCTTCCCGGCGGACAACGACTTCCAACGTGAATTCGAAGACGCCTTCGACTACAACGAGACCGAAGACCAGATTTCCGCCATCGCGGACATCAAGCGCGACATGGAGTCGACTCTGCCCATGGACCGCCTGCTGGTCGGCGACGTCGGCTACGGCAAGACCGAAGTCGCCATGCGCGCCGCGTTCAAAGCAGTGCAGGATGGGCGCCAGGTCGCGGTGCTCACCCCGACCACAGTACTTAGCTTCCAGCACTTCGAGACCTTCAAGAGCCGCTTCAAGCAATTCCCGATCAATATCGAGATGATCTCCCGCTTCCGCACGCCCAAGGAGCAGAAGGCGATCCTGGAAAAGGTTGAGGCGGGCAAGGTCGACATCCTCATCGGCACCCATCGCCTGCTGTCCAAGGACCTGCTCTTTCAAAACCTGGGACTACTGGTGGTGGACGAAGAGCAGCGCTTCGGCGTTCGCCACAAGGAGCGACTGAAGCAGATGCGCCGGGAAATCGACGTGCTCGCCATGTCAGCCACACCCATTCCCCGCACGTTGCACATGTCGCTCGTCGGCCTGCGCGACATGAGCGTGATTGAAACTCCGCCCAAAGATCGCATGGCCATTCAGACGGTCGTCGCCCGCTTCGATGAGAAGCTGATCCGTTCCGCACTCGAGCTGGAGCTGGAACGAGGCGGCCAGATCTATTTTGTGCACAACCGGGTCGAAACCATCTATGAGATCAGCGCCAAGATTCAGGAACTGGTTCCCCAGGCCCGCGTGACGGTAGGCCATGGGCAGATGAGCGAAGGCGAGTTGGAACGGGTCATGCTGGCCTTCATGCACGGCGAATACGACGTGCTGGTCGCGACCACTATCATCGAAAACGGGCTCGATATCCCCCTCGCGAATACCATCCTCATAAGCCGCGCTGATCGCCACGGTCTCTCTGAGCTGTACCAGTTGCGCGGCAGAGTTGGCCGGTCGAACCGCCGTGCGTATGCGTATCTGCTCATTCCTCCCGAACAGGAGTTAACAGAGATCGCGCGCCGCAGGCTGGCCGCGCTGAAGGAATTCTCCGACCTCGGCGCCGGGTTCAAAATCGCCGCTCTCGATCTGGAGCTGCGTGGAGCCGGCAACATGCTGGGCGGCGAGCAGAGCGGGCATATCGAAGCCGTAGGTTTTGAGATGTATACCAGCATGCTGGAGCACGCGGTCAATGAGCTGAAGGGCGAAGAGCATCCGCAACGAGCCAGCGCCCAGCTCAACCTGGGCATCACGCTGCGCATCGACGAAAGCTACATCGAGGAAGAAAACCAGCGGCTGCGGATCTACAAGAAGATTGCCGGAGCGCAGGACGATGGCAACCTGAGCGAAGTACGTGCCGAACTCGAAGACCGCTATGGAGAGCTACCGCTGAGCGTGCTGCACCTGATGGATGCCGCCAGTCTGCGGCTGCTGTGTGAGCGGACCGGCGTGTCGCACGTGGATCGCAAACGCGATCAAATTCACATCCGGTTTACCGGCGAAGCCAATATCGATCCTGGCCGGCTCATGAAGCTGGTGGCGCAAAATGCGAAGAAAGGGGCGCAGTTCACGCCCCAGGGCGTACTTCGCTTTCCGCTCAAAGCGACCGACCCGCATGATGTGCTCGACGAAATTCGCGGCCTCCTGGAAGAGTTGATGGCCGGGGAACCTGCAGTGGCCGCTGCTCCGCAACAACGACGATAGTCTGGAGAAAACATTCGATTGCAACAGAAATGGATCGCGCTCGGGCTCCTGGGGTTGGCCTGTTCCGGCTGCTCACACAAGGCGGTGGATGGCGTCTCAGCCGCCGCGAATCTCCGCCAATTGGCGGACGACTACTTTGCCCACGTCTACTTCTTCTATGCGCCCTCCAACGCAACGCAGAACGGCGTACATCAATACGACGCGCAACTGGAAGACTACTCGCACGCCCAGATCGATCGCGAAACCGCAGATCTGAAGAGGTTCGAAGCGAAGTTTGCCGCCATTCCCGAAGACCAGCTCGATTTGACCAGCCAGGGCGACCTGGAGTTGGTCCTGGCGAACATCCATAGCGAGCTGCTTTCGCTCAATACCATCCGCCTTTGGGAGAAGGATCCGGATCAATATTCCAGCGGCATCGCCAACAGCGCCTTCGTCCTGATGGAGCGTACCTTCGCCTCACCCGACGACCGCTTACGTTCCCTCGTCGCCCGGGAAAGACAAATGCCGGCGGCGTTGCAGGCGGCGCACGAGAATCTCCAGAACCCGCCGCAAGTCTATACCGAAATCGCCCTGGAACAGCTGCCGGACACGATCCACTTCTTCCAGGTGGATGTTCCCGCGGCTTTCCACGAAGCCAGGGACGAGCAGCTTAAGTCAGAGTTTTCTCAGACCAATCAAACTGTCATTGCGGACCTCGAAAGCTATCAGGCCTGGCTCAAGCAGGACGTACTGCCCCGCTCCCATGGCGACTTCCGCATGGGCGCGGATGTCTTTGCCAAAGAACTGCTCTACAACGAAATGGTCGACATCCCGCTACCTCAGTTGCTGCAAATTGGGTACACCGACTTGCACAAGAACCAGGCGGAATTTAATCGGATTGCAAGGGAAATCGATCCCAAACGAAACCCCAAAGACATTCTGAAGGAGCTGGAGCACGATCACCCGGCACCCGACCATCTCCTGCAAACCTTCCACGACACCTTCGAAGGGCTGGTGCAATTCATTCAGGCCCGGCATATCGTCGATATTCCGTCTCAGGTGCGCCCCATCCTCCAGGAGACACCGCCGTTCATGCGTGCCACCACGACAGCGTCGATGGACACGCCAGGCCCGTTTGAGAAAGTCGCCACCCAGGCCTACTTCAACGTAACTCTCCCCGGAGCCCACGACACCCCTACCCAAATCGAAGAACGGATGGAGGAGTTTAATCGCGGAACCATCTTCAGCACTGCAATCCACGAGGCTTATCCCGGACACTACATACAGTTCCTCTGGGTGCCACAGGCGCCGAGCACGGTGCGCAAGCTCCTGGGAGCGTCATCGAATGCCGAGGGGTGGGCCCATTATTGCGAGCAGATGATGCTCGACCAGGGGTACGGGCAACCAGGGACAGGGGCACGCGATGATCGTGATGCAAAAATGATTCGCCTGGGCCAATTGCAGGATGCGCTCTTACGAGATGCCCGTTTCGTTGTAGGCATCGAGATGCATACCGGTGGGATGACGTTCGATCAGGCAGTAAAATTTTTTGAAGTGGAAGGGTATCAGACACATCAAGGCAGCCTGGTTGAGGTCAAGCGGGGAACCACAGATGCTACCTATCTCTATTACACACTGGGAAAGCTACAGATCATGAAGTTGCGGGCCGATCTGGAGAAGAAGGAAGGCGCACAATTCTCGCTGGAGCAGTTCCACGACGATTTCCTCAAGCAGGGATTTCCGCCGATAAAAATTGTCCGCCGGGCGCTTATGAAAGATACGTCGCCTACACTCTAGTTATTCCTGCATCCTAAACAACGGAAGGCTTAGGGAAAATAAGAAATGAAACAGAGAGTGCGCAAAGCAGTTTTTCCGGCGGCCGGTCTCGGCACGCGTTTCTTGCCGGCGACCAAGGCGCTCCCCAAGGAGATGCTCGCCCTGGTGGACAAGCCGCTTATCCAATACGGCGTTGAAGAGGCGATTGCTGCCGGTTGTGAACAGATCATTATTGTCACCGGCCGCAACAAGGCAGAGATCGAAGACCACTTCGACATCAGCTTCGAGCTGGAACAGTTGCTGGAAAAACGAGGCAAGACGGAACTGCTGGCCATGACACGGCAGATCTCGCACATGGCGCGTATCGCCTACGTCCGCCAAAAGGAAGCGATGGGTTTGGGGCACGCCGTCCTGATGGCGCGCGACCTGGTCGGCGATGAGCCCTTCGCGGTCATTCTGCCTGACGACATCATCGAGGCCAAGGTACCGTGCCTGCAGCAAATGATCGAAGTATTCGAGGAAACGCAGTCGTCCATTCTGGCCACCCAGGTCGTCGAGGGGCCTGCCATTTCTTCCTACGGTGTACTGGATTGCACGCCGGTCGAAGGCAAGGATCGAGTCTTCGATGTAAAGGGACTCGTAGAGAAACCGAAGGAAGAAGAGGCGCCCTCACGCAATGCCATCATCGGACGTTACGTGCTGACCCCCAAAGTCTTCGACGTGCTGGAGAAAACTCCACTCGGCGCAGGCGGTGAATTGCAACTCACGGACGGCATCAAGGGCTTGCTCGCGTACGAGAAGGTTTACGGATACAGCTTTGACGGGATCCGTTTCGACGCCGGAGACAAGCTCGGCATGCTCAAGGCAACGGTGGAGTTTGGCATGAACCACCCGGACCTGGGCAACCCCTTCCGTGAGTTTCTCAAGACACTGTCATTCTAAGCAAGCGAACAGTGGCCTCTACTTTGGGTGCCCCATATCTCGCCCGCTGTTGGCGAGATGTGGGAAGGAAATGAATGTTCGAGGCAAATCTGTAAGTCTCTTCAACCGCAGGAGTTTTCTCCGCCCACCCGCTAATTCCCAAAGTAGGGGCTACCTCTGTGAACTATCCCACCACCCGAAAATCGGAACAGATCGACGACTACCACGGCACCACGGTCGCCGATCCTTACCGCTGGCTCGAAGACGACAACTCAGACGAAACCCTGGCCTGGGTGGGCGCACAAAATCGGGTCACCTTTGACTACCTTGAAAAAATCCCTTACCGCGCGCAACTGAAACAACGTCTTAAGGAACTCTACAACTACCCCAAGTTCGGCATGCCCACCCGGAGTGGTCCCTACTATCTCTGGTCAAAGAATGACGGCTTGCAGAATCAGAGCGTGCTTTACGTGCAGGAAGGGCTCGACGGCGCACCTCGCGTTTTGCTCGACCCCAACCAGCTTTCCGCCGACGGCACCATACGTCTCATGTCGGGGGAGGGCTCTCAGGATGGGCGCTATTTTGCCTATTACCTCTCCCGCGGAGGCTCCGACTGGCTTGATGGCCACGTACTGGAAATAGCAACCGGCACTGTTCTTGAAGACAGCCTCAAATGGCTGAAGGTAACCGGCCTGGCCTGGCATGGCGACGGTTTCTTCTATAGCCGCTACGATGCGCCGGATGACGGCCATGACCTCTCCGCCCGCAACGAGGGACACCAGGTCTACTACCACCGCCTGGGCGCGCAGCAGGTGGACGACCAACTGATCTACGCGGACCCGGAGCATCCCCAACGCTTCCATATCCTCCAGACCACCGAGGACGAACGATTTGCAATCCTCACTGTTTCCGAACGCGGCCAGGGTAAAGACGGCAATGCACTCTTCTTCCGCGACCTCTCGCAGCCCGGGGACACCTTCACTCCGATCGTCGCAGAGGTGGGCGATGACACTTACCACGTCATCGATAACATCGGCGAGCACTTCCTGATCTTCACCAATCAAAACGCTCCCAATGGGCGCGTGATGCTCTACGATCCGCAATCAAGCTGGAAAGAGGTGGTGCCCGAAACCACCGACACGCTCAGCAGCGCGTCCACTCAGGGAGGCAAGCTTTTCCTCACCTATGCCCGGGATGTCACCTCCCAACCGTGGGTCTACTCACTCGAGGGCAGGCGGGAAAATGCAATCGCGCTGCCCGGTCCGGGAACCGCCGGCGGATTCGGCGGCAGGCCTGACGATCCCTACGCCTTTTACGCGTACTCCTCCTTCAACTACCCAAGCACAATTTTTCGTTACGACATTGCCACCCGCGAATCCAGCGTTTTTCGCGAGTCTGCCATCAGGGACTTCCGGCCGGAAGACTACGAGACGGTGCAGGTCTTCTACCCCAGTAAAGACGGCACCCGGGTCCCCATGTTTCTGGTGCACAAGCGCGGCTTGAACCTGGACGGGAACAATCCCACCCTGCTCTACGCCTACGGCGGCTTCAACGTAACCGTCGCTCCCGAGTTCAACCCGCTTCGCCTCGCCCTGCTGGAGCAGGGTTTTGTCTATGCCTCAGCCAACATTCGGGGCGGAGGCGAGTACGGCGAAACCTGGCACCAGGCGGGCATGAAGCTGCAAAAGCAAAATGTTTTCGATGACTTCATCGCCGCAGCTGAATGGTTGATCGGGAACCGCTACACGTCGCCCCATCGCCTGGCGATCTCCGGCGGCTCCAACGGCGGTCTGTTGGTGGGGGCGGTCATCAACCAGCGACCCGACCTCTTCGCCGCCGCGGTACCCCAGGTCGGGGTCATGGACATGTTGCGCTTCCACAAATTCACCATCGGCTGGAACTGGGTGGCCGACTACGGGTCCAGCGACAACTCAGAGGAGTTCCAGGCGCTATATCGCTACTCTCCCCTGCACAACATTCGCGAGGACGGCCCGTACCCGGCGACGTTAATCACCACGGCGGACCATGATGACAGGGTGGTGCCGGCGCATTCCTTCAAATATGCCGCCACCCTGCAATCGAAGGCGAGTAAAGCCAAGCCGGTATTGATCCGTATCGATACACAGTCGGGCCATGGGGCGAGCAGCACCAGCAAAGCGCTCGACACGGCAGCTGACATCTATTCCTTTCTTATGAACAGCCTGGGAGTAACACCCGGGTAACGTCTGCCAGCAAATAGCTGCTTTTTAACTTCCGGAAAATCATTCTTTCGCGCCTCCCGTCTATTAATAGAGGCACGTGATACGCTTACCGGCGGAAATGGCATCTCGCAACCACGCAGCCGAATCTATTATGAGGAAGCGGATGAAGACCATGACCCAGCGCAGGAGCGCGGTGCTTTTAAAAATGCAGTCCCTCGGCACACTTGTCGGGGAATCTGCATTCCGGCCAATGACGGGCGAATCGAAAGCGCCCATCCTGGTCGAGGACGGGGAACTAGGCATTACCTTTATCGGCCACTCGTCGTTTTTGATCCAAATCGGCGGACGCAAACTTCTTATCGACCCCGTTTTTGTAGAACGCCTGATCGCGTTGCGGCGCCTGCGCCGTCCAGGGGTGAGAATCAAGGATCTGCCCGCCATCGACATGGTGTTGCTCTCCCATGCCCACATGGATCACCTCAACCGACCCTCGCTGCGCCGCATCGTAGCCCACACCGTTAAGATGACCGGCCGCGCTCCGCTGGCTGTCGTGCCCTGGGGAGTGGAGGACCTGGTCAGCGACCTCGGGTTCGCCCGGGTGGTCACGCTGGAATGGTGGCAAACCAAGTCGATCAGTGGGCTCGATATCACTATGACGCCTTGTAAACACTGGGGCGCAAGGCTCTTCAAGGACACCCATCGTGGCTTTGGCGGCTATGCGATCCGGGGTGGCGGTCACACGCTCTATCACTCCGGCGACACCGCGTATTTTGATGGCTTCCACAAGATTGGCGAACGGCTGAAACCAGATGTCGCTCTGCTGCCCATAGGAGCCTACAGTCCGGATAGTTACCGCGGCGTACACACCTGCCCAGAAGAGGCTCTACAGGGGTTCCTTGACCTCGGGGCTCAGCGGATGATCCCGATGCACTACGGTACCTTCCGGCTCTCCCAAGAGCCTATGGAGGAGCCGGTAGAACGGCTCATGGCGGCCGCTCGCCGCGCCGGCGTAGCGGATTCTGTGTGCGTGCTGCCTGAGGGGGAAACCGATGTGACTTCGCCGGTGACGGTACCTCGGCACACCAGGCTCGCCGTCCGTTAAACTGCCGGAGCGGGCCTGAGTTTCTCCCACACCCCGCGTAGCGCCTTCACCACCCAGCGCATCATCAGGAGAGTCGCCAGCAGCAAGGCCAGTACGATGCTCGCCCCCACCCAGGGGTGTTGCGTGGACAGCCAGGTAATCCCCACCGCCGCGACATCTTCGGTGCTGCTCAGGGCGATGTTCGAGAGCGGTTCAGGGCTGGGCGTCACCAAAGCGCGTGCTGCGGTCTTCGAGCCATGCGCCGCCAGCGCGATCGCGCCACCCACAACCGTGGCCAGCAACTGCATCTCGGGGGTGAGCTGGGTCGTGGCACGATAGGCCAGCAGCGCCGCAACCGGCACACGGATGAAGGTATGCAGCCCATTCCATATCAGATCCAGGCCGGGAATCTTGTCGGCCACGAACTCCACCAGGAACAGCGTTCCACTCACGCCGATGATCCACCAATTAGCCAGGGATTCCAAACCGGGGGGCAAGACGACCCAATGGACATGGGCAAGCAGGCCAAGCGTTAGCACGGTGGCGTAGACGTTGAGCCCGGCGGCAAAGCTGGCGGCAATCACCAGGGCGGCTATGGTACTGGGCGTAAAAGGCATAATGCTGGAATTCTAGTCCGAAAAGACAACCGAAGATCTCTCGACCTGAGAGGTCATGGACCCTAAGGCCCCGCCACGACGATGAGAAGGTGATGAGTGGGCCATTCAAGCCTTCTGTTGGCTTGGGTGGGGTAGGCCTCACGCTCTCGATGTGTGTTTTTCGACTGGAGCAAAGCGGAGTGGAGAGATCTGCTGTTATCTGTTCGGACTAGAGCCAGTCAAATCGCTTGAGCATCCAGAACACCAGCGCGGTGAGGGCGAGCATGACTGCGATAATAATCTCGGCGCCATGGTCCGATTCCAAAAGTGGCAGTCCCTTAACGTTCATTCCATAGATGCTGGAGATCACCAGCGCGGGCAGCGTGACCGTGCTCACCACGGTGAGCACCTTCATCACTTGGTTGGTTCGATTGGCAACGCTCGACAGGTAAACGTCGAACGTGTTGTTGAGCAAATCACGCAGCGTCTCCACCATATCCAGCAGCCGTAACGCGTGATCGTACACATCCCGGAAAAAAGGATATAGTTCGGGCTCCAGAATAGAGCCCGACTCCCTTTGCAACGACATGCAAGCGTCGCGCAAATTCACCAGCACGCGGCGCAATTCGATCAGCTTGCGCTTTTGATCGAAGAGACTCTCGAGGATCGCCGGCGACGGCGAGTCGAGTACGCTGTCCTGCAATTCGTCGATGCGGTCATCGCTGTGATCGATCGAGACAAAGTAGGAGTCGACAATGCTGTCGGTGATTAAATAAAGCAGCTTGGACGGCTTCTCGTCAGACCCTGCCTTCAACGCGCGCTGCAGGACTTCGTTGCCGACGCAGTTGGGGTCGCGCACCGTAATCAGAAAGTCGCGGCCGACGAACAAACAAACATTGGCGAATGACACATCCCCATCCTGAACAGACTGGATGTATTTGAGGATCAGGAAGAGATAGTGGTCTGTGCCTTCAGCCTTGAGCCGTTCATTGTTGCTGCGGCAGTCTTCAATGTGCAGGGGATGGAGCTGGAACCGGCTGGCGAGGTCGTCCAGTTCAGGGCTGTTGGGGTCATCGAGGGCGTACCAGGTCAACGAGATCTCCCCAGAAGCAAACATGGCCCACGCAAGCTTTCACGGCTTACATGGGCCATTATCTGATTGGCAAGCGTTAGCGAGCGGCGACGGCTTCCTGCTTGCCGGCGCCCATCTTGGCCAGGCGGTCGGCGAGGAGTTTTTCCAGCTTCTCCAACGCCTCGCTGAAGCCTTCAATACCTTCCTTCAGCTTGTCGTGCGCCATGCGATCGGCGGCATGCATCTTCTCGAAGGTCTCCTCATTCATGGGGATCTTCTCGATCTGCATGTTCTCGGAGTTCTTCGGATCCAGCTTGCGTGGCAGATCCCCTTCGGTGGTCTTCAGCTCTTCCAGCAGTTTGGGAGCGATGGTAAGCAGATCGCAACCGGCCAGCTGTTCAATCTCGCCAATGTTCCGGAAGCTCGCGCCCATCACCACTGTCTTGTAGCCGAACTTCTTGAAGTAGTTGTAGATCTTGGTCACGGATTGCACGCCGGGGTCCTCGGCGCCCTGATAATCCTTCCCGGTGTCCTTCTTGTACCAGTCGAGAATGCGGCCAACAAACGGCGAGATCAACGTCACCTTTGCTTCCGCACAAGCCACTGCCTGGTGCATGCCGAACAGCAGCGTCAGGTTGCAGTGAATGCCTTCTTTTTCCAACTGCTCCGCAGCCTTGATGCCGGGCCAGGTGGAGGCGATCTTGATCAGGATCCGCTCCCGCGAGATGCCCGCCTTGTCATATTGCTCAATGATTTCATGCGCCTGCTTGATGGTGGCTTCCGTGTCATAGGACAAACGGGCGTCCACTTCGGTCGACACGCGCCCCGGCACGATGGCCAGGATCTTCTTGCCGAAGGCCACGGCGAGGTGCTTAAAGGCGAGGTTGGCTACTTCGCTGTCCTTGGCCTGTGGGCCAAGCTCTTTCTTCGCCTCGAGCAGCACGTCATCCACAATGGACTGGTACTGTGGCATCCCTGCGGCGGCGGTGAGGAGCGAGGGATTGGTCGTGGTGTCCTGGGGTTTGAATTGTTCGATGGACTGAATATCCCCGGTATCGGCAACGACCACCGTCATTGCACGGAGCTGTTCGAGCAGTGTCTTAGCCATGTGGATTTCTCCTTCGTTCACCTTTCAGTGTAAGGCTTACTGTTGTTGAGATTCTTAAAATTGCGATAGGTTTCATGCGACCACGGGATTGCTGAGTGTCCCAATCCCAGCTACCGTCACGTCCACTCGGTCTCCAGGCTGCATCGGCGCCACTCCCGCCGGGGTCCCGGTGAGGATCAAGTCCCCTGGATAGAGAGTCATGGCCGCCGTGATGTAGCGCAGCAGGTGGTCGATGGTGAAGATCAGGTCGCGGGTATTGCCGTCCTGGCGCAACTCCCCATTGAGTTGGGTGCTGATCGCGATGCCTTCGGCCGGCTCCACCTCGTCGGTAACCAGTGGCCCGACGGGGCAAAAGGTATCGAAGCCCTTGGCCCGCGACCACTGACCGTCTTTCTTCTGCAAATCTCGCGCAGTCACATCGTTGGCAACGGTGTAGCCGCGGATGTAGTCGCGTGGGTCTTCCCCGGGCCCGATCTTGCTGCAACGTTCTCCGATTACGATGGCGATCTCGCCTTCGAAATCCACCCGTTTTGAGAGTTCCGGAATCCGGATGGCCGCACCCGGAGCAATGATCGCCGACGGCGGCTTGAGAAACAGCAGCGGCTCGGCCGGGACCTCATTGCCCAACTCGGCGGCGTGCTCACGATAATTCCGTCCCACGCAGACGATCTTCGAAGGAGCGACCGGGGCCAGCGTGTGCGCTTCCGTGAACGGCAGCGGAGTAAAACGATCGAACTCAGGATCAACAAAATCGCTCACCGGCCCTTCCTCAAAGGCGGGGATAAGGCGCTCGACCCAAAGTTCGCCATCGCGGTCGACAACCTCGGCGTATTGATCTCCAAACTCGGTATGCAGGCGGCAGTACTTCATGCGGAACTCCTGGTTAGCGGCTGGGCAGGGTTTCTTCCACCTCTGCGGAGTGTTGACTCTCGTTGCCGGTTTGGTCAACGGCCGAAAGCGAGTAGGCGTAGGTGTGTTCGGGCTGTGTCGTGGTGTCGCGATACGAGGTCTCCAGCCCCACGGAAGCGATCCGCTGCGAAGGATTGTTTTGGTGAACATCGCGCCGATAGACATGATAAGCCGCAAGGTCGCTGTCGCTGTCGGGTGACCAGGATAGATCGATCGCCCCCGCAGCCGAATCGCTCACGGCCACCAATCCCTGGGGAACTGCAGGCGGAAACACATCGGTCGTCGCCACCTCGATCGGGTCACTTCCGGTCCCCTGCACTTCGACCGTTTTCCCAGAAAGGGTGCGGGTCACGAAACGTTCCACCACATAGCGGTAGCGCTGACTGGACAGGGCGGAGGCATCAATGGCATGGCCCGGATCACTGCCATTCGCCGTCTCCACCTGCAGCGTTTGCGCGGCCGCGGGTGTTGGCGGCGCGAGCGGCGATCGCGGCTTCTCCGGTTCTGTGGGAGCGGTAAGCTGCAGCCGCTCCAGCCGGAACAAGACCGGTGTCGGCCGGGCAATCGGCTGCCAACTCAAGAGCACTCCGTCGCGCCGCATCTGCGCCGTCAGTCCCGTAAGCACTGCCGGACTTTCCCCGGCAGCGCTATAGGCGGCATTGGAGGGTCCAGCAGATTTGCCGGCATGGTTGCACAGGGCAACCTCGTAGCGCAGCAAACGGTCTAGACCTCGGGTGAGGTCCGCCGGCAATTCATCGCTGTATTGCCCCGCCGCACCGGGAGCGAATGCCAGAGTCGCGATGGGCATGCAGGCTCCAGCTTCCACCGCCCGGCAGACCTGGACTGGGATCGGGTGCTTCAGGACGATCCGGTCTGTGGTCCGGGTGGTCATGGTCCACGCCAGATGAACAGAATTGCCGATGCGCGCCGCGGAAAGATTCTCCGACGGATTGGGCAGATTCAGACTGGGAGGAGCAGGCGCCGCGGGCGCCCCGCAGCCGATCAGAAGGAGGGCGGCGAGGAGGACCAGAAGCGGAAAGGAGCGATGCATGCTCTCCAAACGTAAACCATCTATCTAGCTTGGGCGAGCACAGCATCCAGCATCGGCTGGGCAAACGAAAAGCCCTGGGCCGTGAGGCGCGTGGGCGAAACTCGTTGGCTTGCAAGAATCGTCGCCTCGGCCATTTCTCCGAAGGCCATCCGCAAGGCAAACGAAGGAACCGGCAGTACGGCGGGACGATGCAGGGCTCGCCCCAGAGAGCGGGTGAATTCCAGGTTGGTGACTGGCTGCGGTGCGACCACATTCACCGCGCCCGCCAATTGCGGCGTTTGCAGGGCGAACTCGATCGCCCCAATGACATCCGCCAGCGCTATCCAACTGATCCACTGGCGGCCACTGCCCAAAGGGCCACCCAATCCCAGGCGAAAGACGGGCAACATCTTCTTGAGTGCTCCACCCTGCGGGGCCAGCACCACTCCAAAGCGAAGATGCACCACCCGGATACCCGCTTCGCTGGCTGGCCTGGTAGCAGCTTCCCAATCGACGCACACCCGTGCGAGAAATCCGCTCCCAGGGGAAGAAGCTTCGGTGAGTTCCTCGTCCCCGCGGTCTCCATAAATACCAATCGCCGAGGCGCACACCAGCACCGACGGCCGCTCAGTCAGACCCGCCAAAAGGGTGGAGAGTGCGAAGGTCGGTTTTGTCCGGCTGTCCTCGATCTCCTGCTTGTAGGCAACCGACCATCGCCGCGCAGAGACATTCGCGCCGGAGAGATGCACCGCCGCCGTGGTACCCGCGAGCTGGCCGGGATCGCTCATCGGCGACGACGCATATGGGTCCCACACCACCCGTCCCGGCCCGGGCGTTCGCTGCAAGGAAATTGTGGAAATCCGTTTAGCCCCCAGACTTCGTATTAAGGAAGTACCGATCAGTCCGGATGAGCCGGTCACTAAAACCCTGCTTTCGCTCATCGTGAACGTCCTTCCCCATAGGCCCGGGCTTCTGAGATAATGTTCATGTTAGACAAAATTATTTTAACCCTAGCAACATTCCGGACGGACGTCCCATCCTATACCCCACAGGAGATACCCCGTGGAAGCCAAAGAAGCAGCAACAAATTCTCAGATCGATCCCGCTAGCGCAGAATCATTCATTGCCGAGAAGCGTATCGGCGAGCGCATTAAGCGCCTTCGCTTAAAAAAGTCTATGGGGTTGGTCGAATTGGGCCGGCATACCGGCCTTTCTGCCAGTTTTCTCTCACAGCTCGAAACCGGGCGCGTCGTGCCTACGCTGCGCAACCTGGCCCGGGTCGCCATGGTGTTCAGCAAGGATCTCTCCTACTTCTTTGAGACCGAGCCGCATACGCTGTTTCGGATTCACCGCAAGAAAGAGCGCGTGCGCCTGCCGCAGACCGGCGTGGACGATCCGACCTACTACTTCGAGAGCCTGGGATACATGGTTCCCGACCGTCAGTTGGACCCGTACTACGCTGAGTTTGTTCCCTTGAAGAAGACCATGGAGATCCGCCCCCACGTTCATCCGGGCTACGAGTTTCTCTATATCCTGGAAGGGGAGCTGGAAATCCGCCACGCGGACAAGACCCATGTGCTCACCCCCGGCGACGGAGTGTACTTCGACGCCAGCACGCCCCACGGGTATCGTTGCGCGGGCAAAGCTGCAGCGCACGCCATCATTGTGACCATGCATCAGCTGCAGACGCCGCAGCCTGCGATGAATCTGCGGCCGTTGGGAGCAGCGATGGGCGCCAAGACCAGCCCATTGAATTTGCCGCCGGCAACGGTTAGGTCGACCTCGCCCAGTATGCCTGCGCCCACGCGGCCAAAAGAGAACGTCCAGGCAGAGTCTTAGGCTCTGCCAACTGGCAAGAAGATATCTTCCACCTCTCGCCAGTTGGCAACGCGGCGACAGCCAGTCACGGCCACATTATGCGGCGCGGAGAAAAGAATCCCTTGACCGCGGAAGCGTTCAAAGTGGCGATACGTGTCGTCGATCAGGTAGTCGGCAAGAAGGATGCTTTTATCCCCGCAGAAGACGAAGTTCGCGGGCGGGATGAAGGGAAAGTGACGGCGCAGCCACCGGTACTTGGAACCAAACGAGTTGGGAAACTCCATGGCTGCGGTCGCAATGAAAATCTCGTACTGCTTGCTTAGCTTGGCCAGAACCTCCTGGCTGTCTTCGACAACCGGCAGGTCTTCGAAGAAGTCTTCGCTCCGCAGGTACGCTTCTAACTGATCATGCCGATCGGCAGAGACCAGGTCCCACAGCCATTTTCCGTGCAACTGCTTCTTGGTGATGGACTCGCCATGGTCCCGGTTATAGCGCGCGAGGTGTTCGGCCAAGGCGTCCGCCAGCACCTCGTCCATATCGACAGCAATTCGCTTCATTCCCTAATGGTAAGGCCTCTCGAGAGCCGCAGTCCCACCGAGATTTGGATCAGCCTACGTCGCTTACGAGGCAGCTTGCGTGGTGACCTGGGCGGGATCGTAGTAGAGCATGCGGCCGCAACTCTCGCAGTTCAGCAGCTTACCCTCGCGTATTTGATTCCAGAACTGCGGGCGCAAATGCATCTGGCACGCCAGACACTGTTGCCCTGCAGCTCGCGCCAACGCCGTCTTGCGCGAAGAAGAGGCGATCCGGTCGTATTGCGTCAGCAGACTCTCGTCCACCTGCTTGCGCAGTGTGCCACGTTCCTGCTGCAGAACCTTCAACTCCTGCTCGACGCCGGCAGAAGCAACCTTCGCCTTTCCCTTCTCCTCATCCAACAACTTCGTCTGCACGGCAAGGGACTTACGGGCCTCGGCACGCTGCGCTTCGAGCGACTCGCTCTTGATCATGCTGCTCAGTTCTTCGTCTTCAATCCGCCGGATCTCAGCCTCGACAAACCCGACCTCGTGCTGCAATGCATGGTACTGCTCATTCGTTTTCACGCTGCTGGATTGCTCACGATACTTGACCAGTTTTTGCTGCTGATCCTTGCGGTCGCTCTCCAGCCTTCGTCGCCGCGCCTCTTCTGCCGGCACCGCTTTCTCTGCCTGATCCACAGCAAGCTTGTGCTGCTGTACCGTGTCTTCGATGGCCTTCAGCGCCCGGGGCAGCGCGGAGATAGTTTCCTGCAATTGGGCTATCTTGACATCGACCTGCTGTAAACGGATAAGCGACTGCAATTGAACATCCATGCGTGGCTGGAGTCTAGCATGCCGGGGCGTGCGATACACTGCGGTTCTAGTCACTCCTGCCGGAGCCGCCCGTTGCGACAAATCCTCTTTGCCTTGGCAATTACCTTCGGCTGTTCGGCCGCCGCCCAGTCGTTGACCGTCGACCAGATTTATTCCCAGGTGGAAGCGACCCAACCGCCTCAGGGCATCCAGTGGAGCCCGGACGGCACTCGGCTCAGCTACATTGCGGACAATGGCGACCTGGTAGCCATCGAAGGCGGAACCGGCACCACTTCCGTACTAGTCGACCACGACAAGATGAAGGCCCTCAACTCGCCCGTTACCTCGGAGCATGACCGCAACAACCGCACTCGCTACAAGCAGGCTAGCTACTTCTGGGTTCCCGACTCCAAACATCTGCTGTTCGATTCCAATGGCCAGCTCTGGTTCTTCGACCTGGCGACGAAGACGGGGCTGCAGATTGCCTCGACCGGCTCGGGCAGCGGGGATGATCCCAAGTTTTCCCCCGATGGGACGTTCCTGTCGTACATCCGAGACCACAACCTCTACTCTTTCCGCATGAAAGACACGGCGCCCCCGATGCGGCTGACTGACTCGCAAGCCGACCATGTGCTGGACGGCGAAGTGGACTGGGTCTACGAAGAAGAGCTCGATGTGCGCAGCAATTATTTTTGGTCGCCCGATTCCCGCAGGATCGCCTACCTGCAAAGCAACGAGACCCCGGTACCGGAATACCCTATCGAGGACTGGATTCCCACCCACGCCACCGTCGATCGCCAGCGCTATCCGCAGCCCGGCGATCCCAACCCGGTGGTGCGCATTGGGGTAGTGAATGCAGGCGGTGGCAAGACCCGCTGGATCAACATCCCCGTCGACAACGGCAGCGACTACATCCCTCGCTTTGGGTGGCTCAATAACAAAACGCTTTGGGTCGAGACCCTCAAGCGCGACCACAAGACGCTCACCTTATTTTTCGCCGACCTCACCATGGACGAGACCAAAGCAGTACTGACCCAAACCGATGCGAAGTTCCTCGACGAATCTTACGACCTGACATTTTTTGCGTCGAACTTTCTGCTCACCAGCTGGCACGATGGCCACAACCACATCTATCTATATCGCTTTGATGGAGGGAACCCGCTGGGCAGCGAGGCCAGCCTGGTCAAGCAATTGACCGGCGGCAATTGGGAAGTGGCCGACATTGCCGGCGTCAATCAACAGGCGCAAACCGTCTACTACCTCTCCAACGAAGGCGACCCACGGCGGCAGCAAATCTGGGTGGTCGGCCTTAACGGAGAGGGCAAGCATCAGGTAAGCCGCGAGGGAGAGTGGCACGAACCCATCTTCTCTCCCAATACCAACTTCTTTGCTGACACTGTTTCCTCGCTGACGACGCCGCCCGTGCTCGACCTGTGCCGCCACCAAAGCGACTGCCGGCCGATATGGAAAGCGCCGCCGCTCAGCGCTCCCTTAACCCCACTGCTCAACGTGGAGTGGAAGGCCGCCGACGGCATGACGACTCTATATGGCCGGCTGATTCTGCCCCCCGGCAAGACCGCAGCGGCCAGCGTGCCGCTGATTACGAATCCTTATGGCGGTCCCCACGTGCAGACAGTCACAGGACAATGGGACGCCCGGGAACGGCTCTTCGACCAGGTGCTGGTGCAAAACGGCTTTGCCGTCCTGCATGTGGACAACCGCGGAATGGCCGGAAGAGGGCGCGCATTCGCCCAGGCGGCGTACAACAACTTCGGCCCGGTGCAGTTAGGCGATCAAGTGACCGCACTCGACCAGACGCTGCGCGCTTACCCGCAATTGGATCCCAAACGGCTGGGGTGGTGGGGATGGAGTTGGGGTGGCACCTTTACCCTGTACGCACTCACCCACAACGACCGGTTTCGCGCCGGCGTCGCCGGAGCTCCGGTCACCGACTGGCAGAACTACGACTCTATCTACACCGAGCGCTATCTGGGCCAGCCAACATTGAACGCCGATGTCTACCGCGAAGATTCGGTCGTGAACAGCGCGCAGAACCTGAAGGGCCGTCTGCTGCTGGTGCAAGGCACGGGTGATGACAATGTGCACCTGGAGAACACGATCCAGTTCATTCAGAAATTGATCGACGCCGATTTGCCGTACGATCTGCAGCTCTATCCGCGCAAGACGCATGGCGTAGATGGAGCCGAAGCCACCACCCACCTTTATCGCGCAATTCTGGCTCACTTCGACCGCTATCTCGCGACAACGGAGCCGTAATGATTTTTGGCGAAATGGAATTGAGCATTCTTACCGACGGCTCCTATCTGCTCGATGGAGGCGCCATGTTCGGGGTGGTTCCTAAACCATTGTGGGAGAAGCGCGCGCCCGCCAACGAGAAGAACCAGATCGTGTTGGGAACCAACACCGTGCTGGTCCGCACCGAGAAGCACACGGTAGTGATTGAAACCGGCATTGGCAATAAACTTCCGGAAAAAATGCGGGGCATTTATGACGCCAAGCAGCTTCTGATGCAGAGCTTTCAGGCAGCCGGTATCCGGCCGGAAGACGTGGACATCGTGATCAACACGCATCTGCATTTCGATCATTGCGGGTGGAACACAACCCGCATGCCCGATGGGAGTATCGTGCCGACCTTTCCCAACGCCCGCTACTTTGTGCACCGTGGCGAAGTGGAACATGGCCACCTGCAACTCGAGCGAGACGCGGTGAGTTACATCAGTGACAACTACGATCCGCTCATTGCCAACGGGCAGATGACCATGCTCGATCGGGATACAGACATCGTGCCCGGCGTGAGCGTCGAGGTTTTTCCTGGTCACACCGCGCAAATGATGGCGGTGATGCTTGATTCCGGCGGCAAGCGTGCCTGCTACATTTCAGACCTCATCCCCACCAGTGCCCACCTCGATGTCACTTGGGTGATGGGGTATGACCTTGATCCCCTTACCTGCATCGAGCAGCGTAAGCGGTTCCTCGGCCGTGCCATTCCAGAACGGTGGCTCGTGCTCTTTACCCACGACCACTATCATCCGATGGGCTATGTGCAATGGGGCGCGAAGGGCAAACCAGAATTTGTGCAGGCCGAAGCATAGCCGCAATCGGAATGACAGGATGGTTGCGGAGTGAACGAATCCGCGAGATATCTTCGAACTGAAAAGGGGCAAAAAGAAAAAGGGAACGCCAAACACCTGGGGTAGGTCGAGACTTGGGGCGCTCTTAGAAAACCTGGCGGTGAAACACTTCGTCTTTTTCTTCGCACGGCGAGCAGGCCGCACCGATGCCGCAACCCATCAACAGTGCTGCACCGATGGTGACCACGATCGCCGGCCCGTACGACTGAAACTGAAAAAACCAGCGCGCCAGGGAATGTAAGTGAACTGCATGCATCTTAGTACTCCACGCTTTATGAAACCCTCAACCCGGGGTTAGGTTTTCCAGGTCGCAAAATAATTTCTCGCACCGCTTCCGATTCGGGACAGATTCCGTCGTTTCCACAGAATTGCCCGATGGCAAAGAGATTAGCATCGGAATTTAAATTGCGAAATGGGCAATCGTATCCAGTTGTGACCGACGCGCACTCCAATACGTTCCGAACGGGTGATCCCCGCCTGCAGTGGCTCTTTCTGGACCTGAATTCCTACTTCGCGTCCGTAGAGCAGGAGTTAAGACCGGAGTTGCGTGACCGCCCGATCGCCGTCGTTCCGCTGCTCGCCGACACCACTTGCTGCATCGCCGCAAGCTATGAAGCCAAACGCTTTGGCGTGCGGACCGGCACTCAGGTGGGCGAAGCCAAGCGGCTCTGTCCCGGTATCGTGCTCATCGAGGCACGCCACGAGTTGTACGTCGACTACCACCACCGCGTCGTGGAGGCCGTCGAATCCTGCCTGCCGGTCACCTCGGTGATGTCGATCGACGAGATGGCCTGCCGCCTGTTAGGCCGGGAACAACCGTTGCTGGCCGCGCTGGAGTTGGCCCGCGAGGTCAAGGCGGCAGTCCGTCGACGAGCCGGAGCCACCCTGCGCTGCTCGGTTGGATTGGCGACCAACCGCTATCTCTCCAAAGTAGCCTCTGACATGGAAAAGCCCGACGGCCTGGTGGCCCTCACACCCGACGTGCTCCACGATGCGCTGGTGACCTTGACCCCACGCGACTTGCCGGGCGTTGGCGCACGCATGGAAAAGCGTCTGCAACAAGCTGGCATTCAAACCATGGAGCAGCTACTCGCCCTTGATCGCGAGCAAATGCACACCGCCTGGGGCGGCATTGGGGGAGAAAAACTGTGGCACTGGCTGCGCGGAGAAAACTTCGGTGACGACGCACTGGAGCACGCAAAATCGATCGGCCACTCGCATGTTCTTTCCCCTGACTTGCGCACGGCCGAAGGCGCCTATGCGGTTGCCAACAAACTCCTGCACAAGGCGGCGATGCGGTTGCGCAAAGCACATCTTTGGGCGGCAAACATGACCTTGACCATCCGCTTCGCGGTAAGCATGGCGGCGGCCACCTCCAAACACACGTCCGGCATCAATCAGCAACCCTGGACACAAAGCATTCCCCTGCTGGAGTGCCAGGACAATCAAACCCTGGTCGAAGGTCTGCAGCTCCTCTGGAGCCAAAGCCCGGCCGGGAAGGCGCAAAAGAAGCCCTTCTTCGTCGGCGTTACCCTGGGCAACCTGGTTCCCGATCACCTGCATACCCTGAGCCTCTTCTCGGGCCTCGAAGAAGAAGGCAAACGCACCCGCCTGTCGACCACCATGGACCAGGTGAACTACAAGTACGGGACGAATACGCTATGTTTCGCCAACATGCTGCTGGCGGGAGCGGCGGCGCCAACGCGCATCGCCTTCTCCAGCATTCCTGACCTGTTTTGACTCCCTACCGCGGCCGTCTGGCGCCCTCCCCTACCGGGTTTCTGCACCTCGGCCACGCGCGCACTTTTTGCATCGCTCAGCAGCGGGCCGCCGGCGGGACTTTGGTCCTCCGCGACGAGAATCTGGATCCCCATCGCTCCCAGCCGCACTTCCGCGACGCCCTGCTCGAAGACCTGTGCTGGCTTGGACTTCATTGGCAGGAGGGCCCGGATGTCGGTGGCCCGTATGGGCCCTACCATCAGAGCCAACGATACGACCTTTACCGGGAGGCGTGGCAACGCCTGCTCAGCGGAGGATGGATCTATCCCTGCCATTGTTCCCGTAAGGACCTGGACCATGCGATGCAGGCTCCCCACGATGATGAAGGGATTTACCCCGGTACCTGCCGCCACAATGCGATCGAGACGGCAAGCTCCAGCTGGCGCTTTCGCGTGCCCGACGGGGAGTCAGTGAGCTTTGACGATGGGCACTTCGGCCCGCAAAGTTTTGTGGCGGGCCACGATTTTGGCGACTTCCTGGTTTGGCGAAAGGATGGTCTCGCCGCCTACCAGTTGGCGGCGGTGGTCGATGATGCAGCCATGAAGATCACTGAAGTAGTGCGTGGCGCAGACCTTCTGAAGTCAACGGCGCGCCAGATTCTTCTGGCAAGGGCCCTGGGCTTGCCCTCTCCGGCCTGGTACCACTGCAATTTGATGGTCGACGAGCGCGGCGAGCGGCTCGCCAAACGGTATGACGCACTCAGCCTGCGCACTTTGCGCCAGCACGGAAAGCGGCCCGAAGAACTGCTGGCGAGTTTGCACATAAGCGAATGATTTTCCACGTCGCCGAATGAAGGACAATTAAGTGTGGCTTCGGACTTTGCCCAACTCGTAAAGCAGCAGGCGGACATCGTCAAGATCATCGGCGGTTACATCACGCTGAAGAAGTCCGGAGCCCAGAACTACGCCGGTCTTTGCCCGTTTCACGGAGAGAAGACCGCTTCCTTCTCGGTGCATGCTGTCCGGCAATTCTTTCACTGTTTTGGCTGCGGCGAGTCGGGCGACGTGTTCGCGTTTGTGCAGAAATTCGATAAAGTCGGCTTTCCCGAAGCGATAAAGATCGTGGCGCAGAAGAGCGGCATTCCCCTGCCGAAGCGGGAGTTCGCCTCACCCGAAGAGGCCCAGGAACACCGCGAACGAGGCAAGTTACTTGAACTCCACGAACTGGCCACCACCTGGTTTGAGGAGCAGTTGCGCTCATCCGAGGGAGCCCGGGCACGCGAGTATCTCAGCGGCCGCGGGCTGAGCGCAGAAGCGATTGGCAAATTTCGCATCGGCTATGCCCCGGAATCCTTCAATGCGCTACGTGACCGGCTACAGGGCATAGCCCCAGCCGATGTCCTGCGACTTTCCGGCCTGCTCTCCTCCAAAGAACAGCCAGATGGCTCCGCAGGACCGCTCTATGCCCGCTTTCGCAAGCGGATCACGTTTCCCATCCATGGGGAGACGGGCCGCGTGATCGCCTTCACCGCGCGCGCGCTGGATAGCGATGAAAAGTCCGGCCCCAAGTACATGAACTCGCCCGAAACCCCGCTCTACGTGAAGGGTGAGGTGTTGTTCAACCTCGACAAGGCCCGGCAATCGATCCGGGAGCGCAAGTTCGCCCTTCTGGTGGAAGGCCAGATGGACTGCATCACCGCGTATATGGCGGGGTTCGAGAATGTGCTGGCGACCAGTGGAACCGCCTTTACTGAAATGCAGGCTCGTCTGCTCAGCCGGTACACGCAGAAACTGTTTATCAACTTCGATCCCGATAACGCCGGCGCCAACGCGGCGGAAAAATCCATCGCCCTGCTTACAGAAGAGAACTTCGATGTGCTGGTCGTGACCCTGGAGAATGGACTCGATCCCGATCGGTTCATCCGTGAGCGCGGCATCCGTGCGTATGTGGCGGCGGTCGAGGGGGCCAGGCGTCATTCGGACTACCTTCTAGAGCGGGCGATCCAGCTTTTCCCTCCCCGGAATGCCGAGGGCAAGACCAAAGCGCTGAATTACCTTCTACCGCATATCCGGCGTATGCCCAGCCGGATCGCGCGCGATGAATTTGCCGCGGATGCTGCCCAGAAACTAGGCATCGACTCGGCCGTACTCAGGGAAGAACTGCACCAGGCGGCGCGGAAGCGGAAGGACCAGGTCCAGGTGCCGGAGCGCGACAGCCTGACCGAAGCGGAGCGGGTTTTGTTACGCGCTGCAGCGTCTCCGTCGCAAAGCCGCATTTGCCTCCGCGTGTGTCAAGCACTTCAGGCGCAACCACAATCGTTCGAAGGACTTAGGGTCACTCCGATGCTGACGGCGCTAGGCCAGCGCGGCGAGCAGGAGCCCCTGGCGGCGCTTGACGACCCGTCGCAACGGGCATTGCTGGCCCAGGTGCTGTTTCGCGAGTCGTCGGAAATAGAGATGGCGCAAGTGGAAGCGGCCCTGCATTCCCTCAAATACCGCCGCCTCGAAGCCCTCCAGCGGCGGGTCCGGGCAGACATCGCGGAAGCGGAGCGACGGGGTGACTTGGCTCAATTAGCGGTCTTCATGGCGGAGAAGGTAAAAGTCGACCGGGAAATGCGCGAAGCCGACTGACCCTTAAAAAGCATAAAGAGCATAAAAAGCACAATTCACCGCGCCAGGCCCGGCTACCGTATACCGCAATGGTTGTAGGTGCAAGAAGAACCCGAATCGCAAGTATCACATCTAACTAGATAAGCTTCGGGTCGGGGCTGCGGAACGCAGTCCGATCCATGATATCCTGGAATTCTTTGAAGGACGTGCGCCTAATTGCCCCCTACGGTTACTAACCGTCCGGAATATGCCCTTAGCGGCTCGCAAAGCACCCTGTCCTTTCTGAGCACGGACCGATCCGAAAAAATTTAACTGTACGGGATAGGGATTCGCTTGGCGATTGAAGACAAGTACGAAGAAGACATTCAGAAATTGATTGATGCGGGCAAGGAAAAGGGTTATCTGACCTACAACGAGGTCAATGACCTGATTCCCGGCGACCTGCATTCACCGGACGATCTCGACGATCTGTTGACCACGATCGGGACCCAGGGCATTGACGTGCTCGAAGGCGGCCCCAAATTCGGCGCAGATAAGTTCGAGAGCGAGGGCGAAGAAGGCGAGGACGTCGAACTCGACCTGACACCGGGCACACTCGAAAAAACCAATGATCCTGTCCGCATGTACCTGCGCGAGATGGGAACTGTACCCCTACTGACCCGCGAGGGCGAAGTAGAGATTGCCAAGCGCATCGAGCGCGGGCAATTGCGCGTTCTCAAGGCCATCTCCCGGTCGCCGATCGTCATTCGTGAGATCGTCGCCCTGGGCGAAGACCTCAAGCGCGGCGTACGCAACATCAAGGAAGTAGTGATCTTCGACGAAGAAGAGATCACCGAAGAGATCCTGCAGGCGCGTATCCGGGTCACTATCGGGCGCGTGGACACGTTGGTCAAGCACCAGAAGAAAGCGTCTTTGCTGCTGGAGAAGCTGGACACCATCAACCCCAAGGCGAAAGCCAAGGAACATCGCAAAACGCGATGGATGATGAACCGCGAGCGGGTCGAAGTCTCACGCATTGTCCGCGAGCTGAAGTACACCAACGCGGAACGCAAGCGGCTACTGGACAAGGTCAACAAAACCGTCGACGCCATGCGCATGTTGGAACGGCAGGTCAAGTCGCTCGAACAGAAGCATGACCAGTCCAAAAGCGAAGAGCTGCGCAAGGAGTATCGCCGCCAGCAGAAAAACTGCAAGACCGACCTGGAAAAGCTGGAGCAGGAAGCCGGTGTCTCGATCGCCGAGCTGAAGCGCACGCAGCGGGAAATGATCCAGGGCGACATGGACGCCGAACAGGCCAAGCGCGAGCTGATTGAAGCTAACCTGCGCCTGGTGGTATCGATCGCCAAGAAGTACACCAACCGCGGTCTGCAATTCCTGGATCTGATCCAGGAGGGCAACATCGGGTTGATGAAGGCAGTCGATAAGTTCGAATACCGTCGCGGTTATAAATTCTCGACCTATGCGACCTGGTGGATTCGCCAGGCGATCACCCGCGCCATTGCCGATCAGGCCCGCACCATCCGTATTCCGGTGCACATGATCGAGACCATCAACAAGCTGATCCGCACTTCGCGGCAGTTGGTGCAGGAGTTGGGCCGTGAGCCTACCTCCGAGGAGATTGCCCGCCGGATGGATATTCCGGTGGCCAAGGTCCGCAAGGTGCTCAAGATCGCGCAGGAACCGATCTCGCTCGAAACGCCCATTGGCGAGGAAGAAGATTCCCATCTGGGCGACTTCATCGAAGATCGCCAGGCGGTATCGCCTTCCGAAGCGGTGATCAGCGTCAACCTGAAGGAATACACTTCGCAGGTGCTGCGTACATTGACCCCACGCGAAGAGCGCGTGATCAAGATGCGCTTTGGTCTCGAGGATGGTTCCGAGCACACTCTGGAAGAGGTTGGTCAGAGCTTCCAGGTAACTCGCGAACGCATCCGGCAGATCGAAGCCAAGGCGCTGCGCAAGTTGCGGCATCCTTCGCGTTCCAGAAAGCTCAAGGCCTTTGTAGAAGGCGTTCGCGAATAACCAGAAGCCTGCTCCCACGGGAGCAGGCTTTTTCCTTCTTCCAATCAAACTTCAACTCCTACCTCATCGCCAGGAGCGAATCTATGTCTATAGCTAAAGAAACCGAGAAGGTGAAGCATGCCCCCGACGAGACGGGAGTCGCAGATCTGATCCGGCGCCGCTGGAGCCCGCGCATTTATTCCGACAAGGAAGTCTCCTCAGAGGAGCTCACCCGGCTCTTTGAAGCAGCGCGTTGGGCCGCTTCCTCCTCGAATGAGCAGCCGTGGCGGTTTATCGTTGGCCGCCGTGGTGATGAAACCTACAAGAAAATCTTTGCTGCCCTGGTGGAGTTCAACCAGTCGTGGGTAAAGACGGCTCCCGTGCTGGTGCTTTCCGTTGGAAAGAAAACCTTTACCAGCAACGGCAGCCCGAACCCTTACAACCTGCACGATACTGGAGCAGCTTCTGCCAATCTAGCGTTGCAAGCTACGGCCGACGGGTTGCACATCCACTCCATGGCCGGGCTCGACCGGGAGCAAGTCCGAGCATCGTTTGCCATTCCGTCGGACTACGAGGTTGGCGCCGCAATCGCCATCGGCTATTTCGGCAACCCGGATGACTTGCACGAGCGCATGCGCAAGAACGAGGTAGCTCCGCGCGAGCGTAAGCCACTTGCGGAATTTGTCTTCTCCGACTGGGAAAAGCCCGCGAAGCTATGACTGCTCGATGAAAAAGCTCCTGCTGCTGGTGAACCCTGTCCTCCTGCATACTGCATCACGGCACAGAGACGTCGATCGCGTGCAGAGCACCTTCCGCGAGGAGGGTGCGACCGTTGACATTCTCGAAACAGGAGAGCACCGCGCTGCGGGAGCCAAAGCAAAGCGCGCAGCCGCCGAAGGCTATGACGCTGTCGTCGTGGCGGGCGGTGATGGCACCATCTTCGACGTGATCCAGGGCCTGGCCGGGTCAACTGTTCCGCTTGGCATCATCCCTTACGGCACCGGCAATGTGCTGGCACAGAATCTGAAGATCCCAAACAATCCTGTAGCTGCGGCACGTTGGATTCTCAAAAGTAAGCCTCGCGTGGTGCCCTTAGGCAGAATTCATTGTTGCGTACCCGGCGGAAAGGAAAGCTGGCTCTTCGCCATGGCAGCGGGCATGGGCATGCACGCTTCGTTGATGTCGGAGGCACGCCGGTCCGGCAAAAGCCGAGTAGGCAAAGCAGCCTATTTCGTTGCTGGTGCGAAGCTGCTACTCAAGCATCCGGTACAGCCTTTCGACATTGCGATCACTACGACCAGCGGCTCGGTGGTCCACCAGCAAGTCTGTGAAGCGCTGGCTGTGCGAGTAGCGGAACTAAACCGCTGGCGTCCAGGAGGGGGCTTGGACTTTCCCTTTCTCCGTCTCGCCACAGTAGCCGGCGCCTCGCGCGGGCGCCTCGCGCGAGCCAGCTTTGAAGCCCTTTTCCAGAATGGCGGATCCCGCGATCACCAGCCCCATCAAGACGCTGCCGCTTACTACGAAGACGTTCAGCGCGTATCTTTCCGCCCCAGCGCCAGCCGCACGTACGATCCGCCCATAGCAATCGAAGCTGATGGTGAAGTTTTGGGCGCATCCTCCGCCGATGTAGAAATGGCCGGAGTGAATGTAACGCTCTTCTCCTAAGCCGACGAGCCACGAAGCTGGCGTCCTAAAAGTTGAACAGCGCCTGAAAGTTGAAATCCCTCACCGCCGACCCGTGGGAGAAAAAACCGCTCGCCAGCTGATTCGATTTCCCAAAAAACGGCGAATCCGTAGTCCCATCTGGCGGACCACCCAGCGTTCCATTGGGCGGTGCAAGGTTAACCACGTTAAAAATATTGTGGGCAAAAGCGCTCAGCGTGATGCTGTAACGTCGATCGACGCGATTGTTCTGACCCCCACCAGGATTCGGCCCGTTGCCCCCCAGCCCCATACCCGGCATACCCCGGCCACCGCCGCGCCCGCCTCCGGGACCACCCCCACCATCGACGCGAGCCCCTTTTCCTTCCTCCACCCGAGGACCAACACCAAAGCTCTTCGCCACACGCATGTTCATCGCGAATTGCACCGGCCCATTGCCATAGTTGATCGGGATCAGCTTGGAACCAGAGGGCGGTGCCGTGCCGACGTCGAAGTTTCCGTACTTGGTGGTGTCCACATTCGCCGGATTGGAATTCGAGTTCGCAAACGTCGGGCGATCGTTAAAGAAGGAATCTCCGTTCACGTCCTGGCTCAATTGGATGTTGAACGGAGCACCAGAAGAAGCGCTGAGAAACGGGCTAATCCTGAAACCATACGGCGCAGTGTAGTTGGCAAACGCAAACACCCGGTTACGTACGTCGAAGAATTGCCGTCCGTAGTCCTGCATGATGTCGTATTGATTCGACGGATGGTAGCCCTGCCCACCGGTATCGCTATTCGCTTTGCTGTAGATGTAAAACCCGGTAAACGTTAGCTTTTGGCCATAGCGCACGTTCAGGTTGAGAAAAATCTGGTTCTCTTTAAAAACCGCCAACGAATCGTACTCGTAAATGTTGCAGGGCTTTCCCGCCGGGCACAGACCCAGCGCCGGACGCGTCCCATCCGGCAGCGGGGCATCGATGTTGCGCGACAGAAGCTGGTGGATTCCGCGCGAGTACAGATACGTCGCTGAAACACTTACGCTCTTGTTCACCTGGTGCTCTATGCCGGTCCCGGTCTCGATGTTCGCTGGCGCGTTCAAACCCGGCTGCGTGCGATAGAACGTCGGCAGCGGAATAGATTCCTCAGTACCGCTGCTGTCCGGAGGCGTTCCATTGGGATTGGACTGGATGCTCTGCAACTGCCCCGTCTGATCAAGGTTGTAGCGGTTCACATTGAGCAGCAAGTCATAGGTATACCGGTTGTAGAAAATCCCGTAGCCGGCCCGCAGCACGGTCTTCGGCTGTTTGCCTCCAATCCCATAAGAGAGCGCAACACGAGGAGCGAAGTTTGTTTTGTTCTGAATGCGGTTCTGTGTCTCGAAACGCAGCCCATAGCTCACCGTGAAGTTAGGCCGCACCTTCCAGTCGTCTTCGGCATACAGGCCAAGGTCGAGCACGCTCGACGTCTGCGTGGGCGTCCCAGTCGTGATGGAGAATTGGCTCGGCCTCGCAGCCAGGTAATCCGTCAGATTGGAGTAGGTGTAGGTGCCCTGAAAATTGGCATCCGAGTAATTGGTATCGTGCACGTCACGTACCCGGCCACCAAAACGGATGTAATGCTTGGCCAGCGCAACCGATGCATAATCCTGAAACTCATAGTGGTTGGCCGTATCGTGCTGCGTGCCTTGCGGACTGCCGCCACCGTCGAAGTTCTGCAACACGTCCACAGCTGGCGCCACTTGTTTCGGGGTCTGGCTGCTCACCTCGCGAATGTATTGAAAGCGGGTCGCGTTGATGAACTTGGTGCCGTACACCTGGTTGTCGCTGATCTGAATCCGGTTATCAGTTTCGCTGCTGTCGTAGGCCTGGCTGGGAAGAACGAAGGTGCCCACGCCGCTATTGTTGCGCGTGTCCCGGTAATAGTCCCAGCGCACCGTGAGGGTCTGATTTCCACTCAACTGGTAATCGATACGGGGACTGATGTCGGTACGCGTCTGCGGATAAGGAACCGCCAGGCTGCAAAGCGTGCCCGTGGTGTCGACCACCGTGCCATTTTCCGGCTCGCACGTCGTTGGGTCGGGCACGTACGGCACGTTCGCGTTGACGATGTTGTTGTCCTGAATATTTCGCCGGTCTGCCGTGAAGAAGAACGAAGCCTTCTTGCCCAGCGCGCCGCTCACGCTCCCGTTATATTGCAGCGTGTGGTAGGGTGGCTGGTTCTGGGCGAAGGGATTGGCCGTGTTAAAAGCAGACGCGCTGGCATTGAGAAAAATCTGGCCATGGAGCTTGTCCGTTCCCGGCTTGGTCAATATCTCGATACGACCGTAGCCCGGCGAATCATACTGCGCAGAAAACGGATTCTGATTGATGATGATGGCGCGAATCGCTGATTTCGGCGGCAACTGACCGCCAGTGAAACCATCAATATAGATCTGCCCGCCGCTAGGGCCCGCCGCCGGACCAGCCAATGCCGTCAGCTCGTTCGATAATTCATCCGGATCGTCAGAAAGCGCGTCCAGATCCTTGCCCGTCAGCACCACGGCACTGGCATTGCTATCCGGGTCGACGCTCACACCTGGATTATCCGCCGTGACCTGTACCTGCTGCTGTTCCATTTGAATCGTCAGCGCAATATTCAGGTGCTGCACCTGCCCTGCAGTGATGCGCACCGGCGGAGAAGTGAAGTTGGAGAAGCCCGCGGCTTGCACCGTCACCGTGTACTGGCCCGGAGCCAGCCCCGTGATTGCGTATTGACCGGCCGGATCGGACGTGCCGGTCTTGCTCACACCTGCACTTGAGGTGACGGTCAGCGCTGCCTGCGGAATGACCGCCCCACTCGGGTCGGCCACCTGGCCGCGTAGTGTCCCGGAAGGAGTCGCTGTTTGCGCGAATAGGAATGATAACGAGATGACTCCCAGGAACAAGAGACTCTTCAGGCAGAAAGCGAGCAGGCGATTCAATGGTTCTCCTCAGATGAGTCAGTATGTTTCAGCAGAATGTCAGAACGAATGGAGAGGGCGACTACTGCTCCCCGCCACCCTCACCACCACCGCCACCCAGGTTCCAGGCGGAAGAGAACATCGCCTGGCTACCGCTGGTAGAGGCTTGCAACATGGGTTCTACGCCGGCGACCACGGTGATGGCGGTGGCCGAACCAGGAGTCTCGCCTTCCGTCGCCACGACGATGACCATATTGCCCTTCTGTAGATCGTTGAGCGTGACTGAGGGTGCGCGTGACAACACCTGTTGAAAGTCTGGCCCGGAACCCGGCGCACGTCCTGCACCACCCGAGGCAGCAGCTCCACCCGGAGGTACTCCCGCCGGTGGACCGGAACCTTCCGACCGCTTCGCACCACCGCCGCCAGCAGCCCCACCACCGCCGCCACTCAACCGGGCTGCGATACGTTGGGCGACTGCCGGATCGAGCTTCTTCAGTTCACTATCCGAAGTGATCGAGACCACGACCGGCTTCTTGGTTGTCGTATCCGTGAGTGTGATGCTTGAGGCAGCGGCATTCACTGCCTGGATCGGCCCAGCAAGATTGCGGAAGCTACCGCTGACAATCTCCTCCGCCTCGAGAGTCCCGCCGTCCGCACCTTTGGTGCCGCGGGCGCGAAGCTGATCGCCGGGTTTGATTTGGTCCAAAGAGCTCTTCACCGCCTGGTCAAATTTGACCGATCCCGGAGCATAGCGGCGAATGATGGCGGTGGAAGAAGCATGAATCACTTCCGTCCTGTTTCCGCCGGCGCCAAGCGAGACCGTCACCGTGCCGGCAGCGGAATCCACCGCTTTCACCAGGCCGCCGGTGCCGTTCTTCTGCCAGTCTTCCCGCTCGCGAGCCTGTTTCTGGGCAATGTCAGCACCCTTAATCGCAACCAGCATGGTAGCGGCAAGGGAGGTGCCATCCGGACCGGCTGCCCCGCGCGCCATCACCCGGTCACCGGTCGCCAGATCGCTCATGCTGAATGGGCTTGCGCCGGCGAGTGTCTTTTGGCCTGGCTCAATGCGCAGCAGGCGGGCATTGTCCTGCACCGTAACCTGCATGGTGGCGCCCGCGTCGCTCTTGACCGTGAGCGAGTTGCCGCTCAGTGTCTGCACCGTGCCGAGGAAGGTAGTCGGTTTGGCGGCATCCTGAGCTGGGGCGCTCCCCGCCAACGAAGCTACGAGGGCGATGATGGCTACGTTTACTACCTGCAGAAGAGTGTGCTTCTTAGTTCCTGGCATCGTTCGCCTCGCGCTGTCGTCTCTCGCTATTTTAAGCCGTACGGCCGGCGTCATTGTGATGGGGTGAAGCCGCCCACGAGAACCCGGGCAGGCCAGTCGAGCTTGGTATTGGGCTGGTTGGTTTTTACCTGGATCGTCTGCAACCCGGGTTTCGCGCTGGAAGTAAACGTCAACTCATACTGGTTCTGCAGCTTGTGCTGGATGTCGGAAAGAAACGGCGCAAACGAGACCGGGTTGCCAAAGCCTTCAAGATATACTTTGCCGCCGGTCGCTCCGGAAATCTGGGTGAGGTAATTTTGTCCTCCATCCGTCACCAACTGGCTGCGATCGAGGCCCCCGGCGTCCCGAAAATAAATGGAGTACACGATGACGCCCGCCTTCTGTGCATCGCTGGTCGCGGCCTGCACATAGGGGTTCTCAGGATCGAAGCGTCCGCCGGAATAGCGGTCCACCCCATCTGTCACCATGATCACTTCGCGACGAACATCGGCGTTGCCGCCGGGCCACTGCTTGACCAGGGCCGACAGGCAGAAATAAGGGCTGCCATTCCCGCCCGGCGTACCTGACGGCAAGCGTAACGATTGCGCCACCTGGGCATGGTCGGTGGTGAAATTCTGCACCAGGTTCGGTGTCCCATTGCGCATATAGCCCACCGCCACCTCGGCATTGGCAGGCAAACCGCCAATGAAGGTCCGCAGCTCATTCAGTTGCAGCCCGAGATTCGACCGGGCTGAATCGTCCAACAGGATGACCAACTGCAGACCAGAGCGCTCCCCGCGCAGCGGGACCCAGCCGGTCACTTCCTGCAGCTTACGGTTTTGCAGAACACTGATGGTCTGGCGCGGCACGGTTGTCGCGTCCTCGGTCGACTTTGCATTCGCAGTAACCACAGCGCGGGCGGTGGCGACCTCCTGCGCGCCCAGTACCGAGGACATCGAAAAAAGAACTGCAAGGATTCCAACCGCACCGCTGATCTTTTTCATATTTTTGTTGAGGGGCCCTTTTTCCCGAAACTGCTTGCTCACATCGCACTTATATGACGGGGACCACCGGTGAAAGGTTCGTCCGGGGCGAAGAAAACTTCGTCCTCGGATGGTCACCATGAACTGCAATGGTCACTTGGGGCATGCCTGCCGCTCAAGTATCTTTCTTATAGGGCGACAATGACCGAACTCAGGGTGATGGAAACGGCAGTTCCGGTGCAGGTAGAGAGGCCGCTCTGCGTGGACCTCGACGGGACTCTTGTCAAATCCGACACCTTTGTCGACTCGCTCATGGTGCTGGCACGCCGCTATCCACTGGCGTTTCTGCAGACGCCCTTGTGGGCGCTCAAAGGAAAAGCAAATTTCAAAGCGCGGGTCAGCGCGCTC
The DNA here is from genome assembly GCA_963839075.1 of uncultured Acidobacteriaceae bacterium. Lineage (GTDB taxonomy): Bacteria > Acidobacteriota > Terriglobia > Terriglobales > Acidobacteriaceae > PALSA-350. The sequence goes on along the minus strand of CAWITO010000009.1, from coordinate 850,691 downwards.
GTCACGCTCGATGTGGAGCACTTGCCCTACAACCAGCAACTGCTTGCCTGGCTCCAGGAGGAGCACGGGGCAGGACGCAAGCTTTACCTGGCCACCGGCGCCGACCGCACCCTGGCCCAGAGAATCGCTACGCACCTGGACATCTTTGACGGTGTCATGGCGAGCGATGGGGGTGTGAACCTGACCGGCCACAACAAGCTGCGGCATCTGCAGCAGCGCTTTCCGGCGGATGGCTTCGACTACATCGGGAATGCGATGCCCGATCTGCCGCTACTACAGGGCGCCCAGGAGGCGATGGTCGCGAACCCCGACCTGAGATTGACCGCCGCTCTTATGACGCGCCATCTCGCCGTAAGCCGATCGTTCTGGGATCGCGCGTCTATACCCGCTGCCGTGGGTAAGGCACTTCGCCTCCATCAATGGTCAAAGAACCTGCTCGTGTTTCTGCCTCTCCTGCTGGCCCACGCACTTCGCCCCGAGCTCCTGCTGAAGGCGGCTGCCGCTTTCCTTTGCTTCAGCTTTACCGCGTCCGCGACCTATATCTTGAATGACTTGCTTGACCTGGAAGCAGATCGTGCCCATCTGACCAAGCGCAGGCGCGCCTTCGCCGCGGGCGATCTCTCCGTTGCCAGTGGGCTGGGGATGGCGCTTCTTCTGGGTGCGATTTCGTTCACCATCGCCGCCTGGCTGCCACACAAGTTCCTCGTCTACCTGCTGCTCTACCTGGCGACCACGCTGGCCTATTCACTGGCGCTCAAACGTGTGGTTCTGCTCGATGTCGTGATCCTGTCGAGTTTGTATACCATCCGCATGCTGGCCGGTTCCGAAGCGACGCAGACGTTGGTTTCGCCCTGGTTGGCCGCATTCTCCATCTTTCTCTTTTTCAGTTTGGCCATGGTCAAACGATTCAGCGAACTGCAGAATCTGCATCTGCGGGGTGTACACCCGTCCAATGGCAGAGGTTATCTGCTGAGCGATCTGGAGCAATTGCGCAGCTTCGGCACCGCAAGCGCGTATGCGTCGATTGTGATCTTCTCGCTCTATATCAATGGCCGCGACGTGACCTCGCTTTACCACCACCCCAATCGGATGTGGTTGATTACGCCGCTCTTGATCCTATGGGTGAGCCGGGTTTGGCTGCTGGCCTCACGCGGCTTGCTAGATGAAGATCCGGTTGTCTTTGCTCTCGAAGACCGCATGAGTTTGCTCATGGGCCTGGGAGTAATCATCATCGCCTACTCCGCGCTTTAGAAGCTCTACGGCTCGCTGTAAGCTCGGGAAAGATACCTGACATGCCCCCACTTCAGGAAAGACCGCAATTCGAATCCTTGCAGTTCGAGTCTTGGGGCCGCTATCCCAGGCTCTCCGCTGATGTTCGTAACCTATTTTGGAAAGAAGAATTCCCTCCCGCCGAGGTGGCTAGCGAAAAGATGCTGGCGGTCGGCATGGGACGCAGTTATGGCGACGTTTGCCTGCTGCAGAACGGTACCCTGCTGCGAACCCCGCATCTGGACCGCCTCATCTCCTTCAGTGCTGAGACGGGATTACTGCGCTGTGAAGCAGGCGTGACGCTGGCGGAGATTCTGGATTTTGCCGTGCCGCGCGGCTGGTTTCTGCCGGTAAGCCCGGGCACCAAATATGTAACTGTCGGTGGAGCGATTGCCAATGATATTCACGGCAAGAACCATCATGTGGCTGGGACCTTTGGCCTGCACGTGCCCTGTTTCGAATTGGTACGCTCAGACGGCACCCAGGCGGTGTGCAGCCCCACCGAGAATTCCGATTGGTACACCGCGACCATCGGCGGCCTGGGATTGACCGGACTGATCAGCTGGGCTGAGCTGCAGCTGCGGCCCATCGTTTCGCGGCGGATACGCCAAACGGCCACGAAGTTTGTCGGGTTGGAGGAGTTCCTCGCGTTGTCCCAAGCGAGTACCCGGGAATACTCTGTGGCTTGGATTGATTGCGTCGCCCGGGGACGAAACTTTGCCCGCGGTATTTTTCTGCAAGGCGAGCATGAGGAGGATCCCGGGCCGTTGACGTCGTTAACCCGGCAAAAGCTGGCGTTTCCCTTAGACGCACCGGGCTTCGCGCTGACTCGCTCCACTGTCGGCGCGTTCAACACCCTCTACTACCATAAGCAGATGGGTAAAGAGCGGACCAGCCTGATCGATTACGAGCCTTTCTTTTATCCGCTTGACCGAATCCTGCACTGGAACAAGATGTATGGAAAACAGGGTCTGTTGCAATTCCAGTGTGTGCTGCCTTGGGAAAGTGACTCCATGGGCATGGTGCAGTTGCTGAAGGCGATCACGGCCTCGGGCCTGGGATCATTCCTGGCAGTGATCAAAGTCTTTGGAGATGTGGTCTCTCCGGGGATGATGTCGTTTCCCATGCCGGGAATTACCCTGGCGCTGGATTTCCCCATCCGCAAAGAGATCAGCTTTGACCTTATGGACCGGTTGGCTGCGATCACTGCCGACTGCGGGGGCCGGATGTATCCAGCGAAAGACGCGTGTATGAGCGCCGCGCATTTCCAGCAGTTTTATCCCCAGTGGCAAGAATTTTCCGGTTACGTGGACCCGGCGTTCAGCTCCAGCTTTTGGGAGCGGGTAACCGGTGTCGTTTAAACGCGATCCAGGTTTCCCTGCCGGGGTATTGGTCCTGGGGGCAACCTCCAGCATCGCCATTGCGACCCTGCGGCAGCTGGTGGCGCCCAACCGGCGGTTCATGCTGGTGGGCCGCAGCCGCGATCGGCTCACCGCGGTGGCGCAGGACCTTCTGGCCCGCGGCGCAGCGAACGTCGATACCTGGGTGATGGATCTGGATGACACGACCGGGCATGCAGAGATGCTGCAAGTCGCGGCAGAGCGGCTGGCCAAGATTGACCTGGCCCTGATCGCGCACGGAGTCTTGGGCGATCAGCAGGCTGCGGAGGCGGATTTTGAGGTAGCCGCAGGTGTCCTGCACACCAATTTCATGGCTACGGTCTCGTTGTTGACGTGGCTGGGAAATTACCTTCAGCAGCAACACGCCGGAACACTGGCGGTGATTTCTTCCGTGGCCGGCGACCGTGGGCGTAAGAGTAACTATGTCTATGGCGCTTCCAAGGGTGCGCTGAATATTTTCCTGGAGGGCCTGCGCAACCGGATCGACAGGGATGGCGTGCAAGTGTTGACGATCAAGCCTGGATTTGTCGCCACTCCGATGACGGCGCACGTGGAGCAAAATTTTCTATTTGCTTCGCCGGAAAAGGCTGCTCGCGGTATTTTGCGTGCAATTGAGAAACGCCGCGATGTTGTGTACGTGCCTGGATTCTGGGCGCTGATCATGTTCCTGGTGCGCGCGATTCCAGGCTTTCAATTCAAGAAGATGAATATGTAGAAGCCCCGAATTCGGGTGCCCCATATCTCGCCTGCCTTTGGCGAGATGTAGGAATTCGGGGGGGTGTTGAGGTCGAAGCGCCCAGGGGTGTGAGCATTCGTTCACTTCCACTTCTCGCAAAAAAAAGCGAGATATGGGGCACCCGATTTTAAGCGCGAAGCGCAGCGGGTTTGAAGATTAACGAAGCCGAGTTCATGCAGTAACGCAGCCCGGTCGGCGGCGGTCCATCGTTGAAGACATGCCCCAGGTGCCCATCACACCGGGCACACGCCACCGCGGTGCGCTCGCCAAAACTCAAATCTTCCACTTCGACAACATTCTCCCTGGCGAGCGGCTGCCAGAAGCTCGGCCAACCAGTACCCGAATCGAACTTTGTCTCTGAAGAAAACAACGCCGTGCCGCAGCAGACACAGTAGTACAAGCCGCTCTGGTGCAGGTTCCAATAAGCACCCGTGTAGGCCATCTCGGTATCGGCGCGCCGCGTTATGTCGTAGGCGTTCGCGGAAAGCTGGCGCTTCCACTCCGCCTCACTCTTGATGATTTTGGGCACCCGCATTATCCCGGTCGACACACCCTGCTCAGAAAACCCGGTAATCTCGACTTCAGCGGGAGGGCCGCTGGGTACGGTCGCCGCAGCCTGCGGAGCTGCTCCCGGCCGCAACGACCAAACGGCAAGCCCGGCGAGCGCGACACCCCCACTCAAGAGGAACCCACGTCGGCTTATCCCTTGGCCCTGCTCGGAATCAAACATACCGCGTTAGACTCTCCACCCGCCGGGAAGTTACGCGTCCAGCTGCTTGGTAACCAGCTCGTTTAAGAGAGCCGGATTCGCCTGCCCTTTCGACAAGCGCATCACCTGTCCCACAAAGAATGCGGCCACCGTCTTCTTGCCGGCACGATACTGCTCCAACTGCTTGGGGTTGGCGGCGATCACTTCCGCAATCAGCTTTTCCAGGACCGCGGGATCGCTGATCTGCTGGGGCTTCTCCCGCGCATAGACGGGGCCAAAGTCTTCGCCATTCTCAAAAGCAGTGTCGAACAGGCCTTTCAACTGCTTGCTCGAAAGCTCACCCGCCTCTGCCAAATCCGCTGCCTGCACCAACCCCGGCATGCTGATTGGAGACTGCTCCAACTCCAGCCCCTTGGCCTTCAACCGCCCCATCAATTCGCTCTGAATAAGATTAGCGACTCTGCGCGGACTCTTAGCCTGCCGGGCGGCGGTCTCGAACTGGTCTGCAAACGAGCGGGTCGCGGTCAGGGCCTGTGCGTCCTGCATGCTGATCTCATACGCCTCGATCATGCGCTTGCGGCGTGCTTCGGGCAGTTCCGGCAAACGGGCGATGAGGCTCTGCTTCCACTCCTCGGAAACCACCAGCGGCTGCAAATCCGGCTCCGGAAAATAGCGATAGTCGTGCGCCTGCTCCTTGGAACGCATGGAGTACGTACGGCCCTCGCTGGCATTCCAGAGCCGCGTCTCCTGGGCCACCCGGCCGCCACCCTCGATCAAATCCACCTGGCGCTCAATCTCGTACTCCAGCGCAGCCCGGATGTAGCGGAAACTGTTGACGTTTTTCACCTCAGCCTTGGTGCCAAACTTTACCTGGCCGCGCGGACGCACACTAACATTGGCATCGCAACGCAGCGAACCCTCTTCCATGTTGCAGTCGCTTACCCCGGTATAGAGCAGAATCTCCTTGAGCCGGGTCAGGTATTCATACGCCTCGTCGGGCGTCCGCAGATCGGGCTCACTCACGATTTCAATAAGCGGAGTGCCACAGCGATTGAGATCGACATACGTCTTGGTTCCGGAGTCGGGGAACCCGTCGTGCATGCTCTTGCCCGCATCCTCTTCCATGTGCAGACGCGTGATCCCGATACGTTTGATACCGTCCGCCGCCGGAACATCGATCCATCCATGTTCGGCCAGCGGCTTATCGAACTGCGAAATCTGATACCCCTTGGGTAAGTCAGGGTAAAAGTAGTTCTTACGGGCGAAAACCGAATGCTCGCGGACGACGCAATTGATCGCAGTCGCCGCCATCACTGCGTACTCGACGGCCTTCTTGTTCAGCACGGGAAGCGCTCCCGGAAGCCCCAGGCAGACGGGGCAAATGTGCGTATTCGGCTCACCGCCAAAGCGATTGGCGCAACCGCAAAACGCCTTGGTGTTGGTCAGGAGCTGGACGTGGACTTCCAGCCCGATGACCGGTTCATACTTTGCCAGGATTTCCGCAGGGACGCTCGTAGCCGTAACCGTCATTTCCCTCAATTTTAGCAACGCCGCCCCGGGAGTAAGATTTTTGTTGAAATGATCGACATTCGCCAGGAAGTCACCGCCGTTATCGAGGCCACCGTTCTGGTGGTGGCCGCGCTCTTTCCTATCGTGAACCCGCTCGGGAGCGCCGCGATTTTCGTCAACCTGGTCGGCCCTGTTACGGTGAAAACCCAGCGCCTCCTCTCCCAGAAAATTGCTGTCTATAGTTTCTTTTTGCTGCTTTGCTCCCTGCTATGGGGCGTCCATGTGCTCGCCTTCTTTGGGATTTCCATCTACGCCGTGCAGATCGGCGGAGGGCTGGTGGTCGCCGCCACCGGTTGGTCGCTGCTCAACCAGGATTCGGGACAAGCCAAAACCGCGCCCGTCGCGGAGGATGAAATCCTGGACAACGCCTTCTATCCGTTTACGCTACCCATCACCGTTGGTCCAGGGTCCATCTCGGTTGCTATTACACTTGGTGCTCACTTACCGCCGGAGCTCCACGAGGCTTCCATCTTCTCTCCCAGGGTTCTGATTGCGGCTCTCAGCGGAATCACCTTGGTGTGCGTCATCATCTTTGGGTGTTACTTATATGCCCGCAAAGCGGAGGCGCTTCTCGGCCGTTCCGGCACCTCGATGGTGATGCGCTTGTCCTCCTTCATCCTGCTCTGCATTGGGGTGCAGATCATCTCCACCGGGGTCAAGGCCTATCTGCAGACCATCGGCAGGTTTTAAGCGGCTTTGGAAAGATACTTTTTATAGGCTGCAATCCAGTTGCTGGCGATCGCCTTCTGCGCTGTCGGCAAGTCAATGTCGCCGGCGCACACCATCTGGTGAAGGCGCTCTTCCAGGGCATCTTTGTCGTGAGCGTTCCAAGACGTCGAAATCGACGGCTCCGGCCACAAATTATGAATGTCTTCCGTTCCCCCCAGGCCGGGAGCAATTAAGTAGTCGATTTCATAATCCTGCGGCTGGGCGTTGGCGATGCCATATTCACGGAAAACTTGATCTCGTAAAGAGCCAGGGACGTCGCGCACCACTTCTTCGTGTGGCATGGAGCACACGTCGCCGATGTTGACGGGGCGGGTCGCGCCTGGTGTGAGCCGGCTATCCGGCACGGTCAAGAGGGCCATTGCTCCCTGCTGCGGAGAGCGCTGCAGCACCCATCTGCCGCCAAGCAAAGTCACCAGCAGGGCCATCGCGAGATAGGCGTAGGGACGGTGGGGCGAAAACAGCTGCAGAATGCGCGGCCAATACCCCTCGGCCGCCGTTTCGGCCAGTCGCGCCTTGAGTGCGGCACGGGGCCCGGTTGCGGCCTGTATTTGCGGATCGACAGCGCGTTGCTGCAGCGAAATGAAATCGGCAATCACTCCTTGCAGTTCTGCGGCCCGCGAACGGCACTCGGGACAATCTGCCAAGTGCGCGCGCGCCCGCTTGGCGCGACCACGCGATAATTCTCCATCCACTACGAGCAGAAGGTCTTCGTCCGATAAGTGGAACGGTTCTTTCAACATGGCATCATCCACGGTCGGCGCGCCCCATGCGCGCCAAGGAGCGACTCAGAGCGATCGAGACCGCTCCCAGAGAAATTCCCAGAATCCCGGCGATTTCGCGGTACCGGAGACCCTCCGCACGCAGATATAGGCAAGAGCGGTCCTGCTCCGGCAGAGCGCGCAGCACAGCCTGCAAATGCTCCATGCGTTGGCGATGGGTGGCCTGCTCCTCGGGATTGGGAGTCGCATCCGGCTGTTGCTCGGCGCGGGAATCGTCGGAATCAAGTCTCGCCACGGTCTTTCTGTTGGCATGGTGCTGTTTCAAGGCCAAATTGTGGGCAACGCGAAAAATCCACCCCCGAAGATTTTGTCGTGACCTGCCCAACTGCAGGTGACGGAAGAGCGCCAGAAATACTTCCTGAATCACTTCTTCCCCATCATGCAGCGACAGCCCGCGCGACACCACGTAGCGCAGGAGCGGGTTGCGAAACTGCTCAAAGAGGTGGATCACTTCGCGCTCACACGCAGAGGGTCCCGTAGCCACTTCTGGGGAAAACGGCAGTTCCTGCAGTACATCTGTTGGCGGAATCAGCATGGGCCTTCTTTCCTATATTGCGTGCTGGGTATCGTCTGTTCAAGGTTTTTGCGATCTTTGACGAAAAAAAGGCTGAACAAAACCGGCGACCACCGAATATTCAATCGCGGGGATGGGAGAGGGCGGGGATTGATCAGGGGATGGATGGCGTTGGCTTTGGCCTGTGCGGTCTCAGCGTTTGCCCAGAGCAACACAGGAGAATTGCGATTACGGGTGACAGACCCATCGGGGCACGGTGTTCGCACTACTGTGCAGCTACTTAGTGAGGCAAACCAATATAAAACGACGCTGCAGACCGACGAGCAGGGCAACCTGGATATTCATCGGCTACCCTACGGCCACTACGAATTAGAGGTAGAGCAGGCCGGCTTCGCGCCAGTGCAGGAGAAGCTGATGATTCATTCTTCCCTGCCGACCGCACGGCTCGTACAACTGAAAATCTCGACCGTGACCCAATCGGTCACGGTGAACGCGGCGGAAACGCTGATCGATCCCGATCAGCCGGGCGCGGTCAACCAGATCGGCTCCGACCTGCTGCAGCATCGCCTCACCTCAATTCCGGGCCGCGGATTGCAGGACCTGGTCAACTCGCAGCCCGGATGGTTATACGAGGGGAACGCTGTTCTGCATCCCCGCGGCTCGGAGTATCAAACACAGTTTGTCCTGGACGGAATTCCGCTCACCGATAATCGCTCCCCCAGCTTCGGGCCCGAGATTGGGTCAGATGACGTGCAATCGATGAGCATTTATACCGCCGGGATACCGGCTGAGTATGGGCGCAAGATGGGTGGCGTGGTTGAGGTCAATACAACCCAGGATGCGCAGCCGGGCCTGCACGGAGAAGCGGTGCTTTCCGGCGGCAGCTTCGCCTCTGCAAATGCGTTCGCCAAAGCCCAGTACGGATGGGGAGCCAATACGCTTGGCGCCAGCGCAAGCGGCAGCAGGACCGATCATTACCTCAATCCTGTTGTTCCGCAGAATTTTTCAAACACCGGTACATTAGGCGACTTTGCTGCGCGCTATGAGCGCGACCTCACGGCAAACGATCGTTTGGCGATGACGGTGCGCCATGAGCTTTCGCGCTACGACCTTCCCAATGAACAGGTGCAACAGGCAGCAGGGCAACGGCAGACGGCGGACAACCTGGAGACCATTGGGATCGCATCGTACGAACACATCTTCTCCGAACGTGCGCTGGCGAATGTTCGCGGTATGGTCCGGGATAATGCTAACGACTTCAACTCCAACGAACAGTCAACACCGATCGAGGTCTTTCAGCACAATCGGTTTCGCGAAGGATACTTCAATGCGACCGCAACCATCTCTCGCGGGCGGCAGGAATGGAAATTCGGTGTGGAATCGGATAACGCGTTTCTGCGCGAGAATTTCAACTACATCATTACCGATCCGACGCAGTTTGACCCGGATACGCCGCTCACGTTTGCGTTTGCCGGCAACCGGCCCGACCTGGAGCAATCCATCTTTGCGCAGGATCTGATTCGGCTCGGGAATTGGACGATCAATGCCGGGATTCGTTGGGATCACTACCAGCTCCTGCTCAATAAACAGGCAGTGCAGCCACGCCTCTCGGTTGCCAGGTATTTCTCTTCCGCCGACCTGGTGATGCACTTCTCCTATGACCGTATTTTTCAGACGCCGTCGTCGGAGAACATTTTACTTTCCAGTTCGAATGCGATCGATTCGCTCGACCCGACCAATTTTTTGCGCCTACCCGTGCAACCGTCGACCGGTGACTATTACGAAGGCGGCCTCAGCAAGGGCTTCTTCGGCAGAGTCAAGCTGGACGCCAACTACTACCGCCGCTTCTTTGAGAACTACGCAGACGATGATCAAATCTCGAACACCACGATCAGCTTTCCAATCGCCTTTCGCAAAGCGATCATCTACGGCGCTGAAGGAAAGATCGAAGTTCCCGACTGGCATCGCTTCTCGGGTTTCGTGAGCTATTCCTACCAGGTAGGCAATGGATGGTTTCCGGTGACCGGCGGCCTGTTTCTGGGAGACGACGCGGGGGCCGCGGAGTCGCAGCTTTCCGGGCACTTTCCGGACTCGCAGGACCAGCGCAACACGCTGCGCGGACGGGTTCGCTATCAGATACAGTCACGGTTTTGGATTGCAGGAGGAGTGCAATATGACTCCGGTCTGCCCTTTGAATTTGATGGGGACCCCGACACCGTACTCGCGGAATATGGGCAGCAGGTGCTCGACCGCATCAACTTTGCGCGCGGACGGATCGACCCGTCGTTTCTAGTCAGTGCGTCTGCGGGTGCCGACCTTTACAAGTCCGAACGCGTGCAAACGCGTATCCAGGTCGATGGACAGAATCTGAGCAACACCCTGGATGTACTGGATTTTGGCGGGCTCTTTTCTGGGAACGCCATCGGGCCATCGCGCAGTTTTGCGTTGCGCCTTACCGCAAATTTCTAAGGGGAAACACTGCAGATCGCTCCACTCCGGGGCCACAGCTATAATTACTGGGCGTTGAGAACACTCACTCTACATAGCGTTCTAATCGCCGGGCTCCTGATACTTTGCAGTGGATGTAGACGGGCAGGCAATGACAGACCGATTGGCGCGGTGGTCGATATCAAAGCTCCGCTGGGCCTACCTCCGGTTCCCATCCCGGCCAACAACCCGCCCACATTGCAAACGATCGCCCTCGGACGCAAGCTCTTCTACGATTTCAAGCTGTCCAAAGACAACACCGTCTCCTGCGCCTCCTGCCACAATCCCAACATCGGCTTTAGCGATGGTCTTGCCATCGCACGAGGCTTTCGCGGAGCGCTGGGTATCCGCAATGCTCCGACGTTGTTGAACGCGGCGTATTCGCCAAAGCAGTTCTGGGATGGCCGCGCCGCCAGCCTCGAAGCGCAGTCCGCTGACCCCATGGCCGCTGCCAACGAAATGAACCAGGCACACGATGTTTCGGTCGCCAAACTTCAGGCCGACCCGGCTTACCGCGAAGAGTTTGCTCAGGCCTTCGGTCCGGGACCGGTAACCCTGGACAAGATACAAAAGTCGCTGGCTAGCTTTGAACGCACGCTGCTCAGCGGCAACTCCCCATTCGACAAATATCAATATGGCGGCAACAAGCAGGCCCTTTCCCCCGCTGCGATCCACGGACTGGCTATCTTCCAGGACCCCAAACGAGGCAATTGCGCGGTTTGCCATACCATTAATGCAACGTATTCTCTCTTCACCGACGAAAAATTCCACAACACCGGCGCCGGCGTGAACGGGGAAGGCGAATTTACCGACATGGGACGTTTTGGCCCGACAAAAATTGCTACCGAGAAGGGCGAGTTCAAAACGCCCACCCTGCGCAACGTCGCGCTGACCCCGCCTTACATGCACGACGGCAGCCTCAAGACATTGCGCGCCGTGGTCGACTTTTATGCCGGGGGCGGGAACTCCAATCCCAATCTCGATAAGGAAATCAAGCCTCTCCCACTCTCATCGAAGGACCGGGACGACCTGGTGACCTTCATGAAGGCGCTGACCGGCGAGATACCAGCGTACGTTGGACCGCCCGGGGAAAAGCCATGAAGCCAATTCACCTGATCTGCTGCACCGCCGCTCTGCTGGCCGGATGCGCTACAAAAACCCCACCGCCAGCCGCGCCGAAGAGGGAACCTGCTCCGGTCTACTTCCAGGTGGATGCCGCAACCGCGGGCACGGTGACCGGGACCATTCACTACAAGGGCAAGCGTCCGCCTCCGAAAGCCATCGACATGAGCGAAGAGCCGGCGTGCGTTGAGGCTCATCACGGCAAGGCGTATGACGAATCGCTGGTGGTGAGCAAGAGCGGCGCGCTGGCCAACGCGTTCGTGTACATCAAGAGCGGGCTCGAAGGAAAGACCTTTGCCGTTCCCTCCACGCCGGTCACCATCGATCAAAGCGGCTGCTGGTTTCGCCCCCGTGTGCTGGGTATCCAGGTTGGGCAGACGCTGCAGGTGATCAACTCCGACCCGGTCACGCACAATATTCATCCCATGGCAGAACTAAATCGGGCGTGGAACCACAGCCAGGGCGCGGGCGATCCGCCCATCGATCGCAGGTTCGTCAAGCCCGAAATCATGATCCCGGTGAAATGTAACATCCACAGTTGGATGCACGCGTTTATCGGTGTCCTTCCGTATCCCTACTTCGCTGTCTCGGCGGACAACGGTTCGTTTACCATCGGGAATTTGCCGCCGGGAAATTACACCATCGCCGTCTGGCAGGAGAAACTGGGAACCCAGGAACAGCAGATCACGGTTTCACCGCACGGGAGTGCGGAGGCCAACTTCACTTTCAAGGACAAATAAAGCCATGCGCAAGCTACTTCTCGTAGTTGGTCTGACCTTCTTGTCGGTAGGCTGCAACAACTCGGCCAAAGCTCCGGAACAGCCTGCGCCCGCCGCCGCTCCGGCAGAAACGACAGCGCCCCGTCTATTTGTAACGAACGAAGTCGGCGGGGATATGAGTGTGATCGATTCCGGAAATTACAACGTATTGGCGACCATTCCGCTGGGCAAGCGTCCGCGCGGTATTCATGCCAGCCCGGATGGCAAGATGATTTACGTCGCGCTCAGCGGGACGCCGATTGCCGGACCGGATGTCGATGAAAGCACCTTGCCCCCACCGGACAAGTCCGCCGACGGAATTGGCATCTTCGACGTTGCCCAGATGAAAGTTGTCCGCACCATTAAGGGCGGCTCTGACCCGGAAAACTTCGATGTCAGCAAGGATGGCAAACAGCTTTACATCTCGAACGAAGATGTCTCCGCCGTCAGTATCGTCGACATCGCCTCGGGCGATGTGGTGAAGTCCTTTCCGCTGGGCGCGCAGCCGGAAGGAGTGCAAATCACTCCGGACGGCAAGCACGTGTGGGTCACGTCGGAAGAGACGGGAACGGTCTCTGTACTTGATCCGGTCGGGGGCAAAATCATCAAGACATTTAAGGTCGGCCATCGTCCGCGCAATGTAGCGTTTCTGCCGGATGGTTCGCGGGCCTACATCAATGCAGAAAACGATGGAACCGTCGTGCTCGTCGATGCCAAGAAATACAAGATGATGCAGGCGATCCAGATCGGCAAGCCGGGTGTCATCAAGCCGATGGATGTTGTGCTTTCGCCCGATGCAACGAGACTGTATGTCAGCACCGGAAGAGGCCACCAGGTGTTTACGATCGATACCTCGACGCAAAAGGTTTTGGGTTCGGTCGAGGTGGGAGGCCGTCCCTGGGGTATCGCGCTTTCGCCCGATGCCAAGACTCTCTATTCGGCCAATGGGCCTTCGAACGATGTGGCGGTGGTAGACCTGGCGACCAATGCAGTAACCAAGAAGATCAAGGCCGGCAAAGGACCTTGGGGCTTAGTCGTCCTGGCACGGTAAAGAAACAACCGCGGGTACCTGAGCGGTTGCGGTAGAACAGCAGGTCCCTCCACTGCGCTACGCTCCGGTCGGGATGACAAAGTTGTTGAGGCCTGTTCGGATAAAATGCTCGACGTCTCAACAATTTTGTCATCCCGACCGGAGCGTAGCGCAGTGGAGGGACCTGCTGTTCTACCGCAACCGCCCAGATACCCGCAAATGCCTGCTCTAGTTTGCCGCCAGCTGCCGGAGCACGAACTGGAGAATGCCGCCGTTTTCGTAGTAGAGAATTTCCTGCGGCGTATCGATGCGTACCGTCGCCTTGAAATGCCCCACCACGCCCGACGGACTCGTCGTCTTGACCGTCAACGTTCTCCCTGCCGCAAACTTCTTCTCCAACATCGGGCGAATTCCTTCCAGGTCGAACACTTCCTCGCCGGTCAGCCCCAACGATTCGGCACTCTGACCACTCTCAAACTGCAGCGGCAGAATCCCCATGCCAACGAGATTCGACCGGTGAATTCGCTCATAGCTTTGCGCGATCACCGCTCGCACCCCTAGCAGCCGGGGCCCCTTCGCCGCCCAATCCCGCGAAGAACCCGAACCGTATTCCTTGCCGGCAAGAATCACCAGGGGAATACCGCGCTCGGCATACTTCACCGAAGCGTCAAAGATGCTCATCCCGTCACCCTCTGGCAGCAAACGCGTCACGCCGCCTTCGGTGCCCGGAGCCAGTTTGTTGCGCAGCCGCACATTGGCAAAGGTACCCCGCACCATCACCTCGTGATTGCCGCGCCGTGATCCGTAGGAGTTGAAGTCTGCCGGCTTTACCCCGTGCTCCACCAGGTACTTGCCCGCAGGCCCGTTCAGCTTGATGGAACCCGCCGGCGAGATGTGGTCGGTGGTGACGCTGTCGCCCAATACCGCCAGCACCCGCGCACTCCTGATGTCCTCTACCGGCGCAGGCTGAGCCGGCATACCGTCAAAATAAGGGGCTTTGCGGATGTAGGTAGAATCGCTCTCCCACTGATACGTATCGCCCAGCGGGAACTTTAGATTCTGCCAGTTCTTGTCCCCATCTGTAACCGTGGCGTACTCCTTAGTGAAGATCTCAGCATCGATCGAGGAAGCGATGGCGCTGTTGACTTCGTCCTGAGTCGGCCAGATGTCCTTCAGGTAGACCGGGGCACCGTTCTTATCCTTGCCGATCGGGTGAACTGCGAAATCATGGTTGATGTTGCCCACCAGGGCATACGCCACCACCAGCGGCGGCGACATTAGATAGTTGGCGCGCACTTCCGAATTGATACGGCCCTCAAAATTTCGATTGCCGCTCAACACCGAGACCGCAACCAGGCCATGATCATCGATGGACTTCGACACGTCCGTGGGCAGGGGGCCCGAATTACCGATGCACGTCGTGCAGCCGTAGCCCACCACCTGAAAGCGCAGCTTGCCCAAGGCATCCAGCAGGCCCGCGCGCTCGTAGTAATCTGTGACCACGCGGGAACCGGGCGCCAATGAAGTCTTCACCCAGGGCGGAACACTCAATCCCTTCGCCACCGCCTTCTTAGCCAATAATCCCGCTGCAATCATGACCGAAGGATTCGACGTATTGGTGCAACTGGTGATGGCCGCGATGACGATCGATCCGTGATCCAGGTAGGGATCGACATCGACGCCAAAGCGTTCCTTGACCGTACTCGCCGGGCCTTGCTCGGGAGTAGACTTGCCGCTGCCGTTGGCCCAGGGATGGCCACCTTCGCCCTCCCATCGCATGGTTTGCCGCGGAATACCGCTGCTCGCGTTGGGACCCAGCAGGCTGGGCAGTTGCTGGGCAAAGCTGCTCGCCGCTTGCGACAGCAGAACCCGATCCTGCGGCCGCCGGGGACCGGCCACACTCGGCTCCACGGTGGAAAGATCCAGTTGAGTCGTTTGCGTGTACTCGGCCTCGGGTGAATCCGGGGTGTGGTACCAACCCTGCTCCTTGGAGTACGCCTCCACCAGCTTGATGAGCTCCGGACTACGCCCCGTGAGCCGCAGGTAGCGCAGCGTCTCCGCATCGACCGGGAAGATCCCGCACGTCGCCCCATACTCCGGCGCCATGTTGCCGATGGTGGCGCGATCGGCCAGGCTCAGCTCGCTTACGCCGGAACCGTAAAACTCTACAAACTTGCCCACCACACCGAGCTTGCGCAACATCTCGGTGACGGTCAGCACCAGGTCGGTCGCGGTCGCGCCTTCGCGTAGTTTGCCCGTGAGTTTAAAGCCCACCACCTGCGGCACCAACATCGAGACGGGCTGTCCCAACATGGCCGCCTCGGCCTCGATCCCGCCTACACCCCAGCCCAATACGCCGAGCCCGTTGATCATCGTGGTGTGTGAGTCGGTACCCACGAGCGTGTCGGGATACGCTCGGAGAACTCCGTTGACCGTGGTGGTAAAGACCACACGCGCCAGATACTCCAGATTCACCTGGTGGCAGATACCCATTCCGGGAGGCACGGTGGAGAAGTTGCGGAATCCCGTTTGTCCCCACTTGAGAAAGGCGTAGCGCTCACGATTGCGCTGGAACTCGAGTGCGGCGTTCAGGGAATATGCATTCGCGGTACCGTATTCGTCCACCTGCACCGAGTGGTCGATCACCAGCTCCGCCGGTTGCAGGGGATTGATCTTCTCCGGGTTGCCGCCGAGCTGTTTCATGGCATCGCGCATCGCGGCCAGATCGACGATTGCCGGTACCCCGGTAAAGTCCTGCATCAGCACGCGCGCCGGCATGAAGGCGATTTCCCGTGCTGGCTCCGCGCTGGCCTTCCATTTCGCCAGAAATTCGATGTCGTCCGCCGTCACACTCTTGCCGTCTTCCTGCCGCAGAAGGTTTTCCAGCAGGACACGAAGACTATAGGGGAGACGGCTCAGGGAGAGGCCTTTGGCTTCGAGCGCCTGCAACCGGAAGATTTCGTACTTCTTATCGCCGACCTGCAGGGTGGATTTGCTGCCGAAACTGTTCATGGGATATTTCCTCTGCGCAACATTGCGCACGTAAGCGAGCCTGATGAAAAGCTGGGCCAGGAATCTGGCTGACGATGAAGATAAGTTAGGAGGAGTAGCTCCGTCCACGGTCAGGCTTGCCATGGCGGAAACGCTTGTGCAGGAAATGGCGGTGTTTGCTGCGGGCGTTCATAGTTCACCCAAAGTTTAAAGCATTTGGGCCAGCAACACTACATTAAGCGCCAGAATCAACCCTACGGTTAGCCAGCCAAGTGAGCTGGTCACGAAACCATTGGCAAAGTCGCCCATCAACCGCCGGCGCCCACAGAGGATAATCAACGGAATCAACGCGAACGGCAGGGTGAAGCTCAGCACCACCTGGGACAAAACGAGGATCTTGAGCGGGTCGAGCCCGAGACCAATCACGATCATTGCCGGCAGTAACGTCAATAACCGCCGCAAAAAGATGCTGAAGCGCACGTTCAGAAAGCCTTCCAGGATCATCTGGCCGGCCAGCGTGCCCACGGTTGAGGAAGACAGTCCGGAGCACAGAAGAGCGACGGCAAAGATGGTCGCCGACGCTGGCCCCAGCAACGGTCCCAGAGTGCGATGGGCATCCTCGATCGACATGTCACTGCGGCCAGTGGTGGCAAAGGCAGCTGCGGCCACGATGACCATCGCGGAGTTGACCAGCCAGGCGCCATTCATGGCGGCAAACACATCCAGCGCTTCGAGGCGCAAGTGGCGCTTGCGGGAGAGCTGGAGGTCCGCGGCCAGCCGTGGCTGCACGAGGCCGGAATGCAGGTACACCACGTGCGGCATGACCGTTGCGCCCAGCATGCTGACCGCGGCGTAGACGCTACGATGGTCCAGCCAGGGGACGGCGGTGTGATAGGCGATCTGCCCCCAGTCGGGGTGCACCAGGAAAATCTCCACCATGTAGCAGAGCCCGATCACCAGAACGAAGACCATGATGCCGAGTTCGAGACTGCGAAAACCACGCAGCTCAAGCGCCAGGATGGCAAAGACGCACAGCGCGGAGACGATGGCGGCGATAAACATCACCGTCGTCCGGGTCATGCCGAGTCGTAGAAAATAACCACCGAACAGCAGGTAGAAGCCGAGCGCGGCGCCGAGGAACTCGGCCAGATCCGTGGCCAGAGCAGAGAGCTCAGCTGCAACCCAAAGGCCAATGGCCGTGGGCCGCGAGAAATGTTCGCGGCAATTCTGCGGCAGCGTGGCGCCGGTAGCTATCCCAAGCTTGGCGGAGAGGTACTGGATGAGGATGGCCATCAGGTTCGACCACAACAACACCCATAGCAGCTTGTATCCGAAGCCGGTACCGGCGATGAGATTGGTTCCGAAGTTGCCTGGATCGATGTAAGCGATGCTGGCGACGAAGGCCGGCCCGAACCAGTAAAACGCCTTTTTGCCCTTGAGATTCGATGGCGGCGAAACTGGAGAGGCAATAGACATAGGTTGACGTTGCCAGTATAGCCTGCATTTCCGTTTTGTTGTTAACTATAGTTAACAACTTCGCCAGGAAGCGCGGCTGCGATAGTCTTGCCGAATGAAAGTATTGGTCATTGGCGCCGGGGGCCGGGAGCACGCTCTGGTCTGGTCCATCGCCCGGTCGCCGCGGGTTAGTGAAGTCCTTTGCGCACCGGGCAATGCGGGAATTGCCCAGTTGGCGCGCTGCATTCCTGCCAGCCAGAAGGACCTGGATGACCTGCTACGGGTGGTTTCCGCGGAGAGTCCCGACCTGGTTGTGGTTGGGCCCGAACTCCCGTTGTCTCTTGGACTTGCAGACGAGTTGCAGCGGCGTAGCATCCCCGTCTTTGGTCCAACGCAGAAGGCGGCTCAGCTGGAGAGCAGCAAGGCTTTCGCCAAGCGGTTTATGCAACGCTACCAGATTCCGACCGCAGCCTATGCCGTTGCGGCTACGGAGAAAGAGGCTCTGGACGCGCTCGAGCTCTTCCATTTGCCGGTGGTGATCAAAGCCGATGGCCTAGCGTCCGGCAAAGGCGTGCTCATCTGCGAGACCCGGCGGGAAGCAGCGGACGCGGTCTCCGGCCTGCTCGGGGGAAAGTTGTTGGGAGCGGTGCAGCCGGCGATCGTGATTGAAGAGTTCCTGACCGGCGAAGAGATTTCGTTTCTTACGCTTACCGACGGAAAGCATGTGGTGCCGCTGGCCCCGGCACAAGACCACAAGCGCATTGGGGAGGGAGACACCGGCCCCAACACCGGAGGAATGGGCGTTTATTCGAACGACGGCATGCTCGATGACCAGATGCGCGACTGGATCCTCCACCACATCGCAGCCCCGACGATTCAGGGGATGGCCGCCGAGGATGCTCCGTTTGTCGGTGTCTTGTACCTGGGGCTGATGATGACGGCGCGGGGGCCCATGGTGTTGGAATTCAACGCTCGCTTCGGCGACCCGGAGACACAGGCGATCCTTTCCCGGCTCGAAACCGATCTTCTGGGAGTACTGGAGGCTTGCGTCGAGGGTCGCCTGAGTGAAACAGAGCTGCAATGGAAACCGGGCGCCTCCGCCTGCGTCGTCGCCGCTTCCGGCGGATATCCGGGGAGCTACATCATGGGCAAGACAATTACCGGGTTAGAAGAGGCTGCGCGCATACCGGGCGTGCAGGTCTTTCACTCCGGCACCGGCCTGGTCGACGGCCATTATGTGACGGAGGGCGGAAGAGTGCTCGGCGTGACTGCGGCGGCTGCCACCCTGACACAGTCGCTGTCGCTGGCCTACGAGGCGATCGGCCACATCGAGTTTGAGGGAATGTATTACCGGAGAGATATTGGGAGACGGTCGGGGAAGAGCAAGTAGACCGTAACCGCGTTGGGTAGAGCGCATGGAATGGGCCAACCAATGCTCTGTGACCGGCTGCTGAATCGTCTGCGTCGACCGGTGCTCTAATTAGGGAAAGGTAGCCGATGCTTGAAGTAGAACAGGCGGAGATTGACCCGGTATGCGGCATGAAGGTTGTGCCGCACACGGCGAAGATTAAGGCGGAGCACGCGGGGCGCACCTGGTACTTCTGTGGCCTCGGATGCCGCACAAAATTCGAAGCCGCACCGGCGAAATACGACGGCTCACAGCCACCCGCCGCACCGGTGATCCACGTCGCCGCACAGTACACCTGCCCCATGCACCCGGAAATTCTGCGAGACCGGCCCGGGTCATGCCCCAAGTGCGGCATGGCGCTCGAGCCGGTAACCGCCACGGCTACCGATGCGCCCAATCCAGAACTGGTCAGCATGACCCGACGCCTGTGGATCGGTGCGCTGCTCACCGTTTCTCTGCTCCCCACCATGTTCGTCCATACCCCGGCGATGGGCTGGATTCAACTGGTTCTGGCCACTCCCGTCGTCCTGTGGGGCGGGTGGCCGTTCTTTGAGCGCGGGTGGGCATCCATCATTCACCGCAGCCTCAACATGTTCACGCTGATCTCGATCGGCACGGCAGCTGCTTACCTCTACAGCGTGGCTGCCCTGCTCGCACCAGGACACTTTCCGCCGGGCCTCTATTTCGAGTCGGCAGCGGTCATCACCGTTCTCGTGCTGCTGGGGCAGGTGCTGGAGCTGCGGGCGCGCAGCCAAACCAGCGGAGCCATCCAGGCCTTGCTCGGCCTGGCCCCCAAGACCGCGCGCCGCATCGCAGCTGACGGCCAGGAAGCCGACGTAACCCTGAGTGAAGTTGCCATCGGCGACCTGCTCCGGATTCGCCCGGGCGAAAAAGTACCCGTCGACGGAGTGGTGATGGACGGCAGCAGTTCCGTGGACGAATCCATGGTCACCGGCGAGTCCATTCCCGTGGAGAAAACCACGGGCGCCAAGGTCGTGGGTGGAACCATCAACGGAACCGGAACCCTGGTGATGAAGGCCGAGCGCGTGGGCGCCTCCACCCTGCTGGCGCAAATCGTGAAAATGGTCGGCGAAGCGCAACGGACTCGCGCACCGATCCAGCGCCTGGCGGATCGTGTGTCGGGTTACTTCGTTCCCGCCGTTCTAACCGTGGCGGCGATCACATTTATCTGGTGGGCTATTTTGGGCCCGCAGCCACGCTACGAGCACGCGCTGGTGAATGCGGTGGCCGTGCTGATCATTGCCTGCCCCTGTGCGCTCGGCCTGGCGACACCCATGTCCATCATGGTGGGCACCGGCCGCGGCGCCCACGAGGGCATACTGGTGCGCAACGCAGAGGCTCTGGAGACGCTGGAGAAAGTAACCACCCTGGTGGTCGACAAGACCGGAACACTTACCGAAGGCAAGCCGCGCGTCAGCAGGATCATTGCGGCTGAGGGCGTGGACGAGTCACAACTTCTGCAAGCGATGGCCAGCCTGGAAAAAGCCAGCGAGCATCCCCTCGCCGCGGCCATTCTCGAAGCAGCCAAGGAGAAAGGCGTCGCCTTGCTGCCCGTTTCCAATTTTGCCTCGATCACTGGCAAGGGTGTCGCAGGAATCATCCAGGGCACGAAGGTGGCCGTCGGCAGTGCCGCTATGATGAGCGATCTCGGTGCCTCCTCACCCGCGATGGAGCAACGAGCAGAGGCGCTCCGCCAGTCAGGGCAGACGGTGATGTTCTTTGCTGCGGATGGCCGCCTGGCTGGCCTGATCGCAGTGGCCGATCCTCTCCGGGAATCGACCGTGCAGGCGATCCAGGCGCTCAAGCAAGAAGGCATCAAGGTAGTGATGGTAACCGGAGACAACCGCACCACGGCTGCGGCCCTGGCCGAGCGGTTGGGCATTGCCTTTGAAGCCGAAGTCATGCCGGCGCAGAAAGCGGAAACGGTCAAGCGTCTGCAGGCGCAGGGGGCAGTGGTTGCGATGGCCGGCGACGGTATCAACGACGCGCCGGCACTCGCTCAGGCGCAGGTCGGCATCGCGATGGGGACGGGAACCGACGTCGCCATGGAATCCGGCAGCATTGTGCTGGTGAAGGGCGATCTGGGTGGGATCCTCAAGGCGCGGCGTCTGAGCCAGCGCACCATGGGGAATATCCGGCAGAATCTGTTCTTTGCTTTTACCTACAACGCGCTCGGTATTCCGCTGGCGGCCGGCATCCTCTATCCGTTCTTTGGACTGCTGCTGAGCCCGATGATTGCCGCAGCAGCCATGAGCTTCAGCTCAGTCTCTGTGATCGGCAATGCATTACGGCTGCGCACGGCTTCTCTTAAGTAGCTTTACTGGTCAGCCTGCATATCTGATTGCGCGCGCCGGAAGGCGTAGTCGCTCACGTGGACCGAGCCTTGGAACGGGCGATTGATATCGGCGATCGCCACCAGCACCAGCGAGATCAGCAACGTAAATGCGGCTACCTGTATCAGATGCAGCACGCCATTCGATGCACCGAACATGCAAGTCGAAGCGATGGTCACCACTCCGCCCACCAACAGAACAAACCACAGCACTCCGGGCAGCCTCTCCGCGCTTTGCACCAGGCGAATGCGGCGGTATCCCGCCAACGTACTTAGCTCGTAAAGGGCGTGATCTTCGGCCGTGATCTCGTTCGGAGTGGAACCTTTCGCGGCGGTGAGCGTTTGCCACATCTGGCGTGCGATCAGGCGGGTTTCTGTGGGCATGGCCTCGCGGCCCATTTCCGGCCATTCCTGGATGACGACGGCATCGCCGTAGGCCCGGGCCAGCACCTTCAGCTTTGCGCCCTGTTCAGGAGGAAGCCCGTCTGCCAAACGATAGAGATTGACGACCGAATTTGCCTCAGCGTCAGTATTCAGGTCAGCCGAGCCGAAGTTGATCCAGACGGTGTACAGCATGAAGCCGAGAATCACAGCATAGGTCGTTCCAACGACCGAGAGCTGCCAGCCGATAAGGTCGTTGTGCGCACGCCGAGACTCAGGGGGCCAGTAGTAGTTCACCGCCGCCATGAAGAATAATGCGCACGCCAGCGCGATAATTACGATGAACACATTCTGAGCCGTATCCAACATTTGCCCACCTAGTGTAAAGGAGTTAACCGGTGCGTGTAGCTGTCATCGGAGGAACAGGCCACATCGGCAGTTTTCTCACTCCCCGGCTGGTGCATGCCGGCCATACGGTTCTCTGCGTGAGCCGCGGTGTGAAAGAGCC
The DNA here is from genome assembly GCA_963839075.1 of uncultured Acidobacteriaceae bacterium. Taxonomy (GTDB): domain Bacteria; phylum Acidobacteriota; class Terriglobia; order Terriglobales; family Acidobacteriaceae; genus PALSA-350. Next base: position 828,493 of record CAWITO010000009.1, on the reverse strand, counting down.
GTATCGCGAAGACCCCGCGTGGCGGCAGGTCGAACGCATCACCATGGACCGAACCGCCGAGGAAGCCGCAGGCCGGTTCGGTGAGCGCATCGTCAGTCTGGAGGCCGACGCGGTAATCGATCTCACCTGTTACCAGCTGGCGAGCGCAGAGCTGCTGGCACAGGCCTTGCGCGGTGGTGCCACCCATCTCCTGCACTGCGGCACCATCTGGGTACATGGGCCCAGTGTCGAGGTGCCGACCACCGAGGAAGAGCCGCGCCGGCCCTTTGGCGACTACGGCCAGAGAAAGGCTGCGATTGAGGCGTATTTATTGTGCCAGGCAGGGCTCGCGGTCACGATCCTGCATCCAGGGCACCTGGTGGGCACGGGATGGACGCCGATTAATCCCGCCGGCAACTTCAACCCTGAGGTCTTTTCGAGGTTGGCGCAGGGCAAACCGCTACGACTCCCCAACCTGGGCATGGAGACGCTGCACCATGTCCACGCCGATGATGTGGCGCAATGCTTCGTGCGTGCGGTTGAGCGCAGAAGCGTGGCGGTGGGCGAGAGTTTTCACGTGGTGTCGCCGGCTGCGTTGACTCTACGCGGCTATGCCGAGCGGGTGAGCGCGTGGTTCGGGCACTCCGCGCTGCTGGAGTTTTTACCCTGGGAGGAGTGGCGTCTTGAAGTGAGCGAAAAGGAAGCCGCGTTGACATGGGATCATATTGCGCATTCGCCCAATTGCAGCATCGCCAAAGCGCGAAGGTTGCTGAGTTATGAGCCTCGGTATACGTCACTAGAGGCGGTGCGCGAGTCACTTACGTGGTTGATAGAACAAGGAGTCGTGCAGAGCTTTTAGCCTTAGCCCGCAGCAAAACCGCAGATCCCTCCACTGCGGTCGGGATGACAGAGGAGGAGGCCGCGGTTTGTCAGCGTTGCGTGGCAACCGAAACGGTTTTTCGGGAAGCCACCCACTTCTCTTTGTCATCCCGACCGGAGCGAAGCGGAGTGGAGGGATCTGCAGTTTGCTACGGGCTAGACCTCGTTCCAGTGGACCATCGGTAGGCCTGGGGCGGGCGCACGGAAATAGGGGATTCGCTTTCCTTTCAGGGAGCCAATGTAGATGGTTTGCAGGTCAGGACCGCCAAAGGTTACGCTGGCCATCCACGGAGCAACACCCTGCCCGGTCGCAAACAGGACTTGCTCATTCACGGTGTTGGAAAAGAACGCCTGCTCCAACGCCTCAACTTTTTGCGGGTCACCCTCATCCAGCAGCAAGCGGAAGTCGCCTTGCGGCGTGAGCACAAACAGCTTGTCGGAGTACACCATCGTTCCCCACAGATTGCCCACGCTATCAAACGCGATCCCGTCCGGCCACGCGCCCTTGCCCAGGCTGGCCGGACCAAATACTTCGCGCTGACTCAAATTGCCATCCTCGCCTACACGCAGGCGGCTGATACATCCGCCGGTCGTTTCGGCCACGTACATAAACTCTTCCCGCGCATCCATCCGAATTTCATTGGTGAAGTGAAAGCCGTCCGCGACGATGCGAAATTTTCCGTCGATGTAGCGAGCAATGTATCCATCGGATAGATCGCGGCGCAGTGCATGCATCCAGTTCTTAATCCGGGTAGAGATGGTGATCCAAATCCGGTGTCGCGAATCACGCAACACAAAATTGACTTTGCCAATGGCCTCGCCGTCGATGCTATCGGCCAGCACCTTCGTTGCCCCGTCGCGGGTCATCAACTCCAGGCAATCGGTGCCGAAGTTCGAAATCAAAATGTCGCCATTGCGCGCAAACGCCAGACCATTGGGCAGCGTGCCCTGAAGGTAGCGGCTGGCCTCGCTGATCACACCTTGAAAGTGACCCGACCGTTGCTGGGTGATGATCTGCTGCTTTCCATCCGGAGAGATTCTGACCACGCCACCGCGCGCATCGGCGGACCAGAGGGTTCCATCGCGTTCAGCCAGAATGCATTCCGGTCGTTGCAGGTCGCTGCCAATGTACTGGAGGGTGCGGGGATCGAGAGCGAAATCGAGGACCGGGTTGTACGTCACGCGAACTCTGCCACCGACTTTTCGGCATCCGCATCCCCGCTTTGATCCGCATTGCTCAGCAGGAGTCCGATTGCTTGCGCCACCTTGCATACCTGCTGCGCCGCGGTGCGATACCGTTCTTTCGAAAAGCGGCTCATGGGCGCAGAAACGCCGATGGATCCTACAATCACATCGTTGTCGACGCGGATAGGAGCTGCGACGCAGCGTAGATCTTCGGCAAACTCCGCCTCATCCGTGGCAAAACCCCGCTTCTTGATCAGAACGCAGTCTTTGTCCAACTCCTGGATCGAAGTGAAGGTGTTCTTGGTGTACCGGCGCAACGCACCCGACCCGAAGAGCGCCCGCAACTCGCGTTCATCCGCATCCGCCAAAAGCGCCTTGCCGTGGGCCGTGCAGTACAAAGGCACCAGCTCCCCGACCTGTCCCGCGACCGCAATCACGTTGCTGGCCGCCGCATGGTCGATGAACAAAGCATATTTTCCTTCGCGAATCGCGAGGTGCGCGGTCTCATTGATTTGGGTAGCAAGCAGTTTCAGTTGCTTATTGGCCACCCGGATCAACATATTGCCCCAGTCGTACCGATGAGACAGACGCCACATGGAGGAACCGAGGATGTAGTCTTTTCTCCCTGCGGGGCAGGCAAGAAAACCACGCCGGCGCAGCGTATTCGCCAGCCGAAAAGCGCTGCTACGGTCGATGCCTAGCAGTTCAGTGAGTTCACCGAGGGATACCGGTTGTTTGGAAAGGGCGACCGCCTGCAGAATCGTGAGCCCGCGATCAAGGCTCTGAATAAACGGGATTTGTCGAACTTTGTCCTCAGACATGGCTTGTCCCTGGTTTCGCTAAGAGATTACCGGCGCTTTGCATAATACGCAAGCGGGGCAGATAAGGTTCATGGTTTATGATTTTCAGTGGAGGGAAGGGAAAAATGGCGAGGGCTGGTGGGCTTGTTTGGAGTATGTGTGGGTTGATCGCTGCCGGTGCGATCATGGCCAGCAGTCTGGTTGGTTTTGCCGATACACCCGCGAAGCCACCGGTCATGAACGCGAAGGCCAAGCGTGGCTCTGCCATCTTCCAGCAAAACTGCGTGAGCTGCCACAATAAGCAGCCGGGCGATACCACTCCCTTTGGTCCCCCCAACCTGCACGGCATCTTCAGCAGCAAGCCGATGGTGAAACCGCCCGTTACGCCGGCGCAAGCCACAGACATTATCAAAAAGGGCATCGCGCCCATGCCTGCTTTCGGCAGCATTCTTACCGAAGCGCAGATCACCGATCTGATCGCTTATTTGAAGGCCCAGTAGCTACTCGGGAAACTCGACGCCCTCGAAGAATTTGTAGTTGTCCAGGTTCGTAGCTGGCGCAAAGAAGCAGACTACCTTCATCTCTTCCGCACCGGTATTGCGCAGCATGTGCACCTTGCCCTGGGGAAACAGGACAGCGCTGCCTGCTTTTACCGGTTCTACGACGCCGTCGATCATGACCTTACCCGATCCGTGCACGATGTATATCATCTCTTCCCCATTGGGATGGGAGTGGGCCGGCTTCACCGTCTCCCCCTGGGCTATCAAAATCATGCACATCGAACAGTGACGCGCATCCACAGTTTCCTGGGTCATCAACCAGCGAAGCCGCCGGCCGGGCAGATCGAGCGGCTCGATCGAAGTCTCATCCACAATCGGTAACGTCATGGCTGCTCTACCTTCAACAGGCCCCGCGCATTTCCACTACTTCCCCACCCAGCCACCATCGACGTATAGAGATTGGCCGGTGACATACCTCGCCTCGTCGGAGGCAAAAAACGCAGCTACGGTTCCAATTTCGCGAGGTTGCCCGGTGCGGCCTAGCGAGATCTGGCTCAGAACGCCGGCCAATACACCGGGATCGGGATGCTTCAGCACCCAGTTCACCATGGGGGTTTCAATCAATCCAGGATGAATGCAATTGACACGGATACCGAAAGAGCCCATTTCCGCCGACACATTACGGGTAAGTGCCTCCACGGCCAGTTTCGACGGCGCGTAGTGCGTGCGACCGGACAGCACCTTGCCTGCCTGAATGGAGCCAATATTGACAATGGAGCCACCCCGGCCAGACGCCGCGGCCGCACGGCAAAAAACCTGGCTGCACGTCCATTCTCCGCGCAGGTTCACGTTGGTTACGTCGCTCCACTGCTGGTCGCTTAACTCAAGAAAAGGGATGATGGTTTCCACGCCCGCGTTGTTCACGAGTACATCGATGGGGCCCAGTTCTTTCTCCACCTGGACAAACATGGCTTCGACCTGTGCTCGCTGGCTGACATCTGCCTCGACCACCAGGGCGCGCCGGCCCTGGTTTCTCACCCACGCGGCGACTTCGCAGGCCTGAGCGCTCGATCCCAGGTGATTGATGGCAACATCAGCGCCCTCTTCCGCGAATATCTCGGCTATCCCTTTGCCGATCCCCTGGCTCGCTCCTGTAATCAGCGCTACTTTGTGGCGGAGCTTCATGCGCACCCCTTAGTGGATCGTCCAACCGCCATCGACCATCAACACATGACCCACCACCATGTCCGACAAGGGGCTGGCAAGGAACAGGACCGCGCCCACCAGGTCTTCGGGCTGATTCCAGCGCCCCCGGGGAAGCATCTCTTTGGTCGCCCACTCTTTGTATCCGGGCCGCTCGAGAATATTTTTGCGGGATTCTGTCTCGGTAATGCAGGGAGCGACCACGTTGACCAGCACGCCATCGCGCGCCCACTCCAGAGACAAGGCGCGAGACAGATGGTGGACTCCTGCCTTGGCGGCGGCATACACCGACCGTGATCTGAAGGCGATCTCACCGAAATTGGAGCCGATGTTGATGATCTTTCCGCCGCCCTGCGGGATCATGATGCGCGCCGCAGCCTGAGAGGCAAAGAAGACGCTCTTGAGCGAAGCTGCCATGGTGCGGTCGTATTCGTCTTCGGTTACATCGAGCGCTGGCGTGGTGCCGGTCCAGCCGGCGTTGTTAACCAGGATGTCGAGGCGCCCAAAAGTTTCCCGGGCTTTCTCCATCAAGGCCCGCACCTGGGTGACGTCCGCAACGTCGGTCTGCACGATGATCGCCTTGCGCCCCAGGGCTTCAATTTCGGACTGTACGGCTATGATTTCGTCCTGGCGCTTTTCGGGGTACTTCGCCAGCACCACGTGTGCGCCGGCTTGCGCGAGGCCCAGCGCGATGGCACGGCCAATCCCCTGGGAGGCGCCGGTAACGACTGCTATCTTGTCGGACAATCCGAAATTTGTGAAATCCATGTTTGCACAGTTAACTACTGCTGTTGCGTAATACCCAAGGAAGGCTACCAGCTACGTGGGGAACCGTCAAATCCTGAACAGACTGCTCAAGGCAATGCGAACACATAGAACCCCTGCGTTTGTGGCGTTGTGGGCACGGCTTCGACGGTGGTCCTTTCACCGGCTGGACCTATGTGCTTCAGGCTCGGCCTGGCGCTGAATGCCAGGTATTCGCGTCCGTCGACCTCAAAGACGGCGGGTATGCCTTCCGGACCGGCGGGCATCACCTGCTCCCAGAGAATCTTGCCCGTGTCCTTGTCATACGCGCGCATGGTTGCGTCGGAAATGGTACCGGAAAAGATGAGACCACCCGCCGTCACAACCACACCGCTTCGCGGCCAGTAGCTGCCGGTGTCTTTTGCCACCACTTCGGTGACACTTCCCAATGGGATCTGCCACTTGATCGTACCCCTGCCCAAATCGTAAGCGGTCAGCGACGACCACAACGGCTTGTTCGCGGGCAACCCCTCACTCGAGTTCATATAGCCGTACCCAGTCCAGTAGCGTACCGGGGGCGCCCCCGGCGGTGGAGGTGGCATTGGAGGCCGCGGCGCTGACAGGTAAGCCAGGATATCGGGCGGCACATGCGCTCTATCGGGAGCGCTGAGATACGCCACCAACGCGTCGATCTCCTTGGCGGAAAGACTGGTAAACGCCGGCATCGGGGAAGCGCCATTCTGCACCGTGCTCCTGACCCGCTCGGTCCCGATGCGCGAAACCACATCGACCAGTGATGGGATCGAAGGCGGTTGGCCGGCCAAGGTAGTGGTATGGCACGCCTGGCAATTCTGGATATACAAGATGCGCCCTTCCGTCTCGGGCGTGCCGGTCATCTGCCGCTTGGGGGGATTCGGCTCCAGCTTCAACATCGACGGCGCGTTCTTCGTTTGGATGTACAGTGTTCCGGTCGCCGGATCGACGGCGCCCCCACCCCAATTCGCTCCGCCATTGTTCCCGGGAATTTCCATCGTCTCCCTGATCCCGGGCGGCGTGTAGAGTCCTTCGTTGCGAGCGTTCTTCACCTGCTCCTTAATCTTCTCCCGCTCCGCCGGATCGCTGATATACGGATCGACGTCATCGGGAGTGAAGGACTGCTGTGCGAAAAGCGGAGGCGCGGTCGGGAATGGCTGCGTGGGCCAGGAATGCTCGCCGGGCATATCCGACTGGGGAACGGGACGCTCGACAATCGGCCAGAGAGGCTTGCCCGTCACCCGGTCAAACACATACAGGAAGCCGTTTTTCCCGGCCTGGGCAACAATGTCCACCATCTTGCCGTCGTGTTTCACGGTCAGCAATTTGGGCGCGGTCGTGAGATCGTAATCCCACAGATCGTGATGTACCGCCTGGAAGTGCCACAGATATTTTCCGGTGCGCGCATCGAGCGCCAGCAGGCAATCGCCAAAAAGGCCGGCGCCGGTGCGATCCGCACCGTAGAAGTCGTAGGTGGGCGAGCCCAGCGGGATATAGGCGATGCCACGCTTCTCGTCGATCGTCATCCCGCCCCAGTCGTTTACACCGCCGATATAGGTCCATGCGTCTTTGGGCCAGGTATCATAGCCAAGTTCTCCGGGATGAGGAACGGTGTGGAAGATCCAGACCATTTTGCCGGAGAGAACGTCATAGGCACGAATATCGCCCGGGGGTGAGTTGTACTCTTCGCCCGTCGAAGAACCCAGGATCAACAGGTTCTCAAAGACGCGTCCCGGGCCTCCCGACTGGATAGATCGAATCGTCCTGGGATCGCGGCCCAGGCCCTCGCGCAGATCGATACTGCCATGGTTACCGAAGCTGTCAATCAATTTGCCGGTGCCGGCATCGAGCGCATGCAGCATGTTGTTGGTGGCGTAGAACAGGCGGCGGTCGCTGCGATCTTTGCTTTCCCAGTAGTTGTAACCGCGATTGGTGATACCCCGGGGATTGCCGTTATCGTGGATCCAGATCTCCCTGCCGGTTGCGGCGTCCAGGGCCACGGTCACATTGTCCTTGCCTGGCACATACATCACTCCGTCCACGACCAGCGGATTGAAACCGTAGCGAAAACCCTGGTTTCCCCCGGGATAAAACCAGACCTGACGCAGCTGAGTGACATTTGATTTGTTGATCTGTGTCAGGGCGGAGTATTGCGCCGAGTCGGCACTGCCCTCGAAGTCGCTCCAAGTGGTGTACGGCTTGTTTTCCTTGGCCTGCGCAATCGAAGCCGCCAGAGCGAGAGCGGTAAGGGTTCGTTTCATGTTCCTACTTCGCGGTTTTGCTTCGTTCCGCGGGCTTGCCCCAGAAGATGTAGGTTCCACTCCGGGTCGAGGTGACAATATCCATGCGTCCATCGCCATTCAGGTCGACCGCGAGCACGTCCGAGCCGACGCCCGAGCGGTTATGGACCAGTTGTGGCACCAGCTCCGCGCCTCCTGGCGCCTTGGGATTGCGCACCGTCTTGTACCAATACAAAACTGCGGGCCCGTAGGGATCGGGGTCGAAGTAATCGTCGAGGTGAGACCAGAATCGTTTGCCGACGATGAAGTCGGGTATGCCGTCACCGTCGACATCGGCAATCGCCGTGCCATGCAATTCGCTGAAGGCCACTCCACCGGAATTCTTGCTGTTGTAGTTATCCATCACCATGTGGCGCACGAAGGTGATCTCGCCGTTGGCGGCCCGTTTTTGCTCAAACCAGGCTAGTCCCCATCCATGTGCTTGCAGGCTGGTGACCACGTCGTTCAGACCATCGCCGTTGAGGTCGTACACGCCGATCTCACTCCCTCCCGGGCCGGAGCGCCGCCAACTGCCGAACGCGACGGGATGGTACTTCCACAACTGTTCACCGCTGGCGGGAGGCGGTTGTTCCCACCAACCGTCGGCGCCGAGAATATCCATGCGGCCGTCGCCGTTGACGTCGCCCACGCCAATGCCGTGTGCAGCCCATGGCCCCTTTTCGGAAACGGTGTGGATGGTCCATGTTCCCGTGGGATTGGCGGAATCGGGTTTGGCATAGCGCATATAGCCTTCGGCCTCGTAGACCAGCTCGGGCTTGCCGTCGCCATCCACATCCTTGAGCACCGTTTCTTCGCTTTGGATCAGCGGCACTACTTTGAATTTGTCCCAACGCCGCGATTCTCCTTTGGGATTGACGTAGAGAATAGCGCCATCTTTTCCGCCCCCCGCGTGGCTGGTGGTCAACACATCCGGCCAGCCATCGCCGGTGAAGTCGTAAGCATGTTCTACCCAGTCGTTCATGGAATATTGGACGGACGGGTTATACGCTTCCGCGGGATAAATCTCGCGCGAGGTAAGGAAGTCGGGGCCGAAATAAATAAACGGACCGGAGACGATGTCCATCTTGCCATCGTGGTTAAAGTCGCCCGCGGCGGCCGACCAGCCATAGTAGAAGGGGCTGAGACGCTGCATGCGGAAGCGGCTCCCGACTTCCTCCGGGGGGTCTCTCTTCATTGCCAGGTCTTTGTAGGCGATGCCCTTGAATCGGACTTCGCTGTCTTTGCCGACGTAGAGCGCGATCGGGCCGTAACCATTCAGGTCGTCGGTGGCCACGCTCGCCTGGCCTCCACCATCGTTCATGAACGCGCGCAGAATGTCGGCGTCGAGCAACAGCTCGATTTCGTTCCACTCACCCTGGCGGATCCCCTGCTGCGGCCGCACGATGGGGAGTGTCACTCCCGGAGGCGCGGGCGGCATGGGTGGGTAGTGGCGCGGTTGGGCGGAAGGGTCGGCAGGAGGAGCAAAACGGATCTGACCCCCGGCTGCGCGCAATTCCTTGCGCTGCGTTTCTTTCCCGTCCTTATCAAGGGTGATGCTGTAGCCCTTGAGGTCGCCATCCCGAATAGCTAGTAGGACTCCCTGCATGCCGTCGGATGTGGGATGCAGACGCAGCAAGACGCCGGCGTCGCAGGGGCCGACGCACTGAAAACTGGTGTAGAGACCGGCATCCTGGAAGGACCGGTCGAGCACCAGCCAACCGGCGGTGCCGGTGCCGCGGCCCACGATTTCCCCTTCGGCGGTTCGCCAATCGGCTTGCCCCAGGGTGTGCCAGCCCGCCAGGGTCGAGCCATGGAAGCTCCCATCGGGGACGAAGCTCGGGCCGGCCAGAGTCGGCTCGGCGGTGCTTGATTCCTGGCTTGGAGAAGAAGGGATGCCCATGAGCAGAAAGCCGAAGGCACAAAAGCAAAGAATCCGCACTGCGTAGCCCCCGCGTTTCGCATTATGCAACGACGATTTCGTTGGACCGCGGAAACTTATCACGCCCAACAAAACTCAGTCAATCTTCAATGAAGAGGGGGGGACCTGCTGTTCTACGGCGAATACTTACTTCTTGCCCTGGTATTCGTACCACTTCAGAGCGTTCACGCCTCGGCTGTCGATACAAACCACATCGTTCTTCCGGCCATTGCCCTTGATATCCGCGACAACGCAGCTGTTGGCAGACATATCGTCATCCATCAACATTCGTTGCCATTGCTGCCCGGTGCCGTCCGTCGCACGATAGAAAAACAGATTCGCCCGGCTGCCATTTCCTGCGGCAACGATCTCAGGGATACCGTCACCATCCACGTCGACCAGGGCCAGGGTGTGCCCGTTCACCAAACTCGTATCAATCACGTTTCGCTGGTATTGCCCTTTCGCATCCTGCGTATAGACCACGACCATGTTGCCGTGAAAGGGTTCAATGGTGGCAAAGAACTGCTTGCCTGCAAGTTTGCCCACAGCAATCTCGCCGGCGCCGCCATGCGGCCACGGCGCAGGACTGCCCGCAGTCAACTGCAGCCGCTTCGTTTCGCTATTCACAAACACTCCGCTGTACCCGGCGGTCAACGCTTCATGGTGCCCATCGCCGTACCAGTCGTACGCGAGAAGACCGTGCACGACACCCTTGTTTTCGTCGGCGAGAAGCTCCCGCTTCCAGGCTCCCGGGCGATACATCCACAGCGGGTTTGGCAAGTGATCGGGATCGTCAAAGCCAGGTGATTTGCTGTTGAGAACCGGTGCGACGAGTAACACCTTATTCACAAAACGAACACGATGGGCCGATGGCTGCTGATCAATTTCTTTCAGCGTCCAGGGATTTCGTGGATCACCGTTGCTGTGCAGGATGGCGATATTGCCGGTGCTCTTCGCCGGCGTCGGACTGAAACCGTAAGCCAGCGCAATTTCCGGAATATTGTCACCATCAATGTCCGCGACATCGAGGTTCACCATACGGGAAGCGGACACGACGACATGCGGCGTCCAGGATGGATTCTCGTACCAGACCAGCGACTCCGCGGCCATACCCAACCCGATCAGATCCACTTTGCCATCGTGGTTTAGATCGGCCGCCACGACCTGGTAGCCACCGCGAATGCCGGAGGCCACCGTGTGCGCCGTGAATGGGGCAGCGGCCATTTGAAATCCCAACAACAGCAAGCTCAGCATCCTTCGCCTCTGGGCCAGATCGTAGAACATTTCCGCATTTTCAGCGCCTCCTGCATAATGGTGCCCTAACCACCCCGCATCCCCCACGGGCGCAGGAGAACAACATGGCGAATTTCTGTGGAAGCTGCGGCAGCCCTTTACCCCCGAGTGCGGCATTTTGCGGCGCGTGCGGCGCCAAGACACGGCCGGCGGAAGTTCCTGTCGCTGCTGCGCCGGTCACTCCCTTTCAACCAGTCACTCTCGACTCACCCGCCGCTCCCTTTCAACCGTTCCCCGCCTATCAGCCGGTCGCTTCCGACTCACCCACCGTTCCCTTTCAACCGGTCACTGAGTATCAGCCGGTCACTCCCGACTCACCCACCGTTCCCTTTCAACCGGTCACTGAGTATCAGCCGGTCACTCCCGACTCATCCGCCGTTCCTTTTCAACCGGTCACTGGGTATCAGCCGGTGGCTCCCGATTCACCAGCCGTTCCTTTTCAACCGGTCACTCCGTATCAACCGGTGGCTCCCGATTCACCAGCCGTTCCTTTTCAACCGGTCACTCCGTATCAACCGGTGGCTCCCGATTCACCAGCCGTTCCTTTTCAACCGGTCACTCCGTATCAACCGGTGGCTCCCGATTCACCCGCCGTTCCTTTTCAACCGGTCACTGGGTATCAGCCGGTCACTCCCGACTCACCCGTCATTCCCTTTCAACCGGTCACGAACTATCAACCGGTCGCTACCGCCTCACCCGTCGCTCCTTATCAGCCAGCGACTCCACTTCCGCCGGCCAGAACCGGCATGAGCCCTCTGGTCAAAATCGTCCTGGTGGTTGTCGTGTTGCTGGTCCTGATCGGGACGGCCGCTATCGCTGGTCTCTACTATGCGTTTCACCTGGCAGCCCGCAAGGCGCACGAGATTTCCCAGCAAGTGCGCAACGGGGCAATCACGGCGGCCAGGCCCGACGAAGACGCGGCGCCCACGATCAGTGGACCTGGCCTCTGCCGGTTGCTAAGCAAGGAAGATGTCGGCCGCGCCATCGGCATCGCCATCGTCGCCACCAGAACCACGGCCAACGGTTGCGAGTATCTTGCCCAGGGCACGACGGGTGAGATGACCTCGAAACATCTCTCGGCCATGATGGCCGGCAGCGGAGCCAGCGCCCAGCAGCAACAGATGATGAAGAGCCTTTCCAAAGGCCTCTTCGGTGGAAGCCACGCGGACGATGGCAGCACTCCCAACGCGGACGAAAATACTGCGGTTCTGGCCTTCACCATCGGTACCGCCTCTCAAACCCAACTGCCGGGAAGCAAACTTGCCGGGATAGGGGACGAGGCAGCGGTGACGGCGGGCTCAGTGATGGTCGTGCGCAAGGGAAGCAAGTTGATACGGGTTACCTACTCTACCTGCCCCTGCACCACCCCTGCGATCGTGCCATTGGCCAAACGGCTCGCCGCATCGCAATAGCAGATCAGGGCTCGAAGATGAGCATCACGTAGGCCAGAAAGAGCAACAGGTGGACGGCGCCCAGCAGAACATTGGTGCGATTGCTGGTGAAGGTCAGGCCACAGACCGCCAAAGTAAGCACCAGCAAGACTGAATCCGCCGGATCAAGGCCCAACAAAATCGTCTTGCCGGTCACCAACCCTATGGTAAGGACCGCGGGGATGGTCAAGCCGATAGACGCCAGCACAGAGCCCAACAGAATGTTGATTGCCCGCTGCAGATCATTGGCCAACGCCGCCCGGGTGGCGCTAACCGACTCAGGTGACAGAATCAGAGCGGCCACCAGAAAGCCACCCAGCGCCAGCGGCGCATGCAACACCTCGATGCCATGGTCAATCGGCAGAGCGATCTCCTCCGCCAATACCACCACGGGCAACAAGTACGCCACAAGGAAGGATGCATGGTAAGCAATGGATTGGCTTTCGCCGTGATGGGCAGCCTGCGATTCCGCGCCCGCGGGGGCGCGCATGAAATATTCCCGGTGCCTCCAGTTCTGGATGACGAGAAAAACAACGTAGATACCAATGGACATGACTGCCAGAAAAATGGAATGGAAGGCCGACAGGGTTGGGCCCGGCGCACTGCGCGTAAAGTTCGGCAACACCAATCCAAGGATCGTCAACGGCACCAACAGGGAAAGGAAGGCGTTCGCTCCCTGCAGGTTGTAGGACTGCTCGTGATGGCGCAGGCCACCCAGCAGCAACGAGATGCCAATCATCCCGTTAAGCACGATCATGACGATGGCAAACATGGTGTCGCGGGCCAATGCCGGCTTACCTTCGCCGGTGAGCATCACCGCGGAAATCATCATCACTTCGATGCCAATCACGGAGAGCGTGAGCACCAGCGTGCCCAAGGGCTCTCCCAATCGCACCGCCAGCCCCTCCGCGTGATGGACCACGGCCATCGCGGCAGCCATGATCATCGCGAAGAGCCAAAGGAACATCAACGCGTACCACCACGGATTCGACAGGTCCGCAAGCCAGCTCTTGCCAAAGAGCAGAAACAACCCGGTGGTTGCGAAGGCCGCCCACAGCACCCACTCCCGACGCACGACGGAAAGCATGCTCAAGTCCTATCAGAAAAACCGCATCGCGGAAACAACGCGCTCTTCCAGATATTGACCTGTCGTGAACCTCAGTGGGTCATCTGCGTTCAGGGAATGGCTGTGATGATCTTCTTATATTCTTCCTCGTCGAAGGCGCGGAATGTTTCGGAGCGAAGACTGCCCTTCGATGCCAGCCAAAGATTGATGCGCGCGAGTGTCGCATCATCCGGTGCTTCTATCAGAGCAGCCAGATCGTACTGCCCCATGAGCAAGTGAAAGCTTTTGATCTTGCCGCCCAGGGGTTCAATGGCCTTTCTTGCGGCCTCCAGGCGGGCCGGACTGTCTTTAACTTTTTCAATACCTTCATTTGTCCAATGCATTAACGAAAGATACGTGGGCATGCTGACACCTCGGCGGGGATTATAGGCCACCGTTCACCCGACGTACACTAGCCCTATGAGTTGGCTTATCTGGGCTTTGCTTTCGGCTCTGTTTGCTGCGGCGACGGCTTTGTTGGCCAAGATCGGCGTGGCCCACGTCGATTCCAACCTGGCCACTGCGATACGCACCACGGTGGTGTTGGTTTTTGCCTGGGCCATCGCGCTGAGTCTTGGCAGCCACGCGGGTCTGTCACAGGTTGGGCGCCGGAGTTGGTTCTTCCTGGTCGCCTCCGGCCTGGCGACCGGGCTGTCGTGGATCTGCTATTTTCGCGCCCTCTCACTGGGTGAGGCTTCGAAGGTTGCTCCGATCGACAAGTTGAGCGTGGTGTTTGTAGTCGTGTTGGCGTGGCCGCTTCTGGGCGAGACCATCACGCTGGCGAAGGCAGCAGGAGCGCTTTTGATCGCCGCCGGCGCCATCGTGCTTGCCCTGGCCTGACCGAAACCGCGTAGCGGCTTATTCGGTTCTGAGCGCGCGCATCGGTTCCAGACTTGCTGCGATCCGTGCCGGCACCAGCGCTGCCACAAACGCTGCTACGCATAGAACCAGCAGCGTAAGCGACAGGATGATTGGATCATACGGCTTGACCCCAAACAACTGGCTGGCCATCGCGTGGCCACCCAGTATCGCCACCGGAATCCCGATCGCCAGGCCAATGCCCACCTGCAGAAACGCCCCGCGCAGAACCATGCGCAGCACACTCAAACGATCCGCGCCCAACGCCATACGGATCCCGATCTCGCTGGTGCGCCGTTCCACGGAGTACGCCGTCACGCCGTAAAGACCGATCGAGGCCAACACCAGCGCCAGGACACCGAAGAACGACGTCAGTTTGGCAATCATCGCCTGCTGCGTAAAGTTGGCCTTCACCTGCTCCTCGAACGACTCGAAATCGATAATCGCGAGATCGGGATTGATCTGTGCGATGGCACGCCGGACCTGTTGCTCGAGGCCGGGCAAATTGGCCGCCGTCTCGACCTCAATGGCGTTCAGATATTGCGAGCGGTCCTGGAATTGTTGATACCTCGGTTCCGGGCTCGGCACCACACTTTGGCCTTGCGCAAGAAAATACATCGCACGCATTTTCTCCGACGGACCCCAATAGTTTGTGTCTTCTGAAACTCCGACTATTTCAAAATATTCAGGATGCTGCATGCTATCGCTGAAGTGCTTTCCGATTACATGACCGTCTTTAAAGTATTTGTTTGCGAAATACCGGTTGACGACCGCCACATTGCGGGTTCCCGGAGTGTCCTGCTCATTGATGCCGCGACCCTCAACGATCTTGGTCCCAATCGTCTCAAAGTACTCGGGACTCGCCCGCAGCCAGGAAGCTCCGTGATCGCGATCCCCCGGCGGTGGCGGGGGCTCGCCGGCGACAAAAACTCCTTCACCCCAGTTATCGCCTTCCATCGGACTGTAGAGCGAGAAGCTCACCCGCTTGACGCCCGGGATCGCTGCGAGGTTGGCGTGCATCTGCCGGTAGAGCGGCTGGACTTGGGCCGGCTTGTAGCCCGCCATTTGCGGATCGATATGCACAATGAACCGATTGTTGGTCTCGAAGCCGAAGTGCTGGTGTTGCATATTGTTCAGGCTGGCGATGAGCAGACCTGCCGCGCACAGCAACACCAGCGAGAGCGCCGCCTGCACGACGACCAGCGATTGCTGTGCCCATCCGCCGTGACTTGCCGTGGATCGATTCGCACCCCGCAACGCATCCACGGGATTCGAATGCACTGTCATCCAGGCTGGGGCTACCCCAAAAAGAATTCCCGTCAGCAGGGAGACGGCCAGGGCAAAGCCCAATACTGCCAACGAGGGCGAAGCTCTGATGGGCACAGGATCGTTATGGAAGGCCAGGTAGAGAATCACCCGCGTGCCACCAAACGCCACCACAATCCCGGCAATACCACCCAACACGCCGAGCACCAGGCTTTCCGTGAGTGTTTGCCGCACCAGCGTCATGCGCTGCGCACCCAGGGCCGTGCGCACGGATGTTTGTTGCTGGCGGGATGTCGCTCGCACCAGCATCAGGTTGGCCAGGTTGGCACAGGCAATCAACAGCACAAAGCCCGACACCCACATCAGCAAATGCAAACCGTCTTTGTACTGATCCCTCATCATCTGCACGCCGTTGCCGCCGTGCGAGAAATGCAGTGTTTGCCGGGCGACCAGCGGCTTGTCGCGTGCTTCTACCTTGCTCAGCGGGCTCAAAAGGAACTGCCGCAGTTGCACTTGCATCTGCGCTTCCATGGCTGCCGTGTCGGCTCCCGGACGCACGCGGCCAATCAGGTCAAGCCAATCGAGAGAGGGTTCCTCGAGGACGGTCCCGGTTGGCGAAAGCAACGGTTCCACGGTGAGCGGCATGAAGAAGGCAGGAGGTGTGCTCTGCACGCGATCCCCGAAAAAACCGGGGGGTGTGATGCCGACGACGGTGAAAGGCTGGCCGTTGATGACAAAGCCCGCGCCCACCACCGAGGGATCCTTGCCGAACTTCTGCTGCCAGGTGCGAAAACTCATCATGGCCACGGAAGGAGCGCCCTTGCGATCGTCACCCGGCAGGATGTTTCGGCCCAGATAGGGAGGAATGCCAAAGGTTGAAAAGTAATTGCCAGAGACGTATTCGCTTTTGTAGGGCTCGGATGGCTTGTTGCCGGTAACGCGGCGCACGCCGATCATCGTTTGACCTGCTTGAAACGCTGCCAGCTCTTCGAAGCCGTTGGTTTGGGCGCGAAACTGCTTGTATTGCTCGTAGGAAAATAGCGACCAGTTGTCGTGCATGCCGCCGTTGATGCAGCAGTTTTCTTCGTTGCCGACGCGGTACAAGGACTCGGGGTTGACCACGGGCAGCGACTTCAGCAACACCGCGTAGACCAGGGTAAAGATCGCCGTCGTGGCGCCAATGCCCAGGGCGAGGGTAAGAATGGCTGTCGCCGTAAACCCTGGCGCCCTGGCGAATTGACGTAACGCGTACCGAATGTCCGCTGCAATCTGCATCCAACCCTCCGCAAAGGGTAGATACGGAGACTCGCGGCTTCCGGTTCACTGATTTATTCGGGAGCGGACCTGCGCCGGCGACCGCTCAACAAATAGACGGCGGCCCGCAACTCCAGCAGCGGGTCTGCGGAAGCATCGATGCCATCGACCCTGGGGATGGGGTCGAAGATGATGTACTTCTGCTCATGCGAATCGTTCGCCACCAGCCCGGTCAGAACGATCTGGCCCAACTGCACAAGCTTGCGATCATCGGGCCAGTGGACGGTCACATCGTCAACCGTGTCTCCGTCCTCAGCCACCTGCAGCACGACGTTGAACTTAACCGGCTCCGTGGCGATGCGCTGTTCTATTTCGTCGAAAAGGTAGTTCGGTCCCTTTGCGGCCGCGGCAGCCGCATCCAGATGTTCGTTTCCTGCTTCGGGAACAATAGTGTAGCGGCCGTAGCGGCCGGTACCGTCCTGGCTGAGGAAGCGTGCAGCGGTCAGGCCAAAGTAGGTCTCCCGTGCAAAACTCGCGGCCGGGGGTTTTGGAGTCTGCACGAAGGTGAGCGCCGCCGGATGGGTGCCCAGAAATTTTTCCAGCGGCGAACCGGGAATGTGGGTCATGTCTGTCGCCGCAATTGCGGTCAACAGCTCCAGAAACTCCTCGCCCGTACGCGCGGGAAAAGCGTTCGTCGAATGGGCCACTATGTCGGTGTGCACCCGCTCGCCAAGGTGAAACCGGATCGCGCACCCACGAGGGTCTGCATTCGGATCATTGTCCGGGATCACGGGAATTCCGGTTGAATTCGAAAAGCGCACGGTCACCGGCGTGGAAGACTTGTTGAAATGTGGAGCCCGGCTGGTTTTCATGGCTGCCGGGGACGGCGTGAAGGAACCCTGCAACATAATGCCCTTCGCGTGAGCGGGCCGAAAGCCAGGGTGCACGCCAAAGAGTTGGTCGAACTTTTGCAACAGTTGCTGACTCAACGCAACAATTTTTTCGTCTGTAGGTAATGGCATCTCAGAACTCCTTCATGAATTCTAAGGTACTCGGTGATTGTTAAAGATCGACGATCAAGCCCATCCGGCCCTGGGACGATGGGCAGGCTATACCATAGGGGCCATGGAGAACGACGGCGGCCAGGTAACCCAGCTTCTCAAAGCAATGCGCACCGGAGACACGCAGGCAGCGGAGAATCTGCTGCCGCTGGTCTATGCCGAGCTTCATCGGCTGGCCAGGTCCTACATGCGGGGGGAGCGTCCGGACCACACACTGCAAGCGACGGCACTTATCAACGAAGCCTACCTTCGGCTGGTGGGAGAAGAGGTGGATTGGAACAGCCGCGCGCACTTTATCGGTGTGGCCGCAAACGTCATGCGGCGCGTCCTGGTGGATTATGCCCGGACACGCAACGCGGAGCAGCGGGGCGGAGGGCTGCAGCGAGTGGAGATGCAGGACGACCTTGCGATTTCCCCTGACAAGCTGGATGAGGTCGAGCGACTCGATGAAGCGCTCAAGAAACTGGAAGAGGAAAACCCACGACAGGCTCGGGTAGTCGAGTTGCGCTACTTCGGAGGGCTTTCGGTCGAGCAGATTGGGGCACTGCTGGAGATTGCCCCTCGATCGGTGAAGCGCGACTGGGCTCTGGCCAGGATCTGGCTATTTCGGGAGCTGCGGGCAGCAGAGAAAAAATAAAGTTGAAATTCGTGGCCCTTTTTGCAGGGCGGTTCCGCCTTAGTAAGTGAAGGCGATTGAGTCGCCCAACTAAAAAGGAGCACCGCCATGAAAACTCTTTCGATCTCGAAGTTTCGTACCAGCCTGTTCGCGGCCGTTCTGGCCATCGCCCCTCTCTCGCCCGCTCTGCATTCCCAGGATTTAGGGGCGTTCGCGAAAATCGATGTACCCTTCGCGTTTGAAACGGCGAGCGGCCATCATTTCAGCCCCGGCGTCTACACCATGCGCATGGAGAACGATCACATCCTCCTTATCAGAGGAGCGTCGGACTCCGCATTAACCATGGTCACCGTGAAGGACGATGCCGCGCCCGCCGCGATGGGTAAAGCGGAGTTTCGCCGCTACGGCAACCGCTACTTCCTGGGCGAAATCTCCGTCGCCGGCCACAGCCGCCGCCTTGAGATTCACCCGTCCAAGACTGAGAGCCGGCTGCAGATCGCGCAGGGAACCGCGACCCCCGCCACAGTGGATGTGGCCGTGTTGGACACTCCCCGGTAAGGATCTTCATCGCCTGGGCGCTCCCTGTAACGCCCAGGCAATCGAAGTTTGGGTGCCCCATATCTCGCTCGTTTTTCGCGAGATGTGGTCTACCGCGGCTGCAAACCCCTCGCCTCTTTCGCGACCACGTCGTCCTGGCGAAGTACTTCGCGGTAGACCCACATCTCGCGAAAAACGAGCGAGATACCCGATTGCCTGCAAGAAACTCCGGCGGCTAATAGCGTGTGCGGCCTTCCCCAAGGAAGGCCGCATGAAGTTAATTGGACTCACGAAGGTCCATAGGAAATCCGGGGTATGGGGCACCCAAACTTCGTGGAGGGGCAAGATTCTAATCTGCTATTTTCCGATACAGAACGTAGAGAAAATCAAGTTCAGAATATCGTCCGTGGTCGTTTCCCCAGTGAGCGAGTCGAGATGACGGAGCGCTCCGTACAAATCAAGCAGCACCATCTCGTGGGGAATATTCTGCCCCACCGCGGCGCCAGCCGCCGCCAAACCCTGTAACGTCGCAGTCACTGCTTCGTATTGGCGGAGGCTGGTCAGCATGCCATTCTCCGTTTCCACGGTGCGATCGCCGACCATCGCGAGCATCGTTTCCTTCAGCTCTGCCACACCTTCGCCGCTGATTGCTGACGTGTGCACGACCGGCAATCCCAGCCCACCCAATGCCTGTTCCATCGCGTGCGAGGGTTGCGCCAGGTCACACTTATTCACAACGACGAGCGCGCGGCGTTGAGCGAGGGTCGCGAGCAGCTCCAGCTCTTCCTGCTCCGGTGCCGCGGTAGCATCCATCACCAGCAGCACCATGTCCGCGTCGGCCAAGGCCTCACGCGATTTGCGAATGCCAATCTGCTCCGCCTCGTCGCTGGCTTCGCGCATACCCGCCGTGTCGACCAGTTCTACCGGAATGCCTCCCAGCGAAACCCGCTCCGTCACCAGGTCGCGCGTCGTCCCCGGGGTGGCGGTCACAATTGCGCGCTCACGCTGCACGATGCGATTAAAAAGCGAAGACTTGCCCGCATTCGGCCGGCCCACAATCGCCAGCATTAAACCCGCATGCACAATGCGTCCGCGGGCAAAGCTCTCCGCCACCGGCTGCAGTAAGCCGACAACTTCCTCAATCCTGCTGACGATCTCCGGCCCCGGCAGCACATCGATGTCGTCTTCGGCGAAATCAATGCCTGCCTCGAGCAAAGCGATCAGCCAGACCAGCTTTTCCTTCATGGGTTTCACGCGCAAGGAAAGCGAGCCATGCAGTTGTTGCGCTGCGACCCGCGCCTGGTAAAGCGTTTGTGCCGAGATCAGATCATTGACCGCTTCCGCCTGGGTGAGATCGATGCGGCCGCTCAAAAATGCCCGCTGGGTAAATTCGCCGGGAGCGGCCAGGCGGGCACCACCCTGGATCGCCTGGCGCACCATCGTATCCAGAATGACCGGCGAGCCATGCGCCGCAATTTCCAGCACATCTTCCCCGGTATACGAATGCGGCGCGACGAACAATGTCACCACCGCCTCATCCAATTTTTCCTGAGTGTTTACATCCAGCAAATCTCCGAAGCGCGCCCGGCCGTGTTCCAAAGGATTGCGCAACCGCAGCATGGGCTCGGCAATCCCGCGGGCCTCAGGGCCCGACAGGCGCACAATGCCAATCCCCCCTCGGCCGGGAGGCGTGGCCACGGCCACGATGGTCTCGTTCTGATAAACCACGGATTTGTTTAGCTACGCCGGGCAGGGCGCGGAGGGCGTTCCAGCGAAGGAGTGCGCGGTCGCGCCCGCTCTGCGCCCTTGGGGTAGACCACGACAAAGCGACGCAGGCCCTCGCCACTGCTCTCTGTTTCCAGATCGGTGTAGTCACGAAACGCAAGATGCAACATACGCCGCTCGCGGGAGCTCATGGGGGCAAAACTGTAAGGCTGGGAAGAGCTGCGTACCCGCTCGGCCGCGGTCTCCGCAGCCAGCTTCAATTCCCGGGCGCGTAGCGCCTTGAAGGAATTGGCGTCGAAGGAGATGGTGTCGTGCTCCTCCGCTTCGAGGCGCACAATCTTGGCGGCGACATGCTCCAGGGCGCGCAGCAACTCGCCGCCACGCTGGGTCAGCAGCACTGCATCTGGACCCTGCATCTCCACGTAGATTTCGCGAGCTTCCAGACCGTCGGGGTCCGCAGCGCCCGCGCCGGCAGTGATGCGGTACTTTAACCGCAGGCCGCCGGTGGTGGTGAGGGTTTTGAGAAATGCTGCAATCTTCTGGGCTGCAGCCGCGTGGTCGGCAATCGGCATCGGTTTAGTATCGCACTTAAAAAAGAAATTCGGCTAACGCCGGGCCACGGCACGGCCGCTTCCACCGCTGCGCTTCGCCGCCCGTCTGGCGGCTACCTCACGCATCTGCTTACCAATTCCGGTGCGGTTCATAATAGCCTGCTGGATCACGTTAATGACGTTACCAAAGGCCCAGTAAAGCGCCAGCCCGGAGCTCAGGTTCCATGTCATAAACCCAAAGAAGACTGGCATGGTGAACGCCATCATCTTCTGCTGCGCAGGATCCATCCCGGGAGACGGCGTCAGATACTGCACCAGGAACATGGTCACAATGAAGAACACGGGCAAGATGTGGAGCGGATCGGGAGCCGCCAGATTGTGTAGCCACAGCCAGGGCGCCTGCCGCAATTCGATCGTATTCAACAGCATGCGATAAAAGGCGAACAGTAACGGCCACTGCACCAGCATCGGCAGGCAGCCGCCAAACATATTCACACCCTCACGCTTCTGCAGATCGAACATCTCTTTGTTCATGTCCGCACGGCGCGGGTCGGTCGCCTTGTACTTCTTGTACTTCTCCTTGATGGCATTCATCTCCGGCTGAATGCGCTGCATTTTCAAGGCTGACCTCATCATCTGGATGCGCGTCGGCAGCATCGCCAGGTTGATGACCAGGGTCAGTACCAGGATGGCCCAGCCCCAGTTGGAGACGATATGCTCGTGCACCCACCGCAACGCCAGGAACAATGGCTTGGCAATGATGCCGGCGTAGCCATAGTTCACCACCGCTTCAAGGTTCGGGCCGGTTGGCGTGCCGTTCACGTTGGCCTTCACCGACGCCAGCACATCCAGCACCTTGGGTCCGGCGTATAGCCGCAAGCTAGTATTCCCCGAGGTTGTGCCCATAGCGGCTCCCAACACGGAGGCCGGGTCCGTCTGGTCTGGCTTGCCTTTGCGCGGTATGTCGAGCGCATCATGCAGTCCGACGAGCAGCGTCTGTTGGGGAACATCGGGAAGAAAAATCGCCGCAAAGGAGAGGTCGCTGACTCCGGCCCACTCGAAAGGTCCAGGAATGGTGCCGCCGCCGGAGATCTTCTTGGCCGCCTGCCGATCGTCCTTGCCATTCTGCATGGTGTCGAACTGCGACTGCGCATAATCGGGCAACGTGTCCTGGTCGCCAAAGCCACCTGGCCAGGCCACTAGCGCGGTCAGCGGGTTGCCGTGGTCCGTGGCGGTCACGTCCACATGCACGACATAGCTGGAATCGAAGGTGAAGACCTTCTTCACATCCAGTCCGTTATTCGAATAGCTAAACGAGACAGTACCGGGAGCATTGATCGCACCGGTGGCCGACGGCACATACAACGCCTGCGCCAGCTGGTTGCGCAGATTGGGGTCATAGGTCCAAAGCGACAGCGGATAACCCACCTTGGCAGCGGCCTTGGGACCAACGAGATCCTGCGGCTTGCCTGCATCGTCCTTGTATTTTTTCAGGATCCACGAAGTGACCTGACCCCCGCGGTTGGAAAAGGTAATGCGATAGAGCTCGTTCTCCACCACGGTGGTAGATTCCGACGCAGCCACCACAGCAGGAGTGGTTGTACCTGCCGCAGCGGCCGGCGCCGACGTCATTGCGGGAGTCGGGCTGCCCGGCGTGAGAGCCGAGGCCGGAGCGGAGGAGGAGGCCAGCTTGGCCGGAGTCGCCGGTTGCGTCTTGTTCTTCGGCCCAAAGTATTGGAGTCCGAGGAAGATCAGAACAAAGACGACGGAGAAGATGAGCAGTGTGCGTGAGTCTTGCCCACCGCCACCCGGCTGATTTGGATTACGTATTTCGGCCAAGGAGAATTCCTGTCGATCAAACGATCTTGCGGCGAGGGGCGCGAAACGCGCCTGTGGCCGCGATTCTATGGTAAATGGCGGCGCTCATCTGTGCGGAACTGGATCGATACCGCCGCGGCTGAATGGATTGCAGCGCAGCAAACGCCAGAGCGCGAGGGGAATGCCGCGCAGCACTCCATGGCGCGCGACTGCGACCATGGCGTACTCCGAGCAAGTGGGGTGAAAACGGCAGGCGCCGGAAACACCGCTGATGGAATGCAGCATCGGCGAAATCCAGCGCTGATAGAACTCAGGCATTCGACTTCTCTACCAGCGAGAAGATGCGAGACACTTCGCGCTCGAGCCCGCTGAACTCCGTCGTCAGCACGGTGCGCCTGGGATGCAGAATCACATCGACATTGCGCGTGAGTAAAGCCAGGTTGGCACGTACCGCGGCCCGCATCCGACGCTTGATACGATTGCGTTCGACGGCTTTACCCAGCACGCGGCCTGCAGTGAGCCCGACGCGCGGACCGACCGCGGGACTGGTCGTTCGCTCGGCAAAAAAATACGTCATCGACGGAGAAAAATGCTTGCGGCTTCGCTGGTATACACGCTGATAGTCAGCATGCTTGCGCAGCCGGCCGTCGCTTGGTGTAACCAGACTCATCTGTTCCTGGCCCGCAATGAAAGAAGGGTTTAGGAATGCGACTAGTCGCGGTAGCCGGCACTCACGGCAACGCGCTTACGACCCTTGGCACGGCGGCGGGAAAGCACCGCTGCTCCGGCCTTGGTCTTCATGCGCGTCAAAAATCCGTGGGTCTTCGCCCGATGACGGCGGTTGGGTTGAAATGTGCGCTTGGGCATAACAATGCGCTCCTGATCTCACTAAAGAATATCTGCCTTGAGGCAAGCTTTAAGTATAACGGATTGAGCCCAAAGCGCCAAGCGTGGGGGCGCCGGAAGAGGCTGGGGGGTCAGCTTTCACTGCTGCTTTCACTGCGAGTGGTGCAACTCGGGAAAGAAACAAATTTTTGCCCGGAATACGCCGTTGCGCCACCTTGTAACTGTGCTAGTATCGGCTCCGATCAAGATTGATTTTCTGCACGTCCACACTACCTGATCTTTCGATCTGGATACTTTCGCGAGGGGGCTCGGTTCCCCCAAAGCAGTTCCTAAATCAGAGGAGCAGCAACGGCACGCACGGCTGGTAAGGTGCGAGGTTGGCTCTTTTGCATTTGTGAAAGCGATCAGGCAGGCGGCGTCCAATGAAGGAAGCGTATGTCTTTTGTCGCCACGGCCCCCACCGTACCCAACCCCTGGGCACGGATCCTGGGCGCACTCGAAAAGAAGGTAAACCGGCAGTCTTTTGACACGTGGCTCAAACCCACGCGCTTCAGCCACGTGAATGGCCGCATGCTTTTTGTGCGTGTGCCTACGCCGGAGTTCCAGCACATCGGTGATCGCTACGGCGACCTCATCCAGGAAGCGATCGACACCTGCCACCTCGACTTCGACGACGTCTCTTTCGTCATCCCGCAGGAGGATCCGCCACCGGTCCGTGTGCGCGAAGATGGCGGCTTCGCTCCCGTCCCTTCCCATTCTCCCGGCGCGCAGCGCGCCGCCAATCGTACTTCGACCCCGCCTCCTCCGGCCGCCCCGCAGCAGGCGAAATTCGACTGGACCACTGCGGCCCAACTCAACCCTCGCTATACCTTCGAGGCCTTTGTCATCGGCAACGGCAATCAGTTCGCCCGCGCCGCCTCAGAAGCGGTAGCGGAGCGTCCCTCCAAGGCTTACAACCCGCTCTTCATCTATGGCGGTGTCGGCATGGGCAAGACTCACCTCATGCATGCCATCGGTCACGAGGTGAAGAAGCGCCAGCCGCAATGCTCGGTCTGCTATGTCTCCAGCGAAAAGTTCACCAACGAAATGATTAACTCGCTGCGCTATGACAAGATGACCAGCTTCCGCGACAAGTTTCGCTCGGTCGATCTGTTGCTCATCGACGATATCCAGTTCCTCGCGCAAAAAGAGCGCACCCAGGAAGAGTTCTTCCATACCTTCAATGCGCTGCACGAGAGCATGAAGCAGATCGTGATTGCCTCTGACCGGCCGCCGAAGGAACTACCTGAGATCGAAGACCGGTTGCGCAGCCGCTTCGAGTGGGGACTAATCGCAGACATCCAGCCGCCGGACCTTGAAACCAAGGTTGCGATTTTGCAGAAGAAGGCGGAGAGCGAGCACGTTCTGCTGCCCACGGATATCGCTCTCTTTATCGCTTCCAACGTACGCACCAACGTGCGCGAACTGGAGGGGGCCCTGGTGCGCCTGCTGGCCTGGTGCCGGCTGAACGGCGCCGAGCTTACCCTGCCGACCACCCAGTTGTGCCTCAAACAATTCATCGATACCCAGGTGCGGAAGATCACCATTGAGGCCATCCAGCGTGCGGTATCGGAGAACTTCGCCATGCGTGTGGCGGAGTTGAAGCAGAAGAACAACTCCCGCTCCGTGGTCGTGCCGCGCCAGATTGCCATGTACCTTGCCAAGCAGATGACCGAGGCGTCTCTGCCTGAGATCGGACGGCAGTTTGGCGGCAAGCATCACACGACCGTCATGCACTCCATCGCCAAGATCGATGAGCAACGCCGCACCGACAAGGACCTGAACCGCACCATCAACAAGCTCCTGGAAACGCTCAACGGCTGAAAGATGGGTTGACGCCTTATCTTTCAGCCATCCGTGCGCCACGCCTCGTTTATCCTCAAGTTGTATATGTCTTGTGTCACCGCGCCGCGCCGCCTGGCTTCGCTGGCTATTTGTTTACTCCTCGGTGTGCTCCTCGGCGCAGTCCCGCTAGCTACGCCCCGCGCCTACGCCCGCCAACAGGACACCGGGTTCCTAAACCGCAGCATTACCATCAACGGGGCGGTCTACCACTACGTCGTCTACCTTCCCATGGACTGGACGCCCAAGCAGAAGTGGCCGGTGATTCTCTTTTTGCACGGTTCGGGCGAGCGCGGGTCGGATGGTCTGGATGAAACCCAGGTAGGTTTGCCTAATGCGCTACGCTCCCACTACGAGCGCTGGCCCTTCGTGGTTGTTATGCCGCAGGTTCCCTACAGCCACCACCACTGGACCGACCCCGACATCATGGCCATGGCGATGGCTGCCCTGAGCGCCGAGGTGAAAGAGTTTCACGGCGATCCTCAGCGTCTGTACCTCACCGGCATGTCGCTGGGCGGCTATGGAGTGTGGGAGATCGCCAAGAACTACCCTAACCATTTCGCCGCCATAGCCCCCGTATGTGGCGGCATTTACTGGTCCTATGCCCCGAGCCGGTGGCACCAGCCGGAACTGGTCCCACAGTATGTCAAAGCGATCGGCCGCACCCCGGTTTGGCTATTCCATGGGTCGGACGATCCGGTCGTCTCCCCGGCGCAGTCGCAGATTATGTTTACCGCCCTCACCGCTGCGGGCGGCAATGTGCGCTTTTGGGAATACTCCAACTACCATCACAACGCCTGGGACCGGGCCTACGTCGACCCCCAGCTGCCGCAGTGGTTCCTCGCCCACCGCCTCTCCGACATTGCCACCACCCAGCCCTACTCGGAGAAGAGGATGATTCCCATTCATCCCACGGCCATTCACGTCGACCCAGCCGTCTACGACGCCTACCAGGGTGAGTATGTTGACGCCGGAGTGACCCAGCTGACGGTCTTCCGCCAGGGCACCAGGCTGATGTCGCGGAACCGCACTGGCGACCAGACGGAGCTTCTGCCGGAGCAACCAAATCGTTTTTTCTACCCCAGCGGCAGCACCACGCGGGTGACCTTCGAGAAGGCTGCGGACGGCCACATCACCGGACTCATTTACTCCGATGACCGGCATCAGGAAGTGTGGGAAAAGGCGCCCGAAACCGGTTCGCACTGACCCGCCAGGATTGCACTGCAGAATATGCAATGTGCAAAGCCGGGGCCGCTGAAACCCTTGCCAATACTGGTTTTGGCCGCAGTTTGCACCTGGTGTTGCAACTTTCCACAGCACTTCACGGGCGGTCTGTGCAGACGGTGGGGAACGGGGAGCGGGAATCGTCGTTTTGCGCCCGTCTTCCTGATTATCATTCCGGCCCTGTCCAGTTTTCTAAAACAGGGACGCAAGCCGGACCCGCGCTCCGCATGATTTCCGGCCCGCTTTCCACTTTTCCTGTGACAACGGTTACTACTGCTAACGAGAATTTTCCTTTTGTGCTTTTCAGTAGTGGTATTGTCCACGGAATCCACAGAATCAATGCATGTCCGATTCTCATGCCCCTCCGGGGTGGTGTAGAGTGAGTCAAACCGACAAGGGGGAAAAACACCATGCTTAGCGCAGGCGTTGAGCAGGAGAGAACGGTCGCACAGGGAGCAGCCACGATGGAGATCACCGTCAGCCGTCAGGATTTGCTGCGGGAGCTGAGTGCTACCCAGAGCGTCGTCGAGCGCAAGACGACGATTCCGATCCTCTCGAACTTCCTCCTCGAGGCAGGGCCGGGAGAGGGCGATAAACCCGATCGGTTGACCATTACCGCCACCGATCTGGACCAGAGCATCCGCACCTCGTGCGCCGCGAAGGTGAAGAAGCCGGGGGCGTGCACCATTCCCGCCCGCAAGCTCTTCGACTACGTCAAGCTGCTTCCCGATGGCGACATCTCCATCAAGCTGATGGAAAACCACTGGGTGCAGATTCGCTCCGGCCGTTCCAACACCAAGATGGTCGGCATGGCGCGGGCAAATTTTCCCCAGGTGCCAGAGTTTCCTGAGACCGGCCTGACCCAACTGTCGGCGCTTTCCATCAAGGGCATGATTTCGAAGACCATCTTCGCTATTTCGAATGAGGAGTCGCGCTACACGTTGAACGGCGCGTTGCTCATTCTGAAAGCGGAGTCGTTATCGATGGTGGCGACGGACGGCCATCGGCTGGCGCACATCGAGAAGTCTGGCGAATCGCTCAAGAACATCAGCGGAGAAAAGAAGACGCTGATTCCTCGCAAGGCCTTAGCCGAGCTGCAATCGTTATTGGCGGATACCGACGACGAGTTCCTCGACTTCTTCGACGATGAGCACACATTGTTCTTCCGACTGGGTCACCGCGTGCTGACCACGCGGAAGTTAACCGGCCAATTCCCCAATTACGAAGCGGTTCTGCCGCGGGACAACAATAAGTTTGTCGTGGTCCGCAGCGAAGATCTCATGGGTTCTATTCAACGTGTGGCGCAGTTTGCGGATGAGCGTTCCGGGGCCATCAAGATCCGGTTGGAGCAGAACGAGATGAAGATCTCCTCGTCGTCCACCGAATCCGGCGAGTCGGAAGACACCATTGAAACCCCGTACAGCTTCGATCCCATCATGGTGGGCTTTAATTCCAGCTACCTAATCGATTTTCTCAAGGCGGTTGGTTCCAGTGGGGAAGTCCGGCTTGAGTTTAAGGACGCGCAGTCCGCAGGCCAGATGCGTCCCGAAGACGCAGCGGATGACTTCAAGTACCGCTACGTCATCATGCCCATGCGCATCTGACGACCGTCTGCCGGGTATCCGCGGCAGACGGGGCTAACTTGGCGCTTTCGTCGCTTTTTTCGTGGTTTTCTTGACGGCGGCTTTCTTCACCGCAGTTTTTTTGGCAGGAACAGCTTTCTTTGCCGGCTTCTTGCGCACGGCCGCGGTCTTCTTCACCAGCACTGCCTTCAACTCATCCATGTCCACACTGCGCGCTGACTTTCTCAACCGCTCAATGTCGTAGTAGGCCCGCTTTTCGGTGAGAAAAATGTGGGCGACGAAGTCGACATAATCCAGAAGGATCCATTCGCCCTGTCGCCGTCCCTCGACGGAATTCGGATAGGTTTGGAAATCCCGTTTGAGGCGTAGTTCGATCTCATCGGCGATCGCCTGGGTCTGGCGCTCGTTGGTTCCACTGGAGATCAGGAAAAAGTCGGTGAATCCGGCGTCCTGTGCGTCGAGTTCGAGAATACGGGTGTCTTCAGCCTTTTTGTCTTCACAAGCCTCCGCGGCGGCCAGTACCATGCGGCGCGTTTCCGTCGTTACCATTCGGTTGGGTCAAATCTCCTTGCTTTCGGCAGCCTCTATGGTATCCCGGGCGCTTTCCGGCCGATAGAGCGCGTGCGCACGAATGTACTCCGCCACCGCGGGCGCAAGCACGGTTTGCAGTTCTGAGCCTTCGGAGAGTGCGGTCCGGATCTCGGTTGCAGAGATGTCCTGGTCGAGGTCGGGCAGCAGGAAGAGTTCCGTGCGCTGGCCGCCAGACCCGGTCAGGGTATAGCGGGTGCAGCCGGGACCGCATTGCTCGCCGGTGTTCTCGACTCCCCTGGGGAGCGCCGCTTTAATCTCCTTGAGTGAGAATCCCGGCCTGCCGGCCACGATAAAGTCGCAAAAAAGCAGCAGTTCGGCGCACCGGTGCCAGTGCTTCAGGGTGAGGAAGGAGTCTGCGCCCAGCAAACAAAACAGCTGATCGGCCGGATGCTCGAGCCGCAGGCGCTGCAGGGTATCGAAGGTGTAGTTGGGCTGTCCTCCGGGACGAGGCGCATCGATGGCGTCAGCCACGAGTCCAGGAATACCGGCGACTGCCAGTTTGACCATGGCCAGGCGGTCAGCAAAGCTGGAGTTTGCGACACCCACCTTGAGGGGCTGGGTAGCGACGGGCGCCATCAGCACCTGGTCCAGCGCCAACCGGCTGAGAGCGGCGCGGGCGATGGCGACATGGCCGCGGTGCGGCGGGTCAAACGTGCCCCCGAAGAAGGCGATGCGCATATCGGCATCCTATCGTGACCGCCTGTATGCTAGGGCTTCCTCGATGCCTTTGGCTTACATTGCACTCGGTTCCAACCTCGGTGAACGCGCTCAGGCGCTGTCCCTGGCGATTGCGCATCTGGCAAGCCTGGGGTGGGTCGTGGCGCGCTCTTCACTGTACGAGACGGAGCCGGTGGGCTACCACGAGCAGCCCGCTTTCCTCAACGCTGTGGTTGCGCTGGAGACTGATTTGGAGCCACTGCCGCTGTTGCGCGGGCTGCTGTCGATCGAGGCAGAGATGGGGCGTGATCGCAGCCAGGGAACACCCAAGGGCCCACGCACGCTGGACCTGGATTTGCTGTTGCTGGGGGATCGCGTGGTTGAGGATGAAGACTTGACGCTGCCTCATCCGGCACTCGCGCAGCGCCGCTTTGTGCTGGCGCCCTTGGCGGAAATTGCCCCCGAGCTTCGTCACCCTGTGCGCGGCGAAACCATCGCAGAATTGCTGGCACAGCTGCCCGATGAGGGAGAAAACAGGACTGTCGGCGTCAACAAATTACCGGCCTAAGCCTTTACGAAGCAACAAGTGCGGGTGCCCCATATCTCGCTGCTTTTTGCGAGATGTGGGAAATAAACAGGTCTTGCGAATTAAGAGTTTCGGGGACAGCGCTGCGGATTTTCCACATCTCGCCAACAGAAGGCGAGATATGGGGCACCCACGGTTGTTGCTCCGCAAGTTCTTGCAATGCAAACCAGCTAGAATCAGCAAGTGTCCGTCGTCTTTCAGTTAGAAGCTGCCAGTGGGCAGGCGAGGCGGGCGACCATGACCCTCCCACACGGCCTGGTGGAAACCCCGGCGTTCATGCCTGTCGGCACCGCCGGCTCCGTCAAAGCCATCCCCCAACACCTGCTGGAACAACTCGACGCCCAGATCATCCTGGGCAACACCTACCACCTTTACCTGCGCCCCGGCCACGAACTCGTCCGGCAACTGGGAGGTCTTCATCGGTTCATCTCCTGGCCCCGGCCCATGCTGACCGACTCCGGCGGCTTTCAGGTCTTCAGCCTCAACCAGCTACGAAAAATCAGCGAAGAAGGCGTCCGTTTCCGCTCTCACCTCGACGGCTCTTCCCACTTCTTCTCCCCTGAGCACTCCATGGACGTCCAACTGGCCCTCGGCGCCGACATCATCATGGCTTTTGATGAATGCACCGAGTACCCGGCGGATCGCGCTCGAGCCCGCCAATCGCTCGAACTTACACTGCGCTGGGCGAAACGGAGCCAGGACCACTTCCGGCTGCACTCCGACGGTACCCAATCCCTCTTCGGCATCGTCCAGGGCGGCATGTACTCCGACCTGCGCCGCGAATGCGCTGAGCAGCTCGTCGCCATGGATTTCCCCGGTTACGCCATCGGCGGCCTCAGCGTGGGCGAACCGCGCGCCTCCACCCGGGAGATCATCGAAAGCACCCTACCTTTGCTGCCGGCCGATAAACCCAGATACGTCATGGGCGTAGGCTACCCGGAAGAAATTGTTGAATACGCCGCCATGGGGGTCGACATGATGGATTGCACCATCCCCACCCGCGCCGCGCGCCACGGTCTGCTATTCACCTCCGGAGGCCGTCTGAACATCCGTAATCGTCGCTTTGCCGATGACGCCGGCCCACCCGATCCGGAATGTGGCTGCATGGTCTGCGCCCGCTACAGCCGAGCCTACCTGCGCCACCTGATGGCCGCCCAGGAACCCCTCGCCGGAGTGCTCAACACTCTGCATAATCTCGCGTTCTACCTTGACACGATGCGGTCGGTGCGAAATGCTGTTTTGTCGGATACTCTTCCAGCGCTGCTGGCGTACGTCCGTGCGCGTCCTGAGCGTGTCCAGTAGACAAACTGGGACAGATAAGCTCTAGTAAAAGCTGCATAATAAATAAGAGGATGGTACGTTGACCTTCACCCCGTTGTTCCTGGCACCTGTCATCCCACCTGGGCTGGTGACCTTTCTCCCCTTCCTTCTGATCATTGCCGTCTTTTACCTGATGCTGGTGCGGCCCAACCAGAAGAAGCAAAAGCTTTGGCAGGATATGCTGACCAATCTCAAGCCCGGGGACCGCATCACCACCACCGGCGGCATGCGGGGGACCATTCTTTCCATCAAGGAAGATGCTGTCCAGCTGCGTGTCCCGCCCGACAACATCAAGTTAGAGGTCATCAAGAGCGCGATCGCTTCCGTGACGACTAACCAAGAGGAAGCTAAGTAAGCCGGTTTGCCCTCCCATGCGTAAAACCCTCTTCATTCTTGCCGTTCTTCTCGTCTTCGTCTTTGGTATCTTCGGCATCCCGAAGGGCATTGGCCTGTCCGCCTGGCAGGCGGCGTTGACCGATCGCATCCATCTAGGTCTTGACCTCAAGGGTGGCATCCACCTGGTGTTGCAGGTGATGGTGGATGAAGCTGTCGGCGCCGAGACCGACAACGCCGTCGGCCGCGTTCAGGCTGACCTGCAGCAAGGTGGCTTTCCCGCTCGCTCGGTGTTCAAGCCAGATTCCAAGCAACCCCAGATCATCGAGATCCAGGGCACGCCTGCAGATAAGGTCGGCGACGTACGCAACTTGCTCGACACTCGCTACGGCGCGCAGTACACGGTGAGCTCCGGCCCAAACAACAGCTGGACCCTCACCATGAAGCAGACCGAGGTGCAGACGATCGAGCAGCACGCCTTGCAGCAGGCGATCGATACCATTCGCACCCGCATCGATAATCTGGGCGTGGCCGAGCCCACCATCCAGGAATACAACCTGGGGACTAACCAGATCCTTGTCGAGTTGCCCGGTGTCGACGACCTGAGCCGGGTGCGCGACATCATTCAGTCGACCGCCCGCCTGGAGATCCATCTTGTCGTGGGTGGGCCATTTCCCACCGAGGCAGCCGCGGCGCAAAGCACCGGAGGGACGATCCCGCCGGACAACGAGGTCATGGCTTACGGAGGGGCAGAGCCCGAGTTGCAGGGTCAGTACTACGTACTGCAACGGGTGCCGATCGTGGCCGGCGACGACTTCCGCGATGCCCAGCCTTCGGTGGATGAGAATGGTCGTCCCGATGCGACCTTTATCCTCACCCGCAATGCTGGAGACCGTTTTTACCAGTTCACCAGCACCAACATTGGCAAGCAGCTGGCCATCGTGCTCGAGAATCGCGTGCAGGAAGCGGCCAATATCCAGCAGGCGATCCGCGACCAGGGACGCATTACCGGCCTGGGCAAGGACAAGGCGCAGAACCTCTCGCTGATGTTGCGTACCGGTGCCTTGCCGGCTTCGATTCATTACCTGCAGGAGAGCGTGGTTGGACCCTCGCTGGGTGCCGATTCCATCCGCAAGGGTGTGATGGCTTCCGTGGTCGGCATGCTGGCGGTCATGATCTTCATGCTCATCTACTATCACGGGGCGGGGATCAACGCGGATCTGGCGTTGATGCTCAACCTGATCATCCTGCTCGGCTTCATGGGATTTACCGGCTCCACGTTGACCTTGCCAGGGATCGCCGGCGTGATCTTGACTATAGGCATGGGCGTCGATTCCAACGTGCTGATCTTTGAGCGCATCCGGGAGGAGTTGCATGCTGGCAAGTCTGCCGCCGCGGCGGTCGATCAGGGATTTGCTCATGCCTGGGTGACCATCGTCGATACTCACGTCACCACCATTGTTTCGGCGGCTATCCTGTTCCTCTTCGGTACCGGACCGGTCAAGGGATTTGCCGTGACGCTGAGCTTCGGCCTCTTCGCCAACCTATTTACGGCGGTCTTTGTTTCGCGCCACATTTTCGACTCGATTCTCAAGCGCAAGCAGCGCGGGGAAGCACTTTCCATCGGGTAAGACGGAGTTTTCAAGTGGAACTGTTTCGCGGTGTCAACGTTGATTGGCTAGGGAAGAAGTGGTACTTCCTCGCCTTTTCGCTGGTCTTCAGCGTCTCGGGACTTTTATCGATTCTCTTCTGGCACCACATCAACCTGGGCGTCGACTTTCGCGGCGGCACGCTGGTCTATGTTCAGTTCCAGCAGCCCCCGGATATCGAGAAGATTCGCCAGGCGATCGACCGCGCCGGCATCCATGACTCCCGCATCCAGAAATACGGCACCAGCGGCCAGCAGGTGATTATCTCGCTCGCGCAGAAGGAAACCCAGGACGCGGCTCTCGACAACGGCCGCGAGACCATTGTCCGGGCACTGAACGGGAACTATTCCCCCACCGGTGGCGCCAATCAGGGCAAGATCGACCTGGATAACAGCAATCGCGGCGAGTTAACCCAGCTTCTCCAGGGCAGCGTGGGAGCAGTTAAGGCTGGACAGGTGGCTCAGGCCATCCTCGACCACCGCGATCATGACCTGAATGGCATGTTCACCAGCGTGGATCAACTGAGCGGGGTGGTGGATTCCGCTACCCTAGGTCAGTTGAAGCAGGGTACCTATCTCTCAGGTTTCCACGTCTTCGCCGCCGAGATTATCGGACCCCAGGTTGGCGCGTTGCTGCGCCGGCAGGCTTTGCTGGCAACGCTCTATTCGCTGTTGGGTATGCTGGTGTACCTATGGTTCCGCTTCGAGCTGATTTACGGCGTAGCGGCGGTTGTCGCCGTCTTCCATGACACCCTGATCACCGTGGGCGCGTTCAGCCTCACAAACCAGGAAATTACCCTGACGGTCATCGCTGCCATCCTCACCCTCATCGGCTACTCCATGAACGATACGATCGTGGTCTTTGACCGTATCCGGGAGAACCTGCGCATGTCGCGCAAGGAAACGTTGACGACGGTTGTGAACCGCAGCATCAACCAGACGCTAAGCCGGACCGTGCTGACGTCCGGGCTGACCTTCCTTACTGTGTTGTCCTTGTACCTGTTTGGGGGCGAAGTCCTGCATGGCTTCTCCTTCGCCCTGGTCATCGGCATCCTGATTGGTACCTACTCCTCGATCGCCGTCGCGGCGCCGATGCTGGTGGCTTACCAGGAGTGGCGGAGCAAGCAGGGCAAGGGCAAGGCCCCGGTGCTACCGGCCGGAAAACGCGCAAGGGTCTAAAGCCGCGCGTGGCGGGAATCAAGGTTGCTTTCGGGGTGGCCCGTTCAAGACTTCTTTGGCGTAAGTGGGTGGTGCCACGGCTGCTATGAGTACCCCACTCAAGCCAACAGCGGGCTTGAATGGGCCACCAGCAGGTCGCCCCAGTCCCATCCGTAGAGATTTCCACATATTGCACAGGCCTGACCTGCAAGCCAATCACCCATCGGGATCAAAAGAACCACCTTCGGTGTCTAAGTTGGTACAGTTCGAACTACCCGAGGTAAGGCGATGTTTGAAGATTCTCTAATGGAGTCCGGTGGCAAGCTTAAGACCAAGAGCAAGTATTGGTCGATTGCCACCTTCGCTGTCAACGGCCTGATATTAGCTGCGCTGATCATCTGGCCGCTGCTGCACCCAGAGGCCCTGCCCACGCAGATGATGGCTACGCTGCTGGTCGCGCCGCCGCCTCCCCCGCCACCACCTCCCCCGCCACCGCCGCAGGCACCGGTTCAGGTCAAGATCAAGTCCGAGATGATCGAGAACCAGTTGCAAGCGCCCAGCAAGATCCCGAAAGAGATCAAACAGATTAAGGAATCGTCCGCCCCGCCCGCCATGGCCGGCGTCTCCGGTATGGAAGGTATGGGCGGCGGAACTCCGGGTGGCGTCATGGGCGGCATCCTGGGCGGGATCGGAAGTGGCCCAGCGATCGTCAAGGCGGCCCCGCCTAAGAAGCTGAGCATCTCTTCCGGCGTGATGGCTGGTAACCTGCTCGACAAAGTGACACCTCAGTATCCCGCAATTGCCAAGGCAGCCCGCATTCAGGGAACCGTGGTGTTGCAGGCCACTATCTCCAAAGCTGGTTCTATTCAGAACCTACGGGTCATCAGCGGTCCTCCTATGCTGCAGCAGGCAGCAATGGACGCCGTCCGCTCCTGGCGCTACAAGCCCTATCTCTTGAACGGAGATCCCGTCGAAGTCGAGACTACAGTCAACGTTGTCTTCAACCTCGGTGGTTAGTCCTGTGTGCCGGCACACCTAAAGTCAAAGGTGTTAGCCGGCACTCCCCCGCGTGGCCACTTCGGGTCATTTCTGATCGAAGTTGCCCAGTGCTAGCATCTGGTTGTTTCAGAGCTATAACCGAAGTCATTCCGTAGGAGGAAAGATTCAGTGATTCTCGCTCAACTTACACATCAGGCAACTCTCGGTTTGTTCCTGTTCCAGGACTCCGGACAGACCGTTGGCTTCTCCCCCATGGACTTGTGGCACAACATGGGCGTCCCGGCCAAAGCAGTGGTCGGCGTTCTGTTCATCATGTCCATCTGGTCGTTGGCTGTGATCATTGATCGCGCGCTCTACTTCAGCGCGGCGCGTAAGCAGTCACGGGAGTTTGCTCCCCGCGTTGCCGGCGCACTCAAGGAAGGCAAGCTGGACGAGGCAGTGAAGGTTGCAGATCGCAACAAGAAATCCCATCTGGCCGAAGTCGTCACGGCTGGCCTGCAGGAGTTCCGCAACTACGGTGGTGGCGGTGCGATCACCGAGGAGCAGATTGAATCCAGCAAGCGCGCTCTGGAGCGCTCGGAAGCCATCGTTCACGCCAAGCTGAAGAGGGGCTTGGGCGGTCTGGCCACCATCGGTTCCACCGCGCCGTTTATCGGCCTTTTCGGTACCGTCGTCGGTATTTTGAACGCCTTCCAGCAGATCGCCACCCAGAAGACTTCCGGTATCGGCGCAGTCGCCGGCGGTATCTCTGAGGCCCTGGTCACGACCGCATTCGGCTTGCTCGTCGCCATCCCGGCCGTTATGACTTTCAACTACTTCACCGGTAAGGTAGAAGCCTTCGACGTGGAGATGGACAACTCCTCCAGCGAGCTGATCGACTACTTCATCAAGCAGAGCCACCGCCGCTAAGGCGGGTACTCCAGACACTCCACAGCGGGAATCCTGCACCGGCTGGAACGATCTAAAAGTCGTTCCAGCCTGGTGGCCTCTCAGTCATTTTGAAGTGGGCAAGCCTGGAGCGTTTTCACAGTCGGTGCCGGCGGGCACTCACTTTGAAAACGCTATAGCCGCTCAACCCACGGAGTAACGACAATGGCAATCGCAGTAAGAAACGAAGGCGCCAAAGTTAACTCGGACATCAACGTTACGCCCATGGTGGACGTGATGCTGGTGCTGCTTATCGTTTTCATGGTCATCACCCCAATGCTGCAGAACAAAGTCAACGTTGAGTTGGCTAAGGTGACCGACCCAACCTCTATGCCCGATGCAGACAAAGAAGACTCCATCGTGGTGGCAATTACCCGAGACAACAAGGTGTACCTGGGACAAAACCAGGTATCCATGGCTGATCTCGGCACCAAAGTCGGTGATCTTCTGCAGAACAAGACCGAAAAGCAGATCTTCATGCGCGCCGACGCCCGTTCACAGTACGGTACTGTCATGGACGCGATTGATGACGTTCGCACTGCCGGTGTGGATCAGGTCGGTTTGTTGACGGATCGCCGCAACGATCAAACCGGTGCAGCACCTGCCGCGCCACCAGCTGGACAGTGAGCACTTTTTCTTCTTAGACGAAACGAGGAACGCAATGGGAATGGCAGCAGGTGGTAGCGGGGGACTGAATTCCAACATCAACGTCACCCCGATGATTGACGTTTTGCTGGTCCTTTTGATCGTGTTTATGGTCATTGTGCCGGTAACCCCGAAGGGTCTCGATGCGCTGGTGCCGCAGCCACCGAAGAACCCGCAAAAGCAGCAGGACAACGATCGCACCATCGTGGTCCAGATCACCCATCGCCCAGGGGGCGGCGTGCCCGGCTACAAGATCAATGAGCTCGACATTTCCCATGGCGACCTGTTGAACAAGTTGGAAGGCATCTTCGCGACCCGCGCTGAGAAGGTAATGTTCGTCAAAGGCGATCCGGCTCTCGACTTCTCTGCGGTTGCGGATGTGCTCGATATCGGCCATGCCGCCGGCGTAGATCACATCGGCCTCATTACGCCGAAGGTGGAAGCAGGGCAGTAGCGAATTATTTTGTTGTAGCAGGTGGGGCCACGGTGAGCTCGTCCTTGCATCTGAGAAGGGGATGAGTTGCCCAGCAAGCTGCAGTTCCTCGGGCGAGCTGGCATCTAAGGAAAGGTTGCCCGACCGGCTCCATGACCACAAAGCAAGCGCTATCGAAAAGAGGTCCGCGGCTGCAATTTGCCAGCCGCGGGCTTTGTTTTGTCTGCAGCACTTGCCAGTAGGCCGAAACCAATTACAATCACTGCGCGGAGTATTTTCCTCAGACTTGCAGACCCCCGCGTAAGCTTGTAAGAGGTCAGGTAAAGCCTGGCAATCATAAGGAGATTAGAACCAGAATGAAGCGAAGCGCATTTTTTCCGGTGCTGGCGGTCGCTACCCTGTCGCTGCTGACCATGGTTACCGGGTGCAGCAAGCTGCAGGCTCGCGATCAATTGATCAAGGGTGTTCAGGCTTACAAGAATGGCAAGTTTGAGGAAGCGATTGACCACTTCCAGAAGGCGGAACAGCTTGATCCGACGCTGGCGAACGCTCCTCTGTACCTGGCCACTGCGTACGCTCAGCAGGTCGTACCTGATGCCAACACTCCTGAGAATCTGAAGAACGCGCAGTTGGCGGTAAGCGCTTATCAGCAGGTTTTGGCCAAAGATCCCAAGGACCTCAACGCCTTGAAGGGCATCGCGGCGGTTTACCTCAACACCGGCAAGACCGACCAGGCGAAGGAGTGGCAGAGGAAGGTCACAGAAGCTGATCCCAACGATCCGGTCGCTCACTACACCATTGGCGTGGTCGACTGGCGCGTAGCCTACAGGAACGCGATCGCAGTTCGTAACGGCCTCGGTCTGCAGGACAACGGCGACATGATCAAGGACAAGGCTGCCTGCCAGAAACTGGTCGAGCAGAACGGTCCTTTAGTGGATGAAGGCATCAAGGAGCTTCAGACCGCGGTCAATCTGCGTCCCGGCTACGATGACGCAATGTCGTACCTGAGCTTGCTTTACCGCCGGAAAGCCGATCTGGACTGTGGCGACGAAGCCGCCCATAAGGCCGATATGGCTATGTTCGACCAGTGGCGCGACAAGACAATGGCGACACGTAAGGCGAACGAAGAGAAGAAGAACCAGCAGACACCCGGCGGTATCACCATGGAAAACGGCAAGTAGTTTACTGATCCAGCAACGAAGCCCCTGGCCACGGCCAGGGGCTTCGTGTTTCTGCAACTGTGGCAGCTACAGCAGGAAGAAGTCGCGGATCCCTGGGCCGGCGGTAGCGCAGAGGAGGGACCTGCTGTTCTACCGCCAACCTCAGGGATCTACTGCGCCCCGTTCTTGAAGATCTGCTCGGCGAGGTGGTTCTCGACGTGCGCCTGATCGCGCATCATCTCGTAGTAAGCCGCACGCAGCAATTGGGAACGGCTATCCCGCAGTTGCTGGCGAATGTCCTGCTGCACCCGGGGATCGTTCAGCTCGCGCTGGCCTGCGGGTTCTTTCTCTAAGAGCTTATAGATGGCATAGCCCGCCGGCGATTTTGATCCCGGCTGCAGGAGTGGAATGACATCGGTCATCTGTCCCGGTTGTAATCTCCCGATGGCGCCATATACGGTGGGATCGCTACGCAGGCTCGACTCCGGAATGAACCCCATATTGCCGCCGTTATTGGCATCGTTGGGATTCTCCGAGAAGTTCATCGCCACCGTGGCGAAGTCTTCGCCACTTTCCAACCGGTTATGCAGCATGTCGATCTTGTGTCGCGCTTCGGCGTCATTGCCTGCCTTGCTGTTCTGCAGGTTGGCGCCCTGCTGCATCTTGGTCGGTTGTGAGGTCACCACAATCTCGGCAATATTGTACTTCGGCTCAATGAAGTTGAATTGCGCCTTATTGGCGTTGTAAAAGCTCGAAATATCAGCGTCGGTGATATTAATTCTCGAGATCACTTCCTTGTTCATGAGCTTTTCTGATGTCAGGGAGCGCCGGATCTGCCGCCGCAGGTCGTCGAGCGACATGCTTGCGGATTGCAATCGCTTGTCAAATTCCTCCTGCGTGTAGGGCGCCTTCATCTCGGCTAACTTGGCGTCGACTTCTTCATCGCTAGCCACCAGGTTCATCTTCTTAGCCGCCTGCTGCAGAATCTCATCGTCGATCAACTGCTTCAGGATGCCGAGCCGGGTCGCCTCCGCCTGTTCGCGCGTCGGTTGCTCCT
This sequence comes from uncultured Acidobacteriaceae bacterium, assembly GCA_963839075.1. Classification (GTDB taxonomy): domain Bacteria; phylum Acidobacteriota; class Terriglobia; order Terriglobales; family Acidobacteriaceae; genus PALSA-350. Next base: position 788,411 of record CAWITO010000009.1, on the reverse strand, counting down.
TATTGTTGCCCAGGTTGTCGCGATAATACTTCTCCACTTCAGCGCCCTGGATCGGTTCTCCGTTGACCGTGGCCACGACCTCCGGCCCATAGGTATGCTTACAACCGGCCACCAGGCCAGTGCTTAGCAGGGCGATGCTGATCCAACCACAGGCGCCGCGCGCGTGCTCTGTCAAAAATTCCAACGTTCTTAATCCTCCACTATTTCTTGGGTGGCGGAACTTGCGCCACCTCGGCCGGAGGCTGCACCCCAGCCTCGCGCAGAGCCCGGTCAATGGCAGTGTGCAGTTGCTCCTCCGGCATCACACCGGAAATGCGCTCGCCATTGATAAACATCGTCGGCGTGCCATTCACGCCAAGGCTGTCTCCCTGCTTCATCGAAGCCCTGACCGCGACCTCGTCCTGCTTGGCGATGCACGCATCCAGCTTGGCTAGATCCAGCCTGGAGCGATCCCCCTCGTCATGCGCCATCTTGTCCAGATTCTTTGCCGCTTCTTTGGGATCGTGTCCAGTTCCCGCGACGTCCGAAGAGTGCTCGTGTACATAGTCCACGAATCTCCAGTAGGCGTCGCCATTCTGCTCCGAGATGCATCCTGAATCAACGGCGGCGTGCATAGCCCAAGGGTGGATTTCGACGAGTGGGTAATCCTTGTAAATAAACCTCACCAGCCCCTTGTAGTGATCGAGGGTTGCGGGGAAGAGCTGGGCATGCATGCGCGCACAATACGGACATTCCAGGTCATCGAAATTCACGATGGTGACCTTGGCGTCCCCCGCTCCGCGCACCGGGCGGTTTTGAATGGTGAGCGTGTCCGCAGGGTTGTGGCTGATGTCGAACTTCTCCAGCCGCGCCACAGTGTTGCCGTCGGCGGAGAGAAGAAAATTTACCACCGACTGTTTGCCATGGCTGGCAAACGTGATGGGCAGGTTTTGATATCCAGGAAAGTCACTCTTGCTGGTAGCGCCGATGGTGAGCTCGACATTTGGCGGCACATCAAACTGAGAGCGCACCAGTACCTCAATTCTCCGGTTGAGCTGAGAAGTGGGAACGGGGGAAACGCTACTGGAGGGAGTCTGAGCCTTGCAGCCTGCGGAGAGGGAGACCAGCAGGCACCAAATCAGGGTACGGCGTCCAAACAAGAAAACCACCTTTCCATACCATGTGTTTATTAGAGCACTTCTCTAGAAAATGCGCTCCGCGTGGGTGAGAGTTCCAGCCGCGCCCACACCGGCGAGGGTGAAGTTGAAACTGTATTGATTTTCGTTGGGCACCGAGCCCAGCGCCCGGCGGCGCCACTCGACAACCAGGCCGCAACAATCCAGATTGTAGGAGGTCTCGACGCCGCCGTAGAGTAGTGCGTTCTGGGTAAGGTCATAGCCGGCATTCCCGGCGATGCTGAAGCCACGCTTGGTCTGGGCGCCGTACCCTAGCAGTAGACGGACCAGGTTGTATTTGGTCACCTGGGTGCCGAGGTTGGTACTGAAATTGGCATTCAGCGCCTGCAACGTGGAATACCCAACGCTGGTAAAGACATTCTCCCGGCGATAGTCGGCGAAGATATTGCTCGCATCCATGCGTCTGCTTTTGAAGTCGTAGTCGGCATCCCACTCCAGGTCCGTGTGAGCACTGGTTCGCATCTTGAATCGCGAAATCACTGGTGAGGTATTGCGCGGACCGTTGAGAAAAGAAACGCCGGTGAGGTCAAGCGTCGACGCGAGTACATTGCGCCGCAAGGGAGCAGCCGCCCCCCCAAAGTACGGGTCGAAGAAATACTTGGCTGCCAATCTCCAGGTAATCCACGCACTCGTGTCCGCGCCGCACTCGGTGTAAGCCCACGGTACGTAGATAATCCCGTTGGCCGGTTCAGGCAGGGGAACGGTGGTGCAGGGTTTGGGGTGCAGGTGCTTGAACAAAAGCCTCTGGGTTATGGAGTATTCCATTTCGTTCGTATTGCTGACGACGTCGATTGTGTCGAACTTAGGAATCGAAGAAAAATTGTTAATCCCACCCACAAAGCGATAGTGCAACTCGGGCTCAATGGTGTGGCGCAGGTCGCCGCCGAACAGCCGCTCCAGAACCGGAGCCCTGAAGTCTCGAATCAGCGCCGGCGGCCGGAGTTCGAAACTGGCCTCCAGGTCGGAACGATTGACGCTGCCGTTGCCCAGAAGCGGGGTAGTGCTGGTGGAGATCTGGCTTTGCGTGTAGTAGGTCTCTCTCGCGCCCAACTCTGGCCGCAGCGTCCAGCCGTCCAGATGAAGCGGCAGCGAGAGGTGGGGATAGAGATCGAAGCGTCCCAACACACCCGTCGCAAAACCCGGCTCGCTGCGCGTGACTCCGCCGGCCGAACCATCGAAGCTCCAATGCACAGGTGTAGTCCCCAGCGGCCTCTCGACGGTGTCTCCGTCGAGCGTGGGCAGGTGCAAGATGCGGATCTGCGGGGTCACGTAGGCGTTCCCGACCAGCGTGCTGGCCTGGAAATTTTGATAGCGATCGGCGCGGATGCTGGCCGAAACTCCCTGTTCGTTGTGCGTAACGAATGCGGAAGAGGTCACCTGCGAGGCGATGGCCAGTGCGAAGGATTCGGCGAACTGCTCGCGATAGACGTACGAGCTGAGGTATTCCCCGGTAGCCACGGCGCGGTTCTGTTCTTCCAGGTCAAAGTCGCGCCGGCCGCTAAACAGGATGTCCTGACCACCCTGGTTAATGTAGTCAGGAGCCAGCCCGCGGTCGAACAAAGCGGAAAAGCGCGCGGAGGCGAAATCCTCTCCGCGACCGTGATAGCGGAAGTTGGCGCTCGGCGCCCAACCGCGTTTCGAGAAGTATTGGGTGCCAAAAGTGACGTCCATGGTGCGGTTCAGCACCAGGTAAAAGGAATCGCCGACGACCGTTCCCTTGATCGTAGAGGTACTAAAGCTGGGAATGAGTAAACCGGTTTGCCGGGCTTCCGTGCTGACCGGGTGGGTCACGTACGGCAGGTACAGGATGGGTACCCCGAGCAGCGTGAAGTAGCTGTTCTCCGCGCGCGCCTGCCCATAGTTCACCCGGATCAGCGCCGCATGAATCCGCCAGTCCGGATCCGGCAGTAGGCATGAAGTCATCGTCCCCTGGATCACCCGGTAGCGTTCCGGCCCTTCTTTAATGAGATAGCGGCCGGTAAATAGAAATGGATTTGAAGTTGTGTACAGCGACTTGCGCTTGCTCGCGGAGGGTTGGCGTCCGACGCTGCCGGTTACGTTGTCGAAACGGCCGGTCTCCAAATCAAAGTTCAGCTTGCCGTGGTCAGCGAGGATCAGCTCGCTATTGCGTTTCCCTTCCAGTCTCACATGGCCATCGGCCTCGGCGTCGCTGGTCTCCTGGTCAAAGGAAACCCTATCTGCCATGAGGATGTAATTCTTGTAATCGATGCGGACGGCGCCGGTCAGGGTATAGACACTGCCGTGCTTTTCCAGCTGCTTGTATTCAAAGCGCACCGGGACGCCGGAAGGCGGTGCAGGCACGACCTGGGCGATGGGGTAGTTTGGCGCGTCGGGTAGATCGGTGCTACCCGTCGCGAGGCTGGGCTGCGCTGTACCAGTAGCAGGGGTCCCGGGGTCGGTCGAGGGAAACTGCCTGGTCAACGTCTGCGGCAAAACCAGCGGATGACACAGCATTAACGCTGTGATAAACAAAAAGGTGCTGACTCTCATTACCAGGGGCGAGGTTAGGATAGCAAATGCCTCCGACTCAACGGTTGTGACGAATTGGCCGCTCTGGTCATATCAGGCTCGTTCTCTCGCCTTCATTGCCTTCGCCAATGAAGCAGATAGCGTGTTTCTGCCTCCGCACTGTCGCCTGTCTGGGGTCCGCGCGATCACGCGTGTGTCCTCTACCTCACATTGTTCCAAGGGGCCGCGAAACATGCACCATTGCAGAGGAGAACAGCATTGATTCCGTCTACGTCAAACGTCGGAGAGAATACCGGCACGGAGGTTGTGCCAGCCTGGAAACAGGAACTGAACGAACGTTTGGCCGCCACGCGTTCGCGCCGCTTACGCATCCAGGGGGAACAGGTACCGTTGCCGGGCATGGAGCAAGGGGAAGGCAAAGCGCCGACTCGTGCCTCCCGGCTCGCCGCCAAGGTAGCCCAGCGCTACGCCAATGCCCCTTCGTACAGTGAAGTGTTGACCAACAACTTTCGTGCCAGGGCAGAAGTGGTCCCTGCTGCGGAGTTGCCGCTACCCCACATCGTGCTGGAACCAGAGCCGGAAACAGAAGCACCGGAGACACAATGGACGAGCGGCACGGTAGAGCCTCACGCCGCCGCGGTTGTTGCCGATGAGGAACCTGTAGTCGCGGAACCCGAGGAAGATCTGGTGGTGGAACCACTTGCGGTGAACCTCGTGGAATATCCCCGTGAGCTGGTGGCGGCCCGCAAGGCCCGTCCGCGGCTGGCGGAGGGTCCATTGCGAGCGGAAAAAGATCAGCTGAAGATTTTCGAGGTAGCGCCGGAGGCCATTTCAAAGGCGATGAAGATCGGTGCCGCAGCGACGGACTTTTTGCCGATCCGGCTCGATGCAGCCGTGGTCTCTCAGCCCGAGCCAAAGGCCCAGGAGCTCCCGTTGAAAACGGCTTTTCTCGAGGACCGCATCATGGCCGGGGTCTTTGACCTGGCATTGGTCGTCGCCGCTTTTGCTCTTTTCGTACTGGTGTTTGTTGCCTGTACCGCACATCCGCCGACCGGCAGGCCGGCGATGATCGGCGCAGCCTTGGCCCTGGTCGGCTTCTTTGTGCTCTACCAGTATCTTTTCTTCAAGTTCGCCGACGGAACTCCCGGGATGCGTTACGCGAAGATTGCGCTATGCACCTTTGAGGACGAGAATCCCTCCCGCGAGGCCATGTGCAGGCGTGTGTTCTTCCTGTTGCTGGCGGCGGCGCCGCTGGGCCTCGGTTTTATCTGGGCCTGCTTCGATCCCGACCGCCTGGGTTGGCACGACCGCATGTCGCGAATTTACCAGCGCAGCTACTCATAGCTACGGGGTGGGCGCAAGCAGCGCGGAAGCCGCCGCTCCAATGACCGCATGCTCGCTGTTCTCAGGCACAACTTCCAGCGCGTAGCTCTGCAACGGGCTCATCTTGACCATCTGCCACAAGTACTCCTTGAGCAGATTAAGATCCAGAAAGCGCACGTTGATGCCGGTGAAATAGAAACGCCCAGGGCCCGCTAGGTGGATCGAGGTGGCGCAAGCCGCGCCCAGGCCACGATGCCAAAGGCGCACGAAGTCCATGCACCTGGCATCTCCCTTCTTGGCCGCAGCGAACACTTCCTCCGGCTCCATGTCGAGGAAACGCAGGCGCATGGCGCGATATCCCATGATGCCTTCCAGATGACCGCGACCACCGCAGCCGCAATACGTCTCCTTAGGGTCAAGTGTCACTACCATGTGGCCGCCCTCCCACACCCCCTCGGTGTAGGGATAGCGCCCAAATCCAATCCCGTTGCCAATGGTCCAGACGCGCACAAAGCGATCCAGGCGTCCTCGCGACGCGGCAAGGCCACATGCCACTGCGTCAGCGTCATTCATCGTCTTGACGGGAGCGTTGATCCCCTTCGCCTGAAAAATGGTGGTGAGTGCCTCGGCAATGTTGGCGCCCTTCAACTGCGCCAGGTTGGGCGAGTCCTCGACAATCCCGTTGCGGATAATCCCCGGTAAGGCCACACCAATGGCTTCAATCTCGCCTTCCGCGTGCAGCGCCAGGATCTGGTCGCAAATCAGGTGAGTAAGACTTTCGAAGGGATGTTCCAGCAGCGCCTCGTGGTCGTCCGGGTTTTCCGGATAAGGGCGTAGCTCTCCCACGAGCTTGTGGTCTTCCATGAGCCCCGCGACAATCCTCGAGGAAACGACAACACCAATTGCTCGACTCATCTGCTTTCCCTAGTCCGCCGCCCGGGCCAGCCGATTGATGCCATTGAAGGCTGCAGCCTTATAGCATTCGGCAAGCGTGGGGTAATTGAACACCGTATCAATGAAGTAGTCCAGTGTGCCACCCAGCGACATCACCGCCTGGCCGATGTGCAAGAGTTCGCTCGCGCCTTCGCCGATGATGTGCACGCCTAACAGGTGCCGCGTTTCGCGGTGGAAGACGATCTTCAGCCGTCCCGTCGTATCGCCTCGAATCTGTCCGCGCGCGATCTCGCGGTAGTAGGCGACGCCTACTTCGTAAGGAACATCTTCATCGGTCAACTGTTCTTCAGTCTTCCCGATAAATGAAATCTCCGGGATCGTATAAATCCCATACGGGTAATAGCTGGGGTTCGACACCAGGTTCTCGTTGCCGAAGGCCCGCGCCACCGCAATACGTCCCTGCTCCATCGAGACCGAGGCGAGGCTGGGAAATCCGATTACATCGCCCACAGCGAAGATCGTAGGCACTTTGGTGCGAAAGTCCTTGTCTACCGGAATGCGGCCGCGATTATCTGCCTCGATGCCCACCGCTCCCAGGTTGAGCTCCGCCACATTGCCGCTGCGGCCGACGGCATACAGCAATGCGCCACCAGAGATCCGCTTTTTGCTTTCCAGGTTGGCCACGACGCTGCAATCCGCCATCTCTTCCACGCTTTCCACCTCTTCGTGCAGGCGCATGGTCACGCGGCTATCGCGCAGGTGGTAGCTCAGCGCTTCGACGATTTCCTGGTCGGCAAACTCAAGCAGCTTGGGGCGCTTTTCGATCAGGGTGACGCGCACGCCGAGTGCGGCGAACATGCACGTGTACTCGACTCCAATCACGCCGCCGCCCACCACGATCAGCGACTTGGGCAGACTGGGCAGGTCCAGGATCTGGTCGCTATTGACGATGGTGCGGCCGTTGGTCGGAACCTTGGGCGAATCGGCCGGCTTGGTGCCGGTGGCGATGATGATGTTCTTCGCCTCGTAAATCTGGGTGCCACCCTCGTTGGTAACCTTCACATGGGTAGTGTCTTCAAAGCTGGCGATTCCAGCGAGCACATCGATTCCGTTACGTGAAAGCTGCGCTTCGGTGACATCGATTTCGGTCTTGATCACGTGTTGCACGCGGAAGGCGAGATCCGCCATCGTGATCTTTTCCTTAACACGATAATTCATACCGTAGATCGAGCGGTAGTTGTAGCCCGATAGGTGAAGAACCGCTTCCCGCATGGTCTTGCTGGGGATGGTGCCGGTGTTGATGCACACCCCACCCACAGTTCGCATCCGCTCCACCACTGCGGCCCGCTTGCCCAGCTTATTGGCATAGATGGCAGCGCGCTGCCCCGCCGGGCCAGAACCAATGATGAGTACGTCGTAGGTAATCATGCCGTACTGGAAGGTTACCGGAAGAACGCCGGGAAAGGATTAATTTCCTATTGTCGATGGAAACGCCTGCTCCATCTTCGAACGCTCGCTGCGACGGGTATATGGTTTTTTATGCAGTTATGCGCGATCACTGATCGTCGTCTCACCGCTCCGATTCCGTTGCTCGATCTGGTGGAAAGCTGGGCCGCAGCTGGTGTCGACTTCATCCAACTGCGGGAAAAGGATCTGCAACCCGCCGAGCTGCGGGCGCTCGCCCATGAGACACGAGCGCGCATCGCACGCAGGCGCTCAAAGCTCCTGATCAACCTCTCCTCGCCGGCATTGGTTGTGCCCGGGTTGGGGGATGGCGTTCATCTCGCCGGCAAGCCCACGCGAGGGGCAGCGCGTGCGGTACGCCGGCAATCTCCAAATGCCCTCATCAGCATGCCGTGCCACAGTCTGGAAGACGTCCAGGTGGCGGTTGCGGAGCAGGTCGATCTGCTGCTTTTTTCCCCGGTGTTCGAAAAGCAATCCGCCACTCCGCAGGGTTTGGACGCGTTGCACTTGGCCTGCGTCGCGGCGCGGGAGATCCCGGTTTTTGCTCTGGGCGGCGTCACCACCGCCAATGCCCCCGCCTGCGTGGCGGCGGGCGCTGCGGGGGTAGCCGGCATTCGCCTCTTTGCCGGCCCCGATTGGCGGCGGCTCTACGATATATAGTGAGAGAAGACTCAACCATGCAGAGAGTGTCCGTTTGAAAAAGCCGTTGCAATTTCCCTGGCTGGCGTCGCGCCGGCGATATCCACACCTCCTCAGCGCATTCCTGGTAGCCGTGGCTCTGGCCGTCTCCTGTCATGCACAAACCACTCAACCGATGCAGACAGCGCCCGTAACGAAAGAGCGCTTCGACATTGGGGCCGGCGCCTTTTACCAGGTGACGGGCGCGTCCAACGGCAACTTCATTCGCGAAGACACGACATCTTCGGGCGGAGGCGTGGTCAGCTTTCGCCAGCCCTACCGTCCCTGGTTGGGATATTCCGCCGACCTGGGTTTCACTAAGTTCTACGAGGCGTACAACAAGGGCCTGGTCAAGGTGAATGACAATGTCACCGATTTCAGCATTTCCTACCTGCTGGAAGCCCCTCCGGTCTACGGCGTCCAGCCGTACGTCACGGTTGGCGGCGGCATCATCGTCTTTTCTCCGATTGCCGGGTCAGTCATCGATGTGAATGGGATCCTGCCCAAAACCCTGGGCACGCAATTGCTGCCGGAGTTCACCTATTCGCTCGGTCTAAGCCTCCCGGTCTTCCGGCGGATCGGAGTGCGCGGCGGGCTGCGCGGCTTGAAATATAAAACTCCGGATTTCCACCAGTTTTCGCTGGATACTCATACCCTGCGCAATACGCTGGAACCGACCCTGAGCGTCTATTATCGTTTCTGAGAATGCCATGGCCATACTGATCACAGTGCTCGACCTGGAGCGGCAGCCGCTGGAGTTCAGCGAGACGGTCGCGCCCGGAGCCATCGACTACGGTTCCGGTATTCGCCAGTTGGATGACATGCCAGTGAGCGGCCGCGCGGATCTCATCACTGAGCATCACGGTGGCCATAACGTCATTGAAGACATACGTTTGCGCGCCGGCTACCACGCTAATTTCGAAATGCCCTGCGCTCGTTGCCTGGATCCCGTGGCTCAACGGTTGGACGAGCACTTTGACCTGCTGTTCCGCCCGGCCGGTGTCGACGCAGACGCCTCGGAGCACTCCATCTCGACCTCCGATACCGAAATCGGGTACTATGAACAAGGCCGTCTTGTGGTAGAGGATGTATTGCGCGAGCAGGTGCTACTTTCCCTGCCAGCGAGAGCGCTCTGCCAGGAAGACTGCAAGGGACTCTGCCCTCGTTGTGGACAGAATCGGAATACCGAAGTCTGCTCTTGCGATGCAAGCCAGACCGATGCGCGGTGGACAGCGCTGGCCGATCTCCGCAGCAGGATGAAAACGTAAAGTTCAAGCGATCGCGGTCAGCGAGCACGCTGAAAGGAATTTGCAATGCCTAATCCAAAGCGGCGCCACTCCAAGGCCCGCACAGCCAAGCGTCGTTCGCACGACGCGCTCACTCCAATTACGGTTTCGGAGTGCCCCAATTGCCACGAGAAAAAATTACCTCATAGGGCCTGTCCCAAATGCGGCGTGTACAAGGGTCGAGAAGTTCTCGAAGCAAAAGAAGCCTAGATCACACCTCCCACATGCTGACGGACATCGCCCTCGACGCAATGGGTTCGGATAAAGCTCCCGACCCGGAAATCAAGGGCGCCATCCTCGCCTGCCGGCAGTTGCCGATCCGCGTCCACTTGGTGGGCCCGGAGGAGCGTCTGCGTGCCGCCCTCAGGGATGCTACCCGAGGGGAAGACCTGCCCATCGTGATCGTTCCCGCTGACGAGTGGATCACCATGGACGAAAAGGCTGCTACCGCCATCCGCAAGAAGCCGGGCAGCAGCATGCGGGTGGGTCTCCGCCTGGTCAAAGAAAACAAGGTCGCGGGCTTCATTACCGCCGGCAACACAGGCGCGGCCATGGCCTTAGCCAAGATGGTCCTGGGCGCATTGCCCGGGGTCGACCGTCCTTCGCTCGCCACCATGTTGCCGACCTCCACCGGCTCGCCATGCGTGCTGCTCGACGTGGGCGCGAATGTCGATTGCAAGCCGCACAACCTGGAGCAGTTTGCCGTGATGGGAGAGATGTACGCGCGCAGCGTGCTCAAGATTCCCCGTCCCCGGGTCGGCCTGCTTTCGATTGGAGAAGAAGAGGGCAAGGGCAATGATCTTACGCGGGAGGCGTTCCCGCTGCTCAAGCAACTCTCTCTTAATTTCATCGGCAATGTGGAAGGGCGTGACATTTACAACGGCAATGCCGACGTGGTGGTGTGTGACGGGTTTGTCGGCAACGTCGCATTGAAGACATCAGAAGGCCTGGCCCGCTTGGTTCGGGACCTGTTGCGGCAGTCGCTCAACTCCACCGTCACGGCACAGGTAGGCGCGCTGCTTTCCCGTACCGCCTTCAATGATTTCAAAAAGCGTCTGGACTATTCCGAATACGGCGGTGCGCCGCTGCTGGGGCTACGCGGCGTCTGCATCGTGAACCATGGCTCTTCCAACGATCGCGCCATCTTTAACGGCATCCGGGTAACGGCGGAGTTCGCCCTGGCCGGCATTCCCCAGCGTCTGGAGCAGGAGTTTGCCTGCCGCCAGCCTGGAGACACAGCGCCCGAGGCGATCCAACCCCTGCAATGAGCAAGACTGCTTTCCTATTCCCCGGTCAAGGATCCCAAAGTGTTGGTATGGGCAGCGCGCTCGCCGCGGCTTTTCCGGTAGCGCGACAGACCTTTGAAGAAGCCAATGACGCCCTGGGTTTCGACCTGGCAGCGCTCTGCTTCGAGGGGCCGGAAGAACAGCTGCGGCTGACGGAGTTTACCCAGCCGGCGATCTTTACCGTATCGGTCGCAGCCCTCCGGGTTCTGGCCGCAGCCGGTGTACAGGCGGATTATTTTGCCGGCCACTCGCTGGGTGAATACTCAGCCAATGTTGCAGCTGGTGCCATCGATTTTGCCGATGCAGCGCGGACCGTGCGCCGGCGAGGGCAGTTGATGCAGCAGGCGGTACCGGCAGGTGAGGGTGCGATGGCTGCCATCTTGGGGATGCCTGTAGACGCGGTCATCGCAGTATGCAAGGACGTCACAAGTGAAGTGGGCAAGCCAGTCGAGCCGGCGAACCTGAACACTCCGGAGCAGACTGTTGTTTCCGGGGCAGTGGCTGCGGTCAACCGCGCCATGGCGCTGGCCACCGAGCGCGGCGCCAAGCGTGCTGTGGCATTGGCAGTATCCGCACCCTTTCATTGCAGCTTGATGCAGCCCGCCCAGGATGCGCTTGCCCCGGTGCTCGATGCGATTCCATTCTCGGCGGCAAAGGCTCCGGTCGTGGTCAACGTGGATGCCCGGCTGGTGAGTGAGCCAGGCGAGCTTCGTCATGCGCTGGTTCGCCAGGTCACTGGTGCCGTGCGTTGGACGGAGTCGATGCAGTTGTTGATTGCCGAAGGCGTGACGCGCTTTGTCGAGGTTGGCCCGGGCAAAGTCCTCAGCGGCTTGTTGCGGCAGATCGACCGCAGTCACAAGTGTTTTCCGACTGAGGAGCCGGCGAGCATCGAAAAGCTAGTCGGTTGAGAGCTGTACCGGCGAGAAACCGATGGTCTTGTCGCTGCGTTGCACCCATAGGAAGACCGGTGTTCTTTGCCCGTTAACTTCCACTCCGACCACCACCCCAGAGCCCACCGTTTTTGACATCACGATTTTGTGCGTCTTGATATCGCCCCAGTCGCTGGAGTGGCCCCAATCCACTTCAAAGCGGCCGTAGGAGTACTGGGTGTACTTCTGCGGATGTCGCTGCCAGTCCGGATCGTGGTTCCAGATGCTGAATGCCTTTGGCAGGTCTTTGGCTTCGACGGCGGCGAAAAACTGATTGACGCGATGCTCCTGCGGCCAATTCCAGAAATACCAGAGCAAGCCTGCAAGCACCAGAACCGTCACGAGGCTGGTGATCAGGATATTTTTGCGTTTGCGGGACTTGGCAGGATCGTAAGTAGGTGCATCGAGCAGGGTCATAACCTGGAGCGCTCCTCCCGCAAAGTTTACTCTGATCCCGCCCTCATACAGTAGCCCCGACTTGCTGTGCCCCAATCTCGCCGTCTGTTTGGCGAGATGTGGGAATTCACGGATATTCCAGGTTTTCGTCTGGAGCATTCGCTCCTTCTCACATCTCGCCAACAGAAAGCGAGATATGGGGCACCCCAAGTTGAGGCTACCGGTCAACGGGAGTAGGAAATCTGTTCCTGCTCTGCTTTTCTTTCCAGCGCCAGCTCGATCAGCCGTGTAATCAGATCGCGATACTTTATCCCTGATGCTTCCCACAACTTGGGATACATGCTGATCGAAGTGAACCCCGGCATGGTGTTGATCTCATTCAGATAGAGCCGCCCCGAATCGCCCGCCTCCATCAGAAAATCCACGCGCGCCAATCCAGCACAATCACAGGCACGAAAGGCATCGAGCGCCATCGCCTGCACTTGTTTGCTTTGCTGCTTCGTCAACTTGGCTGGGATAATGGCTTGCGAACCCTCACTCAAGTACTTCGCCTCGTAATCGTAGAACTCTTTGCCTGGAACAATCTCGCCCACCACCGAGGCAATTGGCTCATCATTCCCCAGCACCGCGACTTCCAACTCCCGCGCCTTGCCCATCTTGCTGCGGTTGCCACGACCACCCACTCCTTGTTCGACGACAATCTTGCGGTCGAAGCCAGCCGCCATCTCAATGGCCGGCCCCAGCTCCTTGCGGTTGTGGGCCTTGCTAATCCCCACCGAGGAACCGAGGTTCGCCGGCTTCACAAAAAGCGGATACTTCAACTCCGCTTCCACCCTGGCCACGACCTTGCGCGGATTCTTCTTCCAGTCATGGCGCAGGAAGGTGACGTGCCTGGTGATCGGCAGCCCAGCCGCCGAGAAAAGGCGCTTCATCACCTCTTTGTCCATGCCGGTCGCGGAACCGAGTACCCCAGAGCCCACATACGCCAGGCCGGCCAGCTCAAACAGCCCCTGCATGGTGCCGTCCTCGCCGAACGTCCCATGCAGCACTGGAAACACAACATCCATTTGCAACACGTCCTGAGCCGGAGAAAGAGAAGCCGCCGGGCGCTCGAAGGGCACCAGCGCTCCCCCCGGAACCGGGGGCACGATCACGCCTTCGCCCTTTGCCAGCAAAGCAGCCGGGGCGGTGTGTTGCGGATCGCCCGCGCGCAGGGTACTGGAGTCAGGAAACTCGCCCGCGAGCAAGCGCTCGGCCTCTCCCGAGACCAGCCAGCGGCCCTCCTTCGTAATGCCGATCGGAACCACCTCGTAGCGCGTGCGATCGAGCGCCTTGAGAACAGAGGCGGCAGAAAGCAGGGAGACTTCATGCTCACCGCTACGCCCACCAAACAGAATGCCCACCCGGAGTTTCTTCTTCATGCCGTTCTGATTTTAGGGCCGCCGCGAGGCAGGTAAGTTGCCGCTTCTGGTGCATTTACACGGAAACCATTTCGCTCTCCTCCGCTGAGGAGTTCTCGCTGCGCTCCACCCGCAACGCAACCAGCGCCACCAGTAGAGCAACGCTCACCACGGCGGCACTCCCCAGCGAGAGATAGCGGTACCCGATTCCTTCGGTCAGCATGATGCCGCCCAGGCTTGCGCCAAGGGCATTCCCCAGATTGAATGCGCCCTGGTTCAGAGTGGATGCCAGGTTGGGCGCACCTTTCGCCTGGTCGACGATCCGCGCCTGCAGCGGAGACCCCGCCGCAAAGTGGACGCAACCCCAAACGAACACCGTGGCCACGGCCGGGATGAGTCTTCCTTCGAGGAATGGCATGGCCAGGAAAATCAAAATCAGGCACACCATACCGCCCAGGATCACCGGCAACTGTTTCCAGTCCGCAAGCCGGCCGCCGATCAGGTTCCCGAGCGTAATGCCCACGCCGAAGAACACCAACACCCGTGTCACCGCGGTGGGTGAGAGATGCGTCACCTGCTCCAGGATCGGCGCGATATAGGTGAGGACGCAGAACATGGCAACCGACGAGAGCGTACTCATCGCCAGCACCAACTGAACCTGGGGTCGCAATACGGCGTGAAACTCGTGTTTGAGGTGCATCTTCTGCGGCGGCTGCGCGGGCACCAGCCGCAACAGGCCCACACCCGCGATCAAGCCAATCGGCACCAGTGCCCAGAAGGCGAAGCGCCACCCGAAGGCCTGGCCCAACGCAGTCCCCGCGGGCACGCCCAGCACATTGGCTAACGTTAACCCGGCAAACATGAGCGCGATGGCCTGCGCCCGTTCCGATCGCGGCACCAGGTTCGAGGCCACAATGCTGCCGATGCCAAAGAATGCCCCGTGCGAAAGGGCAGTGAGAATGCGTGCGCCCAGCAATAGCAGAAAGCTCGGGGCCAGTGCGCACAAAGCGTTGCCCGCAGTGAACATCCCCATCAGGATGAGCAGGGCACGTTTCCGATCCATGTGAGATAGGGCCAGCGCGACCAGCGGCGAACCCAGGGTGACGCTCAGCGCATAGCCTGAAACCAGGATCCCGGTCTTCGGAATACTTACCCGAAAGCTATGGGCAAGGTCCGGCAGCAACCCCATGATGATGAATTCCGAGGTGCCGATGCCGAAGGCGGAAACGGCCAGCGCGAGCAGAGGTTTTCGCATAGCTGTTTCCTATTGTCCATTAAAGGGGCATCTCCATAAAGACGTTAGCGCGCGAGTATTCCATCCTGGGGATTCTCTCTGGCGGCACGTGGCGAAAACCGATGGATTCGTACAGGTGGACCGCGTTTGCCAGCTTTGCATTGCTTCCCAGAAACAACGACTTTGCCCCGATGGACTTGGCTTGCTCCACTGCGTATTCCAGCAGCTTGCGGCCAATTCCCTTTCCCCGCATTTCGGGCGCGACCGCCATCTTCGAGAGCTCGAAGACGCCATTACCCATGGGGATCAAGGCGACACAGCCCACTGCCTGTTGGCCGGCGTAGACCATGAAGATATGGCCGCCCTTTTTCAGGATCTTGGTTTCCGGGTCGCCCAGGGTCTCGCGATCCGCAGCTTCCAGCGTGAAGAAGCGCGTGATCCATTCTTCGTTCAACGTTCTGAATGCCGTTGTATCGTCCCCTGCATGGAGAGATCGAATCTCGATCATTTCTTCTGTATGCACCGTCATCGCGGAACTCCCTAGCAGCAGTCTGCCCATTCCTATGCATAACGTCCAATATCTTGTTCGTCCATATTAAGATCTACAGCATATGGATCGTGATATTGAGTTGCGGCACCTGCGCTATTTCGTCGCCGTCGCGGAAGAGCTCCACTTTGGGCGGGCCGCAGAGCGCCTTCATTTAGCCCAGCCGCCGCTATCGCAACAAATCCGCAAGCTGGAGGAGTTGCTGGGCTATCCGTTGTTCATCCGCACCTCACGATCTGTGCGGCTTACCGATGCCGGCGAGGCGTTTCTGCAGCGCGCCCGCCGCACCCTCCGCAATGTGCAGCGCGATCTCGATGAAACGCGCAGCATCGCCCGCGGAGACGTGGGCTCGCTGCACATCGGGTTTATCGGGTCGGCTGTCCTGTCCACGCTGCCGGCAATCTTCCGGACGTATCGCGAGGCCTATCCACGGGTGAGGCTGCACTTGCACGAGTCGTTCACTTCGCTGGTGATGGAGGGCCTGGAAAACGGCACTCTTGATGCCGGAATTCTGCGGGATGGCGACCCGGTGGCGGGTATAAACGTAACCACCATACTTTCCGAACCCTTTGTCGCGGTGCTGCCGGCGAGCCACGCCTGCGCTAAGCAGAAGAGCATCTCTCCGGCAGCTTTGCGCGGCGAACCGTTTATTTACTACCCGCGCAGTGCGGGAGCGCGAGCCTATGAGAAACCGCTCACACTGTGCGAGGAGTATGGCTTTCGTCCGCAAGTGGTGCAGGAGGCTTCTCATTGGCTGACCATCCTGCAATTGATCGGGGCCGGCCTCGGGGTATCGATCGCGCCAGCGTGTGTTCGGCGGATTGCGACCGCGGAGGTGGTGTGTCTTCCGCTCCGTGGCGCCCGGACGGTCAGCAATATCGAGCTAGCCTGGCCGGCGGGAGATGGGCGCCCCATCGTCGAGCGCTTCCGGCATATCGCGGAGAACACGAAACCATGACGCGCACGTATTTCCTGACCACAGAGCGCCTTTGCTTTTCTCATTGGAGTCAACGTGACGAGGGGCTAGCGATGTCACTCTGGGGAGATCCCAGCGTGACTGCGTCTATCGGCGGCCCGTTCACCAGCGAAGAAGTGCGTCTACGGCTAAGCCGCGAGATCGAATTGATGATCGCCAGCAAGGTCCAATATTGGCCGGTGTTTTTGCGTGAAGATGAGGAACTCGTCGGTTGTACTGGATTGCGGCCCTATCGCGCGGGTGTTCTGGAACTGGGCTTTCATCTGCGACCGCAGTATTGGGGTCGAGGTCTGGCAGAAGAAGCGGCGCGCGCCGTCATCAGCTACGCGTTCAACACTCTTGAGGTCGAGAGCCTCTTCGCCGGACATCATCCGGAGAATGCTGCCTCTGAGCACCTGCTGAGGAAACTAGGCTTCTGCTACACGCACGATGAGATCTACCCGCCGACCGGCTTGCTCAATCCCGCCTACCTGCTGGAGAGGTCTGCCGGCCCCGGCATGTGTTGGTGATCACGACTCCGGGCCGCCGGAGTCGACACCCGCAACAATGCTCGTAATCTGGGCGAAGGGGATGAAAAACGCCAAACCTTCCGAAGAAGGCTTTCTCTGCAAACTGGTAATCAGTTTCTCTACTGCTTCCTGGCTTTCGATCCAGATTCCGGCTGTTTCCACGGCCAGCAACTTCACGCTCTGCGGTTTTTCACTCTCGAGAAAGCGCGGCCCCATGACGATCACCCGGCGACCTACTAGTTTATTGAGCTCAATTTCCATGGCTACCTAGACGTTCTGCTCCGCGGCCAGGTTGTACGACGCAGCTAGAGGATCTTTTTGCCAAAAGCGGAGCAGATTAATTCCACCGCCAGGTCGGCGGTTCGGTTGTGCTCGTCAATCACCGGGTTGACTTCGACCACCTCAAAGCTCAGCAGGCGGCCGTGGTCGGCCAGGATCTCCATCGCGAGGTGCGCTTCGCGGTAGGTGGCGCCGCCGCGCACGGGTGTGCCCACGCCCGGCGCATCTTCAGGATCGATCCAGTCCATGTCCAGCGAGACGTGGTAACCCGCGGTGTCGCGGCCGGCGATACGCAGCGCCTCTTCCATCACCGTGCGCATGCCCCGCTCATCGATATCCCGCATGGTATAAACCTCGGTGATACCGGCACGGCGGATGTTCTCCTTCTCCGTGAGATCGATATCGCGCACGCCAATCAGCACCGTATTCTGTGGATCGATCTTTGGTCGCCAGCCGAAGATGTTCGCCAGCTCATCGGGTCCCAGCCCCAGCAGCGCAGCCAACGGCATGCCATGCACATTGCCGCTGGGTGACGTTGCCGGGGTGTTGATGTCGGAGTGAGCGTCGATCCACAACAACCCAACCTTTTGGCTCCGGCGCCGGTAGAACTCGGCTAACCCCGAAACCGAGCCAGCGGCCACGGAGTGATCGCCACCCAGGATCAGCGGGGTGACGCCCTCCTCCAGCGCCTGCAGCACCATCCCCGCCACCCGGTCGCAGGTCTCGCGGATCTCATGGATGTATTTCGCGTTGGCATCGCCTGCATTCCGGGTCTCAGCAATGGCGACGGCTACATTTCCCCCGTCGGTCACGACGTGCCCAAGAGCCTCCAGGCGAGCTTCCAGTCCCGCCACCCGGACCGCCGAAGGTCCCATGTCGACTCCGCGGCGTGATTGTCCCAGATCGAGAGGAACTCCCAGGATGCGGATCTGCCGTGGTGGCAGCGACTGCACGCCGCCGTGCGGGGATGTATCCGAATTCCGCTCATTGGACATTGGCCTAGGGGTAAATCCGGTTGAGCATACGCGCGAACGGAATCGTCTCTCGTACGTGTTCCAGCCCGCAGATCCAGGCGACCGCGCGCTCGATGCCCATGCCAAAGCCGGCGTGGGGAACCGAACCGAAGCGCCGCAGATCCAGATACCAGGAGAAGGCTTCGAGCGGCAGTTGGTGCTCCTCAACCCTCTTCTTCAAAAGCTCGTAGGAAGCGACGCGCTGTGAGCCGCCGATCACTTCTCCGTACCCTTCTGGCGCCAGCACGTCGACGCACAATGCCAGGCTGGGATTCTGTGGGTCAGGCTCCATATAGAACGCCTTCACCGCGGCCGGATAGCGATGCACCATGACCGGACGGTCGAACTGCGAGGAGAGATAGGTCTCGTCGGGTGATCCAAAGTCATTGCTGTATTGGAACTTTGACTCGAGCTTGCCGGCAGCAAACGCCTCGTGCAGCATGCCGACCGCCTCGTCGTAACTCACCCGAGGAAACGGCGGCTTCACTGCTTCCAGCTTGGCAATGTCCCGTCCAATCACCTTCAGATCCAGCGCTCGCTTGCTCAGAACACGCTCCACCAGGAAACTGAGAAACTCCTCTGCCAGCACCATCAGGTCGTCCAGGTTGGCGTAGGCCATTTCCGGTTCCACCATCCAGAACTCGGTCAGGTGGCGCCGGGTTTTCGACTTCTCGGCGCGAAACGTGGGCCCGAAGGAATAAACCTTGCCGAGCGCCATGGCGGTGCTTTCGATGTAAAGCTGGCCACTCTGCGTGAGGTACGCTTCGTCGCCGAAGTAATCCACGGGGAAAAGGGTGCTGGTGCCTTCGCAGGCTGCCGGGGTGAGGATGGGCGGGTCGGTCAGGACGAATCCATGCTCGTCCAGATAGTCCCGCGCCGCCTTGATGATTTCGGCGCGAATGCGCAGCACCGCGGATTGCCTCGGAGTACGAATCCACAGGTGGCGATGCTCCATCAGGAATTCAACGCCGTGTTCCTTGAGCGTGATGGGAAAGGGCTCTTCCTCGCTCACCCGCTGCACCACCTCGACGTTATCGACGTCCAACTCGTAGCCGCCGGGGGCGCGCTTATCGGCGCGCACGCGGCCGGTCACAATCACGCTTGATTCCTGGGTCAGGCTACGAATCCGTTCGAAGACCTCTGGAGCGACCGCGGCTTTGGGCACAATGCCCTGCACCGTTCCCGTGCCATCACGAAAAATGGGGAACAACAGCTTACCGCTCTCGCGCAGGTTATAGAGCCATCCACGCAGGGTAACGGCTTGCCCCTCGTGCAGGTTCAGCGTGGCGATGGTGGCCAGGGGAGCGTGTTCGTAGTTCGAATCTTCTGCCATGTTTCCTACAACTCGAGCTTTTTAAAGGTCTCCGCGGCGCGGCTGGCCACGTGCTCCGGGGTTTCTTCGGGCACGTAATTGATCTCCAGCACAGCGGCGGCCCAATGCGGAGCGGTGCGCAACTCCTGCATGGTCTCCGGCCACGCGATGGTTCCTTCGCCGGGCCAGAGGTGCTCGTCCTTCTGGCCATGATTGTCGTGGACATGCGCGGTGCGGATCAACGGCTTCAGCTCGGCCAGAGCCGCCGGAACACCGCCGGTAATGTGGGCATGCCCCGTATCCAGGCATACGCCCACATCCTTGAAATGGCCAATGCGCACGATCTCTACCAGGTTGAGCGCGGCGGTCACTTCATTGGTGAGGTTTTCCAGTAAAATCTTCACCCCCAGGGGCCGGGAAAATGCCTGCAGGTGCTCAATCGCGGTCATGGCATGTTCCAGGGTGCGGGGGCTCCAGGAGTCGTCGCGTTCCCCCAGGTGGAGGACCAGGTAGCGTAGAGGGATATCCTCGGCGCTTTCAAGGGCTCGCTTGACCTCGTCCATGCCGTCGATCCGGCGCCCCTTTTCGGGATGGACGACGTTTACCGCAGGGGAGCCGCCGCGGCCCATCTCCTCATCGCTGTAGAGCGGCATGTGCAGGGAAAACGGCTGCAAAGGGTTCGCGGCGAACCATTGCGCGATCTCCTTCACATGGGGCCGGCTGGTGTAGTCGAAATGCTGGCGAGCGGCAAAGATTTCAATTGCCTGTGCCCCGCTTTTGGAGAGTGTTTCCAGTAATCCGGGATGGAGTCGCTGACGTAGAAAAACGTGCGTCGAAATGGTTCTCAGCATCGGGCCGTGTCCACCGAAGTCATGGCATGCATATGTCTTATCTTCTCATCGCGCAGGAGTGCGTGTCCGCAAGCGGAGAAATCTGGCTATTGGTAGAGAAGGATCAGCGGTTGCTGAGGATGGAGAGCGTTCCTATTTCATCCTGTACCGAATAATAGGGAACGGGGCGCCACTGCAGCAGGCAGTTGAGCACGGCATCGGCATCATAGGCAATCGCGGCAACCACCAGTTCCTTGCCGTCGGTGCCATGGATGACGACTCCGCGGTCCCAACGCATGCGATATTCCCGCACGTGCTTCAGTTCCTGCCAATGGATGCGGCTGGCGGCGCAGCCGGCCTCGAGCAGACCCTGGCGGTCCAGGATCAGTGCTTCCGGCCAATCCGCTAAGACCACCGGCACTAATAGAAAACCGAATGCAAATCCGGCCCATAGCAGGTAGTTGGCCGTGCCGATCGACAGTAGCTCGTGGGCACAAAAAGCCACGGCGCCGATTCCGCACAAGAGTGTTAGGTAATAGAGCAGCAGGCAGGTTGGCTTCACCGGGAAGCGCCACCCGTCCGCCGTTGCCTTTGGTTTGAGGCCGAAGTTAGGTGCGATCAGGATGAGTAATCCAATCGCAACCGCCACGGCCATACCGATTTCGATGAGTCTTAGGGGGAAGGGCTGCATCGACAAAGAGTTTCTTCCCCAACATGTAGAGTTGGCAATAGCGGAATCACCAAAGTGCCCACAAAAAGTACTGTGCCTGTGCTTAACTCGGCACTTCGACCAGTAGACCCGACTTAGGGCGCCCTAAGTCGGGGGCTGCCGCTTCCTCTAGAATCAAACGGATGTCTACCAGCGTTCGCTCGCATACCAAGATCAACCTGGGCCTGGCCATCGGCCCTTTGCGGACGGATGGGTACCATCAGCTCTGCACCGTCTACCAAACCCTCGCGCTGCATGAGCGGGTAACTGTAGAGGCGCGAAAAACTGCAATCACGCGCATCACCCTCAGCAGCAATCACCCTCGCGTCCCCACGGATGCCGGCAATACCGCCTGGCGAATCGTCGAACGCTGCCTGCAGATGCTTCAGCTTCCCGCCGAAGTCCACATCCATATCGATAAACAACTGCCAATCCAGGGTGGTCTGGGCGCCGGCTCGGCCAATGCGATTGCCGCCCTCCTGGCACTCGAGTCGGAGTTGAAGCAGCGGCTCTCCCCGCCTGAACGACTACGACTGGCATCTGAGATCGGCTCCGACATCCCGCTCTTTCTCCTCGGTGGCTCGGTTGCCGGGGTCGGGCGCGGCGAAGAGGTCTACCCCCTGCCGGATTTCCCCTCCTTACCCTGCGTGATTGCCCTGCCGGATATCGGCGTGTCCACCCCACAGGCCTATAAGGATTGGGATGCGTTGACCCTAAACCACCCCTCAGCTACAATCATAGAGTTGAGTCGGTCGATCGCTGCTGCCTATAGCGAACCGCACTCCTCCGGTGTCTTCTCCCAGAGAGAAGACCGGGCCGAGGATCCGCTCCTCGCGCTTGTCCGAACCGGGATCGAAAACGACTTTGAACGAGTCGTCTTTCCTCAGTATCCCTTTCTCGGTGACATCAAGCGCATTCTTGTGGGCGGCCCCAGCACGGAGGACACGGCTCTCTACGCAGCCCTTTCCGGGTCTGGATCAGCGCTGTTTGGGCTGTACCGTACCACGGGAACGGCGCAAGCAGCTCTCGAGCGGCTAACACGGCATGGAGTGACCGGCTTGGTCACCAGAACGTTGCCTCGCAGCGATTACTGGCGCACTATGATGATGGCAGACGGGGAATAGCTCGTCGCATCCAGTTGGGCGATCGACTAATGGTAGGTCAAGTGCCTTTGGAGCACTTTGTCTAGGTTCGACTCCTAGTCGCCCAGCCAGCTTTTTGAGTTATCGGAATATCCTGCCACGGTAGAGACATGCTGTGGCGTGACAATCAGGCGGAACAACCAAAGCAAACCAGCTTGGGAGGTTCGTGTGAAGGGAGAATCCAGCGTTTTGACAGTCCCCGCCCCGCAACAAGAGGCGGCAACGCAAGAGATAACCGGTAAAGCCAAGCCTGAGCGCAAGCGTACGGGGCGGCTCAGCGAAGATAAGCGGTTTAAGATCTTCGCCGGTTCAGCCAACCGCAAACTGGCTGAGGATATTTGCACCCATGTCGGTGTCACGCTGGGCGAAAGTAAGCTGCAGCGCTTTGCCGATGGGGAGATTTACTTTCAGCTGCTGGAGAACGTTCGCGGGGTCGACGTCTTCATCGTGCAGCCGACGTGTTACCCGGTAGATCAGCACCTGGTGGAGTTGCTGATCATGATCGACGCGCTAAAGCGCGCATCGGCCGGAAGAATCACCGTGGTGGTTCCGTATTACGGGTACGCCCGCCAGGACCGGAAAGATCGCCCCAGGGTGGCGATCTCGTCCAAGCTGGTGGCCGATCTGCTAACCACCGCCGGGGCGAACCGGGCACTGTTTATGGATCTGCATGCGGCGCAGATTCAGGGATTTTTCAATATCCCTGTGGATCACATGTTCGCCAGTCCGGTGATGGTGAGCTACTTTCGGGAGTTGAATCTGCCCGCGCTGACGGTAGTTTCACCGGACGCGGGTGGTGTGGAGCGGGCGCGGTTTTTCGCGACCAAAATGCAGGCTCCGTTGGCCATTGTCGATAAACGGCGAACGGACCTGAACGTGACCGAGGTGATGAACGTGATCGGCGATGTGCAGGGCAGAACCTGCCTGATCATCGACGACATCATCGACACCGCGGGCACGCTGGTAAAGACCGTCCAGGCGCTTCTCGAGGCTGGGGCCGTCAAGGTTTATGCGGCAGCTTCCCATCCGGTGCTTTCGGGGCCGGCGATTGAGCGTATTGCCAGCTCGAAGTTGCAGGAGTTGATCGTCACCGACTCTATCCCCCTGCGCGAAGAGGCGCAGAAGCTGGAGCGGTTAGGAAAGATTAAAGTGCTCTCCGTCGCCGGCCTGTTAGGGGCCACGATCGAGAGTATTCACATGGAAACCAGCGTCAGCTCTTTGTTCAGTTAGACGAGCGGCGTAGGGAAAGCAGGAGAAGAAATGGCTGAGCAGGAAGTTGTCGCAGCAAAGCCCCGCGAGGGCAAATTCAACAAAAACGCGGCCCGCAGGGTGCGCGTCGCCGGGATGATCCCGGGTGTGCTTTACGGAGCGAAGGAAGCCTCGATCGCAGTGGAGCTCGATCCCAAGCAGATCACCCGCATCCTTCACTCTGAGTCGGGCCACAACACGATTTTCGATCTGCAGATTGGCTCCCTGGCCGCAACCAAGGCCATGATCGTCGACTGGCAGTATGAGCCCATCAAGGGCAAGCTCATGCACATCGACCTCAAGCGGATCGCCATGGATAAGGCGATGCGCGTCAAGGTGCCCGTGCTGCTCGAGGGTACCCCGGCCGGCGTGAAACTGCAGGGTGGCATTCTCGACCAGGTATTGCGCGAAGTGGAAATCGAGTGCTTGCCGGGAGACATTCCCAGCCACATCAATGTCAACGTGAGCGGTCTGCAGTTGAACGACTCCATCCGCGTGTCCGATCTGCCGCACGCGGGCAAGCTCAAGTTCATCACCGAAGAGAACGCAACCATTGCCCACGTCATTGCCATTAAGGAAGAGGTGGCGCCGGTGGTGGATGCGGCTGCGGCAGCTCCAACCGAGCCCGAAGTGGCCAAGAAGGGTAAGACAGACGCACCGGAGGCAGGCGCCGAGAAGGGCGCCAAGAAGTAAGCTTCTGGCCTCGCCTGCCATTGTTGTCGGCTTGGGAAACCCGGGCATCGAGTACCAGTTCACTCCGCATAATGCGGGTTTTCTGGCCATCGATCGGCTGGCGGAACAAGGCGGCGTTGCGGTGGCCAACCGCCGCTGCAGAGCTCTGACGGCGACCACGCGGATCGCCGGCAGAGATGTAGTCCTGGCCAAGCCGGAGACGTACATGAACCTGAGCGGCATCTCGGTTCAGGCGTTGGTGAGGGAGTTCGATGCCGACCCGGCGCGCGATCTAATCGTCATTTACGACGAGATCGCGCTCAGTCTCGGTTCCATACGCATCCGGGAGCGGGGAAGCGCGGGTGGACACAACGGGGTCAAGTCGATTTCCGGCGCCCTGGGCAGTGAAGAGTGGCTGCGGATTCGCATCGGGATCGCACCCCCGAGCGAAGAAGCAGGGGAATCGGCGCGGCGTGGGGTTAAAGGTTACGTGCTCACGCCCTTCCGCAAGGCGCAGTTGACGATCCTCGACGAAGTCCTGGATCGCACCGCGCAGGCAGTGGAAGTGGTGCTGGCTAAGGGAGCCGGCCCGGCAATGAACGAGTTCAATCGCCGCGAAGGTAACGGCGAGTAGCAAGAATGGGAGAATCGCTATGCAACGCACGTACGAAATCATGTTTATCGTTCGTCCTGACATCCTGGACGAGGATCTCGACAAGCTCATCGCCGGCTTTGAGGGGAACATCACCTCCGGGGGCGGCAGCATCAAGTCGGTCGAGAAGCTCGGCCGCCGCAAGCTTGCCTACACGGTGAAGAAGTTCAACGACGGCAACTACGTCCTGATGACGATTCACGCCGATGGTTCGCTGGTGGGTGAGATTGAGCGCCGTCTGCGCGTCTCTGAGCCAGTGATCAAATTCATCTCCGTCCGCATGGATGAAGAAGAGAAGCGTGTGGCCAAGATCAAGGCCATCCGCGCCACGCGCAAGAAGCTCAGCGCCCAGCCGGCGGCAGCGCCTGCGGTCGGCGTCGAGGCTGCCCCCGCGCCCGCAGCGGCGACGGAACAAGCCAGCGCCTAACCAAGTTTGACTCGAAAAGGAATAGAAAATTATGGCTGACGAAACCAGCACACCAAGCGCACCAACCTCTCGGCCCGAGGGTTCTGGGCCAAGCTCTTCCGGCCCTGGCGGGCGCCCGCCGGGCGGACGTCCTTCCGGCCCTGGCGGCGGCGGACGCAAGTTCTTCCGCCGCAAGAAGGTCTGCAAGTTCTGCGTCGAGAAAATCGATGCCATCCACTATCGCGATGTGCGTTTGCTGCAGCAGTTTGTTGCTGAGCGGGGCAAGATTGTTCCTCGCCGCCTGACCGGCGTTTGCACCACCCATCAGCGTGGTCTGGCGCGGGCCATCAAGCAGGCTCGCAATATCGCGTTGCTGCCGTTCGCAGCCCGCTACTAGGAGATTTGGCCATGGAAGTCATTCTGAAAGAAGACGTAAACAAGCTCGGCCAGCGCGGCGATGTGGTCAAGGTAGCCGATGGTTACGGACGCAATTTTCTGCTACCGCACAAGCTCGCGATGGAAGCGACCGCTGCCAACAAGGTGGTGATTGAGCAGATGAAGCAGTCGGCCGTGCGCCGGTCCGCCAAGGAGAAGTCTGAGGCGGAGCTACTGGTAACTCAACTCAACCAGGTCGAGTTGACCTTTGAGCGCAGGGTCGGCGAGAACGAGCATCTCTTCGGTTCTGTAACTGCGGCTGAGATCGCGCACGCTCTAGAGCAAAAGGGCTTTACCATCGATCGCCGCAAGCTGCAGTTGGAAGAGCCGCTCCGTCAGTTGGGCGAGTTCCACGTGCCGGTGAAGCTGCATCGCGAAGTGACCGCGCACGTCAAGGTCACCGTCAAGGCCGAAGAAGAGGCTTAGTACTCGAAGAGAGCAAGTACGGGGTGGCCCACCCAAGCTCGCAGTTGGCTTGAGTGGGCCACCCATCGTTTTTGGTCGAGAGGCTCTAACGCCCGAAGCCAAGCCGCATGGCCAGCTGGTCGGGGAGACCGGCACGCATGATGCGCATTTGTGCCAGGCGGAAGTCATACGGAACCCGGTGGAAGTCCACCGTCATCCTCTGGTCGTCGTAAATCGCGAACGCCGCCCGGCGATCGTTATCCCGCGGTTGCCCGACAGAACCTGGGTTGATCAGGTAGCGCGCACCCGGCATCAGCACCAATTCCGAAACATCTGCCTCTTCATCATTGCAATAAACCGGGTCGAGTTTGAACCACTCCTCGCCGTTGGTCGCGAAGCCGCCCTGCAAATGCGTATGGCCGAAGAAGTTGATACGCGTCTCCGCCTGCTTTAGCGGCAGCAGCGCGTCTCGTACCGAGAGCAGATATTCGTCTTCGTCCAGGTAGGACCCGTGCATGCAGCTCACCTGGGGACCGTCCGGGGTGATCGGGCCGCGGGCCATATGTTGCAGCCAGTCGACGTGTTCCGGGGTGAGCACTTGCCGGGTCCAGCGGGCTGCGCGGCTGGCCACAGGGTTGAAATCATCCAGCGAAAGTTGTCCACTGCAGGCGCGATCGTGATTACCGCGGACAAAGGTTTTGCCGATGTCCCGCACCCGCTCGATCACCTCGTTCGGCGCGGCTCCATAGCCGACGACGTCTCCCAGGTTCCACACCAGGTCGTGCGCCGGAGCCGCGTCCAGCACGGCCTCGAGGGCATCGATATTGGCGTGAATATCGGAGATGAGAAGGGCGCGCATGGTGTGTTCTGGGGTTTGGGGTGGAGGAAAAACCAACCGCAAACAACCAGAATATCAGAGAATCGGAGCGCAGCGTACCCAGTGTCCCGGGGCTTGCTCCAACAGTGATCCCGCTTCGCCATCGCTAGCCGCCGGCAGGGTGGCCAGTGGCTGGTCGCGGTTGGAATTGAGCGTAGGAACGGCTCCCAGCAGGCTCTTGGTGTAGGGGTGCCCAGGGTGGAGAAACACCTGGTCGCGCGTTCCGGTTTCGAGGAGCACGCCGCGGCGCATCACTGCCACCCGGTCGGCAATCTCGGCCACCACCGCCAGGTCGTGCGAAATGAACAGCATCCCCAGGCCGTTGCGCTGCTGCAAATCTTTGAGCAGAAGCAGAATCTGCGCCTGCACTGTCACGTCGAGGGCAGTTGTGGGTTCGTCGGCGATCAGCAGCTGAGGATGGTTGACCAATGCCATCGCGATGAGCAGGCGTTGCCGCTGGCCTCCGGAAAACTGATGAGGATAATCGCGCATGCGTTTTTCCGGTTCAGGTATGGCCACCGCGGTCATGGCTTCGAGGACCGCGGAGTTGACCTGCTTCCGGGTCAATGCCGGCTGATGGGTTTCGATTGCCTCGGCGATCTGACGTCCCACCGGCATGACGGGATTCAGGGCCGTCATCGGCTCCTGAAAGATCATCGCGATCTTGCGGCCGCGATACTGCCGCATTTGTTCGGGCTTGAGGCGCAGCAGATCGGTGCCCTGGAAACGGATGGCGCCTTCCACGCGAGCGGAGCCATCCAGCAGACGCAGGATAGAGAGGGAAGTTAGTGATTTCCCCGACCCGGACTCGCCAACAAGACCCAGGACCTCGCCATCTCCGACGGAAAAGCTCAGGTCGCGAACGACCGCCTGGTCGCGAAAATAAACAGAGAGATGGTCTACCTCGAGCAAGGGGGCCACGAGCCAAGACTACAACACTGGGTAGAACCGCAGGTGTTAGAACAGTGCGCTCTGCCGTCGAGGCCCGGGCAAACCGAAATGCTCGTACGCCAAGCGGGTCGCCACCCGTCCGCGAGGAGTGCGATCGAGAAATCCGATCTGAATGAGAAATGGCTCGTACACTTCTTCCAGCGCATCCTCTTCTTCGGCCAGGCTGGCGGCGAGCGTATTCAGCCCGACTGGCCCGCCGTCGTACTTCTCGATGATGGTCAACAACAGGCGCCGGTCCAGTTCGTCGAACCCGTGGGCGTCCACCCCGTGCAGCTTCAAAGCCGCCTCCGCAATGGCTCGGTCGATCGTGCCCGTGCCTCGTACCTGGGCATAATCCCGCACCCGCCGCAACAACCGGTTGGCGATGCGCGGAGTGCCTCGTGAGCGAGAAGAGATCTCCGCCGCTCCGTCGTGGTCAATCGGAACCTTCAATACCTCCGCCGAACGTTCCACGATGTAGCGCAGCTCATCCTCGGTGTAAAACTCCAGCCGCAGCAAAATCCCAAAGCGCGACCGCAAAGGCGAGGAGAGCAAACCAGGCCGGGTGGTCGCCGCGATAAACGTGAACGGCTTGATCTCCATCACGTGCGTCCGCGCCGCCGGGCCCTGACCAATGATGATGTCCAGCTTATAGTCTTCGAGCGCGGTATAGAGCTTCTCTTCCAGTACCGGCTGTAAGCGATGAATCTCATCCAGGAACAAGACCTGGCGGTCGCGCAAATTGGTCAGGATCGCAGTCAGATCGCCCTGGATCTGCAACGCTGGTCCTGAGGTCTGCTGAAAGCCAACATCCATCTCGTTGGCGATGATGGTTGCCAGGGTCGTCTTGCCCAGTCCTGGCGGTCCGAAGAGCAGCACATGGTCGAGCGCCTCACCCCGAGACTTGGCCGCGGCCAGGGCAATATGCAGCTGCTCCTTCGCCTTTTCCTGGCCGATGAACTCCCCCAACCACTTCGGCCGCAGCTTCAGTTCAAACGCATTGTCATCTTCGCCGCCGTCCCCCGAAAGCAAGCGGTTGGAATTATTTTTTCCGACAGACATTGGCATCAGAGTAGCAGTAATGGCTGGATAGAATCACGTCATGCAAGGCCCGCAGAAGCTCGTACGCATCCTGGCAACTTTGGTGGCGACGGCGATCGCTTGCGTTCTTATCCTCTACTTCTCCATCCCTATGAGCGACACGCAGCAGCATCAGTTCGATGTGATCCTGGTCCTGGGTAATCCGGCCAACGACGACGGTTCGATCGCCACGGTCGCCCGCTCGCGCGTTCTCGAGGGCATCCGCCAGTACCGCGCCGGTGTCGCTCCCCGCCTGCTGCTGACCGGAGGCGCCGTCAAAAACCGCTTTCCCGAGGGAGAGGTGATGCGCCAGTTCGCTCTATCCCAGGGAGTGCCCGCGGAGGCGCTGTTCGTGGAAACCCAATCGCGGAATACCCTGCAGAACGCCTTCTACTCCTACAAGATCATGCAGGCTCACGGCTGGACCTCGGCGATGGTCGTCAGCTCCCCTACACACCTGCGCCGCGCCAGCTTGATCTTTCTCCACTACCCGCTTGCCTGGCAGATGCAGGCGGCCCCTTGGCCCCCCGATGTACCCTTATGGAGGCTGGCCTGGTTCTGGTGCAGTGAAAGCGGCTACACCAGCTACGTGCGCCTCTTCGGATTCCCCAACGCAGGACAATATTTGCCCCGGCTCTAAGATCGCTTATTCATGCCCACGTTTTCCGGTTTCAAATTCAACCGTCCCCAGCAACTCGCAGCTGTGCTGCTTTTGTTGCTCGCAGCACAGTGCCTCTGGGTTTTCCATCGCCAGGCCCTAACCTCCAGGGATTACGACTTCGCCCGCTGCGGCCGCGAAATGTGGGAAAAACCAAATCCCCTGGCCGGATACTTCACCACCTGCGGCAATATCCCTGACGGCACACTGGGTTACCGTGTCGCCGGCCTGCCCCTGACCCTGCAACGCATTCTCGCCGGCGAAAACCAGGACACCTCCACCTGGGAGATGCGCCACGAACTCCGCTATGTCCTGCTATTGCTGCACAGCGGCTTCCTGCTCGTAGGAATTTTTCTCGGTGGAGCCCTGTGGTGGGTCACCCGACGGCTGTTTGGCAACTTTGGCGGTTTCATTGCCCTTGCGTTCTATTGCTTTTGCCCGGCGGTGATTCATGCCTGTACCTATCCCAACAACGAAATCCTCACCGCGTTCGGACTGTATGCTGCGCTGTACACGGCGATGGGCGTAGCGCACGCCCTGCAGGGACCACGGCGTAAGTGGCGTCCGCGGATTGTGTTGCTCACCCTGACCATCGCATTCACCGCAACCTCGCACGTAGCTGCCTTTCTGCTCGCGCTCCTGCTGACCATCGGCTTCATGGCTTACCTGGCGGCCGGGCGCCGCGCCTACATCATCCCCATCACCATGGCTGCCGTGGTCGGGACGCTCCTGTTGCTCTTTGCCTCCTACGACTTCAGCCCGGACGCATTCAGCTACTTTTTCCGCAGCGGGGCCGGCCGCATCTGGTTCTCTCTCGAACCTGCTCGCCATTGGTTCCTGCAGTTTCCCAACGCAGGCGTGACTCTGGCCACGGCCACAGCCCTGGTGCTGTATCTGCCAACCCGGCGCTCACGCTACTTTGGCAACACCGCGCCCCTGCTGTTGGCGGTGCTGTTCTTTACCCTCGTCACCCCGGGCATTTCGAGTGAGCCGACCCTCTGGGCGCTTCCCTTTCTCTTCACCTTCATTGCCGGAGTTTTTGCCGATTTCCTCGAAACCCGGTATCGCCGCCTGTTCACGATTCTGACCGGCGCGCTCTTGTTTCTCGAGGTTGCTCTCAGCCTCGTATCCTTGCCCTGAACCAAGCCGACAAATATCTCAAATAAAAAGACTTAGATGTGCCCGGGAGTCTTGCTGGGGGCCTTCAAAAGACGTATCATCGAGAAGACAAGCGTAACCTATGGCAGACGATCAGAATCCCCAACTCCCTCTCGGTCCTAACGGCAGCGACGGCAACCCTCCAGACGGAACAGGCACTCGCATCATCCCCATCAACATTGAAGAGGAGATGAAGCGGTCATACCTCGACTACTCCATGTCGGTCATCATCGGCCGCGCCCTGCCGGACATCCGCGACGGCTTCAAGCCCGTCCATCGCAGAATTCTTTACACCCTCCACGAGATGGGTTTGGAGTTCAACAAGAAGTACGCCAAGTGTGCCAAGGTGGTCGGTCAGGCGATGGGCGTGTTCCATCCCCACGGCGACTCCGCTATTTACGACACCATGGTGCGGCTCGCGCAGCCCTTCAGCATGCGCTATCCCATGATCGATGGCCAGGGCAACTTCGGCTCCGTCGATGGCGACCCGCCGGCCGCCATGCGGTACACCGAGTGCCGCATGACCCGCATCGCCGGACAGATGTTGGCTGACATCGAACTGGACACGGTCGACTTCGTTCCTAACTACGACGAAAGCACGATGGAGCCCAGCGTGCTGCCGACGCGGATTCCGAATCTGATCGTGAATGGATCAAACGGTATCGCGGTCGGCATGGCGACCAACATCCCACCCCACAATCTCACCGAAGTGATCAGCGCCACGATCGAACTGGTGAAAAATCCCCAGGCTGGGTTGGCCGAGGTCTTGCAGCACGTGCAAGGTCCCGACTTCCCCACCGGTGGATTCATCTACGGCCGTAGCGGCATTGCCCAGGCTTATAAAACTGGCCGCGGGCGCTTCCTGATGAGGGCCAAGGCGGCGATCGAGCAGCTCAAGGGCGGACGACAGGCAATCATCGTTACCGAAATTCCCTACCAGGTCAATAAATCCAAACTGATCGAGCGCATTGCCGAACTGGTCAACGAAAAAGTAATTACCGACATTGCCGAAGACGATTTCCGCGACGAGAGCGATCGCGATGGCATGCGCATAGTCATCGGGCTCAAGCGCGGCGCGGAAGCGCAGATTGTGCTCAATCAGCTCTACAAGCACACCCAGATGCAAGAGAGCTTCTCCATGATCTTTCTTGCCGTGGTCAATAACCAGCCGCGAGAGCTCGCACTGCATGACGCGATTCGCCATTTCATTAATCACCGCGTCGAAGTGGTGCGGCGGCGCACCTCGTTCCTGCTGAAAAAAGCGCGCGAACGCGAACACATTCTTGAAGGCTACAAAATTGCCCTGGACAATATCGACCAGGTCATTCGTATCATTCGCGGTTCCGGGTCACGCGCCGAGGCCCGCGAAAATCTGCGCCGCTTCTCTTTGTCCGCGGATATCGTGATCAAGCTCGACACCGGAATCGTCACCGGGCCGGAGCGTGAGGCGGGTCTGAGCTATCGCCAGATCGACGCCATCCTCGAATTGCAACTCTATCGCCTGACCCAGCTCTCCACCGACGAAATCCTCAAAGAGCTGACGGAAGTGCGCGAAAACATTGCGGAATACGAAGCCATCCTGGCTTCGGAGGCGAAGTTGCGCTCGCTGATCGTGAAAGAACTGGAAGCGGTACGAAAAGACTACGGCGACGAGCGCCGCACCCAGATTCTCGATGAGACCGCCGAACTGCAGCTGGAAGACCTGATCGCCGATGAGCAGGTCGCTGTGACTGTTTCTCATTCCGGCTACCTGAAGCGCACGCCGATCTCCATCTACCGCCAACAGCGGCGTGGCGGCACCGGACGCATCGGCATGAAGACGCGGGAGGAAGACATTATCTCCCAGCTGATCGTCGACTCGACCCATGCCTATCTGCTCTGCTTCACCAATACCGGACGCGTTTACTGGCTGAAGGTCTACGAAATTCCCGACGTGGGTGCAGCCGGTAAAGGCAAATCGATGGCCAGCCTGCTGAATCTCCAGCAGGGTGAGAGCGTGCGCACCATCCTGCCCGTGCGCAACCTGGAAGAGGACGGCAAGTTCATCTTCTTTGCCACGCGCAAAGGCACAGTCAAGAAGACGCCGCTCAAAGACTTCTGCAATGTTATGGCGCGCGGCATTATTGCCATCGGTATCGACGACGATGACGAATTGATCGGCGCCCGCCTTACCGACGGTAACCAGATCATTTTCCTTGCCACGCATAACGGCATGGCAATTCGCTTCGGCGAAAACGACGTGCGTTCCATGGGCCGCCCCGCCTATGGTGTGCGCGGTATCGAACTGCACAAGGGCGACTACCTGGTGGGACTGGCCGCTACCCCGCTCGAGCGGAAGAAGAATGGCGCCGGAGAACACTCTCCCTCGTTGATCCTCTCCATCACCGAACAAGGTTATGGCAAGCGCACCGACGTTGACGAGTACCGGCTACAGACGCGCGGTGGCCGCGGAGTCATCAACGTCAAGGCGACGGCGCGCAATGGCAAGGTCAGCGCAATTCTGTTAGTGGATGACAGCTCGGAGCTGATGGCGATCAGCCAGTACGGAAAGATCATCCGCATCGACACCACCACCATCCGCAAGGCCGGCCGCTCTACCCAGGGTGTAAGGCTGCTGCATCTTGAAGAAGAAGACAAGGTCGCCGCTGCCGTTGTCATTCCGCCGGAAGAGGCCAAGATCGAACCGGAAAACGGCACCCTACTGCAATAAAAAGGGAAGGAGTACTGCGGGCGCAGTACTCCTTCTCCAAGGCAGACGGAAAGACTGCAAAGTTAGAAACCTCTGGCGGTGTTCTGCTTGGGCTGCTTGCTCGAAGCCGAGTCGTTGCTCGTCGTCTGGTGCGAGTTGCCGCAATTGTCAACCTGGTTGCGTCCCCACTGGGGCTGCAGATACAGCACGTATTGCTGACCTACGTACATGGGAAAGAAGCGCGGGCTGTTCTCACTGAACACCGTAACTTCCTCATTGGTGTGAACCTTACCGCGGATCTTGCTATCCACGCGGATGGTGTAATTCACGCCGTCCAGAAAATCCCATGCCTCTGGTACAGGCTGCGCTGCCGTTACCGTACCCACAACCACGGCGGCGGCCATTTGCATTTCCTTATGGGCGCTCACTCGTTCGGTCTTGCACTGTGAGAAACCACGAACAGCACTCAGGCAGATAATCATTGCAATCGCAAGCTTTTTCACAAACCCTCCTTGGGGCATAAATCAAAAATTTGGCGGTAGCACGTAAGTTGTATGTGTACTGCTTTAGTGGTAGATTGCCCGGTCTTA
This sequence comes from uncultured Acidobacteriaceae bacterium, assembly GCA_963839075.1. Lineage (GTDB taxonomy): Bacteria > Acidobacteriota > Terriglobia > Terriglobales > Acidobacteriaceae > PALSA-350. Next base: position 754,739 of record CAWITO010000009.1, on the reverse strand, counting down.
GGTGGGATGACAACGGTATTGTTTTCGAACGCCCTTACTTCGGAGGAGAGAGAGCGATCCGATGGTAATAGGAGGCCGCTAAGTTCCGCATTTGCAATGAATGGGTCTGGAGAGGGTGGTCCGATAAGTGGGGAGGATGCGGAGTTACACAGTACTTAGGTACCGTAAGTCTGCTGCGATATTCCACGCTAGGAATTTGGTGTCTGGGTGAGAAACACCCATTAGATGGTCCAGAGGGTTGGCCATCGCGGGCTAAGAAGCCGCTCGGCCGTCTACTTCCGGCTCGCACGCAGCTTCGTTCGCGCTTTTACTTAGTCTTGGCGGTTTCGCTCAATAATTCCCGAGGGCGTGCACCATTTGCCGGACGACCTTATTTTCTTCATCCAACAGGCCGGAATTCCCGCACTTATTTACGATCCAGTGCTGGTAATTGTTATTGAGGAAAAGAAGATACTGCTTACCTGACTCAAGGGTGAAGCCATCTTCGGTATGTTCGGCGAAGACGGTGATTTCACCAGTCTGCTTACCCTTGACCTTCTGATCGATGTGCAGGACAAAGTCGGTGCCATCCAGGCTATCCCAGGCCTGCGGCACTTGCCGCGACGACGTCACGGTGCCGATGATGATCACCTGCACGTCCTTCATTTCCTGGTCAACGGGCGTGATGTTAGCGCAGGCCGCGAACGACGCAGTGGCATATAAAAGGCAAGCTAATCCTGTAGCAACTCGCTTCAAGCGGCCTCGCTTCCTGTACTGTCGTCTAACTACCCATATAATCCCACGATTGCCACCCGCAATTCGCCTATAAACCGCTGACGAACCAAGAGTTTCATCGGAAACTACAACAGAAGTGGCAGAGATCTATTCCGGCCAGCGTCGAAAGATGAGCGCGCCGTTCGTCCCGCCGAAGCCAAATGAATTCGACAGCGCCACGTCCAACTTGGCGGCCTCGGGTTTGTTCGCGATGTAGTTGAGGTCACACGCGGGATCAGGATCGTCCAGGTTGGTCGTTGGGGGCACAATCTGGCGTTGCAGCGACATGATGGTGATGCCGGCCTCCAACCCACCGGCGCCGCCCAGCAGGTGGCCGGTCATCGACTTGGTCGAGCTCACACGCAACTTGCCGCTGGTCGCATGCTCGCCAAACAAAGACTTGATCGCCGCTGTCTCCAACGCGTCCCCCAACGGAGTTGACGTCGCGTGGGCATTTACGTAATCCACCGCGATGGGTTCGAGACTGGCGCTGCGCAGGGCATTTTTCATCGCTCGCAGACAGCCTTCGCCTTCAGGGGCCATGCTGGTGATGTGGTAGGCATCCGCGCTCATTCCATAACCGACAATCTCTGCCAGAATTTTGGCCTCGCGCCTGCGCGCGTGTTCCAACTCTTCCAGGATGAGGATGCCGGCGCCTTCGCCGACCACAAATCCATCGCGGTCCTTGTCAAAGGGACGGCAGGCGTGTTCCGGGTCGTCGTTGCGCGTGGAGAGCGCACGCATGGCGGCAAAGCCGCCGACACCCATGGGCGTGATCGCAGCTTCGGCACCCCCCGCGATCATCACGTCGGCATCGTCGCGCTCAATGGTGCGAAACGCATTGCCCACGGAATGCGCGCTGGTGGTGCAGGCGGTCGACGTTGCCTCGTTTGGACCCAAAGCACCGTAGCGGATACTTACCTGGCCCGCCGCCAGGTTTACGATGGTGCCAGGAATAAAAAATGGTGAAATCTTGCGCGGGCCGCCTTTGAGCATGGCGCTGTGCTCCCGCTCGATGACATCGAACCCCCCGATTCCGGAACCGATGTGCACGCCCACCCGCTCGGCGTTGTCGGGGCCAATCTGCAAACCGGAGTGTTCCATTGCTTCCTGGGTCGCGGCGAGGGCGAAATGGATGAAGCGCCCCATCTTGCGCGCTTCCTTCTTATCCATGAAGTCCAGTGGGTCGAAGTTCTTGACCTCAGCTGCGAACGTAACGGGAAATCCCGTTGTATCGAAGCTGGTGATCGGAGCCATTCCACTCTTGCCGGCCAGAAGGTTTTCCCAGACCTCGGGCGCGGTATTGCCTATCCCGCACAACAGCCCGATGCCGGTAACGACGACCCGTCGCTTCAAATCACTTGCCTTTCGCGTTTTTCTCGATGTATTCGGTTGCGTCCTTGACGGTCTTGATCTTTTCCGCGTCTTCGTCCGGGATTTCCAGGTCAAAAGCTTCCTCGAACTGCATTACCAGTTCGACCACGTCGAGCGAATCAGCGCCCAAATCCTCCTGAAACGATGCGCTGGGGGTGACTTCAGCCTCGTCCACCTGAAGTTGCTCGACGATGATCTGCTTAACCTTTTCCTCTACTGCTGCTGCCATGCCGTTCTCCTGTCTGTAGAAACTGTTAATGGGTGGGCGAACGGGACAGGGAAGGCGGTGCGGCAGGCGTTCCGGTTTTCCTCCAGGCGCCGCCTGCCACTACAAAAGGGATTGGCTTATGGAGAGGCCGCCCCAGGCAGGAGACAACAATAGGAAAAACGGCCTAACCCGCGACCCGCGCAGTTCACGGCCCCAAAGTTTCCAGTCTACTGAGCGCTCCAAGTGGTGTAAAGCGCGGCACCGCACCACGTTTCCCTCAGCCGCTTTCCGCTTGGGGCGAGTAAAGTCAGAAAAAGCGGATGGTCATGTTTCCTGGTTTGCTCACACTCGTTTTTGTTGCCGTCGGCGCCCTGGTCGCCGGCATTGTCGTCGCTACTTATTTTGAGCGTGCCCGTACCCAGGCGGAGCGCGCCAGCTGGGAAAAATCGTCTCGCACCCTGCTCGATCAATTGGATGAAACGCGCGCCCATCTTGACCGGGCGCGGGCCGAAGTTGGTGACCAGAAAGCAAACGTCGCCCGCCTTGAAGAACGCCACGCCGCTACCGAGCGCATGGTCGAACAAATGCGTGTGGGCCTGCCCGATACGTTTAAAACGCTCGCCACCGAGGTTCTGGAAGAGAAAACCAGGCGATTCGCGGAGCAAAACCAGGCCGGCCTGGGCCAGGTGCTCGAACCGCTGAAGGCCAGGCTGGCAGACTTCCAGCAAAAGGTTGAAGCCGCGCGCATGGAGCAGGTGAAGGGTGGCGCCGAGCTCACCGCGCAGATCGGGAAGCTCTTCGAGTCCAACACTCGGTTCACCGAGCAGGCCAACAACCTGGCCAGCGCCCTGCGTGGGTCAAGCAAGGCCCAGGGTGCTTGGGGAGAACTGATTCTGGAACGGATCCTCGAAGCCGCGGGCCTCCGCCGCGGCCAGGAATTCGACGCACAGGAAAACTACACCGGTGAGAACGGCAAGCGGGCTCAGCCGGATGTGGTGATCCATCTCCCGGGCGAGCGCCACCTGGTCATCGATTCCAAGGTGTCGCTGATCCACTACGAGGCGCACAGCACGGCCGATAACGACATGGCGCGCGCCGTGGCGGCTGACAACCACATCACGTCGGTGCGGACCCATATCCGCACTCTTTCGGAGAAGAACTATCAGACCCTCTACGGTCTGAACTCCCTCGACTTCGTGATCATGTTTCTACCCATCGAGCCGGCATTTATGCTCGCCATCTCCCGTGACGACAAGTTGTGGGAGCAGGCCTGGCAGCGAAATGTGTTGCTGGTGAGCCCCAGCACGTTGTTGTTTGTCTTGCGTACGGTGGCGTCTTTGTGGCGGCAGGAGCAGCAAAAACACAACGTGGAGGAAATTGCCCGCAAGGGCGCGGATCTGTACAACAAGCTGGCCGCCTTCGTCGCCGACTTCAGCGAGGTTGGAAACCGTCTCGACAGCGCCCACCGGAGCTATACCGACGCGATGGCAAAGTTGCACACTGGAAAAGGCAATGTAATTCGCCAGGCGGAAATGTTGAAGGCCCTGGGGGTCAAACCGACCAAGCAGATTCCCCAGGGAATTGTCGAGTTGGCACAACAGGAAACCCTGGAACTAGGCGAATCTGACCTGGAAGAATCGCCAGCAGAAACTCTGTCCTGAAGATCTGGAGGGGATCGGGGTTTTCTTCGGCCTAACGGCCAAAACCTTCCCTGAGTCGTTCCCAGGTGCGGTCCAGGGTCTCTGGGAGCACCCGTGTTTCCCCAATCACCGTCATGAAGTTGGAGTCACCCATCCACCGCGGTAGGGCGTGCATGTGCAGATGTCCGGCCACCCCCGCTCCGGCGGCTTTCCCCAGGTTCAGGCCCATGTTCACGCCGTCTGGCGCATAAACGTTGCGGAGTACCTCATCGGTACGTTGCGCCAGTGTCATTATTTCGACCGCGACCGCCTTATCCAGGCCGGCCAACGTCTCCTGGTGTGCGTACGGCACGATCATCACGTGCCCGGAAGAATAGGGATAGGCGTTCAAGACAATGAAGCTATGTTCCCCGCGCAGCACGATGTTTGCCGCCCGGTCGGCGTCGATCGCTGAAATACCGTGCTCCACGGCGTAACGGGTAGCACCAATCAGGTTGCAAAAGACGCAGTCACAGTCACCGGGCCAACTGGCCAACGCCTCGGGAACGCCTTTACGCCCCAAAGGGTCGTTATCGACCAGGTAAGAGTAGCGCCACGGCGTCCACAAGTAGTCCATGAACCTCACTATACGGCGGTTACAAACTCGATAAATTTAACCAGCCGTTGTACTTTTTCAACTGTGTTGACGCACCTTGAATTGATTGTGACTTCGTTGACTGCATTCCGGGTGATTGCTATAGTTGTTATGAAGGGTCTACGTAGAGGATTCGGCGTAGACGTCCATCGCCGCTCTTGCTTTACCCCCCTCCCGGATGCTCCTACCGGAGACTGAAGATAAGTGCCAAGCCACTCTGTCCGGCTACACTAACAGTCTCCCTCCGAATGCTTACCGGTGGCGGATAAGCTCTACGGTGCCCCCCTTCGCTGACAAAGTCCGCAAATAGTCTGCGAAGCATACTACGGGAAATGAATCTTGTGGAGCCTCGGTGCAGTCTATTAGGACCGGGACGATGAGATTCCCAAAAGGCCTGTGGTAGTGGACGGGATCGGGAGTTACCGATCGAAGAATCCGGAGCTGGCATTCATGGCAGACGTCCTAAATCCTGAACGAACCGAGAGCACACCTCTGAACACCGAATCGCAAACCCCAACGCTAGAAGCACCGGCGGATCACTTTGACCCGTCCGAAGAAATGACCCATAACCCGCAAGCTGGTTCCTCCAGCGTGCCGCACCGCCCCATCGACCCTAAGCCAGTGACTGCTCATACCAGCCCAGACGACACCGAACTGACCGGCATGGAAGACTTCGCCGCCGCTCTCGAGTCCTTTGACCGTGAGCAGGCAGCGGAAGCCGCCGCCCAGGCCTATGACGACAACGTCGTCACCGGCACTGTCATCAAGCTGACCGACAAGCACGTGGTGGTCGACGTCGGACTCAAATCCGAAGGCCTCATTCCCCTGGAGCAGGTTTTGGACCACGCTGGTCAGCCCAAGCTCAAGGCTGGAGATACGGTCGAGGTGGTTGTCGAGCGTGAAGAAGCCGAAGGCGGCTTCCTGCTCAGCTACGACAAGGCGCAACGGCACCGGGTTTGGGATGCAATTGAGAAGGCCGCGAACGAAAAGACTCCCGTGATCGGCACCGTCCTGGGCCGTGTCAAGGGTGGTCTCACCGTCGACATTGGCATCAAGGCGTTCTTGCCGGGCTCACAGCTTGAAATCCGCCCGGTTCGCAACCTGGATGGCTACATCGGCCAGCAGATCGAAGTCCGCGTCATCAAGTTAAACAAGAAGCGCGGCAATGTCGTGGTCTCGCGCAAGGAACTGCTGGAAGAAGAGCAGACCAGCAAGCGGAGCCTGACCCTCGAGCACCTGGAAGAAGGCGCGATCCTGACCGGCACGGTGAAAAACTTGACCGATTACGGCGCGTTTGTCGACCTCGGCGGCATCGATGGCCTGCTGCACATCACCGACATGTCGTGGGGCCGCCTTACCCACCCTCGCGATCTGGTGAACGTGGGCGACGAGATCCAGGTAAAAGTGCTCAAGTTCGACCGCGATAAGCAGCGTGTCTCGCTCGGCTTTAAGCAGCTGACCCCTGATCCGTGGCTCGACGCCGTTGAGCGGTATCCCATTGGCGCCCGTGTCCGTGGCCGGGTGCTGAGCGTAACTGACTACGGTTCCTTCGTCGAACTGGAGCAGGGCATTGAGGGACTGGTACACGTCTCCGAGATGACCTGGTCCAAGCGCATGAAGCACCCCTCCAAGCTGGTCAAGCCAGGCGATGAGGTCGAGACCGTTGTTCTAAGCGTCAACCCCAACGACCGCCGCATTTCGCTGGGCATGAAGCAACTGCTCGAAAACCCCTGGGAGCACCTCTCTGAGCGTTATCCCGCGGGCACGATCGTAGAAGGCCGGGTGCGCAACCTGACCGACTTCGGTGCCTTCATTGAAATTGAAGACGGCATTGACGGCCTGGTACACGTCAGCAACCTGAGCTGGACCAAGCGGGTTAAGCATCCTTCAGAAATCCTCAAGAAGGGTGAGAAAGTCCGCGCCGTGGTTCTGGGTGTAGAAGCGGAGAATCGCCGCCTCTCGCTCGGGATCAAGCAGCTACAGCCGGATGTCTGGGAGACGTTCTTCGCCCAGCACCGGGTAGGCGACGTGGTCAAGGGCAAGGTGCTACGGACGGCGCAGTTTGGCGCGTTCATCGAGATCGCGGAAGGGGTCGAAGGACTCTGCCATGTCTCCGAAGCCGCCGACGCAATGGGCCAACCCATCAAGCTCGAAGCCGGGCAGGAGCATGACTTCAAGATCATCAAAATGAATCAGGATGAGAAGAAGGTCGGCCTCAGCTTGCGCGCAGTTGGCGAAGAAGCCAGCCGGGCCGATGTGGAAGCCTACAAGCAGCCGGTCTCCAGCTCGACCACTACGCTGGGCGACCTGGTTAACTGGAAGCGTCTCGAACACGAGTAAATCAGACGAGTAGTCGTTCGGGCGCCCTGCCCGAACGACTACTTGGATGTGTCGATTTTCAGATCGAACTGAAACTGCTTCTTGCTGTCAAAGGAACTGATCGCCCTGGTCTTGGACTTGTGTCCTTTGAACTCCGCCCAAAGCTGATAATCCACATCTGAACTCAACTGGCCAAAACGGTAGTTCCCATCCGCCTCGGTTATGAAAGTTCTCACTCCCAGGCTTTTCTGGTCCTGCAGATAAACCACCGCATTGGCAATCGGCTTACTTTCTGTGTCCTGCACCATGCCTTGTACTACGCGAACCGCTATGCTTTGGGCCATGCTACCCGCTGGCATACTCGCCACCAGTAGCATCAAAAGCCCAGCCCACCGTCTTACCCCAGGTCTCATCCCTAATCCTCTTCTTCTTCGGCTACTTCTTCATCTTCGTCCTCGTAGCCTTCGGCGTCTACTTGGGAGAGTTCCAGCGGTTCAGTCGCGACCACTTCAAACTCGGTACCGCACTCATCACAGACCACGATGTCGCCTTCTTCAACTTCGTCGGGATCGAAATCGAGAACGCTCTCGCATTCCTGGCAAACTGGCATACAGCTCTCCTTTCACGGAGCATCTAGTAATGTTGGTGATGACCGCAACCAAGATGCGGCTTCGCTAGTTTCCGGGAGAACACTGTGAACGTCAAGCGACTCCTGCAGATACTCCTGTTTCTGCCGTTGGCAGGGCATGCTTCCTCCAATCGGCCGGCGCTCGACTTTACTGCAGTGGGAAACCCTATCCTACCGGCGCCTGCGGATCCGGCCATCCGCCGCGCCCTGGAACAGATTTCTTCTAGCGAGATCAAGCAGTCGATCACGACCTTAGTCGGTTTCAAGAATCGCAGCACGCTGGGTCCGGGGTCGACCGCGGCTGCCGATTGGATTGAGGCGCAGCTGAAGCAGGACTCCGCGGCCTGCGGTGGCTGCCTTGAGGTTAAGCGCGATACCTTCACCGAGACCCCGCAGAGCCGTATCCCGCAGCCCACCGTCATCTCCAACGTATACGCCATCCTCCGCGGGAAAGATCCCGTGCAGAGCAGGCGCATGTACCTGGTCACTGGCCACTACGATTCCCGCAACTCGACCAACGAGAATACTTCCGATCCCGCGCCCGGCGCTAATGACGATGCCAGCGGAGTGGCGGTAAGCCTGGCCTGTGCGCGGGTGCTCAGCCGGATGCAGTTTCCCGCGACCCTGGTCTTCGTGGCCGTTGCCGGAGAAGAACAAGGGCTGAATGGAAGCCGTCATCTCGCCCAGTTTGCCCGCAGTCAGGGTTGGGAACTTGCGGGCGTGTTGAACAACGACATTGTCGGCGGGGATACGACACCCGGCGACAAGTTCCAGGATAATGACCGGGTCCGCGTTTTTTCCGAGCAAGGAGCGGATGACGATTCTTCTTCGCGTCAGTTGGCACGCTCTATCGTCGCTGTCGCACGTGCCTATATGGGCTCTTTTCATCCTGTGTTGGAATTCCGCCAGGATCGCTTCTGGCGGGGAGGCGACCACCGATCCTTCAATGAGGCAGGGTACACCGCCGTACGCCTGACGGAGTGGCGGGAGAACTTCCATCACCAGCATCAGAACGTCCGGGTAGAAAATGGTGTCCAGTATGGCGACCTGCTGGACTATGTCGACTTCGCCTACACCGCCCGCGTCGCGCAGCTCAACGCCGCGACTCTCGCGACTCTGGCCTCCTCGGCGGGTGAGCCGGTGAATGTGCAGATGCCGTTGGTGTTGTACGACAGCTCCACGACCCTGAAGTGGTCTCCTCCTCCTGGTGCTCCAACGGGCACGCAGTATCAAGTGCTGTGGCGGGAAACCTCCGCACCTGACTGGCAGTACTTCACCGCCGTCAAGGGGAATTCGATCACACTGCCCATCTCCCGGGATAACGTCGTCTTTGCCGTACGCTCGGTCGATCCGGCCGGGCATACGAGCCTGGCCGTTACCCCGGTGCCAGAGCGCTAATGCCGAAAAGGCGTTAGTCTTACAGAAGAAGTCATGGCACGCTTTCCCCGCACCGGTTTGTCCTCTTTATCCTTCCCGAGCTTTCGTGGGGTCACCAGCCAACTGGTGCTGGTGAACGTCGGGGTCTTCTTTTTGCTGCTCATTCTGGGGTTTACCGCGCCGCGCATGGCGGTGATGGTCGCGACGTATTTTTCGCTGACCCCGGCGCTCTTGTTGCACGGCTGGATTTGGCAGCTGGTTACCTACAGCTTCCTAAATTCCGGTGTGCTGCACGTCGCCTTGAACATGCTGACATTGTGGTTTATCGGCTCCTATCTGGAGTCATCCAAGGGCGGCCGCTGGCTCCTGGAAATCTATTTTGCCTGTGCCATTGGCGGGGCCCTGGTAGGCAGCCTGCTCAGCTTCACGCAGGTCTTTCATTCCAGCCCGCTCTCCTCAACCAATAGCGCGGACGCAGCACTCTTCGGATTGCTCGCTGCCTTTGCCGCTCTCTTTGGGGATCTTGAGATGTACATGTTTCCCCTGCCAGTGGCGATCAAAGCCAAATACCTGGTCATCGTCTACATGTTGATTGAAGTAGCGATGCTGCTTTCCGGTGGGCCACCGCTTTCCTATTTCGTCATTCTTAGCGGCGCGTTGATTGGTTTTTTGTTCGCGCGCAGGGCGCCGCGCCGGGGCATGAGCATGGCGTTCAGCGAAAGCCTCTACGGCATCCGCAACAACTACTATCGCTGGAAGCGCCGTCGTGCCTCACGCAAATTTGAGGTCTACATGCGCAAGCAGAACCGCGACGTACGCTTCGATAATGAAGGCCGATATATCGACCCCGACGAAAAGCGCGATCCCAACGACCGCCGCTGGATGAACTAGATCCGCAGTTTCTCTTCGGGTTCTAGACCGTGGTGCGGATATGCAACTCCCGCAACTGTTGCGGGCTTACCGGCGTTGGTGCATCGACCATCAAGTCAATCGCCTTGGCAGTCTTAGGAAACGCAATCACCTCGCGCAGACTCTGCGCACCAGACAGGATCATCGCAATGCGATCCAGCCCGAGTGCAATCCCTCCATGCGGCGGTGTCCCGTACGTCAGCGCTTCGAGGAAGAACCCGAACCGCGACCGTGCTTCTTCTTCGCTCATGCCCAATGCGCGGAAAATTTGCTGCTGTACATCCTGCCGGTGAATACGAATCGAACCCGACCCCAGTTCCAACCCATTCATCGCCAGGTCGTAATAGCGCGCCCGTACCGACGCAGGATCGGAAACCAGCCGTTCCATATCCTCCTCATGCGGCGAAGTAAAGGGATGATGCGCCGGCAGCCATCGCTGCGATTCCTTATCAAACTCAAACATCGGGAAATCCGTCACCCAAATCGGACGGAAGGCCTTATCTCCCGCAATCTGCGCTCCCAACAACCGCTCTGGAGACTCGACTACCTCGTCGGTGATTATGGATGTCTTATGCCGGTCAGCGTACTTGCGCGCCAGTTCCACGCGGAAATTGCCCGCTGCGGAATAAACCCCGATCTCCCTCTCCGATAGGTGACCCTGCGTCTTGGTGTCGCTGGCATGCACATGGGTCGCGGCATCACCCGCCACCAGCACCTGGAGATCGTCTGCTGCCGCGGGCGCCAGCTCCCGAATCTTCCTGACCGCCTCAGGAAAGCCCTTCTCCAGCCGCTTCCAGTCATCGATGTACTTCGCACCCTTGCCCGCATCGAAGAGCGGCTTGTTGTCGTCGCGCTCTTTACGGGAAAGCTCTCCCACCTTAGGAATACACAGCACCACCACTGGCTGCGTGGGATCGATCGCCAGCGTCTGCAACGCCTCGTCGCTGAACGCGGAACGAACATCGATCAACCCCGGCATCCGCAGATCTGGTTTATCAATGCCGTAATTGCGCATAGCTTCGTCATATGTAATCCGCGGAAAAGGGGTATTCAGGACGACGCCCACCGCGGCAAACGCTTCCCGCAGGAATGTTTCCACAACGCGAAACACGTCTTCCTGCTGGACAAACGACATCTCCAGGTCGATCTGGGTAAACTCCGGCTGCCGGTCGGCGCGCAGGTCTTCATCCCGGAAGCAGCGCACCACCTGAAAGTACCGGTCGAAGCCCGAGATCATCAAAATCTGCTTAAACATCTGCGGGGACTGGGGTAACGCGTAAAAATGGCCGCCATGCACTCGGCTGGGGACCAGGTAGTCGCGCGCGCCTTCCGGAGTGGAACGCGTCATGAACGGAGTCTCGATCTCGAGGAATCCCTGGTTCGACAGACTCTCCCGCACAGCGCGTGTGATTTTATGGCGCAGCTCAAAGTTTTGCTGCATCTGCTGCCTCCGCAAATCGATATAGCGATATTTCAGACGCAGCTCTTCATTACTTATGGCGTCTTCTGCAGGAGAAAACGGCGCCACTCGGGAATCGTTGAGCACCAGCAGCTGGTCGGCAGCAATTTCGATCTCGCCGGTAGCCATCTTGGGGTTGACGACATCTTTCCCCCGCAGACGAACCTTACCCACGACCGCGACCACATACTCCGGCCGCACTTGTTCACCCTTGGCGTGGCCTTCAGGGGTCAGATCCTTGTCCAGGACCACTTGCGTGATCCCGGTGCGATCGCGCACATCGAGAAAGATCAGGTTGCCGTGATCGCGCCGCCGGTTGACCCAGCCCATGAGGATGACCTGTTCGCCGGATTGTTGTGCGCGGAGCTGTCCGCAAGTATGCGTGCGCTGGAGTGTGCCTAAAAAGTCGAGCAAGTGGATTTGTCCTAATTTGAGAGAAATGCAGCCAGTTCCGGGCGCGGAACCTTGGTCTGCTCACCGGTGGCAAAGTTCTTTACCGTCAAGATACCGGACGCGACCTCGTCTTCGCCGAGAATCACGATCGTGCGCGCCAATTTATTGCCCGTTTCAAACGACTTCTTGAGCCGGAACGATCCATCGCCGAGTTCGATCCGTAGCCCGGCGGCGCGTAGCTCTTTGGCTAAGGCCAATGCTGCAGGGTTGGTACGGTCTCCCAGTGGGGCGATAAACGCGGCTGCCAGCAACGCGGCACGTTTCGCCTGTGCCTCGAGCGTGAGCACCAGCCGGTCCTCGCCCATGGCGAAGCCGATCCCCGGCGCCTTCGGGCCACCGATGGCCTCGGAAAGCCCGTCGTACCGACCGCCGCCGAGCAGGGCGTTTTGCGACCCGAGGCCACCCTCCCCGGGATCTTCATAGACAAACTCGAAGGTGGTGCGCGTGTAGTAATCCAGACCCCGCACCAGGCGATGCTCGTGCTGGTAGGCTACGCCACAAGCGTCGAGTGCGCTGCAAACGGCGGCGAAGTGTTCCTTCGACCCTTCATCGAGCGAGTCCCAGATGCGGGGCAGCGTCGCGATGATGGGCTGATCCTCGGGATGTTTACAATCCAGCACCCGCAGCGGGTTGGTCACCGCACGCCGCTGGCAATCGGCGCACATGCGCGCCGTCACCGGTTCCAGGGCCGCGCGTAAGGCTTGCACGTACCGCGGCCGGTCGCTCGCCGAACCAACCGAATTGATCAGCAGCTTCCATCCCTGAATGCCCAATTCGCCCAGCAAGGTAGCCAGCATCTCCAGAACTTCCGCGTCGCGCAAGGGCGATTCGCTGCCAGCGCTGGGCGGCCCTATGACCTCGGCCCCAATCTGGAAGAACTGGCGGTAGCGTCCCCGTTGCGGCCGTTCCCGGCGAAACTGCGGCCCGATGTAATACAGCTTCTGCAGCTGGCCGGTTTCGCCCAGCTGGTGTTCGATATAGGCACGCACCACTCCAGCCGTGTTCTCCGGGCGCAGCGTGAGCGACTGCTCCCCGGTCGGGGTGAACGTGTACATCTCTTTCGAGACGATGTCTGTTTCCTCGCCGACACCGCGAGCGAAGAGCTGCGTCTCTTCAAAAATAGGAGTGCGAATCTCGCCAAAGGAGTAGCGTTCGAAAACCCGTCGCGCCGTGGTCTCGATATGGTTCCAAAGTTCCGTTTCCGGAGGCAGCAGGTCCCGGGTCCCGCGAACAGCTTGCAAAATACTCATCGATTACAAGAATACAGTCTTCTGGACGCCTCGACGTTTGCGGTAGAACCGCAAACGTGCAGGAGAAGCGCTACCAGTTCTCTCGTTGCTTCAAATAAGTAGCCGTGTAATCCACGTAATTCCGCGCGTACATCAGGATCGACTCGCGGTCCTTGGGATCCAGCTTCCTCCGCTCTCTCGCCGGCACGCCCGCCCAGAGCGTATTCGGCGGTACCACCGTATTCTCCGGAACAACCGCGCCCGCCGCGATAATCGATCCCTCACCGATCCGCGCATTATTTAGGATGGTCGCTCCCATACCGATCAGGCAGGCATTTTCAATCATGCAGCCGTGTACGGTCGCGTTGTGGCCGATTGTCACCCAGTCCCCTACCTCGACCGGATGCTTGTACCGCATCCCATGCAAGACGGCACAGTCCTGCACGTTGCTGTTCGCGCCCAAGCGGATGTAGTGGACATCCCCGCGCAAAACCGCATTCATCCACACACTGGAGTGCTCCCCCAGCTCGACCTGCCCCAGGATTTGGGCAGAAACATCCACGTAACATGAACTGGGAATGACCGGACTTTGGCCAAGATATGAGCGAACCATAAGCAATTCCTCTGCCTGCCACCGCAAAAACTTCGTTACAGAATGATGATTAAGCTTGACTCTGCCCCTCAAAGGTAACGTAATCTGATAAGACCCAATTGGGATGTTTGGAGGTGTAGTTCCTTTGGCAGAGGTTCGCGTGCAAGAAGGCGAGCCGCTTGAGAATGCATTGCGCCGGTTTAAGCGCAAAGTCCAGCAGGAAGACATTATCAAGGAAGTGAAGCGTCACTCCTTTTACCTGAAACCTGGCGAGCGCCGTCGTGTTAAAGAGGCGTTGGCGCGCAAGCGGAATCGCAAGAAAGCAAGAAAAGAGCAGGACTAATCCTGCGGTACCGGCCTACCGAATTGCTTGAGCCGACGGTAGGCCGGAAATCCCACAAGCTTTCACGAAGTTGAAAAGAGGTTTGCAAGTCACCATTTCCTCTCTCATTCCCGTATGCGAATGTGAGGGACAGTTGTCGAGTTTAGATGCATCAAGCTGTTGCGGTGAAAAGTAGCCCAGATAGCGATTCATCGACGAAATACTGAAAAATTCCAAGGCATGTTCGGGGGGACGCGTAATGGATTTCATCGACAAAATTCTGAAATGTTCGGACTGCGGTAATGACTTCGTTTTTACCGCTGGTGAGCAACTCTTCTTCCACGATAAACAGTTCAAGAACGATCCCAAGCGCTGCAAACAGTGCAAAATCAAGCGCGTGGCCGGAACTGGTAACGGCGTGCGTACGGAGACCCGGACCGTTTGTTCGGAGTGCGCCACGGAAACCACAGTTCCCTTTAAGCCTACGCAGGGACGCCCGGTGCTCTGCCGGTCCTGCTTCCAACAGCGGAGACCGCCGCTACCTTCTACGGTAGCAGCTAGCGTCGCTTCCTAAGCGCCGCCATTCGATAGCAGTGAGTCAGGTAGGGAGAGGTGCAGCAGTTGCGCCTCTCTCAAAGTCTGAAGTGCGCCTCTAGTTGGCTGGAGCCGGCTTGCGGGTGCCTGTGCGTCCGGCGGACTTTGGGGCTGGCGTGACCTTGGTTGCATGAGCCTGCTTCTTGTCTTCGTGGGTGACGAGAAGCGCCTCGATTTGCCGCAACAGGTTCATGATGTTCATCGGCTTGACGAGCATTTCGTCCATGCCTTCATCCCGCCATTCGGAACCGGGAACGGGAAACGCCGTGAGCATGGCGACCGCCGGCTGGTACGGGGCCTGCTTCGCCGCGCGCACAACTTCCAGGCCGGCCGACTCGTTTTCCATGCGCATATCGGTGATGACCATGTGGAAGGTGCCGGCCTTCAGCTTGGCCCGAGCTTCGCGTGCCGAGGCCGCGGTCTCCACTTCGAAATCGTTCATTTCGAGGACGGCCTTCAGCGTGAGCAAAATGGCCAGCTCGTCATCGACCAGAAGTATGCGACGTTTCATGGGGAAAAACTCCAGGTTGCAGCGGTTCGTTCTGTTCGGATCCTACCTGAAGCAGGGCCCATTGATTAAACTGGCAAGGTGGCAGAATACCATGTTGAGAACTTCGGCTGCCGCGCCAGCCAAGCCGACGGCGAGGTCATTGGCGCCGAATTACGCCAGCGTGGCCTGAGTCCAGCGCCAAGCGCTTTCCAGGCCGATGTTGTCGTGGCCAACACCTGTAGCGTCACGGCCCAAGCCGATCGCACCGCCCGTGCCTTTCTTCGCCGGTTGCAACGGGAAAACCCCAAGGCGCGCGTCGTCGTCACCGGCTGTTATGCGCAACGGGCGCCGCAAGAGGTTGCCGCGCTGCCGGGCGTACATGCCGTGGTTGGCAACAGTCACAAGGCGTTGGTGTCTGAGATCGCAGCCCAGTTTGTTCCTCTGTCGGCCCTCCATGTGGACGACACCTTTGCTCATTCCGAACTTTCGATGCCACACGCCGGCTGGCGGGCGGAGGGCTGTCAAACGCGCCCCAATCTCAAGGTCCAGGACGGATGTGGCAATCGGTGTTCGTTTTGCATTATTCCCGTAACGCGCGGCCACAGCCGTTCCCTATCTCTCGAAGCGAGCCTCTGCCAGGTAAAGGATTTCGCCGCGGGCGGTGGGGTAGAGCTGGTGCTTTCCGGGATCAACCTGGGGCGCTGGGGAAGAGATTTGGCACCGCAACGGACATTGGATGAACTGGTGAGCACACTTCTGCGGGAGACTTCGCTCCCTCGGCTACGCCTGAGCTCGATCGAGCCGATGGACTGGACGCCGCAGCTGCTGGCCCTCTTCGCAAACGAGCCCCGGCTGGCGCGGCACGCCCATCTTCCGCTGCAATCCGGCTCAGATGCGATTTTGCGCGCCATGCATCGCCGCTATCGCCCTTGGCACTATGCCGAGAAATTGCGCATGATTCGCGAGCAGATGCCCGATGCTGCCATCGGCGCTGACGTGGTGGTCGGCTTTCCTGGCGAAACGGACACTCTCTTTGATGAGAGCTTCGACTTCATTGCGGCCCAGCCCTTGACCTACCTGCACCTGTTTCCCTTTTCGGCGCGTCCCGGGACTCGGGCGTGGTATCTCGCCCAGCAGCTACCGGTGCTGCCAAGCGTGATCGCCGAAAGGATGTCACGCTTGCGGGAACTGATGGCCGGCAAGAATCGTATTTTCCGACAAGGCTTTATTGGTCGTGCACTCCCTGCGGTTACCCTGCAGACAGCGCCCGACTGCATGACCACGGCGTTGACCGACAATTTTCTTGAAGTGGCGCTCGATAGCTGCGTCGCGGCCAATCAGAGCGTGGGTGTGATGGTCACTGGACTTACGGATAAGGGTGTTACCGGCAGGCTTGAAGAAGTCTTCCGAAATGAATGCCCCCAAATGCTATGCTTTATTTGAGGGGCCTTGCGTCTCTCGTTCCCGGAGGAAACCATCGATAAGCGTTCGGCCAAGTCTTTTATCCGCATTAATGACAGAATTCGCGCGCGTGAAATCCGTGTCATCGACGAAAACGGTGAACAGCTCGGAATTTTGCCTCCTTTCGAAGCATTAAAAATTGCCCGCGAACGCGGATTGGACCTGGTGGAGGTTTCCCCCACCGCGCAGCCGCCCGTCTGCCGTATTCAGGACTACGGCAAGTTCCTTTACGAGAAGGACAAGAGCGACCGAGCGGCTCGAAAGAAGCAAAAAGTCATAGTCGTGAAGGAAGTCAAGTTCTCGGTAACCGTGGACGAGCACGACTATCAGACCAAAAAGAATCAGGCCGTCCGCTTTCTCGGCGAGGGCGATAAGGTCAAGGCGTCGTTGCGCTTCAAGGGCCGCCAGATGGCGCACCGCGAGCTAGGTTATGCCATCATCAACCGGCTGATCCAGGATATGGGCGATGCCGGCATCGTCGAGTTCATGCCCCGCATGGAAGGGACCACGCTGCACGCCATTCTTGCTCCAGGCAAAAAGGCTGAGACGCCCAAAAAGCCTGCAGCCCCCAAGCCCCCCGCTCCAGGTTTGGCCACTCCGCGCCCAGCCCAGTCGGCCCAGTCGTAGTCTCTCTAGACAAAAGAATCGTTGGGTGGCCCATTCAAGGCCGCCTTTGGCTTGAGGTGGGGATTTTCCCCGCTGATAACCGAACGACCCTGCAAACTAACCTACTCAAGCCAACGGAGGGCTTGAATGGGCCACCCCGGATCAGCGTCCTCAGCGTGTATAATCCCTAGAGTAGAACTACGCTTTGACAAGCAGGAAAACCATGCCCAAATTAAAGACCCACAAGGGCGCGGCCAAGCGCTTTAAGAAGACCGGTACGGGGAAAATCCTCCGCGGTCAGACCAAGAAGCGCCACATCCTGACCTCCAAATCCAAGAAGGTCAAGAAGCATTTGAGTGGCACAGTTCTGGTCTCAGATGGTGATAAGCGCAAGGTAGCCCGAATGATTCCGTACGCCTGATCGGGTCTTTTTCGACCCCTGTCCCACCAGACAAGACGATCGGCTTGATAGCGAGTGAAGAGGTATTCCCTACCTCCAGCCGCTTTAACGCAGTACTCAAAGGAGAACCACCATGCCCCGCGTAAAACGTGGAACAAAACGCAACGACCGCCGCAAGAAAATCCTCAAGCGGGCAAGCGGATACTTCCTTACTAAATCCAAGCTCTACCAAGCCGCCCAAGAAGCAGTGGAGCGCGGTCTCAAGTTCGCCTACACCGGCCGCCGCCAGAAGAAGCGTCAGTTCCGCTCGCTCTGGATCGTCCGCATCGGCGCCGCCGCCAAGATCAACGGGATTAGCTATTCGCAGCTTATCCACGGTCTCAAGCTGGCCGGCATCGAACTCGACCGCAAGATCCTCGCCGAACTGGCTGTCCATGATCCGGCCGGCTTTACCGCGCTCACCGATCAGGCCAAGAGCGCTCTCACCAACAAGACTGCCGCTGCTTAAAACCCTCACCATCGAGCCCGGCCGCAGGTCGGCCGGGCTGGCGAGCCTATGCCATCCGTCGAGATCCCTGAGCTTCACGACTACTCGCCTGCCGCACTTGACAGTTTTTTTCGCCTGATCCTCGACCAGTTCGAGCGGGACGCGGCAGCCACAGCATCCGTCGAAGAACTGCGCATCCGCTGGATCGGCCGCAAACAGGGACTGCTGACCCGGGTCAGCGAAGTGCTGAAGGGTGCTCCCACAGAAGCACGCCGCGACGTGGGCATGCGCTTCAACGCGCTCAAGTCCGCCATCGAGCCGCGCTGCGATCCCGACCAGGCGAAGTCCAGCAGCATAGTCGATGCCATCGACATTACCCTTCCTGGAACGCGCCGCGCGCTCGGCGCGCAGCACCCTCTCATTCGCACCATGAACGAGATCATCAGCGTCTTCGCGGCCATGGGGTTTTCCGTCGGCCTGGGACCCGAAATCGAGACCGACTACTACAACTTTGAATCGTTAAACTTTCCTCCCGGTCATCCCGCGCGCGACACCCAGGACACGCTGGTGATCGCCAACCAGGAGCGCAAACCTCTGCGCGATCGACTGCTGATGCGCACCCACACCTCGCCGGTGCAGATCCACACCATGGAAGAGAAACCGCCGCCCTTGCGTATTGTGATCCCCGGCAAGGTCCACCGCAACGATGCTGCCGACGCGACGCACTCGCCCATCTTTCACCAGGTAGAGGGCCTCTGTGTCGACACCAATATCACCTTCGCGGATCTTAAGGGCACCCTCGACCACGCCATGAAGGCCTTCTTTGGTTCGAGCGTGAAGACGCGCTTTTTTCCGTCATTTTTCCCTTTCACGGAGCCCTCGGCCGACGTACAGATCAGTTGCCCGTTCTGCGGTGGCCGCGGCTGCCGCAAGTGCAAGCAATCCGGTTGGATTGAGCTGCTCGGCTGCGGCATGGTAGACCCCGCAGTCTTCGCCTTCGCCGCCCGGGTACAACCCGCCTATGACTCCAAAAAAATCAGCGGCTTCGCCTTCGGTATGGGCGTCGAACGCATTGCCATGATGAAGTACGGCATCGGGGATATAGGACAGCTCTACTCAGGCGATATGCGGTTTCTGGAGCAATTCAAGTAAGTGAATATTCTCTCGCAATGGATTCGGTCCTACGTCCCCGGCCTCACCCTGCCTGACCGTGAGTTGGCCGACGCGTTGACCCTGCGCGGCATCGCCGTCGAGGGCATCTTCGACCTGGGTCCGGGACAGGGCTGCCTTTTCGAGATGGACATCACCACCAATCGCGTTGACGCCATGAACCATTACGGCATCGCGCGCGAAGCAGCGGCGATCGCCAATCTCGCCCTCGCCCCGCTCGACACAACGCTGCCCGCATCTGTGCCTGCCACGGTGCCAATCAAGGTCTCGATCGAAGTCCCCGAACTCTGTGGCCGCTTCACCGCGCGTGCTCTGAGCCAGGTGCAAATCCAGCCATCGTCGGGAATCGTCGCCGAACGCTTTGGCCTGCTGCAGCAGAAGCTCATCTCCAATGCAGTCGACGCTACCAACTTCGTCACCCAGGCGATGGGACATCCCACCCATGCCTTTGACCGCGACAAACTGCAGGGCGGCATTGTCGTGCGCCGCGCCTGCAAAGGCGAAAAGCTTAAAACCCTCGACGGGGTCGAGCGCGCCCTGGACCCGGAAGACTTGGTCATCGCCGACGAACAAAGAGCAATCGGGCTCGCCGGTGTCATGGGCGGATGGGACACCATGATCACCGCCGAAACCAAGAATATCCTGGTGGAAGCTGCCTGGTTCGATCCTGCTTCGGTGCGCCGCAGCAGCAAACGCCACGGTCTGCATACCGATGCCTCGCATCGCTTCGAACGGGGAGCGGACTTCAACGCCGCGCCGGTTGCCTCCGCCCTTGTGAGCCAAATCATTCTCGCTGCCGGCGGCAGGGTGGAAGGCGAGATGGTGGACGTGATCATTCCCGCAGTGGAAGCCCGGACTGCTCGCCGCCCCGCGATCGGGCTCAGCCACCGCGAAGTCCGGCGTATCCTGGGCGCGACCGAGGATGGCCGCGGGGTGGAGCAGGAGACCACCGAAACGGTGTTGCAAGCGCTGGGTTGCGGCATGCACAAGACCGGGGAGGACGAATACGAGGTGACGCTGCCCAGTTGGCGTCTCGACCTCGAACGCGAAATCGACCTGATCGAAGAAATCGCCCGCGTCTACGGCTACAACTGCTTCGCCAACACGCTGCCCAGCTTTTCCGGCATCGTGACGGAGGCGGCCAACGCCGGCAAGGACGTGGTCGTTCGCCAGACCATGCTGTCCCTGGGTTGGAGTGAAGCCTTATCCAGCACCTTCTGCTCTGCTACCGACGCGGTTACGTTTGCGCCCCTCCCCGGCCTGGCCGTGCCCATGGGCAATCCGCTCAATGAAGAGGCGGGGATGTTGCGGCCGTCTCTGCTCCCCGGCATGCTGACCATGCTGGCCCACAATCTCAACCGCAATGGGAACGACATTCAGCTCTTCGAGCAGGGAACAGTCTTCAGCGGCAGCACTGAGCGTGTCGACGAACGTCCTGCTCTTTCGCTGGGCGCGACCGGGGAGATCGACTTCTACGCGGTAAAAGGCTCGGTCGAAGAAATATTGGAGAGGTTCTCGGCTCGTTCGTTTTATTTCGACACCTTTGCTGCGAACACCGGCATCATTCCCGCGTGGCTTCACCCTGGGCGCGCAGCGCGTGCCGTGGTCGATGGACTCACCGTTGCGTGGTTCGGACAGCTCCATCCCTCGGAGGCGCAACAGCGCAAGCTGCGACAAAATGTGCTGGTGGGAGAGGTGTACATCGACCGTCTTTACCAGTTGCCCTTGCGTCAGCCCATCGCGCAGGAGCTCTCGCGTTATCAGCCAGTCGAGCGCGACTTCTCTTTTGTCTTCGCCGAGGGCGTACGGTACCAGGCGATTGCGGATGCGATCAGCAACCTGCGCATTGCCGAGCTGACGCGTTTTTCTCCGCGCGAGATTTTTCGTGGAGGGCAGGCGTTGCCTCCTGGCCACTACTCCATGCTCATCCGCGTCACCTTCCAGTCGTTGGAACGAACCCTGCGCGACGAAGAGCTGCAGAGTTATTCACAGGCTGTGGTGAACGCCCTGGAATCCCTCGACGGACGCCAACGCGCGTAGATCCAGCAATTACGGCCAAAGAGGAACATTCATAGATACTGCGCATGCCGTTTCTGTGAATCGTGCGCATAAGTCGCGGGCTATACTTTTTGAAAGCACGCAATTCCTCTTTCGTATGATGAGGCACTTATGTCTTCCCTCGCAGAACATCCCCCTGAGATGACCATGGCTGCGGACGATTTCCAGGCTCTCGAAGAACGCGTGTTGCGGACCGTCCAATTGTTGAAAGGCGAGCGCGAGCTGCGTTTTTCTGTGGAGCAACATGCCTCTCGTCTTTCCACGCGTGTCGAAGAACAAGCCGCGCACGTAGCTCAACTCGAAGAACAACTCGCAAATCTGCAAAAAGAGCGCGACGCGGTGCGTCAGCGTATCGAACGACTGCTCAAGCAAATTGATGAATTGGGCGATTGATCACTAGAAAGATCGGTGACACATGGCACAGACTCTAGAAGCACGGCCCACCAGTAGTTCGGTCAGTGTAGATATTTACGACCAGACGTATCACCTGCGTGCCCACGATCCGGTGTACATCGAGAAGCTGGCCAACATGGTCGACTCCAAGATGCGCGCCGTCTCTGCCAACGGCAACACGGTCGACTCCTTACGGGTAGCCGTGCTCGCCGCCCTCAACATCGCGGACGAACTCATGCGCCTGCAAGAACACTGCCGCCAGCTGCACGGCTCCATGAGCGAAACCCAGACCATCCTGCGGAGCCGGGCTAACAGTCTTTCCGGGCTGCTGGACTCAGTACTGGATGACCAACCCCGGTATCATCGGTAGACGATAGTCCCCGCGCTGTCGTAGAGTTTCTAAGCCCATCCCCAAAGGCCATTCACCCTTTAGTTGCAGCACCATTGGGCCTCAAATAGTCAAGATGACGGACTATTCATTGGTTTCCCGTTTTTGGGAAAGATACGATGAGGCTTGTTCGGGTCAGCTATCGAAAGATAAACGTGTCAAGTATCGAAAGAGGGAGTTCAGGTTACTTTTATTCCTTAGGGTTGTCTTAAGGTTGTGTGTCATATAATGGAAGATTTCTCAAATCGGCCACGACCTAGGAATTTTTGATGATTTCTCAATCTCTGCCGGGCCAGGTTCCTTTATCTGACACTTTTTCGACTTGGCGCGTGCAGCGCCGGGTTTTTGTTGAGGTTGTCGCAGTCGGCTGCGTCACGCTTTTGTGCGTTGCATTGCGGGCCCACCACATCGGGGCGGCTTCCATGTGGACGGACGAAGTCTTTTCGCGATATTACGCAGATCTCTTCGGGCTCCATTACCTTTTCACGACCGGGTTATCGACTGAGGCTACCCCGCCGACGTACTCCCTGCTTGTTCGGGCCTGGATCGCCATATGGGGCGATAGCGCGGCGGCGATTCGGTCGTTTTCCACCGTGGCTTCCGCTCTTTGCGTGCCAGTCACCTATCTTCTCGGGCGCGAACTGTTCGGCAGGGGAAAGGGCATCCTGGGTGCTCTTCTGTTCACCCTCAGCCCTCTGAGCCTGTACTTTGCCCAGGAGGCGAGAGTCTATGCCCTCTTTATGCTGGCCACCACGTCGGCGCTCTGGGCCGTCGCCGTATACCTGCGAGATCCGCGATCTACCAAGGCAAACATCTATTACGTGTTGTTCGGCACTTTCTGTGTATACCTCCATGGAACCGGAGTCCTCTTTGTGGTCGCCTGCGGCGCCGCGGCGTGGCTCTATCTGCTGACAAGAGGCGCGAGCCAACGGCCGGCGCTTTTGCGGTGGACCGCATTGAACGCATTGATTTTGTTGCTCGGCGTACCGTACTTTCTTCATGAGTTTCAAGCCAGCCACGGTGGCGGCCTCGATTGGCTTCCGCCGGTCAGCCTCCGTGTTCTCGCCAACTGCGCTACCGCCGTGGTAGGAGGCATACTGACTCCCTATCCCTGGCCCGGGTTCTTCCTGGCGCTTGCGGTGTTCATCACCCTGGCGATCTCGCTTTATCTCCAGCCACCCGCAACGCGCACCGCAGTCGTGCTGATCGGCGTGCCCTGTGCGTTCGTTGCCATCGTTTTTGTGCTAAGCCTTGCTCGCCCAATATTGTTGCCGCGGATTCTCGCCTGGACTGTCGTGCCGTTCTGCTTGGTGGCCGGGGGCCAGTTGTGGTTGGCGAGCCGCGCCCGCTTTGCTCTGATCCTTAGCGTGGTTGCGGCCTTCGGCATCGGCTTGTTCTTCCAGGTGAGCACCCTCACCAGCAACAAAGAACCCTGGCGAGACGCGTTGCAAAGAACCGCTCCTCAACTCGAAGCCGCCGATTTGGTGGTCATGAGCCCACTGTTCGATCCCATGGTCCTGCAATACTATGCACCGCAGTTGAAGCATGCCCGCATCTGGGATGCCTCGTTGCGGCCGACGATCATGACGGTTGCGGCTGAGAAACTTCATGACACGCCTATCACCGAACCTGAAATTGCCGAGGCAATCAGGGAGGGACACTCCGTCTGGATACTGTCCAATGCCCTGGATCTTGACCGTCTCAACAAACTTCGCAGTCAATTGCCGTCCACTGACTTTCACGAATGGGCTTGCGGCAAATCGCCCTGCGTCGTCGTGGCGGGCTGGCGAGCTCACTGATCGGTTTCCTTCTCACCGGATCGTCACTTGCCAACCAACGCCACTGACGTTAGCATCCATTCAGAGACCGGCCTGCAAAGCAGGTGCGGCAGTTAACGCTGGTTGAACCAACATTCATCGAACCGGGACTCGACTCGAAAAATCGGCTCCGTGTGCAGTGTCCGCCAGTCCGGAATGCCTAAAGAGCTGCGGAGAGTCCCAACGTCTTAGGACGGGTTCACCGGCGCACTGCTGTACGGCCCCGTGGGTCGGTTTCGTCTTATCTCCGCTCGCCATTCTGTGCATCCGCATCTCTTCCAGTTCGGCCGCGTCATCCTGCCGACCTATGGATTCCTGGTTGCGCTGGGCGCGATTCTCTCCCTTCTGGTCTGCATCCGCACGGCGCGCATACTCTCGCTCGACGCGGACAAGGTATGGAGCCTGGCCTTGGTTGCCACGGTTACCGCGCTTGCCGGAGGCAGAATTTTATCCCTCTTGTTGAAGTCGCCGCGCTACGGCGGATCTGTCACCATCGCGATTGCCGTTGCCACCGGTTCTCTCTACGCCCTGCATCTCGGTCTTCCTCTCCGGCGCACCGGAGACGCCATTGCACCCGCCCTGGCGCTGGCTGGCTCTGTCACCGCCATCGGGTGCCTCGAGGCAGGATGTGACTACGGCACCCCCACGCGTGTGCCATGGGCGGTGATCTTCAACAGCCGGGCTGCGATGCCTGGGACCCCTTTGGGTGTGCCGCTGCACCCCACGCAGATCTACGCCGGCCTAATCGCGTTCGTGCTCTTTGTATCCCTGCTGTGGTTGTTGCATCGCCCCCATCGCGACGGAGACATCCTGGCGACGTGGCTCGTGGTCAGTGCTCTTTCCACCTACATGCTGGCTTTTCTCCGCGGTGACAGCGTCTGGCTTGCCGGGCTGGTCACCTCTTCGCAACTAGTGGCCGCAGCCATGGTGATCGCCGGCACATTCCTGTGGTTGCACGATGGATAATCCGCCGCGTTTGCGTCAGCTCACCGTCCCTGAAGAGGCGGACGGCATGCGTTTGGATCTCTTCCTCGCACAGCAACTCGACGACGTAAGCCGTTCGCGGGTGCAGCTGTTGCTGCAGCAGGGCAGCGTGCTGATCGCCGCCAAGCCGGCCAAGGCCTCGCGCAAAGTCCGTACCGGCGAAGACATCTCGGTCCTCGGTGACCCGCAGCCTCCTCCTTTGCGTGCCATCGCGGAGGCCATCCCGCTCGAGATCGTGTACGAAGATAGCGATCTCGCGGTGGTGAACAAGCCTGCCGGCATGATGGTCCATGCTGGTGCCGGTGCGACGGAGGACGAACGAAACCGCGGCACGCTGGTCAATGCGCTGTTGCATCACCTGCAGGAGCTGTCTTCCTCCAGCGGGCCTTTGCGCCCCGGTATCGTGCACCGTCTCGATAAGCAGACCAGCGGGCTGATCGTGGTCGCCAAGAATGACAACACGCATGCCAGGCTGGCGTCGATGTTTGCCCGCCGTCAAGTGCGCAAGCTCTACCTCACCCTGGTCCAAGGCGACTTGCCCGAGGAAAAGGGAACCGTCACTGCCTCCATCAGCCGCGACGCGGTGCGCCGGACGCGGATGACAACCCGCCGCGAAGGCGGCCGCGCGGCTGTGTCCCATTGGCAGGTGCTGCGCCGCACCTCCGGCCCCTACGGCAGCTTTACCCTGGCTTCGGTACGTATCGAAACCGGACGCACCCACCAGATTCGGGTCCACATGGCCTCTTTAGGACATCCCGTGGTGGGCGACACGCTCTATGGAGCGGCCGCGGCGATTGTGCCCAAACCGGAGTTTTCCCGCTTGCCCCGCCTGACCCTGGCCCGCAATTTCCTCCATGCCGCTGAGTTGGAGTTCGTCCACCCGGTCACGGGGGAGCGTTTGAGTCTGGTTTCTAACCTTCCCCCCGACCTCAAGGCCTTCATGGCGCAACTCACGCAGTAATGCTCTAAAATGAATCGGGTTCCTATGACCTTAACGAATTGCGTGGCTACCACTCTGCTTGGATTAGCGTTGCTGGTATCCCCAGCCTTTGCGCAAACCGCGCCTCCTGCTCCTCCAGACACCGATCCTGCTCCAGTTCCCGGGTCATTGGGGGCCGTTCCCCAGGCCGATGGACAGAGTGACGGCAATTTCACGATCAAGACTAACGTCAACGAAGTGAATTTGATCTTTACCGTCACCGACAAGCACGGCCGTTTTATCCCCAATCTGCAGCAAAGGGACTTTGCCCTGCTGGATAATCAGCGGGCGCCCACCCAGGTTTTCAACTTCACCCAGCAGACCAATTTGCCGTTGCGAGTGGGCATCCTGATCGATGCCAGCACGTCGATCCGACAACGATTTGAGTTTGAGCAGAACGCAGCCATCCAGTTTTTGCAGCAGGTCGTGCGCTCGCAGACCGATTTGGCCTTCGTGATGGGCTTCGATGTAACTCCTTACCTGACACAGGGCTACACCAACGACCAAGACAAACTGGAGACTGGCATCACCAAGTTGCGTCCAGGGGGCGGCACGGCGCTGTTTGATGCCGTATACACGGCGTGCCGGGACCATTTGCTTGAGGTGCCGAACCAGAGGGGTGGGGCGGTGCGCAAGGCACTCATCGTCATTTCTGATGGCGACGACAACCAAAGCCGGGCGTACCCAGACGATGCCATCAAGATGTGCCAGCGTGCCGAGACTATCGTTTACGCCATCAGCACCAACGTGAGTCCCAGCCGCGACCGTGGCGATGATGTGCTGAAAAAAATGGCGGAGGCGACCGGGGGCGTTCCCTTCTTCCCCAAGCGTCTGGAAGACATGTCTGGCAGCTTTCACGACATTGAGGAAGAGCTACGCAGTCAATATTCCCTGGCGTATCGTCCTGCCGACTTCAAACCCGACGGAGCCTTCCGCTCCATCTACCTGGTGGCGCTTAACCCCCGGTTCCAGGTGCGCGCCCGAAAAGGCTATTTCGCCCCCAAGGGTTGAAACTGCAAACCAAGCCGAAGGATCTACTGCCCGCTCGCAGGAGCTTTGGTCCCATACTTGCGCACTGCGCGATCCACAATGGCGTACAGTAACTGATCGTGATCCGCTTTCGCCTGCGTCTTGATGTATTCCCCAAACTGATGCCCCACTGTCTCGTTATCCGGCAGAGACAGTCCGCGCTTTTGCGCCGAAAGCTCGGCGTCCGCTTTGACGATGGCAAAAAAACCCTCTTCCGTCTTTCCACCCAACTCCCAGGCATCATGTACGGAGCAGGTTACCGCCTGATCGATGGTGAAGTTAGGAGTGGCCGCAGTGGTGCCAGACGCCTGTTGAGCGATCGCGGCAACCGCTACCCACGGAGCAAAGCTCGCAACCCACAAAATGACAGCATATTTCTTCGTCATCGATCCTCCTAGTGACGGTAATAATTGTTGTCGCGGTTGTCTTGCGCACTCTTGCCGATAATCGCACCGACACCTGCACCTGCGGCTCCGGTAATTAAAGCGCCCTTGACGCCGCCTCCGAAGACTGCACCCAGCGCTGCTCCGGCAGCGCCACCGATCAGGGCACCCTTACCCGGGCCAATTCCACCCTGGTTTCGGTCGTAATGGTTATCGTGGTAGTGGCCGCCGCCATAATTGCCCCCCTGGCCTCCGCGCCGTGCGCCACTGTAGAACCGGTCGTTGTTGTTATAGTGCCGGTCCTGGGCGTGAGCGGAAAGTCCGCATGGCAGCGTCAGGCTGAACAGAAGAGCGGCTAGCGGCAAGAAAGCAAATCGCATGGTTTCCTCCGTCGCGCAATTATATGCGCGACCGTTTACTCCCTCATTCGAGAAGCGCAAGAAGTTCCGCCTGCTCAATCACCGGCACTTTCAACTCCTTGGCCTTCTCAAGCTTCGATCCCGCATCGTCACCAGTCACCAGGTAGCTGGTCTTCTTGCTCACGGAGCCGGAAACACGGCCCCCAGCAGATTCGATGCGCGATTTCGCTTCTTCGCGCGTGAGATCGGGCATGGTGCCGGTAAGCACAAACGTCAGCCCCTCAAGCTTGGATGACTTCTTTTTCTTCTCCGCAGTGAACGTCAACCCCGCGTGGCGCAACTTCTCTACCAGCAGTCGATTTTTGTCCTCGGCAAAAAATTCCTGAATCGCTTCGGCGACGCGCGGGCCCACCTCGTTCACACCCTCCAGTTCGTCCACGCCGGCAGTCATCAGGGCATCCATGGAACCGAACGCCTCCGCTAGCAACTGCGCTGTCCTTTCTCCTACAAAACGAATTCCCAGCGCAAACAGCACCCGATTCAGTGGCAGCTTCTTAGATGCATCAATCTCCGCGAGTAGCGACTGGGCCGTCCTTTTTCCGATACGCTCCAGGTCCAACAGCTGCTCTTCCGTCAGCGAATAGATTCCCGCGACACTAGTCAGCATCTGCCGCTGTAGCAGTTGCTCAACCAGCGCGTCGCCCAGTCCTTCGATGTTCATTACCTTGCGGGAAGCAAAATGAAGCACGCTCTCTTTCAGCCGGGCGGGGCAATCCACATTGATGCAGCGATAGTCAGCTTCCCCCTCTTCGCGCACCACCTCGCTTCCGCAAATGGGACAAGCGGTAGGAAAAACAAACACCCTGTCGCCGCGAGGATGCTGCGCATCGTCCACCACCGCGACGATTTTCGGGATTACATCGCCGCCCCGCTCCACCACTACCGAGTCGCCGATCTTCAACCCCAGGCGTTCGATTTCGTCCGCGTTGTGCAAGGTAGCGCGGCTCACCGTCGTGCCACCAATAAACACCGGCTGCAGCACCGCCACCGGTGTCAGCTTGCCCGTGCGGCCTACCTGCACCATGATGTCGTCCACCCGGGTGATGCCGGAACGGGCTGTGAACTTGTAGGCCACGGCCCAACGCGGCGCGCGCCCGGTATAGCCCAGCCGGCGCTGCAACGCGGTCTGGTTGACTTTGATCACCACCCCGTCAATCTCGTAACCGAGAGCCTCGCGCTGGCCTTCCGCGTTGGCCACAAAGGCTTGCAGTTCCTCGAGCGTGTGCAGCTCCTTACGTTGCGGGTTGACACGAAAACCAGCGCTGCTCAACCCGTCGAGCGCGGCCACTTGTTCGGCGAAAATCGATTCTCCGGCTTGCAAAGCGAAGTACGCGTAGAAGTCCAGGCGCCGCTGTGCCACGATGTTCGGTTCCAGGGTACGGATCGTGCCTGCGGCGGCGTTTCTCGGGTTCACTGCGGGGGTCTGTCCCTGCTCTATCCGCGCCTGGTTGAGTTTGAGAAAAGCTTCATCCGGCATCACTACCTCGCCGCGCACTTCAAAGCTGGGCGGCAGATTGGCCTTGTGCAGCCGCTGCTTCGAAACTGAGAGAGGAACGGACCGAATCGTCCGCACATTGCTGGTTACGTCTTCACCGGTAACGCCATCGCCGCGCGTCAGGGCTCGCTGCAGCAGTGCGCCACCGTCCGCACCGGGCTCATAGTGCAGCGCCAGCGAAACGCCATCCATCTTCAGCTCGCACACGTAGCTGACCTCGGCATTGCCGATAACCGAGCGCACGCGCCGCTCCCAGTCACTCAGTTCCTCTTCGCTGTTTACGTTGTCGAGAGAGAGCATCGGCCGCGAATGCGGCACCTTGGCGAAGCCCTCTTTGGGCTTGCCCCCCACTCGTTGGCTGGGGGAATCGGCCGTCACCAGCTCAGGGTACTGGCCTTCGAGCGAGCGCAATTCGCGCATCAGCACGTCGTACTCGGCGTCCGAGATCTCCGGAGAGTCCAGCACATGGTATTGATACTCGTGGTGGCGCAGTTGCTCGCGCAGTTCGTCGATTCGCTTCGTGGCCTGAGCTTCGGACATAGCGTGCATTATAGAAACCATGGAACCAGTCACGCACTTCCTGACCGGCGCATGTCTGAGCCGCTCCGGCTTCAACCGCAAGACCGCGTACGCGACCCTGGCTATGACGCTCGCCGCGGAGGCGCCCGATCTCGATGTTCTCTGGGGATTGCATGGCCCCGTGGCCGGCTTTCAACATCATCGCGGCATTACCCATACCTTTGTCGGTGCACCGTTTGTAGCCCTGGCCGTGACGGGTGTGGTGTGGCTATGGCATCGCAGCCGGCGCAACCAGCCCAAGGTTCCCCCGCGCTGGATTGTGGTGTGGCTGCTCTCCTGGGTAGCTGCCCTAAGCCACATCTTTCTCGACTGGACCAACAACTACGGCGTGCGCCCCTTCTTTCCCTTCAACCCGCGCTGGTATGAGCTGAGCATCGCGTTCATCATCGAACCGGTCGTCCTGGGAGCTCTCGTGTTGGCCTTAATCGTCCCAGCGATCCTGGGCTTAGCCGACGGAGAGATCGGTGCGGGAAAGCTAATGTTCCGAGGCCGCGGTTGGGCCATCGCCGCGCTGGTGCTGATCGGCATCGACTTTGGCGTGCGGGCCGTCGAGCATCATCGGGCACTGCATTTGATCGGCAATGCGCGGTTTGGCGACCAACCGATGCTGCGCGCCGGGGCCGAGCCTTATCCCGTGAATCCGTTCCACTGGTTTGCCGTGGTGGAAGCCCCGACCTACTACCAGACCGGCTCGGTCAACACTCGGGCCGAGACGGTAGACACCAATGACCAGGACGACGTCGTCTTCAAGCCTCCGGTCACGCCGGCAGTGGCCGCGGCGAAGAGCTCCTGGCTGGGACGTGTCTACCTGGACTGGGCACGGTTTCCCCTGGTCACGGATCGCGGCAGCGCGAACCTGGTGGCCTCCGATGACCTCGCGCCCCAGCCACTGGACACTGCAGTCGAATTTCGCGATCTGCGGTTTGCCTATCCGGTGCTATCGAGAGATAGCAGTACCAGCAGAGCGCTGGCCGCCTGGGTCTACGTCTCCCCAACACGCTCAATCGACGCCATGGTCATGAACGGCCGCGCGCAAAAATAGTCAGGGTCTTGCGTGCAGGCCAAAGTCTCAAGCTGTCTTGTCCCGCCACTTCGCGACCATTCGCCAGATCCAATAACCCAACGCCGCAAACAGCACGCCCAACCCGATCAG
Organism: uncultured Acidobacteriaceae bacterium; assembly: GCA_963839075.1. Lineage (GTDB taxonomy): Bacteria > Acidobacteriota > Terriglobia > Terriglobales > Acidobacteriaceae > PALSA-350. The sequence goes on along the minus strand of CAWITO010000009.1, from coordinate 723,957 downwards.
CAGCGCCACTTTGTGCCGAGTGGCCAAATGCCCCACCATGTCCACGATCTGTGGGCCGTAGCGGATCGTCAAGATCGCCGTGATCATATCGCGCAACACCCGGCCGACAAACACCGCCAGCATGAAGTTGCCGATCTTCATCTCGAAAACGCCAGCCGCAAATACGAATAGTTTCCATGGCGTAGGAGGAGGCAAGATCGATGGGATCATCATCGCAAGGAATTCCTGCTTCTCGAAGCGATCCCGCATCTTCTCAAACCGGGCGCGGTCGATCCGTTTCATCAGGAACAGTTCGCCGCCCGCTCGTCCCAGCAAGAATGGAACCAGTCCTCCCAGAGCCGACCCTGCTGCCGCAACAATCACGTAGAGGTAGAAGTGCTTCTTATCCGCCCACACATACCCGGCAATGATCAGGTCCAGGGGAACCGGAAAGGCTGCAGCATCCACAAAAGCAATCGCTCCCGCACCCCAGAAGCCGAGTGGCTTCAACAGAGCCAGGAGCCAAATCTTGTACTTCAAAAACAGTTGAGCGATTTTCTTCAAGCAGTACCGTGGTTTTCGTCGTGTTGGGTAACCGTTCCCTGGAGGACCGTCAGTGCGTGCGGAATCAGGGCGATCACGGCCTCCAGCGAGCTCTTGGCGCCGCCCGGACTGCCGGGCAGATTCACGATCAGCGACCGCCCCCGGGTACCCGTGATCGAGCGGCTCAGTGGGGCAAATTTCGTTTGTTTCCTGCCCTCAGACCGCATCAGTTCCGCGAACCCGTCAAGAATCCGGTCGCAAACCGCCCTCGTCGCCTCAGGAGTCACATCGCGCAGGGCCACACCCGTCCCACCCGTGGTCACGACCAGGCCGGCTACCTCGCATTGCTGGCGCAGAACGTCTTCTATCTCGGCCTGCTCATCGGGGACGACCAGGTGGCTGATGACCTCGAAGTCATGGGCCTGGAGCAACTCGACCACTACTCTGCCGGAGACATCCACCCGCTGCCCCCGGAAACTGGAGTCGCTCACGGTAATCACGGCCGCACGCATCATAGATACACGATTGTAAGGGAGCTTTATGAACGTCCGGCTTCGGTATGATTCGAAACAATGAGAGAATGAGAAAATGTCCGCAGTCTGCCGCCGGTCGCTCGTTTCGGCGTGGAGTGCGTTGTTTACAGCCGGCCGATGCCCTCAACCGAAGTTCCAACCAGCCCTCCCGGTAAACCACCGGAGCCGTTCTCCCGGCGCAGGAGCACGCGCTATGAGGAGCTGGAACCTGATGAACTCCTGCACCTCATTGACAGGCTCGAGGACGAGCGGTCCCGTGCCCGCCGCCGCGAAGGAATCTGGATTTCCTTCATTGCCCACCTGTTTCTCTTCTGGTTTCTGTTCTACGGCCCCAAGTTCCGGAGCCATCAGCCGCACGTAGTCAATCCGGAGCAAAATAAGAAGGATCTGACCTACCTGGATCTGCCGCCGGATGCCCAAAAGCAGATCAGGCCGAAGCCGCAGGCTGCACCGTCGGATAAGAACCGCGTGGCGCAGTCGCCTCACCCAACGCTCGATCGGAAGACGCTCGAGCAGTTGCAAGCCATGCGCCGGGCCGGGCCGCCCCAGCCGGTTGCTCCCCAACCGGCTCCCCCGCAACCGCAGTCTGCCGCGCCGGCTCCTCCCAGTCCTGCGCCGCAACAGCAAGCTCGTGCTGCGGCTCCGCCGCCTCCTGCACCGAGCCCCCAGGAATCGCTAATTCCTGAGCCTAAGCCCGCTCCCACGCCGACTCGGCCTAGCTTTGACACTGGCCCCCAGACTGCCGGGGATGCCATTCGCCAGGCGGAACGAAATGCCGCCCAGGGTGGCTCCTCCGGGGACTACGGACAGAACGCGCCCTCCCAGCACCAGGCTATGAAGGCCGGGGCGGACATCCTCAGCGACACCATGGGAGTTGATTTCGGCCCTTACATGCATCGCGTGATTGAGGCCACACGGCATTCCTGGTATCCCATCATTCCCGAGTCGGCCCGGCCACCCCTCGACAAGCAAGGCCGCGTCGGCATCCGCTTCAAAATCCTTCCCGATGGCAGCGTCAAGGAGATGATCCTCGAATTCCCCTCCGGCGATGTCTCACTCGACCGCGCTGCCTGGGGTGGAATTACCGGCGCGTCTCCCTATCCGCCGCTCCCTAAAGACTTCAAAGGGCCGTTCCTGGAGCTGCGTTTCGGGTTCTTCTACAACCTGGACCCAGATAAATTGCGCTGATGTCTGCCGATCCTGAACTCAGGAAACGTCAGGTGTACGGCCTGCTGATCGTCGCCGTGATCCTTCTAGTCGCCGGTGTCGCCCGGTCCTCCATGCACGATCTCTTTCCGCCTGGATGGTGGCGAATTTGGTAGCGGAGCCCCTGCTGGTGGTCATCCTGGGTCCAACCGGCAGCGGCAAGACCGCTCTTTCGCTCGCCCTGGGCCAGCGTTTCGACGGAGAAATTGTTAGCTGCGATTCGGTGGCTGTCTACCGCGGGCTGGAGATCGGTTCCGCCAAGCCAACTCCGGAACAACGACGCTCTCTCCCCCATCACCTGCTCGATGTGGTTGCCCCGGACGCCTTCTACACCGCCGGCGATTACGGTCGCGCCGCTCGCGAAGCCATTGCCGGCATCACGCAGCGGGGACGGCTTCCCATCGTGACCGGCGGCACGGGCCTTTACCTCCGTGCTTTGCTTCAGGGGTTATCTCCCAGTCCCCAGCGGTCCGCAGCGCTGCGCGAACGCCTCCTGGGTAAGCCCCCGCTTACCTTGCACCGCATCTTGAAACGCCTGGACGCCGTCTCCGCCGCTCGCATCCATGCCAACGACGTCGCGAAAGTCGTCCGTGCGATCGAGGTGACCTTGACCGCCGAGCAGCCCATGTCGGAGGTTTGGAAGGAAGGGCGTGAGCCGCTGGCCGGCTACCGCATCTTGCGCCTCGGTCTCGATCCGCGGCGCCCGGAGCTCTATGGCCGCATTGACCGCCGGGCTGCGGAGATGTTCACCCACGGCCTGGTCGAGGAAACACAGGCGCTCCTTGCCCGCTACGGCCGGTCGCCAGCACTTGGCTCGCTCGGCTATCGTCAGGCGATGCAGCATCTCGACGGTGAGTTGACGCTCGAACAGGCAGTGGCCGCCGCTAGTCAGGGCCACCGAAATTATGCCAAGCGCCAGCTCACCTGGTTCCGGCGCGAGCCGGATGTTTGCTGGCTCAAAGGCTTTGGCGACGATTCCGCCGTGCAAGCCGAGGCCCAGGCTCTCGTCGCCGCCTAGCGAAAGCGCAACGCGATGTGCTTTCCCCAGATACAATGAGTCTTTAAGTCAACAGCATGGCCGGGTTTCTTCGTCGCAATCTGGGCGAGCCCGTGGACCAAAGTCAAAGTGTCAAAGTCAAAGTAAAGAGAGCAGAGACCCGAAGGATGAATGTGCGGTTGAGCGTGGGTAGCGTGTTGTGCATGTTGTTGGTGGGTTTGGTGGCCGGCGGGAGCGTTCCCGCCTCAGCAGCAGAAAACATGGCAGTCACTCGGACCACGCTCTCGATTGCCGCCAATGACGCGGGACCGCGAACCAGGGTGACCCTGACCGCCCACGTTGGAGCCACCGACGGTAGCGAAACTCCCTCTGGCGTGGTGAACTTCCGCTCCGGCGATTTGGACCTGGGGTCAGCTACCCTCGATGGGGAAGGCAATGCCTCTCTCGTGACGGACATTCTCCCCGAAGGCAGCCACCGGGTGGTGGCGATCTATAAGGGCGCGGACAGCTACCAAACCTCACTCTCGGCTGAGGAGCAGGTGCATGCCAATGCGTCGACGGTAGCCGGCTTCACAGTGGCCGCGGCGCCCACCTCTCTGACCACGGTTGTGGGTGGCTTTGTGAGCAGCGTGATCACCGTCACCCCGGTCAACGGCTTTAACTCGATCGTGAGCCTTTCCTGCTCCGGATTGCCCGTGAACGCCACGTGCACCTTCACTCCGGTCAATGTGGCCGCGGGTTGCACCACAACCGCAGGCGTGCAGACTTGTACCCCGGCGACCAGCGTCATGCAGATCCAAACCCTGTCACCCGCCACCACGGGCAGCATCGCGGACGGCTCGGGACCTGGCAGCTATGCGTTCGTCTTCCCGGCGCTTTTCGGCCTGGCCGGTCTGGGTGTGTGGAGGCGGCGTGGGTGGCGCAACATGGCACTGGCGATGCTGGTATTTGCTGGAACCATGGGATTGACCGCCTGCAACGCCCGCTACAAATATCTCAACCACGGGCCACCGGGCAATCCGGGAACACCGGTAGGCACCTACACCGTAACGGTACAAGCTGAGTCCTCAACTGGCTCGGCGACCACCACGCCACCGACCCAGCCCCAGATCACGCTCGCCATCACCGCCGCGAAAACCTAGCAGTGAATTAGAATGGTATCTGCAGGTGCGCCGGGCGGTCGCTGCCGGAGCGCTCACGTGCTCCGGGAGAGGAAAGTCCGAACTCCGCAGGGCAGTGTGCCGGATAACGTCCGGGATTTGAGCGTCAAGGCTCAAAGACGGCAAGTGCCACAGAGAACATACCGCCTTGGGCTTCATCGCCTGGGGTAAGGGTGAAAAGGTGCGGTAAGAGCGCACCGCGCCGTCTGTAAAGGCGGTGGCAGGGTAAACCCCACACGGAGCAAGACCAAATAGGGAGGGAATCCGCCGGCCAGACCCGGGCCGCGGATGCGTGCCGGCCCGGCGCGCTCACCCGGGTCCCGATCCTGGTTCGCCAGGACGGCGGGAAACCTCCGGGTAGGTCGCTTGAGCGGCGCAGCAATGCGTCGCCTAGAGGAATGATCGTCCTCGACAGAATTCGGCTTACAGGCCACTTGCAAACGCGGCCCCGCTTCTCTAACCGAGAAGCGGGGCCTCCGCTTCTTTGTCCCAAACTCCGTGGCCGCTTGATCTCCTGACGCTTTCTATCCGATGGAACCAGGAAACCGTCTAAACTCGTATCACTTTGTACATCAGCCATGGAATTCGGTGAAGCGGTCAAAATCGCGCTGCAGTCCCTGTGGGCGAACAAGCTGCGTTCGATTCTCACCCTCATGGGGGTCATGATCGGTGTGGCCGCCGTCATCATGGTGATTACACTGGTCAACGGCGCCAACAAATTTGTCGCGACGAAAGTTTACGGTTACGGCGCGGACGTCTTTACCGCCTCCAAGCAGCCGTCAGTCATCTTCAGTGACGCCGAGTACAACAAGTACCAGAAGCGGAAAGACCTCAAGCTCGACGATTACCGCGAAGTCGCTGCCAAATGTGTGCACTGCGCCAGCACCGGAACCATGGCCAACGTCACTGGCAAAGTCGTCTACAACAGCCACTCCAGCACCGATACCGATATCCGCGGTTGGACCTGGACCATGCCTCCGATCTACAACATCAATATCGACCACGGGCGCGGCTTTGTTCCCAGCGATGAGGAGCACAACAGCCGGGTAGCCATCGTCGGCCCCGATATTGTCGACAACCAGATGGGCTCGATCGATCCCATCGGCAAAGAAATCCGCGTCGATGGAACCCAGTACACCGTCGTCGGCGTGGGGGAACGTAAGGGCAAGACCTTAGGCCAGAGTCAGGACAATTGGGTGGCTGTCCCCATCACCACGTTTCTCAATACTTACGGCTCCAATCGCAGCCTGATCATCTATGCCCGAGCCAACGGAGTCGGCGACCCGCTGGAGTTGGCCGTGGGCGAAGTGCGCACCATCCTGCGCTCGCATCGCCACAATCGGCCCGGAGAAGAAGACGACTTCTCCACCGATACCAACAGCACCTTCGTGGGCATCTGGCAAAGCATCAGTTCCAGCTTTTCCGCGGTATTTGTATCCCTGGCGGCAATTTCGCTTGTGGTCGGCGGCATTGTCATTATGAACATCATGCTGGTCAGTGTGACGGAGCGCACTCGCGAAATCGGTATACGCAAAGCTTTGGGGGCACGGCGCGGAGACGTCCTGCTGCAATTTCTCATCGAATCGGCCACCATGTCCCTGGTCGGCGGCCTGATCGGTGTCATCGCCGGTGCCGTTTTCGCCAAGGCCATCACTCTGGTGATTGGCTTTCCGTCTGATATTGAGCTCTGGTCGGTTCTCCTCGGGCTCTTTGTGGCCACGGCCGTCGGTATTTTCTTCGGTGTCTATCCAGCGCGTAAGGCATCGTTGCTCGACCCTATCGTCGCGCTGCGTTCGGAGATGTGATCATGGTAAGCGACTCGAGTGAAGCAATCCGCATGGCTATGGACACGCTGCGCACCAACAAGCTGCGTTCCGCGTTGACCATGCTTGGCATCATGATCGGGGTCACGACTGTCATCCTCATCTCCTCGGTCATTAACGGCCTCACCGGCAACGTCAATAATCTGATCAAGTCGCTGGGCACCAATGTGTACTGGGTTTTCCGCTTCCCCGTGTTCGGCTCCCGGCCCACCGCGGAGATGCTGGCCCGTAAGCAATTGACCTATGACGACGGCGAGGCGATGAAGATTCTGCCCCACGTGGTCGCAGTGGATGCTTCGCAGCAGTACCGTTCTCCAACCGGCTCGCAGGGCAGCTTCTCGGTTAAGTACGGCAAGCACAAAGTGCAAAACACCGTCCTGCAAGGCGAGGGCGAAGACGAGCCGAATGTTTACGACCTCGATCTCTCCCAGGGACGCTACTTCACCCAGCAGGAGGCGCGCCGCGGCGCCAACGTGGTGGTGCTTGGGTCAGATACCGCCGAGGAACTCTTTGGCAACGATCCAGCGGTGGGCAAAGAAGTCGCCATAGACGGCGACCTGTTCACAGTGGTCGGCGTCTTTGCGCCGCAGAAGCAGATTTTTGGTGGGGGCAAGAATCCCGACGACAACTCCGCTCACTTTCCCACCATGACCTTCCACAAAATTCACCCCGAGATCCTCGACCACTGGATCAGCGTCAAGTACGACGACGTCAAGAACAAGATCGCTGTGGAAGACGAGATCCGAGAACTGCTGCGCCGACGGCGGAAGGTGCACAACGACCAGCCGGACAATTTCGCGATCTTCAGTTCCGATGCCCTGCTGACGTTATGGAACCAGCTTACCGGCGGATTGTTTATCTTTCTAGTCGGCGTCGCCAGCGTCGGTTTAATGGTCGGTGGCGTGGGGGTCATGAACATCATGCTGGTGAGCGTGACCGAACGCACCCGGGAAATCGGTGTTCGCAAAGCGCTGGGCGCCACCCGCAAGAACATCATGGTGCAATTCACGCTGGAAGCGGTCACGCTTTGCGCGCTGGGCGGCGTCATCGGCATTTTCGTGGGCGGCCTGCTGACCCTGATACTCAAGCTGGTGCTGGGTACGGTGTTGCCGGCGGAGATGTCCGCGGCCTGGTCTACCCTGGCCTTTATCGTTTCTTGCGGCATTGGGCTGCTCTTCGGTATCTATCCCGCCTGGAAGGCTGCTTCGCTCGATCCCATCGTTGCCTTGCGCTACGAATAGCCTATCGGTCTGCGCCTACGAGTAAACTAAAGGCGCTCCCATGCTGCCGATAGTTGTCTCGACCATCACTACCGTTCTTTGCCTTGCCGGCCTGGGCTATTACCTGCTGGCGCTGTGGAGTGCGCGCGCCTTCCAGCATCAGCTACGCCGCCCGCTGCCCGATTTCCAGCCGGGTGTCAGCATCCTCAAGCCGGTCAAAGGGCTTGATCCCGAGATGTACGCGAGCTTTGCCAGCCACTGTGTGCAGCAGTACGAGGGTTCCTACGAGATCCTCTTTGGTGTGAGCAGCATGGCCGACCCGGCCGTGGAGGCGATTGAGAAACTCAAGGCAGAGTTTCCTCAGCGCACGATCCGTTTGGTGTTATGCCCGCAACTGCTCGGCGCCAACGGAAAGGTCAGCAATCTGGTGCAGATGCTGGCCAGCGCGCAATACGATCACATTCTGATCAATGACAGTGACATTAAGGTTTCGCCGCAGTACCTGCGCCACATCATGGGTTGCTTTCATTTGCCCAAGCGGCGTGGAGGCCGGGTTGGTTTGGTTACGGCTCTGTACCGCGGCCAGGCGCACGGCACCGTCGGCTCCCGCATGGAGGCACTGGGGATTGCCACCGATTTCATTGCCGGTGTGCTGACGGCGCGCCAGATTGAAGACGGAATTCGCTTTGGTCTCGGCTCCACCCTGGCTGTTTCGCGTGAGGCATTGCAGGCGATTGGCGGCCTGGAGCCGTTGGTCGATTACCTGGCGGATGATTACGAGTTGGGCGCCCGCATCTGGCGCAGCGGATTCGAAGTTGTGCTAAGTGGCGAGGTGGTGGATACGTTTCTACCGGCGTACCGTTTCGGCCAGTTTCTCGCTCATCAGATTCGTTGGAGCCGCAGTACCCGGTTCTCCCGCAAGCTGGGTTACACCGGCATGGTCTTCACCTACGGTCTACCCTGGGCGTTTTTTAATTTCATCGCTTCCGGTGCCAGCCTGAGTAGCATCGCCTTATTGAGCCTGACGCTGTTGGCGCGGGTAGCGCTGGCCCTTGCGGTAGGTGTTGGCGTCTTAGGCGATCGCCAGGTGCTGCGCGACTTGTGGCTACTGCCGACGCGCGACGTGGTCGCCCTGGGTATCTGGATCTGGAGTTTTGCCGGTAATACAGTTGCCTGGAGGGGCCAGCATTTCTCCCTCAAAGACGGCAAGATGAGCCGTCTGACGGCCGTTTAGTTTTTAAGCGGTAGCCGCAACATGGGGCACCCCAGGTCGGGGCTACCTGATCGGGATATTACTACTGCTGATTGCTAACGATCTCCTTGCCACCGCTCTGGGCAATCGCGTACACCGGGCCCGGCAATGCGGGGACCTTATCCAGCTCCGTCCATAAAAAAATCCGCTGCGGTCCACTCCACAGTTTCCGGAACGAAACATTGTCGTCGAAGATCTGCGGAGCATCTTTGAACAGCGAGCCATACCAGAGATCGGAAGAGCGCCCATTCAGAATCCGCACCTGACGGCGCAAGTAAAATCCCAGCGTCGACCCCGCCTCGTATTCCCCGTTGATCTCGACCACATCCCCTGCTTGCAAGCGAGGACCAATCGCATCCGCCAAAATCTTCGAAGACAACACCGGCGAAAATGTGACAAGCGCCAGATGCGCCGCTATTAAAAAGATAACCATCATAGTGACGAGTGCATAATTGCCCAGCCTCGCCATATTTTTGCACCGCAGAACCAGGTTCGCCGAAGTGCCCGCCAGCAATGCCAACGCAGTCATCAACAGCGGCGTGCGAAAGGCACCCATTGTCCGTCCGCTCAGGTCAAGAAGATGGCCCAGTGAGAGCGCATAATCCCCCAGGTTCTGGGTCAGCAAGGTAGAAATATCCACGCCCGGCGCAAGCGGCTGTGCGTGCCACGCCAAATAAGCAGCAAGCAGCCCACCGGCCGCCCCCAAAACGAACAGCACCGCCGCGATGCGACGTCCGCAGCGGCTCTCCTCCTTCGCCAGCCAGCCACCGATCAGCAGCGCCAACGGTGGCAACGCAGGCAAAGAATAATATTCCTGCCGCGTCGAGAAGCTGAAGAAGACCATCACGCACCCAGCCCACAGCATAAGCAGGTTGCGACCCTGATCCCGGGTTCGCAAGCGTAGAAAAACAATCCACGGCGTCAGCCACACCACCAGCAACCCCCAGAAGAGCAGCAGGGGAACGGTATCGTAATCGCGTGGGACCCGTCGGTTGAGATATCGAAGCAGGTGTTCATTGATGAAGTAAAACCACCAGAACCCCGGATTCGCGAGGCCCGCCGCAATATGCCACGGCGCTGCAATCACCACAAACACCAGCACACTGGAAGACGGATGCCACCGCCGCAGATGGCCGAGGTTGCGATGCAGCAGCAAGAAGAGCACAACAATGCCAATCGGGAACACAACCCCGATGAGCCCTTTGGTGAGCACGTTGAGAGCACACGCGGCTGCGAATCCCCAGGCCGTCCATCGCGAAGGGTGATCGAGCGAGATCCAAAACAGCAGCATCGCCACGCTCAGCCAAAGGCAAACCATGACATCCGGAATCAGGATGCGCGTGAAAATAAAAACGCCGAACGACGTCAGCAGGATCAGCGCCGCATAAAACCCGGCCATATCAGAGGCGAACCATCGCCGGCCGGTATAGAAGGCAACTAAAAACAGGGCAAGTGCGGTGAGTGCCGTAGGCAGTCTGGCCGCCCAGGCTTCTGGGCCGAAGAGCGAAAAGCTCGCCGCCATGCCCCAGTACAGCAGCGGAGCCTTCTCCAGGTAACGGATGCCGTTGGCGTGCAGAGTAATCCAGTCATGCCGCACCACCATCTCGCGCGCAACTTCTGCATGCACGGAATCAGCATCGTCCAGCAGCGCCGGATGGAAGAGGGTAAAACTGGCATACAACAGCAGCCAAAGTCCGGCGATGGTGAAGAGCATCTTCTGTTGGCCCATGGCGCTATAGTAAGGGCAGGTTTTCGTCATGGCGCCTGAGGCAGCGGGAAGAGGGTCAGCGGTCATTCCAGCGAGCGATTTGCTGGGCCCCGATACGTCCCTCATCTACAACGACTGGTATCCAGCGATGCGCAGCCACCTGCTGCGCGGACGCAAGATGGCCACCGCCATGCTCCTGGGCGTGCCCCTTGTCCTTGGCCGCAAAGAAGACGGCAGCATTTTCGCCATGCGCGACAGCTGCCCCCACCGCGGCATTCCTCTTTCCTGTGGATGGTTCGATGGCAGCGCCGTTACCTGCAAGTATCACGGCTGGGTCTTCGAGCCTGAATCCGGCCAGTGCATGGAAATCCCTTCCTTGACCAGTCAGGACTCGTATCCACGCCGCATCTATGCCAGCGCCTTTCCCTGCCAGGAGCGTGACGGATACGCCTGGGTGTATATGCCCCGGCCTGGAACCGGACGCGTCCGCATGGAGAGCCGGGACACGCTTCCGCCGGTGCCGCAAGTGCCGACCTTTAGCAGCCGCTACCGCAGCGCGCATCTTACTGCCGAGCTGCCCTGCAACATAGACCACGGCATTATCGGCCTCATGGATCCGGCGCACGGGCCATTCGTGCATCAAGCCTGGTGGTGGCGTTCCCGCCACAGCATCCACGAAAAAGAGAAGCACTTCGAGCCCATCCCGCAGGGTTTCCGCATGTCGGCCCACACGCCCTCGGCGAACAGCGCTCCCTACAAGCTGCTTGGTGTCTACGGTGAGCCGATCGAAACGACCATCGATTTCGTACTGCCCAACCGGCGTTACGAAACCATCCGTTGTGGAAAGAAATGGTTCGCCAGCCTCACGACTGTGACCCCGACCACGCCGGGAAATTCGCGCATCGATGTGTACGGCGCATGGAACGTTTTCTATCGGGTACCATTTGTCACCGCGATTGCCAGGTTCTTCGGCAACCGCTTCGTCGAACAGGATCAAGTCACGATGGTGCAGCAGGCCGAGGGTCTGAAGTTCAATCCTGGTCTGATGTTGATTGACGATGCCGACCGGCCGGCGAAATGGTATTTCGCTTTGAAGCGTGCACGGCTCGAGTCCGAGGAAACCGGCCGCCCCATGCAGCACCCGATCGACGGCCCCGTCACCCTTCGTTGGAGAAGCTAAAGAACCTCAGCGGCTAAAGCCGCGCTTTACTCCGGATAAGTACGTACGGGCTAAAGCCCGTACCCTTCGGACGATTCGTTTCTTGAAGGGTACAGCCTTCGGGCCGTACAGAATTGATGTGTGGAAAAAGAGCGGCTTCAGCCGCTGGGGGCAGCAATCCTACGGAGCCATCACCTTGAGCGCCATAGCAGGCTCTAACCCACCGCCCAACCCACGGTGCACCAGCGATCCCTCTTCCACCACAAGCTGCTCCACCGCAATCGATAGCTGGCGTCCGAGTTCGAGAAACTTTGTTTTCCACGCTTCCGCCGCCGAGCTCTCCAGGCCCAAGAGGAAGCGATCCGACTTCATCAGCGTGTCGTACCAGATGTTCTGCGCCTGCCACAAATTAAGCTCAAATGGCAGTTCCCGAAGCGTACGAGCCAGTGTCAGCGCATGCTCTAGCCCGTTGTTCTCGAGCGGCTTGGCATGCAACTGAACCATCGCCCGTTTCATATGTTGATCGGTCAGGTAGCGCAGCGCATGCGTCTCCAACACCACCCCATCTGACTTCGCAAGAGAAATCAGTGAACGCACCCGCGATAGATCGATGGGCTCTTCTTCGAGCGCCCGCCGCAACCCGGCATTGATGGCAAATCCGGCAGCCATGGTGAGCGCCGGCGGCTTGGGCAGACCGGACGCATTCAGGAAGTGCAGCAGAGAAGCATGCTCCTCATAAATTTTGACCAGGCTTTCTTCCACCTCGCTCAGCGTGGCATTCAGGATGAAGCGCAGGATGCGCCGCTGATCATCCTTAAAGAGCGAAGCCAATGAATACGGGCTGCCGCCAAAGAAGCTGTCGATCAGCCGCACCACCTCGGGTAAATTCGCCTGGCTCACCGCTGCGCTGCACTTCTGCTTCAAATCGTTGAAGGCGGAAAGATCCTGCGGCGTCGAGCGCTCCACCGCGGCGTTCACATTGTGATCTCCGAAATGCAGCGCGGCAAAGGAAACCTCTTCCAACTCCTCCGTCAGGTTGGAGGTGATGCGGCAGCGGCCAATGGCCAAGCGCGCCCGGCCTGACCCCACATTTTGATAGTCCAACCGGCGGATGGTATAGCAGAACAGAACCGTTTCCTCCGGATAGCTGCCGAAGACAGAGGAGATGGCATAGTGGGCCGCCACCTGCTCCAGATTCACCTCCTGCGGCTTCACCAGCTTGCGGTAGATCTCGCCCCCATCTTTCCACTGCGGACTGTTGCATTTAGCCTGCCGCAGCCGCTCCACAAACTGCCATTCGAGCAAAGCGCAGTTCAGGCCGAAGATATCCGCCGCCAACCGCAGAGCTCGCGCCGCATAGGCCATGATCTGCACCGTCTCGATGCCGGAAATATCGTCGAAGAACCATCCGCAGCTGGTGTACATCAGCTGCGTATGGCGCTGCATTTCCATCAGCTTCAACACCAGCGATCGCTCTTCGGCGCTTAGCGCACGCTCGGCGTGCTCGGCGAAAAAGTGCTCAATCGCGTCCTTGGCGTCCGGAGACTTGGCCGCCAGAATCACCGAAATGTATGCATCGCGCGCGCGCCACACATCCTTCAACAGCCCCCGTGCCGTCGTCTCACTGAGCGGGGTAACTGTATCCCGAAGCCAATCGAGAGCATCGCGCAGTGGCGCGCGCCAGCGCTGGTTCCAACCCCCGTGTCCACCGTTGCAGCCACAATCGGAGCGCCAACGCTCAATCCCGTGGGCGCAACTCCACGAGGTGTCCTCCACAATTTGTGCTTCCCACATAGGCGGAAATTGCGCCAGGAACTGGCCGTAGTTGGTCAACTTCGCCAGCTTCTTGTCCTCGATATATTTCAGCGCGTAGGAGAGAGCCATCTCTCCGTGACGATGGTGGTGGCCATAGCTCTCGCCGTCGGTGGCGACATGCACGATCTGGGGTTCCGCATGGGTTGTATCCAGACCGCGGGCCAGCCGCCAGGCAAACGTCTCGCCGTTATTGAGCATTCCTTCAAAGGCGATCGCGCGCGAGATGGGGCCGTTATAGAAAAACACCGTGATGCTGCGTCCATCCTTCAGCGGCACGCGGTAGGGATGATTGGGATTCACGGAGGCGTCGGGAGTTTCGATCCAACGTTCCTGGCGCTCCTGATGCTCCTCGGCGCCATCGAGCTCGACAAGCGTCGGCTGCGGCGGAACCTCAATGTGTTCACGCACCCGGGCACACTGGTGCGGTGCGAGGATCGTAAACAGCACGCCATTTTCTGCCAAGAGCTCCAGCGTTTCTGTATCCACCGCTGTCTCCGAAAGCCACATGCCCTCGGGAGGGCGGCCGAAGCGGTGTTGGAAGTCGGCGATCCCCCAGCGGATCTGGGTGATCCGGTCCCGCGTATTCGCGAGCGGCATGATGATGTGGTTGTAGACCTGCGCGAGGGCGGAGCCGTGCCCATCGTAGCGCAGCATGCTCTGCTTGTCGGCGTCGCGGATCATCCGATAGGTACGGGGTGCGTTCTCTTCCAGCCACGAAAGCAGGGTGGGGCCGAAGTTGAAGCTGATCCGCGAATAATTATTCATGATCCGAATGATCTGGTTCTCGCCATTCACAATCCGCGAGGCGCCATTCGGCGCATAGCATTCGGCCGTAATCCGCTCGTTCCAGTCGTGATAAGGAGACGCCGAATCCTCCGTCTCGACCGTCTCGAGCCAGGGATTTTCTCGCGGCGGTTGATAGAAGTGGCCATGAACGCAGATATAGCGTTCCGCCGGGGTCAACGGATCAGACATGGAGTTAATGATAGACGGATTTACCCGGGCGGCAGCTCGCAAGCACGCCAGAGGTACCAACTTGCCACTGAGCGCCAGGGCTTCCACCGCACCCCCCGCCGCTCCATCGGTTCCGGTTTGGGAAGCATAGCGGCGGTGATGGGTTTGCCTGCCTTGACCTTGCCGAATGTCAGCAGAAATCCTTTGCGAATGCCATAATCCGTCACCGGAAAGACGTCAGGCCGTCCCAAGCGAAACATAAGCAGCATCTCGGCCGTCCAGGTGCCGATGCCGCGTACCTGGCTGAGCCGCTCGATGATCTCCGCATCCGGCAAACGGCGGATCGCCGCCAGGCTGGGAACGGTTCCGTCCAGGGTTTTGGCGGCGAGGTCGCGCACCGAGAGGAACTTTGATCGCGACAGGCCTGCGGCGCGCAACATTTCCTCTGGAACGGCCAGCATTTGCTCAGGCTGCGGATGAATATCGCCAAACACAGTCAGAACCCGGCCCAAAATGGCACTGGCCGCCCTGGCATGGAGCTGCTGATACACGATGGCTTCGACCAGAGCTTCAAACGGCGAATGTGTGCTCTTGACGCGCATCGCAAACGGGCCGACCCGTTCAATCAACGCGCCCAATTTTGGGTCAGCAGCGGAAAGCTCTTTGATTGCCAGCGCCACATCGTATCGAACCGGGCGCAAGCCGCTATCCATAACCAAATTCTAACTAACCCCACCACAACAACAAAATGATGGGAACATCCACAAAGAAACCACCTCAAGCCACAGAAGGCTTGCGTGGGAAGCCCATCCTCTATATTCCGCGCACCAGCACACGCCAATGACATCGGTAACGTACCGAAAAAGGAAACAAGCACGACACAGTTGCGCGAGGCTTCTTTTCGCTCTTCCCGCTTTCGTTGCCGTCGCAAATTCCCCTAACCCTTGACAGAGGAGTTGCCTACCCCCCGAGGTTTGCTGCTATATTCAACTTTCCAGGCACGATGCAAGCCTGGATCTAGTCGCGAACAGAGTCGTTACAGGACCTTCTTAACAACCCGCATTTTTAGGAAGCAGGGACTCAAACCAATGGCGCAGATTTTTGACCGGAGTGCCAACGCGCTAGCACGCGCGAGCCTGGTCTTGACGGGGTTGATCGTTATTGCCCTGGGAGTCACCCTGGACCAGCTTCAGGGGTCTCCATGGGTAACCAAGCAAGGGCAGCGCGCCGAGCAGCCGGTGCCGTTCAGCCACAAGCATCACGTCATGGGACTGGGATTGCAGTGCCAGTATTGCCATACCTCGGTAGAAAAATCGAGCTACGCCGGCATTCCTCCCACCAAGACCTGCATGAATTGCCACGCGCAAATCTGGACCAATGCAGCTCTTCTGCAACCGGTACGGACCAGTTGGGAAACAGGTGCGTCCATTCCCTGGATCAAGATTCACGACCTCCCCGACTTCGTTTATTTCAACCATGAGATTCACGTCAATAAAGGCATTGGATGTTCTTCCTGCCACGGACGCGTAGACCTGATGCCGTTGATGTATCAGCAAAACACGCTGCAGATGGCGTGGTGCCTCAATTGCCATCGCGACCCCGCCAAGAATCTTCGCCCTACCAGCGAGATCTACAACATGGCGTGGGAAGGCCCCACCTCGCAGAAGCCGGTATGGTGCGGTAGTGAAGGCATGAAGGACGGAGTGCCGACAGCTCAGACGGTCAGCTGCACCACGGTTGATCCCACCAAGTCAGGAGCCCAAGTGGCCTCGCTTAACATGTTGCCTGATGGAGTGCATCTGCAAGCCACCAGTGATGCTCCCGCGATGGTCATCCCGGCCAGCTTGCATTACGTGAAGCTCACCGATCAGGATTCCCTGGGCAAGTACCTGACCCAGCAGTACCACATCCGCACGCCCCAGGAGCTGAGCAGTTGCGAGACGTGCCACCGATGAGCAAGAGCGAAGCAAACATGGCAAACGACACCCCCAACGGATCGACTACTCTCGCAGCAGCCCGAGCTAAACTCGCCGGCCAGACTGGCAAGACCTACTGGCGCAGCGTGGACGAGCTTGCCGATACTCCGGCATTCCGGGAGGCAGTGCAGCGCGAATTTCCTTCCCAGGCCGCCGAGTGGATCGACGCCGTTTCCCGCCGCGGCTTCCTCAAGGTCATGGGTGCATCGCTGGCCCTGGCCGGTCTCTCTGGATGTACCAAGCAGCCCGACGAAGAAATTTACCCCTACGTCAAGGAACCGGAAGACCTGATCCTCGGCCGCCCGGTGTATTTCGCGACCGCCATGCCGTTCAATACCGGTGCTGTGCCTCTCTTGATCAAGAGCGATGCCTACCGGCCGATCAAGGTGGATGGCAATCCTGAGCACCCGGTCAACCGCGGCTCGTCCGATCCTTTGTCCCAGGGATCGCTGCTCGACCTCTATGATCCTGATCGCTCCCAGCGCGTCATCGCGCGTGGGGAAGTGCGGGAATTCGCCGCATTTCTGGCCGTCTTCCGCGCTTTACTGGCCGACAAGAAGGCAAGCGGAGGCACCGGACTCTACATCCTCAGCGATACCGTGACCTCGCCTACCCTGGCAGCGCAGTGGAAGGCAGCACAGAAGACCTATCCCAACGCCAAATGGATGCAGTGGGATGCCGTCAACCGCGACTCGGCCTACTCCGCTTCGAAGACCGCCTTTGGCGACTACTACGACGCCCAATACCGCCTGCAGGACGCGGACGTCATCGTCTCACTCGACGCCGATTTTCTCTCCGGCATCACGTTCCCTGGCTTCCTTCGCCTCGCTGCGGACTACGCCGGCCGGCGCAAGCTAGCGGCTGCGGACGGCAGCGTCACCATGAACAGGCTTTACGCCGTGGAGAGCACTCCCAGCACCACCGGGTTTAAAGCCGAGCACCGTCTGGCTCTCAAAGCCAGCGAGGTTTCCGCCTTTGCTGCTGCCCTCGCTTCGGCTGTGGGAGCCGGTACCTCCGGGGCACAAGCCCCCGCTGGCCCCGCAGGCAAATACCTCGCCGCGGTCGCGGCCGACCTCAAGGCCAATGGCGGCAAGTGTGTCGTCATTCCTGGGGAGCAGCAGCCGCCGGCCGTTCATCTCGCCGCCATCGCCATCAATCAGGCGCTAGGCAATGTCGGCAAGACTGTGGTCTACACCGAGACCGTGAACCCCATGCCGTCGATCCAGGGTGAAGAGATTGTTTCTCTGGTCAACGACATGAAGGCGGGCAAGGTCGAAGCCCTGATTATTCTCAACGGCAACCCCGTCTACACCGCGCCGGTCGATCTCCACTTTGATCAGGCTCTGGCCAGCGTAAAGTTGACCGCGCATCTCGGCTCTCACCTGAATGAAACCGGGGTAATGGCCGAATGGCACATCAACGGGACCCATTACCTGGAAAACTGGTCTGACACGCGCGCCTACGATGGCACGGCAACCGTCATCCAGCCCATGATCGATCCGCTTTATGGCGGCAAGTCGGCGCACGACGTGGTGCAGTCGATGCTCGACGATCCCGACACCTCGGCCTACCAGGCGGTGCGCAAGACCTGGCAAGGCAACCTCGGCGCCGGTGATACCGAACATGCCTGGCGCAAGGTCCTGCATGACGGCATGATCGAGGGAACGGCCTTCCAGCCGAAAACTATTTCCGCCAAAGTTACTGATCTGCCCGTGTCGTCTGCCAGCGGCTCACCGGGAACGGTTGAGGTCATTTTCCGCCCGGATCCGCACATCTACGACGGCCGCTATGCCAACGTGGGCTGGCTGCAGGAAGTGCCCAAACCGGTTACGAATATCTCCTGGGATAACGCAGGACTGATGAGCTACCGCACCCTGGGCCAGCTCGGCCTTGCGGAGCAAGATGTGATCGCGCTAAAAGTTAACGACAACACCGTCATGGTTCCGGTCATGGCCGTTCCCGGCCACCCGGATGGAGCGATCACGGTTTCGCTCGGTTACGGGCGCCGCAACGCTGGACGAGTCGGCGGTGGTCTGGGCTACAACGCCTACGCCATCCGCACCTCGAATGCGCTGCTCTTTGTTCCCGGCGCGACCGTGACAAAGACGAAAGAGACTTACGAGTTCGCAGTCACCAAGAGCCACTACACCGACCATCGGTCCATAACCGCCGGTGGAGATGGCTCCGGCGATCACTCGCTCGAAGGCAATGAGGCGATGACGCGCGGCATCATCCGCTACGCCACCCTCGATGAGTTCAAGCAGAATCCCAACTTCGCTCACGAAGAAGAAGGGCTCTCCGAGGATCCTGAGCCGGACACCAGCATGTTCAGCAACTGGCGTTACGACAAGAACGCCTGGGGTATGGCCATCGACATGAATTCGTGTGTCGGTTGCAACGCGTGCGTTGTCAGCTGCTATGCCGAGAACAACATCGCCGTGGTGGGCCGGCACAACGTCAAGACAGGCCGCATCATGCAGTGGATTCGCATCGATACCTACTTCGAAGGGGATCTCGATGCGCCCAAGGCGCACTTCCAACCCATGACCTGCCAGCAGTGCGAGAACGCACCCTGCGAACAGGTTTGTCCGGTCGGCGCCACCGTGCACTCTCCTGAAGGCCTCAACGTCATGGTCTACAACCGTTGCGTCGGCACTCGATACTGTTCCAATAACTGCCCGTACAAGGTGCGCCGCTTCAACTTCCTGCTCTACTCCGACTACGAGACTGAGAGCCTCAAGCTGATGCGCAATCCAGATGTGACCGTGCGCAGCCGTGGCGTAATGGAAAAATGCAGCTACTGCTCGCAACGCATTATCGCCGCCAAGATTGCCGCGGATAAAGAAAACCGCGAAATCCGCGATGGGGAAATCGTTACCGCCTGCCAGCAGGCCTGCCCCACCGGCGCCATCACGTTCGGTAATATTAATGACCGCTCAAGCAAGGTGTACAAGCTGAAGTCGCAAAAGCGTAACTACGGTGTTTTGGCGGATATCAACACTCGTCCCCGCACCACCTATATTGCGGAAGTCTTCAACCCTAACCCGGACTTGGCCGAGGCGCGCACTGAGCACGCGCCCGCGAAAGGGTAGCGCAGCATGGCGACCAAACCAGAATTACCGGTAAACGATCCGCAACTAGATCCGAAGACAGGCGAGTTCCGGGTCATCGCGCCCGGATACACCTTTAAATCGGTCACCGATGTTATTTCGCGCATCGTGCTCACCCCGCACACGCCGCTGGGCTGGTTCGCCGGCTTCATGCTGGCTAGTACCATCGTTCTCATTTTGCTCACGGCGGTCGGCTGGCTCTTCCTGAAGGGCGTCGGTATCTGGGGACTCGATATCCCCGTCGGTTGGGGCTTCGCGATCATCAATTTCGTCTGGTGGATCGGTATCGGCCACGCCGGTACGCTGATCTCCGCCATCCTGCTGCTCTTCAAGCAACAATGGCGAAACTCAATCAATCGCTTCGCGGAAGCGATGACCATTTTTGCCGTCGTCTGCGCCGGTATGTTCCCGCTCATCCACGTCGGTCGCCCCTGGTTGGGATACTGGCTCTTTCCCTATCCGAATACCATGAACGTCTGGCCGCAGTTCCGGTCCCCGCTGCTTTGGGATGTATTCGCGGTCTCAACGTACGCGACGATTTCGGTGGTCTTCTGGTACATCGGCATGATTCCCGATTTCGGAACCATGCGTGATCAGGGAAAAACCAAGCTTACCCAGTACGTCTACGGCATGCTTTCGCTCGGCTGGCGCGGTTCGGTCCGTCACTGGATGCGGTATGAAACCGCCTCCCTCCTGCTGGCTGGTTTGGCGACGCCCCTGGTGCTCTCGGTACACACCGTCATCAGCTTCGATTTCGCGGTCGCCGCGCTGCCGGGTTGGCACACAACGATCTTTCCACCCTACTTCGTCGCCGGCGCTATTTACTCCGGCTTCGCCATGGTGATCACGCTTGCCATTCCGATCCGCAAGTTCTATCACCTCGAGGGCATGATCACGATCCGCCACATCGACAACATGGGCAAGGTCATGTTGGCGACCGGCCTGATCGTAGCTTATGGCTACTCGATGGAAGTATTCATGGCATGGTACTCCGCCAGCCACTGGGAATACTTCATGATGTGGAACCGCATGTTCGGGCCGATGGGCTGGTCCTACTGGGTACTCATTACGTGCAACATTGCTCTGCCCCAGTTGTTGTGGCTACGTAGTACGCGTGTGAGCCCGGCCAAGATGTTCGTGATGTCGCTGATCATCAACACCGGTATGTGGTTCGAGCGCTTCGTCATCGTCGTCACCAGCTTGTATCGCGACTACCTGCCGTCTTCCTGGGGAACCTATCGCGCGACCCGCTGGGACTACGGTACGTTCCTGGGCACCATGGGCCTGTTCACCGCGCTCTTCTTCTTGTTCGTGCGCTTCCTGCCCATGATCCCCATGTCGGAAATTCGAATGATGCTGCCGCAGGCCAAGGTGAAGGAACCGGAAGCGTTGGAGGCGGGTGACTAATGCCTATACGTGAGGGAATCTACGGATTGCTGGCGGAGTTTGATACTCCCACCGAATTGGTTGTCGCAGCCAAGACCGCCTATGACAACGGTTGGCGGCGAATGGACTGCTACACCCCATATCCCGTGGAAGAGGCAGCCGAAGCCATCGGCTTCCATCGCAACTACGTGCCCTTGATCTGCCTCGTCGGCGGCCTCATGGGCCTGGCGGCCATGTTCCTGATGGAGACCTGGATTTCCGTGCTCGCGTACCCGCTGAACATTGCCGGTCGGCCGCTCTTCTCCTGGCCCGCATTCATTATTCCGGCGTATGAGTGGACCATCCTCTGGGCCGGTCTTTCCGCCGCCTTTGGAATGTTGGCCATGTGCGGATTGCCGACCCTGTATCACCCGCTCTTCAACGCTCCCAATTTTCGCAACGGAGCGACATCCGACAAGTTCTTCCTGTGCCTGGAGGCCAACGATCCGAAATTCGAAGCGGTGGAATCGCGCGCCTTTCTTGAAGCGTTTGCGCCGGTCTCAGTAGTGGAGGTGGAGTATTAATCCGAAGAGACGCCACTTCTTGACGTTGGGATTAGCTGCTTTAGCTTGCGCCGGCTGTCGCCAGGACATGCACAACCAGCCCAAGTTCATACCCCAGCGGAGCACCACCTTCTTCGCGGACGGCCGCTCCGTCCGGCCGCAGGTAGACCACACCGTCGCCCGCAACCAGCTCGGTGACGACAGCTTCTTCTACACCGGCCTGATGAACGGCAAAGAAGCCGACATGCTCCCCTTCCCGATCACCATGCAGGTCATGGCTCGCGGTCAGGAGCGCTATAACATCTACTGCACCCCGTGCCACTCTCGCGTGGGCAATGGCGCCGGCATGATCGTGCAGCGCGGCTACAAGCCCGCCGGCAATTTCCACTCCGCTCGTGTTCTCGCCGAGCCAGTCGGTCACTACTTTGCCGTGATGACGAACGGCTACGGTGCCATGCCCGACTATTCTGCCCAGCTCACCCCGGCAGATCGTTGGGCGGTTGCTGCCTACATCCGGGCCCTGCAAATCAGCCAGAACTCCAATCAGTCCGAGGTTCCTTCTGGTGTTCAGGTAGAAAACCTAAAAGACATCGCCGAGCGTGAAGGATTCCCCGACTCGTTCGCACAGCCGTGGACTCTGCCTGCGACCGCTGTCTCCGCCCTACCCGCGGATGCCAGCCAGGGCACCCCCGGCATGGCGCCGGCAACCGGTGACAGCGCCATACCGCAAGCAGTCCAGTTGCCCCGCACTCCGGCCGCAGTGGCGCCGAAGGGCGCGAAATAGCTCATCAGGATAAACATATGGCTCACGGACATCACGCCAATTCGCTACCCACCGAGCTCAATGCTCTGCCGCTGCTGAGTGCCTGGCGGCGCCGGGCTCTGGTCGTGGGCGCCATCTTCGCCGTGCTGTCGATTGTGCTGGCGTTTCTGGCCGCGACCGTCGATCACGATGGCATCAACCACCTGCTCCGTTCTTACCTGCTCGGTTACGTTATGGTCTGGTGCTACACCGTGGGCGGCCTGGCGCTGCTGATGGTGCAGTACCTCAGCGGCGGCAAGTGGGGCTTGCTCATCCGCCGGCCGTTGGAGGCAATGTCGCGTTGCCTTCCCCTGGTCTTCGTTCTGTTTCTGCCCGTCGGCTTCTGCATGAAGACGCTCTACCTCTGGGCAAAATACAGCAACCCGGCAGAAGCCCTGAGCAAAGGCCTCATCAACCACGAGCAGGCGCACGCCATCGCCTACAAGCACCCCATGCTGAGCGTGCCGAGCGTTTGGATCCAGTCGCTGGTGATCTTCGCCATTTGGTTTGTCTTCATGTTCGTGCTCAACAAGTGGGGACTGCAGCGCGATGCCGATACTCATCCGAATGTGCGCTTTTGGCAGGTCCGGCTCGAGAATCTGAGCGGTTTCGGCGTCCTGGTGTACTCCATCACTATGACTGTGGGGGCGATTGACTGGGTCATGTCGCTTGACCCGACCTGGTATTCGTCGATCTACGGGCTCATGTTCCTCGTCGGCCAGGGCTATGCCGTGCTGGCGATTTGCATCATCACCGTCCTGCGGCTTTCGCAGGCTGAGCCGATGCACACTATCCTGCGTAAGACCGAGCAGCATGACCTGGGCAAGCTGGCTTTTGCCTTCGTGATGTTGAACATCTACCTCGCCTTCTCCCAATTCCTGATCATCTGGTCGGGCAATCTGCCGGACGAGATTCCCTGGTATCTCGATCGTATCCGTGGCGGCTGGGGCGTGATTGGTTCGCTTGATTTCGTCTTCCACTGGTTCATCCCTTTCACCCTGCTGCTTTCCCGCGATCTCAAACGCAATAAAGAGCGCTTGATCCTGGTCTGCAAGGTGATGATTTTTGCTCGCTGCTGGGACCTGTTCTGGCTCATCGAGCCCAACTTCGCTGATGCCAGGCGTCACCTGCATTTCAGCTTCGGCATTCTGGAATACATGACCGTGCCGGTTGTTGTGATCTCGCTCTGGATGTGGTTCTACTTCGGCGAACTCGGCAAGCGGCCGTTGATTCAGACCAACGATCCTCACCTGGAAGAGATTTTGGAGGCCGACCATGCCCACGCATGATCCCGTTGACCCGCATAAGTCAGGATCCGATAACGTCGGCTACGAAGTCAGCGACGTCAATGTCCGCAGCACGGTGGTTTTCCTGGCCTCGCTGTTTGCCTTTGTCGGCGTCTTTTTCGTCTTTTGTTTCGGTATGGGCAAGGTCATCAACAACGCCATACGCGAGAGCGATGGACCGCCAAACAAATGGAACCAGGCCATCGAGCCGACTGAGAAGAAGCGCCAGGACCTGACCTCGAACGCAGTCATGGAGCAGCAGCAGCTCAACCAGATGGTGCAGCGTTTCCCCACTCCGCGTCTACAGACCGACGATGGCAACGAGGAAATCGCCGAAATGCATGCCCGTGAGGACCTGGTGCTCGACTACTACAGCTGGGTCGACCGTTCCACCGGCAAGGTACGCATTCCGATCTCCCGCGCCATGGAGCTGGTCGTTCAGCATGGTCTTCCGGTAGCTCCAGCGGAGCAGAGTGAACCACTGATGGCGGGGGATCATACGCCAGTGGTGGCGGTTCCGTTAACCGATGGCTTTGCCCGCACCGGCTACGAACAGCAGTACATGGAAACGATGGAGCAGCAGCGCATGCGCGGCGAGAAGCCGGGCGAGCAGGCAGCCCTGGGTTCGAGCCGCTAAGCAGCGATACCATAAGAACAGAGATGATAGACATGCAAGCAATCAGCAAAACCCGGAGAACCAACCCAGGCAGGCCAGCCTGCTGGATGTTGGCTGCGAGTTTGCTGATGGCTGCCGCGCCGCTCGTCGCCCAGGTAGCACCCATCGGCCAAAAGAGCATGGGGGAACCGGCGCCAGACCGCCTGCCCGACATCCTGCACGAGGTAAAGATCGATCAGCGGTTGGGTCAGCAGCTTCCCCTGGACACCTCTTTCCGCGACGAAACCGGCAAACCGGTCAAGCTGGGAGACTACTTCGGCAAGAAGCCGGTCATCGTTTCGATGGTCTACTACCAGTGCCCGATCCTGTGTGCTGAAGACCTCAACGGCCTGGTGGGTGCGCTGGAGATGGTGCACCTGACGCCAGGCAAAGACTTCCAGATCGTGATCGTCAGCATCGACCCCGCGGAAACTCCGGCCATGGCGGCGGCCAAGAAGGCGATCTACGTGAAGCGCTACGCCCGGCCTGGCACCGCCGATGGTTGGCACTTCCTGACCGGCGATCAGGCAGCCATTACAGCGATGGCGCAAGGCGTCGGTTTCGGCTATGTCCGCCTGCCGCAGCCTGCAGGCAAACCGCCGATGTTCGCCCACGCCAGTTCGATCGAGATCGTCACCCCCGAAGGCAAGATGGCGCAGTACTACCTGGGCGTGGAGTATTCACCCCGCGATGTGCAACTGGGCCTGGTCGAGGCGTCCCACAACACCATCGGCACGCCGGTCGACAACATCCTGACCTACTGCTACCGCTACGATCCCAAGCTGAATACGCACAGCCTGGTCGTTGCCCGGGTCGTGCAGGCAGGATGCATGCTGACATTTTTAGGTTTGGGAAGCTTTATGTTGGTGAACTTCCGGCGGGATTTCAAGCAAGCAGCGGAGCAGAAGACGCTACCAACGCGAACGAGTAAAGGGTAACGATGCATATAAGTCCAGTGCTGTGGCAGTTCCTCATAAAGTGGCTGACGAACTCTGCCCTCTTTCCGCCTGAGGCCTCGGCGATTTCGCCCGAAATGGACGCGTTCTACTTCTTTCTGCTGGCGATCTCGGCCGTGGGTCTGATCGCGGTAGCCATCCTGGTCTTCGGCTTCTCCATCATGTACCGCAAGGAGAAGAATCCCGTTGCCACGCATATTGAAGGTTCCACTCTCTTAGAGGCCACCTGGACAATCATTCCTCTGGCCCTGTTTATGGTCTGCTTCGTATGGGGCGCGCTGCTCTACTTCCGTATCTATGATCCGCCTACCAACGCGATGAACATCTACATCGTCGGCAAGCAATGGATGTGGAAGGCCGAGCACCCGGGCGGCCAGCACGAAATCGACTCCCTGCACATTCCCATCAACCGGCAAGTGCAGTTGACCATGATCTCGCAGGATGTATTTCACAGCTTTTCGATCCCCGCCTTCCGCGTGAAGCGCGAGGTGATTCCTGGCCGCTATTCGACAGTATGGTTTGAAGCCACAGCCACCGGGACGTACCACCTGTTCTGCACCCAGTACTGCGGCACCGATCACTCGGCCATGATTGGCGACATCGTCGCTATGACCCCGGACGATTACCAGAAGTGGGCGGCCGGCAGCACCAGCGGCGCGTCGCTCGCGCAAAACGGAGAGCGCCTCTTTGCCAGCCTCGGCTGCAACTCCTGCCACTCGGGAGAGGCTAGCGCGCGCGGTCCAAATCTTGCCCAGGTTTACGGCTCCAGGCTGCAGCTGGCGGACGGATCATCCGTCACCGCCAACGATGCTTACCTGCGTGAGGCCATTCTGAATCCGTCAACCAAGGTCACGGCCGGCTACGCGCCGATCATGCCAACCTACCAGGGCCAGGTCAGCGAAGAGGGCTTGATCGACCTGGTGGAGTACATCAAGAATTTGAACTCGAACTATCGCATCCAACAGACGTTGACGACCAGTCAACTATCCTCCTCCGGGCAAGCCGGCGCCTCCAGTACTGGCGCGAGCATGCCCGCCATGAACGCGCCCGCAAAGGCGGGCCGGACGGCACCGAAGGTGCCCGGGACGGTGACCCAATGAGTACCATTGTCGCGCTTCCAGATCAGCAGAACGCGCAACTGCCGAAGCTAAGTTATCTCAACAGCGAGTACGGCCTGAAGAGCTGGCTGCTCACCGGCGACCACAAGCGCATCGCCATGCTGTACCTCTTTTCGATCACGTTCTTCTTCTTCATTGGTGGAGCGTTTGCCGGTCTGATTCGCCTCGAGCTGTTGACCCCGCTGCCGGACCTGGTGGCTTCGGATACCTACAACAAACTCTTCACCATGCACGGCGTGATTATGATCTTCCTCTTCCTGGTGCCGTCGGTTCCGGCAACGATAGGAAACTTCGTGATCCCCATCATGGTCGGGGCCAAGGATCTGGCTTTTCCCAAAATCAACCTGTTGAGCTGGTACCTGTACGTAGCCGGCGCTTGCTTTCTGGTCTTCGCACTGCTCAATGGCGGCGTGGACACCGGTTGGACCTTTACCACCCCGCTCAGCACCCACTACCTGAACACCCACGTGATCACCGCCGCGATGGGCGTCTTCATTGTCGGGTTCAGCTCGATCTTCACCGGTCTGAACTTCATCGTGACGGTCCACCGCATGCGCTGCCCGGGGATGACCTGGTTCCGCCTGCCCCTGTTTGTCTGGTCGCACTATGCGGCTTCGATCCTGATGGTTTTGGGCACACCGGTACTCGCGATCACGCTGGTCCTGGTCATGCTGGAGCGCACCATCGGCATCGGCGTCTTCGACCCGACAAAGGGCGGCGATCCGCTACTCTTCCAGCATTTGTTCTGGTTCTATTCCCACCCGGCCGTGTACATCATGATCTTGCCCGGCATGGGCGTGATCTCTGAAGTGATCAGCACCTTCTCCCGCAAGCGGGTATTCGGCTACACCGCCGTGGCATTCTCTTCGGTGGCCATTGCCGTCTTCGGCTTCTTCGTCTGGGCCCACCACATGTTCATCATGGGCGTGTCGAACTACTCGGCGCTCGTCTTCTCCTTGCTGACCATGCTGGTCGCTGTCCCCTCGGCGATCAAGATCTTCAACTGGTCCGCGACCTTATATAAGGGTTCGATTACCTTCGAGACACCGATGCTCTATGCCTTCGGCTTTATGGGGCTCTTCACCATCGGAGGTTTGACTGGTGTCTTCCTCGGCTCGCTGGGCATGGATATCCATCTCACCGAGACCTACTTCATCGTGGCCCACTTCCACTTTGTGATGGTGGGGGGCATGTTGATGGCCTATCTTTCGGGCGTCCATTTCTGGTGGCCCAAGATGACCGGCAGAATGTATCCCGAATCGATGTCGCAGCTGAGCGCTGTGACTACGTTCATTGGGTTCATCCTCACATTTTTCCCGCAGTTCATCGTTGGCTACCTGGGTATGCCCCGCCGGTATCACTCCTATCCACCGGAGTTTCAGGTGCTGAATGTCCTGTCCACGGCGGGCGCCACCGTGCTCGGCATCGGTTATCTGCTACCAATGCTTTATATGCCCTGGTCGCTCAAGTACGGTAAGATCGCGGGCAGCAACCCCTGGCAGGCGACTGGCCTGGAATGGCAGATACAGTCTCCGCCGTTGACTCTGAACTTTGTCGATACACCGATCATGGATCACGAAGCGTACGACTATGAGTGGTTGGAACATCACACCACACACGAGGTAACGACTGTTGGATAGCCACGCGATCGCTGCCGAACACGAGGCACACGACGAAGCGCATCCCGCGTATCTGCGCCACCATTTCGTCTCGGTGGAGCAGCAGCGCGAGACCGCCAGCTTCGGCATGTGGCTCTTTCTGCTGACCGAAATCATGTTCTTCGGTGGCCTGTTCATGGCCTACCTGCTGTACCGCAACTGGTACTACGATGCTTTTGTCGCCAGCAGCAACACATTGGGCATCGGACTCGGCACCACCAACACGGCGGTGCTGATTCTCTCCAGCTTCACCATGGCCATGGGTGTGTACTCCGCGGAAATTCGCAACCGCAAGGGGTTGATCACCTCGCTGGGCCTCACGATTCTCCTGGGCCTCGTCTTTCTTGGCATCAAGAGCATTGAGTACCACGACAAGTACACCGAGCACCACATCCCCGGGGCAAGCTTCAGCATCGAGGACTTCGTTCACCCCACCGATAAGCGGGATGTTCCGCTGGCGCCGGATATGGCCCAGCATGCGCAAATCTTCTTTTTCCTCTACTTTGCCATGACCGGCATGCACGCCCTGCACATGATCATTGGCATCAGCATCCTGTGCGTTTTGCTCTACCAGGCGTGGCACGGTGCTTATGTCAACGGGCACACCTCGACCATTGACAACTTCGGGCTCTATTGGCACTTCGTCGATATTGTCTGGATCTTTTTGTTCCCGCTGCTGTATTTGATCAGCCGCCATCCTCTGCACTGAGAGAGAACCTATGTCGACTCCTACGGAACACGAGCATCACGTTGTCGGGCCGAAAACTTACCTGTTGATCCTGAGCGCCTTGTTGGTGCTGACAGCCATCACCACCGGCGCCGCCTTCATCAACATGGGAGTCTTCAGCCCCATCGTTGCCTTGGCCATTGCCTGCTTGAAAGCAGTACTGGTGATCCTGTTCTTCATGCACATCCGTTACAGCTCAAAGGTGATGATGCTGACCGTTGGTGCCGGCTTCTTTACCTTCATCGTCCTGATCACGATGACCCTCTCCGACTACATCAGCCGCAACTGGGGCCTCTGGTAGAAACGGCTTCCACCACAGCTCTCATTCGAAGTACCCCGTTCAAGCCAGCAGAGGGCCTGAATGGATCGCCACCAGGGGTATTCGTCCAGGGCAGTTGCCCTTTCGGTCTGATCAAATCCCATCCGCACACCCCTCCGCACAAACTGGGATAATCAGTAGATAGACAATCCGCATGCCCTCCCAGACCCCAGACCAAGACCAAATTCCAGAAGCCCTGCGCAAGATTGCCGCCAACCCCCGCGTCCTCGTCCGGCGTTCCGGACCGCCCGCTCCCGACGCAAAATGCGTCGTCTACTGGATGCAGCGCGCGGAGCGGGCCCTCGACAACCCAGCGCTGGATATTGCCGTGCAAGTCGCCAACGCCCTCGATCTCCCCGTCCTCGCCTACTTCTCCGCGATTTCCAACTTCCCGCACGCTAACCTGCGGCACTACGTTTTCCTGAACCAGGGCCTGGTCGATATCGAAGAAGATATGAAACAGCGGCAGATCGGCTTCGTGGTGCGCCGTCCGCCCAATAACTCTCTCGAGGCCCTGCTGGCGGAGGTCAACGCCGCCATGGTCATCGGTGATGAGAATCCCTGCCGCGAGCCCGAGCGTTGGCGGAAGGTGCTCACCGGCCGCCTGCGCATCCCCTACTGGACAGTGGATGCCGACGTTGTCGTCCCCTCCAACCTCTTTACGAAGCGCATGTACGCGCTTCACATCTTCAAACCGAAGCTTTACGCAGAGCTCCCAAAATTCCTCGTACGACAGCACAACCTCAAGCCGCACCGCGAATGGAAGCGCTCTCTCGAATCGTTTCCTGTGCGCGATGACGTCACTGAAGGCTGGAAAAAACTGGACCGCTCCGTGCTGCCGGTCGAGAGCTTCACCGGCGGCACTCACGCAGCGGTCAAACGGTTGCGCGAATTTGTCGACAAAGAGCTACCCGCCTACGACACAATGCGCAACCATCCCGAAGTGGACGGAACCAGCCGCCTGTCCCCGTATCTACACTTTGGTCACATTAGCCCGATTACCATCGCGCTCGCGGTCGATAAGGCACACCAGGAAGGCAAAGCCTCTCAAGCCGCACGCGACTCCTACATCAGCGAGTTGATCGGCTGGCGAGAACTCGCCGTAAATTTCGTGAAATATACGGAGAATTACGACTCCTTTGAGTGTGCAGAGCCGTGGGCGCAAAAGACATTAATGGAGCACGCGCGTGACAAGCGCGAGCACCTTTACACCATCGAGGAACTCGAGCGCTCCCAGACTCACGACGAGCTATGGAATGCCGCGCAGAACCAAATGGTGAAATTCGGCTGGATGCACAACTACATGCGCATGTATTGGGCGAAAAAAATCCTGGAGTGGTCGCCGGACCCGGCGCGCGCATTTACCACCTGTGTCACGCTCAATGACCGCTACTTCCTCGACGGTCGAGATCCGAATGGTTACTCCGGAATTGCCTGGTCCATCGTCGGCAAGTTCGATCGTCCCTGGTTCGATCGTCCTATCTTTGGCACCATCCGCTATATGTCCGGTGGCTCCACGGGTAAGAAGTTCAATTCTAAAAAGTACATACAGAAGATGTCGCAGGATTTCTCACAAACTGCCTTCTGGTCCGGGGAATAGTGGGCCTCGTCCCGGTGTGCTATTTTCAAAGTTGGTTTCCGCATGGCGAACTATCTAATCACGGGGATCGCGGGTTTCATCGGATCGTCTCTGGCGAGGGCCCTGGTGGAGCGTGGGGCGCACGTCCGCGGTCTCGATAACTTCCTTACCGGCAAGGCCGCCAATCTTTCCGGTCTCGAGCACGATATCGACTTCCGCGAGGCAGACCTCCGCGATGCCGGCGCGGTGAAGGCGGCCTGCGAAGGCATCGACTATATCCTGCACATTGGCGCCTTGCCCTCAGTTCCTCTTTCGGTAAAGAATCCTGATCCCAGCCATCGCTGCAACGTGGACGGTACCTTCCACATACTGGAAGCAGCGCGCGCCGCCCGCGTGCGGCGTGTGATCTATGCCGCCTCCTCGTCTGCGTACGGCGATCAACCCGTGCTGCCGAGCAAAGAATCGATGCATCCCATGCCGATCTCGCCCTATGCTGTGCAGAAACTTACCGGCGAGTACTACATGAGCAGTTACTGGCAGGTCTATGGATTGGAGACGGTGAGCTTGCGTTACTTCAACGTCTTTGGGCCGCGCCAGGGGGCTGATTCGCCGTACAGCGGCGTGTTGGCAAAGTTCATCCAGCAGATGCTTGAAGGCACGAGGCCAACCATTTTCGGGACCGGCGATCAGGGGCGCGACTTCACTTACATCGATAACGTAATTTCCGCCAACCTGCTGGCTTGCGCCGCACCCGCAGACAAGGTTGCGGGAAAGGTCTTCAATGTTGCCTGCGGTGGCCAACATACGTTGAAGGAAATCTACCGGCTCCTGGCCGAACTTATCGGTTTTGCGCAGCCGCCGCTGTTCGGCGCCGCGCGCACCGGCGACATTCTGCATTCCCAGGCTGATATCTCCGCAGCTGCCGGCGCCTTTGGCTATCGCCCCCTGGTCGGACTTAACGAAGGCTTGCAGCGAACCGTGGAGTGGTATCGGGAAACCCTGAAACTGCCGGTCGCTTCCAGTAAGTGATGATGCAGGAGACAGGTTTGCAACCGTGGTTGTCACTGGTAGAAAAGCGCGAACTGCGCGTGGGTGTGATTGGACTTGGCTACGTCGGTCTTCCGCTGGTCCTTCTCTTCAGCCGGGAAGGTTTTTGCGTAACCGGGTTTGACATTGATGGCGCCAAGGTAGACCGGCTGAATGCCGGCGAATCCTACATCCACCGCATCGATGCGGATCAAATCCAGGCCGCTCAGGCCAAGGGCTTCCGCGCCACATCGAACTTCGCGGAAATTGGCCAGGTGGATGCCATTCTGATCTGTGTGCCCACGCCTCTGAGCGACCACCATACGCCCGATACCAGTTACATCACGGCGACCATGGACTCGATCGTGAACCATTTGCGCCCCGGACAGCTGGTCGTCCTCGAAAGCACCACCTATCCCGGCACTACCGAGGAACTCATCGCACCTGCGATTGAGCGGGTGGGAAAGGTCAGAGTGATCCGTGATCTTCCTCTCGCAGACGGTGTGCTGGTGGCCTATTCCCCGGAGCGTGAAGATCCGGGCAATACCAGCATTGACCGCAGGGACATACCCAAAGTGGTCGGCGGTTTAGGTTCCATGGCCACCGAAGCTGCCGCGGCCCTCTACAACGTTGCTTTCCACCGTGTAATCCGCGTCTCCACGCCGGCGGCCGCAGAAATGACCAAGCTGCTCGAGAACATCTATCGCTGCGTGAACATCGCCTTGGTGAACGAGCTAAAACTCCTTTGCCTGCGGATGGGGATCGATATTTGGGAGGTGATTGCGGCCGCTGCGACCAAACCCTTTGGCTTTCAGCCCTTCTACCCTGGCCCTGGACTGGGTGGCCATTGCATTCCCATCGACCCGTTTTATCTGAGCTGGAAGGCCAAGGAGTTCGATTTCAGTACGCGTTTTATCGAGTTGGCTGGAGAAGTGAATGAAGCGATGCCATATCACGTGGTGGCCGCCGTGTCTTCTGCCTTGAACCAACGCAGCAAGCCGCTCAAGGGTTCGAAGATTCTGGTCCTGGGGTTGGCGTACAAGCGAGACGTAGATGATTTGCGGGAATCCCCATCGCTCTCGATCATCGAAATGTTGCAGCAGGAGAGGGCTGTGGTTAGCTACAACGATCCTTTCTTTCCCACCGTAGGGCGGGGCAGAAAATACAATCTCAACATGCAATCGCAGCCACTGGAAGACCTTGGCAGTTACGATTGCGTGCTGATCGTAACCGATCACAGCTCCTACGACTATGCCCGCATCGTCAAGGAATCGCAGCTCGTGGTCGATTCGCGCAACGCCACGCGAGGCCTGACATCAGAAAGCGTCGTGCGCTGCTAACCAGCCGCTCCCAAGATGGGGAGGGATCCGGCATTCTGCTTCCATCTAGTGCTGGCCAAAGAAGAAGGACCCATCGCTCGTCGACGGAGTTCCGGGAACGCCATTCGTGCACGTACTAACCTTCTGATACACCGCGTTCTTGGAAACCCAGGTGCGTGTCGACCCGGTTATGTTGATGAAGCAATTTTTGGGTCCGATCGACGCCACCAACTCACTGTTGCCCTCGACCATAGCGTTGTCTGCATTCTGAATTTCGATGTTGTAGACAGTCTTGTCTTCTGTTGTGAAGTAGTTGTCCCGCACCACCGTCCCATACGCCCGATAGCCGCTTCCACCATTCGGAAGGCCTAGCACAACCTCGCGCGGGGACCCCTCGAAGTAGTTGGCGGCGATCACCGTGCCGCGCGATCGGGTAAGGTAAATCGCGCCACCGTTACCCTCCAAATCATTCGCCATGTAGAGATTGTTCAGCGCCTCGGTGAGTCCGTGACCGACCATGACCGAGTCTTCAAAGATGGCCCAACCGGAGTTCGCCATAATTTGGTTATCAGTGACATGCATGGCATTGGCGGCATAGGGGAGGCCATTCTCTGAAGGTCCGCAACGAACGGGTTTGCCGCCGCCGCAAACTGTGGGAATGAGCCGGATACCATTTTTGTTGTTGGTGATCAGGTTGTCATAGATATTCGAGCTGTTGGTACCCTCGACCAAAATGCCATCGCCGCCCGAAAAATTGGAAATAACCATGTTGCGAATCGTAATGCGGTTGGTCGGCATGGTGTGGATGCCCGCCGTCGCATGCGAGTTTCCCATCAGCTGAAAGCCTTCGACGAGCAACTGCGAGGTTCCCGCCAGGCTCTCCACCTCTGTCATGATCGCGGACCCACTGCCGGTGTAGCTAAGTATGGCGCCCGGATCACCGAGGAGCTTGTACTTGCCGAAGGCGTTTAGTTCCAGCACGATCGTTGTGTTGAATGAGTAGTTTCCTGCCGGGATGTAAACCGTACATTGAAGCGAGCAAGACTTGAGAGCTTGATTGACGCGGTCTCCAATGTCGGTGCCTGTAAAGCTGGTAGCCGCCAGCGGCGCCGCAGGCAGGGCGCGCGCCTGTGCGCTTGCCACGGTCCGGCACAAAATCATGAGCAAGACCAATGCAGTAAAGCGGGCAGCAACGCGCACACGACCCTCCTGAACGCACACCATATCATGACGCCACCCGCCGCCGGCGCGCAGGAACCATCTGCGGTGTTAGACGCAGCGCTTGCGGTCGAGATGACAAAGGGAGGAATAAAAGCGGCGGTTCCGCGATTGGATGCGTGGCCGTCATCCGGGAAAAGAGTTTGCACATCTACCGGTTGGCCCTAAACTAAACTAAGAATTGGACAAAGCTCGTCCCTGATCGGACAGGTTGGCCCAATGGTAAAAGGAGTCAAGTTCGGCGGAAGACCCCGGTTCGCGCCGGGTCGTTCTCCGCTTCCCTAAATTATGGGTAAGCGTTCAGGTCTTTTCTTCGCGATTCTGTTGATCGCGAGCGTCGCTGCTGCTCAGTCCGACAACCAGGATTGCCCGTCCGGTGTCACTTCTTCCGTCGACGGAACTTGTCTCACCGACACCCCAACCTCCGGTCAGGATTCCAGCCAGCCAACCAACGGGCAGGCGTACACTCCTGGTGGCTTCCAGGCCAACGGGGCGGCCTCTTCGCTGTCAAACCAATATCCCGGGCTGCAGTCCCAGGGCGCGAACGGCAGGCTACCGAACTTCCTCGACCAGGGAGGCCTGAACAATCGATCCGGCCAGCAAGAGGCTCTGGAAGACTCCCGGTTGTTGGCAGGCCTGGCCCCGGTCGCTCCCACAGACTTCCAGTTGTTGGTCCGTTCCTCGCTGGGCAGGTTGCTTCCTGTCTACGGCGATAGCCTCTTCCGCCGGGTACCCTCCACATTCGCGCCGCTGCGTGAAGTAAATGTCACTCCCAACTACGTGCTCGGTCCGGGTGATCAGCTGGTCATCCGCATCTGGGGTCAGGTCAACTTCAACGCCCAAGTCACCGTAGACCGTTCCGGTGCTGTTTACCTTCCCCAGGTCGGCGAAATTCACGTGGCCGGTTTGCCGTTCGACCAGGTAAAAGACCATATCCACGACGCGCTCGCGCACATCTACAAGAGCTTTGAGCTCAACGTGGAAATGGGCCAGTTGCGTTCCATTCAGATCTTCGTGGTGGGGCAGGCTCGCCGCCCCGGAACCTACACCCTGAGTTCCTTGAGCACCCTGGTTACCGCCTTGTTTGCTACGGGTGGCCCTTCCGTTCAGGGGACGCTTCGCGACATACAGCTGCGGCGGGGCGGCCAAACCGTCACCCACTTTGATCTGTACGATCTGCTGATCTTCGGCGACATGTCCAAGGATGCGTCGTTGCTGCCTGGCGACGTCATCTACATTCCGCCGGTCAGCGCACAGGTCGCTATCGCGGGTGACGTACACGTCCCGGCGATCTATGAATTGAAAGGCGACACCACTGTCGACCAGGCGCTTCGCTTTGCCGGTGGTCTTTCGTCTACGGCTTCTCTGGAGCGGGCTTCTCTGGAACGGCTCAACGATCACAAGGACCGTGACGTCGTCGACATTTCCCTTGAAGGCGCTGGATTATCGACTCCCTTGAAGGCTTATGACGTCCTTCGCGTGCTGCCCATCTCCCCACGTTTCCAGAACGTCGTGACGCTCCGTGGCAATGTCGCAGAACCAGGACGATTCAGCTGGCACGCGGGCATGAAGTTGAGCGACATGATCCCTGATAGCCAGGCGCTCATCGTGCGTGACTATTGGGAACGCAGGAACCGTTTAGGCATCCCCGGACCCGAATTCAAGCCCGAGTACGCCAGCAATCCCGACGATTTTCCCCGCAACCAGCTTGGATATCAGACCGGAACTCGTCAGTTCGACGCGCAGGGAGTTCCGATCCAATCCCGTGTGGACCTCAACCCCGTTCAAGGTAATCAACAGAACGGGACGACCCAGTCTCCGATCCAAAACTCAACCAGCAGTCCGTACGATCAGAATTGTGACCCTACCACCAGCTCCAATGTCAGCACCAATTCGGGCCTGTTCGGCGCCACCGGCGGCTTGGCCAATCCACAACAGAATGGCCGGCAACCGTGCCGATCTGGCTCTCTCGATAGCGAAGGTGCGGCCAGCCGGTCGGTGGCCGAAGAGGAGCAGGCATCCAGCGTAAATTCGCCGCGGCCGCCCTTGACCGTTTCCCTGCCGGTGCCTGAGATCGATTGGTCCTACGCTGTTATCGAGCGCATGAACCATCAGACGCTCACCACCTCGCTGGTGCCGTTCAATCCCGGCGCTTTGATCCTCAATCACGATATGTCGCAGGATCTGACACTGGAGCCGGGCGATGTGGTCACCATTTTCTCCCAGGCTGATATCAAAGTGCCCCAGTCGGAGCGGACCAAGTTCGTTCGCCTCGAAGGGGAATTCAAGCAGGCGGGCATTTACAGTGTCCTTCCGGGGGAAACCTTACCCCAGTTGGTCACCCGCGCCGGGGGCTTCACTCCCGACGCCTACCTCTTCGGATCAAACTTTACCCGCGAATCGACGCGAGTGCTGCAGCAATTGCGTCTGGACGACTACCTGCAGAACCTGGAGCTCGAAATCGACCGCGCCACGATCGCTTCCGCCGCCAGCGTCGGTGCGGTTGATCCCAATGCCACCGCCGCCTCGCGCAGTCTGGTCGCCAGATTTCGCACCATCCGCGCAACTGGCCGCGTGGTCCTCGACGTAGCGAAGAACGCCACCGGCGTCGACAGCCTGCCCAACATCCCATTAGAAGATGGCGATCGCTTTGTCGTCCCCTCGCGGCCCAGTACCGTCAATGTCGTCGGGGCGGTATACGACCAGAACTCATTTTTGTACAAAAATACTCAGGCGGTAGCCAGCTATCTCCGCCTGGCGGGGGGGCCTACAAAGAGCGCAGATGGGGTGGATTCGTTCATTATCCGGGCGGATGGATCGGTGGTGAGTCGCCACTCGCAAAGTGGGGTTTTTGGAAATACCTTTGCCTCAATGCACCTAAACCCAGGCGATACAATAGTTGTGCCTGAAAAAGTACCGCGGCCGTCAGGGTTGAGGAACTTCATCAACTACACGCAGATATTCTCCCAATTGGCCTTGGGTGCGGCCGCGATCGCGGTGCTGCGATAATGAGGTCCACCGCATGCAGACCGTAAAGGAGTTGAGCCACGAATCGGAGGCTGCAACCAGCTCCGATAAGCAGGCTGCGCAACAGTTCGATCTTCTCGACGTGATGATTGTGTTCGCGGCGGGTAAGCGCATCATCTTCCTGTCGACCATCGCCTGTCTTGCCATTGCGATCATCATGGCCTACGTGAAGACCCCCTCGTTCACAGCCAAGGCAATCATCATGCCTCCGCAATCAGATCAATCCGGTGCTTCCTCGATCCTGGGGCAACTGAGTGGCTTGGCTGCGCTGGGCGGCGGAAGTGTGGGATCGGGGATGAAGGGTCCAGCGGATCTCTACATCGGCATTCTGCAAAGTGAAAGCGTAACGGATGCAGTTATCAGGCGCTTCGGTCTCATGAAGATCTATCACGTGGAAAAGTGGACCGATATGAGAAATATCCTGCGGAACAGCTCCAAGTTTGTCGCCGGAAAAGACGGCCTCATCACCATTTCGGTCACCAATACGAACCCGAAGCTGGCCGCAGATCTGGCCAACGGCTTCATCACCGAACTCTATGCACTGAACAACCATCTGGCAGTCAGTGGAGCCTCCCAGCGGAGGCTCTTCTTCGAGCAGCAGCTTGCGCAGGAAAAGGATCGCTTGGCGGATGCAGAAGTTGCGCTCGAAAAAACGCAGGAATCCACTGGCGTCATCGCACCCACTGGGCAAACCGAACAGGTGATCCGGCAGGTGGCGCAACTGCAGGCAGAGATCACTGCGCGCGAAGTGCAGTTGGAGTCACTGCGCACCTATTCGACAGAACAAAATTCAGAAGTGGTGCGTCTCTCAGCGGAGCTGAATTCTTTGCGCGCGCAATTGCGGGATCAGGAGAGCGGGAAGTCAAAGCGTACTCCCGGAGACATCTCTATCACGACCGCGAATGTGCCACAAGCCGGGCTTGAATATATCCGGCGCGAGCGCGACGTAAAATATCATCAACTTCTTTTCGACTTGTTGGCCCATCAGTATGAGGGTGCTCGCATCGACGAGGCCAAGGCAGCGCCGCTGATTCAAATCGTTGATCCCGCTCTGGTGCCCGACAAGAAATCATCCCCTTACCGGGCTTTGTGGGCTGTGGTTGGCTGCGCACTAGGATTCTTTCTCGGATGCGCGTGGGTGTTCGGAACCTATATTTACCGCTGGCTGGAATCGGATGAGGATCACCGCAGGCGGTTGGCGTTGCTTCGCCAGGAGCTCAAATTGCGTGCCTGACGCGGGGCCAAGTTGAATACGCTGGGACCAACCATTCGTCCCTCCCTACCGTCGTGGCGCGTATCCGGACTGCCACGGTTTCGAATCTTCAAAAAACGGCCGGCATCCGAATGGCTGTTGTTTGCAAGCATCATCGTGTATGTTGCGGGTTGTATCGTCCTCTACTTCACCATGGTGCAGCCGTGGTTGGACGGCGCGTCGTTCATTCGGATGGGCGCGGACTCGGACCGCTATATGACCGCGGCGAAGGAGGCCCGGGAGAATTTTTCTGTCGGCCAGTTTTTCGGTCTTAGCACCAACTTTCTCGGGCCTGTAGTGATTGGTTTGGTCTTTCCAAGTGGAATTGCAATTCTTTGTTGTAACGTCCTTCTGTTTTTGGTCGCGTTGAAGGTGGCATTTTCCATCGAAGGGATTAATAAGGTTCTCTTCGGTTCTCTCATGTTGCTGAACGCCGAACTTGTTCCGTCCTTGACGACCCTCAACAAGGAAATTCTCGCCATTCTGGCTGCTGTTCTGAGTGCAAAATATATTTATTCGGACCGCCCGTCAGCGTTTCTTTTGACGTCCACTCTCGTTGCCTCCTTCTTTGCCCGGTGGGAGCAGTTAGTCATTTTCGGCTTGTTCTTCCTGTTCCTCCATTCTCCGCTTCGTCGCCGTCCGAAATTCGCGCTTGGCCTGCTGGTTGCTGCCCTTACCGTGATCTACCCTCTCATGTTCCGGCTGCTTGGCGTTGATACCGCGATGTTCGACTACCTTCTTGAGGGCGCCGGCCTGATCCTGAGGTTGGACTCGATTCAGGCTGCGTTTGGATTCCCCATCGTATTGCCAATCAAGGTTCTGATGGCGATGGCGGGCCCGTTACTGCAGCCTGGCTTTTACCTGAGTGGAGAGTTTCTGGAAGTAGGTATTTCAGATTTTCAGCAAAGGATTTTTCAGCCGCTGGGATGTCTCGCGTTGCTGATCGTTTTCGCGATCGCACGGTACAAAGGCAGGGCGCGCATGACCACACCCATCGGTGTACTTTCGTCAATCACGTTGATTATCGTTGCGATCGCCCCATTTATCCAGTCGAGATACGTGATTCCCGTCTATGTGCTGCTGAGCCTCGAGTTAGCCAAGGATCCGCTACCCCACATGGGGGCTGAACGAACCTCTCCATCTTTCCCCTAACCCTCGATGAGAGCGCTGGATTCGCGCTGGGCAGAGTCCGCATGCGAAGGCTGAGAGTCGAGATACCGGCCGGCGATGACTGCCATCACGAACACCGCCGGCATGAAATTGCGAGTTTCTAGCAGCCAGCTGAAAAACAGGCTAGAGATAAGTAACACCGGGGCAAGGTAGAGGACCATTCGTTTCAGAGATCGTGGAGTACTTTTCCATCCCAGGAAAAGAAACGGCACTAAAGTGCATGAGGCCATGAGGAAGTGAGGAATCCAATTGGTCTTGTAGAGATTATCGTGCACGTGGCTGAGAGTGACGTTGCTGACCTGCTGATATTGCATGCTCCCGTGCAATACGAAGACCCGTACCGAAAGAAAAATGGCCAAGGTGGCCGAGCAGAGCATCGCTGCTTTCGCCAGGTAGTTCTTTTGCCCGCGGCAGAACAGGACGTAGAAGCCAGATAGAGCTAGTACCGTC
Organism: uncultured Acidobacteriaceae bacterium; assembly: GCA_963839075.1. Taxonomy (GTDB): domain Bacteria; phylum Acidobacteriota; class Terriglobia; order Terriglobales; family Acidobacteriaceae; genus PALSA-350. The sequence goes on along the minus strand of CAWITO010000009.1, from coordinate 684,032 downwards.
TCTTTTGCGAGGGATCCAATGAGTAGGGTTGTTAGGAAGAAAGGAAAATCTTCAGTTTCGAGGAAGATGAAAGCGAGAACGAAAGAGAGATGCGAGAGCGGATCGGTCAGCTGTCCGGCGTAGGTCACGAAACTTGTCGGATAAACGAGGCCGCCGAGGAGTATGGCGATCAGAGCTCCGCGATGGCTGGTGTGCAAGCGGGCATAACGATAAAGCGCATAAAACAGAACCAGGGCGCTTAGGACACGGTAAATCTGGCTAGCGACCCCGAACTGTACATGCCCCATTTGCAGCCACAGGACGATAGAGTTTGGCAGGAACCGATAGGAATGCGGCAATACCCCCGGATCCAGGCGTACGACAGAGTTATGCACCCACAATTGCCAAGTCGCGTTCGTAGGCAAACTGAAACCAGACGTTTGGTCCACCAGGTAGTGGTGGAGATAGACAGCAATGCAAGCCTCGATGGCGATCAAGACCTGCAGACCGATCGACTGTGACGCGGTGAGACGTCCGCGTTCCATCTTGTAAAAATGGTGACAGCACAACGCGCCGGCCAGTGCCGCCAGAGCTACGGCTACGATGCTCGCGCTGCGACGCGGTGCCGGCGCAGTCCAGTGAAGAAGAACAGGCAGAATCGCGACGACTGCTAGAGCCCAGGTGATGCCTACTGAAAGCCACTTCCATCGTTTCACTGCGCGCAACAACTTCCTCCCAGACAAATCAGCATAAGGTCTCTCGTGTGCCAAGGCCATCGAGGATGCAGCCTCCTTGATGGTTGCGAAAGTGGCACCCAAAGCGGTAGGCTTAGTTTCACATGGTTCAAACGCGGCGCATGACAAAAAATCCGTCGTTCTTGCCCCTTTAAGAAGATGGATAAAGCGCAGATTCTGGCAGTCGTGGTCTTGTACAAACGGAAGCCGGAAGCCAGCCAGACCATCAATAGTCTAGCCGCGGTCATCGAGAAGACTCCAGAGCTGCTGCAGTCCATTGAGATCCTGATTTGGGACAACAGCCCGAATGCTCTCGAGCATCATCTGGACCTCCCATTCCCTTGCGACTATCAGCATGGCGGCAGCAACTCTGGCACGTCGGGCGCTTACAACAAGGCGATGGAATTTGCCGAAGCCCAAGGCATTCCCTGGCTTCTCTTGTTGGATCAGGATACGACCCTTACGGGAGAGTTCATCCCGAGAATGCTTGCATACAGTCGTACCCTTCAGGACTCTCCAGAAGTGGGCAGCATCGTACCCTTTGTCTACTCGCATGGCCATCTGGTCTCGCCCAGATTGCTAAAACCATTCAACCGAAACCCACAGATTCCTCTCTCGTTCCACGGCATTTGTCGCGAGAAAGGATACGCCATCAACAGTTCAACGTTGCTGCGCGTGGCGGCCCTGCGCGAGGTGGGCGGATACAGTGAGGAGTTTTGGCTCGATTTGTCTGATGTCTATGCCTTCCAGGCAATGTATTGGAAAGGCACGTACATGTATGTTGCTGCGGATTTGGTCTTGCAACATTCGCTCTCCGGAATGGATTACGACCGCGAGATGACAGTCGAGCGCTATCGGAACTTCCTGGCCGCCGAGAGTGCGTTCGTCGATCTCTACACCTCACCCATCGAACGCGGTGTACATGCCGTGCGGCTTCTGGCTCGCACCTTCCGCCAGTACCGTCGCTATAAGAACAAAGCATTTGCTGGGCTCGCGTGGGAGTACTTTCTGCAAAGACTCTTCCGCCGCAGAGCGGCAAGGCTCAGGAACTGGCGGCAGCAGTTGATGAAACGTGATCTTCCCGTGATGTCAGAAGGCAAGGTCGTCCACTAGATTCGCAACCGTATGCGAATGAAATCAGCACGGACATGAGAGCCCGACAACGCCCTCGGAGCGGCTATTCCGCGCCTTGACATCACTCTTTTCCTTTAATAGCTTGAAGTTAGTGTCGGGCAGCGATCAGCAACAACGGAGTCAGATGATGCCAGAATCAGTCCGGGTTGGAGCTGTGGAAGAGGTAAGAGTCTTAGACGCGCTGCTGAGCGACGAGTTCACGCTCAAACTCGAATCTCTCGCGCGAGACAAAGCAGACGAGTACAAGGCGAACTCTCCTTATCCCCATATCTACTTCGACGACTTTCTTCCCCGGGCCGTGGCTGAGGCCGCACTGCAGGATTTCCCTGAGCCAAAAGAAGTCGCTTGGCACAACTCACAGGATGTGAACCAGCGCAAGAAACTCGCATTCGACAAAGTAGAGAAGCTGCCTCCTGCCGTCCGCGACGTTCTTTATTTCCTCAATAGCCGGCCAATGCTTCAATTTCTCGAACAATTGACCGGCATGACGGGCGTATTACCCGATCCCTATTACACTGGCGGAGGTCTGCACCAGATCCGTCCTGGCGGTTTGCTGGAAGTTCACGCCGATTTCAGCTATCACAAGGGAATTCGCCTCGACCGCCGTATCAACGTTCTGATTTATCTCAACAAAGATTGGAAAGAAGAGTACGGGGGAAATTTTGAGCTCTGGGATCGTAACGTAACTCGAGCGGAAAAGAAGATCCTGCCGGTGTTCAATCGCTGTGCCATCTTCAGTACCACCAGCATTTCTTTTCACGGACACCCGGAACCATTGGCGTGTCCGCCGGACCGCAATCGGAAGTCCATTGCGACCTACTACTACTCCAACGGCCGGCCTGAAGAAGACCCGGGGCTTACCCACCGTCACGAGGTGGCATTTCAAGAGCGGCCGGGTGTGAACAGCGTCAAGACAACGATCCGCCTCAAGCGGGCGATCCGCGCCCTCACGCCGCCCATCGTTACCGACCTCTACCGCGCCCTTCGCAAATAAAGACAAGCTGTTGGCTCTATATCAGGGCCCGACTGGGGTCGGGCCTGATACAACGTACACAGGCGGCAATGGAGGAACCTGCTGTTCTGCCGCAGAGTCAGACCGGCATGCAGTATTCGTCCCGGTCTAACCTGAATATTGATGCGTATCCTCTACGACCACCAGGTCTTCTCCCTCCAGGACACGGGAGGCATTTCCCGCTACCACTTCGAGCTGGCAAAAGCCCTGCAAGCCTTGCCAGGAACGCAAATGGAAATACTCATGGGTGGCAACGCAGCGGTGCTCCCCTTTACCGGTCTGCGCCGCCCGAACACCCGGGTTTCGTCGTGGAAGACGCAGACCAAACCTGACTACGCCCGGTACGCGATGAACGAGGTGCTGCTTTCCCTGGTAGCTCCGCTGCGCGGCCTCTTCGACATCTACCATCCCACGCTGAATCGCCTCATGCCCACCGTGCGCCACCGCCGTATCGTTGTAACCCAGCACGACTGCACCCACGAGCGCTTTCCTGACCTCTTTCGCAACACCGATGCGTTCATCCGGGTCAAGCGCCACATCCTGTCCAAAGCAGACGCCATTGTGTGTGTGTCTGAGTCAAGCCGGCGCGACCTGCTGCACTTTTATGATGTGGATGAGGCGAAGGCCCTCGTCGTCCACCATGGTTTTTCGCCGCTCCAGGAATCCCACCGGCCAGCCACTGTAGCCCAGGATGGCCCATATCTCCTCTACGTGGGCTCACGGACGGAGTACAAGAACTATGCCCTGCTGATACGTGCCTTTGCCCTCAGCAGCCTTGCCTCGCACTATCGCCTGGTAGCGGTGGGCGGCGGTCCTGGGTCGAACGAAGAGCAATCCACCATCGCGCAGCTCGGCCTCGCCGATCAGGTACGCCTTATACCAAGTGCATCCGATCCCGCGCTCGCCGGTTTATATCGAAACGCCAGTCTGCTCGTCTATCCCAGTCGCTATGAAGGGTTTGGTTTTCCTCCACTGGAAGCCATGAGTCTCGGTTGTCCGGTCCTGGCGAACCACACGTCATCACTACCTGAAATCTGCGGTGACGCAGCCTTTTACTTTCACTCCCAGGACGCGTCAGAACTGGCGCAGGTACTGGTGGCTACCCTGGGGGATTCGGAGGGCTTAGAGCAGAAGCGTCAGGCCGGCTATGAGCGGGTCCGGCGTTATACGTGGGCCTCGACGGCCCGTCGCACCCTCGAAATCTACGCCGCCTGCCTCGGCGCTGCGCCGGCCCTCACTTGATGGGGCACCTGACTGGTAGCATAAAGGCTACGGTCATGCCCGAAGATAAGCCCTCGATAGCCGTCCTATACCACTTTTTCCCGCCAGATGGCATTCAAAGCGCGGTCCTTTTCGGTGACCTTGCATCCGACCTGGCAAGCCGCGGATGGCAGGTGACGGCCCACCCGTGTGTCTGGTCCTCCGATGATGAGGCAATTCGCTTCTCATCCACAGAAAAATGGCGCGGTGTAGCCGTAAGCCGCGTGTGGCGTCCAAATTTGCGCCAGGCCTCCGACGCCGGCAGGTTCCTGAACGCTGCCTGGATGATCGCCCGCTGGTCCATGCTGGCCCTGACCCTCAAACCGCGCCCGGATATCCTGATCGTGGGCACGGATCCCATCTTGAGTCTTTCCGTTGCCCGCGTTTGGAAGCTGTTCAGCCCCACAACCAAAGTCGTTCATTGGTGCCATGATGCCTATCCCGACGCAGCCATCGCCGATGGCCTGCTGCCCGCCGATGGCTTCTTCGCGCGCTTCTTTCGTTCACTCATGGGGTCCGCTTATCGGTGCTGCTCTCTCATTGCCGACCTCGGTCCATGCATGCGAGCCCTGCTGATGAGATACCCGACACCGGCGCTCCGGGAGACTATTGTGCCCTGGGCCTTTGAGGAGCCGAGCGCACCCCTTCCGATCGCCGTGAACGAGCGCTGGGATGTCTTCGGCGACACCCCATTGGCCCTTCTTTATTCGGGCAGCTTCGGTAGACCGCACAGCTATAAAGAGATACTGGACTTGGCCGCGCTGCTCCAGCCGCGTGGTGGCAAGTTGGTTTTCAGCGTTCGCGGCAAACGTCTGGACGAACTGAAACGAGCCGTGCTCGAGCGCAATGCGGCGGTCGACTTCGTGCCATTCGCCTCGCCCGACAAGCTGCGCGACCGTTTGGCCTGTGCCGATATCCACGTAGTCACCCTGCGCTCCGAGTGGACAGGGATGGTTGTACCCTCCAAATTTTTTGGCGCCTTGGCCGCGGGCAGACCCATTCTCTTTGCGGGTGGCGAAGAATCTTCGCTCGCCCAATGGATCCGCGAATTCGATATTGGGTGGGTGTTAACGCCGGAAAATATCCAGGAGGTATGCGAACAGCTGGTCGGTTACAAGAACTCACTCCCGCAGATCGCAGCCATGCAGCGTCGGTGTTTTACGGTCTACCGGCAGTTCTTTTCCCGCGAATCGCAGATTGATAAATTTGACCATGCTCTACGGCACCTGGTGCACGGGGATTGCCGGAGTGAAAGTTGCAAATCCCGAAGCCTGCCCCGCTGACGGTGCATTTTACTTCATGTTTCTCTCGTCCCGATCCCGTCAATGTAACCGGAAGGGCGCTGAATTTGAATTTTGAGAAAAAGCAACTGCTTTTTCATTTGCCTGCAAACCTTTGCATATCAGTCGCAAGCTTCTCCTCCCATTTCAGGACCCGGGAACCTTGACAGACACCAACCATGAGATACCCTAAGGTAGTAAATGCTGTTATTTTGGTTAAAAGGCTGAATCGGGAAAACTTCTGGTCACCGCGCAACATCCTTTTTCGCCTAGGGTTCATCCGTGTACTTAGGAATTCGTTGAAGTTGACGTCCTCGCCGCGGAGGTAATTTAAGCGCCCACTTCAACGGCTGTAGGTAACTGGCTCAGTTTGCCGTCGTCCGGCCGCACAGTAGAGCGCCTACAAAACAGAGTGACAGCAGGCCGTGAGGCGTCGATTTAGAGAATACATTTGATCGACAAGACCCTGAACGAGAATTCAGCACTAGCTCCAAAATTTTAGAACAGGTCTTTTAAAAAAACGCATGGACACTAGCTTTGCTCCCCCGCGGCCCAGTGCGGCACTGCTTTGGAACGACGTCGTCTCAGAGGTCAGCAGTCATTCGACGACCTTGTTTCCTCCGTTTTGTGCCGTACCCCAGGACCCCACTGCGTACTATGCGCAACCGAGTTCGTGGAGTGTTTCCGCGCTGAAGCGGTGCCTCGACTGTCTCGTCGCCTCCGTCGCGCTCATCCTTTTCTGGCCCTTGTTGCTGCTTGCGGCTGCTTTGGTGAGGTACGAATCTCCCGGGCCGGTCATTTTCCGCCAGAAACGCGTCGGACGAAATGGTGTCCTCTTTACCGTGTTCAAATTCAGAACGATGACCATTGCTGCCCAAAAGGACGGCCCTTGTCTGACCAAGCGCGGCGATCCGCGCGTGACCCGTTTTGGTGGATTTTTACGCAAATATAAGCTCGATGAGTTGCCCCAGCTGGTGAACATTCTCCGTGGTGACATGAGCCTGGTTGGACCCCGTCCCAAACTCCCCCATCTTGAAGTGATGCACATGCCATTCCGTCCCGGCCTCACTGGGGCAGCCACCCTGGCTTTCCGTTGCGAAGAGGAAATGCTGCAGGACATTCCCGACGATGAGTTGGAAGCCTACTACTGCCGCACCATCAAGCCGCTCAAGGCAAAGATCGACTGGGATTACATGCGCGAAGCGACCCTCATCAGCGATTTCTCTCTGCTTTATGAGACGGCCTTCTCCTGTGTTTCCAGCCGGGCCAATTCCTGGGTCGGCGAAGACTACTCAAAGTCGGCCTAACGATGACTGTTTCCTTGCAGGACGTGGATCGGGTCGCTGAGTTGGCGAACCTCGAATTGACCGGCGGCGAAAAGTCTGCCATGGTCCGCGATCTCAACTCGCTGCTGGACTACTTCGCTCAGCTCAATGAATTGGATACCAGCGAAGTAACCCCGATGTCGCAGGTCGCCGAAGCCAGCCAGTCAGAGGCCGCGATGGCTCTCCGTGAAGACGAGATCGTACCCTCACTCGACCGGGAAAAGGTTCTTGCCTGTGCTCCCGATACGGACCACGTCTTCTTCAAAGTGCCTAAGGTCATCGAGCGCTGAAGAAGTCTGGCGATCACTAATTGAGATCAAAACCTCTATTGCTCTTCGCGGTGCTTCTGCCTGCCATCGCCGCGTATGCCGTCCTGATCCTGCAGACCTTCCCCGCCCCTTACCAGGATGACTACCACGCGATACTAGCCTTCGCTGCCGACTACCAGCAGCAGCCCCCCTGGAAACAAAAGGTATTGGCCATAGCCGCCGATCAGCACAACGAATACAAATTGGCCTTTGAGCACTCCGTCATCGCCGTTGAGCTGCAGAGTACGCGCCATTTGAATTTCCTGTTCCTGGCTATTTTGGGCGATCTCACCTTGTTGCCGATCGCTTATCTCCTTTGGAAGATCTACGGGGAAATGGGTCTGCGCGCGTTCTTGCCCATCAGTTTCCTCTTCTTCGCGCTCACTTACTGGGAGACTCTCGATTGGGCCATGACCGGCCTGCAGAACATCCCCGTGATCCTGTTCAGTCTGCTGTCCATTTATCTCCTGATCCGTAGCCAGGAACTCACGTCCCTGGGGACTCTGCTCCTGGCCTGCCTGGCAGCGGCTCTCGCAGCCCTGACTTCGGCCAACGGCTTCATGCTGGGGCCTGTCGGCCTCTTGATACTTCTACCCCGTCGCGCCTACGCGCGCGCTCTTGCATGGTGCGTAAGCTTTGCCATTCCTCTGGCCGCCTATCTGTTCCGATTCGTCCCTGTAGCTCATCCGGTCGTTCCATACGCCTTCGTCACCAGGCCGCTCTTCTTCCTGGCCTTTCTCGGAGGTATTGTCCCGGCGCCCTGGGCGGCTGCCTTGTTCGGCATTGCCGTCCTGGCAGTCGTTGTGTTCGCCCTGCGTTCTCGCTTTGACCGCAGTCATCCCGTCGCATGCTATTTCGCCTTGTGGATACTGTGCACCGCTGCGGTGGTGGGCTGGGTGCGTGGCGCGGCTGGTCTATCCGTCGCGTCACGTTACAGCGTCTACTCCATTCTGTTGTTGATCTTCTGTTATGCCTTTCTCACTCATCATCTTGCGGCGCGCTCCTCCGCTGTTGTCCGCAAAGTCTTTTACGTAGCCTCGCTGGTGGTCGCGATCGCCTTTTGTCTTGCAGCCGATCTGCACGCTTTTCAAAAGCTTGGCGAACGGCGTCACATGGTGCTCTCGGGCATCGAACTCTACTGCGCCAACCCCGCGGTAAATTCGCCCATGATCGACCCCCGGATCCTGCATGCGGCCCCCGGGGAGCAGGCTTATGAGCGGGACATACTGACCGAGGCGGCACAGAAGGGAATCTATACTCCCGCATGCAAGGAACGCCCCCAGCAACGATAATGAAATCATGAATTGGAAGCAGGCCAGTATTGCCGACGTGCACACTGCGGTGTGCAACGCAAAGCCAACCGCGACCGAAATCGCGCAGCTTTGTTTCGCTGAGATTGAAGCTCGGGACCCCTCGATCCACGCATATCTGGCGACCAGCCCTGAGCGAGCGCTTCGCACCGCCGCGAACATCGATCAACTCGTCGAGAAACGTGCTCCTCTGCCTCCTTTGGCAGGAGTTCCCGTTGGCATTAAGGACGTCCTGGTGATGCAGGGTTCTCCGGCGACCGCCGGCTCGCGCATCCTTGAAGGCTATCGGCCGCCGTACGACGCGACCGTCGTGCAGCGTCTGGAGGCTGCGGGCGCTGTCCTGGTCGGCAAGTTGAACTGCGATGAGTTTGCCATGGGCTCTTCCAATGAGAATTCGGGCTATGGTCCCGTCCACAACCCCGTAGCCCTCGATCGCGTTCCGGGCGGCTCCAGCGGTGGTTCTGCGGCTGCGGTGGCTGCCGGCATGGCCGTCGCTACTCTGGGGACTGACACCGGCGGATCCATTCGCCAGCCCGCGTCATTTTGCGGCGTGGTCGGTGTCTTGCCGACCTACGGGCGCGTCTCCCGCTACGGTCTGATCGCGTTTGCCTCTTCGCTGGACCGCGTGGGTCCCTTTACGCGCACCGTGCGCGATGCAGCCATCATGCTCGGTGTGATTGCCGGCCACGACCCCCTCGACTCCACATCCGCGAACGTGCCTGTGCCGGATTATGTCGCGGCCTTGCAGCAGCCGGTGAAGGGCTTGCGCGTCGGTGTGCCCACGGAATACTTCGGCGCCGGACTCGACCCGGAGGTGCGTGTGTCGGTGGAGGCTGCCATCGAATCTCTGCGCGCAGCGGGGTGCACCATCCATCCCGTCTCTCTTCCGCACACCCGCTATGCCATTCCCACGTACTACCTGGTGGCCACTGCGGAGGCGAGTGCGAACCTGGCTCGATTCGACGGCGTGCGCTACGGCTTTCGCGCCAAGGATGCGAACACCTTGAATGCCATGTATCGCCGGTCGCGCGATATCGGTTTCGGTGCAGAGGTGAAGCGCCGTATCCTCTTGGGGACCTATGCTCTCAGCGCCGGCTACTACGATGCTTACTACAAGAAGGCGCAGCAGGTGCGCACCCTGCTCACCCGCGATTTTGTCAGCGCCTTCGACCAGGTCGATGTCCTCGTGACCCCTACCGCCCCGACGCCGGCCTTCAAGTTAGGCGAGAAAACCGACGATCCCCTCTCCATGTATTTGGCAGACATCTACACCGTGACGGCCAGTCTGGCCGGCATTTGCGGCATATCCGTGCCCTGTGGGGCATCGTCCCAGGGACTGCCGATTGGCGCGCAGATTCTAGGGAAACACTTCGACGAGGCGACCGTACTGCGCGCTGCTCTGGCGGTAGAGGCGGCGCAGAAGAACTAGTCCAGAGGCTGGTAGTAACGTTGCTCCGGCGATGCGCATGACAGGCAGAGGGTCTGTCCATCGCGAACCACGAACCGATCGTAGTTGATGCCTTCGCCGCATTCCCGGCAGGTGATTCGTTCCCCCTTGTACCCGGGAAACTCCCTGGCATCGAGGGTGACCTGCACCCATTGCTCAGCGAACAGGTCGTGATCGCTCATCTCGCGATAAGCCGCCATCTGCTGCAGGTTCTTATTTTCGATTTCGGGGTGCAGCTGACGTGCCAGATCTTTGGATGATTCGCGGGCAGCGATGCGGATTGCGCGTTTGCTTTCGAGGTCCACGAAGCTGGCCGCCATCTTTCCCCAGTCGCGAAATTTCAGTGCGCGTTTTCCCAGCCGGCACCCGGTCACAACGCCGATTGCATCGGTCGCGCACCGGTCGATCTCGACAAACGTAACCAGCCGCTTGCGATCGCGACCGCGTGGCTCCTCGATCCCGAGCCGTTCACATCCCAGCATGGCCAACCGCACGCCGAGTACCTGCCCCGCACACAGGTGTCCGTGCGCAATCTTTGCCTCTTCAAGCAGATCGTCAAGACCCTGCATGTACCCTCAGATGCCCCGCTTCTCAAAGGTAAGGACGGGCTTTTTCCAACATGGCGTCCGCTCGCTTCTCTGGAAAGAAGAGGAAATTATTAATGTAATGGCCGGTACGGCCATTTTGTATTACCTGATCTCGACGGGGGTCAAATTGACTGATCGGCATTAGTTCCACGCCTTTGAGAAAGTATCCGCAATACCCGATCTCTCGCAAAAAGGTGGAAACGCGATGGAGCGACCCAGGTGAGTGGCGTTCCTCAATCTCAATCATAAGGTTTGGCATCTCACGTTTCAGTGTCGCAAGGCCACCACGCAACACGGCTTCTTCATGCCCTTCCACGTCGATCTTAATAAACCCGACCTGAGTCAACTGAAAGCTGTCGAGGGTTCTCATCGGTGCAACCACAGTCTTGACGGTACGCCCACTCTCCCATGCAGCGGAATTTGACTCTGCGATGGTGGCCGTCATGTAGCCACCAGCGGGGTATCGTAGCTCGCCTTGGCCTTCCCGATCAGAGAGAATTGCAGGGACGATCTGAACCTTGTCCGTATAGCTCTGCCGCCGGCGGATCAGCATCTGAGGTAATGGCTCAAAGGCGACAACGCTCTCGGCGTGGGGCAAAAGGTGATGCACAAAGAACCCCTCGTTGGCCCCGACGTCGAGTGCAACACCTTCTTTGCTGCACAATGCCGGGAGCAAGCGTAACTCGGGTTCGGTCTTTTGCCAAATTCGGAAACGCCTGGCATACGTCAGCTTAGGAAAGAGGCGTTCGGCAAACTCCTTCAACTGAGGCCTTAGCATTTTGACAGCGTTCTTCATGCCTACGCCTATTCTAGCCGTAGCTTGCTTCGCTGACTGGCAGGACTACCGAATGTTGTCGCAGCGTTGAGCCAATCGCTGAGGGCGGCGATCACTGGGCGAAGGGCTCCTGCCGCGTCGTCATTCCCATTGCCATCTTCCACTAGGACGGCAGAGAGTCCCACCAGGTCGTAGCTCACTGCTTCCGCACCTGACGGCTGAAACGTAACCCGAAGCGGCTCCCGCTGCCACGCCGCAGCCCCACAAGCGGGCAGCTGACTTTCACCCGCGTACCATGGCAACAGCTTCTTGGCTAGCACCGGCTTGCGCGCCGCGATCTGCGCGACCACGGCGTACAGCTGTTTCCCACTCGTGGTAAGCCCGCAATAGGCGGCGTAGTCCCGAAACCAAATCACATTCGAAATCGCCGGATCATAGTCCGGCAGATGCAGAGCAGTGACGCTACCCTTCACCCGATCGACCATCAGCCACGGTCCGCGCTGCCAGATCCAGTGTTCCGCCTTTTCACCGGGAAGTGCATCGTTCAGTCGCAACGCCCGGCGGACGACAAAACTGCGATCGGTGATCGCGTGCGATTCGCCGGTCGTCCATTCTTTGACTTTCTCGTCGACCAGCAGCGGACGAACACGCAATTGTTTTTCTGTAGCCAGCGCGCCGGCAGGATCGCCCTTCGCGGAATAGGGAACCATCTTGCCCGCACCGAGAAAAACAACATGCACCTTCGTGGCAGCAAAGCAAGGAACGAAGGCAGACAGGAAAAGAAACAGGCGAATGCTTTTCATGCGCCAAAGAGTAGGATCGCTGATCCGAGAATTCAAGTTAACTCTCGCTTATGTTTCCTCGCGTTATGAGCCTTTCTTAATCAGTTCCATGGTCCATCCTTCAGGCAGGATTGGCACAATCACGTGATCCCCCGGTTTCGCCTCGCGCATGCGATCGACAGAGTCCGCGAAATGGTTATCCGGGTAGGGCGCATATCGCCAATCACGAATAATCCCGAACAACATGGTGACGAGGATGCAAGTACCAGCCACGCGGAAGAGACGGTTGCGCCCGTAAAGGGCACACCACACAGCGCTCCACAAAAAGGCCAGCATGGGAAAGAACCAATATCTGCCGGAAACATTGTTGACCAGAAGATCCCATAGTGGCTTATTTCCAAAAACCAGAGGACTGCGCAGCGCAGCAGCCAACAGCCCCGCGCAGTAGACCAAAAACAGTTTCCATTCGAGACTGGCGTTGCGTAAGCAATAGAGGTAAATGGCGAAGCCGAGAAGAGCCGCCGCCACAAGCGGGATCAGTGGCGCCTTCAGGGCGAACGCGAACCGGCCAAACAGAGCACAAGCCACGATATTTCCCCCAACAATGCGCAGGAAGTTCTCAGGTCTTGCCCCCAGCGCACTATGGATACGCGGGGCGGTATGCAGCACCAGGAAGATTTGCACGCACGCCGCGATACTGACCAGGGCGAAGATCACCATGCTCCACGGTTGGCGGCGCAGCCACCAGAAAAGCAGTACCAACGGCGCAAGCACGATACAGAATGGTCCGCTGAAGGCGGCAGCGAGCATCAGAGCAATATCGAAAATCCGGCCGTACCATGTTTGCGGACTGCTGGCCAACGCCACCAGCACCATCGCCAGACCCAGATGCCATTGCGTATTGGTGGCAACGATCTGAATTTCCTTGGCATTGGGGATGGCTACATAGATGGCGGCTAAGAGCATACGGCCAGATAAGGGAGCCCAGTTGCGCAATCGCGACGAAAGCAGAATCGGTACTGGCAGGCCCTGGATGATGAGGCCCACGATGGCCATGACGAGCGGCGCCCATCGGAACGGAACCAGCAACGCCAGTCCGGCGGCCATCCGCGGCATGGTAAGAAGATAGCCGACCTCGGGTACAGTGAGCGAGTGCAGCCATCCGCTGTTATAGGCTTGCGAATACCAGAACAATCCGTCTTCCGCATAAAACTGCGCATGAATGAGCAGGTTCGGACTGCGGGAAAAGAGCAGGAGCAGGACCAAGCCAAAAACCACACACTGCCAGCCGGCACTTAAGCCATCGTGCTTGGCAAATATTTCCGGGGTTTTCAAACCTCGTCACCTCCTGGTGGGAGCCGCTGAACAAAACGGCTTTCATGGATGCATCCGTCACGAATCATAATGGAAATGGAATGAAAGCAGACCGTTATCTCGAGGTTGAAACAGTTGTGCGCTTATCCTTTTCCTCGTGCAGGCGCTTTGGGATCGCGTAAGAGAAGAGCCTGCAACGCTGTCTCTTTCCAAATGTCGTCGCGCCCTTTGGCTTCCCGGGGAAGGTTCTTGAGGTAGCGCAAAAGCCATAGCCTGTATAGCAGCCGGTCCAAAAAGTTTCCGCTGCGTTTGATATAGAGGGTTTGTGCCATGAGCACATTTCGCAGACGCCAAAACGGCACGACACCGAGATTGGAATACGACGCCTCATGCACCAGCTTTGCCTGCATCACATAGATACGGTAGCCACGGACATAGAGCGCGCGAAAGACGGCGTGATCGAGGTAGTCCAACCAAAACTCTGAAGGAAAACCGCCGATCGATCGCAGGGCCGAGACCCGGATGGTCGAGCCGGAGTTATAAGCGCACAGTGGTTGTTGCATGATGCCGACCGCATCCGATGGCATCGCTGGTTTGGGTGGCCGGAATTGACCTCGTACCTGTTCGATGAATTCAGTAGCCGGAGAGTGAATGCCGCCCTCCACCACCAGCTTGGGAACGATGGCGGCCGCTTCGGGAGTGGTCTCCAAAGCAGCAGCAGTTTCCAGCAACTCGAAGAGAAACTCGCGGGTCGGCGACGTGTCCTGATCAAGCAGAAGCAACCATTCCCGCTCCTCTTGCTCAGCGCGCGCCAGAGCATAGTTATAGGCTGAAGCCAACCCTCCATTGGAGGGATCATGAACATAATGGGTGGGGAAATCGGCCCCCGATTCGGGGCTATGAGTTTGCGGCGAATTGTCGTAGACAACCAGGGAAAAGTGCTTAGCCAGCTCGGGATTCGTGTTCAGAATTTCTAACAAAGCGGAGAAGGATTGACTTCCGGAAAGCTCGCGGTTGTAAAGCACGATGACTGCGAGTATCGATGGATGGGAAGGCATTCGCGCGGGTTGTGCAGGAGAAGCAATCGACACTTAGGTTCGCTGCAACCGCCAGTATACCAGCCGCTGCAGGGCGGCCTTCAGTTCTTGTCGATCCGCCGCGGTCAGCACCACCCTCCACGCAATCACCGCGGTAGCGATTGCCCATAGGGCAAGGATCGCGGGCTGCGCCGGAAGCATGGCGAGCTTTCTCCAGAAAGGGTAGAGGAACAGCGACGGAATGATCATCAAGAGTGGACGCAATAGTCCCTGCAGCAGGAAGCGCGAGAGTGGCATTCGAATGGTGGGCTGGGTGCGGGGTATGCTTACCATCAGATGCATCCCCAGGCCTACAAAGGCGCCGATGAAGGTGCCAAGTGCGACGCCCACGGCTCCAATCCTCTGCACCAGCCAGATACTCAGGACAATGTTGACACATGCTTCGGCGACCCCGGCGAGGGTGGCCAGATGTTGTCTTCCCGTGGCCACAACAACAAGAATGTACGGAAAGCCAAGCTGGCGAACCACGTTGCAGAGAACCAGCACCTCAAGATAGAGGGCGCTCTGGACCGCATAGTTTTTTCCCACCCACAAGCTGAGCAGCGGATAGGCGCCGAAGAAGAGCGGCAGTCCCAGTAGCAACAGAAGCAAGGTGCAGTAGCGGGTGGTTTTGATGCAAAGATCGCCGATCCGGTCTGGCGTTGAAGTCGATTGCATTGAGGATACGGCCGGAATCAGCGGGCCAAACGCGCTGGAAACGAGTGCCAGCATGAAGTTGGCGGCACCGTTGGCAATGGAGTAGAAGCCAGTGTCCCGGTAATGGTAGTGGCCGACGATCACGACATCGAGACCGCTGATGAGCAACATGGCCAGTGTCCAGATGGAGAGCACGCTGCCGTACTTTGCCAGTTTCACCGCCGATCGGCGGTGAAAAAATAAGAATGAGAAAGCAACGCGCTGCTTCACCAATCTCCGCCAGCCAAGGAACACGGTTGCCGCTGACGCCACATTGAACGCGGCCATAACCAGCGCCAACTGGACCAGGCCGGCATGCAACATCAGAAAAACGATGAGGATGGCCGCGGTTCCCACGCGGTTGACGGTCGATACGATGGTGGGGAAGACGTATTGCTGCAAGCCGGTAAAGGTCGCAGAAAAACTACTGAATGGCAGCGCTGCGGCGGTAGACAAGCCGACGGCAAGGAACGCGATGCGCACTTCAGGCACCAGTGCCAGCAGGCATCTGGTGAAAGAGATGAGGCACACTCAGCGCCACCACCGCAACTGCCACACACGCGATGGCTGCGGCCAGCGCGAGAAGTGTAAACGACGTGCTTACCAGATGATGACTCGCGTCGCGATCACCGATCGCATCGTATTCCGCCACGTATTTGCCGATTGCGGTCTGCAACCCAAAATCCAGCAACGCGACGTAGCCGCTCAATTGCAGGATCAGGACCCAGGCACTGTACTCGGAGGCCTCCATGTGGTGCACCAGGAACGGCGGCAGCACCAACGAGACCAACATCGAGAGCAGCACCCGCACCAGGTTGGAGGCGGAGCCCTGCAGTACTTTCCGCTTTTGCGACATTGGGCCCCTCCAACGGGGGAAAGAGGTTATTGCTGCAGCACTACCACAAACCCGATCTGCTCAACGATTCTGAAACCGAGCTGGTCAAGTTTGGTCATCATGGCGCGAAACTTTTCCTCTCCAATGTACCGGGCGTGCGTCTCCATGATGATGGTGTCAGCGTTCCTCAGAACGTCGGCTTCCTGGCAGACCAGATCGTACTCCAGCCCCTCGATATCGCACACCAGGTTGAATCTCTTGAATCCGCGGTCGTGCGCCAGTTCACCGATTGCGACCGTTGCAACGGTGACGGCTGCCTCGTCGCCGGCTTGCGTAATCGAGCTCCCGGCAAGGTCGGTGGAAGGGTGAAACGTGACCGTGTCTGCGCCGTAGGCGATGGCGCGATTCACGATTTCGAATTGGCGCTGGTTCAATTTCCGGTTGTGCTCGAGTCGTGGAATGGCCAGAGGATTGGCCTCAACCACCACGTGCGCCGTCGGATCGGTCAGGAGTTTGTTGGTTACGCACGCCACCACACCGATGGAACCTCCCAACTCAATCACCGGTAAATCTCGTTTTAGGTATCGAACGACCGCATGACGTTCCGCGGACTCATACTGGTTGGTCATCAGTTCGACCCTGGTCGAATCGTTGGTGACGCTCGCCAAGTCGAACGTGCATCCGTCGAGGCGCACATTCTGTTTGTGCTCCTTAGTGAGAACCTGCAGCCTGAGCCACACATAATCGAAGAGGCTCTTCGGGCCGCCCTCGCGAAGAAGGCTGGAAACCGTCGATAGTTTGTTCTTGAACAAGACGTTCAACGACGCGACCAGCGGGACTTAGCCGCGGGCTGCCCAATTTGTGGGGCGCCTTTGTTACCGTGCCGTCCTTTCTCAAAAACGACCATACTGTCGTAAAAGTGCATGGACAGCGTGGAGCGACTGAATTCAGTTGCCGGCAGCGCGCCACGGGAATGATCGGCGTTCAGCTCGTCGATCAGATCCTTGCAGGTTTCCATGAAGGAGTCCTTGCGTTTGAGCCCTCCTTCGAATTCAGACCAGTACGCAGTGTGCAAGTCTTCAACGATGTAAACACCATTGCGCGGCACTTTAGGATAGAGGACGGAAAACGTCGCATGAATGTGCGACATGACGTGGCTGCCGTCATCCAGGACAATATCCGGCGCGCCAAACTCTTCGCACACGTCCAGCAAAAAAGCTTTATCGGATTGATCGCCGATGCGGATGTCGATTTGATCCTCGGAGAACTGTTTGCACTCAGGCCTCAGGTCGATGCCCACAATCCGTGCGTACGGTCCGAGGAACCGTTTCCACATTTGCAGCGATCCTCCCTGGCCGCAGCCAATCTCGAGGAAAACGACATCGGTATTCACAAATTTCGCAAGGTGGCGCTCGTAAGCGGGGAAGTAATGCTTCCACTTGTGAATGAGGCGCTGGTCATTCGTCAAAAAGTCGGACCAAAGGGACATGGATCTATCGTCCTCGCTCAGTCTCCGACTGCGCGGAACTTAGGTGGGGAAAGCAGTATTTCATCCTCACTAGGATAGCAGTAGCCACGGTTGGGTTTATGCCAAATCCAATTTCCTCTATGGTGTAGAGACGCGTGATGTCTACCTCCGGGCAAAATCGAATCTCGATTGCGCTGTGCACGTACAACGGTGAACGATTTCTTAACCAGCAGCTGGCGAGCATGGCGCAGCAAACCAGGCTGCCGGATGAACTCGTGGTGTGTGACGATCGGTCGACGGACCGCACCTTGACGATGGTGCGGGAGTTCGCGGCTTCGGCCCCCTATCCCGTCAGAATCTTCCAGAATGAACAGAATCTCGGATTTGCCGCAAACTTCGAACGGGCAATCCGGCTTTGCCAGGGGAACCTGATTGCGCTGAGCGACCAGGACGACATCTGGTACCCCATTCGTCTGCAGCGGTCAGAGCACGAGTTCACATGTCCATCCCGAAGCGGGTCTGGTCTTTTCCGATGCGGACATTATCAACGACAGCAACGATCTGTGCGGTCCAACGCTATGGCATCGGCTCGGCTTCGCGGGCAAGCGCGAGCGCCAATTGCTGGCTGGCCAATACGTTCTTTTGGCGAAGCACAGGTTTGTGACCGGAGCTACCGTGATGTTTCGCGCCGCCCTGCGTGATCGATTCTTACCCATAGGTGCGGGCTGGATTCACGACGAATGGATTGCTCTGATTGCCGCCGCCTTCTCCGATTTGAGGCCGATTGATCAGCCGCTGATCCGCTATCGAATCCATGGCTCCCAGCAGGTCGGGTTTCGCAACAAGCTGGAACAACGAGTGCAGGGAAATTCTCGAGCGCAAAGGCATTGGGGGCGGTTGGCGGAGTCGGTTAAAGAGTTGGATCAGCTATGCACTGCCTTGTCGGCAATGGCTTCTTGATACTACGCGACCGGCCCTGCCGGCCTACCGCGGTCATCTGCAATTTCTATCCTTCAGAGCCGGCCTTCCTGCCTCTCGCCTCGCCCGCATTGGTCCAATTCTGCTCCGGTACTCCCAATATCGAGAGCACGCCTCGGGTTTGGCCAGCGCGCTGAAAGACCTGGTGCTCGACCGCCCACGATAAGTCCGCTGGGTCGATCTACCGGCTGCTTCTCTGCAAGATAGACATGTTCCCGAAAGTCTCGCCAGGTTGATGTTTGTCGTGGATGTAGTCGTCCACCAAGGTGACGTCACTGCTCTTCGCGCTATCAATTTGGTTCGTGTGATGCATCAAATTACGCATCAAGCACGCGAGCCTCATCGCGCCAGTCAACACGATGCCTTCATCGTACATACCAGGGCGCCGGGACATGCCGACAAACAAGAGCAGGTACGATCCCAGGAAAACGGCTACCAGCTGTATCAGGAACTCAAGGGGAAAGACGTTGTCGCGCGCTGCGTTAGGAATTTCGGGTGCCGGTTCCGCGCCATGCAGCGCTAATCGATCACGGCGATCTTGGCCCGCTTGCCCACGCGGATCGTAATGCGGGCAGGCCGCTGCACGATGATTAACTTGTCTGTCGAGGTGACGCCATCGATGTTGACGCCCGCGCTCACCTGCCTGTCCGCATCGGTACGCGAGCCTTTCAGGCCCAGCGCAACCAGCAGCTTGGCGACATCGATGGGAACCGGCAATGCACGATCCAGACGGAATCGATCCAGGGATGCGGCGTCAGCCCGCGCAACTGCGTCAAAATGAATGACAACTTCCTCCGCCAACGCTTCGACGTTGCGCTGCTGGAACTGTAGCGCCCAGTTCTCATCGGCTTTCCGTGCGGCATCTTCCGAGTGAAAGCCGGCGACGATGGTGCGTGCCAGGCTGCTTCTTCACTCTCCATCGGGTGCAGCGCGCCGCTGGCAACCTCGCTCTGCATTCGTTCAATATCGCTCTGCCGCAGGTCGGTGAGGAAAATCCAGTACCGCCACATCAGCTCATCGGAGATCGACATCAGCTTGCCGTACATCTCCTGCGCCGGTTCATGGATGCCGATCGCGTTGCCCAGCGACTTCGACATCTTCTGCACCCCATCCAGCCCTTCGATGATCGGGGTCATCAGCACAATCTGCGACGGCTGATCGTAGTGCCGCTGCAATTCCCGTCCGATGAGCAGGTTGAACTTCTGGTCCGTTCCGCCCAACTCCACGTCCGCTCGCAGGGCAACCGAATCGTAACCTTGCACCAGCGGATAAAGCATCTCGTGCAGAGAGATGGGCTGTTCGTTGTTGAAACGCCGATGGAACTCTTCCCGCTCCAGCATTTGCGACACCGTAAACTGTGCCGCCAGCCGGATCATTCCTTCAAATCCCATGGTCGACATCCATTCGGAATTGAAGCGGACTTCGGTCTTGTCCCGGTCGAGGATTCTGAAGACCTGCTCGGTATAGGTTTTGGCGTTCTGCGCGATCTCTTCGCTCGTGAGCGGCTTTCGTGTGACTGAGCGCCCGGTCGGATCGCCGATCAGAGAAGTGAAATCTCCGATCAGAAAAGATGACTTGGTGACCGAGATCCTGAAAATGTTTGAGCTTGCGCATCAGCACCGTATGGCCCAGATGCAGATCGGGCGCGGTCGGATCGAATCCCGCCTTCACCCGCAGCGGACGGCCGTTCTTCCGCGACGCCTCCAGGCGCTCGCGCAGGTCCGTCAGTCGAATGATCTCGGCGGCTCCCTTCTGCAGGAGGTCAAGCTGCTCATCCACAGGCAGGAATTGCATGGTTGGTGAAAGTGGTGCCGAAGGGCTTGCCATCATTTCCAAGTATAAAGGCTGACTTTACGGAAGCCGCGCCAGCAGGAAGAGATGGATGGGCATCACCCTTCTCCACCGCCAGCACCTCAAACCCGCTGCGGGTGAGTAAATCGCGACTGTTCTTCTCGTCGAAAACATGATGGTGCAGGCAGCGGTTGTTAAAGTTGTCGAGCGAACGGGCGCGAAACTGCTCCAATGATCCGGCCAGCGGGTCGCGGCTAAGGTCGTGCCTCTCCAGAATCTCTGGCAGGTGGAACAAGTCGTCTTCCGTGGTCTTGTTTTGCCAATCTGTCAAACATATGCTCCACCGGCGTAGGCGACCTTCGATGGTCGAAGATTTGGCGGTAGTCGGGCAGAAGGACGATCAAAGCGCCCCCCGGCCGGATCACTCGCTTCCACTCATAGAGTGCCTTGACAGGATTGGCGAAATGCTCCAGATTGTGCGACGACAAGATGAAGTCGTAGCTATCGTCTGCAAGGGACGATAAGTCCGAAGCATCGGCAAATATGCTTTTTCCCGGTGGCTTATCCGGACTGAACTGGAAGTCATCCGCGTGCTCCTTCCACGTGGTGTTGCGCGAGAAGTCGCAATTATCCAGGGAACCGACCCGATGGTAGATGGGCACGGGCTTCAAACCCGCGCTCAAACCACACGCTGGGCCCGCCAATTTCGAGACCCTTTCTTACCCTCCACCAAGGACCGTACCGCGTTGAAGGCTTTCACCCGCCCCTTCAGCAATAGCCGTGCCGCAGTCCGAGCGCGGCGAATCACGGTAATCTCCATCTAGTCATCTTATGGGAAACACGGACGAGGTAGGCATGCCTGAGCATTGGGATATCGACCGGCTGCGAGCCGACACCGCCGGTTGCGAGCAATCAATTTTCTTCAACAACGCCGGCGCCAGCCTGCAGCCCCGCCCTGTTGTGGCGCGGGTGGTCGAGCATCTCCGCCTTGAGGAGCAGATCGGCGGCTATGAGGCCGCCGATACGGTCGCCGCCGGAGCTCGAGAGCCTCTACGGCAGCCTGGCCCGACTCCTGCACTGCGCGCCGGAAGAAATTGCCCTGCAGGAAAGCGCAACCCGTGCCTGGGACATGGCGTTTTACTCTTTCCAGTTCTCTCCTGGCGATCGCATTGTCACCGCCGCCAGCGAGTACGCCAGCAACTACATCGCCTTCCTCCAGGTGGCCGAGCGCACCGGCGCGCAGATCTGTGTGGTCGAGAGCGATGCGTCCGGAGCGCTCGACCTGGAAGCGCTTCGCCATTTGCTCGATGATCGAGTCAAGCTGATCGCGTTGACCCACGTGCCCACCAACGGCGGCTTGGTACAGCCGGCCGCGGAGGTAGGGAAACTGGCCAGGCAGGCGGGCATTCCCTTCCTGCTCGATGCTCTGCCAGTCGGCCGGGCAGATCCACCTGGATGTGGAAGCGCTGGGCTGCGATATGCTCTCAGCCACCGGGCGCAAATACCTCCGCGGCCCGCGCGGCACCGGTTTCCTCTATGTGCGCCAGGCCATCCTCGAGCGTCTGCGGCCGCCCGCCGTCGATATGCGGGCGGCGGACTGGGTGGCAATCGACAAGTTTGAGTTGCGCGCCGACGCCAGAAGGTTTGAAAGCTGGGAATCCTCCGCCGCCTTGCGCCTCGGCATGGGTGTCGCCGTCGACTACGCGCTCGCCCTGGGCTTGCAAAACATCGAGCGCAGGGTACAGTCCCTGGCTGCTCTACTACGCCAAAAACTGAGCGAAATACCAGGAGTCACGGTACGCGATCTGGGCCGTGTTCGCGGTGCCATCGTGACCTTCACCTATGAGCCCTCATTCCGCCCAGTCCGTGATGCGCTGGCTGAAAGAAAACCGCGTCTCGGTGCGGATCACGGACCGTTTTGCGGCCCGTCTCGATCTGGAGCGCCGCGGTCTGGACGAGCTGGTCCGTGCTTCTGTGCACTACTACAACACCGAAGACGAAATCGCCCGTTTCTGCGCGATACTGCTTGCCATGAAGGGCTGAAAGCCATGGATGTCGAAGGCGCACGCCGCTACCTCCGGAAGCTCCCACACGTGGCAGAGACCATGCAGTGGGGAGCGAACCTGGTCTTTTGGGTCGGGAACAAGACCATTGGCGGCAAGATGTTCGCCGTCTTGAATCTCGATGATGATCAGAAGGCGGTTTGTTCCTTCGCTGCAGGACCGGAGCTCTTCGCAGAACTCCTGGAAATCGAAGACGTCATCCCAGCTCCTTACCTGGCGCGGGCGCACTGGGTAGCTCTCCGTCACTGGAAAGTACTGCGCACCGCTGAGCTTGGAAGAGCATTTCAAACACGCCCACGCGGTGGTTCACGCCAAGCTCCCGGTAAAGACCCGCAAGCTCCTTCCCCGTCCACAAGTAGCGGGAGTTGGTGACCAATGCAAGTCCGCGCTGTTGGCTTGGGTCGGGTCCTTTGTACAATCGAATAGGGAGAACTGCTGCGGATGAAGCGAGCACTCACGACAGCCTGCCTGCTGCTGTTCCTGACATCTCTGGCCCAGGCGCAAGACCCCGAAGCCGCCGCCAACCAAAAGAAAGCCCGGGCTACCCTCGACGCCATGGTCACCGCTCTGGGGGGCCCGCGATGGCTCACCCTCGCCAGCTCCTGGGAGCAGGGCCGAACCTCCGGCTTCTACCAGGGCAAGCCCACCGGCATGACCGCGGAGTTCTACCAGATCAATAAAATCCCCGACCAGACCCGCATCGAGCTCGGCAAGAAAAAAGAGGTCGTCGAGATTATCAACGGTGATCAGGCCTGGGAAGTCACCTACAAGGGCAAAAAAGAACTCCCCAAAGACCAGGTGCAGGATCTGATCCGGCGCCGCGATCACTCCATCCAGACCGCCATGCGTGTCTGGTTGAACGACCCCAGAACCGTGCTCATCTACAACGGCCAGAACCTGGTACAGCGCCATCTGGCCGACAGAGTCACGCTCATCAACTCAGAAAACGACAGCATCGTCATCCAGACCGATGCGGAAACCCATTTACCGCTGCGCCGCAGCTGGCAATGGCGTGATCCGCTTTACCACGACAAAAACACCGATGCCGAGGAGTACGACGACTACCATCTCGTCGACGGCCTGCCTACGCCGTACGCCATTACCCGTTACCACAACGACGACATGAGCAACCAGCGCTTTCTCTCTCGCGCCGGTTACGATATCCCCATTACCCCCGACATGTTCAATCCCGATCAGGCTGCGGCGAAAATCAAAAAGTAAAATGCACTATAATCTGCCCTGCGAGCATGGAAGACGAGAACCCAAATCAGGCAGTGGCGAAGGTCCTGGACATACGCCAGATCATGTCCATTCTGCCCCACCGGTATCCCCTACTCCTGATCGACCGAGTGCTTGAGGTCAGCCCCAGAAAGCGCATCGTGGCGATCAAGAACGTCACCATCAATGAGCATTTCTTTCAGGGACATTTTCCTGACTACGCCATCATGCCAGGCGTCCTGGTCGTCGAAGCAATCGCCCAGGCTGGCGGTGTCCTGCTACTCCCCGAGATCCCGGAACATGAAACCAAATTGATGGTCTTTTCCGGTATTGACTATGCGCGCTTCCGCCGCCCTGTAGTGCCTGGCGACCAGTTGCGCATTGAAGTGGACGTGCTCCAGTGGAAGCCCCGCGCCGCCCGCCTCGAGGGCAAGGTTTTCGTCGAGAAAAAACTTGTTTGCGAAGCTAAGATCATGTGCCAGGTTGTGCCGCGCCCGGGCAAAATCGTCAATGTCAGTGAAGGTGGTGTCGCCGATCCCGCGCCCGCGCCAACTCCTGATTTGGAACCGGTGAATCAGGAGTGAGCATTCACCCAACAGCCATTGTGGCTGCGACGGCTCGTATCCCTCAATCCTGTCATGTTGGTCCCTACTGCACAATTGGCCCCGAGGTCACCCTGGGCGAAGACTGCGAACTCGTCTCTCACGTCGTGCTCGACGGCAAAGCCACGCTGGGAGATCGCAATCGTGTCTACTCCTTCGCGTGTCTCGGCGTAGCCCCGCAGGATCTCAAGTACAAGGGAGAACCCACCGCTCTCGAGATGGGCGATGACAACACCGTCCGCGAATGCGTCACCATTTCCCGCGGCACCAAAGGCGGTGGGGGCACCACCCGCGTAGGCAGCCACTGCCTTATCATGGCCTACACCCATATCGGCCACGACAGCATCATCGGTGATCACTGCATTCTGGCCAACGGCGCTACCCTTGCCGGCCACGTCATCGTTGAGGACTACGCCAGCGTCGGGGCGCTCTGCCCGGTGCACCAATATTGCTGCATCGGCAAGCACGCCTACATCGGCGGCGGCACCACCATCACTCAGGACGTGTTGCCCTACTCGCTCACCTCCGCCAAGCGTGAGACCCGCGCCTATCACCTCAACCGCATTGGCCTCGAGCGCTCTGGCTTCACCGCTGAGCAGCTGAAGGCTCTCCAGCATGCCTACAAGGTTTTGCTGGCCTCCAGGCTCAATACCACTCAGGCACTGGAACGCCTGCGCAGCGAGGGTCAGTCTGACGCCTGCGTGGCCTATCTCATCGCATTCATCGAGCGTTCCCAGCGCGGCGTGATCAAGTGAAGCTGGGTCTGATCGCCGGCAACGGCCGTTTTCCTTTTTTGTTGCTGGATGCCGCCCGCGCGCACGGCGCGGAAGTCGTCGTCGCCGCCATCAAAGAAGAAACCGACCCCGCCATGGACCAGCGGGCCGAAGCAGATTCCGGTGTCCGCGTGCACTGGCTGTCCCTGGGCGAGCTCTCTCGTCTCATCGAGACCTTCCAACGCGAAGGGGTCACCCAGGCCGTGATGGCCGGCCAGGTCAAGCACAAGCAAATCTTCTCCAGCATCCGCCCGGACTGGCGGCTCGCCAAGCTTTTGTTAAATCTGCGCACGCGCAACACCGACATGCTTCTGGGTGCGGTGGCCAAGATCTTGAGTGACGAAGGCATCGA
Organism: uncultured Acidobacteriaceae bacterium; assembly: GCA_963839075.1. Taxonomy (GTDB): domain Bacteria; phylum Acidobacteriota; class Terriglobia; order Terriglobales; family Acidobacteriaceae; genus PALSA-350. The sequence continues at coordinate 658,933 of CAWITO010000009.1, read as the reverse complement.
GCTCATTTCGTCGACCGCCTACCTCGAGCCCTTGCTGGCCCGGCACGGCGTGTTGACCGCGCGCGCGCCAAGCGAAGACGAACAGCAGGATATTACCTACGGCCGCCAGGTGGCGCTCGCACTTGCTGGTTTCGACATCGGTCAGACGGTTGCCGTCGCCGGGCAGGCCTGTGTCGCAGTCGAGGCCATGGAAGGAACGGACGCCACCATCGAACGCGCTGGAGCCCTTCTACGCACTCTGGCGGCGGATGGAGAAGCCTCCACCCTGGAGCGCCGTTTAAGTGTAGTCAAGGTAGCCAAACCTGCGCAGGACATGCGATTCGATGTGCCCGTGATCGGCCCCAACACGATCGCCACCATGCGCCTGGCTGGCGCCACCTGCCTCTCCATCGAGGCTGGCCGCACCCTCATTTTCGATCTTGATACGGTTCGCGAGCAGGCCGCCGCTGCCGGCATCGCTATCGTCGCTGTATGAGCCACCCGGTAGACATTTTTAAGCCAAAAGCGGTCTAATCGGTGCGGAGGTTCGAGTGAACACAAACCGAGTAGCAATCGTTGCAATCCTGGTGGTCCTGCTCGCCGGGGCCGCTTTTACTGTCCGTGGTTTCGCGGATGACGCTCCCATGCCGCAGGCCGGTCAGGCCGCCCCTGATTTCACTTTGCCATCCCAGGACGGTTCCAACATCAGCCTCGCCAGCTTTCGCGGCAAATGGGTTGTGCTCTACTTCTATCCCAAGGACATGACGACCGGCTGCACCATCGAGGCCCACAACTTCCAGCAGGACATCGAAAAGTATCAGAAGCTCGATGCCGTGGTCGTTGGTGTCAGCGTCGACTCGACCAACAGCCACAAAGAGTTCTGTGCCAAAGAAGGACTCAGCTTCAAGCTCCTGAGCGACCAGGACAAAACCGTAGTCGCCCAATACGGCTCGATGGCCGACTATATGGGCGTGAAGATCGCCAAGCGCAATACCTTCCTCATCGACCCTCAGGGGAAAATCGTTCAGGTCTGGACCGGAGTAAAACCCTCTGAGCACAGCCACGAGGTACTAGCCGCACTCAACGGCTACGAAAAGAAGTAGCCATCGCAAACCTACGAGTGCTCAACCAATAATTTTCCTCCAAACGCAAAAACGCCCGGCTGCCAGCCGGGCTCTTTTGCTTGCCTGTCAGTACGGTTGACTACTTCTTCTTTGCTGTCTTCTTCGCTGCCTTCTTCACAGCCTTCTTAGCCGGCGACTTCTTTGCTGCCTTCTTTGCCGGAGCCTTTTTCGCTGCCTTCTTTGCTGCTTTCTTAACTGCCAAAGGAATACCTCGTTTGATGGTAGATTTTTTGCTACTGGCGCTCTTCTTGTTGCCGGCTGCTTTCGCAGCCTTACTGCCGCTTTTCGCGCCTTTACTGCTCTTCTTAGCGGCAGATTTCGTTGCGGCCTTTTTGGCCGGAGCTTTTTTCGCGACTGCCTTCTTTGCAGCAGCCTTCACAGGAGCCTTCTTCGCAGGAGCTTTAACCGCTGCCTTTTTCGCCACTGCCTTTTTCGCGGGCGCCTTCTTTGCCGGAGCCTTGACTGCGACTGGCGCCGGGATCGGGGGCGGCATTTCAGCGGCGGCGATCGTCGCGGTGATAACGCTTACTTCTTCTTCCTCTTCATCGTCCTCGAAACCAGTTTCCATTTCATCCGGGAAGTCGTCCGCTTCGGCTTCAAACTCGTTTTCGGCGTGTGCGTATAGCTTAAGCTCGTCCTGCATTCTTATGCCTCCAAGGCTTCGGTTACGAATTCGGATCGCAGAGAACCGCTATCCATCATACTTGCTCGCGGCGCGGATTATAGCAACAGCATGCAACGCAATGCCAATGAACGCAAGTATGAATTCAGTTTCTTTTCCGCGGCAGCTGTTTTTATTTGTCCAAGGACGCGGTCGCGGTAGTCGGATGCGACGGTGTCGCAGCGCTTTTCTTTGTCGTATGCGCGGCAGTTTTGTGTTTGCTCGTGCTCACACGGCGCTTCGTGCCTGTCACCCGCGCCGGCTCTGCCACGTACAGATGACGTCCCGGTTCCAGCCTTGCTGCAGTGAGATGATTCCAGCGCCGAAGCTGTTGCACCGTGACGTTGAAGCGATCCGCAACCGTCACCAACGTATCCCCACGCTGGACCTTGTAAAGCGTGAGCCGCCCTCGGCTCGACGGTGCTGGGGGCACAGGGATAATCAGACCTTCGCTTCCCGAGAGATCGTCCCCTGCGTCCAGTTGGTTCACAAATCCCAGCTCTGACGGCGTCACGTGGTAGTCGCGCGCAATCGTTTCCAGCGTCTCGCCCGCGACGACTTTGTGGAACCGCCATTGATTTCGCTTGTCCGCGGGGATTTCCGAAATCCGCTTTTCGTACACTTCCTTGGTCCCTGCGGGCAAGTGCAATTCGAACGGCCCATCGATCGGTGTGCTCATGCGCAGCAAGCTGGGATTCAGTTCGGAAATTTCCTGCACCGAAGTCTCCACCAGGTCGGCCACCAGCCGCAGGTCGACACTGTAATCGGTAGTCACATTGTCCGTGACCAGTGGCGGGTCGGGGTTCAGCGACAGGAGCCCGTACTGTGCGGGATTCTTGGCGATAATCGCCGCCGCGATGATGATGGGCACATAATTTTTTGTCTCCTGAGGAAGCGCGTTGCGGTGATAGAGCTCCCAGAAGTCAGCGTATCCGGTGCGTTGCACTGCCTTCTGCACATTGCCTGGGCCCCAGTCATACGCCGCCATGGCCAGATACCAATCACCCAACTGCGAATATAGCAACTTCATGTAGCGGGCATAGGCATGGGTCGACTTTTCCGGATCGAAGCGCTCGTCATACCATGCGTTCCGATCCAGGCCGTAGACATCGAACGGCATGAACTGCCACATACCGCCGGCGCCCGTGCGCCCGTTCATGGCCTGCGTCTGAAAGCCCGACTCCGCCACTGCCTGGTAAATAAGATCCTGCGGAACGCCCTCGGCCGCCAGCACCCTCGTAATCATGGCGTGGTAGCGGCCGGCCCGTTCCAGCGAGCGCACCAGCGTGCCCCGGCCTTTCGAAGAAAAATAACTGATGTATCCCGCCACCGGATCGTTGATCACCAGCGGCAAATCAGACTGGGTCGTCTTTAATTCCGCGATCGCTTGTGCCTTGACGGTCGGATCCACCGGGAAGGTCACGTCATTGGCGATGTCCACAGGCGCCGGTTCAATCTTGGGCGCGAATCCATTGCCCTGCTTCAGCGCTTCCATCTCCAATGTGTTCACCGCGTCGAGAATGCGGTCGAATTCATCGTGCAACTGGGGCTCGGTGCGCAAATCGAAATTGCTGGTCAGCATCAGGTCAACCGCGTGATCGAAATCTGCCTTCGCGGTTTGCAGTTTCCCGGCGTGATAATTCGCCACGCCACTCTGATAAGCCGCTTCCACTGAGTCGATCAGCGCTTGTACTACTGGCCGCGCGGGCGCGGGTGCGGCAGTATCTGCGGCATGACCGGCAGCGACCGGCGCGCTAGGTTTGAGGGTGGGCGCGGTTGCTTGTTGCGACTTCGCTGTGCTGGGCGCCGGCTTGACCTGGGGGCAACCGGCGAGCAGCAGCGCCGCAGCCGGCGCCACCAATGCCAGGATTCGGGAGGTAGTTCTGGTCACTCCGATAGTCAACCCTCCAGCACTCAGTGCTCTCCCTAAGCCCATGCAAACACACCTGGAAAAGCCGTCTTCGGCCATAGGCTGCTGGCTTGATTGTATTGCCCGGGGCCCTCCGGTGTGAATGGTAAGATCGGGTAAGAGATCTCGCGTCAGCAATAAAGCTTTCCCCGCCACCCCTCCATGGATAGCAGCCACATCCGCAATTTCGCGATCATCGCCCACATTGATCACGGCAAGTCCACTCTCTCGGATCGATTGTTGGAGTTGACCGGCTCTCTCACCGCGCGCGAAATGCAGGCCCAGGTACTCGATGCCATGGATCTCGAGCGCGAGCGTGGCATCACCATCAAGGCCCACGCCGTGCGCATGAACTACCTCGCGCAAGACGGGCAGATGTACCAGTTGAATTTGCTCGATACTCCCGGGCATGTCGATTTTTCGTACGAAGTTTCTCGCTCCCTGGCCTGTTGCGAAGGCGCCCTCCTCGTAGTCGACGCTTCGCAAGGCGTTGAGGCGCAGACCCTGGCCAACGCCTACCTCGCCATTAACAACGGCCTGGACATGATCCCGGTCATCAACAAGATCGATCTGCCCAGCGCCGACGTTGTCCGCACCCAGGAGATGATCGAGTCCGCCGTCGGTATCGACGCGACGGACGCTCTCCCTGTGAGTGCCAAGACCGGCCTTGGCGTGCCCGATGTGCTGGAAGCCATCGTGCGTCGTTTACCTCCGCCCACGGGAGACGCAGAAGCGCCTCTGCAGGCGCTGATTTTCGATTGCTGGTTTGATCCCTATCGCGGCGTCATCGTGCTCGCTCGCGTGATCAACGGCATCCTCCGCAAGGGCGCGCGCATCCGCCTGATGTCCAACGGGCGAGTATTCGACGTTGAGTCGGTCGGTGTGCTCACGCCCAAGCCGCTCGAGATCGCTGAGCTGTCTGCTGGAGAAGTAGGCTTTTTCTCCGCCACCATCAAGAATGTCGCCGACACCAAGATCGGCGACACCGTCACCGAGGATGGCCGTCCCGCAGCCGAAGCCCTGCCCGGCTTCAAAGATATTCAATCCATGGTCTTCGCCGGCCTCTATACCGTTGATTCGCATGAGCACACACTGCTCCGCGACGCGCTCGAGAAGCTCCGCCTTAACGACTCGTCATTTTTCTTCGAGCCCGAGAGCTCCGTGGCGTTGGGTTTCGGATTTCGCTGCGGATTTCTCGGCTTGCTGCACATGGAGATTATCCAGGAGCGGCTGGAGCGTGAGTTCAACCTCGACCTCATCACCACCGCTCCCGGCGTGCGCTACAAGATCACGCTTACCGATGGCTCGGTGATCGAAGTCGAGAATCCCTCACGCTGGCCCGATCCCACTGACATAGAAAAAATCGAAGAACCGGTGATCATCGCCACCATCCTCACCAGCGAAGAGTACGTCGGCGGCATTCTCAAGCTGGTGGAAGAAAAGCGCGGACGGCAGAGGAATTTTGAATACGTAACTCCCACCCGCGTCATGCTCACGTACGAGTTGCCGCTGAATGAAATCGTTCTCGACTTTTACGACCGCTTGAAATCCGTCTCTCGCGGCTACGCCTCGCTCGACTATCAGCTCGCCGGTATGTGGGAATCGCCCATGGTCAAGCTCGACATCCTGATCTCGGGCGAACCGGTCGACGCGCTCTCCATCATCGTGCACAAAGACTTCGCCTACGATCGCGGGCGGGCCCTGGTCTCCAAGATGCGTGAGCTCATCCCGCGCCAGATGTTTGAGGTTGCTATCCAGGCCGCCATCGGAGCCAAAATCGTTTCCCGGGAAACCGTTGCCGCTTTGCGCAAGAACGTACTCGCCAAATGTTATGGAGGAGATATCAGCCGCAAGCGCAAGCTGCTGGAGAAGCAGAAGGAAGGCAAGAAGCGCATGAAGCGCGTGGGCAAGGTCGACATCCCTCAGGAGGCATTTCTGGCCGTCCTCAAAGTGGGCGAAGACTCTAGCAAATAGCAGTTACTTCTGTCATGCCTAAAATGCATTTTGTGGAAAGCCGGAAAAGCCATCCGTGTTAGGCGGCGGCTGCGCGAACCCGTCTGCAGAATTTTAGCGGCACGGTAAATTGCTGAAGATAAAAAAGTTAACCACCTTGCGCCGCCCTCGCAGGCAGCTCCCCCGGGGCTTCATTTGAAGCGAAAAAAGAGCAGTCTCGGGAAATCCACATTTTTTTCCACAGAACAGAAACAACCTCCCCGGCAAGAGTTGACTTGCCGGGGAGGTTCCCTCCGTTGAGGTTTTTACTGCGGGGGTTTGGTGGTGCTGGGCCGCGGAGTTGTAGAGCGCGGAATAGTCGTGTTCGGCCGCGGAGCCGTGGTGGCGCCTGTAGCCGGTTGGGGTGGAACGCCGGATTTGACGTTGTACGCATCGACCACAGCCTTGGTGATATCAAAAGCCGGGCTGGCCCACAGCACAGGTGTCTGCTGGGCGCTGGTATCCAGAACCATGCTGAATTTGTTTGCGCTGGAATAGGCGTCAAGTACCGCATAGACCTTTTGCGCCAGTTGCTGGTACATGTCGTTCATTGCCGTGCTGGCTTCGTTTTGTGCATCCTCAGCCGAACGCTGTAACGACTTGGTCTTTTCGTCGATCGTCCTGAGGCGGCTGTCGCGTTCCGTTTCGCTCAAGCTGGCGCCAGCGTCCTGCAGTTGCTTCTTGAGGGAATCGATCTCGTCGTTTTGTGCCTTGAGTTGAGTTTGTTTGGGCTCAAACTTGGTCCGCAACTGGGCAAAGTTGCGCTGCCCTTCATTGGTGGCGGCGACGGCTTGCTGGAACGAGATGTAGGCGATTTTGGGTGTGGCGGGGACCGTCGACGGTGCGCCAGCTCCGGTTGTGGAATCGGCTGGGGTCGGCGCGGAGGGGGCCTGGGCAAAGGCTGCCGCAGATGCGAGCAGGCATACTAGGGTGAACGAACGCTTCATCGGGATACAGAACTCCTTTTAATCTTTGGATCCAGCGCGTGCAGGTCTGACCAGCGCATCTGGCTGCGAATGCGGGAAAGAGACACCAATCACAGGGGCCAGCAGTGATTATAGGTAAGGGCCCAAACACCGTCAACGCAGCCGGATTTCCCAACCTCAAAGTTCAGGGTGGCCCATTCAAGCTTTCCTTTGGGTTGAGTGCGGTCCTGAGCACTGTATCGCCGTCCCGACCGGCTAGAACGTCGTACTGACGCTCAACCGGAAAGTCTTTCTCGGTTCGCGGAAATGCAAGAGCGAGTCATACGCCGAGATCGCTTCAGCGTACGTGTAGTCCCCGGCGCCACCCGAAGGGAACATGCTGCGGGTAATCAAGCTCTCACCCTGCACATTCTCAAACAGCCGGTTGGTGTTGTACGCGTAGTACAGGCGGAATGGTGCATTCACGATCGGCAAGAACGCCGAAATCTCACCACCGATCGACATGCGTGGCACCACGTTCGTCCCCTCGATGGGACGAATCAGGTTGATGAACTTGATCGCTTGTCCGCCCTGGCACGACCCGTTGAAGTACGAGGTGCAGCCATAGAGCGGCGAGTTCAACTGGTCGGCGCCTTCAACACTCTGCCGTAGTTGCGACTGCCGAACCACGGACGTGATGTCAAAATCGTCGAAAATGGCGAACTGAACCGGCCCACCAAGTGGGATTCGGTATTCCAGGTTCGACGTGAACTTGATGTCACCACCCACCGACACCGGCCGGTAAATCGGAATCGGAATCGTGATATTGCCCAGCGTGTAATTACCCGGCTGAATCGGCACGGGAGTGCCGTCCGGATTGGTGAGGATAATATTCTGCCGCACCGGAATAAATGCGTAGGGTGTAGCCGCGCGCACATCGAAGCCGCGCAATTCGTTGTCGCCGCCGGAGTAGAAGCGCGAGAACGGAGGAGCCACATCTCCGCTAAAGCCCTGGATGTACGAAGCCTGCGTGCGAATGGCCAACACGTTGCGCCCTTCCGGGTTGGGGCGAAAACCCTTCATCGCCATGTAGTGCTTGTACTGCACCACGGGCGTGAAGTAGCGGACATTGCCGAACAGCCCGGCGAGGATGAACGCCGCCGACACGTCGCTGCCAAAACGAGGCTTGAATACGGAGGGTCCGACCTTGTTGTACGAATAGCTCAGCGAAACCGAGCTGGTATAAATCCCTTCCAGCGCATTGGAACCTTGGATCTGCCCGCTGCGGAAGGCCAGCGTCTCGAAGAGGTTGGCCGACGCCTGGCTGAAGGTAGTGACCGTCGACTTGTCCCAGCTATAGGTCAACCCAATACGCTTGAACGACCGCTTCAGCGGATAGCTGACCGAGAAATTCAATCCCGTCGATGACTGGTTGTAGTTCTGTGTCAACGATTGCTGGGCTGCTGACAAGTTCGCGGACTGGCCCGTCACCGCCGCGTAGTTGCGTGCCGAATTGAAGTCTGACTTCCTCGAGAAGAGTTGAAAGCCCACGCTCGTCGGCTTGTTACGCAGATAAGGCTCGGTGAAGGCAAAGGTCACATTGCGGGCCAGGTTGCCGATATTCCCCTGCAGGCTCAACGTCTCGCCCAGACCGAGAAAGTTATTGGTCGAGTAATTGAGGCCCAGAAAGGTTCCGGAAAGGCCGCTCACGCCGCCGTTCAATCCGATCGAGTTCTTGCCCTTCTCGTGTACCTTGAGCAACAGAGAAACTGTGCCGTTCTCCGGATCCTGATGGATCTCCGAATCCTGGTCGACCTTGAGCGCGTCGAAGTAATCCAGCTGATTCAGCCGTAACAGGCTCGATTCCCAAAGGTTGCTGTTGTAAACCGCACCCTCTTCCAGCAGCAACTCGCGGCGGATAACGCGATCACGGGTGATGGTGTTGCCGGAGAACTCGATCCGTGACACCGTAAACGGCTTGCCTTCGTCGATGTCGATATCCAGAAAAACCAGGTGCTTGGCGTCATCGATGCGCGGTGTCGGCACCGCCGTGAAGTTGATGTAGCCCAGCGTGCCGTAGGCCTTGCGCAGGTTATCTAATCCCTTACCGATGGCGGTCGCGTTGAAAAATTCCCCGTCCTTGGTAGGGAACTGGGAGCGCAGCGCCTTGGTATTCGGCACATGCGTGTTACCGGTGAATGTGACCCCGCCCAGCCGGTAGCGCAGGCCTTCATCGATCGGGATGCGGATGTCAATCCGTTTCCCGTTGCGCGGGCGGAAGGTCAGGAGCGACAACCCGCCTTCGCTGCGAATGTGGGTGACGGGGTCGCCCACGCCGGCGCGGAAATAGCCACGATCCTGCAGTGCACGCCGTACCCGCTCGGTATCTTCCTCCAGCTTGGAGGCGTCGTAGGTTCGGGCGAAGATGTTTTCCAGGAAGATCGAACGCGGGATCCCGATCGGCTTCAGATTCTTCATCGCTGCCCGGAGCTCGCGCGAACCCACCGCATGGTTGCCGGTGAAGCTGATGTTCCCCACCTTGACCGTGGGACCTTCTTTGATGATGAAGTTGACTGTCACCGAGGAGGGCGGAATCGTCTTGATATCCGGCTTAACCGTCGCGAACTGGTGCCCATGCTCTGCCAGGAGCGCGCGAATCACGTCGATCGCCCGTGCTAGCTTGGTCGGATCGTACGGACTTTCGACCGAGAACCCGGTCACGTGCTCTTTCTTGAACCGGTCCAAAACGTCTGAGGTCGAAACCGAGTTCAGACCCTTGTAATTGATCTCCCGGATGGTCGGCTTTTCTTTGACGATGACGTCGAGAACGACACCCTTGGGAGTGTCTTCCCGGGCGATCTGCAGATTCTCAAAGTAGCCGGTGTTCCAGAGCGAGTTAAAGTCGCGCTCGATGGTGGCCGGATCGTAGGTGTCTCCCGGGTGGGTAAACAGCCGGGCCAGGACGGTCTCTCTGGGGATGCGGCGATTACCAATAACGCGAATTTGCGTGACAACGTCTTGTTGAGCCCAGGCAATCACGCTGGAACCGCAAAACAGAAGCAAGGCCACGATCCGAAACAACCGGGAGCAGCGGCTCCCTGACACGACGCGAAAAATAGGCACACCCTCACTGCTGAAAATCGGATCCTGCTGGAGGAAAAGGCGATTATATGTGACGGAAGGGGTACTTCCCAACTCCACGGGCTTTCCCACTCTGCCTACCATCCAGGGGGCCCAGTCCTAGCTCTCCAGCTCGCTCGATGCGAAATACTCGCCCAGTGAGGGATCCCAGGACACGAAGAGTAGGTTTGGCTTGCAGCAGACCTGGCAGTCTTCCACATATCGCTGCCGCCCTCCTGCAGACTCGTCCACCACAATCTCATTCCACTCTCCACAGCCCGCGCACTGGTAGCCCGCTGAAAACGGCATAGTCAATCTCACGTTTGAGCAGGTGTTCTTAGTCTATCGGAGTGAAGGGGTTTTGCGTGGCAGCCAGCTTTCGAACTTCCACCAGCGTCGAGTAAAAAGTTGCACCGCGGCCCAGGTCGGTCAATCGTTCCGACGTCAGCGCATTCACGTTGTTGCCCCCGGCGGAGAGCTTATTCCAATTCAGGCTGGCCGCCACCACGCCTTCAGGCACGCTGCCATCGATGCGCGCGCGCAGTTGCATCCTGCCCCGCGCATTGTAGATTTCTACCCAGTCCGCATCGCTGATCTGCCGTGCACTGGCGTCGCTGGCATGCATGAAAACCAGCCCCGGCGACTCCATCTTCTGGTGCCCGGCCAAGTTAGCGAAGGTGGAATTCATGAAGTTGTCCGCCTTGCGCGGCAGGAACTCGAGCGGAAAGGTATGCGCTGCGGCTCCACGCCGCGACTCGTCCGGCGGATAAAAGGTCGGCAGCGGGTCGATCCCTGCGGCTTCCAGGGTGCTCGAGTAGAACTCAATTTTGCCGCTGGGAGTGGCAAACACGCCCCCGGCAAACGAGGCCGGCGTCAGCCGGATACGCTTCTCTGTTTCCAAGTCCTGACGAGTGATTCCTTCGGCGGCCGGCGCATCCAGTGCCTGTTCAATCAAGTCATCAACGCTGTCATGGAAGCAGGGCTCGGTGAATCCCATACGCTGTGCCAACTGGCTAAACAGCCACACATTGGGTTTGGCCTCGCCCAGTGGAGCAATGGCCTGCTCCGACATCTGTAGAAAGTAATGGCCGTAGGCGCCCTGAAAGTCTTTGTGCTCCAGGAAGGTGGTCGCCGGCAGCACGATATCGGCGTAGTCCGTGGTGTCGGTAAAGAACTGCTCGTGCACCACGGTAAACAGATCCTCGCGCCTCATGCCCCGCAGCACTGCGTTTTGGTTGGGAGCTATGGCTGCGGGATTCGAGTTGTAGACGAACAGCGCTTTCACCGGGGGGGCGTCCAGCTCGGTGAGAGCGTGTCCCAGCTGCGACATATTAACCACGCGGCAAGGCTGCCGCATCAGGTCTGGCCGTTCCAGAGCATCGCTGTTCAGGGCGAACGCTCCGCCGAGGGAGAGCTGCAGTCCGCCCCCGAGATGCTGCCACGACCCGATCAGGGCCGGCAGCATGCAAACCGCGCGTGCCGCTGCGCCACCGTTTTGCGACCGCTGGATGCCATAGTTCAGTCGAATCACCGATGGGGTACTAGTGGCATACTCGCGCGCCAGGCGAACGATATCCTCCGCTGGGATGCCAGTCAGACTGGCGACCTGCTCTGGCGTATAAGGCTGCACGTGGGCGCGCAGCTCCTCAAAGCCACAGGTGTAGCGAGCCACGTACTCCCGGTCGTAAAGCCCTTCCTCGATGATGACGCGCATGAGGCCAAGTGCCAGAGCCGTATCCGTTCCCGGCTGAATCGCTATGTGCCAATCTGCGACTTTGGCCGTGCGCGTGCGATAAGGGTCAATCACCACCAGTTTGGCGCCATTGCGTCGCGCCGCTTCGACGAATGGCCAAAGGTGGACATTATTGCCGTGGATATTCGCCGCCCAGGCAATTATGTATTTGGCATGACGGAAGTGCTCCGGGTCAGTCCCCAGCCTTTTCCCGTAAACCGACTTAAGCGCCTCCGCGCCACTGGTCGCGCAAATCGTGCGATCCAGCTGGGAAGCTCCCAGTCGATGAAAGAAACGGCGATCCATGGAGCCATAGCCGAGGACACCCATGGTGCCCGCATACGAATAGGGAAGAATTGACTCCGGACCGTGCTCGTCGCTAATCCGCTGCAGTCGTTCGGCGATCGTGTCGAGCGCCTCATCCCAGCTGATTGGTTCGAAGGCGTTCGCGGTCCCTTTCGCGGCGCCCGCGCGACGGCGCATGGGATAGAGCAGTCGAGCGGGTGAGTACACGCGATCCAGGTATTTGGCGACTTTACCGCACAGAAATCCACGCGTGACGGGGTGATTCGGGTCGCCTTGCACCTTGGTAGCGGTGCCCACCTCGTCCACCGTCACCAGAACTGCGCAAGAGTCCGGGCAATCATGGGAGCAGACAGCGTGAACAGTTTGGGAGGGCATGTCCTATTGTAGCGACCCATCGTAGCGACCGAAGGTGGAATCCTGGGCACGTATCTCAAGTCGAGATATCTTCTAAGCCATGAGAAGTCCATTCGTAGCTCTACTGATCGCTCTCACGCTAACGGTCGCGGCACAGGGGCAGGAAACCGCGATCCGTCATCTACTGGATCAGCAAACCATCGACTGGAATCAGGGCAACATAGAAGCCTTCATGAAAAGCTACGAAGACTCCCCACAAACCACCTTCGTCGGCCAAAAAGTGGAATACGGCTACGCCAACATCCTGGCACGCTACCGCAAGCTCTATGCGACGCCCGCAGCCATGGGCAAGCTAACCTTCACCCATCTCGCCATCCGTGTTCTGGATGCAAACTACGCCATCGCGACTGGAAACTTCCACCTTGACCGCACGGCAGCTGGCGGAGGCAACGCCGACGGCATCTTCTCCCTGCTCTTCAAGAACGAACCGCAAGGCTGGAAGATCATTCTCGATCACAGCAACCGCACCAACTAGATCGACATCACGTCCCGTTCTTTATTGCGGCACATCTCTTCCATGCGACGGATCTCTTCGTCGGTCAGCTTCTGAATCTCCTCCAACGAGCGTTTCTCCTCGTCTTCGGAAATCTTCTTATCCTTGGCGGCCTTCTTGATCAGATCGTTCCCGTCCCGTCGAATATTGCGTGCCGCGGTGCGGTGGTCTTCCAGCGTCTTATTCAGGTGCTTCACTACATCGCGCCGCCGTTCCTCGGTCATGGGAGGTATCGGGATCCGAATCAGCTTGCCGTCATTCTGCGGGTTGAAACCCAGGTCTGAAGTCCGCAATGCTTTCTCAATATCTCCCAGAATGCTGGGATCCCAGGGTTGCACCAGGATCAGGTTCGCCTCTGGAGCCGTCACCTGCGCCACCTGGTTCAGCGCGGTATCGGTGCCGTAATAAGGCACCTTCACCTGGTCGAGCATATGCACCGAAGCCCGCCCTGTCCGCGTCGACGCAAGGTTCGCGCGGAAATCGTCTACCGCTTTTTCCATCCGCGTCTTCAATTGTTGCTGCGCATCTTTCAGCGCCGGAATACCAGCCATTACTGAGACTGCCATCGTCTTCTTCCTCGTTCTGTCAGATTTTATGTAATCAGCGTCACACCGCTGGAGCTCGCCTGCTCGCGCGCATGGTACGAGGAGCGAACCAGCGGTCCAGACTCCACGTGGCGAAAACCCATCTTGAGCGCCTCTTGGCGCATATACACAAATTCTTCGGGAGTGTAGTAGCGCGCCATCGGCAAGTGGTCTTTCGATGGACGAAGATATTGCCCAATCGTTAACACATCGGTGCCGACCGCCGCCAGGTCCCGATACACCTGCAACAGCTCGTGCATTTCCTCGCCCAGCCCGACCATCACGCCCGACTTGGTCGTCATGCGCGGATCGACTATCTTGGCATACTCCAACAGCCGCAGCGTGCGCTCGTAACGAGCTCCTGACCGAACCGCGCGATACAGCCGGGGCACCGACTCCGTGTTGTGATTCAGCATCTCCGGCTTGGCTTCAACCACAATCCGGATTGCTTCCTCCAACCCCTGAAAGTCAGGAATCAGCACCTCCACCTGGCACCCCGGAGCCTGCCGCCGGATCTCCTCAATCACCATGGCAAAGGCACGTGCGCCGCCCAGAATATCGTCATCCCGATTTACGCTCGTGATCACCGCATGCTTCAGGTCGAGGATCGCTACCGCTTCCGCCACCCGGCGTGGTTCATCGAAATCGATCGGGTCCGGTCTTCCCTTGGGCACCGCGCAAAAGCCGCAGCGCCGGGTGCAGGTATCGCCCAGCATCATGAAAGTCGCGGTGCGCTGGTTCCAGCACTCCCCGATATTGGGGCAATGCGCCGATTCACAAACGGTATGCAGGTTAAGCGACCGGGCCAGGCTCTTCAGCTCGTGGTAATTCTCTCCCACCGGGGCGCGAGCCTTGAGCCAGGAGGGCTTGGGAGCTGGTCGGCGTGGCGCTTGGTCGATCTGGACTAGGTCAATCACGCAAGAATCATTGTATCGGGTCACGCGCCTCGGCGAAGACGCCCGACCACCTCGGGCCGCACCAGGTAAAGAAAGAAGACCAGATTGATGACGGCCATCACGATCCATTGCGCCTGGTGGAAGCGGAACAGGCTATAGCAGCCAAAACACATGGAGAGGAAGACCGCCGCCAGGCTCAACGCCCAACCCCAGCGCCGCAAACGGATCAGTCCCAGCCCGGCGACCGCCAGGATTGCAGAAAAAACCAGGACCAGTGGCGGGTAATGGTGAGTCAGCACCCCCATTGCCCCCATCAGGGCGAGCGCCAGCATCCAGAGAGCGATAGCCGCCATCCCTGGCAGCGGAAGATTGCTCATAGCGTGTGCAGGTAGGCCAGCAAGTCGGCCAGCTCCTGATCTGACAGTGTATTGCCCAGCGCCGGCATCATGTTTCTGCCTCGCAGGATCACTGCCGTGACCCGGGTGTCATTCGCAACCCCGCCGCTGGGCAGATACGGCTTGCGGAACAGCCCAAGCAGTCCGGGACCATTGAGCCCTTTCTCGCTGGCGGCGTAGTGGCAAGTGGCGCAGTGGCTCACAAAAACCGAGCGGCCGGCGGATTCCTGCGAGGTGAGCTCGCTCAAAGGTTTCGAAGGGGGCATCTGGTGGCATCCACACAGCAGCGCCAGCACGAGCAACGGAGCGTACCTCAATTCGCCTCCGCGATGGCCGCCACGATCTTATCCATAGCTGTCCGCTCCGCTGGCAAAGCAGGCAGATGATCGGTGCACATGATGGAAAACGCCACTGTCTGTCCACTGGCGGCGACCACATACCCGCTCAGCGCGCGTGCTTCGCCCAGCGTACCCGTCTTGGCAAAAACCTTGCCGTCGAGCAGCGCTTGCTTGAAGCGCCCCACCAGCGATCCATCCACCCCGCCCACCGGCAGCGAGGTGCGGAATGCCTCGCCCCAACTTTGCCGCGCCGCGTAGGTCAGCAAAGCTGTAAAGGCCCGCGGAGTCACCAGGTCCTGCACCGACAACCCGCAACCGTCATAAAACACAAAATCTCCCGGAGCAATGCCGGCGGAGATCAGAAACTGCCGTACCACCCGCGTTCCTTCCAGCAGCGAACCGTCAGAGCCTTCGAGCTTTCCCAAGGTGCGCAGCGTGATTTCCGCGTGGAGGTTCTGGCTCACCTTGTTGGTGACCACCAGGTCATCGCCCAGTGGAGGCGAGACATGCGAGGCCAGAACAAACTGCCCCGCCTGCGGAGACTGCACCGTCAACGTAGTGATGGGATGAATCGCCACCGGCGCTTGCTGCGCGGAGAGAAAGTCGCTGGTATCCGACGACAGCCGGTGTTGGGCCCGCGCGGTTCCGCTTACCTGCACTCCACGCGCCAGCAGGAGCGCGCGCAGTGCACGCGCTGCGTACTCCGCCGGATCCTCGATGGCCAGTGCACTATGCAGTCCCTGCTGGCCGAGGGGAGTGCGGCCAAACAGCCGCACCGTCATCGATCCCGGTGAGCGTTCCACACCCGGCTTGGTCGGATCGCCCGGCGAACTGGTCGTCATCGCATTGTCGACGGTGTAGTAAGCCGTGGCTGGGTAGAACGACGCCACCGCCGGCTCCCCCGCCTGTGCTGCCGGCATGGCGCTCAGGTAGACCTCGTTATCATTCACGCTCAGCGCGGAGGTGGGCGCCCCGTATCCCCACTGCAGGTCATCCCAGCTCCAGCCCGCGCCATAGCGCTCGTACAAGAACCAGGTGTCGTCGCCCACGATGTCTCCGCGGATCGAGTGGACGCCGTGGCGCACGATCTGGTCCGCCATATCCTCAAGCGCCGCCAGCGGCGAGCCGTTGCGCTCGGTTTTGAGACCATAGGGCACCGTCCGTCCCGACATGTTGGGGTCGCCCACGCCAAAAACAATGAGGTTGCCGTCAATTTCCCCCGTTGTGCTGGCCGCGCTGCTGCTCGACACCAGCGTCGTAAACGTAAGCCCGGACGGCAACAGGGCATACGCCGCGGCCGTAGTAAACAGCTTGGCGTTCGACGCCGGATTGAACAGTTGACCATCGTTGAGCGCATAAATCGGCTGCCCGCTCAATGACACAACGGAGACGCCCCAGTGTGCCGAGCTAACCGCCGGATCGGCCAGAATCCGGGGAATCGCCTGGCGAAGGGGCACCTTGCGTTTTGCATGGGCGCCGGTTGCGAGAAGGGCCAGCATGAGCAGCAGCATGTCTAGAATGATCGCAGATGCCCTTTGCGCTGCGTTCCCGATACGAATGGAAGCTTCGCACCAGATCCTTATCTCTGGGGACGCGCACCCTCCTGGTGGGCGTACTCAACACCACCCCGGACTCCTTTTCCGACGGCGGTTCCTTCCGCACTGCAGCCGAGGCCATCGAGCGCGCTCTGGAAATGTTCGATGAAGGTGCCGACATCGTCGATATCGGTGGAGAATCCACACGGCCCGGCAAGCGTGATCCGGTCAACGCTCAGGAGGAAATCAATCGCGTCCTACCAGTCATCGAAGGTGTACTGCGTCACCGTCGCGACGCTACTCTCTCGGTAGACACCTACAAATCCGCCACCGCAAAGGCTGCTCTGCGCGCCGGAGTCGAAATCGTCAACGACGTCAGCGGTTTCCTCTGGGACAGCGCCATGGCCGCGCTCTGTGCGCTCGCCCAATGTGGCGTAGTCCTCATGCACACCCGAGGGCGCCCGGAGGATTGGCGGGCGCAGCCTCCCATCGAGCGCGTCGTAGCCCAGGTCGCACTGGAACTGCGGGAACGTCTGCAAGCCGCCCTGCAAGCCGGAATTGATCCCGAACGCCTGGTCCTTGATCCCGGCTTCGGCTTCGGTAAAGCCTTCGATCAAAACTATGTCTTGCTGGCGGGACTGGAGGAGTTAGCCACTCTCGGGCGCCCTATACTGGCCGGAGTCTCCCGCAAGAGCTTCCTCGGCCGCGACCTGCCCGCACTGGGCCGAGCCAACGCATCTCTGGCCGCCGCGACCGCAGCCATCCTGGCTGGCGCGCACATGGTTCGGGTTCACGAAATCCGCCAAACCCGCGAAGCCGCTAACGTAGCCGATGCCCTGCTGGCAGCCAGAAATTAACCTAAGGAAGCCCGATCAGGCACTGCGGGGAAACTCAAAATCTGGGGTATCTCGAGTTTGTCGACAAGCTGTAGGGTTTAACAAACATTAAGCAGGAATAAAGAAAAGTCATTCTTATCGTTCATTCTGGGAAACCCGGCTGGCCTCGAAGCTCACGATCCGCCACTGGCCATCCCGGTTGCTATACACCCGCGTATAGCGGTACCGTCCGCTGATGTCCCGATCGCCAACCTTGCCCACCAAATCGGCCTTGGACGTAACGACCGCTGTATCCCCATAAATCCTGACCTTGATATCGCTAAGGTCCAGCTGGGTTATATGCAGCGAGCCGGTTTTTCTTCGCGAGAGCTCATCTGCCTTGGTTTCGAGCGTCCCGTTGGCGCTAATCCCCAGGTAATCATCCGCCAGCAGACGATCCACCTCGCTGACGTTATTCGAGAGCTGTGCCTGCCGCCAATCCAACTCCAGCCCTTCTATTTCTTTGTGAGCACTTTCATGATGGGGAAAAAGCGCGTGCGCCTGGGAGGCGCCGACGATCATCAACATGAGGACGAGCAACGGTCTGCCGACCGTGTGAAACAGCCAACGATGCTCGGAATAACCGACCATAACCGTACCGGATGTTAGTCCGCGTCCAAATAATCCGTCAAAATGGAAGTCCCAGAGTGACAGTTTTCGCACTTGAACGCAATGCCCCGGCACTTGGAGTGCAACCTGCGTACTGGGATGCGCAACCGACCGGTCAGGTTTAGACGACCGCGGTCAAATTCTCAACCTGCCGTTCCCGCATCGCCTGGTATAACCCTCCCACCACGAATTTCTTGAAGTGCGGCGTCGTGCGATGAAAGTCCGCGGCTGCCCGGTCACGGTACTGCTCGTAAATCACCACGGTGGTCGGGTCGTCCTCAACCGTATGGGGAACAAAACTCACACACCCCTCTTCCAGCCGCGACCCCATCGCCAGCTGTTCCAGCATCTCGTGGACGTTTTCACGGTCTTCCGGGGCAAATCGCATACGTACGAGATAGCTGACCATCGTGCCTCTAATCTATCTGAATTGAGGGAGAGTGCATCCAGTCCAAAGCCGCGGAAAATCCCGGCAGTATCATCGTCTGCTCCCGGTCTGGTCCGGTTGAGACCATGCCGATGCGCGCGCCCGACTCCGATTCCAGGAATCGGAGATACTTCTGGGCAGCCGCGGGCAACTTTTCAAAATCGGTAATGCCTTCCGTCGACGTCTGCCAACCCGCGAACGTGGTGTAGACCGGCTCGATCTTCTCAAAACCGCTCACATCCGCCGGTATCGTGTCGCTGGCGTTCCCATCGATCCGGTAGCCGGTACAGATAGGAATCTCCGCCAGGCTATCCAGCACATCCAGCTTGGTCACCACCAGCCACTCCGTCCCATTCACCTCGTTGGAGTAACGCAACAACGGCAGATCGAGCCATCCGCAGCGGCGCGGACGCCCAGTCACCGCTCCGTACTCCTGCCCGCGGGCGCGCAGCAGGTCGCTGATCTCGCCCCACAGTTCTGTTGGAAACGGCCCCTCGCCCACCCGCGTCACATACGCCTTGGTAACGCCAATCACAGTCCCGATCGCGGTTGGTCCCACCCCGGTCCCGATCACGGCGCCTCCGGCGGTCGCCGAAGAAGAGGTGACGAAGGGATAGGTTCCATGATCGATATCCAGCATGGTGCCTTGCGCGCCCTCAAACATCACACTCTTTCCCTGGCGGATCGCGTCATTCAGTAGCTTGCCGGTGTCGGTAACGAACGGCCGGATCTTCTCCGCCGCCTCCGTGTACTCGTCGTACATCTTGATCGGATCCAGCGGATCGGTGCCAAACAACGCATGCGCCACTGCATTTTTTTCGTTGCAGGCGTTTTCGATATGCGTCTTGAGCAAGCTGCGGTTCAGCAGGTCAATCACCCGCAGCCCGCTGCGATGCATCTTGTCTTCGTAGGCCGGCCCGATACCCCGGCTGGTAGTGCCGATCTTCTGCCGCCCCGGAGCATTTTCCGATGCCAGCTCAATCATCCGGTGATAGGGCAGAATTACCTGCGCCCGGTTGGACACAAACAGCTGCTCGTCCACGTTAACCCCGAGGTCACGCAGCTTGCCGATCTCCTTGAGGAAGGCGAGCGGGTCCAGGACGACACCATTACCGATCACCGCCCGGCAATCCGGACGCAGAACCCCGCAAGGCACCAGTTGCAGAACAAACTTCTGCCCGCGAATGATGACCGTGTGCCCGGCATTGTGGCCGCCCGCATAGCGTGTCACCACGGCAAATCGATCGGACAGAACGTCGACGATCTTGCCTTTTCCTTCATCGCCCCATTGGGCGCCCACGACTACTGCTGTTTTTGCTCGCATGAACTCCAATCAATCTCGCGGTCGCACGCTTCCCCCGGCCGGCTTGGCCACTCGATCCGACGGACCCGACCTCTTCAATCCTGCTGGGGGGAAATGTGGAATGTTGCCGGCTCGTCTCTCGCGCGCGGCGCGGCGAGTCCGCTTCAGATCATATAACGACACCCGGTAGCTTCCAAACTGCGACAATCGAATCGAATACCTATGCCCGAACTACCTGAGGTCGAAACCATCGCACGCGGCGTCGACGAGCGCATTCGCGGCGACCGCATCGAAAACACCTGGTTCAGCGAGAAGCCTGAGCCCTTTAAATCAACCCCGCAAATCATGGCGGCGGAACTTCCCGGCCGGCGCATCGAGCGCGTCTATCGCGTCGGGAAACACATCGTCTTCGATCTCGAAAAGACCCCGCTGCAATGGATCGTGCACCTCGGCATGACCGGCCGCCTGTTGGTAGCCGAATCCACCACTCCCATTCCTCCGCACACGCATGGCATACTCCAGCTTGCATCCGGTAGAGAGCTCCGCTTCGTCGATCCCAGGCGCTTTGGCCGCATGGCGCTGCACGAAAGTTTCTCCGGCACTGGCCAGGAACCCTTCCGCATCTCGCAGGACGAATTTGCCGCCCTGTTTCGCAATCGTCGTACACCCATCAAAGCCGCTCTGCTCAACCAGAAGCTGCTGCATGGCGTAGGCAATATCTATGCCGATGAAAGCTTGTTTCGCGCCGGTATCCGTCCCCGCCGCATGGCGCGTCACTTAAAGCGCGCCGAGTTCGACCGTCTCCACGGCGCCCTGCAAACCGTTCTCAAGGAGGCTATCTCCCTTGGAGGCTCGTCGGTATCGGACTACGTCGATGCGGCCGGCGTGGCGGGCTTTTTCCAACTCGAGCACCGCGTCTACATGCGGACCGGCCAGCCTTGCCTGGTTTGCGGAACTCCTATCCGGCGTATCCTCATCGGCGGTCGCGGCACCCACTTCTGCCCCAAATGTCAACGTTAGCCGGACCACTTTCTATGGATTCCAGAATGAGCGTCCTGCGCGGACCTCCATAAATCGGAAGATCGAGGCTGGCGCAAAAAACATAAAGCGCTGAAAACAATGGGGATCGAAAACGGCACGTTAACTGCATATAAGAGTGCAGCCAGCGACGCGCGAGGTTCGCATCATTCAGCGAATCCGGCAGCTCAGATCCGGCGAGCAGAGTTGGGTCCTATCAGGACCAACCGCAACCGGAACTAATATCCCGCAGACCAGTTCTGCCGGGTACTCTTGGGAGGCCAGTGATTGGCCATTACACAAGAAAAGCCACTCGATGTGGCTTTTCTCTTTTAGCTGCCTTTCTTCTCTCTCTCCCTCTTCCGTAACTTCAGCCCATTAGAATGCCACTTGCTCTCCTACCCTTTCTCTGTGTATTATCGGTTTTGCCTATCGAGCGGCTGTAGCCGGTTCTCACGTGTGAGTCAGGCTCGCCGCAATTCTCGAGAGTCAATAGGGTTTTTCTACCGCTTCGCACCTGCTGGCCCAAAGAGCGCTGTTCGTCGCCGGGGTCAATCAACAGCGGTATAGACCAACACCAGTAGTTTGTTTGAGAGACCAAACCATAGGTTCTACCCCAAGCCGATCTTTTGGTTAACTTCCGAGATGCAGCCAAGCTCTGTTCTGAGAGGGTTGCAAAAAACTGCCAACGCACCGGGATGTGCATGCATGACAACTGAGCAAAATCAACCCCAGGCGCAGCCAGCAAGTCAGGCTCAGCCAGGCGGTCCGAGTGAAGGGCAAGGGCATCGTCGCCGGCGCCGCAGACGTAAAGGTTACGCAAACAATCAAGCCAAGGGCCATGCCAACGCGGAGCCGGGAACCGGTTCTGGCCAGCCCCATACTCCCAAGAAGGCGGCCAAGCCTAAACCCTCCGGTCAAAACCGTTTCGCCCCTAAAAATGGCAATGGCGGCAACGGCGCCGGGCATTCTGCTATGCAGAATGGCAGCAACGGTGGCGGCGGCGGCGGTGGGCGGCGCAAAGGCAAGCAGCGCCGGCAACAAACCTTCGTCGGTCCCATGGATCACAGCTATCGCGTGGTCAACGGCAACATGGCAGACACGCCTCACGCCATGGCAGAATTTCGCGGCAACGGCCAGAACGGCCACTACGTCGAAGCCCCACAAAAGGAAGCGGTCGTCGCTCCTATCCGCGAAGATGCTCCGACCCGCATTTACTGCTTCATCGAAGACCTATTTTTCCTGGCAAAAATTCAGGAGACCGCGCGCAAGATTGGCGTCAAGGTCAGCTTCGTCAAGGCAGACAAAGACATCGTCTCTCGCCTCGCCGACGTACCTGAGGGAAGCCGTCCGTCGCTCATCGTATTCGATCTCAACAATGTAAATGCGAAGCCATTGACGTTGATCCCGCGCCTCAAGAGCAAAATGAAGCGGGGGACCTCGGTGATTGGATTTCTCTCGCACCTGCAGGGCGATTTGAAAGCGAAGGCAATGGAAGCCGGCTGTGACATGGTGATGCCGCGTTCCGCCTTCTCACAAAATCTGCCCAACCTCCTGCGCCGTCACGGTCTCGACGCAGAGTTGGAGCCCGTAGAAGCCTAGTGGCCGCCCGAGCGATTGGGTGGCCTACGCATGCCCGCTGCCGGCTTGTGTGAGTGCCTCCTTGCTGCGGAGATTTGTACATCCTCGAACATCCCCGTCCGGAAGCGGACAGGCCACACGTTCCTCGCTCATCAAGAAGCAACAACTTAACTCTCTCCGGCCCCGGCCATCCAATTGCAATCCCCTCCACGGGGTGATTTCGTAATGGACTTCCTTTACGCCATCCGGCAATTACGCAAGACGCCTGGTTTTACTTTCTCCACCATACTCACCCTCGGCCTGGGCGTAGGAGCTAACCTCACCGTCTTCCTCATCCTCTACGGAGTTCTGCTCCGCCCGCTGCCCTTCCCACACCCAAACCAATTAGTCCGCGTCGAGCGCGCTTATCCCAATGGCAACGTGGGCCCTGTCTACTCAGCCACCGTTGCGCTCTTCATGCGTAGAGCAAGTCACGCCTTTGAATCCTCCGCCGCTTACGACTTCATCGCCGCCAACATCAATCTCGTCCAGGGTCAGGAAGCCATACCCCTCAAGGCCCGCCGGGCCACGTCTGATTTCTTTCATGTCTTCGCCATGGATCCCGCCATCGGCCGTGGATTCAATCCCGCTGACATGATTCCCAACGCACCCGGCGTGGCAGTGATCAGCGATGCTCTTTGGCGTCAACGCTTCTCCTCTGACCCCAACATCCTTGGCCGCTCCATCACCCTCGGCAATCAGCCCTTCTCCATCATCGGAGTAGCCCGGCACGAGTTCCGCCTCGATGCGAGGGTCGATCTCTGGCTGCCTCTCCCCGTCGTTGAGAGCCCCACTGATCGGAGCCATGAATACGTCTTCGTCGCCCGTATGCGGCCCAACATCACCCAAGCCCAGGTGGCCGCCGATCTCAAGAATGTCTACCTGCAACTCAAGACCACCTATCCCAAACTCTGGGAGGAATACGAATCACCGCTCGTGCTCGATTACCACGCCTCGTTGGTAGGCGACATTCGTCCTGCCCTTGAAATCCTCATGGGCGCCGTAGCTCTCGTCCTCGTCATCGTTTCCGCCAACATACTCAGTCTGTTGCTCACCCGCTCGATCGCCCGTCGCCGCGAGATGAGCCTGCGTACCGCGCTCGGTGCGTCCGGCTGGCGCATCCTTCGTCAGCTATTGGTAGAGAACGCCATCCTCTGTCTCTCCGGGGGCGCCGCGGGAGTCTTCCTCGCCGGTGTGGCCGCGCCTGCCCTCATGCACCTCAGCCCCCTGGAACTCCCGGCCTTCAGTTCGCTTGAGATCAGCGGCTCGTCCCTGTTCTTTGCCGCCGCGCTCACACTTGCCTGCGCTCTGCTCTTCAGCTTGGTGCCCGCCGTTGAGAGCCGCCGCACCCAGCTCAATGAGTCGTTGCGTGTCAACACCACCCAGATCGCCACTGGCAAGCACCTTGCGCAAAAGGCCCTGGTGGTCTCTGAAGTCGCCGTGTCGCTGGTCCTGATGGTCGCGGCAGCTCTCTTGCTGACCAGCTTCTGGAAGCTCATGCACACCCCGCCCGGCTTCGAGGCAAGCAATGTGATCACTTTCAAGAACACCTTTTCCGATCAGCAGGCGGCAACCTCTGCATTGCTCAACCAGCGTCTGCAGCAACTCACCGCCCGTCTGGAAGCCATTCCCGGAGTGGAGTCCGCGGCCGCCGTGGCCGATCTTCCCACCCAGATGGTGGTCGACTTGCCTTTTGAGATCATCGGCCGCGCCCGCGACCGCAAAGACGGCGCCGGCGATGAAAAATACGTACCTGTCACAGAACACTATTTCGATACGCTACGCGTGCCGGTGCTCGCCGGGCGCAGCTTTTCAGCGTCTGACAGCGCTCCCGTGCTCATCGTGAACCAGCAGTTTGTCAGAACCTACTTCAAGGGCGAGAATCCTATCGGCCGGCACGTGCGCATTGGCGCCTATATGGGGCCTGGTTTTGAAGACCCGGTGCGCGAAATTGTCGGCGTCGTTGGCGACGTCAAGCAAACCGGCCTCGATGTAGAAACACCGGCCATCCTGTATGTACCCATGGGGCAGGTTCCAGACCCGCTGACGAAGATGACGAATGGTCTTTTGGGCACCAGTTGGGTAGTGCGCACCAGGTCTCCCCAGGTAGAGGTTGCGAATGCCGCGCGCTCCATATTTATGGACAACGCGCATACTCCGTTGCTCAGCGTGGAGACGCTCGATGCGGTAATCCGCGCCTCGGTAGCCCAGCAACGTTTCAGCATGATCCTGTTATCCATTTTCGGAACGATCTCGCTGGTGTTGGGAGCCGCTGGGCTCTATGGCGTATTGTCCTTCGCCGTAGCCCGTCAGACCAGGGAGATTGGAGTGCGCATGGCCGTCGGTGCGGAGCGCAGCGACATCATCCGCATGGTGCTGCGCGACGCCGGCCAGCTCGTCATCATCGGATTGTTTATCGGAGTCATCGCCGCGTTAGCGGGAGCCCGTCTCCTGCAGAGCCTGGTCTACGGCATTGCTCCCCGCGACCCGCTCACTCTGGCATCGATGTGCTTGCTGCTCCTGCTAACCGCCTTCTTCGCGGCTTGGTGGCCGGCGCGCCGGGCCGCCTCCACCGAACCCATGGTAGCCCTGCGCAACGAGTAGCTCGCCCGCTGAACGAGTGTCCGCGAAAACTTCGTCGCCCGCTGAGCGAATCTCTGCGAAAACCCCGTTTTGTATCAGGGCACGACTTTAGTCGTGCCGTCTGAGGCTAGACAAATTTGGGCTTTAGCCCTGTTTTCTCAGGATGTTGTTAAACCGCCGTCAATCCACCGTCGCACATGTACATTCCCCCGGTGCAATAGGACGACTCATCACTCGCCAGAAACACTGCAATCCCTTCCATATCGCAAGGTCTGCCCAACCGTCCCATCGGCACCGCCTCCCGGTATTCCTCCCGCGTCGCCGGATTGCCCAGCAACGGCGCATTCATCGGAGTATCCATCGTTCCCGGGACCAACGCGTTCACCCGAATTCCGTCTCGCGCGTACGCGGCAGCCATCGCCCGCGTCAGCCCGAAAATCCCCGCCTTGCTGGTACTGTAGGCCGTCAAATTGGGAGCGCACCCAGTCATCCCCGTAGGTGATCCGAGATTGATAATCGATCCGCCGCCCTGTTGCAGCATGTACGGAATCGCCGCCTTGGAGCACAAAAACGTGCCCATCAGATTCACCCGCATCACCTGTTCCCAAACCTCCAGGCTAAGCTCGTGAGCCCGCGCATCCCGGTCATGGAAGAGCACTGCGGCATTGTTATAAAGCACGTCGATCCGCCCGAATTCCGCCATCGCCGCGTGGAGCAGGGCCGTGACATCGTGCTCCACCCCAACATCCGTGCGCACGAAACTACCTCGTCCGCCGTCCTTACGAATCTGTTCCACGACGGTGGCCCCATCGGCCTCATTGGTGTCGGCAACCACCACCGCTGCGCCTTCCAGCGCATAACGGCTCGCCACGGCGCGTCCCAACCCAACAGCCGAACCAGTGACCACCGCTACTTTTCCTGAAAGTCTCATGCGCCTGTCTCTTAGGCAGCAGACTAAGCGAGATTCCTTTCTGCAGTCTCTGATATTCGAGGAACTTTTTGTTGCACCAGCACGATTGGGGTTTTTCAAGATTCATTCGTAGCATTCTTATAGCCACGACTCCTGCTTCGTAGGACTATGGATGCACTCGCGGGAGGATTCCTACGAAGCTGAGGGATCGAGTTGCGCTGGTCACCGGGGCTGCGTCGGGCATCGCCCGCGCGACCGCCGAGCGTTTTGCGCGAGAAGGCGCAAAGGTCATCGTCGCCGATGCCAACCCTGCCGGCGGCTGCGAAACCGTCCAACATATCAATGCCGCGGGCGGCGCTGCCGGCTTCATGGAACTGAACGTTGCCGATTCGACTGAGGTCAGCCTTACCGTCGAGGCAATTCTTAAGCAACATGGCCAACTCGACATTCTTTTCAATGGCGCGGCTATCCTCTTTTACGGGACTGCCGTCGAAACCTCCGAAGCCGCTTGGAACCGCATGCTAGCCATCAATCTCACCGGAACCTATCTCTGTTGCCGGGCTGTGTTGCCGCACATGATCAGCCGCGGCCGCGGATCGATCATCAACATTGCGTCCACCACCGGCGCTCACGATGCCTGTGCTCGTGCCGTGGCTTACGTCACCTCCAAGGGTGGCGTCCACATGTTCAGTCGCGCCCTCGCCGTCGATCACGCGCGCCAGGGAATTCGCGTTAACGTCATCTGCCCAGGGCCCACCGATACTCCCATGCTGCGCAACGCCATGACCCCGGAGCAATTGGACGCTTTTGCAAAGACCTTTCCTATGGGCCGCCTCGGGTTACCCGAAGAGATTGCCGCCGCGGCTCTCTTCCTCGCGTCGGACGACGCCTCCTTTGTCACCGGCTCAGTGTTGTACGTCGACGGCGGCCAAACCGCGGAAATTTAGAGGAAACCTATGATCTTCGCCCGCGATGTCGGCAATCCAGAAGGGCCCGTGGCCTTGCCCGACGGCACCTGGCTCATCGTCGAGGGCAAGGCAGATCGTGGCTGGGTCGCCAGGCTGAGCGCCGACGGCCAATCCAAGACCGTCATCAAGCAGACCGGACGCCCCAATGGGCTGGCCGTCGATGCCCAGGGTTTCATCTGGGTAGCCGAATCGAAAACCCCGTCGCTCCTGCGCCTCTCCCTCTCCGGCAAATGCGAAGTGGTGGCCGAAGCCTGTGATGGCGAGCCCTTCATGTTCCCCAACGATCTATGCTTCGGGCCCGACGGAGCGCTCTACCTCACCGACTCCGGCGTCCACATCGACAACTTCGTCATCAACAACCAGATCCGTCCCGACTACAACGACATCCCGTACGACGGCCGTGTCTACCGCGTCGATCCCGGCTCGGGAGCCATCCGAAAACTCGATAGTGGAATCCGCTTCACCAACGGCATCGCCTTCGGCAAAGACGATCTGCTTTACGTCAACGAGACCGTGACGGGCAATGTATATCGCTACTCCACCCTCGGCGCTCCGCGTTCTTTGTTCGGCAACGTGATTCGCCCCGACGCACCGCCCGGTTGGAAGGGCCCGGACGGCATGGCATTCGATGAGGCCGGTCTGCTCTATGTGGCCGTCTTCGGCCAGGGAGACGTCACCGTTCTGGGGGCCGGCGGCGAAGTTGTGGACAGAATGCCAACCCAGGGAATGTTGCCCACCAACCTTGCCTTCGCGCTCCCTGGGCAGCACCGCATCCACATCACCGAATATCAACTAGGACAAGTGGAAAGCCTCCCGGTAAGCCGGGACGGCCTCCGTTTGTGGGATGGCGCGTGAGCCTACCAGCCGCAACCACCGCGGAAGTCCCTCGCCTCCGCCGCGTCCTGACGCTATGGGATTTGATCTTCTACGGCATCGTCGCCGTCACCCCCAGCGCGCCGGCAACTGTGTATGGTTTAGCCGAAACGAAATCCGGCGGATACGTCGTAGTTACGATTCTCGCCGCCATGGTGGCCATGGTCCTCACCGCCATCAGTTACGGACGTATGGCTGCGCTCTATCCCTCGGCGGGTTCCGCCTACGCCTACGTCAGTCGAGGCATTCATCCGTATCTCGGCTTCGTAGCCGGATGGGCCATGCTGCTCGATTACATGCTGATTCCGCTCTTTTGTACTCTCTACGGCACGCTTTCCCTGCAGCGCGCGCTGCCGATGTTGCCGTTTCCGATTGGGGCACTCTTGTTTGCCGGGGGCATCACCCTTCTCAACCTGCGCGGTATCCGCTCCACCGCGCTCGCAAACCAAATGTTGCTGGTGTTCATGGGGATTGTCCTCGCCACCTTCATCGTCTCCGCAATTCGCTACATCGCGACCCGTCACGGCATCCTCGGCCTCTTCTCCATTCAGCCTTTCTACCGCCCTGGAACCTTTCATGTGCGCGCGATCGCCTCGGCTACCTCCTTTGCCGCACTCACCTATCTCGGCTTCGATGCCGTCACCACCATGGCGGAGGACGTGAAGAATCCTCGCCGCAATGTCCTGCTTGCGGCGGTTTCGGTCTGTCTCTTCACCGGAATTTTCGGCGGCCTGCTGGTCTACCTCGGCCACCTCGCGTGGCCCGACTACACCACCTTCACCAACATCGACACCGCCTTCATTGACGTCACAGGCCGCGTCGGGGGAGTAGCCCTGCTCAAGGCGACCGCCATCTTATTGGTAGTTGCGAATGTGGGCGCAGGGCTTACCTCCCAAGTGGGCGCCGCACGCCTCCTCTTCGGGATGGGACGAGAAAATGTGATTCCCGCCCGCTTCTTTACTCGCCTCCACCCGGTACGCAATACCCCCGACTTCAACATCATTCTTCTCGGGGTCATCGGCTATGTAGGCGCCCAATTTGTCAGCTATGAGCTCGCCGCTGAGCTTCTCAACTTCGGCGCTTTTCTCGGCTTCATGGGAGTCAACCTCGCTGTCATCTGGAAGTTCTGGATCCACAAGGCCGATGTGCGAGGCCGAAATTTTCTCGTCGACGTCATTCTCCCGGCGCTTGGCTTTCTCTTCTGCACCATCATCTGGGTCGGTCTCGGGAATGCGGCAAAAATTGCCGGCTGCGTATGGCTGGTCGTGGGCTTCTTTGTGCTCGCCCGCCAAACCGGCTGGTTCCGTCACGCCGTCGTGATGTCGGACCCATCCACGTACGAATAAAGGTCACTGTATGCAAATGAAAAAGTTCATCAACGATCCCAAAAATCTGGTCGCAGAACTGCTCGAGGGAATGACTCTGGCCTTCCCCGAAAAGGTTCAGCTGAGTAGTCGCAACATCCTGGCGCGCGCCGTTCCCAAAGCACCCGGCAAAGTGCGGCTCGTAACCCTGGGGGGCAGCGGGCACGAACCTGGTCTCAGCGGCTTCGTCGGTCAGGGCATGCTCGACTACAGCGTCGCCGGCGATATCTTCGCCGCCCCGGGAGCGCCCCGCTGCCTCGAAGCCATTCGCACCGCTTGCGCCGGAGGAGCCAGCGCGTTGCTGGTCGTCTTGAACCACGCTGGCGATGTGCTCTCAGGCAACCTCGCCATGGAAATGGCTCTGCGCGAAGGTTGCAAGGTGGAGATGATCCTTACTCACGAAGACGTGGCCGGTGGTCCCAATCCCGATGATCGCCGCGGTCTGGTTGGCTTCTTTCCCGTGTACAAGGTCGCCGGCGCAGCCGCGGAAAAAGGCTCCTCGCTCGATGCCTGCCTGCGGATCGCGCTGCGCATGGAGCACAACATGCGTTCGCTTGCGGTCGCCGTTAACACCGCGACCCATCCATCCACCGGTCAGCCCATCTTCGAGTTGGGTGACGACGAGATGGAAATCGGCATGGGCCAGCATGGCGAAGCCGGGACTGGACGCATGCAGTTGAAATCCGCCGACGAGACCGCTGAGATCATGCTGAACATGCTGCTCGAAGATCTGCAGGTAAAGAGCGGCGAAGAGGTTTTGTTGCTGATGAATGGCGCCGGCGCAACCACGCTGATGGAATTGCTGATTGTCTTCCGCCGCGCCGCAAAAATTCTGGCAGAAAAGAAGATCAAGCTGGTGCGTAGCGCGGTTGGGGAATTCATCACCACCCAGGAACAGGCCGGCTTCCAGATGTTGGTCGCTCGTATGGACAAAGAATTAATCGATTTGTGGGACGCACCCGCCGACACACCGTTTTATGTAAAACAATGACGGATCTCATCACCAGACCGGAGTTCGAACATATGTTTGCCCAGGCTGCCGCGAATCTTCGCAGTGAGCATCAACGGCTGACTGAACTCGATTCCATTGGCGGCGACGGCGACCACGGCACCACCATGCTTCGTGCCGCCGAGCAAATGGAATATCACCCGGACGATCAGTGCCTCACCGAATTTCTGAAAACCGTTGGCTGGCGCGTGCTCAGCGTCGACGGAGGCGCCTCCAGCGGATTTCTCGGAACCTTCTTTTCCGGATTGGGAGATGTCGAGCTTGCCGAAGATGCGATGGATTGCAAGCATTTCGCTGCATCCTTTGAAGCTGGTTTGCGTGCGGTATCCCGGCAAACCAAGGCGCGTCCCGGAGACAAGACGATGATGGATGCGTTAGTCCCCGCGGTAGAAGCCATCAGCGCAGCCGCCACCATTCCGCAAGCACTTGAAGCCGCAGCCGCAGCCGCGAAATCTGGAGCAGAGTCAACCCGCGATATGATCGCGCGCTACGGCCGAGCCAGGTCTTTGGGCGAAAGAACGCGCGGCTACCCCGATGCAGGCGCAACCTCCATCGCCCTTATTTTTGCAGGATTCAAGGAAGGACTCCATGGCTGATCTCGACAACGTACAGGACGGGAAAAACTACTACCTCGACACACCTCCGCAGAATGTTCCCGGCAAAATAAAGGGAAGTCACGCCCTCGACTGGGGAATGAAGAACCGTCTCGCCCGTATCTTCGATCCGCAGGATGCGCGCACCGTGATGCTCGCGATCGATCACGGTTACTTTCAGGGTCCGACCACCGGTCTCGAACGCATCGACGTCACCATTGTTCCCCTAATCCAGTACGCCGACGCGCTCATGGTCACGCGTGGCGCCCTGCGCAGCACCATTCCATCGGAAATCTCCCGCCCCGTCGTACTTCGCTCGAGTGGGGGCCAAAGCATCCTCAAAGAGCTGTCCAACGAACTGGTAGCAGTCGACATCGACGACGCCATCCGTCTCAATGCTTCCGCGTTGGCGGTACAGGTCTACATCGGCGGCGTGCATGAACACGAGTCGATCGGCAACCTGGTACAAGTTGTCGATTCCGGTAATCGTTACGGCATCCCCACCATGGCAGTAACGGGAGTTGGCAAAGATCTGGTCAGAGATGCCAAGTATCTTGGCCTCGCCACCCGCATCTGCGCCGAGATGGGCGCCCACTTCGTCAAGACCTACTACTGCGAGAAGAGCTTCTCGCGAGTCGCTGCCGGCTGTCCCGTACCGCTGGTGATTGCGGGAGGCAAGAAGTTGCCCGAGCTCGAAGCCTTGCAGATGTGTTGGCAGGCCGTGAACGAGGGAGCCGCTGGTGTCGACATGGGCCGCAATATTTTCCAGTGCGATGCACCCGAGGCCATGATTCAGGCCGTGCGCGCCGTCGTGCATGGCGACGAAACTCCACACAAGGCCTTTGATCTCTATATGAGTCTTAAATCCGTACCAGCAGGCAGGTAGCTATGAAGAAAAATACAGTGCAGGTAGTTTGCGTCGCCGAGTTTCGGGCGTTCGAAGGAAAGACCGAAGAACTCATCAAGGCGCTTCATTCTCTGATTGACGACACCACCAAAGAACCCGGCTGCATCCGTTACGAGCTCAACCAGCGTGTCGATGACGACCGTTGGGTCACCTTCGTCGAGAAATGGACAGACCAGAAAGCCTTCGATGAGCATTGCCAGATGCCCTACATCAAGCATTACTTCGACGTTCTGCGGCCGCCGCTGGTCGAGGAGTTTGCCGTCAAGCTTTACCAGGAAATCCTGCCCTGATACTTGCGGTTGGAGAACATTGGCGCGTCCCACTCAAGCAGTCTGTTGGCTTGACTGGGTTTCTCAAGGGCTGCTCGACCCGGTGTATATTCCAGCTATCTTCCAACGTGTTAGACGGCCCGAACACAAAACCTTTTCTATGGAGTAAGCCATGGCAAAGTCGAAGAGGGCAACTCGATCGAAGGCCGCGGTACAGCCAAGCGTAAGGGCGGGGCACGTTCATGTGCCGAAAAAGTCTTGCCAGAACCACTTCAGTGTCATCGAACCACAAATCAATGCCGAGGGCGTGCACGTCTGGCCCTTTGACGTTACCTGTCCTGTCGACGTCTCGTTCATGACCGAAGACGGCCAGCACAGTGTCCGCATGAATCGGCACGGCTACTTCGAGATCCTCTATCTCTGCGCCGGCTCCGCAAACTGGCACATACAAGATCGCCTTCTTCCCTTTAATGAAGGAGACTTGGCCATCGTCGGCAGCACTCTTTATCACCGTGTAGAGTGCCAATCATCCGAGCCCTTAACCATCGCCGCCCTCTTCTTCGAGCCGGACATCATTCGCTGTGACGGAAGCAGTGACAGCGCAGAATATCTGACGCCATTTCTGCTGCAGGACTCCGAATTCCCCCACATAGTCCCCGCCGATACCGGAATCCCGCGCCAGGTCCTGGACCTCATGCTGCGTATCCGTACCGAACTACCGCCCCTATCGCCGCGCGGCAGGTTGGCGGTCAAAACCTATCTCAAGATGATTTTGATGTTGCTGGTGAACCGCTACGCCTCGTACGCCGGCACGGTAGAAACCTTCCAGCGCCAGCAGCGCGACCTGGACCGGCTGCTCCCTCTCTTTCGCTTTCTAGGAGAGAACTGCGGCAGCGCCATTCAGGTGAGAGAAGCCTCCCGCATTTGCGGGATGAGTGAATCCCATTTCATGAGCTTCTTCAAACGCGTTACCGGCTTGTCCTTCATGAAATATCTCAACCACTATCGCGTGGAGCGTTCTCAGGTCTTATTAGCGAACACAGACGAGCCCATGTCGAGCATCAGTCAGGAAATGGGCTTCTGCGACCAGAGTTACTTCGGCACCGTGTTTCGCCGCCTGGTAGGCATGACCCCAGCAGCCTATCGCCGCCGTTTCCGAACGAAGAACAACGCTGGCCGAACGCACATCAACGTCGCGCCCCCAAGCTGGCCCGCAAGCGCAACTGACATCAACCGCCAGATCTCCGCGCTCCACGACAAGCCCGTCATCAGCCAGACCTACTTCTACTGATTCAACCAGCCTCCTCATATGTTGAGCGGCCCATTCAAGCCCTCTGTTGGCTTGAGTGGGGTACTTTGAACCGGAGCTGAATCAAATAGCATTCCGCATATCCTTGCCAACTCGATATAGTGCCAACAGCGGCCCTGTGCACGAGGTAAACCATGGCAAACCTCATCCTCGCCATACTGCTTTTCTTCTCGCTCATGCCATCCGCCGCTTACGCGCAATCCACCAGGCTCACCCTGGGCCAGTCCATGCTCCCGCTCTACGGCCCATGGAAATTCCACATCGGCGACTCCCCAATTGACCCAACCGGCCAACCGGTATGGGCGCAGGCCAACTTCGACGATGCAACCTGGGAAACCGTGGACCTGACACCGAGTCAGCCGGTAAGTCCCTTTGCGGGAATAGCCGGCTACGTACCCGGCTGGGCACAAAAAGGCCACCCAGGCTATTCCGGCTACGCCTGGTATCGCATCCGCGTAACCATCCAGGATTATCCGGGTCGAAAGCTCTCCTTAGCTGGACCGAGCCTCTTTGATGACGCCTACCAGCTCTACCTCGACGGAAAACTCGCCGGTAGTTTCGGCAGCTTCCAGGGAAACCACCCAAAGACTTACTTCTCGCAGCCCATGGTTTTTCCCCTCCCGCCGACAGTCAACAACTCCTACCTCATCGCCTTTCGCTTCTGGGCAGCCCCCACAACCCTGGTTTTTCAAACCGATGGGGGAGGACTTCATCTCGCCCCCGTCCTGGGATCCACCGATGCCGTAGCCGCGAAGAACCAACTCGGCTGGTTCGAAGCAATCCGCCAAAATGTAGTCTGGGCCTTGACCGCGCTCATCTACCTGCTCCTTGCGACCGTTGCTTTCACCCTGTTCCTGCTAAATCGCACCGACCGCGTGTATTTCTGGATGGGAGCCATCTTTCTCCTCATGGGTCTGGGTGGTGGTGAAACAGCATTGGCCTCCTGGACCCAAACCATCAGCGTTCCCGCCGAATTGTGGTTATGCAACGTCCTTTTATTGCCGTTGATCGGTTTTGTCTGGGTGATGCTCTTTCGCGAGTGGTTCCACCTGGAACGGCCACGCTGGCTTCCTCTGGCTGCGGCCCTGTTGACGGTCGTGCACGCGTTATTGTTGGCAGCCGGGTTCGGCCTGCTAGCTCCTCTCGTGCCCTCTCGCTTGGTTTCCACCTTTCTTCTCCCCGCCCAGACCATGGGTTTTGTCTTTGGAATCCTGCTGACCTGGTTGGTCATCCGGGGCATCCGCAAACTAGGGCTGGAAGGTTGGTTGCTACTACCCGGGGTTCTACTCGCCTGGAGCGATTCGCTGGCGCGCCTTCTGCGCCTTCCCGGACTCTACGAGCCATTCGGGATATCCCTGAACCTGCAGCAGATTACCGGCTTTCTATTGGCGCTGGGAATGTGTGCGTTGCTGGTGCGCCGCTGGGTGCATTCCGCATTGGCTCAGCGGCAAATGACGCTCGAGATGAAGCAGGCGCAAGAAGTGCAGCAGGTCCTGATCCCGGACGCCATTCCACAAATCCCCGGCTTTGCCATCCACTCGGTCTATCACCCAGCCGGCCAGGTGGGCGGTGACTTCTTCCAGATCGTGCCCGCGCCACTAGGCGGAGTGTTGCTTTGCATTGGAGACGTGAGCGGAAAGGGTATGCCCGCGGCCATGACCGTGTCTCTGCTCGTCGGCACCTTGCGCACACTGGCGCACTACACCCAGCGTCCCGGTGACATTCTCGCCGCGATGAACCAGCGGATGGTGGGTCGTTCCCGGGGTGGCTTCACCACCTGCCTGGTTCTCTTCGCGGCGCCCGAGGGAACAGTGACAGTAGCCAATGCCGGCCACATCTCCCCTTATCTCGACGGCCGCGAACTCGCCCTCGAAAACGGGTTTCCGCTGGGTTTGGTGCCCGGCGTCACTTACCCTGAGTCGACCTTCCACCAACAGGAGAACCAGCAGATCACGCTGCTCACCGATGGAGTGGTAGAAGCGCGCACCCCCTCCGGAGAACTCTTTGGCTTCGAGCGCACCGCCGCCATCGCCGCACAATCCGCCGAATCCATAGCCATCACGGCAAAGGCCTTCGGCCAGGACGACGACATCACCGTCCTTACCCTCACGCGCCTGCCGGTAGGCCAACCGTCCCCATCTCCGCAGATCGCAACCGTTCTATCGCCCTCCGTGGCTTAAAGCATTGAGCTCTCAGAGAGCACTCAATAAGAAAGGGTGTATTCCCCCCAAGTGCCGTAGGGACGGCTGAAAGTAGCCCAGGACGCAGTCCTGGGTGGCATTAGTAAATCTGAGTAGTCCCGTAGGGACGGCCAAGAATTACCCAGGACAGCGTCCTGGGCCGCCATCCTGAAGTTTTGTCGTTACTCTCATCCACCCGCACCTATCTCCAATAGGCTTGCAAGAAATAATCGTGGAAATTCACTATACCCATCCGGCGCTGCGGATCAACATAAAGCAACCCAGTAGCTAGGTCAGATAGCAGAACCCCTCTGCCGAGTTGAAAGAGCGCACAAGAGGATCACATCAGGTTCGCCCTCGCTGGTGTGGCGAGACGCGATCTTTTTAGTCGGGCCAAATTTCACCAGAGGTGACGCCGTGACCCACAAGACTTTGCCCACCGCCATTTTCCTCTTTTGCTGCGCGTTGTTATGCATCAGTCTGCCCTTGCATGCTCAGGTAGAAAACGGCATCAATGGCACGGTCACGGATTCCAGCGGAGCGGTCATTCCCGGTGCGCAAGTCACGGTCTCGAATGACGCTACCGGAGTTACCGCGAAAGCCGTCACGTCTTCCGCCGGCACCTTCACCCTGGTTGGACTCAATCCCGGCAAATACTCCGCGGTTGTCGAAGCGCCCGGTTTCAAGACCCTCAAAACAGACCTAACCGTGGAAGTCGCCAAGCTGTCCAATGTCGGCTTTCAAATGTCCCCCGGAGCAACCACTGAAACCGTCCAGGTAAAAGAGGGAGATGTCCTCCTGAACACCACCTCACCCTCCCTGGGCACCACTCTCGAACCGGAACTGGTCAAAAACGCCCCGATCGAAATCAACGGCCTCGCCCGCCAGATCGACTCGTTCATGTTTCTCGCTCCGGGCGTACAAGGAAACTCCAGTTCGCACAACATCAACGGCGGTGTCACCTTCGAAAATGAAGTGCAGTTCAACGGTATCCCTGTAGCATTTGTGGACTATTCCGGAAACCAAACCTACATCAACCCTCCCTACGAAGCCATCAGCGAGTTTCGCGTCAACAGCTCAACCTTCGATGCCCGCTATGGACTGGGGCAGGGCGCCGTGACCTACAACATGGCTTCCGGCACCAATGACCTGCATGGAGATGCCTTCGACATCCTCCGCAACCAGTTGTTCGATTCCGACGGTTTCTTCCCCACCCACTTCAACGCGGACGGCCATCCAGCGCCTCCGATCGATCAGCAAAACAACTATGGATTTACCGTCGGAGGGCCGGTCATCATCCCCAAACTCTATAACGGGAGGAATCGCACCTTCGCCCACTACAGTGCTGACTGGTTCAAACAGAATCAGGCGCAGAACAGCATCGGCACCGTGCCGACGCAAGCGATGAAGGGCGGCGACTTCAGTAGTTTTGTCGATTCCACCGGAACGCAAATCCCCATCTATGACCCGCAAACCGGCCTACCGTTTCCCGGCAATGTCATTCCTCAGGCTCGCTTCAGCGCGCTCGCCAATTCGGTATTGCCCAGCATTCCCAATCCCGATCGGGCGGGAATCAATTATGGTTTGCAAAGCAACAAATCACCGGCCATTTCCTCGGTGGCGATTAACCAATTTCTTTGGGCCTACACGATTGATCACAATCTGAGCGACCGCCAAAACATCCACTTTAGCCAATGGCGTGATCGGGTGGGTGAGCCAAATTTCACTGGCGCCCCGATCGTCCCCTTTAGCAACCCGCTGCAGGATGGGATCAGTAACACCCAGCTTGGCACTGGTTTTCTCCTCAACTATGTGCGAACCCTCAGCCAGAACCTGGTAGTGACGGCGGGAGCGGACTGGATTGGTTACATCACCGACCAGGACAATGCCAATAAGAACGTCAACTTTGGCGCGGTCGCCGGCAGCAACACCTTCCCGCTGGTGACATTCGATGGCCAGAATGCCCCCACGAACTGGGGCGTCAACGGAGGATCCTTTCTTGAATGCTGTTCGGGCGGACTCACGGTAGCAAAGAACCGCAGATTGGGTCTGGTCTTTGTCAACAACTGGCTCTGGACCAAAGGGCGCGAGACCTTGAATATCGGCGGCCAGTTCCGGCGCACATATCAGGACATTGTGAACTGTGACTTTTGCGCAGGCACCTTCAACTTCAGCCAGCGCACCACGTCCACGCCGAATTCAAACGATCCCAATTTCGGCAGCTATGGCAGCTCCTTCGCCAGCTTCCTGCTCGGTCAGGCCGACGCCAGCATTCGCGTTCTCTCCGACGAACTCTACATGCGCAACAAGGCCTTCGCGTTTTACGTGCAGGACGACATCAAGTACAACAATCGCCTCACCATCAACCTTGGCCTGCGCTATGACATCCTGGTTCCCTTTACGGAAAACCACAACAACATCATCTTTGTGAATACGTCCGAGCCTAATACCGGAGCCGGGAATCTGCCCGGTGCCGCGACCAAGTTCGGTAACTGCACTGGCTGCGCCGGCATCAACCGCGCCTCCATCAGCTGGAAAAACTGGCAACCCAGAGTCGGTCTGGCCTACCAGCTGAACTCAAAAACCGTGCTCCGCTCAGGTTTCTACATCACCACACTCGACGGCGGCGCCTACGAGTACGGCACGTCGCAGACCGCGTCGTTTATGGCGAGCCTGTTGGCCGGACAGTACCTGCGTGCGTCGACAGGCAGCAATGTTCCGGGTTACGGCAGCTGGGATAGCCAGGCCCTCCCTTTGCCGCAGTCGACTCCGTTTAATCCGACGATTGGGAATGCAGGCGTCATCTTCAATTTCCCCTACAAGGATCGTCAACGGGCACCGTTGCTTCCTAACACAGTCAAGGTTGGCGTGGCGCCCTCCGACACGGCCTGGAGTTTCGGGGTCCAGCGAGAGCTTCCCTGGAACATGTTCCTCACCGCCGCCTACGTAGGCAACCGCGCGGTTCACCTTCCGGCCACATTGGAACTATCCAACCAGCCCAACCCTTCGGTCCTACAGTACGGAACTCTCCTCGGCGAGAATATTCTTTCTCCGGATGTCGTCGCAGCCGGTTTCACTCCTCCTTACCCGGAATTCGTGCAGCAGTTCGGCGGTTCGGCGAGTCTCGAACAGGCGTTGACTCCCTTTCCTCAATTCGGCGGCTACTTCCCGGTGTATGAGAGCGACGGAAGCTCTTTCTACAATGCAGCGCAGGTGCAGGCGGAGAAGCGCTTCTCCAACGGCCTGAGCTACCTAGCGAGCGTTACGTTGGGGGCCAACGAAGCGAACACTGCGATCGGGTCTGCGCCTTATTCTCCCAATGGACTGAACGCCTACAACCCGGCGCCCGAATTCGTACGTTCCTATATTGATCAAAAGTATTCAACCACCTGGGTCGCGACCTATCAGTTACCGGTCGGGCCGGGACAAAAGTATCTCAATTCCCGGGGCATCCTGGGTCAACTTGCCGGTGGTTGGCAAATCAGTGGAATCCTGACCTACGCGGGCGGCAGTCCGATCGGCGCGAGCAACGGTTACAATCCGCTGCTTGTGAATGGCTTTGACCGCCCCGACATTGATCCCAGCGTTAAGCTGAAGACGTTTGACTACGGATTGTCGAAGGCGTACTTCACCGGAAAAGCATCGACCCCGCCGGTGCAGTTCCCCATCAATGCCTTCATCAACACGGGACCATGGGCAGTTGGTAATTCCAAACGAGCCTACCCCGCTCTGCGCACCCCGCCGCTGCGGATCGAGAACTTCGACGCCATCAAGTCCTTCCACATCACCGAGGGCATAGTCGCAAGCCTGCGCGTCGATTACTTCAACGCATTCAACCGCACTCGCCTTTCGGGGCCGGACACCAACTCTCTCGACTCCACCTTCGGGCAGATCACGAACCTGAGCTCACAAATCAGCAACCGCCAGGGACAAGCGACGTTCCGCGTGGAGTTCTAGATATCAGTATGAAAACGAAACTCCGTTTGCTTGCCGTGACGTTGCTCTTCGCCTGTGGGGCTGCGGCCTATGGCGAAACCAAACCCGTCTATCCGCTCAAGGTCAGTCCGAACAAGCGCTATCTGGTTGACAGCAACAACGTCCCCTTCCTGATCGTCGCCGATTCTCCCCAGGGCCTTATTTATCGACTGACCGAAAAGCAGGCTGACGAATACTTTGCCGACCGCAAGGCGCACGGCTTTAACAGCATGGGGTGGATCGATGTCCTATGCGCCGGGCGCGACTATCCCGCCAACACCATGGCGGAAACGCCCGACGGCATTCGTCCGTTCACCGGATTCCTCCCCGGCGGTTCCGACTGGAAATATTACGATCTCTCCAAGCCCAACGAAGCCTACTTCGTGCGCCTGGACAACATCGTCGCCCTGGCCGCAAAGC
This sequence comes from uncultured Acidobacteriaceae bacterium, assembly GCA_963839075.1. GTDB lineage: Bacteria > Acidobacteriota > Terriglobia > Terriglobales > Acidobacteriaceae > PALSA-350. The sequence continues at coordinate 619,339 of CAWITO010000009.1, read as the reverse complement.
ACGGACTTTTTATCTTCCTCGACCCCATCGAAACCGCGGGATGGCTCACCACGCTCCGTAACAACGGGTTGTCCGCTGCCTACGCGTACGGTCAATTTCTTGGCAAGCGCTATAAGACGTGGTCGAACGTTGCCTGGCTGAATGGGAATGACTTTGGCGGATGGCAGAAGGAGAGCGACGATGCCCTTGTAAGAGCTGTTGCCAAAGGTATCCGGTCGACCGATCCTGCGCACCTGCAGACCGTGGAGTTCAACCCACCCACCGGCTCTTCGCTTGATGACCAGAGTTGGGCCTCCATGATAGATGTCAATGGAAGTTACATATACGGGCCAACCCCCGTGCAGATGTTGCACAGCTACAACCAGAAGCCCACCATGCCTGATTTCCTTATGGAAGCCCACTACGAGCTGGAGGATGTGGGGCAACCCCCTGATTTCGGTACACCGGCTGTGCTTCGCCGCGAAGAATACTGGACCATGCTGACCGGCGGCAAAGGCCAGTTCTACGGCAACAAATATACCTGGTCGTTCCAGCCCGGATGGCAAAAGAATCTCGATACACCCGGAGTGAGCGAGCTGGCCATTTGGAAAGACTTCTTCGAGACCTTGCCCTGGCAGGATCTCGTTCCCGATGAAGGCCATCCCATCATCACCGCGGGTGCGGGAACCCCCGGCACGACCCTCGAGCCTCGCGTCAGCAAGAGCGACTACACCACTGCCTCAAAAACTCCCGATGGATCCGTGGTGCTGGCCTACATGCCGTCTGCCCGCACCATCACCGTAAACATGGCCAACCTCAAGGGCCCGGCAAAGGCCAGTTGGTTTGACCCGACCAACGGCACTTCTACGGTGATCCCCGGCCATCCCTTCCCGAACACCGGAACCCATCAATTCACGCCCCCGGGAAAAAATCACGGCGGCGACAGCGACTGGGTGCTGCTCCTCGATGCCAGGAAGTAAGGTAACCATCGCTGTTTTTGCTCTGATACCTGCATCAGCGCATGCACAAACTATTAGCATTGATCCGGCGAACCGATAGCCCACCTGCGTTATCGATATAGCACTCCGAGCAGGCGCGAGTAGGCTGCTAGCCTGGCGGCCAGCTTAATGCCCGTCCACCCAGGAGGTGGACGTGCAGGTGGTCAACGGTCTGTCCTCCGTCGGCGCCAATGTTGATCACCGTGCGGAAGCCTTTCCCCAGCCCTTCGCTGTCCGCGATCCTTGCGGCCACCAGGTGGAGATAGCCGAGTAATTCCTGATCTTCCTCGCTGGCATGCGCCAGCGAAGTGATGTGCTTGCGCGGCACGATCAGCACATGGGTAGGAGCTTGGGGGTTGATGTCCCGGAAGGCATACGCCAGATCGTCCTCGAACACCTTCTTCGACGGAATTTCACCGGCGATAATTTTGCAGAATAAGCAGGCCATGCAGACAATCCTATCTGTTGAAGTGGGTCGCGAAGGCCTCTCGCTCTGCGATCGGCGGGTGGGTGTAGGTCCAGAAAACTACGAACCGCCCAGGATGGGGATAATCCAGCGACTGCTCTCCCAGCCGCTGAAACGATTCGGCGTCTACCCGTTGCGGGTCGGCAACGATGCCTTGCACCACCTTAAGGCCAAAGACATCCGCTTGGTGCTCCTGCGCCCGGCTAATCCCGTTGCCGATCGGTTCCGCGATGAACGACAACACATTCAGCGCCAGCAGCAGTACTGCAGCGGCCGCCCAATCCTCCAGCGAGCCGATATGCCATCGCGGTCCATAGCGACGGATCAGCCAGCCAACAAAGTGCGAGCCAATCCACAAAAAGAACAAAGAGATGACCGCTCCCATCACCAGCCCACGCTCAATGTGATGGAGCACGTAGTGTCCCAGTTCGTGGCCGAACACCAACAGGATCTCGTCTGGTGGCGAGCTCTTGATCGTCGTATCCCATACCACCACCCGCCGCGAGGATCCGAACCCCGTCACGTAGGCATTCGAGCTGGTGTACTTCTCGCTCGCCTTCATCAGAAACATGCGTGATGGCGGAATGGAAACGCCGGTCTTGTCGACCACACGCTCCAGTTGTTGCACCAGTGCGGGATTCGTCTGCGCCAGTGGTTCAAAGTGATTGAACATCGGATCGATCACCAACGGCAGCACGAAAACGAGCAGCACCTGCATCGGCAGCGACACCAGCCACAACCAGAACCACCAGTGTCTTGACTTTCGAATCAACAAAAAGACCAGGGAGAAAACAACCACCCCTGATATCAGGTCGAGCAGGACCGCCTTGCCCCAATCGAGAAACCAACTACCCCACCCTTGTATCGACTGACCGTAGCTGAGAGAGATGTGGTGGCCAACAATAGAAAGCGGAAGGTGGAGAAGGGAGAGCAGCAGCAGTAGCGGCGGAACGAAGCAGAGACCTTGCAGCATGGGCTTGCGGGACAGGCGAGACACCCAGGCGCCGAGCCCAGCGGCCCAGCGAAAATTCAGTACTCCCAAAAGAACCAGGACGCCCCAAACCGTGGAGGCAAAGTCCAGCCCCGTGCGCCAGTAATAGAGCGACCGCGCTTTGGCCAGTTTGTCGGGAGGGAGCGTATAGACCAGGTCAGGAAGAATCATGTTCCTCTAATCCAACCGAACCAGATACGCTTGCCCTTCGCTAGGCTCCAGTTGTTTCGCAATCTCCACCGCGCGGCCCTTGTCATCATTCATGGGACGAATCCGCACCCAATGACCGGTAGGGCCGGTAAACTCGATCACCTTCGCCGTCTGATATTTCCGCGTCAGTTGATCGCGCAATTGAAACGCGCCCTTCTCATTCTTAAAAGCGCCGATCTGCACGCACCACCGGCCGCCGGTCTCGAGCGGTGCTGGTGCCGCAAACACCTCAACGCGTACCCGCGCCACGCCCGGCCGCCAAACCCCGATCGCCTTCGCTGAGGCCAGGGAAAGGTCCAGCATGCGATCCGGAACAAACGGCCCACGATCCGTAATCCGCAAAACCACCGACTGGCCGGTAGACAGATTCGTAACCTTGACAAGCGAATTCATCGGCAAGGTGCGATGCGCCGCAGTCAGCGCATCCTTATCAAAGACTTCCCCATTGGCGCCCCGCCGCTTGTCATAGGGAGGTCCATACCAGCTGGCCATTCCCTCTTCGCGGTAGATGACCGGGTGGGAAGCAACAAAGTCTGCGTCCGTCGAGCTATCGGCCACCGCAGAGGGCGAAACCGCCGGGGCGGTAGGTGCTTCCGAGGGAATGGGCGCCGCCAGAACCGGCGGAGGAGGAGCCACAGCGATTGCCGCAGGTTTATGTCTGCATCCGGCAACAAGTGCAATCGCGATAGTGGCCAGAGTCAGTCGCGCCGCCGCGCGAAGCCACACCTTACCGCGCTCCGCTGCTTGGCCGGTCGTCGAGCTGATCCGCCAGCTTGCGCAAGCTCTCCGCGGCCGCATGCAAAGCCTGAGCGGATTCCTGCCGCAGTTGCGGCACTACCTGGTCATTGAGATAGGCGATGACTTTCTTAAACTCTTCTTCGACCCGCGGCAACGCCTGGTTGAAGTGCTCGTCCACTTTCTTGCCAAAACCTTCAAAGCGGCTACTATTTTGATCAGTCATAAGCCCTCGAGCGTGCATCAAAACAAAGCTGGAATTATCGCTCACCGACGGTGGCGGCCGACTCCACAGTTAAGAGTAACGCAGTTACCATCATGAGAGACCCAGGCGTTTGTGCCCTCAGGCCCCGGCTCGCATAGACTGGTGTTACCGCCAAAATTGGAAGCCGGAAGAGGTGCCTTGACAAGATCCTTGCTGCAGTACTGCCGTCTGTTGGCATTGATAGCCGTCACCGCGAGCCAGTTGCCGGCCCAGACGCTCATTGATGCGCCCCAGCCGCAAGCTCCGTCTCAGTCCTTCGCGCCGCAGGCCCAGCCGACGGTCATTCCGCTGCCGCGCAAGTATGCCCAGGCCATTGAGCCCGGACAAACCGCGCAAACCTTAAGCGCCCAGGACAAGCTGATTTTTTCTCTGACCGAGGTCGCCCGCCCCATCACCCTGCTGCCTGGTCTCTACTCGGCAAGCTACGAACAACTCTTCGAAACCGATCCCAAGTACGGACATGATGCAGGTGCCTTCGGTGAAAAACTGGGTGCCGCCATGCTTCGCTCGGCCAGCGTCCGCGTTTTCTCCGACGGTGTCTTCGCCGCCGCATTTCATCAGGACCCGCGCTTCTACCGCATCGCCCATGGCAGTCTCCTCCATCGCGGCCTGCTCTCCGCGGAGCAGGCGATCGTGCGTCGCAGTGATGATGGAAACCCGCAGTTCAACTACTCCGGCATTGTCGGCCGCGCCGCCGCAGCGGCGCTCGTCGTCACCTACTATCCCGAACCCAGCCTGACTGCCCGTGTTGTCGGACTCACCTTCGCCACTTCGATCGCCACCGATGCCGGCGGCAATCTCGTATTGGAATTTCTCCCAAACATCATTCGCAAAGTGCCCATCTTGCAGAAACTGCGCATCGAGTAAACCGCGGCCGGCAGCATCTAATCGTTGGAGATGACCAGAAGTGTTTTCAGCGGAGTTCTCCTGCTGGCGGCCCTCTTTCTGGGGCGTCAGCAGGTCTTCGCGCAGCAACCAGCCAAACAGGAAGATCTGCCGGATGCGCCACAGAGCCACGCCGGCTTTCCGCCCGTAAGCCAACCCTCGAAGGGCAGATCGCCAATTCCTGAGGGCAGCCGCCGCAACATCCCAAATCGCCAGCCCGAGTGCCAGCCGGATGCCTCCAGCCCTGCGGAACAGGTCATGAGCTGCCAGCCGAACATCCCCACCTTCTCGCGTTTCCTCGATTCAGCAACTCCGGAACCCCTGACACCACGCCAGAAATTCACCCTGGCCAGAAAGGACGTAACCGATCCCTTCAATTTCCTTACCATCGGCGCCGTCTCCGCCTACAGCATCGCCACCGACTCTCACACCCATTACGGGCCCGGATTCCCTGGCTTCGCCAAGAACGTCGGCGTCTCTTTCACCCAGGATATGACCGCCGAATTCTTCGGGACTTTCCTCATCCCCTCGCTCGCCCACCAGGATCCGCGCTATCACCGCATGCCCAACCGTTCCATCCCCATGCGCATCCTGCATACCGTCGACGAGGTCGTCATCGCCGAGAGCGACGACGGAGCCCCCATGTTCAATTACGCTACCGTCTTTGGCACGATCGGGACCCAGGCTCTGGGAAATCTTTACGTCCCCGGCCGCAATCACAGCTGGGCCACCAGCGTTGCCCGGATCAGCACCTCTTTGGCCACCGATCCCATCGGCAATGTGATCACCGAGTTCCTTCCCGATGTCGCCCGCCGGGTCAACGTTCAGGTTGTTTTCGTGCAGCGGCTTATCAACCGGATCGCCATCGCGGAGGGGTCTCCGCCGCAATAGAACCAGTCTCACCCGGAACCTCTTAAGTTACCTTTGGGGAATACCCCTGAGCCGTTCAAATCAATGGTTTACCGTCCGCATACCGTTTCACGCAGTTTAACGAGACTTATTTCGGTTCGCAGCCGCCTCCCCGTACTCTACGAATGGGTAGAACTCGTTCGGCCCAGCATCCAATCAATTCAGGAGAAACCATGTCCAAAGCCGTCAAATATACAGAGAGAGCGGTAACAATACTTGCCCAGGGCGCATGGTCCGTTTTTGAGCGGGTTAACCGTATCAGCCCGAACGCGTCCTTCACCCCCAAGTGGTCCGAGAAGCCTCTGCTGAAGTCCTATCAGAAAGAAAAGCCGCCCCTCGGCTGGCCCCGCAGCACCGATTCGCTCTGCCCCAAGTGCGTCCCCGAGATTCGCCAGCAGATCATCGACGGCAAGCTTCCCCACGAAGTGCTCCTGAATGAGAAGGTCGGCGAGATCAAGGCCCAGATCATCGAGCGCGATGGCAAAATTCTGATGGTCAAGGATTGCCCCACCCACGGTCACTTTGAAGACGTGATGGCCATCGACACAGAGTTCTTCAAGCACTTGGAAGAGGTTTTCCCCGGCCGCGACATCAAGGCCCACAACGATGACAAGCTGCACAACCACGGCACCTCGACGGTGACCCACGGCCGCGGCTCGGTGTTGACCATTGATCTCACCAATCGCTGCAACATGATGTGCGATCCCTGCTTCATGGACGCCAACCAGGTCGGCTTCGTCCATGAGCTGACGTGGGATGAGATCAAGACCATGCTCGACAACGCCATCTCCATCAAGCCGCGCCGCCAGATGTCGGTGCAGTTCTCTGGTGGGGAGCCGACGCTGTCGCCTTACTTCCTCGACGCTATCGCCTACTCGCGCAAGGTTGGTTACAACTCGGTACAGGCAGCCACCAACGGCATCGAGTTCGCTAAGAGCAAGGAACTTTGCCGCGCCGCCGCCGAAGCCGGTCTGCGCTATGCCTACCTGCAGTTCGACGGAATCGGCAATGCCGCCAACTCGCACCGCAAGGTCGGCAACCTGTTCGACGTAAAGCTTCAGGCCATCCACAACCTGCACGAAGCCGGTGTCGACATCGTTCCCGTCACGACGATTATCAACGGCATCAATAACGAGCAGGTCGGCCGCATCATCCAATTCGCGCTCGACAACCCCAAGAAGATCAACTTCGTCAGCTTCCAGCCGGTTTCGTTTACCGGCCGTGATGAGGATGTCAGCGATGAGCGCCGTGTCGCCCAGCGCTACACACTCAGCCACATGGCGCACGATGTGAAGAACCAGACCGGCCTCGGCGAGCCGACTCGCGACTGGTTCCCCATCAGCTTCATGAGCACCTTCTCCGATTGGGCTGACCTGGTACATGGTCCCAACGCGGACTGGGGTCAGCTCTCCTGCGGATGCCACCCCAACTGCGGCATCGGGATGGCTCTGATGATCGACAAGGAAACCAAGGAAGCCGTTCCGGTGACCGCTTTCCTAAACGCCGATCGGCTGGCCAAGGACGTAGCCAAGATCAATGACGCAGCCCGCGGCAAGTTCCTCTCCGTGGCCGGCGTGACGTTGGCTCTGCTGCGCAACTACGATCCCACCAAGTCGCCGAAGCATTTCAAGATCCTCGACTTACTGCAGAAGTTTGATAAGTGCTTCGGCGCCACCGGCCGCAACTACGGCAAGGTCACCGGCGACCGCACCATGGCAGATATCGAAAAGCGCCGCGCCGATCGCTGGAACTTCCTCTTCATCGCTGGCATGTGGTTCCAGGATCTCTTCAACTACGACTTCCGCCGCACCGAGCAGTGCATCATTCCCTACGCCACGCAAGAGGGTGAGATTTCCTTCTGCGCGTACAACACCGGCGTGGGCTGGCGCAACATCATCGAGAAGATGCACATGACGGCAACTCTGACCAAGTGGTACGAGGAGCACGGCCGTCACGAGATCTTCGCCGGTGGCAAGAAGGTCGGCATGGGCAGCGTGACCCACAATCTGGTCCTTAACCAGGCGCACGTGGATTCCGCAGCCAACGACACCTTCGAGAAGTCGGGCATCGCCAAGAACGCGCGTGAGGAGAAGTTGAAGGCACGCGACGGCAAGATCAAGGCCGATGCGGAAAATGCCAAGATGGCGCGGCTCTATCGCGAGCACGTCCTGGGTGAAAAACCGAAGGAAGGCTTCATCCCTCTGGACACGCTGATCGCCCCGGCGCCGAAGCCGGCTCCGGCAGCCAGCGAAGAACCAGTCATGGGTGACTAACGCAATACCAACACAATGTAGAAAAGGCTGCCAACCGGCAGCCTTTTCTGTGCTCCAATGGTGAGCGATGCGCGCTATTTTGATCACCATTATGCTGGCCGCCGTTGTTGGTCTGAACGGCTGCACGATCTACGGCGAAAAGAAGCCGCCCACGCTTAAGAGCACCAGCAGCGCGGAGCAGTATGAGCGGATTCTGTGGTCGACGGTGAAAGACAAGAAATGGCAGCAAGTTCCGGGGCTGTTGGCGGCGAACGTCATGTATAGCGCCGGCGGCAAGGTACTGAGCAAAGAACAAGTCATCTCTTACCTGCAGGGTGCCAACATCTCCGATTTCAACATCACCGGGATGGTCGTGAAGCCCAACGGCCCGGACATGACCCTCAATTACACCCTGCAGCTTTCGTCCGCCGGCGGCCCAACGCAGACCGTAACCGCCGTCAGCGTCTGGCAACAGGTCGGGTCCAACTGGATCCTTATCGCCCACATGGAGCAGCCCGCTGCAAGCTGAGCAAACCGCGGTTCTCAGCCCTCTGTTACATTCGTGAAATGGTGGGTCTTCCTCCGGCGGCAGCCCGGAAATTTCAGCGACAGCTTTTGGCCTGGTTTGATTCCAACGCGCGCGATCTGCCCTGGCGCAAGACTTCTGACCCTTACCGGATCTGGGTCTCCGAGATCATGCTTCAGCAGACCAGGGTCAATGCCGTCCTCGACTATTACGCCCGCTTTCTCACCCTATTCCCGACCGTGGAGACTCTGGCCAAGGCCGAGGAACCGGCAGTTCTCGCCGCCTGGAGCGGCCTGGGATACTACCGGCGGGCTCGCATGATGCATCGGGCTGCGCGGGTCGTTGTGGACAAGCATCGCAGCATATTCCCGAGAACTGCCGCGGAGCTGCGCACGCTGCCCGGCATCGGCGAATACACTTCTTCCGCAGTGGCCAGCATAGCGTTTGGAGAGCAGGTCGCCGTCGTAGACGGCAATGTGGAGCGAGTGCTCCTCCGCGTTTATCCCGAGCACGAGAAAAACCCGAAGTGGCTGCGCGACCGCGCCGCCAGCCTGGTTGATCCTGAGCGGCCCGGTGACTTCAACCAGTCCATGATGGAGCTCGGAGCAACCGTCTGCCTTCCGCAGCGCCCTTTGTGCCTCCAATGCCCGGTACACACCTTCTGCGCCACCCGCGGCGAGCACGAGGCGGCTCCGCCGAAGAAGATGCGCAGCCAGCAGATTGCCTATGCCTTGTGTTCCGCAACGGCCAGGGTGCTGCTCCAGCAGCGGCCCCAGTCGGCCTCGCTCATGCCAGGTATGTGGGAGCTGCCGGAAGTGCCGATGCTGCCCAATGACGACCAGCGGATCGAGCTTACCGTGCGCCATGCCATTACGGTGACCAACTACCGGGTGCATGTGCTGCGCTATTCCGCGGAGGAGGCCCGCACGCTCGCCTCTTCCCATCCCCGTAAATGGACCAGGACGTCGGAGCTGGGTAGCGTACCGCTGACCGGGCTCACACGCAAGGTCCTGCGGCGGTTGCAAATCATGCCCAAAACCAATGTTTGAGGTGCGATGAACATATTCCATGTTGCCCTGTTAGGGCTCGCTTTGCATGCCCCGGCCGAGACCATGCCCGAGGTGCCGACCATTCCGGGAGTTCCCGATGCCGCGCGGCTGGCAGCGGCTTCCATCGACCCGCAAACGATCGGCGCTCATGTCCGCTATCTCGCCAGCGACCAGCTCGAGGGCCGAGGCCCCGGCACGAACGGTGGCCGGCTGGCGGCCGAATACATGGCCAGGCAGTTCGCTCTCGCCGGCGCCAAGCCTGCCGGCGACAATGGCACCTTCTTTCAGCAGGTTCCGTTCGTGGCCGTGCATACTGAGGTGGACAAAACTCACTTCACGTTTGTTCCCGCCAGCGGCGCTCCCATCCCGCTGAAGTACGAAGAAGACTACCTGACGAAAAACCAGACCGGAACCCCGGTGGTCGACTTCGACGCTCCCATCGTTTTCGTGGGCTATGGCATCAATGCTCCCGAATATCACTGGAATGACTACGAGAACCTCGACGTAAAGGGCAAGATCCTGCTGGTGATCGTGAACGAACCCCCCTCGGACGACAAGAACTTCTTCCAGGGAAAGGCCCTCACCTACTATGGCCGCTGGACCTACAAGTTTGAAGAAGCGGCACGCCGCGGCGCCCTGGGAGTTCTGATCATCCACCGCAACGACCTCGCCAGCTATGGCTTTGAGGTCCTGGTGAACTCAGAAGCATCTGAGGTGTCCTATCTACGGAACGATCCCCTGTCTACTCTGAAGGCCGCCAGCTGGATCCAAATCGATACGGCCCGGAGGCTCTTCGCGGCGGCCGGTATGGATGTCGACCGGGAGATTGATGCCGCTGGTAAGCGCGGCTTCAAAGCCATAGAGCTACCCATCCGGCTGAAGGCCCACATCGTGAGCCGGGTAAGGGAGTATGAGTCCTCGAACGTGGTCGGCATGGTCCAGGGGGCCAACCCGAACGCGGGAGGCAATGTCCTCTACACCGCTCACTACGATCACCTGGGCATGGATGGGAAGAAGATATTCCACGGAGCGATCGACAACGGAAGCGGATCGGGGATCCTCCTCGAGATGCTCCGCGCCTTCGCTTCGGCGAAAACTCCTCCGCCACGGAACGTCTATTTCGCCTCGGTGACCGCAGAGGAGCAGGGTCTGCTGGGGTCGAAATACCTGGGTATGCATCCTCCGGAGCCCATCCGTGACTTTGTGCTCGACCTGAATTTCGATGAGCTGCTACCCATCGGGGTTCCCACCTCGGTACAGGTGACGGGGGCGGAGCGCACCAGCTTTTACCCCGTCGTGGCGAAGACCGCGGCTGCGTTCAACCTGCAGATTCAGCCCGACAACAATCCAACCGCTGGCATCTACTACCGGTCCGACCACTTCAGCCTTGCCCGGGTCGGAGTGCCCGCATTCTCCGTAGACGAAGGCACCCTTTTCGCCGATCATGACTCTTCCTGGGGCAAGTTGCAGAAGCAGGACTACGACGACAAGCGCTATCATCGCCCCACCGACGTATATAGTCCGGAAATGGACTTCCGTGCCGATGCCAGGTTGGCGCAATTCGGGTTCTTACTGGGGTGGCAGGCTTTGTCGTCGGGCTCCATTACCTGGAAACCGGGAGATGAGTTCGAGGCTGCCCGCAAGAAGAGTCTGCAGTGAGGGCGTGGTGCGATATAGGAATGCGTTCATCGTTGCGCTGTTCGCGGCGACATCTCTGGCTGCGGCCAAGCCGCTGGTTGCACAGGCGAGAACGCCCGATCCCGTCCTCCATCGCCGCGCCTACAACGTAGACGATGATCTCGATTCAGGCACGCGTTCGACGGGCCGCACCCAGCTTCCCGTCGATGCCTCAGGGGAATATGCACTCGGCTCGAGTGGCGCCATCGATGTTGAGCTGCAGCCCGACCGGCTCAGCGGTTTCATCAGTCGCCTGGGCGACCGCGAGAGCGACCAGGGCACCCCGCTCACCTTCTTCTTTGCCACTGGCCACCTGTCAGGTCAGCAAATGTCCTTTACCACCCGGCAGGTGCATGGCATTTGGTTTTCGTTTGAAGGCACGATCGGGCGTGGCCCTGCGCGTAGCCGCGAGCAGCAGGGTTACTACCTGCTTGAGGGCAGGCTGGTGATGCACGATGTGGATGGCCGGACGGAGCAGGCGCGCATGGTCTCGTTGCCGCTCGCCCGGCAATCTCCCAATGGCTAATACAATGGTCGGGGCACAACCCAATTCGTTCTAAGAGGAGTTTGATATGGAGCGCACAGCAAGCGCAGTGTGGCACGGCACACTCAAAGAAGGTAAAGGCACCATCTCGACACACAGCGGTGTGTTGAAAGACAGCCAGTATTCTTTCAGCACCCGGTTTGAAAATGGAATCGGCACCAACCCGGAGGAACTGATTGCGGCCGCGCATGCGGGCTGCTTTACCATGGCCCTGAGCAACGAGCTCACGACTGCCGGTCTCCCCCCGGAGTCCCTCGAAACCAAGGCCACGGTAACCTTTGACCGGACGGACGCGGGTCCGACGATTACCAAAATCCTTTTGACCACGGTTGCCAAAGTACCCGGCGCTGATGCAGCCGCTTTCGACAAGGCAGCTCAGGGCGCCAAGAATGGCTGCCCCATCTCCCGCCTTTTCAAGAACAACACCGAAATCGTCCTCGACGCCAAACTCGCGTAAGCGGCGGGGCCACCCCAGGGTTGTTTCTTCCGATCTAACTATTCGCCACAATGTAGTCGCGCAGGCTGCGGTTAATCTCCGCCGCCTGCCCCACTCCGCTGTCGAGCAGCTGAACCCATTGCTTGGCAGATTCGTCATGCGACATGGCGTTCAGCAGGTAATTCGCCTGGACAATGATTTCCAGGGCATTGCTCAAATCGTGAGATAAACGACGGATTTCTTTCGCTTGCTCGGCCGGGATGGAGGGTGCTTTGGACGTCATTCAGCTCTTTGGTAACCTCGCCTTACTTATTTGAGCACAGGCGGTTTCTAACGGTATTGTAATGGGATGAACCCATATGCCCCTCAACTAGGCAGTCGTGATCCTTTCAAAGTGGTGGCCACGACCGCCCGGCATCTTGAACAACTTTCCGTAGCGCTCGGTCCGGTGCGTATGGAGGAGTCACCCGCTCCCGGCAAGTGGAGCCCGCTCGAGATTCTGTGCCATCTGGCTGATTGCGAACTGGTGTTTGCCTACCGTATTCGCCAGGCCCTCGCCGAAGATCATCACGTCGTTCAAACCTTCGACCAGGAAATCTGGGGCCGCAACTACGCCGGTTACGATGCGCAGGCTGCCATGATGACTTTTTCCTGCGTGCGGCAATGGAACCTGATGCTATTGCGCGGGCTGCCGGCGGATGTGATGACCAAGCCGATTTCTCATCCTGAGCGCGGAGAGATGACTTTTCGCGAACTCATCGAGACCATCGCCGGTCACGACCTGAATCACCTGGCCCAGTTGGAAGCAATTGCGGTGCAGGTGCCAGTCAGCCGGTAACCTATGTGCGTTTGACATCGGCCCCTGGTTTTGTAAACTAGGAGTTGCTGCCTATCCAGTCGTTCGCGCTGGATTGTCTCGTGCCGGAGTGGCGGAATTGGCAGACGCGCATGGTTCAGGTCCATGTACTCGCAAGGGTGTGGGGGTTCGAGTCCCTTCTTCGGCACCAAGCTTCATCGAGAAAATTGATTTTCGGCTTTCCACAGGGGCAGGCCACTGCCCTGCTGATTGCACTTAATTCGTAACAGAACAAGATACAATCGCCGAATAAATCGTAGACATCGAAATCGAAGTCCGTTAGTGTTCCGTCATTCATTGACCCCAAGGCCTCTGTCCGATTCACACCGCGAGAACCACGTGGAGGAATGGCATGACTCTAAACGGCAAAGATAGCCTGGGTATGGGTCGAAAGATCGACCGCCGGGACTTCATCAATGGTGTTGCCGCCACGGTCGCGGTTGGCGCGGTTGGTCTAGGTGGAGCGAGCGCGCAGAAACAGAGCGCGACGATTCTGGAGCCCGGCTATTATCCGCCCAGCCGCATGGGAATGCGCGGAAGCCATCCCGGCTCGTTCGAATCGGCACATGCGGTAAGAGACGCGGGAAGCTGGGAAGCCCTTCATGCCAGCTCAATCGATACTCAGGAAACCTACGATCTCATCGTTGTTGGCGGTGGCATTTCTGGTCTTGCATCGGCATATTTCTACCGCGAGATGCTTGGACCGAAGGCTAAGATATTGATCCTCGACAACCATGACGATTTCGGGGGACATGCCAAGCGCAACGAGTTCAGCTACAACGGCCGCACATTCATTGGCTACGGAGGCACCGAGCAAATCTGGCATGGCCCATGGGAGTACAGTCCTGAAGCGCTGGGGCTGATCGAGGCGATCGGCATCAAGACCGACCGCTTCTACACTGCATTCGACTGGAGCCGATACGCCAGGATGCAGTTGCGCGAGGGTGTCTTCTTCGACAAAGAAACCTTCGGCCGCGACCATCTGGCGGTTGGTGAGAACTGGCTACCCTGGCAGGAGTTTCTGGCTGATGCTCCGCTCACGCCGAAAGTAAAAAGCGACATCATCGGACTCTACGAAAACCAAATCGACTACATGCCGGGCCTTACGGTCGCGGAGAAAATGGCGCGCCTCGACAAGATGACGTACAACGAATTCCTTCTGAGTATCGTGAAGGTCGATCCCGGCGTCATTCCGTACATCCGGTCGCGAACTGATCGCGATACCGACCCAACCGACTACACGCCGGTTCCGCTCGCCGGATACATTGATTTACCGGGCCTGCAGGGCATGGGCCTCAACTTACCGCGTCACTGGAAGCGCGATCCCGAGGAGATCTTCCATTTCCCCGACGGCAATGCGGGTGTCACGCGCATGCTGGTGCGGTCACTGGTCCCCGGGGCTCTGCACGCGCGGAACATGGAGGACCAGGTGACGGCTCGCCTCGACTATACAAAGCTCGATGATCCTGCCTCGCCAATCCGGCTGCGAGTATCGAGCACGGTTGTGAGTGCCCGGCATATCGGTGAACCGGCGCAGGCCAAAGAGGTCGAGGTCCTCTACATGAACGGCAAGAAGGCCTATCGTGCCCGCTCCGGGCATGTGGTTCTGGCTTGCTACAACGCGATGATTCCTTTCCTCTGTCCGGAAATGCCGGAGAAGCAGAAGGCCGGTCTCTCTCACGCGGTCAAGCATCCCCTGGTCTACACCAATGTGCTGGTTTCCAATTGGCGTCCGTGGAACAAGCTCGGTGTTCATTATCTTCATTCGCTCAGTGGTTATTACACCGAGGCGAAGCTCGATTTCCCGGTTGATTTGGGTAGCTACAAATCTTCCGCAACGCCGGATGAGCCCATCGTTCTGCACCTCGAAAAGAGGTACTGGGATCCCGGTCCCCGCTCCTGGGAGAATCCGACAGTGCGATCCGCTGCGGCACGCGCAAAGATGGGTCGAGCGCAACTCCTCTCCACTTCGTTCGAGGCGATGGAGCGTGAAATCCGCGAGTCACTGGGGAGGATGCTGTCTGCCGGAGGTTTCGACCCGGCGAAGGATATCGTAGGCATTACGGTCAACCGCTGGCCTCATGGTTACGCCACCCGCCGGGACGCCTTGACGGATCCAGACTGGCCGCCGGGGCAAGAGCCCTGGGTGATTGGACGGCAGCCGTTCGGCCGCATGACGATCGCCAACTCGGATGCAGGCGCAGGAGCGACCACGCAGATCGCCATCAGTCAAGCGTTCCGCGCGGTGAAGGAGTTGGCCTGATCGACCGGAGAGACTTTTTGAAGCTGACGGCCGCCGGGATGGTTGGCGTCGCCCTTGGGCCGGCATCAGGGGATCTCGTCGTCTTCAACGCCAAAGTCTATACCATGGATGCGCGCCGGCCGAAGGCCGAGGCTTTTGCTGTCAAGAGCGGCTACTTCAGCGCAGTTGGCAGCAACGATGAGATCAAAGCCCTGATCGGTAAAGGCACCGAAAGTTTCGATGCCGGTCAGAAAACGATCGTCCCCGGTTTTATCGATTGCCACAATCACGCTCCCGGTTACACACTCCTATACGAGGTGCTGGTCGGCAATCCCTTCGTAGTCGAATTTGTCACCATCGAAAGTATCGTTACCAAACTCCGGGCGCGGGCACAACAAACGCCACCGAATACCTGGGTCGATGGCTTTTACTACGACGACACTAAGGTCAAAGACAATCGGCCGATCAACCTGCAGGATTTGGATCGGGTGTCCGCCGTCCATCCCGTCGCCGTGCATCACCGCGGCGAGCACACCGCCTATTACAACAGCAAGGCCTTCGAACTGGCCGGGGTCACGAAGACCACTCCCAATCCGCCGGGAGGAACGTTCGATCGCGACGCAAACGGAAACCTCAACGGTCGTGTGACCGATCGGGCGATGCAGGCCTTTCAGAATGTGGGGGCGCGGCCGGTTTATAGTGAGGCCGAGGGCCTGGAGCGGGAATGTAATGGTCTCGCGCACATATCGAAGCAATTTGCTCGCTATGGTCTGACCAGTGTGCATCACCACGGTGGCGATCTGTTTGCGTTGCAGAAGGTACGAGCGCGTGGCGATCTCAAGCACCGCGTGAGTTACGAGCCGGCCGGCAAGGTTCTCGACGCGATGATCGAAAGCGGCGTCACCACCGGCTTTGGCGATGAATGGATTCGCGTGAGTGCCAACGCCGAGCACAGCGTGGATGGATCTTTCTCTGAGCGCACCATGGCGATGAGCCGCCCATACGCCGGGGTCAGTCCTCCCTACTACGGGAATCTGACGGAAACCCAGGACGATCTGAATGCATGGGCGGAGCGGGTTCATCGTGCCGGAATACAGCTGAATTGCCACGCCAACGGCGATGTCGCCATCGACCGGGTGTTGACTGCTTACAACCGTGCGCAAAAGTTGTTTCCCCGACCGAATGCGCGCCCCAAGATTACCCACTGCACCGTGATCAACGATGATCTGGTACGCCGCATCAAGGCGTTGGGTGTAACGCCTGCGTTGTTTACCACCTATGCCTACTACAACGCCGACAAGTTTCATTTCTACGGAGAGGACTTAATGCAGCGCTCCATGGCGTTCCGCACGTTACTGGATGCCGGCATACGAGTGGCGGCAGGTTCGGACTTCAGTCCGGGGCCGTTCGACCCGCGCATGGGTATACAGGGAATGGTGACGCGCCGTGGCTGGAACGGAGAGATCTGGGGAGCGAACCAGCGCATCACTGTGGAGGAGGCTCTGCGCGTCAATACACTGAATGGCGCCTACAACTCATTCGAAGAAAACATCAAAGGCTCCATTACCGCCGGCAAACTCGCGGATTTCGTCGCGCTCTCGGACGATCCGCACACCGTCGATCCGGAAAAAATCAAAGACATCGAGATCTTCCGCACCGTGGTGGGCGGCACTGTCATGTACCAGGCCTAAGCGTGGATCCGTTGTAGAAAACCGCAGATCCCTCCGCTCCGCTACCCCGGATTTCCTATTGAGAGTTGTGTCACCGGTCGAGTTCGTGCGCCTCTCCTCACGGAGAGTCGGATACGTGGCCGCTGTTGAGGGCTGCGAAGTAGGAAATCTGGGTGCGCTCCGGTCGGGGATGACAAAGTGGACAGTAGCGGGCGGGTTGAGACCTAATACCAACCGTCACTCGGGTTCCGTAACCAATTCAACCGGAGCCACAAACCTTCCCTTGTCATCCCGACCGGATTGTAGAGGAGTGGAGGGGTCCGCAGTCTTTTCAGCCCAAGTCAGGCTAGAAGGTCGGCGGCGTATTCACCCAAAGCAGAATCGCTTCACTTGTGAAGGGATTGCTCCAGCGATGCGTTTGCGAACTCGAAAAGTAAAGGCAATCGCCTGTGCGCAAACGGTAGTACTCCACCTCATCCAACCATATCTCGCACGAGCCGCGAATCACATAGATGAACTCTTCTCCCTCGTGAAAATAGGACTCACCACTCGACGTCCCGGGAGCCAGCCGAAACAGATGCGGCTCCATGGCAGTACTCCCATGAGCCAGCAATTCGATGCTGATGCCCGGTTCATTCGACAGCGTCTTGCGCTCGGCAGGACGAACTAACTTGCCCGGCTTGGTCGAACTGCCGAAAAAGGCCAGCACCGTCGTGTCGTAAAACACGGCCAGCTTTTGCAGGGTTGAGATCGAAGCATGTACCTGCCCGCGTTCGAGGCAGCTGAGAAAGCCCGCGGATACTTCGGTGGCCGCTGCAGCCTGGGCGAGCGTGAGCTTACGAGTCCTTCGCAACTGGCGCAATCGGCGCCCGATCGACGCCTCCCTCGCAACACCGTTTGGCTTGGCTGCAGCGGGCTTTTCCACCGCCCCCAGGCTCTGCCGGATGGCGCCAATATTCAAACCGTTCTTACTGCGCAGACTTTGAATACGCTTCAGTTGCTCAACCTGCTGCGCGGAGTACACGCGATAGCCGCCCTGGGTTCGCGAGGGGGCCGTCAGACCCACATTCTCCCATTGTCGCAAGGTCGAGGCGCTCACATTGAGTAGAGAGGAGACCTCCGAAATCCGGAACTGGACTCCCTCCTCGTGGCTGGCGCTCTCGATCTCAGACCGTTTTCTCTTTGCCATCGCTTATCGTCCGCGGAAAAGAACAGAGGGTTTGGAAAGAAAAGAACTCTGGCTCTCGTGGCAGGTTTCGCATCCTGTGGGAGCTTCCTTCTGCTTATGGCATGCAACGCAACCGGCCATGGTGGTCACGTTGGTTGTTTTCATCATCACTTCCATCTGCGCTACGTTGCCGTGGCACATCTCACAGCTGAGCCCGGCGTCAAGATGCGTGCGATGGCTCCAATAAACAAAGCCGGGAACCGAATAGACCGGTTTCCAGGGAATCGCCTGGCCGGACTTAGCGAATGCCGTCAATTGCTGAATAGCCGATTTGTCCACCGCGACCGCCGCATGGCATCCCATGCACGTTTGTGTCGCTGGCAGCGTCATCAGATTGCCGGGATCCGGGTTCACATGGCAAAACTTGCACTTGAGCTGGAAGCTCAAGTGTTGCTTGTGGCTGAAGGGCAGCGGTTGCTCCGGAGCCGCCGCTTGTTGTGCGGAAGCCCCGCTCACAAGCAAGGCAGACGTAAGTATGAGCGCGGACAGCACACTCCTCAAAGCCAATCGGGATGTCTTCCCAGAGATCGCCAAGTCTCGACTAGAGTACCGGAGCCCTGTCGTGACGCATAGCCTGCAAGCGAAAAATTGCGGCTCTTTTTTACCTTGACATAGCCCGGACCCTTTCCTAAGCTTGCAAAAGTTATAAAACCTTAACCTACTGCAAAGTCGCCGGGTCCCTTCCTTACCTGATTCAGAGTTTGCTGTGCGGGCGCCACTCTTGTGGCTGGGCCATTTCATCACTCTTACGAGATGCTTGTAGTTCCGGCGGCGTGCCGGGCTGCCGGACTCGTGTATCTGTCGCTGCAATGCGCAATGCAACGGGAGGATGTTTATGTCCAAATGCCGCCTTTTTCTAAGCGTTTTGTTTCTGCTGTTGGTAGCTGTCTCGGGCACAATTGCGCGGGCACAGAGTACTACTTCGATTCGCGGAGTCGTGACGGATCCGCAGGGCAGCGCGCTCCCCGGCGCTTCCGTGGTGCTTACTGATACTGACTCCAGAACGCAGCGCGCCGCCAAGACTGGGGAACAAGGGGAATATCAATTTCTGTTTCTTACTCCGGGCACGTATAGCCTCACTGTCACCGCGAACGGCTTCGGCACCTACCAGGAAAACGGGCTACAGCTTCTGATCAATACGCCCGCCACACGCAACATACAGGTCACCATCGCCAGCGCCAGCGAGAATGTCACCGTCACCAGCGAAGCGCCCGCGCTCAATATGGTGGACGCATCTTTGGGCAATACCTTTGACGAAACACAGGTGAAGGAAATACCGCTCGAAGGCCGCAATGTTCCTGACTTGTTGAGCCTGCAGCCAGGCGTGGCCTACACCGGCAACCGCACCGACATCGACACCAGCCAGGACACTCGCAGCGGCGCAGTCAACGGCGCGCGCAGCGACCAAAGCAACGTTTCCCTCGACGGCGTCGACGTCAACGACCAGGGCAACGGCTACGCCTTCACCTCAGTCCTGCCGGTGACGCTCGATTCGATTGAAGAATTCCGCGTCACCACCAGCAACTACAACGCTGACCAGGGTGTGGGCTCGGGAGCGCAGGTGGCCCTCATCACCAAGAGCGGCACCGACAAATTTCACGGGTCGTTCTACGAATACATGCGCAACACCCTCACCAGCGCGAACGACTACTTCATCAAACAAGCCGAGCTTGAGAGCGGAAACCCTAACAAGCCGCTGAAGCTGATTCGCAATATTTTCGGTGCTTCCGTTGGCGGACCCGTGAGTGGTGGACCGATCAAGGTGGACCGCCTCTACTTCTTTACCAATTACGAGGGCACACGCTCGGCCGAGAATCAGAGTGTGGTGCGGCAAATCCCAACGCCATCTATGTGCCAGGGAATGCTGCAGTATGCCGATGTGAACGGCGGCACTTCGATGCTTACGCCCAATGATCTGCAAACCATCGATCCTTTGCATCTGGGCATCAACCCCGCGGTGCTGAGTCTCAATGGCAGCACGGGGTACTTCAACAAAACGTTCTGTGCCGGCAAGTCGGTCACCAATGACAATTCCGTGGGCGACGGCCTCAACTACGGAGGGTATCGCTGGTCTGCGCCGGTGCATTTGGATAACAACGCGTTCATCGCCCGCTTTGACTACCACCTGACAAAGGATGGCA
Source organism: uncultured Acidobacteriaceae bacterium (assembly GCA_963839075.1). Taxonomy (GTDB): domain Bacteria; phylum Acidobacteriota; class Terriglobia; order Terriglobales; family Acidobacteriaceae; genus PALSA-350. Next base: position 599,280 of record CAWITO010000009.1, on the reverse strand, counting down.
AGCAATCCATCTTCTGGCGTGGCGCACTGCAGAACCTTAGCAATCCGCAGGCCCCCTTCCTGCCTGGCTCTGCGCCCGAGGTCGTGCTGTCCGACCACAGCAAAGGGTTTGCCGTCGGATACACCTATGTCCTGAGCCAATCGATGGTGAATACCTTCCACTACGGCTTTACCCGCCAGAGCCAGGGGTATGTCGGCGACTCCAACCAGGCGTGGAATCTCTTCCAGAATCTCGATCAGGGTGTGACCTACAGCCATAACTTCCAGATACCGGTGAATAACCTGCTCGACGACTATTCCTGGACTAAGGGCCGGCATACCATGCAGTTTGGCGCCAGCGTCGGCATTGCGCGCGATCCCCGCGTCAGCTACCAGCACTCATTCAGCGCCGGAAAGGGAACCACGGGCTGGATGTCGCCCACCGGCTTTGCTGATACCCAGAGCCCGCTCGACCCTACCAACCTTGGCAAGCCGGAACCGGTGACCACGTCAGCGTACGACTACCCCATGCTTTCCCTGCTGGGCATGGTCTCGAACGTTCAGGCCAACTACAACTACGACAAGGGCGGGAATGTGCTGGCGGCTGGCGCTCCAGTGAAGCGGAACTATGGTCTGAACTGGTATGAGTTTTACGGGCAGGACTCGGTTCACATGGGCCACCTGACGCTGACCTATGGCCTTCGCTGGTCTCTCTTCCCGCCGCCGTGGGAGGTGAACGGTTACCAGGCCTCGCCCACCGCAAACCTGGGTCAACAGTTTAAACAGAATGTTGCCAATATGAGAAAGGGACTGGGATATAACTCAGCCCAGCCGGTTTCTTTCATTCTGGGTGGCGCGGCCAACGGCAAAGCGGGCTTTTACAACTTTGAAAAATCTGACTTCGCCCCCCGCCTCTCGCTGGCTTATTCGCCAAGCGCCAGTTCAGGAATTCTGAGAACCCTCTTTGGCAATGGAGACAAGAGCGTCCTCAGCGCGGGCGTTGCGCGCGTGTACGACCGTGCCGGCATGCAGCTCATCACTACCTTCGATCAGAATGCGCCGGCCGGTTTGTCGGCGACCATTCAAAACCCCTGCTGCATTCCGGGCGTAGACGATGCGGCCCACGTGCCACGCATTTCGGATATCAACACCATCCCGGTGACAAATCAAGATGGCGATGTTTTCTTTCTGCCGCCCCCTCCCGGCGCGTTTCCCCAAACGCCGCCGCTCGATGGCCAGGCGATCACCTGGGGTATCGATCAGTCCATCAAGACTCCGTATGCCTGGGCGATGGATGTCTCCATGGCACGTGAGCTGCCCAAGGGCCTCACCCTGCAGGTGTCCTACGTCGGACGTCTGGGCCGTAGTCTCCTCACCCAGCGCGATCTGGCCCAGCCGCTCGATCTGACCGATACCGGCTCCGGTGTTGATTACTTTGCGGCCGCCACGCGTTTGTCGCAGATGTCGCGTGCGGGTGTGCCTGTCAGCCAGGTGAACGATGCGACGGTTGGCCCTACGGCAGCTTACTGGCACGACATGATTCAGCCGCTCGCTGCCGGCGACCAATACGCAACCGCCGATGGCACAAGTACCAATGTCGTGCAGGCTGTGTACTCGCTCTATGTAAACGACGGCGCGTATCCCGGTAACGAAGTCGTCGGCCTGGGTAATATCGATCTCTACGGCGAGCTGGCCGGCACCAGCGGCAACAGCTATTACTTCAACCAGGGGCCGGGTTCGATGCTGAATGGCCAGTTCACCAGCAACTACGCGTGGAGCTCGATTGGCACGTCGAACTTCAATGCGCTGCAGGCCACTCTTCGCAAGCAAATGAGCCGGGGCGTTCAGTTCGACTTCAATTACACCTATTCCAAATCGATCGACATTACCTCGAATGCTTCGCGCGTTGGCTTCAATGGCGGCCTGCAGGGGAGTGCGATCATCAATGCCTTTGCGCCGCGCCAAGCGCGCGGTGTCTCCGACTTCGACACCACTCACCTGATCAACGCCGACTGGGTTGCTGAGCTGCCGGTGGGCCGGGGCAAATCCCTGGCCGGCAATGTCAACAAAGTTGAAGAGCAATTTGTCGGCGGCTGGCAGCTTTCCGGATTGGCTCGGTGGAGCAGCGGCTTGCCCTTCAGCGTGGGCAACGGCCCCTTTTGGGCCACCGACTGGAATGACAGCGGCCTGGCGCAGATGGTCACCAAGCCCAAGACTGGCGCGTTTCGCCAGCCTGACGGATCGGTGAGTGCCTTTGCCAATCCAACCCAGGCGCTTAACCAGTACATTCATCCTTTCCCGGGCCAGAGCGGATCGAGAAATACCACGCGGGGTCAGGGTTTCGCCGGATGGGATATGGGCTTGAGCAAGCGCTGGCAGCTCCCCATCGAGCAAAGCAGCCTGCAATTCCGTTGGGAGGTATTCAATGTCCCGAATCTGGTACGCTTCAATGCCAATTCCGTGACCAACCCGCCGTCGTTGGAACAAACTTCGTTCGGAGCGCTCACGGGATTGCTCACCAATCCGCGTGTGATGCAGTTTGCGCTGCGCTTCGAATTCTAGAGGGAAGGAAACTACGTGAAACGATTTGCTGCTGCATTGACTGCATTTGCGATGCTCTCGGCAGGGCACCCGGCCCTACCCGCCGATTCCTCCGCATTTGCTCTCTCTAGCCCCGACAAGCAACTCACCGTGAGTATTCCCGAGATGTATATGGCGAAGGTCTTCGGCTGTCACGGCGGGAACATGTCTCCGGAACTCACCTGGAGTGGTGTGCCGGCAGGCACCAGGAGCTTCGTCATCACCTTGTTCGACGGCGACGTCAAAGACTCGCCTTCGGGATGGTGGCATTGGGTGCTCTATAACGTGCCTGGCAACGTGACCAGTTTGCCGATGGGTGCGGGCTCGGAGCGCAAGAACCTCATGCCTGCCGGGGCTGTGGAGGCGCGGACCGATCTGGGTACTGCGGCTTATCACGGTCCGTGCCCAGACAGGGGCGATCCTCCACATCATTACCTCTTCACCATCTACGCTCTCGATGTTCCCACGATCACGGTACCGCCCGGATCGAGCGGAGCCATGGTGACTTCGATGGCGCTCGAGCATCTGAAAGGAAAAGCAGTTCTAGTTGGCCGCCTAGGGCGCTAAAAATAACCGGTTGCGCGTAAGATGCCAATGGCCACAATCGGAGAGTTGTCGATGCGAGTTGCTCGTTTTCTAATCACTACGTTGCCTGTTTTCATCGCGTGCGGTGCGTTGTGCGCCGGCGCGCAAACCAGCAAGTCATGCCCCAGCAGTGATTCCGGCCTCACGCTGCCCGCGGGCTTTTGCGCCACCGTGTTTGCGGACAATATTGGCCACGCCCGCCACCTGGTGGTTGCGCCGAATGGTGTGGTGTACGTGAATACCTGGTCCGGCGACTACTACCCGCCGGGCGATAAGACACACGAGGGCGGCTTTCTGGTCGCTTTGCAGGATAAGACCGGTAGCGGCAAAGCCGACGTGATCGAGCGCTTTGGCTCTACCGTCCAAAGCGGAGGAGCGGGGGGCACGGGCATTGGCCTCTATAACGGCTCTGTCTACGCCGAGCTCAATGACCGCATTGTTAGCTACGCGATCACCGCGGGCTCGATCGTGCCGACCGGCCCTGAAGTCACTGTAGTCACCGGCTTGCCGCTGGGTGGCGACCACCCTATGCATCCCTTCACCATCACGGCCGATGGATCGTTGTACGTCGACGTGGGCACCGCAACCAACTCCTGTCAGGCCAAGAACCGCACCCTTAAGGACCCCGGAGCCAACCCCTGCACCGAATTGGAGACGCGCGGCGGCATCTGGCTGTTTGACGCGAAAAAGACCAACCAGCCTTTTACGCCCGGCGATCGCTACGCTACTGGAATTCGTAACGGTGAAGGTTTTGCCGTCGACGCGGCCGGCAAACGAATTTTCGTTACGCAGCATGGACGCGATCAGCTGCACTCCAATTGGCCGGACCTGTACAAGCTGGAAGAAGAAGCGACCCTGCCGTCGGAAGAGCTGATGCTTCTCAAGAAGGGCGGCGACTATGGCTGGCCGGAGTGCTACTACGACCCGGCGCAGCACAAGCTGGTGCTGGCTCCTGAATATGGTGGCGATGGCGGCAAAAAGGTGGGTGTGTGCGCGACCAAGATTCCACCGGTGGCTGCGTTTCCCGCGCACTGGGGTCCGAATGGTGCGGTGTTCTATGATCAAAAACATTTTCCTGCGAGCTACCGCAACGGTGTCTTCATTGCTTTTCACGGCTCCTGGAATCGTTCTCCGTTTGCCCAGGCGGGTTACAACGTAGTGTTTCAGCCGATTGCGGGTGATCACACGTCGGGCCCTTGCCAGGTCTTCGCCGATGGTTTTGCTGGAGAGGTTAAGAATCCGGAGAAAGCTGTGCATCGACCAAGCGGTCTTGCTCTCGGGCCGGATGGCGCGCTCTATATTGCAGATGACAACGCTGGCCGAATTTACCGCGTGGTCTATGTCGGCGGAGATGCTGGGGGCGGACCGAAGTTCACGCCGTGTCCCAGCACGACGGCTTCACCCGGGCCCGTGATGGCTTCCGCGGCTAAGCCGCCGGAAGGGACCAACCCCGACGCCGGTGCTGCGGTTCCTCCGGGAGCGACCGGTGAGATGGTGGTGTTGGGGGACCGCGTCTATCACGGCGAGGTCGGGGGAGCCTCCTGCGCTGGTTGCCATGGGTCGACGGCTAAAGGAAGTCCGCTCGGTCCAGATCTCACGGATAGCAAATGGTTGTGGAGTGACGGCAGCTTTGAGGGAATCGCAAAGACCATCATGGAAGGCGTGCCGCAACCAAAGGAATACCGCAATGGCATGCCCGCCATGGGTGGAGCGCAACTCACAGACGATCAGGTGAAGGCGTTGGCTGCCTATGTCTGGAGCCTGAGCCACCACTAAGGTGTAAACATCCGCAGATCCCTTCCCTGCGGTCGGGATCTGCGGTTGCTCACGCTTCCGCCGCGGCCGTCTGTTCCACCGCCGCAAAGACCCGGTCGCGCCACGTATGTATATCCGCCTGGCGGATCTGTTGCCGCAGGCGAAGCATGCGTCGACGGCGGTCTTCCGGCTTCATCTCCAGAGCCTGCTTCAGCGCTGCAGCCACGCCGACTTCGTCATACGGATTCACCAGGATCGCCCCCAGGCGAAGCTCCGGAGCAGCTCCGGCAAACTCACTCAACACCAACGCTCCATTCGATTCTGTCTGCGCGGCGCAATACTCCTTCGCCACCAGGTTCATGCCGTCCTTCAGCGACGTAATCAACGCCACATCCGCTGTTCGATAGATGGCCACCAACTCTTCCCTCGGTACCGACCGGTAGATGTAGTTGATGGGAACCCAGCCCGGCTCACTGAATTCGCCGTTGACATGGGTCACCAGCCGCTCCACCTCGCGCTTGAGCTGGTCGTAGCGAGGGATATGCTCCCGGCTCGGCACGACAATCTGAATCAACTCGACCTTGCGATGAAACTTCGGATAGCTGCGGAGAAAATTTCCGAAGGCCTTGAGCCGTTCCGGAATCCCCTTGGTGTAGTCAAGGCGATCCACCCCCACGGCGATCCTGATGTCATGTGTCTTGGTCTTGATTTGCTGCGCCCGCTCGATCACCGGTGCCGACGCGGATTGCTCCGCGAACGACCGGTAGTCGATGCTGATCGGGAATGCCTCAATGTGCGTTTGCCCCCGCTTGGTCACAACCTGGCGGCTTTCCCCGCGTCCAGAAACGCTGACCCCAGGAACGAAGCAGCGCAGGCATGAGATCAGGTTGCGCTGGTCCCGCCCGGTTTGCACTCCGATCAGATCGTGGGCCAGCAAATCTTCGAGTACCTGCTGCCGCCAGGGCAACTTGGCGAAAATGTCAGGCGAGGGAAACGGGATGTGCAGAAAGAACGCCAACCGCGCCTTGGGACGCCGGTCGCGGAGGATCTTGCCCACCTGCATGAGCTGGTAATCATGGATCCAGATCAAGTCACCGGGTTTCGAAGCCTCTTCGACAGCATCGGCAAACTTCTCGTTCACGTGCTCATAGAACTCCCAATAGCTGGGATCGAAGTTGCATCGCGATTGCAGATCGTGGAACAACGGCCAGATAATTTCGTTCGAGAAACCCTCGTAGAACTTGTTTTGCTCCTCTTCGGTCAAAAAGAGGGGAACATATTTGTAAGGGTTCTCTCCACTTGCTTGCTTGAGGATCTTGCGAATCTCCGGCGAGTCTTCGGTTCCGCCGGAACCGACCCACAGGCCCCCATGCTCCTTAAGTAGCGGCTCGAGCGCACTCACCAGGCCGCCACTGCTGGGGTGTCCGGTGAGCTTGCCGTTCTCTGAACTGATAGTGATTGGAATTCGATTGGACACCAGGACCAGGCTCATCGCGAACCCTCTATCCAGCAGTCGAGGAATGCCAGCAATTCCTCGGGCGGCCGCAACCAATAGCGCGCACAGGATTCCCGCCCCTCGCTTCGCACCAGCAAAGACAGGCCTCGGCCTCCAATCGCCGCAAATGCATCTTCGTCGGTGAGGTCGTCGCCCAGGTAGGCCATCGGAGTATCGACAGCCTCCTCTCCCAGTATTTGCCGTACCGCAGTGCCCTTGGTGCGTGCGCTCGAACGCAATTCCACGCCGCCGTCGAACGGGAGTAAGTGAAGGCTGCCCGGTTGTCCCTGACGGTGGAACACAGATTCAATCGCCAATCGGATTTCCTCCTGACGAGCCCGCTCGAAATTTCGCCAGTGGACGGCGAGCGACGAGGGCTTCACCTCCAGCGTGCCCGCGAGGCCGAGGATTGCCATCTCTCTCTCTACCTCCCGCAGGGTGCTCTTTTCCGCCGCATTCATAGGAAACAGTTGATAGTCACTATCCGCGCTCAGCTTCTCCCACCCATGACTGCCCCAGATTTCCACCCGGGTGCTCGGGCGCAAAAGCCCTCTCAGTTCGCGCGCCGAGCGGCCGGAAACTAACGCCAGCCGCACCCTTGGGAGTTCTGCCAAAAGCGCTAGCCGGTCCTCAACTCCCGGGTATGCGTGGGCAGCAAAACGATCTACATGAAATGGCGCCAGGGTGCCGTCGTAATCGAGCAGCAGGACAGAATGCGCCTGTGATCGTAGGCGCCCCCACCAGACCGGCGCTTCGTCCGAGTTCGTCCACAAGGGAGGGAAGCCATGCATGGGTGACTAGTTGGATGCCGCTATACTTACTCTAGGTCCATGGACAGCCAACTGACCAAAATCCTGGCTACCACCAGGCGCGATGTGGATCAACGGAAGCTCTCCACGTCGCTCCAAATTCTGGAGCAGGCAGCCGCTGCGCACCAGCCCAGGGGATTCGCCCGGGCACTCCGCGAGAAGGCCAAAACCGGACCGGCAGTGATTGCGGAACTCAAAAAGGCTTCCCCTTCCAAAGGACTCATTCGACCCGACTTCGACGTGGCTACCCTCGCCGCTGGATATGCCCGAGGAGGGGCCGCTGCCCTCTCCGTGCTCACCGAGGAGCACTTTTTCCTGGGCAGTTTACGCAACCTGGAACTGGCTTCCGATGCCTCCGGTCTACCGTGCTTGCGCAAAGACTTCATGCTCGACGAGTTCCAAATTCTGGAAGCCCGTGCCCACCGAGCCGACGCCATCCTGCTGATTGCCGCAGCCTTAAGCGACGCCGAACTGCGTACCCTCGCCGCCCGGGCCCACGCGCTCGAACTCGACGTTCTCTGCGAAGTACACACCGGGGAGGAGCTTGACCGCGTCCTTGACCTGGGCTGCGATGCGATCGGCGTCAACAACCGCAACCTGAAGACGTTTGCCGTCAGCCTCGAAGTTTCGCTCGATCTGGCTTCCCGTCTGCCGGCCGGCGCGGTGCACGTGAGCGAAAGCGGCATCGAAACCGCCGAAGATCTGCATTGTCTCCGCGCCGCCGGTTTCCATGCCTTCTTGATCGGTGAGTCCCTGATGCGCAAGCCAGATCCCGGGGCCGCACTCGGATGCCTGTTGATGTCCGCGCTCGTGAGCAACTGAGCCATGTGGATCAAGATTTGTGGCAACACCAACCTGGAGGATGCGCGTTTCGCGGCCGAATCGGGCGCCGACGCGCTCGGGTTCATTTTTGCCCCAAGTCCCCGGCGGGTTGTGGCGGAACAGGTGCGGCAAATCATCGAGCAGCTTCCCCGCCAGGTCGAGAAGTATGGTGTTTTTGTCGACGCGGGCTTCGATGAGATTGTGGCGACGGTGGAGACGGCAGGCCTGACCGGGGTGCAACTTCACCGTTCCGCGGACGCTACCTTGCCCACCCGCCTGCGCGGTCACTTCGGCGGGCATCTCAATATTCTGCGCGTGCTGCACTACCAGGCACAGGATTTTGAGCATGCAATTGGCGGCCCTGAGCGGCGAGGATGGCGTGCTGGTGGACTCCTTGAGTGTGCGTGCCGTAGGCGGTACCGGCACCACGTTTGACTGGCAAGCGGCGCGCACCAGCTTCGAACGGGCCGGTGGCGATTTGCGGCTCATTGCCGCCGGCGGATTGTCGCCGGAAAATGTAAGGCAGGCGATCGACATCCTGCAGCCGTGGGGAGTTGACGTGGTGAGCGGGGTCGAGCGCGCGCCCGGCAAGAAGGATCCCACCCGGGTGCTGGCCTTTATCCAGTCCGCCCAGGCAGATCGCGTAACTTCATAGTGAGAAAAGGAGAACCCGTGAGCACAGTTACCGAGAAGGTTGCCGGACGCTTTGGCGCCTATGGTGGGCGCTACGTTCCAGAGACCCTGATGGCCGCCCTGGGGGAATTGGAGCAAGCCTATACCGAAGCGCAGGCCGATCCTCTTTTCCACGCTGAGCTGAACCTGCTGCTCGGTGATTATGCCGGTCGTCCCACTCCTCTCTACTTCGCGTCACGCCTGACGTCGCAGTTGGGCGGAGCCAGAATTTATCTCAAGCGCGAAGATCTGCTCCATACCGGCGCTCACAAAATCAACAACTGTCTCGGCCAGGGATTGCTCGCCCGCCGCATGGGCAAGCACCGTGTCATCGCCGAGACCGGAGCCGGCCAACACGGAGTCGCCACCGCCACCGTCTGCGCCCTGTTCGGTATGGAGTGCGTGGTCTACATGGGCGAAGAGGACATGAGCCGCCAGGAGCTGAACGTCTACCGCATGCGCATGCTCGGCGCTGAGGTCCGCGGCGTCAGCTCCGGCTCCCGCACCTTGAAGGATGCGATCAACGAGGCCATGCGCGACTGGGTCACGAACGTCCGCAGCACCCATTATTTGCTGGGCAGCGTTCTGGGCGCCCATCCCTACCCCACTATGGTGCGCGACTTCCATCGCGTCATCGGGCAGGAGATCAAACAGCAGATCCTGGAGAAAGAATCAAAGCTTCCCACTGCGATCGTGGCCTGCGTCGGTGGCGGTTCCAACGCCATAGGAGCGTTTTACGACTTTATTGAAGAGCCGAACGTTCGCCTCATCGGCGTTGAGGCCGGCGGTCGTGGGGAAGCGCTGGGTGAGCACGCGTCACGTTTCGCCGGCGGTAGCCCGGGGGTCCTCCAGGGTACGTTTTCCTACGTCTTACAGGACGAAGGCGGTCAGGTTTCGTTGACCCATTCCGTGTCCGCCGGTTTGGACTATGCCTCGGTTGGGCCGGAGCACGCCGCGCTGCACGATGCTGGCCGCGCGGAGTACGTTTCTGCGACCGATGACGATACCCTGAAGGCAGCCGTAAGGTTGGCCCGGACGGAAGGCATTGTGCCCGCGTTGGAGAGCGCGCACGCGGTGGCCGAGTGTATCCGCCTCGCGCCCAGACTGTCTCCCGATGACGTGCTGGTCGTGAATCTCTCCGGGCGGGGCGATAAAGATATGGGGATTATGGCGAGGGAGTTGCGTCTTGCGGGTGTGGCCGATGCCAATTAAGTTCTCCAACAAACCCGGCCTGGTCATCTACCTGACCGCCGGGGACCCTGATCTTGCGACCACGCGCAATATAGCCCTGGCAGCCATTGACGCCGGTGCCGACGTGCTCGAACTGGGGGTTCCCTTTAGCGATCCGGTGGCCGATGGTCCGGTGATCCAGCGGGCCAGCGAACGCTCTTTGAAGCAGGGGACCAGCCTGCAGGATGTGCTTGCCCTGGCGGCCGAACTCCGTGCCCTGCGGCCTGCCGCCGGCCTCATCATCTTCACCTACTTCAATCCTGTCGTGCGCTTTGGGCTCGGTCGATTCTGCGCCCACGCCGCTGCGTGCGGAGTCGATGGTGTCCTGCTCACCGACATGATCGTGGAGGAGGCCGAAGAGTATCTCAACGAAATGCACCACAACGGGCTCATGCCGATTTTCCTGGCAGCGCCGACCAGCCCGGATAATCGGCTGAAACTGATCGCCGGGGCCAGCCAGGGATTTGTGTATGCCATCTCCCGCGTCGGTATTACCGGCGCGCAGCAGAGTCTCGCCTCGGATGCCAGGACCCTCGTGGACCGGCTCCGCCGGTTTACGGATTTGCCGATTGCCGTGGGCTTTGGCATATCCAGCCAGGAGCAGGTCGCTGCGGTGGGCGAATTCGCCGATGCCGCAGTGATTGGGAGTACCGTCGTTTCCCTCATTGAAAAGGCCGCACCGGGCACCGAAGCTGCCACCATCGCTGCTTTCCTTAAGGGACTCCGGCACCCGGCGCCCAGCTTAGCCTGAGTGCCGTATCATGTTGCTGTGATGACGGATAGCAAGGAACCCGCATGGATATAGAGGACTGGCGTAAGAAGATCGATGAACTGGACCGTCAGATTGTGGCGCTGATCAGCGCGCGGGCGCAGGCCGCCCAGGAGATTGGCAAGCTGAAGCGTTCCACCTCGTTGCCCGTGTACGAGCCGGGCCGGGAGCAAGTGATCTTCAAGAATGTTCACGCCGCCAACCAGGGACCGCTGCCGGATATTGAATTGACCCACATCTACGAGCGCATTATCGACGTGATGCGGGCCTTGCAGAAGGATGAGCTCGCGTCCCAGCCGACCTCCCAGCAGAAGATAGGAAAGTAACCATGATAGTAGCGATGTTGGAGACAGCCACCGAGGAAGACATCCAGGGAGTCATCGGACGCCTGGTCCAGGTAGGCTTTAACGTTCACCGCACCACAGGAGCCATTCAGACCGTTCTAGCCGGTGTCGGCAAGCCCTCGCATTTCGATCACAACGACTTCAAGCTGCTGCCCGGCGTTGCCGATGTGGTTCGCATCTCGTCGCCGTACAAGCTGGCCGGGCGTGGATTCCGGCCTGAGGGAACCATCATTCGTTTCCCCAATGGCGTCGCCGTGGGTGGCGATGAAGTCGTGGTCATGGCGGGCCCGTGTTCGGTGGAATCGCGCGAGCAGATCTTCACCGTGGCCGAGCAGGTCAAGGCCGCCGGAGCTTCGTTCCTGCGCGGAGGCGCGTTCAAGCCGAGAAGTTCGCCGTACTCCTTCCAGGGAATGGGCCTGGAGGGTCTTAAATTGCTGAAGGAAGTGGGCGATCGTACCGGCCTGCTCATCATCAGCGAGGTGATGGAGATTGCACAGATCGACCTGATGCTTCCGTATGTGGATGTGTTCCAGGTAGGGGCGCGCAATATGCAGAACTTCAACCTGCTGCGCGAATTGGGGTTGGTGCGCAAGCCGGTTCTGCTGAAGCGGGGCATTGCCGCCACGATCGAGGAGTTGTTGCTCTCGGCAGAGTACATCCTGTCCGGTGGCAATTACGACGTGATGCTGTGCGAGCGGGGTATTCGTACATTTGAAACCTACACCCGAAATACCATGGATATTTCCGCCATCCCGGTGATCAAGAAGCTATCGCATCTGCCGATGCTGGCTGATCCGTCGCATGGCGTTGGTTTACGGGATAAGGTGCCGCCGATGGCCCTGGCAGCAGTCGCCGCCGGCTGTGACGGGTTGTTAATGGAAGTGCATCCCAACCCCGACCAGGCGTTCTCTGACGGTGCGCAGTCCTTGTTTCCGGAACAGTTCGAAAAACTGATGGACAAACTGCGTGAGATTGCACCGGTAGTCGGCCGGAGCGTTCGTTCTGAGATCCCCGTGATCGGTTGATGCCGGAGCGCACCCGGATTCCCTACTTCACCGTTCTCAACTGCGGCGAAGCATGCGTCTCTCCGAAAAGGGAGACGCATGAAGTTAACCGGTCACACTACTATCGACAGGGAATCCGGGGGAGCGTAGTTGAAGGGCCTGCTGTTCTGCCACCCGAGCCCTTCCGCAACCAAAGCGAATGACGATCCAGCGAATCGCCGTCCTCGGTACCGGGCTCATCGGAGCCTCCACTGGCCTCGCCCTCCGCGCCGCCAATTTCCCGGGTGAGATCGTTGGCTGGGACCGCGACCCTGCCCAGCTCCAGGCAGCCATCGAACGCGGCGCGATCAACATACCTACCCCCGACCCCATCCACGCCGCGGTCAACAGCGACGTAACCCTTCTCAGCGGACCCGTCTTCGCCATCATGGAATGGCAGGAAAAACTAGCACCCGTCCTTAAGCCGCATCAACTCGTCACCGATGTCGGCAGCGTGAAGTTCGCCATCACGAAACGCGCCCAGCCCCTCTACGGCGCACCCCACCAGGCAGGCTTCTTGCCAGGCCACCCCATGGCCGGCAAGGAAGTAAGCGGCGCTGCCAACGCCGACGCGCAACTCTTCAATCGCGCCGTCTGGCTGTTTACCGAGTTTCCCCCTCACCCACTGGCCGATGAATGGCGCACCTGGGTCCACCGCTTCGGCTGCAGCACCATGGACATCGAGGCCGCAAGGCACGACGAAATCTGCGCTTGGGTCAGCCACTTGCCCCAATTCCTCTCCACCGCCCTGAGCGCCATGCTAGAGGAACACTTCGGCGATGCTCCCGACGCGCGCGCGATCGGCGGCCGCGCCTTACGCGAGATGACTCGTCTTGGAGCCAGCCCCTACTCTATGTGGCGCGATGTCGCCCACACCAACACCGAAGCAATTGCGGAAGCTCTCATAACTCTGGAACAGCGTCTCGCCCACCTGCGGGAAAATCTCAGGACTCCCGAACTGCGTGATGAGTTTGACCGGGCTAATCGCTTCCGACTTCTATAGCATCAAAGCCGTAGGATGGCTTATCCTCAGCCCAGGCAGCAACTTCAGGGTATGATCACCACAACCGGCACCACAGAGACAAAGATCTAAGGGAACCGGAAATACACAATGGGAATTGAAAACGCGGGAGCCAATTTTCCTGGCCCGAAGTATTCCACCCCCCTCGCGGGAGATTCGGAAAGCCTGTTCGAACGATGTTCATGGTTCTACGCATTCTGTCGTGAGCATCTATTCCGCGATCACACCGCCGCCATCTCGGACGCTCTTTGGCCCGGTAAGCAGCCCGGCCCTGAAACCCGTCTCCTCGAAATTGCTTGCGGTCCCGGCTTCTACGCGTGCAGTCTCGCGCAACGTTATCCCGACATTCAAATCACCGGCGTCGACCTTTCCGAACGTCTTCTCTCCCGCGCCAAAGACCGCGCGGACGTTCGCCGTTTGAAGAACTGCAATTTCGTCAAAGCAAACGTGCTCGCGCTGTCGCGGTCCATGGAGCCGGTGGATGCGATCGTCGCTTCGCGCATGCTGATGGTGGTTGGGGACCGCGCGCAGGCGTTGCAGGAAATATTTTCGGCGCTGCGGCCGGGCGGCCGCTGCTTCATCGCTGAGCCCACCTCCGCGTTACGCGCCGCCATCCCCATCTCCTGTATGTGGCTCTTTACCCGGTTAATGGGGGACTGGAGCACCCGCTTCCATGAACCCGGCCGCGCTGCCGTAATGAACCAGAACGAATTCCGATCTTTGATCGGGTCCCAACCCTGGAGCACGGCCAGCGTGTGGCAGGATAACGGCTATCAATACGCGGTCTGCGACCGCAAATTCTAAAGGTTTCATTTGCCGTACAGCATTCTTCAACCCGGAGAAGCATCTTCTGTCACCGGTGGCTGTGCATTGGCAGTGATGGCCAAGGCGCCGCGGCCTGGCAAGGTAAAGACCCGCCTGTCTCCTCCCCTTACCCCCGAGCAAGCCGCCGCCATCAACATCTGCTTTATCCGCGACACGACGGAAAACATCCAACAGGTCACAGAAGCGAGTAACAGCAGCGGCATCATTGCCTACACCCCGGTGGGCGACGAGGCCGCGTTTGATGATTTGCTGCCCGCTGGCTTTCAGCTGATCGGCCAGCGCGGTGACGGCTTCGGCGAGCGGCTGATGTTCGTGTGCGAGGATCTGTTTGCCTGCGGATTCAGCTCCGTCTGCCTGATCGATTCCGACAGCCCGACCATGCCGCAGCCTGCACTGTCGCATGCTGTGGCACTACTGGAGCGCCCGGGGGACCGCATGGTGCTGGGCGGCTCGGATGACGGCGGCTATTACCTGATAGGCGTGAAGCAGGTGCATCGGCGGCTCTTCGAGCGGATCGACTGGAGCACCGAGCGGGTGCTTACACAGACGATTGAGCGGGCTGGCGAGATCGGCCTGAGAGCCGAATTATTGCAGACCTGGTACGACGTGGATGATGCTGCGACGCTCGAACGGTTACGCCGTGAGCTGCTCGCGGTGCACGGTGAAGGCGCCGGCTACGATGCCCGGCACACCCGGGTCTATCTCGAATCAATGCGGGACGCAAAGTTGGCCTGCATCACGAGCAGTGCATGCTGACCCGGCCTAAGCTCACCAACAGCGTGCTCGCCATGCTGGGACTGGCCATGATGGGTTTGTGCTACCAGGGCGTCAGCGAAATCCATCATTTCGTGATCGGCTTTGGCTTGGTGGCAATGTTGCAGGCTTTGCTCTATCTGATGGCTGCGTGGGTGGTGCTGAATTGGCAGGTGAATCGCTGGACCCTCCTGATCATCGTGGCGTGTGCCATCGGTTGCCGTGTGATCTGTATCTTCTCTCCGCCCTTCCTCTCGAGTGACATCTTTCGTTATGTCTGGGATGGAAAAGTGCAGGCTGCCGGCATTAATCCCTATCGCTACATCCCGGCCGACGAACATCTCGCCTTCCTGCGCGATCTAAACATCTACCCCCACATCAATCGCCGCGAATACGCCCACACCATCTATCCACCGGGCGCGCAGATGCTCTTTCTCCTCATCACTCGCATTGGCACATCGGTGGGCTGGATGAAGACCGGCATGGTCGCCCTGGAGATGCTGGCCATTTGGCCCTTGGTTAAGCTGATGGCAGCGCTCGGCCTGCGCCGCGAGCAGGTTCTGGTATACGCGTGGCATCCGTTGCTCATCTGGGAAGTTGCCAGCAGCGGGCATGTGGATGCCGCAGCATTGCCCTTAATTGCCCTGGCCCTGCTTTTCTACGTTCGCAATAAGCCGGCCGCTACGGGACTGGCCCTCGCCGCCGCGACCCTCATCAAGCTCTATCCCATTGCGTTGTTCCCCGCACTCTACCGCCGCAGTACCTGGCGCAACTGGAAGATGCCGGTAACCGTCTTTGCCGTCGTCGCGGCTGGTTATGCGTGCTACCTGAGCGTGGGTATGCGGGTGCTGGGTTTCCTGCCCGACTACGCCAAGGAGGAGGGCCTGGAATCCGGAAGCCGCTACTTTCTGCTTACCCTGGCCCGTCACACCCTCCATTGGGAGACTCTCCCGACTGCAGCCTTTTATGGCTTTGCCGCGTTGCTGCTGCTGGGGTTAGCCCTGTGGGCGTTCTTAAAGAATGAGGATAACCCCCTGTCGGCGATTCGCTGTTCGTTCGTCCTGGCCGCGGCGCTGATGTTCCTGTTTTCTTCGCACTATCCCTGGTACTACCTGTGGTTGTTGCCGTTTGTGAGCCTGGTCCCGTACACCCCCATGCTTTATTTCGTCACCGCTTGTTTTTATCTCTACACCACCCAGCTTGCTAATCCTGGTCCAGCCATGTACTACATGTTTGAATGGCTCTACGGCACCACGGCGGTGCTGGCGCTTTATTCCACATTGCGAGGAGCTTATGAGCGAAAGTCTTTCCGTACTACCGCAGCCGCCGGCCGAACTACAGAAAATGCGGCGGTACTTCGAAAAGCCTGAAGACCAGCTCTCGGTCATCATGGAGGCGGATCCGGTATGCCTCTACCTCGAGACCACGAACCGCTGCAATCTGCTCTGCACCACCTGCCCACGCACCTTCGAGGAGCTGGAACCGGAAGCGGATATGTCGTGGGAGCTGTTTACCAGCATCATCGACCAATTTCCCAAGATCTCCCGCGTGGTGCTGCATGGCGTAGGCGAGCCGATGCTGGTGAAGGAATTACCGCGCATGATCCGTTATTTGAAGGACCGTGGGATCTATGTGCTCTTCAACACCAATGGGACCCTGCTGACCAAAGCCAACGGTCAGGCGTTGATCGACGCTGGGCTGGACGAGCTGCGGGTCTCACTCGACGCCGCCGAGTCCTCGGTCTTCCAGATGGTGCGTGGCAAAGACATGTTCGACCGCATCGTGACCAACGTGGGCAACTTTGTCGAAATGCAACGTGCTGGCAAGACCGAGTTGCCGCGCGTTTCCCTGTGGCTCACGGGACTGCGGGAGACGATCGCGCAGTTGGAAGCCTTCATTCGATTGGCGCACAAGCTGGGCGTGATGGAGGTCTATCTGCAGCGGATGGTGTATCTGCCGGAAGGCCAGGGCCTGGCGCGTCCGGATCAGGCTTTGTTTGAACACACCAGCAAGCAGGAAGAAGAGACCTTGCAGCGGGCGGAAGCGGTTGCCCGCGAATTAGGCGTAATGTTCAGCGCATCCGGAGCCACGGAGCCGCAGGTCAGCATTAAGAAGCAGAAGGATGATAGCCCGTGGTCGCTCTGCCGGCGTCCGTGGAGCTTGATGTACATCACCGCCAACGGGCAGGCGCTGCCTTGTTGTATCGCGCCCTTCTCGATGCGCGGCTACGAAAGCTTTACCTTGGGCAATGCCACGCAACAGACGATGCGCGAGATATGGAATGGGGAGAAGTATCAGGACTTCCGGCGGGCCCTGTTGAGCCCGGAACCGCCGCCGGCCTGCTCCAGTTGTGGATTGCGCTGGAGTCTGTAATTTGGTCTCGGTGGTCATTCCTGCACTCAATGAAGCCGAAGTCATTGGCGCTGTGGTCCGCGAGTTGCCATGGGATCTGATCCACGAGTGCCTGGTGGTCGATAACGGCAGCACCGACGCCACCGCGGCACAAGCGTCGGCTGCCGGAGCGAGGGTGATCACCTCCCCGCGCGGATATGGTAGAGCGTGCGCAGCCGGCGCCGCAGCGGCAGATTCAGCTTCAGACATCCTGGTCTTTATGGACGGCGACGGAAGCGATGTGCCGTCGGAGATGGGGCAGTTGTTGCAGCCGATCCACGACGGCGAGTGCGACTTTGTGATCGGCTCGCGGATAGGCGGCAAGCGAGAGCCTGGAAGCATGTTGATCTCTCAGGTTTTCGCCGGTTGGCTGGCGGGCGTTCTGCTTCGCCTGCTCTATCGCGTTCGATACACCGACATGGGACCCTTCCGAGCGATCCGGCGTGATTCGCTGACATCGCTCGGAATGCGCGAAGAAACTTACGGTTGGAACCTGGAGATGCAAATGCGTGCCGCAAAGCTAGGCCTGCGAATCCGCGAAATTCCCGTGAGCTACCGCAACCGCGCGGGGGGAGTCAGTAAGGTCGCCGGCTCCCTCAGCGGCTCCATCCGAGCCGCAATCCGCATCGCCCAAACATTGATTCGAGTGGCTTCCAGCTCAGCGTAAGAGAAGAGCCACCCTAAAAGAACTGGGTAGCCCATTCAAGCCCTCTTTTGGCTTGAGTGGGTGCCGCAACTGCTAATCGAACGGCCCCAACTACCCCATTCAAGTCAAACGAAGACCTGAAAGAACCACCCGGTCCTATTCTTTGCGCTCGTTACTTTTTCGCCTTTTCGGCTGCAGCCTCGATCGTCTTCCACTCCTCCGTCGACAGATGCACCTGGGCTGACGCCATGTTCTCTTCTAGGTGCTTGACCGAGGATGTTCCCGGGATCGGAAGCATTACCGGCGAATGGTGTAGCAGCCACGCCACCGACAACTGAGCCACGGTCGCGTTGTGTTTGTGCGCGATGGAGTCGAGAGCTCCGCCCGGCTGCGCTAGTTTTCCCGCCGCCACCGGAAACCACGGGATGAATGCCAGATTCTCCTGCTCGCAATATGTCAGGACCTTTTCGTGGCGCCGATCGCTCAGATTGTACTGATTCTGTACGCTGACAATCTTGACCGTCTTCCCCGCCTGCTCGATCTCCGCTGAGGAAACCTCAGACAATCCAATATGGCGAATCTTTCCTGCTTTCTGAAAATCCCTTAAGGCGCCAAGGCTCTCTTCCACCGGTACCTTGGGATCAATGCGGTGCAGCTGGTACAGATCGATCTGTTCCAACTTCAGTCGGCGCAGGCTCATCTCGACGCACTGCCGCAAATACTCCGGCCGTCCTACGACTTCCCACCGGTTTGGGCCCGAGCGCGCGAAACCGCCCTTGGTTGCAATGACCAGGTCTTTCGGATAAGGGTAGAGCGCCTCCGCGATGATGTTCTCGCTGACTTCGGGTCCATACGAGTCGGCAGTATCGATAAAGTTGACGCCGAGTTCCACCGCGCGTTGCAGTACTTTGCGTGCCTCGCCGCGGTCTTTGGGCTCACCCCAAATGCCGTTGCCTGTGAGCCGCATCGCGCCATAACCAAGCCGATTGACCGTGAGGTCTCCGCCCAGCTGAAAAGTCGTTGTTTCTTTTTGCATCGTCGCCATACCGACTCTGATTCCAAAGCCCGACCATTGGTTTCTCAATTTGGTGTGCTATCACTGTCTGTGTCGCCCACCGCCAAAATCGTCGGAGCTGGTCCCAATGGATTGGCTGCAGCGATCGTCTTGGCCAAGGCAGGCTTTGCCGTCGAGGTGCGAGAAGCGGCTGCTGTCGCCGGCGGAGCCGCCCGTTCGGCCGAACTCACGTTGCCGGGCTTTGTGCACGATCTGGGATCCGCGGTGCATCCCATGGCGATTGCCTCGCCGTTCTTTTCCCAATTGCCGTTGTCGGTGCAATGGATCTTTCCCCACGCGCCGCTGGCCCACCCTCTGGATGACGGTACCGCCGTCATGTTGGAACGCGATCTCAACGCCACTGCCGAACAGTTGGGAAAAGACGCACTTGCCTACCATCGCCTGTTTGCCCCACTCGTGGAAAGTTGGGACGGCCTGCGCCACGATGTCCTAAGACCCATTGGCATCCCCCGCCACCCGTTCGCCATGGCTCGTTTCGGCCTGCTCGGCCTGCGCTCCGCGCGCGCGGTGGCCGACAGCTACTTCACCGGGGTACGAGCACGCGCACTCTTCGCCGGCCTCGCCGCGCATTCGTTTCTTCCTCTGGAATCGCCAGTCTCAGCGGCTTTTGGGCTGGTGTTAGGGATTACCGGTCACGCTGCCGGGTGGCCGATCCCCCAGGGCGGGGCACAATCGATCGCCGATGCCCTGGTTACGTGCCTGCAGCAGGCCGGGGGCAATGTCGCCACGAACGCTCGTGTGCAGGCGCTCCGGGAACTGGGCAAGCCCGATCTGACGCTTCTGGATATCACCCCCAGGCAGTTGCTACAACTGGCCGGTGAAACGATACCTCCCGCGTTCCGTCAGAAACTCAAGCTCTACCGCTACGGTCCTGGCGTCTTTAAAGTGGATTGGGCACTCAGTCAGCCCATTCCCTGGCGTGCCCGGGAGTGCCTGCGTGCCGGGACGGTTCATCTCGGTGGAACCTTTGACCAGATTGCTGATTCAGAGCGCGAAAACAGGAGCGGACGCCCCTTCGTTTTGCTGTCGCAGCCGACCTTGTTCGATACCAGCCGCGCCCCTGCAGGAAAACATGTGGCCTGGGCCTATTGCCACGTTCCGAATGCTTGGACGGGATCGGCGTTGGAGGCGATCGAAGCCCAGATGGAACGCTTCGCCCCCGGATTTCGCGAATGCGTCCTTGGCCGCGCGGTCTCAGGGACCGCAGCCATGCAGGACTGGAATGAAAACCTGGTAGGCGGCGACATCAACGGCGGCTCAGTCTCCGGAATGCAGTTCTTCCTCCGGCCTACCTGGCACCAGTACGCCACCCCGATGAACGGCGTGTATTTCTGCTCCTCGTCCACCCCGCCGGGCGGAGGAGTACACGGTATGTGCGGCTATTGGGCCGCGCACGCTGCGCTTAAGCGCTGTAAACAACCTCGAGCATCGTGAAATCGTCGTTCGGTGGAGCGCCGTTCATGAATGTTTCCACCTTACCGATCACACCCTCGATGCTGGAACCAATCAGCGCCGCTTCCAATCGTTCTTCGCCGAAGAATTCACCGTCCGGGCTTTCCGCCTCGGTAACGCCATCCGTCGCCAACACAATGCGGTCGCCGGCCTTTAGCTGCAGGCTCTCGGAGTGGAAGACCGCCTCTTCGATCAGGCCAACTACCATGTTGGCATTCTCCAGCCGGCGCACGCCTTCATTACCCGCCAGCAGCGGCTGCACATGACCGCAGTTCACGTACTCAAAAATGCCGTGGGGGTCGATCCTGACCAGGATCATGGTCGCGTATTTCTGTACATTTTTTTCGCAGATGTAGCGATTGGCGACGTCGGCAATATCCGCCAGCGGCTGCCCGGCGAGCAGCAACCCATAGAGCAGGCCCTGCAAGGTGGAAGCAAGAATCGCCGCCGAAACTCCCTTGCCGGAGATATCCGCGATCACGATATAGAGCGCCGCTTCCGTCGCGATCACGTCATAAAAGTCTCCGCCAACTTCTTTGCAGGCTACGCTGCGAGCGTGCACTTTGGCGTAGGGCAGGTTGGGGATGGCGAACTCCATCAACCCCTGCTGAATCGCGGCAGCAATGTTAAGCTCTTCCCGGTACCGGCGCGCCGACTCCTCCGATTGCGCAAGGAAGGCGTTTTCTACCAGCGCCGCCGCTTCTGTCGCGATCGTCTCCAGAAGGTCATTGTCCACCTGGCTCAGTTTGCCGGCTTGCAGACGGCTATCGAGGTAGAGCACGCCGAGAATATCTTTCTCGTGGCAATCCGCACCGGCGGCCCGCTTGCGCAGGGGGATGCAGTAGACCATGCGGATACTCTGCTGCACCATGCTTTCGGTACGCGAATTGGCTTCCGCGGATAGCGTATCGGTGATGATGAATTTTGACGCCTTGCACGCCTGCGCGATGGCACTGTGCGAAATGGTGGAATCGTCTTCCAGCCGATCGCCCTTGAGGCTGCGGCCGGCGGCCAGGGTCAGCGTCCCCTTCTCGTCGCGTAGAAAGACGTAACCGCGCTCCACCTGGGTCAACTCCAGGGTGGCTTCTACCAGCGTGGCGAGAATCTCGTTCACCGCTCCCAGGGTGTTGAGGCGTTGCGCTGCACTGAGGAACCAGCTCAGTTTCTCCAGGTCCGAGGTGGGTGCTGAAATAGCATGCAGCTCGTCCAACAACTTATGAATCGTGGAGGTGCTTTCTTTCCCCGGGCCGAAGCGCAGCGATGGACCATTGAGCGACCCGAGGCGAATCTCATCTCCCGGCTTCAGCGGTTGGCGATCCGCGATCGGTTTGGCATTCAGAAACGTCCCATGTCGGCTGCCGGAATCCACAATCAGAAACTGGCCCTTCTCATAAACGATGGCCGCATGGTCGCGAGAGATGAAGGCATGCGCCAACACCAGGTCGCGATCCTGCAAGCGCCCGATGGTGAAGGGCGTGTGCGTAACATTGATCTCTTCTTGCCGTGTTTCGTCGATCAGCAGCAAAGCGGTCGCGGGGATTGTTTCGGCCATGGGGCGCCTTTCGGGTTTAGCTCCGGAGGTTGTTCCGCTGGACAGGAGGACCGGGCTGCTGTTAAGAAAACTACCACATACATCCTGCGAAGCGGCTTCCTCTCCAGGCGGGCCGTCCGCGAAAATTCTAGTCCTCAACCTGCATCGGCTGCCGGTCACCGGCATCCAAGCGTGAAGCACTCCAGGCGCTCACTCGCGCCATGTACATTGAAGGCATAGGAGAAGAGAAATCGTGCGAATGTTCCACATATTGCCCCCCCACACAGACGGCTATGCAAGCTACTTCGCTGCTATGCAGTTAGCGAAGGCCCCGGAGAGCCCTGAGCAACGCGAGCTGGCACAGCTTCCGGCGCTACAGTTTCTCAAATCCCTCGACGACCTGGATGAAGAACCCGACGAGGACGATGACGATGAACTCGATCTGGATGAGGACGAGGACGACGAAGACGAAGATGAGGACGAAGAAGAGTTAGAGGACGATTACGAGGACGACGACGAAGAAGAGGATGATGACGACGAAGACGAGGATGAGGACGAAGAGGAAGACGACGTTAAGCCGTTGAAAATGGGCGGTCTCTCGACTGCCGTCCGTTAGTAATTGCCGGAAAGTGGAAGCTCTTCTGTGCGGCGTTTGGGGTAATGTGAAACATACCCCAAACCCACGGGAGCGTGACGGTGAAGCGGCGCATTCTGATAGTCGATGATGACGATACAGCGCGGCAAGCCGTAGCCCAAAGCTTGCAAACCATGGCGGGCTGGGATGTCGTGGAAGCGTACTGTGGCGCCCAAGCCATTGAGAGCGCAACTCAGGGTCAGCCCGACGCCATTTTGCTCGATGTGATGATGCCCGCCATGGATGGTCCCGCCATGCTGGCCAAACTCAGGACGACGCGGGCTACCAGCCACATTCCCATCGTGCTGCTGACCGCGCACAATGGCTCTTACGAACACCTTCCGGTCGCCGGAATTCTCCACAAGCCCTTTGATCCCCTACGTCTGGCCAGCCAGGTTGCGGATGCTCTAGGCTGGAAGAACGAGTAGTTAGCAGAGCAGCGGCCTTCCGGAACGGAACGATTGCAGGATTTTTCCCCCAGGCGACAGGGCCACCATGTTGGCCTCCCGGCCGACTTCGAGGCTGCCCCAGTGCTCCAGACCCATTAGGGTCGCCGGGTTACGCGAAGCTAGTTGCGCGCTGACTGCCAGGCTCGCACCGGTGAATTCTGAAAAATTTCTTACTGCTTTATCCATGGTGAGCACGCTGCCGGCCAGCACCCCGGGGGATCCGGCTGAAGTACAGCGTCCGTTAGCTACCTCAACTTCGAGTTCGCCCAGCAGATAGCGTCCTTCGGGCATGCCGGTCGCGCTCATGCCGTCCGTCACCAGGATTGCCTTGTCGCTGCCTTTGCCTTTGTAGAAGAGGCGAACCATGATGGGATCAACGTGGATGCCATCGCAGATGAGCTCAGCGTACAGCGCATCATTATCCAGCACATACGCCGCAATCCCCGGGTCGCGATGGTCGAGCGGACGCATGGCGTTGAAGGTGTGGGTCGCGGTGCGCGCGCCGGCGTGGAAGCCTGCGGCGGCTTCCGCCACAACGGCATTGCTGTGGCCCAGGCTGCAGCACACGCCTCGCTGGCTGGCGTGCTCGATCAGCTCGAGCGCAGTGGGCAACTCCGGCGCAACGGTCATGATGCGGATGTGGCCCCTGGCCGCGTCCCAGAAGCGGTCGAAGAGTGCGAGCGACGGGGGTACCAGCAGTTTGGCAGGATGAACGCCGCGCTTGGCCTCGGATAGGAAGGGCCCTTCCAGGTGAATGCCCAGTGGGACGGCGCTTCCGGGCTGCGGTCCGCGGTCGATGACCTTGGCGATCATGTCGAGGGCCCGCAGAGTCTCATCGATGGTGGAGGTAACGGTGGTGGGGTAATAGGCGCCGACACCGTGGCTGGCAAGCGAGGCTCCGACGACCTGCATGGCCTCGGTTGTGCCCTCCATTACGTCGTGGCCGGCCGATCCGTGGACGTGCAGATTGACGTACGCTGGTACCAGCATGGCCTCGGGAAATCCATGATCGGCGCTGCCCTCACCGGTGGCAATGGCAGCGATGTAGCCATCCTCTACAGTGATCCGCGGAAACTCAACGATGTGCTTGCCGCGCAAAAGGCGGCGTGCCGTGATTGTGCTGGTCATCCGGAAAAGGATATAGCAAACGGCAGACCGGCGATCCTGTAGGGTTCTGTCTTCGAGCCTTGATATAAGAGTCTGCTAACCCCAAAAACAGGCTTCGCCGCCAAGGCATTAGCCTTTTGGCGGCGAGAGCAGGGAGAACCCGGGCAACGAAACAATCACTCAGTGACAGCAGAGTTGCTAGACAAAGAAACCGATTGCTTCGAGAACCTCTTCACTCATCTCGATGTCGCTCAGCTTGGCGGCATGGGTGAACTTCAATTCTTCGCGGAAACGGTCGATCACGGCAGCGTTCAAATCCGTCCGCTTGTCGAGCAAGTGCAGCAGTTCCGCGGCAGTGGTCGCATGTTGATAGTTAGCCTTGAGGCCGCGGGAATTCTCGATGGTGACGGCCACGGGTAGAGTGCGAAAATCACTGGCTTGCTGGTGCGGAAGGCGTGCCTTGATGTTGACTCTCATAATGGACACGATCTTGTCACGCATCCACTGCGGTCGAAAATACGACCTTAAGGTGGATCGGATACCTTTAAGGGGTATCCTCGATCAAAGATCGTCCCGGGTTGGGACAAACGGCCAATACCGTTGCCGCCGGGCAAGGATCAGGAACAAGCCGACCCCACTGGCGATGACACCAACGACATAAAGCATGTACATCCAGCCGCCGGGCTCAAACGCTTGGACGGAAAAAATATAGAGCCAGGACGCCATGGCGAACAGCGCCGGCAGTGGATAGAGCCACATGCGAAACGGCCGAGGTGTTTCTGGATGACGTTTCCGCATCACCAGCAGCCCGATAATCTGCCCCACAAACATCACCAGAATCCGCACCAGCACCAGGCCGGTAATGATCTGCACCAGGGTGAACAGACTGGCAATGGCAGACAAGGCCCCTACCAGCAGCAAAGACCGGTGAGGAAAGTCCTTAGTGGGATGAGTCTTGGCAAAGTAGCGAAAGAACGTCCCATCGAGAGCCGCCGCGTAGGGGATCCGGGAGTAGCCCAACACCAGCGAGTAGGTAGAGGCAAAGGCGGTAAGCAGAACCATGATGGTCAACCACTGCGACGCCCAGAAGCCAGCCATGCGTTGCATAAACACCGATCCCACGGCGTCGTAAATCACCGTGCCTGGCTGGATCATCTCCCGCCACGGCAATGCCCCGGTGAACGCGACCGAGATCGCCAGGTCCATGAACAGCACAATCACGATCGACCACAAAATGGCCCGCGGAATCACCCGCTCCGGATCCTGTACTTCATCGCCCAGATGGCAGATGTTGTAGTAGCCGAGGTAGTTGTACATCACCAGCATGGTGCCGTTCCCCAGGCCGAGCAGAAAAGCAATGTTGAGGTGAAACGCTCCCGGAGGGAAGTCAAAGAGCAGTTTGGGCTGCAGATGAATGGCGCCCACGACGACCACCCAAAGGCTGGTGAGCAGCAGACCGCTCCAGAGCACCAGCATGATGCGGGCGATATCGCGAATCTTGCGGTAAAGCAGGATCATGGCGACCAGCGAGAAACTGGCGGCCAGGGCGCGCATCGCCCATGGGTGCGTGACCAGGCCTTTAAACAGGAAACCGCAATAGAGGGCCATGCCCACATTGCTGGTGGCGATCTCGAGCGTTCCACTAAACAGAAACTGCCAGACGAAGAGCCAGGCCATTAGCCGTCCCAGGCGTTCTCGTCCGAAGCACTCGCGCAGATAGTTGTAGGAGCCGCCGGAGCTGGGAAAGGTGGTGCCCAGTTCCGCGAACACCAGGCCATCGGCGATGGCGATAATCGCGCCAATGAACCAGCACACCAGCGACTGGGGGCCCCCCATGGTCGCCAGAATCGCCGGCACCGTAATAAACGGCCCCGTACCCACCATGTTCGACATGTTGATGGAGATGGCGTTGAGCAGCCCAAACTTCTTGGGCAACACAACCGTGTGTTCGGAGCTGGGGGTCGACATGGTTTAGGTTGGAAAGTTTAATCTAAACCATTTCTCATGTTGCCTGTTGCTTTCCTAAGCCCTTATGGTGCGCCGAGGCTTGAAAGAAAGTTAATCAAGGCATAGCGGGGAAGACCACACTGACGATACTATTCCCTAAGCGGTTAGTTGGGCTCTGTAACGAGGACGGAGCAGGAGCACCGAATGCAACAGGAAAGTGTGGTCCGCGCACGACGGTTATCACCGGACCAGGGCGGGGAGTTGGTTGGCTTTACTCGCGAGCAAGCCGGTTGGGAATGGATGAGTTTCAAGGTGACGCGACTGCTGCCGGGGCAGGTCGCAGAACTGCGCACCGGCGACGAGGAGATGGTTCTGGTGTGGCTGGGCGGAAGCTGCATCGCCGATTGGGGTGCCGGGGAACAATCTGTAGGCGGCAGAAAGAATGTATTCGATGGCCTGCCATGGTCTCTTTACCTGCCCGGTCAACACGTCGTAAAGCTGAAAGCGGAGACGGTCTGCGAGATTGCGGAATGCCGTGTGCCCTCCACGGCCGTGCACGCGCCGCAGCTGGTAACGCCCAAAGACGTCGCGACCGGCCTGCGTGGGGGCGAAAACGCATCGCGCCAGATCGTCGAAGTCATCGCTCCCGACTTCCCGGCGGACAAGCTGGTAGTCTTCGAGGTCTACACTCCGGGCGGAAACTGGTCCAGCTATCCACCGCACAAGCACGATGTCGACCAACCGCCGGTCGAGGTCGATCTGGATGAGATTTACTACTACCGGATGAAGGATGAGCACGCCTTCGCTCTGCAGAACCTCTATCGTGGAGACGCGTCGCGGGATTCCCTGTTGAAACTGCACGATGGGGACGTGGTGCTGGTGCGAGATGGCTACCACCCCGTTGTGGCCGGTCCAGGGTATGACGTGTACTACCTGAACTTTCTGGCTGGCACGGCGCGCACCATGACGGTGACAGAAGACCCGAAGCATGTCTGGCTGCGCTCCACCTGGAAGGAGACCGATCCCCGGCTGCCGCTGGTGACCGGCTAGTTTTTGTTAAGCGAGGCTTTACGCCGTGTCCTTGACGCTTCTCTGGCCACAAGAGCCGGCAGACCAGGCGCCGTGTTCGACGCGGCGGAGCCGTTTCGCAAGCCGAAACCGCACGATTCTCGCACACACAGATGCGGAGCAATCCGATGCGTCACGGCTGGGGAATTCTTACCCTCAATTCGATCGAGGAGCAGTTCGGTCGCCATGCAGCCGACCTCGTATTTAGGGAGTTCCATTGCGGTGAGTGGCGGATCGAACAACCGGAGCCATGGATAGTCATCCAGGGTAATCAGGCCGAAGTCCTCAGGACATCGCATCCCCATCTCCTGCGCAGCCTGCAGAAAGCCGACCGTCATCAAAAAATTGGCCACGAAGACTGCGTCCGGCCGATGCGGTAACAACGACAGTCCGGCGCGGTGACCCGATTCAATGCGGTAATCGCCCTCGTACACCAGCTTCTGGTTGAAGGTCAATTTGTGGGCTTTGAGTGCTTTCTTGAAACCCTGCAGCCGGGCCCGGCCGTTGCTTACAGTCAAGGGTCCGCCCACCATGGCGATGGTGCGATGCCCGATTCTGGCCAGGTGTGAGACCGCCTCGAAGCTACCTTGCAAGTCGTCCGTAATGACGGCATCGTCGGTGAGGCTGGGATACGTGCGCATCATGAGAACCGTAGGCACGTTCATGCTGGAAAGCAGGCTAATGGTCTGCGGGCTCAGATCGCCGGGCGACTTAGTCAGCAAGATACCGTCGACGCGTTTCGCGACTAGCAGGTCGAGATACAGTTCTTCCTTCTCCAGCAGTCCGTCACTGTTACAGAGCAGGATGCTGTAGCCGCGTTTCTGCGCGGTATCTTCGGCGCCGCGCACCAGCATGGGAAAGAACGGGTTGGAGATGTCCGGAACGATTACGCCAATTGTCTTGGTACGTTCGTTGGCAAGGCTTTGCGCCAGCGAATTAGGGCGGTAGTTGAGCTTGAGGATGGCAGCATCCACCCGCTTCTTGAGCGGTGCGCCGACATGGCTCTTGTTGTTGATAACAGCCGAAACGGTGAAGACGGAAACCCGTGCTTCACGTGCGACATCGTAAATAGTCGGGGTCTTACGCTTTGACGCCCTCGAACCGCGTGCTGATTCAGCCATTCCTTCGCTTTCCCCAATCCAGCCAGCGGGAGGATCAAGACTTTACGAATTCTAGCATCCAGCGCTGGTTACTATTTCTCGTTACTCGCTTCGCCGCGGCTGCAGGATCGCTGTCAGGAGATCGGGCTTCCCTGCGACGCGGGTAAGATGCGGCAAACGCAAGCCCTGGTGGTAGTCCACGTTGTACTCTTCGTAGTAGCTACTGGTAAGTGTTAACAGCTCGATCGGCTGTCGGGTAGTTTCCGCATTGACGATTGCCTGACGAAGCAGATCTGCAGAGTAGACGCGATGATTTATCCCCATGATCCTGGTGGCGGGACTCAGCCCGGCGCGCCCTGCGGCGGAGTCAGGAACCACATCGACGATGGTTCCCTCCTGATCGATGGTCAACCCAATCGACGTAGTAAGATCCGTCTGCGCCGAAACCACTTCCGCATCGGCGACCGCCTGGTTTGACTCGTCGTTGTAGGTCACGGTCCATCCCGCCGCCTCCAGGCCGGGTGAAACCGGCACCGGCCGCGTGGCGAACAGGTCGGCCTTGAGCAGGCCGTCCCAATCGAACGCGACCGTATGGTTCAACGCGCTGACCAAATCCTCATAGGTATAGGGCCTTACGGTAATGGCCCCGTCGGGCGGGCCATAGAACTCGGCGGCGAAGGTATCGAGGCTGTGGGCGCCTTTACTTCGTTCTCTCATCACGCTATCGACCTGGAGCCACAGTAGTGGGCCTTCCCGGTAATAGTCGGTGGAGCGGCGAAGATTCAACCACTGCTCGCCGGCCGAGTAGAGCATTTGGGCGGAACGCGAAACCTCCTGCAGACTTCTCCAGCCACGGCCGGAGCGCGCGTCCATCTCTGCCTGGTAGACGGCCATGCGATCCTTCATCTCGGTAGTCGTTTCCAGGCCGGCCCGCGTTGCCAGGATCTCTGCCCAATAGCTGGTGAGGCCTTCATAAACCCAGAGCAGGTCGCCGATCATAGGCTGCTGGTAATCGGAGGTTGCGAGCCCGGCAGGCCGTCGGAATTTCCCGTTCCACGAGTGAATCATCTCGTGCGCCAGCAAATTGCCCGCTTCGGCAGAGAAGGAAGGGCTGACCATGCCGAGGGTTGGTATCTGCTCATCGCTCGACTGATGGTGTTCCAATCCATCGCTGCTTTCGGCCTGCGCCTCCACCAGAAAGTGATAGCTCGCGTAATGGCGGGAGCGGAACATGGCGCCGGTTTCGGCCACCAGGTTGCGAAAGGCCGCGATCCGTTCCGGTGACACATTCAGGCCCTCGGGCGACTCCTCAAACAAATCCAACCGATGCGGCTGGCTGACACCTTTGGGAGTGATGTCGAATTCGCGCATGATCGATCCACACATCAGCGGAGAATCGACCAGGGTGGTGAGAGAAACAGGATCGAAGTGAATCGTGGCGCCTTGCTGAGCCGGGTGCGGCATCGCGGTGGCATAGGACCAATGTTCCGGCAACCTAACGGAGGCGGCCACGGTCACACTGTCGGCGCTGGTGTCTGAGGGATAGAGCACCACTTGGTCCCAGTTCACGTCGCCCTGGACCGGCGTGGACGTATTGCCCGGGGCAAAATCATTGCCTGCGACGAATTCGCCCACCAGCGTGAACTCGGCTGCAAGGAGTTTGGTTCCAGCAACCACCGGGATATGGAACCGATACATGTCGACCGGGTCGCGCGTCCAGGCAACGGGCTTGCCATCTGCGGTAAATCGGAGGTTCACGAGATCGGCGATGGGTCCGGTCGGCGAGTGGTTTCCCGGAATCCACTTCGGGTAAACGAGGTCGACGGTATGCGCTGCGGGTGCGGTGATGGGAAACGACTCGCGAGCGGACAGCATCTTTCTGGCGATGGTGGTCGCGTCCACGTCCAGCGTGATTTGCTGACCAAGGCCTGTGGTGGCGGAAAGCACAATTCCAAGCCAAACGTACTTATTCATCCTGACGAGTGTACCCCGCGGCCATACTATGGAAGCGGTGAAGCACAGTCTCTTTGAATTGTTCAAGATCGGCATCGGCCCATCGAGCTCACACACCATGGGGCCGATGCGGGCCGCGCTGCGCTTCGTTACCGAGCTAAGCGCGGACGATGTTCGCTCCATTCGCGTAGATCTCTACGGCTCACTGGCGCTCACCGGCCTTGGCCATGGCACGGACTGCGCCGTCCTTCTTGGGCTCTCGGGGCAGACGCCGGAAGGTATCGATCCTGCCGCGATCGAAGCCAAACTCTCCACCATTCGAACCTCTGGAACATTGGAACTGCCAGGCAACCACACCATCGCCTTCGTAGAGGCGAAGGATTTGATTTTCCATCGCGACCAGATGTATCCCGTGGCGGGAGTTGTTTCTCATCCCAATGGCATGCGGTTCTCCGGGTTCGACATGCAGGGAGGGCTGCTGTTGGAGCGCATCTTCTTTTCCATTGGGGGAGGCTTCATTGTCTCCGACAGCGAGTTCGCCGCTCCGCAAACTACGGACTCCCAGTTGGAGGTTCCCTACCCATTCCACAGTGCGCAAGAGCTTCTGGAGAGGGCGTTGGCCGCCAATCTGACCATCGCAGAGTTGATGCTTGCAAATGAGTGCGTGCTGCGCGGCGCCAGCGAAGTCGAGGTCCGTCGCGGCATCCTGAGAATATGGCAGGTGATGCGTGACTGTACCCGTCACGGTATCGAATCCGAAGGCATCCTGCCGGGGGGGTTGAAGGTGCGTCGCCGGGCTGGAAAATTAGCAGCGCGGCTGCGGTTGAAGGGGCCCGCAGATCCGCTCTCGCAACTCGATTGGATTACGGTGTATGCCATGGCGGTGAACGAAGAGAATGCCGCCGGTGGCCGGGTGGTGACGGCTCCTACAAATGGGGCCGCTGGCGTCGTGCCGGCCGTCGCCCATTACTATTTGGAGTTTGTCGACGGGGCGAACGAAGAAGGCATCCTGCGGTATTTCCTGACAGCAGCCGCGATTGGCATTCTGTACAAGGAAAATGCGTCGATTTCCGGAGCGGAAGTCGGCTGCCAGGGAGAGGTAGGCGTGGCGTGTTCTATGGCTGCGGGAGGCCTCGTGGCGGCGACGGAAACGTCACTCTCTCCGGCCGAAATCAATGAACGGATCGAGCACGCCGCCGAAATCGGCATGGAACATCACCTCGGCATGACCTGCGATCCGATTGGCGGCCTTGTCCAGGTGCCCTGCATCGAGCGCAACGCTGTAGGAGCGATCAAAGCCGTGAACGCCAGCCGCATGGCCATGAATGAGTCCGAGGGTCACAAGGTCTCGCTCGACCAGGTGATCAAGACCATGTACGAGACCGGCCTGGATATGCAGGCACGCTATAAAGAAACGTCGTTGGCCGGCCTGGCTCTCAACGTAATCGAGTGTTGAGGCGCTTATGACGAAGGCAGCTTCGAAGTATCCCATCCTCCGCCGAGCGCCTTGATCAGGAGGACGCTTGCATCCAGACGGCGCTGCAATATATCCAGATCGTTCCGCTCGTTGTTCAGAGCGGCGGTCTGCCAGGTAACCACTTGCAGATAGGTATCCACCCCGCCCTCATAGCGAGTCTGAAACAGGTCGAGAGATTGCTTGGCCGATGCCGTGGCCTGTTCCTGCTGTTGCGCCTCATGCGACAACACGCGCAACGCAGCAAGATTATCCTCAACCTGCTGAAAGGCGGTCAGCACCGTCTGCCGATAATCGGCGACCGTTTCGTCATACTGTGCAACGGTTATATTCTTCTCCGAACGGCGCCGGCCGCCATCGAACAGTGTCTGTGACAACCCAGGACCAACCGCCCAAAAGCGGCTTGGCCAGGTAAACCAGTTCGGTGCCGACGTACCTTCAAACCCACCGATGGCACTGATCGAAAGTGTCGGGTAGAACGCCGCCTGCGCAATGCCAATCTGTTCGTTGGCAGAAGCCATCCTGCGCTCATCCGCAGCGATGTCGGGGCGCCGCTCGAGCAACTCCGAAGGCATCAACCCCGGTATCGCCGGCAACACGGGAGCCTTCGCTTCCACCCCCAACGGCTGCAGAGTCAACGCAGCCGGAGGCTTGCCGATCAACACCGCGATCGCATGCTCATACTGGGTGCGTTGCACTTCGAGATCCGTCCGCTGCACCCGTGCCTGGTCGAGCTGCGTCCGTGCCTGGCTAACATCCGACTGGGGGGAGACGCCGCCTTCGAAGCGATCCTGGGTCAGCTGCAGCGCACTCTCGTAGGTTTTCACAGTGTCATTGAGCAACCGGGTCTGTGCGTCATCCATGCGTAAGCCAAAGTAATCGATCGCGAGTTCTGCGTGCAGGCTCAGCCGCGCATTTTCGAGATCAGCATCCCGTGCCTGCGCCTGTTCCCTGGCAGACGTGACCCCGCGACGGACTCGTCCCCACAAGTCAATCTCATAGTTCAGGTCGACCGGAAGCGTGAACGCCCCAACGCCGTTATTCGCCAGCGACCGCGAAAAGTAAGGCTGATTGGCTGAATCGCGCACCGAACTGATGCCTGGTCCTGCACCGATGGTCGGTGCTTCGCTGGAGCGAGCCACGCCAATCTGAGCCCTCGCCGCGCGAAAGTTTGCCTCCGCCGATTTCAGCGACTGATTCGCGGTATCGACCTGGGTTTCCAATTCATTCAAAGCCGGGTCGCCGAATATGGTCCACCAATCGCCCTTGAGTTGGGCGTCGCTTGGCAGGCCTGGTTTCCACCCATCCTGTTCTTTGAAAGCCGGCGCGGTAATCGCCGCCGGCGTCTTATACTTCGGCCCCACCATGCAGCCGGAAAGCAGCACCAGGAAAGGCAGAGAAAATCGAATCGCCTTGCTCATTCCTCTTGTCCTTTCTCGATGCGCACCGGTTGGCCCTGCGCCAGCGAATCCGAAGGATTAAGGATCACCTGGTCCTGTGGCGTGAGACCCGACGTGATTTCGACCTTCGCTCCGTAGTCGTGGCCGACCGTAACCGGGACCAATTGCACGTGATGATCGCGCACCACCCCCACCTGCAATCCTTCTGACCGAAACAGCAATACATTCGAAGGCAGAGTCATCGAAGCATTCGAGGGTGGGATCGGCAGGTGCACAAACGCGTACTGCCCCGGTCTGAGCTGATGGTCGTTGTTGTTCAGATCGACTTCGACATTCAGCGTTCGACTGGAGATGTCGATAGCGTCGGAATTGCGAACAATCGTCCCGTAGAACTTCGCATTCGGGGCCGCGTCGGTCGTCACCGCGACCCGCTCGCTATTGCGGACGTTCCCCGCATATACCTCAGGAACGGGCACAAAGAGGCGCAGCTTATCCGTGGCCGCCATGTGAAACAACTCCGCTTTCAGGGAGCCGCTATCGCCCGCCTGGATGAGCGAGCCAACATCGACATTGCGCGCCGTAATCACGCCGTCGAAGGGCGCATACACCTTCTCAAAGCCCTGCATCTGCTGCAGGCGCCGCACGTTTGCCTCCGCGGAGCCCAGCGCCGAGGTCTTGGCGCTCAAGTCGCTGAAGGCCTGGTCCGCTTCCTGCCTGGAGACGGCGTTCTTCGCCAGCAGTTTCTTCCACCGTTCAGAAGTGATCTGTGCGATGTTCTGGTTGGCCTGCGCTGTCAAGAGATCGGACTGCGCCTGTTGCACCTGCTGGTCGAGTTCCGGAGTTTCAATCAACGCCAGCACTTCTCCCTGGTGCACATGCGCTCCGATATCGGCATACCAATGACGCAGGTATCCGCTGGTGCGTGCGTAGATCGGCGTATCGATAAACGCCTGGGTGTCGGCAGGAAGGGTGATCTCGAGTGCATCCGCCCCGCGGCTGGCGGTGGTGACTGCGACCGCCGCCACGGAGTCCTGCTGGGTCTCGGTCTTGAGCTCCTCTTCCGCGTGCACGCGAGAGTGAATGCCCACCAGGATGGCTACGCCGAGGAGCAAACCTACCACGATCAACCCCAGGATCGGGCCGCGGCCCAGCTTCCGGCTTGGGTCGAGAACGACGGGTGGCGCGGTATGTTCTTCCGCACTCGGCTTGGTATCGGTAACATTCATGGTCTTTCTCCCTCTAAGCGTGCTGCGTTTGAGTGGCCGGTTGCGTGGCGGTTGTCTTGCCCTTGCCGAAACCATGCAGCAGAGCAAACACTGCAGGCACAAATACCAGGGTAGCGACCGTGGCACAGAGCAGGCCGCCGATCACCGCCCTGCCAAGCGGCGCATTCTGCTCGCCGCCATCGCCCAGGCCAAGCGCCATCGGCACCATGCCGATGATCATCGCAATGGCTGTCATGCATACCGGCCGGAAACGCGTCGCGCCGGCTTCAATCGCGGCCAGAATCGCATCGCTGTGCTCCGCCAGCCGGATCTTGGCAAAGGAAACCACCAGGATGCTATTCGCCGTCGCCACCCCCATGCACATGATGGCGCCCATCAACGCCGGCACACTCAATGTGGTGTGGGTAAGAAAGAGAAAGATCACAATGCCCGCCAAAGCCGCCGGCAGAGCGGTGATGATGATGAAGGGATCGAGCCATGATTGAAAATTCACCACGATCAACATGTAGACCAGTACGATCGCGAAGACGAGGCCCCCCAACAAAGCGATGTAGGAGCTACGCATCGTTTGCACCTGGCCGCGCACGGAGACGAACATACCGCGCGGCAACTGCTTCTGGTGCTGATGCACAATCGCCTCCACATCCTTCGCGACTGCCCCGAGGTCGCGCCCCTGCACCGCTCCGTAAATATCAACCACACGGCGGATGTTGTAGTGCGACACTACCGCCATCTCCTGTCCGCGCTTGATTGTTGTCAGATCGCTTAGCACCTCGGGGGTGGCGCGCGGCGCAGTCATCGAGGAGTTCACCGGGATGTTCTGAATATCCTGCAGCGTATCCATGCGGTACTGCGGAGTCTGTGCGACCAGGTTGTAATCGACACCGTTCTTGAAATTCAGAAAGAACATCGGCGTGATCTGAAAGCTGCTGCTCAGGCTGGTCAGCATGCTTTGCGCGACGTCGCGCGTCGTATACCCGCCCTGTTGCGCCTTGGTGCGATCCAACTGGACATCGAGCGTCGGATAATCCATCGGTTGCTGAATGCGCAGATCCACCAGGCCCGGAACCTGCCGCAACTGCTGCAGCATGGCGTTCGCCTGCTGCGTGCTGGCGTTGACATCGTTGCTCTGCAGCTGGATATCGATCGGCGCCGGTAGGCCAAAATTCAGGATCTGGGTGGTGATATCCGCAGGCAGAAAATAAAACGTGGTTCCGGGAAACTCCAGCGGCAACTTCCTCCGCAACTCGTGGACATAGGCTGCGGTGGGATGATGATCTTCATTCAGTGTCACCATCACATCGCCATCCGCCGATCCGATAATGCCTGAGGTGCTATGCATGGTGTTCATCGGGCTGTAGGGCATGCCCAGGTTATCGAGGATGTTGTTGACTTCCTTCGCCGGGATGGTCTGGCGAATGGACGCCTCTACCTGGTCCGCCAGCCGCGCGGTTTCTTCAATCCGTAGTCCGGTCTTGCCGCGCATATGGAGAATGAACTGGCCCGAATCGGTGTTGGGAAAGAAGTCCTGCCCCAGAAAAGGAACCAGCAGGAAGGCGCACCCGCACGCTCCCAGGAAGGCGGGGATGAAGAGTTTGCGCGCGAACACCAACCGCATCAGCAAGACCTGGTAGGCTGCCCGCACCCGCTCAAATTGATTCTCGAAGCCCCGTTGGAATCGAATGAAGGGATTGCGTGTGGGCCCGTGATCCTTGGCCCGAAGCAGGTACATGGCCAGCGTTGGGACCAGGGTTCGGGAAAGAATGTAGGAGGCGATCATGGCGAACATGACCGCCTCGGCCAGCGGCGCGAATAAAAAGCGTGCTACGCCCTGGAGAAAGAACATGGGGAGAAAAACGATACAGATACACAAAGTGGAGACGAGTGCCGGCACCGCGATTTGGGCCGCGCCGTCGAGAATCGCCTCTTGCAACTCGTAGCCATTCTCCAGAAATCGTTCGATGTTCTCAATGGTGACCGTGGCATCGTCGACCAGAATGCCGACGGCGAGCGCCAATCCGCCCAGGGTCATGGTATTGATGGTTTCGCCCAGCAGGCTCAGGACAATCACCGAGGAGAGAATCGACAAGGGAATCGATACCGCGATGATGAGAGTCGAACGCCAGCTGCCCAAAAAGAGCAGGATCATCAGCCCGGTAAGGGCAGCCGCAATGACAGCCTCACGGATCACACCGGAAACAGCAGCGCGTACAAATATGCTCTGGTCGCCCAGCGGAGTCACCTTCAACTCCGGCGGTACCGTCTGCGCTACCCGGGGAAGCAATTCACGAATGCCCTCCACAACGCTGAGGGTGGAGGCGCTGCCCGCCTTTAACACGCTGATCAATACCCCGCGCCGTCCATCCTGGCGCACGATGTTGGTCTGAAACGCGGAGCCATTGCTCACCGTGGCCACATCGCGTAAGTAAACGACAGCGCCGTTCACTTGCTTGATTGGCATCATGCTCAGGTCGTCGAGCGTGCGGGGGGCAGCGTTGGTGCGCACGTCGTACTCATTGCTGCCGATCTTAGCGGTGCCGGAGGGCATGACAACGTTCTGCGCATTCATCGCGTTCAGCACATCGCCGGGGGAGATTCCCTTCGACTGCATCCGCGCCTGGTCCATGCTGACCGTTATTTGCGGCTGCTTGCCGCCATAGGGATAGGGAACCACGGCCCCGGGAACCGTCACCAGCGGGGGGCGAAGCGAATTCATGCTCAAATCCGCAAGCTGCTGTTCATCGAGGCCTTTTCCCGAAACTCCCAGTTGCAGAATCGGCACGCTCGACGCGCTGAAGTCGATGATCTCAGGCGGTAGTACACCTGCGGGCAACTGGCGAAGCAGGTATTGCGACGCTGCCGTTACCTGCGCGTTGGCAGTGTCCAGGCTCGCACCCGGTTGCAGAAAGACCTTGACTACGGATACGCCGTTGTACGACGTGGATTCCGTGTGTTCAATGTTGTCGACCAGCGTCGTCAAGGCCTTTTCATAGGGAGTGGTCAGGCGGCCTTCCATCTCCTCTGGATTCAGCCCTGTATATTGCCAGGCGATCGCCACCACCGGGATATTGATATCGGGGAAAATATCGGTGGGAGTGCGCAGAATCACCACCGGGCTCATCAGCAGGATAAGCAAGGCCAGGATGATAAATGTATAAGGGCGATTGAGCGCCAGCTTAACAATCCACACGTCGGCAAATGCCTCCCATCGGAAAAACCAGTCCTTCTATTGACTCATACCTATAGCCGTGCGATTCGCACTTTATTCCGCTGGAAATCATCGGAAAAACAGATGGATTAAATCGCGATAAGATCGTTGCGTGGAATTAAGGCACCTGCGCTACTTCATTTCCGTGGCTGAAAACCACGGCTTCGGACGGGCTGCGCTGGCTTTGAACGTCTCTCAATCAGCGATTAGCGAGCAGATAGCCGACCTGGAATCGGAATTGGGGCTGGCGCTGTTCGATCGGCAGCACCGTCAGATCCGCCTTACCGTTCCCGGGGAGCAGTTTCTGGAGGACGCAAAGTCCGTGCTCGTGCTGGCGGATCGGGCCGTGAGCAACGCGCACAAATCGCAACATGGAGAGATCGGTACCCTGACGATCGGTTTTTTTGTGGGTGGGACGGGAAGCTTTTTCCCCAGGATTATCCGTGAATTCCGGCGCCGCTTTCGCGATGTCCAGGTCTCGCTGAACGAAATGCCGCCGGCGATGCAGCAACGCGCTCTGATCGCGGGGACGATCGATATCGGCTTTACGCGGTCGTTGGCTGCGGCAGAAGCCTCCCTGCTGCGTTCCGAACACCTGCAGACAGAGCCCTTGTATGCAGTCTTACCGGTGACGCATCGGCTGGCAAAGAAACGGAGTATCGCCATCCGTGAGCTGGCAGAAGATTCGTTTGTGCTCAACGATCGAAAGAACTCGCCGGTTGTCTTCGATAAAGTGATCACCCTGTGCGCGCAGGCGGACATTACTCTACGCATAGGTGCAACCGCCACGGTGTCCTCCGGGGTGATCACGCTGGTCGAAGCCGGGGAAGGGGTTGCCATTCTACCCCAGGGCTCCAGATCGCTTGGGAGCGACGCGGTCGTTTTTGTTCTCCTGACCGATAGCGGGGCCTCAGTCGACCTGGTAGTCGCCTGGTCAGTGGAACACAGCAATCCGGCGGTCGATTCCTTCCTTGACCTCATTCGCAAGCGGCGTAAGGTTGGGGCAGCGTCTTAAGGATGTTGCTGCAATTGCTCGAGAAGTTGACGTAAGTCGCTCTTGCTACGGACAATCGAGCACTCATTCCGCATGAGCTGGTGCTCGGTGCAGACAGTGACTCCACCTTTGGGACACAGATTCAGGCACGGGACGTCCACAATGTGAAAGGGTGGTGTTCGTTCATCGCACCGGGCGAGCTTTCGCAGTTGTTTGCTCAGCTTCGCCAATTTCGTTTTCTTTGCGTCATGCTTCAATTTGTTTTGGCATTTGCGGCAAGCGAGTACCAGCTGGCCCTTCCAGGGTGTTCTGCAAATGCGTAGGGTTGCATCAGACATGATTGATTGGATGCCGTGGAAGCTTGGCAGGCATCCCGGGACGGAGCACATGGTCGCATATCGTCAGCCTGCGCTTAATGAACATGAGCTCAAAGAGGTGAATCATTGACGAAGATGCCGGTACTCTTCGACCTGACCGGTCAAATCGCGGTGGTAACTGGTGGAAATGGCGGCATTGGACCCAGCATCGCGCGTCTTGAGGTTCGACTTCGACGGGCACCGCGATTCGTGTCGACAGCGGTTATGCCTTTCGCTGGAAGGCCGGGAGTTACAAATCGGTGTTGCTTTCAACTCATTGTCCCCTGGCATCCAGCAGAGAATACGACGTGCTCCGCCCTCCGGCCGCATCTTTCCTCAGAACGCCTTTGCGAACCAGATCTTCGATATCGCGCAAGGCGGTGTCATGCGAGCACTTCGCGAGCTTCGCCCATTTGGACGATGTCAGCTTGCCCTCAAATCCATCCAGAAGCTGCGTGACGATTCTGCGCTGGCGATCGTTGAAAGCCGCTTCGCCGTGCCTGGTCCAGAAACGCGCCTTGGCGAGAACTGTCGCCATGGTAGTTTCGGATCGTTCGAACGCGCGCCCGAGACAGTCAAGGAACCATTCCAGCCAAACCTTAATTTCGAGATCGCCCTTCTGCGTCGCCTCCAGAATGTCGCAATATTGCGACCGTTCCTGGTGGATCTGCGCCGACATGCTGTAAAAACGTTGTGCCGTTTGTTCGGAGCGCGCCAACATCATGTCCGCAATGGCGCGCGCCATGCGTCCGTTTCCCGTCGCCGAAGGGATGGATGGTGACAAACCAAAGATGAGCGATGCCCGCCTTCAGAACCATGTCGGTTCCGTCGTTCTTGTTGACCCACGCCAGGAATGTGCGCATTTCTCGCCCCAGCCGTTTCGCCGCCGGTGCTTCATAATGAACCCGTTCTTTGCCCACTGCGCCGGAGACGACCTGCATGGGGCCGGATTTATCGTCCCGCCAGGCGCCGGCCCTGATTTTCTGCATCCCGCTGCGCCCGGTTGGAAACAGGGCTGCGTGCAAGGAGAAGAGCCTTGCAACGGTTAAAGGCATTGCGTAACGCTGGGTAGCGTCCAGCATCATTTCGACCGCCCCTTCCACGTTGCGGTCGACCGCTGTCAGTCCGCCGATGTCGATGCCCAAGCGGCTCGCAATAGACGACCGGACCTGATCCCGGTCGAGCATTTCCCCTTCAATCTCGCTCGATTTAAGAACCTCCTCGATCAGGGATTGCAGAACGGCTTCGGTTCGCAGAGGAAAGCCGAGCGCCTCCATACGTCCGGTCAGACGTCCTTGGCGGTGGCGCACCGCGATCAAACGCTCAGACAGGCGTGGTTGCTCCCAGCGAAACCGGGGCCAGGCAGGCGACTGGTGGATATATAACCTACGCATCTTGTGCGCAGATTGTGACCCCTAATCGACGCACCTGCTAGTCTATTCCACGCCTATTATGCGTCGAATAGCCCCTCTATTCGACGCGTGGAAGCGCGCCCGGCTACTGATGCGAACATCGACGGCGGCTGAAACCAGGGTCAGGACTGCTCCGCGGCGCTGGACACCGGTTCTCCTTAAGCTAGCCTTCAGGTTGACGTGTGTATCCTCATTCTGCACCAGAAGCGGAAGTGATCGGAGATACGACCATGTCATGCAAGGCGTTTGTCGGTGCAATTCTAGCGGTGCTTTGCTTCGCGGGGCTTGCCGGCGCTCAGGAGAGCGGCCCCTACAAGGTCCTCAAGATTCAGCTGGTGGGTGGTGATGGCGGATTCGATTACGTCACTGCCGACTCCGACGGTCGTAACCTCTACGTCGCCCGGTCTGGGCCCGCTGGCCATATTGGCGTCTATAACCTGGACACGCTCGCCCAGGTGGGAGATATCCCCGGCGTAAGCGCGCACGGCGGGGCGGTCGATACCGCTACCGGACACGGCTTCGCCACCTCGAAGCCGGTCACCATGTTCGATTCCCGGACCTTTGCCATCCTCAAGAAAATCGATGTGCAGGGTAATCCAGACGGGTACCTGAACGACGCTTACAATCACCACTTTTACGTCTTGAGCCACTCAGAGCCGAATATCACCGTGCTCGACGATAAGGACGGTGCGATCCTTGGCACCATCGATATCGGCGGCGCGCCGGAACAGGCCGCCACCGACGGCCACGGCAAGATCTATGTCGACATCGAGGACAAGTCCGCCATTGCGGTGGTTGATGCAAACACCATGAAGATGACCGGCACGTACGATGTTTCGAGTAAAGGGGGAGGATGCGCCGGTTTGGCGCTGGACGTAAAGAACAACATTCTCTTTGCTGCCTGCCGAGACAACAAGAACATGATCATTCTGTCGGCTACCGACGGGCACATCATCAACGATCTGCCGATTGGCAATGGGTCGGACGGCGCCACCTTCAACCCGGCGACCATGGAGGCTTTCAGCTCGCAGGGCGACGGGACCTTCACCGTCGTGCAGGAGAATTCGCCGACCAGCTTCACCGTTGAGCAAACCGTTCCCACACCCGCCCGAGCCAAGGTGCTGACCCTGGATACCAAGACCAACCAACTTTTTTCCAT
Organism: uncultured Acidobacteriaceae bacterium; assembly: GCA_963839075.1. GTDB lineage: Bacteria > Acidobacteriota > Terriglobia > Terriglobales > Acidobacteriaceae > PALSA-350. Next base: position 558,017 of record CAWITO010000009.1, on the reverse strand, counting down.
CACCGCGGAGTATGGCCCCGTACCCACCACACCGCCCCCGGCTACGGCCCCACCTGTACCCGCTGGTGCGCCAGCCTGGATGCGCGGCCCTCGGCCGCCGATGATCCCAAATTCCTTCCAGATACTCGTCATCGGAAAGTGATCCTGCTCGACTCCCGAATGGCCCTCCCTCGATAGCCCTGAGATTAGCGAACCTCGCTCAAATAAAAGCCCTTAGCGTATCGCTGGCTCGGAATGCCCCGGGCAAGCCCGGCTTTTCGTCCTGAATTTTTCCTGTAATAGAGTGCCTGGCGCCACTCTTCGGGTAGCCGGTGCCACCCGGTATGCTATGTTTCACGCAACACCTGTTGGCACTCAGGCTGCGATTGCCATCGGGAGCGCCGGCCACACGCGATAGATTCTTTCCTGCCCCTGGGACTTAATCCGCAATCTTCTGTTACGGGCCCCCCGTACGATTCACTACATAGCGACGAAACAGCTTGTCGATGGGCCCGAATTCAGCATGGAGAAACCCGGATGTCGCGTCTTACGGTCGTTTTTGTTTTCTTGCTAACTGCTTTGTCCGCTCAGGGCTTCGCTCAGAGCCCTTGCCCCACCCAAGAGATTCAGGGGTCTGCCGCCAAGCGGTCGTCGGACCTGGTCTGCATCGTGCCCCAGGTTTACGGCCCCGGAGGCCTGGTAGGCACCGATAACGGTGGCCCCCTCACCTCTACCAAGTTCCACGAGGTACATTTCCAGGCATCGAGCATCAATAGCTTTGGTCCCATCAATGCAGAGATCGGCGTGCAGCTTAGCCAGGTGCCGCTCGCCTCCCCGGTGTCAGGGTTCATTTTCGCCAACGGCGTCATGCAGGAGGCGACCAGCTTTGGGCCCGTGCTGGCAGACCGTGCTGAAACCCTCGGCAAGCGCCGGATTTTCGTGGGCGCGAGCTACGAATATTTCGATTTCGACAAGGCGGATGGTATCGATCTGAAATCGTTTGGGGCAGTCTTCACCCATGAGGCGGAACCGACAATCTGCACCATGATCCCCACCACACCCTGCATGAACGGTGAGCCGATCTACACCAACGACATCGTTGCCACGCAAAACCGAATCGATATCAAGGTCCATCAGGTAACTATGGTGGGCACGTATGGCGTGACGGATCGACTGGATGTATCGCTTGCTCTGCCGGTGGTGGACGTCCGCGTGGGGATGAGCTCAAACGCCACGATTTACAATTTTGAGCCGCCTCCCGTGAACCACACCTTTGCGCCGATCACCGATAATCCCCGTGAAACCTACATCAGCCCCTTCAACGCGATTTTAACCAATAGCGATTCCGCACTCGGCCTTGGCGACCTGAGGCTTCGCGGCAAGTATGTCGCGTGGCGTGATTCAAAGGAGAAGTCGGCAGTCGCGGTTGGTATGGACCTTCGTCTTCCTACTGGGGACGCCTATAAGTTCCTGGGTTCAGGGACCTGGGGTCTACGGCCCTTTGCCATTTATTCTTATTCGGCAAGAGTGTCTCCCCATGCCAGCGCGGGTTTCGAAGGGAATGGCAATTCGGTTCTGGCCGGCAACGTCACATCCCAGCCAGTGACCAAGGCGAAATTGCCGGATGTGTTCACGTATTCCGCCGGTGCCGACGCTTCCGTGCGCCGGTGGCTGGGGGTTTCTGCCGATTACATCGGCACCTCCCTCTTGAACGCATCCCGCGTCGAAACATCGACCTTCACCGACTACAAGGGCAACACCCACGAGAACCTCAACACCTTCGTCTCCACAGTCAACCAATCGAATTTCTCCGTCGGCGCCAAAGTGAGGCCGATTGCCAGGCTGCTGGTTACAGGGAATGTTCTGTTCCGTTTGAACGATCCCGGTCTGCACTTCAAGCCCTCGCCATTAATCGGGGTGTCGTACACCTTCTGAGTGCAATCAGCGGATCGACGTGATGTGCCAGGTGCCCCCTTGGGCAGCGTCCTTCCGCAAAGTCATCGTCACCTTCGATTTTGCCGCTGCATTGGTGATGATGATTTGTTGGTCAAAGCCGACCATGGCCACGTTGCCCGCTAATTCTGGACCCTTAGTGATGTTGTAGGTTAACGTCACCTTGCCGGCATCCCGAAACGCGGTGCGTAACCCACTTACCTGTTTCGGACTCATGTCCGGCCAAAGCTCCTGCAGTTTGGCCAGATCCCTGTTGTCATAAGCGGATTTGTAGCGTTCGAGGACAGCGCGAATCGCGTTGAGATCGTCGGTCGTGTCCGGAGCCTTCGCGATGAGCGGCGCAACCGGGAGAAGAGGCGCAGGCACCTGGGGAGCTGGAGCCGCCACCGGCGGCGGGACGAGCCTGGCAAGCTGGGCGGTCGCTTCCTCTCTATGTCTCCCTGCGGGATAGCTGGTCAGGTAGCTTTTCACACTGCCGGCATCTCCCTTACGTGCAGTTTCTTTCCAGCTAAGGTCATCGAGCAGCGCCAGCGCGCGGTCATGATACGGACCGCTTGGCGTTTGATCGAGAAACCGTTTGACCTGCGCGGGATCGGTCGTGTTCTGGATCGCCTCCCACTGCAGACGGGCGATCTCCCCTTGTGCCGCCGCAAGGTGCGGACCGGGTGGGGACGCATACTTCGTTGCGTATTCCTGGAAGGCTCGCAGGCTACCACTGCTGCGCGCTTTCGCCCACGACAGTTCCTCGATCTTAGCCTCCGCGAGAAGGCGGAATGCGGAATTTGGATAACGCCGGACGAAGTCTTCCAATGCGGCCGAATCTGCCGTGTTCTGGATACGGTTCCAGGCCGTCTGCTCTTCGGATGTCGCCGGAGTGGGCTCTTTGAAGTCGCTACGCTTCAGGACCACGGTGGCATCGGCTTTGAACTGCCGTGGCTCTGTGAGCAGTGATTGATGGCCGGCCATCAGCCGCAGGCGATGCGCGCCAGGTGTCAGCTCCCAGGTGCCCGGCGATCCAATCGCCGCGGAAGGAATGTCGTCGACAAACAATTGGTCCCCCAAGTGCAATCCCTTGAGTACCAGCCGCGCCATCACCGGGGCCCGAACGGGAGCAGGAGGAACCACCGGTTGCGCAGGCGGTTCCGGCGCAAGCTCGATCGAGATTGCCTCGTCGCCGCTGAGAGCAACGGACTGGCTGCCGGAAACGTACCCCTTCAGGTCCGCTTTTACGGTATAGGTTGCCCCCGGCGAGAGCTTGAAGCTGCAGTGCGGGGTCGCGGCGCACGTTTGGCCATCGACCTCGATATTGGCGCCGGATGGAATGCTCTCTACCGTCAGCACCGAGTGATGCGGCCGGGTAAGGAAGCGAGCCAGCAGACCCAGCGCTGCCAGCAGCAAGCATGCGAAGACGGTGAACATCACCAGCCGTTGTCGCGGTTTTGCTGCTGGACGCTGCGCTATCTGGAGTTGACGTTGTTCGAGCTTGTGCTGTTCGGCGGTTTGCCGCTCGACCGATTTTTGCGCTGTCGACAGCAGTCTCTCGAGTTGCTTCTCTGCCGGCCACTGTTGGCGAGCCACTTCGAGCAAGGCTACGGCCTCGACGTAGCGGTGGTTCTTGAGAAGATCGTTTCCCTTCTCGATCGCCGCCAGCATTGCCGCCTTGTGCGCGGCCGCCACACGGTTGGCTTCCTCTTGTACTTCAATCTGCTGTCTGCACTGCTGCAAAAGCAACGGTAGCTGTTCGCTTTCCGGATACTTTGCCGTAGCTTCTTCGAGCGCGCTCAACGCCTTTACGGCTTGCCCTGATGCCAGCAGCCGGGTCGTGGCCTTGATCTCGAGATCCATGGCCGAAGCGCGCGCCGCCGCCTCACTGCGGGCTCGCTCCGCGCGCTGCAAACTATTCTCCGCCCGCAGAAGCATCCCACGGAGTTCCACGCTTTCCGGGAAGCTCTTGATTAACTCATGCAGTTTCTTCACCAGGGACGCTGCGTCTGTACTACCAAGCTGCGCCACGGCGGACTCTGCGTCCGGGTCGACCGGCAGTTTTTGCAACTCGCTCTGCAGTAACCTGGCGCGAGCCGAACGGACCTCTGTTTCCACGCCCTCATAGAGAGCCACGATGGTTTGATCCGCGGCATGCTTGTCCCGGATCTGGACCGCATGCTGCCGGATCTGGTCCAGCTCCGCTGGGGTAAGGGCCTGGCTGACGGATGCGTTCAGCGAACTCATCTCCTGGCAAACAAGGTCGTGTTCAATCCGGCGGCCGTGAATCTGCGCCGAAAGGCGGCCGATAATTTCCTGCAGGTCATCGAGTTCGGGGTACGCGGAGGCACGGCGGCGCGCTTCCGCCAGGTGTTGCTCCGCGTCCCCGATACTCACCGCCTTGGTGGCGCTGTTCGCGGCCTGGTTTACCTCACTCTGCAGCCGCGCGATGGTCTGGCGCCGAGCCTCGGCTGCCGATTTCACCCGGTTGAGAGCGGCCATCACTTCCGGTTCGCCCGCGGTCGAGGAGGCAACAGAATGAGCGTTATTGACGAGTTGTGAAAGTCCCGCGATCGACCGCGCCCGGGATGACGCGCCTTCCAACTGATCCAATTCCCCGACAAGCGATTGCCGCTGCGCGAGACGGCGGTTTACCTCGTACTCGATTTGTTGGATCAGCGCGCCAACCTGCGGTTCCATCGAGAACGGAGCCGAGAGTTGTGCCGAGCGCTGCAGCAGGGCGGTCGATTCGCTGAGCCGCACTTCCTTCACGGACTCCGCGATCCGGCTGAGTTCCGCAATGATGCGCTCGTGCTCCAGCGCATGGACAGCGAGAGCCTTTTCCACTTCTTCGCAGGCTTCGTGAATCCTTCGTTCGTGAGGAAACTCCGCCCTCACTTCCTGCAAGCGCGTTCTTGCACGCGCCGCGGTGGCCGGGTCGAACGACTCCTCGACCGTCTTCCGAAGGTCCTTCAGTTCGGCCGACGCTTGCTCGGTCGATAACTGCCGGGCACGAACCTCCTCCAGTAAGGGATCGAGCGACCTGCGGGCCGGCTCCTCGGGCGGGAGGCTCATCCGGATCTGTCTCAGTTGCGAAGCGAGATCCTCCAGGTGACCGACGGTATCCCGTTCGTCCAATGCCTTGCGCAGTGCCGCCGCCTGGCGTTGGGCTGTCTGGGCCTGGAGCATGGCGCGCTCCGAAGCTTCTCTTGCAGCCTGAGATTCCAGGTCCTCAGTTTGCCGTTCGGACTCGGTCCGCGCTAGCGACAGCAGGGCTTCCAGATTCGGCTCGGCGGGAAGCTTTTGCAAAGCGCCCTGGAGCAACTTGATGGCCTCACTGAACTCGCTGCGATCCAGCAGTTCCTTCGCGGCCAGGCTCTGGTCTTGCACAAAGCGTCGCCGCTCCGCGATCTCTCTCTGTTTCTCGGCGATCGACTTGAGGCGCAGCAGGGTAGGTTCGTTGGGAAAACTCCCCAGCCCGACTTCGCAGATGGTGTACGCCGACGAAAAGTCTTCCGCGCGCAGCGCGCCATGAATCTCGTCGGTCAAACTGATGAGATCTTTACGGCGCTGTTCCTGGTCCTGGCCGCGGTTGGCCCATTGCAGCAATTCGCGCACATTCGAGTCGGAGGGATCCAACTGCTCGGCTTTCCGCAACGACTCGATGGCGTCCCCAAACATACGCTGGGCAATGCCCTGGCGGGCGCTGTCCACCAAGCCCTGCACCTGGAGCCGGCGCGACCGCTCCGACAACTCTTTGTCGATGATCTCCGCCAGGGCTCTTGCTTCGGCACTGTTGGCGTCCAGGCGAAGGGCAGCGCCCACGGCCTCTCTCGCCTCATCGAAATCGCCGGCATACAGAGCCGATTCCGCGCGGCGCAGCGAGTCGCGGACCGTCTTTCCCAGAGAAATAGCGCCTTGAATTTCTTCACGGAGTGCCACCGAAGCCTGGTCGGCGGGATCGAGTTGCAGGGCTTGTTCGGCGCAGGCCAGCGCTTCCTCGTATTGTTGACCGGCCAGCGCTACCTGGGCCTGCGAGCGCATTTGCACGATTTGCGAGGACCGCTGTTGCTCCTGGATCGCCTTACGCACTTCCGCCAGCATCCGATTCGCCTGGTCATGGTGGCGGTCGAGGCGAAGAATCTCCTGCAGGTGCTGCTTCACTCGTTCCAGCTCGCCGCGTTGCTGCGCCGACTCGGCTCTCTGCATGAAGTCAGCAGCCATCCCCTGCTTGATCTTCTTTTGGATCTGCAGCAGATCGAAGCCAAGTTCCTCGGCCGTCTGATATCGTTCGTGCGTCTTTTTGGCGAGCGCACGGCTCACGCAGGCCTGCAGTTCTGGGGGAACGTCGCTGAGATAGGTTGTGAGTGGGGCCGGATCTTCGCGCAGAATTTTGACAAAGATGGCCGCCGGCTCATTGCCCTTGAAGGGCAGCGAATAGGTCAGTAGTTCATAGAGCATGACGCCTGCCGAAAAAATGTCGGTGCGGGCGTCGATGGGAACGGAGTTGATTTGCTCCGGAGACAGGTAAGACAAGCTGCCCAGAAGTTGGCCGGTCTGCAGCGTCGAGGTCTCGACGCCAACCACCCTGGCGATGCCGAAATCGACTATTTTCGCGGTCCCGTCGCGCAATAGGATGACGTTGGCAGGCTTGATGTCACGATGGATGACCTGGGGCTTTCGATCGTGGGCATGTTGCAACCCATCGCACACCTGCACAAACAGTTCCAGCTTGTCGACAATCGGCATGGTGCGGCGTTCTGCAATCACGCGCGACACCGGCTCGCCATCCAGGCATTCCATCACCAGGTAGGGATTTCCGTCCTGCTCTCCGCTCTCGTACACGGTGACGATGTTTCTGTGTTGCAGGCTGGCGGTGGCACGTAGCTCCCGGTTGAAGAACTGCTCCAACTGGTGCTGCTGGTTAGCGGTTGCCTCCGCCCGCTTCAGCATCTTGATCGCAACCGTCCGATTGAGCGCAGGGTCATGCGCGCGATAGACGATGCCCATCCCTCCCGAGCCGATCACGTCGATCACTACGTATTTGCCGATCTTCTGTATGAGAGGATCCGAACCCTTATTCAAACCGCTTTTGCCTCCCTCCCTTGGGGCCCGCAATGAGTCTCACGCCTGCGTCAGATCCGCAGGGCTAAAATCACCGGTTGCAGTGCGATGACGGTCGAATCGAGAAAGAAAATGGCCAGAGTTTTGTAAAAAACCATAGTAAACCTCGCTACCGCATCAGCCACAAGCCAATGCCTCCTAAGACGCCAATCCAAAAATAGTGTGTCAACGCCGGCCACCATTACAAAGCCCAGGAAGCCGATCTACAACCGGGACGCAAATCGGTTAGCGGCGAGGCCGTCACCCGACGGTAGGATCTGCGGCTTTACTTCGGCTGGCTCAGAACCTTCGTTGTATGCTGTGCGTCGTACTCCGCCTGTGCCACCTGAAAGCGCGCCACGTTGATGGACGCCCATCTCCATAGCGGATGGACGACCTCAAGCAGTTCCAGTGCGAGGTCGGTAATGGCATACTCGACCCGCGGAGGGACCTCGGCAAACACCACCCGGGTCACCAGCCCGTCGCGTTCCAGTTGCCGCAGGACCTTGGTCAGCGATTTCTGGCTGATGCCTTCCACCCGATCCATTAGCCGCGAAAATCGCATCGGCTTCTCCGCCTCCGCAAGCTCGGCCATGGCCCAAAGCGTCCACTTTTCCGCCAGCCGGGTCACGATGTCGCGGGTTAAGGAGTCTTCGCCTTCGCTCAGCGCTTCACACGCGGCATTGGCTTCCGCCCAGTCGATTTTCTGCTTCATTGGTTACCTCAAGGTAAGTACACGCCAAAAAGGTGCCTTATTGCCATTGGATACTATCGGCAGCATACTGCAACTATGCAGACGAACACCAAGTCGAAATTCACAGCCAACGACATTCCTTCGCAGCGTGGCCGCCGCGTTCTGATCACCGGCGCAAACTCGGGCATCGGTTTTGAAGCCGCGCTCGAACTTGCCCGGCGCGGCGCCGAGGTCATACTCCCCGCTCGCAGCCCCGAGAAGGCGAACGACGCCATAGACCGCATCCGCCGCGAGGTTCCGGGTGCTGCAGTGATCGCCGGCATCCTCGATCTCGCCTCCCTGGCCAGTGTGCGCGTCTTTGCCGCGTTTGTTTCTCAGAACTTCCCCGGCCAGTCCCTTGACCTGCTGATTAACAACGCTGGTGTGATGGCGGTGCCGCAGCGCGAGCTCACCGTCGATGGGTATGAGCGCCAGTTCGCCACCAATTATCTTGGCCCATTTCTTCTCACCGCGCTGCTCTACCCGCACCTGAAACAGCAAAAGGAAACACGGATTGTTACGGTTGCAAGCGCGGTGGCAAACCAGGCCAAAATTGAGTTTGACAACCTGCAGTCGGAGCGGCAGTACAAGCCGATGTTTGGCGCCTACTCGCAGTCGAAGCTCGCCGACCTCATATTTCAGCAGGAACTGCAACGTCGCCTGACCGCCGCTGGCTCACCGGTTCTTAGCGTCGGGGCGCACCCCGGTTACGCCATCACGAATCTGCAGACCAGCGGCCCCGCCGGCGCCTCGCCGCTGAGTCTCCGCATCGTGTCGGCGGTGCTCAAACCGTTCGCATCGCAAGACGCCGCCCACGGTGCATTGCCGACGCTTTTTGCGGCGACCGCGCCCGATGGGCTTCCTGGCGGATACTACGGGCCCAATGGGTTCCAGGAGCTCAAGGGCCACCCTGTCCCAGCGAAAATCACACCCGCAGCCAACGATCTGAATCTGGCCACGCAGCTTTGGCGCGAGACGGAAAAACTCACCCAGGTTCGTTTCACCGTTTAGTCTGAGTCGAAGCATCCTAAGCGGTAGGAGAACGACGATGTCAGAGAGCACTGCGAGTTATCCGCCCCTTCCTCCCGACGATCTCAAGCGAAGCCTCACCTATTCCCGGCCGAATACGGATCCGTCTCTGCCCCACATCGGCATGGTGGGCGATACCTACACCATCACGGTTTCGGGAGATCAGACGAACGGGCGCTTCTGCATCATCGACATGCATGTGCCACCGGGAGGCGGCCCCGGGCTGCACCGACATGACTTCGAAGAGACGTTCGTCGTCCAGGAGGGCGAAATAGAGGCCACCTTTCGTGGCCAGAAAACTACCGTGAAGGCGGGCGAGACCATTAACATTCCCGCCAACGCTCCCCATTATTTTCACAACGTGGCTTCCGTCCCCGCGCGTCTTCTTTGCATCTGCGCGCCGGCAGGCAACGACAAATTCTTTTTGGAACTTGGAGTGAAGGTTGCCACTCGAACCACTCCTCCTCCGCAACCCAGCGCCGAAGACCAGGCGGCCTTTTTCAAGAAGGCCCAGGAAATCACGCCACGCTACCGAACGGAACTCCTGAAAGAAGGCTGAGCGCGCATCAGAGGCCCGCGGTTGCCGGAAGCTTCGCGTCGGTAAAGTTTCCCTTGGCCCGCGTCTCGACGAGGCGCGGGTCTCGATCGGTTCCCAGGTACTCTCCCAGGAAATCAAGCAGCACCTGAACCTTGGGAGTAAGGCGCGAAGGCCCGGAGAAGAGTGCACACAACGTGATCGGCTTAGGCGCCCACAGCGGCAAAACCGGCACGAGTTGACTGCGGGCTTCGGGTCTCTTCGCCATGTAAACCGGCAGGACCGCGATCCCTACTCCGTCCATGACCAGCTTCAGGTGGACGTTAGGATCGCTGACCGCGACCTTGAACAGGATGTTCGGAGTCGCGATCTTTTGACCTCGGCTCAGCTTCCATATCCCGGATCCAATACAGGAGTGAGCAGGCAGGTCTTCCGGAGTGGTTGGCATACCCGAGGCCGCAATATACGAGTGATGCGCGTACAAACCCCGGACAACCCCCGGATAGGGCCGCACTCTGCGGATGGAGTCTCTGGGCGCTCTTACTTTGAAAAAAATATCGACGTCTTCCCGCGGCTCCTGGTCCCAGCCCGACGAATAGGGTTCGATCTCGACCCGCAACTCCGGATAACGGCTCAGGAACATCTTCATCAAGGGCGCCAGGACATCGCGCGCCATGGTCATCGGACACGCCACCTTGAGCAAGCCGCTCGGGCGCACGCGATGGCTATCCAACAGGTCGCCGCCATCCTTCAACGTGCGCAGCGCGCGTCTGCAGATTTGCAGATACTCGCGGCCAAAGTCGGTGAGCGAAAGGCCTCGAGGACTCCGCTGCACCAGCAGTACATCCAGGTGTTTTTCCAAGCGAGTTAACGAACGGCTTACCGTCGAGGTCGGCAGGCTTAGCTCTTTCGCGGCTGCCGTGAGCGTGCCGGCCTGGGCAATCAGTACGAAGGTGCGCACATCGTTGAGGTCGGGCACGTCCACTGGTCGAGTCTATCGTGTATTGCGCTGATGCAACACAGGATTGCATCCATGAATGGGTCGGCAAGCCCTCGAAAAGCGTCTTCTATGGGAATGAAGGAGACGAACATGAAAATTCTGGTAACTGGCGGTACCGGCAATGTAGGAGGTGAAGTGGTCAATCAGTTGGTCCAGCGCGGTGCAGAGGTAAGGGTGATCGCCCGCAAGCAACCCGAGCCTGACAAGTTACCTGCTGCTGTAGAGGTGGCGATCGGCGACCTGCTTGATCCGGTTTCCGTGGAACAGGCGATGCAGGGAGTGGATAAGCTTTTTCTCCTGAACGCCGTGGTGACCGACGAATTGACCCAGGCGCTGATCGCGTATGGTGTCGCGAAGCGGATGGAGCTGAAACATATCACCTACCTGTCGGTGTTCAAGGTCGACCAATTCCGTGATGTGCCGCACTTTGCTTCCAAGCTCGCGGTGGAAAATGCCCTGCGTGAGTTTGGCGTGCCGTACACCATTCTTCGCCCTGGCTATTACATCCAAAACGATCTCACTCTGAAGGAGGCTCTTCTCGGCGCAGGTGTTTACCCCATGCCCATCGGCACGGCGGGCATTGCTGCGGCAGACGTTCGGGACATCGCAGAAGCGGCCGCAATTTCCCTTACCACCGATGGACACGACGGCCAGACCTACGATGTGGTTGGACCCACTCTGATCAGTGGCCCGGCCACCGCCGCGCTATGGAGCAAGTTGCTAGGCAAAGAGATCAAGTACACCGGTCACGACTTCGACAAGTGGGAGCAGACCATGCGCACCCGCATGCCGGCGTGGAGCGCGTTCGACCTGCGCATGATGTTTCAGGGCTACTTCGATCGCGGATTTGCCGCGACCGAAACAGAAGTGCGCCGCCTCACAAAGCTGCTTGGTCATACGCCGCGCAGCTACGAGCAATTCGCTACCGAGACGGCCGCAATCTGGAAGCCCTAGGTGGTGAGCAGCTCAGGCACGAAAACGTCTTCGCAGCGATATTGGCGCCTGGTGATGCCTTGTTCGAAGTGGTAACGCAGGATAACGTCGATTGCTTTGCGATTGGCTTCCATGCCGTAGGGCCACCAGTCTTCGCCCAGCAGGCTGCGATCAGCGTCGATGAGGTCGCTGAACCACGGGATCATCGTGCCCATGCTGTTGAAGATGAGTCCGTATTGGTACTGTTCCACTGCGGCCTTCTTCGCCGCGCAGAACCCTTCGTAGACAGACTTCGCCAGTCCAGGGTTCTGCGCGAGAAGGTCTCTGCGCATGACGACCGTGTGCATGATAGGGAAAATGCCGGTTCGCTGAAAGTACTCGCGCTCGACCGACTTATAGTCGGGGAACAGGCGTGCGACCTTTGGTGAATGCTCAAGCATGCACTTCGGCACGTCCGCGGAAATCAGGGCATCAATTTCTCCCCCTTCCAGCATGGCGCCGAGTTCTTTACTCTTGGGGATCTTGGTGACTTGAACGTCGGCAGGATGCGTCTGCGGGATGAAGTCGATCGGTGCCATCGGCCAATCCAGGCCACCGATCACCCAGCGGGACTGCTCCGGCCTGAATCCATACTCATCAGACAATATTCCCTTAGGCATAATGCCGGCGTCGTGACCGTATACGGCGAGCTCCCCAATGGTCTTGCCGGCCAGATCCGAAGGCGTACGAATGCCGCTTGCTTTGTTGATGTAAATCGCAGAGTGCCGGAATGCGCGATTCGGAAAGACCGGGATGGCCACGAACGGAGGGTTGTCTACATCCAGCGTTCGCAGGTAGTACGTCATTCCCAGTTCAGAAATATCGAACTGGCGCCCCCGAATCATGCGCTCAAAAATCTCCGTCACGATCCGTGCACTATGGAAATTCGCTTCCACGCCTTCGATCTTGACCGAGCCATCGGCGAGTGCGCGTGTCCGGTCATAGTCCCAGAAGGCAATATCCAATTTTGAATCAGCCATGAAAATTCTCCAAAGTAGTTCGTCTCTGAGTAATTTGATAAATATATTTACTATTTGGTTGCCTTCCACTTCGGACTACCCGGTTGGTCATCGCCTTCCGCTAATATCGGAAGTGTGGGGAACCATGCATCCACGATCAAGCAACTGTTCGAGAGCGTATCTCTCGGAGCGCCGGAGAATGCGGTCGGATTTGTCCTTTGGCGCGTCGTGGTCCGATATCAGCGCGAGGTAGATCGGGCGCTTGTGGAACTCGACCTCACCAATCTTCAGTTTGTGACGCTCGCGCTCGCCGCCTGGTTCGGCCGGTCAGGAGAGGCCGTGACCCAGGCCGAGCTGGCCCGATTTGGAGGCATCCACCCTATGCAGATCTCGCACATGCTCAAGACACTTGAAAGCAAAGGCCTGGTATCCCGCAACCGCAGCCCCGCGGATACCCGGGCTAAGCATGTTGCCGTCACATCGAGCGGCCTTACCTCCCTGCGGCAAGCGCTGCCGAAGGTGATCGAGGTGCAGAAAAGATTGTTCGGAAGAGAAGGAAAACCAGGCGGAAGCTTACTCACCGCTCTGCTCCGCGTGGACACCGACCATCCTTAATGATGGACTATGGTTGCTTAGGAAACTATGCCGCTGTAGATTGTTGGAATGAAGAAAGACTCTCGCCCCGCAAAGATAAACGACCTGAGAAGCCACCTCGGCTTTTGGCTACGTTTCGTTTCCAATCATGTCTCGCACGCTTTTGGGCGCAAGCTGCTGCAAAGCGGGGTGACGGTCGCCGAGTGGGTCATTCTGCGGGAGATGTACGATCGGGAAGAAATGTCACCGAGCGTACTCGCGGAGGTCACGGGTCTGACCAGAGGCGCTGTGTCCAAGCTGATTGATCGCCTGCTGACTAAGAAGCTGGTTGCGCGGCAGGATCGCACCGACGATCGCCGCTTTCAGGACATTTCGCTCACCTCTGCCGGGCGAAGGTTGGTGCCCACGCTGGCCGCCATCGCAGACAAAAACGACACCGATTTCTTCAAGGCCCTGTCCGCCACCGAGCGCCACGTCCTGCTCGAAACTCTCAAAAAGCTGGTGCAGGCGAACGATCTCCACCAGCTACCGACTCAGTAGTATCCGTCTCGAGATTGCTCATCACCCTGGATTACGTCGGCATGGTCAGTGTGCCATGGTGGTCGCTCCCCTACGGGTGTGAGACGCCGGCAAATCGCATGGAGGAAACTCCAGCAAAACCGATAGCTGACGAAGCTATCACCGGGACCGCCGCCGCCGCCCCCCGCCAGAGGCGGTCGCCCCTTTCGGGTGGGATTGCGTTGAGTTTGCTATGCCAAGGAGGGATTTCGGCCGCTTATCGCCGAATGGGTGACCGCGCGACCACTCGATTGAGTGATGACAGCTTCGTCGATCTCTTCCACACTCAGATATCGACAGCAATTGTCGATATCTGAGGCCGAAATGAGATTGTCCATCTTTCTTTGCAAGATCCTCCAGACGTTGGCGATCCTACTTTGCAGCGAGTTGCTGTTTCTACCCTTCCTCTGCTCGCTCGCCCTGGGATTGCTCGCGCTCGCTTCGCTCATAGTGTTGCGCCAGAGGTACCTGGCGGCAGAAGGGCTTATCGCTGAGCCGCGGCGCGAGCCGTCCAGATCTGTTACTGCGATCGGAACCGCGTCGCGTTTGAGTGACCGGGGACTGGATGCGGTCTATACGGTTCCTCCAGCCGCGTGATCTCTTCGCTTCGAGCTTGACGGAAAACGCGCCGGCCGCAAAACCGCGAGGCCCGCGAGCTTAACCCGGACTAGGGCGCATTTTCTTCCACGATTGCGGCTCCCCAAGCCGGCAACGCGACCACGCCGCCACCCGCCACCGGGTTTCCGGAAAGCAACTCCTTGCCTCCTCCAAAACCGTATGCCGTGTTCGTCGGGCTCGCTGAATAGTTGAGGAGGTAGTGGACCGGATGCCCATTGGACAGGATTCCGCTCCGCACAATCGTCGGGAAATGCAACTTCTGCTGCTCTCCCCACAGGCCTGCGTCCTTGACCGCCTTCTCCAGGATCTTTTCGACGAGTGCATCGCTTGGCATAAAGCCAACATAGGTGACTTCGCCTTTTCCGTACGCGTTTTCCGTAATGGCAGCATATTTCCCCCACGCCGGCTGATGATAGTGCGCAACCACGGTTGCGGTTGTTGGGGTCAACAATTCCATCCACCAACGCGCGCTATTCTCCGCACCGGCATGATATGGATCCCCCTCCAGCGATTCGTCTTCCGGGATGGTGAATTGGTTGTAGCGGACGCCCGCCGCCTCAGCGATGAGACCCGGCTGTGTGGTCGAGCGAACCTTCACATTCTCGTCCGCAAAGCCGCTCTTGAAGGTGTACACCAGGTGGCCTCCCGCTTTGGCGAACGCATTCAGGTGTTCAATCTCCCCATCAGACGCTGCGTAGAGAGCCGGTACGATGATCAGCTTGTATGGCGAGAGATCCTCGGTCGCCGGATTAACAAAATCAACCTCGGCATTCATCCGGTACAGCGCGTCATAGAAGGGGCGAAGCATATCGTTGTAGGTGACGTTCGATGTCCACCCAAACTTGAACGCGTTGAAGGCGGAGAGCGCGCGATTGCTCACATAGATTGCGATCTGATTGTGCTTGTGCATGTTGACCAGTTGCGGTCCGAGCCGTGCCAGATCCCTGCCAATGGTTCCCGCCTCCTCATAGGTCGGATTCGGCTGGAAGTCCTGGCTGAGCAAGCCCCGCCAGTAGGTTTCGATGGCATTCGCCGTGGTGCCCCAGTGCCAGTACTCCACCATGTTGGCGCCCGAGGCAAGATGACTGAAAGCCTGCAGACGCAGTTGGCCGGGGTAGGGAGTCCACTCGGGAAAGCCCTGTGCTTCGGTCTCCAGCACGAAATAATTCTGACCGCCCTTGATGGAACGACCCAGGTCGCCTCCCAGAGCAATCTCTGTGCCGGTGAGACGACTCTGCGTGGGGTGATAGATATCCACGCCGGTCACATCCAGAGCGCGGGCGGCATCGAACTGATTCACCTCCGGCTGCACTCCATAGCTATAGCCACGCCAGTCGAAATCGAAGTTGTGGGTGATGAACTGGCTTTGCTGCGCGTGAGCACGGATCAGGCTGGCCTGCCACGAAAGATAGTCGGTGACCAGCTTGCGCTGAAATTCTGCAAAGGCGGAGCTGATGCTGGCATTGATGGTGCCGTTTGCTGAGGGGAAATCATCCCAGTCATTGACCCGATTGCTCCAGTAGTCGAGGCCGAACTCCTGATTCATCTTCGCGAGGTCGGGATGGCGTTCCCTCATCCACTCCACGAAGGCTGCCTGTACGTTCGGTCCGCTGGTGTCGTACGGTTTGGTCTCGTTGTCTACCTGGTAGCCAATGACGGACGGATGATCCTTGACGTGATCAATCAGCGCGACGATGACGTCTTCCGCTGCCTTGCGAAAGTGGGGGTTGGTGATATCCATGTTCTGGCGTCGCCCATATTGTGCGGGCCCGTGTGGAGTCACGACGAGAACATCCGGATGCTCTCGCGCCAACCACGTCGGAATGGCGTACGTGGGCGTTCCAACGATGACCTTGATTCCGGCCTTGTCCATTGCGGTGAGAACGCGGTCGACGTGGGTGAAATCGAAGACGCCCTCTTTGGGTTCCAGCGTGCCCCAGGTCGATTCCGCAATACGGACGACGGTGATGCCCGTCTGCTTCATCATTCGCACATCTTCATCCAGGCGGTCGTTGGGGGCATACTCGTCGTAGTAGGCAGCGCCAAAGAGGATAGTCTCCTGATTTTTGGGCGATTGCCCGGTGGCATGCAAACCACTCGCCATGCAGGCGAATGCAAGTGCCGAAACGGATAGCAGGCGCTGGACGGTCATAGGTATCATTGCTCCTCAATTGATCGTCGCCATGGTAATCACTTAGTCAGGCGTTGTCAGGCGCTAGAGCCCGGTCAACTTCTCGAGTGCTTCGGGATATCGCTCCGCCACGGCGACCTTCGATCCAGCCTGGTCGATTTCGCCTTAGATCGTCGGCTGTGAGTGCAACCGCCACCGATCCCATGTTTTCTTTCAGGCGTGACAGCCTGGTCGTGCCCGGGATCGGTACGATCCAGGGCTTCTGCGCCAACAGCCACGCCAGCGCGATCTGAGCGGGAGTTGCGTTCTTCCTGGCAGCGATGCTGCTGAGCAGATCGATCACCAACTGGTTTGCCTTGCGCGCCTCGGGCGTAAAGCGCGGCAGGTTTGCGCGGAAATCGCCCTTTACGAACTCCGTGGTTTCGTTCATTTTTCCCGTCAGGTAGCCTCTGCCGAGCGGGCTGTATGGGACCAGGCCGATACCGAGCTCTTCGAGCACCGGGAGGATCTCCTCTTCCGGCTTTCGCCACCATATTGAATATTCGCTCTGCAGTGCGGTTACCGGCTGCACAGCGTGTGCGCGCCGGATCGTTCCGGCACCTGCTTCCGACAAGCCAAAATGTCTGGCTTTGCCTTCCTGGATGAGGTCCTTGACGGCTCCGGCGACATCTTCGATGGGCACATTGGGATCGACGCGATGCTGATAGAAGAGATCGATGACATCGATATTGAGTCGCTTGAGTGAGGCTTCGGCAACATGCCTGATGTGTTCGGGCCGGCTGTTCACCCCTTGCCAGCCGGGGCTACCGTCCTCCTTCAAGTTGAAACCGAACTTGGTCGCGATCACAACTTTGTCGCGAATCGGAGCAAGCGCCCTTCCCACCAGCATCTCGTTGATGAACGGCCCATAGACCTCAGCGGTGTCGAAGAAGGTGACTCCGAGATCCACCGCCTCATGCATGAGGGAGATCATCTCCTGCTCGTCGTGCACCTCACCGTAGGAGAAATTCATGCCCATGCAGCCTAGCCCAAGGGCCGATACCTCCAGATTGCCGTTTCCCAATGTGCGGTTTTGCATTGTTTCTCCTGGAGCGGTGGGCGGTTACTGCGGTTCGCGCCCATAGTCCGGGTGCAAGATCTCTAAGTCATTGCTATCTCGTTGGACTATTTGCCGCTTCGGACCCCCAATGGTGAAGTATGCGGTATGTTCACGTAGACAGCGCGGATGAGCCAGCTCTGCGCTAAAAGAACAGCCACGGCGACTAAAAGGAACAGCAGGCCGCCGTCTATAAATGTCAGCCCCAAGGGAATTAGCGTCCCCAAGGCGATGAGCGCGCCGACGCTCCATTGTCGCTTGCTGGTATAGAGCCGCGCATGGGCTGGCCGCAGGTCCATAAATAACAAGGCCAGCGGAATTACATTCAGCACAAGCAGCACCAGAAAGGCGGTGCGGAGAATACCGGTTGCCTGCGTCTGACCCATCAGCGCGGACCCTACAAGAAGCTCGCCGCAGCCCATCAGGAGCGCGGAATTAGTGAGATAGCCGCCCATCCAGCGCGCGTCTTTCCAGCCGGGTTGCGAGTTCGTGCTGAGCAGCACGCCCTTATAGGCGGCGGAGAAGAAACCGGGCAATAGCCCTAACAACACTGCGGCGATGCGAAGCCACTCAAAGTCAAAACCCACCAGGGCCAGCACGCTGAGCCCGGCTGCTGCTGTAAGCGGGAGAGAAAAGATCGTCAGACACCAGGTGCCGAACGACATGGGTGAGCCAGGCTTAAACGTCCTGAGCATGTGATGGAAACGCAATGGATCGCCCAGATCCAGCACCAGCATTCCCAGGTCAACCAGCAAAAGCACAAGGGCGACGGGATACGCAACTCTGGTCACATGCCGGAAAACAGCCGGAGCCGCCAATTCGCTGATCGCGGCGGTCAGGAACAGCCCGGTCGCCATGCCGTTGAGCAAAGCATCTACGGCAATCATGCCGTGCCACCCGGGCACCTTGGTTATGGTGCCCGCGTAGCCGCTCTCGCCTTCCGCTGATTCGGGGGGCGCGATGAAATCTTCCTTCTGTTTGGCGTCAGTGTGCATTCAGGGCTTCAAGAGAAATATCACCGCAAGCAACACGGCGATCGCGGCCAGGCCGCCCGCGACGGAACGAACATAGTCGCCCATCATATGCAGCCAGGGATTGAATGGAGCATCCGGCAGGCCGTAAACCGAAGGCTTGTCGAGCAGCAGATAGAAGGAATGCATTTCGGAATAGGTATCAGTCGCGGTATCGCCATACAGATACGCCTTTGGGAGACCGCGCTGGTGAAGTTCTTCCACCCGCTTGTTGGCCTTCTCGCGAAGCTCCTCGACCGTGCCGAATTGAATGGATTGGGTGGGGCATGCCTTCGCGCAGGCCGGCTCCAGTCCATCGCGCTGGCGGTCATAGCAAAGCGTGCATTTATGCGAATGGCCGCCCATCTCGCTGCGCGTGATGACTCCGAATGGGCAGGCAGCAATGCAGCATGAGCAGCCGTTGCAAATGTCAGCCTGGATATAAACGTTCTGGAACTCATTCTGAATAATGGCGCCCGTCGGGCAAGCCTGGTGGCAAGGCGCCGTCAGGCAATGGTGGCAATGGTCGCTCATCATCAGCCACCGATTGAGATTCGACTCGTCCAACACCTTATCCGGAAATACAAGTGGGCTCGCCGGCGCTTCGGTAAATTGCTCGATGAACTTCACGTGGCGCCAGGTGGTCGCCGACAGCTCATTCGTATTGTCGTAGCTATTGCCCGACCAGTTGAAGCCGTCCGAGGGAAGTTGATTCCACTGCTTGCACGCTACTTCGCAAGCCTTGCAGCCGATGCATACGGTGGTGTCGGTGAAAAAGCCGGTAGCGGGACGAGGCTCCGGCGCTTTCCCACGCAGGAACGGATAGATCAGGCGACGCAACACTTCCGGTAGCTTGTCGATCCGCGGATCGCTGGCTTGGGGCAGTTCGAACAGCTCTTTCTCTCTACTTGCCATGTCCGATTCTTCCTTCTGGTTGAGCGCTGGCCGGCGTGTCCGGGATCACATCGAGAGTTGGCCAGTGCGCCGTAGGCACAGTTGCTGGCGGAGCTTCACCTTCCAGCCGGCCGGCTGCCACTTGGCAGGTAAACGCTTTGCTTTCGTGCATACTCACATTCGGGTCGGCCAGGAGCGCTGTCAGGTCGTTGGCGTTGCTGCCGACAACCTCCCCGGCGAAAGCCCAATGGAAAGGGAGGCCGATCTGGTGAATCACGCGTCCCTCAATCATGAACGGCCGTAGCCGCCGGGTCACCATTGCACGCGCTTCGATTCGCCCACGCGCTGTCTTAATGGTCATCCAGCCCCCGTGAGCAATACCGCGCTCGGCAGCCAACTCATAGCTCAACTCTGCGAACATTGCCGGTTGCAATTCGTTGAGCCAGCTGTTGAAGCGGCTCATGGGCCCACTCAGGTAATGCTCCGTAAGCCGGAAGGTCGTGGCCACGACAGGATACTCGCCAGTCGGCGTGTGGGCGATGGCGTTCAACGGTCCTTCGAAGAACCGCATCGTGGGGTTGACGTTGTGTTTGGGATAAAGCAGATTGCCCAGTGGCGACTCTACAGGTTCGTAGTGTGTCGGCAGTGGCCCGTCCTTAATGGCAGGCGAGTACAACCAACCTAGTCCGTCGGCCTTGGTGATGAAAGGCTGTGTGCCGGCGATCGCGGCCATGCCCGTTGCGCCGGGAGCAGGCACGTAGTTGGGCGGTTTCTCTGGTTCAAAGTCCGGCTTGTCGGGTCCCACCCAGCGCCGCTTCTCTTCGTCCCACCACAACAGCTTCTTGCGCTCCGACCAGGGCCGTCCCTCGGGGTCGGCCGAGGCGCGGTTGTAAAGGATGCGGACATTGTTCGGCCAAGCAAAGCCCCACTCCGGTTGCGTCGGGTTATCGCTCAGCTTGCGTTCGTCGGCGCGGTTGCGATGCGGCTCGGGGAAAACGCCGCTATAGATCCAGCAGCCGGATGCTGTCGTGCCGTCGTCCTTCAACTCCGCATAGCCGCTCAAGAGGCGGGGACCCCCGGTGTGCGGGTCGACTTCATCCAGCTTGTGACCGTTGATCTCCATCAGCACCTTTTCGAGGCTCGGCTCTCCTTCAATGCGGCTGAGCGTTCCATCGGGCAGACGCGGCTGCTCGTCGTAGTCGTAGTCCCAGGTCAGATTCAGCAGACCCTGGTCCCTCGGATCGGTCGAGCCGGCATAGAGATGTTTGAGGCGCTTCCCCAGGTTGTAGAAAAACCACGCGTCGGAACGGCTATCGCCCGAGGGATCGATGGCTTTCCTATGCCATTGAATCAACCGCTGCGTGTTGGTCAGACTGCCTTCCTTCTCCGGCGCCGCCGCCGCGGGGATGAAGAAGACCTCGGTCCCAATCTCGGAGGGCGGCGGCCCAGTCGGGTCGCTCTTCCAGAAGATCGCGCTCTCCGTCTCGAACCAGTCCAGTACCACGAGCCACTCAAGATTCCGTAGACCGGCACGGTGTACATGCGCGTTGGGGCCGCCGCCGGCGGGGTTCTGTCCAGCCAGGAAGTAGCCTTTCACTCCGCCCTTCGACATGCGATCGAAGTAGGCTAGTTGCGAGTAGTCACCGTCTACGCGCGGCAGCCAGGAGTAGCCGAAGTCGTTCTCCGGTGTCGCTGCGTCGCCGTACCAGGCCTTGAGCAGGCTCACGATGAATTTGCTGAAGTTCGACCAGTAGCCGGCGGGCATGGTTCCAGACTCGATATAGGAATGCAGATTCTCGTGCGCGGCATCGTGGGCCGTGGGTTGCGGCAGGTAGCCGGGCAGGGAATCGTACAACGTCGCGATGTCGGTCGCGCCCTGGATGGTGGAGTGGCCGCGCAACGCCATGATGCCGCCGCCCGGCCGGCCCATGTTGCCCAGCAACAATTGCAGAATGCCGGCGGTGCGAATGATCTGCACACCGGTGCTGTGCTGCGTCCAGCCCAGCGCATAGGCAATGCACGTAGTCCGCTCGCGTCCGGAATTAGAGCAAAGCAATTCCGCGACGCGGATAAACTCTTCTATTTTGCAGCCGCACACCTGGGAAACGGTCTCCGGCGTATAGCGGGCGAAGTGCCGCCGCAGAATTTGCATCACGCAGCGAGGATGCTGCAGGGTCGGATCGCTGGGCGCGCTTCCCGTGTTTGTGTTCGATGAAGTCGCTGATTCGCCGCTGCCATCCTTGGAGTAGCCATGAGCTTGCGCCGGACCGTCCTGTCCGGCGCTACCGGGGGCTTCGAAGCCCCAGTGGCCCTGCTTTGAATCGTAGGAATCGTGCTGCTGGTCGAAGCCGCTGAATAGCCCGGCCAAATCTTCAGCATCCTGGAAACCTTCGTCGATAATCCGCGCAACGTTGGTATAGGCCATGACGTATTCATGAAACCAGCGGTCATGTTCTAAGACGTAATTCACCACGCCGCCGAGGAACGCGATGTCGCTGCCGGAGCGGATGCCCACGTAGAGATCGCATACAGCGGACATGCGGGTGAAGCGCGGATCTACATGGATCAGGGTCGCGCCCCTGTGCTTTGCTTCCATGGGCCAGCGAAAACCGACAGGTTGCGCTTCGGCCATATTCGATCCCATGAACAGGATGCAGTCGCTGTTCGCCATGTCCTGCTGATAATTTGTGGCCGCACCGCGGCCGAACGAGGCGCCCAGACCGGGCACCGAGGCGCTATGTCATATTCGCGCCTGGTTTTCGATGGACACTACTCCCAGGCCGCCGCCGAGCAGCTTCTTGATAAGGTAGTTCTCCTCGTTGTCGATCGTGGCCCCACCCAGCGAGCCGATACTGCGCACTGAGTTGAGCAAGCGGCCCTGCTCGTCGCGCGTGGTAAAGTCGGCGTCGCGGGTCTTTTTCACGCGGTCGGCAATCTGCTCCAGCGCCCACTCCATCGTCTTCGTCTCCCAGTGGTCGGAGTAGGGAGCGCGGTACATCACATGCTTGACCCGATGTGAATTTACGGCGAGCTGGTAGTGGTTGGCCCCTTTAGGACACAGGTGGCCTTCGTTGATGGGATTGTCAGGATCCCCTTCAATATTGATGAGCTCGCCGCCTTTGCTGTAGATGAGCTGCCCGCAGCCGACGGCGCAGTATGGACAGATACCTTCCGTCACATGAGCGCCGCGCAGCCGGGAAGCTTTCCCCAGTGTTTCCAGGCTGAACGGCTCCTGCGAAGTTTTTGGTTTCTGCGTGAGTGAGAAGCGGAACATAACACCCCCCGAGCGAGCTCAATTGCCCGGATACTAGCATAGATGCCTCTGAACAGCGGCCGGCAAACCTGTTGCGGGCACCTACGCGAAGAGGCGAATTGCTCCCCTCGTGCAAGGCAAGCTCGAACCTCTTCGATAGATTCCAGCAACGAGATACACGGCCCCTGATATTTCAGGGCGCTGCGTGGAAAACACAATGACATTGGGCGAAAGAACCGGAGATAGAGGCACAACTTACCGATTGCCGCACTTTCTGGGGGAGAGGTATCCTCCAGTGCCCCTCACCTAAATCCCAAAATTGCTGCAACATTTCATCCCGGGCATGCGAGCGTATCGAACGCTGCGGACCTCGGGGCTTGTAGTCCCATACCGAAAAACGCACTTCGTCACTTACAGGAAAGATCGGAAGGCTATATCGTGGGAGCAGACGATATCGGCAGGCGACGGCTTCTCACGCGACCGCGCTTGGCCGGCAGTTGCCGGTAGTTTCGGCCTGAGCGCGAGCGAAGGATAGCTTCACCGCTGTCCCGTGCCACACCGTATCCCCGCCTCAAATTCATCAACCAAGGAAGACGCGCTCACCGCTCTCCCCATCTCCTGAAACTGAGAAAGAGACGAACTCTGCCCAAAACTGTCAGCGATCCCATCACCGATCGCGAAGCGGCGTTTGCCATCCGGTCCATCTAATCCGGCCGCGTCGGGCTGTCGAAGTCCTCAAAAAGCATCCCCTTGCGCGCGGAAACTGCCCAAAAAGGCCAAATTTTATCGAATTTTACGCAACTTCTGGCCTCGCACCGGCTTCTGCGTCCTACCCGATTCGAAGTAAGTTGCGTAAGTCAGTAGGGATGAGACTACTAATAACCTCGTTCGTCTGCTGTGTTTGGATGATTTAACCGCTTTATCGGCTGACAAAAGCAGATTTATCGAAGGATAATTCAAGCCCTTGATATGCTGTCATTAGCTAACAAAACCGATTAATCTGCTGAAGATGGAGGAAGTCGATTGAAAACCAATCTGTTGCGCAAGGCCCAGCCTTATCCGGTGGAGCAGGCACTCCGCAAAGTGGGCGCGAACCTCCGCACAGCGCGGCTGCGGCGCGGTATCACGATTGAGGATGCAGCCGCAAAAATCGGTACTGGCCCGCGCCTGGTCGCGGACGCCGAGCGCGGACAGCCCAACACCGCGATCGCCGTCTACGCCGCGCTTCTGTGGCTCTACGACCTTCTCGGACCACTCGAACAGCTCGCCGATCCTCATAAGGATGAACAGGGATTGATCCTCGCGAGCCGGCGCGAGCCCACCCGCGCGCACGGTAAACGAGGACTGAGCAATGATTTCTAAGCGCCCCACGCCCACCGAGTGTTTCGTGTACCTCACACTGCCCGGCGCGCGCGTGGCGGTCACAGCGGGCAGGTTCGTTCTTGAGCAGACGCCAAACCGCGATCCCGTTGGGCGCTTCGTCTACGGTCGCTCCTATCTCGATAACCCGGACGCCGTCGAGATCGACCCGGTTGAGCTCAAACTGTCGGGTGCAACCTATGAAACCGTACGCCTGAACGGCCTATTTGGAGCGCTCCGTGACGCAGGACCGGATTATTGGGGTCGCCGGGTCATCGAGAAGCATGCGGGCATCACCAAACTCGGCGAGCTCGATTACCTGCTCGAGTCTCCTGACGACCGCGCCGGAGCTTTGGGTTTCGGAACAAACGTCAAGCCGCCGGCGCCTCGCCGCAAATTCAATCAGACGCTCGACCTCGCGCACCTTCAGGAGACCGCCGAGGCGCTGGTTCGGGACGATCTCCCTGACAACCCTAACGCCCCTCAGGTGCAGGACCTCCTTCTCCTCGGCACCTCGATGGGAGGAGCCCGCCCTAAGGCCGTCATCCAGGACCAGGGCGAGCTCTGGATTGCGAAGTTTTCGCGGCCCGATGATCGCTGGAATGCGGAACGCGTCGAGGATGCAATGCTGCGCCTGGCGCGGCAGTGCGGCATCCGCTCCGCAGAAAGCCGCGTCGAGCGAGTCGGCGGTAAAGATGTGCTGCTCGTCAAGCGCTTTGACCGCGCGCGCGCCGACGGCGGGTACCACCGCAGCCGCATGATCAGCAGCCTCACCGTCCTGCGCGCCGACGATGCCGTGTCAGATAGGGAGCGTAGACGCTGGTCCTACATCCTTCTCGTCGAAGAGATGCGCCGCGTGGTGTCCAACCCGAAGGGCGATGCCCGTGAGCTGTTTCGCCGCATCGTTTTCAATGCACTCATATCCAATATCGACGACCATCCGCGGAATCACGCACTGATCGCCCCCGGCCGAGACTGGATGCTCTCACCGGCCTATGATCTGACTCCTGCGCCCCTGATAGGCCAGGACCGAAGGGACCTGGCGATGCAATGCGGAGACCTGGGACGGTTCGCGAACGCTGAGAACATCCTCTCGCAGCACGCCCGCTTCCTCCTCGAACGCGGAGAGGCCGAGAAGATCATTGCCGGGATGCAGGCACAGATTTCCAACACCTGGGAAGAAACCGTGCTCGCCAGCGGCGCTTCGCAACGCGACGTGGGGGCGATTCGATCCGCGTTTGTCTATCCTGGATTTTCGCGTTAGGCGGAAGTGGTGGCCAGAGACACTACCGAATAGGCGGCTTTTTGCCATATTACGAGTAATTTCTGACAACCCCAAATCAAAGTTGCCCCCAGAGTTGCCCCAGCGCTCTCATCTGTACCGCGGTTGGCGCAGATGCATAAAACAACGCGCTCCGCAGATGTTCAAGCACCGACGGAGCGCTAACCGAAGTCTGCCCCTAGGAGTGGGCAAACATGGCTACAACCAAAAGTAGCAGTCCGTTTCATTCCTCTCAAATCGACGCCAAGACGACGCCAGCACCCGCACAAACAACCACCCTTGTTGAACAACAGCTTCGGCTCTCAGTCGAATCTCCTCAACTTCTCGCCGCAATTGAGATTCTCCTTCCGCTGGCTCAGGAGGAGTACAGGCGCCTAAGTGGTCCGCGATCGAGCACGTGCGATCCCCGCGTCGCCGAACTGATGAAGGGCGAGGCAGAGGCCTGGGCTATGGGCATTGCCCTGGCACAGGATGCGTTGGAGCGGATCAAGCCGTACAGCCACGTCCTCGTTCGTTATCTCCATCGCCTTGAGACAGTGATCAACGCCAAGAAGGCGGTGCAGCTATGAGCCAGCGCGTCGCCATCTACGCTCGCGTTTCCACGCTTCACAACCAGAATCCGGAAATGCAGCTTGCCGAACTGCGAGAGTATGCCGCTCGTCGCGGCTGGGTGATCACTGCTGAATACGTCGACTTGGGCGTGAGCGGGTCCAAGGAATCTCGCCCCGAGTTAAACCGCATGCTTGCCGCTGCCCACGCGCGGGATTTCGACGCCGTTGTTTGCTGGAAACTCGATAGGCTCGGTCGGAGCCTCAAGCACCTTGTGACGACGATCGAGGATCTCAGCGCCTACGGAGTGGCATTCATATCCCTCCGCGACAATCTGGACCTTAGCACGCCAGCCGGCCGCCTGATGATGCACATCATCGGCGCCATGGCTCAGTTTGAGCGGGAGCTGATCAAAGAGCGTGTCTCCGCCGGGATGCATGCTGCGCGGAAACGCGGTAGTCGGATTGGTAGACCGCGGGCATATGCAAACGCCGATAAGATCCGCGAGCTACGTGCGCAGGACGTTCCGTGGCGCGTTATCTCGAAGCAATTGGGCATAGGCACCGGTACGGCAATCCGGGCCGCCCAGAACGGCGGTGTCGCGTGATTGAAACTCCCGTTTCCCCGTCTCTCCCATTCACCCAGGCCGCAGAGCTCTGGTTTGACGAACACAAGCGCTACATCAAGCCGAATACGGTCCGATCCTATAAAGACGCAATTAAGCCGCTTACCAAATTCCTGCGCGACAAGCCAATCAACGAGATTGAGATCGTGCACATCCGCATGTACCAAGACCTTAGAAGGCCTACTGCCGGCGCGCACGCGATCAACCGCGAGGTTGGTGTCCTCCAGCAGATCCTCCGGGAATTCGATCAATGGAAGCGGCTGGAGACACGCTATCGGCAGTTGCCGCAGGAGCCACGCCGCGCCGGCCATTCACTTAGCGCCGTAGAAGAGGAGCGACTTCGAGCGGTAGCGTTCAGCAAGCCCAAGTGGCAACTCACAGGCCACTGCATGGTCCTCATGATGTCAACAACAATGGGTTTCGGGGAACTGAGGCAGCTCAGGCGTCGCGACGTGGACATGGAGCGCGGTTGCGTCACCGTGCGCGAGGGCGCCAAGAACGCGTACCGCCAAAGAACAATTCCTTTGAATGCGGTTGCGCTTGAATCAATGACCTGGGTTCTGGAGAGATGGAAGAAACTCGGTGGCAGCGAGCCCGAGCACTACATCCTTCCCCATCGACCGCGAGGGACGAGAGCCTCACACTGGCGGAAAAAGATTGCCTGGATACTCGACGAGCCCATGGGCAGCATCACCACAGGCTTTGAGAGCATCCGCAAGGCTGCAAACCTGCCGAAATTTCGGATCTATGACTGCAGGGTTCAGGCAATCACGAAGCTGTTAAGCAACCCCTTGGTCAGCCCGCAGGTGTCGAGAGAGATCGCGGGGCACATCAGCCAGGAAATGCAAAATCGGTACTCAATCCAACAGTTCAACACCAAGAAAGCTGCGTTGGATGGGTTGGAGTACGGGGCGACTGAGCCACCCCCCAGCGCGCCGGCCGCGGCCGCACTTAAGGGACGGGTGCTTGCTTTTCCGAGCAGAGCGACCAAACGAGCGTAAGCCAACCCGCGCGGTTACAACTATGGTTTAGGAAACGGCGAAACGGAACAGCCTCAGCGGGGCAAAGCAAGCGTATTCCTAACCCACACCCCTATCCCGATCACAAAAAGGAGAAATATGAGCGTCTTTTTGCAAGGCGAAATCTGGTGGTACGAGTTCACTATCGAAGATCAGCGCTATCGCTCTAGCACTCGCACCAGCAACAAGGAACTCGCGCAGCGGGTCGAGGCTGAACATCACCAGTCGCTAAAAAGGGGAGGGGTAAGGCTGTCTCCCACCCTGGACGCGATTAGAGCTGAGGAGGCCAATCTTCGTCGAGCGAAACGCTGGGAGGGCGTAGTGACGGCAACAGCACCACCCGAGGGGATCGTTCAACGACTCTCCAGCCAGGAGTACACGCCTCAAACTTCTCTGCAGACTGCCGGCAAATCCTTTCTCGCCACGCTGCGGGACAAACGGAAAGAGAAAACGGTGGAATGCATGGAAGGCCATCTTCGCCGTCTCGTGGAATTCTTCGGCGATGTCCCTTTGAAGCAATTCACGCTAGCGCACTTCGAGCATTATCAAAGCGTTCGTGGCGCGAGGTGCGGCGCTTCTGCCGTAAACCACGAGCTCAACTTTCTGTCGCGGGTCCTTCGGCGCGTCGATCTCTGGTGGCAGATCAAGAAGAACTACACTCCGCTGAAAGAAGCGGCATGGAAGAAGCCGAGGATCTTCACCGCGGACGAACAGGCGCGAATCTTCCGCGCACTCAAGGTGAACCCTAACCTTGAGCTTGCCGACATCGCGCTTACGATCACTCGGAACACGACTGCCTCCGGTTGCGAACTCCGCGGCCTTCGCATCAGCAGCCTTGAGCTTGAAGCGGACCCTCCGCGCATCCACATCCCGCCGGACTCGACAAAGAACAACACCCGCCCGCGAACGATCCCGCTCAACGAAGACGCCCTCCGGGCTTGCAAACTCGCGCTTGAGCGCGCCACGGCGATGGGTTCGCACTATCCGCAGGACTACGTGTTTCCATACCGAGTCAACCGCAATACGTACGATCCCAGGCGGCCGGCTTCGAAATCATGGCTACGGAAACAGATCGAACTGTTGCGGGAGGTCACCGGGATCGACCACATCAATCCGCACACGTTTCGGCACCTTGCAGTGACGGAACTGCTTGAGCAAGGCGCGCCAGAGGATACCGTGATAGCGCTTGCCGGCTGGGTGGGACGGCGAATGGTCGAAACTTACTCCCATGCTCGGATCGAGGCCAAGGCTGATGCTGTGCAGCTTCTGAAGGGGTTCGGCACAAAGCGTCCCGGACGACCCGATGTGAAGCTTCCGGATCCCCCTATTTTCCAGAAACCCGAGGGCAGGGCGCCGGAAGTGACGGTCGACATCATGAACCCGGCCATTCATGCCGAAATCGCCCGTCAGGTCGCACTGGCTCTCGAACGAGAGCGACAGCAATCGACAGCGGGGCTCAATGGACAGCAAGCGGGCCCGCGCCTTGTCCAAGGGAGGGGTCCAAATCATGCATAGTCCCGAGGCACTCTTCACTTGGGCAGCCCCGCCGGCGCAATACGCACGGTTGTTTTTGATTTCGCGCTAGGTGGGCCATGGTACGCACCTACACACTACAACCGGTCTCGTAGCGGAATCATCGACGAGACGAACTTGAAACGGATTTCAACATCTCAACGATGTCATCATGATTGTCATACCAGATGATCGTTACGCCCAGATCGGCAAATACTAGTTCTTCGCGTTCCAGGTTCAGCGTTGACAGCCTTCTGATCGCGTTACGGATCTGCTTTCTAATTGCGGGTCGTTCGATCGCAACCGTCGCAGCCTGCGGATTCAAATAAGGAAACAAGGCCACCCGCTCCTTCATGGTTTCTACAATTTCGTTAATGTCTTTTTCCTCTACCTTCCAGGGTTGAATTCTTCTGAGCATCGCGTAGCTTTGACTTCGGCGCGGCGAGCCTCGCAGGTTATCCAAAATCCTCCGCAAGTTCCAGTCGGTGAGCGACAGGCCGACCATTAATCCGACGGAGTCCGAAAGGGCTTGCATCTGCACGAGATTGCTCCATGAATAGGGATCCTGCGCAGCGCGGTGGTATTGATCCTCCGAAAGCACAATCTCATCGAGCCGTGAGCGGCTACCATTTCCAATCGGTACGAAGCCATGAACGTGGTAAATGGGAAGCTTTTTCGCCGGCAACGAAGCACCTTTCCAAACAGGCCAGCAACGAGAGCGACCCAGAGTTCGTTCAAGTAAATCATCGTAGTTGTAGGTCACGACCGACTGTACTCCCCGTCTGCCCAAAATAGTGTGACGACAGAGTTGCGCGATACTCGTAAGGGTCTTATTTTTTGCAAGCATCTTGCGGATCTCGCGTGGTCGCATGTACAAGAGCCCGCTCCAGTTATATAGCATCGTCTGTATCATTCTGACGAACCCGTCGTCTTCGCGGTAGTAAGTGTTTAGGCCGCGGGCAGCTAATTCGAGCGGAACGGCATGGCGCTCAAAAGCCCATTGAGTAACCGATGGCAGAAGCTCATTAACGCGCCGGTATTGGTGTAGGCGGCGGGAGACTCCGTTCATGTACAGACTTGTAACGAGCTGATTCCACATTGGGATGCCGCTCGCCACGGAGCAGCCAGCTCCGAGGAATAAGTTAAGCCGTCCATCTCGGAAGGCGCTTTGCAATTGACGAAGCGGCGCACTTGGTATTCGACTGCTCATCAGCAAACCTCCATGGTCAAGATCGTTAGGCAATCTAAAGCATGCAGTGGCGCGTAAGATGCCGTTCAGCCGTATCTATTTATCGAGCCCATGCTTCATCTAAGAACGTGATAAGAGCGACTATCGAAAACGCACTGGCTAGCGCGACGACTGCTCGGCTTGGAAAGGCTGCTACATTCGCAGCAGGAACCCGATCATGAGTTTAGTCACCCTGTCTTGGCTGGCCTTCGCGGCGTATGCCGTTCACATCCTGGAGGAGTTCGCGCTTGATTGGCGCAATTGGGCTCGAGGAGTTCTCGGGCTACCCGTTGAGTGGGCCGACTTCTACATGACCATGCCTTGGTCGTTGTATTCGGTTTCATTCAAGCGGCGCTGGCGCCTGTCCTGGTGTCGGCACCGCTAAGCTTCGCGGCTCTGATGCTCATAAACGCAACCCTCTTCCACGTAGTACAAACCATCCGAACCCGAGGCCGCTTCTCCCCGGGCTTGGTGACAGCTGTTTTGCTTTCTATCCTGTGTCGATCGCCGAATTCATCGAGGCACACAAAGAAGGGCATTTAAACAACACTGCGGCGGTCGGCGCTTTTCTCATAGGCGCCGTCCTGATGGCGTTTCCCATTGTCATGCTTCATCTGAAGGTGTTTCCTACTTTCGCCAGGATCGCCCTTCTTTTCCAAGACCAGCGCAGGACCGGTCGGCATAGATCAGCTAGCTCTTTGCTTCTATGACCACGGGACCAGCAGCTGATCTTCGGTTGGCGATCAGGCGAGCCGTGTGCGTGCGGCAGATGACCGGCGTCACCTCATCCTGCCCATGTACAAGGTACTTCGTCCGACACGATTCTCCCGGCAAAGCAAAGCAGATCAAGCAGTAAACATTCATAGCTGACTCAATCGAGGGAGACTGGAGTTAGGGAGGCGAGAAACGATAGGACCGCGATTCAGCGGTACGATTCCTCAAAGCCCCTCCCCCGAGAGAATCAAGGAATCACACCTACTGAATCGTGGTTGAGGAGAGGATACCCGCTCAATGGAAGTTTTCAACCTACCATGGCGTAACCTTAACTCCGCCAAAAGGTAACTGAAAGTAACAGCATGTCGCCGGAAGAGATCCTACCGTCGCGGAACCCGCAATGCGTCCAGAGTGAACGCCTATGATAATGTGTTTTACGCTAGGGTCGAGTCTGAAACTGTGTCGTATAGCTCTAAGTTACGCCCTGTTCTTTTCGCAAACGGGGCAGCCCTTGGAGTGGGTGACAAAACGATCTCGAGCAAACATGCTTGCGGCGATCGCCTCACTCTTGTGTCTGATTGCATGTCGAAGTGGAGCCGCGCCCCCATATTCGTAGAGCGCCGCCTCACGCAGGGCCGATTCGTATTCCTGCTTCAACAGCCGAAATTTGGCGCAGCCAATGTCATTCATTGCGCCCGGTCCCGGGAAGAGGGCTCGAAATTGCGAGCGCTTCTACCGTCGATAGCATTTCAGACGGGTGAACCGGTTTGCTCAGCATTCGAAAGTCGTGACCCTGACTGCGGGCATCCTCGAGTAAGTCCTGAGTGGCCGCGTGCCCGGAAAAGAGAAGGATCTTGCACTCGGGGTGCAGTATCTTCATCTGGATCGCAAGATCAATCCCGGAGATATCCGGCATTGCCACGTCCGATATGAGCAGATCGGGTGCATTCAACCGTGCAGCGGCCAAGACTTCCAGTGGCGAGGTGAAGGATGTTGCGGAGTAGCCGTTCAGCCTAAGGATAGTTGCGAGAGTTGAAGCGATGACATGCTCATCGTCGACAACGAAAACGCGTGGCAGTGGATTAGAAGACACATAAGCCTGTTTCGCCGGACTATTACGTGAATTGCAGAAGCGCTAGGGACCAGAGGAGGTGGCTGGCGTTTCGAACGTGATCTAGGGTAGGTCAATGTCATATTACGCCTATTTGTGCCGCGCACTGAAGAACTTTCCAGCATCCCATTTAGTCCGGGGGGTAAAACCGTGCAGCCGCAAATAGAAGCGTCAGTGATGCTACAAATCGAGGAGTTCTGCCGCAAGACAAGGACTCTCCCAATCCTGGTTGTTAACGAAGCATTGCGTTATTGGCTCGATGCGGTCGGAGCGTCCCGCCTCAACGCCTTGGGTTTGGGGCGACTCACGCCTAGATTTGATGGGACCGCCAGACAACCGCAAGCAGACTGAGTGTCTGGCTACTCGCGGCGCGGACGGTTCAGCCGTTGCGCGACCAAAGAGAGCAATTCTGCCGGCATGATGAATTCCTTGAGGATCAGCACGCTCGCGCCATCGGCCAGATTGACGAGTCGATTTACTTCAGAGTCGCTGAGCGACGAGAGCACAAGCAGGTCGAACTTGTGGCTACTCAGCGCCGCTGCCGCCATACGTGGCGATGCTGACGTAGAGTCGTAGCCTGAGGTCTTCAAAACCACGCAGCGGCTTTCAAGAACGGCCGCGTCGTGTTCAACGCACAGGATCTTGGCGTCCATGTCGTAAAGTCCATGCTTCTTCTGGGGGAATACGAAAGGTTACACGGATTGCGCAGGCATGCCAAGGGAGTAGTGGCACTACACTGGCACGGACGCGGAGCAACACGGTTACTTCAACCTGGAATACTGTGCCGGCGTCAACCGCAGGTAGCAACCGCCGCGCCCGTTCTCGATCGCATTTTCGAGAATCTGCCTGGCCTCCGAGGTGCCCCATGCCTCCCCCCGCTTGGCTAGCTCCCGGATCTTCTCCGGATCCGTAAACGTCAGCTTGAGAGACAGAGCTGTCTTCAGGTCGCCTTCAAGGAACTGGACCTCCCAGCCGCCACGCTTGAAGAAGTACATGTAGACACGGTGTGACGGGCAGTCATAGCGGGACATGTGGACAGTATAGGGGAACAAAAGGAGAAAACATTAAACAGGTTGTGGAATACCGAAGGGCAGCTTTTCGGTCTTAAGACGGAGGATCGGTTCATGATTCTCGCGATGACGCTCATGAAATCTGGACGGCGAAAACTGAGGCCAGAAGAAAGTGGGTTTAGACCGAAGGCGAACTGGCGCGGCCCGAAGCTGATTAAAGGAAAAAGCGAGGGATGGCCAGCGTGTTTGTAGCGAAATTATGTAGTTTATCGCTTTTAGCTAAACTGGCTAATTTCGATATAATCGGAACATGGATCCTATCCTGAACCCGTATTCCCCGGGGGCCGGTAGTCCACCGCCGGAGTTGGCAGGACGCTCTACAGTGAGGAACGCTGTTTCCCTTTGCGTTGAGCGCCTGCGGCGGGGAAGAGCAGCGAAAAGCGTGCTTATGGTCGGGCTCAGGGGAGTCGGAAAGACAGTCCTGCTCGACCAAATGCGGAGGGATGCTGAAGCTGGGGGCATCCACACGGTCCGGATTGAAGCCCCCGAAAATCGATCCCTTCCGGCACTGCTTGCTCCGCAACTTCGCCTTGCACTTCTTCGCCTGAGCAAAATTGAGTCAGCCAAGAACTTCGCCGTTCGAGGGCTAAAGGCTCTGGCCGGTTTTGTAGGCAAGCTCAAGGTCTCTTACAGCGATATCGAGGTTGGGCTGGACTACGAGCCCGAAGCAGGTCTTGCAGACAATGGTGAGCTTGAGGGAGATCTGGCCGCGCTGCTTGAGCAAGTCGGGCTCGCAGCACGAGCGGCGGGTACGGTGTTGGTCATCTTTATTGACGAACTGCAATATGTCGAGGAAGTGCAGATGGCCGCTTTGATTTCAGCCCTTCACCGCTGCGCTCAAGGTCAACTTCCTGTGACTGTTGTTGGGGCTGGCCTGCCGCAACTCCGCGGACAAATGGGTGAGGCTAAATCCTACGCTGAGCGACTTTTTGACTTTCCCCTCATAGGACCCCTAGAGGGGAATGACGCGAGAGAAGCGATCGTAAAGCCGGCCGAAAATGAAGGGGTGGAAATCCTTGCTGATGCTGTTGATCTAATAATCGCCGAAACGCAGGGGTATCCGTACTTCCTTCAAGAGTGGGGGAAACACGCATGGAACACTGCAAAGGAAAGTCCGATCTCCAAGGGTGATGTCGCTGACGCCTCTGACCAGGCCATCGCCACACTGGACGAAAGTTTCTTTCGTGTCCGCTTTGATCGGCTGACGCCCGCCGAGAAAAAGTATCTGAGAGCCATGGCTGAACTGGGGCCGGGTCCACACCGATCGGGTGATATAGCCGACCAGCTTGGACGGCCTGTTCAATCGTTTGGCCCGACCCGAAGTAACCTAATACTGAAAGGCATGATCTGGAGCCCCACCCACGGAGATACAGCCTTTACTGTGCCGCTCTTCGATGAATTTATGAAGCGAATCATGCCAGGCAACGAATGGGAAGGCTAGCCCAACCTCATTCCAGGTGCTATCAAGCCTTAGGGAATTGAACGGCGACCGGCACTCCCGATAAAGCCCTTTTTCAAGCGCTTACGGGCGTTAGGATTTGGGAGCGGTCACGGTGAGCGATGTGGCAAGGGTAAACGTGACGACACTCCCAACCTGCACCGATCCAATCCGCAGGAGACTTCCTTGGAGATCACCCTTCCCGCCCCCCGCCAACCCGCCAATCAACGCGCCGCCGCCACCGCCGCCGCCGACGAAGGCTGCACCCAATCTTGAGGCGTTCACTTCGCGGGAATTCGTGGTGACCTGGTAGCTGCCTACCCGCGTGACCATCATGCTAAGGGCGGGAGGGCCTGCCAGAGTAGGCTGCGCCGCAGAGGAAACGACAGTCCCCAGAACTGGCGAACCCACCCCGAAGATGTTCACCCCATCCACCAGAAGAGGACGCACCAAAGTCCCGCTAAAGCTATCGCCTACCTTGTTTGTCTGATTGCTTACTGTCTGTTGAACGCGGACGTCTAGCGGAGTGCCCGCAGGCATTGTGTATTGAGCGGGAGATGACGGGTTGGCCGCGGGAACTGTAGTCGAAATTACTGCTTTCGCCGGCTGAGGTGGCGGATTCTCATCAACGCGCGTCGGCTGGGGCGTTGAGGAAGTTATAGCGGGAATAGTCGTCGAACTCACAGTAGCGCCCGTGCTCAATTCTCTCCTGGGCTGTCTGTTATACCAAGACATCCAAACGATGCCAACTAAAACCACCATTCCTGTAGCGGCTAACGCAATTGCCAAATGCTGTCTGATCCAACTCGCGAATCCATCTTGGCCGTTGCCTTGGTCGATTGGTGAGATAACAGCCCGATCGAGGGAATTCATTAACGCTGCGACGTCGGAATCCCATCTCGCGTGCGTCATTTCGAACGCTTGACGGTACGCTAGTCCTTGGAGGTCTTTCGGGAGTTCCTCTGGCTCAGGCATCTTGGCTCCGTGCACCAGAATAGGAACAACCTGAATATCGTCCTTCTTGAGCGCGGAGGCGGTCTCTAGACGGACAAAATCCCTCGGATTGTCGAGTCGCCTAAGGCCAGAGTCGTCCATCGCGGTCAGCCATCCCCGCCCGATCACAGCTAAGAGAACGGTACAAGAAGAAACTCTCTCATTAATAACCTTCCGGAAATCCATGCCGGGTTCGATTCCAACAACATCCATGAACACCGACCCATTTCCGAACCTCCGCGCAAGGTCGCCGTAAAGCCGGCCCGCCTCTCCCTGACAGTCATCTCTCCGGTAGCTGATAAAGATGGCGCCCATCGGATTTACCCCCTCCGACCCACACGCTTGATCGCGGCCGCCGGATGAATCTGCCAAGTAATACTATTGAATCTCCGCGCTTGCGACCAGTCGCCGGTTTGCGAGTGCCCCTCAAGTCTCTAGAGACGCAGGCTCCAAAGGGTTCGGCCAATTCTCCGCCCCGATAGATGGTGCACGACTTTAAAGTGTCGTTTCAAAGAATTGGACTGACCACACTATTCAGCCGCATACGTGAAGTAACTGGCCGGAATGCTGCTTATCTGTGCCAAAATCATTTGCTTCTGGCACATTGCCAGGAGCCACTTTCCGCTCG
Organism: uncultured Acidobacteriaceae bacterium; assembly: GCA_963839075.1. GTDB lineage: Bacteria > Acidobacteriota > Terriglobia > Terriglobales > Acidobacteriaceae > PALSA-350. The sequence continues at coordinate 522,090 of CAWITO010000009.1, read as the reverse complement.
CGGAATCAGAGCTTTACAGTGCGTCTTGCGATCAGCTTTTTGGAACGCTACGCACGCGGGGCCGGTAGCCGTTTCACTTTACCTGCCAGGCAATCTTAAATAGTCGGACTCGCAAGGACTCCTCTGCCGACTCGGCGGCATCTATCCTTTGTCAGATCATGGGAGAGTTCCAAAGTACGCTCACGGCCTGATTTCACGAAGAACGCAGATCCTCAAAGCGACTATAGTTTCTTGCGAGCCTCCGATGATCTCAACCCGACTTTTTTCCGAATTAATCATCTCGGTTCAATCTGCCGCTTCAGATCCGACGGAGTTCGAACATTTCCTCGACCAGCTTAGTGTCGTGACTTTCGCGCCAACGGCATTCATGATCTTTCGCAATCCAAAGCTGGGAATCAATAACGTCTTTTCCCAGGGAGGCATTCACTCCGCTGCTGAGCGCGAAACCCTCTATGCAAATGGCCAGCGTTTATACTCCGAACACTACGGTTCCCAAGATCCCTTTCACCTCGCGCTGATGAGATCAGGAATGAGAGGAGCTATACCTGGCGAAAGGCTGATAGAACCACGAATAGTCCACAACACCGAGCTCTACAACGCACTGTTGAAACCTCATGAGCTGGAGCATCTGTGCCTGTTGCCGATAGGCCGTCATAAGAATGTCCATCATCAACTCTGCATTTGGCGGGAAAAGTCACCGGGTGCGTTCACTCAAGACGAATGCGAATGGCTCCAACTATTGGAACCTCATGTTCGAGTAACTTTGTCGATTCAGCGTGACATGAAACGTCACAACCTTAAGCTGTTACGCGCAGAAGCTCTGTTAAATAGTTTTAGTTCGGCAGCTTTTCTGCTTGATTGGTCCCAACGATTGGTTTACATGAATGCGTCCGCAGAAACTATGCTCCAAAGCGGAGAGGTCTTCCGTCTTTCGGGCGGTAAACTTCATGCCCGAGAGGCGCCAAATGAACGTAGTCTTTGTGATGCCGTTTCGGCGATCCGCTTGAGAAGGTCTGCAGAGCTTTCAGACCCGGGCACCCTAATCACCATGTCCGTCTCGCATCCTTCATCCGTCACGCTGCAAGCTTTAGTCGCACCTATCATTATCAGCGCAGGAGAAGGACTTTCCTCGCCTCATGTTTTGGTTCTAATCAAAAACGAACCTCATCGGTCCCGTTTCCTCCCGTTGTTAATGCGCAGGGCACTGGGCTGCACTGAAGCGGAATGTGAGATTGCACTACTTTTACTCGAAAATCGAGACATTGCGGAAATTGCTGAGTTTCGTCGAGTGAGCAGCGGAACTGTGCGCAACCAAGTCAAAAGCCTCTTGGCAAAGACAGGCACCCGCCGGCAAAGTGAGCTCATGCACATGTTGCTGAACTTGCCGACCCTGGGCATGTTTAGATAATTTTCTGCGCCATATCCCATCCGGTACATGACTCGTCTCTCGACCTGTCGCATAGTTTATCTATGTAGCGAACCCAGGAAGAGCGAACTCCAGAAGCTACCAGACATCTCTCTTCTTCTCTTCTTGCTCGTTGCGGCAACAGAAACACTTTGTATCGTTTTCTGGCTTGTAGCGTTAAATCCCATGAGGTATGACTATGCGCTGTCTCCTGTTCCTAACGTTAGTTCTCTCGTTAGCCGTCTTAGCGACTGGGCAACAAACATCTCAGCCTTCTGTACCAGAGATTCCTAGGATTCCCAACGAAGTCAAAAAGCTAATGAACAAAGAAAGCCGCAATTTGTTGAAAAAATGCGATGTTGACCCGGCAAAAAATCGTGAATCTGTTTCCGCCGCATGCCTCGATCTCGCACCTCGGCTTCGAACGGAGGCCAAAGATGAGGCAGATGCTCGCATTGCTCTTCAACGGTCTTGTGCCCTAAACAACTGGCAAGGCTGCAACGATTTAGCCAAGAATCTCGATGGTTTCGATCATGCCAAAGCTGTCTCGACCTGGCTAGGTGCCGGCTGCGCAGATAGGGTGGAGTGCCGGCTCGCCGCGCTACGAAGTGTTTTTGCGCATCATCCGATCGATCGACAGTTGCTTTTACAAGTCGGTATGCCATTGTGCTCTTCCGGCGATGATGATGTCTGCCGGATACTGGCTGAGAGCGGCGTGAAGGCCGACTATGCGGGTATGGCTAGAGATAATCGAGTCAAACTGATAAGGGAACTGCAACAGCGAGTTGCTGATGACGACCGCGAGGCAAGGATGTGGGCAGATAATGCTAATAGCTCTCAAGCGAATTCAGACGCGCAGGTGAGCATGCAGAGCACGGGGGGATTTGCGGGTGCTTTAGCGGCGGTCGGAAAAGTGGGTACAGCAGGTTTGATCGCTAAGATGAGACTAAATGCTCAGGCAAAGTCCGATGACGCTGATCGCTCGCGCTCTCAGCTGGCACAATTACAGACTGAGCCCATAAGAGTACCAGTTTATGTGCCACCGGTAGAGAACGAGAGCACAGGGGTGAGTGGAAGCGGTTCTTGCCCCACTTCCTTATCCTATCTTTCTGGGGCAATCCCAGCGTGCTCAGCGGGTTCTGAGGTCGAGCGTATTCGCGAGATCGGTTTGGCGACCAACGTAGTGCAGGTCATCGGGAGAGTGCGCGCACAGGGGATGCCAATCAGTAAGGCGATCAATCTCGCGAACCAACAGGCGGATGCCGCACACAGCAATCTGGCGTCGCTTGAAGACGGGATTGCAAAGGCCTCAAGCCGGGGACAAGAATCCGTAAAAAGGCTTCTGAACAATGATTGGGGAGGATGTGGGGGAGGAAGAGATGTGCTTTCAACTCTTACTGATGCTTGGATTGCGGCCACCATCCAGGAAATCATTAACAGGGAAGTAGCCAAGCAGATGGCTCAATGCGTTGCATCAGCCTCCAATCCATAGCGCAGTCTTTTTCCACTAAAAACCTTTCATAAATAGGTGCTAAACATGAAATCGATTATCAGACTTATCGCTACTACGATTACTTTTGCTGGGTCTGTATGTTTCGGACAAACCTCACTCTTGCTGCCTGGAGCACTTTCGCAGGGACGGGACGTCGATCAGGGAAAGACAGATGTGTACGAAAGGCGGGAAGTTAACGAGCTTTTCAATTGGACTCAGGAGTTTGCCGGCGATCAATTGGTCGGCAATGTGAAGAAGGGTACCTCTGAGGTCTTAGAGGAGGTCGGTAAGACTGGCCCGGCAGCGGCGGTAAAAAGCGTCCCTCTTTCCCTCGTCGACGCGTGGCTTTCTGGCCTCTCGATGCTTAGTTCTGAAGTGGGAAATCTTCTACCCAATGAGTTCTCGCACGATGCGCTTCCAATCATTCTGGAAGCTCCTGCTACTGGCGTCATCGTAGAAGAGACCTTTCGGAGTGAGAGTACGGCACCCCCGAGGCTCGACCAGCCAGGGCCTGCCGCGGGGGTCACTTGGCAACAAAAAGATACCGCAGATTGGAATCTGATGGTAGAGGCGTCGAGCAGGTATCGGCAACAAATGGTCAACCAATCGAGCGGGCGAGTTATATCAACCATCTCCGCTCGTCCTGCTACCTTGATTGCGCCACCGAAGAGCCTATCGTCACCTATTTTCTCAGACAAGAATTGCGCCGGTGGCTCCGGACCGACCGGGGCGTGCAAATAGAGAATTTATTCCACCGAGGTTTCCCGCGCGGGTCGGCTAAGTTCTCGTAGTTCAATGGAGCACAGGCTTCTCCCCCTTTTCGAGGGACACATCGCCGGGTGAGGAATGCCTAGGCCAGCGCTCGCTCGACCATTTCCAGCAAATCGTCCGGCTTGACGAGAGTCTTCAAGACCAGGGTCCGCGTGCCTTGCGGTACTACCGTCAAAATGTGAGTCCTGTCCTCCTCACCGACCATCGCCGAAAGAACGAGGAGATCAAATCCACCAGCAACGAGCTTTTGGTGTGCTGCGCCAGGTCCGGCAGTTTCAGCGTCATAGCCGCGGGAGATAAGCAATAGACGACGGGTCTCTAGCAGCCCCATGTCTGTCCCAACGCAGAGAACCCGAGCCATCGTGGGTTGAGTTTACACCGATCGGCGAACCGCGGGTGGATTCCGGTTCCCGGGTGGCCGGGCGAGGGCTTAGGCCACCGTATAATTTGGCACCATGGCGAATGAACCGCTGGCATTTATTTGCAAGACCCCTGGATGTGGCTACGAGCAGCCCGCCTCTGATGTGGACCAGGTTGCCGGTCCCGTACTACATTCTTTTTCCTGCCCTAAGTGTGGCCAGCTTCACACGTACACGAGAGCTGACCTACGAAAAGTTGAGAACCCGAATTCGAAACCAGTTTGATGAGAAGCACAAAGGACTTAATCGCCGAACTGGATATGGAGGCGAGTTGCCACGGCCTCGCCGCCATCGTTGTCGCCTTTGAAAACTCGACCTTGCCGATTCACTCCAGCGATAAAAAACGCCTGCAGCTCTTGAGTGATGCGGTCGAATCAGGCGGGAGCCCGATAGGTCTGATTGCGTTCGATCAGGCGGACAAGAGTTTGACCATTGCAACGCGCGTCTTTCGTGAATACGGTGCCGCCGAAGCGGAACGAGCGGCTTCTTATCTAAATGCTCTTTCCCGAAAGGTCGGGGAGACCATGGCGTCAAAAGGCAAATCAGACGGTTCCCGGGGATCATCAGACGCTCCCGGTATTTGAGCCATTCACATGCCCTGCTTTGTGAACGTTCGATCCGGCGCCGCGGCTTAATGTCACAAGGCCACGCCACCGAATTCCAAGCGCCTTGCACTGCTTGGGTGAGGGATCAATCCAGACGCTGCCACGGCCCCAGCGGCGGATTCCTTCTGCAGCATGTTGCGCATCGCCGTGTAGCTTCGTCACGAGGCGCAGGAAGCTTTTCCTGATCTCGTACGCCGCGATAGCCGAGGAGCCCCAACCGCGCGACAAATACCGCGCCAGGGATTGCGTAGCATCCTACGGTGCAAAATAGGCGGAAATATCCAGCAGTAGCTGCGTTGTCGAGGAAGCAAATGCATCGATCGACCCGTTCGTGGTCCCGACAATCCCCATATTCGAGGTAACAGCCCCGTCCACGGCGTTTAGCGTGGAAGCCAGAGGTTGAGCCGCGCCATTTTCCCAGAGAGTTAAATATCCAAGGGGGGCAGGCGGAACGACCGTGGCATTCATCACGTAGGCCTTGGCGGTGGCGGATACGCTGCAATTGTTACCCGTGGTCACCGGTACCGTGAGCTGACCCTGGAATGCTTCGGTCGACTCGCGTGTGTCCAGAATGCGACACGGCGGCAGGGTGTAAAGCGAAAGGCCGCCGGCAACCAGTTGCGAGAAAGCGAAGTAGCCATTCACATCGATAACCACATCGGTTTCGTCGCTGGAAAATACCGTCAGGCCTTCTCCTGTTGCGGGATTCACGGTGATGATGGCCGCGTTCGCGACCACGGTCCCGGTCGTTGCGTTCAGCGTCGACGTGGTGGGTGTCTCCGGTTGGTTCACTGAAGTTCCCCAGACGGTTACGTAGCCGACCGGCTTGCCGCCCTTGGGAATAACCGTAACGTTTACAGAGAAGGCCCCGCCCACTTCCCCCGGGGCCGGGGGAAGTTTGCAACTACTCAGGGACAACTGGAACGTGCGCTGCTGGCCCGCAACCAGGGAGGGCGCTCCAAAGGGGGTACCGTTGTTGACCCGGGTGTCTACCACGCGGCAAGGAGTGACGGGAAAGTAGGTGTAGGTAGGCGGGACGGGCACTTCGGCGATGAAGTAACCACTTACATCTAACACAACGTCTGCGGTGCTACTGGCAAATACGCTTATTTGTCCATTGGTGCCACCGGTGACAATCGCGGCGTTCGCTTTTACCCGCCCATCCGGCGAGTTCAAGGTTGAGACGACAGGTTGAAGCTCGCCGGCGGGCCACACGGTGAGGTAACCCAACGATCCATGGGGCACAACCGTCACGTTCACCGCATAAGCGATAACCCCGCTTGTCGGCGTGGAAATGCTGCAGCCTCCGCCGCCGGGACTAATGTTCCGCACGGTTCCGCCGATGATTGCGCCGCCGGTTACCCTGGTGTCTATGGCGCGGCATGGTATCTCCAGCGGGATGTATTGCATTGGGAGCGTGGCATCGAGCACCTGAGCGCTGGCGGGGAGGGAGAATGTGCCGACGGCGCAGAGAAGAAAAGTGAGGGCAAAGCGGAAATAAGTTCGCATGAATTTCTCCGAGACCTAGATGACGGTCGTGAGCCTGGTTGAAGATCGCGGTCTCCAATGTGCTTGCTTTTCGTCAGTTAATACCCCTGACGAGTGGTTCAGCGCTTGAAGCGTCTTCGGACCAATAAGTTCTGAGGCCCGACCTCCTCTTGCCGACCAGTCGTTTCCCAGGGTAGTCCCAACGTCGGCGGTTGCCTGTAAGGGAAGTCGAATCAGACAGAGAATGAATTGAGGATTAACTATGGCAGATCGTCCAGAGCGAAAGCTGCACGCAAGATAATACGCGGAGGGAATTTGTGCAAACGGATTTTTTAATTGGATAGTACGCCCATCCTTAACAAATTCCTTGATGCTTTCCCGCGTGCTTAGGGTACCTGAGCGGCTGTCGCGGGACACGGTCCGGGATTCTCAGCCTGACGAAGTTACAACCCGCCGTCAACCTCTCTGTCTGGAAATGTCGCCTTTAGGAATACGCCCCAGGCGGCGCGGCAAAAGCGCTAGGCTGCGGGTCGGCGCACGTCGTGGCCGCGGGTTTGGGTAAGAGGAGGGTTGTTCCCTACAGCGTAGGCGCGGGTGCACTCGGGACTGCGGTGCAAAACATGTTGAAGTCAACCCTACTCGGCTGGACGGTCGGTTCCGGATTTGCGGGTGTCATGGGCGCTATGGGCCCCGAAGCCAGCTCCTGTTTTGTATCCTGCTCCTCAGGCCCTCGCATCCATGAAGCACGGTAGATCTGCGGTTTTGAGTCGCCGTCGCCCTCACCTGGCTGCTTTGGATCTGAATCTGCATACCCTAACCCTTTCCACAGCAACTCCAAGGCTTTACTTTGGCTCGACGTGTTGTAGCCGAGCGCGGGGTCAAGATTGGCGAACTCCCACCACTTGCCCAGGATTTGTTCTCTGCTGATGTTGAACTTCGCCAAGGCCTCTACCTCATGTTGCACTAAGCCCGCTCGTACGGAAGCCCTGTGCTCCTCCATGTACGCCTGCACCCTTGGCTTAGCCTTGACATACGCCGCCCTGCTGGGGTCAATGCCTACAGCTTTGGCTGCCTCCTGATCCGTCATCGTGCCCGCAAGGACGCAATGTGCGAAAGCAATTTCTTGGTCAGTGATCGGGGTCTGAACTGGTCCTTTTGGCATGGGTTGCTACTGAACACCACTTTTATCCACTTTTATCGCATTTAGAAACCTTTTCAGCAGTTTGGCAGCCGTTTCCTGGCCGCGCCGATTCTGCTTAGTTCTGGCCGGGTCTATGTTCGCAAGCTCACCAAGTCTCCCGAGGGCGGGCTCATGTCCGAGCCCATACATCATCTTGCAAGCTTCGACTTGATACTTAAGGCTTCCACGTGTGTCTTCCGGCTCTTTGCCTGCGATTTGCGAAAGCGCTTCGATTGCCTTTTCTCTATTCCAAGTAATCTCTCCTTGCGCCATCCCTCTCGTTCCCCTTCGCTTAATGTACTTTTTCGGCGATTAGTCAGCTCGGCGCTCTCCGAAGAGGCCCGGTTTTAATGTGCTATGCCGAACCGTTAGACTTCGTCCGTCCTCGGTTTTAACACGCGCTGTTTTCCTGCCAATCACACGGGATACCTTGGCCCTAGTCCCGTCTGGGAGTAATACTCTCTGCCCCTTCTCGAAGATAGACGGTGTAGCGGTCCTACGCACGCGACGGCTCGTCGTGCCTGCCGCTGGTTGCGTGCCACGATGGTGCGGTACCAGCCCAGAGCCGATGTCTAGAGCATCTTCTGCTAGTGGCGTCACTAGTCGATCACCGTGTATCCCTTCGCACGAGCAAGTTTCTCGGCAGCGGCAACATTACCGCGATGATTACCCTTCAACCACGCTGATTTGCTCCATGCATGCGTTTCCGGAGGCGGCAGAGCGGGCCGCTGAATAGCCGCCTGGCCCTCCGGAGAGACATTGATCGTCCGCTGTGGGACCGTCTCCTGTGCCGGCCGTGGAGTGCCAGCATAGGGGTTCGTCTGCGCAGTCGGGCTATGGAGCGGCGGTGGCGGTGAAGCCTTCGGAGTTACATATTCCGGATTCCCGGTTCCCGCAGTCAGCTGCGGAATTCCAGTGCGCGCCGGCAGCAGTCCAGCGGGCCCACGCTGTGCACTTCCATTAGGCCCCACACTGATTGTCCCGCGATCAGGAATAGGACTAACGGGAGGCGCTAACGGCTCTTGGTAAGGCGACGGATATCCGCTTGATGCGCTGGAGCCATAACTCTTGGACAAACGCTCTAAAAGCGATTGTGGCGCTTGTGCGGCGGGCGCCTGGCCGGCGGTTTGGGCGGGTAGTCTCGCGGGCTGCAACGGAATGCGCGTATTCGGTACCGATGGTCCTTGAGAGATCCTCGTCCCCGCAGGTTGCAGGGGCGTTCTCGCAGGTAGGCCATCAAAGAAGTTTCGCAACCCCTCCTGTACCGGAGTCATTGGTGTTTCACCGAGAACCTTCGTGGCCAGTAAGTGCGCCGTTCCGGAAATGGGACCGCTCTTGAGGCCGTTGGCGCCTTGCAAGGCAGTTGCGAGATTTCCTCGGACGCTACGTGGCTGTTCAGCTACTGCCTGCTTCGCTGCCATACCAGGCGCAGCGTTGCCTAATGCCTCTTCTGCGGAGAGCACGCCCGATTCCATGCGCTTCGCACCTTGAAAGTTCTTGCCGGTGGCCTTCTCAAGCTCGTCGTAATACTGATCACGGGCAGCTTGGAGCGCGTCCTGCATTGCACTGGTCACAGCACCACTGTTCCCCGCAGCCACAGAGTTCTGACGGAACTGCGATGTTAATTCCTGATTGAGGTACATGCGCAGATCGTTTAAGCCGCCCAAGGTCCTTACGCTGCCCAACCGCGTTTTCAGGTCATTCACCGCCGCGGCATCTTCGGGCGCAAAGCCGCTAAGCGAACTTGGAAAGCTGACTGCACTCTGAATGGGCGTCGGGTCGATGGGGGTGTTTGCCACTGGTCCCAGCACCTGCTGATGCGCATCGTCTATAGTTCCGCGCAGCTTGCCGAGAAGTGCCTGCGTGCCGGCGAGCGAGTCTTCGGGCGACCCGGTTTTTATAGCGTCTGCGATCGCGGGATTATCTGCGGCAGTTTGGCGCAATGCGCTGCCGATCGACGAAGCAATATCCTTCGGAAAGTAGCCTTTGCCTGCACCAGAACCCCGAGCCAGGACGCCAGACAACGACGCATGCTGTTGTGGAGTGAAGTTCTCGCCAGGCACCGGCACCATCCGCGCACTCGCAAAGCTGGTAATAGGCGAGGTGAGCTTGTTGACGACCGCTTGCACGGGCTTGGTTCCAAATGCACCGCCAGCAATTCTTCCGCCCTCGTACGCGCCAAGAGCGTCCCCGGCCGCATTCTCGAATGCGAGTGGCTTATCCTGCGCATAGTCGGACTGAAACTGTTGGACGCGCTGTTGAACTGGGTTTTGGCGCCCCAGCATCATGTCGACCGCTTGCCCCGGTGGCGTCATCTCCGCAGCGGATTGCAGGGTATCGAGGGGATGAGTAAACATCGACGTTCCAGCGGTGATAGCTCTTGCTCCGATGTTGTGCGCTGCCGTCACCATGTTTCCGAGAACGCCTGGGCGCGTACCCGTTGGCTCTGGCGTTGTCAGAGCGTTCCAGCCCATCTTGATGTAATCTCCGACTCCCATCGAAGTCGGCTGATCGGAGCCATAGGGGACGAGCTTCCCACCATTTTGCTGCGCCTGATCTACCTGTTCCATCGGAACGTAGCGCATGGTCCCGGTCGGATCGAGCATCTTGGCAACGGGTTTCCCGCCGGCCGCACGTGCATCATCTACCTGGTCCGTGGGTATCGCATGAACATCCCCCGTGTCTGGGTTGAGAACTGGAATCGTCGCGGCTGTGCTCATGGCTGCACCCTGGGATGTTCGCTCCAGTTGAAGCCCGATGTCGGCATTCCCGAAGAAGACGTCTTCGCACCACCCGTCTTCTTCTTGGCGGCCGCGAGATCTTTCATGGTCTGGACAATCTCTCTCCGCTGATCGTCAGAGAACCAGGTGCCCTTAGTGGCGTGCCGAAGGTGTGCAGCCGCGCTATTCATCCAACTGCGTGAATTCTGCAATAGGTCGATCTGCGGCTGGGTCATGCGAAAACCAACGCTGGGCTTGGCCAATTCGAAAAATTTTTCCTGCAACGCCTCATCGCCGGAGCCAGTAAAGCGGCCGTTCGTGAGGTAATCGTTCGCGTAGTTCATCGCACCATCGACAGGTTCGTTGATTTTGTCGAGCGCTGCCTGAGCTTTTGCCGCGGTCCCGGCCTTCTGGATGTCAGGGGCGTCCTTGGTTTCACCGGTCTTGGAGTTGAACAGGATTGGCTTGCCGTTCTTGTCCTCGTCTACGGTCCACGTCCCACTGTTGACGCTGACCCTCATCGGTTTCTGCCCGGTGGGGCCCAAGTCAGTCTGCTTCCCGCCAGCGCCAATTTCGATGGTGTGCTCTTCGCCGTTCCGTTCCAGCTGAATGTACTTCGACTCCTGCTTGCCCGTTAGCTGTTTGCCATCTGGTCCGGTGATCGGCTCCGCATGCGTCGGGTCGGCAGGATCAACTCGGAACATCGTGCCATCGCCGGCGGTGATGATCTGGTACTTGTTCAACCTGTCCGGTGCGTCTCCCACTTTGGTGTCGTATCTTCCGGTCGACGGATTGAACGCCATCACCCCATCAGCTGTCGTCACCGTCTTAGTGACATTCGGATCGTATTTATCCGCCTTTTGAGCGAGAGCCTGGCGTTCCTCCGTCTGGCTCTGTGTATCCGCGAGTTGCGCCTGTGCCTGAAGCTGTCCTTGGTCTGCTCCAACGTTCGCATCTGCGATTCCAATCTTGCGCTGGTAATTGGCGGTGCTGTTTGGCACATATGGCGCGGCTCCCGGGGCGAGAATACCCAGTGCAGTATCGCCAATCGTTGCCGCTACTCGGCCAAGCGGGTTGTGAATGCGACTTATCGGCGAGCCGTTGCTGACAAGCGTGTTGCGGGCAGCAATGTCCCTGTCCAGCTGCGTCGGCGGGTTTACTTGCTGCGGGGCTGCAGGCATGAGAGGTGCAGGGCCTCCTGGTTGCAGCGGGGTATTGACTCCCGCTGATAACATCTTGGGATCAACCGGCGCTTGCGAGGCAGCAAATTGTGCAACCGCTGGTGAATTGTTAAACGCCTGCGCCCTGGAAGCCTGTTGGCGGGCCAGGGGCATTGCTGGCTGGAGAATCGATTGACCGGGTTGCACAGGGCGCGCCGGCTGCAACACGGGCTGAGCTGGGTTCATCTGTTGCCCGTTAGGCATGTTGGACGGTTGAGGCTGACTTGCGCGCGCCGCTAGCTCTGCAGCAATCTGCGGGTATGTCGCCGAGACTTCGCCGCGCGGTCCGGAGGTTACGGGATTTCCGTTCAAGTCACGGATTGTCACCCTGCGATTGTCAGCGCCTACCAAGGAGGCCGCGGGCTGCGTTGCGGTAGCACCGGGCGAAAGCGGCATAGAACCGGCGGTAGGGCGCAGTGACGATGCACCAGCAACCGCGCTGGTGCCGTTGGGTGTTTGGGACGCTAGGCTCTGCGCAGTTCCGGGGCTCTGGCTGTAGCTTGTGTTTTGCTGCCTGAATTTGTCGGCTAGTCCACCGACGCTGTAAGACCCTTGCCCCTCAACGGTATCCAGATTTTTCGGAACGGATTGTTTGGGCGGCCCAGGATCGAGCCAGTCTGCGGCGTGGTCTCACCGGGCCCTGCGGGAGCGGGGCTGTCGGGCGGTGAACCCCCGAGGCTCTGAGCACTCTCGGGTGATACTACCTGCCTCAGCGCCCGAGTCAAATCATCTTCGGAACTGCCTAAAATGCCTGCCGAGTCCGGGGAAGTTGTCGAGGTCATCATTTTTCGTGTTCCTCTCCGGAAGCAAGTATCGCGGTCTCGACCGTCAACGCTGCTCATCACGCTGTCGATCGCGCTGGGAAGCAGGCACTGCACTACGCTTTCGAAATACCAGAGTCGTGCCTTGCGGGAGTGCGCTCCCATCCGAATCCCTTGGAGTCGTTCCAGATCCGCCCGCACCACTGTATTAGCTCCAATGACTTCCAGTAGGCGATCAACGACCGCTTTCTCCTGGGAAATCTCAATGCCGCGCTGGGTCAGTAGTTCGCGGATCATGCTCCGCATGCGAGTCTCCGCTGCCGCGTTTATCTCAGCATCAAAACGGGTGCGTGCCTCTATAGCTGCAAATATTTCAACTGTTGCACCTCCGACGCGAACTCGTCGAAGGGAAGGGAGCCGAAGCGTCGTCTTCGGGTGATCGTGCGGGGCCGGCCGGGGTTGCCTGCTTTGCCTTGAGGCGCACGCTCTTCCTTTTGCCGGGTGTGGCCATACTCATCGTTCTCCCATCCTGAAGATTTGCCTGTTCACTCATAAGAGAGCCGCCGGAGTCCTTTTGCTCCGGTACTCGACAAAATCTTTCTCGCATTAGCACCCTTCCTCGCTGCATCCGTCCTCGCACCGCCCGCAGCGATAGGGACATAGCTGCTGCGATCTCCTTGTCTGAGAGACCTTCACGGTTCATCTCCATCAGCTTTCTCTGGTCCGGCGGCAGGATGGACAGGATTTGGTCAAGTTCTATCGGAAGATTCGGGTCTCGAGCATTGCGGTCCCACAGACCGAGTTCATGCTCTTCGGAAAGTTCTTCACCAATCAAGTCGAGGCTCTTATTTTTCTTACGCAGCGCAAAGCAGTGATTTCGAGCAATGCCTAAAATCCAGGTGCGAAACAAAGAATCTCCACGAAATCCCGAAAGCCCCTTCCATGCCGAGAGAAAGACTTCCTGAATAACGTCGTCCAGGTCACTTGTACGAAGAATGGCTTGCCCCGTTTTGTGGACCGCACTTAAGTGCATAGCGCGAAGTCTCCGAACGCATCATGGTCACCAGCTCTTGCTGCCTCGATCAATTCGGTTTCACTTCTTCCCGGCTGTTCCAAAAAGCTCTCCGTTTGACTCTCTCTAAATGCTTGATTTCGGGGTCATCGCTACTGCGTTGCGGCATGTTCCAGAAGCAATACTTTTTGGCACATTACTGGCACGACTTGGATTACTCGCGAGCTGCAAGCTTTCCGGTCGGAACACCTTGGGCGGTTCATTGCTGAAGTCATCGAAGTGCACCTGAACCTTTCCGTGCGCGAGCCCAGTCACTGTTCCCGGAAAGTTGGGGCAAGAAATCAACTCCACACGTTCTCCGATCCGAAACCCACTCATGCCCAGTCTTTCCGCTCGCGCGTGGGTAGCGAGACAATCGCTGCCGTTGATCCGCGGAGCTTCGTCGATTGATTTGGTCGCTCCACCGCTTGCAAGCTCACCGTCGCATGGTCTGGTGACTCGACAATCTGAAACCAAATAGCACTGGCCGTTGCTTCTTTGCTTTCAAACTCAGCCTTGCGGATGTACTTCGCGCGGTCTTCTTCCTCTGGGTTGGTCACGCTGATACCCATCCCCCATTCCATCCAGCCATGAATCGCGCTGGCGCCGCGGAGCCCCTTGAAAATGTTCGAGTCGTCCGTCTTTGCGATGTGATGCACCAGGGCGCAGGCACACTTCAGTTCGGTTTGAATTCGGCTGACCTTCGCGAGCACCTTGGCTACTTCGGTGTTGTCGTTCTCCTCGCCATCGTGGATGGAGCGGAACACGTCGAGCACCACCAGTTCCGCTCCAAAGCGCCCAAGCTGCTCGATAAGCGCGTCCATGTGGTCATCGCGCGTAACCTTGAAGTCCGCCTGGTGGTGGCGTGTATTGACGAGCATGCGATCTTCGAGCGTGGAGTATTCTTTGCGGCCCCCGATCAGCTTTTTAATGCGCCGGCGAGTTAGGCCTGTTTCATCCTCGCGGCTGACGATCGCAGTCTTTACAGGCTTCGGGATTCGAAGGCCCATCCAGGGAACACCACAGCTTGCCGCCATAGCTAGATCCAGCGAACTAAAACTCTTAGCCGCTTTTGGGTGGCCCCCGATGATTCCATTTCCAGAACGCGGTACAACACCCTCCACCAACCAATCGACCGTGGCGTCTGCCTCGGCCGCAAATTGCACCGCATCCTGAAACATCGAGTAGCGACGCGAGGTGACAATCGGCTTCCAATTTGTTGCTTTAAGAATTTCTGCTTCGAGCTCCTTTGCCGAGTGATTTATCATCCAATCTGAAACATCACCCTTAGCCGGCAGTCCTGGAAGACGAACGATCTTTACCGTTTGCGCGTACGGGTAGACGTTCTGAGCGACAGCTTGCGCCCAGGTCTCGCCGTTCTCGTCGTTGTCCTGGAAGACGATGGCAAACTTGCCGGCGAAGTACGGGTTATATCGAGTCAGCCATTTGGGCTTTTCGCCTGGCTTCCACGCGCCGTCAAAATTACATGTGGTAGCAAGCCTTAACGTGGACCGTTCAGACCAGAGACCACACTGGGCTACGTTGTCGGCGTCCTTCTCTCCTTCGCAAACGGCTACGACGTTGGCGGTGACAAGCCGCGGCTGGTTATACAGAACCCGCTTGGTAGGCTCCTCTTCGGGCGGATCTATACCAGCGATCCAGTTTCCCTGTTCGCCCGGACGGTATATGCGGAATGTCTTTGCTTCGCCCTCAGGCTGGTAGCGCCTCTTCTGGAAGAGAACGCGTTCGTCATCATCGCGGTAGTCATAAGCCGCTATGACTGGGCCGAGTTTTGCAAATGACCCGAAGCCAGGTTTTGCCCCAGTTATCTCCGCAACTTTGGCTTCGGCTTCCGCGAGGGAGCAGCCAGAGAAACGAGCCTCGAACTGGAAGACGTTCCCGCTGGCTCCGCAGCCATTGCAATTAAATCCGCCAGCACCGTCGAGGAATAGAGTGCAACTCGGTGTCCTGTCATCGTGGAAAATGCACTTAACCGAGACTTTCGAGCGGGTTCCTATCTTCTGGCCCGGGTGCCTGACCTCGAAGTACGCTCGGATTTGATCAAAAGTCAGTGTCATGCGGCCCTCAAGGTCGGCGAGACGCTGAACACCCAACCGACCAACTTGACGCCGAGCCTCAAGCGCAAATTGAGGCAATGGAGGCCAAACCACACGAGAACGGCTTTGGAGGTTTTCATTTAGTCCACCTCGAATCGTCCAGCCAGTACTCCACCAGCTTGGTTGGCGCAGGAAAGTCTTTAGCTCTAAAAAGCTGATGCCAGTCGAGGTATCGTTTGCCGTGGTCGTTCTTGCCGTTGTGGAAGGGTGAATCTGCTAGCCGGTCCACTGCTACCCGAAAGAGCCTTGACGCGATTTCGAGTGGGTCATCCGGCGCCTTACAACGCTTCACGAAATCCACCAGAGACTCGAAGCCTTTTAACCCTTGCTTCTGCCGCTCCGGGGTGAAGAGGTATTGAGCTGGGGATTTATTCGTTCGATCAAGGAAGTAATCCCAGCCGTCTTTTACCCGACGCTCCAGACCTTTTCCCACCTCGAGAGAGGGAGAAAGTTTGGTCTGCGCTTCGTCGAAAGATTTTTCTTCGACGAAATTTAGTCTGTGTAATGTATGTGTAATGTCTTCTATATAGGGAGCAGAAAATGGCGAGGTCGTCGCAGGATTCTGCGGAGTCTTCGCCAAAACTGGCGCACCCTTCGCAGGATTCTGCGGGGAGGGCGCAAGAATTTGCGGGGTCGGATCTTGCCCTTCATGTCCGACCACAGACAGCTTGGGCTTCCATTTTTTGCTCCGCTGAACAGCGTAGCCGGACGCCACTCCCTGAGTGCGGTTAATGCGTCGCAAGTACCCATGGGCCACAAGTCGGTCGAGATGAGCTTGGATCGTACGAGCCGGCATTTCAAGCTCAAGGCCGATCTCTTGAGCTCGGATGGCCCTTCCGCCATAAACTAATCCTTCTGCGTAACCATCGGTCGTGGCCACTTCCTTGGTCGTGCGATCAATCATCCAGAGAAACACCCAGACGGCAATGCCGATCTTCTGGCAATGAGCCAGAAGACCGGAGGAAATCGGGATCGCAAACGTGGTTGGACTGAAAGTATGGGCATTCACTGCGGCATAGCCTCGGCCGTCGACTCCGCCAGTAAGCATTGTTTGCAGGCTTCAACGTGCCTAAATCGGAGGCGCATCGCGCGGATGGCAAGGTCAGCAAAGCGAGCGGCCTGAACCGTATCGCCGTGGAGACGCCCCTTTGCCCGAAAGGCGCGCTCCAGAAGCAAAAAAGAATGGCTCTTTGCGCATTGTGAAGTCATTGGCGCGCCTTCCCGCCGAAGACCTCGCGCAGAATGCAAGCGCTGCAGTGGGCGGTGTGCTGATGTTTCTGGCGGAGAATCTGAGCCAGGCTTCGGGCGAAACTTGCATTTCGTCTAGGCGAGTCATGCAGAACAAGATTTTCGCGGGCCTTGTCGATACGACGGGCTAAATCGCTGCCGTCGGGGCAAAACAAGAAGTCTTTCTGGGGACGGGGCGATGGTATTGGCTGGTGTGCGACAATTTGTTGTAGCAAGGTATAAACCTCCGTTGGTTACGACTGTTTCCGCAGTCGGCGTTAAAGGTGAGCAGCATCTCTCGAAGCCCTGGTTCGAAGCCGGGGCTTAGTTTTCTGCAGGATGTCGGAGAAATACAGAGGTCCCATGCCCTCAAACGAGAGCGCTCATGCGCATTTCTTACGAACAGGGTTCAAGACCTCAACTAAACCGGTTTCCTATCGCTAACTGGCGGCCCATTCGCAGTCCAGGGCTGGCAAAGCGAGTGCCGGGGCGTAACTCGATGGCTGTACTCGGATCCCCGTGGACGTCCGGCAGAGTTACTACCTTTTTCCCGCGGCTCTGTTCGACGCGCGCGGAGATCCAAGCATCTATCTCGTGCTCTAAGAAGCCAACTGCACGGGTCCCCAGCAAAACGGGCTTTGGAAAATCCCCCCGAGAAATGAGCGCATAAATTGTGGAGCGGCCAAGACCAGTTCTGGTCTTCACGGCCGGCAATCTTAGAATGGCGCTCATGCTGGCTCCCGTTCAGCAACAACAGCGCTCCTCGACGGGCTTGTTCGACAGCTCCGATAAGGTCCTAGGCCGGCGCTTTCCTTCCTCACTGCTAGCTGCTGCTTTATCTGTGCCGAGATCCAAGCATCGATATCGGACTCCAGCCAAGCCACCGCCCTGGCTCCGAGGTTAATGGGTTTGGGAAACTCTCCGTTCTCGATCTTCAGATAGATCGTCGACCGTGAAAGACCGACACGGGTGCGCACTTGCGGAAACCGCAGGAAAGAAGTCATTGATTTTTCTCCGATATCGTTATTTCGCGAATGCAGATTGAGGAGGGGGTGAAATAGAAGAGGTCGAGCATCTAGCTCGACCTCTCATGCCCCACGGGTAGAAATGGAAAAGCCTCGACTATTGCCGAGGCTGGGTTACACATGTCCTATTTGCTTTAGTTGAATTTAAGATTATGCCCCTGTTGTACTCAGGAGACACTTTGCCTCTCTGCGCTTTGTTTGGGATTAACGGCTCCCAACGGCTTTCCGGGGCTATCCCGGCATTTTCGCAGATTTTGAACTCGACTTCGTTATATATTACTTTTTGCTGGGCGTCAAGGGACGTTACACCCACTGACAGTTGCTTATTAGTTTTTAACGGAGCGTTTGGGAACTCAAGCGGACACGCAAAAGCTAGTGGGCTCGATGGCTGTCTTGGTGTGAATCAAAATCTGATCCAGAGAAAGATCAAGATTACCGTCCATGCCCGTTTGCCGCGTGGTGTTGTACTGACTTTTTCTTGTCACATGATTTGTCCATCGCAATGTCCTACTTGGGGTATCTGCCGCGTTGCGGGTTTCGGTCGACCATCGTATACCTGGACTAGTTAGTGCCAGCCTTTAACTTGTCGAGGTAGTCGGCCCATTTCTGCATCATCTTGCGTCGTTCTGGCAGGTGCGCAGTTCGGTTGTAGGCGCGTCCGTTTGGATCGCGCACAGCATGTGCTAACTGGTGTTCGATAAAGTCAGGGCGGAAGCCGAGGACCTCATCGAGGATCGTTCGCGCCACAGCTCTGAAGCCATGCCCGGTCATCTCTTCCTTGCCAATGCCCATGCGACGCATCGCGGCAAGCACTGCATTGTCACTCATCGGCCTTTGAGTAGAGCGTGCATTCGGGAAAACATAGCGTTCCTCGCCGCTCAGGGGCAGCAGCTGCTTCAAAATCGCTTGTGCCTGCCTGGAAAGTGGAACGATGTGCTGAATGTTGGTCTTCGTGACGGTGTAGCGCCATTCGGCCGCTTTCAGGTCAAGGTCTTTCCATTGCGCATGTCGAAGCTCTCCCGGGCGAACGAATACCAAAGGAGCCAGTCGCAAGGCACAGCGCACGATGATGTCGCCATCGTACCCATCCAGAGCACGGAGTATGCCGGCGAGTTTCACGGGATCAGTGGTCGCGGCAAAATGTGTTTCCTTCGCTGGTGGAAGGGCACCCCGGAGATCCGCCGAAGGGTCACGTTGGCAGCGCCCAGTGGCGATTCCATATCGGAAAACCTGGCCACAGCAGCCGCGCGCACGATGAGCGGTGTCCACTGCACCTCGAGATTCGATACGTCGTAAAGCGGACAGGAGCTCAGGCGCAGCAATCTCAGAGATCGGTCGACCGCCGATCGTAGGGAAAATGTCTCGCTCGAAGAGCCGAATTAACCGATCCTTGTGACTTGGCGCCCAACCACCCGAGAATTTTGCAAACCATTCACGAGCAACGACTTCGAAACTGTTTGCGGCTCGGTCAAGCGAGGCAGACTTTAATGCCTTGCGGTTCTCACTTGGGTCGATTCCATCAGCGAGGAGCTTGCGTGACTCATCGCGTCGTTCACGAGCTTCTTTAAGACTTACGTCGGGGTAAACGCCAAGTGAAAGTCGCTTCTCCCTGCCAGCAATACGGTACTTGAGCCGCCACCATCTGCCGCCACTCGGCGACACTTCAAGGTAGAGACCACGCTCGTCATACAGACGCTTGGGCTTATCTGCCGGCTTCTCGCCTCGGATTTTTGTATCTGTCAGCGGCAAAGCGCCAGAGCTCCAATGGGGGCAGTTTTGAAAGCGAGTATAGCCTGCCCCCAAGGTTGCCCCCATTTGAACCTGGATGTCAATGGACGACATTGGTACTCAATAGAAAGAAAACCCTTGTGCCAATAGGGTTCGATGGTGGTATTGTGGACGCTGCTGGACTTTGGTGGAAGACGGAATGGTGGCCAGAGACGGGATCGAACCGCCGACGCCGGCCTTTTCAGGGCCGCGCTCTACCACTGAGCTATCTGGCCTTGGGGGAAACCAAGGGGCTGCTTCCGCTTGAGTTGGGTCTGAGTCTGGATCTTCAGGCGGAGGGCCCGGTCAGGTCAGCAACTGCGCACAAGCAACAAACGTCAGTATAGCAATCACTTCGTCCGAAGCAAACCGCAGTTCCCTCGACTACGCCAGGCTCCGGCCGCGACCTTCGGTTCGCTTCGGACACCACTGTCGTACACTGAAGCCTCGCAGTCGACACCCTTCAGAAACCGGAACCCGCGCCCTATGTTCGCGTGTCGCATCGCCGTTCCCATGCTGCTGGCCTGCCTTGCGCCGGCTGTCTTTGCTCAACCTCAACCCGTTGTGCACAGCAGCGAAGCGCGCGCTGCTCAGGCCTTTGAACATGCCCGTCAGCAGGGCCCGCTCGCCCTCTACGCCTTCCTGCACGACATGCCCAAGGGGACCGACCTCCACACCCACCTCGCGGGCGCCGTCTACGCCGAAAGCTTTATCCG
Source organism: uncultured Acidobacteriaceae bacterium (assembly GCA_963839075.1). Lineage (GTDB taxonomy): Bacteria > Acidobacteriota > Terriglobia > Terriglobales > Acidobacteriaceae > PALSA-350. The sequence goes on along the minus strand of CAWITO010000009.1, from coordinate 502,126 downwards.
CGAAGCCGCGCAAGACCACCTCTGCGTCAATACCAAGACCTTCTTGCTTTACCAGGCTCCAGCCTGTGCCGACCAGGGCGAACCCGCCGCCAACGCCCTCACTAACCAGAAACTCTACGATGCACTCATCAACGTGTTTTCCATGCGCACCTTCGTTCCCACCACCGAAGAGTCGGGGCATGATCACTTTTTCGATTCCTTCGATCACTTCCTCGCCGTCGAAAACCAAAAATACGTAGGCGAGTGGGTCGATGAAGTGGCCACGCGGGCCGCATCGCAGAACGAGCAATACCTCGAGATCATGAACACTCCCAACTTTCGCCCGGCCACCACCGCCCTGGCGGAAGGTTTGGGTCCTGTCGATACCCAGACCGACTTCGCCGCCCTGCACCAGCAATTGCTCGTCGCCGGACTGTCAAAATACCTCCCGGCTCAGCGTGCCGAGTTCGACGAAGGCGAACGCAGCCGCCGCGAGCTGGAACACTGCGGCACCACGACAGCCACACCCGCCTGCGCCGTCGAAGTCCGTTTCCTCTACCAGGTGCTGCGTGCCCTGTCACCGCAACAGGTCTTCGTCCAGCTCGTTTGTGGCTTCGAACTTGCCTCCGCCGATCCCCTCATCGTCGGCATCAACATGGTGCAGCCCGAAGACTGGCGCGCTTCCATGGAAAACTACCGTATGCAGATGCGCATGGTCCATGCGCTCCATCTCCTCTATCCCAAAGTGCACATCACCCTGCACGCCGGTGAACTTGCCCCCGGCATGGTCACTCCCGATGGGGTCCGCTTTCACATTCGCTCCGCGGTGGAAGAAGGAGATGCGGAACGCATCGGCCATGGAGTCGATGTGATGTACGAAGACCACCCCTACGAGTTGCTCAAAGAGATGGCTGCCAAACACGTGATGGTGGAGATCAACCTCACCAGCAACGATGTCATTCTCAACGTTAAGGGGGCGGATCATCCCTTGCAGATGTACCGCCAATACCACGTACCGGTGGCCCTCTCCACGGATGACGAGGGAGTATCGCGCATCAATCTGACGCATGAGTATGTGCGCGCCGCTATGACCTACCCGTTAACCTACGGCGACTTCAAGCAGATGGTCCGGACTGGCATCGAATACAGCTTTCTGCCCGCGGGCGAAAAGGCAAAGCAGCAATCCGAGCTGGAACGGCGCTTCACGGTCTTCGAAAAAACCTTCTAGGCGCCTACCCTTTACACTGCAGAGGCGCATGCGCATTGTTCTCTCCAGCTTCGGCACCCTCGGCGATATCCACCCTCTCATTGCTCTGGCGTTGGAAATGCGCCGCCGCGGACACGTGCCGGTCCTGGCCGTGCCCGAAATCTTTCGCCCCAAGATCGTTTCCCTCGATCTCGAGTTCGCGCCCGTCGGCCCCATCCTCAACCCGGAAGACAACCAACTGGTCGCCATGTTGATGGATATCCGCAAGGGCACCGAGCGCACCCTGCGAGAGATCCTCTTTCCCGCCATTCGGCAAAGCTACCTGGAGCTGTTGGCGGTGGTCCAGGCGAAGGGTGGCGCAGATTTGCTCGTCGCCGGCGAGCTGGTGTACCAGGCGCCGATTGTCGCCGAGGTCACCGGCATCCCCTGGGCCTCGCACGTGCTCGCGCCGCTGTCGTTTTTCTCCCGCTACGATGCGCCCGTGCTGCCTCCCTACCCCATGTTGGCTCGCCTGCAACCGGCGCTTCCGGGAATGGGAAGGGTAATTGCCCGCTTCGCGCGCTGGGTCACCCGCAGCTGGCCCGAGCCCATTTATAAGCTGCGTGCCGAGCTCGGCCTGGGCCGCGGCCCGGATCCGATCTTTGAGGCTAAGCACTCTCCCTACCTCGTGTTGGCCATGTTTTCACCATTGCTGGGCGAGCCGCAGCCCGACTGGCCTGAGGCCACCAAAACCACCGGGTTTGTCTTCTACGACGGCGACGCCGGTCATCGCGATCTACCCCCGGAACTTGAGCAATTTCTCCTGCAGGGGCCGCCGCCGTTGGTCTTCACCCTGGGCTCAGCCGCCGTGCTGGATGCCGGCGATTTCTATAAGCAGAGCGCCCTCGCGGCGCAGATGCTCGGCCAACGCGCGGTGCTGCTGGTGGGCAGCGACCCGCGCAACATTCCGCCCGAAGTTCCCCCCAACGTCTGTGTTGCAACCTATGCGCCCTACTCCAAACTATTTCCCCGAGCCTCGGTGATCATTCACCAGGGTGGAGTAGGCACGACCGCGCAGGCGCTCATCTCTGGCAGGCCCATGCTGGTCATGCCCTACAGCCACGATCAACCGGATAACGCCCGGCGCGTGCGCCGCCTGGGAGTAGCCCGCGTCATCCGTCGCCGCCGCTACTCGGCCGAAACCGCAGCCCGCAAGATCGCGCTGCTGTTGGAGAAAAAGAGGCCGCAGCGCCGCGCAGCGAAAATCGGCGAGCGCTTGCGCCAAGAAGACGGCCTGAAGGCCGCCTGCGATGCACTGGAATCTCTAGCCGAAAAAAAACATGTCTGAAGACCTCACACTGCGTTTGTTAGCGGGCGCCCTGCCGCAACTCGAAGCTTCATTCCGCCACCTGCCACCCCAGGCGGAGCCATCCCTCTCTTTCGAGGCCATGGCCGGAGTGCTCAGCCAGGTCGCAGACAGAATGGCGGACAACTATCCCTACTTCCATCCCCTCTATGCCGGGCAAATGCTCAAGCCACCGCATCCCATCGCCCGCGCCGCCTATGCGCTGGCGATGATGATCAACCCCAACAACCACGCCCTCGATGGTGGCCGCGCCAGTTCCCGCATGGAAGTGGAAGCCGTGCGCGCCATCGCTGGCATGTTTGGCTGGACAGATTTTCTTGGCCACCTCACCAGCGGTGGAACCTTCGCCAATCTCGAAGCACTGTGGATTGCCGGCCAGCTCGCGCCCGGCAAGCGCATTGTGGCCTCCGACCAGGCTCACTACACCCACGGCAGGATCAGCGCTGTCCTGCAGCTGCCCTTCTCCACCATTGCTTCCGATCAGCACGGCCGCATGGATATAGCCGCACTCGAGTCCACACTCCAAAAAGGCGATGTCGGCACTGTGGTAGTTACATTGGGCGCCACCGCAACGGGAGCCGTCGATCCACTGCACCAGGTGCTCCCCCTGCGAGAGTGCTACCCATTTCGCATCCATGTCGATGCCGCCTACGGCGGATACTTCTCGCTTGCCGGCAATCTTGCGCCAGCCGCGGCCCAGGCCTTTGCGCGGGTCGCCGAGGCCGACTCCATCGTGGTCGATCCTCACAAGCATGGCTTGCAGCCCTATGGCTGCGGCTGCATCCTGTTTCGCGACCCGGCAGTCGGGCGCTTTTACAAACATGACTCGCCCTACACCTACTTCACTTCGAGTGAACTCCACTTGGGCGAAATCAGCCTCGAGTGTTCGCGCGCCGGTGCGTCCGCGGTTGCCTTGTGGGCAACGCAACAGTTGCTGCCGCTCATCGAAGAGGGAGAATTCGCAAACGGGCTCCGATCCAGTCGTGAGGCGGCGATGCTCCTGCACGAAAAAATTAGCGCGGATGGCCGCTTCGTGGCGCCGTTTGCTCCTGAGCTCGACATCGTTGTCTTTGCAGTGCGAGCGGATACCGTCGCTCGATCTTCGAGCCTGGCACAACAGATTTTCGCTGCCGCCGAGAAAGAACACCTCTACCTTGCCCTGGCCCAGTTACCCGGCAAATTTTTTCCTCAGGGCACGTGGGTCGATCAACCGCATCCAACGACCGTCACCTGCCTGCGCTCGGTACTCATGAAGGCGGAGCATTTGCCCTGGTTAGACGCGATTTGGTCAACCCTGAATCGGGTGACAAGTCAAGCACTTTCACAATCGGCAACCGCTGAGTAAACATTCGTCTCCGTAGAAATTCATGGCTTGAACAGAAAAATATGGGAATTGTGCTCCCACAGAAGCACTAGATTCCGTTAACAGAAGTGTCAGTTCGATTGCTGATAAAAGCCGCACCGTCGATGGTTAGAATGAGGACACGCTGTCGGACACGAATATTGGGTTGGGTTGTGGGGTAATCGTTGGCGAAGGTATGCGCCTCCAGGCCATAACCGGAGCATCACCGGGCCCTTAGGGGTGCCGGCTAACAGGAGATAACGCAGGATGCATTTTTCGAATCAGCAACTCGATTATTCGCCGCTGGGGCTCTCCGAACGCGCGGGCACCGTGGCGTACTTTTCGATGGAGATCGCCATCGCTCCCGAGATGCCAACCTACAGCGGGGGCTTGGGTGTGCTTGCAGGAGACACGATGCGCTCCGCAGCCGATCTTGGTCTGGGTTTGTGCGCGGTTACGCTGTTGCACCGCAAAGGATATTTTCATCAACATCTCGACGCCAAGGGTGTGCAGACCGCTGCCGACCAACCCTGGCAGCTGGAAGATTTTCTGGTGCTCGAAGATGCCGTCGTCGAAGTGACGATCGAAGGGCGCCCGGTCATGATTCGGGCATGGCGCTACGATCTGGTGGGTGTCACCGGACACACCATCCCGATCTACCTGCTGGACACCAATATTGCGCAGAATGACATCCGGGATCGTGAACTCACCGATCATCTTTACGGCGGCGATACCGATTACCGCCTGCGCCAGGAAGCCGTATTGGGCATCGGTGGCGTGCGGATCCTCGAAGCCCTCAACTACAACGTAAGTGTCTATCACATGAACGAAGGTCACGCCGCCCTGCTGACCGTCGGGCTGATGGAACTGCAGTTGAACGGAAAGTTGGACCAGGCGATTCAGGAGCGCGATACCCTCGCGGTCCGCAACCACTGCGTGTTTACCACCCACACGCCGGTTCCTGCGGGGCATGATCGCTTCACCATGGAGCAGACCTACCGCATTCTCGGCGCCGATGTGGCCAACCTGTTGCAGCGCATGGGCGGCTGTCACGACGGCATGCTCAACATGACTTATGTCGCGTTGACCTCTTCGCGATTCGTGAACGGCGTTGCCATGCAGCACGGCAAAGTGTCGAAGGAGATGTTCCCCGAATACTCGATCGATGCCATCACCAACGGTGTGCACGCGGCCACCTGGACCGCGGCTCCTTTCCAGGAGATCTTCGATCGCAGCATTCCGCGCTGGCGCAAAGATAATTTCCAGTTCCGCTACGCCATTGATGTGCCGCTGCGCGAGATCGAGCGCGCCCATGTGCAGTCCAAGCGCACGCTGTTTGACACCGTCGAGCAGAGAACTGGCATCACCCTGCGCAGCAATGTCTTTACCATTGGCTTTGCCCGCCGCGTAGCCACCTACAAGCGCGCCGACCTGCTTTTGTCGGATCCCGAGCGGTTGGTTCATTGCGCGGAGAAGTTCCGCGGCTTGCAGATTTTATTCAGCGGCAAGGCGCACCCGCATGACGAACCCGGTCAGAGCCTGATCCGGCAGATTTTTGAAGTCGCCGCTAAGCTGGACTCCGACGCATTGAAAATCGTCTATCTGGAAAATTATGAGTGGAAGCTCGCGTCCATGCTCACAGCCGGCGTCGATCTTTGGCTCAACACTCCGCGGCGTCCGTTCGAGGCTTCGGGCACCAGCGGAATGAAGGCGGCCATCAACGGGGTCCCCAGTCTCAGCGTGCTCGACGGCTGGTGGGTTGAGGGTTGCATCGAGGGCGTCACCGGCTGGGCCATCCCCGACCGCGACACGCAGGAGGAAGAGGTCTCCAGCTTGTACAACTGTCTGGAGTCCACCATCCTTCCGCTTTACTATGGCGATCCCGAGAAATGGCGTTCGGTTATGCGTTCCACCATTGCGCTGAACGGTTCCTTCTTTAATACCCACCGCATGCTCCAGGAGTACATCGCCAACGCCTACTATCCCGACAAACGCGCTGCGGTTCCTCACCCGCTGCTCGAATCCGCTCTCGTGAAGTAGCTCAAACGCGTCACATATAAAAGGCCCGCCTCGTGGCGGGCCTTTTATATTCCCCACTTGCGACAGATCGAGTGGATCCCTCCACTTGCTAAGCCTCCGTTATTGATGAATCAAATTTCCGCCGGCCAACGTCTCAAGGGTGTGCCTTCCGCAAGCAAACCGTATAATTTAGAGACCGCCAAGGTGCTCTAAACCCCAATCCTCGAAGAGGGTACGAGCTGATCGCTTAGCGCTTGGGCCTGCTTCATGTTCGCACTCTTTTCGCCTTTATCCGTAAAGCCTGCACCACGTTCCAGGAGTGAGCTAGCAAATGTGGATTGTTCGTCTAGCGTTACGGCGCCCCTACACTTTCGCCGTTTTTGCGCTTTTGCTCCTAATCATTGGTCCGCTCTCGATTCTGAACACCCCGGTCGACATTTTCCCCGCCATTAATATTCCAGTCGTCAGCATTGTCTGGCAGTACTCGGGCCTCTCCGCGGTGGATATGGCCAACCGTATTGTCACCATTACCGAACGCACCCTCACCACCACAGTTGACAATATCGATCACCTCGAGTCGCAGTCGCTCGACGGTGTGGGCGTCGTGAAGGTCTATTTCCAGCCAAAGGTGACCGTGGCCACTGCTATCGCCCAGATCACGGCGGTTTCGCAAACGCAGCTGCGCCAATTGCCCCAGGGGACCACGCCGCCACTAATCATTACCTACACGGCATCCAGTGTGCCGATTCTGCAACTCGGTCTCTCGGGCCAGGGCCTGTCCGAGCAGCAGCTGAACGATTTCGGCCTCAACTTCATCCGCACCCAGTTCGCCACCGTGGAGGGTGCGGAAAGTCCCTACCCCTACGGCGGCAAGCAACGGCAGGTGCAGGTCGATCTGAACCTGCCGGCACTCCAGGCCCGGGGTCTTTCTCCCAGCGACGTCGTAAATGCCATCGGGGCGCAGAATCTTATCCTGCCCTCGGGGACACTCAAGGTGGGGTCACTGGAGTACCAGTTGGCCACCAACAGCGCTCCCACTACGATCGCAGGTCTGAATGATCTGCCCATCCGGAGTGTGAATGGGGCCATCGTCTACATTCACGACGTCGCCCATGTCCGCGATGGGTTTCCCCCCCAGACCAACATCGTCCGCGTGGATGGTCAGCGCGCCAGTCTGATGAGCGTCCTCAAAAACGGCGACGTTTCCACGCTGGACATCATCAAGCGCATCCGGGCTCTACTGCCAACTATCGCCCAGCAACTGCCGCCGCAGTTACGTATTACTCCTCTTTCCGACCAGTCGATCTTTGTTCGCGGCGCCATTGAAGGTGTGGTCCGTGAGGGCATCATTGCCGGCTGCCTCACGGGCGTCATGATTCTGGTCTTCCTCGGCAGCTGGCGCAGCACGCTCATCATCGCCGTCTCCATTCCTCTCTCCATCCTGGTATCGCTGATCGTGCTCGGCATGCTTGGCGAAACCATCAACATCATGACCCTGGGCGGCCTCGCGTTGGCGGTTGGTATCCTGGTCGACGACGCCACCGTCGAGATCGAGAACATCAACCGCAACCTCGAAGAAGGTAAAGAGGTGGAACAGGCGATTCTCGATGGAGCGTCCCAGATTGCCATTCCCGCCTTTGTCTCCACCATCTCCATCTGCATCGTCTTTGTCCCCATGTTCTTCATGGGCGGTGTGGCCAAATACCTCTTTGTGCCTCTGGCAGAAGCTGTCATCTTCGCCATGCTCGCCTCGTATTTCCTCTCCCGCACCGTCGTTCCCACCATGGCGAAGTACCTGCTTCAGGAGCACGACACGGAGAAAGAAGGGCAAAAGAAGCAGAGCCGCAACCCTCTGGTACGCGCCCAACTTGCTTTCGAGTATCGCTTTGAGCAGCTGCGTACCTTTTATTTCCGCGTGCTGCAGTTGTGCATCGAACACAGCGCCGTCTTCCTCATCCTGTTTTTCGCTTTCTCGATTGGCTCGTTCGCCTTACTCTATCCGTGGTTAGGCCAGGATTTCTTTCCTTCGGTCGATGCCGGCCAGTTCAAGCTCCATGTGCGGGCCCGCACCGGTACCCGCATTGAACAAACGGCGTTGCTCTGCGACCGTATCGACAATGCCATCCGCCAGGAAATTCCCAAGAGCGAAGTCGTCAGCATCATCGACAACATTGGTATTCCCTACTCCGGCTTGAACCTCTCCTACACCAGTACCGGCGTGGTGGGCGCTGCGGATGCCGACATCACCGTGGCCTTGGCTGAGAAGCACCACCCGACCGATATTTATGTGCAGCACTTACGTGCCAGGCTCAACCAGGAATTTCCCGGCGTCACCTTCTATACCCTGCCGGTGGATATGGTCACGCAGATTTTGAATTTTGGTTTGCCGGCCCCGATCGATATCCAGGTCATTGGCCGTGATATCCAGGGCAACCGCGTCTTTATCGACAAGCTGCTTAAGGACATCAGTTACGTGCCCGGGACGGCTGACCTGCACATCCAGCAGCCCTTTGATAATCCACATTTTCTGGTGAATGTCGACCGAAGCAAAGCACAGGCCATCGGCTTGACCCAACGCGACGTGGCCGGCAGCCTGCTCGCCGCAACCAGCGGAAGCTACCAGACCAGTCCTACCTATTGGCTCGATCCAAGAAACGATGTCAGTTACAACATTTCCGCGCAATCGCCGCAGTATGATTTGCAGTCGCTCGCCGATCTGGCGAAGATTCCGCTCACCGCGAGCAGCACGGCCACGTCTCTCAGCCCGAGCCCCTACCTCACGGTAGGCTCGGCCGGGGTCGCGCCAGCCACCACCGGCGCCGCCCCGACACCGGGTCAGGGTGTGCAGCCGATCCAGATCCTGGGCAACGTGGCCACCCTGATCCGCGGATCGGAGCAAGCGACCGTGAGCCATTACAACATTGCTCCCGTGCTCGATATCTACGGGAATGTCGTGAATAGCGACCTGCGCAGCGTCTCGGACAAGATTGTGCAGATCATCGCCCAGCATCGTAAGGAACTGCCCCGCGGTTCGCAGGTCGTGTTGCGCGGCCAGGTGGAAACGATGAACTCCTCCTTTATCGGGTTAACCAGCGGTCTGGCTTTTTCCATCCTTCTGGTGTACCTGCTGATCGTCGTCAACTTCCAGTCGTGGCTCGACCCTTTTATGATCGTTGCCGCATTGCCGGCTGCTTTGGCCGGCATCGTGTGGATGCTGTTCCTCACCAACACGCATATCAGCGTGCCTGCGCTTACGGGTTCCATCATGACCATGGGAGTGGCAACGGCAAATTCCATCCTGGTGATCAGCTTCGCGCGCGAGCAGATGGAAGAGACCGTGGGTGATGCAAGAGCGGCCGCCTTGGCTGCCGGGTATACCCGCTTCCGCCCCGTGCTGATGACGGCGCTGGCCATGATCATCGGCATGGTTCCCATGGCGCTGGGCCTCGGGGATGGCGGCGAGCAGAACGCGCCGCTCGGCCGTTCCGTGATTGGTGGATTGCTCTTTGCCACCGCGGCCACTTTGTTCTTTGTACCGACGTTCTTCAGCGTGATCCATGGTTGGCTTGGCACCCGTAACGAACGCGTCGCCAAGGCAAGCGCGGCCGCAGATCTGGAAGACTAGAACATCACATCGGAGAGAATGCAGAAATGAACCAGGAAAGAAAAGACGAGCCGGTCCACAACCCGGCCCACGGTGCGCCTGCTGACGCCCCTCCCCTATCGGGCCGGGCCGCCGCTGTCATGATCGTGGTCTTGCTGATCCTGGCAGTCCTGGTGGCCGTCGCCGGCATCATCCCTCGGGTGCGCGCACGGACCAAGTTAAAGGACCAGACCGATGCTTTGGCCGCTCCCGATGTGCTGGCCAACCCTCCTAAGGCAGGGAAAACCGGACAGCAGATTATCCTGCCGGGCAACATCTATGCCTACACCGACGCTTCGCTGTATGCGCGTACCGATGGATATCTCACCAAGTGGTACTTCGACATCGGAGCCCACGTTCGCAAAGGCCAACTGCTGGCGATCATCAGCGCGCCGGAAGTGGACAAGCAACTGCTGCAGGCCCGGGCCGACCTGACGACCGCGGAAGCCACCGCAGGCCTGGCCAAGACCAACTCGGATCGCTATCAGGGTTTGCTCACGCAAAACGCTGTCTCCAAGCAGGACACCGACACCTTCGTAAGCCAGGCCGCGTCGACCAACTCCGCGGTGAAGTCAGCCCAGGCCAACGTGCAGCGGCTGGAGGAGCTGCAGTCGTTTGAAAAGATTTACGCCCCCTTCTCTGGAGTCATCACCGCGCGCAACGTCGATGTGGGGCAGCTCATTAATGCCGGCGCAGGTACGCAGTTGTTCCGCATTTCCGCTATCGATGTTTTGCGTGTCTACGTCAACGTTCCTCAGATTTATTCCCAGACCGCGGTTGTCGGCACCACCGCCGAGCTCACCTTTTCCGAATTTCCTGGGCAGACATTTACCGGCAAGCTGGTGCGCACCGCCAAGGCCATCGATCCCAGTTCGCGCACACTGCTGGTCGAGATCGATGTCGACAACCGGGATGGCAAGCTCCTGCCCGGGGCTTTTACCGAAGTCCACATGAATGTGCATGACGGCATCGCGACCCTGGTGATTCCTGTTTCTGCACTTATCTTCCGCGGACAAGGCCTGCAGGTGGGCACTGTGGTCAAAGGAGCTAATGGCGACCAGGCGAAGCTCATCCAGGTGACGCTTGGCCAGGATGACGGCACTACCGTCCAGGTAATTCATGGCCTCGACGCCGACTCACTGGTGATCGCGGATCCGCCGGACTCCCTGATTGAGGATGAGCCGGTGCACGTCATAAAACAGGGCAAGGAAGGATCTCAGGAATGAAGTGGTCCCCACTCCTTACTGGCCTCCCGCTTTTGCTTGCAGGATGCACGGTAGGCCCCAATTATCACCGTCCAGATGCGGCGACGGCGCCGGCGTTTAAAGAAACGGCGCCGCTGCCGCCGCCCAATCCTCCCGGTGGCGGTTGGAAACAAGTCAGCCCCAACGATAGCGCCCTCCGCCTGGACTGGTGGGCGATCTATCAGGATTCGCAGCTCGACAAGCTGGAGCAGCAGGTCGCGGTTTCGAACCAGACGCTCAAGGCTTCCTATGAGCAATACATGCAGGCGAGGGCTGCGGTCCAGTTTTACCGCTCGCAGTTCTTTCCCACCGTGCAGGCGGGCCCGTCGGCAAGCCGGGACCGGCAATCGCAAAACCGTCCGCTTTACGTTCAGGGCAGCAAGACCACCTACAACGATATCTTCCTGCAAGGCCAGGTGAACTGGGAACCGGACCTGTGGGGCAGCATCCGCCGGGCAGTGGAAGCGCAGAAGGCGACCGTACAGGCAACTGCCGCAGATCTCGCCAATGCCGATTTGAGCATCCGCTCCGAGTTGGCAACCGATTATTTTGAATTGCGCGGTCTCGATACCCAGCAGCGCCTGCTCGACAACACGGTAAAGCAGTATGAGCAGTACCTGTCGTTGACGCAGGTGAGGTTCAAGGGTGGGGTTGCGACGGATTCAGATGTAGCGCTGGCGCAAACCCAACTTGACCAAACGAGAGCGCAGGAGATCGATGTTGCGGTCGCCCGGGCGCAATATGAGCACGCCATTGCGACGTTGACGGGTACGCCCGCATCCAGCTTTAGTCTCACGCAGTCGCCGCTCGATCTGCCGTTGCCCCAGGTCCCGGTCGGGGTGCCGTCGCAGTTGCTCGAGCGCCGTCCCGACGTGGCCGCGGCCGAACGCCGCGCCGATGCAGCCAATGCGCAGATTGGGATTGCGATTGCCGCGTATTACCCCACCGTCAGTCTCACCGGTGCCGGCGGCTTCGAGAGCAAGGCTGGGACCACGTTGATTCAGGGTCCGAGTTCGCTTTGGTCGTTGGGCGGTTCGGCGGTGGAGTTGCTGTTCGACGCGGGCAGACGTCATGCGCTGACGGAAGAGGCCAAGCATGGATATGAGGCGAATGTGGCCAATTACCGGCAGACAGTGCTGCAGGCGTTCCAGGAAGTTGAGGACAATCTCTCCGGGCTGCGCATCCTGAACGACGAGTCGGTGGCACAGCAACGCGCGGTCGCCTCGGCGACTCGGTCACTGGATATCTCCACCAACCGCTACAAGGGTGGCGTGACCACCTACCTGGAAGTCATTACTGCGCAGACCACGCAGTTGTCGAATGAACGGACGGCTGCCGACATCACCACCCGAGAATTTGCCGCCAGCGTGCAACTCATCAAGGCCTTGGGCGGGGGCTGGGATACGACCAAGCTACCGACACCATAAGGCGCCGGTTGTTGTAATGTCGTCGGATCAAATACTTGACACCCCCACGACCTTGTCATCCCGACCGGAGCGGACCCGGCTTTCCTACTTCGCAGCTTTTAAGAACGGCCGCGTGTGCGGCTCTCCGTAGAGAGAAAGAGACGCATGTTCCTGATCGATTACGCGCTTTCAACAGAAAATTCGAGGGAGCGTAGAGGAGGGACCTGCTGTTCTACCACAAGAGCTAAAGCATGCGCGCTGCCCTTTATCCCTGGGAATTTGGCAGCGACCCAGTGGTGAACACCTGCTCTGCCAACCCGCCGGAAATACGATAGATCACGAATTCCCGGTCATGCGTGCTGCGCAATTCGAACACCAGGTCTCCCCGGTTCGTAGCCTTGGCGTCCACCGCATCCACCAGCCGCATTTTGGGCGTCTGGTCCAGGTGATCGTCGTCGGTCACTGACTTGAACAAAACCCTCGGCACTCCATTGAAGTCCGGCTGGGCAATCAAGGTGACGTATTTCATTTTGCCGGCATGATCCGTAGTTTCCCCGGAAAACACCAGTGTTGCTCCCCCACTGTACGTCAACTCATAGGCCTTGAAATGCTCATTGGCAAAGACCATGGGCTTGGGGGCGGCCGGCGCTGCTTTGCTCGCTCTTCGGTGCTGGGCGGTGGTGGGAGCGGTGCGCGGTTTGGGCGCCGCCTTCACCGGTGGTTCGGTCGCCGCGATGGCGGCGCTCGCTGCCAACTCCATCTGATCCTGCATCTTCTTGGCATCGTCCGGATCAGCCCACAGATACACGAAGGGATGCGCCTCGCGGTCGCTGGCATCGGAAACCGCAATCATCTGTTGCACACCGGAAGGCACTCCGATGAGCTGGGCGGGCTGGAAATCATCGGTGGGGTTCTGCTGTCCGCGGGTGATATGCGGACGATCTGGATCCGCGCCGGCGATTGCCGTTTCCGGCGCTGCAGCGTCCGCTCCGCTGGCGACCGGCTCAGAGGAAGCTGAATCCGACCGCCGCCTTAGGGTCGGACGATCCGGATCACCGGCGGGTGCCTTCGCCGCTGGAGCACTCGAGTCAGTGGACGCGGAAGTATCCTGGCTTGCCCCGGAATCCCTGCCCTTGAAGTGTGGCCGCCCGTTCCCGGAGTCCACAACCTGCGGCATGTTTTTGCCTTGCTTCGGCTTGGCCCTTTTGGGAGGAGCCGCGATCGACTTCCGCGAACCGTAGCCGAACCAGTAGCCGGACACATCCTGCGCACTGTTAACGTCGAACAACCCGCGGGCAACACCCGCATCCTGCAGCACGTACTCCGTGCCAGGTTCTAGGGCCAAGGGCTCGGGCTTGGCCAGATAGAGTCCGCCGGGTTGATACCGTTCGCCGTCGAAGACCGAGATCGGAATGATGCGGCTGGCGGTCGGTTTGCTTGGGTCGCCGGTCCACTCCAGAACCGCCACTGCGCGAATCGACGGCGCTGCCTTCTTGGCACTCTCGATGTGGCCGGGATATTGCGCCAGCACGGATATGACAACGCCAAATCCAACCGCAAGCAACGACGCAGCATTCCGGATCATCGTGGAATAATCTCGACTGGTTGCATTCTTGATCTCTGGAAGGATCTCTCTCATGGAAGTGAACGACAAGGTTGCTGACTTTACGCTTCAGACCGAGGAAGACAAAACCGTACACCTGAAGGATTTCGCCGGCAAACCGGTAGTGCTTTTCTTCTATCCCAAAGCTGACACTCCCGGCTGCACCATTGAAGCCTGTGGCTTTCGGGATGTCTTCAAAAAGATACAGCAGGCTGGAGCCGTTGTTCTGGGTATCTCGCGCGACACGCCCAAGGCGCAGAAAAAATTCAAAGAGAAGTACGACTTGCCTTACACCCTCCTTGCTGATGTAGACGAAGTAGTCTGCAAACAGTTTGATGTTCTCAAGGAAAAGAATATGTATGGCAAGAAAGTGATTGGCATTGAGCGGACGACCTTCCTCATCGGTCCGGACCGCAAATTGCTGAAGATTTTCCCCAAAGTAAAGCCGGAAGGCCATGCCGAAGAGGTGCTCGCCGCCGTCAAAGCAGCCAATGGCTAGAAAGATCGTGCCTCGGGGGTTCTATCTCGATCCTCCTGATGTGGTGGCGTCAAAGCTACTGGGAAAGCTGCTGGTACGGCCAAAAGAGGGTATGGTGGGCCGGATTGTCGAAGTAGAAGCCTACTTTGGTGAATCCGACCCGGCGTCCCATTCCTTTGCCGGCAAGACGGCCCGGAACGCGATACTTTTCGGTCCTCCCGGGTATGCGTACGTCTATTTCATCTATGGCATGTATTACTGCCTGAATGTTTCCTGCGAGCCGGATGGCCAGCCCGGGGGCGTGCTGTTCCGCGCGTTGGAGCCCGTTGCCGGCGTGGCGGCGACTTCCGGTCCTGGCCTCTTGTGCCGCGCCTTCGGCATCACCCGCGCGCGGGACAATGGTGTCGACTTCACCTCGCGAAAATCAGACCTGCAAATCCAGGACGACGGCTTCGTCGCCGGGGAAATTTCGGTGACAAAGCGTATCGGCATCACCAAGGATCCGGATCGCTTAGCCCGCTACCTGTTGGGTGGCAACCCCTTCGTCTCTGGTCCCAAGGCAGACCGCAGATCCCTCCGCTCCGGCCGGGATGACAAAGGGGGAATGAGGCCATGATGAGCAGAGCTCCCGGGCCGACTTGGGAGTCTCGGTCTCCGCTTCCTTCCCCTTTGTCATCCCGACCGGAGCGGAGGGATCTGCGGTTACAGCAATAGGTTGTCAATAAGCCGAGTCGTACCCACATAAGCCGCGACTGCGACCAGGGCACCCCGGCGAACATCCGCCACATCCTCAAGCGTATCCGGGTCGACGATATGGCAGTAGTCCACCCTAACCGCCGGTTCCTCACCGAACACGCCCACTAATGTAGCCAAAAGCCGCCCAGAATCCTGCTCTCCGCCCCTCACTTGCGCCTCAACCGCCTTGAGTGCCCGCGACAGAACCACCGCCTGGCGCCGTTGTTCCGGGCTTAAATTTCGGTTGCGGGAGCTCATCGCCAGCCCATCAACCTCGCGCACCGTGGGGCACACATCCAGCTGCAGGCGAAACCGCAGATCGCGCACCATCTTCCGCAGCACCGCTACCTGGGCGCCATCCTTCTGACCAAAAAACGCATGATCGGGCATGAAGATGTGAAACAGCTTCGCCACCACCGTCGCTACCCCGCGAAAATGTCCCGGCCGCGACTTCCCATCCAGCCGCTCACTCAGCCCTTCCACCGTGACAAAGGTACAGGAACCCGGCGGGTACATCTCCTCCGCCGAGGGGGCGAATACCAGGTCCACCCCGGCTGCTTCCAGCGTCCGGCAATCCTCCGCAAATGTTCGCGGATAAGCGGAGAAATCCTCTTTCGGTCCGAACTGGGTGGGGTTCACAAAGATGGAAACCGCGACCACATCGCAGGTCGCCCTGGCCGCCTGCACCAGGGACAGGTGTCCTGCATGCAGCGCGCCCATGGTCGGGACCAGCCCCAGCGTCTTGCCTGCCGCCCGGAACCGCGCGCACGCAGCGCGGGTTTCCGCGATGGTCTGCAGCACCAACATGGCGCTATGCCTTGCGCCTGGCCATGCCTTCTTCGTGGACCAACGCCGCCAGCGCGTCTTTGCCGAGATGGTAGCTCTCGGCGTCAGCGGGAAATTGGCGTCCTTCCACGTCGTCGCGATAGCGGCGGACGGCATCCGTGATTAAGGCTGAGGCATCGGCATAGCGGCGAACAAACTTTGCCGGCGTGGAAAAGGAAAGATTCACCAGGTCGTGGAGCACCAGGATCTGACCATCGCAATTGGGTCCCGCACCGATCCCAATCGTGGGAATCTGCAAAGCCGCGCTGATACGCTGCGCGACCTCGGTAGGAATGCCTTCCAGGACCACCGCAAAGGCCCCTGCAGCCTCGAGGGCGAGAGCATCCTTCACCAGGTGATGGATCGCGCTCACCGACTTACCCTGGACCCGGTAGCCGCTCATACGGTGCACCGACTGCGGCGTCAGCCCGAGATGTGCAATCACCGGAATCTCCGCATCAGTGAGCCGCCGCACCAGGTCGAGCCGTGTCGCTCCGCCTTCGACTTTCACCGCCTGGGCGCCTGCCTCCTTGAGGAAGCGGGCAGCGTTGGCCACCCCTTCCGCAGTGCTGACCTGGTAGGAGCCGAAGGGCATATCCGCGACCACCATGGCGCGCCGTACTGCCCGGCGAACCGCCCGCGTGTGCAGCAGCATTTCGTCCATGGTCACGGGAAGCGTGTTCTCGTACCCCATCACCACCATGGCGAGGGAATCCCCTACCAGGATGAGGTCGACTCCCGCTTCGTCCACCAGTCGCGCGGTGGCGTAGTCATAGGCGGTAAGGGCGACGATCGGTCGTCCCTGGGATTTCTTATCTTGTAGGGTTTGGATAGTAACCGGGGCGAGGGCCGAGGTATCCGCAGTACGGAAATGGGTGAGACTCATGGTGTACTCCAGTGCAGCTCCACTTTGGGATGCCGCCCGTTGGGAATCCTGCGAAAGGATTACCGCAGCGAAGTATACGCTCCCGCGGGTACTCCCGGCAAAGTCACCCGGCCGGCAGAAAGTACTGCTTGCCCTTGATGGGTTCGGAGAGCCGCTTGAGCAGCAGCGCCAGGTCCTGGGGACGGTTCACAAAGTCGATTTCCGAGGTATCGACGACCAGCAGGTCGCTGGCCGTGTAATGGAAAAAGAAGTGCTCATAGGCTTTGGCCACCTGCTCGATGTATTCATCACTGATGGCCTGTTCCCCGGTGATTCCTTTACGTTTGAGCCGCTGTTTCAGCACCTCGGGTGAGGCATGCAGGTAAATCACCAGGTCGGGGGTCGGCACTTCGCTGCGAAAGAGCTGGTAATAGCGGTTGTATAGCTCCAGCTCAGCATCGGTTAAGTTGATGTAAGCAAAAAGCTTATCCTTTTCGAAGAGGTAGTCGGCCACGATCGGAAAAGGCTCGCTACCGGCCAGTTCTTTCCCCGCCTGGCGCATCTGGTCGTAGCGCTCCACCAGGAACCACATTTGGGTCGCCAGCGCCATGCCGCTCAGCTCCTGATAGAAGCGGTCGAGGAAGGGGTTATTCTCCGGCTCCACGATATGTTGCGCCTCTAGGTTTTTCGCCACGATCTGGGCGAGCGTTGACTTGCCGACGCGGATCGGCCCCTCAATAGCGATGAACGTGGGTGGCATTCAATTAGACTCTGAAAGCATGCTATCGCAGGTAATTTCCGCAGGCGTGGTGACGGGGTTGGTGGTGGGAGGCTGCGCCTACGCGGCCCGCTGGCCCACCTCGCAAATTTTCGGACAGACCTTGCTCGCCGGCACCGATCCCGACGAGATTGCCCTCACCTTCGATGACGGGCCAAACGTCGGTTACACCGAAACCTTGCTGGAGTTGTTGTCCGTGCACCAGGTCCGCGCGACGTTTTTCCTGGTTGGCGACTACGTGCGCCAAATCCCCGCCACCGCGCGTGCGGTCGCGGAAGCCGGTCACCTCATCGGAAATCACACCATGAGCCATCCCTCGCTGATTTGGGAAAGCCCCGAGCGGGTTCGGGAGCAATTGGCGGGTTGCAGCGCCACCATTGAAGACGTCACCGGCAAGGCAGTGAAGTTTTTTCGCCCACCCTTTGGATCCCGCCGTCCAGACGTATTGCAGATCGCAAGGGAATTAGGCCTGACCCCGGTCATGTGGAACATAACCGCGCACGACTGGGATGCAACGCGAGTAGAGCCCCTGGCGGCCAAAATACAGCGCTGTATTCGTCGCAACCAGGCCCTGAAGCAAGGAAGCAACCTCCTGCTACACGACGGCGGCCACCTGCAAGTCGGTGCCGACCGTTCGGTCACCCTGGCCGCGACCAAAATCGTCCTCGAGGCCAACCCAGGCCTAAAGTTACGTAACCGTAGACGCCTGGGCGTGAACTGCGGACCGGAGTGTTTTCCTAAAAAACGCCCGGTAGCCCCGAATCAGGGTGCCCCATATCTCGCCTTCTTTTGGCGAGATGTGGGAATTGACAGATGTTCGAGTGGAGACTTTAAGGACTGAGCAGTCTTCAAGGAAACAGGCCTTTCGACCGGCGCGGTTAACCCCTAAACCCGCGCCGCGTGCATAGCGGCAAACGCCGTCCGAGCCGCCGCAATCGTAGCCTCAATCTCCGCGCCAGTATGTGCCGCGCTAAGGAAGGCAGCTTCAAACTGCGAAGGAGGTAGCCACACCCCCTGGTCCAACATCGCCCGATGGAATCGCCCGAACGCTTCGGTATCCGACGTAGCCGCCGTCGCAAAATCGCTCACGACCGTATCGGTAAAGAACCAGGTCACCATGGAACCGACCCGGTTGGTCTCAACCTTGACCCCGGCCTCCCGCGCAGCAACCGCAATGCCCTCGGCAAGCGCCCTTGTCTGTGTCTCTAGCCCGGAGTAAACCTCCTCCGCATGGCTGGATAGATACTGCAGCGTGGCGATGCCTGCTGCCATCGCCAGCGGGTTCCCGCTCAGCGTCCCCGCCTGATAAACGGGACCTAACGGCGCCAGCAAATTCATCATTTTGGCCTTGCCACCGAAGGCGGCACACGGCAGCCCTCCGCCAATGATCTTCCCCATGCAACTCATATCCGGATCGATCCCAAACATCTGCTGCGCCCCGCCCAGGGCCAGCCGGAATCCCGTCATCACCTCGTCGAAGATGAGTACACTCCCCGTCTCCTGGGTAATCCTCCGCAAACCCTCCAGGTAGCCCTTCACCGGAGGCACGCAGCCCATATTCCCCACCACCGGCTCCACGATCACGCAGGCGATCTCGTCCGGATGCTTCGCAAACGCCTCCTGCACCGCCGCCAGGTCGTTAAACGGCAAGGCCAGCGTCCAGTGGGCGATTTCCGCCGGCACCCCGGCCGAGCCCGGCAATCCAAACGTAGCCAGCCCAGAGCCCGCCTTCACCAGCAATCCATCGGAGTGGCCGTGATAGCACCCCTCGAACTTGACGATGTACTTGCGATTGGTAAATGCTCGCGCCACCCGGATCGCGGACATCGTCGCCTCCGTCCCGGAGCTGACGAACCGCAATTTCTCAATCGACGGCATCGCGGAGACCACTAACTCCGCCAGATCCCCTTCAGCAGCCGTCGAAGCCCCGAAGCTGGAACTCCTCGCTGCTGCCCGTTGAATCGCCTCCACCACCAGCGGATGGGCGTGCCCGAGGATCATCGGGCCCCAGGAGCCGAAGTAGTCCAGGTAGCGATTGCCGTCGGCGTCCCACAGGTAGGCACCCTCGGCTCTCTCCAGAAAGGGCGGATCTCCTCCCACCGCGCGAAATGCGCGCACCGGGGAATCGACGCCGCCGGGTAAATACCGCTCGGCGCGCCGCTGCAGCTCTTGCGATCGACTCAGGTCTCGGGTCTTCATCTCCACAATGTTAAACTGGCTTTCCGGATCGCCTTCACACAATCCAAACCCCTGCCGAAGTTGGACAAGCCGTGCCAGAAGCAACAAAAAAATCAGCCAAGTCTCCTGTCACCTACGCCTCGGCTGGAGTCGACATCTCCGAGGGTGACCGCACCAAGCAGCGCATCAAATACCTCGCCCAAAAAACCTTCAACAAGCAGGTGCTGGGAGATATCGGCGGGTTCGGCGGCCTGTTTCGCCTCGACATCGCCAAGTACGCGAATCCCATCCTGGTATCGAGCGCGGACGGTGTCGGCACCAAGCTAAAAGTCGCCTTCG
This sequence comes from uncultured Acidobacteriaceae bacterium, assembly GCA_963839075.1. Taxonomy (GTDB): domain Bacteria; phylum Acidobacteriota; class Terriglobia; order Terriglobales; family Acidobacteriaceae; genus PALSA-350. The sequence goes on along the minus strand of CAWITO010000009.1, from coordinate 482,140 downwards.
CTCTCGGCATGCACCACACCGTGGGCGCCGACCTGGTCAACCACTGCGTCAACGACATCGCGGTGCAAGGTGCGACGCCGCTCTTCTTTTTGGACTACCTGGCGACCGGTCAACTCGACGGCGAGGTCGCCCAGAACGTCGTAAGCGGCATCGCCGAAGCCTGCCGCGCCAACGGATGCGCCCTCATCGGGGGCGAGACGGCGCAGATGCCCGGCTTTTACGCCGACGGCGAGTACGATCTGGCTGGCTTCATTGTCGGCGCCGTCGATAAGGAAAAGCTCATCACCGGCAGCAAGATCCAGGCCGGCGATGTCCTGATCGGTTTTCCCTCGACCGGACTCCACACCAACGGCTATTCGCTGGCGCGCAAACTCTTCTTCGAGGTCGCTGGTTACGCCCACAACCAGTATGTGAACGAAATCAAAGACAAGGCCGGCGCCGCCTTGATGAAAGTGCACCGCAGCTATCTGGCGGTCATCAAGAAGTTGACCGCCGCGGATCTGGTGGTGGGCATGGCGCACATCACCGGCGGCGGCATCACAGAAAATCTGCCCCGTATCCTTCCCAAAGCCATCTCTGCCGTTGTCGAAACCGCCTCCTGGACGCCCCCACCCATCTTTACCCACCTGCAGCAACTGGGCAGTGTGGAGCAGGACGAGATGCTGCGCACCTTCAACATGGGCGTTGGACTCATCGCCGTGGTGCCGGCCGACAAATTCCGCCGCGCCAAGTTGATGCTCGACCGTGCCGGAGAGAAATTCTGCGTTATTGGCCGCACCGTCAAGGGCGACCGCAAGGTGCTCTACACGTGAGTGCGGTCCACCGTTTGGGCATTCTGCTTTCCGGACGGGGATCGAACTTTCTTGCCATCGCCGACGCCATCGAACAAGGGCGCATTCCCGGCACCGAAATCGCGATCGTGATTTCGAATCGAAGTGAGGCTGCGGGTATTCCCGCTGCGCGCACGCGGGGTTTTGCCGCCGAAGTGATCCCGTCGCGCGGACGTCCCCGGGCAGAACACGATGCTGAGACCATCGCCGCCCTGCGATCTCATCAGGTCGACCTGGTCTGTCTTGCCGGCTACATGCGTCTGCTTTCCCCGGAATTTGTGCGCGCGTTTCCTCAGCGCATTGTGAATATTCATCCTTCGCTGCTGCCCGCGTTTCCCGGCCTCGACGCGCAGCGCCAGGCGATCGAATACGGAGTCGGCGTCGCCGGTTGCACCGTCCATTTTGTCGACGAAGAACTGGACCACGGCGTCATCGTGCTGCAGAAAACGGTCCCGGTGCTGCCCGAAGACGATGAGCACACGTTAGCCCGGCGCATCCTCGCCCAGGAACACGTGGCCTATGCAGAAGCCATTGCGCGCGTGCTTTCCGGCAAGTATCAAATCCTTGGCCGGCGCTTTATACCGATACCGAGTGAGCCTCACCGAGTGTAAGCTTGACGGCCATTCTTTTCGCGCCACGGTAAAACGTCACCGTTACGGTATCGCCCGCCTGGTGCCGGTCCATGATCTCAGAAATATCCTGCGGGCTGGTCACACGGTCGTCGTCGATACCGATAATCAAATCGCCGCCCAGGTAGACCGGCGTATTGCCCAGCATCGCTTGTTGGGTGCCCCCGCGCAGGCCGGCGCGCTCAGCGGCGCCTCCGGGAATCACCTTCTGTACCAGCACGCCGTAATCTGCGGGTAGTCCGATATCCTGCGCAAGGTCAGGTCCAATCGCCAGCGATGCGATGCCGAGAGAAGGCCGCCGCACTCGTCCGTACTTGGCGTAATCCGACAGCACCGCCTTGATCGTGTCTACCGGGATGGCAAAACCAATCCCTGAGCTCTGCTCCGCGCCCCCGGTAGCGATCAGCGTGTTCATCCCGATCACTTCGCCGCGTGAGTTCAATAGCGGCCCCCCGGAGTTGCCGGGATTGATCGCCGCGTCGGTCTGTATGGCATTCTCGATCGCCGCGCCCTGCGGCTCCTTAACCGAACGAATGGAACTGATGATGCCGGTCGTCATGGTGCCATTCAGGCCGAAGGGATTGCCGATAGCGTAGACGTTTTGGCCTACCTGCAGGTCGCGCGATTCCGAAAGCACTGCCGGGGTGAGATCCTTGACGCCGCTTATCTGCAGCAGGGCCATGTCATGGGCTTTATCCTGCAGCACAATTTGCGCTGGGTACTTGTGCTTGTCGCTGAGTGTGACTTCGACCTTCTGGGCATTCTCGATCACGTGGTAGTTCGTGAGAATGCGCCCGTCTTTGCTCAGGATGAAACCCGAGCCTTGTCCTGACTGAGGCACCACGCCATAGAAGAAGTCGAACGCCAGCGCTGAGGAGGTCACGTTCACGACCGAGGGCAGCGTGCGCTTATATACCGCGATGCGGCCGCTTTCCTCAGAGGTATAAGCCGGCTGTGCATCCGCCACCGTGATTTGCAGCGGAGACGGGTGCCACGGCAGGCCACCGGGAGCACCTCGAAAGTTGCTGTAAGAGGTCAGGTAAACAAAGGCGCCAACAAAGAAAAGAATAAGAATGAGCGAGCGAGTCTTCATAGCCGTCTTACATCCATTAGATCACTTTCGTCGCAAATCGCCTTGCTCCAACAACCCCACAAATTGGGTGGCCCATTCAAGCCCTCTGTTGGCTTGAGTGGGGTACTTTAACCAGTAGCCCTGGAGCAGCCTTCGATCCAGCCCGCTCAAGCCAACAAAGGGCCTGAAGCCGCCACCAGCCTTATTGCGCAGCCTCCACCAGCTCGCGGTAAATCACTTCGACCGCTGTGCGCGTTTCCTGAATGGAACCCGAATTGTCGATGACATATTCGCAGCGGCCGGCCTTTTCATGATCCGGAAGTTGCGCCGCCATCCGCGCCCGAGCGTCCTGGGTGAGCGCCGCGCGCCGGCTCTCATCGTTCCCCAGCATGCGGGAAACGAATCGCGCCATCTTCATCTCATCGGGCACGATCACCAGAATGATTTTGTCGAAGCGCTGGACCCATCCCGGGGCCGTACCCCATTTCTCCACTTCAAAAATGAGCGCAGACTCTACGATGGCCACGCGTTTCGGGTCGGCGGCAAAGATGCCCCGCATCCACTTATCCTCCGCGGCGATCACGGCCGGATGCACGATGCGATTGAGCGTATCCGCCTGGTTGTGCTGAAACGCCAACTCCGCCAGAGCCTTGCGGTCGAGCGAGCCATCCACGCGCACCACGGCTGGGCCGAAGCTCTCGACAATCTGCGCAAACACCGGTTGTCCGGGTTGCATCAGTTGACGCCCAAGCTGGTCGGCAGAAATCACCGCCGCACCGAGTTCCGCGAACAAGCCTGCAATGGTGCTCTTGCCGCTGCCCAGTCCGCCGGTTAAGCCAACCCGCAGCACGCTAAACCGGCAGCCCACGCCGCAGCTTCGCTGCGCGTACTGTATTCGCCATCAACATCGCGATGGTCAGCGGTCCAACACCGCCAGGCACGGGTGTATAGGCGCTCGCCAGGGCAAAGGCTTGTGGGTGCACATCGCCTACGATCGTGGAACCCTTCTGCGCGAAGGTCGCTTCGCGGCGGGCGTCTCCGGCAAAGTAGCGTTCAAACTCCGCACGATCCGTCACCCGGTTGATACCGGCGTCGATGATGACAGCGCCCGGCTTCACCATCTCCGGTGTCACCAATCCCGGCTTGCCAATGGCCACAACCAGAATGTCCGCCTGCCTGGTGAAGGAGCCCAAATCGCGGGTTCTGGAATGGCAAACGGTGACCGTTGCATTTTCCCCTAGCAACAAAATCGCCGTCGGTTTGCCGACAATATCGCTGCGCCCAACCACCACCGCATTCTGCCCTGCAATCTGCAACTTGCTGCGCTTCAGAATCTCGATGATCCCGGCTGCGGTGCAAGGAGCCAGCGCCGGCTGGCCGGTCTGCACACGGCCCACATTCACAGGATGAAAGCCGTCCACATCTTTATCCGGACTCACCGCTTCCAGCAGTGTTTTCGCGTGCACCTGCGACGGCAAAGGGAGTTGCACCAGGATGCCGTCGATATCTTCGCGCGCGTTCAAATCAGCGATCAGGGCCAGCATCTCCTGCGTGGTGACCGTCTCCGGAGGCGTGATCAGCTCACTGAACAGCCCCAGCGACTCGCAGGTCTTCACTTTGCTGCGGACATAGATTTCCGATGCAGGAACATGGCCCACCAGCACCGCCGCCAGTCCCGGCCGTATCCCCTGAAGCGCCAGCCGCTCGACCTCCGCCCGTACTTCCAACTTGATCTCGTCAGCGATTGCGATCCCGTTCAAAACTCTAGCCATGCACCATCCTTGAAGCCCCTTTGCTCATGGTAAATGGGGTTAGACTCTGGAGATGGCGCCGATGACTCTACCCGATGCTTTACTGCAGATGCTGGTCTGCCCGGTGTGCCAACACGCGCTGGCCGCCGGCCCGGACAGCAGTTCACACGCCTGGCTGCACTGCGCGGGCTGTGGCCGCTACTACCCGGTCCAGGATGGCATTCCGGTCATGTTGGAACAGCGCGCCACGTTTGCGTCACCGCAGGGATAATTCGCTCACTTGTTGCGAGAAACGCCGTCTATGAATAAGAGAGGTTTCGGCGGCGATTACTAGTTTGGACAATGTTTCCCAGAATGACTGCTTACGTGAAACTCCATCCGTGTTTGCCCTTCTGTCCTCGCTTAAATCATTCGAATATCCGATACATCTAGTAAGGCTTGGCGGCATCAAAGACAGCACACCGCAACGAATTTCTGTATTTGCGGGTTCATATGGACAAGAAGTTGTGGCACGCAGGCCGGAAAGAAGGGAAATGCAATGTCAATAAGCGCCAAAATCGAAAAATTTTCGGCACGCGAGTTGCTGAACCTGCGCAACGAGTTGCTGCAATCAGGGATCGATTCGTGGCAGGCCGCTGAAGTATTGAGCGGCTTCCTCACGGGCCGTGGCTACGGAGTGAGCGCTGAGCACGCTCGCAACGCCATCACCCGCCTGGAAGAGATGGGCTGCAATCTTGACTGCATGCAGCAAGAGCTGGAAAACCTCGCCTTCGTCATGTAACGATCCACCACCGCGCCGGGGCCCCCCGGCGCTGGCTTAGAAATCCTTCTTCTAAAGCAAATTTCAGACTCTTGAGTAGAACCAGCCCTCTCGCTCCGCCCGGAGCCGAGCGATCTGCGGTTCTCTTTAGGCCTGTTGTATGGTTACAGACGGCAGATAACTTCCATGGCGTGAGGACGACTGAGTTGAATCGTAGAAGCTTTCTCAAAACCGCAGGAGCCATCGCAACCGCAGAAACCTTGCTCGGCGCGAGAACGCATATGCTGGCTGAAGGGCAATCCGAACCATCCAAGGCAGTTGCGGCCAATGACCACATTCAGATTGCGCTCATCGGCGCCGGAGGCCAGGGCCAGGGAGATACCAAGGTCGCGCTCCAGGTTCCCGGGGTAAAACTCGTCGCAGTATCCGACTGTTACGACGGCCGGCTCCAGCACAGCAAAGAGCTTTGGGGTAACGACCTCTTCACCACCCGTGACTACGCCGAGGTGCTGGCGCGCAAAGACATCGATGCCGTGATCATCGGTACCCCCGACCACTGGCACAAACAGGTCGCGGTGGACGCCATGAAGGCGGGCAAGGATGTCTATTGCGAGAAGCCCATGATTCATCTGTACGCCGACGGGCCGGAGATGATCGAGGCCGCTAAGGCCAACAATCGGATCATCCAGGTCGGCAGCCAGCGCGTCAGTTCCGTGATCTATGCCAAGGCCAAGGAATTGCTGGCCTCGGGCGCGATCGGAAAACTCAACATGGTCACCGCCCGATGGGATCGCAACTCATCCATCGGTGCCTGGAACTACACCGTTCCACCCGATGCTTCGACCGAAACCTGCGATTGGACGCGCTTTTTGGGCACAGCCCCCAAGATTCCCTTTAACGGTGAACACTTTTTCCAGTGGCGCAAATGGAAAGCCTACGGAAGCGGCGTAGCGGGCGATCTGTTCGTTCACCTGTTCAGCGGCACTCATTTCATCACCGGAGCGCATGGCCCCACCCGGGCGATGGCAACCGGCGGCCTGCGCTTCTGGAAAGACGGTCGCGATGTGCCTGACGTGTTGGTTGGCCTGTTCGACTATCCGCAGGGTTTCAATCTCAGCCTGCGCGTCAACTTCGTCGACGGCGGCGAAGAAAGCGAAGGCCTCATTTTCACCGGCTCAGAAGGCACCATGGAAATCGCCGGCAACAGCGTCATCGTCAGCCGCGTGCCGCTCGAGAAGGAGCCTGGCCTCTTCATCGGGACCTTCGCCGAGGTCATGCAGGAGCGCATCCGGAAAGAGTACGAGGAGAAGTATCCGCGCGCCCACCCGATGGGAGCACCCGAGGTCAGCTACGAGAGGTTTTCCGCGGCCGAAGGCTACAGCGACAGCTACGACCACTTCCACAATTTCTTCAACTCGGTCCGCTCGCGCCAGCCGGTGGTCGAGGATGCGGTATTCGGCTACCGTGCCGCCGGCGCTGCTCTCCTCAGCAACCTCAGCTACGAGCGGGGCGAAATCGTCCACTGGGACCCCGAAGCCATGAAGCTGGGATAAGCTCCGCTGGGATAAACTTCGCCCATGAATATTCGCCTGTTGCTCCCACTCCTGATGGTATGTACGACCGGATTGGCGCAGCGTGCCCGAGCTCTCGGGGTGCCGTTTGACGGAATTCCCGGGTCTTTGGATGCAATCACCGATGTCAAAGGGGTGGAAGTAGGCGATACCACGCTCATCAGCGGCGAGGGCAAGTTGGTCGTTGGCAAAGGACCGGTACGCACTGGTGTGACCGTTGTCTTTCCCCGCGGCCGCGCCGATGCCGAGCCCGTCTACGCCGGATGGTTCGCGCAAAACGGAAATGGCGAAATGACCGGAACCACCTGGGTGGAAGAGTCCGGCTTTCTTGAAGGACCACTCGCCATCACCAACACCCACTCGGTCGGCCTGGTGCGCGACTCCATCATCGCCTGGCTGGTGGATACCGGGCGCTTTACCCAACAGCCCTGGTCGCTCCCCGTGGTGGCCGAGACCTGGGATGGATACCTCAACGACATCAACGGATTCCATGTACAGAAGGTCGACGTCTTCTCCGCGCTCAACGGCGCGCAAAGTGGTTCTGTTCCCGAAGGGAATGTCGGCGGAGGCACAGGGATGGTCTGCTACGGCTTCAAGGGCGGAGACGGGACCGCCTCCCGCGTGCTGTCAACCGAAGCCGGCGGCTACACCGTAGGCGTACTCGTACAGTGCAACTGCGGCAGGCGTCCCCAGCTCACCATAGCCGGAGTTCCCGTGGGCAAGCTTCTTCCCCAGGCTCCGGCCAAAGCAGCGGTGGAACCGGAAGTAAGGGGAGACGTGGGGTCCATCATCATTGTCGTCGCCACCGATGCTCCGCTCTTGCCGACACAGTTGAAGCGGTTGGCCCGGCGGGCGACGATGGGGCTGGCACGGACCGGGTCCAGCTCGGGGAACTCTTCGGGCGACATCTTTGTTGCCTTCTCCACCGCCAATAAGGGCGCGAACAAGGAGCCCGGGCCGAACCCCGTGCTCACGGTGTCGAATGAGCGCATCAGTCCGCTATTTCAGGCGACTGTCGAAGCGACCGAAGAAGCCATTGTCAACGCAATGGTGGCTGCGCACACTATGACTGGTGTGGATGGTCATACCATCGAAGCGCTCCCCCATGACAAATTGACTGAATTCATGAAGCGGTCTCCGCAGTTGCCATGAAACGCGTAGCTCTCGGCCTGCAAATGCACTCCGGGTGGGGAGTGCTGGTGGCCGTCAGCTATGAACGCCAATCGGTGGCAGTCCTGGCGCGGACCCGCATCATCACCGTGGATCCGGAACAGCCCGGCGCGCAACAGCCCTATCACTACGTCGCCCACCACCCAGTACCGGATCGGGAGAAATACCTGGCGGATCGCGCCGAGGCTTCGTCTGTACTGGCCGCAAAGGCGATTGCGGAGGCCGTACGTCCATTCCAGGTAGTCGGCGCTGCTGTTGTGTGGGCCTCCGGCCGGCCGCTACCGCCGCTGGAGAAGATTCTTGCCGCCCACCCTTTGCTGCATACGGCGGAGGGTGAATTCTTCCGCCATACCGCTCGTCAGGGTTGTGAACTGTTACACATCCCGGTCACGGTGATCCGCGAGCGAGAACTCGAGGAGCGGCTGCGGGTGGCGTTGGGTAAAGCGGCTGGCGAGGTGGAACAGAACATTGCCGACATGGGAAGTTTGCTTGGTCCTCCGTGGACGAAGGATCACAAAACCGCTGCGCTGGCTGCGGTGATCGTCGCTTCACAGCTCACGGGAAAATGAACGGAGCGGGCGATGAAACAATGTGCGTGCGCAGCTTCATGCAGGGCTTGTGCCTTGTCCACATCGCTCCCGGCGGCGATCGAAACTCGAGGTTTCAGCGTGACCGAGACAAACTGGCCGCTACCGTCGCTTGCTTCCTCCATCACGCCTACCGCGTCATCCACATAGTCAAGGACAATGACGCCGGTGTCGGCGCAGAGGTGCAGGTACCAGAGTTGATGGCAGCTGGAGAGCGAAGCGACCAGCAGTTCCTCGGGATTCCAGCGCCCTCGGTCGCCGCGAAAAGTGGGGTCTGAGGAACCCAGGAGGGGTGGCTTCCCCGGTGCCACCATCTCGAACGAGCGCTCATAGTTGCGGTAACCGCTCGTCCCCGCACCGCTATTGCCCGTCCATGTAGTGGTAACAGCGTACTTATGCAGCCGGCCCATGACACATTTTAATCCTCTGGCAAACCGCAGATCCCTCCGCTTCGCCCGCGCTCCGGTCGGGATGACAAAGGGTTGGGTGGGGCTCTTTAAGGATCGCTGCAGGCCGCGCGCAAATCCTTTTCGACAGTTACTCTCCCTTTTGCATCCCGGCCGGAGGGGAGGGATCTGCAGTTTGCCAGAGGATTACATTATTCCCAACGAGGTAAACGATCTATGACCGATCTCTCCCGCCGCACCTTCATCGTCGCTGGAAGCGCCGCAATGACCACCTACCTCGCCAAAGCAGACCAAACCGCGGCCCCAATCACCGCAGGAGAGGTCGTCGAGCGTATCCGCAAGCAAGTCGGCATTCCCTGGCGCCCACAAACCGTCGATCAAATTGTCGCCGGAAGTGAAACCACGCCGGTGACTGGAATCGCAACCACCATGATGGCCACACTCGACGTGTTGCAGCGAGCCTCTGCTGCGGGAAAAAACCTGGTCATCTCCCACGAAACCCCGTTCTATCTTCACCAGGATCACACCGAAGACATCAAGGACGATCCCACCTTCAGATACAAGCTGGAATTCATCCGCAAGCACAACATGGCCATCTTTCATTTCCATGACCACTGGCATGCCCGCAAACCGGACGGCATCGCCACCGGCATGATGCATCAGCTCGGATGGGACAAGAAAGTCGATCCCGAAAACCCCAAGCAATTCACATTTTCCGGCGAATCTCTCGCGCATTTCTGCAAAAACATGCAATCACGGTTACAAGATCGCACCATGCGCGTGGTGGGTGATCCGCGCATGCCGGTCAAGCGCGTCCTTGCCAGTTGGGGCTTTGTCAGCCGCATGCCGGGTATCTCCCTCTTCGCCCGGCCGGATGTCGATGTATTCATCTGCGGAGAAACCCGCGAGTGGGAACTGGTGGAATATGTATGCGACAGTATTACCGCCGGCAACAAGAAAGCCCTCATCGTGGTGGGCCATGTAGTTTCGGAGCAGGGCGGGATGATCGATTGTGCGGAATGGTTGCGGCCGTTCATACCCGAAGTGCCGATTGCATTTATCCCCACCCATGAACCATTCTGGAGCCCAAACCACCCGGTAGAGCAGTCCGCTTAAGTCTCAATAAGACAATAGGCCGCCATGCAGCTGCTCGAGCGCAGCATATTTGGAACATTGTTTGCTCGATATTCGAAAACTCGCATCCAACGTAAATGTTAGGGCCGCTTGGACCTAGAAAGCTATTGGATGAAAGTCGAGAGTCATATGAAACGCATGTTCGTTACCTTGCTGATTGGTACTGGAATCAGTCTTGCCTGCGTCAACCCCGCACACGCGGCTGACGCAGAGAAGTTGGACGCGCGCATCACCGCGGCCCACGCTGTTCTTCACGAGCTCATGGCAACGCCAGACAAAGGTATTCCTCTTGATATCGCTGCGAAGGCCCACTGCGTCCTGGTCGTACCCAGCTTTAAGAAAGGTGCCTTCCTGGTCGGTGCGCAATACGGACAAGGTGTCGCGACGTGCCGCACCGGCCATGGCTGGAGCGCGCCAGTGTTTGTCCAGCTCACAGGCGCCAGCTTTGGTTTGCAGGCTGGTGGGCAGGCAACCGATCTCGTCCTGGTGGGCGTAAACGCCCGCAGCCTCGATGACCTGCTTAAGGATAAGGTCAAGCTTGGCGGAGATATCGCCGCATCCGCAGGCCCGGTTGGCCGTGACTCGCAGGCTTCCACCACAGAGTTGGCGAATGCGGAATTTCTCACCTACTCACGCAGCAAGGGTTTGTTCGCAGGCGTGGATCTGACCGGTGACGAAGTCCATCAGAATACCGACGACACGAAAGCATTTTATGGCAAAGATATTCCGTACAAGGTCATTCTGAGTGGAGGTGTTCCCACCCCTGCTGCGGCTGCGCACTTCGTGGCGACCGTGAACCAGATGTTCCGTGAAGGGCGCGCAAAACAGTAAGTCAGCGCGCAGCGAGAGGAGGAGGATCATTCTCCTCCTACTCGTTACGGTAAGGTCGGGCTCACCAACGGTTGCAAATTATCCGGCGAGGCTAATCCCGCTTGCATCACCGTCTGGCCTAGCGTCGTACAGACCAGTTTTTGCTCTCCCCCACTGATCTCGCTTGCCGCCTTAACCGGATCGTCCGAGTAATTCCATAAGCCGATGATGATGGGTATCGCGGGATAACGCGATCGCAGCTTCTTATAGATCCCGCGCGCGTGGGAGATGGCGTAAGGGGGCAGAGCAGAGAGGCAAACCACTTCTGGCTCGAGTCTGCCGACTTCCGCTAACATCCCGTCGACACTGCCGATCGAAATAGCTACCGCTGAATAACCGGCTCGACCTAACAGTTGGGCCAGCATGATTCCAATGATTTCGTCGGCGTCGTCCCGCACCGGCAGGCAAGCAATGCGTCTCTGTTTTTCCCCGACATACAGCGTCTCGAGACTGAATTCCTCCACCAGGTCCTTGGTCGTTTCCGTGATGAACGTTACGGTGGAATCGTCCAGAGCATTACGGTGGCGATCCTGTTCCGAAAGGCTCAGCGCAGGAATGAGGACGTGGTCGTAGAGATCCTCGAGCGACGTCGTTCGCAACTGTGTGTGCAGCACCTGGCCGGCTTCCCGTTGATCGTTAGCCAGCAACCGTTGGTAGTAGTGCGCCCCCGGTTCCATGACCGGCTGATCTCCAAGCAGAACGTTAAGAAATTCCAGGTTGGGCACGTGTGACCCCAAAACCACTAGGCACACCGTTAACGGCACCGACAACACCAAACCAATAGGCCCCCAGATCAGCGCCCAGAAGATCGCCGCGACCAGGACTGCGAGCGAGGAAAGGCCCGTCTGTTTGCCATACACCTGCGGTTCCACAAAGTTGCCGGTGATGACCTCGAGGCAGAAAAAGAACGCCATGATGAGCAGCGTCCTGGTCCAGCCATTGAAGACTGCAATCGAAAGCGCCGTGGGCAGCAGCGCCCCGATCGGCGCACCCAGGTAAGGGATAAAGCGAAGCAGTCCCGACACGGCTCCGAACAGCAGAGCATGCGGCAGGCCGATCAGATGCAAAGCCACAAACACGATCACGCCAAAACAAACGTTGACCAGCGTTTGCAAAGAGAGGTAGCGGCTTACCCGGCGGCTGGTCTCATCCATGGCCTGCGTCATCAGGTAAAGGTGCCCCTGACCCGTGAGCTGAATAAGCCGGTTCCGCAGGTCCTCCCTCTTCAACAGCATGAAAAATGTGAACACCAGGATCAAGGCGATAGAGACCACAACGCCAAGGGCACCGCTGATCGCGTCTAACCTGCCTTGATTCCCACCCACCTCTCGCACCGAAACCGGCCGGCCGGGTGACCCCAGTTCGAGGGTGGAGTTATGCGCGAGTCCACCCGTCCAGTCTGCGCCCAGCCCGCTCAGCTGCGCGCTGAGATCGTCCAGCTCTCTCTCTGCTCGGCTGAAGCTCGTGGTGTCTGACTGTTGCAGGGAGTGGATCTTCTCCTGGATGTTGTTGGTGTAGGCGGGCAGGGCGTCGGTGACCGCAACCAGTTGCGAGAAAACGGTCCAGCCAACGGTCCCCAGGATGGCCGCGGCGGCTACCATGACCACGGGAATGGCGATGGCCCGGGGAAACCGCGCCCGCTCCAGGCGAGTGACCACCGGAGCCAGTACGAAAGTAAGCAGAAGAGCCAGAGCCAACGGCAGGATCACCGTTTTTGCCAGGTACAGTACCGTGATAACCAACACGGTCACGATGACTGCCAGCAACTGCGAAATAGGTCGAGATGAGGTCGGACGCATCGTTGCTTAGCCTGGAAAAGAAAGTTTCATGCCACGACGTGCTTGGATGCGACGATTCGCATCTATGAAAACGTACAACAGAACCCGGAGAGAACTATCATGGCAGCTGACTGCGCCGCGGTCTTCGGTATCTTCGTAACCCCAGGCAGCATGGAATCCGCTGTCGACGGACTTACCTCTGCCGGATTTTCCTCGAACGACATCTCCATCCTGATGTCCGACAAGGGAGGATGGCAAGACTTTACAAGCGAGAGAAACGTCAAAGTCTCCGAAGTGGCAACGGCCGGGGCGGAGGTTGGCGGGGTTGTCGGCGGCACGGTAGGCCTGCTGCTGGGCCTGGGTGCGCTGGCGATTCCAGGGGTGGGCCCACTGGTCGCCGCCGGCCCGCTCATGGCCAGCCTCGCCGGCCTCAGTGTTGGTGGCGCGTTGGGTGGCCTGGTCGGAGCCTTGGTCGACCTGGGAATTCCTGAGTATGAGGCCAAGCTGTACGATGGCCGCTTGAAAGACGGCGCCGTGCTGATGGCGGTTCATTGTGTCAGGATTCAGCAGATCGACCATGCCAGAGAAGTCATGAAAGCCGCGGGAGCCGAAGATATTGCCTCGACGGGAGAGGAAGCGATCGACACGCCCCGGCTGGAAGCGCCTGCAATGTTCTAGGCAGCTCAACCGCGATCCCCTGCGCTCGACAAAATAAACCCTTCCCCCCGAAAGAGTTTATGAAGGCGTTCGCAGAGGACCGCGTTGGCAGGATGGACCGAACCGGAAATCAAGTTCTATTCCATCTACTAACACCGGCATAGTGTGCCCGCTGCAATCAACGTTACAAAATTTTTAGGCTCGGGAGCAGCGCAATAGTGAGTTGCCCCACGACCTGAGAAATGACTTGGGCCCCTAACGTAACCAACCGAAAGGGTACTTCCTGGCCAGTGCCTACGACATTCGTAAGCCCGTTGAGATCGATTGCCGGTCTCAAGACGAAAAAACCAACTAACCTCGCTTCACGCCTCAAGGAATCATATGAAACAAAAAGTTCTGTATGTACCACCAGCTAAGGTGAGAGCGGAGGCGGAATTGCGCGCGAAAGCGCATAAGCCAAATAGTCTTCCGCCACTGACTCCAGAGCAGCTCAGAAAAAGATGGATGGCCCCTTCCACGCCGGATTCTTAGGCCTCCGTCGAGACGGCTACAGAACTTTGACGTCAGGTCCTTGTGAGTCCATCGCGGACGCTTTGCGTACTTATTGAGTTTGCCGGCGGCTGATGCGGGGTGAGCCGGGCTTGGGTACAGCTTGCGCTAATGGCTGAGCGCGTCTCCATCCGGCAGGGAATCCTGGCTGAAATTTTTGCATTCTGGACAGCTCTGGCGGTGTATCTGAATCATGACAGCTGCTCTGGCTTGAGCAGTTCTCCAGTGCACAAAGCTCGATTTTCGCCTTCGCTCATGAGCCACCCGAATCGTGCTAATTCGGCGCTCGGCGTATTGGCTAAAGGCCAGCTCCAGTTCCTTCAGCTCGGCGCAAGGGTTTCCCAAGAGAACTCCATGGTGTGAATGACGCGTTTCGACGTGCTGGAAGCGCACTCGTTAGGATGCGGAAATCAGTTGCAGCACTACTCAAAATCCTCAAAACTGAATGGACTGCCAAGCCGCACGATGGTCCGCAGGGTCAGGAAATGGTGGGCGAGGCGGGGCTTGAACCCACAACCCCCGGCTTAGAAGGCCGGTGCTCTATCCAATTGAGCTACTCGCCCATGCCGTCATTGTATCGCTAGCCGGCGTCGCTTCGGAGTGTCTGCATGATCACTGCCAGGGCAAGGCTCAGCGCGTTGGCCCACCTCTGTTCCGCCCGCTCTGCGGAGGGTCCGCAGCCTTCGACAAACCAACTGACGCCGAAACCGCTGCGGCCCTCGACATGGGCGTGCCGCATCACCAGGTCAACCCGCGCCGCGCTGGCTGTCACCTCGCGCAAGCGCCCGGTCACCCACCGCACCCAGTGCTCCTGGAGTGCGAACGACTCGCGCGTCTCAAGGTCGCGTGCCAGCAAGTCGATGTACGAGCCCGCTCCGAAGGCGGTTTCTCCCGGTTCGGCCTCCATCTCGTATGGATCGTAGGGCTCATCGCAGGTAGTCCACGCATCGCATTTGGCGGTCCAGAGCAGCGACTCGGTGCTGTTGAGTACGAGCAGAGCAGACCGCAGGGGAGGATTAGACTTTGTCTCTAGAATTTCGTCGACGAAATCCTGGTTGAGGCGCAGATCGACGAAAGCAGCCCAGGGAACGGCGATCACCGGATCATCCGCGGCCAGCGCCACCGACCAGTCGGCTTCCATCAGGCCTTGGTCACCGAGAGCAGAAAGCCCAGCAGCATCTTCTCCGCCCAGTAGCCGTCATACGCGATCGCTGGAGCCAGAAAGGCGCAGTGGCCTCCATGAGCCGTTTCGATCAGGCGAACCCGTGAATTCCCCAGCAGGGCGCTGCGTGTTGGAGGCAGCATCCTGACAAAGGGATCGTCGAGTGCATGCAACACTAACGCTGGAACTGCAATCTGCGCCGCCCAATTGGAGCTGGAGCATCGGCTGTAGTAATCATCCGCCCCGGTAAAGCCTGAGTAGCGGGCGGTGATCTGATCGTCGAACTGGCGCAAGGTCGAAATCCTCTCTAGGCCTTCAGTCGAGTAGATCTCAGGAAACAGTTCCGCCTTACGCCGGAACCTGCGCCGCAGACCAGCAAGGAATTTCCACTCGTACACGCGGTTGGCGACGTTGTGGAGCGCGTCCGCAGAAGCGGCAAGATCCATCGCCGGAGAGACTCCGACCACAGCTTTCACGTATTCCGGTAATTGTGTTCCCAACTCACCGGCCAGCTTCAGCACCAGGTTGCCGCCCATGGAGTAACCGACCAACCCGAAGCTTCCCAGTCGCTTTTCTGCTCGCAGGGTGCGAAGGACCGCAGCTACATCGCCAGAAAGTCCTGAATGATACAGCGTCGGTGACAGATCTTCGCCGCCCCCGCAATTGCGCATATTCAGCCGGATCACGTTACACCCGGCGGCCCAGGCCCGGGCGGCATTGCCCTGCACATGATGCGAGCTCGAAGAGCCCTCGAGTCCATGGATCAACAGCACGGTCAGGCACTGGCCGGGATGTTCCTGCCAATGACAGTGGCAAATTACGTGGCTTGCCCCCTGCTCGTGGGCCGCTCGCTGCGCTCGCGCGAAACCGTCTTCCGCGTCGGATGGGTAAGTCTGCTCGTTACCCGGAACGACCTGGATGATATGGGTTGCCGGCGGCGGCAGGGCATAACGGCGTGGCAGATAATTCGCCACCAGCGTCTGCACGTGACCGTTTCGCAGCCATCGCCGCGGGAGAAATACGTCCTCGGTGGTTTCCACGCCAACCGCAACCGGCGAAGTCACTGCGGAACTCCCCCCGTATCGGTAGTCGGGGCTACTAAGTTCATCATGTTCCAAACCTGGTCAAAAGCGAAGCGGCCTGCAGGGCGCCTTTGGGTGAGTCCTCATGTTTCATGTAGGCGAACACCTCTCCCAGGGTGGCCTTATCAGCAAGCTGCTTCTCGAGTTGCTCCATGTCCGCAAGGCTATAGTCGCTCTTGCGCAGCCGATAACAGCAGAACGGAGCCGTGGTCACGTCCGGGGTTTGCAATTCATCGCTTTCCGCCACGCAAAGGGCGGCCTGATGAGTGCGCAGCAGGTCGAAGACTTCGCTGCTGAACCAGGTCGCATTGCGGAACTCGAACGCAATGCGCAGTGAGCCGGCCGCTTCCTGCAGAAATGCATCAAGCCTTGCTGTATCCACTTTGAAGTTCGGTGGTAGCTGGAACAGAATTACCCCCAGGCGTCCGGCGCGAATCACGGGCAGCAGCGCCGAATAGAACGCGGACAGCGCATCGCTGCACTCTTTCAGCCGTTTGATGTGGGTGATCCGCTGCGGAGCCTTGAACGAGAAGCGGAAGTCCGAACCGGTTTGGGCGAGCCAGGATTCAACCGTGGCCGCCGAGGGCAACTGGCGGAAGGTATAGTTCACCTCGACGGAGTTCAGCCGGGTGGCATAGTACTCCAGCATTTTCTTGGCGGTTGTTTTGGGCGGATAGAATTCCGGTTTCCAGGTAGGGTAGGCCCAACCGGAGCAGCCGAGCCACACGGCAGCAGAGGGTTTCGCAGTCAATTTGGCGTCATCCGATGGCACCCAAAAATGGCCAAGGTCGAAGTTCCTGGCCCCATCATTTTAGCAAGACGCTCCGGAGGGATAATGAAGGCACACGCCGCGACAGGGGGTCACACAATGGCGAACAACGAGCAGTTCCTCAAGCACATCTATGAACGGTTCAACGCCCGCGATATGGAAGCTGTGCTTGTTGCTCTGGATGAGGCAGTGATGTGGGCCAACGGCATGGAGGGTGGCCACGTCCTCGGTCGCGAGGGTGTCCGCGGCTATTGGACTCGGCAGTGGGCGGCCATTGACCCGCATGTCGAGCCGGTGTCTTTCTCTGCTGGCCCTGAGGGGGAAGCGGTTGTCGAGGTGCACCAGGTGGTACGTGATCTGGAGGGCAACTTGCTCGCCGATCAGATGGTCGGGCATATTTTTCGTTTTGAGAATGGCCTGGTGGCTCGGTTTGATATCCGTGGGGCCTGATACCCGCAAACTGTAACTTCGATGGTGTTTCAGCTCCACTCCGTACTGCCGATATAGACCGTGTCCCCGCTGGAGTGCGATTCGCTGATCCCGGCCTGGACAATCGCGGCCGCAAACTCCTCCACGCTGGGCAGGGAACCAACCGCCTGCCGCCGGCTCTCAATCAGGCCACGGCTCTGCCGCTCCAACAGCTTCGGAGTAATGGTCCCTTCAATTAAGTCTCCGCTGACGACCACCAGCCTTATTCCCTTGGCGGCGAGATCGGGAATCATCGCACGCAGAGCGTCTTCCCCCGCGCGCTTGCTGGCGGCCACAACTTCATAGCCGGCATATCCCTCTGCCTGACCATGGAAATGGGCCAGGTGGCTGGTCACGAAAACGATGCGGCTGCCACTCGGCATCAATCGCAACGCTCCACGCACCAGGTTTACCTGCGCCGTGAGATTCAGCTGCAAGGCATAATCTGAAGCCTTGTTTTGCTCGAGTCCGCCGCTGGCGTTTAAAACAAGAAGATCCAGCCGTGGCCACGAAGCCTCAATCTGCGCAAAGGTCGCGGCTATCTCTTCTGTATTCGTGATGTCTGCTTGAATGAGAAGCGGTTTTCTTCCCATCGAGATCAATTCATCTGCCACCGCTTGCGCCTTGGGCCCCTTGCTTCGATAGTTGATGGCAACATCGAATCCGAGCTGCCCAAGCTGCCGGGCCACGCTTGCTCCGATCCCCCGGGATGCGCCGGTTACCAGGGCTGTTCTCCCTAAGAGCGCAGGGGAGTGCCCAGACATCGCAGAGGATGGTGTGGTCGTTTCGTGGGTCATGTAAAGATTTTAGCGGGGATGGGGGTGCGATTATCGCCCGGGTCTGCGGCTGCATTTTGATGATTCGCGAAATGCAACTCGCGGTCAAAGGCTTAGCCTGCGATGCAAAATCGCACATCGGCTCGTGTCGCGTGGACTGCCTCATAGTGTGCCCAGGTTGTTTGCGTCATTGGGGCGGCTAGTGGGGGTCGAACCCACGACATCCGGAGCCACAGTCCGGCGTTCTGCCACTGAACTATAGCCGCCATATAGACTTAGATTGTAGCATCCGGAGGCGCGCCCAAAGCGGCTTGGGCGGCCCTTCCACACCTCCTTAGAAGCCGCTTTCTTCGCTTATGCCAGACAATCGACAACCCGAGATTCTGCCACCCGTCGGACGCTTCCAGAAAGCCAACGGTCTCTTCGCGGATGAGAATCTGGATCTTCTGGCGCATGTTCTCGATGACTGGTTTCGCATCCCCGGCACTTCGATCCGGTTCGGTCTCGATGGCATCATCGGACTCGTCCCGGGTGTGGGAGATATCCTCGGAGGCCTCGCCTCCTCGATCATCGTGCTCGCCGCCTGGGTGCGCGGCGTGCCCTACGTCACGCTGGCTCGCATGGTGGTCAATATTGCCATCGAGGTGCTCCTGGGCACCATCCCGCTGCTGGGAGACGCCTTTGACATCGCCTGGAAAGCCAACCGCCGCAATTACGCGCTCATCGTTCGCCACCTGGAGCAAGCGCGGCGCCAGACGTGGCGGGACTGGCTCTTTCTGCTGCTCATTGGCGGTATTCTGTGTGCCATCTTCCTGGCCCCGATCTTCCTCATTCTTTGGTGTCTGGAGTGGCTTGGCCACCACGCCTGAGGGACCCGGTGCGATATAATCCGATCATCGGGGCGTAGCGTAGCCTGGTAGCGCATCTGCTTTGGGAGCAGAGGGTCGGGGGTTCGAATCCCTCCGCCCCGACCATTTCATCTCCACAACTTATCTCTTAAAATATTCAGCGATCCCCTGATAGTGCATCTAACGCACAGGCTTCGATGGACAACCCTTTTCAGTCCCATCCCCGCGTCTTTATCGTCGACGACGAAATCAGCATTGCCAAAATGATGAGCGTCGTCCTGCAGATCAACCTGTTTGACGCCGTTCCCTATGCTGATCCACAGGAGGCATTGGAGGCGGCCCGCGTGGCGCCTCCCGAATATCTCATTACCGACATCATGATGCGGGGCATGACCGGCATTGAACTGGCAACCCTGGTGCGCCAGGAACTGCCCGCCTGCAAGATCCTGCTCTTTTCCGGCCAGCCGAATGCGCCCGAGTTGGTCAAAGACGCGCGGGATGCAGGCTACGATTTCAATTTTCTCCAGAAACCTATTCATCCCACCCAGTTAGTGGCCGTGATACGCAGCCTGTGAGTCGCCACCGCGCAAATAGAATCAATAACTTGCGTCACTCATTTATGATTGCGCAGGCAGCAGGTCAGCCCTTCAACCCTTTTCCTGGATCCGGTCTCTGATGTCTCAAGTAAAGCTATTGTTTGTAGACGATGATGAAAACCTGCGTACCGTTTTGGGAGAGGTTCTAAGGCGGAACGACTTCCAGCTCACCTCCGCCGCCAGTGTGCCCGAAGCGCTGGAGCTGATCAGCAAAGAAAAATACGATGTCTTGCTGTCTGACCTGAATATCGGTGAGCCCGGTGATGGCTTTACGGTGGTCAGCGCGATGCGCCGCGTGCAGCCCGACGCCTGCACCTTTATTTTGACCGGCTACCCTGACCTGGAGACGGCCATTCAGGGTATCCGCAACCAGGTGGACGACTATTTTTCCAAGCCCCTGCGCATTGATCAGTTGCTGGGCTCCATTTCCGCGTTGCGCGGCGGGCGCCGTCCCCAGGGGAAGTCGCTGCCCTTGCGCAAGATCTCAAACATCTTGAACGACCTTACCCACCGCATTTGCGAGCAATGGCTGGTCGAGGTGATGAAAGATCCTGACATCGCCTCCATTCCGCTCAGCGAGTCGGAACGAAGCGATCACGTACCTGAAATGGTGGCAGAATTGATCCGCCGCCTGGAGGGATCGCAGGAGCGGCTGAGCGCGGCTGCGGCCGAAGCGGCACGAAAGCACGGCAGGGTGCGCTATCAGCAGGGCTATTCTATTCCGCAGATACTGTTGGAAGCTCGCATCCTGCAGCACGTCATCAGCGCACAAATTCATGAAAACCTTTTCGGCCTCGATCTAAGCACCCTGGTGCCCGACGTTCTGGAGATCGGCGAGAGCCTGCAGGCGGAGATGGAAACTTCGGTACGCGCCTACCAGTCGCAAATTCCGCGTTCCCTGCAAACCTCCTTCTCGCTGCTGTATCAGTCTCCCTACCTCGGAGTCGCGATTGCCGATGAGGTACGCTTCATCGATGCCAACGATGCGTTCCTGCGCATGATCGGCCACAGCCGGGACCAACTCGCCGCAGGAAACATTGATTGGCGCAAAATGACCCCGGAAAAATTCCACTCGCTCGACGACAGTGCCATGGATCAACTGCGCGAGTACGGCACCTGCGTTCCTTACGAAAAGGAATTCGTTTTGCCCGATGGCTCTTCGCTGCCTTTTCTCGTCGGCGCGGTGCGGCTCAGTCTGGATCCGTTGCAGTGGTCGGCCTACGTGGTCGACTTCACCGAACAACGAAAGTTGCTGGCCGCCGAACAGAAGTTAAAAGCGTGGGAGACGCGATACGCGCTCATCAATCAGCTCGCGCACGAGCTGAACAATCCCCTGGCAGCCATGACCTTCACCCTCCATCTGCTCAGCACGCAGGACAACCTCTCCGACGACACGCGCGCCCTCCTCAAGGATGCCAGCGGAATGCTCGACCGCATTTCCGACACGGTGAGAAGAGTTCTTCAAGAAGTCCGCCCGTAAGCTCATAGAGGGCAAATAAAAGGGGTGGCCCCTGAAAGCCCGTTGTTGGCTTGAGTGGGTTCATTCTGGTCTTCAGGGAGTAGGATGTACCAGTCAAAAAACCGACTGGAAGGGTCCCATGAAAGCCGTCTTTCTTTACGTCGCCCTCTCTTTCCTACTCCCGGGCACAACACCGATGCCGGCCCAGCAAAGCGCGCGCGCGCAACTCTCCCTTGATCGCGGATGGCTCTTCCACGAAGGCGACATCCCCTTTCCTCTCCCTCATACTCATCTGGAATCCTATGACAACGCCAAAGCCGGGAGTTCGTCGGGCGCCGCATCGCCGGAATATGACGACTCGTCATGGAAGCAGGTAAACCTGCCCCACGACTGGGCGGTAGAGCAGCCCTTCGATCCCAATGCCAACATCTCCGAAGGGTATCGAGCGCGCGGCATGGGTTGGTACCGGAAATACTTTCGCCTCGATCCCGCAGATCGCGGCAAGCACCTTGAGTTGCAACTCGATGGCGTTGCCACCCACTGCACCGTGTGGGTCAACGGAGTTCTGTCTGCCCGCAACTGGTCGGGCTACAACTCGATTTATATCGACATCACCCCCATCGCCAAATACGGCAATGAGGTCAACATCGTCGCCGTGCAAGTGGATGCGATCGCCCAGGAAGGCTGGTGGTACGAAGGCGCAGGACTGTATCGCCATGCATGGCTGGTAAAACGCAGCCCGGTGCACATTGAAACCGACGGCGTGTTCGCCAACCCGGTGCGCGGCGCTGGAGGCAATTGGCAGATTCCCGTCGAGGTGACGCTCGAGAGCATCGAGAAAACTCCTGCGCGGGTGAACGTTGAATCGACCTTGATCGACCCCGATGGCAAAACTGTCGTGAGCGGCAGCGCCCAGTCCACGGTTGCATCCTTGCAATCGCAAGTGGCCCGATTCACTCTCGCTGTGCCGTTGCCGCGCTTGTGGTCGGTCGACGACCCCACCCTGTACTCCGTACGTACCGAGGTTAAGCGCGAGGGGGTCGTAATCGATGAAGTCACCACCCGCGCCGGGTTTCGCACCCTTCGTTTCGATCCCGACAAAGGCTTCTTCCTGAACGACAAGCCGCTCAAGCTCAAGGGCACGGGAAATCACCAGGACCATGCCGGTGTCGGCGTTGCGGTGCCCGACGCCCTATGGGATTTCCGCATCAAGCGGCTTAAGGAAATGGGTTCGAACACCTACCGCAGCGCCCACAATGCGCCGGCGGTCGAGTTCCTCGATGCCTGCGATCGCCTGGGCATGCTGGTGATGGATGAAAATCGCAACTTCGGCGCTTCTCCCGAGCATCTCAGGCAACTGGATTGGATGGTACGGAGGGATCGTAACCATCCCAGTATTATTTTGTGGTCGGTGTTCAATGAAGAGCCCTCACAGGGAACAGAAATGGGCTACGAACTGGTGCGTCGCATGGCGGCCTCGGTCAAGACACTCGATACCACCCGGCCGGTCACCGCGGCACAGAGCAACTCGGTGCTCAACCCGGTGAATGCTTCGCAGGCCGCCGATGTCGCCGGCTTCAACTATGTCTACAAGGATTTCGACCGCTACCATCAGCTCAACCCAACCAAGCCGGTCTTTAGTTCAGAAGATACCTCCACCGTGATGACCCGCGACGAATACGTAACCAACATGAAGGAGATGGTGCTCGATTCCTACGATGACCAGGTGATGCCGTGGGGACTCTCGCACCGCGATGCGTGGAAGCAGGTGGCGGACCGCCCCTTCGTCGCCGGCACCATTGTATGGACCGGCCTGGACTACCGCGGCGAGCCGCAGTCGCTGTCCTGGCCCGCCGCGGGATCCTCGTTCGGCGCCATGGATCTCTGCGGCTTCCCCAAGGCGGCCTACTACATCCATCAGGCGCAATGGATGGACGACCGGCCCATACTCCATATCGTTCCTCATTGGAATTGGGAGGGCAGCGAGGGCAAGCCCATCAAAGTGATGGTGCTTACCAATCTGGAACAGGTCGCGCTCGAATTGAACGGCAAGCCGGTCGGGAACAAGCCCGTGGACAAATATCAAATGGTAACCTTCGAAGTGCCATATGCTGCCGGCAAGCTGGAGGCCATTGGCAGCAGCGGAGGCAAAGAGCGCGCTCGCTTCGTCGTTGAAACCACTGGGCCGCCTGCGGCCATCAAGCTCGTTCCCGATCGTCCCCGCATGGCGGGTGATGGCTCGGACGCGCAGCCGGTTACCGTCGAAGTGGTCGACGCCCAGGGACGAGTTGTCCCGACGGCGGCCTCATCCGTGAAGTTTGCCCTGCACGGCCCGGGTGCGCTCATCGGCTTGAACAACGGCGACCCCACGAATCACGAATCGGAGAAGGGTGATCAACACACCGTTTTTCACGGCCTCGCCCAGGTGATCGTCCAAAGTGGATTGCAAGGCCAGGGAAAGCTTACGCTGACCGCCACCGGTGCGGGCCTGCAAGGCGCGGAGACCGCGATCGACATCAGTTCCGTCCCCGCCCGGCCGGCGGTGCCGCCCATTCTCAATCCTCCACTCGTCGTGCTGAAGTGGATTCGTTCGCCGTTTACCGCACAACGCCAGGATCCCAACCAGCCGGTCGTCACCAGCGCCATGAACAGTTGGGATAATGTTCGCCTGGGTAGTGAACTCACGCCGTTCCGCGACGGCCGCTACGCTATTTACCGCGCCGACTTCACGCCCCGGGCAGCGACGGCGAGCGTGGGCGGCCAATTGGTGTTGCGCGATGTCGTAGGCCGCGCCCAGGTCTATATCGACGGCAAACAGCTTGCCGAAAAAAACACTCCGGAGAAAAAGGACATGACCGTGGTATTCCCTGCCGGGGCGGGTACAAGAATCGTCGCTGTCGTCATCGAGGCGCAGGCCGAGGGAACTCCGGCCGGGCTGGGAGGAATTGTGACCGTGGAGTAGGGCCGCAAACGCAAGAAAAAACTGCAGCGAAAAACTTACAATCTGGTGACAATTCTGAGGTTTTTTTTGGGAGGAAGGCAGTTAAATTTGGGCCATGGGCATCTTAACCCACGAATGGAAAAATCTTTCCATTCAAGGCTGAGCGTTCGGGGGAACGCTCAGCCTTTTTCTATTGCCGGCAGGGCCTCTGCAGCGAGCATGGCGGCCACCTTAGCGCGGCGAATGCGCTCGCGCAACTGAGCGGTCACCGTTCGATGGCACAGCAGGCAAAGGGTGCGAATGTTATCCAGGTCGCACTCGCCGCCCCCTTCGCTCACCGGCAGAATGTGGTCCGCATCCCAGAGACTTTTTCGCATCCGGATGCTCAATCCCCAATGACGCATGAGCGCGAAGCGGCGGTCACCGCGCGCCTTTTTCAGTCGCAAGTGCTCTGAGAGGGTGTTCACTCCACAGTGGGCACACACGCCGCGGTCTCGCCTCAAGATGTGTTCCCGCAGATAGCCTGGCTGCGACCGAAGCTTCCATTCATGCACGCAGAAGTCTGAGCAGAACGTGAAGCGCCGCGCCGGAACTTCGAGCGAGCACCAGCGGCACAGACCACGCCCATTGGGCCCGCGTGGAATCTTTTTGCGATCAACCCATCCTCCGGGCATAGCTCGCGTGGTGCTCATATGCATGTTGTAATGCGCCGGGCCGCTCGTCCGGAAGTGTCTCTGTATGGTCCTATAATTTCGCTATGCATGCCGCAGTGGTAGAGAGCTTTCACGCATCGCCGGTCTATCGCGAGATCCCTCGCCCTGAGCCAGCAGCGGGAGAAGTATTGATCAAGGTACGAGGTGCTGCCTTGAGCAACCTGGTGCGCGGCCAGGCAAACGGATCGCATTACAGCAGCGCTGCCGTCCTTCCATTTACCCCGGGAAACGATGGTGTCGGGGTAACGCCCGAAGACAAGCGGGTTTACTTTATTGCTCCCCGCTCTCCCTTCGGTTCCATGGCCGAGTACTGTGTGGTTCCACAGTCCCAGACCATTCCGCTGGCCGCCGAAATCGACGACGCGGTCGCAGCTGCGCTGGGCAATCCCGGGCTGGCAACCTGGGGAGGATTGCTTGGCAGAGCAAAGCTGCAGCCGGGCGAGGTGGTCCTGATCAACGGCGCGACTGGGATCGCGGGAAAGCAATCCGTACAAGTGGCGAAATACCTGGGCGCGGCAAAGGTCATCGCCACTGGCCGCAACGAACAGGCCCTTGACGAGTTAAAGCAACTGGGTGCGGATCAGATCATCTCACTGAACCAGCCCAAGGATGATCTGGTGCAGAGTTTCAAGTCTGCTTTGCATGACTCCGGCGTGCAGGTGATTCTGGATTATCTCTGGGGATCTTCTGCCGAAGCTATACTGGCTGCGGCGGCAGGCCACGGATCGCCGCAGGGCGAGCCCCGCATCCGTTTTGTTCAAATCGGGTCGATCAGCGGGAGCAGCATCGCCCTTTCGGCTCAGCTCTTGCGCAGCTCCGGAATCGAACTGCTGGGCAGCGGGCTAGGCAGCTTGTCCGCCAAAGCCATTCTGGACTCGTTGTCGACCATGTTCGCTGCCGCAGCCCGCGCGCCCTTCGCGATCGACATCGATTCCGTACCGTTGGCGAACGTGGAAGAAGTCTGGAACCGAAAAAGCGAAGACGGCCGCATCGTTTTCATCCCATAAGGGGGCTTAAAAAGCATAAAGAGCTTAAAAAGCAAAAATCCCCGCGCCTGATTTGCCCTGAGCTACTCCACCGGGAATGGGCCGTCCGCGAATACCTCGGTGTGATAGCCCTTGGAGCCGACCAACTGCGCCAGCCCGCTGCGCCAATCGTCGCCGGCCTTCACGCGATCCAGGACCGAACGGAAATCATACTGCGGCTGCCAGCCAAGTTCCATGCGTGCTCGCTGGTTCACATACACCCGGTCGATGGTGGGAAACATCTTCCATTCCCGCCGAGCGTATTCCATGGCATACCCAGGAACTCGCCGTTCGAGCACCTGCGGAGCGTTCACCCGCAGCTCGCCCAGATCCCCCGGTGTAAACGGGGTCGTCGCACTGACGATGTACTTACGAAAACCGATCGCCGGCGCCTTGTGTAACGCCAGCAGATGCGCGCTGACCACATCTTCCAGGTCCACGCGCCGCGAAACATACTCATTCGCTTTTACGTTTGCATCGCTGTATTGCTGGCGCACGAGCCGGTTGTCATCCTCCTCGGGAAAGAACCGCGAAGTTCGCAACACCATGCACGGCAATCGCTGGTTGCGATAAAACAGCTCGCACAGATGTTCCGCGGCCGCCTTCGTCACCCCGTAGATGTTTTTGGGAACCGGTGTGATCTCTTCCGTGATCCATGCCGCCGGGGCGCCGGCAGGCGGGATCAGCGCATCGCCGAATACGCTGGTGGTGCTGGTATAGACGAGCGCTCTCACTTTGGCCAGCGCCGCCTCTTCCAGCAAATTCAGCGTACCGGTGATATTGGTATCGACAAACTCCTGCCGGGCATGTGTGGCCACATGCGGCTTATGCAGTGTCGCTGCGTGCAGCACAGCCTCCACGCCCTGCATGCAGCGATGGACGAAGGATCGGTCCACAACCGAGCCCACGTGCGTTGTATACGGCGAGGCCAGAATGTCGACTGCAACCACGTCATGGTCGAGACACCGCAAACTCCGAACCAGGGCTTCCCCCAGGTGGCCGGCGCTCCCCGTGACCAAAACCTTCATGCCATCGCCCCCTCTTCCCATTCTCCAACTCTGTGGAGTAGAATTCGCGCCTCTTGGAGGCACGACCATGAATACTCCCGTAAAGCAGGTTCTTGTAGGCACACTGGCCATGGCCATGGCCATGGTTGTGTGCGGTTGTGAGCATCATCAAAAGTCAGAACGCTACTTCCTGATTGCCACCAATATCAACCTTCCCTACTGGCAGTCGGCTCACGCTGGTTTTGAAAAAGCCGCTGCTGAATACGGTGTGACCGAAGATATGCGCGGCCCCGACACCTTCAATCCCGCCATCGAAGTTGACGAGTTTCGCGCGGCAATGGCCAGAAAACCCGCCGGCATCCTCATATCTGTCGCCGATCCCGCGCTCATGGGTCCAGAAATCAATAAAGCCATGGCCGCCGGCATCCCGGTCATCACCATGGACTCCGACGCTCCCGACAGCCAGCGGCTCTACTTCATCGGCACCAACAATCTGGAGGCAGGACGATTGGGCGGCCAACGCGTCGCTGCCGAATTGAATGGTAAGGGAAATGTCGTTTTCTTTACCATGCCCGGCCAGCCAAATCTGGAGGAGCGCCTTAAGGGATACAAGGATGTGTTCGCCGGCTTCCCCGGCATCAAAATCGTGGAGGTCTTCGACATGAAGGGCGAGTCCGGCACGGCCATGGACAAGGCGCAGGATTACCTTTCCCGCACCGGCGCCGCCAGAATTAACGCCTTCGTCTGCCTCGAGGCGTCGGCCGGCAAGGATGTTGGCGAAGCCTTCAAACGCAACAAAGCTCCCCAGGACACCATGTTAGTGGCGATGGACGTGGACCAGGCCACCCTGCAACTGGTGAAAGATGGCACTATTCAGGCCACCATCTCGCAGAAACCGTTCACCATGGCGCTGCTGGGTTTGAAGGCCCTGGACGAACTACATCACTATCCGCTCAAACCACTGGCCCGGGACTATGGCTCCGACGCGCAGTCTCCCATACCTACCTTTGTTGATACTGGGGTGTCTCTGGTCGATAAGAGTAATGTAGATAAATTTTTGACCCCGCCGGAAAAGACACCTTAGGCCGAACTTCCTCTTTAAGGGGATAACGCCTCCGTCAAAACCGGCTATCATTTCTAGGTACCCATGCCGCGGAGGCAAACCCTGAACATGCGCGGTATGGCGCTGAATCGACTGCGACGTTTCCCCGTCCCGAAGCTGCTCAAGAGCGGCTTCGTTCACAACGTCATTTCGCTTTATGGGGTGCAGGCGTGCACCTACGCGCTGCCTCTCCTGACATTTCCCTACCTCGCCCACGTTCTCGGCCCCTCGGGGTGGGGTGTCGTGGTCTTTGCCCAGGCGATCGGCGACGTCATCGCATGCGTCGTTGAGTATGGCTTCGACATCTCCGCGTCTCGCGAGACATCCAGTCAACGCGACCATCCCGAACGGCTTTCAGCGCTCATTTCCGGGGTCCTGGGCGCAAAGTCAATTCTGGCTCTGTTGTGCGTGGTGGGTGCTGTTGCCTCTCGCCCACTCACCCACCACGTGGCGCCTTCCCTGGCGTTGTTCTGGGCTGCCACCATCTGGGGCGTGTGCCAGGGCATCAATATGCTGTGGTTCTTCCAAGGCCTGGAGCGAATGAAGCTGGCCAGCGCGCTTGAGATCAGCGGCAAAGTCATGGCCACACTCAGTATCTTCATCCTGGTCCATAAGCCCTCAGACGGGTGGAAGGTGATGGCCGCCCAGTGTGTTGGCTGCGTGGTGGCCCACGGTATCACCGTAGTGCTGGCGTACCGGGAAGTGGGTTTTCAATGGCCGACCTTTGCGTCCGTGTCGACCGCCTTGCGCATGGGTGGGTCGATGTTCCTTTTCCGTGCTGTGCAAAGTCTGTCTGGCTCGGTAAACCGCCTGGTGCTGGGTACAGTCGCACCGATCGCGGTGCTAGGCGAGTACGCCGGCGCGGAGCGGATCACCCGTGTTTTTCAGCAGGGACTGTGGCCGGTGAACCAGGCGCTCTACCCGAAATTGACGCTACAGACGCAGAACGATCCTCGGGGCGCTTTAAAGACAGTCCGGCTTAGCCTGCTTTTTCTCGGCGGCCTGGGCCTGCTGTTTGGCTTGGTTATCTACTTTAGTGCTCCACTGCTGGTGCGTTTTGTTTTAGGACACGCCTTCCAGGACACGGTCCCGGCGTTACGGATCTTCGCTCTTTGGATCCCGCTTTGCGCCCTCACCACGGTGGCCATTTTTCAGTTGCTGCTCCCCAATCACCTGGACAGCCAGTTCAACGTGGTGAACTTCAGCGCCGCCATCCTTGGGATCATAGCCGCCTTGGTCCTGGCGCCCCGCTTTGGCGCTGTGGGCATCGCCTGGTCAGCGGTGATCTCCCAGTTCTATACCCTGGCAGCGTTCGCGATTGTGCTTGGGCGCGCCGGTTTGAACCCGTTTGCGTCCACGGCTACGATGGCCCGCAGGATGCCTGCTTCGCAGACGGATGGCCCCAACCAGCAGGTGGAGCTGCTGTTGCACGAGCGCCTGTCAGAAGCCGAACCGCATAGCCCCTAGTCCCGGGAAAAATCGGGTCGAGCGCCGGGTTTCTAGCAGATGGACACCGCCTTGCAGTGGCGTGAATAAGGTCCTCGCCATCGATTAGGGGAAGGTGCTAACATCCGACTCGTTACGCTGGCTCGCAGGAAGCCGGTCCGGTAACAGACGACAGCCCTAAGTCCCCTGCCGGAGTCTTAAGGAGGCGGACATGCGAATCACATCTGGAATCAGCACAGCAGCCCTACTGGCACTTACGCTGGGGGGAACTTGCTCCCGGGCCCAGGAGCCCGTCGCACCTGCCACCGCGGCCGATGCCGCAGAACCCGTTGCCGACAACACTTCCGCCGACACCGGGGCTCCAGTTGCCACCCATTCAAAGATCCGCATTGTGCGCCTCAGCGAAGTTAAGGGCGAGGTGCAACTGGATCGTCAAACCGGCAAAGGCTTTGAACTTGCTATGGCCAATTTGCCCGTGGTCGAGGGTCAAAAGTTGAAGACCGGCAACGGTGTGGCCGAGATCGAGTTTGAAGACAACAGCACCGTGCGCGTAGCGCCGAACTCGATGGTGGAATTTCCGCGGCTCGAAATGTTACCGAGCGGCGCCAAGGCCTCGACGCTGACAGTGTTGCAGGGGACGGTCTATGTAAGCCTGATCAACACCAAGGGCAACGAGTTCATCGTGAATGCCGGGCAGCAGAAAATCGAGCTTCCTCCCGACAGCCATGTCCGTCTGGATTTGACGGGTGACCAGGCGAGTCTTGCTGTCATCCACGGCGAGGCCCAGGTCGAACAAGGCTCTACCCCGACCACGGTAGGCAAGAACAAAACGATGACCTTCAGCCTCGCTGGGCAGGGCGAGCCGGTGATTGCCAAGAGTGTCGCCGAAGCACCCCTGGATTCCTGGGACAAAAATGCAGTTCAGTATCACAAGAGCTTTGCCAACGCGAGTTCGTTTGGCAACACCCCGTACTCATACGGTCTGAACGATCTGAGTTATTACGGCAGCTTTAGTAGTGCCGGCGGCTGCGGATCGATGTGGCGGCCCTACTTTGCCAGCGCAAGTTGGGATCCATACGGCAGCGGTGCTTTTGCCTACTACCCCACGGCAGGTTATTCGTGGGTGTCTCCGTATCCCTGGGGCTGGACGCCGTACCACTACGGTAGCTGGGCGTTTTGCCAGGGTGTTGGCTGGGGCTGGCAGCCGGGTGGCAGCTGGTTGGGCTTGAATAACTATGCCCTTGCCAGGACCCCCACTTCAACAGGGGGAACATTCACCCGTCCGCGTCCGCCGGCCCATCCTCCGGTGAGTGCGCAATCGACCTTGGTGCCGGTCAACATGAAGGCGATCCCCACATCAACGCTCAAGAACGAAACCTTTGTCTTCCGTCAGGATTCCGCAGGATTTGGAGTTCCCCGTGGAAGCCTCGGCAAGCTCAACAGTTTCTCGCATGAGACAGCGCAACATGGAGCGGCGACCACCGGCGTCTACTTCGGCGGTGCCTCCGCGGCGCGCAGTCCTGCGCCGGGTGCGCAACAGGGTTCCTATTCTGGAATGTCTCCGGCTTCCTCGAGCTCGTCCTCAAGCCACGCGCCTTCGAGCGGTATGCAAAGTGGTATGTCCGCCTCGGGAGGTTCCCACGCCTCGGCCGGGGCTGGCGGAGGCGCAGGCAGACACTAAGGCCGGCGTCTGTATCAGCTGCGGATCCTGCGTGCCCCACATCTCGCTGTTGTTGGCGGGATGTGGGGCACGCAAAGCTTGTAGAAGCACTGCGGGCAACTCTTAAGGCACGTTCGCCGCAAACGTAGACGCAGGCAGCGGAACGTCATTGTAGAGATTCGCCTCGGTAAACCCCGCCCACGCATAACGTACCTGCACCGGTTTCTCGACCTCGGGTGCCGTAACCAGGACGGAACTTCCCTCCACGGTAGCTTTAGCAGATACAAAACGCCCATCCGCGCCGGCCACCTCAAAGCCTTGCACGCCGCCATTCTTAGGGTGCAGGCCCTGGGCATGATCGAACCACACCCGCAGCGATCCACCGTCTCGTGTGACTTGGCGGTAGAGGGGCCCTCTCCACTCCAGGCCGGTCTCCCCGTAAGCTAGCGCACGCGCAGCCAGCGCCAGGCGCGCCGAGACGGTCTGTTTATCGGGCGGATGCACATTGTCCCGCTGGCCTACATCCAGGCTCACCGCCATTCCGGTATTTGTGACCGCAAGCGTACGGCGCTGGCTATCGCGGATGACTCCCCAGTTCTCCCCCGGCGATTCAAAGCTCGAGATCTGCACGAAGAGGAAGGGAAGATTCCCCTGACCCCATTGTTGCCTCCAATCGGCGATCAGTGTGGGTAGAAGTTTGGCATAGAGTCCATCACGGTCCGACGCGCTATCCGTCTCACCCTGGTACCAGAGGAAGCCTTTAATCGAGAACGGCGTCACCGGCGCGACCATACCGTTATAAAGTGCTGCAGGAATCCACGAGGATGGGTCCGGGTGCCAGGGATGGGAGGGCGCAGGCTGATGGTGCGAGGCGGCTTGCTCATCGGCTCGCTTCTCCGCGGCTTCGACGAGTCCCATATGTGTCTGCGCATCCGCGAACTGAGCTCGAGCCGCAAAGGCGGGCATGACGGAAGCATCGGCCGAGAGCGCATCCATGCTGATCCAGGAGTCAATGGGGGTCCCGCCCCAGGAAGAATCGATCACTCCGATGGGTACGTGTTCGTGCTGGTGGATCTCGCGCGCGAAAAAGTACGCGACGGCAGAGAAGTCCTTCGCGTTTGCCGGCGTGCACGGCTGCCACGCTGCCGAAATACCCGCGGCGGGAGAAGCAGCGGAGGTATGCTCCAGCCGCAGCAACCGGACCTGCGGAAAATCGGCTTGCGCAATCTCCTTGTCTCCGTTGGCCACATAGGCGCTGGGAGGAAAGCCGGCGAGCGGCATCTCCATGTTTGACTGACCAGAAGCAAACCACACATCCCCGACCAACAGATCGGAGCGAGTCAGTTCGGCGCTGCCGCGTACAGTGAGGGTGAACGGACCGCCTGCTGGTTCGGGCATCAACCACGCCTCCCAAAGCCCGAGCGTGCTTGCGCTGGTAGAGACCGTTTGTCCGTGGAAGGTAATGCTGATCTTCTCAGCCGGCGCAGCCTCACCCCATAAGTGGATGGGTACATCGCGCTGCAGTACCGCGTGATCGGTAATAACACTGGAAAGCTGAAGTTGCGCCTGGAGCGGGATAACTATCAGGCTGAATGAAGCTAGCGCGAATAACCTGAACTTCATGGGTGGGAGCTCCTGCTGTGGGTGACAGAAATAAGTCTGGAAGCATTGCAACTAGAAATGGGCAGAGTGCCTCTCAATGGCGTAGGATAGCGCTGGTTTCAAGTGTCCAGGATCCTACCCAGGGAAATATCAATCCAATAGCAGCATAAAGGAAGGACCTATGTTCGGTTTCATTTGGTGGATTATCGTTGGCCTTATCGCAGGTTGGCTCACAGGAAAGCTCATGAGTGGCGGGGGCTACGGCGCGCTCATGGACATCGTGATTGGCATCCTGGGGGCACTGGCGGGTGGTTTCCTCATGACGAAGCTGGGGTACGCCGGATCTGGC
This sequence comes from uncultured Acidobacteriaceae bacterium, assembly GCA_963839075.1. GTDB lineage: Bacteria > Acidobacteriota > Terriglobia > Terriglobales > Acidobacteriaceae > PALSA-350. Next base: position 449,370 of record CAWITO010000009.1, on the reverse strand, counting down.
GGCCTTATCTACACCATCTTTGTCGCTGTCCTCGGTGCGGTGATACTCACATTGTTGCTTCGGCTTCTCACGCGCGGGCGCGTTCGTCAGATATAAACGTCTTAAAGCCACAACACAACGAGCCTGCTCCGATGAGCAGGCTCGTTGTGTTGTGGCTGCGGAACATTGCGAGACAGACAGGGTAACCCTTCAGCACGCCAAGCCAGCGCTGCTAAAATTCTCCCGGGGGCTTCAGCTTTGCATCAAGCTCTTACCGTATTTCTAGTCTGTTGCTTGTCTCCGCTCGCTATAGCGCAGGACCGCGGTGTTTTTGTGACACCGATTCCTAACGCGCCGTTGCTCGCTGTGGTCGACACGCAGAGTACGCGCATCCTCCAGGATGGAACGGTCTTGAACCAGAAAACAATCAGTGCGATTGCGCGCGACGGGCACGGAAAAATATTCAATGAACGGCGGCCCCTGATCCCGGCTTCCGACATGGAAACTCCCCCAATCCTTTCCATGCATATCTACGATCCGCAGACAAGGACAAATACGTTTATCAATCCTCAGCAGAAAGTAGCCTGGCAAAACACCCTGAGCCGGCCTCCTTCCACAACGCCGCCGGAAATGGGGAGCAAGCTAACCAATCAATATGTGAAGGAAGAGGATCTAGGCAGGCGCAGAATGGAGGGCGTTGATTGTCACGGAGTTCGCGATACGCAAACGATTCCGGCGGATGCGAGCGGCGGTGGTAAGGAAGTGTCGGTTGTCGATGAATACTGGTACTCTGAGGACCTGCGCCTCAACATGCTGGTGATTCACAAGGATCCACGTACCGGCGAGCAAACCACAACGGTAACCCAGGTGAGTCGAGGCGAACCGGATCCCGCGATCTTTGAAGTTCCCTCCGGCTACCAGGTCGTTCAACGCCAACCCTGAATGGAACCGGCCGTACCATCGAAGACCGCGCTCAGAGTTGCCCTGCGGCGCGCCGCTCACCAGCAATTTGACATCCCGGTTGTTTTTGACGATCCGATCGCGGTTGCAATTCTAGGCGATACCTATGCTGAGGATCTGCGGCGCACGCCTTTGCGCGCAGATCGTCCCTTCTCCATTGGACTGCGAGCCTTTCTCGTCGCCCGCAGTCGATACGCGGAAGACAACCTGAGACAAGCTGTGGATGCCGGGGTGACACAGTACGTTTTACTGGGTGCAGGTCTCGATACGTTTGCCTATAGAAACCCCTATCCGGGGCTGCAAGTGTTCGAAGTGGATCATCCGGCAACTCAAGAGTGGAAGCGCGAACTGCTGCAGCGCAATCACATCGCGATTCCGGATAGCCTTACCTACACTCCTGTCGATTTCGAAAGCCAATTGCTCGCGGTGCAACTGCGCAAAGCCGGTTTTCGCAGCACGGAACCTGCTTTCTTTGCGTGGCTCGGCGTCGTTCCCTACCTGACCCTGGAAGCTTTTCGCGCAACACGCAGCGTTATCTCTGCGCAGGCGGCAGGCAGCGGCCTTGCCTTAGACTACGTACAACCGCACGATGTTCTTCCCTTGTTTGAGCAGTTAGCACTTAACTCGCTCGCATCGCGGGTGAAACAGGCAGGCGAACCTTTCCAGCTTTTCTTCACGCCAGACGCGATTGCCGCTGAACTTGCGGCCTTTCACGGCATTGAGGATCTTGGCGGCCCGGAGATCAACGGCCGCTACTTCGCTGGACGTGCCGATCAACTCGCTGTCCACGGAAGTGCCGGCCGCTTCCTTAGCGCCTGGCTGTAACGCCACCCAACGGCATCTCTACTTTGCGAGGGGTAAGCTGCGCGGTTCTATGTTCCAGCCGCTCAGCCTGATCTCCAGGTCTTCTTTCGCGTCGCGAAGGCCCTTGACGGTCAACACTCTCGCCCCATGCGGTATGAGCGACACGAAGTTATCATCCCAGAAAACCGGTGCGACCTCTTCCTCTGTACCCGCCTTGACCGCCCGTACATGGAGAAAAAACGCGACTGAGTTCCCGCTGTTCTTTAGGTCCACAACCCACTCGCCCGCCTCTTTTCCCCGGTGCGCGGACCATTGCACCGCAGTCCGCGGCAACTGCGACAGGTCGCGCATATCGGCATAGCTGGTCGCAGGCGTAGTTACATATGTCGTTTTCGCCCAATTCAACTGCGCCAGCTTCGTGGGTATCCAGTAGAAGTTCTCGCTGACCATCCGTTCCTGTGCGTCGCGCAGTTCAAGGTTGAGCAAGGTGGTCGCAGGTTGCGCCGGGACCGCGAAGGCTCCAACCACGCCGTCTTCCGGGATGTCCAGGGTCGCTTCCTGATCAAATAGCTCCCTGCCGTCCAGAGCAAAAAGCCGGGCCCGAGCCGTCATCCCCGGGTAGGCCGTGAGCGTGGAGTTCACCACCGCGACCTTGCGATCGTCATAGCGGTACTGCACATGCAAGGGTTCATTCGCCTTGCGGGTGCCAAAAAATCCCCCTCCGGGGACCAGGTAGTAGTCATACAAATGCCAATAGAACGAGGGCCAGGCGTTGTTGAGCATCCACTGGATCACTCCGGTCGACCGGTATTTATTCCCGCCATACGCCTCAAACATCGCCCGCTCGCCGTCATACGCCATAAGCTGCGCTTTTAGCACGTAATTCGCCAGGCTCGTTGCTGGGCCATACGTGGCATCCATTGCGCCATTGAAGTTCTTGTATTGGGCGAATTTGCCTAAGGCCGCGTGAAAGTTCCACTGCGCATCCTGCGGCCACCAACTCGTCCGCGGCAAAGTGCGATGGATACTCTCGGCATCGGGTACCGCGGCCCCCGGACCTGTCTCGGTGTTAAAGCTGAATGCGCCGCCAACCTTGTCCTTGTCCAGGTACCAATATTCCGGAGGAACGTAATCATACGGCCCGCTCATCTTCACCCCGCTCGGTCCGCTGAAGGGGGACGTCCGGTCGGACGCATTGTTCAGGATAGGGTTCGCCCAGTCGCGCTCCTTCAACACCGCAAGATAGTCCTTCTCTACCTCCGGAGCGGGTATTTCGTCACTGCCATTGAGCCAGACAAAGACACTTGGGTGCCCGCGCAGCCGGCTGATCTGGCTATAGAGCGAAGCGTGAGCGATCGCGTGGTCCTTCTCCGTCCATTTATCCCAATGCTGCCAGAAATCGCAGCACTGCCAGCCAGGCATGATGAGCATGCCCATCTCATCCGCGAGGTCGAACATATCCTCGCTGCCCAGCTTGCCTTCGAGGCGTACAGTGTTCAGGTGCATGTGTTTCACGTACACCAGCTCCTGGCGTAGTCGCTCCCGCGGTTCACGATAGAACAGGTCGGGGTCCCATCCGCCCCCACGAATCAGAATGTCACGGTGGTTAACCTTAAACTGCAGAAACCCCTGGTCGTTCAGAGCGGCCTGTACTTCGCGGATGCCAAAGCGAATGCTTCTGGAGTCTGACTGCGCCCCGTTTACATCCACGTCGACGGTGAGCCGTTCAAGGTGGGGATCGCCATACTGATAGGGCCACCACACGACCGGGTCCTTCACCCGAAGCTGCGCGTAGTCGCTCGCGTCAAACGTAACTGTGGTTGCCTCCTTTGCGCCCAGCACAACCTGCTGTTGCACATGGATGGGCCCAATCGCGACCGTGACATTCGCGCTGACCGGACTGTCCTGCTGGTTCGCGACATCGGCCACCACGCGTAAATCCGCTTCCGTCAACGCGTCGTTCAGGAAGTGTGTGGACACAGCAGGATTGCGGACTGTAACCGGTCCGGTCGTGGCCAGCGAAACCCCCCGCCACAGGCCCATGCTTTTATCCGCGGGCGCTGGATTCCAATCCAGAAAGTCGATGCCCAGGTCGTGTTCCGTCTGGGCAAACACCTCCACTGCCAAAACGTTGATCCGATTGTGGGCAAGAAAGGGGGAGATATCGAAGTCGTAAGCCCGAAACGCGCCCGCAACCTCGTCCTGGTTTGCCAACAGCTTGCCATTCACCCAAATGTTCGCGCGGTAGTTGATGCCATCGAAGTGGAGCCACGTGGTCTTGTCGATCGCATCGGGAGAGGTGAACTCCGTCCGGTACCACCAGGAACAGTGATAGGGACTTTTGCTGCTCATCGGGAAGTAGCCGAAGATTTTGCCTAGCGGGTAATCGGTGCCCGGAATTTTACGCAGGTTCATGCCGAAGAACGGATCGGGGAAAACCCGCGCCGCGACTTGAGATCCGAGCACTGTACCCGGCACAACGGCATCCAGCCATCCGGTGGTTCGGAAACCGGGTGAGGAAAGGTGCTCGCCGCTACTCCTCGCGATGCAACTGGACTGCAGCTTCCACCCGTCCTGCAACGGTACCGGGGCCCCAGCCATGCGCGCGGGCCATCCCGCTAGAAGAGTAAGCAGTCCGAACGCGGCCCAAAACGCTTTGCCACTATTCATATTTCAGAGACTCTACCGGATCCAATTGTGCTGCGCGCGTGGCGGGCAAGGTGCCGAAGACAACGCCAACAATCGTGGCGGCGGCCAGGGCAATAATCGCAGAGAGTCCTGAAATTGGAATGCGGTAGTCGGTAAACAACCGCACGGAGTAGGGCACGGCCAGGCCGAGAATCGTTCCCACCACGCCCCCGCTGAGCGAGATGAAGACCGCCTCGATCAAAAACTGCAGCTTGATCTCGCGGTAGGTCGCGCCCAGTGCTTTGCGAATGCCAATCTCTTTGATGCGCGACCGCACGTTGGCCAGCATGATGTTCATGATGCCGATGCCGCCGACTGCGAGTGTCACAGAAGCTACCAGCAGGAGCACCAGTGTCAGCGCATTGGCGATCGCGGCCGCCGTCGTCAGCAATTCTGTCAGCGTCTGTGCCTGGTAAACCGAGTTCTTCTGGTGCCGTGATTGAATCACCTGCAGAATCTGCTTCGTGGCCAAATCCACATCGCCAGTGTCGCGGATGGAAAAGAAAAGCTCCTTGATGAGATTCGTGCCTGTGAAGTAACGCGCCACGGAGTAGGGAATCAGGATGGTCTGATCCGCAACCTCTGTTTGCCCTAGCGTATCCACGGCTTCTTTGAAGGTGCCGACCACGGTGAACGGGATGCCCTTAATCTCAAACGACCGGTTGACCGCGGCAATGGTGCCGAACCGTTGCCGGGCAAATGCTTGGGTCACGACCGCCACTTTGGCATGGCTGGCGTCATCTTCGTCATCGAAGAAGCGCCCGTTGATCAGCACCAGGTTGCGCACTTGCCGGTACTGCGGTGAGACGCCGAGCACCAGAATATCTTTCACCACCCCGTTGCCGAAGCTGATGCGATCGTGCATTTGCAACATGGGTGAGGAGTAGGCGACGGAAGGCACTTGCTCCAGCACCGCGGTCTCATCGTCTCGAGTCAGGTAATCGTTGCGGAAATCGTGTTGTGCGTTTGAGCCCGGGCCGCCTCCGGAGTACTCCACCTCCACCATGTTGGTGCCGATGGCCTGGATCAGGTGCAGGATGTACTGTTTTCCGGTGAGCCCCACGGTGACCACCATGATGAGCGATGCGGAACCGATGACCATGCCCAGCGAGGTGAGCATGACCCGCACTTTATTGGTCCGGAAGCTATCGATCGCCAGGCTGACGATCTCGCTCAACACCATGGTACGTTTGGCGCTGGCAAGGGTGCGTTCAAAGGATCGGCGGCTAACGGTGCGGATGGCTGGCATCTGGGCGGGCAGGCAAGTAGCCCTGCTCCCTATGGTAAAGGAAGCCGCCAACTGCCTCGAGTGCCACGCATTTTGAAGGGTACGGGCTCTAGCCCTTACCCTTCATTCAGGTTTGAGTGCTACCACAACACCTTGACGCCGAATTGAACCTGGCGTGCCGTTGTCGATGTGCTGCTGATTGCGCCGGCGGTGCCGGAAACACCCGCGGGCGTGAACACGATGAGATTGGGCGTGTTGAAGTTTGCCCGGTCCAGTAGGTTAAAGATCTCTGCCCTGAACTGCAGGCTCAGCCGCTCATACAGGGCGGTGTCTTTCACTGCCGAGAAATCCCAGGTCGCGAGTCCTGGCCCGGTCAGAGTGTCCCTTCCCAGATTGCCGAAGAAACCGCTGTTCGGCGGGGGTTGCAGAAAAGCCTTGGGATTGAACCACTGCGAGGGCTTTCCGAGAATGGCGGAGCCAGTGAAGTTCGGATTGGCGAAGGGCCGCACCGGATTGCGCGTGTCGCCATTATTGGACGGGTTGTAACTAAGCTGTGGAGTGAAGGGGAAGCCAGCCTGCAGCACCACGAGGCTATTGACCGACCAGCCGCTGATGGCTCCGTTGCCGAATTTACCCAGGCCACCCGCAAACTGTTTTCCATGTCCGAAAGGCAAGCCGTACACAACGCTGATGACTCCCAGGTTTCTCACATCGTAGCCGGCAGGCCCCCAGTCCGCTTTCACGTCGTGAGGGTTGGATGCCAGGGCCGGCGCATTGCCCGACGTGGTCGCATTCACCGAATCGCCATCATCCAATGCCTTTGACCAGGTGTATACACCGCGAAGTGAAAGGTCGTGACTGAAGCGATGGTTAAGGTCAACCTGCAGTGAGTTGTAGCTGCTGTCTCCGACAGAGAACCAGGTCCAGGTATTCGCGATCTTGGGGTTCGCCTTCGGCGTACCTGCTGCCGTGTAATAGGAACCCGCGGGAACAGCAGCGCCGGCCAGGGGCGAGGGAAAGGTCTTGGGATACGTTGCCGGACAAGTCGCTGAGGGACAAATAGTGGGGACGGGCGTGTTGGCATCGATGCCGATGATCTCATGCGTCCCATGCGATCCCACATACCCCACGGTCAACGACGTGTTCGAAGTCAGCGTCTGTTCCACTCGCAAAGAATAAGAGAGCAGCGTTGGCATCTTCAGATCAGGTTGAACGCCCCCAGGCACAAGCAGCGCATTCGATGGCGGTGGGCTCTGCGGAGACAGAGGAAGTTTCGAGACGGGCAACGATGCGATGCTGTAAGTAGGATTGAACGGCGCATTTTGATCCATGCGATATCCCAAAGCGTCTTGCAACTCGTAGTACATGCCAAAACCCGCGCGCACCACGGTTCTTTCCGCGTGGGGGCTCCAGGCGAAACCGATCCTCGGTTCGGGTAAGAACTTGGCGTTGTTGGTGGTGAAGCTACTGTTGGCGACGCGCGGTGTAGTCGAGATCACCCCATCCGAAAATGTATAGTTGGCGGCTCGCCCGTGAGCTTCATTCCATCCGGTCGAGAATTCGCCGCGAAAGCCAAGTGACACCGTGAACTTTGGAGTAAAGCGAATCACATCCTGCGCATAGAGCGCTCCAAACAGCGATCGCCAGTTCATCTCCGTCGGTGCAGGATCATATAAAAAGCTGCTGGTGGTGCCGGTGAGGAAGGTCTGCAGGCTGGTAAAGGTTGCCTGGCCGTACTGGCTGAGGGCGATGGTCTCATTCGATTGAAACTGTTGGAACCAGGCGCCGAAGCTGAACTGGTGCGCTCCGCGTGTCAAGGCCACCCGATCTTCATAGGTGTACAAATTGCGAGCCATGCTCAGGTTACTGCCGTTGTTGCTTCCGGCCAAACCGATCTGTGCCTGGGGATTCGATGCCGCGCTTCCGCCGACCACAACCGCGCCGACCAGGCGTCCTGCAAGAAAGCCCGGAACATCGGCCGCAGGTGTACCCGGAGTCGGTTCGCCGGTGAAAAAGTAGCCTGCCCGCGAATACCCGACACGAGCTGTATTCAACAGACGCGGAGAAACCACATGGGTCTCCTCCAGGCTCACCACCTGCTCGCGCAAATTCAGGATGTCGGTGCTATAGGGGTTCGCGGTCGTCGGCGTGAAATCGGACCCGTCATCCGCGCTATAGATCGCCGAGAAAGTATCTTTTGGCGAGAAGACACGGTCGAGTCGCGCGGTTCCAAAGTCTTCGCGAATGGTCTGCAAAGGACTGCTCGAAACCTGCGCAATTCCGCTGAAGTCGGGATCGGTGGCGCTGGGAGTAAGCCACAAATTCAACAGAGGTTGCACGCTCGGCACGGCCGCCGCGCGCGACTTCAGATCGGGCACGAACGCAACCGAAGTTTGATGCAGGTGCTGGCGAAGTCCCTCATAGTTGGCGAAGAGGAAGGTCTTATCCTTCTGCAGGGCCCCACCAAAAGCGGCCCCGAACTGGTTACGGCGAAAAGGCGGAGCAGATCCCTGATCGAAGTAATTCGAAGCGTCGAAAATGTTGTTACGCAGAAATTCATAGACGGAGCCGTGCCACTGGTTGGTCCCCGATTGGGTCACAATCACCACCTGGGCTCCTGGCCGCTTGCCGTATTCCGCGCCATAGGAGTCGCGCAGCACATTAAACTCACGCACTGCCTCCACGCCCAGCAGATTTTGGCTTGCTCCGCCCGGCTGCATATTATTTTCCGCTGCACCGGTGAATTCGACTCCGTTGAGCAGAAACAAATTCTGTTGCGGACGATTACCCGAGACCGCAAAATTATTCCCCGTACTCGAATTTGAGACTCCGATGCCGCCGGTCTTCTCCCAGGTGAAATTGACCACGCCCGGGTTAATGGAGAGCAGCAAATCGTAACTACGTCCGTTCAGAGGAAGTTGCTTGACTTCTTTTTCGCCAACCAGGCCGGAGATATCCTGTGTCGTCGCATTGACCATGGGGGCATCGGCGAGAACCTTTACCTGCTCGCTCACGCTGCCGACTTTCAGGTTCAGATCCGCCGCGGCATCCTGACCGACGACCAGGACGATTCCGGTGCGAATCGTAACCGCAAATCCACTTTTTTCCGCCTCCACTTGGTAGCGTCCGAGAGGGAGAGCGACGAATTCATATCTGCCCGCCGCATCGGTAACCGTCTCGCGAGAAATTCCCATGTCCGTGTCTCTGGCGGTCACGGCCGCTCCGGACACAGCAGCCCCAGTCTGGTCAGTGACGCGTCCGGAAATCGCTGCTGAGACCTGCCCGATCGCGGGAAGAGAAATAAGAAGTAACAGCATCGCATAACAAAGACGACGAACAGACAACATCGATCCCCCATAGGAATAAAGCAGCATGGCCGTGAGGCGAAAATGAGACGCCTGTGAAGAAGGCGGAGTTTGGGAATGTCCACGATCTGCATGCGTAGAGTGGGTGCGGGAGCAGCGTGGGCCCACACCGATTTAAGCGGATCAATCCGTTAAAGTCAAACGACTCCAGGCGTTTTTAAGGGGTTGGGCACATGTCGTTTTGACCTCGCAATTTATGATCGGAGAGACAAGCGAGGGCATACAAATGGGCGCCGAGATCGTGGTGCGAGAGCTGCAACCGGGCGACTTTGCGAAGTGGAAACCGCTCTGGGACGGTTACAACGCGTTTTACGGACGTGAAGGACCAACAGCGCTTCCCGATGTGATCACCAGGATGACCTGGTCGCGCTTCTTTGACGGATACGAGCCGATGCATGCCCTGGTCGCAGAAGACTCGGGCCAATTACTGGGCCTGGTGCATTTTCTGTTTCATCGCAGTACCACTTCGCTGCAGCCAATCTGTTACCTGCAGGACTTGTTTACAGTGGATGCTGCGCGGGGCAAGGGAGTCGGGAGGGCGTTGATTAAGGCGGTCTATGAATATGCCCTGCGCGCGTGCTGCACGCGGGTATATTGGCACACGCACGAGACCAACGAAACAGCCATGAAACTCTACAACAAGGTCGGGGATAAACCCGGCTTTGTTGTCTATCGAAAAGATCTGTCCTAGGCCGCCCGGGGCTTTATCATAGGGGCTGCGCTTGCGGAGGGATGTGTGAGCGGTTGAAACAGGCGGTCTTGAAAACCGCTTTACCCGAAAGGGTAACGGGGGTTCGAATCCCTCTCCCTCCGCCATACAGCCGGCGCTTACAGGCTTTCGACTACTCCTTCGAGGTAGCGGAGACTTGCCGCGACGCTCTCAACCGGCGGCATCACAGTTGCGCCGAATTTTACGTCCTGTTCCACCACCATCCACCCTGAGTAGTCATTCTTCTGCAGCACCTCCAGGAAGCTGGGGAAGTCAATCGATCCTTTCCCGATGATGGTGAAGGTGTTGGCCTCTACGGCCTGTTCGAAGTTCATTTTCTGCCGGCGCACTTCTGCCAGCACGGCTTCATTCACGTCCTTGAGGTGTACAAATCTCAGGATGTCGCGATACTTCTCCGCCTCGGCCACCGGGTCGTCGCCGGCGTAAAGGCAATGCCCGGTATCGAGGCACAACCCTATCTTCGAAGCTGCGGTCACATCGAAAAATTGCTCCGTCTCTGCCGCCGTCTCGACATAGGTGGAAATGTGCGGGTGGAAAACCAGGTCCAAACCGAAGTCATTGGTCACGGTGGAAGCTTCTGCCACCACCTTCGCGACCTGCTTCCACTGTTCCGCGTTCCAGCCCGCGCTTCCATCTGCGGGAACCCGGCCGGCGATGCGGTCCCTCTCCTCCGCCTGCGCATCTGCCAGCACCAGGAAGGGAGCACCCAGTTCGGCCAACAGGCCACCCACCTTGCGGATGTGCTCGACGACAACCTTGGTAGAGGCCGGGTCGCTCAATACCACCGGAACAAACGATCCCAGCAGTTTCAAGTTCCGCTTCTCCAACTCAGGTCCCAGCACCTTCGCGTCGGTGGGATAGAAGCCGTACGGGCCCAACTCCGTGCCGGTGTAACCGGCGGTCACCATTTCATCTAACATCTTCTGGTAGCTTTGCTCCCAGGAGGGACCTGGGTAGTCGAGTACACCCCAGCTGTCAGGAGCAGAGGCAAAATGGAAACGAGCAGATGATTGCGGCATGAGTAAACTCCACTTCTGAAGGCGAGGTTGAAATTCTTTAGCTAAGCGCTTATATTGCCAATCATTGCAGCGCCGGGTTCTGGGCGTCAAGCTCTTTCGTCGGCAATCACAAACTCGGAACGGAGCATTACACATGCGTAAATTGGGGATGGGCGTACTGGGAGTGGGTGAAATGGGCAAGCGCCATGCGGAGAACCTGCGCCGCCTGGTACCCGAGGCTCAGTTGATTGCCATCGCCGATGTAGATGCTGCCCGGGCAAAAAAGACCGCGGACGAATTGGAAATCGATCACTCCTACTCGAGCCTGGATGCGATGCTCGAGAACAAAGCCATCCAGGCCGTGCTCATCGCCACCCCGGACAAATTCCACGCCGGTGCAGTCGAAGCAGCCGCCCGTGCCGGCAAAGACATCCTTTGCGAGAAACCGCTGGCGCTCGACATCGCGAGCGCCCGTTCTGCTCTGCGGGTGGTCGCGGATGCGGGCGTGCGCCTGCAGGTAGGGTTCATGCGCCGCTACGATCCGGCGCACCTTGCCGCCATGAAGCAGATTGAAGGCGGTGAGATTGGTGAACCGGTTGTCTTTAAATCCCTGGGCCGCGATAAAGACATGCCGCCCATTGGGGCCTATTCGTCGCGCATCAATGGCATGCTCTTCTTCAACAGCACCATTCACGACTTCGACCTGGCGCGTTGGCTCATGCACGACGAGGTGGCCGAAGTGCAGACCTACACCACGGTGGCCATCCGGCCCGAAGTGGCGCAGTACGACGACATTGTCGCCGGCACCGTCAACATGCGCTTCGACCACGGCGCCATCGGCAACATCGAATCGTATGTGCAAGCCATCTATGGCTACGATGTTCGTACCGAGATCGTAGGCTCGAAGGGGTCGATTTTCCTTGGGAGCTTACGCCAGAACGCAGCCACGTTTCTCAAGGCGAATGGTGGCAGTTACGAATTGGCAAACCATTTCCTCGCCTCGTTTCGCGACGCGTACCTGGCCGAGGTGACCGATTTCGTGCACACCATGTTGAGTGATCAGGCGCCCAAGGTCACGGGAGAAGATGGCTTGCGCGCGGTGGAGATTGCCGTGGCCGCACAAACCTCCCATCAAACGTCTGCTCCCTGCGCGGTGGCAAGAAACTAAGCCTGCTTTGGCCGGCCCCATACGTACCAGAGCGCGCCCACACCGAGCGCGGCTGCACTCGCGGCGGCGTTGATCCACGAGGATCGCGGTAGGCTGATCATGCCCAACAGGAGCAGTATCCACGCCAGCGCTGCGACGCACAAAGCAGGCGAAGCCTTCACCGTACCTCGTCCTTTGGTTGACTCCCACAGTGCCGCAGCGACCACAATGCCATAGACCAGGTACATGGTCAGCGTACAAACCCCAGTGATCACGGTCTCGATCTGGGCCCAGCAGGTAAATATGGCTGCCAGAGCGGCCACGGTCCAGATAGCGTTGGCGGGCACTTTGCGAGCACTCACCCGCGCCAGCCAGGCCGAAGCAGGTAGTTGGCCATCGCGGGCCATGGCATACACCATGCGGCTCAGCGTGGTAACGTTCGCCAGGCCACAGGCAAAGATGGAAATGAACACCATCAGCATGGCGCAGTTGGTCGCCCACGGCGGAAGATGTTCACTCATGATGTAGAGCAGTGGAGTGGGGTGGTGACTCGCCACTTCGAGCGAAGGAATGGCCAGCGTAAAACCGACCAGCACCGGAAATCCCAGCAGCACCGAAGCCAGTTCAGACACAATAATCGCTGCCGGAATTCGTTTCTGCGGCATCACGGTTTCTTCCGCAACATTGGCGGCCGCTTCAAAACCTCCGATGGTCCACGCGCTCATCAATGCCGAGGACGCAAATGCCGGCAGGTACGCCAGACCGGAAGGCTGCAAAGGGTGGCTCAGCAGGAAGCTCATGGGATGTGTCTTCCGCATCAACGCCAGCGCCAGGAGTAGGAAGCCGATAAACACAGTCCCCAGGATCTCCGCGCCCACGGAGAAGTCATTGACCATGCTGGCCAGGTGAATGCCGTAATGGTTGATGAGCGAGATGGTAATGAGAATCGCGATGGTGATGCCCACCACGTTGCGCCCTGAGTTCTCCAGGCCAAGGTAGGGAGCGAGATAGTTGGCCATGGCGTAGCATCCGCCGGACATGCCGGCGATGAACTGCACGATCATGATCCAGCCGGCCCACCAGCCCAGCCGCTCACCGGCCAGGTGCCGTGTCCATTGGTAGGCATACCCCGAGAGAGGAATTTTTCTCGCCAGTTGGGCGAATACCAGTGCGACCAGCAACTGGCCTGCGCCTACGATCAGCCACGTCCAGATAAACGACGGGCCACCGATGGCGAGGCCTGAACCATAGTTGGCGAATAGCCCGGTCGTCACCGAGATGACGGAAAAGCTAAGAGCGAACGCCGAGAAATAGCCGAGTGTACGCTTCAGTTCCTGGCGATACCCGAACTGCTCTAGCATCTGATCGTCGCTGTTGGTAGCCACAGGGCCTCACGAGTAGAGTTAAAGTAGAGTCAAAGCCCGAGAAAGTCAAAGCGCTTATGCGGATCAGCCTTTTCTTTGCGGTCGCCGCAATTCTTAATACCGCCGCGAACGCTATTGCTCAGCGAGACACGGGCTGTCTGGCATGTCATCAGAACTACGCAACCTATGCGCAAACCGCACACCATCTCACCTCGCAACCGGCGAGTAAAGACACAATCCTCGGTCCTTTCACGGGCGATCGCAGCACCGTCAAGATTCTCGAATCCAATCCCTCTCTCACCTTCCGACTGGAGCAGAAGGAGGACGGCTATTACCAGACCGCGATTGCTGGGAACCCTGGTCACGAGCAATCGCACAGCGCGCGCATTGACATCGTTACCGGTTCAGGCACGCGCGGGCAAAGCTATCTCTACTGGCTGGGCGACCAACTCTACGAATTGCCCTTAAGCTACTGGGCGGACGGCGCGCAATGGATCAACAGCCCCGGTTTCAAAGATCGGACTGCAAATTTCTCCCGCGCGATTTATCCGCGCTGCCTGGAGTGTCATACCACCGCAATTACTCCTTTGTCTTCGGATCCCCTCAGCAATCACTACGACAAATCGTCCCTGGTGCTCGGTATCTCCTGCGAGACCTGCCACGGGCAAGGAAAAAAGCATCCATCCATACTCAATCCGGCGAAGTTTTCCCGCGACCGCCAGGTGGATCTATGCGCACTCTGCCATAGCGGAGGCCAACGGGAAGAACTCGAGCCGGCGTTCACGTATCTTCCCGGTCAACCACTCGATAGCTACCTGAAGCCGAACCCGGGAGATGCAGCGGACCAGCCCGAAGTCCATGGAAACCAGGTCGGCCTGCTGAAGCGGAGCCGGTGTTATTTGTCCTCGCCCACAATGAGCTGTTCGACCTGTCACGATGTGCATCAACCGGAAAAGACAGGCGGCGTCGTATTCCAGCAAGTGTCTCGGCTGTCACGAGGCAAAGAGTTGCCTGAAGAGCGGCCCGAACTGCATTGATTGCCACATGCCCCGTCTGCCAACCAACGCAATCGTATCCCGGACCGCCGGCAACATAGTGCGAGCCAGCATGCGCACCCACTGGATCCGCGTCTATTGAGGTGTTGCGGCGGTTTTCACAGGACTGGGCAAGATCCGGAGGGCGGCTTATATTCAATAAGCGGTTATTGCATGAACCAACCTGAGACTCGACGAAATTTCATCAAAGCAGCCGGCACGGCATTAGCCTTTGCCGCCGGAGCGACGCATGCGCCTGCCGCTGAGGTCACAGCGCCGGCCGCCAGGCCTTCAACGTGACTGCCTACGGCGCCAAGGCAGACGGAAAGACCCTCGACACCGCAGCCGTCAACCGTGCAATCGCCGCCGCCGCCGCAGCCGGCGGCGGAACCGTCGTCTTTCCCGCCGGGACATATCTCTGCTACTCCATTCATCTCAAGAGCCACGTCTCGCTTTTCCTCGCCGACGGTTGCACCATCCTCGCTGCCGATACGCCGGCCGATGGCCGCAATGCCTTTGATCCCGCCGAGCCGAACACGCCCTGGGATAAATTTCAGGACTACGGCCACAGCCATTGGCACAACAGCCTGATGTGGGGTGAGAACCTCAACAATCTTTCCATCTACGGACCCGGACTGATCTGGGGCAAAAGCTTGAGCCGAGGAGAAAACTGGGGCCCGGTTGCCGAAAATCCCGGGGTCGCCAACAAGGCCATCGCCCTCAAGAACTGCCACAACGTTCTTCTCCGCGACTTCTCCATCTTGCACGGCGGCCACTTCGCCATCCTGGCGACCGGTGTCGACAACCTCACCATCGATAACCTCACCATCGATACCCAGCGCGACGGCATTGATGTCGATTGCTGCAAGAACGTTCGCATCTCCAACTGCAGCGTAAATTCTCCGTGGGACGACGCCATTTGCCTCAAGAGCTCGTTCGCGCTCGGCTATACCCGTTCCACGGAACACGTGACCATCAGTAACTGCTACGTAACCGGTATTTACGAAGAAGGCAGCCTGCTCGACGGCACCTACAAGCGCTTCGCCGATAGCGTCCAGGTGGACCGCAACGGCCGCATTAAGTTGGGCACTGAATCGAATGGTGGATTCAAGAACATTGCCATCTCGAACTGCGTCTTCGATGGCTGCTTTGGTTTGGCGATCATCTCTGTCGATGGCGCGGTAATCGAAGATGTGACAGTTTCAAATCTCGCTATGCGCAACATCATCGGCGCTCCCGTTTTTGTTCGGCTGGGTTCGCGTATGAGGGGGCCCGAAGGAACACCCGTGGGCACCATTCGCCGTGTGAACATCAGCGATATCGTTTGCTCAGAAACCAGCTCCCAGGCTTGTTCGCTGGTCGCTGGGATTCCCGGCCACGCGATTGAAGACATCCGGATGAGCAACTTCATCGTTTTGCATCCCGGCGGTGGCACCCGGCAGGATGCTGCCATCCAGTTACCGGAGAAAGAGCAGGAGTACCCTGAGCCCATCATGTTTGGCGAGACTCCTGCGCACGGCTTCTTCGTCCGCCACGCCAAGGGGGTGGAGCTGGCCGGCATCAAGTTCAAGGTTGAAAAGCCGGATGCGCGCCCCTGCATTGTGCTGGACGATGTGCACGATGCCAGCTTCGATCACATCAAGCTGCCCCGCGAATCGTCGGCGCCCTACTTCGTGCTGAAAGGCGTCAGCGATTTCTCTGTAGTCCAAAGTAAGCCTGTGCAAAATACAGAGATCGATCAGGCCGACTACCGGGAACTATAGAGCCGGAGCCCCCATCGCGCGCAGCCCGTCGATATCGAAATACTTGTAGAGATCAAGACAAAACAGATCGGGGGTGGTGCGGAACACCATCGGCCCATCGAGCAATTCGCCCAAACTGCTCAGCCCTTCATGGCTTACCATGCCGCTAAACAAATCGGGCTCGAGCGCCGATGCAATCAATGCCACCATCTGGCTGCGAGTTCCGTCCGTCTCCAGCCGAATCGCAGGGTGCCCGGTCGTTTTCTGCATCCATTTCGTGGTCGCCAACAGTTGCGCAACCTCCAGTCCCAGCGGGCGATCGCCGTTGGCCACCAGCATCATCGGCCACACCGCACCGTCGGATTGTTTGGGCATTGTGGCCCCATTCAGAACGGTATCCAGGGCCAGCACCTGCTCTCCCCGGTTCACTCGCTCTTTCACCATGGCTTCAGATGCCTTATACCCGTGATCGTTCAGTACGATCGAGACCGGGGCATCGGGCTTCGCCGAAATCGCTTGCAGCCAGATGCCGGTGGCGCTCAGCCCATTGTCAAAATCAAAGCGGTAGGACAGAGTTTCGAGGCCCAGGTGTTTGCTGTTCGCCATTCTCCAGGCTGCTTCCAGCGAGACCGGTTTCAGTCGAATGACCGATTGCAATTTTGATCTCGCTGCCACTTTGTCCGCAGCCGTCTGCGACCGCTCATTGTGGGCTACAAGTTGCTTCGCCAACGCCCTAACCGTAAGGCTATTCGTGGGCAGGCCGACCGCGAGTTCCTGCGGTGTTCGAATCTCCGCATCGCTCGCAATCTCTTCCGGAATCGAAAGCAGATGAAAGTGTTGGGAAAAGAACGCATACGCGTGTTGCCGGTTGTTGAGCTGATAGTTGTGCGTTCCTGGATCCCGATTCTCGTGCCATGCCAGCGCATCCTCCTGCCCAAACAGCGCAAAGAAGGGGCGGATGGGCTCATAGATGTAGGGCTTCACCAGGTCGGCGCGAAAACAGCAATCGTCTTCCGCATTGTGCATGAGCAGCGTCGGCCGGGGAGCACGCAACGCCACCAGAAAGGGATAGTCCTCATCGACGGTAAGGTCGCTGGCGCTTTCTTCTACCTCATCGGTATCTTCAGGCCGCGTAAGGTTCGAAGCCTGTGCGCCAAAGCCGGCAACTTCCGCGGCCACCGAAACCCGCTCGTCGAGGCCGCTCAGCAGTACGGTTTGCCATCCTCCGCCCGACAAGCCGGTAACCCCCAGCCGGGCCGGGTCAGCCTGGGGAAGAGCCGCCAGGTAGTCGAGACCGCGGCGCATGGAGAGATAAAAAAAGCCCACAGCGCTGGAGCCGACCAGATCGAGCGCAGCGGTGGAATCGTGGCTATTGTCGGGTTGCGCCATCTCGCCAAAGCCTATCCAGCTAAGGCTAAGGGCAAGCATGCCTCGCTTGGCGAAATTGATGCACCGCTTCTGCTCATATTCCACAGCGTTGCCATCTGGTTCGTGGCCGATGAGATTGAGAATTGCGGGAACGCGCCCCGGCAGTATCGCCGGCTCGTACAAGATGGCCGTCGACCAGAAGCCTGGGACGATTTCGTAGCGCAGTTTGCGCAACCGGTAGCCTTTGCCAGTTTCGATCACCGCTACTTGCTCGAAGTGTGGCGGAGCGTCTACCCAGCTCTGCGGCCAGCCGTGGTAAATAACGTCGTTGAGCATATGCCGGCGCAATTTGGCGGCTTCGATCGCCCACTCTTCGCGGCGCGCGGGAGGATGAGGGCGAGCAATGCGTTTCATGAGGTAGGTCTGTAGTTGATAGTAAGTAACTTCGGGCGTTTGCACCGGGGCCTGCAGCGCGCTGCCGATAGGTGTCAGATCCTGGGCAGTAGCCGAAAAGCCGGCGATCATGAAGGCGCAGAGAGACAAAACGAATCCGACTAACCTCTTTGGCATGCAGGAACTCTAAATCACCTGCGAAAACCTTGAGAAATAATTAAATCCACATAATGCTTGACGCCAAAGCAGGACGGATGCATCATTGGCAAATAATCGCTTAGAAGTTGGTACGGGCCCTTTTCGGAGGATTTCCTATGACGCAAGATTGCATGGGCCCAACCGCCAGCTGCCCTTCGTCCCACAACAAGCAGCTAAGAATCGGCCGTCGGCTGTTCGTGGCATGCCTGGCCCTCGTGGTCTGCGTCTTCGCCGGCAACAGTGCTCACGCGCAGGCAGTCTATGGCAGCATCGCCGGAACCGTCTTTGACGGGTCTGGCGCGCCCATACCTCATGCCATGGTGACCGTGACCAGCGCAGAACGAAATACGTCGTCCACGGTCACGACCAATGATTCCGGCAACTACGATCAGAGCCACCTCATCATTGGCCATTACACTGTGCGTGTCGAGGCTCCCGGTTTCAACGTTGAGGTGCAGCAAGGGGTTGAGCTCGCCATCGATACGGTGAGCACGGTTGACTTCCACCTCAAGCCCGGCAAAGTAGAAGAAACCGTTCAGGTCACAGGCGAAGCGCCGCTGCTCAAGACCGAGCGCACCGATGTCGCCACCACGCTCAGTGCGGCCCAGGTGCAGGATTTGCCCACCTTCGGGCGCAACTTTACCGAGCTGCTGTTGCAGACGCCGGGTGCGGTGCAGTTCAACTGGAATGACACCTCCACTGAAAATCCCCAGGGTGGCATTGCCGTCAACGTGAACGGCCAGATGTTTGTGGGGGTTGGCGGCCAGGTGGACGGCACCGACAACCGCGACATGATGTATGGCAACATGATCATCGTTCCCAACCTTGATTCGGTCGTGGAAGCGAAGATCACCAGTTCCAACTATGACGCGGAGTTTGGGTCTGCCAGCGCGGCGGTGGTGACCACCTCCACCAAGTCCGGAACCAACGCATTCCACGGCACCGCCTTCCTTTACCGGCGTAACGATATTTTTCAGGCACGGGATCCGTTTACCGAGTCCACGCCTGATCCGGTCACCGGCAAGCTTTTGCCGGCCAGTCTATGGGATCAATTCGGGGGATCGATCGGCGGCCCGATCAAGAAGAATAAGCTGTTCTTCTTTGGCGACTACCAGGGTACGCGAGCCAAGGACGGTGGTTCTGCCACCAGCGTGGTTCCGACCGCTGCCGAGCGCACCGGCGATTTCAGCGCCTGGCTGCAGGGCAGCAGCCCGCAAATTATCTACAACCCGTACGATGCGAGCGGGAACATCGTTGCTCCCGCACTACGCCAGCCATTCCCTGGCAATATCATTCCCGCGCAATACTTGTCGACGCCGGCAATGAATCTCCTCAAGTACATACCGCTGCCGAATATCGCCAACGCCGCTCCCGGGATCAACAACTATGCGGGTGGTGGGCATGATGTATTCCACGGCGACGCGACCAATATTCGCATCGACTATTTCGAGAGCGCCAAGCTGACGCTCTTCGAGCGCTACACGTTCACCCAATTCCTGAAATCTGCGCCCGGTCTTTTTGGCGCCCTGGCCGGTGGCCCGCAGTTGAATCAGATTGGCTACACCGGTACCGGTTCGACGCGGCCGCAGAGCAACGCCATGGGTTTCAACTATTCCCTCAAGCCGTCCATTCTCACTGACGCTCGCTTTGGCTGGTACCGCCAGCGCATCTTCGTCAGCCCGCTGGTCGATGGCGACTTCGCTACCGAGGCCGGCGCGCCGGGGCTCAACATACCAACTGATCCGACGACGTTGAACATGCCCAACTTCAACCTGAACGGCCAGGGCGGCTTCCAGTTTGGCTCTTCGCTCTACAACAATTGCAACTGCCCGCTTACAGAGAAAATGCAACAGTACCAGTTCATCAATAACTGGACCTTCGTCAAGGGCAACCACACGATCAAGGTTGGCGGCGACGTTCGCCGCCTGCAGAATCTCAGGGTACCCAGCGATCAGCATCGTGCCGGCCAGGTCAACTTTACCGGTGACATTACCCTCGGCCCGACCTCCGGCGGGCTACCGGTTGCTTCTTACCTGCTGGGCGAAGTGAACGCCTTTACCCGCTACGTCTCCAGTTCCCTGCACGCCGGCGAACGCCAGACGCGGCTCTTCACCTACGCGCAGGATACCTGGCGCTTATCACCGAAGATTACCCTCAACTATGGTCTGCGTTGGGAAATCTACGATCCGCAAACCGTCACCAGCGCGCGCAACGGAGGGTGGCTCCAGCTCGACACTGGTGAGATCAAAGTGGCTGGGGTCAACGGCGTCCCTCTCAATGGAGGTGTGAAGAACACCTTCAAGAATCTCGCTCCGCGGTTGGGCGTGGCCTATCAGTTCAATTCCAAGACGGTGGTTCGCGCCGGCTATGGACGTACGTTTGACGTGGGCACTTTCGGGTCGATCTTCGGCCATAGCGTCACGCAGAATCTGCCGGTGCTGGGCGTACAGAGCATTAATCCCTCTAACTCCTGGCAAAGCGTCTTCAACCTGGCGGTGGGGCCACCAGCGCTTGACCCGGCGACGGTCCTGGATAGCCAGCCGACTGGTCCAGACGGCAATCACCTCTATCCCAATGGTGTGCGTGCCTGGGTATACCCGCAGAAGATGCGTTTGCCCACGGTCGACGCCTGGAACCTCACAGTCCAGCATCAGCTCACCCGCTCTATCTCCATTGAGGCTGGGTACGTCGGCAACAAGGGCACGCACGTCACCATTGATGGCAGTCCCTACAATGACGAGAACGCGCCCACGATCGTTGGCTTTGCCCAGGGAGTATCTACCGACGATCGCCGTCCATACTTCGCCAAATTCGGCTGGAACTCGCCGCTCTACTACTTTGGCAACGACACCGATAACCACTACAACTCGCTGCAGACGAAGGTAGAAAAGCGTTTCAATGGCGGCTTCGAGCTTCTCGCCAACTACACCTACTCCCACGCCAAGAGCCATGATCAGCCGTATTTCGATATCAATCGCAACCTCTGGTACGGTCGCCCAGACTGGCAGAGAAACAACGTGCTGGTGGTTTCGAACATCTACGAGCTTCCCTTTGGCACCGGGAAGCGGTTCCTGGGCAACAGTCCCAGAATCGTCGATCTCGCCGTAGGCGGTTGGCGTCTCAGCAGTAACACCGTCTGGATGAGCCCGCAAGGCTTCAATACCAGTTACAACGAATGCGGTTCTGATAACGACGTAGGCAGTTGCCACCCTGATCGTATCGGGAGTACGTCGGTCTCGAACCGTAGCCGGAGCAACTGGTATGCGGTAGCGCAGCCGCTCAATAACAATGGAGACACGAGCGGTCCGTGGCGTCGTCCGCAGATCGGTACTTTTGGCAGCGACTCCCGGAACTCGCTCACCGGCCCGTTGTGGAAGCAGACCGATGCCTCAGCCATCAAGTCCTTCGCGGTTGTGCCGGAGAAGCTGAACGCGCAATTCCGGGTCGACGCGTTCAACCTCTTCAACCACGTCAACGCCGGCAACCCGAGCGGTTGCGTCGATTGCAGCAATGCGGGTGTCATCCAGGGCCAGGCGCCGAACGGAGCCATGCGCGACCTGGAATTCGGGGTAAGGCTGGAGTTCTAGGCCTAAAACAGCAATGCGGGGTGGCCCATTCAAGCCTTCGGTTGGCTTGAGTGGGTTCCTCTACCGCTGCCCAGGCCTTGGGTTATAAAAGTAGCCATGCCCGCAAGGTTGATATGTGCTCTCGTCGTTTGTCTTTTTCCCATGCTGGCCTGCGCGCAAACCGAATCAACCGATAAAGCCGCCAACCTGATCCAGCAAGGAAAGACCAAGGAAGCCATCGACTTGCTGGAACCGTTACCCCCCAACACGCCTGGCGTAGAAACCCTGCTCGGGAGAGCCTACTTCACCGGCAAGCAGTACCAGCAGGCGATTCCTCATCTGGCGCACGCGATACAGCAGACCCCGGAAGACTGGGAATCGATGCAGCTGCTGGCGTTGAGCTATTACGGCCTGGGTCAATGTCAGGCTACGATTACCCTTCTCGAGAAGGTGGCGCCCCACCTGCCCCCGGGCCAGGCAGACGCTCCGTACATCCTTGGTTCCTGTTACGCCCGCACGCAACAAATGCCCAAAGCGCGCCAGGCGTTTGCCGAGATGTTCGGCGTCTCACCGGACAGCGCCATGGCTCATCTGATGTTGGCGAAAATGCTGGTCCGCCTTCACCTCGAAGATCAGGCGCCCCCCGAGATCGAGAGGGCACTGTCGCTCGATCCCCGTCTCCCCATGGCCCACTTCCTTTTCGGAGAGATCTTGCTCTACCAGCAGAATGTACCGCGCGCGCTGGCTGAGTTTCAGAAGGAGTTGGAGATCAACCCCAGCGTCTGGCTGGTTTATTGGCGCCTGGGTGACAGCTACATGCGTTTGCGCCGGTACGACGAAGCGGAGAAAGCGTTGAAGCAGGCGTTATGGCTCAATGAGTCATTTACCGGCTCTTATCTGATGCTGGGCGAAATTGAGCTGCAGAAGGGCGATCCTGAGTTGGCGCGTGGCTTTCTCGAGCGTGCGATCAAGGTCGATCCGCAAAACTACTATGCACACTATGCGCTCGGTCGCGCCTATCAAAAGTTAGGTCGCACCGCTGAGGCCAACCGCGAATTTGAGCTTCAGCGCACTCTGCGTACAGAAAAGCACACCGCGGAAGAGGACACAATGGAGCAGATAGCCCACTAGCATGCGCAACACGACCCGTCGTGAGCACCTCAAGTCGATGCTGGCTGCGGCCCTTTTGCCCACAACCGGGGCGCATGCGTTGGCATCGTCTCCGCCGCCGGGCCCACCGCCCGAGCATGACCGCCGGATCCAATGGTGGCGCGAAGCAAAGTACGGCATGTTCGTGCACTGGGGCCTCTACAGCATTCTGTCCCGCGATGCCTGGGCCATGGGCGATGAAGATATTCCGTCAGACGACTACGTCAAGCTGGCCGCGCAATTTCATCCGCAGCCCAATGCTGCTCGGGAGTGGGCTCGGCTCGCACGCGCCAACGGCATGAAGTATATGGTGATGACGGCCAAGCACCATGAGGGGTTCTGTCTTTTCAATTCTCAGCTCACGGATTATTGCGCGCCAAAACAGGGCCCGGGGCGTGACCTGGTGCAGGAGTATGTAGCGGCCGCGCGCGAACAAGGGCTGCGTGTGGGATTGTATTACTCCCTCATGGACTGGCATCATCCCGATTGGCGGCTTGCGAAAGTCGATGAGGCCGCACGGAAGCGATTCGTCGCCTACACGCATGGCCAGATCCGCGAACTCCTCACCAACTACGGCAAGGTCGACATCCTCTGGTATGACATGGCAGTACCTCTCGACGCCCACGGATGGGAGTCCGAGAAGATGAATCAGATGGTGTTCGAGCTCCAGCCCGACATCGTCGTGAACAACCGGAACTTACTTCCCGGCGATTACTCCACGCCGGAGCAGAGCACCCAGGCTGCTAAAGGGGACTGGGAATCCTGCATGACAACCAACGACAGCTGGGGTTATGTGCATGGAGACAACAACTGGAAATCGCCGCATCACCTGATACAGAACCTGGTGGAATGTGCCCGTGACGGAGGCAATTACCTGCTCAACATCGGCCCCATGGCGGACGGCTCTGTCCCCGAGTCCACCGCGCGCATTTTGATCGAGGTGGGTCAATGGTTAACCCGGAATGGTCAGGCGATCTACACCACCGACAGGTGCAACTTTCCCCACGGAGATATTGCCGGCTTTACGCGTAGGGGAAATACCCTGTTCACGCACGTCTATTTCTGGCCAGGGGACACGGTGACCATCGGTGGATTCACGACCAGGGTTCGTTCCGCAAAGCTGCTTGCGACCAACCAGGAAGTGCGTTTCACGCAGCGCGCGCGGCAGCTCATCTTCACTGGACTACCGGTGAAGGCGCCGGATAGCCCGGTGACGGTCATTGTGGCAGAATGCGAGTCGGAGCCCATCCAGCACGCCCTCTCCTCGGTGGTGGACATTACCTAGAGGCCTCTCAGCCCTGGTCCCAGAACGGAAAAACCGCAAATCCGCGACTAATTCACCTGCAGCGGATATCGCTCCAGTTCGGTGAACGAAATACCGTCTTTTGACCGCCCTGAGATAGCGAGTTGATATGCGCCGGGCTTGAGAACCCCAGCAGGAATCAAGAGTGGAACCGTCTTCGTGACAACATCCTCAGACAGATCGACCGAAACCACCGGGCTATTGCTCGTGTTCAGTATCTGGCATTGGTACTGGGAGATATTTTCGTGTGGCGGAATATCCAGCAACAAAGCAAACGGCTTACCCGGAGTAGGAGCAACCACGGTTGCCTCCGCGCTACGCGCTCCCATCCCGGCCAGCGAAAAGATCGCCAATGCCTGGGGAGCAGAACCGCTGCGCAGTTTCGGGATGGTCACCACGTTCTGGTACAGCGTGAATGCCAGCAAGGCAACGGATGCTGCGACGGCGTAGGGAGCCGGCAGCCAGCGGCTGCCCCACCGTGTGCTGGGTTGCGGCTTGGCTACGCGATCCGTCGCCAGGACTTTTTTAGTTGTATCGACAAACCGGGCAGTCAAGCGCAAATCATTGGCACATTCTTCGCAATCGAAGAAGTGCTCTGCAAACTCATTTTCCTGGGATGCAGAAAGCTCCCCGAGCAGATATTTTTCGACTACCTGCATTTTTACTGATTCCCCGTGATCCATGAAAGGTCCCCTTATCACAGTAGTGTAATGGGCGGCGCATCCGTTTCATTAAGGGGTTTAAATGTCTGATATCAAAAGGATAACTATAAGTCTTAAACGGCTCAGATTCCTTCATACAGAACAAATGGGGCCCAGTAGAACGGCCGGCTATAGACGCTCCCTGACCTCACCAGGGTAAGTTTCGCGTCTCGCAACGCGGCAGCGGGATCTTCCCCCTGTGCGATCGACGAGTACAGGTGGTCCATAAGTTTCGGCGTAGAGGCGTCGTTTACCTCCCAAAGCGAAGCGATGACGCGCTGGGCGCCAGCCCGAAGGAATGCCCAGGAAAGCCCGACAAGTCCTTCTGAGGAGTAGATTCTACTGCCCGCGCTATCGCATGCGGAGATGGTAACCAGGTTGGCATGGAGTCGATTGGCCGCGATGTCCCGTGCATAAAGGTTGTAGGATGACCCGTCCTGCGAGAGAACCACCGCGGAATCGAGGGGGCTCACACGGCTGGCCGTGCCATGCGCCACAAAATGGATCAGGGAATAGTTTTCGGGCTTCGCCTTGAAGTAAGCGCCGGGAGTGGCATCCTTGCCGGAGAGAACGGTTTCCTCTTCTTTGCGGAAGTGTTCCCCTATCAGGCTCATTTCTTCCCCGGCGTGTGTGAGCGGAGGATAGTTCGGCGGCGATTGAGGGTTGCCGATCAATAGCAGGTTCCTGGCCGCCGCAGCCCGATGCGGGGCCTTGGCTTGACTCCCGAGTGCCAACAGTACGGCAGAACTGGCGTTCGTAATAGAGACATCCTCAATCCAATAGTGGGGCTTGGGCGAGTTCACTAACAGAGTCTCAAAATTCAAACCGTAGAGCGGGCCATCTGAAATGATGGTCACCTCGGACTGTGGTTTGATCCACTGTTCCACCGGCCCAATCAGAATTTGGTAGAGTTCTACCCCGTCCGCGTCCGCCAGATCGTTGCCGCCAAACCCTCCTACGAGATGGGCACGGTATCGCTCCACGAGCGGGCGAATCTTCTTCTCCCCGGGCAGTACAAACAATTGTGTTTGATTCGGTAGCACCATCCATAGGTAGCTCGCCTTGGTGCCAATCCAATAAGAGAGGATCGGGTGCCCCAGGCGCGCTGCGTCGCGTTCCGTTGCGCTCACATCGAACGCCTGCGCGTTTGGTTCATTCAATCGCAGGCCATCGGTGAGTGTCCGGGCTCTTTGCAACTCTGAGACGCGAAAGGCCTCGTCGGGCCTATTCCGTTCTACCAGGAAGTCTATGTACTCGTTGTAGATGTCTCTTGCATTTGTAGGGTAAGAAAGCTCGAGTTCGTCTCGCCCCAGCGATTTCCGTTCTTCTTCGAGCGACTCTATCGCGGCCTTGTAATCAGTTTCAGCAGATACGAAATCGTTGAGTTGCGTTCTCATACTGGCTTGCGTCGATAAGGCCCAGGCTCGTATCAGCACATCTGTGCCGCGACCCTGTACCACCGATTGCAGCAGGCGTTCGGCAGTGTTCCGATCCCCTCTTCGAAGTGAGATGTCCGCTTCATTGATCTGCGAGGCGAGTTCTGTATCGTGGTCGCCGACGGTATGCTCCAGCCGGAGAGCCTCATTGTTGTATTTCTCTGCCAAGTCCAGGTTGTCTTCTTCAACTGCAACCTGGGCAAGATCGGTGAGGCAAAAAATCGCCTCCTGTTGATTGTCAGCCTGCCGAGCTAGCTGCAAAGCCTGCTGGTAGTTTCGCTCGGCTACCGAAAGGCGATGCTGGACATGTTGGATCATGCCGAGACTCAAGACCGCCCTTGTTTGTTCTGTGATCGCCCCCAGCCGCTCCGCGCTCTTTTCTGATTCCTCGAAGAGTTCAGAGGCCCTATCAAGATCCCCCATCCGTCTATAAGTCGAGCCCAGGTTGACAGCTAGCCTCAATGCAGCTGCTTGGGCACCCAGCTTGTCGGCTAAATCCAAAGCGGCGTTGAACAGGTCTGCAGCATCCGCATAGTGGGCGCGCTGCATCTGCAACACTCCCAGGTTCCCAAGCGCCTGGCTGGCGAGAAAAAGTTGGTGCTCCGTTGTGGCGAGGACCAGAGCACGTTTGAAAAGCAGCTCGGATTTTCCGGAATCGTGACGGAAAGCAGCGAGTTTACCCTCGCCGAGGAGCAAATCAACCATGACCTCGGGCGATTGAGCTCCACGCACTCTTTCCGCTGCTTGAAAACTTCGGTCGGCCTGCTCGAGCTGCTGCAGGTAGCTTTCTGCAGATCCAAGAAATACGCTTCTGCGCGCTAAAAGGACAGCATCGTTGGGTTCGGGGAGACCCCCGGTCGTAAGTAACGCCAGAGCCTCCTTGTTGTGACCCTGCCATATGAGAATCTCAGACTTCAACAACTGAAGGCGCCAAAAAGAATCAGGGTCTCCCTTGCTGACTACGCGGAGACCCTGATCTATATTGCTCAACGCTTCTTTTAAATCCCCACGCTCGAAGCTGCGTTCGGCTGCCTGATAGGTAACCCCGGAAGGCGGCGCGGTCTTGCACCCTGAACAGAGGAGGAGCGCAAAGGAAACGGCGACCGGCAGTCTACGGAAAGAATTGCCCGTTACCCACAGGGACCGCCGCAGCCACGATGCCGGAGAACGGGCTACCGAGCTCCACCCGCAGCATCGAAAGGCGCTTGGTACACGCCGACACGAAATACTCTCCAAGGTAAAGATTGCCAACGTGCGGGATATGGATTGCGTAAGCGTACGTAAGCTCCCCTGCAGAGTTGCCAGACCCCACCGTTCGAACCTGTTTTACCACGCTGGTGTGCAATGTCCCATTGGATTTGTGCCAGCCCGCACCCGGTTCCATGAGCATGCCCTTGGCCAGCGCCGGCGGTACATTATTGTGGGCCGCACCCCAGTGATATTTGACTTTCGCTGCAGCGGCGCTCTTTCCGCTTTTTTTGCTGGTCGAATCGTAATGAGACGACAGAGCCTCGTAGGTAGGGTTTTGCACGAACAGATCATGGTTCAGATCAACGTCTACCGGTTGCCCCCCTATTTTGAGGTTCTTGAAGGTGCTGCCCAACGGAAGGAATTCAGCGGACTGGCCATCCTTGTGGTTTGCCGACAATCTGCCGATGATCGCATCCGCTGTAATCATGTGAAGGATATTCAAATCCTCCACGATACAGGTAGCTACCGAGTTGTACGCTCCGTCACCGGTTTGTATTCCTGAGACATAAGTATGAGCTGAACTAAATGACACCACATCTTTCAGGTGGTAAGGGCCGTTCTTGGCCGATGCAAACCCGCCAATGATCGGAAGAGATGTTGCTGCGTTCGTGTCGATGTCGGCCTTAAATGGTTGGGTTATCGTTCCCCCAATGGCAGACCCATGCGCGTGGTACAAAAACTTTCTCCCACTCATGCGAAAAATCTCCAAGTCTTTCAGACTGTCATAGCAAATCAAACGAATGGTGCAACCGATATTAAATTCGTTTCAGGATGATTATCTGCCAATTTCGCGCTAAGGAGGAGTGAGCGGGCGAATAGAGTGGGTTAACGTGACGCTAGCTTGGGGATGACGATGGAGAACGCAGTACCGCTGCAGCCAGCGGTCCGGGTGCTGCGAACGCGAATGCTCCACCCGTTCTTCTTGATAATCTCCGACGTCACCCACAACCCTAAGCCCGTGCCCGTCTCGCCCTTGGTTGTAACAAAGGGCTCGAAGATGGAGGGGAGTACATCGGGCGGGATGCCGATTCCATCGTCGGCGATGGTGATACGAACACAGCAATGGCCGTGATGCCGGTGCTTCTGGTAGGAGATGCGAATCCGCAGCCGTCCGCCCTGTCGCATGGCATCGGTGGCGTTTCCGATGATGTTGGCGATGACCTGGCGGAGTTCTCCCGGGGTTGAAAGTACATGCGCCGAGGTCGCCCGAAGTTCGCGCTTCACCATTATCCCCGCTGCCCTGAGCCGCGAGCCGTAGAGCCGTAGCACCGAGTCCAGCACCATCGAAACATCCGTTGCCGTAGGCTGCGCAGGTTCCCGGTAGAACCGTAGAGTTTGCGTGGTGATCTCGGTCACCCGGGCGAGTTCCTGTTCGGCGTCCGCCAGGTATGTTTTGGCTTGTTCCCGCGTGATGTCACCTCGCATCAGGTAGAGCAGGTTGGTCACGGCTTCCAGGGGGTTATTGATCTCGTGGGCTATGCTGGCGGCCAGGCGCCCGGTGACAGCCAGCTTCTCTGAGCGCAGCAGAGCCGCTTGTGCGAGCGAATATTGCTGGATCTGATCGCGAATCTGATATTGCCTTTGCCGGCCGCGTAAGGCGATCTCGAGCGTGCTCAGCAAGGTTTCCGGGCGGAGCGGCCGCTCCAAAAGGAAGATATTTCCCAGAGGCAACCGAAGTTGGCGTAGCCGTTCGCTCTCCACCGTCACCCGCCCGCTGACCGTGAGTAGGATCACGGGAAAGTCCGACCAGGACGGCTGGTGTTGTACCAACTCCAGCAGGGGCTGAATGGAGTTTGCTGCCAGAGCCTCCTCCGAGATGATTGCGGCGCCGGCTCCATCCCGAATGGAATCGCACGCCGCCGACACGCTTGCGGCAACATGGCAAGCCAAGGACCGGCGCTCAAGCAGACCCGCGATCAGTCGGCCGTCCTTCCCCGTCGGTGTCACGATGATTGTGCGCAAATCATGCCCCAACACCACGATGTCAGGAAGCAGGGGAGTTCTCCGCCTTCGCGAGATCGCCGACAAAGGTCGGTACACCCGTTAGAATTCCTTCGAACTCCGTTAGGGGTTTGCCCACGCTAATACCTCCCGACCCGAACATGAGCTCGCGGATGGCCCGTTCGTGCGCACCGCTCCTTTTCTTTATTACGGAAAGGGCCTGGCGAATCTCACCTGCGAACTCGAAATACCGAAAGAGCAAGACACTATCGGCCAGGTAACTCACGTCGACGGGCGACTGCATTTGCCCGATAAATCCATGCTGCGCCATGGTGAGGATCGTCGCCACCCCCTGCTGTCCCAGGTAAGCGAGCAACTCGTGCAGCTGCATGGCAAGAAACTGCTCATGGGGCATGGCGTTGAGGAAGCCATTCATGCTGTCCAACGCCAGGACACGGAGATTCTGTTCGTCTACCAGGTCTCGGACACGGGAGACAAACTCACCTGGCGAGACCTCGGCTGGGTCTACCTGAGTGATCTCCAGACGTCCGTCCGCCATGAACGGCGCAAGATCCATTCCCAGTCCCCGCGCCCGCTCGATCAGCGTCCCAATCGCTTCGTCGAAGGTAAAGATGACGGCTTTCTCGCCGCGTGCCGCCGACGAGACACAATAGCGAAGAGCCAGCGTGGACTTACCACACCCAGCCGGCCCCATAAAGAGCGTGCTGGTGCCGGTATCGATGCCTCCGCCAAATAGTTGATCCAGTTCTGGTATTCCGCTCAACACACGCTTGCGGTCAAAGCCTGGCTTATGCTCAGCAGCGATGAGCCGGGGATAAATCGAGATGCCTCCGGTCTCAATTGTGTAGTCATGAAAACCCTCACGATAGGAAGATCCGCGTAGCTTGCGAATCTCCATCCGACGGCGTTTTACACCGAAGTCGCGCTCCAGGCTCTGCATCATCACCACGCCATGGGCGAGGCTTTGCAACTGCAGATCGTGGCTCCCTTCTGCGGTGCGGTCGTCGAGCAACAGAACGGTGCAATTGCGGCCGGCAAAATGCCGTTTCAGCGCCAGAATCTGACGCCGGTACTTCAGAGGATCACGTGCAAGCATGCGTAATTCCGAAAGCGAGTCGAACACCACGCGCTGCGGTTTGGTGGCGTCTACCTGCTCCAGAATGGCGGTGATGGTATCGGCCAATTCCACTTCGGAAGGATGAAAGACGGTGTATTGGGCATCCGGGTTGAGATCGTCTTCGGGAGGAACCATCTCGAAAATCTGCAGCGACTCCGCAGACCATCCGTGGGACCGGACGACCTGCTCCAGTTCGCTCCTGGACTCAGAGAGGGTTACGTAGATCACGCTCTCGCCGCGCCGTACGCCCTCCAGCAAAAACTGGAGTGCGAGGGTGGTCTTACCCGTCCCCGGGTTGCCTTCCACCAGATATAAATGGCCCTGGGGAAGCCCCCCATTCAGTATGTCGTCCAGGCCTGCGATGCCTGTCTGGATGCGCTCGGAGCTAGATGAGGATTCGACTTCTGAGGGCGCAGCGGTGCTTTTCGTATCCGTCAGTTCTTTCATGCTGACCTCGGAACAACCTGTCGTGTACGGTTCTCAAAATGAGCAGCATCCAGTTTGATTCGAGCGCATTTAGCGGGGTTGCACAGTGAGCGCGAGTGGGGGCTAGTGCCAAAGAGAACCCTGATTGCCCCAAGGCGTAGCCGCTGCACTTATTGCGGTCCAAGCGAATGGAAGTAGTTATCATGGGACGACTTTTAACGTCATTGGAGGATTTTTGCTGACATCCATCGCAGGGCGCTCGGTCATCGTAACCGGGGCAAGCAAAGGCATCGGAAAGGGTATCGCGCGCGTCTTTGCCTCCAAAGGAGCGCGCGTACTCATCACCGCCCGGGAACTTTCCCAGGCTGAAGCGGCTGCGGTTGAGCTGCGAGCCGGCGGGGCAACCGTACATGCTATCGCAGCGGATGTCTCCCGCACCGAGGACAATGTGCGCATGGCGCAGGCGGCGGTGGAACTGCATGGCGGCATCGATATCCTCTGCTGCAATGCGGGGATCTATCCCTCTGCCAGTCTCTTTGACATGACGGCGGCTGCCTGGGACCAGGTGATGGATGTCAACCTCAAGGGCACCTTCCTTTCCGTCCATGCGTGTCTCCCCGCGCTTAAAGCTCGCGGCACAGGGCGCATTGTTGTGACATCCTCCATTACCGGCCCAATCACGGGCAATGCCGGTTGGAGCCACTACGCCGCCACTAAGGCCGGCCAGCTCGGCTTTATCCGCACCGCTGCCATCGAGCTGGCTCCGCATCGCATCACTGTCAACGCGGTGCTTCCGGGAAACATTGCCACCGAAGGGCTCGAAGACCTGGGCCCGGAATACACCGCGCGGATGACCGCAGCCATCCCGGCCCGCCGGCTCGGGTCGGTCGAAGATGTAGCGTACGCTGCACTCTTTCTGGCGAGCGACGAGGCCGCCTACATTACCGGTCAAACCATCGTCGTCGATGGCGGCCAGGTGCTTCCTGAATCGCAAGCATCGCTCGCAGATCTCTACTAGGGGCTATCGCCATGAAGCTTGTTGTATGCGCCGCTCTTCTTGCCACTTTTATCCCGAACGTCAGCTGGGCGCAGGACACTGCGAAACCGGATCCCTATCTGGCCAACGACCGTCCCGCCGACCCGAGATTCAAGGCCGATATCCTGCTGGTGGTGGCGCATCCCGACGACGAGGTGATGGCCACGGCCTACCTCGCCCGTGCCATCTACGACCAGCACAAGCGGGTCGCCGTGGTGTATGAAACCCCCGGCGACGAAGGCAATAACGACGTGGGAGCGGAGCAAGGTGCCGCGCTGGGAGACATTCGCCAGATTGAAGGCCGGCGCGCCGTCGGTTCGCTCGGCATTACCAATGTCTTCTTTCTGGGCGGCCACGACACTGTGAGCCAGAACGTGCTCACCTCACTCGAGCATTGCGGCCACGGTCGTTGCCTGGACGAGTTGGTACGGATTATCCGCATCACCCAGCCTTTCGTGATTCTCACGTGGCTTCCGGATTTCACCACCGGGGAAAACCACTCCGACCACCAGGCTGCCGGCGTGCTTGCCACCGAGGCGTTCGATCTCGCCGGAGATCCAACCGTCTTTTCCGAACAGGTTTCGCCGGCCGCCAATCCCGACAAGAACATGAATCTGACTGAGGGCCTTCGTCCCTGGCAGCCGCAGAAGATCTATTACTTCTACAACCCGACGCACGACATCTTTGCCGGCCAAGGGCCGCAGTACTCGTCCGCGGAGATCTCACCGTCGCGACACGAGAGCTATGGAACCATCGCCGCAGAAGTCTTTACCAACCATTTGTCGCAGGGCGGGACGAAGGTGCTGAAAGCCATCGCCAACAACACCCTGGCAACGTCAGGCGAGATCGGGAAACTCGCCACCGGGCCTGTGCAGCTGATTTTCGGCAAGTCGCTAGTACCTTCCACGGTTACCGACGACGTGTTTGCCGGTGTCGTTAGCGAGGGCATAGCCTACCAGCGTCCGCCGGGTTTTGTTCCCGCCAGTCCGACCCAGCCAGTGCTCGAATTGGGCGACCCATGGCGTTTCTATCGCCGGTTCTGGCAGGCACACGGCATCGATCATCTGGCAAATATTGTGCCTGCGGAAGTATCCATTCATGTGGATGGCGTGCTGGCCATTCCACTGGTGGTCGAGAACCCGACAGGAGATGCGGTGGACGTGAACTTTTCGGTGCAGGCTCCGGATGGTTGGAAGGTGACGCCGGTGGCTCCGGCTACGATTCCGCCGCGCTCACAGTACTATGTGCGCGTTCGGGCCGCGGCTCCTGCGACCAAGCTGCCCGGCTGGCAGCCGTTCACCGTTTCTGCGCAGTCTGGCCAAGCCAGCATTGGCACCGTGCCGCTTCGCGTAGAGCTCTCGAATGGATGGGTTGCGCCACAATAGAAAACGGCGACTTTCATTCCAGAACCGTATCCCTCCCCCGAAAGAAACGATCAAAGAGTTGTGAAAGTCGCCGCTTGAAAAGAAGCATATCGGATCTACGGAAAATTGCTACAGTCCCTGCGTAATATCCGGCGGATTTGTAGTAATACCGGTTGGTAATGGCGGTTACAGATACCAGGGAATGTTCACCACCACGATGCGCTGGTTGCCGCGCACCAACAATAGAAACTTGAGCAACTGCACCCGCTGATTGTGCAGCAGGTTTTCCCACCAGTGGCGTACCACCAGTTCGGGTAACAGTACCGCAACCTTCCTGCCAGGGTTCTCCGTTTCCAGGTGCAGGATGTAGTCCATCAGCGGCGAGATGATAAAGCGGAATTTTGATGGGATGGTCACCAGTTCAGGCTCGGGCTTGCCCCCCTCGCGAATCGGAGCAAGTATTTTTTCGTCCCAATCCTTGTCGATGCCGTGGGTCTCGTCCTCAGAGTGCACGTGGACGACCTTGATTTCGGTCGACAGTAGCAACCCGAAGCGCAAAGCTTTTTCCGAGATGCGATTCCACCCGGCCATGGGGATCACTACCAGCGGTTCCTCAAGATTGGAAAGGTTGAGCCTGTCCATGTCCCGGGTTTCATTGTGTACTCGGGTGTAGTGTTTCTTGACGGAGTACATCAACAGAATCAATGTCGGGATCAGCAGTGCGGTCACCCACGCACCAGCGCGAAACTTCGAAGCCAGAACGACCAGGGTGGTGGCGCCGGTCGCCACAGCACCCGTGCCGTTCACCAGCATGTGCCACGCGCGGCCCTGGTGATCGCCTCCTTGCCTTTTCCAGTGCATCACCATGCCCGCCTGGGACAGCGTGAACGCCAAAAAGGCGCCGATCGCGTACAGAGGAATCAGCCTGTCGGTGACGCCCTTGAACAGAATCAGGATCACTGCCGTAAGGCCGGTAAGGGCGTAGATACCATGGGAAAATAAGAGCCGCCTCCCACGCAGGACGAAGACATGTGGCAGATAGTCGTGCAGGGCAATCGCCCGGGTAAGCCGAGGGAAGTCCGCAAAGGCGGTGTTAGCGCTCAACGCCAGCGCCAGCAGCACGCTGCCCATGGTCAGGAAATAGAACCATCCTCGCCCAAAGACGGCGGTCACCAGCAGGCTGAGCAGGCTTTGATAGCCTGCACCGTCGGGGTCCATGGCCGTGATCTGGTAGTGCTTCGTTAACCACGCGGTGCCGTAGAGCAGAACGATGAGAATGCTGATGATGACCGTGAGTGCATACTGGGCGTTTTTTGATCGGGGTTCCCGAAACGCCATCACGCCATTCGAAACAGCCTCGACCCCAGTCATGGCAGCGCAGCCGCTGGAGAACGCCTTCATCAGCATCCACAGTCCCAGGAACTGTACCGTTTGTGGCAGGGGCGTGGGCATGGGGTCGACCGGGTGAGGATGACCACCCGCCGCGAAGGTCTTGAAGACTCCTACCGCGATCAACGTCAGCAAGGTACCGATAAACAGAAAGGTGGGGATGATGAACGCGGTTCCTGTGTCCTTAACGCCGCGGAGATTCACCACCGCCAGGATGGCCAGGATCAACAGGCAGAGAGCCAGCGTGTGGGGTTGAAACTTTGGCAGAGCTGAGGTGAGCGCAGTCACTCCTGCCGAGATCCCCACCGCCGCAGTCAGGATGTAATCGATCATCAGCGCAGCTGCGGCCAATAAGCCCGCTCGTTCGCCCAGGTTTTCCGACGCCACGGTATAGCTGCCGCCACCGCTCGGGTACGCGGCAATCGTCTGGCGATAACTGAAAAAAACAATTACCAGCAGGATCAGGATGGAGATGATGATGGGCAACAGGTATTGCGTCCCCATCATGCCCAGAGGGATCAGCAGCGCGAGTGCAGCTTCCGGGCCATACGCCGCACTGGTTAGGGCATCGAGGCCAAAAATCGGGATGCCCGCGCCTACTCCGATTTGTTCGGCGCGCTCTTCGCTGGTAGCCAGCGGTTTACCAAAAATCTTGTCCTGAATCGCCATGTCGATGTAGATACTACACCTGTAAAGATGACAGCTATGGTGTAACTATGTGGGATAGCCAACATCTACACCGGGAGGTTCTGTGCGCCGTCGTGAATTTCTGGAGATTGCGGCCGCAACGTTGGCCGCCAGCGGGCGGGCTGATGCTGTGACGGGCGCGGCGCAAGAGATATTTATCGAGCGCCCCAACGCGGATCAGCCGCATCGGGGCAAAGTGTTGGCGCTGATTGCGCCTCATCTGGACGATGGCCCAATTTTTGCCGGTGGCACTCTGGCGAAGCTCCTCGGCGAGGGCTACACCGGTTATTTTATTCGCACCAGCAATGATGAAAAGGATTCCTACCATCTGTCGCTCGGGGAGACAGTGTTGGCCAACGAGCGAGATACAGCCCAGCTGGTAAAGACGTTGGGCTTGCGTAAATCCTACGATCTGGCCTATCGCAATCATCGTCTGGATGATGTATCCCGGACCGAACTTCGTGGCCGGCTCATCTTTCTTTTCCGTCTGCTCAAGGTGGATACAGTGTTCAGCTACGACCCCTGGGGGCACTATGAAGAGAACCCGGACCATTACGTAAGTGCGCAAGCGGTAGAGGCGGCCTGTTGGATGTCGGGTGGTCTGCTGGACTTTCCCGAACAGTTTGATGCTGGGCTAAAGCCACACTCAGTATCTGAGAAGTATTACTTTGCAAGGGGACCGCAGCAGGTGAACCGTGTGGTCGACATCACCAGCGTGATGCCGCAGAAGATTGCCGCGATCGCCGCTTGCGACACCATGATTGTGCACATGGTGAAGGATCTTCAGGACGGCCTGGCGCAGAAGGGTATGCGCCTTGCCGCCCTCAGCGGCGCCTCTGCGAATCAGGAGTTCATTCAGGCCGCATTCGTGGTCCGCGATCAGAAAGTCGGCAGCAAATACGGTTTGCAGTACGCCGAGGAGTTTCACTACATCGGTCCGGATACTTCACTCGACGAATACATCCAGCGCAACGCACAAAAGGTGTAACCCTCGACGGAGCGTAGCGCAGTGAAGCGACCGGCGTTTCTGTCGCACTGCTGGCGCCTTTACCGGCTGCCAATCGGGGGGGCATACAGCAAACCGCCGTGGTTCCAAAGATTGTTCAGACCACGCGCCAATTGCAGCGGAGTGTTGCTGCCCAGGTCGCGCTCGTACATCTCTCCGTAGTTGCCGACCGCCTTGATCACCCGTACCGCCCAGTCAGGATCAAGATGCAGCACCGCCGCCACGCCACTGCTCGAAGCAAAGTAAAACGAAATCGCAGGATCAACCGTCTCCCCTCGCCGCTGCTCGACATTCGCGGCCGTGATCCCGCTTTCCTCCGCCTGCAAAATCGCGGCCATGGTTGTGTTTACCACTGCGGCCCATTCTGGGTCCCCAGGTAGATACGCCAATGCAAGGGGATCCCGAGAAATCAGCTCAGGAAGAATATCGAATTCCTTTGCCCGCACCCGGTAGCGCGCGCGTGTGTTCGCGAGCTGGGTCACGTCGCTGGTTGTCGCCGCGCAATTCGCGGTGTACATCGCGGCTTCCATTTCGCCTTGTTCTTCGAAAGGAAACGGAATCAGATCAATGCGCTCCCGGGTTGCGAACAACGCGAGATTCTCGCCGTTGCTGGTTTCGGAGATGTAGCAAACCTTTTTGCCCGCAAGATCTTTCAGGCTGCCGATATGGAACCGTTGATTCACCAAAAATCCCTGGCCGTCAAAAAGGGTGACAGGTGAAAACGCAATCCCGCGCTGAACCGTATTCGCAAAGCTGGGAGTCGCCGTTGCCACCAGCTGGACCTTGCCAGCGCGCAGTGCCTCCATTGCCTTCGGCTCGTCGGGGTAGCTAAGCAACAGCGTCTTCTGTTTATCGCCGAGCAATGCCACGGCGATCGCCTTGCAGACATCGATATCGAACGCGGCCCGATTGCCGTGAACGCCTGCCTTGGAGTAATCGTCTTCCTGCCGTACAACGCCGCACTGCAACTGGCCGCTCGATTTGACCGCGGTCAACGTGTCCGCCGCGCGGAGAGGAAAGGAAAAGAACAGAATAGCCGCGAACAGTAAGGCCTTTTGCTGAGCACAATTCATCAGTGGTCTCTCAAGGAAATTCAAAAAGAAAATAGGGACCGGGCATACACCCGGTCCCCGTTGGAACAAACCAACAAACTACGGTGTCCAGGTACCCGAGGTGGGAATGCCGGGTGTTGTGCTGGGCCGAGGATTGAAGTCAGCCGGTGCAGGGTCAATCACCGTGCCACCAACCCCAGTATCCGTGGGTGTGATTCCGAGGATCCGGCACCCTTCACCGCCAAACTGCGGGAAGGTCAGCGTTTGCGACGTAGGAATCATCGCGTACGAGGCTTCGAGCGGTTTCGCGGCGCCTGTCAGGCGGTTGTTGTCAAACGCGGTGAAAAGGTTGCCGACACCAGGAACCCCGTCATCCGCGGGTCCAAGATACTTCTGTCCGAGCTCTGTCTCACCCAGCTTGCGGGCAGCCTCCTCATCCGGCAGATCGGCGAGCGGTGTCAGGTTAAACAACTTATCGATGAACTTGATGATGGAGCTGTGTTCCGTACGTTCGTGCGTGACGGCGTGCACCACACCATAGGGAGAGATCACGATCATCGGGATGCGTGGTCCCTGGTCCAGAGGATTGCCTTCAGGATCCTGTGACCGTACTACGGGTTGGGTGTGGTCGTACTCACCGTCCGTCTCGTCATAGGTGATGATGATGGCGCTGTCTTTCCAATAAGGACTGGCGGCGATCGCGTTGACTTCATCGGCAACCAGCGCGGAGCTGATTTGCAGGTCGGAGTAGCCCGGGTGGTCGTCGTTACCGGGGAAAGAAGCCTGCACCTTCGGATTGGGATCGAGCGGGAGCAGCTTGTCGAGGTTACCGTATCCGCCGCGAACATAGAACACGCCGCTGGAAGGCAGGGCCTTGTCACTGAGCGCGGTGTAAAAGTCGCTCAGACCTTTGAGGTGGGCCTTGGTCTCGACCGGGTTATTGGCCTCGTAGCCAAAGTACTGCGGTGCATTGTGGTGGGCAATGTAGTCGCCGTGCAGCGGAGTGTTTGGCAGGTCGGTAGGCTCTGCGCTGTAGCCTTCCTGGTACCAGGCCCAGTTCACCGGTTTATTCTTGTCGCCTGCGATCTTGGTGATGTCGTTCTGCACGTCGGCCAGATCGGCGCCAATGTTGTTGTCATAAGAAGTCGTGTCATAAATCTTGGATCCCATGAAGGAAAGACCCAGAGACGCGTAGGTGAGGTTGGAAGCAGGGTTGGTCGAGACGCCGCCTGGATTGTCCACCGGCTGTTGATCGGCAATCGGGGTGAAGACGTCGAGCGCCGAACCCCAGAAGGGCTGCGGATCGGCCACTACGGGCAAGGATGCGTTGGTGGTGTTATAGAGGCTGCTCAACTCAGGGTGCTCGACCCACTGTGTAAGACCGGACTGTCCGGAGAACATGCCGAGCGCATTGGGCGTAGAGGGCCCGATCACGGTATCGAAGAAGTTATCGAACAGCGCGAAGCGATCAGCGTAGTTCCACAGAACGGGTGCGGCGTTGCAGTCGACATGACCCATGACCACTTCGGCCGTCTGCTTTTGTATCAGTGTCGGGTTCGTGGTTGCCGGCAGTCCGGTGCTGAGGCTTACGATCGTGCCGTTCTTGGTTGTCAACCCTTCAGCATTGAGAGCATAGCGATCGTTTTGTGGGATGTTCTCCGCGTTCACGTCCAGATCGTTGTCCATGCCGGCATGCGAGTGATCGACCGATGCGGTATCGGCAGGATAGATCTGCACCGTCTTGCCATTGACGTCGGTGACGGTGGCAGGGATCAGAAACGGAGATATGGTGCCCACGGTGCCGTCAGTATTGACGATGGGTTGAACGAAGCCTGGAGTCTGGCTTGCCGGTTTCGAAAACAGTCCATTGGCGCCCGGATAGGTGCCGAAGTAGAAATCGAACGCGCGATTCTCTTGGAATAAGACGAACACGTACTTGATATTCTTCTTCAGCAGTGCGAGCTTCTGCGCCTCGGTCAGTTTTGCTTCCACGCTTGGGCTGACCATGTGACGGGCTACTTCTTCGCTCGATTTAGGGGAGGTCTCCACAAGCTGCGAACTCGCTTCTTGTGCGATGAGAAAAACGGGCTGCACCATCGCTGCCAGAGCGACTGTGGCACAGCCTTTGCGCCAGTACTGATTCATGCTGATTCCTCACGTAGTGTTGGCTGAATAAGTGGGATCGATGGATGGAGTGAACGTGGAACGAAATCCAGCATGTCGCGCAGCCGGGGAGGCTCGCGTGAATTTTCAGCTAAGTCCGGGCGCGGAATTTGTCACATCAAACAAAATGCGCCGGGCGTTCATGAGAGTATGCTCAAACGTCCCTGTTCAAACGCCGACGATCAGATCAGCGTCGACGACGCTATAGCGTTGCAAGCGAATCGTGTCTGTGATGATGCCCGAGATCGGCGACTGGTCGACCCGTGTGAGTTCCACTCGGTCGCCGGGCAGGTGCACGGCAATGTCCGAAGCCGTCGCGTTCATGATGCGTAACCGGTATCGGCGGCCCGGCTGCAGTCGCGGGAACTCCATCTCCGGATGCGACCAGGGTTCCTGAGGCTGCTTTTCCAGCAGCACGTGGATCACCTCGTCCCGCGAAATCCAACCGGAAGCGCCCAATGCGTCCGCATCGGTAACCGTTACAGTATCGTGTCGGCGGTGACAGCCGGCGGTCTTGACCGTGACACCCGGGGCAAGTTGGCCGGACAGGGGAGCAATGCGCAGGGAAATCTCAGATGCGGAAGCCGGAGAAGCGTGTTCGACGATGGCGCCGGCGACCGCACCCGCAGCCAGTTGAAGAAAGTGTCTGCGCCTCATCGTCCCACCTCAAACTTTGTAAAGGAACGTACTATAGTACAGTGGTCGCAGTGTAGCACCGCCGTCGCTGGAGGGCACGACAAAATGGAAATTGACCGCACCCTGGGCATGGATGCGCACATCACCCGCGCCGATTTCCTCGATGGCCGTCCGCACGCCATGATGGCAAAAGAGGATTGGGACGGTTACGGCGGGGTCGGTGACTACGCCAACGCCAACGGCAACACGCACGCGGTGATGACGGCCGGACATGGCATTCGCGACGCGGTGTATGCCGGGCAACTAAAAAATGCCAAGTCGACGGGCGAAACCTTCGATTGTGTGGTGGTCGGCGGCGGGATCAGCGGTTTAGCGGCCGCTCATCTCTTCAACGAAAAGACGAAGCGCGGGAAACGCTGCCTGGTGCTCGAAGACCATGCCATCTTCGGCGGCGAAGCGCGGCGCAACGAGTTCATGGTGGATGGCCAGCGGCTGATCGCCGGTCAGGGCTCAGCGACCTACTTTCCTTCGCTCCCACTTTCCCTGACGCAGCGGTTTTACGAATCCATCGGCTTCGACGGGCAGCCCCTGGAATACCAGAAATGGGGCGGCGGCCAGCCGGAGCTCGATGTGAATACCCTTCCCTATGCCCGCGGCAGCAAAAGCTCCGGCATGTTCTTTGGCGCCCTCCACGGCCATCCTGAGGGGCTTTGGTTGTTCGATCCCTGGGGTAAGAAGCTCGCCGGGGCGCCCCTGCCTGAGGACACCAAACGGCAGTTGCTCAAAGCGCGCGATGGCAACACGACGTTTACTCTCCCAAAAGTCGATGGGGATGAGATTTCGCGGGCCCTTGACCGCATCAGTTTTGAAGAGCATCTGATCCAGCGCGATGGCCTGACCCGGGAATTTATCCGGACCTATATGCCGGATGCGGCGGATTGGGCCGGTTCTTCCGCGGATGAGAACTCCGCCTATGCTAACTACGCTCCCGAACTGCTGTTTCCCTGGAAGAACGAAGTCGGCGAGCAGATCTTCCCCGGCGGCAATACAGGGATCGCGCGCTTTATCGTGAAGGCCATGGTGCCTGAGGCTATGCCGGGACCGGCCACCCTGGCCGGCGTGTGTACCGGGCCGGTGGACTTCACCAAACTCGACCGGGAGGGTCAGCCGGTGCGGATTCGGCTGGGGGCAACGGTGGCCGATGTACACCATGATGGGGACGGCGTCCTTGTCACCTACGCCGTGGATGGCCGTTTATACAGCGTGCATGCGCGGTCCGTCGTGATGTCTGCCGGTTGGACCACCGCCAGGACCATCTCCGACCTCCCGGAGAACTATCAGCAGGCCTACCAGCAGTTTCACCGCATGCCGTGCGCTGTGATCAACGTCGCCTTCCGCAACTGGCGTTTTATGGCCAAGATGGGGATCACCGAATGCCAGTGGTTTGAGGGCGTTGGCCGCTGGCTTGCGGTCCGCAAGGTGGCCACCTGCGCCGGCGTTCCACCCACCGTCAGCCCCGACGACCCAACCGTGATCCGGCTAAAGATCACCTTTACGGAACCGGGCGTCCCCTTGCCGCAACAGTGCGTCCGGGGAAGGATGCGCCTGCTCAGCATCCCCTATTCGGAATACGAGCGGAAGATTCGCGAAGAATTGACGCTGATGTTCGCGCGCAGCGGTTTCGATGCGCGGCGGGACATTGCCGGGATCATCGTCAACCGGTGGGGACACGCTTACCTCTGCGGCCAACCGGGCTTCTTCTTTGGCAAGGATGGCCAGATTGCTCCCCGAGAAGTGATGCGGCGGGCGGCCTTCGGCAAGATCGCCTTTGCCAACTCTGACCTTTCCGGCATCATGGACCACCGCGCTTCCATCGCCGAGTCGGACCGCGCCGTAAACCAACTCCTCGCCTGAGGATTAAGATTCCTGGGGTGGCCCATGCAAGCCTTCTTTTGGCTTAAGTGGGGTTCTCCGCCGCCGGCTTCGGGTTGACGAAGCCGCCTGGCTTATGAAACAAACGTTAGAAACTTCTAGGGTGGGATAGACCGTGGCGAATCGACGAATCGGCATCATCATGCATGGCATTACCGGGAGGATGGGCTACAACCAGCACCTCGTCCGTTCGATCATGGCGATCATTGACCAGGGCGGAGTTACGCTGGCCAACGGCGACCGCGCCATCCCGGATCCGATCTTGGTCGGCCGCAACCTGGAGAAGGTCTCCAGCCTGGCGGAACGCCACGGCCTGAAACGAGTCGCCAAAGATGTGACGACAGCGCTCGCCAACCCGGACGACGCCATCTTCTTCGACGCCGGCTCCACGCAAATGCGCGTTCCGCTGCTAAAGCAAGCGATCGAAGCCGGCAAACACGTGTACTGCGAAAAGCCGCTCTCGGAGACGCTGGAGGAATCGCTCTCCCTGGTTCGCCTGGCCCGCAAACACGGTGTAAAGAGCGGTGTCGTGCAGGACAAGCTCTACCTGCCCGGTCTGCGAAAACTCAAAATGTTAAACGACGCCGGTTTCTTCGGGCGCATCCTCTCCGTGCGCGGAGAGTTTGGCTACTGGGTCTTTGAAGGTGATCTTCAGCCAACACAGCGGCCCTCGTGGAACTACCGCAAGGCCGATGGCGGCGGCATCATTCTCGACATGCTTCCTCATTGGCGCTATGTGCTCGACAATCTCTTCGGCGCAGTCGAGTCCGTCAGTTGCCTCGGCGCGACGCATATCACCCAGCGCATCGATGAAAGCGGAGCGCCCTACAAGGCCGATGCCGACGACTCCGCCTACGCCACATTTCAGCTTGCTGGCGGTGTGATCGCGCACATCAATTCTTCCTGGGCCGTGCGTGTCCGGCGCGATGACCTCGTGACCTTTCAGGTAGATGGAACCCATGGTTCCGCCGTAGCAGGCCTGACCCGCTGCTATACCCAACATCGCGTGAACACCCCGCGACCGGTATGGAACCCCGACATTCCGCAAACCATAAAATTCCTCGAAGGCTGGGACGAAGTGCCCGACACGCAGGTCTACGAGAACGGCTTCAAGCTGCAGTGGGAAGACTTTATTCGCCACGTAGTGGAGAACAAGCCTTGGAGCTTCGACCTGCTGGAAGGAGCCAAGGGAGTGCAACTCGCCGAGCTTGGGTTGAAGAGCTGGGCGGAGCGCCGCTGGGTAGATGTGCCTGCATTGTCTGCCGATGGGGTCGCGTGAGCTTCAGCAATCTCTCGATTAACCTGGCCACGGTGCGCAAGCAATTCACCATGGCGCAGGCGGTGGATGCTTGCCTCGCCCAGGGAATCACCGCCGTCGCGCCGTGGCGCGACCAGGTGCAGGCAACCGGTCTGAAAGAAGCGGTAGAGATTGTTCGCTCGAACCATTTGCGCGTCACCGGCCTTTGCCGCGGCGGTATGTTTCCCGCGGCTGATCCTTCAGGTCTGGCCTCCGCCATTGACGACAACAAGCGTGCCATCGATGAAGCAGCCGCGCTGGGGGCGGAGTGTCTGGTGCTGGTGGTGGGAGGCTTGCCGCCGGGATCGCGTGACATCGCATCCGCACGCCAGATGGTTACAGATGGACTGGCCGCGATTCTGCCCCATGCACGCGCCTGCCGCATGCCGTTAGCCATAGAACCGTTGCATCCCATGTACGCCGCGGATCGCTCCTGCGTCAATACTCTCGAACAGGCGCTCGATCTCTGCGATCTGTTAGGTGACGGAGTTGGCGTAGCGATCGACGTCTACCACGTCTGGTGGGATCCGAAGCTGCAAGCGCAAATCGCGCGTGCCGGCGCGGGTAGCCGCATCCTGGCGCATCACATCTGCGATTGGTTAGTGCCCACGCGTGATCTGTTGCTCGATCGCGGCATGATGGGCGACGGAGTCATCGATCTGGGCTCGATCCGCCAGGCCTTTGAGAATGCCGGCTACCACGGTCCGCAGGAGGTGGAAATTTTCTCCTCGGAAAACTGGTGGAAGCGGCCGGGCGAAGAAGTAATCGCCACCTGTGCTGAGCGTTTTCTCAGCGTCTGCCAACCGCATTAGGAGGTACGCCATGTCGTTCGAATCGAAGAACCCAACCACCGGTGAGTTACTGAACACCTATCCCGAGCACAGCGCCCAGGAAGTCGAGCAACGCCTGCAAAATGCGTGGGAGGGCTGGAAATACTGGTCACGGACGCCGGTGTTGGAACGGACAGCGCTGCTCGTTAGACTCGCCGAGCTGTTGGAGCAGCGCGCGGAGCACTACGCGAAGCTGATTACTCTCGAGATGGGAAAGCCGCTCGCAGAGGCGCTTGGTGAGGTCAAGAAAGCCGCGTTCGGTGCGCGCCATTTTGCCGAGGCAGGTGCGGCATATATCCAAACTGAACCGATTCCTGGGACACCAGCTCGGGTGGTCTATGAATCGCTGGGCCCGATTCTGGCCATCATGCCGTGGAATCTCCCCTTCTGGCAGGTGCTGCGTTTCTTCATTCCCACCGCGCTGGTGGGAAACACGGTGGTGGTGAAGCACGCGGAAACGGTGCAGGGCTGC
The DNA here is from genome assembly GCA_963839075.1 of uncultured Acidobacteriaceae bacterium. Lineage (GTDB taxonomy): Bacteria > Acidobacteriota > Terriglobia > Terriglobales > Acidobacteriaceae > PALSA-350. Next base: position 404,597 of record CAWITO010000009.1, on the reverse strand, counting down.
GCTCTCGCGCTGGAAACACTGGTCAAGGATGCCGGCGGCCCTCCTGGACTTTACGTGAATCTGTCGGTGCAGACCAAAGCGGTGCCCGCGATGATTGCAGATCCCCGTATACGCGCAGTGACAGTTACTGGTAGCGTCAAGGCAGGGCGAGCTGTGGCGCAACTCGCGGGTCAGGCTGGCAAGAAAGTGGTGCTTGAGCTGGGAGGCTCTGACCCGTTCATCGTGCTCGAAGACGCCGATATCGCAAAGGCGGCGCAATTAGGGGTGACCTCGCGCTACTCCAACAACGCGCAAAGCTGCATCGCCGCCAAGCGCTTTCTTATCGCCGAACCGATCGCCGACGCGTTTCTCAAAGCCTTTGTTGCCCAGGCCTCGGCGCTTAAGGTAGGTGATCCGATGCTGGCGGACACCAAGCTCGGGCCCCAGGCGCGAGCAGACCTGCTCGCCACCACCGAGCGCCAGGTGGCCGATGCCGTCGCAGCCGGAGGCCGTGTGCTCGTCGGCGGTAAAGCGCTCGACGGCCCGGGTTACTTTTATGCGCCAACCGTACTGGTGGATGTGCCTCACGACGCACCGGTGGCGCGGGAAGAGTTCTTCGGTCCGGTCGCGCTTGTTTTCACCTTCAAAACGGAGGAAGAGGCCATTCAACTGGCCAACGATACCGAGTTTGGTCTGGGCGCGGCGGTGTGGAGCAAGGATCCTACGCACGCCAACCGGGTGGCGGCGCAGATCGAGGCCGGCGCGGTATTCATCAATGACTTTGTGCGCTCCGATCCGCGAGCTCCCTTTGGCGGCGTCAAGGCCTCCGGAGTCGGCCGCGAACTGGGCGCCTTGGGTGCTCGCGAGCTGACCAACGCCAAACTCATCTGGGAAGCAAGCTGACAATCCGGGCGAGGTCAGTACTCCTGCCTTTTCGTCTGGGTTTCTAGTGCCTTCACGGGATAGAAAACGTCCGCTCCCTACCATAGGATCGATCTCGCGTTATTGGTGTTCGCCATCTGGCGAGCTACCTCCGACGGCGATTCTCAGCAACACTCTCTCATTCGATGCACCTGGGGAGGACGCATCGATACGGGGAAGAATCGCCGCTCTTTTTTGGACGGTAGTCCTCATCCTTTCCAGCATCGAAGCGTTAGGAGTAAGGTCTTCCCATGCGCACCCGACTCTGGCCGGCGGTCGCCCTGTCCTTTGGCGCTTTGCTGCTGTTTTCCACCGTCTTTGCATGGCTTGTCTCTCACGAGGCCGCTCGGATTAACGAACACATCCGAAACTTCCGTCAGATTTATCAGAGGGCGGATGACGCCATCTCAAATATCCAGGACAACATCAATAAGGGGGCGCTCATAGAGGAGAGCGGGTTGAGCAGCCCTGACGTTGCCGAGATCCAGAACCGGATATCCGTACTGCAGCGAGACACGCAAAAGGACTGCGACACGCTGGGAGACCTGACCGGCGCCAGCCAACGTTCTCAGGTCCTCGCCCTGAAGCAGGGCCTGGATGACTACTGGACGTCCATTCGTCAGAGTCTTGGCACCTCGCCCTCCCGGCACGGCCAACAAATGCTCTTCGATGAATTGGAACGGCAACCGCAACGGGTGCTTAAACTCGTCGCCCGTATCGATGCCCTGAACCAGGCAAGCCTGGCTCATGAGGAGCAGGAACTGGAAAATCAGCAAACCAAGTTGCGGCAATATGCCACGGCCGCGACCCTCATGCTGCTGCTGCTCGAGGCCGCGATCGCCGTCTTCAGTACCGCCTACATGTACCGTCTCGACAAGGTATCGGAAGCGGAGAGACAGCGTGCCGAAAAGGCAGAGCAGGAGCTCCGGAGTTTATCGAACCAGTTGGTGCGCGTGCAGGAGGAAGAACGAAAGACAATCTCCCGCGAACTTCACGACGAGGTGGGCCAAATCCTGACTGGCCTCCGCATGGAATTGGGAACACTGTCGCATTATCAGCCGGATGAGGGATTCCGGCAGCGGCTGGAAAGCGTCAAGCACCTGGCCGAGGAGGCCCTGCGCTCGGTAAGAAACCTGGCGTTGTTACTGCGTCCTTCCATGCTCGACGATCTTGGCCTGGAGCCCGCGCTTCGCTGGCAGGCGAAAGAATTTTCGCGCCGCGGTGGCATTCCCGTCTCCGTACTCATCGAAGGCAAACTCGACAATCTGCCGGAGCCGCTTCGCCTCTGCTTGTACCGGGCCATTCAGGAAGCTATGACCAACTGCGGAAAGCATGCCGGCGCCACCCGCATCCATGTCATCGTCAAGCAGGAGGCGGCCCGAGTGGTTGCTTCGGTGCAAGACGATGGCTGTGGATTTGATGCCCAGCATACAACCCGCGGTCTCGGGTTGATGGGAATGGCCGAGCGCGTCCGCGCACTGCAGGGGCGTATGTCGGTTGACTCTCAGCCCGGTAGCGGAACCCTGCTCAGCCTGGAGCTACCGGTAAGAATTGTCCCAGCCGTCGACGAGTCTCCTGTCATTTAGGCTGGTCGCTAGTGTCCTCAGGGGATTTGTTTCGCTCCCTCGTGCCTCTATTGTCGTTGTGGAGAGCAGTTGCTTTCCCACACTGACAGAGCCGATGACAGATCTCTTGCCAACCCGTTCCGGATCACAGCTCAGAGAAAGCAAGAGACGTCATGAAATTAAGAGTACTTATAGCGGACGACCATGGAGTGGTGCGCAAAGGTTTGCGTCTGCTTCTGGAGCAATACCCCGAGATTGTGGTGATCGGCGAAGCCGGCAATGGCCGGGACGCGGTCAACCTGGCCGCCAGCCTCTCCCCGCAGGTCGTCGTTATGGATGTCGCCATGCCGGTACTGAATGGCATCGACGCGGCAGAACAGATTCTCAGTGCAAACCCAGCGATCGGCATCATTATTCTCACCATGCACGCTGACGAAAGCTATCTGTTACGAGCACTGAATGTGGGCGTCAAAGGCTACCTGCTGAAGGAGTCGGCAGAAGAAGATTTGTTATTGGCGATTAAATCGGCGGCGCGCGGCAAGCCGTTTTTTAGCCAGGCCATCAATGAAACGCTGCTCGAGGATTACATGCGGATGCTGAAGCAGCAGGGCATCACCGACTCGTTTCATTTGCTCACCGCGCGGGAAAAAGAAGTTCTGCAACTGCTGGCTGAGGGAAAAACCAACAAAGAGGTAGCAACCGTGTTGGATATAAGCCCCTACACGGTTGAGAGTCACCGGACGAATTTGATGCAGAAGCTCAATGTTCACAATACCGCGGAGATCGTTCTTTACGCGGTCCGTAAGGGGTTGGTGGGCTAGCTGCGATGCCTAGACGAAAATCGCAGCGACACTTTCATAGTGCGGGTGCTTAGACACAAGCGTGACAATTCGCAGATCGATTGTACTTTCATTGCTGCTGCCCGGCTGTTTTCTTTGCGCCTCCCTTGGGCAAATTGCAACCAACATTGTTCCTGAGGCTCCTACCCCTCAGGAGACCACCGGCCGCCCGAGTGCCGCGGGGGCGGACAAGACGACCTTGTCGTTAACAGACGCAATCGCCATGGCTATGCGGAACAATCCCCGGCTGGAGGAGGCCTCAGCAACAACCCGGCGTTCTACCGCCTCGGGCCGCGTGGCCCGCGCATACAGCAATCCCAGCCTCGAGGTTTACGAAGGCCAGCAATATGCGAGACCGGTCGCCATCCCGGGTTTGCCCGGGCTGCTGCAGCACTATGCGGCGTACCAGGCGATTGAGATTCCTGCCGAGCGCAGAGCACGCCAGCGAGTCGCACAGTTTGGTATTGCGAGCAGCCGGTCGAACGAGCACGCGGTGGAGTTATCCGTAATAGGCGACACGAAACATGCTTTTTACAATGCACTCCGCCGGCGCGAAGAGATTGAACATGCGCAGGAAAATCTGCAGCTCGTACAAGACCTGCGCCGGCGCGTGGAAGTCGAGGTCAATGTTGGCGAAGAGGGCCGGTTAGAGCTGACGCGCGCCGAAGCGGAACTGGGGCGCGCACAGTTTGCCGTAACCAGCGCCCAACTCGAATACGCCAACGCGATCGCACTCCTACGGGTCACCATCGCTGCCAGCGTCGATGCCAACCTCGATCCCCAGGGTGAGTTTGAACCGCGCATCCCGCTGCCGCCCATCAAGCAACTGCGGGAACGAGTGCTTACTGCCCATCCCCTGCTGGCGCGCTCTCAGGCCGACATTCAGGCGGCGCAAGCCACCCTGGATCGGGAGCGGGCTCTGCGAATTCCGCAACCCGTCGCCTTCGCGGAGTTTGAAAACCAACCCGACTTGCGCTTCTGGCGCACGGGCGTCACCATCCCGATTCCTTTGTGGGACCGGCGTCAGGGACAGATTCAAGAAGCAAAGGCATCGTTCTCGCAGTCCTCCGCAGTGTTGTATCAACGCACTCTGGAATTGGTCTCTGCCCTTGAACGGGCCTACGAGCAATATCAGCTTGCCGACCAGCAGGCTACGTCGCTCGAGGCCGGTTCGCTACGTGCCGCCGTGAGCGCCGTCGAGGCCGCCAAGGCAGCCTACCGCTTCGGGGAACGCGGCATCGTGGAGGTTCTGGATGCGCAGCGGGTGCTGCAAAGTGTTCGGGGTGACCTGGCCGACGCGCAAGCCGCGCGGCAATCCGCCCTGGTGGATCTGGAAGAACTCGGCGCGATTGCGCCCGGAGCAAAACCATGAGAAGCAACCGTCACTGTGCGCTACCCTTTTTGCTGACACTGGCTATTGTTGCCGGTGTGGTCCTGGTCCCAATGCAGGGCTGCAAAGCCAGGCAAAGTGCACGCGCGGCCGAGCGGCCAACGAACCCGAACGAGGTGGCCATCACTCCAGCACTGGCCGGAAACCTGAAATTCGGCCAACCGGAGATGGCCTCGGTGGACGGTACGTTGCAGGTAGCGGCGCATGTTGAAACCGACGCGCGGCACATAGCCCGGGTGGGTTCTCCGGTTGCCGGGCGCATCCTGCAGATACTTGTTTTTGAGGGTCAGCAGGTTAAAGCCGGTGCTGCGCTGGCCATGCTGCATAGCACCGATCTCTCAGATACACAGCTTGCCCTGATCAAGGCTTCCTCGCAGAGGGGGCTGGCGGATGCGGCGGAGAAGCGGGCACAGCAATTGCTGGAGGCGGACGTGATCGGCCGTGCCGAGCTCGAACGCCGCCGCGCAGAGTCTTTGCAAGCGAACACGGAACTGGAGTCCTGCCGCACCCAGTTGCGGGGTCTGGGTATGACAGAGGGACAGATCCACCAGTTGGAGACCACACACAAGATTAGTGCGGACTACCCGATCGTCAGTCCTCGGAGCGGCACGGTGCTGAAGCGCGAGATCACCATCGGCCAGGTGGTGCAGCCTGCCGATCCGGCCTTCACCATTGCCGATCTCTCCACCGTGTGGATCGTCGCCAACGTCCCTGAAGAGGACACCGGCCAGTTGCATAAGGACATGGAAGTACAAGTGGGAATTCCTTCTCTGTTGCAGGAGAAAATCAAGGGCCATCTTACCTTTATATCCCCCATCGTCGACCCTGCGACGCGCACGGTTGAGGTCCACATGGATGTGGACAACCACGGTGGATTGCTTAAGCCCGATCAGCTCGCGGGAATGACCCTGACCGGCCACGCCGACCGCAAGCTCACGGTGCCCAACGCCGCCGTCGTGCGCGAAAACAACCGTGACTATGTTTTTGTCGAGCAAGGACCACAGAAATATCTGCTGCATGAAGTTTCGCTCGGCGACGAGGAGAATGATCGCCGGGTAGTGCTCGGAGGCCTGGGAGCCGAGGACCGCATCGTTACCGAGGGCGCCTTCCACCTGAACAATCAGCGCAAGCAAAACGCCATCAAAGGGGGCGCCTAGATGCTGCGCTCCATCGTGGCCGGGGCACTCCAGCAACGGCTGATCTTTGTTGTGGTCGCCGTAATGCTGGTCGCGTTTGGTATCAACGCGGCGCAACACCTGTCCGTGGACGCATTTCCGGATGTGGCCAACGTGCAGGTGCAAATCGCGACGGAAGCCTCTGGAAAGTCTCCGGAAGAGGTGGAGCGTTTCGTCACCATCCCGATTGAAATTGCCATGACCGGCTTGCCTGGCATGACGGACATGCGGTCCTTGAATAAGCCAGGTCTCTCTCTCATCACGTTGGTCTTTACCGACGGAAGCGACCTCTTTCGCGAACGCCAGATGATCTCGGAACGCCTCTCGGAATTGCGCGAGCGCATGCCGGAGGGCGTGACGCCGGTACTCGGTCCCATTACCAATGCGTTGGGCGAGGTGTATCAGTACACGCTGGAGCTTCCCAATGAGAGCGCTGCGCATCGGACGCTGACGCGCGAGGAATTGATCGAGCGGCGCACCCTACAGGATTGGGTGGTGCGTCCGCTTCTGCGCTCTATTCCGGGAGTGGCGGAGATCAACTCCACCGGAGGCTTCGTCAAACAGTACGAGACGTTGGTTGATCCGCAGAAGCTGCATTATTACAACCTGACGATCAACGACGTACGCGACGCTCTGGCGCATAACAACGCCAATGCGGGCGGCGGCGTCTTGCGGCAACACGCTGAGCAATATCTGATTCGTAGCGTGGGCCTGGTGCGCGATCTTGATGACATCCGCAAAATCGTGCTCAGCGAAACCAGGGGCACGCCCGTCTACATCCACGACGTCGCAGAAGTGCGGATCGGCACCGAAGTGCGCTACGGGGCCATGATCAAAAACGGCTACACCGAGGCCGTAGGCGGAGTTGTCCTGATGACCAGCGGCGGCAATGCCAAGGAGATTGTCGGCCGCATCAAGGAGCGTGTCGCCGAAATCAATAGCCGGAACATGATCCCGGGCGGCCTGCAGATCGTTCCCTATTACGATCGCTCCCAGTTGGTGGACGCCGCCATTCACACGGTGACAGAAGTGCTCGCAGAAGGCGTGCTCCTGGTGGTGGTCATTCTCTTCCTCTTCCTGGGTGATCTGCGCAGCAGCCTGATCGTGAGCGCGAACCTGGTGCTGACTCCCTTGCTTACCTTTTTGGTCATGAACCGCATCGGGCTATCGGCGAACCTCATGTCTCTGGGTGGTCTCGCCATTGCGATCGGTCTCATGGTGGATGGCTCGGTGGTTGTGGTGGAGAACATCTTCGCCCGGCTCAGCCACGCACGTCACGATCAGCAGCCAGGAGATACCTTCGCCAGGCTTCGCATCGTGCAATCGGCTGTGCTTGAGGTGGCCACCCCCGTGCTCTTTGGTGTGACCATCATCATCCTCGTCTTCCTGCCGCTCATGACGCTCGAAGGGATGGAAGGCAAGTTGTTTGCCCCACTGGCCTACACGATTGCGATTGCGCTTGCCATTTCCCTGGTTCTCTCGCTCAGCCTTTCGCCGGTGCTTTCTTCTTACCTGCTGAAGGGCGGCTCAGAGGAAGACACGTGGCTGGTGCGAACTCTGCGCAGGCCCTATGACTATCTGTTGCGTTGGGCTCTGGCCCATCGTACAGCGACTGTGCTCGGGGTCGTCGCAATTTTCTTCGCTTCGCTGGCCTTGTTTCCCTTCCTAGGCACATCCTTTATCCCTGAAATGCAAGAGGGTACGCTCTCGCCCAATGCCGATCGCGTGCCCAACATCTCGCTCGAAGAATCGCTTCGCATGGAGAAGGAAATGCAACGCCTGATGCTCCGGGTGCCTGGGGTCAACAGCGTGGTTTCGCGTTTAGGCAGGGGTGAGTCACCGGCTGATCCTGCCGGCCCTAATGAGGCCGATGTGCTCGCGTCCCTCACCCCCTTCAATCAGCGGCCGCATGGCATGACCCAGGACAAAATCGCCGAGCAGATTCGCGACCGGCTGGCGGCTCTGCCCGGCATTAACCTGGTGATGTCGCAGCCCATCAGCGATCGTGTGGACGAGATGGTCTCCGGAGTGCGCGCCGATGTCGCCGTCATGCTCTACGGAGACGATCTCGAGATACTCGCAGAAAAGGCCCGTGACATCGCTCGAGTAGCGGGTACCATTCGCGGCACGCAGGATACCCGGGTCGATCGCGTCGGTGGTCAACAATATCTGACCATCGACATCAATCGAGGGTCCATTGCCCGCTATGGCCTCAACGCCGCAGACGTGAACGACGTGATTGAGACTGCGATCGCGGGCAAGGGTGCGACCGAGATTTACGAAGGAGAGCGCCGCTTCTCCGGAGTGGTCCGCTTACCCGAAGAGCTCCGCGACAGCGTGGATGACATACGGGAACTCCAGATCAGCACGCCCGATGGGCCGCGCGTCCCGCTGAAAGACCTCTCCCGGATCAGGGTGGTCGAAGGGCCCGCTCTCATCAATCGCAGCATGGGTAAGCGCCGCATCGTCGTCGGTGTGAATGTACAGGACCGCGACCTGGGCGGATATGTCAAGGAGTTGCAGGACAAGGTCGATCAACAAGTGCCATTGCCCGCCGGTTACTACATTGAATGGGGCGGCCAGTTCCACAACATGCAGCGGGCCATGCATCACTTGATGGTGATCGTGCCGATTACGATTGCCGCAATTTTCTTTCTGCTCTTCGTTCTCTTCAATTCGCTTCGCTTCGCCGCGCTCATCATCACGGTACTGCCGCTCGCTTCGATTGGCGGCATCATCGGCCTCTTCGTCTCCGGTGAGTATCTCTCCGTGCCGGCTTCGGTTGGGTTTATCGCGCTGTGGGGCATCGCGGTCCTGAATGGCGTCGTCCTGGTTTCCTACATTCGCAACCTGCGGCAGGGTGGGCTGAGTCAGGCGAACGCTATTCGGGAAGGAACAAGGCTTCGTTTCCGTCCAGTGATGATGACTGCCACGGTGGCGGCGTTGGGCCTGGTGCCGTTCCTGTTCGCCACCGGGCCGGGCTCCGAGATCCAGCGTCCCCTGGCGATCGTCGTCATCGGTGGCCTGGTCAGTTCCACGGCGCTCACGCTTCTGTTGTTGCCGGTGGTGTACGCCGCTTTCGAAGGCAAAGAAGCGACGCCGGCGTCTCCGTTCCGTTTGCAGAGCGTGCACGCCGAAGAAGAGATTGAGGAACGATCTCATGCCATTTAGACCGCCGGGTGGTGTCTTCACGGGATTCATTTCGCCGCCGCCGCCCTTTATCGTCATGTGAGTGGGATAAAAAGCGAACGTTGGTCCTCGGCAGCGACGTCACGACTCTCTCGCTGCCTTTAAACGAAACCGAACCAAGCGAACCGGATGCAGCGCCAACCTGCGTCCCCGGGGAATTGTATGTTCACAAGAGGCGATGTGTTTGAAAATCCGGTCACTGGCGAACGAGCAACGATCCGATTAGGCACCCGCGAAACCATGGGAGAGCGGCTGATCGTTGACCTCGAATTGCGGGGAACAGGCTTTGGTTCCCCACTTCACTTTCATCCAGGTATCCACGAGCAAATCACGGTCGTGACTGGATACGTAGGCATTTGCATCGACGGGGTGACGTCGATTGCCAAGTTGGACAAGAGATTCGATATTGCTCCCGGTGTGCCTCACCGCTTCTGGAATGCCGGTATCTATGAGGCGAAGTTGACGATTGAGATAAGGCCGGCGAATCGATTCGAAGCCTATAAGTTCGAGGCCTTTACACGAAACATGATCGGTTTGGCGCAGGACGGCAAGACGAATGCGCGGGGGATGCCGAGTCTTTTGCAGTTTGCCCCCATCGCCACGGAATTCGAGGATGTAATTCGCTTCTCCAGCCCGCCTCGCTTGATACAGTCCATCCTCTTCCCGATGCTCTTGCCGATCGCCCGGTTGCGGGGCTATCAAAGCTCTTACAACGAGTATGTTTTTCGCTCGCCTGGGAAATGCGCTGAAGACAAGGTGAAGACGCCCATGTTTGGGCGGTTGTAACCCATGCTCCATCGTTACCGGGAGTTTTGCCGGCTGCTCCGGTTGATTCAGTTCGCAGGATCCATCATTTTCTGAGAAGACTATGAGACGATTTATGCGAAAGGGAGCAATACATGAAACAGCAATCCAGAAGAGGTCTTCTCAAGAATGCAGCCGCAGCGGCTGCGGCGGCAACCGGCGGAGCTTTGGTAGCGCAGGCGCAAACCACGGGCAAGCTGGAAAAAAAGTCATATTCCTCCAAACCCAATGTCGACAATGTGGGTGCAAAAGCGCCGCTTTTCTCGAGCGTCGTCTCCTACGGCAACCTGGTGTTTCTGGCTGGGGTCGGATATCACGAAAAGGCCACCATTGAAGAGGCCACAACCCATGTGCTCGATGAACTGGAGAAGAATCTTATCGCCGCTGGCTCTTCGATGGAGAAGGTGCTTAAGGTTAATGTGTATCTGAACGACATCAAAGACTGGGCGAGGATGAACACCTCGTACGCGGGCCGTTGGGGCAAGATCCCGCCAGTGCGGACGACAGTTGCGCCGGCGGGCGGCATCCCCGGCGACTCGTTGGTCGAGATTGACCTGATCGCTTACATCTAACGCAACCGGGACGAACCGCGGATCCCTCCGCTCCGGTCGGATGACAAAGGTTAGAGTAACGAAGAAAAGAGCCATGTCGGTCCGAGACTCTCTTTAAATTACCTCTACCCTTTCCTTTGTCATCCCGACCGGAGCGGACCCGGATTTCCTACTTCGCGGCTCTTAACAACGGCTGCGCATGCGGCTCTCCCAAAAGAGAGACGCACGAACTTGACCGATCACACAACTCTCAACAGGAAATCCGGGGTAGCGTAGCGGAGGGATCTGCAGTTCTACTTGTAGGCGTGAATCAACTCGACACTCACACCACCAATCGAGTCGGTGTCCATGTAGTTGTACTGGCCTGAATCCTTCTTGCCCACATCGCCCCAGGCTCCCGACTGCCACACGGAATATCCCAGCTTTTCATACTCCGCCGTTGCCTTGCCCAGATCATCCACCGGCACCCCGAGGTGTTGAATGCCCTCGCCATGCCTCTTGCGAAAATCAGCGTAGATATTCGGCGGTGTCGAGGGAGCGGAAATCCATTCGTAACTGAACTGGTCGTAATTCTGGTAGCCCACCTCAAATGCAAACCAGAGCGGCTTGCCGCGATACCTCGAGTCTTCACGCGGCGTGGCATGATCCGGCCGAAATGCCGGAAAGCCCAATTTCTGCCAATATGCGGAAACTGGCCCCAAATCCGCGACGACCGGCCCAAGGTGATTCACCTTGCCAGGCGGACCCGCAGCCGGTGCACCTCCCGGCCAGTACACCAGCCCGAGTGCAAATTTGCCTTGTGGTTCGGTATCGAAGTAGGTGTACGTAACCCGTTTACCGTCGCGATCGAAGCTCACCTGTTGCAGCACATCGACGCCCAGGCCGTGCATGCGCTTGATCTCCTGCGCCATCTCGGCCTCGGACTTAACCTCGTGCACGATGGAAAAGATGCCGTCGCCATGTTTGCCCAGAAAGTCATTCCAGGCATTAAGCTGGCCCTCTGCCGGTTGAATCATGTTCACCGTCAGGTTCCCCAACTGCCCGGTGATCTCCCAGGCCCACATCTTGATTGGTTTGCCGTGATAAGTACCGGCGAGCACGACGTCGGGATACGCGCGTATATCCGACAGTCCCAGCGCCTCCCATCCTCGCCGGGCCAGGTCGATATTTTGCACCAGCCAAGTGACGCTGTTCACTGACTTATAGCAGGCAGGCATTTCCGCATAGCCATTACCAGCCAGCGCGCATAGGATAACGAAACAGCGTAGGAGCCTCATGGCCATTCACCTATCAAAAAAAGATTGCCCGGCGAATTCTTCCCGGAGCATACTGGATGGCACATACTAATGAATCGTTCCTAATTAATCAACCCAGGATCATGCGCATGAAGCGAACCATCGCCATAGTTGTAGGGCAGCTCTTGACCGTCTCATGTCTTATGGGGCAAATGGCCGGCATGTCGACCCATGCTTCCGACGCGGCGCTCCCGGTCACCCGGCCTTCCAACGTCACATTCTCCAAGGATGTTGCACCAATTGTGCAGCAGCACTGCCAGGGCTGCCACCGCCCGGGAGAGGGCGCGCCCTTCTCCATGCTCACCTACGAAGATGCACGCCCATGGGCCGCGGCCATGAAGCAGATGGTGGTCACCCGCGCCATGCCGCCGTGGTTCGAAGATGGGCACACCGAGAAATTTGAGAACAACCGCTCGCTCACCCAGCAGCAGATCGATACCATCGCCGCATGGGTGGACGCCGGCGCGCCGAAGGGCGACCCGAAGGACCTGCCGCCACCGGTGGATTTCGTCTCCGGATGGACCATTCCCCAGCCGGACAAGATCTACACGTTGCCCCGGCCCTTTTCCATTCCGGCGACGGGAATCCTTGACTACCAATACGTCATCGTCCCCACCGGATTTACAAAAGACACCTGGGTGCAGGACGTGGAAGCCGCGCCGAGCGATCGTTCCGTGGTGCACCATATCGTCGCCTACGTGCGCACGCCGGGTTCGAACTACTTTAAGGGTCAGCCCGAAAACCAGTTCTTCGTAGCGCCACCCGCCAAAACCGGGGAGAAGGTCGCCAAAGACGATGTGCCCAGCGACTGGTTGGTTGGCTACGCACCGGGCCAGCCGCCGGACATGTTCAAGCCCGGCGAAGCGAAGCTCATTCCCGCTGGATCGGACATTGTGCTCGAAGTGCACTACATGCCGGAAGGCAAGGCCACAACCGACCAGGCGAACGTGGGTCTGGTGTTGGCCAAGCAACCGCCGACGGACCGGGTGATGACCCTCTCCACCGGCAACGAAAAATTCCGCATCCCTCCCGGTGACCCGGACTACCGCGTGGATGCCTCCTTCACCTTCCAGCGCGAAGTGACCCTGCTGGGAGTGCACCCCCACATGCACATGCGCGGCAAAGATATGTCGTATCGCCTTGTCTTTCCCAACGGCGAGACCCGCGCCATCCTCAACGTGCCGCACTATAACTGGCGCTGGCAGCTCTGGTACAACTTGGCCAAGCCAATTGTGTTGCCGGCAGGCACCAAAATCGAGTGCACCGCGCACTACGACAACTCGGCGAAAAATCCCGAAAATCCAGATCCCACCAAGACAGTGACCTGGGGCCAGCAAAGTTTCGATGAAATGATGGTCTGCTTTTTCAACGTAGCCTTTCCTGCGGGAACACCATCGAAGGAGCTGCTGCCCGCGCCCAAAACCGAAACGGCTTCGAAATAATCCCCTTCGAGATAAATCGATGATCACGCGCAGAACGTTTATGACCACAACCGCGGCATGCCTGGCCGCGAGCACGTTGCCGGCGTATGGCCTCGCTCCCTTGACCATCGGCATTGGAACCTTCAGCTATCACGCGCTTTCTTTCGACGACATGGTCGCGCAACTGCAGATTTTGCTGCCGACCAATGGGCTGCACAATCAGCAGATTGAAATGTCGCGCGGCGAGTTCATGGTGATGAGCAAGCCCAGCGACGAGCTCATGCGCGGCTCGCGAGCAAAACTCGATAGCGCGGGTATTCGCTGCGTGTCGTACTACGCCGCGACGCTTAAAGATGAGCAGGATGTCGCCAGTGCTATTCGGTTCGCCCAATTGCTCGGCGCGCACAACATTACCGCGGATGCTACTGGTACCGAATTGCTGCAGCACATTGATCGCAGCGTCACCCAGGCAGGCCTGACCTTCTCCATCCACAACCATTTCTTTCCCGGAGTAAAGTTTCCCTACGAAAGCCCGGAAGATGTTCTGAAGGCACTGAATGGCCTCTCGGCGAACTGCGGAGCCACGGCCGACACCGGTCACTTCGCGGCCTGCGGATACGATCCGGTGGATGCCATCCGCAAGCTCGCGCCGCGCTTGAACCTGGTCCATCTCAAGGACATCAAGGCTGTCGGCAAGGGCGACAACGTGCTGCTCGGTAAAGGCATCGCCAAAATTCCGGAAGTGGAAGCGGAATTGCACCGCCAGAATTTCCGCCGCCTGGTGGCCATCGAATACGAAAAAGAAGGCGACGACGACGTGAGAGACGACATGCGCGCGAACGTCGGCTTTGCCTGGAAATACGGTTTTTCAGGAGCTTAAGAATGGCAAAGATAATCGTTCGCCTGTTTGCGCTTTTGCTTCTGCCTCTGGCTGCCATGGCAGCAGAGCACCCGATTCTCCCTTTAGGGTCGGAGGCGCCAAACTTCGCGCTGCCCGGCGTCGATGGAAAAGTCCATAAGCTCAGTGACTACGCTTCCAGCAAGATCCTGATTGTCGTGTTTACCTGCGATCACTGCCCGAATTCTCAGATGTATGAGGGGCGCGTCACCAGGCTCTACAACGATTACAAAGACAAGGGTGTCGCACTGGTGGCGATTAGCCCCAACGATCCCAAGGCAATCCGCATCGACGAACTGGATTCATCGGACGTGAGCGACACCCTCGACGAGATGAAGATTCGGGTGGCTTACAAGCATTTGCCCTATCCCTACCTGTACGACGGAGATACCGAGAGTGTCTCCCACGCCTACGGCCCGCAGGCGTCGCCGCACATCTTCATCTTCGATCAGCAGCGCAAGTTGCGTTATGAAGGAGCGATCGACGACAGCTACCGGGTCGAGTTCGTTAAGCGGCACTATGCACTGGACGCAATCGAAGCCCTGCTGGCCGACAAAGAAGTAGCCGTCAAGCACACGGGAGCATTCGGCTGCACGACCAAGTGGAGTGATAAAGAGGCTGCCAACGTCGCCTACATGGAAAAGCTGTATGCACAACCCATCTCGCTTGAGATGGCCTCTGCAGATACGCTCAAAGCCCTGCACACCAATTCGGATGGCAACGTACGGTTGATCCAATTCTGGTCGACCAAATGCAGCGAATGCCTGCAGGAATTCGCAGGAATCCAGGATCTTTACCGCATGTATAGCGGCCGCAATTTTGAACTGGTACTGGTATCGACCGACAAGCCAGAAGCAAAGGCGGAAGTCACAGCGTGGTTGAAGAAGACGCATGCCACTAGCCGTAATCTGCTCTTTGATTCTGCCGACACGGCGACCTTGCAGAAAGTCTTCGATCCTCAGTGGCCAGCGGGCGCGGAGACACCCTATACGATTCTGGTCGATGCAGACGGCAACGTGCTCTACCAAACCACGGCGGTCGTCGATCAGATGAAGTTACGTCGCACCATTCTGGCAAACTTGCCCTCCGCTTACATCGGCCTGAACAACTACTGGCTGCAAAAATGAGGGGACATCTCCTGGCCGGATTTGCCTTCGTGATGCCACTTATCTCCGTGGCGCAGACCGTGGCCGTGGGCACGACGCCGGTTGCCCTGGCGGTCAACCCGGTAACCCACAAAGTGTATGTGGTGAACCACGCGAGCCACTCGGTCACCATCATCGATGGCACAACGCTGGCCACATCGACTGTCGACGTCGAAGATCGCCCGGAGGGCGTGGGGATCAATCCCGTCACCAACCGGATTTATGTCGCCAACTCTGGCGGTGATTCCGTCTCCGTCATCGACGGCAACACCGGCACGATCAGCGCAACCGTCCATGTAGGCAGTTATCCCCAGGCGATTGCCGTGAACACGGCAACCGACAAAATCTATGCCGCCAATAATTTCGGCCACAGCGTGACGGTCATCGACGGAGCTACTAACGCGACCTCGACCATCCAGGTGGGGCAGGGC
This sequence comes from uncultured Acidobacteriaceae bacterium, assembly GCA_963839075.1. Taxonomy (GTDB): domain Bacteria; phylum Acidobacteriota; class Terriglobia; order Terriglobales; family Acidobacteriaceae; genus PALSA-350. Next base: position 388,994 of record CAWITO010000009.1, on the reverse strand, counting down.
CCGCGCGGCATTGTACTGAACCAGGAAACCAACAAGATCTACACCGTGAACTATGGCAGCCAGAGTGTAACTGCGATTGACGGGGCGACGGGAACCACCACCTCGATACCGACCGGGAAGCACTCTTGGGGTATCGCGGTCGACCCCAAGGCAGACTTAATTTACGCGGTCAATGAAGACAATGCCAACGTAACCGTCATCCAGGGAAAAACCAACGCCACGATGACCGTCCCGGTGGGCGAGATTCCCTTTGTCGTGGAGGTCGATCCCGGGACAGGCAAAGCCTACGTTCTCAGTTACGGCAACGACACCATGGCGGTGATTGACGGAGCGACGTCTACCGTCAGAAAAACGGTCGAGCTCGGGACCCATTCACAGGCCATCGCCATCGACCCGCTAAACCATGAAATCTACATCGCCAACCAGCGCACCGCGAGTGTAACCGTGATCGACAGCAGAACCGATCTACCGGTCAGGAAGGTGGAGGTAGGAACTATCCCTTATGCATTCGCCATCGACCCGGGAACTCATACTGTGTACGTCGCCAACTACAGCAGCAACAATGTGACCGTCATCCGAGGGAATACGAAATGAAGAAAGTGCTGTTCCTGCTGCTGCTGGCCACAACCTGGAGCGCGCATGCTCTGTCCGATCACGCGGTGAAGTTTCGCGTGGTGGCAATCGCCGAAAAGGGGAGTGGGCCGCACAACGAGTTTGTCGCCGCGGCCAAGGTGTGGCTGCAGCAGCTCGCCGATGAGAATGACTTTGCGGTCGACTACATTGAAAACACCGATCCCATCAACGACGCGTTTCTGGCGAAATACAAGCTCTTTATCCAGCTCAACTATCCGCCCTATCGATGGACTCCGGTAGCCAAGCAGGCGTTCGAGCGCTACATCACGCGTGGCACCGGAGGGTGGATCGGGTTCCACCACGCCATGCTGCTGGGTGACTTTGACGGATACCCCATGTGGCCATGGTGGTCGCACTTCATGGGAGACATCCGCTACACCAGCTACATCGCGCAATTCGCCACCGCCACGGTCAGGGTGGACGATCCAAATCATCCTGCAACCAGGGGTCTGCCTTCCTCGTTCGTGATTGAGCATGAGGAGTGGTACACCTGGAGCCGCTCCAATCGCCCCAACGTGCGTGTGCTGGCCAGTGTCGACGAATCTACCTATGACCCGAAGAGCATGATCACCATGGGCGATCACCCAGTGGTTTGGACGAACGAGCACGTGAAGGCGAGGAATATTTACATCTTCATGGGCCATCACCCGGAGCTGTTTCAGGATAAGAACTTCACCCGGCTCTTCCGCAACGCTATCTTCTGGGGAGCGGGCCAGTGAAAAAGTGGCTTCTCACTCTGAGTTTCTGCTTTGCCGTCCTGAGCGCCGCCGTAGCGCAGGAGGCAAAAGCCCCGCGCCCGAAGGTGCTGCTTTTCTATTCCCTGAACGTAGAAAACGATCACGTCCTGTTCGCCCTCGACGCGTTGCGGTTCTACGCCGATCTTGCCCGCAAAGACAACCTGGATCTCGAGGCGACCACCAATGCGGGCGACCTGAACGACAGCAATCTCAAACAGTACAAGCTGGTGGTGTGGCTCAATGACTTTCCCCACAACCAGGCGGAGCGCGAAGCCTTTGAGCACTACATGATCGGAGGAGGCGCCTGGCTTGGTTTTCACGTTTCTGCCTACAACGACAAGACGACCAAGTGGCCCTGGTTCATGAACTTCATCGGCGGTGGCGTGTTTGACGCCAATAGCTGGCCGCCGTTGCCGGCGATGGTAATGGTCGACGACAGCACCAGCCCGGTCACCCGTAGTCTGCCGCAGACCTTCATCTCGCCGACGAACGAGTGGTATCGCTGGAAGCCGAGTCCGCGCGCCGATAGCCACATCCATGTTTTGCTCACGCTCGATCCGTCAAACTATCCGCTCGGCATCAAAGGCCTTTTGACCTCAGGAGACATTCCCGTGGTCTGGACGAACACGCAATACAAAATGCTCTACATGAATATGGGCCACGGCGATAAGATCTTTACCAGCCCCGTGCAGAACACCCTGATTGAAAATGCAACCACTTGGCTGCTGAGTCCCTAACTCGTGTTCGATCCGTTCTTATGGCGACGGCTTTGCTTTTTGCCGCCCCCCTCTACGCGCAGGAGTGCTCGAGCCAACCGTCGTCCCCCCGCACCGATTGGCCGATCTACGGCGGCCAGTCCGAGGGCCAGCACTACTCCGGGCTCAAGCAGATCAATCGCGGCAACGTAAGGCGGTTGCGCGAGGCGTGGCGGTTCGATGCGAAGGAGCCCGGGGGCCTCGAAACCAGCCCCATCATCGTTCGGCGCACACTGTTCGCCTATACCGCTTCGCAAAAAGTAATTGCGCTCAACGCAGCGACTGGCAAGCTCAAATGGAAATTTGATGCCGGGATTCCCAGCAAGCAACCCTCGCGTGGCCTGGCCTACTGGCAAGGCCGCGTGCTCGCCGGCGTGACCCACTATCTCTACGCACTCGATGCACAGACCGGGAAGCCGATACTGTCCTTCGGCGAGCAAGGAAGAATCGACCTGCGAAAGAACCTGCGCGGAGACTATCTTTCGCAGTCCGTCGACCTCACCAGCCCGGGCATTGTTTACCAGGACCTGATCATCGTCGGAGGCCGCAATCCTGAAACGTATCCCGCGCCACCCGGCGATATTCGCGCGTTCGACGTGCGCACAGGTGCCTTGCGATGGACCTTTCACACCATCCCCCATCCTGGCGAGGCGGGTCACGAGAGCTGGCCGGCCGACGCGTGGAAAACCGCGGGTGCAGCTAACAACTGGGCGGGGATGGCGCTCGATGAGAAGCGCGGCATTGTCTATGTGCCCACTGGCTCACCGGTCTTTGATTTCTACGGAGCCGATCGTGCCGGCAACGACCTTTTCGCAGACACACTGTTGGCGCTCGACGCTAAAACCGGCCAACGTATCTGGCACTTTCAAGGTGTCCATCACGACGTCTGGGATCGTGATTTTCCTTCACCGCCCGCGTTGCTGTCCGTCAGGCGCGCCGGCCGTTGCGTGGATGCGGTGGCACAAACCACCAAGCAGGGCTATCTCTACCTCTTCGAGCGCTCCACGGGAACTCCACTTTTCCCTATCGAGGAGCGGCCTTATCCCACGAGCGAAGTGCCCGGGGAGGTCACCTCTCCTACCCAGCCCACGCCGCTGCTGCCCAAGCCCTTCACCCGTCAGAAGCTCACGCAAGACCAGCTGACCATTCGCACTCCGGAAGCGCATGCGGCTGCGATGAAAGAGTTCGCCACGTTTCGCAGCGAAGGGCAGTTCATCCCCATCAGCCTTAACCGGGAAACGGTGGTTTTCCCCTGCTTTCTCGGCGGCGCCGAATGGGGAGGCCCCGCGGTCGATCGCACGCGCGGCGTGATTTACGTGAACGCCAACGAGGTGGCCTGCGTGCTCGGCCTGACGGAAAACAAACCCACCGCGAGTAGCGGAGAACGCATCTATCGCAACCAATGCAGTCTCTGTCACGGTAAAGACCTCTCCGGTTCGCCGCCCATGTATCCGTCATTGATTGATATCGACAAGAGGCTTTCGCCGGAGCAGATCAAGGCCAGGATCGAACAGGGCGGTGGCCGCATGCCATCGTTCCCCAACCTTCGCGATGCCCATCTGCAGGCGCTCGTGCAATACCTGACCAAGCAAACTGCGCCCGACGCGGCGGCCGATCCCGACAAAGGGGCCATCTACTCCAGCGCCGCCGACGGCACCGCGTTGCAGTATGAGGTAACGGGATCGCGGGATTTCCTCGATCCGGACGGTTACCCTGCGATTACTCCGCCATGGGGAACGCTGAACGCCATCGATCTCAACACCGGCCGCTACTTGTGGAAGATTCCTCTGGGGGAATATCCGGCTCTGGGCATGCCGAACACCGGCTCAGAAAACTACGGTGGGCCGATTGTCACCGCGGGCGATCTATTGTTCATCGGCGCGACCGTTTACGACCGGAAGTTCCGAGCCTTCGACAGCCGGAGCGGCAAGCTGCTTTGGCAAACGGTGCTGCCGTATGCGGCCGTGGCCACGCCCGCGACCTACATGGTCAATGGCAAGCAATATGTGGTGATTGCGAGCGGTGGAGGCAAAGATCCCAAGGCCCCTTCCGGCAGCACCTATATGGCCTTCGCTTTACGGTGAGGGTTGGGGTAATAGAACAGAAGGAATCTTGTCCAGCGCGATCGCGATGCCGCCCCAAAGCACAGAGGTGTCGCCCAGCATACCGACTCCGATCTTGGTCACCGCGAACTCGCTCTCCTGCAGCTGCTTTTGGACCGCGTTGATCAGCGCAGGATGGCTGCCGATCTCACCTTCCAGCAGGATCAGGCCGGGGTTAAGAATCAGAGACAGGTTGATGATGATATCGGCAACGATGGTGGCGCGATGCTGCACGATCTTTTCCGCGCGAGAGTCCCCACCTTGCGCCAGGTCGAGCACCGAGATCGCATCCATCTTGTCAGACTCATTCTTCTTGACCTCGTGCCAGCTCTCCAGGATTCCGGCACTGGTCAACAAGGTGTCGAGTTCGCCGAACTCGTGTAGCGTGGGGCGCTTGCGCGAGGTGTTGGGCAGGCGAAGGTAAGCGATTTCACCCGCCGACCACTGCGACCCATGATAGATTTGTCCGCCGAGTACGATCCCTGCGCCGACATTCGGACCAATGTGGATCAGGATGAAGGTTTCTTCTGCCTGCGCGGCGCCGCAGTAGCGTTCCCCCTGTGCCGCCAGGTTGGTATCGTTTTCCACGATCACCAAACAATCGACAATCCGGCTCAACTTTGCTGCCAGCGGAACAGAGCGCCAGTTTTCCAGCGTGCTGATCGACAGCACCATGCCCTCATCCACATTGGTAATGGCGGGTACGCCCACCACCAGGGCCAGCAACTGTTCGCGCTTCTTGCGGTGCTTGCGCAACAGTCGCCTGACTTCCTCGCCGATGAGGATACAAATGGCATCCGGTGTGGTCTTGCGATTGGCAAGGGGGATGGCGTGAGTGTCCATCTCGCGCCCGTTCAGGTCTGCGAGCAGGAAGGAAAGGTTATCCGCAGTGAGCTTTAGCGCCAGCACACAGCCACGCTCCGCCTTGAACGAAATCATGTCCGGCGGACGGCCTCCGTTGGACTCGCCCTCGCCCAATGGCTTGATCAAATCGGCTATAAGCAGGTCGCCGACCACATTGGTGATGGTCGGAGCGCTGAGGCCGGAAGCGCGCACCAGGTCGGCTTTCGAGCAAGAACCGCTCTCGCGCAGCAGCTTCAGCACGCGAAGCGCGTTAGTATGCCGTAGTAATGAGGGCCTGCCGACCGGAATAGGTTCGTTCTTCAAGGAAATCCGACTTAGGAAACAACACTTGTTTATACCATCTCATGGACGGTGCGATCATTCTAACTAAAGTTTATGAAGTGTGCTACGATTTGGACCACCGATGATTTCCAGGATTGTTTTACTGCTCACCGCTGTCTCGTTCAGCCTCTCGCTGTCCGCCCAGACCCGGGCCCCCCAGCACCCATTGGATGCGCTCACCACGGACGAATATTGGACCATCCACGACGTCCTGGTGCAGAGCGGCCGGATGTTGGACAAGGCGCTTTTTTCCAGCGTGTTACTGCACGAGCCCGATAAAGACAAAGCGTTAGCCTGGAAGGCTGGCGACCCCCTCGCCCGTGAGGCGGACGTCATTCTTGAGGACGGGGGTAAGACGATCGAAGCGCGGGTTGACATCACCGGGCACAAACTCGAGTTCTGGAAGCAGATTCCCGGAATGCAGGCTCCGATCACCGAGGCCGAGCTTGACGCCATGAACGATGTGGTCAAGAAAGACCCGCGCGTCATCGCCGCGCTCAAGCGCCACGGCGTTACTGACTTGGCGGGTGTCCGCTGTGAGCCGATTCCCATTACCTGGATGATTTTCCCCGAGCAGTCGACGGGACGCATTGGCTTTGGCGATTGCACTGACTCGCATGGCGTCTATCATCCCTGGGGCCGCGCCATTGAGGGTGTTTATATTCTGGCCGATTTAACCAGCGAGAAGGTGCTCAAGGTCATTGACAACGAGCCGGTCCCCATGTCGACATCCGATATCAACTACGAGATCGGCGATGCAGCGCCCCGCCCGGGAACCAAGCCCTTGCTGGTCACGCAACCGGAGGGGCCCAGTTACACCATCGACAAGGGAGAGGTTGTCTGGCAGAACTGGCATTTTCGTTTCCGCCTTGATCCTCGCGTCGGCCCGGTGGTCAATATGGTGCGCTACCAGGACGGGGACCGCCTTCGCTCCGTAATGTATGAAGGGTCGCTCTCAGAGATGTATGTCCCCTACATGGATTCCGACCCAGGCTGGGACACGCGCGCCTTCGTGGACGCGGGCGAGTTTCTGCTCGGGGGCCTGATCAAGCCAGTTGGCCCTGACGACTGCCCGGCGCATGCGCAGTACTTTACTGGCCTCGCGCCATCCGATGCAGGTGCTCCGGTGCTAAAGCCCCAGATGGCCTGCCTGTTCGAACACGCCAGCGATAGCCCTGCGTGGAGGCACCTCGAAGGCGACGTGATCAGCGGCCGTCCTAGCCGCGAATTGGTATTACGTACTGCTGCGGTTGCAGGTAACTACGACTACCTGATGGATTGGATTTTCCAGCAGGACGGCACCATCCGCGTGGCTGTCGGGGCTACGGGCATTGTCGAGACCAAGGGAGTGAAGGAGCAGACCGCGATGCCCTCCATGGCGCTGGAACACGGAACCCTGGTGGCGCCGAACCTCCTGGCGGTCAATCACGATCACTATATGTCCTACCGCATCGACCTTGACGTCGATGGTCCCGCGAACAGCTTTATGGTCGACCGCCTGGTGCAGGAACCGCTTACCGGGCATTCGCGGAAGATGATCTGGGCGTCGCAGTCGAGCATTGCGCGCACGGAAAAAGACGCAATTCTCGATTTGGATATGCGGCATCCGGCGATGTGGCACTTTATCAATCCAACGCAGAAAGATGCGCGCGGATATCCCACAGGCTGGGAGATCATGCCAGGGGCTACCGCGATCTCAAGTATTCCCCTGGACGATCCTGCGCAGCGGGTGGGGGCCTTTTCCAGTCACCAGATGTGGGTTACGCCGTACCAGCCCGATGAGCGTTATGCCGCGGGCACGTACGTCACCAACAACGATGGGCTCCGTGGCTTACCGGAATGGACGAAGGCCAACCGCTCCATCGAGAACACTGACATCGTTGCCTGGTATACATTAGGCTTCCACCACGTGGTGCGCCTCGAAGATTGGCCAGTGATGCCAACGTTGTGGCATGACTTTCTCATCAGGCCGGTAAATTTCTTTGACCAGAACCCGACGCTGACGCTGCCCCACCAGCCGTAGCAAGAGCCAGGTGGGTCTCCCAACGTGGTATTTAGAACAGCAGATCCCTCCACTACGCTCCCCCGGATTTGCTGTCGATAGTAGTGTGATCGGTTGATTCCATGCGTCTCTCTTTTCGGAGGACGCAAACGTGACCGCAGTTGAGGACGGTGAAGTAGGAAATCCGGGTACGCTCCGGTCGGGATGACAAGTCTGGGGTGGCGTAGCGGTTCTGAACCAACAACGCTGCGACAACTTACAGGCTCAAATCTCCAATACCACCACAAATTTGGGCAATAATATACTTGACTGACCACGTTCTTTTCGGTACATTGAGGACATGGACGCGCCTCAGACCTTACAGCAAGCCATTCAATTCTTCAGCGACTACGAGAACTGCCGTCAGTTCATGATCTCGGTTCGCTGGGCTGACGGTGTTGTGCGCTGCCCTCAATGCGACTCGGAGAAGGTGACCTACCTTGCCAACGCCAAGGTCTACAAGTGCAGCGTTAAGCACCCGCTCCAGAAATTCTCGCTCAAGGTTGGCACCATCTTCGAGGATTCCCCGCTTCCCTTGGAGAAGTGGCTTCCTGCTGTTTGGCTTCTCGTCTCCGCGAAGAATGGCGTCAGCAGCTACGAAATTCACCGCGCACTCGGCGTAACCCAGAAATCCGCGTGGTTCATGATGCATCGCATCCGCCTTGCCATGCAGAGCAATTCCTTCGTCAAGCTGGGCGGCGAGGGTGGCATCGTTGAAGCAGATGAAACCTTCATTGGCGGCAAAGCTCGCAACATGCACAAGCACATTCGCGCTGGCAAGATCACCGCTCGCGGCGTCAAGGACAAGACCACCGTTGTCGGGATGCTTGAGCGCGGCGGACAGGTCCGCACTATGGTTATCCAGGGCCGCAAGAAGCCTGAGGTACAGGCCGCTGTCCGGCAGCATGTTGCGGCTGGATCGGCGCTCTACACCGATGCCCTGCGCTCCTACATCGGCCTTAGCGAGTTCGAGCACAAGGTTGTCGATCATGCAGTTGCTTACGTTGATGGCAACGTCACAACGGTCTGGAGAACTACTGGAGCCTACTGAAGCGCAGCTTGAACGGCACCTACGTAAGTGTTGAGCCGTTCCACCTGTTCCGCTACCTTGACGAACAATCGTTTCGGTTTAACAACCGCGCAACCAAAGACAATCCGTTAAACGACGCGGATCGGTTCACTTTCGCAATGACCCAAATTTCAGGAAAGCGGCTGACCTACAAAGAGGTCACCGGCAAGGTGGGAGAAACGACTGCCTAAGAAGTATGGCGGGAATCGCGGGAAGCGGAAGTCTTAGACGTTCGCTTCTTCGCCTTCTTCTCGGCATCCAGCTTGGCTTTGATTTCAGAATGCGGCACGGCAACAAGCCGACGCATAAAATCCGCAAACTTGTTGAAATCTCCGGGCGTGGCAGAAGGTGTCTTCATGCCCCTTATGATAATGCCTGTAGGATTTCTGGGCATTTGCCAGCCTCTAGATCGTCAAGGACTTGCGCGCTAAGAATCAAGTCTTCACATATCGACCGCTCCTGTCCGTACCGATTTTTTCGGCACGTGAGAGTACGCACTAAAGCTTCGGATTCAGACACCCTGCCATTGAATTTGTCCTGCATGTGGCACCGGACCGCGTTTGCCAGCAAGTCGGCCGCCTGAAGCGGAATGTAGTTTCGCGAGTTGGCAAAGCAAATACTTGAGATCTTGCGATTTGCGCGGGGATCGCTTTTCTTCAACTTGTTGACCCACTTCAGGCAATCTCCAGCAGTCTCTTGGTCTTGGTCGCATATTAACGACAGGACAACAGTTGATGCGGGCCCGGTTTCCTCTTCCCTCTCTACCGCATCAAGCAGCATATTGACTGCCGCCTTGAACACCATGTAGTGCGCGTTGGGGTTGACACGGTTGCGAAATTTTTGCGACATCCCCCTGAAGTGCTTAGCGTCAAGTGCGACAGCAAAAGCCTTTCCCTCGTACTTTTCGACGAGCGCCGCGGCGAAATCATCTAGCGACCCGCCGTTCTTTCTTATTTCGCAAGCGTGGAAATACTTGACCGTGCGGTCCGCTAACAGCTTCTCCCATTTCGGGATTAGCCTTGACCATGCTTTTGCAGGCGAAAGCCAGCCGCAAAAAGAAATCACGTCCCTGTCACGTACCTTTCCACTTTCGTCGAAATATGCGTGCAGCGTAAAAGGCGGCATGGGCGGTTCAGCTTCAAACGTACCTCCGTTAAACGTTTGGCACAACTGCATTAGATCGAGCGACAGATCACCTGATTCGGCCATTTTGTTTGTGCGGGGGAGGAGTTCGATTTAACTCCAATTGTGAGACTGCCGCGATCTTCAAGGCCCAGGCTGAAGGGCTTGAGCCAAAAGGCACCGCGCCCTTTGCTGCAATCCATCATGCTTTGCCGCATCCTTGACGAGACAGGCTACACTCATCAAGTAGCGGGCCTGCTTCTCTATTTGCTCCCGGAGTAACTTCATGGGTTCTTGGTCGATGCAGCGGACTGAGGGCGAAGCCATAATTTACAAATGTCCTCGCTGTCCAGAACGCACATGGCTCCTAGCCGAAACGCTTGAAACGCTACGAGTGTGTCTCTCGGACCCCACCATCGGTTACCCAGAGCTAGACCTTCTATGCCCAAAATGCCAGCACGTTGGTAGTGCTCGTGCAGACCTAGTTTCTCGACGCCTTCAGGGAATGGCATTTGAAGCCCTATCGCGTCGGCAGGTAGGGCAGTGGCCAATGCGATGCGCCATGGAAGGCTGCGAAGTTCGTCGACCAGTGGTCGTACTCGGGAACGCCAATACCGCCAGCGAAGAGCTACGATTGCAGCTCGTTGACGCGAGCATACCCGAGGACTTTCTTTGCGCAAAAGGCCACCAGATTCGGAAATTGGTTTAGTCTCCATACCTAGAAACTAGGTTCGCGGGAAGTTCCTTACCAGACGCTTTCGTAAAAAACATGCGGGAAAAGGGTAGGTAAACTCGCAGTTATCCCCGGTAACTAACCCTTAAACATAAGCGGTTGAACTAAACCAGCTCTGGTCAGTCAGGTATATTATTACCCAAATTTGTCATCCCGACCGGAGCGCAGCGGAGTGGAGGGACCTGCTGTTCTACCACTACTGCTCCATCACCCCATACTGAAACCGTGGTGGTAGCCGGCAACCCGTCCGCTCCACCATTGCCAGCGTAAGCGCCTGGGGAACCAGCAGCGACGTTATCCCCTCCCAAGGCTCTGGAACTGCGGCGATCTTCACCGGAAACAACCTCTTCGTAGACTCATGATCAGCACTCGAAACCAACACGACTTTGCCGCCGCGACGGTTACACTCCTGCGCGAGCTTTACGCCCAGCTCCGCAGCCCGGCCAAGGGCGAAGATAATCGCAACGTGCGAAGCATCGATATCCAGATTCGGGCCATGCTTGAACCCGGCGCCTGTGTGTGGCGCCGCGCGATGGCCGCTCATTTCGCGGATACAGAGCGCGCCCATGAACGCACCCCCATAGGCGGCCCCGCGCCCCACCACTTCGGTATTAGCCGCCCCACGGCAAAATCTTTCCAACTCGCCGCGCATGGCAAAAATGGGATCGAGATGCGCGGCAAAGACTTCCGCTGCGCGCTCCGCGTCCTCTTGCCAGGCCTTTCCGATCATCTCAGAAGCAAGAATGATCGCTGCCGCGGTCGCGTTGGTATATGTCTTGGTCGCGTTGCCGTACTCCGGGCCGGCCAGGATTGGCAGCTTATGCTGCGCCAGCTTCCAGCACGCGCTTGCCGGGTTGTTACAAATTAAGCCGAGCGCGTTCTTCCCGCCACGCTTCAAGAGCTCGACCAACTCCGCACTTTCACCCGACGTCGTCAGCAAGATAGAAACCGACGCATCGCCCCAAACCGAAGCGCCATAATGCAGCCATTCTCCCGCGTCGACCGAGAATGACGGCTGGCCGTGTGTCTGCAGCAGAACGGAACCGCCAAACCCGGAGCAATACGACGCTCCCATCCCAATGAACATCACCGGCCCAGGGTTAGCCGCCAACTCGCGGAACTTCTTGAACTCCGCCTGAATCGCGGAATCGCCTGCATAGGCCTTGAGTAACTTGAAAAGATGCTCGGGTTGTTGCCGGCACTCCATCTCCAGGATCTGGGTGCCCGTTGCCGACAGTACTTCTTTCGCGGGCTCAATACCGGCTATCCAGCGCGGCGCTTCCTGCTTTGTTTCTGCCATGACACCTTCCACTTTGTTAGCAAGGATTCGTTAAAAAGACGGCTAAATTCCGTGTAGAACTCTGGTGATTAAAGGGTATCATTCGGGGATAGGTGAAATCGCTTTGAACCAGCCGCACGTCAACCAGGCGTTCATCCGGAGAGTCTCGTTTATCGCCGGCTTGGGAGGCATCCTCTATGGCTTTGACATGGGAGTCATCGCCGCCGCCTTGATCTTCGTGCGCGACTCCTTCCACCTTTCAACCGTCATGCAAGAGGTCCTAGTCATTTCGGTATTGGTTGGGGTGATGATCGGCGCCCTGGTCGGGGGCGCCATCGCAGACCGCATCGGCAGACGCAGAACGCTGGTCTGGGGCGCGATCCTCTTCATCGCGGGATCGATCCTCGCCCCGTTGTCCCCGGATGTGGCCCTCCTGCTCGTGGCACGTATCCTGCTCGGGGTTGCCGTTGGTTTTACCTCGGTGACTGCGCCTGTCTATGTATCCGAACTCGCTCCTCCGCAATCGCGGGGAATGCTCATTGGTCTCTATCAGTTTGCCCTGACCTCAGGCATCGCCTTGGCAGACCTGGTGGGCTATTGGTTCGCCGGGCAACATGGATGGAGGCTGATGTTTGCCTTCGGACTGATCCCCGCTGTGCTCTTTCTGTTCATGGTTCTTACCGTCCCGGAGAGCCCGCGTTGGTTGTACGTGCAGAACCGCCTGGCTGAGGCTGAGCGGGTCTTGAAGTCCTACACCGATGACGCCGGAGCAAGTGTGCTCTTGGAAGACATTCGCGTCAGCTTGCTAACGCCCATGGAGCGGAGTTGGCGAGCATTGTGGAGTCCCGCAGTACGTGGCTCGCTCTTCATTGCCGTTGGGTTCATGCTGCTGGCGCCGGCGACCGGCATCAATGCCGTTGTGTATTACGGTCCGCAGATCTTCTCGCTTGCCGGCATCGGTTCGAGTAAAAGCGCGATCTTTGCCACGCTGCTGGTTGCGATTACCAATGTGCTGGCTACCGTGATTGCCCTGGTGCTGGTAGACCGGGTCGGCCGCAAGCCGCTTCTGTACGCCGGTGTCGGTGGCATGATGCTGGCGCTGTTTGCTTTGGCTTTTTGCTTTCACAGGCAGGCCGCTTTGGGAACATCCATGGGCATCATAGCTACCATTTGCCTCATGGTTTTCATCACCTGCTACGCGTTCAGTATCGGTCCGATTGCGTGGATCCTGGTTTCGGAGGTATTTCCCCTCCGCGTGCGCGGCCGGGGCGTTGCTGCGGCAACTCTGAGTTTCGGCACATCGAATTTTATTGTTTCACTCACGTTTCTATCGCTCATAAAGGCCGCGGGCACTGCGCTCACCTTCGCGATCTTCGGAGGGTTCTGCATTCTGACCCTTGTCTTTGTACGCTTCGTGATTCCAGAAACCGTGGGTCGCGAACTCGAGAGCATCAGCGCGCATCAAACCGTGGTTGCGCCGTAATCACATTTCCGAGGGTAATGATTCGATGTTGCAAGAGACAGGCTGTGTCGTAGGCGCCGATATTGGAGGGACCAACCTTCGTCTCGCGCTTGCTGGCATGACGGGCGAAGTGTTAGCGAAGTGGAAGGTATCGACGGCCGGCATTCGCGATCCTGAAGTTGTGGTGCGCCTGATCCACGAAGGTGTGGAAGAGATGCTACGGCAGACGCGGCTGTCGCGCGATGTGCTGCGCGCTGTAGCCGCGGGTGCGCCCGGGGTAACAGATGTGGAGGACGGCATCGTGATTGCCACCTCCTACCTCATGGGTTGGCGTGACGTCCCCTTCCGCGCACTGCTGGAAGCCAAGCTCGGTGTACCGGCTGCGGTCGAGAATGATGTCAATACGGCCGCGCTTGCAGAAAGTAAGATCGGCGCCGGCCGCGGCGTTCGGGACTTCGTGTTTCTCGCGGTCGGTACGGGGATCGGGGCAGGGATCGTGCTGAATGGGCGTCTATTTCACGGCATGGATTGGTCCGCCGGCGAGATCGGCTACATGCTTGTTCCCGGAACTTCGGTTAAGCCGGTTGAGACTGGGGAACCGGGAGCCCTGGAACGGATCGTTGGTGGCGAGGGTATTAAGGCCCAGTGGCAAAGCCAGTGGAGCACCGATCTGACAAAGCTGCCGGAGGATCTGGTGGCTACCGAAATATTCGACCACGCGCTTGCGGGCGATCCGTTGGCGCAGAAGATTCTGCATCAATCAGCGGAGCCTTTGGCGTTCGCGATCTATAACATCGCGGTGGTGCTGAATTGCCCATTGTTTGTGCTGGGCGGGAGTGTCGGTCTGCATCCGGCGTTGTGGGAGTTGACGCAGACGATTCTAGCCGCGAGAGATAAACGGGTGCAGCCGAAGGTAGTGCGCAGTACGTTGGGGCCCGACGCGCAGTTGAACGGAGCTATTTATCTGGCTCTTGAGACGGCCGCCTCGCGGGTGCTGGCCACCTAAGCAAACCGCAGATCCTCCACTTCGGTCCCCAGGATTTCCTGTCGATAGGAGTGTGACGGGTTGATTTCATGCGTCTCTCTTTTCGGAGACACGCAAACGTGGCCGCAGTTAAGGACGATGAAGTAGGAAATCCGGGGGAGTGGGGTGGAGGGATCCGCGGTTTGTCTACGTCGCTAATTCCCCTGCCAGTACTTATTGAAACCGATGTAGTCTGAAGGCAAATTCGCTAGGATAATCCGCTTTAACTCCAGCATATCTGCAGAACCCAACTGCTTGTACAGCACCTTGCCGTCTCCCGAAAGGAGAATGGTGTACGGCACAGCGGAATCCCACATGGGATCAAACGCGGTTTGCAAAGCCGAGGTATCCTGCGAATCGAAGAGATAATTCTTACTGGTCGCGTGCTTTTTTTGCAGTAGCCGTAACACACTAGGCTGCTCATCCGGCATATTTGCCGAAATTGTCACCAGGGAAAACTCCTTTGCGCCGTACATGCGCAAAGTATCCTGCAAATCAGAAAACTCTACGATGCACGAGCCGCACCAGGTCGCCCAGAAGTCAATCAGCATCATCTGATGGCTGGGATTCGTGCGAAGCTTCGCTAGCCCTGCCTTCGAAATCATCTCCACCGTGACCGTCTGCTGGTTAATCTTCTCCAACTCAGTGGCGCGCCCTGCGGCCTTCTCTTTCCACTTGGTAGAGCACCCAAAAACGCCGGTGTGCTGCACCGCTACGTCTTTATGTGCGAGCAAGGCTTCGATCGCGTTGCGTGCATCATGAGTCTTCACCAGTTCCATCCGGTAGCTGTTGTCGATGCGGCCTTCATACCGCAGATGGCGTTGCTGATCGAAGATAAAGATATGCGGCGTAGCCTGCGGCCCGTACGCACGCGTCACCTCTTGCGTGTCGCCGGCGAACAGGTACGGATACGTAAGGTGCTTGTACTGCACCCGGATTTTCATCTCTGCCAGGGTGTCGCTCACGTCTGAGGAATCGAGCTCGGCGAGCTGAATTGCGTCCGGGTCATTTCCCTGGATCGCAACCACGGCGACGCCCTTATTCTTGTAGTCGTCTGCCATCTGCTGGATGCGGCGCTCGTACATCTGGGCAATCGGGCAGTGGTTGCAGGTAAACACAACCGCCAGAACCGGGCTGGATGCATAATCGTTCAGCTTGTGCACCTTCCCGTCGACACCCTGGAGTGCAAAATCAGGAGCGGGCGATCCTATCGCCAGCGTGGGATGGACTTCCGCCGCCGCTACAGTTGCAAAACCAAGGAACAAAGCCAGAACAAACCTGAACATGATGACAGACCTCCGGTAGTTACTTGCAAGCGGTAGTAGGAGCAGGCTGCGGGATAACATCTGCCGATTCCAACCCCATGGCCCACTTGATCGCTTCGGTATACATCTTCTGCAGTCTCGGATCATCCCAGTTTTCTTGCGGATGACCCAGGGTTGAATAATAAACGCGCCCTTTGCCATACGACTTCGCCCACGTGACCGCAAAATCATGGTCCTTCCGATGCACCTTGGGATTCGCCAAATCGAGCTTGCAGGGATCGAGGCGCATCAGTACACGGACCTTGTCGCGAGAAAAATCCTTTACCTGATAAATCTCATCTACCAGGTCGAACTCGTGCGGCCATGGCTGCATTCCCGGAAACGATGGATCTTCAACTATGATAGGCGCGTTGAAGGTCTTCCAGGGATGCTCATCGAAATCGCCGCCCAGCAAGTCGACGAACTCAGGCCAGTGCACCCAGGTAATCGCCGCACTATGGACGCCCACCAGTCCCTTACCGTCATCATGCACAAAGGAGAGGAAGTCGGCTTTCTGTTGTGCATCCATCTCCAGATCACCGCCGGTGAACAGCAGGATCGCGTCGAAGCTATTCAGATTTTTGGCGTTAAATTCCAGCTTCTTTTTGGTCAGCACTTCCGTGTCGGTGCGGATGGTCGTATCCCACAGGCCGGTCTGCTGACCGAGTTGCTCGATGACCGCCATGGCATGAGAGACCGCCTCGTGGCGATATCCCTTTTCCTCTCCCAGAACCAGCAAATGTTTTTTCGCGGGCGCCTGGGCTAAAGCCAGGTTGCTCAACACGAGAACGGCGGCAAGAAACTTCTTCATGAAAAGCACTCTTTCACAGAATAAAGGCTCCCGGTATGAGTCATACCGGGAGCCCGCTCCTTACAGGTTGCTGACTGCCGGTAAGGGTTAGAAGGTAATCTTCGCAGCTACCTGGCCAATGCGTGGATCGCGCGCACTGGTGACAAGGCCAAAATTTCCGTTGGTGATGTTGCCACCGGGATTGTTGAAATTTGCATGATTGAAGATGTTGAAGAACTCAGCGCGGAACAAGAACGACACACCCTCACGGATGGGTGTAACTTTGCTCAGGCCGAGGTCAGTGGTTTCAATGCCCGGGCCGCCGAAGAACCGAGCGGGCAGAGAGCTATGTTCTCCCAGATTCTCAGCCCGGAATGCCGTGCTCGCGTTGAAAAATTGATTGCCGTTCTTACGCGGATTCATGGTTTGCACCGGCGCCACCTGCACCGGGAAGTCCAACCCGATATACGTCAGCCCGGCATCGTCGCCTTCCGAAAGCGTAACCGGCAGGCCGCTGGTCGCGCGGGTTACGCCGGAAAGGCTCCACCCATCGGTGATGATCGACGGTGCGGAACTGAAAGCGCGTTGGAAGGGCAGGTTGTAGATATAGCTCACGACGAAGTTGTGCTTGATGTTGAATTGCGAGAGAGACCGGCCCTGCCGGGGGAAAAATGGATTCAGGTTGCCGCCCGCTCCCGCTCCGGTGTTATCAATCGATTTGGAGTAGGTATACGAGGCGAGGAATGATAAGTCTCCCGCTCTGCGCTCAACCGAAGTCTGGAATGCGTTGTAATTGGAATTAGCCGAATTCGAGATCAACGGTGTCGGATCGAAGACAACATGGCCTCCGTTCGTTTCGCCCAGACCTTGATTGTTCAGGCCAACGAAGGAGCCATAGACAGCAGACCCATCAGGAGTGTTAAAGATAGACGGCTCCGCATAGGGACCGCACGTCTGTGATCCCGGTGCCACGTCCTCAGGCTGGCTCAAACTCATGCACAGATTGGTGTCGCCGATATTCGGCTGGTAGTTCACTTCCAACCGGTGCCCCTCGGTGCCCACATAACCCAGTGTCAGCACCGTCGATCGAGAGAGCTCCCTCTGCAGCGTCAGATGGTAATGCTCTGCGTACGTAATTCTGTTCTTGACGTTGTATCCCGGGGAGTAGAGAGGATAGAACTTGGTGAAGTCGAGCGTTTTGTTGGCCGGGCTGCCCGGGACAGGGAAGGTAAAGGGGAAGGGATTCAACTGAGCGACGCCTGTGGCACGCGTCTCGAAAGGACTTTCAAAGACAGACGGCGCTGTGCTCTGCCAGTAGATCCCGAACGGGGCGTCCCCGATGATGCCAAAGTTGCCCAGATCGGCTGCGCCGAGATAGTAGATGCCGTATGCGGCGCGAATGCTCGATTTGCCTGGGTCGCCGAACACCTTCCTCAGCAGGCCATCCTGGAAAGACGGGGAGTACGCGATGCCCAACCGGGGAGCAAAGTTGTGGTATCCCGTGGGAGAAACCGTGCTGGGAACACCAGGGTCTCCCGGTACCAGGTAGCTGGTGGGCGCGAGCGGAAACACCGTCGACTGCACACCCTTGATGATGGTTTCAGTCTTACCCTGCCAGTCGTACCAGGGCATATTGATATCCCAGCGCACGCCGTAATTCGCGGTCAGGTTGGGCTTGATCTTCCACGTGTCCTGCACGAAGGTGCCGGCATAGCGGCTGCGATTGTCCTGGAACTGCTCGGTGCATTGCACGTAATAATTCGGTGCGCCCAACAGCAGGTCGGCAAAATCGTTGCCGGTTTCGGTGCCATTGAATGTGAACTGGCCAAACGGAGCGCAGATGTTGCGCACGTTCACCTGGTAGTAGCGGAAATCGAAACCCGCCTTGAGCGCATGGCTTCCCATCAGTCTGGAAACCACATCCGAGCCCTGCAGTGTGTTGTTCGCCTGGTACAGATTGAGAAACCCGTTGCCCATCTCAAACTCGTTGGTGCCGATCTGGGGAACGATCTCTTTGTAGCCCGCAGGGCCGGAAGGATTAATACCGGTTGTTCCCACGCCGCTGCTAAAGCCGAGGGCTGAGAGGCTGGCAAATCCACTCGTCGGGTTTGCAGTTTGAATGGAGGTGCGGAAGTAGCTGAGCCGCGCCTCATTGACGAGCGAAGGTCCGAAGGTCCGCACGTCGCTCATGACGAACATCTGCGCGCGGGATGGAGACGTAGTCGCAAAGCCGGGGAAGGAATCCATTTGTCCGGGCGCGTTGAGAGGGCTGCCGACAGTCGAATCATCGAAGTGATAGTAGAAGCTGAGCGTGCCCAACTTCCTGGTGTCAAGGTCGACCCGTTCGCCGAACTTATCGTCGCGGATCGTTCCCTTCTGGCTGTTGTTGGAGTAATAGTCCTGGCCAGGATTAAGGTGCGGAATATACGGCAGGATATTCGAGGAGACGACATCGATGGCGCCGGACGGAATGATGCCGTTGGGAAATACGGAAGCATACGACTCGCCCACCGTTACAGGGGAGTTGGTCTTTTGCGAGAGGGTAGCGGCCCAGGCAGCACCGACGACCGAACCGGTTAGCGTGGTGGGATCGAACTGGCCGGCTCGCTCAGCGTCTGTGGGCAGAAACACCTGTCCGGTGCTGCTGCCCTGTACCTGCCGTGTGCCCTGGTAATCGCTGAACCAGAACAAATGGTCCTTCAGGAAAGGTCCGCCAACCGCATACCCGAACTGGTTGCGGCGCAGTTCTGCTTTCGAGGTGTCGAAATAGTTGGTCGCGTCCAAAGCATCGTTGCGCAGGAACTCGAAGACGTCGCCATGGATGCGATTGGTGCCGGATTTCGTGATGGAGTTCATGACCGCGCCGCTGACCTTGCCGTACTCGGCGTCAAAGCTATTCGTGATCAGGCGGAATTCGGCGATGGAGTCGAGGTTCGGAATCAACCCCGCGCCCATGTTCTTGGATTCGCTCACCTCGCCGCCGTTGACCAGGAACATGTTTGCGCTCTCGGGCTGGCCATTGACCGAGAGATTGCCGGGGTTGCCAATCTGGCCGGAAACTGGACGGTCGCCCGGGATGGTCCCCGAGGTCACCGGAGTGACGCCCGGCTGTAGAGCCATAAGATCGAGATAACTGCGGCCGTTAAGCGGGATGGCGAGCATTTGCTTGGATTCGATCACGTCGCCAAGTTGCGTGCTGTCTTCCTCGACCTGGACGGTGTTCGCCTGCACGCTCACATTTTGCTCGACGCCGCCCACGGTAAGACTGGCATCGATGCGCAGCTGATCGTTTACCTTCACATCGATCGCTGTCGTGGTGAACGTCTGAAAGCCAGTGGCGACAATGCTGACCGAATAGGTTCCCGGCGCCAGAGCAGGCAGGTGGTACTCGCCGCTTCCGTCGGAGACTGCGCTCTGCATAAAGTTATTGCCGATGTTGGTGGCGGTCACCTTTGCGCCCGACACGATAGCCCCTGAGCTATCCGTTACCCTGCCGGTGATAGCGCCGGTAACCTGGGCGCGAAGCGCGCTTGAACCCACCAGCGCAACGAAGGTAAGGAGAGCGAAGTATTTTGTCAGCTTCTGAAGAACTTGCATGGCTAACCTCGTGGAATCAGGAGTACTGAGGCCGGCAGGCGCGCTTGGACAGGCCTGAATTTACTTTGTAAAGTTCCATAAGGATGTAGGAAGACGGCTGCTAATGCAACTACTTTTTTATGGAATTTTTAAAATAAGCCCGATCTCGCGAGAGAAAACGGGACCATACGAGAAAGCCCTTGCAAAGTTATGGAGCGCAACCAGATAATAATCAACTATTACTAAGTGAAGCTTGCCTTGCTTATTCCCAGGCCGTTTTCGGTTCCGCCGGTGCTGGTTCCGGCTGGCAGCCGTGTGCGTTTCGCAACTGCTTCTCCTTCCCAGTCTTAACGCTCAAATCCTCGATGGCCAACGAGCAGTTTCCTGGATGGGAAAGAATCCCCTGGAACAGGAAAACGTCAGGCGCGGATCGGCTATCTTCCAGCAGTCCTGCTCCTTCTGTCATGGCAAGAATGCGGATGGCGGTTCCGAGGCTCCCAACCTGATCCGCTCAATACTGGTTCGTCACGACAAGAGTGGAGACCTGATTGGTCCCGTCATCGAAGAAGGTAGGCCCGACCGTGGCATGCCCGCCATTCGTCTGCCGGCTAGCCAGTCGGCAGATGTTGTCGCCTACCTGCACGCCCTGCTGTCCATCTCCGACAGTGCAGGCGATTCCGGCCCTAACAGCAGCTACTCAATCAAACTCCTGCTAACCGGTAATGCGGAACAGGGTAAGGTATTCTTCCAGGGCAATTGCGCCGCGTGCCATTCGCCCACGGGAGACCTGGCGCACATCGCCACCAAGTATCCGCCGATCAATCTGCAGGCACGCTTCCTTTATCCCGTGGGTGTGGATTCGGTCGCCACCATTACATTGCACTCAGGCACCGTGGTGACTGGAACTCTGAAACATCAGGACGCATTTTCCGTATCCATTGTTGATGGTGACGGCTGGTATCACTCCTGGCCTGCGTCGCAGGTGAAGGTCAGCGTAAAAGATCCGCTGGCACGTCACCGTGAACTGATCACCCAATACTCCAACGCCGATCTGCACAACGTGTTCGCCTACCTGGAGAGTTTGCAGTGAGATGGCCCCTGCTGATGTTGTTGACGGTATCCAGCCTTTGGGGCCAGGGTCTGGCGCCGCAGAAATTGCGCACGCCCCCGGTTGATACCTGGCCGACCTACAACGGTGACTACACCGGCCGCCGGTACAGCCCTCTCGATCAGATCAACCAGGCGAATGTGCACGGTCTTACGCTGGCCTGGGCGTTCCAAACCCATTCCGTCAGCGTCAAATCGACTCCGCTCGAGGTCAACGGAATCCTCTACTTCACCGTGCCCGACCAGGTGTGGGCGATCGATGCGCTCACCGGCCGCCAGGTCTGGCATTTCAGCCGTCCTTCGCAGGGTGATCACCTCGGCTCGCGGGGCGTTGCCATGTACAAAGACCGGCTATTCTTCGGGACCCCCGACGCCCATGTGATCTCGCTCGACGCACGCACCGGAAAACAACTTTGGGATGTGACCGTCGGGGATGTAGCGGTTGGATATTACGTCAGCCAGGCGCCACTAGTCGTGGGGGACCAGGTGATTGTTGGCACATCGGGTGACTCGGCCGACGTTCCGCATTATCTGCTTGCCCTCGATCCGCTCACCGGAAAGGAGAGTTGGCGTTGGAATGCGGTGCCCAAGCCGGGCGAGCCCGGGTCTGAGACGTGGCCGGATGCGGACAGCATGCGCCATGGCGGAGGGTCCATCTGGGGCGCTCCCACCTACGATCCGGAACTCAATCTCATCTACCTGGGTACCGGGAATCCCCATCCCACTCTGGCCGGCGGGGTGCGCAGGGGCGACGATCTCTATACCTGTTCCATCGTGGCCATTCACGCGGATACCGGTAAGCTCGCCTGGTACTTTCAGCCGTCACCGCACGACACGCACGACTGGGATGCCATTGAGACCACGGTGCTCGTCGATGGTGGATTCCGCGGTTCCAGTCGCAAGATGTTGTTGCAGGCGAGCCGCAACGGCTACTACTTTGTGCTCGACCGCGAAACCGGCAAGAACCTGCTCACGGTTCCTTTTGTCGACACCGATTGGGCATCCCATGTTGACCCACTCGGACGGCCAATTCCTGCGCCGGCCAAGGAGCCACAGCGCAATGGTGTGCTGGTGCAGGCAAACATGGATGGCGCTACCAACTGGATGGCTCCCAGCTACGATCCCGAGACGAAATTGTTTTACGTGAATACCATGACCGCCTGGAGCCTGTGGTACCTGGTGCTGAATGAGGATCAAAAGCCCGACGGCCACCAGGGAGGAACCCTGAGTGATTTTTGGTCGTTTTCGGAATTGAAGGCACTGAACTATGAAACCGGCAAGACTGTCTGGAAGCGGGAGCTCGGGCCGGGCCACAACTTCTCCGGCGTCCTCACCACGGCGGGGCGCTTGCTGTTCTCCGGCGACACCTCAGGAAACATTTTCGCGCTCGACCCGGCAACCGGAAAAACTCTTTGGCACATGTATGCCGGAGGCACGATGAACAGCTCTCCGATGACCTACGAAATCGATGGCCGGCAATACTTGATAACGCCAATCGACAGCGTCGTCTATGCCTGGACCATCCCGCCGCAGCCCTGAGCCGTTTTTCCGCTGGGATATGCTGTACTTCATTATCGAAAATGTAATGAACGAACATGGCGAAGAAAGCGGCAAAACGGGGCAGGCCCCCGGCAGTCAAGGACCCAGGTAAGCTCGACATCCGCACGGTGGCGCGATTGGCCAATGTGTCGATCGCCACTGTATCGAGAACCATCAATCGGGTTTCGACCGTGAACCCGAGGATGGCCAGGCAGGTTTGGGACGCGATTGAAAAGCTGGACTATTTTCCCAACACCCAGGCGCGCGCCCTGGTCTCTGGACGCAGCCGCCTTCTCGGGCTGATCGTCTCTGAGATCACCAATCCCTTCTTCCCGGAATTGATCCAGGGCTTTGAAGACATCGCGGTTGAGAACGGCTACGAAATTCTGATCAGCTCGACCAACTACGATCCGCAGCGCATGTCGCTGTGCATTCGGCGGATGCTGGAGCGCCGGGCCGAGGGAGTCGCGGTCATGACCTTCGGGGTCGAGAAGCCTCTCCTGGAACAACTGGCCGAACGTAAAGTGCCGCTGGTGTTTGTCGACGTTGGTCCTGACAGACCGGGTATCAGCCTTCTGCGCGTAGATTATCGCAACGGCATCCAGCAAGCGGTGGAGCATCTGGCCGCGCTCAAACATCGCGAGATCGCATTTATCAGTGGGCCGAATCATCTGCACTCTGCACAGTCCCGGTTGTCGGCCTTCTGCAAGTCGATGGAGGAATGTGGGCTGAGCGCTGATCCCAACCGGATTGTAGAGGGAGACCATACCCTCGAAGGCGGGATGGCTGCTATGGGTCGGCTGCTGAAGTTAAAGCGAGTCCCCACCGCGGTCATGTGCTCCAACGACATGACGGCCATTGGTGTGATGCACACAATCTACCGCGCCGGTCTGAAAGTGCCGGATGATCTGTCGGTGATCGGCTTCGACGATATCCACATGGCGCAGGTAACCATTCCCCCACTCACGACGATTCAGATGTCCTGTCTCGATCTGGCGCGGGGAGCGGTGAATGCGCTCCGGGCGCATGTGGAAAACGGCGGCGAGGCAAAACGTAACTACAAGATAGAAACGCGCTTAATCGTGCGCGAATCCACTGGCCTCCCCACGCAGCCTAAAATGCCGCCCGCCGCGCGCGGGAAGAGAAAAAACACTTCACGCGGCGAATAGCCCGGGTGTTGACAGCTTCTGCCACAGTGAGATATACGTTCTCCGCGGTAAACATTTACCGGCGGAGCGATGTGTATCTGTGCCCGCAGAAAAGGACAAGCAGAAGCAGGCGAGTAAACGTTTCCAGAAGGACCCCCGCGGTCGCAATTTCCCAGATGACCAGTGGATGAAAGAGCCATTGGCACGTAAGTTTGGTGCGGCCTGGGAACTTCCCCCCAACACGAGTTCCACTTCAGGAGGCTAGAATGCGGCGTTCACATGGCGCGATCGCGATCGTGCTCAGCACAGTTATGTTTTTGGGTTGCCGTGCATGGGCCCAGGAAAACGCAACCATCACGGGAAATGTCCTCGATCCCACCGGCGCGGCTGTTCCTGGCGTCACCATCTCTCTTACCAATACTGCGACCGGCCAGGTTCGCGAGACCTCTTCGAACAGTTCCGGTATCTATTCCTTCGCCAACGTAGGCGTCGGCCACTTCAATCTGGAAGCAACCGCAGCGGGATTCCAGAAGTTCAGCCGTACCGACATTTCCGTAAATACCGATCAAACACTGAAAGAAGACGTGACGCTCACCGTCGGTAACGCTGCCCAAACCGTGACGGTGCAGGCCGATGCCTTGCAGGTGCAATCGGAAACCAGCGAACTCAGCACCCTAATTACCGGCCAGCAGGTGACCCAGTTGGCGACCAATGGCCGCAACGTCACCTCGCTCGCCGCCCTCGGCCTTGGTGTCTCTAATAATCTGCCGGCCTTCAGCGGAGTGAATGCCCTCACTTCTTCGAGCGGCATCAGTTTCAACGGAGCCCGCACCAGTCACAATATCTACCTGCTCGATGGCGGCGAACTCAACGATCGCGGATGCGGTGGCTGCTTCGGCTCTCTGCCATCCATCGATGCGTTGGCCGAATTCCAGACGCTCGATAGCAACTACTCACCAGACTACGGCCTCGGCTCGGGCGGCACCATTTTGATGGTGATCAAATCGGGCACACAGGATTTTCACGGAAGTCTGTATTACTTCAACCGCAATGAGGATTACGACGCCAACAACTACTTCACCAAGCTGGCCGGTCAGGCCAAACCGAAGTTCCGTTTGAACGAACCCGGCGGCAACATCGGCGGCCCGCTCTTCATTCCACACATCTACAACAACTCCCGCAAAAGAACTTTCTTTTTTGTAAACGAAGAGTGGCGCCGGCTGGTACAAGGCAGTGCGCCCACCACGGCGAACACCATTCTCGCCAGCAATTTTCCGGTAGCTGGAGAGCCCTTGGCTTACACCGTTCCGGCCGGCGGCTCGGTGCCGATTGTCCCGGTTACGAGTGACCCGAACAAACTGATGCTGTACCAGGGGGCCGGGCTCACTCCTGGGCAGCCGTTTCCGGGCAACATCATCCCTGCCAGCTTGATTGACCCCAACGCTGTCCTCGAAGTGAACGCGGGCACCTTCCCCAAGCCCAACTTTGGCACCAGCCAATTTATTTCGTCGATTCCCGCGCCGGTCAATGTTCGTGAAGATGTGGTGCGCATCGACCACACCATCAACAGCAAGCTGCAGCTGATGGGCCACCTGCTCCATGAACCAAACACGCTGAGCTTCTATCCGCCGCTCTGGGGTAACAGCACCTATCCGACAGTTGGCACGGCCATGCAAAATCCGGCTTGGTCGTCCGTAATCAAATTGACGCAGACCATTTCTCCCAATCTGCTCAATGAGACCGCTTTTCTTTACAGCGGCAATAAAATCAACCTGACACCGATCGCCGGCCCTGGCGGCTCGTTCGTGCAGCCCAGCGGGTGGAGCGCCACCAGCTTCTTCCCTGTAGCCAATAACGTTGGCAGCCGCTTGCCTGAGATCCAGCTGCAGGGCCATCCCCTGCAAACCACCTGGAGTTCCAGTTACTTTCCCTGGAAAAACGGTTACGAAGGTTTCCAGTATCGCGACGACCTATCGTGGACCCGTGGACTGCACCAGTTCAAGGTTGGTTTTAGCTGGCTGCACGATTACAAGAACCAGCAATTGCAGGCCAACACGCAGGGAACTGCGATGTTCAACTCCAGCGCATTTTCCGGCGATTCGTATATTAACTTCCTGCTCGGCGACGCCAGTTCCTTTGAGCAGCTCAACTTTCTCTACGGCAAGCATTGGGTCAATAACAATTACAGTTTCTACGTCAATGACAATTGGCACATCATTCCCCGGCTGACGCTCAATATCGGCCTCCGTTATGACGGCTTGCCGCACGCCTATGAGCGCTATAACGAGTTCTCAAACTTCGTGCCTGCTTACTACAGCACGGCCGCGGGGAATCCCGTGACTGCCGCGGGCACGCTGGACCCAGCGACCCTTACACCGTTCAACGGAAATCTGTTTTATCTCAACGGCATCAAGCTGGCCGGTGTGGCTGGCTTTCCACGTGGCAACGTGCAGAACAAGTACAACACCTGGGAGCCGAGACTGGGCTTTGCTTACGACCTCTTCGGAGATGGAAAGACGGTGGTTCGCGGCGGCTTCGGCATGTTCTTTGAGCGTGTGCAAGGCAACGATGTCTACAACGCAGCTTTGAATCCGCCCTTTGCCTATCAACCTACCGCCACCAACGTTTACTTCTCCAACCCCAATACCAGCGCCTTGACGGGACAGACAACCTCGCAGACGTTTCCATCCAGTCTGTTCAATCTCAAGTACAACTACTCGCCGCCCGGCATAGCGAATTTCAGCTTCGGCATCCAGAGACAATTGGCGCCGGCGATCGTTGGCGTGGTGCAGTACGCCGGGAACATCGCCTGGGACCAGAGCGACGATCGGGCAATTAACACATTGCCGTTGACCGATCCCAACAATGCCGCCAATCCCTACGACCTCCGTCAGGGCGTTTCCAACGGCACGTTGAATGCCAACCTGTATCGTATCTTCCCCGGCTTCAGCTCCATTCAGCAGGAGGAGAATGAGACGAATTCCAATTACAACTCCCTGCAGATCGGTGTCCGCATGGAAAATCGGCACGGGCTCACGACCCAATTTGCCTACACCTATTCTCACGAGATCGATGAGGTCAGTTACGATCTCAACTCGATCTCGAATCCATTTGACGCCAAGTATGACCGTGGCTCGGGGGCGCTCGACCGTCGTCATATCCTCAATGTGAACTACATCTACACCCTGCCGTTCTTTGAGCACTCGTCTAACCTGCTGGAGCGGACCGCTCTGGGAGGCTGGCAATTTTCCGGAGTGACGGTGTGGCAGGCAGGTACGCCGCAGTACGTGCAATATACGGGTACGGACGTGCTTGGTCTCGGTGGCGGGAATATCGAGAACCGTCCTAACCTGGTGGCGCCGGTTACCTATCCCAAAAAGCGGCTAGCGTATTTCAGCGCATCGTCCTTTGCCGCTCCGGTCGCTCCCTGGGATGGCGGCCCCAACCAAGGCTTTGGCAATGCCGGCAAAGATGCGGTGGTTGGACCGGGGCTGGTGAACTTCAACTGGTCTCTGTTCAAAAGCATTCCGCTCAAGGAGGGAGGACCGAGTCTCGAACTACGGTTCGAGTACTTCAACGTCTTCAACCACACGCAATTCAACAACCTCGACCTGAATTCCGGAGACGGAAATTTCGGCCAGGTCACTACCGCTTACGACCCTCGCACCCTGCAACTCGGAGGCAAGTTCCACTTCTGACAACAAATCCCTCCGGAGCGAACCGCAGATCTGTCCACGCGGTTCGCTCCGGAGGAAGCAAAGGACTATTTCCGTAGAGCCGACTTTGCCAGGCCGCGCCCTTCAGTGATGGTCACCAGCTGATTCGCCGCAACGGTCGAAAAGCGCTCGATCAGGCCGTTTGTCCAATGGATCTCAAGATCAGCATGGCCGTTAGCGCCCAGGCCGAAGTGCAGACGGCGATCATTTACAGAGTAGAAGCTCGATTGCGCCATCACTGCCTGCGCCTGTACTTTGCCCCCGTAGCTGGCCAGCACCCGCGAGCCAATGGCGCTGCGATTGGATTTGGTGCCCACTAATAGAACCTTTAGCCAGTTGTGATTTCCCGTCACGTCATTGCGTAATAGCGACGGAGGTTCATTCAGGTTGACGACCACCATGTCGACGTCGCCATCGTTGTCAAAATCGCCAAAAGCACAGCCGCGGCTGCAATGGGCCGCCGCAATCCCCGGACCTGCCTCTTCCAGCAATTCTTCGAATTTGCCATTGCCAAGATTACGAAAAATGAATCGTGGCGACTTCAACGGGTACTCGGCGAACTGGGCTTCCACCTCAGGGTAGACAGACCCCGTCACCACCGCAAGATCTGGCCAGCCATCATTGTCGAAATCGGCAAAGCCGGTGCCCCAGCAGATGTACCGCGTCTCCACCCCGAATCCAGCAGGGATAGTCACGTCAGAGAATCCGGCTGCGCCGTCGTTGCGATAGAGCACATTGGTGTCGTCGGAAAAATGCGTTTTGAATATGTCGAGCTTCCCATCCAGGTTGTAATCGCCCACTGCTATGCCCATACCGGCTTGCTCGGCGCCGTCGGCACTGAACGCGATACCCTGCTCGGCCCCATCCTCGCTAAAGGTTCCATTCCGTTTGTTTTGAAACAGAAGACTCGGCGTGGAGTCGGAAGCCACGTAGATATCGCTCCAGCCATCATTGCCAAAGTCAGCAGCTACCGTTGTCATGGAATACGTGCGCTGCGCCTTGGCGATGTCGGTTTCCTGAGACACATCGCCAAATGTGCCGTCTCCCCGGTTGCGGTAGAGGTAGTTGCGCGGCATGGGTAAGCCCCGTGGGCCACAGTTCACCGCGACTCCCTTGAAGTTGCAATATGGGTTCGCCCCCGGCTTCGGTAACCGCTCCAGGTGCAGATCGACATAGTTCGCGACGAACAAGTCCAGGTGCCCGTCGCGATCATAGTCCAGGAAGGTACATCCCGACCCCCATCGGGTGTTGCCTTCGTAGAGCAGACCGGCCTGTTGGGTCACATCGGTAAAGGTGCCGTCTCCGTTGTTGCGGTAGAGAACGTTCTGGCCGTAGTAGGTGATGAAGATATCGTCGAAACCATCATTGTTGTAATCACCAACGGTGACGCCGCTCGCCCAGCCCGTGCGCACCAGGCCGGCTTTCTCGGTGACATCGCTGAACGTTCCGTCCCGATTGTTCTTGTATAGGCGATTGCTTGAATTTGCCACCGGTTCTTCCATGCGGGTTCCGCAAAGAACAAAGATGTCGAGCCATCCATCATTGTCGTAGTCCAGAAAAGCGACTCCGCATCCCACGGTCTCGACGATGTAATTCTTATGAGTGAGCCCGCCATAAATCACGGGAAACGTAAGCCCCGCTTGCGCGGCAACATCCGTGAAGCGGGCCAGGAACGGAATGCCGGAAGGCTTGCCGCGCGGTGTGGGCTTGACGTTGCGCGTCGTTATTCCCTGGCCAAGAGCCAGCGTCGATGCCGCCGTCATCCATAGAAAGTCACGCCGCGAGATACTCACGGCTGGCCGCCGGAGACTTTCTGGATCAGCGAGTCATCGGTTTTGCTGTGTAGCTCTTTCGTTTTGGCAAATTCCGCAGCAGCCTTCTGCTTTTGACCAACCTGGGTGTAGAGGCGCGCCAGGCGATAGTGCGCGTCTGGCTGGGAAGGATCCAGCTTGACCGCATGCTCAAAGGCAGCGATGGCTTCCGGGTTCTTCGACTGATCCGCATAAATGCGGCCCATATCAAAGTACGCGAGCCTTAGGTCATTCTGTAGTTGCATCGCCTTCGTCAACAGCGATTCAGCCTGCTCGTTGTCATTCCTGCGCAGCGCAATATCGCCCAGGTAGAGATAGGCCTGGGCATAACCCGGATTGTTGTCAACCTCTTGCTGCAATTCAGGCAACGCCTTATCGTAGTCGCCCTTCTTGAAGTAGAGGTACCCCAACTCGAAGTGAAGAACTGGCTCTTTGAATGAAATCGCTGCGGCGTTCTTAAGCTCCTCGATCGCATCCTCTGTTTTCCCCATTCCGTCCAGTGCTTCCGCGAGCAGCATATGTGCTTGTACCGCGTCGGGGTTGGCGGCCAGGATGCTCTTGAACTCCGCGAAAGCACAGTCGTATTGCTTGCTCCACAAGCAACTTTGGGCTAGGACGTGATGCAGCTCCAGGTTGCTCGGGTCACTCGCGCTTGCCTTCTGCAAATAAGGGTTGGCTGACCCGTACTCGCGCAAACCGTAGTAGCTCATACCCAGCAGGACAGCGCTGCGGGGATCTGCCGTGTCTGCTTTGAAGGCCGGGATCGCAAGTCTGAAATGACCCTGCTTGAACTCGGCAACGCCCAGGTCGAACGAGACTTCGGGCTGCTTTGGGTTGAGCGCCAGCGACTTGCGATATTCGGCAATCGCCGGCTCGTATTGCTCCTGCTGCGCAAGCGCCACCCCGAGGTTGCTGTGAATCGCGGCATTGCCGGGGTAGCGGCTTTCCAACTGGCGCAACAAGACTTCAGCATCATGGAAGTGGCCCGCTCGCATCAGGTCCAACGCCTGAGCGGCAGAGTCCTGCTGTGCATGCAACGGGAGAAATGCCCACAGCATGCACAACCAACAGCCCGGTCTCGTGAACAACGGCATCCCTAACTAAGGGTAATCCCCAAACGCGTCACGGAGGAGGGGGGAAGTGTAACCTGCACAGACTTGCCGGAAACTGTGGCCGTTGCTTTCCTGAGTTTCACCGCATCCGGTTGCTCGAAGGTATTGTGGTTGTGGACGTCTTCGCCCCCTAGCACGTCCGCCTCCACGGAAGCAGCACTGGCATCGCCGCGCAGAAGAATCTGCGTCTCCCGCGCCTCGGTCAAGTGAGGGTTGACCACCGTCAGGGTCAGCATCTTGCCGGTTACCGACGCTGAGCCGTTCAGCCCCCACAGCCGCGACTCCGGGCCACCCACCGCCGCTTCGTCGCCCACCGAGCTGAGCTGCTTTTTCACCGTGGTCCGGGGAAAAGTGACATCCGGCGCGGAGAACTGCACCCGCACCGCCTGCCCGCCCTGGTGCGCCTTATACATATCGAATACGTGGAAGGTCGGCGTGGTGATGAAGTGATCCTCGTGCGAGAGGAAAAGGGAATCGATGCAGTTGATCAGCTGGGCGCAGGCCGCCATTGCGACCTTCTCGGGATTGCGGTTGAACGTGTCCAGGGTGAGTGCGGTCATGATGGCATCGCGGACGGTGAGCTGCTGGCCTAGCACATGGGTCGGGTCGAGCTTCGTCTCGCTGAATCGATACCAGGGGCCATACTCGTCGACCACCAGCTTCACCAGGTGCTCTTTGTCGTAGACGCCCATCGCGGTCCAATGGTCGAGCATAATCTTTTCCATACGGTTGGCCAGTTCGTAACCGGGATAGACATCGGCCGCAGTGAACTTGAGCGCCTCCGGCAGGTCAGTGTAGTAATGCATCGACCAGCCGAAGGGCGGCTTGATCTTACGGCCGGGCGTAAAAATGTTCTCGAAGAAGCGCGTGGTCCAATCCACGTCATCCTGGTTGGGCCCGGAGGCTACCAGCTTCAGATCAAGGCCATAGCGAGGCAGCCACGCCTGGTAGCGACGGTATTCGCTGGCATATTCCTCAGGTGTGAATTGCCCCCCGCAGCCCCAGCTCTCATTGCCCACTCCCCAGTAGCGCACGTTATAGGGCTCGGGCGATCCGCTGGCGGCACGTACGTCAGACCATGTGGTGCTGCCGGCGGGTGAGTTGCAGTACTCGATCCACTGGTCGAAGGTATAGGCATTCAGGCTGCGCACATTCGCTGCCAGGTAGGGCTCCGCACCCGAGAGCTTGCAGAAGCGAACAAACTCGTCGGTGCCGAACTGATTGGGATCGTAACTGGGCAAGCCTTTGTTCGGCAGACCTTTTGAGTCCGGATCGTCGACCCAGAAGTCGGTGCGGCGGGGGCGCCTGTCCTTGGGCCCAACGCCGTCACGCCAATCGTAACTGTCAGCGAAGCAGCCGCCGGGCCATCGGACCGCGGGCGCCTTGATCTGCCGCATCTTTTCGACGAGCGCGGTGCGAATGCCATCGGTATTGGGAATCTTTGACTTCTCCCCAACCCATACGCCGTCGTAAATCACCGCACCCAGTTCTTCCGTGAAGTGGCTGTAGATCAAGGGCGAGATGGTCCCCAGTGGCTCATCGACGATGATCTCGATGGTGGCGTCAGCCGAGCCAGTCGCTGCGTTGGCAGCGCCCCGCGAAAAGAGGAAGGCCGAGCCGGCCATCATGCTGGTCTTCAGAAAGCTGCGTCGTTGCATGTTGATCCTCGCAGGGATGTCAAAAGCAAGCGCTATGAGAAAACATTTACTCGACGCTGTCAACGACCCTAATAGCCGCGCACGAAGCTCTCCGGCGTGCCATCTGCGGGATTTACAAAGATGATGTCCTTGGGGTCGCGCCGCGGCGCATCAATCGCAAGAAAGATCACCGGCCCCTCAAGAATCGCTGGCAACGCATGCACGATGCGGCGCTTGAAAAAGAGCAGATCCCCGGCTGTGAACTCGGCTCCATTCGAAGAGTCGCCCATCCAGAACGTTCCTCTGCCGGACAAAACGTAGAGATACTCGTCAGAGCCCACATGATAATGGGCCGGCGTCTCGCGATAGACGCGGAAGACGCGTGCACTGGCACCCTCTTCGTTGGTCAGATAGGTGTCGAGCAGAAGTGTTTCCGCTGTTTCTGGAAACGCCCGCCCGATCTCAAGCGGGCGAAAGCGCTGGTAGCTGGGTTTATCTGCCATCGAGCCTCACTTGATCTTCACTCAATTAAGGTGAAATGCGGGCTGAGCGCGGCCTTGGCTGCCTCGAGCCTGGCTTCGCGCACCAACACATAATCGGTGTCGAAGGTGGAGAAGGCCAGGATGCTGATGCCGGCCTCGGCCAGCGGATCAAGAATTCCCGATAACACTCCGACTGCCGAAAGCTCCAGTTTGCCTTCGATGGTAAACGCCCTCCATCCCGGTTCGCACAGAACGGTTTCCGGGACTGCGGAGGCGGGGCAGACGATCGACAGCTCATGCCGGGTGCGGGTGACCGACACCAGTGGATTCGGCGCCCACGTTAACCATGCGGGCAGGGCCGCATCCGGCGCTAATCGTAAGATCGAGAGTTCCCCGGCCAGCAATCGAAGCACCCGTGGCAAATCCGCTACCTCGGCGTCGTCGTTGCTGGCGCTGGGGGCGCCGGCTTTGGAGTGGTGCTCGCGGGACCGCTGACCGCAGTAGCATTTCCCGGTCCGCCCACCTGTTGCACCACCGGCAGCCGCTGATCCACTGCGGGCAGCGGAGTAAAGGCGGCGTGCGGCTCCGTTTGATACCAGTAGGCGACGGAGTAGAAATTGTCCGAACGATGATTGGCGCTGCCGTGCTCGATCGTGGCTTTGAAGGATCGGCGGAAGGGGATGGGAGCGTCGAGGTGAAAACGGTACACGCTCGAGCGGCTTCCAGCCAATTCCGGCCCCACCACTGGAGCCCCATAGAGCTGATAGGAAAACGGCTTGCCGCCAAAATCCCACGCCCCCAGGAAGTAGTCTTCCGAACCGGTGCCGGTGATCGCGGGGGTAGAGTCGTCGTCGACAAAGAACATGTCATCGCCCTCGCCCCACCAACCATCCTGGTTTTGCATGACCGACATGGTGACACCCACAAACTGGCCACTGCCCTTGGCCTGCATCCACACGTAATTGTCTTCGCCGTTGAGGTTTCGCTTGTCATCCACCAGGGGGTCGCCGTTGCTGGTCCAGTTATTCGTCCACCCGTGGTTGGGCTGCGCCTGGTGATACTGCGCGTGGAAATACAGGGTGCCGCTGGGGAGCGGATGCGAGTCAGTCTGGTAGTCGATGTTGTAGTAGAAGCTGCCGATCGGCATTTTGCCTTCGTTGGTGATGGTGACCTTGGCGTGCTTCTGGAAGGGCATGGGAAAAAAGCTATTGAGACTATTCTCGCTGCCCACCGACAGCAACTCAGACTGCCAGGAGTAGTAGTCCCCCAGTCCCAGGCCGAAAAAGTCGCCGATCGGAGCTTCCACGCTGGGCGTGGTCTCGCCATCCCAATAGATGCGCAGCACGATCCGCTTCAGATGGTAGGGCTCGTCGCTGGCGATGGTGAACCACAGGTGCGAAAGCTTCCCTGGTCCGTCGGTGTCAAGCAAAGTAAGCGACGCGCCGGGCTCGACACGACGCGCATCCGCATTGGCTCCGGTGGGGTCGGCACTCGATGCGCGATGCGAGGTATAGGTCTGCAAGCGGGTCAGATCCGGTTGCCAGGTGCCGCTCTGATCCTGGGCAACGAGAGACAGACTCGTCGCCAAAAACATAAACCCGATGAATCGCCTCACAATAAGTGCCTCATACGTTTTTCTTTGAAATCTTACAGGTAGGCTAGCTTCCCAGCGCAATTATGTGTTGCAGGATGACCTCGCCTGTTCTGGCGTCGGCGCTATTGGAGCGGAAGGCGCAGGGGGCTTTGACGAAGCGCAGGTTCTGAATTTCTGAAATTTTTCTCAAGATGGTGAGCTTGCCGTCGCGCTCCAGTGCCGCGTCGACGGCGCCAGGTTTGCCGGCAAACAGGCTGTAGGCCGGCGTTCCCAGGATGGCCGCTTCCCGGGCCATGGTGCCGCCGCCGCTCAAAACCGCGTCGGAATGCGCCATAAGGCTCAGTGCGTCCACCGATTTATCGGAGACAAAGAATGGGGCGGTGCGCATGCCGTAGTAGCTTTTCATCCGTTCGCCCTGCTCCTGGGTTCGAGGAAGCACCACAACTTGTGCATCCTGATCGCCGCGTAAACGCTCCACGAGGGCCTCGAAGAGGACTTCGGAAAAAGGATCCTGGTAGTGGGCCCAGGTAGCCGGCGGCCGGACAGTGATAATGAGTCGGCGGGGATCGAGTTGGAGCTCCTCCACGATGCCTGGGGAAGTGTGCCAGCCGCTGAGGTAGACATTTTCCTTGAAGCCGGGGTAGCGCAGCACCTTCTTCATGTTGATGTGCTGACGCTGCAGAGTGGCGTTAGGGATAGTCTCTGGCAGAAGGAGCTTGGTCGCCATCGCCGAGAAGAGTTCGGAGTAGACGAATTCGTAATCGTAGATGGTCATCACGGGAATGCGTAACAACCAGGCTGCGATCACCTGGGCCCGGGAACCGTGATTCACGGCCATGTCAGGCCGGCTTTTGCGGCCGTACGAAGCCAACCTGAGGCCGCGGACGATAGTGGCGGTGGCCCGGGTAAAGAAAAAGTGAGGGGTGCGGTGGCGGCCAATCACTTTGTAGTGCAGGCCATGGGATTGCGCGATCTCTTCCACCTGCCCGAAACGCCGGGCGGTCAGCAGGATGTCGTAGCCGGCTTCTTCGAGCCTCTCGATGATGGGAGGAAAGAAGTGGGCGTGCGGCGAATTGTCCAGATCGATCCAGATGCGCATGGTGCTTCACGAATCATAAAGCACGCACCAAGCGGGCAGTTCTAACGAATTTGTCATCACTTTGTCCCCATCGCAAGCAGCAATTGGCGGGCAAGAGCGTGCAGCATCCACGCCTGCCCCCAGCGCATGTAGGGGGTGCGGTTCGTCCAGAAGCGGTGGCGCTGGTAGTAGAAAGAGCCGTCAGGAGCCGCCATATTGCGCAGCGTCCACTCCAGGGTCTTTGCCTCCTCCTGAAACGCAGCGAAGTGCAGAATCGCCTGTGCACAGGCGTGGATGTCGATGGGGAACGTCCGGTTGTGGAAGTATCTGGGCGCTCCTTCGGCCGTAAAAAAGGTAGCCCGGTAGTAGCGATGTCCTCGCTGGATCGATTCGTCAAAACTACGGTCGCCGGTGGCCATCTGGTAATCGAGCAACGCGCAGATGTTGTAGGAGGTATGGAAGCTGTCGATCCAGCGCTGCCGGCGACGCTCCCCGTAGTACCACCCTCCATTGGGCAACTGGCGCCTTTGGAGAAAGACCATTGCTTTGCGAGAAAGGGCCAGATACTCCTCACCACCGATGCGGGCGAGAAATGCGGCCACCAGGGCACTGCTGTTGTAAATCAGCGTGTGGTCGTTGGGCGTGTAGCTGAAACATAATTCGTTGGCAGACTCAAAGGAACGCTGCAGCCGGCCGGCAAAGAACCTGGCCACGGATTGGGCAATCTGCAAAGCCTCCTGGTCGTCGAAGACCGAGTGCATCTGGAGCATCGCGACCCCGCAGAAATAGGACGCAATTGCATTAGGAGCAAACGCCTGCAGCCGCGAACCGCGAAGTGAGACGTAATCCCAGTCGTATCCCCAGCAATGTTCGGCTTCATTCGGAGAACGCAGCCGGATCAGCTCACCCTTCAGCCAGGCAGCCTGCGCGGCCACCTCGTAACCGGCCCGAGCCAGGTCGCAATAGGCCGAGAGGCACAGTCCCAGCGCCTTGGGATTACGACTTGGCGGTACCTTCAGTGCCTGGCGGAGGCGCAGGCCGGTAAAGCGCTTACCATTCTGAAGGATGAGAACCGCCGGCAGGGTCTTGCGCGTCCAGGACTTGGCGAAATAGGGCGAGTTCAATAAATCAAATGGATCGTATCCCGCAAACACCCTGCCCTCGATCCACGCCCGGAGCTTTTCGATCGCCTGCGGCAAATCGTTCAGCGCCCGCGGCAAGTCGGTCGGCGCCTGCGGCCAATGGTTCAAAGAGGCACGCGCTCCGCGTGGTAGTCCAGACTGCGTTCCCAAGCCTCTTTGAGAATTCGCACAATCCTCGGGGCCGTCTGGCCATCCCAAAGCGGCGGAACAGTGAAGGGCGGGCTGGGTTTGTCGAGCACTTCGAGCGCGGTGTCGAGCAGGCGCTGGGGATCGCAACCCACTACCCTATTGGTCCCCATGGAAACCGTAACCGGCCGCTCGGTGTTGTTGCGGTAGGTCAGGCAGGGGATGCCGAGGTAGGTCGTTTCTTCCTGTACGCCGCCGGAATCGGTGATGACCATGACCGCATGTTGCATCAGGTCTAGAAAATCAAGATAAGAGGCCGGAGGCATCATCCACAGAGCAGGTTCGCGAATGGCGCCGCCCTGCCAGGTTTTGACTGTCCTGATGCCGGCTGCCGCGATGTTGGCAGCGGTCCTGGGATGCGCCGGGAATACCACGGGAACCCGCTGCGCGAGCTGTGCGATGGCGTCGAGGGTAGGCGCCAGCTGGTGCGGGTCATCGACATTCCCCGGCCGATGCAGGGTCAGGACGGAATAGGTGCGCGGGTGAAGGCCCAGTTCGGCGCGCAATGAGGACGCCCGCGGCTGCTTCAACGCCGCTACCAGCGAATCGATCATCAAATTGCCCACGAAGAACACCTTTTCCGGGGCAACGCCTTCGTTGGCCAGATGCAAATGGGCGCTCTCTTCGGTGGTGAAGAGCAGGTCCGAGAGGGTGTCGGTGAGGATGCGGTTCAGTTCCTCCGGCATGCTGCGGTCAAAGCTGCGTAAGCCTGCTTCGACGTGGGCGACCGGGATTCTTTCCCGTGCGGCCACCTGGGCGCACGCGAGGGTGGAGTTCACATCGCCCGCCACCACCACCATATCCGGGCGGTCCTGTTCGACCAGATCGCCAAACCTCCGCATGATCTCCGCCGTTTGCTCGTAGTGCTTGCCTGACCCAACTCCGAGGTTGTAATCCGGCTGGGGTAGCCGCAACTGGTCGAAAAAGACCTGCGACATGGAGTAGTCGTAGTGCTGTCCGGTATGTACAAGGATGGGCTCGATCTCGCGATGCAGGCGCAACTCCGCCATCAGCGGGGCAATCTTCATCATGTTCGGCCGCGCGCCGACAATGCTCATGATCTTCATGCGGTCAGTGCCCATGTGAATGCCCACCTACGTCTTGCGCGAGATTAAATGCAGCCAGAGATGCCAGCCCATCACACCTGCAAGCGGCTTTAGACAGGATACGGGCAGTGGGGGGGCATGCATATGATCCTGGTAGCTCTTCACGCGCCGGAAAGCAGGAAAGTCTCTGTCTACAGTGGTCAGATCATAAATTTTGCTGTACGGGTTTGATGGCCCGTCTGTATTTGTGTGGATGAACTCGGACATCCGTAGGTATTTCCGCAAGCCCATCCTTTTTGCGTTCTCCAGATGGCCGGCGACGATCCCGGTCCCTTTTGCTCGGGCCATATAGAGAATGGCGAGGCTCAGGCGTCGAACAACCGAAATCGAAAATTGGTAGTTTAGCGAACGGCGCGCATACAGCATGGCAACCAGCATGCCACCGGGCTTCAAAACGCGCGCAATCTCTTGTTGCGCCCCTAGAATATTGGGGATGTGATGGAGCACCCCGTGCGCGTAGACCATATCAAATGTGTTTTCGTCGAATGGCATAGACAAGGCGCTGCCCCACGCAAGCCTGTCATAAGGCAGCCCCCTCAGCTTTAACCTGGCGGCAACGCGGCTCACCGACTCGGTCGAGACATCCAGACCTGACCAGATGGCCCCACGGCGGATAATCTGTTCGGAATCAGCGCCTTGCCCGAGACCAATTTCGAGTACGCGTTTGTTCTTGAAATCGATCGCATTCAGGCGCGCAAGGATGTGCCCTTCGATGTGATAGCGAAATGCGTCGTAGCGCTGAAAAAAGGCCTCATAATCCGCTTCGAGCCCACCGACCAGTCCTTCACCGCACGGATGAGCGTCCCAAAACTCCCGGATTGCCTGCTCCGTCATTTCGCGCATAACAGATCCTGGTAGCAGGGTATAAGCTCGGTATCTACGATGTGTGGCATTTCCGGCGTACTAGCCTTCAAAAATAGCAATCTACATGTAACCGCGGAATATCTTGCTCGCATGCGAGACACAATGTTTCACCGCGGCCCTGACGGTGAAGGTCTCTGGATCTCTATCGATCGGCGGGTGGGGCTCGCCCATCGGCGTCTTTCCATTATTGACCTATCCAGCTCTGCGTCGCAGCCCATGAGTAATGACGAAGGCTCTCTCCAGATCGTCTTCAACGGTGAAATTTATAACCACGCCGACATTAGGCGCGAACTCGAAGAACGTGACCGGCGTCCCTGGAGGACAGATCATTCCGACACAGAAGTCATCCTGCGCGCCTTTGAGGAGTGGGGTATCGCATGCCTCGAAAAATTTCGTGGCATGTTTGCCATCGCTCTTTGGGACACCAGGGCCCACCGGCTCTGGCTTATTCGCGACCGGATAGGTGTTAAGCCGCTCTATTACAGTATCCATCACGGGCGCATCACCTTCGCGTCGGAAATCAAGGCCCTGCTTCAAGACCCCCAACAGGCTCGTGCGGTCAATGAAGAAGCGCTCTTTCACTACCTGTCCTTCCTGACGACGCCGGCGCCGGACACGTTGTTCGCGGGCATCCACAAGCTGCCGCCGGGTACATATTTGACTGTGGATGCAGACGGTCAGTGTCGCGAAGAACGCTACTGGGACGTTCTGGACCACACAACCCCGCTGACTGGAGTCTCCGAGGAGGAGATTGCGGAACGCCTGATGACGGAATTGCGCGCGAGCGTGGCACTGCGCACCGTCAGCGACGTCCCTGTAGGGGTGTTTCTTTCCGGCGGCATAGACTCAAGCACCAACGCTGCACTTTTCTCGGAATGCTCCGCAGGCCAGGTGAGCACCTTTTCCGTCGGCTACGACCGGGACTACGTAGGATGCGAAAGTGAACTACCGCTGGCGAGGTGGTTCGCCGCCGGTATTGGCGCAGACCACCATCAGCGCACTCTCACCCAGCAGGACTTCCTCGACTTTCTGCCGCGCATGATTCAACTACAGGATGAGCCCATCGCCGACCCCGTGTGTATGCCGGTGTATTTTCTATCCCGGCTGGCGCGTGACCACGGAGTCGTGGTTTCCCAGGCAGGTGAGGGGTCGGACGAGCTCTTTTGGGGTTACCGGAGCTGGAAGCAGATCCTGCAGCTGACTCGCTGGAATGCTTATCCTGTACCTCGTGTGATCAAGAAACTTGGTCTGCATGCGCTGCGGGCGCTGGGCAAAGCTCAGGGCATGCCCTATGAGTTCCTGCGGCGGGGGAGCGAAGGTCTGCCGGTTTTCTGGGGTGGCGCCGAGGCCTTTTCGCAGCGCGCCAAGTTGGAATTGCTGGGGCCGCGACTGCGGCAGGCACTACGAGGCGAGAGTTCTTGGAACGCTATCCGTCCGATCCACGAACGATTCATGGGCAAAGCGTGGGAAAAAACGCCGGTGAAATGGATGACCTATGTCGATCTCAACCTGCGTTTGCCGGAACTGCTGCTCATGCGCCTCGATAAGATGGGAATGGGCGCCGGCCTGGAGACCAGGGTTCCGTTTCTCGACCACAAGTTTGTGGCGCTGGCGATGAGCATCCCTGAAGGGGTGATCACCCGTGGCGACGAATCGAAACACATTCTCAAGAAGGCGGTGCGAGGCTTGATCCCAGACGACATTATCGACCGTCGGAAACAAGGTTTTGGCGTACCCCTTCGAGACTGGTTCTCGGGTCCATTCGGCGAATTCGCGCGGCGGGAACTCAATGCATTCTGCCACAAGACGGACTTTCTTGAGGAAGCCGCGGTTAGGAAGCTGATCAATGCCGGCAACGCGCGGGATACCTGGTTTCTGCTGAATTTCGCTCTTTGGTGGAAGGAATACATCGAGGGAACCGGTGCTCCGATGGCGCCGGCCGCCGAATCGCTGGCTGCCTCCTAGCCCATGCAAAAAACGCCACTTGCACTGTTTCTGTTGATAGCGTTGTGCGCTGCAACGCTGACCCTCTGGATTCCAGCCTACTGGCCGATAGCGCTCTTCGAAATTGCGGTCCTTCTGATCGCGGGGATCGCCGGAATGCAGGGAAGGGTGCCTGCTGCAGGAACACTTTTCCCCCTCTATGCTCTAGGTTTCATCGTGGCGTGGGGATGCATGCAACTGATCACCGGCCTGACCACAAATCGCTTTGCCACGGAGCGCGCAACGGTCCAGTGGCTGACCTGGGCCGCTCTGTACTATGCCGGTGTTGCTCTGCTGCGGGAAGAAGTCGTGTCCCGGAGCATGCGTATCGCCGTAGTGTGGTTTGGCTTTCTGGTTTCGGTGGAGGCGATTCTCCAGGTATATCTGTCGCCGGGAAAGGTCTATGGTCTCTTCCCAAGCGGCTATCACGAGTTCGTGATGGGACCGATTGTGTATCACACCCACTTTGCCGTCTTCATCGAGACGCTGCTCCCGATAGCGCTCTGGCTGGCGCTCACCGGAGCCGCCCGATCATACACCATGCTGGGAATTTCGGCCCTATTGCTTACCAGTATGGTGGTCAGCGCTTCGCGCGGTGGGCTGGTGATTGCCGTTGCAGAGGTTCTCGGTGTCTTGATTCTTTTGCATCGGCGCCGGTCGATCGCTGCGCGAAACGCATTCCTGCTAGTCGGAGCGACCGTAGTGCTCACGTTGATCGTGGGTTTTGAAACAGCATCGCAGCGGTTCTATGCGGAAGCCTTAACTGCAGGCCGGCTGCAGTTCGCCCGCTCCACGTTGCACATGATCGCGGCGCGTCCCTTGGCTGGTTGGGGCTTGGGCTGTTGGCCTGCGGTTTACCCCGCGTTCGCCACCTTCGATCCAGGACCGCTCGTCAACCAGGCGCATACCGACTGGCTGCAGTGGACCGCAGAGGGCGGCTTGCCGGTGGGGATCGCGATACTCTCGATGGTTGTGTGGGGAGTGAGGCCTGCGCTGAGATCGATCTGGGGCATCGGCGTACTCGCGGTCTTTACCCATGCAGGTTTCGACTATCCCTTTTCGCGCCCCGCTGTCGGGGCATGGCCGATCTTACTGCTGGCAATGGCAGCGGCCCGGGAAGTAAACCGCCGACCTCTCGGCTCCGAGCCGCTTCGGTCGGGATGACGAGTGGGTTGTATTAGCCTTTCGGAGAAATGATGAGGAGGGAGCAAATGCAACTGACGAACCCAATCCTTCCTTGTCATCTCGACCGGAGTGGAGGGATCTGTAGTTCCGTCAGGGTCTTGACGAATTTACTCAGGGCTAGTCGAACTGACGGAATCCTCAGCCATCCGAGTTTCTGTGCGGCGGCTGGTTGGCACCTAAGCAAGAGCGGAAATAAATGAAGTATTCGCGAATCGCACTCTTCTTCATGGAACGCTTTCGTAAGCAGCGGCTCCAGGTTTTTTGTTCCGCCTTTCCACCGACTGTTTGCCGCACCATATTGGATGTTGGCGGAACACCACAGATCTGGCAGATGCTCCACTTGCCCTACGAGGTCACGCTGCTCAACGACGACCCGCGAGAACTGGAGATGGGAAACGATAGATGCGTCATCGGGGACGGACGCGACCTCCAGTTTGCCGACAAGTCGTTTGACGTGGCTTTCTCAAACTCAGTGATTGAACATGTTGGGAATTGGAAGGACATGCAACGCTTCGCCTCGGAGCTGCGTCGCGTTGGGAACTTTTTCTACTGTCAAACTCCAAACAAATGGTTTCCCGTCGAGCCGCACCTTGGCACGCTGTTTCTCCATTGGTGGCCACGACTCCTCAATTTCTACGTCGTAACCCGCTACTTTACCTTATGGGGATTGCTCAACAGACCGAGCCGCGTGCAAGTAAAAAAATCCCTGGAAAATATCCGCCTGCTTACCCGTCAAGATTTGGAGCATCTCTTTCCAGGAGCGCCGATCGTCACAGAACGCTTTCTTCTACTTCCGAAATCGTACGCAGCGTTGGCGCTTCGGCCACCTCACGATGACATATCGCGAAGCGGCCTGGGATTTTGACGACGGTGCGAAGTATCTACTCCGGACTTACAGTCGAGGATTTGCCGCCGCCCAAACCAAGAGCAACGCCGACTGCGGCTCCTGCAGCAATCGCCACGATGACCAGGATCTTCGCAGTGTCACTATGCACGACAAGCGGCGGCGGGGCAGGGGTTGTCTCCTCTGGGGCACTGGCTGGTGGTGCTGAAGCAGGAGTGGTGCCCGGCTGCGCAGGTATTTCGGCGCCGGCTTCCGTTGTTGGAGCCGTGTCGCCGGAGGGGGTTGGCTGGGCCGCCGCCTCAGTAGGTGGAGCAGCTTCTGGAGTCGTGGCGCCAGGGATGTCGTTCAGAGGCATCTGGCGGATGTCAGCCACCGACAGCACTTTGGTGGCACCCTCTGCCGGCGTTGTATCGTAAATGCTCCCCGTGACCTCGACCGCGGCGCCTACCAGGTCATCCAGCCCCGGCCCTTGCAGTTCCAGAGTAGTTTTTGTGGCTATGTCCGTCAGCAGATAATGCCCGTAGCGACCCGCATGGTCCTTCCTTAGAATGCCGCGCACTGTTATTTGTGTCGCTTGCGAACCGATGCCAAACACGGGAGTCGGTGGCGGTGTGGACGGAGATTGCTGGGCATCCTGAACAGAAAAAGTGAAGGCGTTGCCCGGCTCGAGGTGAGCCACCAGCGCTCCTGCGGAGTTGCGCACCTCCGCGGCGCCGCCCCGGGCGGCTACCTCTAGATGAGACGCGTCTTTCATCCCCACCACGATGGAGCTCTGAGGGGACAGAGCAGAGATTTTCAGCCCATCCGCCACCAACCCGTGGAATCCATGCTGAATTGCGACTCCCCTTTGCAGAACGGCGTATCCCCGGTATACCTTAACCGCCGAATCTGGCTGGAGAAGAAGGTTGGAGCCACCGGGGAACATCAGGTCTGATGGGGCACTTGCCGCCTGCACCAAACTCCCCTGAAACAGGGTCGAGTTGCCGTGCACGGCGGAGCCATCCACCTGCGCCTCCCCGTTGGTGACAACAAACCCTACGTTTGACGGGACAGAAGCCACGCAGACCAGGCAGCCGCTGGTGAACAGCGCAATCGCGGATTGTAACTTGACCAGCATGCATGCCTCCTAACCGGTCAAGTTTATCCTTCGATAGTGCAGGTTCGCAACGAGATTCCCTGCCTACTTGGTTGCACGCGCAAAGATGTACCAGCCAACACGCTTGGCCGCGCGTTGCAGGATCGTTCTTGGGACAAGCTTCCCAAGAACGCCGAATTCCGCTGCGGAAAGA
Organism: uncultured Acidobacteriaceae bacterium; assembly: GCA_963839075.1. Lineage (GTDB taxonomy): Bacteria > Acidobacteriota > Terriglobia > Terriglobales > Acidobacteriaceae > PALSA-350. The sequence goes on along the minus strand of CAWITO010000009.1, from coordinate 345,359 downwards.
TGTTGAACGGCAAATTGCACATCGCTGAAGTTGTGCAAGAGTGTTTCTAGTTGGCGTTTGGAGTACGTCGTAACCAGGGGCGTCATCTCAATCCCGTCTGCACCCGACTCAATGCGCGACATGAGACCTTTGTATCCAAGCCGCCAAAGTCCACCCCGCAAAATCCCATTCACCAGAATCGTGTAGGCGTGGAACAAGCTGAACTTGTGGTAGACGCCAAGGATGAGTTCGCCGCCGGGTCTGAGGACTCGGTGGCACTCCGCGATGCAGCGTTCAATATCATCGGTATGGTGCAGGACTCCGAAGCTATAGACAACGTCAAAACAGGCAGACGCGTAAGGCATGGCAGCCGCTGTGGCGTAGCGCAAATCGCAACGCAAACCAAGTAAAGCAAAATTTTGCGCAGCCAGATCAAGGTGGCGCGCCGTGATATCTATTCCGTGGACTTCTGTGCCGCCCCTGGCAAACTGCACCAGGTCGGTGCCTTGGCCTACTCCGACCTCGAGCAGCTTGCTCCCGGCGTAGCCGTCAAAATTGACGAAGCTACGCATCCACGGAGCATAGCTTTCATATCGATAGCGCTCAACCGCCGCAAAATATTCGAGGCTAAATTCATCGAGCCCGTCGATCGCTCCGCAAGGGTTACGGGTCCAATGCCGGATAGCGGCGTCATTGTACGGTGTCAGAGTCATAGTCACCTTACATTCTAACCAGTATCGTTAATCGCGAGAGTTGTGCACGGAGGCGACACACTTCGGCGATTCAATCGCGTGACCAAGCTGTCTTTGCTGAGTGGATGACGCGATGCTGTCGAAATTCCCAGAAGGAAACTTGAGCCTTTTCACCACCGATTTAAAATGGTGATGAACTGAACCGGACTAGCCGTCGAGCACAGCCACTTTGCTCAGTCTTGATTGAGTCAGCGCCCTCGATAGTTTGATGGCTGAATAGAGGAATCCAAGGCACAAAAAGGTAAGCAGATAAGAAGCTCTGGGAACCGCCACGATTGCGTTCATTGCGCTCATCCCCATAGCCAAAAGAAATGCTCCATCTAGCCAAACGAGGGCGCTTTCAGTAAAGACCAGTCGGCGAACAGGGTAAAGCAAAATCATGCCCAAAAGGACAACAATGCTGACCTTCGCGCCTAGAATTCCTATCACCAGCCAAGGTTTTCTTCTGACAATGCTCCACACTTCTTGTCTAAGGATCGTCTCATACCTTCCTGTCGTGAAGGCGACCGTTGGATCGATTGATCGAACCTTATCCGCGGCAACAGCGTCGCTATACTCGGCAACTTCAGAGTTGTGGATAAACCCGAGACCGATATAAAGCGTATGCCAAAGCATGCGGTCCTGCTTGGAGATCGCGGGTTCTCCGATGCTGGCGAGCGCGGTATCCCTTCGTGCAATGAGGGACCGTTTTAGGATAAACGAAGGAACAAGGGCCAGAATCAGAAGCAGGCACGGTACCCAAGGTCTTTGAACTCGTCTGCGAAGAGCGAACATCGCAATCAAGAAAGTCATGCAAATGGTAGCTGTCCCGGTTCGAGCCAGCGAGCACAGCGAGCAAACGAACGCAAGCGAGACTGCACTGATCGTCAGTGCATAGAGCCTCCGGCCCATAGCAAAATAGATCAACCATGGAATTCCTGCGAGCAGTGGGGAGACCTGAAACAAATATTCATCAGCCACTGCTGCTTCTGCAATGCCGAAGCAGAGAAATACACCCACACCTATCCATCGCAGCTCTCGATCGGGATATAATTTCCAAAATCCGGCATAGCCGATGAAGATTCCCGCGGCAATCGCTAAAGCAGTCGTGATGTCGTAAGTGAATGCAATGGTCCGGCCAGTCAGACGCGAAAGCGTCGGTATTAGTTCCATGGTTCCTGGGTCATCTCCCGCACCGGTTTGGAAATAATGGTAACCGTCGAATCCGACGGTTACCGTTCCAGTACAGTGATAGCCCCTGGCGGCCTGCACCATTTCTACATACCGGCTTGACATCAACCTGAAGTGGGTTGGGGCTTCACTCCAGAGCATAAGAGTTTTGTCGCTATCGTGCATCTGGTCGGAGCGGTGGCAGTCTGTCGCATCGGCCCCAGCTGCCATTCCAGCCAAACAGTAAGCCCGCGGACAACCGCCAACAACCACACAGCAGACGACTGTGAAGGTCACTATGCCGAGCCTTTGGGAGGCGAACAGGTGGAAGAGGCTGAGTAAGGTTTTCACAATGCCCAAGGTGGGTAATAGGTCAAGGGTTTTCATGTTCGTTTTACTACGCTGCTGCGATTGTTAACCGCGTTTGCTCTATTGATTGGCCCCCGCGATCTTAAGAGTTTTATGGCTGAATAAAGGAACCCGAGGCATAAAAACGTAAGCAGGTAGGTAGCTCTGGGAACAGCCACGATCGCGTTCATTGCGCTCATCCCCATCGTCAAAAGAAATGCCACATCCAACCAAACGAGTGCACTCTCAGTGAAGATTAGTCGGCGTGCGGGATAAAGCAAAATCGCCCCAAGAAGTACAATGATGCTCACTTTGGCCGCTACAACTCCCATGACCAAGGTAGGTTTTGTTTTAAGGATGCGCCACACTTCGTGTCTCAAGATGACTCCAGCTCTTGCTGATTCGTAAGCTGCGGTCGGATCGATTGACCTGATCTTATCGGCGGCAACACCGTCTCTATACTCCGAAACTTCGGAGTTAGGGATAAATCCCAGGCCTATGTAGACAGTTGGCCAAAGCGAATGGCTAGCTGGGCCGAGTGCGACCGCGCCCACCGTGGCGAGGGCGGCATCCCGCCGCGCAATCATAGATTTTTCAAAAAAGATCGAAGGCACAAGGGACGAGATTACAAGCAGCCACGGTATCAACGGTCTTTGAATATGCTTGCGAAGAAAGAACATCGAAATCAGAAAGGTCAAACAAACGGGAATGGTTCCGGCTCTCACCAATGCGCACCATGAGCAAGAGAATGCAAGCAGGACGGCACTTGTTGTCAGTGCATAAAGCCTTCGATGCATTGCGAAATAGATCAACCAGGGAACTCCTGCGATCAGTGGGGAGATTTGAAAGACATATTGGTCAGCCTCTCTTGCCTCTGCAATCCCGAGGCAAAGAAAGACACCGACACCCATCCAGCGCAACTGTCGCTCGGGGTACAACTTCCAAAGACCTGCATAGCCGATGAAGAGTCCCGCGGCAACCACGAAGGTAATTGTGAGGTCGTAAGTGGATCCAAGAGGCAGCCCAGTCAGACGCGAAAGCGTCGATATCAATTCAGCGATACCGGGGTCATCTCCGCTACCGGTCTGGAAAAAATGGTAACCGTCGAATCCAACAGAGACAGTTCCAGTGCAGTGATAGCCTCTCGCTGCCTGCACCATTTCAACATACCGGCTGGACATTAATCTAAAGCGCGTAGGGGCTTGGCGCAGGAGCAAAAGAGCTTTATCACTCTCGTGCATCTGATTGGAATAGTCGCAGCCAGTTGCGTCACTCTTGGTTGACTGGCGAGCTAAGCATTGAGCAGGCGGACAATACGCGCACATCACGCAGCAAACGAGAGCGAATGCCATTGCGCCTACTTGCCTGGAAATGAGCGAGCGGGTTGTCCAGACTCTCCCGCCGCCCGTGATCGAGAATCGGTTAAAAGTGCTCATTTACTTGTTGTGACACTACTGAGATTGCATGCCCCCTTCGCCAGAACGATCGCACGACTACTGAGTAGGAGGTTCAGATCAGTCGAACCTTAGCATGAGTGACCGAACGCTATCGTATGGTCTATTCGAGAGCTCTTGTTCGCGAATCTTCCCGGTTTGCAACTGATATATAACCCCGAGGACAAACAAATAAAAGAGATTGACATCAGAGTAATAAACCGTTCCAAAATCCAGGCCAGTCAGCTGGTACGCGAGAACGCAGTAGAGAAAAGCGAGCCATCCGGTTCGATGGGCCTTACGAATCCTCCACATCGCCCGAATGAAAAAGACCTGCGCAAAAACATAGAACAGTAAGCCGACTAAGCCCTCTTCCGAGAGGATTGTCATCAGTACATTGTGTGGAACGCTCATAGACTGGATGCCTTTCCACCTCACCATGAAACGTGGTTCAGAGGCGACCATCTCGGGGTATAATCCCAACCCCACCCCGAAGAGCGGGTACTCACGGACAACTTGTAGCGTTTCTGACTGCTGTGCAACCCGCTGATAAAAATTTTCCGGGTTGGAGACTCGATCGTCGTAGAGCCGCGGATCCAGGAGCTTTGCGGCAAAAGCGGCCAACAGGATGATCCCGAAAACGGCCACCCAAATTCGGCGCGGAAGCAACCGTTCCTTCGAAAACGAATCAATCACGGCTATTGGGATCAAAACGAGTACAAGCCCGCGATCCAACGGAAGCAGCGCTGCCACGAATGACGCCAGGGCGCCGGCCTTATGGAGCAATGCTCGCGCAGGGGAAACAACCTGCGGCATAAGCCGCCGTAGGTAGAGGATAAAGAAGAAACAAAGGATGGCCACCAGGGACAGTACGATCTGTAGTTCAAAAGGCCCATCAGCTCGCCTGAGATGGGTCTCAGTGAATAGCGGCTCTGATCCAGGCCACGGGAACAGGTCCTTCCCCGTGATTAGTTCAACGAGCCCAGAGATACAGAGACCAATTCCCAGGATGGAGACGCTCAAGTGAAGTTTTCGGAGATCCTTGAGCGCTGGAAAATATCGAATCGCATACCACCCAAATAGAGCAGGCATCAACATCCCATCTACCAGGAGACGGTAGGAAGACAAAATTTCAGACGGAGCGCGACCCACAAGAGAGATAGAGCACACAAGTAAGTAGACGCCCCAAAGGTACGCGCTTACTCGAATATCGCGCGGCAGCGGCGACGCAGTGTCCCGTCGCGACCCAATAAATAATTCAACTATTACTAGGACGATGAATGCACGATCGACCGTGAAGGCCGCTCGTTCGGCAGGATAGGAGAAGAGATAGTAACAGTATGGGTAAAACGCGACCCACAGTAGAGCGAGATAGTGAAATTGCTGACGGGCAAAGACGATTGCAACCCAAATCAGCAAAATCCAGCCAACCACCAAAGCGATTCCTACCTTCGTTGGCGTCAGGGGCAGCAAGATCGCGACCGGTAGAACGGAAATAATAAAGAGGAGCCCGCAAAGCATACCCATTGACCGCGGTTGTTCCAGGCCTGGAGCTTGAGCGTGATTTTTAAATAATCCCATAGTGATGAGGATCGATTACACTCAAAAAACTCCAGGGGAGTCTCCGACTCCCTAAGTTAATTGTTCGCCAGCTCACACATCACTAAGGCGACCGGGTTTTTGCTCGGCGAATGGATGCTTCACTAAGTAAACTACACGGCGTCGAGTGATACCACTCTTTGCGTTCTAATCGCTTCCTCAATGGCGAAAGTAGCCGCCGTCACCTCAACCAACTCTTCAAAATCAACCGGCGCACTCTTAGCCTGCTTCATCGCCTCAAGTGTGAGTTCCAGCTCCTTTCGATGGCCTTTGTCGCGGCCACCCTTCACGGTCTCCGTCTTTCCGTTGCGTGACAGAACAAGGGTTTTGAAATCGTCGATACGAGCGATTCCGCCTCCGCAGAACACTTCGAAATATTCCTTACCCACGGTGCGGTCGCCATTCGCAACGTATAGCAAATTAGCTACCGAGCCATCCTCAAACCCGATCGTGACGCTGACATTATCGTGGCTGTAGCGACCCGCATCCGGCAATACGATCGCGCTTACCGTTCGTACCGGGCAACCCACGACGGCCCGCGCCCAATCGACAAAATGGCAGAGCTCGCCAACGATGCGCCCCCCCTGGCCCGGCTCCTGGATCCAGCTTTCCCGCGGAATAAAGCCGGCGTTGCAGCGGATATGTACCAGCATAGCCTCGCTGCGTCCGGCGAAAAAGCTCCTCACCTTCTCCGTAAGCGGGGCAAATCGGCGATTAAATCCCACCATCAGCAACGGCGACCGGCCTTCTGCCAAGGCCCTCGCGTACGCTGTTCGTACTATCTCCAACTGTTCGCGGTTGACTGCCAGCGGCTTTTCCACGAAAACGCACTTGCCCGCATCCAGAGCGGCCCTTACGTACTCGGCATGGCTGTCGTGCCGGGTTAGAATGAATGCCGCATCCACATTGGGATTGGCGATCAGTTCGGACGGAGATTCCGCCGTCTGAAAGCCGAAGCCGCTCTGCGCTGAAGTGGCCGCTGCTCCTGTGCTGGTGGCAACTGAAGCCAGCTCCACGATGGGAGAGGAACGAAGGTGGGGAAAGACGATGCCGCGCGCGAAGCCTCCCGCGCCGATACATCCCACGCGCAACTTGCCCGTTGTTCTGGGACGCGGCGTGGCTACCGCAACTGAAGGTTTGGCAATAGCGCGCCCGTCCGTGGGGGCATGGTAATCAATAATTCCTGTGTATGCGCCGGCCTCTACCGCGGCATATGCCTCTTCTCCCTTTTCCACGGCAAACACTTGTGCGAGCAAAGGGTCCACCTGTATCGCGCCAGAGGACAACAGATCAAGAAAGGCCTCCATGTTCCGCTTCTCTGTCCAGCGCACAAAGCCGATCGGATAATCGTGGCCGCCTTCTTCATAGCCTGGATCGTAGCGGCCAGGGCCATAGGATCGCGACATCGATAAAGAGATCTCCTTGCGATACATCTGGGCTCGAGAAACGCCCATGCCAACGTCTCCCACCACCGAAATCCGGCCGCGGTCTCGTAACAGCTTAGCCGCCAATTCCAGCGGTTCGGCCGATTTCGTCGCTGCGGTCACAACGACTGCATCCACGCCATAGCGTGAGAAAGAAGTGACGGAGCCCTCCAGGCCAGGATCGTTGGTGCTCAGCCCCAGGTGGGCTCCCAACTCCGTCGCTTTGCAGCCCGCTCGCTCGAGACATCAATTGCGATCACGCGGCAACCGGCAGCGCGCAGAACCTGGATCGTCAGAACGCCCACCAGTCCCACTCCAATGACCGCCACCGTCTCGCCAAAAGTGACATTAGCCTGGCGAACTCCATGCACCGCGATGGCCCCGATCGTTGTCAGGGAAGCCGCCTGCAGGCTGACATTGTCAGGAACGCGCACCGCGAGGTTTGCGGGCACAAAGTTAATTTCGCTATGGCTCGCGTATCCCACGCCGGCGCACGCCACGCGATCGCCCGGCCTGAACCCATCCACGCTTGCCTCTATCACGAAGCCAGAGCACGAGTAGCCTAGCGCAGAAAGCGTCTCCAGGCGGGCCTGCACCTTTTGACGAGCGGCGTTCACCCCGTTCGATCGCGCATACGCGAGCACCTGCTTCACCAGGTCAGGACGAGCCAGCGCTTTCCCCAGCAACGATTTCCGTCCAGCCTCAACCGTCGCTTTCTCGGTCCCCGCGCTGATGGCGGAAAAAGCCGTGCGCACCAGGATGCCTCCATCCCGAAGCTCCGGAGCAGGCACGTCATGCATCGCAACCTCGCCGGACTTCATGTCCTCGAGTAAAGCTCGCATGACACCCCCTTCGTTTCAGTTTCAGGATGCTCGTATGGCCGCCGGTGGAGCAGGGACTGGATCAACTCGCCCAGTTGGCGCGCCCTTACGTCCCAGGTACCATCTTTCACGACCGCCTGGCGTTGTGCGGCCAGCGCAGACGAGTCCTCAGCCAACGCGGCCTCAACCTGCTCAATGAACTGCTCGGTGCCTCGGTAAAAGCGCAAGCCTGGAGTTCCCAAATATTCGTACAGCGGCGCCATCACGACCGGCTTTCCGGTGGCAAGATATTCCCGGACTTTGATCGCGCTGCCGTACCCGGTAAAGGCGTTGCTTTCCCGCCAAGGCAAAACGCACACGTTGAAATGCCGGATGTAACGTGGCAGTTCGCTATAAGGCTTCGATCCAAGGAAGTGAATATTTGGGGCAGTGACCCGCACCAGGTTGGATTTGAGACCGAGCATCGCCCAGTGCCAGCCGGGCCGCAGCCGTGCGACCTCAGCCATGAGCTCAGTGTCCATTACATAATCCATCGCGCCAAAGTAGCCAAGAATCGGATGCGGGATCCCATCGAGCTCGGATGCTGCTCGAACATCCAGGTTCGAGAAGTGTTCAAAATCTACCGCCTGCTCGAGGAAATAACGGTTGGCTTCGGTCGCTTCGGAAAAAAGCTTGCGTCCGGAATACATGACCACCGCCGCGGCGGCCTTCAGTTGTCGATCGTAGGTGCGGATCACTTCGCCCGAGAGTGCGCTGTCTTCATTGGCGTCATATTTGTCGGATACCTGGTAGAGCAGCAGCTTCTCCCCTAAACGTCCAACCATCTCGGCAGCCGTGGGGATCGCAATCCACAGGATCGGCCGCGCGATGCGCAGCAGCCGCATGGCCACGCGCAATTGTGCAACCAACAGGATCCGGTTCAGCCAGCGACCAAATTTCGAGCCGTAGAAGGGCAGATTCACGGGCGTCATGACCCAGAGACCTTCGGGTACCTTGCGTAGCCAGCGCGTGTAGCTCTTAAGCTTCCGTCTGATCTTCAGGAAAAAATCGGGATTGCTGATAGAGGGCAGCCCCATCGTGATGGAATTGACGAACAGCACTTTGTTAGAGCGGGCATAGCGCTTGAGGAGATGGTTCTTGGAGTGGGGATGGTGGTACCACCAGTCCTCACCCGCGAAACAGACGATGCTCTCTCCCTGTAGTTGATCGCTCATGCGCTCATTTCCATTCCACCCTGGTCTGTATTCTGGCGGGCAGAGTAGCCGTGGTATGGATCAGGATACAACTCGCCGGCAGCGAAGCGCCGTACTCGCGTGAGATCTCCGCAGGTTCGACGCTGAGTGCGAGCGCACCCTGCGCCACACATACGAGTGTAAGCCGGTGGGGTCCGTTGATGACGCAGCTTACGATTTCTCCCTCGAGGCATTCTGGCGTCGCGCGCCATTCGGGGCCGAGAATAAAACGCAAATCCAATCGATGCTCTCCACTCCCGCTCACTTCATCCGTCACCAGCAGCGACTCATCCCTCAACTGCACGCTCCTCTGGTGAACGATACCCAGGCGCGCGTAGCCGCGATGCGATGCACTTACCCCAGGCCCAGCGTCGACGATTTCGGATACGCCCGCTTCGTTGCCGCCTTGGAAGAGAAGGCGGGGATCACTCGGAATGGTATTCTGATCAACCCCATCAATCACCAGCGTGGTGTGCGCCCGGGTGGAGCGATCGAGATTGCGCAGTTCCGCCGAACGCGAGTAGCCGCGGCTCCCGCTATCGCAGAACACTTCGTTCAACCCAAGACGCAAAACGATCGCCAACTTGTCGCAGTGGGTGTGGCTTCCCTTTCCCTCCAATCCATTCGGCATGGCAGAAAAAAGAACAGAAGCTTTCCCTGCGCGGAGCACAGCAAGGCCGGAATCACGGAGCCACGAGTTCGGCTTCGGCACCTTCAAAAAATGGGAAGCGAGTGTTTGCAAAGAACCGGTGCGCAGTGCGTGGCGCTGGCACGCCGGTTTCATCGCTTGCGCAATATCGTCGGGCAACAGTTCGACCCTGCCGTTGTCGCAGTCTCCCAGGAGTGGCATTTTACCCCCATCATCCGCCAGGGCGGCGATCCAGCTAAACATAAGCTGCAACCGGGCCTCGAACGCGGGTGAAATGGGACAGTTGCTTCGCTGCTGTATGGCCAGGGAATGCAGGCCCATCTGCGCGACCAGCAGGTGGTAACCAGTCGATGATTCGCGGTCGCCTCCATCCGGATAAGTCTGCAACAGAGTCTCCCGCTGCAGGGCGCGAGCATATCTCGTGAGTCGCCGCTGCATTCCGGGCCCGCGCAGGTAAGCAGCCAGCGTGGTCAGACCGGTAAGGTTGCTCAAATAGTGATTGCTGCGCAAACGCAAGGAGAATTCGCTGTGCACTTCAATGAAGCGAAAATGTTGCCACAGAGAATCCGTCATTTGATCAAGCCACGGCTTCTCCTCCTCGCGAAAGGGCCACAACCTCTCCAGGGTGAGACACAGACTTATCCCGCGCAGCGCGGCTTCCATTGCAATCGCCCAATTCACACCCTTACCGAGTGGGTTGTTCGCGATCCAATGGGTGAGTACCGACTTCAGAAAATCGCGATATCTGCGTTCGTTGGTCAGCGTCCATGCCTGGGCTACGACCGGGGCAAACTGCAAACGGGAGAGTTCCCACGGAGCCTTGACGTCCGACCCGTCATGGCGAACGACTAGTAATTTCTCCGAACCATCGAGTGGCCAACTCTTCCCCGACACCCAATCGCGTTGCCAGGCCGGTTCCACGCCGAGGTGAGGGCATCCGTACCCCATCAGCGGATAGTCTCCGCGCAGAATCGCGTCGGCATACGCAAGCACGGGAGCGGCCGCAAACTCTGGCTGCGATTCGTAATAGCCGAGGGGGCAAAATTGAACGCTCGAAACACCGTGCCCATAACGCCGGAAAATTCCCTTACGAATCCCCCGGAAGCCGCGCCAGGCAGCTTCTCCTAAAAGGATCGGCAACGGTTCCTGTCGTAACGTGCGTGCGACGGTGTGCAGGTTCACTGAATCACAGAGAGACTGTCTCGAATTGCGCTCGCTGCACCGGCATCCCGTCTAAGGCGCAGGCTACATTATGCGACCAGGAATGGCGCTCGATCGCAATGCGCCGGGCAGCGGAGCCAAGCGCGGATCGCAACTCGGGGTCAACGGCGAGCCGCAAGATTCCTTCGGCAAGTTCTTCCGCGTCCCCGGGTGTTACCAGCCACGCAGTCCGCTCATGCTCCAAAACTTCAGCTAGCTGCTCAAGCCGGCTGGCAACAATCCCTTTGCCCATTGCCATGTACTCGAACAGTTTTGTGGGCGAGCCGAAGAACCTGCTGCCGTCCGGCATCGGAACGTGGGGCGCGACGAGGATGTCCGTAGCATCCAGGTACTCGGCGACCTTCTCGCGCGGCAGCGGGCCTGTAAAGATCACAGCACCTGCCTTCTCGTATTCCGCCAACGCAGATCGCATCTCTCCATGAAGTAACCCATCGCCAATGAGCACAAACCGCAGACGGCACGGCAAACCTTTGCTCAAAAGTCTTAGGATGGCCTGTTGCAAAACCTCGATGCCGTGCCAAAAGCTGAATGAGCCGACGAACCCAATGAGCACTTCACCCTGCGCTACATTAAGTTCTTTGCGTCCGTTCGCTCTTCCTCTTCCGGGACAGAAAAAATCCGCATCGACCGCATTCGGATTTACGCATATCCGCTCGGCCGCAATACGTCGCAGCAGTAATTCCGCCCGCAGGGCTTCGGAAACCACAATGATGCGGGTCGCGGACCGCAAAGTGACCTCCTCGCAGAGTCTCACCAGTTGCTTGAAAGGGGTGGGATCCCAATGATCCGCAATCCATCCCTGCGGCCCGTTGTACTCAAGAATCAACGGTACCTGAAGGCGTTGGGCGAGTAGAGCCCCGCCGATCGCGAAGCGGCAATGCCGCTGATACAACGCCCCTGGTCTCTTCAATTCCAGGCTCTTCGTTACTTCTTCCGCAAATCTGAAGTTGTAGCGCAGCATGGCGGCTTCCCAAAAGAAGTAGGTGTGTCCACCGGGCGCAACAACCTCGTTCTTGAACGCCTCCTGCGCTAAAGGAGTGCCGCTGAAAACACGACAGCTCATACCACTGCTCTTCAGGCCATAGAGGAAACCGCGGATGTGGCTTATTGCTCCACCATTCGATCCCACGCTCTCCATGCTCGGTATGAGATACGCAATCTCAGGCTCGCTGCCGCCCGCTGTTCCAGGGACAGCAGAACTCCGTGCCAGCAAGAATCGAAGATAGCAAGACCAAAACGCCACCGTCTTCAGGTCTCGCAGGACGCGAAACAACTCCCTGGGAGCTGCGCGAAGGATACTTACGCTACGCCACGTCTGCCAGTGGTCGTCACCATCGCACAGGACTGTTTCCCGGCAGCGGTGCAACAGATGAAGGCACACCAGGGCCTGGGTATGTTTGAACGCGGCAAGAGTTTTGAAGTAGAAGACGGCCGTCTCGCCGCGCAAGCCGCGAAGCAAACGAATGCGCTCCATGAAGCCGCTCACTCTAAGCTTGCGACCTGCAAACTCTTCGATGCGGGCCCCGGGATAACGGCTGCGCACCAGTTCCCGCGCAGCCTCCGCCTCACCGGACCAGACGCAAAGATAAACCAGGTTGTTCTTCGCAAGGCTCATCGTAGGGTCGCGAGCTTCACCCAGAATGGGACGCCCGGATTCAGCTGTCCCGATCAGGCTTGGCGTAGTGACTGTAATACCGCGGGCTGTAGTAGTAGTACTGCGAGCTCATCTCGGCCCGAACCCCGTTGAGCACAATGCCAATAATATTCGCCCGCACCCGCTTGAGCTGGTCCACCACACTGCTCACCGCCGTACGGTTGGTCCGCCCCGCCCGAGCCACAATAATCACGGCATCTGCCAACGCAGCAATTTCCAGCGGCTCCGCAAACCCGAGCAGCGGAGGCGAATCAATCACCACCAGGTCATACTCGCGCTCCGCTTCATCAAGGATTGATCGCAGCACCATCCCGATCCGGTCTGCCACCCGGCGTGACGACGGCCCCGCCGACAAAACGTCCAGGTCCGGATAGGCATACGGCGTCTGCACCGCCTCCTTCCAGTGCATCGTTCCATTCACCACATCGGAAAGACCACGGTCATTGGAAACCCCAAGCTTGATCACTGGCCGGCGCATGTCACCGTCAATCAGCAACGTCCGCCGTTGCTGCTGACTGTGTGCGGCTGCCAGGTAAAGCGCGATCGTCGACTTGCCCTCGCCCGGCGAGGCCGAGGTCACCAGGATGCTTTTGGGGTGATGCTCCAGGCCGGCTGAAAGCAGAATCGAGCTGCGCAGAGTGCGGATCGCCTCATCAAATGCTGCATTGGGCGCCGCCAGCGCTTCCTTCATCGAGGTCTCGTGGAATCTCCCATCCGCATCCATCGGGAAATCCTGCATGGGCAGCGTTCCCATGGTGAACTTACCCACCGGCAGCGACGGTAGCAGAGGAACCCGCAGTTCCCGTTGCAGATGCTCGCTGTCGACCACCGTCGTATCCAGCGCGTCCATCAGGAAAATGATGCTCAAACCGATGATGGTCGACCCAAACAACGCCAGCAGCGCATTCAAAGCCGTCTTCGGGAACGAAGGATACAACGCCGGTCGCGCCACGTCTGCCAGGCGGATGGAACTGCTTTCGAAACTCGCATTGATGCCTGCTTCGCGAATCTTGCGGATCAGTTCCTCATACAGCGCCTTATCCGTATCCGCTTCCTGCTTCAGCGCCTTGTATTCAAACGAGCGCGCGTTCATCTGGTCGAACTCAGTCTTCGCCCGGGTCATATCCTGGCGCAGCAAGCTCTCCCGGTTCACCGCCTGCTGATAATCGATGCCGACCCGATCGACGATGCGCCGCCGCAACACATCTACTTCCGACTGCAACTGCACTACCTGTTCGGCGGCCTTCTTATACACCGGATGAGACGAACCGAATTGCGTCTTGACCTCGGCAAACTTCTCTGTCGCCTCGTTGAGCTTAACCTCCAGGTCGCGCAGCTGCTCCCCTTGCTCCGAGGCTTCCGCCGCCGGCAGGGAGCCGCTCTTGACTGCGTTGTACGCAGCCTCTTTTCCTGCCCGATCCACTTCGGCCGCAGTCAAGTCGGTGTCAAGATGCAGCAGCCGGGCGGAGAAAATATTCGTCTTCTCCTCCGGGTTGATTACGTTCAGGTCTTTTTCGAGATTGGCCAACGCCTCGGCGGAGCGTTCCATCTTGGCCTTCAGCTCTTCCAGCTGCTTCTCCATGTAGCCGGTCATCTGCGAAGCCGCCTGGTAGCGGATGTCGTAGGTGTGGCGTATGTAGCTGTGCGCGATCTCGTTGACCACATCGGCGGAAAGCTGTGGATCGGGTGAGCGGTAGCTGATCAGCAGCAAGAACGTGTGCAGAGGACGAGTGATCTTCAATCCGTGCAGCTCAATCGGCGCGTCCTTAAGCCGCGAGGAAAGCAGCTTATCGTTCGCAAGCCTGCGCATCGCCGGCGTCAGCAAATGGTACTTCTCGACCACCGGCCGCAAGACCGCGTCCGATTGCACAATCTGCTCCTGGGTGGTGAGGTAGTTCTCCACATCGGCGGAGTTGACCGCGGACTTCTCATCCCCCAGAACCGCGGCCGGCGTCTGCCGGTCGATATCGATCACCGCCGTCGACTCATACAACGGCGTCAATCGCTTCGAAACAATGACAGTGGCAAGTACAGAAAAAATGACAAAGCCGACCAGCTTCCAGCGGTGGCGCTTCACTACCCACAGGTATTGCGACAGCGAAGGCCCGTGCAGCGGCGCCTCCCGCTCGATCGCCGGCAGCAACACCCGTGGCGCGAGCGGGTCGAAACCATGGGAGCTCTCTTCCGGGATCGCAATCTCTTTACGCATCAAACTCGTCTCAGTGCCAGATGATATAGTCGGTCGCGGTCGCGGTTCCCAGGCCGGCGAGCCGGTCAATGGTCTGCGCCGTTAGACGCTGGCCCTTGTTATCCGGGATATAGAGGATGTCATTCGCCTGCAATGGCACGTCCGGCGCTTTGCGTTTCATGATCTTCGCCAGTTCCACCGGCACTTCTGTTTTGGTTCCGCCCGGCGACCGGCGATATACATACGCAATCTTCGCCGAGTACGGGGTCAACCCTTCGGAAAGCGCTAACAGCTGCAGAATCGTCGTCTCTTCGTCACTGCGCACCGGGTAGGCCCCCGGCTTCCGCACATTGCCCAAAATGTAAATCTTAAGCGCTTCGGGTATCAACACTTCCTCGCCGCCGTGCAGCATCACGTTCAGCGATGGGTCCGCGTTGTCGATCAGCTTGCGCACCGGGATGCTCTGCGTCGTCCGCACCAGCTTGCCATTCTCGAGCACCTGCTTGCTCACCACAATGTCGGAGCCGGCATCTTCCCGCATGCCGCCGGCGCGCGCAATCGCGTCCAATAGCGGAATCGGGCGCGTCGCCTGAAATACCAGTGGATTCTTGACCGCCCCCACCACGTTGACCGGCCGGCTCTGGTATTCCACGATCGTCACCGTCACCACGGGATCGACCAGCACGTTGCCCTTGTTCAAAGCTTTGGCCACCGCCGCCTCCACCTGCGATGGAACCATTCCTTTGACCAGGATCGGGTCCTTCAACATCGGCAAGCGTATGTCGCCATCGGCATCCACCCGGACCGTGCGGGTCAGCTCCGGAGAA
Source organism: uncultured Acidobacteriaceae bacterium (assembly GCA_963839075.1). Taxonomy (GTDB): domain Bacteria; phylum Acidobacteriota; class Terriglobia; order Terriglobales; family Acidobacteriaceae; genus PALSA-350. The sequence continues at coordinate 330,083 of CAWITO010000009.1, read as the reverse complement.
TCGTAGACCGAGAGCGCCAGCAGATCGTCTGGCCCCACCGGTTGGGTGGGCAGATTGGAATAGCTGTAGTCATAATTCGCTGCGGGAGGTAACGGCCGGTCGCCCTGCTGGGCGTGGGCCAATCCCGCAACGGCGAGCCAGCAAATGGCGGCGACAGTAAAGACGCCCCGCGCTCGCTCGACTCGCGGGCCACAACTACGAAATATAAGCGGGATGGCTGAAACTCTAGGGCACATCATGACGTCGGCGGAAGAACGTTCCTTGAGTGTAGTCTCAGAACGCGACAGAGAGTGCAGATTTTCTACCCAGGGCATGGCCCCGCAGTCAGCCGCACCGAGTGCAACGCCAGCTTTCCTTCCACCCGCACCGTGCCTGGCTGACGCTGATACGCCAGAAGAAGGTTCACGAACGGGCCTCGATCGGGCGTCGTGAAGCAGGCAGTCGCCTGCCCTCCCTGCGTTGCTGCAAGGCTGCCGCTTCTGGCCAGCACCGAGCCCGATCGCTCGTCGGTCACCTGCCACGTGATCCCGCTGTCGGGAGCGATACCCTCCGTGCTGTAATCCACAGCCAGGGCGTAGTTCTTTTGCGCCTGGACCGGAACCGTCTGGCTCATCAGCACGAAAGCATCCGGCTCGTTGCCGGATAACTCAAATCCCAGCGCATTCGGGTTGGCATTCAGAAAGGAGCTGACCCCTTCGACCGCGGGCAAATGCCAGTCAAACCCCTGAGAAATGGGCGATCGGGCGAAGCTTCCGTTAATCACTACGCCTGCCTTGGCTTGGGGAATCTGTCCCCGCGCGGCCAGGGCATTCCAGAGCGGCAGCGCCAGGTCGGCACGCCGGTTGGCGAGAAGCCAATCGCATACCCCGGAAAGCATCTGAGTATCGCCTCCGGCCTTCTCGCCCGAGAGCCGGGTGGCCGCCTGCGCCACCGCAGACGCATCCCCCTGGGCCATCAAGAAATTGACAAATTGCGCCGCGACCGCTGGCCGGCTGATTGCGAGTCGCCGCTCCACTTCTCCCACATCCGGACTCATGTACCACGCCAGGCGGAAGAGGGGCGTGGCATCGTCCGGAACCATGTAGGCCGCCCTCTGCGCCCAGAACCAGAAGCGGTCGGGATTGGCATGGCGAAAATAAAAGTTGGCCAACGACCAGCTGGGCAGGAAAGTCACGTCGACCTTCCCCGCCTCGAGCAACGACTCCTCGGCTTGCGGCAGTTCGTCCGCTCCCTCAGAGAGCAATCCCAACTGGATCCAATGGGGCCCATCGTAGCGGTTCCGATGCAGTGCCTGCTGCAGCAGCGCTTGGGCCGCCGCCGGGTCCATGGCGTAAACTTCGTCCGCCAGTTGTGCCGGATACGCTGGGTTTTCCGGGATCAGCCGCATGGCCAGACGGGTGGCTTCCGGCTGATTTCTTCTCGCCGCCAGGTCTGCGATCGCGAACCGCACGTTCCAGACAATCCCCGCCAGGAGAGCCAGCAGGCAGATCGCCCGTATCATTTGCTGTATCTGTCGATCTGCCGATCAAGTTCAGAGATGGCGTCAAAAGCCTTGCCAAAAAGGTTTTCCCAGACAATGTGCTGGGTTCCGCCGGCGTTATCCAGATTGATCAGGCTGGCCGCAACCAGGTCCTTGCTGATGGGCAGGTAGACGGCGGCCAGGCATTTTGTATACCTCGGCGAGTAAAAGACCGAATACACCCGGGTCTCCCTTACCACCGCGGTAAACGTTCTGGCAACGCGCCCGGTCTGGGCTTCGCAGTCTGCCTGTGCTTTGCGCGCCAGCGTCTTCGTGGCTGCCTGCTGCTGCACACTCTGCCCCTGTGCATGCGCATGTCCAACGAGGTTGAGGATCAAAAGTGCCGCGGTCAAGCCCGTCCGCATACTGTGCCGTGTCTCCTGCTTCCCCCATATCATACCGATCCGGTAATCATAGCGATCCCGATCTGGACAGCCCCGGTCCCAAATCGACCCGCTCGTTTCGCTTCTCAAGGCTTTTGCGCAATCTGAAGTTGATTTCCGGTAGCGCTTCTGTCACGTTTGCCCTAGTTCGAACACAAAAGTAATAGCGCGCTCGTTTCATTCGCTTCAATTGCAGTTCCTTTTGCCGGTTATTAAATCTATTTCACACGTGGTTCAACCACAGGCGGTAGTGCATGGCGACCGACTTTCCTTTACCAATTCCAGGAGAGATGGGTGTTCGTTCCCCTTCCATCTCCGCGCAGCCTCTTCACCTTTTGCGCAGCGTAGCTGGCGCGGCGATTCCGGCCCTGCTTGATTTATGTTGCATCTTCGCGGCCTGCATTTTCGCCATTCTCTTCTACGAGTTACACCGGCCGCTGGAGTTGCACGACGCGTGGCTGCTGTGGGCAGAGTTCTCCTTCAAATACGGAATGGCGTTCATCATTCTGGCCCAGGCGCAACACCTTTATGCGCAGCGCGCCACCCTTCTGCAGGTGGCCGATACCGCTCGCATCCTCAGGGTTTCGGTCTATGGAGTGATCCTGCTTTCGGTGGGCAATTACTTTACCAAAGCTGATATGCCACGTTTGCTGCTGACCTATTTCTGGACATTCGCCACGCTTCTGCTCGTAGTGCAGAAATATTCTTCAGGTAGGCTCATGCGGGATTGGCGTTCCCCCGCACAGCAACGCCGGGTGCTCATCTGTGGCACCGATCGCGAAACGCGCCGCCTCTTTTCCTACCTGCTACAGTCTCCCCACCTGGGCCAGTTGCCGGTAGGCTTTCTCGATGAGAGCGGCTTCGACAACCGGCGAATTATTTACAGCCACGATTACAACCTCAAAGATCACGTCCCGGTCATCTCCGAACCCCTGTCGCAGTCGCTGCTGCGCGCTCTCGATGTGCAGGAGATTTTCATCACGCAGACGGTGTCGCAGCCGCGGATGCATGAGTTACTTACGCTCGCCGCGACCGCCGAAGTGCGAGTTTCGCTGGTCGGTGCGGGTCATCCCAATTTTGGTGAACGCTCCACCTCGGTGCAGATGATCGATGGGCTTATGGTCACCAGCTTTGATGCCGATGGCCAGCCCCCTTTGCCCTACATGGCGTTCAAGCGCTGCGTCGACTTAGTGCTGTCTGCGCTGCTTATTCTGCTGACTCTGCCGATGTGGCTGATCGTCGCCATGATAATCAGGCTCGATTCGCGAGGACCGGTGTTCTTTCGCCAGGAGCGAACCGGCCAGTCGGGCAAGCAGTTTGTCATGCTGAAGTTTCGCAGCATGTATGCGAGTGCGCCAAAGTACGGGCGGTCGCCTGAGTCAGCTACAGATGAGCGCATTACGCCGGTCGGCAGGTTTCTGCGCAAGACTAGCCTGGATGAACTGCCCCAGTTGTTGAATGTACTGGTGGGTGATATGTCGCTGGTGGGCCCTCGTCCCGAGATGCCCTATGTGACGGATGCCTACACACCGCTCGAGCGCCGGCGGCTCACCGTTCCTCAAGGCTTGACCGGGCTGTGGCAACTCAGCGGAGACCGCAAGTTCGTCATCCACGAGGCGATCGAATACGACCTGTACTACATCGAGAACCGTGGCATCTTCCTCGACTTCGCCATCCTGCTGCACACCCTGTTCTTTTCCATGAAAGGGCTCTAGCTAGCCGGTAACTGCTACTCCCAGCAGCATCGGCTCTGGCGTAGTGTCTTGCACGCAACAAACGCGACAAGTCCCGCAGGAACGGCTGAAAGTCGCCCAGGGCGTCAGTCCTGGGCAGGATCTTCAGTTGATGCTGATCAACGCGGCGCTCGCTGCTGGAACAAAGCAGGTCGTCTGCCTCCCCACAGGCGTCAACCCGCCCGAGGCTGCTGGCGCGAAACTACCGTCGTTGTCGATCACCGCGCCCTGAATGGTCACGCCCGAAGTCGCAGCCAGACTGGGTCCCATCAACGTCTGCATGGTCGCCATCTGGATGTTCTGGTTGGCCTCAATCCCCAGTACAAGATTCTGCCGCGTGTCCTTGTTCACCACCATCACGTTTAGCCCGCCATTTGCGCTTCGTACCGCATACGCGCTCACATCCACGCTGGCCGCCGAGAGCGTGGTCTCGAGCAACGTGCCGCCACCGGCGAGTGAGAAGAACAACAAGCCGTAGTACTCCGGCCGCACGTCGACCACTGCCCCCGAGTCGTCGGCGATGGGAGTATATCCGATCAACACCAACAACTCGCAGATGACCGCCCTCCAGGCCATCGCGCTTGCCGGCTACGCGAATCACACGGCAGCCGTTGGCAAATCGAAGCTGGTACGTGCCACGCCGGGTGGCGTGACGGAGATCGATTTACCGGTGACCGACATGCAGAAGGGCAGGAAGCCGGACATTGCCGTCTTGGCAGACGACGTGATCTATGTCCCTTTCAGCTTTGTGCGCAATCTGGGCGTGAATGGTCAGGGCATCCTGGCTTCGGCTACTTCCGCAATTATCTATACCCACTAAGACGAACCACGAAACGGAGTCCAGGTTGGCAACTGTCTTGTACACATTGGGTCTCGCCCCTATGGCAGAGGGCGCGACGAAGTTCGTCCTGATCGAAGAGCCCCCCGGCATTTGGGCGCGCGCCTCGACGTGGGGTCTGCTATTTCTGTTCATCTACTACGCGCTCAACGGCATTTCACCATTTATGAATGACCCCACCGCCATGCGCGCAATCGCCACCAGCTCGAGCGGCGGGGTCGCCTTTGAGCGGGTCAGCAAGTTGGTGGTCTTTTTGCTGTGCATGGTCTTTGTGCTGCGCCGCCGTCAAGCCGTGCGCCGGCTGTGCGGCCAAATGAAGCTCGTGACCAGCTTTCCCTTGCTTGCGCTTCTGCTCTTTCCGGTCTCGCAACAGGCGACCCGAACCATCAGCTCTGCCCTGGTGCTGTTGGGAAGCATTCTCCTGATGTACTACATCATGAGCAACTATACTTTCGATCAGCTGTTGGAGCAGTTACTCGTGCTCGGCACGGTGACGATTGCAGGCAGCATTGTCTTCGCGCTGGCTATGCCGGAGTATGGCCTGGACAACATGGGAGGGCATGCAGGCGCCTGGAAGGGTGTATTCAGTGCTAAGAATGCTCTTGGCGATATGGCGCTCTTCTTTCTCACCATCGCCGTGTCGTATCGTGCGCGCACACGGTTTTTGAGCGGCGTCCGCATCTGCCAGATCCTCTTCTGCCTCGTCGCCATTGCGTTTTCCCGCGCCGCCACCGCGTACCTGCTGACCGCATCCTACGTTGTCTATCTCGCTGTGATGAAGAGCCTGCATCGCTTCCGCAAGCGAGACTACATCGTCCTCGCCGTTGCCATGCTCGTCGCGTTCTTCCTGGCAGCTGCCGTGGTGCTCCTGGCCAGGCCGGATTTTCTGCTCAACCTGCTGGGCAAGGACGCATCCCTTACCGGCCGCACCGAAATATGGACGGCAGTGCTCCACTCCATCTCCCGCCGCCCTCTGCTCGGCTATGGCTACCAGGCGTTCTGGCTGGGCCTCGAGGGCGAGTCCTACCACGTGATCCTGGCCGTCTCCTGGATGCTGGCGCAAGCCCAGAGCGGCTTTCTCGACGTCACCCTCGAGACGGGAGTCGCTGGCCTGATCATCGTGCTCCTGGTATTTTGCTTTGCCTTCCGGAATGCGCTGGTGTGCCTTGCCCGCTTGCGGGACGACGCCCGGCTCAGAGCCGTCGAGTGGTATCTGGCCGTGGTTCTGTTGACCCTCCTCTACAACCTGGACGAGAGCTTTCTCTTCGAACCCAAGCACCTGGGGTCGATGATCTTTGTGCTGGCTTGTGTCGGGCTAAAGCAGGAGTGGTTGCGTCTTCACGAGGGCACATTGCATGCATGTTGAGCGCGTCCCCGAGCCCATCCCCCCGAGCACACTTCAATGATCGATCCAGCGCCTTTGCGAGTTGCGTATGACGCCCAGGCTCTCGTCGCCGGAGACGGGGGCACCGGCAAAGGCGCACAACTTCGCAACCTCATCAATAGCCGGTGGGCTCACTTTCAGGGCTATGCACCTTCGGCCGACAAACGGGAGTTCACCGGCATCGTACGTGGGGGCGCCGGCCGTTATCTTATCTGGCAGCAGGCCTCACTCCCGCGCCTGCTCAAACCGTGGAAGCCCGATGTGTTTCTCGCGCCCTACAATACCGCGCCGCTTTGGTTGCCCAGCGGGACGCAGTTGGTTCTGGTTCTGCACGATCTGATACTGTTGCAGAACTTTCGAGCCACCAGCGCCCGCATGCGCATCATCAACAGTTACCGGCGGCGCCTCATTCCATTTTCCGTCGCTCGCTCCCGGCATGTGCTCACCGTCTCTGAATTCTCCCGCAATGCGATTCTGCAATACTTTCCCGACACCCGCGTGACGGTGATTCCCTGCACCATCCCGGAATCGTGGTTTGTGCCGCCGGACCCCCTCCGAAACCGCGACAACTACATACTGATCGTCACCGCGACCCCACCGCACAAAAATGCAGCGCGCGCACTCTGCGCCTATGCCAGCTATGTCAAACGTGCGGGGGCGGAGGCTGTGAATCTTCGCGTTGTCGGGCTGGCACTGGCGGCCGAATCCTTTCGCTCCATCGTGCGCGACGCCGGGATCAGTGAAAAGGTAGTTTTCGAGCCGTTCGTTTCCAATACAACCCTGCAGCAGCTCTATCGCCGCGCCAGGGCGGTCGTGGTTCCGTCACTCTTAGAGGGATTTGGTATACCGGTACTCGAAGGCATGGCATCCGGAACGCCGGTGATTGCCTCGCGCAGCAGCTCACTTTCTGAAGTGGGCGGGGATGCTATCGAATATTTCGATCCCCTGGACGAAGAGTCGATGGCTGCCTCGATCTATGCCCTGCTGGCCAGCCCGGAACGGTGCCTGGAGAGTGCCCGCAAGGGGTATCTCCAGGCATCCCGGTTTCATCCCGGGATTGTCCGCCGGCAGGTAGATGAATTCTGGCTACAGATTGCGTCTGAGCTGCATTAACCGGCGCTACTTGGCCAGTGCAGACTCGATCGCCTGGGTAACCTGGGGCGAGTCGGGGGTGACCGCAGGTTCAAAGCGCTCCAACGGTTTTCCATTCCGATCAAACAGAAACTTGGTGAAGTTCCATTTGATGTCGCCGCCAATTTGCGGGTTGATCGCCTTATCCGTCAAGAACCCGTAGAGCGGCGCCTTATCTGCGCCCAGCACGCTCACCTTGGCCATCATGGGAAATGAGACGTTGTACTTATTGCGGCAGAAGGTTTTGATCTCCGCGTTGGTGCCGGGCTCCTGGGCCATGAAGTTATTGGCCGGAATGCCGACGATCACCAGGCCGCGATCCTTGTACTTTTCATAAAGCGCTTCCAGGCCGGCGTATTGCGGGGTGTAACCGCATTTACTCGCTACGTTCACCAGCATCAGAACTTTGCCATGGTAGGTCCGCAGGCTAACTGGCGGACCGTCAATCGATTTCAAGGTGTAGCTGTATACGCTCCCGGCTGGTATCGCCATGCAAACTCCGGCAAACAAAACCATAAGGAAAAGGGCTAATTTCCGCATAAGTGCCTCCGCTATTGCCTCATGATGATACCGCAAACATGTTTACACGTCGCAAAGGTCGACAGCCTGCAAAAGGGAAACCTTAGGGTCGCCGGTAGGCACGAATTCGTGGGCGACATATCCCTTATAGCCGGTAGCTACGATGCCGCGCATCACGCCATCCCATTGCACCTCCTGCGTGTTGTTCAACTCGTGCCGGCCCGGAACGCCGCCGGTATGGAAGTGCCCCAGCCACTGGATGTTTTCCTGGATGGTGGCGATCAAATCACCTTCCATGATTTGCATGTGATAGATGTCGTAGAGCAGTTTTACGTGCGGGGAGTTAACTTCCTTCATGACCGCCACGCCCCAGGCGGTGTGGTCCGCCATGTAGTCCTTGTGGTTGACCTTGCTGTTCAGTAGCTCCAGGTTCAGCACCACGTTATTGTCTTCGGCTATCTTCTTCACCCGATTCAATCCCAGAATGACGTTCTTCGCGCCCTCTTCATCCGACATCCCGTGGCGATTTCCCGAGAAGGTGATCACATTGGGGACACCCGCTTTCGCAGCCAGGGGAACGTTCTTGCGTAAGCCGGCTTCGATCTTATCGTGGTTGGCGACCACGTTGAGCGCATCCGGAATCGTACCGGCGTCAACATAGCCCATGGTGCAGATCAACCCATACTTCTTTGGTACCTCAAAGTCCGCTGGCTCCAGCAGGTCCACTCCCTTGAGTCCTATCTGCGCGGCGTAAGCACAGAGCTCATCCAGCGTCATTTTGGGGTAGCACCAGCGGCTGACGGATTGCTGAATGCGTCCCTTCCTTTCCGTGGGGGCAGTCGTGGGTTCGGGTTTCTCTGTGTTCTGGGCCCATGCGAGGGAAGCGCTGGAGGCCATTGCGGTACCTGCAATCGTACTTTTCAGCATCTTGCGACGTGAGATGGAAGACATATTGGGAAGCCTTTCGCGCCTTCTTGAGTGCACGCCCGTATTTAATCATCTTTTAGGGTTGTACAATTTTCTCGCCGACGCGAATGAATCCTCCATGCGCTTATCTCTTTGCGTCACGTACCTTCTTCTCCTTCTCCCGTCTGCGGCCGTGGCCCAGATAGCCGTCTTCTGGCAGCCCGGCTTTCCAGCGGTCGCCAGCCAGCCCGTGGATCGCGAGACGCTTACCTCCGCCCTGCATCCCACGTTCCTGGACCTCGACGCCTTGCAGTCTCCCGCAGCACTCCTGCACACCGAACTACTGGTACTTCCGTATGGCTCTGCTGTGCCGGTGGATGGCTGGAAGGCTATCGAGACGTATCTGCAGGGTGGCGGAAATCTCTTGGTCCTCGGGGGGCAGCCGCTGCGGGTGCCGGTCGCGCGCGTCAACGGGAGTTTCTTCCCGGGCAGGCCGCAGGATACCTACGCGCGGACTTTGGGTTTACTCCACACCTACGAAGTTCCCGTAGCCGGGGATGCCCACTTCGCCTGGAAGCCGGGGTATGCCTTCGCCGGCACACCCCAGGTGCAGGCGGAAAAGTTCTTCACCGTAGAAGGCCGTCTTCACGGGCTCGGTTACATGGTGGACAGCGCTGGATTACGGGTCGCGGCACCGGTCATCGTGCGCGAACATGACCGCAGCCGCCTGGTCTGTCTGGACTTTCAGCCGCGCAGCGGGTTTTGGTCGACTCCCGATGGCATGGCCCTGATCCGGGTATCCGCAGATTACGCGCGCCAGGGCGCGATCAGCCTGGCGGTGGAAACGCAGTACTCGCTGATCCGGCCGAACGAGCCTCCTCAAATCACCGTTCACGTGCGCCAAACCGCACCCGTTCAGGGACAAGTACAGCTCCAGCTGTTGTCCGCCGATAAGATTGTGCAGTCCGCAACCTTGCCGGTCGCAGCTCAGGAGACGGCGGATCTTCCGGCTCCCTTCCACACGCCGCTGCCTCCGGGCTTCTACACAGTGCGCGCCACGTATCGGCAGGAGTTTTACGAGAATGGCTTCTCGGTCGGGGAATCGAGCGCGATCGAGGCCGGCGATGCCCTGGGTGTCCACGGCGACTTCCTGACTCGCGGAGGCAAACCATTCCTCCCCGTTGGCACCAACTACTTCACCACCGAGGAGAACGGCTGGGATTTTTCCGGATCGCGTAATGCCGCGGTGTGGGACAAAGACTTTGCCGAGATGGCCGCGCACGGCGTCACGTTCGTCCGCACCGGTGTATGGATGAAGGAGCGCACGTTCATTGACCGCCAAACCGGTGCGCCCAACGAACGCTTCCTGAGGAACCTCGAGGCGTTCCTGATGTGTGCCCATCGCTATGGCATTTCGGTAAACTTCACCTTCTTTGCATTCACGCCCACGGCCGAGAAAAATCCTTATCTCGATGCGGATGCGTTACGTGCTCAGCAGGCCTACGTGAGGGGGATCGTCACCAGGTTTGCCCGCGTGCCATTTTTGTGTTGGGATTTGATCAACGAGCCGAGCTTCTCCGATCCGGATCACATCTTCAAAGGAAACATCCCCAACGGAGATCCTGCGGAAGTAAGCGCCTGGCGCGATTGGTTGCAGGGCCACTACAAACATATTCGCGCCCTGGCGAGCGCATGGGCGCAGACTCCGGAAGAGCTAGGCAGCTTCGACAGTATCCCGTTGCCCAGCGTCGCAGACCTGACCTATGCGCGCCACGGCAATCCCAGGCAGCTGCGCGCCGTTGACTACAACCTTTTCGCGCAGGAGATTTTCCGTCGCTGGGTGCGATCCATGGTCGAGGTCATTCGCAACACTGGCAGTAACCAACTGATCGACGTAGGTCAGGATGAAGGAGGCGTGACCAACCGCGTGCTCAATCAGTTCTATGGCGATGCGGGGGTTTCTTTCACCACCAACCACACGTATTGGCAGGACGATGCGTTGTTGTGGGATTCGATTGCAGCCAAGTTGCCGGACATGCCGAACATCACCGGCGAAACCGGCTACCAGCCAGTGTGGTCGCCCGATGGAACCTGGCGCTATGACGAACTCACCGGCTTACCGCTTACGGAGCGTAAATGGGCGCTCGGGTTTGCTGCAGGAAGTTCGGGTGCGATGCAGTGGGACTGGGCCCGCGAGGTCGACTTCGGCATGCAGCGTAGTGACGGTTCTGCCAAACTCTGGGAGCCGATGATGCAGAGGCTGGGGAAGTTTGCCAGTCAGGCAGCGCCTTATGCCACCGGGTTCATCAAGCCGGATATTGCCATTATCTTGCCACAATCGTTGCAGCTTTCGGTCTCGAATGCCCTCGCGTTGGAAGCGCAACAAAACGCCGTCCGCGCTTTGTATCACTATGCTCGCGGGGAAGCGTACGCAGTGGGCGAGTACCAGATTGCCTCTCTCGGCTCGCCCAGGCTCATGATTCTGCCCTCACCCTACACCGTGACAGAAGAAGCGTGGAGGGCAATCACTGATCACGTAAAGGCAGGAGCCGTCCTGCTGGTGACTGGCCCGTTGGGCGAAGACGTCCCGCTGACCCTACGCAACCATCGCTTGCATTGGGCCGGAGGCCAGGAGGACTTGATCTTTGCTGGAAATAAGACGACTGTTCTGAGCCGCGGTAAAACTGAGGATTGGACGGAGAAGACGCTCGGAAAGGGAAAGATTCTTTCGACAGCGTTGCCCATAGAGCTCAATCAGAATCTGCAGGCCGTGGGAGATGTCTACCGTTACGCCATGAAAGCGGCAAGCGTCTCTCCCACGTACACGACGACGGTGTCTGACCCAGGGATACTGATTTGTCCAACCCGCTTGCCGGGTGCGACGCTCTATGTGTTGACGTCTGAGTCAAACCAGGTTGCGGTATCTTTCCACGATATCCGCAGTGGAAAAGACTTCTCCGGCCATCTCGAAAACGGTCGCGCCGCGCTCTTGTTGATCAGCGATGATGGCAAAATAATCACCAGCTACAACTGGTAAAACCCTGCCTGTGGCAGTTGAAGTGAGGAAGAACGCGGTGGCAAGGAGAAGGAACAAGGTAGCAGTACGTGCCCAGACCGCCACCCCTCTTCCCTTATCATCCCGACCGGAGCAGAGGGATCCGCAGTTCGCCCCAGACTCAGTCCTTAGCCGTAGGGTACAAATCAGGAAGCGGTTTGCTCTGCTGATCTAGCAATTCAGGATGAGGCAAAGGCTTACGCGGGATCATCTCATCCCGCATCGCAGCGTTATAAACAAAAATCGCCTCGACCACCGCGATCTGCTTTAAATCCGCCGGTTGCAACCGCTCATATGTATCCATATTGGAATGGTGCGTACGCGCCGCGTAGTCCATCGGATCCTGAATAAACTGAAAGCCGGGAATGCCTACGCCATCAAACGACAAATGGTCCGTACCTCCCGTATCACGATTGGATATCGTCGTTACGCCAAGATCTTTGAGCGGCGCGATCCACTGCGCAAAAATCCCATCCACTGCGGTATTCCCCTGGGTATACACACCACGAATCCTGCCCGTTCCGTTGTCCACGTTAAAGTAGGCAGAAATCAGCTTCTGCTCCGGCTTCAACGTAAGCGGTCCAGCAGCCTTTCGATTGTATTCCGACATCAACATCTGGTCCGGTGCGGTGGATCGCGGGAAGCTGCCGAAATGTTGCGTGGCGTACCCGCGGCTGCCAAACAGACCGCCCTCTTCGCCGCTCCACAAAGCGATCCGGATCGTCCGTCGTGGCTTCACTTGGATCGCATTCAATATCCGCATCACTTCCAACGCCACAATGGAGCCTGCACCGTTATCAGTAGCGCCTGTGCCGGAGATCCAGCTATCCAGGTGCCCTCCCACCATCACCACCTGGTCCTTCAACTGCGGATCGGTGCCAGCAATTTCAGCCACGGTGTCGAATCCATGCTCATGATCCCCGGTGAACTTGGTTTCCACGTCCATCTCAACCGAAACCGGAACATGATTTTGCAGCAGCCGGTAAACACGTCCATAGCTTTCGATCTGCGCAACCACGACGGGAAAAGGAACCGCGGTATCCCGGTGGTAAGCCGTCCGCCCAAGTGCAGCTCCGTTGTCATCAAAGATGATCCCCGTACCGCCGCCATCTGCGCCATCGCGGCTAGGAACAATCACCGCTGTGATCTTCTCCGCAGCCAGAAAAGGAATTAATTCACTCTGCAGTTTGTATCGTTTGAGAGCCCGTTCAACACGTTCGCGGTCTGACGCAGCTTCGTCCGCCGAAACGGTCTCCAATTCTTTCAACTCCCTGTCCGTGTAGCGTTGAAAAAATGGCCGGTCCGGCACCGGTACATCGCGCATCACACCCAGCAACACAATCTTGCCCGCCAATTTCCCCTTGTACTTCTCCATATCGCTCGCTTCATTCACCACAACCGAGACGGCCTCCGCCGTGACCGGGCCATGGGTAGAAGGCGACCACGGTGTAGCCTGCGCGACGAACACTGCCGTATCCGGTTCGGTCATGCGAACCCAGGTGTTGAGCTGTTGCCACCCCATGCCAAACTCGCCCCAGTCCTCCAGGTGCGCGTTTACGCATCCCATCTTTGTGAGCTGGTCGCGTGTCCATGCGTTCGCCTTCGCCATATTGGGCGATCCGGTGAGACGCGGCCCAATGCCGTCAATCAGTCCGCCGGCATAGTCCATCACATGGGAATGCTGCAGTCCCTCTTCACGAATGGCGTTGTACGCGTTCAGGTCGAGAGACTCGGTCGTTTGCTGCGCGTAGACCGGGACGGCCAACGCCAGGGTGCCGGCCATCAAGGCAGAATTCCACCGTAGTAAAGGAAAGTGCATGAGAAGGGTCCTCAAAAAAGCATGTTTAGTCGGAGAACGTTATCATGAAAACGTATCCTGCAGCCGAACGCAATCCCGGAGACAGCATGAATAGAGAGACGAAACGTTCGCATCCCCTGGCTGGCCGCGTTAGCCGCCGCTCCTTTCTCTCCTCGTTAGGCGCCGCCGGCGTCGTGGCTACGGCCGCTCCCATGGTAGCCAATGCGCAAGCCGCGCCGGCGATGGCGCCTGCACCTGCAACGCCAGCCGAAACCATAGAAGGCGCCATTCCCGTCAGCCTCCGCATCAACGGCAAAGACCTGGAACTCCAACTCGATCCGCGCACCACCTTGCTCGACTGCCTGCGCGAGAGCATCAGTCTAACCGGCACCAAAAAGGGTTGCGACCACGGTCAATGCGGAGCCTGCACCGTGCACGTGAACGGCCGGCGCATCAACTCCTGCCTGACGTTGGCAGCCATGCACCAGGGCGACGAGATCACCACGATCGAAGGGCTGGGTCAGCCCGGCTCTCTGCATCCCATGCAGGCTGCCTTCGTGAAACACGACGGCTACCAGTGCGGTTACTGTACTTCGGGCCAGATCATGTCCGCCGTCGCACTTCTAAAGGAGAAATGCGGGCCTTCCGACGGCGACGTCAAGGAGCTCATGAGCGGCAACATCTGCCGCTGCGGCGCCTATCCCAACATCGTCGCAGCCATACAGGAAGTCCGCCAGGCATAGGAGGCCGCAGATGGAAGCATTCAAGTTCACCCAGGCAACCGGCGTATCGCAGGCCATTCAGGCGGGATTACAGGGAAACCAGGTACGCTTCATCGCCGGTGGCACCACATTGCTCGATTTGATGAAGCTGAATGTCGAGCGTCCCACCCAGGTGGTCGACATCAATCGTCTGCCGCTCGATAAGGTTGAAGTCTTGGCCGACGGCCGGCTACGCGTCGGCGCCCTGGTCCGCAATTCCGACCTGGCCCACGCCAGCCAGGTTGTGAGCGGCTACTCTGTTCTCTCCCAGGCTCTGCTTGCAGGAGCCTCCGCGCAGTTGCGCAACATGGCCACCACCGGCGGCAACCTGCTGCAGCGCACGCGCTGTATGTACTTCCGCAACGAGGCCATGGCCTGTAATAAGCGCGAGCCCGGCTCCGGCTGCTCGGCCATCGAAGGCGAGAATCGCACCCTCGCCATCCTGGGCACGAGCAAAGACTGCATCGCCACCAACCCATCGGATATGAATGTCGCACTCAGTGCGCTCGAAGCGACAATTCACATTCAGGGAGCGAAAGGCGAACGCGACGTCCCCATCGGCGAGTTTTTTCTGGTGCCCGGTGAAACGCCGCAGCGCGAGAACGTGCTCGAGCCAGGCGACCTGATCACCTACATCACGCTTCCGGCTCCCAGGGCCGAGAGCAAGCAGGTGTATCTCAAACTGCGCGACCGCGCGTCATACGAATTTGCGCTCTCCTCAGCGGCCATCGTGGCCGAAGTGAAAGGCGGCAAATTCTCCCATGTGCGCGTCGCCCTCGGCGGCCTGGGCACCAAGCCCTGGCGCTCCCTTGAGGCCGAGAAAGTATTGCAAGGCAGAGCTGCAGATGACAAGACGTTCAAAGAAGCCGCAGAGGCAGCGCTGCACGGGGCAAAGCCGCAGAGCCAGAACGGTTTTAAGGTCGAACTGGCGAAGCGCTGCATCACCCACGCACTCACCCTGGCAACCAAACAGGCGTAACGCTCCAGAGGAGACAGACCATGGCATCGATTCTCAACCTTCCTCCGAAAACCAACGCCGGGCTACCCCGCGTCGATGGTCCGCTCAAAGTCAGCGGCGTCGCCATGTATACCTCCGACCACAATTTGCCCGGTATGCTGTACGCCGTGCCGGTGTGCTCCACCATTGCCAAAGGCACCATCACCGGCATCGACACCAGCAAGGCTGAGGCGATGCCCGGCGTGAAGGCGGTCTATCACCGGGAAAACCTGGGCAAGCTCTTCCGTACCGGCCCATCGGACGGACTGTCTGCCTACCTCGATGAGAAGCGTCCCCCGTTCGAGGACGATACCATCCGCTACTACGGACAATATGTCGCCGCCGTGGTGGCACTCACCTACGAACAGGCGGTAGCCGCCGCCAGTGCCGTCAAGGTGACCTACAAGACCGAAAAACCCGACCTGCGTGAGCACCTCGAAACCGACGAGAAGCCCAAAGAGGACAGTAAGCGCGGCGATCCGGATGCGTCCTTTGCCTCCGCCCCGGTGAAGATCGACGAAACCTACATCACCCCCACCGAAACCCACAACCCAATCGAGTTGCACGCCAGTGTCGCCAGTTGGGACGGGCAAAACTTCACCCTCTACGAGACCACGCAGGCCGTGGTCAACTCTCGCGACGTGCTCGCGCAGATGCTCGGGGTTCCCCCGGAGAACGTCCGCGTCATCTCCCGCTTTCTCGGCTCCGGATTCGGCGGCAAGCTTTGGCCCTGGACGCATTGCATGATCGCCGCCTCGGCCTCGCGTAACCTCGGACGTCCGGTCAAGCTGGTCGTAACCCGCGACATGATGTTCCAGACGGTGGGCCATCGCCCGCGCACCCAGCAGCGTATTCGCCTCGGCGCGACACCAGAGGGAAAACTGGTCTCGCTGATGCATGACTCCCTCAATCACACCTCGATCCTGGACGACTACTCCGAGGGTTGCAGTGAGGCCACCGGCTACAGCTACAGCACGCCGCATCTTCGTGCAACGTCAGGGATCGTCCGCCGCAATGTGGGCACGCCGACATCCATGCGTGGTCCCGGCGCCGTGCCCGGACTCTTCGCCCTCGAATCGGCGATGGATGAGCTGGCCATCAAGTTGAACATGGATCCCGTCAAGCTCCGCCTGCTCAACGAGCCCAAGATCGATGAGGGTATTAACAAGCCGTTCTCGTCGCGTCACTTCGTGGAGTGCCTGAACACCGGAGCAGAGAAGTTCGGGTGGGCGCAACGTACGCCGCAGGTCGGCTCGATGAAGAAGAACGGTTTGACATTGGGTTGGGGAGTGGCAGGCTGCTCCTGGATCGCCGAGCGCATGGGCACCGAAGCCAGCGTTGAACTCCGCGCGGACGGCACCGCGCGCGTTTCCTGTGCCACCCAGGACATCGGCACCGGCACGTACACTGTGTTGGCGCAAATCGTTGCCCAAAAAACCGCAATTCCCATCGACAACATCGAGGTTGTGCTGGGCGACTCAGCGCTGCCGCCGGGCCCCATCTCGGGCGGTTCGTGGGCGACTGCATCGGTCATCCCTTCGGTTGTCGATGCGATCGAGAAGGCGCAACAGCAGTTGTTTCTGATCGCCGGCCAAAGCTCCAACATCGCGCTGGCGAACCAAAAGCCGGAAGCGTTGGCCTTCACCGAAGGCCGCGTGCATCTGAAAGACAAAGCTCCCGCTGACGGTGTGCCGTTTGACCAGCTACTCACCGAGGCAAAAGTCCGCGGCGTTTCCGGCGCTGGAAAATCCGAAGGCACTTTGGGTGATCCCAAGAGTGAGCACTCCAAGCACTCCTTCGGAGCGCAGTTTGCCGAGGTCACCTGGGAGCCGGAGACGGCCCGCTTGCGCGTCTCGCGTGTCGTCACAGTCATTGATGCCGGCCACATTTTGAATCCAAAGCCGGCCCGCAACCAGATTGAGGGCGCAGTGGTGATGGGTGTAGGCATGGCGCTCTTCGAACAGACGGTCTACGATCCGCGTTCCGGTGCGCCCATCAACAACAATCTCGCCGACTACATCGTTGCCACCAATGCCGACGCCCCGGAAATCGACGTCACTTTCCTGGACCATCCGGACCTGGTACTCAACAGCCTCGGCGCTCGCGGTGTTGGAGAGATTGGCCTCGCCGGCATTGCAGCGGCCATTACCAACGCCGTCTACCACGCCACCGGAGTACGTGTACGCAAGCTGCCGGTGCGCATAGAAGACCTGCTTAGTCCACAACTGCGTGCCTAAGCGACACCAACCTTGGGTGGCCCACTCAAGCCTTCCTTTGGTTTGAGTGGGGTCCTCCACCACGGTTGCGCCCTACCCCGTGCGGCTGCGATCATGGCTTCGATGCGACGCTTGATCCTCACCGCACTTCTTGCAACGACTCCGCTGGTAGCGCAAACACCCGCCTGGCCGCCATCGGCCGATCATCTAACCATGCCCCTCTGGCCCAACGCCGCGCCCGGAGCGCAGCCCGCGCCCGGCCCGGAAGGTGACATGACCACCGCCAAGGACGGAAGGCCCGGTGGCCGCGCCGTCATCCGTATCGGCAATGTCTCCAATCCCACACTCACTGTGTACGCGCCCAAGGGACAAAACACCGGAGCCGCGGTAGTAGTTTTTCCGGGTGGCGGGTACCGCATCCTGGCCATCGATCTCGAAGGTACAGAAGTCTGCGACTGGCTCAACGGACTCGGCGTCAACTGCATCCTCGTGAAATACCGCGTGCCCCAGCCGGGGCCTTACCCCAAGTCCTCCGCCCCGTTGCAGGATGCTCAGCGCGCTCTCGGCTTGGTTCGTGAGCATGCCGCTGAGTGGCACATCGACCCGAGCCGCATCGGAGCCCTTGGCTTCTCAGCGGGAGCCCACCTCGCTGCCGCTCTCAGCACTCACTTCGACCAGAGGCTCTACGATCCCATCGACGCGGCAGACAACATAAGTTGCCGTCCTGACTTTGCCGCGATTATTTACCCCGGCTATCTCAGGCAAGGGGACCAGGGAATCGCCTCCAATCCCGACATTCAACCAACCGCCCAAACCCCGCCGACCTTCCTGGTGCAAGCCGAAGACGACCCGGTCCACGTTGAAAACGCGATCGCCTATTTCATGGCCCTCAAGAACGCAAAGGTGCCGGCCGAAATGCACATCTATGCGGAAGGCGGTCACGGGTATGGCCTGCGCCGAACCGCTCTTCCGGTGACGACCTGGCCGCAGACCGCGGAAATCTGGCTACACACTATCCACATGTTGCCCGGAGCCAGTGGCCAGCCATGAAATCAATCCTTGCCCTGAGCCTGCTGGCGGTGACAGTCGCCTTCGCGCAAAATGCGCCCAAGCCCATCCTGCCCGGGGGAGTGGTCATGACGCTCTACCCGGCCGGTTCGCCGTTCCTCAACAAGGACCGCGTCAACGAAGCAGAACAGTGGAACATGAGCCAGGCCGTGCCTGGCCGCATCAACAGCATCGTCAACATCCACAACCCGTCCATCGAAGTACACATCGTGGAGCGTGGAATCAACACCGGCGCCGCTGTGATCCTGGTGCCAGGTGGTGGCCACAACACGTTAAACGTGGGCTCTGAGGGCTCCGACTTTGTCCCCTTCTTTTACAACTATGGGGTCAACACCATCATCCTGCGCAGCCGCCTGCGCAAAGACGGTTACAACGTCCGCACCGACGAGGTAAATGACGCCCAACAGGCCATCCGCCTGGTGCGCGCCCACGCTCACGAATGGAATATCGATCCCAACAAGATCGGCATCATGGGCTTCTCGGCCGGTGCGGAACTCGCCAGCTTCACCGCGGTGTTCTACAACGACTTCGACAAGAAAAACACTGGCAAAGACGATCCCCTGGCGGGCATCTCCTCCCGCCCCGATTTTGTCGGCATCATTTATCCCGGGCCTACACCCTTCGCCGCCGGCCGGCCCGCGCCAGTGGTTCCGCGTAACGTGCCGCCGTCCTTCCTTGCATCCGCCGGATCAGATGACCAGGTGCATGCTGTGTGGGCCGACGACTACTTCCGCGTCATGCTGGCGCTGCACGTACCAAACCTGGAGTTGCACATCTACGCTAACGGTCGCCACCCCGGCGACCTTCTGCGCGACGGCAGCAAAATGTCCGGCGGTCTCACCGACCGAAGCGGAATTCCCTTCGGCACTTGGCAGGTCCGCTTCATCGATTGGTTTCGCGATCTCGGCTTTCTGCAGCCCCCAGGTGTGCAGACCAAAGCGGCCAAAGATATTGCCTACTACCTAAGCCACCCGACGGCCGCGGACCCGCCCGGAGGAAGCGATTTGTTGCTCACGACAAAAGGGGACGGTGCGCAGGTTTACACCTGCAGTGACGGACAATGGACCCTCAAAGCTCCCGACGCCCAACTGTTGGATGACCACGCACAAGCGATCGGCAAACACTTTGCCGGTCCTACCTGGCAGCTTACGGACGGCAGTGAAATCAAGGGCAAGCTGATCGCCTCACAAGCCGCGCCGCAAGCGGGTTCTATTCCCTGGCTGCTGCTGGAAGGTATGTCCGGCACCGGCAAGCTGGCAAAGGTGGTCTACATACGGCGCACCGAGACGCACGGTGGAACGGCGCCGGCGAATCCATGCACTAGCGGCGAGCAGCGCGTTCCATACACCGCCAACTACAGTTTCTACGCCGCCAAATGATTCATCACTTTGCCGCCGAGGGCTTTGCCGAAGGAGCTGTCGCTTACGTAGCCGGCCGCCCGGAATATCCGCCGGAAATCCAGGCCTGGCTGGCCACCGAACTCGGCCTGGGCGCCGGCAAGACGGTGCTTGATCTCGGAGCCGGCACCGGCAAGTTCTCCGCCAGCCTGTTGGCCACGGGTGCCGGGGTAATTGCCGTGGAACCCGTGCGCGCGATGCGAGAGCAATTGATCCGGCAGTATCCTCACGTGGACGCGCGTAGTGGCACCGCGGAAGCCATACCCTTACCCGATGCTTCTGTCGATGCCGTGGCGTGTGCGCAATCGTTCCATTGGTTTGCCACCGGGCAAGCGCTCCAGGAAATTCACCGTGTATTAAGGTCGCCGGGTGCGCTGGGCCTGGTCTGGAACGTCCGCGACAGCCGCGTGGAATGGGTCAAGGCGTTGAATGACATCATGCAGCCATTTGAGGGAGATGTTCCGCGTTTTCACACCCAGAAATGGCGCACGTTGTTTCCTGCCGAGGGGTTTGGCCCTTTGCGCGAGCATCGCTTTCCCAACGCGCACACTGGCGATCCGGTGCACGTAATCGTGCAGAGAATCTTGTCGGTAAGTTTCATCGCTGCGCTTCCTCCCGAAGAAAAAGAGCGCGTCACTGCGCAGCTTCGGCAGGTGGTCGCGACCTATCCTGAGCTGGCTGGCAAGGCACAAGTCACTTTCCCCTACGAGACGCTGGCCTTTGTTGCGAACAAGAGGTAAGCTACTTCGCACTTGGGAGACCACATGGAAGAGACGAACAAACTTCTCTTGCGGCGTTGGTTTGACGAAGTCTGGAACCAGCAAAGCGAAGCGGCCATCGACGCGATGTTTCATCCTCAGGGCAAGTCGCACGGCTTTCCCGAAATGGATTCGGTGCTGGTCGGCCCGGAAGCCTTCAAATCCGTGCATCGCAGTTTCGTTGGAGCATTTCCTGACTTGCACGTGACGGTGGAGGACATCGTCACCGAAGGCGATCATGCCGCCGTCCGCTTCAGGGTAGACATGACGCACAAGGGCGATCATCTTGGCTTTCCCGCGAGCGGCAAGAAGACAAGTCTAGCCGGGTCCACCTTCGCCATCGTCAAAGACGGCCAAATCATGGAAGGCTGGAACTTCATGAACCTGGGAGCCTTTATGCAAAACCTTCAGACCGCCGGCTAGGTGAGCAAGCGAAATGCCAGGTGACCACCGATAGCGCGGGGGTGTAAAAGTGCTCAAGCCTTTGGCGCAGGTAAATCTGAGCTGTACATATCCGCCACGACCTTCCAGGTCCCGTCGCTTTGCTTTCGGAAAACCTCAATCGTCTTGCCGTGGTCCGAAACCGGCTTGCCTTGCGCGTCCTTCGTGGATAAGTCATAACTACCGACCACGTACGCCAGGTCGCCCGATTGCGAAACATCTACCTTGCCCGCGTGCCAGGTCAACGCAATATTCGGCGCCAGCAATGCCGTCCACGAGGTACGAAGCGCCGCCTTACCCGAGATAAGGGGCTCGTTCGGCGGCAGCAAAACAGCATCGTCCGCGTAGTAAGCAACGGTACCGTCCAAATCATGCGTCCCGGCTGTCTTCGCCCACTGCGCATCCAGATCTCGGATTGTCTGTTCCGTCTCAGCGGTACTTGGCTGCTGCTTGCAGCCGGCCACGAACAGCAGTATCCCAATACAACCTAACGCAGCCCGCTTCCGTGCATAGATCATGAACCAATTCCTCCTGGTAAGTTGGTAGACGATACCACATTGCGGCGGAGCTTATAGAAGGTGAGTCCAATTACATTGCTGATCGCGACCGTGCTCAGAATCTTAGCCGCGTACACGCGCGGGTTGATGACATCCACGAACGGATAAGCGGAGATCAGCAAACTAAAAAGCGTCGCGCAAAAACCAATCGCCGATGTTGCCTTAAGCCAACCCGGTAGGGAACTGCGGCCCGCGCGCGCTCCCACCAGCGGGATGGCAAACATCGCCAGGTAGGCAAGCTCATAGTGAGCCAAGCTGGCGTTTGACAGCAACTGAAAAGCCTCCTGTGCATGCACGCCAGCACTTCCCAGCAGCAGCAAGGCCAACATTAAGAGCGCCGTGCACACAATGGAGTTCGCCGGTGTCCGCCAGCGTGGATGCAGGCGCGTGAACCAGGCCGGGACCAGCTTATCCCAACCAACCGCCATGGGCAGACGAGTTACCCCGGTAAACAGTAGACTCGCTGCGGCCAGCAAACGCACCTGTACCAGCAGAATCGCAGTCACCGCCAGTGCGCTGCCGATTCCGCGATTGCCCAGGGCCACGCGTACCGTCTGCGGGATCGGCGCAATAAAGTCGATGGGGCCGTGTTGGACAAAAGCAACCACCGAACTGGTGCCGAGAATGAACATGGCGCAAATGATCGGAGACGCAATCCAAACCGACTGGCCGATGCTGTGTGCTGCATCTTTGCTCTCACCGGCCAGAATTGCGATAAATTCCAAGCCGCACAGCGCTCCAAAAATCATCTGCCCGAAGAGCGCCATCGAGTGCAGAGTAGGCGGGGGAGCTTGCAGGGACAAGGCAGGCCAATGGATGGGGACGTGGCGCCACAGCGCCCATAGCGGCAACAGGATCAGTACGGTGTAAACCAGCATGATGGCAATGGCGCCTGCGTTGTGAATCCGCTTGCCGATTTCGAGCCCACGGAACGCAGCGAGCGCGATGGCTGCAATGGCCAATGTGATGATGGCCAGCGAGGCCAGATGATTTTCCGGAAGCCCGGCAGCATAAGGCCCAATCATGTACGCGATCTCGCTGGGAATGGCGTAGAGAATCGCGACCGCGATCGAAATGCCATACACCCATAAGTTCCAGGCGGTAAGAAAACCGCCCAGGTCCCCATAAGCTCGATGCGCCCATACGTAGAGTCCGCCTTCCAGCGGCCACACACGATTGAGGCAAATCACCGAGGCAGCCATGGGCACATAAAAGACCAGCATGGCCGCAATCCAGGTGAGCGCCTGGGCGCGGCCCAGACCAGCCGCGACGCCTACCCAGGAACTGCCAACCACGCACACAATTTGTGCCAGTACCAGATCGCGCAGCCGTAACCGCCGGTGCAGAGAATGCTCACCGCCCGCTTCCGCTACGGATTGGCTATGTTCTTGAATGTTCGCGAGAGAAGAAAATCGGGCGTTGGTAGTAGCCAGCGCCCGATGTAATAGTAGCGTTTTTTAGAAGGCTTCTAAGGCCAGCTGTTGACCACATTCGTAACGTTGATCGTTCCCAGGCCAGTGGTAAAGTCCCAACCCGTCTTCGACCCGTAGGCTTCGCTGTCCCAAAGGTCCGTGGTGGAGAGAATTCCATAACCCCCCGCAATCGGAGCGTAACAGTTCACCAGGCCATAGCAGGGAACGGCATTATTGCCCACAGTTATGTCGTAAAACGTGCACGACGAGGAGACACTGCGTCCATTCGACGAGTTGCATGCGGTAAGAGCCGACCTCTTGGGGCTGGTTGAGGTTCCAAACGCGGTCTTCGCCAGGTCATAGTAAACCGGAGCTGGATTGCCTTGCGGGCCACCCGCCTTTTGGTTGATCAACGCCTGAATACTGGCCAGCTGAGGAGCAGTAAACGAAGTGCCACCAGCACTGTTGAATAACGTGTCGGTGCCATTGGTGTAATCGCACGGCGCGCCTCCCTGCGCTGCATCCGACATGCAGAACAGAATGGCATGCGACCAGAACGCATTCGAAGCGAACAGAGAAACGTCCGGCAAGTCGCGTTTGCCATCGTTTGGCATACCGACAATGCCCTTCTGCCAATAAGGCTTGGAATAAAAAAAGCTGGGCGCACCGCTACCCCCAACGATATCCAGAAAGCTCGCGCCCGTCTGGCTATTGCAGAAGGTCACTGCATCTGTGTAACCGAAACTCTTGTACAACTCACTGCTGCCGCAGGAGATATTCCATGGCATCTCGGGCACGTACGACTTCGCCGAAAATCCAGCCGGTCCGTTGGTCGGGTTCCAATATTCGCTGTTCTTGTTTTCGTACGTATCCAGAAAATCCGTTCCCCCCGTAGCGAGGTTATACGGAGTGGAGGCGAGTCCATTGGCTGCGATCCCGCCGTCGGCATAGGGAGAAGTATCGAAGTCATCGCACCCCGCCGCGCCCCCGTCTCCCGAGCTCACAAAGATGGACACGCCTTCGCCTGCTGCCTGCTGCCAAAGCGTGTTCATATAGGCGTTGCCGCTTGGCCCGTTGTTGGCTTCGCACTCGATGTAGCTAAGACTCATGATAGGGGGAGGGGTCACGCTATCCAGCAGGTTTTGGGCTGCGATGAATGCCCCAAAGTTGGTAGCTGTGTCGGCGCATGAGGCCAGGTACACGGTCGCATCCGCGGCTACGCCACCGGCCCACTCCGCGTCGAGCGCTGCTTCTCCTTCAGCATCATTCATGCCGGGATCCGCGCACCCGGGGCCAGGATGGATCTGGGTAAACGTGCCGGCATACTTGGACAAACCGAAGGCCTTGCGGAATGTGGCAACATCGGCAGGGTTGATGTCCGTGTCTTCCAGCACGACCACGGTTTGTCCTTTGCCGGTGATCGGCTTCTTCTGCAGGTAGAGTGGAGCGACGTTATAGATAATCGCCAGATCGGCGGGTGCTTCGTCATACTGCGGAAGGCCGTTGAAGCCGTCGGGACAGCCGGTGCAGGGAAACGAAAAACTATTTTTTGGTTTGGTCAAACCGGGCTTGGGCATGAAGTTATTCATCGACACCATGCCGGCGACTGCCGGCTTCAGTGCCGCCGGGATTGCTGGATCGCTGGCATTGGCGATGTGAAGCTTGCCGTTCACCAGGTATTGATGGATCTCTGTGTGAAAAGCCTCACGCACTTGTCCCGCCGTGCCTGAGACATCCATGGTAAGACCGTTTTTTGAAATCGAATTTACCTTGAACCCGTGGTAGCTCATCCACCGGCGAACGGTCTCGACATCCTCCTTGGCTGGTCCGAATTGTTCGCCTAGCTCTTGCGCGGTAAACCAATGGTGGTACAGAGACGAATGCGGATCCTGTCGTTCCTGAATGGCAAGCTCCAATGCCGCTTCCCGTTCTGGGCTGCGTTGTAGCTGGAACAGCATATGCTCCATCGGCATGCTGTCCGAAACGGCTCCCTGGTCGTATTTGGCAGACGCCAGTGGATGGGTTTGGCCGGCAAGCCGGACCAGATTTGACTCGTCGACGGCATTGGAAATTGCCGGGGCCGCACTGACCGTGGCGGCATGGCCGGCGACGATAGAACTCGCGAAACCAAGCAGGGCGAAGATCGCTGGCAGAGCGAGGAATCGCGCGCGCTTGCGACTATTCATATGAACCATGGGGGAACTCCTTTGAAGGTTTGAACTGCACAAGGGTTTACATTTTGGGAGGGGCCCGGCGAAAGTGGCTGGAGTATACATCCCCGCTGGCGCGGAGCCAAGATGGCTGATTGGGATCGCGCGAAGTTCCTATGGCGTCAAAAATAATAGAGCGTGCAGGCAGAATGAACGAATTACAGCAGGCAATTATCGGTGACAGCGCAGCGGCGCCGCCGGACCGCATTCTTGAGGGATTAACAACGGAGCTGGCGAATCGCTCCATCGCCGGCGCGCCCCATACCATCTATCAGGAACTGTGGCATATCGCCTTCTGGCAGCAGATGACGCTTGACTGGGTGAACGGTGTGGAGACTGCATTTCCCGTCGACCCGTCACTAGGCTTTCCCGGCTCAGCGGAGCACGAGGACTGGGACCAATTGCGTCGGCGCTTCTTCCTGAGCAATCAAGAGGCGGCTGCTGTGGCGGGGGACAAGGAGCGGCTCGATCAATTGGTACATTGCCCCTCCAGGCCGGGGAATCCTGTGCGCATCATGTCGATTCGCGAACAGCTGGAAAGTCTGGCTGCCCACAATGCCTATCATTTCGGACGCATTGTTCTGCTGCGCCAACTTTTCGCAGCGTGGCCACCGCCTTTCGGTGGTTTCAGCTGGTGAAGCTTATCTTTCGTCGTATTCTGAGACAACCGCTGAGGATTGTGCGCCGATGACTTCGAACCGTCTGCTGTTCGCTGTGTCTCTCTTTCTCCTGACGACCACCGGATGGTCGCAGACGAGCTACGACCCGCGTCTCACCTTTGCGCCGCTGACTCTGCCCGATCCGGTGAATGCCTATCGCTCCAGCAACGGCGCTCCTGGGCCTTCGTACTGGCAGAACGAAGCCGATTACGAAATGCACGCTGCGCTCGACACGGCCGCCAAGGCACTCCGGAACGACGAGGTCATCACCTACATCAACAATAGCCCTGACACGCTGACCAGTTTGTGGATTCATCTCGAGCAGAACATCTACCGCAAGGATGCGCGCGCCCAAATCGTCAATGGTGGTCTCCGCTCGAAAAAGAAAGTGCCGGACAGCGAGGAGAATCCCAACGGACGTACCACGGAGGGCTTCCTGCTGGATTCGGTCGAGCTGGAGCGCGGCAAGCAATCATCCAAGGCGGACTACCTGGTAGAAGACACACGGATGCAAATCCGTTTGCAACAGCCGATGGCGCCCAGGAGCTTATTAAAAATCCACATCAAGTACCACTATCAAATCCCCGGCGTATGGGGCGGCCGCACTTCCTGGGCCACTTCCAGGCAGGGGGACATCTATGACATCGCGCAATGGTATCCACGCATGTGCGTCTACGACGACCTTCGGGGATGGGACACACTCCCCTATGTAGGTAGCGAATTTTATCTCGAGTATGGACACTTCGACTATTACGTAACCGTGCCCAGCGCGATGATCGTGGCCGGCTCCGGCGAGCTGATGAATCCGAAAGATGTGCTCACCGCGACCCAGCTGACTCGTCTCGAACAAGCGCGCAACAGCGACAAAACCGTGGCCATCCGCACCGTCGATGAGGTCAACGACCCGGCGAGCCGGCCGAAGGCGACTGGCACACTCACCTGGCACTTCCATATGGATCAGACGCGCGACGTGGCGTGGAGCGCTAGCCCGGTCTTCGTATGGGATGCGGCGCGCATCAACTTGCCCGATGGCAAGAAGAGCTTGTCCGAGAGCGTCTACCCTCCGGAGAGCGCAGGCGATGCCGCCTGGGGCCGTTCCACGGAGTATGTGAAGGACACAGTGGAGCGCTTTTCGCGCGACTGGTTCCCCTATCCTTATCCGGCCGCGATCAACGTCGCCGGCTTCTCCGAGGGCATGGAATATCCCGGCATCATCTTTGATGGCATCGACGACAAGGGAAAGATCCTCTTCTGGATTTCCGCCCACGAGATCGGGCACACCTGGTTTCCCATGATCGTGGGTTCGAACGAGCGTCGCAACGCCTTCATGGATGAGGGATTCAACACCTTTATCGATATTGGCGAGTCGGCGGATTTTCAGGGCGGCGTCTACGGGCCAAAGCGCGATTCAGAGTATTCCGCTGGAGGCGAGCCGCCGGACACGATCCTCAAGGTCCTGGATGATCCGGCGGCGCCCGTGCTGCTCATGCCGGCCGATGCTTACACCTGGCCCATCACCCACCCGGTCAGTTATTTCAAAGGCGCCTACGGCATGGTCCTGCTCCGCGAACAGATCCTGGGTAAGCAGCGCTTTGATTGGGCCTTCCGCAAGTACATTCATGACTGGGCATTCAAGCATCCCGCGCCTTCGGACTTCTTCCGCGAGATGAACAGTGAAGGCGGAGAGGAACTGGACTGGTTCTGGCGCGGTTGGTACATGAATAACTGGCGCTTCAACTTGGCAGTTACTAAGATCGACGGCGACCAGGTGACGTTTGCTAACAAAGGCCAACTGGTCCTGCCGGCAACCGTAGAAGTACGCTATACCGACGGCAGCAAGATCCGTTTCCGCCTACCCGCGGAAGCTTGGGAGTCGAAGGCGGAGCTGGTCTGGCCGGGCGAAAAGCCGGTGGCTTCAGTGACGGTGGATCCGGATCATGTATTGCCGGATGATGATCGCGCGGATAATTCGCTACAGGCGAGGTAGGTTGGTCGTGGCAAGCTCAAGCCATGGGTACCATCCTGCAGGACCTCCGGTTCGCGATCCGTCAGCTGCGGAAGAACCCTGGCTTTGCCTTCACCGCCGTTGTGGTCTTCGCGCTGGGCATCGGCTCCAGCACCGCGATCTTTGCCTTCGTCGATGCCGCGTTCATCAAACCGCTTCCCTACAGCGACCCATCAAGCCTGGTCGCGCTCTATGAGCGCATTCCGGTAGGTGACCGCTACCATCTCTCCTATGGAGACTATCTCGACTGGAAGCACCTCAACCGCTCGTTTACCTCGCTCGACGTTTACCGGCCCGATCGATTCACCCTCCAAACTACTTCGCAGCAGGAGGAGGTCTCGGCAGCCTCCGTCAGCGATGGTTTCTTTCGGACCCTTGGCGTGGTTCCGTTCCTCGGTCGTGACTTCAGACCGGGGGAAGATCTGCCGGCTGCTCAACAGACTGTAATTTTAAGTTACGAGACGTGGCAAAATCGCTTTGCGGCGAACGAGAAAGCACTGGGAAAAACCGTCACGTTGAACGGAGTTCCTTCGCCGATCATAGGTGTTTTGCCGCCTGGATTCCATTTCGCCCCCGTAGGATCCGCTGGCTTCTGGACGACCCTCGGCTGGCTTCATGAAGGTGACCCGCGCCTATCACACCCGTACTACGGGGTCGCTCGCATGAAGCAGGGAATTGGGCGCGCCACAGCTTACGCCGACCTCTCGTCGATTGCGCGGCAAATTGCGGCTCAGTATCCCCGCTCCAATCGTGATCGAAGCGCTACCGTGGTACCCCTTGCGAATGCCATCCTGGGAGACATCGGGCCAACCTTGATCGCCCTCTTGAGTGGAGCGGGACTCTTATTGCTGATTGGCTTTGTCAACATTTCCAATCTTCTCCTCGTAAGGGCGGAGAGCCGGAGACGCGAAATCGCTGTCCGCGCAGCCCTTGGTGCTGGGCGTAGTAGACTTGGGCGCCAGTTCGCCGTTGAGGGCTTCTTGCTCGCTGCTTGTGGCATGTGCCTCGGTCTGGTGCTTACTTTTTTTGCAACCGTGATTCTGGCGAAGCGGATACCACCCTCTACCTTAGAGAACCTGCCCTATCTTCAACGGCTCCATTTCAGCGGGCATCTCCTTCTTTTTGCCGCCATCGCTTCAATCTTCGGTGGCTTTCTCTTTTCCGCCGCCCCAGCGCTCCAACTCTTCTTACAGGACATGCACCAAGGCCTCATGGAAGGAGGCCGCACGGCTGCAGGCCGAAGCTGGCGCAGAATCGGCGCAGCGCTCGTGGTTTTCGAGTTGGCCGTTACGGTCGTGCTTCTAGTGGGCGCCGGGTTGTTGGCGAAGAGCTTCTACCGGTTGATGCGCGAAGATATCGGTATCTCGGCCGCCCATCTGGCTGTCTTGCATGTTGTAGACGCAGATTCATCCACTGGGCCGCGCATGATTGCGACAGAGCGCGAAATCCTTTTTCGTCTGGCAGCTTTGCCAGGCGTCAGCGCGGTTGGCGCTTCTGAACAGATCGCCGTGGATAGCGGAGAAGGCTTTACGCATCTCTTCAGACACTTTCGCGTGGTCGGTCGGTCATACCTCGGTGAGGGCGATGAGGCGACAGAGCGCTGCACGAGCGTTGGCTATTTTGAGACACTACAAGCTCGGCTGCTAAAGGGTCGATACTTCACCGAAGCGGATGACGCCTCAAAGCCTGCCGTGGCGATCGTTAATCAAACCATGGCCACACAAAGCTTTCCCGAAGAAAGCCCCTTGGGAAAGCTCATTGTAAGTGAGTACGATCCACACCATCTCATTCAGATCATAGGCGTGATAGACGACATCAAAGAGGGGCCATTGGATATGAAGCCGACGGCCGCCGTTTACGAGCCCTTCAATCAGGATCCTGTAAGCATTTTCTACGTGACTCTGCGTACAGCAAACGTCGAAACGACCGCGCTTCACTCCATGGTCGATGCAGTGCACCACGTCGGTCATGGGCTCATCGCAGACGGAGAGGAAACAATGTCCGATCGCATCAACGACTCCCAGGCCGCCTATCTGCACCGCTGCGCTGCACGGCTTGTGGGCGCTTTTGCTGTGCTCGCGCTGCTGCTCGGCACAGTCGGACTCTACGGTGTGATCTCCTACTCGGTCGGCCAGCGTACTCGCGAGATAGGCGTGCGCATCGCCCTCGGTGCGCAACGCGCATCGGTTTATCGGCTCATCTTGCGCGAGGCATGTTGGTTGGCGTCCGGAGGGGTTGCTGCAGGCATTGTCGGCTCCCTGGCCGCAACCAGCCTTCTACGCACGATGCTGTTCGGCGTCAGCCCACGAGACGCAGCAACCATAATCAGCGTCGTCTCTCTCCTGGCGATCTCTGCCCTCGTCGCGAGCTTCATACCCGCCCGCCGCGCCGCCTCCATCGATCCCGCAGAAGCCCTAAGAGCCGAATAATCTCAAAAACCCCACCAAAAGCGGGTGCCCCATATCTCGCTCGTATTTTGCGAGATGTGGGCGGCGACCGTTGGTCGCCGTGTCCAGGCTTCCCAAGTCCTTCAAGGATTAAGAATCCGATGCATATCCAGGGAAGGAGCCTTCACCTCGGTCTGGCTCAACATCACATGCACCTGTCCACGGTGATGTGTCTGGTGGTTAAAGAAATGCAAAACCGCCACCGGCACAGATTCCACATACGCTTTGCCCTGGTTATTGATGTAAGGAATCTGCCTTCCCATAAACCCACCGTTCAAACTCTCAAAAAACTCGGCGATCTCCACATCCTGAGCCACCCGTGCCGCATGCAGGTCGGCAAACTCATCAAACAGAATCGAATGCAGCGGTGGTGTCGTTTGCCCCGCTCCAGAAAACCGCGACATCCAGATGCGATCCCCGAGCAGCACATGATTCAACAACCCATGAATACTGCCGAAGGAACCTGAACGTTCCCGGCGATACTCAACCGGATCCACCTGCGCACACGTTGCATACAACCGCTCATTGGCAATGCGGTTGTACCTCGCAAGCATGCGAAAAGCGTCAATCATTAGTCAATCCAGTCGTACGCAACGGTAGTCAGGAACTCAGGAAGCTGCTGAGCGGCAATCATCTGTTCGAACATCTTCGCCGCGGCCGTAAACTTGCTGGCGGCAAATCGGTCCTTCCCCAACTCTTGTTCAGTACGGTCCAGCACCACCGGGATCGTCGCCAGAACCGCCGGCACATCCAGAGTGACCCCATCGGTCATGTGGCCGCCATGGTGCGCCCATTGCCAAAGCTGCGCGCGCGAGATCTCTGCCGTCGCAGCATCTTCCATCAGGTCGTAGATCGGAACGCATCCCAGGCCATCGAGCCAGGCTGCCAGATAGCGCAGGCCGATGTCGATGTTCATCTCCAAACCTTTACGAGTGATCTCGCCTTCCGGCACCGCGAGCAAATCAGAGGCCTGGATATGAATGCTGGGATTACGCCGATCAATCTGATTAGGACCAGGCATGTGCTCATCAAACACCGCCTTGGCCAGCGGCACCAGACCGGGATGGGCCACCCACGTCCCATCGTGCCCGGCTTTTACTTCGCGCAGCTTATCCTGACGCACGCGCTCCATGGCGCGCTCGTTCGCTTCGGCATCCCGTTTGATGGGAATCTGCGCCGCCATCCCACCCATGGCGTGGATGCCTCGCCGATGGCAGGTCTCGATCAGCAGCGCAACATAAGACTTGAGAAAATGCCGGTCCATGGTGATGGTCGAACGGTCCGGCAACGCCAAATCGTCACGATAACTGAACTTCTTGATGAAGCTGAAGATGTAATCCCACCGCCCGCAATTCAAGCCGGCCGAGTGGTCTTTCAGCTCAAACAAAATCTCATCCATCTCAAACGCCGCCGGCAAGGTCTCGATCAGCACCGTCGCGCGGATGGTGCCGCGCGGCACGCCGAGCGCATCCTGGGAAAAATTGAAAACGCTATTCCACAGCCGCGCCTCGCGATGGCTCTCCATCTTCGGCAAGTAAAAATACGGCCCAGTACCACGCTCCTTGAGCGCAATCGCGTTATGGAAAAAATACAATCCAAAATCGAACAAGGACGCGGAGATAGGCTGCCCATTGACTAAGAAATGCTTCTCCGGTAGGTGCCACCCGCGCGGCCGCACAAACAGCGTGGCCGTTTTGTCGTTGAGCTTGTACTGCTTGCCTTCAGGGCTGGCGAACGCGATCTCCCGCCGCACCGCATCGCGCAGATTCAACTGGCCCTCGATCACATTTCGCCAGGTCGGCGAGGTGGAATCCTCAAAATCCGCCATAAAAACATTTGCGCCGGAGTTGAGCGCATTAATCACCATCTTGCGATCGACCGGGCCGGTGATCTCCGCCCGGCGGTCCGCGAGATCAGCCGGGATCGGCGCCACGCGCCACTCACTAGCGCGCACCGAGGCTGTTTCCGGAAGAAAGTCATAAAGCTTTCCCGCGCGCAGTGCCTCTGCTCTGGCGACACGTGCGGCCAGCAGTTCTTGCCGCTCTGCTTCGAAGTTAGCCGCCAGCGAAGCCAAAAAAGCCAGCGCGTCTGGGGTGAGAATCGTTGCGTCCACTGGGCCGGCGATCGTTACTGTCATGGCCTTATTTTACGCCGCGTAGTGGTACGTTGCGGATGGAGGCATCCAGTAACTCCACCATGTGGAAGGCCGGCATTGCCGCGAGGCCACGTCTGCGTAACGAGCTCATCAGTTGCAGCAGGCAGCCGGGGTTGGCGGAGATAACGGCGTCCGCCTTGGTAGCCAGCAAATTTTCCACCTTACGATCACCCAGCTGATTCGCTGGTACGGGATGCAGCAAGTTATAAACCCCCGCTGATCCGCAGCACAGCGAAGCCTCATCGATCTCCGCCACTTCCAGGTCGGGAATGGTCGCCAGCAGCTGTCGCGGCTCGGCGTAGATAGACTGCGCATGCCGCAGGTGGCACGCATCGTGGTAGGCCACGCGCATCGGCAGCGGATGTCGCGGCGCACGCGCCGGCAACGCGCAGAGCACTTCGGAAACGTCTTTGCACTTCGCACTAAACGCAGCCGCGCGCGCCGCCCATGACGGATCGTCGCGCAACAGATGACCATATTCCTTCATCGATGATCCGCAGCCTGCGGCATTGATGACGATGGTATCCACGTTGACCGCTTCAAAGGCTGCGATCATCTGCCGCGCCAGGGCTGCGGCTTGCTCGTCGAGGCCGGAGTGCAGCATCAGCGCGCCGCAGCACTGCTGATTTTGCGGAATGATCACTTCGCAGCCCTCCGCGGCCAACACTCGGGCGGTCGCCTCGTTCACATGCTGGAAGAAGACCTGTTGCACGCAACCAGCCAGCATCCCAACCCGCAGCCGCGGCTCCGTAGCCGGCGAAACCCGGGCAGGTAGATTACGCCGAAACTCAGTGGGAACGCTCGGGAGCAGCGCTTCCATTTGCGCCAGGCGTCGCGGCAGCAGGTGCAACAGACCCGTAGCCCGCATCAGCCTTTGCAATCCCGAACGTTGATAAACCAGCATGGGCAAAGCCAGCAGTCGCAGGCGCTTGACGTAGGGAAAGGTAGCGAACAGCAGTTTGCGGAAGAGACCATCGGCCGTGGAGCGCGGAATGTTGCGTTCCACCTGCGCCCGCGTGTCCTCGATCAGCTTGTTGTATTGCACCCCTGAGGGGCACGCGGTCATGCACGCCATGCATCCCAGGCAGTTATCCATATGCAAGCCAAATCGCTGATCGAGAGGAGCCTCTCCCAGTGCCGACTTTTTCATCATGTAAATCCGGCCCCGCGGAGAATCCATCTCCTCGCCCCAAAGCACATAAGTAGGGCAAGCAGGAAGGCAGAAGCCGCAATGCACGCAGTCTTCGATCAGTTCCATCTCTGGCGCCTTGTTGCCGTCGAAGTTCGAGACGATCTGTGTCAGTTGAGTCATAGCCTTCTCAGTCGCCTCTCTCTCCCCTTGTCATCCCGACCGGAGCGTAGCGCAGCGGAGGGATCTGCAGTCTTTCCCGGTAACCTCAAATACCACCCAAGAACCGTCCCGGATTCAGAACCCGC
The DNA here is from genome assembly GCA_963839075.1 of uncultured Acidobacteriaceae bacterium. Taxonomy (GTDB): domain Bacteria; phylum Acidobacteriota; class Terriglobia; order Terriglobales; family Acidobacteriaceae; genus PALSA-350. Next base: position 296,297 of record CAWITO010000009.1, on the reverse strand, counting down.
TCAGGATCGAACCTCTGCTTAACCTCACGCATCAGAGGAAGACTATCTGGAAGTGCGCCCCAGCAATCCACCGCGCGTTCAGGCTGCTTGAGGACGAACATCGATCCACTCGCCGCTTCCAACTCCCGCCGCAATTCCGGCAGTTGCCCTGCGGACGGAAACCCCATCGTCATGATCCCGGTAGCCTGCGTGACCGACTCACCGCCCCATCCCCGAACCCGTTCCGCAAACGACGCGATTTCTGAAGGCAGCATCGTCGCCTTGCAAACAAAGTCCTGGGCAAACATCTCCTGCCGGGCATCCCAAACCGCGCTGTTCGCCTCGCTCGCAGAAAGCCCAACGACACGCGCCAAAGAAGCGAGCAAATCAGCCTGCGTGTCCAACACCTCGGGCATGGAAGCCAGCTGGATATCGAGGTGAAACCCGTCCGCCGCGCCTCGCAACTGGATCGCAACCGTGCTCAGCTGTTCGTGCAGCAACTGCAGCAAAAACTCACCCAGCACCTTTGCCTCGCCGGCAGAGAAAGTGAAGTTCTGCGTGCGCAGGGGGATCGAGTGCAAGCGGAAGTTCACCGACGTAATAACGCCCAGCGTACCGAACGCCCCGATCATCAACTTATGCAAATCGTAACCGGCAACGTTCTTGACCACCTTGCCGCCGGTATGGGCCACGGTGCCATCCGCCAGCACAATCGTCATCCCGATCACCAGGTCGCGCAATCCTCCGTACCGCAGCCGGAGTGCCCCCGAATCATTGGTCGCCACTACGCCACCCACCGTAGCCTGCTCCGGCCAAAGCGGATCGAGCGCCACCGACTGACCGTGGACCGCAAGCGCCGATTGCAACCTGGCCCACGTACATCCGGCCTCGACGCTGCAAGTCATATCCTGCCAGGTGTGCTCACGCAATTGATTCAACCGGCGCGTCTCCAGCACGACCGACGGCTCCACCGAATATCCCCATCCTTGCTTCGTACCGCCACCCCACGGAACCACCGGAAGCCGTTTCTCCTGCGCAAAACGCAACACGCCGGCGACCTCTTTGTCGTTCTCCGGAGCAACGGACACAACATCGCCCGTCCAGCGCATGTGCTCGCCGCCCACGATGATCACTAACGGATGGGGCTTTGCCTGGGTGTCCATCATCAGAAGAACTCTGCGATGCCTGCCGTCTCGAGCGGATGTGGCGTATATTTCCCCGTCTTCTCGCCGCACAACCGGGGACGCGGAAAAAGCTTGTTAGGATTCGCAATATTCTCCGGATCGAAGCTGCAGCGCACCCGTTGCATCGTGTCCAGGTCCGGTTCGGAGTACATATATCCCAGTGCCTGTTGCTTTTCCCTTCCTACTCCGTGTTCGCCGGTGATAGAGCCGCCGTGGTCGACACACAAGTACAGAATGCGCATGGAAAGATCGATCGCAAGCTCTTCCTGGCCGGGAATGGTGCGGTCATACAACACCAGCGGATGCAGATTGCCGTCGCCCGCGTGAAACACGTTGCAAACCCGCAGCCCTGTCTCCGCCGCCATCTCCGCCACCCGTTCCAGCACCATCGGCAGTTTGGTGCGCGGAATCACTCCATCCTGCACGATGTAATCCGGCGAAAGCCTGCCTGCGGCGGCAAAGGCAGCCTTGCGGCCTTTCCAAACCAGCAGTCGCTCCTGCTCACTCTGCGCCAGCCGGTCCTCCCAGGCCCCGTTCTTCCGGCACAGTTCACGAATCTGCAGCATCTGCAGGTCGACCTCGGCCGTAGGGCCATCCAACTCCACCAGTAGCAGCGCGTCGCAAACGGGATAGTGGGGGTGGACGGCAGCTTCAGCGGCCTGGATCGCCAACCGGTCCATAATCTCCATCGCCGCGGGCAGAATCGCAGCGGCAATAATATCCGAAACCGTCTGTCCCGCGGCCGAGATGGAATCGAACGCGGCCAGCAGCACCTGTACTGTCTCCGGCCGCCGCATAATCCGCAGCGTCATGGAGCTGGCCACGCCCAGGGTTCCCTCCGAGCCAACAAAAACGCCTGCGAGGTCATAACCGGGAGCATCGAGCGTGGGCGACCCAAGATGAACTAGTTCTCCCGTGGGCAGCACCACATCGAGCGCGAGCACATGGGTCGTGGTGAATCCGTACTTGAGGCAGTGCGCTCCGCCTGAATTCTCCGCGACGTTGCCCCCAATCGTGCACACCGACTGCGACGAAGGATCAGGCGCATAAAAATGACCCGCCGGCGCCACCCGCTGGGTCACATGCGCGTTGATCACGCCCGCTTCCACCGTGATTCGCTGGTTGGGAAGGTCGGTGGCGAGGATGCGGGTCATGCGGGCGAAGCTGATGACGATACCGCGGTCATCGGGAAGCGCTCCCCCGGAAAGGCCGGTACCGGCGCCTCGGCCGACGAAGGGAATCTGGTGCCGGGCGCACACACCGATCACAGCCTGCACTTGGGCCGTAGAGCGGGGCAGGACCACCGCCGCCGGAAGGCTCCGCAGCACCGCCAGCCCATCGCACTCGTAAGTTTGCAGTTGGTTGCGCTCGACGATCAGGCCGTCCGCTCCCACCGCATTGCGTAACTCTCCGAGGATCGCCGCAGTGAGCATGTTGCCAACTATCCTAATCCACCCCACCCATACCGGATAACGGTACGTCGGTGTGCAGTAGAATTCGTACTGCGATGAGTCCAGCCTGGTCCCAAAGCTACACGCTCTTCGGGCGTGGCCTCGCTTTCTCCGCGGTCATCGCATCCTTGCCGATCCTGACATTGCTTTTTCTGCTCGGCATCCGCCGCAAGCCGGCATGGTTTGCCGCGCTTTGGGCATTGCTGGTCGCGCTTGTGGTAGCCCTCTTCGCCTATAAGTTGCCGCCCACACTGACCGTAAGCGCTGCGGCGTATGGCGGAGCATTTGGACTCTTTCCCATCTCCTGGATTGTCTTTTGGGCCATCACTCTCTATCGCATCACCGTCGAGACCGGCAGGTTCGAAATCATCAAGGCTTCGATGGGCAACCTGACCGCAGATGCCCGGCTGCAGGCCCTTCTCATCGCCTTTGCCTTCGGAGCGTTCGTAGAAGGCGCCGCAGGCTTCGGAACCCCGGTCGCCGTTGCCGCCGCCATGTTGGTCGGTCTCGGCTTCTCTCCCTTCTACGCATCCGCGCTGTGCCTGGTGGCGAATACCGCCCCGGTTGCATTTGGATCGATTGGCATTCCCGTTGTCACCCTGGCCGGGATCACCGGTCTGCCGCTCGACAAGCTCAGTGGAGCAGTCGGCCGCCTCTGCGCTCCGCTCTCGTTTATCGTGCCCGCTTACCTGATCTGCATCATGGTGGGCTGGCGCGGCATGCTGGAAGTGTGGCCGGCCGTGGTCGTGGTCGGCGGAGTCTTCGCCTCGGTCCAGTTCCTGATGTCGAATTTCGTCGGCCCGCAACTGACTGACATCATGAGCTCCCTGTGCGCGCTCGCCGCCCTGTTGGTGCTGCTGCGTTTCTGGCGTCCAGCGTCCTTGTGGGATAGGGAATTGGAGCCGGTCGTCCCCGAGGGCGCGGCCCGCCCGGAGAAAAAGTTCTCCGGGCTCGCCGCCGCCGAGATCAGGCACCCCAGGGGAACGATCTTCGGCGCCTGGATGCCGTACGGACTCCTCGTCATCCTGGTGCTCTTCTGGGGTTTCAAACCCTTCCAGGCGATCCTGAATTCCGCCACCGTAAGCGTGGGTTGGCCGCTCCTGCACAACCACGTAATGATGATGCCGCCGGTGGTGGCCAGGCCTACCCTTTACAAAGCGCTCTACCAGTTGAATTTTCTCTCCGCCGCCGGCACCTCTTGCATGTTTGCCGCAATCTTGTCGGCCCTGCTGTTGCGCATGTCTCCACTGGCATTTGGGCGACTGCTGATCTCCGTTTGCCGCCAGCTTTTCTTGCCCACCGTCACTGTAACCGCCGTGCTCGCCATGGCCTTTGTCATGAACTACAGTGGCGCGACCGCTACGCTGGGTCTCGCCTTTGCTGCTTCCGGCGTGCTCTTTCCCTTTTTCAGCCCCCTGCTTGGGTGGTTGGGCGTCTTCCTCACAGGCTCCGATACCTCAGCCAACGCACTCTTTGGCAACCTGCAGGTAGTCACGGCCGGCCGCCTGGGCTTCGAGCCTACGCTGATGGCCGCGGCCAATTCCGCCGGCGGCGTGGTCGGCAAAATGATCAGCGTGCAGAACATCGCCGTGGCTGCGGCGGCCACAGCCATGACTGTTGCCGATCAGGCCCGGCTCTTTCGCTTTACCCTGCGCCACAGCATCATCATGGCGACAGCCATAGGCTTAGAGGTAATGCTCTACGCCTATCTCGTTCACGCGCATTAGCAAACCATTCACAGGAGCAACATCTCGTGGCAAAGCTAGGATTTTTAGGACTTGGCATCATGGGTGGCCCCATGGCTCGTCATCTGGTCATGGGCGGCCATGAAGTAGCGGTGTGGTCGAACAACCCGAAGAAGGCGAAGGATCTCGCCGGCTCCGCCGGAGCTCTCTTTTGCGCAACGCCCAAAGAAGTCGCCCAAAACAGTGAATGTGCTTTTCTCTGCGTAGGCGATACCGCCATGTCGCGCGGCGTCATCCTGGGCGACAACGGCCTCGCCAAAGGAGCCAAAAAGGGATACGTCATCGCGGACTGCAGCACTGTCTCGCCGCACGAAAGCACTCTCATGGGAGCTGAGCTCGAAACCATGGGCATAGAGTTTCTCGATGCTCCCTGCACCGGCTCGAAGGGCGGCGCGGAAGGCGGAACGCTCACCTTCATGATCGGTGGCAAAGAAGAGGTATTCACCAAAACCAGGCCTTACTTCGAGGCCATGGGGAAGACTCTCTACTACTGTGGCAAATCGGGTATGGGCCTGCGCGCCAAGCTCACCCAAAACCTGATCCTCGGCAACCTGCTGCAGGCTTTTAATGAAGGACTGGTCCTCAGCACCAAGGCTGGGGTCGATCCCGAGCTCATGCTCGACATCCTCAACAACAGCGCCGCGCGTTCTGGCCTCATTGCCATCAAAGCCCCAATGGTCTTCAAGCGAGACTTCACCACCAACTTTTCCGTCAAATGGCTGGAGAAGGATATCGGCCTGGCTGTGGATCTCGGCGGCGAGTTAGGTGTGCCGCTGATGCTGACCGGCTTAACGCAGCAGCTATTTCAAGCGGCGATGGCCAAGGGCTATGGCGAAGAAGATATCTGCGGCTCCATACGCCTCCTGGAAGAACTGGCGGGATGCGAAGTGAGCGCAGCCCATGGCAAACAGTAGAAGGACATTTCTCAAGCAGGCGGCGGGTGTCACCGCCGCCCACTTCGTAGGATTTCCCGCGCTCGCCGCGACTGTCGGCAATCCCGGTTGGTATGACCGCCCCATGCGCTGGGCGCAACTGGCTTTTGTCGAAGACGATCCGGGGAACTACGACCTCGCCTTTTGGCTCAACTACTTCCAGAAAATCCATGCCGATGCAGCCTGCCTGAGCGCCGGCGGCAGCGTGGCCTTTTACCCCACAGAAATCCCTCTGCACTACCGCAGCAAGTGGTTGGGCAATATGGATGCCTTCGGCGACATCCTGCACGGCTGCCGCAAGCTCGGCATGAATGTTGTTGCCCGCACCGATGCCCACGCCACGCATCAGGACGTGTACGACGCCCACCCCGATTGGATAGCCGTCGACGCCAAGGGAAACAAGCGCCGCCATCCCTCCGACCCCGACTTCTGGATCACCTGCGCTCTGGGCCCCTACAACTTCGAATTCATGACGCGTGTCCATGAAGAGATCATGACGAAGTACGCACCCGACGGCATCTTTACCAACCGCTGGGCTGGTTCTGGCATGTGCTATTGCGAGCACTGCCAACAGAACTTCCATGTCTTCTCCGGTTTAAACCTTCCCCGCACGCTCGACCCACAAGATCCCGCGCGGCGCCAATACATCGTCTGGCATCAGCAGCGTCTCTTCGAACTCTGGCGCCTCTGGAACGACAAGATCCAGGCCATCAATCCCAACGCAAGCTATCTGGCCAACGCCGGTGGCGGGGCATTGAGCGATCTCGACATGAAGACCATTGGCGAACTGGCCCCCACGCTCTTCGCCGATCGCCAGGCAAGGAGCGGGGTGATGCCTCCTTGGGCCAACGGCAAGAACGGCAAGGAGTATCGCGCCACTCTTGGCCAGAAGGCCATTGCCGGCATCTTCAGCGTCGGCCTGGAAGAAAAGTACCGCTGGAAAGATTCGGTGCAGAACGGCGATGAGATCCGCCTCTGGGTCGCGGACGGCATAGCCCAGGACCTTCGTCCGTGGTTCGTTAAGTTCAATGCCAAGCCGATTGATCGCCGCTGGTTGCCGGTCGTCGAGGAGATCTATCAGTGGCACTACGCCAACCAGAACTACCTGCGCAACGAGCGCTCGTTAGCCCGCGTCGCCATGGTTTATTCGCAGCAGACCGCCTCCTACTACGGCGGCGAAGATGCGCGCGCCAAAGTCGAGGACCCCGCATTGGGCTTTTACCAGGCGCTGGTCGAGGCGAGGATTCCCTTTGAGATGGTGCACGATCATCTCCTAGACCCCGAGCACATCGATCGCTTCAAAACCCTTATCCTGCCCAACATCGCGGCCTTGTCCACGCAACAGTGTGATCAGATTCAGGTATTCGCAAAACGTGGCGGCAGCATCGTCGCTACCTACGAAACCTCGCTGTACGACGAGTGGGGTGTCCGGCGCAAAGACTTCGGTCTTTCCTCATTATTCGGAACCTCCTTCACCGGCAAAGAAGAAGGTCCGCTACTGAACTCATATCTGTCCCTGGCAAAGCCTCATCCATTGCTGGCGGGCTTCGAGGACGCAACCCGAATCGTCAACGGAGCCCACTGTGTCTCGGTGTCCGACGACTCCGATTCGCCACTGTTACTGGTGCCGTCTTACCCTGATCTGCCGATGGAGGAGGTGTTCACCCAACCGCCGAAGTCGCGGCAGCCAGGCGTGATACTCCGCGAACAAGGCAGCAGCCGGGTTGTCTATTTCCCCGGAGACATCGATCGCACCTTCTGGGAAGTCCTCGATGTCGATCAATCAAGGTTACTAAGCAACGCAGTGAAGTGGGCGACAAACGAGCCCGCGCCGGCAACGGTGGAAGGCAAAGGCGTGCTGGATATCGCTATCTGGACTCAGAAGAAGTCGATGACCGTGCACTTGGTGAATCTGACCAACCCCATGATGATGAAAGGCCCGATCCGCGAGGTCATTCCCATCGCGAATCAGCAACTAACCATCCAGATCCCAAAGGGTCGCAAGGTAGCCCAGGTGCACTTATTAGTAGCGGGAAAAACCGTCCACTACAGTGAAGAAGCAAACTCCGTACACCTAACCGTACCAACGATAGGCGTCCACGAAGTCGTAGCCATCGACTTCAGAGCTTGAGTATCAACGAAGTTTGGGTGCCCCGCATCTCGCTCGTTTTTCGCGAGATGTGGGTCTACCGCGACTGCTTGCTGGAAGCTCTAGAGGTCGCTAGCTGACCGCCTCTAAATCCCGCGCCAACACCCGTTCACAAAGCTCAGCCTCAGCCTCGAGGTGAGCAATCACCACTTTGGAATACAAAACAAAGTGGTGCGCCGACAACAACACCGTGAACCCCAGCCAGAGCTTCGCGGTCGAGTGTCTGCAGGTAGCAATCATCCGGAACAGCGCTCGCCAGTAGCTGCGACGATAATTCGACCGCAGACCCTGCCGCCAAATCGTCCCAAACAGCACCCGCAGGTTGTAAGCCATGCCGAGGTAAGGCGGCTTCTGTGTCGGTTTCGGTTGCCAAACCTCCATCGAGTGCAACGCCCGCGCAAAGAACGCTTCCGGCTGATACAACCCGTCCAGCAACTTGCAAAGTCCGCGCAGCAACACCGGCAGCGGCAGCACCGTACGGAAATTCGGCAGACCAAAATTAGACGTGGAAGGGCTGTCCTCAATCAGCCGTCCCTCCCGCTTCATGCGATCGAAGAGCGCCGTCGTCGGCGGAGCCATCAATATCCCGGCCATCGCCCAGGCGATCGCCGTCTGGTCGATAAACTCCAACTGCCGGTCGAAAATCGTCTCGTCGTCGGAATCGAACCCCACGATAAACCCGGCCAGCACCCAAAGCCCCGCCTGCTGGATGATGCGTACCTGCTCGACATTGTTCTTGCGCAGGTTCTGAAACTTGCGCGACTCCTTCAGCGCTTCGGCAGAAGGCGTTTCAATCCCGATGAACACATACATGAAGTTGGCCGCCACCATGGCGTTCATCAACTCCTCGCGCGACGCCAGGTCGATCGAGGCTTCGGTATAGAACGAAAACGGTTGCTTGTGCAGCTTCTGCCATTCGATCAATTCTTTGGTAAGCTGCAAAGCCTGCCCGTGGTTGCCGATGAAATTATCGTCGACAATAAACACCTCATTGCGCCAACCCAAACCGCGCAGCACGTCGAGCTCGCGGATCACCTGCGTCGGTGTCTTCGCCCGCGGTCTCCGTCCATAGATTGTGATGATGTCGCAGAACTCACACTGGAAAGGGCATCCACGCGAAAACTGAATCGGCATGGACGTGTATTTCTCTCGCTGCAGCAAGTCAAAGCGCGGCACCGGGCTGCGCGTCATATCCGGCTTATCGACGATACGGTAAAGCGGGCGTGCTCCTCCCCGTTCCAGTTCCGCGGCGATCCCCGGAAAAGCCTCTTCCGCCTCACCCACCATAACGTGGTCCGCCACTTGCATCACCGCATCCGGGTCGGTACTCGCCCACGGGCCCCCGACAAACGTCCGCTTGCCAAAAGCGCGAGCCCGCGATAGGGTGGCGAGCGCATCGGCTCGTTGTGCGTGCATGGCGCTGACCATCACTAGGTCTGCCCACTGCAGATCCTGATCCCGCAATTCTTGAAAAGCATGGTCGATCAACCGGATCCCCCACGTTGCCGGGCACAGTGCTGCCACCGTGATCAGTCCCAGCGGCGGCGTCATCGCGCGCTCCGGAATCATCTCCAGGACGCCTTCAAAACCCCAGAACGAAGGTGGGAAACTCGGCCACACCATCAGCACCTTAATGTGCGGCCCCAGGGGCGGCAAGGGGGTAAACTCTGGCTCCTCCGTAGGCAGCAGAACAGGCTGAGGACCTTGCGAAGGTTGCGTATTAGGCAGAACGTTTAGTCGAGAATCGGGCACGGCGGCCCCTTTCTGATGAGTAACTGCAAAGGCATAGCGGGGAATGCACAGTGGGATCGAGTCTACGCCAAAGCGGATAGGGTGTCATCTGAAAGCTGGAGCCGGGGTGGCCGAGAGGAAGGGACTGAATGCCAACATTTTGGCGGCCCACGCAAGCCCATGCATGGCTTGAATGGGCCTCCCAACCGATGTACGTTACCGAACGGCAGCGTTGTGCTTATCGCGATAAATACGGCGTGATTCCTGGTTCTGTTGTGCATGCAGGGTGCGGCGATCCCCTGCCGTCAGGTGACCATTGTCCTGGGCCCGCATGCCACGTTCTTCGCGGTTAATACCGGCTTCCTGGTGTTCCAGGTGTCCCGTCTCGCGAGCGGTCAACTGGCCGCTTCTGGCTCCATTGGCAATGCGATCCTGTTGATCGACCTTGCGCTGGTTAACATTCCAGTCGTGTGCGCCGGGTGTCGGTGTTTGTGCGATCATCGCCGAGGGCGCGATGACGAGAGCGGATGCGAGCATAGCCGTGAGAAGTTTCATCGTTGTATCCCCTGTTTCTGGCGGCTGCTTTTCTCGCCGCTCGCCCAATGTAGACACGGCTCGAAGGGTGAAGTTTTCCGGTCTTTGGTAACTTAAATTCATTCAAATATCAGCGTTGTGCGCGCAACTTTTTCCTGGCGAGGGAGACAACCCAAATGAACTGCAGATGCAAAGCCGCAGCCTTGGTCCTTACTGTTTTCGCGATATTTGCACCTGCACTTGTTGCGCAGGAAGCAGCGAAAGACGCGGCGAAGGACTCCGCAAAAGATACAGCTAAGGATCAGGAGCCGATCATTCCCAAGGACTCCACCACCCAGGGCACCGTCACCGTCGGCGGTCATGCAATCAACTACCAGGCCGTTGCCGGAACCATCCTGGTGGGCGCAACCGATGACGCCGATGCCGCCGTGGGTCTGAATCCGGCGGCTGTCAAAGAAACCGCGGATGCGGCGCCCACCGCGCGCATGTTCTACGTGGCCTACTTTAAGAAAGACGTTCCGCCCGAATCCCGTCCCATTACGTTCCTCTACAACGGAGGCCCTGGCAGCTCCACCATGTGGCTCCACATGGGTGCCTTCGGCCCGAAGCGTGTCATCACGGCCGATGATCAGCACACCAACCCGGCGCCCTACGACCTGGTCGACAATGGTTACAGCCTGCTCGACGTGAGCGACCTGGTCTTCATCGATGCGCCCGGCACGGGCTTTAGCCGCATCTACGGCAAAGAAAAGGAAAAGGCCTTTTGGGGAACAGACCCTGACGCGCATGCCTTTGCCCGCTTCATCGCGCGCTTTCTCTCCAACCACCAGCGTTGGAACTCACCCAAGTACCTCTTCGGCGAGAGCTACGGCACCACCCGCTCCGCCGTCTTGGCCGGCATTCTTGAAACCGAAAGCAATATCGACCTGAACGGCGTCATTCTGCTCTCGGAAATTCTGAACTACGATAACGCCGCGGACGCCCCGCAATGGAATCCCGGCATCGACGTTCCGTACGAACTGGCCCTGCCTACCTTTGCTGCCACGGCCTGGTACCACAAGCGGTTGCCTACTCAGCCCCCGGCCCTCGAGCCCTTCCTGGCTGAAGTCGAGCAGTTCGCTCTCGGCGACTATGCTACTGCACTCGCACAGGGTGCGCAGCTGCCCGAAGCAACGCGCCAGGCCATTGCCGAAAAGCTGCACCAATACACCGGCTTACCAGTGGCCTATATTCTCAAGTCCGATGTGCGCATTAACATCGGCCAATACAATATCAATCTGCAAGGCACCGACGATCTCACCACCGGCCGCCTGGATACCCGCTTCTCGGGCCCGACCATTGACCCGCTGGCGAGGGAGGCCGACTATGATCCACAATCTGCTTCCATCTCCTCTGCTTACACGGCCGCCTTCAACGACTACTCGCGTCGCCAGCTCAAATTCGGCGATGGCCTCACCTATTTGCCCGAGTTGGGCCCCGTCATCAATTCCTGGGAATTCAAGCACAAGGCGCCCGGTTCACCCGGCGATTCCACCGGCGTGAACGTAATGCCAGATCTGGCCACGGCCATGAAATTCAACCCGCGCCTGAAAGTGATGCTCAACGGCGGTTATTTCGATCTCGCCACACCTTATTTCGAGGGGCGCTACGAGATGAATCATCTGCCGCTCCCGGCCAACCTGATGAAGAACATCGAGTACGCGTGGTACATGTCGGGGCACATGGTGTACGTCCACGAGGATTCGCTCAAGCAGCTACACGAAAAGGTAGCCGCCTTCATCAGCAGCACCTATAAGCCGCTCAAGTGAGCGTAGCCGTCTTTTAATAGACCCGTTTCGCTCTGGACCGCATCTACCGAACTGGAGGTTGTCATGCCGAAAATGCGTGCAGTGCAGGTGCCCTTTGCAGGTGGTCCATTTGAAATCGTCGAGCGCGAAATCCCTGAGCCTGGTTCCGGTATGGTGCGGATCAAGGTGCAGGCTTGCGGCATCTGTCACAGCGACGAAGTCACCAAACAGGGACAGTTCCCAGGCATCCAATACCCGCGTGTACCCGGCCACGAGGTGATCGGGATCATCGACGCGGTAGGGCAAAAGGTTCCCCGGTGGAAGATTGGCCAGCGCGTCGGGGTCGGCTGGAACGGCGGCTATTGCGGATACTGTGACAGTTGTCGTCGCGGCAATTTTTTCGCCTGTGAGACCTCTACCCTGGCGACAGGGGTGAGTTCCGACGGTGGCTACGCCGACTATATGGTCACGTCCTACACCACCCTCGCCGAGGTTCCCGAAGAATTGTCGTCAGAAGAGGCGGCGCCTCTCATGTGCGCCGGCGTCACCACCTTCAATTGCCTTCGCAACAGCGGTGCGCGTCCGGGTGATGTGGTCGCGGTGATCGGCTTGGGGGGATTGGGCCACCTGGGTATTCAGTTTGCGGCGAAGTCCGGCTACAACACCGTCGCCATCGGCCGCGGAAAAGACAAAGAGCCGTTGGCCGCAAAACTCGGAGCCGCGCATTACATCGATAGCGGCGCGCAGGATCCGGCCGCGGAATTACAAAAACTTGGCGGGGCGAAGGTGATACTCGCCACAGTGACGAGTGCGGATGCCATGAAATCCGTGATCGGTGGGCTCGCTCCGACCGGAACGCTCATGATCGTCGGGGCCGTGCCGTCTTTGGAAGTCCCCGCGATCCAGCTTCTGCTGAAATCGCAACAGGTGAAAGGCTGGTATTCCGGAACTTCGCTCGATTCCCAGGAAACCCTTGCCTTCAGCGTGCACTCCGGCGTGCGTTCGATGAATGAAAGCTACCCTCTGGAGAAAGTGGACGAAGCGTATGCGCGCATGACTGAGGGCAAAGCGAGATTTCGGGTAGTGCTCACGATGGGAAAGTGAAGCAGAAGTCGAGATGACAAAAACGAGCCTAGATTTTGCCATCTCGACGGAAGCGTGACGAAGTGGGAGATTGCAATTTTAAATCTCCCCCATTGCATCCATCTACATCCCGTTCCACTGTTCCCAATGGATTCGGCGAATTGCGTCATCCACCGTCCCGTGGGCCTGGTCGATGTGAACCACTGCGCGATCCCGCATGCCTCTTGCCTGGGGAACATCTTCCGCTCGCGCCGTATCGTTATGCGCCTTGTCTAGCAGCTCCAGCGCTTTGCGGAAGCGGCCGTCGGGGCGCATGTGTACATCGATCGGAGGATGATCTTCAAGATTCTTGCCGTCATCGATCGAGGCCATCTTGATTTCGTTGATAGCAGCATCAATCTCGCGAATGGCATGCTCTTCATCGCGTTGCACAGGCGGCCAGGCGATCTGGTCCAGATAAGCGCGCGCTAAGCGCAGGTCAGACAGCGCGTGCAGGTAAGCCGGATGGGGTCCTGGTACTTGTTGAGCGGAAGCTGCTTTGGGAGTCATCAAGCTGATTCCCAAAAGCGCGGCAAACATGGTGAGAACGGCGAATCGAATGCGCACGATTTCGTACCTTCTTTCTGGTTAGGGGAGTTCGTGACCTCGGTCTCAGCTGCGGACCATGCCGCAGTCGACCGAGTAGACCCTAACAGAGCAGTGAAAGTTGCGAAATTACCACCAAGGTTGTAGTGGGCATTTACGCGCAGGCGCCGTCACGGTAAGTGTTCAGTGTGGCTGTTTCCGTATTGAGTTTCCAGTCTTCCAGACGCGGCCCCTTCAGGTTCGCAACCCGGGCACGAATCTGTTCTAACTTGGCCTCATCCAACGGTGAGAACTGCTGAGCAATGCGTACATCGTCTTCCACTTGGCCCACGGTGGTGCAGCCCAACGCCACGCAATGTACCGGGAGACTTAACACGTACGATAAGCAGTCCTTCATCGGGATTGCCTGCAGAAGCTTGGCGTTGGCGGTACTCTTCATCCCTTGGATGCCCATGCCGCGCGCCACCGCGACCGGCAGAACATTCTTTTCGAAGCTCAAGTACCCCGGATCAGCCGCGTGCAGCGGCATCAGGATCGTGTCGTAGTGGTCGTACCTCTTCAACATCGCCAGGTGGACCTGGGGATCATGGTGTCCGGTAAATCCAATAAACCGGCACTTGCCTGCTTTCTTGGCGGCTTCAAAGGCTTCGATCGCGCCACCGGGCGCAAAGATCTGATCCACCTCATCCATCGTGCCGACCTGGTGGATCTGCCACAAGTCGACGTGATCTGTCTTGAGTGTGCGCAAGGATTTCTCCAAATCCGTCTCGGCGCCCTTGCGCGTTCGCTCCGGTGATTTGGTCGTGAGAAAAATGTTCTTGCGGAAAGGCGGCAACACAGCACCGTACACTTCTTCCGACTTGCCGTCCCAATAAATGCGTGCGGTGTCGAAATAGTTGATGCCCAGCTCGTAGGCCCGCAGCGTGACTCCCTTCGCCTCCTCGAACGTGCACATCGGGAAACGGCCGCCCGCCTGACCGATCACCGTGAGACGTTCGCCCGTCTTACCAAACGTTCGCTTCGGTATGTCCCCGGCTTTGGCTTGGAGACTGCGGCTGCCCATCGCCAGAGCCCCCAGCCCTGTCACGGCAGTGGAGAGAAACGTCCTGCGTCGCATGCGTCAGTCCTCGTGCACCAGTATGCTACCGTTGCCCTTGGCCGACAAGATGCTTACCTTCCCCCAAATTCGCATACGCTGCACTGCGCTTCTATTGCTGTTGCTCGTGCTGCCATCTCTGAGAGCGCAGAAGATCAGCTGGTTGCCGGCTCACCTGGAGAGCGGCTCTCCGGTATTGTTCACCGTCGCGCTCGACCATCCTGCCAGAGAGGTGCATGGCACCTGGCTCCATCTCCCCATCGTCTTCGCCAAAGCCGATCATGGCAACAACTGGTACGCCTTGGCTGGCGTCGACGTCGAGCAGGAGCCTGGGACCTATCCTATGGAGCTGAACGCGACCGCATCGGATGGCCATCCCCTGCACGCCGTCCAGCAAATTACCATATCGGCGGCAAGCTATCGCACCACGACCTTGCACGTAGAAGAAAAATTCGTCGCGCCCGATGCCGCCACCCTGCAGCGAATCGTCGCCGATAAAGCCGTCAAAGATGCAGCCTATGCCCACGAGGGAAGCCGCCCTCTATGGTCCGGCAGTTTCCACTCGCCGGTCCGGTTTTCACCCACCGATTCCTTCGGCACCCGCCGCATGTTCAACGGCAAACTCGCCAGCATCCATCGCGGAACCGACTTTCATGCCCCATCCGGCACGCCGGTTGTTGCCGCCAATGAAGGGGTGGTGATCATCGCGCAGCCCATGTTTTACGAAGGCAACCTGGTGGTCGTCGACCACGGCCAGTACTTCTGCACCCTCTACATGCATTTCTCAAAAATCGAGGTGAAGGTAGGGCAGCGCGTGACCAAGGGGCAGCGTCTCGGGCTCAGCGGCGCGACCGGCCGGGTGACCGGCCCGCATCTCCACTTCAGTGCGCGCTGGCAGGGCACGTGGGTCGATCCCGCCATGCTGCTGCGCATGACACTGCCGCCGCGTTAGCTATTTGGCCGTGTCTTCAAAGGCAAACCGGCCTAGCTCGAAGGGACGCGAGACAGGTGGCTTGTTTTGCAAGTTGGCGCTCGGGTACGACTGCGGAGCGAGCGTCGGAAAACCCCAGATCTTCCCCGTCGTCATGTCCACAACCACCTTCCCGTAGACCTGCTTACTGCCATCGGGCGCCCGCAGCAGCTCTGATCCAGGCTCAATGTAGAAGGGATAAACGGTAGCCCCTTGTGCCTTCGCGGGCGGGGGGACGATCAGCGGTTGCACGGCAATGGCTACCAGTGAAACCGCGATAATCAACAGCAAGGCGAGGTTTAGGTCTTCTCTGCGCATGGTTCTCCTTGTAGCGGACGAACCAAGTGTAAATGCCGCTCCGCTTATAGCATTTTCACTTCTGGTGTATACAGGGCAACTGGCATGGGTGCGGCTTTTCCTCAAGAAAAGCCGCACTTCGCTACCCTTACCTGTGCGGAGTAGAAGTGAAAATGCTTTAGTGAGTAGGCGGAGGAGGCGTGGTCGTAGCCGGAGCCGCATTCGCCGGAGCAGGCTTGGCGTCCGCTGGAGGCGGAGTCGCTTCAGCGGGAGCCGGCGGCTTGGGCTGAATCGACATCAGTTCCACCTCGAAGACCAGCGTGGAGTTGGGTCCGATGGGGCCCTGCCCCCGATCGCCGTAGGCGAGGTCGCTGGGGATAACCAGCTGCCACTTCGAACCCACCGGCATCAGCTGCAGCGCTTCCGTCCAACCCTTGATCACGCGGCCCACGGGGAAGGTCGCCGGCTGGCCACGCTTGTAGGAGCTATCGAACTCCGTGCCGTCGATCAGCGTACCGCGGTAATTGCAAACCACCGAGTCCGTTGCCGCCGGTTTCGGGCCGCTCCCGGCCGTCAGGACCTTGTATTGCAGCCCACTCGGGGTTGTCACCACACCCGGCTTGCTGGCGTTGGCCGCCAGGAAGGCTGCGCCCGCTTTCTTGTTGGTTGCCTCCGCAGCCAGTCGCTTTGCCTCCTGTTTCTGCTGCACCTGGGCCTGTAGCCCGGTCATCACCGTCTTGATTTGCTCATCGGTAAGCTGCAGTTTGCCATTGCCCAGCGCGTCCTGAATGCCTTGGAGTACAAACTTCGGCTCCACGTCGATCGAATCCCGGGTCAGGTTCTTACCCACACTCAAGCCGATGGCGTAGCTCTGCTTATCTTTCTCGGTTACCAGCGGCAGGGGCCTCCTGGCTGTGGTGGCAGTGCTCTTGTGGGTGGTGGTGGTCCCAGTGGCCGCTTTCGGCTTCGTCGTGGGGGTGGTCGTCGTCTGCTGCGCGGCCGCGGTCCCAATCAGGACAATCCCGGCGGCCAATAAGGTTCTTGATCTGTACATTCGGCTATTCTAAAGCATCTCTACCGATGCACTGCAAATGCACGATGAATCTCTATACGGCACCATGATAGTTGCGAAAAGAGTAGAAGCGATGGGGAAACAATGATTGGCATTGACTTTGGCACGACCAACAGCACGGTAGGCCGCGCCTCCGGCAGCGCCGAAGTGGAACTGGTCGCCTTCCCCTCGCTCGCTGGGGAGACATTCTCCTTTCGCTCGATCCTCTACCTGCAGCAGGTAAAGCACGGCGCCAGGTCGCAGACCCATGCCTGGACAGGGCCCTCCGCCATCGAACATTACTTGGCCGCCGAGAACAAAGGCCGTCTGATCCAATCCTTGAAGTCCTATTTGTCGGACCGCTCGCTCACCGGAACCGCCGTCTTTGGCCGCCACTACACCGTGGAGGATCTGGTCTCGCGAATCCTGATGGATCTGCGGCGCCAGGCGGAGCTGCAATTCAAGACTCCGGTTACCTACGCCATGGTAGGCCGCCCCGTACGCTTCGTTGGTGCGGAGACAGATGACGATGACACCTTTGCCTTGGCCCGTCTGCGCAAGGCCTTCAGCGCGGCCGGTTTTGACCGCATCGACTTCGAGATGGAACCCATTGCGGCTGCCTACGCCTATGAATCAACCCTCGACCACGACGAACTCATCCTGATCGGCGATTTTGGCGGCGGCACGAGCGACTTCTCTTTGCTTCACGTCGGCCCGGGTGTGCGCAAGCGCGGCCGCGAACCCCAGGATCTGCTGGGCAACAGTGGTGTTGGTCTGGCCGGCGACGCTTTTGACGCCAAGATTGTCCGCAAACTGGTCTCTCCCGCGCTGGGTTCCGACTCCTTTGCCCGTTCGCTGCAGAAGGTCCTGCCCGCAGTTCCTGCCTGGATCTATGCCAACCTGGAACGCTGGCATTACCTGTCATTCCTACGCACAGCGAATGTGGTGGAGATATTGAAGAGCGCCCGTCTGCGCGCGCTCGAGCCCAAGAAGATCGAAGCCCTGATCACGCTCATCGATGAAGATCTGGGCTTCCACCTTCATCAAGCGGTGCAGCGCCTGAAGTACGAGCTTTCCCGTGCCGAAGTGGCCGATTTCCATTTCCGCGATGGCAGTATGGATCTGAACATCACCGTCACCCGAACTGCCTTCGAAGGTTGGATTACCGATGAGCTGCATACCATCGAGCAATGCGTAGATTCACTCCTGAAGGGCACGGGCGTAGACCGGCGTGACGTAGACCGCGTCTTCCTGACCGGTGGTAGCTCGCTGGTTCCCGCCGTGCGCCGCATATTCGAGCAGCGCTTTGGCGAAGACCGCATCCGCACCGGCAACGAGTTCATCTCCGTAGCCCGAGGACTGGCGCTGAGGGCGCGCGAAGCGCAGCCTCAGTAATCGTGGAAGACGCTCCATCCGCACATCTTTGCCGGTTGGAATGACAGACCCCAGTAAGGTTTAAACCGCCTAACCCCCAACAAACTTGTCATCCCGACCGAAGCGTACCCGGATCTCCTACTTCGCCGCACTTAGGAAGGGCCACGTATGGGCCCTCCGCATAGAGAGGCGCATGAAGCTCAATCGATCACGCGACTTCTACGGGAAATCCGGGGTAGCGCAGTCGAGACATCTGCTGTTCCCCTTCAATGCCCCGAATGAGTACAGCAGCTAGCCGTATTCTTCATCGGAGGCAAATCGATCACCGGATTCTGATCAAAGAACCCGGACGGCGCCAGTGTAAATCCGCACATCACGCACGATTGAACCGGATGATCTTCCGGTCGAGGCAAATGGTGCACGCCGAAGCTATGCCAAAGCACAACATCTGTATTCTCGATCGCACGATTCTGAGCCGTCCACGCCGGTAGCCCGTCATCGCCAGTCGACTGGTTCACAAATTCACCGGCCGGATACCGTTCATTCTCATCGTAAGGAGTCACCCACAGCTGATGCTGCAGGAACCGTCCCCGCCTGCCCGAAGGACTATCCGGGTGCGTAAACGGCGCCACCGGCGATCGCGCCTCGAGCTTATAGGCCGTGGGCTTGCCGACCCAATTCACTGTATTCGGGTTGGTGATTCTCCAGTAACGCATCTTCGCAAAATCGAAATCGCGCTGCGCCTCACCTTCAGTCTTCAGCGCCGTCTCCTGCATGTAGTAAGCATTCCCGTAAGGATTCTCCGGCCCCGCCGGCACGGCAAGCGTATCGCACTCCGTGACTGTGTTATTCGGCCCATCCACCTCCATATCCAGCCGCGCGGAAAAAACATGCTGATGGATATGTCCCACAACCCCCGGCGCTACCTCGTTACCGAACTTTCCTGGCTGGCCCGGAATGCAGGCCGCTGTATTGATAATCCCAGTCGCCTTCATCTCGTACTCTATCCGCCCGTCCTGGTGCAGATACCAGTACGACGCATATTCGTAATTGCCAATGGTCGAAATCGAAGAAATCACCAGTTTCCGCGCTCGGCGCACTTCCGTGCGATCCGTACGCAGATCGAAATGCTTCCACGACATGCCCGCATCTTCCTCGTGCAGGCAAATGCACCGTTCAATCGTACGCGGCGTTCCAAACACGTCCGGCACCACAGCATCGAAGTAGTGAATCACCCCCAGGCAATCGCACCCCAACGTCAGCGAATTGGCCATGCGGCCAAAGCCGAGCTCGCCGCTATCGAAAACATTCTTCCGGTAGTGGCTTCTCTCCGAAGTCCCATACGGCACCACCATCTCCGCGATCGAAGCACGATAGACGATCGGCCTCCGTTGCGCGTCCTGGGTATAGCCGATGGTGTAAAGCACCAGGCCCTCGCGGCCGTTGAAGCCCACACGAAAATCCCAGTTCTCCCACACCACTTGATTCCCGTTCACCTTGAACCCGGGGCCATCCGGTTGCACCACATCCAGCCGCGAAGACGGCTCGCGAAACTTCTGTAACAGTGCCGCATCGTAATTCAGCGGGGTGCGCGGAACTGGAATGTAATCGCCACTGGCCGCGAAGTGATCATGCACATCCAGCACCTCGAGCGTGCTCACATCGATCAGCGCGTGCAGTCCCTCGACCGGGTGGGCATAGTAATTATCCAGCGGAAACATCCGCATCCAGATAAAGCAATTCAGTACCCGCCGCCCCTGCTCGATGGGTACGTTGAAGTCGCCCGTAGTCCATGGATCCACGCAGATATATTGCAGCTCATCGATCAGCCCACGCCGCCGCAATGCTTCCTGAAAGCGGGCATCTGCCTTGACCGTCTCTTCGATCAGCAGGATCTCCTGCACCGCCAGCATTGGCCGCGCTTTCTCCTTAAACGTTTTGGCGATCACCTTGCCGCTGCCCAGATCCGCCAGCCCCTGCCACACCCCCATCACTCCCTGCTGGTACACATTGAAGCGGGCGACGCGCGCCGGAGCCATTTTCGGGTGATACCTGCGCACCACATCCTTGGCTGGCTCGTGAATATCGATTGTCTCCACCCGCAAATCCGCGCCCCACTGGAAGTGCTCGTGCAGTATGCGCGTGACCTCGGTGATCTCACCCGCTGTAAGTGGATCAAGAGGATGGCTGACCGCAGTGCTGGCCCCGTTCAGAGACACGTCTTCTGTCTTCAACGTCATCGTTCCTCTCGAGTGGTGAAGTAAATGCTGGGTGGACCGCTCCCCAACCGGCAGCCGCCGGCTACGATCCATGCAATCACGATATACGGCGCGAGGCTGTAGGGAAAGGCGGGCGCCGGCCATATCGTTCCGTAAAGCGGAGGCAGTAGCAGCAGCACGCAGATCACCGGTACCAGCAGATGGCGCCAGCGTGAAAACTCTGTCCGGTGTTCGCGCAAGAAGTAGAAGGGAAGCGCTGCGGAAACCAGACCGTACACCAGGATGAGCCCGATCGACATGATCGTGGCCATCAGCTTGAACGCTCCCCAGGCGCCCAGCCATCGCCCGCTGCCCAGCCCCACCATCAGGCACAGGATGAAATCGATGCCAATGGCATGGAAAGGCACGCCGGAGCTGTGGGTCTGCCCCAAAAGCTTCGGCAGAACGCCGGCGCGGCCCAGCGCAAAGACGTTGCGCACCATGGAAACCTGCCCTGCAATCGCATTGGCGAACACACTGTTGAGTACCGTCAAATCCAGCAGCCACGCCCAGCGATTGCCCCAGAATCTCCGGCAAATGGCATCGTAGGGGGCTCCATTGTTCGCCAGCTCGGTCGCGTTGAGATGGAATGCGATGTCCGCGACGTAAGCTCCAACGATAAAGAACAGGCCAATCAGGACCACGGACAAAGTAATTGCGCGAGGGATCGTCCGCGCCGCATCCCGAGCCTCTTCTCCCAAATTTGCCGCCGCTTCAAATCCGGTAAACGAGAGAATGCCGAACACCATCCCTGCGCCGAGAGAGCTAAGGCCGTGCGGCGCATTGTGGTAGAGAAACGGTTGCACGGAATTCTGTGCGCCACCAAAGATAACCGTGCCGAACAGCGCCGTCATCACCACCACTTCCAGAACCAGGAAGATCAGCGTGACGCGCGTCGAATGGCTGACTCCGGAACAAGAGAGCAGGCTCCCAGCCAGAGCTGCCGCGACGAAGAACCACATCCAGGAAACCTGCATCGAAAACTGCCGTTGCAGGAACTCCGAGATGATGATGCCGAAGCCGCAATAGTTCAATGGAGCGGCCATGGCATAGGCCAGCAGTGCAATCCAGCCGGTGATAAAGCCGTACTTTGGCCCCAAACCTTTTGAGGAATAGGTAAAGGCGAAGCTGGCGCTCTGCAGCTTGCGCGAAAAAGCAATCACGCTCGAAGCCACGAAGAGCACCGCGACCATGGAGAAGACAAACGCCAGCGGAAAGGCGGCCCCGGCTACTCCTGCCGCAGGGACAATGTCGTAGAAAACGCTGACGGCCGGCCCCATAAAAGCAGCCGACAAGGCCACGGCGCCCGCGAACGGAACACTGTTACGCTGCAGCTCATTCGTGGTGCGTTCTTCCATCGGCAGGTGTCCTCACCATACCAAAGAGAAACTGCAGATCCCTATGAGCCTGAAAGGCGATGGGTGACCCATGCAAGCCTTCTGTTGGCTTGCGTGGGGTAGTTTGCCCTGCTGCGGCGGCATTTGCCGACGGACGTCTAGAAGTGGAAGCCAAGCTCCGCCGTCAGCGAACGCGGCGTCACAAAGTGGGTCCCGCTGAACGTCGACAAAAAGTTATACAGCGCCACCTTGTTAGCCAGGTTGACGCCCGTCAACTGCATGCTCCACTTATAGCGGTCGCCCTTGAACAAATTGTCTTGCCCCACCGAAACGTCAAACAAATTCCGCTGACGAATGCGTGAAGGATTGTGGTCATTATCGCCAGTACCCGGTGCCGGAACACGCAGCAGCGTCGAACCATATTCCGATGCCAGGCAAGGGGACGGCAGCGCAGCTGTCGGAGTCGCCTTAATATCGCCGCACGTAAGACCCGCTTCTGCCTGCTGGTCCGCGGTCAACCCACTCACGTCCACTGCCGGCTGGCCGTTGAGCGTAGTCGATGTGTCCGCGCACGCACTATTCGGATCATTGGAAATCGGGTTGTAGCAGGGCGCCGAACCGGCAACCGCACCGCTGTCAAAGCGCCAGTTAAAACCGATATACGGGCTCCATCGAGTCGGCATTTGGTACTGCACATGGGTCGTCTCGTTGAAGCGTTCATCGTGGTCGATGCGGAAGGGCAATCCCGGCTGACCCACGGTGGCTCCTGCTCCAGCCACCTGCGGCGGAAAGAACCGCGCGGCCACGGACGACATCACGACAAACGCTGAAATGTGCCGGTAGTCCGGCACATCCGTGCGCAACGCGAAGCCGGGTACCTTCGCATTGTGCCAATCAATCGGAAAGGTAATCGGCGTGTTGCCCAGAACACTGAAGTCGAAGGCGTTGTGCGTGTACTTCCAGATGTACTCGCCGCTGAAAACAATATTTTTCCCAAACGCCTGTTGCAGCCCCGCATGGAATTCATTGCGAAACCCCGGCTGTAACGTGCCCTGCACGCCGCTTGTGCAATTCAGCAGGGGAGACAACACCTCATTGGCGCATCCCTCGCTCGAGAGCACCAGGTTCTCATTGAACGGAGTTTCCAGGGTCCGCGCATAAGAGGCGCGCAGCACCGTGTTGGTCCGCTTCACGCTGTAAGAAAGTCCGAGGCGAGGCTCCGCCTGCGTGGCGCTCGCCAGCCCGTTGTAAAAGTCTCCACGGATGCCCAGGTTGAATAGCCAGTTACCGGCCTTGATCGAGTCCTCAATGTAAAGCGCCACTTCCTTCACGTCTGCGTGCCCGAAGTAGCTGTATTCAGTGCCCGAACGGGTGAGGTCATACGGCACCAGAACGGATTTGAACGCGCTATTCGGCTGGTAGCCCGCAGCAACGCATTGACTGGTGCTGACAAATCCACGCACCGGCTCTCCAAAGCCATTGATGCAGGGTGAATTGAAGGTAGGATTCACGATGCCCAGGCTGTCACGCTCACGAAGAAAGGTCTGCGTATAGAACACCCCGCCCTTGATGCTCTGGTTCCCCTTCGTATAGGTCAAATCGGAATGCACCCCGGCATTGGTCAGGGTCCGGTATTGCGCAATCGTCTGGTTTTGCAAATTCGGCGGACCAAGATCCGCGAGTGGATTTTCGCTGGGAAAGTACTGGTAGCTATCTTTGCGGATGTAAGGACCGAAGTTGAAGACCGCGCTCTTGCCCAGGATCCGAGTGTAGGTAGGGGCAATATCAAACGTCTCAATCTTTGAGTGTTGATCGGTATCGCCGACGACGTTGTCAAACTGGTCGACCACATTTAAGTTGTCGTAACTGTTGGGCGTCTGAAACCACGAGCGGCTGTAGTTTAAATTCAGGTGCACCGCGTCCGCCGGCGTGAATTGATAATCCAGGCGGTCAAATACATTCTGCTCGTTGCCCTTGTCGTGGAAGACGGAGAACTCCGGCGTATCGAGAAAGCGGCCGGTGTTCAGGCCATCCAGCTCGAAAAAGTTGCCCCACGTTTCCGAACCATAGCCGATGTCGAAACCGCCGGTGGCCGAACCGAACGACCCAAACGAAGAAGTAATGCTGCCGGTAGGTTTGGTTAACCCCTGGCCTGACCGCGTGGTCACCTGGATCACCAGGCTGGTCTTGTCGCCGTACTCTGCGGGCGGCGCCCCGGCGATCACCTGGATGGACTGGATCGAATTCGACGGGATCTGGTTTGAGAAGACCTTGCTTTGCTGATCGGTGATTGGCTGGCCATCCACCGAAAAGGAGTTGGAGGCGTGATCACCCAGTCCATGGAAGAGCCCATTTGAGTCCGCCGAGACGCCCGGTGTAGACAGCGTCACCAGCGAGCTCACCGAAGAAGACGAGCTTTCCAGCGGCAGCTTCTCAATCAGGTTGCGGTCGATATCGGAGTGCAGTGAGGTGTCCGTCTCTACCAGGTCGTCCCCCGTAACCGTCACCGTGGTGGAAGCGCCTCCTACCTGCATCTTGATGTCAGGCGAAACCGCCACTGCAGAGTGCACCGGCACATCCGTGGTGAACTGCGAAAACCCGGTTGCCTGCGCGCTCAGGTGATAGGCGTTGAACGGCAGATTGGTGAATTTATACTGCCCCCCGGCGTCCGTCTTGGCGGTGCGCTTCAGGCCGCTGACCGGGTTCTCGATGGTCACAGTGGCGCCGGGTATCACGGCTCCGGAGCCGTCCGTGACCGTGCCGGCAATCGTGCCCGACGCGGACTGGGCCTGCAAAGAAATCGTGGGTGCTAATAAGAGCGGCAGAAAAATAGGAAAGAGACGGCGAGAAAAGTGCATTGGGAGCCCCCGGAATACTGCGTGCTTGGTTGTCGATTCGCTTAGGAGAAAGCAATCGCAACCGGCGGGGGCCGGGTGTAAAGGGAAAAGTCGAGTAAGGTGCGGGAGAACGCCGGCTCAGTATCGAGCACCGCAGTCGCTATCTCTCGGGCCGGCACCGAAACGGCAGCGGGCGCAGCTGGAGAGACGACGACGTGCGCTGTAGCGCACAGAGCGCATCCCGAGTGAGATACGTCCGTCGGCGTATGCACGTGCACAACCTGAACCGTCGAGCCGAATATCAACAACAAGGCACACCCAAGGGCCAGTACAAGGGCCCAACGGTGCCGAGCGTGATGTTTGGCTTGCTTATCGTGCATCAGACTTAATGATAACGTACCCCTTAGTCGACGGCCTTAGGCGAGTGCCTGGGGGATAGCCTCTTCCCAGCGTCCCTGGGCTTTCAGGATAAGTTCCACCACTTCCCGGGCAGAGCCTTCTCCGCCCTTACGGGTGGTGACGTAGTGGCTAACGGCTTTGACTTCCGGAGCAGCATTGGCGACCGCTACCGCCAGTCCTGCGCGCTTCGACAAGGGCATATCGGGCAGGTCGTCCCCCATGTAAGCCACTTCGTCTTCGCGTAAGCCAGACTTCTGCAAAATCTCCTCGAAGGCAGCCGTCTTCGTAGCCTGCCCTAGATAGACGAATTCCACACCGGATTCGTGGGCACGTTGCGTCACGGCAGGCGATTTTCTACCGGTAATAAAGCCGGTGCGAATCCCCATGGTGTGTGCCAGTTTCATTCCCATGCCATCCTGTGCGTTAAATCCCTTCATCTCGGCCACTCCGCCGTCTGGCAGCGAAATCAGGTTGACGCTGCCGTCGGTGATAGTGCCATCCACATCCATCAGGAAGAGCTTGATTTTTCGCGCGCGTTCCAGAACTTCAGGAGCTAAACCCGTAATAAGTGCCATAGAGAGATCTTACGGTAGCTGAGACCCCTGTCAGCCGCATGTAATCTATAAGAATCCCATGGCAATTCACGTCGCACTGAATCACAAGACGCACTATCACTATGACCGGCCGGTCCTTCTGGGGCCGCAAACCATCCGGCTGCGTCCTGCCCCGCATTGCCGTACGCCGATTCTCGCCTACTCCCTCAAGGTGCTTCCCCAGAAACACTTCATCAACTGGCAGCAGGACCCGCAAGCCAACTACCTCGCTCGCCTCGTGTTTCCAGAAAAGACCACGGACTTCGTCGTCGAAGTCGACCTGGTCGCCGAAATGGCGATCTTCAACCCGTTCGACTTCTTCCTCGAGCCCTACGCCGAGCAAATACCGTTCACCTATGACGCTTCGCTCGCCCGCGAATTGCGTCCCTTCCTGGAAGCGGAGCTCCCCGGGCCAAAGCTGGCTGCTTTTCTCGCCCAGGTCCCGCGACAGAGCACCCGTAGCCTGGATTTTCTCGTCAATCTGAACCAACGCGTCCAGCGTGAGATCGGCTACGTCATCCGTCTCGAGCACGGCGTACAGAGCTGCCAGGAGACGCTCACCCTCGGCACGGGCTCTTGTCGCGACTCCGCCTGGCTGTTCGTGCAGATTCTCCGCAACCTTGGTCTCGCCGCCCGCTTTGTCTCCGGCTACCTCATCCAGCTCACTGCGGATGTCAAATCCCTCGAAGGTCCCTCCGGCGCAACCAGTGACTTTACCGACCTGCACGCCTGGACCGAGGTCTATCTGCCCGGTGCGGGATGGGTCGGCTTCGATCCGACCTCCGGCCTGCTAGCCGGCGAAGGACACATCCCGCTCGCCTGCACCCCCGATGTCGGCAGCGCCGCCCCCATCTCTGGCCCGCTGGAATTCTGCAAGACCGAGTTCAGCTTCGCCATGACGGTGCAGCGGATTTATGAATCCCCGCGCGTCACCAAGCCGTACTCCGAAGAGCAGTGGCAACAGATCGAGGCGCTCGGTCACCAGGTAGACGTCGATCTTCAGGTCGGCGACGTCCGCCTCAC
This sequence comes from uncultured Acidobacteriaceae bacterium, assembly GCA_963839075.1. GTDB lineage: Bacteria > Acidobacteriota > Terriglobia > Terriglobales > Acidobacteriaceae > PALSA-350. The sequence continues at coordinate 269,902 of CAWITO010000009.1, read as the reverse complement.
CATGGGCGGCGAGCCCACCTTCATCTCGCTCGACGATCGCAATGGCGCCGAATGGTCCACCACCGCCATGGGCCCGAACAAGCGCAAGCTGGCCAGTACCCTCTTCTACAAAATGCGCGATCGCTTCTCTGTCGGCGCGCTTCTTCATTTCGGCCAGGGCAAGTGGTATCCGGGAGAACCGTTGCCCCGCTGGGCCCTCGGCTGTTACTGGCGCAAAGATGGCGTCCCCATCTGGGAGAACCAATTCCTCCTCGCAGACGATGGCAAAGACTACGGCTACGGTGCGCCCGAAGCCCACAAATTCCTCGAAGCCCTGTCCCGCCGCCTGCACGTCAGCTTCGACTCCACCATCACCGCCTACGAAGACGTCTTCTACCAACTTTGGCAGCAGCGGCGGCTGGAGGAGATGCGCAACTTCGACCAGCACACCGCCAACCCGGTCGGCTATGTCCTCCCGTTGCGCCGCATTCCCACCCGCAGCGGAACCCCGCGCTGGACCAGCCAGCCCTGGTTTCCCCTGAGCAAGCAAATGTTCCTCACCCCGGGCGATTCCCCCATGGGCTTCCGTCTGCCGCTTGACGCCATGCCCTGGACCAAACCGGAAGACGTCTCCTACGCCTTTGACACCGACCCATTCCGCCGTCGTGACAAACTTCCGCCGCGGCCTGAACGCTGCATGAGCCGATTCACGGACGCACCCGTCGTGGATGAGCCGGAATCCCCGGCCGACAAGGCCAAACCCAAACCGGACGACACCAAGCCCATTACCCTGACGCGTCCAGCCCTCTGCGTCCAGGCGCGCCAGGGCAGGCTCTTTATCTTTATGCCGCCGGTCGATTATCTGGCGGACTATCTCGACCTCGTCGCCGCCATTGAAGACACGGCAGCCTATCTCTCCATGCCCGTCGTCTTCGAGGGCTACAGCCCGCAGACCGACACCCGTATCTCGGTATTCAAAGTCACCCCTGACCCCGGCGTGATCGAAGTCAATATCCATCCTGCCGCGAACTGGGATGCCCTGGTCGACAACACCACCGCCGTGTATGAGCTCGCCCGCGAAAGCCGGCTCGGAACCGAAAAGTTCATGCTCGATGGCCAGCACACCGGCACCGGCGGCGGCAACCATGTGGTGATCGGCGCTGCTACACGCGAAGACAGCGCCTTCCTCCGCCGTCCTGACTTGTTGCGCAGCATGGTCAACTACTGGCAGAACCATCCGTCGTTGTCGTATCTGCTTTCAGGGTTGTTCATCGGCCCTACCAGCCAGCATCCACGGGTCGATGAAGGACGTGTGGATTCTCTTTACGAATTGGAAATCGCTTTCGACCAGATCCCGGAACGCGGCGCCTCCCCGGTCTCCTCACACACCGCCGATCGTCTCTTCCGCCATCTGCTCATCGATGTGACCGGCAGCACCCATCGCGCCGAGTTTTGTATCGACAAGCTCGATCCGCCAGAGGGAGCCGGCTCCGCGCTTGGCTTGCTCGAACTGCGTGCCTTCGAGATGCCGCCTCACGCCCGCATGAGCCTCACCCAGCAACTGCTGGTGCGAGCGCTCATCTCTCAATTCTGGCGCAAGCCGTACCGCCAGAAATTGATCGCTTGGGGAACCAGCCTGCACGATCGCTTCATGCTGCCCCACTTCGTACAGCTCGACTGGGAAGATGTGGTGAGCGATCTGGCACGCGCCGGCTATGGCTTCCGCAGCGAATGGTTTGCACCCCACTTCGAATTCCGCTTTCCCCTCATCGGGTCGGTGACCGCGCGCGGCATTCATCTCGAGCTGCGCCATGCTCTCGAGCCCTGGAACGTGTTGGGAGAAGAAGCTTCCAGCGGCGGTACCGCCCGCAGTGTCGACTCCTCTGTGGAGCGGTTGCAGGTGAAAGTGACCGGCATGGTCGCCCCACGGTACGTAGTTTTGTGTAACGGCCGTCCCGTTCCGCTGCATCCCACCGGGCAGCCGGGCGAGTTCGTCGCCGGTGTGCGTTACCGCGCCTGGCAGCCGGCTTCGTGTTTGCACCCTGACATTCCGGTACACAGTCCGCTTATCTTTGACATCGTGGACACCTGGTCGGGCCATGCCATCGGTGGTTGCACCTATCACGTCGTCCATCCCGGTGGTCGCGCCAACGAACATTTCCCGGTGAACGCGTATGAAGCTGAGAGCCGCCGTCTGGCCCGGTTCACAAATTTTGGCCACACTCCGGGGCCGATCTCCGTGCCCCAGGAAGAACGCAATGTAGAGTTTCCTTTGACTCTCGACTTGCGCCGAAAACCATGAAGGGAACCTCTAGTTGCTGAAGGGTACGGCCTTCAGGCCGTACGTTTAGGGGCAAAAGATGAATGCGGCTTTAGCCGCTGAGGGCCGCGTTCAGGCGGTCACGTAAAAAGAGCGCGAGAAAAACCCGGCACATTGTGTCTAATGGGTGTCATAGCAAGCATCTCGACCTCGGACCACGCTGGAAACTCGGGATAGCAAAATTGAGCCCCTTCATGACACAAAGGACTTAGCGCAACGATCCCTCGAACCCACATGCCCGAGACTTTGGATGACCCGCTTCTGACCGCCGAATATCGCCAGGCTCCTGGCGTGTACGACGAAATGTGCGCGGAGCCCGGCCATCTGCGTCCTCATTGGGATCACTACATCGAGTCCCTGTCTTCCCTCGGCAGCAAAGAGCTCGCTCACCGCTGGCAGATCGCCCGCCAGCGCATCCGCGAAAACGGTGTCAGTTACAACGTCTACGGCGATCCCCTCGGCACCGACCGGCCCTGGAGCCTTGATGCGATTCCCCTGCTGATATCGCCCGACGAGTGGAGCTATCTCGAAACCGGGCTGATCCAGCGCGCTCGCCTGCTCAACGCCATCCTTGCCGACCTCTATGGGCCCCAAAAGCTTCTCCGGAGCGGCGATGTCCCCGCTCCGCTTGTCTTCGGGAACCCTGCGTTTTGGCGCGCTTGCCATAACGTCCCCGTGCCGCATTCCACCTACCTTCACTTGCTCGCGGTTGACCTGGCCCGCTCGCCTGACGGCCAATGGTGGGTCATCTCCGACCGCACCCAGGCGCCCTCCGGAGCCGGCTATGCACTCGAAAACCGCATCGTCATGTCGGAGACCTTTCCCGACCTGTTCCGCGAATCCCAGGTGCAACGGCTGGCTGGATTTTTCCGCGACTTCCGCGACGCCCTGCTGCACCTTTCCCCCGCCGCCCGCGCCCATCCGCGCGTGGTGCTGCTGACTCCCGGACCGCTGAACGAGACCTACTTCGAGCACTCCTACCTCGCGCGTTATCTCGGATTCACCCTGGTGCAGGGCAGCGATCTGACCGTGCGCGAGAACCGCGTCTTTCTCAAGTCCCTCGAAGGCCTCCGGCCGGTGGACGTGGTCCTGCGCCGCATGGACGATGGCTTCTGCGATCCCCTCGAGCTGCGCTCCGACTCTTATCTCGGCGTGCCCGGCTTGGTAGAAGCGGTGCGTGCCGGCAATGTAGCCGTTGCCAATGCCTTGGGCAGCGGCCTGCTCGAAACCTCCGCCTTTATTCCCTTTCTCCCTGGCTTGAGCCGTAGCCTGCTGGGTGAGCGGTTGGCGTTGCCCTCAGTGGCCACCTGGTGGTGCGGCCAGGCACGCGCCCGTGAGTACGTGCGCGAAAATCTCGACTTCCTCGTCATCAAGCCCGCGTATCCGGCTATGGGCCTAGAGCCCGTCTTTGGCGGCCGCCTCGGTCCCAGCGAGCGAGCAAAGTTGCTCGATCGCCTGGAGAAACGCCCCAACGAATTTGTCGGCCAGGAGCTGCTCAATCTGTCGAGCGTCCCAGTCTGGGCAGAGAGCGGCCTGATGCCGCGCCGGGTCGTCCTGCGCGTCTACATCGCGGCCGTGGGAGACAAGTGGATCGTGATGCCCGGGGGATTGACCCGCGTGTCCCCATCGCCGGACTCGCCCATCGTCTCCATGCAGCACGGCGGCGGCAGCAAGGATACCTGGGTGCTCTCCCATCAACCGGTCGATCACATCACCCTCCGCCGCCCTCGGGATCTACCCGTCGAGCTGCATCGCGGCATCAGCAGCGATTTGCCCAGCCGCGCAGCGGAACACCTCTTCTGGTTTGGCCGCTATGCGGAGCGCTGCGAGCATCTCGCCCGCGTGCTGCGCTGCATCCTGGTGCGCATGACCGGCGAATCCTGGGCGCCCGAAACCATCGGCTGGCAATCGCTCATGAAGCTCTACGAGTGTCTGGAATCCCCCTACTCCCGTCTCGCCAAAGATGATCCTCAAGGAGTCCTCGATCAGCAGGGAGACCTCGAAAAGGAAATTCTCTCTCTCATCTTTGAGGAGCAGCGCAGTGACAGCCTTCACTCCAACCTCAGCCGCGCCACCCGCGCCGCAGCCCAGGTGCGTGATCGTCTCTCCACCGATATGCTCCGCATCGTGAGCCAGTTGAGTGGAATCGCCCGCGCCTCCGATCGCGTTGCCTGGGGATACATATCGCCCGCCGACGCACTGGCGGTGTTGAACAGTTGCATCCTCACCCTGGCAGCGCTCCGCGGCATGGAAGAGGGCAACATCACCCGCGGCCCCGGCTGGCATTTCCTCAACATCGGCCGCCATGTCGAGCGCTCCCTGCAGCTCATTGATCTGCTGCGCTCCATCGTGGTCCCCATCGATCCCGAAAACTGGCCCTCGCTCGAAATGCTGCTGGAGGTGGCCGACAGTTCCATCACCTACCGGGCGCGCTATTTCACCGCCTTGCAGGCTGCGCCGGTGGTGGATCTGCTCATGAACGACGAAGCCAACCCGCGCTCGCTCGCCTTCCAGCTAAAGGACCTGGCTCGGCACTGCGCCGCCCTTTCCAGCATGCCCTCGGGGACCGGATGGCCGTTGTTACAGCAGAGGCAGATGGAGGCGGCCGCCGACCGGCTCCTCAGTGCCGATGTGCAAGTGCTGTGTGAGGCCCGCGCCGGCAACCGTCGTGTCCGTCTGGATGGCTTGCTCGAAGAGCTGGGGTCGGCATTGCCCGCCTTCTCCGAGGCCATTGCCTTTACCTACTTCAGCCACGCCCTCATGGAGCGCGCGAATTGATTTACCGTGTCCGCCACCAAACCATCTACGACTACGTGGAGCCGGTCTCGGTCTCTCATCATGCCATCCGCCTCACTCCTCGCGATCTTCGTGGCCAGAAGCGCCACAGCATCCGGTTGTCGATCTGGCCTGAGCCGCCCTTCCAGGCCACCACGCACACTGACTTCTTCGGCAACAGTGTCACCTCGTTTACCCTGCCCGAGTCGCACACCCGCCTCAGCGTCGAAGCGAGCAGCGAACTGGAAGTGAACGCCTTCGTCCACCCGCCCTTCGCCAATTCGCCCGCCTGGGAAATCGTGCGGGACACCGTAACCGAAGACCGCAGTCAGGAAGGCCTCGAAGCCTTCCAATTCGTGTTCAACTCCAGTCGCGTCTCCGCCAAACCGGAGCTAGCCGCCTACGCCAGAGATTCTTTCCCTGCCGGCCGCCCCTTGTTGGAGGCTGTCCTCGATCTAACCGCCCGCATTTTCCAGGACTTCCGCTTTGACGCCAAGGCGACCGAGGTCACCACGCCCGTCGAGACCTTCTTCGAGAAGCGCCGCGGCGTCTGTCAGGATTTCTCTCACCTGCAGATTGCCTGCATGCGCTCGCTCGGCCTACCCGCCCGTTACGTCAGCGGCTATCTGCGAACCATGCCACCTCCGGGCAAGCCCAGGCTGGTGGGCGCCGACGCCTCCCACGCCTGGTGCGCCGCCTGGTGCCCAAAATTCGGCTGGGTTGACTTCGATCCCACCAACAACTGCGTCCCCACCGACGGCCACATCACCCTGGCCTGGGGCCGCGACTACAGCGACGTAAGCCCCATCCGCGGCGTCCTCCTCGGCGGAGCCAAACACAGCCTGAAAGTCGGAGTAGACGTAATGCCCCTCGACTAACAGCAGTGGAGGGACCTGCTGTTCTACCGCAAATGCCGTTCCCACTCGAACTCGTCAAACCCAACCCCAAGTCCCGTCCCGGCCGCACCGAGCATGGGACGGCCGAAAATTACCCAGGACGAGAGTCCTGGGCACCCACTCCGTGCCAAACTGGAATCTGCGCGTCTAATCACCGGAGAATCGATAGTGAAGTTAAAAGCCCTGCTCTGCCTGTTTGCCGCCTCCGCCGTTTCTTGCTACGCCGCCGACCCCAGCAACGTTACCCGAGCCACCCTATCCAACGGACTGCAGGTGGTCATCGTCCGCAACGCCCTCGCGCCCGTGGTCACGGTGGAACTGAATTTCAAGGTAGGCGGCAACGAAACGCCCCCCGGCTTCCCCGGAAGCGCGCACGCTGAGGAGCACATGGCCTTCCGCGGCTGCACCGGCATGACCGCGGATCAAACCGCTGCCATCTATGCCCAACTGGGCGGCCGCGACAACGCGGACACGCAACAAAACATCACCCAATACTTCACCACCGTTCCCGCCGCCGATCTCGACGTTGCCCTCCACGCGCAGGCCGCCTGCCTCCGCGGAGTAGATGACTCCGAAGAAGAATGGGCCCACGAACGCGGCGCGATTGAGCAGGAAGTCTCCCGCGACCTCTCCAACCCCACCTACAAATTCATCGACCGCCTCAACGCCGACATGTTCGCCGGTACCCCCTACGCCCACGACCCGCTCGGCACCAGGGACTCCTTCGACAAAACCACCGGCGCCGCGCTGCACGACTTCTACAAACAGTGGTACACCCCGGGCAACGCCATCCTGGTCATCGTCGGTGATGTGGATCCCACCACCACCATGGCCAAGATCAAAGAGCTCTACGGCGACATCGTCAACCACCCCATCCCGGAACATCCCGCCGTCAACCTGACCCCGGTCAAGCCCGAGACCTTTACCCTGGACAGCAATCTCCCCTACGTCTTGGGCTTTATCGCCTATCGCATGCCGGGAACCGATTCTCCGGACTACGCAGCAGCCCAGATCCTGGCCGACGTCCTCGCCAGCCAGCGCGGCGACATCTATGGCATGGTTCCGGCCGGCAAAGCCCTCTATGCCTCCTTTGGCATCGCAGAAAACTACCCCAAGGCCAGCGTAGGCTTCGCCGAGATCGCCCTTCCCGCCCAGGCGGATGCCGCCGCCCCCATGGGCGAAATGCGGCAGATCATCGAGACCTACGCCCAAAAGGGCCTGCCCCAGGATCTCTTCGACGCCGCCAAGCGCAGTGAAATCGCCTCTGCTGAATTTCAGCGCAACTCCATTCCCGGACTGGCTTCCCTCTGGTCGGAGGCGCTGACCGCCGAAGGCCGCAACACCCCGGATGAAGACGTGGACGCCATCCGCAAGGTCACCCTGGCCGACGTCAACCGCGTCGCCAAGCAGTACCTGGTCGCCTCCAACTCCATCACCGCGACCTTGAAGCCCTCACCCTCGGGTGAGGCCGTAGCGGCCAAAGGCTTTGGCGGCGGTGAAAAGATGACCTCCGCGCCCACCAAGCCGGTAGTTTTGCCGGCCTGGGCGGCTGCCTCGCTTTCCCAGCTCAAGGTTCCTTCGGACTACATCGTCGCCTCCGACACCACACTGCCCAACGGGCTGCGCCTGATCGTGAAGTCCGACCCCACCAGTCCCACCGTGACCGTCGTGGGATCCGTCAAGAACAATGCTGACCTGCAGACCCCGAAAGGGCAGGAGGGAGTCTCCGATATTCTCGACGGCCTCTACTCCTACGGCAGCCAGACCTTGGATCGCCTGGCCTTCCAGAAAGCGCTGGACGACATTGCCGCCAACGAGACGGCCGGTTTTGACTTCTCTGTCCAGGTCTTGAAAGAGCACTTCTCGCGCGCCGTGGAACTGCTGGCCGACAACGAACTGCATCCCGCGCTCCCGGCGGAAGCCTTCGCCGTGGTCAAGGACCAGACCACGCAATTCGTTGCCGGCAACCTCAAGAGTCCGGGCTACCGCACCTCACGCGCACTCGATCTCGGCCTTGCTGCCACCCGGCGATCCGACCCTTCGCGAGGTAACCCCCGCCACCCTGGGCCCAATCACGCTCGACAACGTAAAGCAGTTTCACGCCGCCACCGTGCGTCCCGACCTCACCACCATCGTGGTGATCGGCGATGTCACGGCCGACGAAGCCAAGGCGGTCATCACCAAGTGGTTTGGCGCCTGGAAGGCCGATGGCCCCAAGCCCGACACCACCCTGCCCGCCATCCCGTCAACAAGGCCTCCGCGGCCAACGTCCCCGACCCGCAGGCGGTGCAGGACTCCGTCACCCTCGCGCAGCAGTTGAACCTGAACCGCTTCGATCCTGATTACTATCCGATCGAACTCGGCAACCACGTATTGGGAGGAGGCTTTTACGCCACCCGCCTCTACCATGACCTGCGCCAGGTATCCGGCTACGTCTACAACGTGAACGTCAGCATGGGCGCCTCAAAAACCCGGGCCAGCTATTCCGTCACCTACGGCTGCGATCCCGACAAGGTCTCCAAAGCCAGGGCCCTCATCCAGCGCGATCTCGAACAAATGCGGACCGAGGACGTAACCCCGGACGAACTGCACCTGGCCAAGGCCCTCCTGCTACGTTCGATTCCCTTAGGTGAGTCGAGTGAAGAAGGCGTAGCGCAAGGCCTGCTGCACCGTGCCGTCATCGGCCTGCCACTAGACGAGCCGATCGTGGCCGCAAAGAAGTATTACGAACTCAGCGCCGCCCAGATAAAGGAAGCCTTCGCCCGCCACCTGCGCCTCGACGACTTCGTCCAGGTAGTCCGAGGCCCCGCACCCCAGTAAGCGAAAGACGCTGGGTGGCCCACTCAAGCCCTCTGTTGGCTTGAGTGGGGACATTCCGCCATAGCCTCAGAACTGCTTTTCGAAACAGAGCAGCGCACCCTACCGCCAACCCACCCCAAAAAACCGGGGCTGGTAGACTATAAGCAAGGCACCGCCCTCGTTGTCCTGCCTGTCGTTGCCAGCCAGTCAACGTTTCCTAACCAACCGCTTTCCGCGAACCGGAAGAACAGGAATTTTGCGCCCGTGAGCATGCCCATCCGCAATATCGCTATCATCGCCCACGTCGACCATGGCAAGACGACGCTCGTGGATGCCATGTTGCGCCAGTCAGGCACCTTCCGCTCCAACGAAGCCGTTGCCGAGCGGGTGATGGACTCGAATGAACTGGAAAAAGAGCGTGGCATCACCATTCTCGCCAAAAACACCGCCATCCAGTTCCACGACAGCAAGATCAACATCGTCGACACCCCCGGCCACGCCGACTTCGGTGGCGAGGTGGAGCGCGCCCTCAAGATGGTCGACGGCGTCATGCTCCTGGTCGACGCCTCCGAAGGACCCCTGCCCCAAACCCGCTATGTGCTCTCCAAGGCCCTCGAAGCCAAGCTCCTGCCCATCCTCGTGATCAACAAGATCGACCGCCCCGATGCCCGCGCAAAAGAAGTCCTCGACGAGGTCTACGACCTCTTCATCGATCTCGATGCCCACGAAGACCAGCTTGATTTCCCCGTCCTCTACACCAACGCCAAGGTAGGCACCGCCAGCACCTCCCTCGAAACCCCCGGCGAAAACCTGCAACCGCTCTTTGAAGCCATTCTTTCCACTATCCCGCCTGCCAAGGGCGACCCGGATGGCGTGTTGCAGATTCTGGTCACCAACCTTGACTATTCCGACTACCTGGGACGCCTGGCCATCGCCCGCGTCTTCAACGGAACCCTCCACAACGGCGACGAAGTCAACGTTTCCCGCCGCGACGGATCGCTGCTCAAAACCAAGATCACCAAGCTCTTCACCTTCAACGGCCTCAAGCGGACCGACACCGAAGTGACCCAGGTCGGCGACATCGTCGCCATCGCGGGAGTCGCCGGCATCACCATCGGCGAGACCATCACCAGCATTGAAAACCCCTCGCCGCTGCCGCTCATCGTCATCGACGAGCCCACCATCGCCATGCAATTCTCCGTCAACAACTCGCCCATGGCCGGCAGGGAAGGGCAGTTCGTTACCTCGCGCAATCTGCGCGAGCGTCTCGACCGGGAACTGCTCACCAACGTCTCCATCCGCGTAGAAGAAACAGGCAGCCCCGACAGCTTCAAGGTGCTCGGGCGTGGCGAACTGCAGTTGGCCATCCTGATCGAAATGATGCGTCGCGAAGGCTTCGAGCTGATGGTAGGCCGCCCCGAAATCGTGACTAAGACGATCGACGGCAAAACCCAGGAGCCGGTGGAGCACCTCACCATCGACGTTCCGGACGCCTTTGTCGGCACCGTGATTGAGCGCCTTGGGCCGCGCCGCGGAGAAATGCTCAAAATGCACAACCACGGTTACGGACGCGTGCGTTTGGAATTCCGCGTCCCCAGCCGTGGCCTGATCGGTCTGCGCAGCGAAATGCTCACCGAAACTCGTGGAACCATCGTCATGAATTCGATCTTTGACGGTTACATGCCCTACCAGGGCGAGATCCCGCAGCGCCCGACCGGCGCGTTGATCGCCGATCGTACCGGACCGACCACCGCCTACGCATTGAACGGCCTCCAGGACCGCGGAGTCCTCTTCGTGACCGCGGGTGTAGAAGTTTACGAAGGCATGGTAGTCGGCGAGCACTCCAGAGACAACGATCTCGATGTCAACGTAGTGCGCGAGAAGAAGCTCACCAACATGCGCGCCTCGAGTGCGGACGACGCCATCCGCCTGGTCCCCTTCAAGCCCATGAATCTCGAGCAAGCCATCGAGTTCATCGCCGAAGACGAAATGGTAGAGGTAACCCCAAAATCCCTACGCCTGCGCAAGAAAATCCTGCAAGCCAACCGGCGCCCACGCCGCAACGCAACCGTGAGCTAGGCGAAGCAGTACGAAAAAGATAAGAGGATGGGTGGCCCATTCAAGCCCTCCGTTGGCTTGAGTGGGGTACTTCGAACTACTGTCCAGGTATTCGACAGAGCCAACCGAAGTTAATTTCCGAGTCCCCCAACAAGCCTCACCACCTGGACGAGTGTTGGATGGGTGCTCCATGAACTTCACCCACCCCACAACCGTTCCCCTGCGGCGGTGAACGCAAGGCGCCACTTCCGTCCGTCGCCAGTCACCGATGCTGATGGCCTCGCCGACCGGGTCTGTCGGTCGTGCGGCAAATCTCCAGTTCCCCCACAAGCCTAACCCCCTGGACGGGTGCCCCTCGATAAGGAAAAAGGCGTTGTCAAGGGCGCCATCCCGGCTACTGTTCAGGGTAAGAACAGGGGACAGCGAAAGTTTCGCGCACTTCTCAGGGGGCCGCGTCTTCGAGAAGATAGGAAACGTCTCGATACCGTGGAAGACTGCTTCGAGGAGAAAATAGATGCCTGAAAGATCGTCCGATGCACAAGCTACAGAGATGAGCCGGCGCGTATTGCTCGGCAGAGGAGCGGCGCTGGTAGGTGCCGCCGTTGCCGGGGCTGCCTTGCCATCCGCAACCGCCGCAGCCGAGATTCGCCCGTTTCCAGGCACACAAGAGTCTTCCGCCATGCACGCCATGGCGAAGGACGCAAAGCCCTCAACTTTGCCCAACCTCGATCCGCCGGTCGTGCAGGTGCAATCGGGGAAGCTTCGCGGCTTTCGGGATGGCAAAACAACGGTATTTCTCGGCGTTCCCTACGCCGAGGCGGAGCGCTTTGAATTGCCCCAACCGGTGAAGCCGTGGGAAGGAATCAAAAGCGCCCAGGCATGGGGCCCCGTGTGTCCCATTCCGCAGATGACCGAGCCCGGCCGCGATGAGTTCGTCTTCCCGCATCGCTACTGGCTTGAGAACGAGCATTGCCAGGTGCTGAACATTTGGACGCAGGATCTTTCGCCTGCGGCGAAAAAGCCAGTCATGGTGTGGCTCCACGGCGGCGGATTTACCAACGGCTCCTCCATGGAGGGCTACGCCTATGACGGCAGGAATCTGAGCGAGTACGGCGATGTCGTGGTGGTCAGCCTCAACCACCGGCTCAACATCATCGGCACCCTCGATCTTTCTGCCTATGGACCGCAATATGCGCAGTCACGGTACACGGGGACGATCGACCTGGTGGCCGCTCTGCAGTGGATTCATGACAACATCGCGAGCTTTGGTGGCGACCCCGGCAGCGTGACGCTCTTTGGCCAGTCAGGCGGAGGAAGCAAAGCGGCGCGCATGCTGCACACTCCTGCCGCGAAGGGCCTCTTTCACAAGGTGATTTGCGAGAGCGGCGGCGGCGAAGTGCTGACCGACCAGGACGCAGCAAAGAACATCAAAACCGCGCAGGCGATTGCCGCTGCGACGCTCGCGAACCTGAATCTGACTGGCGATCAGATCGATAAGCTGAAGACGATTCCTTATCCCGAACTGTTGGCTGCAGGCAACGCTGCGCTCAAGACAGTGGCCCAGCAAACCGCCACCCCACGGCTCGGGTGGAATCCGATTGCCGACGACCAGTATGTCACGCGCGCCTTCTGCGACTGGACAGCCAATATTCCGGTGATGGCTGGCTCCGTCTTCAGCGAGTTCAGGGGCAACCTGGTCACCGGCGCCAACAAGAATGCATGGAGCCAGCAGGAGATTGACAGCCATCTCACCACCGCTTACGGCGATAAGAAAGACACAGTGGTTGCGGCGTTTCGGCAATCGTTCCCAGGCAAGAAGATCCAGGACGTTATTTACTTCTCAATGCCGAACACCAGGATGATTGCAGCCAAGCGCGAGGCAGGGTCGGCTCCGGTATATAACTACCTCTTTGTCTACGAATATCCGGTCAACGGAGGTATCACCGCATTCCACACTTCAGAGATCGCGTTTGTCTTCCACAATCTCAGCGAGCCTCATTTGCGTATCGCAACCGGAGACGCTCCCGCCGGGTATGCGTTGCAGGATAAGGTCTCGATGGCGTGGATCAACTTCGCGCGCACCGGCAATCCATCGCAACCGGGTCTCGCGTGGAAGCCTTTCACCGCGGCCGATCCAGTGACCATGGTTTTCGATGTGGTCAGCGAGTGCCGCAATCTGCAATACGACAAGCTTGAGCCCTTGCTGGCGAGCCAGGCTGGCTTCCCGGCTCCGCCGCCCGCACCAGTCAAGACTCCGTAAACAGAAGGAGATTCAGGACGGAGGCCCGAAGAACTCGCGACAGACGAAACCTAACCCAGCCAGGAATAATTCAGAATAAGGTACGTCGTGGCGGCTACCGGGTCGAACTATGCCGAATGTGAACGACCGCTGCGCGCACAACCTCAAAGGTGAAAGCCTCCCTGATCCAACGGAAGACGATTCTCTGCGGAAGACTGCGAAAGGACGCTGCGTTCTGGAGCCTCGCGAAACAGGTGAGTCAACAGCTCAAATCGGAAAAGAAGCCGTCAAACTCCTCGGCGGCCGGGGGCGGAGGACCGTTACGGGAAGCTGGAGGATGCAGGACAGGATGCTCCCCGAAAAACCTTACTCTGTCTGGCCCAACACCTTCGCGAGTTGCCTCGCGGGGCGTAGAAGGTGCGGCCTTGCCCGTGATCTTCCACTGCCGCATGAGGTAGCACAGATAGGCGATCTGGACAATGAGCACAAGAACGTAGGCGAGTACGAGATGCCGGTGTTCGAGTACCGAGTCAATGGCCGGGTCGTACGGAAATACATTCAGTAGCGTCATTGTGCCCTAGCCGATAGCTGCTTCTATTGCGATTGCGGCTTCTGCCTGCTCGACCGACTGGCGGCGAAATTCGGTTGCCAGCCGGACGCCGACGAGGAGCACACCCCAGGCGAGCCAGGCGTAGATATTCCACGTAAGAGCGGGCTGCATTCTGGGATCGAGGCCGGCATTCGGCCCTCCCAGAAAGACCGGCCCAGGATGCTGGGTGCGCCACCAACGCGTGGACATGTATACGATCGGTACGTCGCAGTAAGCAAAGATGGCGAGAGCCGCAGCCAGCGTTCTGGCTTGCGTACCGGTAGCTACGTGGCGGAGCACGAGATACGAAAGATAGATGAGCCAAAGCACAAGTGTGGCTGTCAGGCGCGCATCCCAGGTCCACCAAATGCCCCAAACCGCTCTGCCCCAGATGGATCCGGTGATCAAGCCGAGCGAACAGAATAGGAGACCCACCTCGGCGGTCGACACTGCGATCGCGTCGCATCTTAAGGCGAATTGCGGCGCCCGCGATCGTGTGGACAGGTAAGCAATGGAAGCCAGGAGATTGGCAAAAAAGCAGAACGACATCGCCACCCAATTGGGAACATGGTAGTAGAGAATGCGCCCGACGTTGCCCTGAGAGGCGTCGGGAGGAACAACACCCAACGCGACGTGCAGGCCGATAAGGATGAGCACGACGGTAAAGCAAAACCACACCGCTGGGACGATTGTTTTTATTCCTGGTACCACGTTTCTTTGTTCCTTATGGAGCGAGGTTCTGATGGAAAAAGGTAGAGACTTCGCGCCAGGCATCTGCTGATTCCGGCGCATCGGGCACGATCAGGTACTGTGCGTGTGACTGACCTTCAAAAACAAGCAAGTCAGCGTGCACCCCGGACAGTAACAGTTTCTGATGCATACGAACGGTGTTGCTGAGAAAAAGGTCGCGCGTGCCCGAGAGCAGAAGCGTAGGCGGAAAACCGGAGACATCGCCGTAGACGGGAGAAAGCAGCGGCTCCTTCAGGTCATGCGTGCCGGCGTACAGTTTGGCGTCTGCCTCCAATCCTCCCCGCCAGGAACCGAGCACATTGTCCACGTACTCATTGGTGAAGTAGCTATCGCCAGTCTGGGAAAGATCCGTCCAGGGTGTGCCCGCCATCAGCGCTCCGGGAAATGGGACGCCGAGTTGCTTGAGCCTCAGCACGGTGGCAAGCGTCAGCCCCCCGCCGGCGGAGGTGCCGAAAAGGCCGATACGGTTAGGTTGATGGGATTGAATGACGGCCTTCCAGACCGCCACGGCATCGTCGACTGCCGCGGGAAACGGAAAGTCGGGAGGCATGCGATAGTCCACCGAGATGACTTCAATCTTGCCGTAGTAGGCCATCATGATGGCCTCCGGCGTGGCCGCTTTGCCGGCGAAGGCCACGTAACCTCCGCCGTGCACGTGGACCAGAAGACGGTCCCGATTTTCTGGAGCGACCGTCGCAGGCTTCACCACGTAGACGGGCACGCCGGCGATCGTCTGCTGCTCCAGGGTGACCTGAAATCTTTTGAGCAGCGGGTCCACCCGCTTCGCCTCACGCTCATCATCTTCGTGGATGGAGGCCTTCCATTGATCCCTCGTCTTCGGCTGGGTGGTGGTGTTCCCGTCCCATGCTGGGCTGATGGCCTTCTGCATTTCGGGGCTTACGGTCGACGGAGTGGGCAGAGTCCGCTGCGGAATGGTCCGCGCGGAATTGCTTTGACTCCACCCAGGCCGGCCGGCGATGGCTGTGAGACTGAGTGCGAGCGTGGCCAGAACAAACGTGCGCCAGCGTGCCAGGGAAGGGTGCTGCATGCGGTCATGCTCCTGTAGATTTCTGGCAATTCTACAGGGCGATGGGAACGACACCGTGAAAGCATCGCAGTCGATCGGAGCCCGACGACAAGACAACAGGCGACCGCTGTCAGACGGGAGTGGCCACTTTGCAATGAGCGGATTTCAGAAACCCGAAATAAATCAGGCAATCCCCCCACAAGCCTCACCCCCCACCGGACAGGTATTGGACGGAGGCCCCATGTCTTCCAGAAACCTCAGGAACCGAACCTCAGGAACAGAACAATTAAGGGCAGCAGCCGCTGTGGCACGGCTGATGGAGCGGCACCACCTCACCTGCGGTGATGGCGATGTAAAGTCCGGCGGCGAGGATCAGAGATCCGCCAAGGAGCACGTAGAAGCCGGGCCTCTCGTGCCAGATGAGATAAGAGACAAGCGTGCCCGTGACGAGCTGCGTGTAATGGTACTGCGACACGTTGGCGGCGGAGGTGTGCTTCACGGCGATGTAAAAGCAGAGCGTGCCCAGTGCGCAGAAGAGGCCCATGGCGAAGAGCCCCATGGTGAGCCGGAGCGTGAGGGGCGCCGCGTGTACGAAGGCCATCAGGCCGAAGCCGGCCACTGCGGTCACGATGCCGGAGAAGAAGGCGAGGCTCTCAGGAGATTCGGTCTGGGTGAGCACACGGGACCAGACCATGTTGGTGGAGAAGCACGCGACGCAGACCATGCAGGCGGCGAAACCGATCCAGTCCCCTTCCCCTGCGCTGCTCCATGGATGAACGGCAACGATCACGCCGCAGAATCCTGCAACGATGGCGACGGCCTTCTTCCAGGACAGACCCTCCCGCAGAAAGATCGCCGAGAGCAGCGACGTGACCATCGGCGCCATGAAGATGAGGATATAGAAGAGCGTGAGGGTAAGGTGGCGGAGCGCGATCACGACGCAAACGTTGTTTGTCATGTCTAGGCAGGCGCGTGCCACTTGCCGGCTGAGCCGATGCGGACGGAGCAGATGCTGCTGGCCGCGCGCGAATCCGTAGAGGACCAGAAAGGCGGCCATGAAGAGGCCGAGGAAGGCGACCATCTCGTAGGGTGGAAGGCCGGACTGCCCGACGAGCTTGACGAATGTATCGGTGAGCACCCAGAAGGTGAAGCCCGCCAGCGCGAAGCCGATGGCCGTGAGATCGGAGACCTGGTCTTTGGTGCGCAGTGACGTCATCTCTCCTAGCATCGTAACGGAAGACGACGAAGACAAACCCTTCTTACGTCTGCGGTCCGAGCACTCGAACTGGTCTCACACATCCTCAGCCAGGGAGGCGCCACGTGTGAGACCCGCCGCCAAAGCGGGGCTCATGTTTCGTCCCGAAGCCACTGCTTGACACTTGAGTCTAGTTGTACGGGTCGAAGAGGGGGGGCGAAGCCGTGCGCAAGAAACTCCTGCAAGCCAACCGGCGTCTCCGCTGCAACGCAACCGTGAGCTAGGCGAGCACCAACGGCATTGGTGAGACGCGGAAGTGACGCGTTGATGCCAGCCTGGATGATGGCCTCGCCGACCCGGGTCTGTATCTCCCTCGGTCCTGATTTCCTCGTAAGCACCATCTATGGCTATGACGCTATGGGCCGCGTTACCGTGCAGTACTCTTGCATGCCCTCCGAATGCGGAACGTATGCAACAGTTTTGGGTACGATGAGTTCGATCGGCTGAATGCGCGGACCGTCACTCAGGGGACAGTGCAAAATTTCACCTACAGCTACGATCGTTTCGGCAACCGTTGGGCGCAGAGCGCGCCCCAAGGCGGACCTTCGCTCAGTATCAGCTTCAATCAAAGCAACAACATAATCACCACATCGGGCTACACTAACGACGTGATTGGCAACGTCACCAGCGATGGAATTCACACTTATGCCTACGATGCCGATGGCAACCTGATCTCTGTAGACAACGGGTCAACAGCGACCTACTACTATGACAGCTTGAACCAGCGGGTACGGATCGCGCCCACCCGCGGCACGTATGAGTTCGTCTTCGACACCTTTGGCCGGCGCGTTTCGACCTGGGCTGCCTCGACGCATGCCTATGTAGAATCGAATGCCTACACGACTCGGGGCCGGTTGCCATCCGCTCCGGCGGTTCGACCCAGTTCGAACATCAGAATTGGCTAGGAACCGAGCGGCTGCGTACCAGCTACAATGGCGCGGTGCTCATCTCCATCGCTTCGCTACCCTGGGGAGACGGCCACACGCCAAGCGGCGATAATGGCGACCAGCACGACTTCGCTGGCTTGGACCGCGATGTGGAAGACAACACCGAACACGCCCAATACCGGCAATATTCGACCAACCTGGGCCGGTGGCAAAGTCCGGATCCCTACCGGGGCAGCTACAACTTCGCCAATCCGCAGAGCTTTAACCGGTTCTCCTATGCGCTCAATGATCCGGTCAATCTGTTGGACCCAAGCGGTCTTGAGGGAGAACAAGGCTCATGCGGGGACGACGAGGATTGCGGCGGTGGAGACGATAGCGGAGGGGGCGACACTCCTCCGGATGGCTACTCCCCGGGAGGAGTAAATATCAGTGACGGCAACCCTATTTATGTCGACGGGAATGGGAACATGTGGATCGGCCAAGGTCCTTCAGCCAACACTTCGAACGACTCGGGAGACCCCGTCTCTCCCGATTCAGTCGACCCCTTTGGGTATTTCAACGGACTATCGGCGCTACCGGGATCTGCTTTTAACGCCCCAAGTAACGGCCAGCGAAGCGGGTATGAATCGCTGTTCTGTTTAGGTGACGCAATCAAGAGTAATGCTCTGTCGGTGGCACTCGACGCAGTAGGGCTAATCCCTGAGGCCGAGGGGTTCACCAAAGTGTTCGAGAATACGGCTGGTTACCAGCTTGCGAGAACCGTTGGGAATAGTGCCGGTTACCGTGGAGTCGTTGCCACTCAATACGGAATGATGGCCGTTTCACAAGGCAAAGGAGGGGTTGCAATGATAAACGGTGCTTTGGGGCTTGGCGATGCATCTGTTGAAGGGCGGATTTCGACTGGGGCCACCCTTGCTGGGTTTATCCCCGGATTGGGGACAGGCGCTGCTGCAGTTTCACTCGGTGTCGACGCATACAAGATCAATAAGGCTCAGAGCGCCTGTGTGGACAATGGCAAGTATAACTAGGAGCGGGGAACCGTCTCCACAGCCCCCAAGTGCGGGCGGGTACAAAATCTGAAAGACGGTGAGGCAATGTCGCTAGCCAGAGATGTAAGAAGGGACATAAAGGCGGCCAAGAAACTACGCATGCCGGGATGGGTCGTGGTGTGTGTGATTATTGCCTCTTTTCTGTGCGCTTGGCTCTTCGATAATTTTGGAAAGCTTGAGCTTGTGCTGCCAATACTGAATAGCATTCTGGTGCTTGGTTTCATGCTCGTATTGAAGCGAAAACTGCGGCGGTACGCCTGGTTTTGGGGGGCCATGGCGGTCATTGCGGCGCTTCACGTTCCGTTGATCTTATCTTTTCCATGGACGACAAGGTGGTTTCCAGCATTGGCGATTGCCGTTATCGATTCGGTGGATTTTTGCCTGATCCTCTGGATTCTAGCTCTTGTCGAGAAGTTCATGGGAGAGCAGACGACCGCTGAAAGTGGAGATCGTTCCCTCTAACGGTACGACGGAAATGAATGGATGTACGACGACGTTCGCCTCCAGTGCATTTGGTATTGCCCCAAATAACCCACAACAACCGCAAAAGCCGAAATGCGACCCTTTAACCCGCCTAGGGGGAGCGATCAAAGCATTATCGGCGGCAGGTGACGCAGCAGGATCCTTCAATCTTGCTTGGGTTCATGTAGCGGCCGCAGGCTTCCTGATCGGAGCCGGGTGCCTTGAACCAACCCCGTTCGAACCTGCAACTTGCGTAGCCTCCGGTTTTGGCGGCGTCGCCTTACTTGGCGGGGCAACGGTGTTAACCAATCTGGGTACTCACCAAGTGGAAGACGAAGTGATCCCAGGCATCAAGCAGGCGGTTACCTGTACTCCGGAAGGCGAGTAATGAGACTGTCTATTTCGAGGTCGCGCGAAAACATTTGGGTTTGGCTCCTATGGGGCATCTTCATGTATCTAGTTCTGGAACTTGGTCCCTTTGTTTTGGTTGCGGCGATTCTCAAGAAGAGCGCGGGCGAGCTTGTAGGCCCCTATTTAGCATTTGCAATTCCCTGGATGTTTCTTGCGCCCTTAATCTGGTGGCTAAGGAGATGGGAGGAACAGGGCGCTTCCCACAAACGACTAGCGCACGGATGGGCTCTGGCCGTTGCGCTGTTCGCGATTTTAGTCGCGTTTGCGGTTTGCTACTCGGGCGTCGTGCTCTTTCTCATGAATCCGACGGATGCAATTATCGATTTTCTTGTTGCTGTGTTGCTCATTCCTCCAGTCTTGTACTTCGTTATGTACCTCAACGCGCTCAGGATAATCTCTGCTAGACCTATCGCGATGCAGAGGGGAGGCTCTCGCCCCAAATAACGGGACGCCCTGGTACAAGTCATGCACTGCGCAAGCACTTCTCAAAGGGGCTGGAACCACCGCTCTTGATGCAATAGGAATTCTGCCCGAAGGTGGCACTGTTTCAGCGGCATTCAGTCTGTTCCACGGAGCGGCAGGAGTCTCTAACGGAATAAAAATTCAGCAGAGAGCGGCATTTGCCGCGGGGATCATTTCGACTGCGGCTGCAGGAAGTGATTTGCAGGGGCCACAAGGATCGACTTTATCCACCACGGTTACTGGACTTCAAGCGACTGTGGGCGGGTTTGGAATTGCAAAGGGTCTTATCGAGGACATCCCTGTCGCTGGGCAAGCCATTGCCATTGGAGCGACAGCTCTGGACCTCGTTAGCACTGGTCTGGCGGTTGCTAAATGCTACTAGGCAAGGTCATAACGCAAGAAGACAAACAAATGCGCATGTCGTGGAGGGGAGGACTTTTCGTCTTCTTTGGAACGATCCTTCTGGCGCTTTTGTTTATATCTATCGGGAGATTTGAACTTGCGCGTCCGACGATGGTATCGGTTGCGATGGTTGGCCTCGTCATCACAATGAGATGGAAGCTGAGGAAGCATGTATGGTTTTGGATCACCGTGACCATCCTCGCCGCTCTTCATCTTCCGTTGATTCTGTTCCTTCCTTGGACTACCAGGTGGATTCCAGCAATCCTAATCGCGCCCATCGGTATCGCCGATTTGTACGCGATGCTCTGGGTTATCTCGGTTGTCGCAAAATCCAAGGGGGAACCGATTGCCCCTTCCGGTAACCATCCACGATCAAGAGCAGACGAAGGACGAGATCATTCATCATAACGGTATGATGGAAATGTATAGATGTACGACGGTGTTCGCCGTTGGTGCATTTGGTATCGCCCCAAGTAATATGCCTACGACAAGTCATTGTCTTGGCGTAGCTGGACAAAAGAATGGAGTTGCGCTCGTGCTGGATACAGCGTCGCTAGGCGCCGATGCTTTTGGGCCAGAAGCACAGTATGCCAAGCTGGGAATCGGGCTTACCCTTTCAACTGCGGCGACGATTAACAGCGCGGTAAATCAGGACATGACCGGCGCTGGATTGGGCATGGGCTCCTACCTTAAAGCGCCAACTGAGCTGGCTGCGACAAGTGCGGGGTGGGGATGGGCCAAATGGATTCCATTTGCCGGGGCAGCTGCGGATGTGTATTCCGCATACCATGACGCGAGCCAAGCGTACAGCGACTATAGCGGTTGCATGGCAGGTCACCGATGGAAAAAACGAACACTGAGAATGTCACAGCTCGTACTGCGGCAAGGTGGGGACTTATAGTCGCTCTGCTTACGCTCCCTGTGGCTATCGCTGTCGGCCACTTTGTTGATCCAGGAAGAGGAAGGGCGGCGGGGTTAGCACTTGCATTAATGATCGGTGCCGTCAGAGCGTTCTGGTACCTGAGACGGCACCCGTGGTTTTGGATGAGTGTCGCTGCGCTGACAGTCATTCACGTTGTATTGATCATCCTCGTTCCGTGGAGCAATAAGAGCTTCCCAGCTCCAGCTCTGTGGCCTATCGCGATTGCGGATTTTGCAGCCGTATGTGGGTTTATCAAGCTGGTCGAGAAGGCGATGAAAGGAGTTTAATCGAACTGCGTATGTGTACGACGACGTTCGCCGCTACTGCATTTGGTATCGCCCCAAGTAACGGCACGCCTTGGTACAAGAATCCTTGCATCACAAGTGCCCTCGCCAAAGGTGCTGGGAGCACAGCTATTGATGCGATAGGACTGCTGCCCGAAGGTGGTGTTGTCGCTTCTGCGTTCAGCCTTTGGCATGGGGCCGCTGCCGTTTCTAACGGAGGGAAAATTCTTGAGCGAGTCCAATTTGGGGCCGCGATAATTTCTACTGCGAATGCAGGTTCTGATGTTCAAGGGGCGGAGGGTGCTTTTTCGCTTATTGGCGCTCAGTGGGCTACTGGGGCAGCAGCGATTGGGGCTGGTCTTTTGAGGTCTGCGCCGATTGTTGGGCAGGCTCTTTCCGCAGCGTCGGTTTTAGAAGATTTGTACGGAACCTATAAGGCGGTGGCCGGATGCCATCCCTAAAGGTGTTCACCGAAGAAGACAGGAAGATGCGCTTGCCGTGGTGGGGCGTGCTCGGGATCATACTGGGCGGCCTCCCTGTGCTGATCTTGTTCGATCATTTCGGCAAGTACAATCTTGCTCGCCCGACGCTGACCTCGATAATCATGGTGACCATCGCCCTCGCAATGAGATGGAAGTTGAGACGGCATGCGTGGTTCTGGGGAACCATGATCGTTTTTGCGGCTCTTCATGTCCCGCTGATCTTGTTCGTTCCTTGGACGACCAAGTGGGTTCCGGCCTTCGTGATAATCCCAATCGGCATGGCCGATCTATACCTGATGCTCTTGGCCCTTTCGGTCGTCGGGAAGTTCATGGAGGGGCCGAAAGCCTCCGAGGGGTGAGTGCCCCGATGACAGCCGCAGGCCGTCTCTTCGGAGGCGGCCTTGCTGCGTCTGGGGCTTCCATCCGGAAGTCGTGCCGACCGGGAGAAAAACCACGCTGCTTCGCATCGGGTTAGGGGTGGACACTCCACCCCTGGGAGGGAACTGTGGGGAAACCTGGGGCTGGTCTCGGATAATCAACGTGGCATCCAACGGATAGCGTTTTGCGGGGTTCCCCAGGGAAACCCGTGTCATCATGCGTAAACGCGGGTGTTGGAGGGCGAGGAGCGATGGCGCTGCTTGATGAGAAGAACCTTGCGGGCGAGGCGGCGAGGCGGGCGCGGTTCCGGGTGCATCACGTGGGGACGAAGCTGAACGAGGCGGAGGTGCGTGAGTTGGAGGCGCTGGCCACGAAGCGCAGCCAGACCCACGCGGAGCTGATCCGGGGGCTGATCCTGCGCGAAATCGAACAAAGCAAACGCGCCATCGGGCCAGTGCGGAGATGGTGGAGATCACGGCCTGCCGGTTGCTGCTGACCCATCTTCTTCGCCCGGGAGCCACGGGCCAGCCGATGACGGAGCAAGCGTTCGATGGGCTCCTTGAAGAGGTCAAGAAGCACAAGGCGCGGGTGGCCGAGGACCGGCTCAAAGACTACGAAGCGGGGCGCTGAGATCGACGTCGAGGGGCCCAGTGCGGTGGCCCGTACCCTTCGCTGCGGTGGCCGTCAAGGGGCTTCGCTCGCTGGCGCGACGCGCCAGAGAACGCGCGCCCTTGACTGCCCGTCCTCGCTGCGGATGGTAGGCAGTTATGAGAAGAATGTCTTCTTCTCATGTTCCACATGAAGAGCAGGACTGGTTCAGCGGTAGGCTTCGCGGCGGTGCTTGACGGAGAGGACGAGGATGGAATCGCCGTAGTCGTAAAAGCGGACGCGGTAGTCACCGATGCGCAAGCGCAGTTCGGGCGGCTCGAGGTCCTGAAGGCGCTTTACGTCGCCTTCGCCGGAGGCGAGATAGCGGGCGACGGTGTGCAGGATGCGCAGCGCCGTGGGCTGGTCGATGGCGCGCAGGTCGGCCTTGGCCTGGTCGGTCCAGGCGACGCTCTTCTTGCCCATGCTTACTGTCCGGGGTGGTGGGGTTCAGCTTCGAGCGGTGTCTGGCCCATGCGCTCGAAGTCTTCCTCGGTGAGGCCGAACTCGGCCAGGACTTCCTGGTTGGGGATGGGTTGGTGATCCTTGAGCCACTCCTTGGAAGCGGCGACGGCGCGGGTCTCTTCCTCGCTGATCTCTTCGTCCTCGAAGGGCGCGTTGGCGATGGCGCGGTCCACCGGATCGAGCATGGAGGTAATCAGGGCGACGACTGCGGAGGCTTGGGCCGTGGATATGCGCTCGATCAGTTGGTGAGCCTGCTGCTTGGGGTTGGTTGCGGCGGTTGCCATCGAGGAATCCTCTTCTCTAATCCTGAGCTGCAGCCAGGAATTTATCGATTGTGGTCAGCAAAGCCCGCTGATCATAGAGCGGCAGGGCCTCGATCTGTTCCATACGGCGGACGAGCTTAATGCTGGGCTGTTTCTTCGCCGCCCCCGTTGCCTTGCTTCCCCGCAGCAGCTCATCGGTGGAGACTTCGAGCACTTCGGCGAAGCGCAGGATCATATCGGCGTTGAGACGCAGCTTGCCCGTTTCGTAGTTGGAAACTAACTCCTGAATGAGGCCGGTTCTCTGGGCAATCTGCTTCTGCGTCCATCCCCGTTGCTTGCGCAGGCGGGCGAGTCGCTGGCCCGGGGACTCGTCGCCCATGTCAACCGGCTTGAGCTTCAACTTGGACTTGGTGGGCATGGCCTGAGTGTAAGGGTGGGTTGTCTGCAAATGGGGATCTCCTGTCTTCCAGTATAGAGTATTATGCTCTATAGTGTCTTACACTGAGAGGGTGCGAGAAAAAGGCCGTAACCCTCTTGACATGTTTTTCTCCTGGAGGACTGGGGGAAACCAGGGACAGGTAGCCCGTTTACCTGGTATTTTCTTGACGCAGTGCGACTGGCCGGAGTGATCGCGGTTGATAGTGAGATCTGATGCCGGTCATGTTACAGCTAATGTTCTAGCAGCTTCGCAAGACACAACGACAACAAATCAGAACAATTCACTACAGACGGAAATGGCCCTAATGCAACAGCAACTGATAATTCTATCTAGAGTCTGCTTAAGTGTTCTCCGTCAGTCCTGATTTTCCTATGCCGCTTTCAGTTTTCTCGCCGGTCGCAGTTCTGCTCCACCCAGGAGGGGCAGGACAAACAAATTGGCGGCGATGTCGATGATTGTTCCGGCCAGCACAACGATGCCGAAGCGTTGTGTAGGAGGAAAGTTTGAGAGCGCGAAGATCGCGAATCCTGCCCCGATAATAACGTCAGAAAATACAATTCCTCTCCACTGCTCGCGGCGCCCTGCCACCCATGCCTCCCAGGTGTATGCACCGCCCTTCTTCGCGCGGCGTACCGCAAAGACGAGATGGACCATAGAATCGATCGCCATGCCGATACACACATTCGTCGCCGGCGCTGAGATGATATCGACCGGAACCCCCAGCAAACCAACGCCGCCCAGCATACAAACCGGAACCAGCAGCAGGCAGCCGACCATCGCCAGTGCTACCCGCAGGTTGCGAGCTACGGCGAGGGCCACCACGGTAAAGAACAGAAACAACCACCCCAGGCCAGTGATCAGGCTATGCGCGACCATCTGCGCCAGCGCCCCCTGCAACTCGTAGGCTTCTCCCATCAGGTACGGTACAAAGCCGTGTTTGCGGACAAGTTCGCGCAGCTCCTGCACCACTTCTACCCGCGGCTTTGTGCGCCCGTGCTCATCCATGCGCAGGTAGTACGCGGTAAGCGTTCGATCTTTCGTCAGAAAGTTCGCCGCCACTCGTTGATGCTTCGGTTCGTTCAAAATGCTCACCAGCTTCTTCCAGCCCAGCAGCGGAGCAAATGGGTGACGGTGTGCTTCCTCCATTAGCACCGGCAGTGACAAGACTGTCCCCACGCTCTTGTGGCTTTCCAGTGCATCCTGCAGGTTCCACATGTGATCGTACTCATCGCCGTTGTCTAAACGGCCGCCGCCCCTGGACGCAACCACGATGGTGAGCGGATTAGTCCCACCGTTCCGATCCACCACTTCGAGGCCTTCTCGTGGTTGCATACCCTTTTTGAAGTAATCCAGCAGGCTGGGGTCGGTATTCAGCCGCGTCAATCCCACGCTCAGCAATGCGCTGACCGCCACCGTGCCTGCGGCTACCCAGACAAACCTCTTTTCCCAAAACGCTGATCCACTCGCAGACTCACCCACCGCCCGCGTCTCGCCGGGACGAGCCCAATTCAGAAACGACGGATACATTACATACGCGATGGCCAGAGCGATCACCGTGCCCACCGTGCCACCCAACCCCAACTGTTTGAGCGGCTCGGCGCGGACCAGCAATAGGCTGCCGAATCCCAGCGAAGCACTTACCATCGACCAAAATGAGGCCGGCAGCGTCATCCGCGCAGCCTCTGTACCTGGGCCATCTTCTTTTGCTTGCGCGCCCTTTTCACCCTGACCGAGTGTCTGCCAGTTAAATGTCATGTACACCAGGTGAGAGAGCGTAATGACAAAGATGATCGTGGTCAGATTGGCTGTGAGAATACCGATCTTCTGGCCGAACAGCTGTTGCAGTAGCAGGGTTATCAGAACAGCGCTTGAGCACGTTGCCAGAATGCCCACGGTCAGCTTCCAGGATCGAAAGAGCAGCCACATGGCCACTCCGAAAAGAAGGAATGAGGTCAGGCTGAAAGCCTCGAAATCATGCTTGAGGCTGCGTCGCATCATTTCGGCGATGTAGGGAGCACCGGCCATCTGTATGTGGAAGTCCTTCGCCTCAAGCTTTCCGTTGATGGCCTCCATGCGCGCAATCAGGTTTTGGGAATCTACGTCGTCACTGACGAAAACCACCACATTGGAAGATCGTCTGTTGTCTGCAAGCAGGAGTCGGCTCCAGAAAGCGCTCTTCTCCGCGTCTTCCAGGTTCTTGGGGCCATCCGCTAGACTGCTGGCGCTGGTCACGCCCTTTAACGCTTCGATTTGGTTCGTTAGCCGGCCAATCTTTTCCTGGTAGCCTTCCGACGCGAGCGGGCCTGCCACGTTGACCACCATCTGGCTTCCGCCCGGAAACAGTTTGTCAATCTTGGCTGTCTGCTGAAACTCTGGATCTTTGGGAGAGAAGAAGAAGTTCTCTCGGACTTCCGGCTTGAGGTCGACAAACAACGCTGCCAACCCGAATAGGACCAACGTCACCGCAACCATCACCCAGTGCAGGCCCTGTGGCAGTTTCAAGTGTTTCAGTTTTAACTTCACTCGCGTTTAGATGCCAACATTGCAACAAAAGTCATTGACCGGGATCAAGCATCGGCACTTCAGACATGGTCATCCGGATGAGGACACGGCCACGCTTAATGATTATTTCTGGGTCGCGGGGTTGGTCTGCGGAGTTCCTGCAGGCTGCGAAAGCGGCGCAACTGACCTATGGAAGTGAAAAAAGAGGATGGCAGCGACAACTATGATGGCCATAAATGCCATTGCGCTAAAAATAATCGCATTGAAGTGTTTTCTAGCCGGCTTATCACCTACAGCCTCATCTGGAACCGTCATGGTTTTATCCCTTCATACTTTATGTTCATCGCCTTCGCTGAGCGGCGCCAAAGTCAACTGCTTTGGCTGGAGCAGCGATCACGGTGTCAGGCAAACTCCGTTGTCCGTATCTCATCCGGACTGGGCGCGGGATTTTACGGAGCCGTAATTTCAGGTCCTTGTTCGTCCATCGCTTCGACAACGCTGTCATCGGTTGACGGCCGGCCATCGCGGACGCTCTGCGCACCCAGAGAGTTTTTACTGCCCGCAGGGGCCGTGACATCGATGACGTCATCTCCAGTCGCTTGCGCGTCACTGCCTGTGTTCTTTTTTGCTTCTTGACCTTCAGCCATATTGCACTCTCCCGTAACACGCCTTAGGTGGGATGCTGGTACACGAGGGGCGAGGGCTCCGCGCGCAGCATTTGTTTGCCGCATCAAAGCGTCGTTTTCACGGATGCTACGAATAAAATCAGGACGGACGGAAATGGCCCTAATGAAACAGCAACTGATAAGTCTATCCAGAGCCTGCTTGAGTGCAATCTCCGTCGCCCTGATTTTCCCCTATCAGGGTGCTACCATCACCGGATGTTTAACTTCGGGAAACCAAAGACTGCTGGCGATTGGATTGTCCACGTCATAGGCGCGATCATCGCGCTATTCCTTATCGTCTGGTTGGTGCGCCTATATATGCCGTAACGACGAAAAGCTTGGGGAGCTTGGGAACAGACGCCGAATAAATCAGGACCTCCATGATAGGTAACGGTCAAGCGGAAACGGACATTCGACCTGGCTCTATCTGCAGATTGGCGGGAGCACCCCGGGATCGATCCCGGCAAACCAGACGCTGGACATCTGGGGGACACAAATGGTGGTCGGCGGCAGCCCGGACGGTTACGTGGAGACACAAAACACAACCACGGTGACGGGTACATCGCAGACGCTGGCGGCCAATGGGTTGAACCAGTCGTACAGCTACGATTCCTTCGGCAATTTGCAATCGACGGGGAACTACAACTTCGAGCAGGCGTACACGTCCAGCAACCAGCTATCGGGCTGGAGCTACGACCAGGCCGGCAATCTGTTGACGGACGGCCTGGGCAACAGCTATCAATACGACGCAGAGAGCAAGATCAAGAGCGGCCCGGGTGCAACGTACTATTACACGGCTGAGGGTCAGCGGGTGGAGAAGGCGGTGGGCTCCAGCTTGACAGACACGGTGTACTTCGGGGGAAGGCCAATCGCCCGCCTCTCGGGCGGCGCCTGGACCGATCTTGTCTATGCCGGAGGAGCGATGCTGGCGGAGGTGCCCGGTACGCAGGCCGGGTCGCCCACCTACAGGATGACCGACCACATCGGCTCTGTCGTGGGACAACTGTCATCGACCGGCGCCGCGCTCGCCAGTCAGGACCTGGGCCCCTTCGGAGAAATTTTCGCCGGAGGCATTTCCGATGCCTTTATATTCACCGGCAAGGAGAGAGATGCGGAGTCCGGCAACGACTACTTCGGGGCCAGGTTCTATAGCAGCAACATGGGCCGGTTTATGACACCGGACTGGGCCAGTAACGCAGAGGCTGTGCCGTATTCGGACTTCAGCGATCCACAAAGCCTCAATCTGTACGCCTACGTGAGAAACAATCCCATCAGCCGCATAGATGCTGACGGGCATGCTGCGGAACAGGGGAACTCAAACGGGTGGTGGGATCCAAATCCTTTCTTCCAGTTCGTTCGAGACAGCATGAACGGCGGAAGGCACGTAACCAGCGCATTATCTGTCCTATTAGAGGCCCAACAACAGAACTCAAATGCTGACCCAAATCAGCCTACGATTCAGGGTGTCGCTGCGAGCGGAACGTACGGTTCGAAAAAGGCTGCTGCGATAGCTGCGGAGAAGGCCGGAATCGGTAGTACACGCGGCGCTGCCAAGGGCGGCAAGTACGAGGAATTTGGTGGCTGGGTTATTTCCAAAGACGGCAAATACACGTACACCGTGTCGGTGACATTTGGCTCCTCCACCGTCTTTTATGCGGATAACGTGACGGTCCCAAGCGGCTACACCGCAGTCGGCGGATATCACACGCATCCCGACCCGAATCAGTTCGGCGAAGGCTTCTCTGTTCCAGACATGAACTGGGCCGCTGCTCACAACATGACTTCTTATGTTGGCATGTCTTACTCAGGCAACATCCGCTCCTATACGCCCGGTGTCACAAAGTACAACGGATACGGAGTGACCGGCGATCTGATCGGAAACGTCCCGTAACTTCAGTATGGTGAGTTCAATGGAAAGAGCACGTATGAAAAAGACGTTCAAATCGGCCACGTTGCTTCTGACAATGGTTATGCTGTTTTGCGTACGAAGCGCGCAGCCGATACAAATATCTCCAACAGCTCCAGCTCCTCTGAATGTTGGCATGGTGGCACTGCTGGCTGATCCTCAGAAGTACGAGGGCAAGGCGGTGCGGACAATCGGCTTCATGTGTCTCGAATACGAGGGCAACGCGCTGTATCTTCACGAAGAGGACTACCGCTACGGAATACTCAAGAATGCTATGGCGCTTCGCCTGTCACCAGCACAGCAAAAGAAGTTCAAGAGTCTTAGCCTAAAGCACGTCATCATCGAAGGAACTTTCGATGCAAACGGGCCTGAGCGCTGGCAATATGGAGGCGCAATCGACAACATCACGCGGTTGGAAATCTGGCGTCCTCGTCCTGATATCTCGGTTCCTCCAGTCGAAGCCCCGTCACACTGTAGTCGCTAATGATGAAGGTGTGGAAAACCAGGGACAGGTAGCCCGTTTACCTGGTATTTTCTTGACGCAGTGCGGCTGGCCGGAGTGATCGCGGTTGATAGTGAGATCTGATGCCGGTCATGTAACAGCTAATGTTGTGGCAGCTTCGCAAGACACAACGACAACAAATCAGAACAAATCGGAATGAATCAGGACGGACGGAAATGGAACTAATGGAACAGTAACTGGCGAGTATACCTGGCGTCTGCTTGAGTGCAATCTCCGTCGCCCTGATTTTCCCCCTTCAGAGTGCTACCATCACCGGATGTTTAACTTCGGGAAACCAAAGACTGCTGGCGATTGGATTGTCCACGTCATAGGCGCGATCATCGCGCTATTCCTTATCGTCTGGCTGGTGCGCCTATATATGCCCTAACGACGAGGAGCTTTGGGGAGCTCGGTCTCGTCGAGGTTTAGTCGTCCCTGGTCAGACGGGAGTCGTACTTTGTGGGTGGGCTTGCAAAAATACCGCTTCCGTCTGCCGACTAAACCCTCACTGCTGTTGACTTCCAGTTAACTACCCCTGCTTCCTCATCTTTTTTCTCTAGTCCACTTGCCGGCAACGAAAAGCCGTTCCAGGATGGAAGCAGGTGGGAAACGTCGGAAAACCGTCCCGGCTCATCCCCTCGCAAAACGAGTGATAGACACCAACGCCAGCGTAAGACCTAAGTGAACAAAGCGCCCGCACAATCCGCACTCCGCGCACCATATATGCCCTTGCAATTGGCCGAGTGTGAAATACCCTCTCCCCCAATCTCCTGAGAACGAGGACGAGGTCCGCCATGCCCAAAAATCCCGTAACCGATCCAATTACCGATCAGGAAATCGCCTTTGCTCACCTGGTCCTTTCTGGAACCATGAATGACCGTCAAGCCGCGGAAGCCGCCGGCCTCAATCCTTCCACCGCGGCCTACACCAAATCCAAGCCCCGTGTTCGCGCCTACATGATCGAGCACCGCGCCGCCGTCAGCGAGAAACTCATCGACCAGGAGGCCGAAGGACTCCGCAATCGGAGTCTTGCCCGCGATCAGATCCTCGATCGGCTCTGGCAACTGGCCAACCTTAGCCCGGAACTGACCAGAGGCAGCATTGCCGGCCAGGTCAAAGCCATGTCCATGATCGTCGCCATCGAAGGTCTTATTCTCGACCGCCGATTATCCGCCGCCCACGCCCAACCCGCGTCCCCACCCGTTCGGCCCCAAATCTACGTCTCTGAGGCGATGCGCCGGCAGCCCCAGGCCGAAGGCAACGAGCCGGTCGAATCCGTAACCGCTGTGCAAGCACAACCCATCACCCCTCCGGTGCCCGAGCCTCCGGGCAACCCAGCCAATGACGCACCTTCCGTCGCCGAGGATCACGGCCACACCAGCCAGGACAATCCCTTCACCTACTCCAAGGGGGTGAGTTGGGTTCCCAACGCGGTTCGTCCCAACCTCGATGCATTTGCCAACACAACCAGCCCCCGCAGGCCGCCCTTCTCCTCAGGAAAAGGACACTTTGGTCGTGGCCGTTGAAGTTTGAAAAAAAGGCAAAACTTATCGAATTTTACGCAATCTCGTTAGGCCGGCATCGTCAAGACCAAGCGAATCCTGCGAGGGCAATGCAAAAAAAGCCTCAAAGTCGTCGAAAGGAAATATCCTCGCCGCGCATCGAAATAGGTAGCAACCATAGTGACAGCAGCGAGACTGGGGAAGGGCCCGCTCAGGCGCGCTCTCGATAAGTAGTTTTGACAACCTGGAAGAATTGCCGGAACGCCGCGTCCCTGTCGCTATCGACGGAAGGCCGGTCCGGACCCCTTCTCCTGCTGCATGCCATCACGCGGAATCAGGAGAAGGGGGCGGGAAAATAAAAACTTGATCATCTTCGTGAAACAAACGACTTACAACCAGAATCGACCCACATGAGCGCACCATCCTCGAAGATCGAGGGGACAAACGAAACACGCATCAACCGGAAACCGCCGCCATATTGCAGGCAACGCACCCCAGGGGCACCCGCTCAAACGACCAGCGCCCCTAAAGCTTTTCCGCAATCGACTTGGCCTGGGTAAACAGCAGCAAATAATCCGGACCACCCGCCTTCGAGTCCGTGCCCGACATGTTGAACCCGCCGAAAGGATGCGCGCCCACCATTGCCCCGGTGCATTTGCGATTGAAGTAAAGATTCCCCACGTGGAACGTCCGCCGGGCGTGCTCCAGCTTCTCCCGCGAACTCGAATACACCGCGCCCGTCAGCCCATACTCCGTGTTGTTCGCAATCTGCAGCGCATGGTCGTAGTCCTTCGCGCGGATCACCGCCAGCACCGGCCCAAAAATCTCTTCTTGCGCCAGCCGCGCAGTCGGCGCGATATCCGCGATCACGGTGGGCTCCAGATAATAGCCGCCCTCTGGCGTTTCGACCGCGTGGCCGCCGGTCAGCAGGCGTCCTTCGCTCTTGCCGACCTCGATGTAGGAAAGAATCGTATCCATGGCTGCGCGGTTTACCACTGGACCCATGTTGGCATTCCCTGCCGGGTCGCCCACACGCAAAGTCGCAACCCGTTCCCGTACCCGCTCCAGGAACACGTCATAGATCGGCTCTTCCACAATGGCGCGCGAACAAGCTGAGCACTTTTGCCCGCTGAAGCCGAAGGCCGCGCTGACCACTCCATCGACGGCCGCATCCAGGTCTGCATCTGTGCTGACTATGATGGAGTCCTTGCCGCCCATCTCCAGAATGGTGCGCTTGATCCAGATCTGCCCCGGCTTCGTTTGTGCCGCCCGCGCATGAATATCCAGGCCCACTTCCTTCGAGCCGGTAAACGCAATCAGCCTCGTCTTCGGGTGCTCCACGATAGCGTTGCCGAAGGTGCTCCCCGACCCCGGGCAAAAGTTCACCACGCCGGGAGGCATGCCCGCCTCCTCCAGCACATCCAGAAACCGCGCCGCGATCGTGGGAGTGTCGCTCGAAGGCTTCAGGATGACCGTGTTTCCAGTGACGATCGCCGCCGCCGTCATCCCAGCCATAATCGCAAAAGGGAAATTCCACGGTGGGATCACCGCGCACACCCCGACAGGAATGTACACCAACTGGTTCCGCTCCCCGGGGAGCTGGATCGGCGTCGTGGAGCCCGCCAGACGCAACGCCTCGCGGGCATAGAATTCCAGAAAATCGATGGTCTCGGCGACATCCGCGTCGGCCTCCGCCCAATTCTTGCCTATCTCATAGGTCAGCCACGCGCAGAACTCAAATTTCCGCTTCCGTATCAGTTCCGCCGTTTGCAGCAGCAGCGCCGCGCGCTCTTCCACCGCAACGTACTGCCAGGTAGCGTACGCTTCCAGCGCCGCCTTCATCGCTCGCTCAGCGTGCTCCAGGCCTGCTTTCTGATGCACCCCAACCACCTGCGACGGCTTCGCCGGGTTCACCGACCGGATCTTGTCGGTTGTCCGTGAACGCTGCCCCCCAATGATCAGCTCGTACTCGTGCCCGAGCATGTCCCCAATACGGGTAAGCGCCGCCTGCATGGCATGCACGTTCTCCGAATCGCGGAAATCGATAAACGGCTCGTTGCGGAAAGGCCCCTGCGGGGCCACTGGCTGGATAACGGTACTGAGCTGTGCGGTAGGCATGACTTGAAAATTCTCCTGCGATTCGGGCGCTGAAACACCGAACTTCCATTAGATACCAACCCGCTGCCGTACGGTGCGGAGGAAATAGAAAAACCGCCCCGGCCGCCGCTCCCGCCGGTTCCTGGCCGCGATCGCCCCGCTGTCCGGTCCTCCCGCCCGATCCTGAGTGCGAAAGAAAGGCGTTCCCCGCGATTTCCCCAGGTTCTCCCAAACGCCACTCCCGTCCGGTCACCAATTCCGGCGAAAAACCGCAAGGGTGCCTGCCATTACTGCGCTGTGAGCGCTCTGCCGCCATGCGCTGCAAGCAACTTCGGCAGGATCACCGTGCTCATGATCTTGTTTGGCGCTGAGCTGCCCGCGTTGTAGGCACCCGCCGTGAACACCGCGACGAAGCCATATTCGGGGAGAACGAATATCTTTTGCCCCCCGTTGCCTTGCGCCGCACTCATGTACACGTGTTCCGGGCCCGTTGGCATATCGACGTACAGCCATGGGCGCCACCAGAAGTATCCGTAGCTCGTGTCATCCACGTGGCTAATCGCCGAAAGCGCTTCGTGAACGTACTCAGCGGAAACCACCTCCCGCCCATGCCACTTACCCCCATCCTTAAAGAGGACGCCGAGCTTCATCATGTCGCGTGGCCGAAGGTGAATCTGCGAGTACTCCTTGTCGGCGCTGGTCAGGTCGTAGTTCCATGTGTACTGTGAGCGCGAGATGCCAAGCAAGCCAAACAGATTCCGCTGCGCGAAGTCGGGCAGGTACATGTGGGTTGTGTTCTCGATCATTCTGCCGGCAACCGCGACTCCGCCTGAACAGTAGAATCCACTGCTGCCCGGCGGGTGAATGAGAGGGAGATCGAGCGTCGCCTTCACCCAGTCCGGCTTGTCATCGATCACGACCTCGTTGCCCGGCGACTTCGGGTCGTGATCGTTGCAGGCCAGCCCCGATTGCATGGTAAGCATGTCGCGAAGCGTGATCTCGGCTTTGCGCGGGTCGGGGTGATCGTAGCTCGCATACTTCATATGCGCCAGAACGGGCTCCTGCACACTCGGGATGGCGTGCCGGTCGATCGCGATGCCGGCGAGTGTTGAGACGACCGATTTTGTTGCCGAGCGAAGCTGGTGCTGGCGTTGCCAGTCGTAGCCGTAGAAATACTCCTCGTACACGAGCTTGCCGTGCTGGTAGAGCAACACACTATGCACATCGGTCCAGGTTTCGTTGAGGATGCCCGCGGCAATGGTTGTGGCCGTGTCGAGGCCCAGGTCCGACTCGGCAATGTTTCCTACGGCCAGGCCGTCGTAACGATCAGTGGGAGGCCTGTAGGAATAGGTGAAATCACTACCTGGACGCGGGTGTAACAAGGCAATCGCCGCTGCAGAGGGTGTCGTGGAGAGACGGCGATAGAGGTGTCCGTGTTCTTCAAAGCCGGCAATGCTCCCGGTTTCATTGCGCCGAAAGGCAACCGGCTGACCCGCTCCATTGAGGAAGGTGTCGCCGCTGGAACGCACGAGTCTGTATTTCGCTTCGTCGAGAATGGCGAAGAGGTCTTTTCCCGAGACCAGGTCAATCTTTGTACCGTTCTCATACTCGTAAATCCCTGTGTAGTCGGTGAGTGCGGCGGGACGGGCCTGGGCAATCGCATTGAATGGCAGAAACGCTAAAAGGGCGAATGCCCATAGACGGCGCAAAGAATACCTCCGGGAAAGTGAACAGCCAGTGTAATGGGCGCGGATATCTGCGTGCTTGCATGTTGCAACCGTGCGGTTTCCCCCCTGGACGCAGGAACTCTCTGCAAAAAAATAAAGCCGAAACCAGACCCTAACCGGAAGACCGTTTTCCTGTCTAATGCGCTGCATGGAAGAAAGCGACGACGCCATACGCCGGGCGGTTCTTTCCGGTGATAAGGACGCATACCGGGTGCTGGTGGCGCGCTATAGCCAGGTTGTGTTCCGCGTGGCCTATCGCATTACCGCCAATGAATCGGATGCGGAAGAAGCCACGCAGGAGACGTTCCTGCGCGGCTATCAAAGCCTGGCGAACTTTCAAGGGAGATCGAGCATGGCGACCTGGATCTATCGCATCGCGGCCAACTGTGCCCTCGACGTCGTGAGTCGAAGAAAACCGGAAACTCGCATCGGCGAAGAGAACGATCCGGAACAACGTGAGGTGCAGTTACCGGACAGCAAAGCCGGACCGGATCGCCTGCTGCTGAGCGGCGAGATCGAAGCGACGCGGCAGGCGGCAATGAGCGATCTTACGCCCACCGAGAGGACGGCCTTCGTTCTACGGCACATGGAAGACCGCTCCACCGAAGAGATTGCCGCCGCGTTGAACATTGCTCCCAACGCGGCCAAACAAGCCGTCTTTCGCGCAGTGCAGAAATTGCGGCGTCAACTGGCTCCGCTATGGGTAAACACATGAAGCATTGGAATGAAACCGAACTGATCGAGCACTACTACCAGGAGTCTGCCAACATGGCCGAGTGCGAACGCCACTTGAAAATCTGCGCGGCGTGCGCCAAAAGCTATGCCGAGGTGCGGAGAGACCTGGACGGGGTCAAACCGTTGGCGCCCCCGGCACGAGGCGAAGAGCATGTCGAGCACATCTGGCAATCGATTCGCCATTCCCTCCCGGTGTACGAAAGCCAAAAGCGCGGTTGGACGCTGCATCAACTTTGGCGTCCCCTTGCCTGGACAGCAGCCTGCGCGCTGCTCATCGCCATCGGCTTCCTCAGTGGACGCCAGTGGCAGCGCAAGCAGACACCCTCGGTGGCCGTGGCGGTCGATCCCCACGCGCGCCAGCGGGTCGTCATCGTTGTCCTCGGCGACCACCTCGATCGCTCCGAGCGCCTGCTGGTGGAGCTCAATCACGCCGGCACGCATGACAACGCGGCCATCCCTCTGCAAAGCGAGGCCAGGGAACTCCTCGCGACCAATCGCTTGGTGCGGCAAAGCGCGATGCAGACCGGTGAGGTCGGTGTCGAATCGTCTCTGGATCGTCTCGAACGTCTGCTTATGGAGCTGGCCAACGAGCCCGACGGGCTCACCGAGCAGGAACTCAACCGCCTCCGGCAGCAGATGAATACCGACGGTCTGCTCTTTGACATTCGCGTCTTGCGCTCCCGGGTGAACTCCCAGGCTCTCCAACCGCAGGGCGCTTCTCTCTCTACGAAAGGGGCTTCCATCTAAATGAAAACAAAATCACTGCTCTCAGCCATTCTTCTTGCTGCCTTGTATTGTGCGTCGCCTGCATTCTGCGCGGGGGCTCCGTCGAAGGAGGATGCGCTCTACTCCGACGGCACCCGAGCCATCAATGATGCCCGCTGGACAGAGGCCGAGACCATCTTCTCCACCATCGCGCAGCAGCATGGCGAACGCGCGGAAGCAGCGCTGTATTGGAAAGCCTATGCCGAAAATAAACAAGGCAAGCCCAGGCAGGCCCTTGACACCTGCAACCAGCTGAGGCTGGCCTTCCCCCAGGGACAATGGATCAAGGAGTGCGGCGCGCTCGAAATAGAAATCAAGGGAAAAAGCGACGATCTCCTGCCACCCCAGGCAGAACAGGACGAAGAGCTCAAACTGCTGGCGTTGAACTCGCTCATGCAGCAGGATGAGTCGCGCGCCCTGCCGATCATTCAACAGATCCTTGGCAGCGGCAAATCTGAAAAACTGAAAAGCCGCGCCTTGTTCGTTCTGGCTCAGGACCAGTCTCCGCAGGCGCAAGCGATGCTCGGTGAGGTAGCCCGCGGCCAGCGCGATCCAGCACTGCAGCGCAAAGCGATTGAGATGCTGGCCATTGGCCGCGGCAAGCAATCCGCCGAGACCCTCGCCGATATATATCGGCAGAGCACGAACGTAGAGATCAAGAGTGCGATCCTACACACCTACCTCGTCATCGGCACGCCTGATCCCCTGGTGGAGGCGGCGCGTCATGAGTCGAATCAAGAGCTCGTGCGGACTGCGGTGCATACCCTGGGCGCCATGGGCGCAACCGCGCAGTTGCTCACTCTCTATCACGACTCCAGCAGCCCTGAAACCAAGGCCGAAATCATCAACAGTATGATCCCTGCCGGGCAAAAGGGCGCCGAGGCGCTGGGCACGATCATTGCCTCCGAACAGAATCCCGACCTGCGAAGGAAGGCGATCCGCAATCTCGGCATAGCCGGCGGAAAGTCGGTAGAGCCCTCGCTGGTGACGATTTACCAGAAGAATGCTGATCCCGAAACCAGGAAGGCTGTCGTTCAGTCGCTCTTCGTAGCGGACGATAGCCACGACCTGGTGGAACTTGCCCGAGCCGAGAAAGATCCAGCCCTCCAGAAACAGATTGTGCAACAGCTGAGCGTCATGCACAGCAAAGAAGCCACCGACTACATGATGGAAATTCTTAACAAATAGCAGCCGTTACGGTAAGGAGATTCGCGCCATGAAGTCGAATGCGCTATTGGTAATAGCTCTCGCTGCGTCTGAGCTGCTGGCTTGCGCGCAGCAGCCCCGGGTCACCAACACGCAGTTTCACGCTGGGCCGATGAGCCTGGGATTGTCCGCGACGGTGGACCGATTTCGCCACTCCAATAGTCCACTTTGGATTGGATATGCGGTGCAGGCTCTTCCACGAACGCATCTCTCTGCGTGTTCAACTTGGACGACCGGATCATCCGATGTGGAAGATGGATGCTGCAATGAGATTCGCTTGGAAGACGCAGCAGACAATCTGAGCACTGCGGAGCGGCCTGACCAGCCGGCGCCCACCGTGTACGTGCTGCTCCGGCTCGACCACGGCGAGGTAACAAAGGCGCGCATGGCCCACGCCGGCTGCGTCCTCAATGCCGGCGGAGTCCCCTTTGAGTGGCTGCCGGATGTGCAGCCCGAAGACAGTGCCACGCTTCTCGGCAAGCTGGCGGAAGGCGCTGCTGCTCAGCGCAGCCGGTTGGTGGAGGAGAGCCTGGTCGTTCTCAGCATGCACGCGACGCCCAAAGCGACTGGAGTGTTGGCTGCTTTGGCCGGCGGCGCAAACAATACCTACCTGCAGGAGAAAGCCGCCTTCTGGCTCGGCGCGCAGCGCGGGCACGACGGGTTGCTGGTCCTGCGACAGCTCTTGCAAAGTGAGAAAGACGGTGAGTTCCGCAAGAAGCTGGTCTTCGATGTCTCCATCAATGCAGATCCTGCCGTGACCGACGATCTGATACAGATGGCAAAGTCCGATCCCGACAGCCGTATCCGCGAACAGGCAATCTTCTGGTTGGCACAGAAAGCAGGGAAGAAAGCCGTATTCACCCTGAACGCCTCCATCGAGAATGATCCCAGCTTCGAAGTCAAGAAGAAGGCGGTCTTCGCTCTGAGCCAATTGCCTAAAGACGAGAGTGTGCCGCAACTCGTTCACGTCGCCGACACGAATACGAATTTCGCCATACGCAAGGAAGCCCTCTTCTGGTTGGGCCAAAGCAACGATCCTCGCGCGCTAGCCTATATCGAGCAAGTGCTCAAGCGCTGATCCGGCCTGAGCCGATGTGGATAGGCCAACAAGCGTGCAAGTGGATATTGCCGTACCTCCGCGTCGCGGTGGATCATGAACTGCGTGCAGTGTGGGCGCGCCAAGTAAATGCCTAATCCTTTGAACCCGTCCCACGCTGCCCTCGCGATCGCCGTCAATTGGCAACGCCACGTTTCGTTCTGGCTGAATGTCAGCACCGCGGCGCTCTTCATCGTCGCCCTTCTGCTCGCCTGGCGCAAAGCCAGGTCGCAGCCCGGCGACCTCTCGTTCGGCGCCTCTTGGTTGTTCGCACTTGGCCCGGCATTCTTCGCAGTGCCGCTGGCGCTTTTTGGCATGCAGCACTTTTCCGAACTCAATGTAGTGAAAGAAGCTGTGCCTGCCTACATGCCCGATCGCATCTTCTGGGCGGCCTTCGTTGGTGTCGCCCTCATTGCCGCTTCCCTCAGCATCATCACCGGCAAGATGGCACGCTTGGCCGCTCTGCTCTTGGGAATCATGTTCTTTATATTCGTGCTGCTGATACACATTCCGAACGTCTGGACGAATCCCGGCGACAGATTTGCGCTGGCAATCCTCTTCCGCGATCTCTCGTTGGGCGGCGCCGCCTTGTGCCTCGCCGCAACCCTGACCGATGAGCGCCATGCTCAATTTGCGCCCTGGCTCGCGCTGGTGGGACGTTGCCTCTTCGCCATCGCCATGATCGTTTTTGGAGTGGAGCATTTCTCCCACCCCCAATTCGCTCCAGGTGTGCCCCTGGAAAAATTGATGCCCGACTGGCTCCCTGCACAGATCGTCTGGGCCTGGGTCACAGGCGCGATATTGATCGTCTGCGGCGCAAGCATCCTCATCAACAAACGAGGTCGCACCGCAGGCATAGTCCTGGGCCTCTTGTTTCTTGCCCTCGTCCTCTTCATCTATCTGCCAATGGAAATTCTGCACCCATCGACCGCCATCAGCGGTGAGCTGGATTACGTAGCAGATACCCTGATCTTCAGCGGAGCGGCCCTCTTCATTGCAGAAAGTCTGAGCAGAAAAAATCCACCTGCTCTGGCCGCGACATAGTACCTCCGTTCCTGACAAGCAGCACCCCGTGCTCCGCCGTGCTGTTCGTTCTCATTCGAGGTGTAGACTCGGGAGCAACAGCCCATCCGTTGCCTGAATGAGACGGATGACACGCGAATGGACCGAACAGATGATCCGAAGCTGGATATTCAGACTCCATTTATGGCTCGGCGTCCTTGCGGGAGCCTTCTTCGTCGTTCTCGGCGTCACCGGAAGCATTCTTGCGTTTGAGTCGCCGCTGGATCGCATGGCCAATCCGACTCTGTCGTACGTCGCTGCATCAGGCCAGACCCTTTCCCTCAGCGAAATCATCGTCTCGGTCAAAAAGAGATTTCCCGCCGATGATGTCGTCGCCATCACGTTCGCCGAGGCACCCGATCTCTCGTGGCAAATAGCCCTCCCATCCGGAATTGCGTACGTCAATCCACATACCGGACAGGTACTTGGCCTGCGGCAGCGGGGCCAGACATTTCTCGGTCTAACCCGGCAACTCCACGTCTGTCTGGCGACAGGTACGATCGGCCGAACCGTCGTGCGGTGGTCAAATCTTGCCGCGTTGCTGTTGCTGTTATCCGGTTTTGGCTTATGGTGGCAAACCCGCCGGATTCGGCTGCGAGCCATGGACGGAACCCGACGCTTTTGGTCGGACCTGCACAATGCCATTGGGATTCTCTCCTTTACCTTTCTCCTCATCGCCGCTGCGACGGGAGCAATGATGAGCTTTGAGGCCCCGATTTCACGAGTGATTCGAAGTTTCAGTGGAGTTGAGCAGGGAGAGTCTCCGCAGTCGTCACCATCACTGGCCTCAGAAGGTGCCGCCTACATACAGCCGGACCAGGCGCTGTCGGCGGCCGAGGCGATAGTCCCCGCCGGATCCCCGGTACGTATGCAGATGCCTGCTTATGGCGGAACCTATAAGGTCTCCCTGGCCGAGCACCGTCTGATGGGCTCCGACATCGATAGTGTAATCACGATGGATCCATATACCGGGAAGAAGCTTTCGCTTTCCTCCTCGAGTCATTCGTCGTTGGCAGATCGCACCTTCGTCACCAGCGAGGCTCTTCATACCGGTTCGATTCTTGGCACTGCGGGCCGTACTCTGATGGCGATTGCGTGCGCCATGGTCTTTCCGCAATTTCTCAGTGGCCTCATGATGTGGTGGAAGCGAGGAAAAGCCCGGCGTCGGGCAAAGATGCGTTTCTTGCTGGAAGGTGGTGCCAGGTGAGAATGATCGCTTTAGCTTTGTTACTTGTATTCGGCGTGCAGACTGCAAGCGTTTCAGGGAAGTGGCAAGGGACCTTCCGCGTGAACGGCGGGGATCATGACGTACCGCAGCTGTTTCAGCTCAAGCAGGATGGCCCCAACCTGGCAGGCAGTGGAGGCCCGGACGCGACGGAACGTTATCCCATTGCAAACGGGCAAGTCAACGGCGACCGAGTCACCTTTGAGCTTACAACTGGAGAATGGAAGTTCTCGTATGACCTGAAGGCAGCCGGGAAAGAAATGAACGGCAAACTAACGTTGAAGAGTGCCACTGATTCGAGAACCGCTCAGGTTTCGATCAAGAAATCTGAGTGACCCTTAAAACCCGCAGAGGACAGAATCAGTGAGGATTGAGCGGCACCTCAACGTTGCCAAATCGTCCCGAGATTTGATCCCTCACGCCCAGGACCAGGGTCGTCGCGCCGGCCTTTAAGGGAATGGTTTGCTGTGTGCTTAACGTCTTTGCAGATAGATGGGCACGCTGCTCCGCCGTCATTTTGCCACTTAGCCGAACGAGTGATTTGTCCAGCACTTTCCCTTTCGCGTCGTATTCCAGAATCGCGAATTGGATATCGGTAAGGAACTGGCCAGAGGCATCTTCCTGAAAGTCGACCGTTCCGGGTTCGACCGTATATGCAACCGTCGCCACCTCTCCCGAAGTCGCGATCTTCGACGAAAACTGTACCCCCAGCTCCGAAGGCAAATGCAATTGGAGGGCACTCTTAAACTGCTCCGGTGTCGGCTTGGATGGAATCTCAGCGTCTCCTGCATAGTAACCTTGCCGATAGGCAAGTTGGACCCCAGGCTGATCGACCGATATCCGAATGCGGTGATAGGCCCCTTTCCATTCCTTATCGGGCGGCTTATAAGCGATCGTGTAATAGGTGTTGGCACGGCTAAAGTCCTCGCTAAGGGCGCTCGCGATGTTGTTGTTGAATTGCGCCGCTCCACCCGTCGCTTTGGCAATCTCCAGCATCTCCTGCCGCCGCCCTGCCGCGAGATCGAGATCCTTGTTCAGGGTGATGGCCTCATTCGCCGTAAACTCCGTATCCGCTGTCGTGACGCCGTCTACATCAGGAGCGGCGACTCCACGCGCATCGACTGGATAGATGGCGACCCGAGCGCTTTCCAATTCCTTGTCCGTCTTTTGTTGCATGGGCACTGCATTCGCGCCCTTGGTGTCGGGCCCCAGATCCGGCTTGTTCAGACTGTAGCCGGCGACACCAAAGGGATGGCCCTGCAAGGGGAATCCGCCCGAAAGCCAATAGACGTTCTTTCTGCCGGGATACGGCGCCAACCACTGCGCCAAGTCGGAGAAAAGGTCCAGCGTCGCCTGCGCGCGGTTATCCTGACGCTCCACGTCGATATTGGCCTGGTGCGCGGTGGCACCGCCGGTAGGGTCGGCGGATGGCATCGGCACTTCCTGACGCTCCACAATGCTCCCAGGTGTGAACGAATCAACCGGCCCAAGTCCATTCTTGTGCAGGTATCGATACGCCGCTCCAGCGCCGTCCTGAAAGGAAGTTTCAATCTTGAGGTGGTTCAACATCGTGGCCAGCGCCACCGGCTCGTGCTCCGGGAGCTGGCTCAAAAATTTCTCCACTTGGCTCTGCAGTCTTCCCCGGTTCTCGTTCGGCGTGTTGTATAGATCAATCAGAATTACATTCCAGACGCTTCCGGCGGCAGGTTTGTTGGTTGCGAGGATGGCGCCGTCCGTGGTGGCATCGGCAGTCTTCGCAGCGCTCGCGTGATCCCCTGCACTATGCTCCTCAACACTCACGATCGTTTGCGGCACACCATCTTCGTGTAAGGCAAAGTAAGTCGACAACCCCTTGATGGGCTGACCCTTCGTATCCAGCGCCGTCACATCAACGATGACCAGGCGCGCCTCTGCTGCGATCGTGTGCGGTGCGGTTAGCGCTGGTGCTGCTGGCGTGGCCGAGGCCACCGGAGGCAGCTCCGGCGAAGATTGCGAAACGCCGGCATAGTAGGCCGTGCTGGTCCGCGCGGTAGCAGCCGTCCGGCCGAGTTTCACTTGCAGCGCGCGGTATTGGATGGCGCCT
This sequence comes from uncultured Acidobacteriaceae bacterium, assembly GCA_963839075.1. Lineage (GTDB taxonomy): Bacteria > Acidobacteriota > Terriglobia > Terriglobales > Acidobacteriaceae > PALSA-350. The sequence continues at coordinate 226,591 of CAWITO010000009.1, read as the reverse complement.
TCGCCGGCTGCAGCATCGAAGCTGATTTCGTAATAGCTTTCACCATCCACCACACAACGCGTGATCTCACCAGCGAGGTCCCCGCTCTGGCTCAATACAAGCCCGCCGGAATGCACCGCAAGCACCTGCAAGGCAAGGTTCGAAGAGTCTGCCTGCGTTGGATTTTCGACACCGTTGACAAAGGTCTCCCATAGATGAGGATTCTGTCCACTTACCTGGGCGAGGTTCAGAGGCGCGACACTATAAAGGGTTGTGCGCGCTCTCCGCAGAGCCGTCGTGACATCAACGATGGAATCAAAGTATCGACTTCTATCCTGCGCACTGAGTCCTGTAGTCGAGCGCGTCAGCAGGGGCCAACCGGGGCCGACCCAGATCAGCAGTTTCCTTCCTGGTTTCCTTGCTTCATACGTGGACAGCAATTGCAACGCACGCACCGAGCGTTGCGCGCGATCCTGCGCGCCGTCCGATCCCTGTGCCGAACCGATGATCCGCATCGGCGTTGGAACCTTCTTGAAGTCTTCCGCCAGCGAGTTCCCGTCTTGTGAAGCCTTCCCCAGCTTTACGCCTGTGTCAGCCAGAAAGACAATCGAAACCGGGAGTGCGAGGTGCCCGCCATTTTGACGGAGAAAGGCTTCGATACCTTGCCGCTCAATGACCACGTCCTGAAAAGACGCATTCATTGTGTCGAGAAGCAAGACCACTTCAGCCGGCGCTGTATTGCTGTTGGTTACTTCTCGAAATGAAGTTAAGGCCGTGGGATGGCCGTTATCGAGGAGGGTGAAATCCTGCTGCCCTAGTCCGCTCACGGGCTTTCCCGAAGCGTCCGTCACCTGCACATCCAGGGTGACGCGCCGTTCCGACCGCTTCATTTGCTCCGCAGCCTCCGGCGTCCGCTTGATCAGTCCCCCCGGCGTTTGGGCTTCGACGGGAGAAATCAAGAGAGAAGCGGCGACCGGTAAAAGGAGTAAATGACGCATTCGGAGCATGAGCCCCCCTACTGCAATGCTGCGCTCCCTATTTCACCGACGGACTGTCATCCGCTTTCAGATCGCCGATCGCGTATTGAATACCGGCGCGAAGGTGTTCGAGCATCGGCGTCATCGCGTAGACCCGGTAGCTATGCCCGTGGCCTTCGTAGAACACGCGGCCCTTGCCCTCGCGGCGGATATAGCTCAAGGCATAATCGCCATCGCTCCGCGGATGCGCTTCCTTCGCCTTATCCGCAGCGCTCATCTTGTCGTAGTCGATGCTCGTCAGGACATGCACGTTCTTGCGTGAAAACGACTCCTGCACGAAGGTGTAGGTTTCGTCGTGGATCTCGAATTCCTTACCATGGAACATGGCGGTCAACGGACTGTTCGGGTCATCGATCTTGACCGTAATGAGTTGCGGGTCAGGCCAGTGAAATTTGAAGTATCCGCCGATCAGCGTGTTGAACTCCGGCCATTGTTGAACCGGCTTCGATTCCACTCCAAGCAGACGCGTGTTCGGCTGCGGTAGCAACGAGTGGAAGTTCGCCGCAAAATCTTCGCGGCTCACCTTTCCCGTATTGTTTGGATCCAGTTTCTGAAACCAATCATCGGCAAGGCCAGTCCACTCCTGGCGGCTGACAGTATCGTCACTATCTTTGTCCGCGGCCGTGACCATCCGCGCAGCGAGAACCAGCGCACCTAGATTGAGGGCGGTGCCGCTCTTAACGGCGGCCTCACTGGCCAGGCAATCGGTGTGATACGTATCGGATGCCGCGTGGATGCCGGCGATGCCTTTTCCGTTTCTCACAAAACTCAGCAGCGCCGCGCGCCGCGCAGCCGTCACCTTGGGGTCCGGGTCATCCAGGAAACACGCAGTGGTGCTGTCCAGGAATATGGCGTCATATTGCTTAAGGTTGCTGGTGTTGATGTCCGCCACATCGTAGCTGATGGTCGTGCTCCACAAACCGCCCTGGTTTCCCAACGCTTCCACCGCCTTGGCTGCCAGCGGGATGGAGGCATGCACGAATCCTCCCGCACCCGTATGCGCCATCACCAGCACCTTGCGCGGGCGCATTGGCTTTGCACCGGGTGTCGTTGGCAGGGCCGCCATCATGGCGTCCACCGCCTCTTGCGGTACTGCGATCGGCGTCGAATTGCCTGCCGGATTGAATGTGTTGGCCTGCCCGGGCTTAACCGCGGGCGGAGCAGGCAGCACCTTGCTGACGCCGGCCGTAATCTGCGGCTGGCTCAGAACGCCGCTCTTGCTGTTGTCCCAGTCGTCAAACCAGCGGTTGAAGCCAGCCTCCATCTCGGGCTTCGTCATCGTCCCATCGTTGTCGGGATCGAGGGAATTGAAGAGCGCCACTGCCGTTCGTTCGCCGCCCTGTCCTTGTGCGCGTAAGCTTCCGATGCCGGCTGCGAGTAGAACCGCAGCGCCCACTGAGATACCTGCTGTTGCAATGACTCTGATTTGTCTCATAAATCCGCCCGGATGAGTCTATCGCGGATGAGACAAAAAATCCGGCTCTATTCCAACACCGCGACCTCGTGGTCGAGGATGGGCTTCACCTCAAACTCCGCCCAACCATCGCGGCGATGGACCGGCGTTGCGGTCTCCCCCGATACAGCCAGCAACAACCGCTCGCCGGCAATTCCTTCCGGCAGCTTGACCCTCACCGTCAGCGGGCCCACCGGGATGAGTTCGTCGACCGGCATCCGCCAGGTTCCAGCGCTGGTGAGATTCACCAGGTGCAGGACAAGGCGGCCGGGCTGACGATAGAGGTGGCAGTCGATGAGTCCGGGGCCCCGCACCGCCAGCGAAATGCTTTCCTTGGCTCCCCAGCGGACCAGGTTGGCCAGCAGATCGCCATGGTCGGGGATGTTGCCCTGCGCGTAGCGCCGGTCGACGTCAGCCGGCAGAAACGCGATGCGGACACCCTTCTCCTCCCGAACCAACAGCCCGGGAATATTCGTCCGCGGCGTCCGCATCCAGGAATTCTCCGGCGGAAAAACGGGAAAGGGAGGCACCCACGTCAGCAGCACGGTGGTGCCTGGTGCTGCCGTCACTTCTGGGAGCACGCCGCCAAAGGTGAGAATGTTGGTTTCCTCAAAGCCATGCAGGACCGGGTGCCGGAGCGCCGACCTGGTTGGTTCGTCCCCGTGACGTGGGCCGTTCTGATCCTGTCCCACATCGGGTGTGATCCGTAGGTAGCTGTGCTGCAAAGCCTCCGGGTTCTTGGGACCATAGCGCTTGCCCGTGGAGCGAGCGCCTAACACGTCCGCCAGGGCAAAGTCGGGCCTCGGGTCGCCATATTCGTCGTAGAGGCTGGTTTCGCCGGTAGCGATCAGCGACCCTCCCTGGTGCACAAAACGCCGCACCGCTTCCACCTGCGCGTTCGACATAGCCGCCAGGTTGGGCAGAACCAGCACCGAGAATTGGCTTGCATCGCGATCGAGAGAATCGGCGTCGATGGGCAAATACGGGATGCGCGCCCGGATGAGCGCCTGAATCATCCCGTTGTAGGGAGCAAGGGCCAGTTCGTTGGCGGTGTCCCGGCCATACCATTCGAAGTTTCGCTGGGAATACACAACACCTACGGTGGCAATCGGTTGCCGGTTGACCAGGTATTGCTGGTGGCCGGCATACCAGCGGAAAAACGGTTCCACTACGTGGAACTGCCGCCGGTCCTCCTGGTAGCCGCCCACGTGGTGCCACCAGGGTTGGATGGTTCCAGCGGCAGCCTCCACCATCCACATACGAACTTCCGGAACCGGACGAGCCGATTTGCGCGGTCCATAGGTTGCCATGCTTTCCGGGGCAAGCTTGTCCCAACCGCCTAACCCGTGAACCCTCTTCCCGGTGTCGCCGTTTTCCTGGAACCCGCCATTGTTGGCTCGACCTTGTTGGTCAAGCATGATGATGTCCGCGCGCCGGCAAAGCTCTTTCATGTCCCGGAAGCTGGCGGCGGCCTCAACAAAATTCCCGTTCAGCATGCCACTCCAGATGCAGTCGGGTCCACCGGCGGCTTTGGTGGTGCTGGTGAACAAATCCCAAATCTCCAGGCGCCTCTGGTAGCTCCATGCAATCCATCGCCGGTAGGTGGGATCGTCCCAGTCTTTCTTGTGCGGCAGATCTTTGCCGCTGAAGTCATGAAATTTCGATTTGCAATGGACGCAGTAACACATGCTTTCCCGGCCCTGGCCGGCCCAATGATTGTCCGTGAAACCTTCAGGCTTTTCGTGGGCGATGATCTCGCGCAGGATGCTGGGAATGTACTCGTCGTAGTACGGTCCGTTGATGCAGGTGGTATAGAGGACGACGCCATCCTCCTCCGACCCGGTGGTGTACGGCTCTCCCGCTGCATTCCGTGCGAACCAATCAGGATGTGCTTTGTAAAAGGGTTCGAAAGCGCTACCACAGTCCATGCGGGCGAAGACAATAAGGCCGTCCGTGTGCGCCGCCCGCGTCAGGTCACCATAGAGATCGCGGCCGTTTAGAAGTTTCGCCTGGTGTTGCAGCGGCTCCTTGCTGGGATAAAAAGCGACGATCCCGCCGGCATTGATCACCAGTCCCTGGGTTTCGCTTTGCTTCCAGTAACCCCGCCACCACTGCAGATCGAAATTCTGCGGGTCCAGCTCGTTCAGGTTGATCTGTCCCCAGCGGTAGGTACGCCGGTACCAGGGAACGGGGGCGCCCGCTGCGTGGCCGTCGAAAATGCCCAGATGCGCGGCCAGAGGGATCGCGGCCGTCATCTTGAGGAAATCCCGGCGCGACGGCGCCTCGACCTTCTTCTCTATCGGATCCACGGTCGACTCCTTTTGGTCATCGATTCATGATAAGTACAGGACTGTGTATTCGATTGAGGAGCTGGCGGACGATTTTCGCGGACCCAGACCGGAAACGAGGGGCGGCGGGTAGGGGATGCGATGGCCTACATACTCAGTGTCCAAAAGCTTTTCGCCTTCGCCGTGCCGCGGACGTAGCCGCCGCCAACGGTACGCTCACAACCATCATTCACTGTGACGAATGAGTAGGCGTAGGGGTTACCGCGCGGCCGTAAGCCGTTCCGTCTGCTCTGATAACTTCGCCGTGCGCTCCAGTTTGTCCCAGTTGAAAGGTCTTCCATCAATGGCTCGTTTTACCGTCTTGAACAGCACCAGCGAGAAGAGCTGCCGGTAGGCAAAGCGCTGCAGCCAGATATGGAACAGCAGCCAGCCATCACCCTTGTTGGCTGCGTGCCGCCGCTCCAGACTGAAGGCCAAAGCCGACGTGACAAAGTCGATAATCAGGAACGCCAGGAAGAACGTCAGCAGCTTCTCAAAATTCGAAGCATTGGCGCCCTCGGGATGGAAGTGGCGATCGAGTAGATAGTGCACGACGCCGGCGACGAACATTAAGTCGATAAACGGCGAGACCAGCGGCAGCAGAATCTGGAAGACCAATATATTCGGCAGCGCAAACAGCCCCATCGCCTTGTTCTTCAGAAACGCCCGCTGGTGCTTGTAGATGGCTTGCAGTGTGCCGAAAGACCAGCGGAAACGCTGCCGCATCAACCCCCGTGCCGTTGCCGGAGCCTCCGTGAACGCCAGCGCGCGGTCCTCGTAAATCACTTTGTAGCCCTGCTCCAGCAGGTTCATCGTCAGATCGGCATCCTCGGCGACCGTATTCACCGGATAGCCTCCGCCTTGCCGCACCGCATCCGTCCGCCAGGCTCCGATTGCGCCGGGCACGACTGTGACCACGTTGAACAAGTCCAGCGCGCGGCGTTCGAAGTTCTGGCTGGTGATGTACTCCAGCGCCTGCCAGCGGGTCCAAAGATTCACCCGGTTCCCGACCTTGGCATTGCCCGCGACAGCGCCTATCTCCGGATCAGCAAAGTGACACACAAGTTTGGAAACTGCATCCGCCGCGATGACCGTATCTGCGTCGATGCCCACATAAAACTCTTCGGTGAGATCCCGCACCGCAAAGTTGAGCGCCTCTGCTTTACCGCCGTTGACGGTGCGCACCACCGTCAGCAACCCGGCTGCAATCTCCTCCGGATACGCCGCCCGGGCCACCTCGGAGGTGCGATCCGCGGAGCCATCATCAATCACGATGATGCGCATATGGGGATAGTCGGAGTTCATCACCGAACGGATGGTCCGCACGATGACCTTCTCTTCGTTGTAGGAGGGGATCAACACCGCAACCCGCGGCATAAATCCGCCCGCCACCTCAGGAATGTGGCGTCTCCGCATACGGTCAATCAGCGCAAAAACGCCAACCAGGATGAGCCGGGCGCTCATCAGCACATCGCCCAGAAAGAATAAGGTAACCACAAAGTGGTTGAAGAACGCCCAGGCGAAGAAGGCCACAGAATCCACCCGTGCCTGCCAGCGTTCACGCGTATTCAGCGGAGGCATCACTTCTGCGCGCGTCTTGCCCATCAGGTCAGAAACCTGCTCGATCACATATCCGTGTTCGCGCAGGCCATCGATCAACACCGGCAGTGCCGCCACCGTAACGCTGCGGTTGCCGCCGCCATCGTGCAGCAGGATGATGCTGCCGCTTAGCTGTGGCTTGCCCTTCATCACCTGCAATTGGTTGAGGACGTCGTCGAGAATACCCTGCGGCGTCTTCTTCTGCCGCTCGTCCCAATCGCTGGTGTCGACCTTGTTGCCGATGATGGTGTAGCCCATCTTCTGGATCAGATAGGCCGGCGCCGCCTGGTCATTGGTCTCCGGCTCCTGGTCGATGGAGTAGGGCGGCCGGAAAAAGAGCGGCTTCACACCCAGCTTGCTGCCGAACAGCCGCTCCGTAAGGTTGAGCTGTAACTGCAACTGTCCGGGAGAGATCTCGCTGATGTCGGGATGGGTCCAGGTGTGGTTGCCAATCTCGTGCCCCTCGGCCAGCACCCGCTTCATCAGGCCCACATTTTCCTGCGCCTGCTCACCGATCATCATGAAGGTGCCGTGCACCCCCTTCTCCTTCAGGATGTCGAGGATTTTAGGGGTCCAGTCCGGATCGGGGCCGTCGTCGAAGCTCAGCGCCACCACCCCGGGCTTGTAGCCGTAGAACTCAATCGAGTACGGCGACGGATACGTAAGCATGTGCTCATCGGTCACGGTCCAGTTGTAGGAATCCATGTCGATGGTGCGGGAACCGGCGTGGGGCTCGCCGTTGATGCGCAGGATGTCGCCTTCGCCATCGGTGACTACATCGTTGCCGGGCGGCACCTGCTTGAGCGACTGCGGTGCGGCCGGATTGCTGGGACGGTCCCAGATGGACCAGAGCGAAGGATCCTCTTTGCCCAGACGCCACAGGGCGAAGGTCCCCAGGCCCATTTGCCGCGCGGCACGCAGCTCATTCAACGCTGTGACTGCGTCGAGCATCCACACCTCGTGACGGACGTTGTTGTCTTCGTCGTCGTAGGTGAAGTGCGGGTTCAGTTCATCACCGGCCAGGCGGAGGTCAGCATTCGCATCGGAGGCGAGCTGCCAGCCGTCCTGCACGGAGACGTCGTCGGTATTCAACACCTTCTCTTTTTGGTGACGGCCCTCAGGCTTGGACATGGTCCAGTTGAAGCCATAGTTGCCGATGGCACAGATCACCTTTTGTTTGGGCAACAGCTTCAGCACGCGCTTGAGGTTGTTTTCAAACCAGTCCTGGGAGGCAATCGGGCCGGGTCCCCCGGTCTCTTCGTGCTCGTCGTAGTTCATCAAGATGATGCCGTCAGTTATCTGGGCCATCTGCTTGAACTCGGCATCGCTTGCGCCTACTCCTTCATTGGTAAAGAGGCGCAGGTTCTTGGCGTGCAACTGGCTGTACAGCTCCCCCATCAGCGCCCAGTAGCCGGGGATAGCATCGTCGGGGAGTTCTTCGAGGTCGAGGTTCAGGCCGTGATAGCTGGGGTTGGCCGCGAGAAACGTCATCAGCTGCTGTTCGAGGTTCGCACGGGCTGCCGGATTCTTGACCATCGCGGCGGCGCCCTGGTCCCACTTCGAGGTGAGCACGTTGAAGTTTTGGATGACGGGATAGATCTCCGTATCTTCGTGAGCGTCCGCGATGAGGTTGCGAATCTTGTTTTGCGGGTCCACGCTGTGCACACCGTGCGCATCGACGACGTCAAAGGTGCGTATGGGCGCTTCCGCAATATAGCCGCCTTGCAGCTTGCCATCCGGCGAGATGGCATAGAGCCAGATGGGAAAGAGGATGTCGATCTGGTGAACATGGTTCTTTAAAGAGGCATAGCTTCCCTGATCGTCGTCGACGTAGTAGCCGGCACGCAGTCCTTCGCCGCTGTTGAAGGGAATCTCCGAGGGCTTGCGATTGGTCTTACGCCGGGCCGAGCGCGGGTCCCCCGGCTTCAGCAAAGAGGTCTGGTTGCGGATAGCCCGGTAGTTCCGCTTGGGCGTGGGCAGCAAAAGCTCAGGCAGTTGCTGCTGTTTCACCACGTTGAGGAAAAACAGCACCAGAATAACCGTCGACACCACCGCAACCGCGTCAAGAATGCGCCGGAGGCGTTTCCAGCGTTTTCGCTGGGGATCGAAAAAGATCTGGCGGTTCATCCCTTTGAAAGCTTACAGGAACTCCTTTGCGCTATCGCGAACCTTTGGCATCTATGCGTTACCAGGAACCCCCTAAGAAGTATGGGATGCTGTTGCATGGACTTACGAGGCCGGGGGTGGCGATTCACGACACTTGTGCTGATCGCCGGCGCAGCGCTCCGCCTCTGGGTGATCCACGCCTACCCGCAGCTTCAGGGGGATTCGCTGGTCTATGGCGACATCGCCGGCAACTGGCTGACCCACAGCATCTATGGCCACACCGTCGGCCACGCCCCAGGGCCCGACACCATTGAGCCGACCCTGGTGCGCCTGCCCGGCTACCCGGCCTTTCTTGCTTTGTGCTTTGCCATGTTCGGTGTAGGCCGGTATCAACCCGTGCTCTATCTGCAGGCGGCCATCGACCTGGTCAGTTGCCTGCTCATCGCTAGCCTGGCGAAAAAAATCTGCGGCAGGCGCGCCGGGCAGGTCGCCCTGCTGCTGGCAGCGCTTTGCCCGTTTACCGCCAACTACGTCGCCGCGCCGTTGACCGAGACGCTCTCCATCTTTTGCGTTGCGCTTGGCTTTCGCGCGCTGGCTGGGGTGCTCGATGGCCCCCGGTTTGTTTGGCTGGCATTGCTGACATTTTCCTGGAGTTACGCCGCGCTGCTCCGGCCCGACGGAGCCCTCCTGGCCGTGGTGCTCTTTGTGGCCCTGGTAGCGTATCGGCCCCAGTCGCTGCGGCTGGCCATACTGGCGGGCCTGGTTTCCGTGCTGCCCTTCGCAGTGTGGACGGTGCGCAACCTGCGTACCTTCCACGTGCTGCAACCCCTGGCGCCGCGGTACGCCAACGATCCCGGGGAGGACGCCTTTCCTGGCTTCGTCCGTTGGGTGAGAAGCTTCACCGCCGACTTCACCGCGACCAGCGAGATTTACTGGAACGGGAACAGTGATCGTATCGATCCCGCAAACCTGCCGTCGCGTGCGTTTGACGACCAAGCCCAGCAGCAGCAGACGCTTCGCTTGCTGCAGGAGTACGACACCACCACCACCCTGACCCCGGAACTCGACGCCCGCTTTGCCGAGATCGCCCGCCAGCGGGCGCGCTCTCATCCCATTCGTTATTACATTGGCCTGCCCCTGCTTCGGCTCGCCGATATGTGGCTGCGTCCGCGGGTAGAAACGCTCAACGTGTCTCTGCGTTGGTGGCAATACAAGCTTCATCCCGCGGAGTCGCGGGTCGCCCTTTTCTATGGCGCGTTGAACGCGGCATACCTGATGGCAGCTTTCCTGGGAGCGTTGCGCTGGCCGCGGCTGGCTGGGGCCATGGTGGGATTTATCGCCGTCCGCAGCCTCTTGCTGGCGACGCTCGAGGCGCCCGAACCCCGCTATACCCTGGAGTGTTTTCCGGTCCTGATCGTGCTGGCTAGCGCATCACGCGTGTGGTCCCGGGCGCAAGCTGAATATGGAAGGCTTCCGCAGGAATAGGCGCGTTGTAGCGGATGTTCTTGTAGACGGCAGTGCGCATGTCTCCGGACGGCTGGTAGAAGACCTGCTTGTAGCTGATGCTCTTGGTTGCGTCTACCCAGATCGTTACGTGGGTGAACATGTTCAGAACTTTTTGCTGCAGTGGGACAAGGTCCAATTTTGCGACGGAGGTTCCGTTCATGGTCTCCATCCCCAGCAGGCTCACCTTCCAATTGGCTTCGAGATCCGTCCCGCTGCCGCCGAAGCCCAGGGTCAGAAAGCTCTCCCACTGGCTGCGGTTGTTTCCCGCCTGCATCAGGGTCAGTTGCTTGATGTTGGGCTCGTAGTACTGCATCTGGCCCTGGTCATACACCACGGTCTTGGGTGCATCTTTGCCATTCTCCTGCTTCAGGTCGGCAGCCATGCGAGTAACACCCTTCTTGCGTTCGAAGTAGATGGTCCCGGTCTGCACGTCATGTTCCTGCACTACGGCCTGGAACTGGTCCCAGTCGAAATCCGCCTGCGCGCTCTGGAACTTGGTGGCCGCCGTGTTGAGCTGAGAAAGTACCTTCTCCACATCGGGTGCATTGGCCTGCGCCTGGGCGGCAATGGAGAGAGACATCAGGCAAAACAGTGCAAACGACTTACTGGCATTGAGCATGGAACTCCTCGACCGCGTTGGTCTTATTTACGGCCACCCGGTTGAACACCGTCCGGTCGCTCGGGTTGCGAATCAGCGGTGCGCCCATACCTGGTACTGGGTTACGTGCCCGCTGGCGTCCTTCTGGGCCCGGTAGCGGTCAATCAGCACCGTTCCGGAGATGGGCTGAATGCGCTGCGTCAACTCTGCCCGCAACCTGCTGTCGTCACTGGTGTCGGCGAGTTGATCGGCGCCGATTTGATAGATCCACGCGTCATGCCCATTGGGGCGGACCAGGATGTCCTTCGTCGACGTAAGCGTCTCCTGCGGGCGGTCGCGGTAGTTGATCAGGTGGGGAGAGACAAAGAGGAAAATCAGGATCAGCGTCACCATCACGTCGTAGTGAAAACTGCCCCGCGGATAGGTCCAGAACACGTAGCTCTTTAAAATTCGCTGCATGGTTACTTCCTGATCGCGTCTTCGCCGCCCATGTATGGCTGGAGCGCCTTGGGCACCCGCACCGAACCGTCGGCCTGCTGATAGTTCTCAAGGATGGCCAGCCAGGTACGTCCAATTGCCAATCCACTTCCGTTGAGTGTGTGCACCAATTCGGTCTTGCTCCCGCTCTGCGGCTTGTAGCGGATATTCGCCCGCCGTGCCTGGTAGGCCTCGAAGTTGGAGCACGAAGAAATCTCGCGATAAAGCCCTTGCCCGGGAAGCCACACCTCGAGATCGTAAGTCTTCGAGGAGGAAGCACCCATGTCTCCGGTGCACAACAGCATCTTGCGGTAGGGCAATTCGAGGCGCTGCAGGATCGTCTCGGCGTGGTTGGTCAGCCGCTCATGCTCTTCCATGGACTGCTCCGGACGGCAGAACTTCACCAGCTCCACCTTTTGAAACTGGTGCTGGCGGATCAGGCCGCGCACGTCCTTGCCGTAGGAGCCCGCTTCCGACCGAAAACAGGGTGTATACGCCACCAGGCTGATCGGCAACTGCGCAGCCTCCAGCACTTCGTCGCGATACAGGTTGGTGACCGGAACCTCAGCCGTCGGAATGAGGAAGAGGTCCGTTTCCGCGCACTGGAACAGGTCGGCCTTGAACTTGGGCAGCTGGCCGGTTCCAACCAGGGAATCGCTATTCACCAGGAAGGGGGGCAGCACCTCGCGATAGCCGTGTTCCTGGGTATGAATATCGAGCATGAATGCGGCCAACGCTCGCTCCAGCCGGGCGCCCAGACCCCAGTAGACAGCAAATCGAGCTCCAGAAATCTTAGCTGCTCGTTCAAAGTCGAGAATGCCGAGCGACTCCCCCAGTTCCCAATGAGGTTTCGGGGCAAAATCGAACGCCGGCGGTTGCCCCCAGCGCAGCACCTCGACATTGTCTGCTTCGCTCTTGCCGACGGGCACGCTGTCGTGGGGCAGGTTGGGAATAGCGATCAGCAGCGCGCGCATGGCTTCTTCCGCCTGGGCCGCGCTTTTCTCCAGGTCTTCCGTTTCCTGCTTGAGCTCCCGCGTCTGCTCGATCAGGGCCGTGGCGTCGCCCCCTGCCTTGCGGCTGCGCGCCACTTCCTGGCTGATCTTGTTGCGCTGTGCCTGCAGGGTTTCCGCCTGGGTAATGCGCGCCCGCCGCTCCCGGTCGAGTTCACGGAAGTCCCCCAACAGCGTGGCCGGCTCAAGCCCCCGGGAGCGCAATTTTGCTTCCACCAGCTCCAGGTTGGCCCGCACAAAATTCAAATCCAACATAACCTTCAGTTTATCGGAACTTAGTACTTCCAGCTCATATCGGCGTTGGCTGGAGCGGTCTTCTGGATGCGTTCCATGATCTTGGGTAGGTACATCGTGTTGTAGTGCAACCGTGAAAGCGAATTTGGCAGGTTGGGATCTCCATTCCAGCAGTGCTCTGCGCGGTCGCCGTACTTCACCTCACCCTGGTAGGGCACGCCGTGCCCAGGTGTTCCAGTCTTGTCGAGGAAGTCTTGCATCAGGTACACCGCGTCATTCAAGAAGTAGGTGTCGGCCGAACCTACGTACAAGTGCAGCTTGCCCTGCAGATCAGGCCCAAGCTTGTCCCAGTCGCGCTGCAGAATCGCGTCCAGATCGTAGTGATCGTGCCAATAGGCGGCGACCTTGTGATCGATCTCTCCGGTCTGCTTGTCGAAGATCTGCGCCGGATAGCCGTCCGCGCCCACCGGGCCGTAAACCGCCTGCCAAATGTCCAACTGCTCGCCTGATCGTCCGTCATCCCCCAGGGCAGCCTCGTACGCCGCGTTGTCGCGCGCCGACATCAGCGTCTGCCCGAGGTAGTTCCTCATGGTGGGTTGTTCGACTTGCTTATGCGCGCCCTGGATATAGAAGAAGTTGGATTGCGAGTACAGATCGATCGTCATGTAGGCATGGAAGTCGATCGGATCGGGGCAGGCGACGAACGCCCCGTTGTAATCCCTGGGATAGAAGATCTGCACCGCCAACGACTCCCAGCCACCGGTGGAACCACCGTAGACGAAGTGGGCCCATCCCTCAGAAATGCCGCGGAACTCCTTCTCGATGGCGGGCAGCAGCTCGGTCTCAATGGCGTCACCATAAGGACCCAGGTTGGCTGAGTTGACCGCATACGAATCGTCATAGAACGGGTTGGCGTGCTGGATCTTCACCACCAGGATGCGGGGAAAGCCGGGGCTGATCCACTTCTTGTACTCGTTGTAGGCTTCCTGCTGCTGGATACGGTCATAGCCCGAAAGGTGAAAACGATGCGAGTAGTCAGGCTTGAGGTCAGGGTCCGGCGGAGTGGAACGGAAGTCGTCGATGCCATCGACAAAGTGGTCGTGAAAAATGGCGATGGGGAAGTGCGCGTTGGGGTGCTCATCGAATCCCTCCGGCACCAGCACAATGGCCGAAAGGTACATGGGTGTGCCCCAGAATTTCGTCAATAGCTGGCTTTGAATGCGCAGATGGCGAATGTATTTCGTGTCCGGTTGGGGCTTAATAGGCGGGATCCGGGCCGTGAGCTGGAGCGCCAGCCGGGAATTGCTATCAATGTGCGCCTTGATCGGTTGGGAGTAAAGATTCCCGGGGGCGAGATTCCAGTGCTGCCCTTCGCCGCGGTCGGGCGCCAGCTTGACCGTGGTTCCATCGGAGCGGTGAAAGGTCTGGTAGATGTTCAGCACTGCCTGCACGTAATAGTCGCCGGGCGGCACATCTTTCAGTGACCGGATCGGATAGCCATTCGCCTGGTCGGTGATGGTGACTGCCTGGCCGGGGGCAAGGTCGTCGACCGTCGTCCCAAAAACCATCTGGGAACGGGGGCTATCGTCGATCTGCATACGTGGTTCAGCATCCGGGTTGGTCGAGAGCAGGAGCAGGACTCGCCCGTCCAGGTGCTTGCGGGTGACATCGGGCGGAAATGCCACGGTGATTTGGGAATAAAGCGAAGGGGAAGCAGCGAGAAGCGCCGCCAGCAGAACGCGGGGAAGGATACGAAGCATCAAGGGAAGTATAACGGTGGCAACGGCGCCGATTTGCGATACTAATCGGGGTTACCATGTCCAAGTTCAAGCGCACCCTCTCCCGGCTGCTTGCCGCCTCGCTGGTTATTCCATGCACGCCGTTCGCCCAGGCCAGCGCCTACGATGCGCATCCCAGGCTGGTCGTCATCCTGGTGGTCGACCAGTTTCGCTCCGACTATCTAGACCGCTATCGCGCCGATCTCAAAGGCCGCGGCTTTCGCCTCTTTCTCGACAAGGGCGCATTCTTTGAAGATTGTTACTACGACTATGCCAATACCAAGACGGCCCCCGGGCACGCCACTCTGGGAACCGGCGCCTACACCGACGGCCACGGCATCGCGGCCAATTCCTGGTGGGACCTCGCCCGTAACAAAGAGCGTCCCATCACCTCGGTTGAAGATGACCGCTACCGCGTCGTAGGCGCGATCCATCCCAGCAAGACCGGGGGCGCCTCCCCATTCAACCTGCGCGCTTCCACGGTGGGCGATTCGCTGCGTCTTGCCACCATGGGCCAATCGCGGGTCTTCGGCGTGTCGCTCAAAGATCGAGCCGCTATTTTGCCTGCGGGCTACTCCGCGAACGGAGCCTACTGGATCGATGCCGCGTCCGGAGCTTTTATCACCTCCAGCTACTACATGGAGGCGCTGCCGGATTGGGTGACGGCGTTTAATACCGGGGATCGCATCGTGCAGGCCGAGCAGGACGCGGGTGCGCCGGGGACGAAGGACTTTTATGAAGCTGTGGGTTCCACTCCAGCAGCGAATGCCTACGAGCTTGATTTTGCCAAGGCACTGATCACCGGCGAACAACTGGGCAGCCACCCGGTGACTGACATGCTGATCGTCAGCCTTTCGGCGAATGATATTGTGGGCCACCAGTTCGGGCCCGATTCACCCCAATCGCGGCAAATGGTCGATACTCTCGACCAGCAACTCGACGGTTTCTTCACCTGGCTCGACAAGGCCATTCCTGGCGGTCTGGCCAGTACCTGGATCGCACTTTCCGCCGACCATGGCGTTGCTCCCGTACCTGCGCAGGCGCTGGCCCTGGGTTTCCCTGCCGCCACCATCGATATGACCAAGCTCACAGCCGGGTTGAATGAGGCCATGAACGCCAAGTTCTCTCCCGGGGAGAAAGTGGACTACCTGCTGTCGAAACAAGAGCTGCCGTACCTGGCGTTGAACCGCCCTGCCTTCGAAGTCGCCGGGATCAACGAGCAGGAAGCGGAGCAGGCGGTGCAGTTGGCGGTGCCGGCAGCCATCGCTGCGCTGGCCCCAGCCGAGGGCACTGTGAATCCCGCGCCTCCCCCGCCTTCCCCGCCACCCGTGGTCGCACCTGCGCCAGTCCCTCGTGCCGCGCCCGCCGGTTCCCATCAGCGTCGGGTCCGCGCCGCCGCCGCGGCCGCGGCCGCCGCCGCGAAAGCACCCGTGGCCCCACCCCCACCGCCGCCGGTTCGCTTTGCGCCGGCGCCCGAGGTGGTGCATACCTATACCCGTCAGGAACTGGCCTCCGGCCAGTTCCCCGCATCGGAGTGGGGGTTACTACTGGCCCACAGCTATTCCCCTATCGGCGGTTGGTACGTCATGGTCATTCCCGCCGCCTACCAGATGGAGACGCTGCGCGGCGGAACCACCCATTTCAGCCCCTGGTCGTATGACCAGCACGTTCCGCTGGCTTTTTACGGAGCGCCCTTCACTCCCGGCATTTATCACGGCCGGGTACAGCCCGTGGATCTGGCCGCGACCCTGGCTTCGTTGCTGGGAATCAACCAGCCTTCCGCTTCGGTGGGTAAGGTGCTCACCCAGGCGATCCATACGACGCGGGAGGCGGCGCCCAGCAAGTGAAGCCTGACATGAGTGTTCGCTTTGCCGGTCTTCTGCTACGTAACCCCCTCATCGCTGCCAGCGGAACCTTCGGGTATGGAGTGGAGTTTGAGGATGTGGTCTCGCTCAACCGTATCGGCGGCTTCATCACCAAGGGTCTGTCGCGTGAGCCGATGGCCGGCAACCAGGCGCCCCGCCTGATCGAGACCCAGGGTGGCATGATCAATGCCATCGGACTGCAGAACATCGGGGTGGCGGCGTTTATCGAGAAGAAGCTGCCCGCTCTGCGGCCCCATTCGGGTACTGCCTGCATTGCCAATGTTTTTGGCAATGAAATTCGTGATTATGTCGCTGTCATTGAGGCATTGAATGGCGCGCCGGGTATTGCCGCGTATGAATTGAACGCCTCGTGCCCAAACACGCAGCATGGAGGGATGGTATTCGGGACGGATACCGGGATTTTGGACCAGCTGGTCACTCGGGCGAAGGCGGTATCGCGGCGGCCTTTAATCGTAAAGCTCACACCCAATGTGACTTCCATCGCGCAGATGGCGCGCTGCGCGGAAAATGCCGGCGCCGATGCGCTTTCGCTGGTTAACACGTTTCTCTCGCTTTCGATTGACATCGAAACCAGGCGGCCGCGGATTGCCAACAACACCGGGGGGCTATCCGGCCCGGCGATCAAACCGATCGCAGTGCGGATGGTGTACGAGGCGGCCAAGGCGGTAAGAATCCCGATCTGCGGTTTGGGTGGCATCACCAGCGCGGAGGACGCGGTCGAATTTATGTTGGCTGGGGCGACGACGGTGCAGGTGGGAACTGCCAGCTATGCCGATCCGCGCGCGGTGCAACGGATCGCCGATTCACTGGAGAAATGGTGTGTGCGCCACAGGGTTCCGCGGGTAGCGGAACTGATTGGTGGGGCGCAGATGAATCAGGTGCCCGTTTAGGCGACGTTGCGGCTGAGGCGCTCGCGGAGCTCTTCGGGGATGCGGTCCTGCAGGATGCGTGCCTGCGTCATGGCAATCTCAGCTAAGTAAACCGGCGCGGGAGTCGCAATCGCCACCAGTACCCAGATCAGCAGAGAAGCCAGCAGCCCGGCAATTGCGGCCGCCTGCAAACTCAATACAATTGGCATCTGCCACAGGTGCATATCCACCAAAGCCCAATGCTGCAGGGGGTGGACACGGTGAATCACAGCCAGAGCCAACAGGAACGCAGCGATCGAAACAGTGCTCAGGCCGATCAGGACCACATCGACCGTCCGATGCAGCCGCTGGCGCGAACAGCAATGCCCACACTCCACCAGGTGCTGTTCGTAATCGCGGCGCATCTCCGGAGTAATGCCGGAGATGTCATATCTCCAGCTGGAGAGGATGTCGCCTACCACTCGATCGTTACACGCTGTCGTTTGCATTGTTATAGTTAGCCGCTTTACACCATAGTAACATTTGGCCGCCGGGAACCCGTCGCCTAACCCGATTATAAGCAAATGGGCTGCAACGGTGTATCTTGTTCTGCCAGCATTAGCTTATTCGCCAACAGGCTCATTCGGTCCCGCAGCGCCCGCTCCGCCGTCACCCGTGCGAGCTCCGGAAGATTGTTACATTCAGATAGATGCGCCAAAACAACGTAGGACGCATTTCCATCGTAATTCTTCTCCAGAAAGTCGGAGACGGCTTCATTTGACAGGTGTCCCACCCGAGACATGACGCGCTGTTTAACCGACCAGGGATACGGACCATCGCGCAGCATCTCCAGGTCATGGTTACTCTCGATCATCAGGACGTCGCAATTGCGGATGGCCATCTTCACATTGGGCGGCATATACCCCAGGTCGGTGGCGATCGCCATCCGCACGCCCTGGGCTTCAAAGACAAATCCCACCGGGTCTGCGGCGTCATGAGGAATCGTGAAGGGGGTGATATCAATGTCTCCGATAGAGAAGCCACTGCCGGCGCAGAAATACTCCACCCCGGGCAGACGGCAGGGGTCCTCCTGGGGAGACTCCGGAGTCTCTTCCACGCAGGGAGCCTCATTCCGCCGCGCCAGCCAGGCAGCGTAGGTCATGCGCTTGTTGGGCATCATCCAGCGCATCCAGGCGCGATGCGTGGCCTTGGTGAAATAGACCGGAATACCCAGCTTGCGAGCCAGCACCGCCAAGCCCTGCACGTGATCCTGATGTTCATGGGTAATCAGCAGGGCATCGATCGCTGCCGGATCTTCATCCGCCATCTGCATTCGCTTCAGCAATTCCCGGCATGAGAGGCCGGCATCGACCAGGATGCGTGTCCGGTGAGTGGACACCAGGGTGCTGTTCCCTTTGGAGCCTGAGGCCAGCACGGTCATCCGCATCATGGAAAAAGCATACGCTGCACAGCGGTTGATAAACGGGCAGTTACAGCGGAGGTGCCGACCGTGGCACCTCTCATTCAGTATTGGTAAAAGCCGCGCCCAGACTTGCGTCCCAGCCAGCCGGCATCGACCATGCGAATCAGCAGTGGGCAGGGGCGGTACTTGGGATCGCCAAGGCCTTCGACCATCACCCGCATGATGTCCAGGCAAACATCGAGGCCGATGAAGTCGGCCAGCGCCAGCGGTCCCATGGGATGCGCCATGCCTAGTTGAAAGACCTGGTCAATCGCCTCCGGGGTCGCAACCCCTTCCATCACCGCGAACATGGCCTCGTTCAGCAGCGGCATCAGCACCCGGTTGGAAACGAAGCCCGCGGCATCGTGCACTTCGACCGGCGACTTGCCCAGCCCTTCGGCCAGGGCCTTGACCCGCGCGAACGTCTCGTCCGTTGTCTCCAGGCCGCGGATCACCTCCACCAGCTTCATCACCGGCACCGGGTTGAAGAAGTGCATGCCGATCACCTGGCCCGGCCGCTGTGTCTGCGCCGCCAATTTGGTGATGGATATCGACGAGGTATTCGAAGCCAGGATCACTTCCGGTTTGAGCACCGAATCCAGCTCCATGAAGAGCTCCTGCTTGATGGCGAAGCGCTCCGGAGCGGCCTCAATCACAAAGTCGCAGATGGAGAGGTCATTGCCTTCGAGGGTGCCGCGGATCCGTCCCTGGGCCGCCTCGGCTTCGGCCTCAGTTATTTTGCCCTTTGCCGCTTCCCGGGCCATGTTCTTGCGGATGGTTTCCACGCCGCGATCGAGAAAGCGCTGTTCGACCTCGCAGAGAATGACCTGTAGGCCGCCGCGGGCAAAAACATGAGCGATTCCGTTGCCCATGGTGCCCGCGCCGACGACACCCGCTACTTTAATTTCTGCCATTGAGGCGCTATCGGGCCCGCACCAGGACGCAGGTGATGTTGTCGTGGCCGCCGGCTTCATTGGCGGCGGCGATCAGCTGGTTACAAGTCTCATCCAGCCGGCCTGCATGTCGCAAAATACCGGCGATGCGGTCGTCGTTGACTTCCCGCATCAGCCCATCCGAGGCCAGCAGGTACAAGTCTCCGCATTCCACCTCAAACTCGATCAGGTCCGCGTCCACCTGGTCCTGGGTGCCGACGGCGCGGGTAATGACGTTGCGCATAGGTGAGGTTTCGGCCTGCGCCGGGGTCAGTTGCCCCAGGCGTACCTGTTCGTCGACGAGAGAATGGTCGAGAGTCAGACGCTCCAGTTGACCATCGCGGAGGCGATAGCAGCGGCTGTCACCCACGTGGGCGACCCAGGCATGATTACCCCGGGTGGCCATGGCCACCAGGGTGGTTCCCATGCCGGCGCGGGTGGGGTCCTGGGTAGCGCTGCGATGGACGCTATGGTTGGCGGCGCCTACGGCCTCCTGAAAGCTATCCAGCGTCAAAACGCCTTGGGTCATCGCGCTCAGCATGGCATCCACAGCCATGCGGCTGGCGATCTCGCCGGCGGCTGCACCCCCCATACCGTCGCACACCACAAAATCGTTGGCGCCCTCGGGGTGGTTGAGGTTTAGACCATATGCATCTTCGTTGGATTTGCGGGTTCGCCCCTGGTCGGACGCACCTGCCGCCTCATATTCCAGCACTTTCGGCTGATCGTCTGACATCTGCTCTTCCCGTTTGAGGCTTCCGAAGGTAATTGTGCCACCATAATTCGTCCTGAAGCGGACGTAAAGCGGCAATTCGTCGGGAAGAGATGGGGGACGAGTATTTTGGCCTTAGCAGGCCAGGCCCAGAGCTTCCAACTGGTTGATGGAAAAGATTTGCCGTGCCCCGGTGGCGCGGTCGATGATGGACGCGGTCAGGCCGGCATGAAGGGTCCGATGGATGACTTTGAGGTGAAAGGGAGTGCTGCTCGCCACCGCGGTTAGGCGCATGGACAAAGGCTCCCAATGCTCAAAATGGGCCCGCCGTGGCTCGCCCGGACCTTCCGGCATGGCAATCAGCTCTACCCCGTGGCGGGCATCACTGGACGAATCCTTAACCAAGCGCATCTGTAGCGAATAAAACATGTCTTCAGTTTTGTTCATAGGTCCTGGATGTTGGGATGAAATTTGCTAACAAACGTAGAAAAACACGTTC
The DNA here is from genome assembly GCA_963839075.1 of uncultured Acidobacteriaceae bacterium. Lineage (GTDB taxonomy): Bacteria > Acidobacteriota > Terriglobia > Terriglobales > Acidobacteriaceae > PALSA-350. Next base: position 206,148 of record CAWITO010000009.1, on the reverse strand, counting down.
CGGGGTGCTGGGGGAAGCACTAGTTGTATGGATCTAACTCTTTAGTGGTAATCGTCCGGTTTCGGGTAACCGGCATTCCCGAATAGGAGTAACTTGAGGTCCAAATGGTTGCCTAAGCCACACTGACTTCTTCATAGGTTCCCAGCACGTCGCGCATGGCGTTGCAGATTTCCCCCAGGGTGGCATAAGCGCGCACGCAGTCCAGCAGATACGGCATGCTGTTGGTTTGCCCCGGCGCATGTTTGCCCAGCGCCCGGCGCAGCGCCTCCAGACTTTGGGTGACCGCCTCAGCAGAACGCCGAGCTCGCAGACGCGCCAGCTTGCCGGCTTGCCAGTCGCGGACTGATTCCCCAATGTGCAGGATGTCCGGGGGCTCCTCAGCCATCACATGCTCGTTGACGCCGACGATGATTTTCTCTCCAGTCTCGACCGCCCTCTGGTAGGTGTAGCTCGCGTCGGCGATCTCTTTTTGCGGGTAACCGCGCTCGATGGCCCGTACCATCCCTCCCATAGCATCGAGCTTGGCAAAGTAATCGAAGGCGCCCTTTTCCATATCGAGGGTGAGGCGTTCGACAAAATAGGACCCGCCCAAAGGGTCGACCGTATTGGCCACTCCCGATTCACCAGCCAGGATTTGCTGCGTGCGCAGGGCTATGCGGGCGGCGTCTTCGGTTGGCAAAGCGAGTGCCTCGTCGAAGCCATCGGTGTGCAGGCTCTGCGTACCGCCCAGGACGGCGGCCAGGGCCTGGATTGCGACCCGGGCAATATTGTTCCTTGGCTGCTGGGCCGTCAGCGACACGCCGGCGGTTTGAGTATGGAAGCGCAGCCGGTGGGAGCGGGGGTCCTGTGCGCCGAAGCGCTCGGTCATGAGCCGGTACCAGACCTTCCGCGCGGCGCGGAATTTAGCGATTTCTTCGAAGAAGTCGTTGTGGGAGTTGAAAAAGAAGCTCAACCGGGGGGCGAAGCTGTCCACCGGCAACCCGCGGCGCAGCGCCCACTCCACGTACTCCACTCCATCGTAGAGCGTGAACGCCAGCTCTTGCAGAGCGGTCGAGCCCGCCTCGCGTATGTGGTACCCGCTGATGGAGATGGGATTAAATCGCGGAGTGTGGAGCGAGCTGAACTCGATGGAATCGACCACCAGGCGCATGGACGGTTCGGGTGGGAAGATGTATTCCTTCTGCGCGATGTATTCCTTGAGGATGTCGTTCTGAAGGGTGCCCGCCAGCTTCTTCCAGTCGCCGCCCTGCTTTTCCGCCGTGACCAGGTACATGGCCCAGAGCACATTGGCCGGGGAGTTGATGGTCATCGAAACGCTGATTGTTTCGAGGTCGATGCCGGAGAAGAGGGTTTCCATGTCTTCGAGGGAATCGATGGCCACGCCGCATTTCCCCACTTCGCCTTCGCTTTCCGCTGCGTCGGAGTCATAGCCCATGAGGGTAGGCAGGTCGAAGGCGACGGAGAGGCCTCCTCCCCCGTTGTCCAGCAGGTAGCGATACCGGGCGTTGGTTTCCTCGGGCGTGGCGAAGCCGGAGAACTGCCGCATGGTCCACTGCTTGCCCCTGTAGCCGGTGGTATGGATGCCCCGGGTATACGGGGGCTCTCCTGGAAGGCCCAGTTCCCAGCCGGGCGGCAAATCGGCCGGGGTGTATAGGTTCTGGACGGGAACGCCTGAGATGGTAGTGAAGCGCGCCATAGGGGACCAGCATAGGCGATTGGGCTCTTGCCTGGCTACGAAGCTTGGGTCCTGTTTTCCCGGTTGCCTCGACTTGGGGTGCCCCACATCTCGCCTGCGTTTGGCGAGATCTGGGAAAGAGACGAACGTACGGGGCGAACCTTCAAGTCTGATCATCCGTAGACTCTCCACCCTGGAGATCGATCAATTCCCACATCTCGACAAAGGAAGGCGAGATATGGGGCACCCCAAGTCGAGGCTACCTACCTACCTGCGCGTCTGTTCCCACGCTTTGGCGTATTTCCAGCTTACGTAGACAGAATGGTAGAGGTGCAGCAGGAGTCCTTCCCGGCCATCGAGAAAACCCAGGCGGAACACATAGTTATAAGCAAACGTCACCAGTGGGTTCACGACTACGTGCAGCAGGAACGCAGGCAGGGTTTTACCCGCTTTGCCGGTATCGACCGCGCGTTCGGCGCCCAGGGTGCTGTAGCGGTCCATGTGCGCGATATAGGCCTCGAGCGTCGGGTAGGCGTCGTGCACCATGTCGCCCTTCATGCGCCCGGCCTGACCAACGAAATGCACCGTCTCGTGCACCGGACGCGCCTCGAACTCCGCCGCGCCGCGGCGAAAAAGCCTCAGCTTGCGATCGGGATAGAACCCGCCAAAACGCATCCACTTGCCAAGAAAAAGATTCCGCCGTGGCAACGAGTACCCGTCAAAGGGCGGATTGGTTTCCAGCAACTCCCAGATCTCCTTCGCCAACTCATCGCTGAGCGCTTCGTCGGCATCGAGCGAGAGCACCCAGTCAAAGCGGCACTTTTCGAGCGCCGAGTTCTTCTGCCCGGCAAACCCCTTCCATTCTTCAAGATAAAAACGGACGCGAAAGCTGCGGGCAATTTCCTCGGTGCGGTCGTCCGAACCAGAGTCGACGACGACAATCTCGTCCGCCCAGGCTACGCTGCCCAGGGTGCGGCCGAGATTGGCTTCTTCATTGCGCGTGATGATGGCGACGGAGAGCGTCTTGCGCATCGTCCCTTAGCCGAGATGTTCTTTGATAACCCGGTCCACGACCGCCGGCAGCGTTTCGCCGGTTTTGGGCAGCACAAAATTTCCCGCTGCATCGGACCAATCCAGCTTAAAACTGGTGGAGAGGGCAGAGATCCATACTTGGCGGGGCGGGGTGTTGGGAGTGATCACGAACTTACCTGGCGGGTCCTCGAACAAAATATTCAGCACGCCATTTTGCTCTTCCACTTCAAAGCCACCCTCTTCTTCTTCCTCGATCAGGCTCTTCTTGAGGGCATCCATCGCCGCGTCGCAGTGACGCCGGAAAGTTGTTTCGTCGAGCATGATTGAGTGTAGCAAGGCGCAACTTCTTAATTTGTTAAGCTGAATCCGTGGCCACACGGCGGGAGTTGCTCAAACTTTCCGGATTCACCGTTGCCACCGCAGCCTTGGGATTGCCGCTCTCCGCGGCCGACTACTCCATCGACATCGCACCCTATACGCTCGAGGCGGGTCCGCGGAAAAACATCAAGACCATCGCCTATAACGGCCAGGTGCCTGGCCCATTGCTGCGCTTTCAGGAAGGTAGGCCGGTGACGATCGATGTGACCAACCATACCGGCGAGAGCGACGTGGTGCATTGGCACGGGCTCTTTCTGCCTTCTGAGGTGGACGGAGCAATGGAGGAAGGGACGCCACCGATCCCGGCAGGCGGCCACGCCCGTTACACATTTACTCCGAACCCGGCGGGCTTTCGCTGGTACCACACGCATGTATTCGCCGGCAAAGACCTGCACCGCGGTCAATACACCGGCGAACATGGATTTCTCATGATTGAACCCCGCGACCATCCCGGCCGCTATGACCAGGAGATCTTTCTGGCACTGCACGACTGGAACGCCGAGCTGCTCGCAAGTCCCGACGGATCCATGGATCCCTCCTACGATGTATCCACCATCAATGGTCGTGTGCTGGGGTTCGGCGAGCCATTGCGGGTCAAGGCGGGCCAGCACGTTCTTGTTCACATCCTCAACTCCAGCCCGACTGAGGTCCATTGGATTGCGCTTGCCGGGCATACGTTCAACGTAGTCGCGCTCGATGGCAATCCGGTGGCTCGGCCGCAAGCGGTTTCCATGCTTCGTCTGGCTCCCGCGGAGCGGGTGAGCGCGCTGGTGGAGATGAATCATCCCGGCGCCTGGGTTCTGGGAGAAGTGAGGAAACATATCATGGCGGCGGGCATGGGCATTGCCGTCGAGTACTCCGGCAGCAGCGGCGAGCCGCGCTGGGACCAACCCGAGGCGCTTACCTGGGACTACCAGCGATTCGCGGCAGCCGATGCACCGACGACGCCGGCCGGCGATACGGTGACCATCCCCCTCGTCTTCGCATCCAAGTTCGCTGGACACGGGGCGATGGATCGGTGGACGATTAACGGAAAGTCGTATCCGAACAACGATTCGCCTGTTTTGACTGCTGGGCGGCGCTACCGGTTGTCATTTATCAACCAGAGCACGAATGATCACCCGGTTCACCTGCACCGCCACACCTTCGAGCTGTGCCGTTTTCCCGGTATTTATAAAGACACAGTGTTGGTGGCGGCCAAGACGCAAATGGATGTGGAGTTCGTCGCCGATCATCCCGGAGCGACTCTCTTTCATTGTCACCAGCAGAATCATATGGACGCCGGCTTCATGATGCTCTTTCGCTATGCGTAGATTCCTCTGCATGATGGTGTTGCTGGGCGCAGCACTGCCGGCGTGCGCCCAGGGCAACTATGAAATTCAGGTGTATGGCGCGGACACGATCGAGCCAAAGAGCACCATGATTGAACTCCATTCCAACTACACGCCTAAAGGCCAGAAGTACATGATCGACGGCGTGTACCCTACCAACCACCAGCTGCACGAGACGCTCGAGATCACCCAGGGGCTAACCAGCTGGTCGGAAGTCGGATTCTATGTCTTTACCAGCTGGCAGAATGGTCACGGGGTGCAGTGGGTGGGCGATCACATTCGTCCCCGCGTCAGAGCGCCGGATTCCTGGCATTGGCCGGTCGGTGTGAGCCTGTCGACGGAGGTCGGCTACCAGCGGGCAGTCTATTCCCCCGATACCTGGACATGGGAGATACGGCCCATCGTCGACAAATCCATCGGGCGCTGGTACATGGCCGTGAACCCGGCACTTGAGCGCACCTGGCATGGTCCGGATGTGAAGCAGGGCCTGGGTTTTGCTCCCGGGGCCAAGGTGAGTTATGACTTCAGCAAACAGATCAGCGGCGGTATCGAATACTACGCCGATTACGGGCGCCTGGGCGATTTTGACTCGCTGCACAATCAGCAACAGCAGATTTTTCTCGTTACAGATCTCAATGTGTCCCCCAAGTGGGAGATCAACGTCGGTGTCGGGGTTGGCCCCACGGCGAGCACCGATCACATCATTGTGAAGGCCATTTTGGGCCGCCACTTCAACTGGAAAAAAGAATCCCCCGTCGACTAAAAGCGCAGGGACAAGCAGCTCAGCCCGCCATCCATTTTTTGGAACTCCGACATCTCCAGCTCAAGGGGATGAAATCCGCGAGCCCTGAGCTCTGCCGTGAGCAGAGGATACCCGGCGGCCACCAGCACGCGGTCATTCACGCGCACACAATTGGCGGCATAGCTTTCGCGTTCTGTGACGTTGATCAATTCATAGCCGCCAAACATCGGGTTGCCGGCCATCTCGTCCATCGCCACCAGGGTGTTGTCGCCTATGTAGGAGATTCCACTCTTGAGATGGAGAATGCTGCTCATTGCACGCACATCGATCATCACCGACGGAACTTCTAACAGATCAGCTAGTTGGCGCGCGCCCTCTTCGTTGGTGCGATGCGAGAGGCCAAGGAAGAAGCATGCGTCCGTTTCGCAGATGTCTCCACCGTCGAGGGTCCCTGGCGCTGCGATCTCCGCCAGCGATGGATAAAAGCCGCTGAGGACTGGGCGCATCGCGGCCACTTCTCCCTCCCTGCTGCCCGCACCCGGCCGGGTGAGGATGGCGCTGCGTGCGGTCACCACTGCGGTGTCTTCCACAAATGTGGAGTCAGGATGGTCGCTATCCGAGGGCAAAACGGTGAGCGACAGGCCGCACTCCTGCAAAGCTTCACAGTAGCGGGCATGCTGCTCCATCACCCTTGCGAAAACTGGAACTCCGAGGTCGACGGTCGTCAAACCGGCGGCGAAGGTGTGGGCCGGTAGACGAACCACGGCATGCGTGAACTTATGGCTGGGTAATGAATTTCTCATAGACAAGTTTTGCTGCCGCGATATCCTCGACCGCAATCCCTACCGATTTGAACACTGTCGGCCGGTCTCCGCGCTCGAGGCGGGCGCCGTTGAGCAACTCACCGATCTCCGCGCTTATCCGGGCCTGCGCCAGCACAATATCTCCCGCCTCGCGCGAAGCGGCTTCCCGGCATTCGACCACGACCGCACCGCGCATGGCGTCGTCATCCACTTCTCGCCGGTCCGGGGTAGCCGCGCCGATCGCGCACACCATGGCATGTGAGCTAAGCCACTCTCCGCGGAGAATGGGTTGCGCAGCACTGGTGAGAGCAAGTACTACATCCGCGCCGCGCACCGCTTGTTCGGCGGTTGTGACGCGCGCGCCGATCTCGTCCGCGAACACCTGCGCATGCTCAGTAGAACGGCTCCACACCCGTACCTCGGCGAAAGAACGGATCCCTGCCAGGGCCCGTACGTGCGAGCGCGCCTGTACGCCACTGCCTAAAATCGCAAGCACCCTGGCCTGCGGATCTGCAAGGTGATCGATGGCGACCGCCGATACCGCCGCGGTGCGCATCTCCGTGATCAGGCGCCCATCCATGGTCGCCAGCGGTTCGCCCGTGTCAGCGCGGAAGAGCTGGATTATCGCCATGTGGGTATGCTTTGCGAGCTCAGCATTGTGAGGATAGAACGTCACCATCTTCGCGCCCATCACCGATCCGTACACCGCGGGCATCACCCCGAACCAGCCGTGGTGGGCAGGGACAGGAAGAATCGACCGCACGGGTTGCTGCAGCCGCCCGGCGGAGTAATCCATCAACGCCTGGCGCATGGCTGGGATCAGTTCCTTGTACGAGAGTAACGACTCGACTTGTTTTTCCTGCAGCATGGAATTTCATTATCCGTGCTTGCCGTCGATCGTGCTCAGGGCGCATACCATTTGAGTATGAAGGCGGAAGATCCCCTGGCACTTTTTCACCTATGGCTGCGAGAAGCGGAGCAAAGTGAGCCCAATGATCCCAACGCAGCGGCATTGGCGACGGCGACGGCGGATGGCGATCCCAGCGTGCGCATGGTGCTGATGAAGCGCGCCGACGAGCGGGGTTTCTGCTTCTTTACCAATGCGGAGAGCCGCAAGGGAACGCAACTCCACGAGAACCCGCGCGCCGCGATGTGTTTCCACTGGAAGACGCTGCGTCGTCAGGTACGCGTTGCGGGGAATGTCACGGAGTTGGAAGCGGCCGATGTGGATGCCTACTTCCACAGCCGTTCGCGCACCAGCCAGATTGGTGCGGCGGTGTCGCGGCAAAGCCGTCCCCTTGCAAGCCGCGAAGAGTTGGAAGCGAAGGTGCGACGATTCGCCGAGGAGCATCCCGGAGAAATACCGCGGCCGGCCTATTGGAAAGGCTATTGCTTGTACCCGGAGCGCATCGAGTTCTGGATGGATGGCGCCGACCGTCTGCACGACCGGTTCTTGTTCACCCGGGAAGCCGGCGATTGGAAGCAGATCCGGCTTTATCCATAGACCTGGGCAGAACTGCAAATCTGCAGTTCTGCCTTCCTTAGAAAGGAATATCGTCGTCCGTGATCTCGGTGCCGCCAAATTCCTCATGGTGCACCGGCTGCCGCTGATCGAAGGAACCAGTGTTGGAGCGCGAACCGCCGCCGCTGCTATCTCCCTCACCTCGACCGGACAGCAAAACCAATTCGTTGACGATGATCTCGGTGCGGTACTTCTTCTGTCCCGACGCCTGGTCGTCCCACGAGCGGGTCTGAATGCGGCCTTCCACGTACACCTTTGCGCCTTTCTTGAGGTAGTCGCGGATGATCTCGGCTAGCTTTTGATAGGCGGTCAGGTTGTGCCACTCGGTGCGGTCCTGCCACTCACCGCCCTTGTCTTTAAAACGCTCGGAGGTTGCCACGCTAAAATTGGCGACCGGCAAACCGCTGGGCAAAAACTTGATTTCCGGATCTTTGCCAACGTTGCCAACGAGAATGACCTTATTTACGCTCTTTGCCATGATGTCCTTCTATTTTATGCAAGGCTGAAGAATAGCAGAGATCGCTGTTAATGTTTCTCAGTCTCGGCCGCTCGCGCCATCCGTCGATTGCGCAGCCACTTGGCGGCTCCCAGTAGCGTCAGCATGGTGCCGAAGGGCAGACACATCATTGCCAGCAGCAGCGCCAGCCAGCCTGAGTTGGTGTGCGGTCCATGCTGGCCGATCCCTCCGAACACCGTGGCCGTCAGCAATGCAGCAAGACCGCCGACAAACAATATCCAGATGCCGGTCTTGAGTAGCTGCCGGGTGCCGTCGTCCGGCATCAGCTTATCGCCATGCGGCCAGCATGGCATACACGACGACCCCGGTGACGGAGACATAGAGCCAGATGGGCAGCGTAAACCTCGCAATCCGGCGATGCTGCCGGATGCGGCCGCTGAGAGAGAAGAAGAACGTAGTCAGCACCATGGGTAGCGCCACCACCGACAAGAAGACGTGGCTGATGAGAATGCCCAGATACACCGTGCGCACGGTGCCCGATCCGGGGAAGTGCGTCTCTCCGTGCAGCGCATGATTGGTGATGTAACTGACCAGGAAGAGAGAAGAGAAGACAAACGCCGTCATCATGGCCAGACGATGGGCGGGGATGTTGCGCCGCCGGACAAAATAGAAGCCGATGAGCAATGCGATAGTGCACAAGCCGTTGAGCAGTGCGTTCAGCGCCGGCAAAAATCGGAAGCGTTGCGCAGAAGCGTCGAGCGGATGATGAAGGTACAGAAGCCATAGCAAAAAGACCACCGCCGCTGCACTGACAGCGACAATCAGGGCTACTGGGAGCGCCACAGAAGGGCGCTGGTTAGCCTCGGCAACTACCATGTTCGTGTATTTCCTTTCACGCTGCTGGACGGTTGCTGCGCCGGTTGACGATGGCCCAGGAAGCAGCAAAGGTTAGCAGGCAAAACCCGGCCGTCACCGCCAGGTTGACGGGCAGGGAAAACTGCGTCGGCGCATCGGGAAACAAACAGCCCCGTAGCGCTTCCACGCCGTACGTGAGAGGGTTCAGCATCATGCAGAACCGCATCCAGCCCGCCGCCCCACTGAAGGGGAAGAGCGCGCCCGAGAGCAGCCAGAGCGGCAGCAGCAGCAGGTTGACGATGGCATGAAACGCCTGCGTTGAATCCATTGGCCAGGCAATGGCAAAGCCGAGCGCGGTTAACTCGAAGCTGATCATGACAATCACCAGCATGCTTAGACCGATCGCCTCCGGAGTGACGCGGATGCCGACCAGGGGACCAAAGACGAGAAAGACGATCCCTTGTATAGCTGCCAGCGTAGCGCCGCCGAGAACTTTGCCCAGAACAATGGAGGACCGGCTCACCGGCGCCGCCAGCACCGAGAGGAGAAAGCCTTCGTTGCGGTCCTGAATCAGCGACATCATGCTGAAGATCGCGGTGAAGAGCACGATCATCGCCACCGATCCGGGGAAAAAGTAGCCCAGATAATGGGCGCTGCCTCCGGTATGGAAGCTGTTCGCGAAGCCGGACCCAAGAACCACCCAAAAGATCAGGGGCGACGCAATCACACCCGCCACCCGCGCCTTCTGGCGATAAAAACGAACCAGCTCGCGCTGCCACAAGCTGTACGCCGGCAGCCAGATGCCCGGAGCCAAAGGTTTCCGCGTTTGCGGTGCGGTTGTGGCCAGGGTTGCTATGTTGCCTCCTTCTCTTGGGCATCCGCCCAGAAGCGATGGCCCGTGCGTTGGATAAATACATCCTCGAGGCTGGGACGAGCGACCGAGATGCCATCGACTTCGCCGGGAAACGCCTCCACCACAGCGGTGACCAGGCGATGTCCTTCCGGGCGCTCCAGGCGCACGGTGCTTCCCATCACGTTCGGCTCAACCGTAAATCGCGTCGCCATGCGTTCCGCCAGCGAGCGGGCTGCTTCCGGGCTCGCGGTCTCGAACAGCACAACGTCTCCGCCGATCGCCGACTTTAACTGCGCCGGCGAGCCCAACCCGACCAGGTCGCCCAGGTTCAGGATCGCCAGGCGATCACAATGCTCCGCTTCTTCCATCAGATGGGTAGTCACCAGGATGGAGACCCCCTCCTCGTCGCGCAGCATCTTCAGGTACTGCCACATATCGCGGCGCGCGCCCGGGTCGAGACCAGTCGAGGGCTCATCCAGCAGGAGAACCGCCGGCGAATGAATCAGCCCTTTTGCGAGCTCAACGCGCCGTTGCATGCCGCCTGAGAGCGTTTCTACGTAATCCTTCGCCCGATCGCTCAGGCCAACCCGCTCAAGAACTTCGGCGCTGCGCTGCTTGAGCAGCTTGCCGCTCAAGCCGTAAAGGTGGCCCTGGTGCATCAGGTTTTCCGCCACCGTCAGCTTCAGGTCCAGGCTCCGCGCCTGAAAAACGATCCCCGTCTGCTGGCGGGCCTGGGTAGGCTGGCGGGCAACGTCGAAACCCTGGATGCGCGCCGTTCCGCCCGTGGGCACCATCAGCGTCGACAAAATCCGGAAGAGCGTGGTCTTGCCGCTCCCGTTGGGACCCAGCAGCCCGAAAATCTCCGCCGGCTGCACGGTAAAGCTCAGGTCCTGCAACGCTTGCCGGTCTCCATAATTGTGCGCGAGGTGGTCGAGCTGGATAGGAGCCGGCCCCAGGGCCGTGCCGCCCTCGACCCGTGCTGTGGGATGTTCGCTCAGCGTGGCCATGGCGTTATCTCCCTCCGGTGGCGGTGAGCATCATCACCGCAAACAGCAGGGGCAGGTAGATGACGCTGGCCCGCAGCAGATCACGCGCGTATCCGCGGGACTCGGCGGTGGTAAGCGCCCGGGTGATGCGGGCAAAGCGAATGGTATAGGCCAGGTAACCCAGCCCGAGAAGCACGGCGGCAGCGAGGTAGACCGGCCCCGTGAGGTGCAGATAATACGGAACCACGCTCACCGGGATCATGAGCACCGCATACACCAGTGCTTCGCATGCTGTGGACCAGCCGTCCGGCTCGACGACCGGGAGCATGCGGATGCCCGCCCGCGCGTAGTCGTCGCGGTACAGCCAGGCAATGGCCATGAAGTGGGGAAACTGCCAGACGAAAAGAATCGCAAACAGTGCCACTGCAGGCCATTCAATCGCTCCCCTGGCGGCGGTCCAGCCAAGCAACGGAGGCATGGCGCCAGGAAAGGCGCCGATAAACGTGGCGAGCGTGGTATAGCGCTTCAGCGGGGTATAGATGGCAACGTACAGAAACCCGGTGAGCAGCGTGAGCACCACGGTGGCGGGGTTGGTAAACCAGGCCAGCACCAGGGCTCCGGCGGCAAAGCAAGCGAGGCCAACGCTCAGGCCTTGCAACAGGCTGAAACGGCCGGCAGCCAGCGGACGTTGTGCGGTCCGCAGCATCCGCGCATCGGTCCTGCGTTCGATCACCTGGTTCATTACGCTCGCGCCGCACGAGACCAGGCCAATACCCAGCAGCGATTCGACCAGACCCCATTGCAGGCTGGTGATCCCCGAGCGCATCGAGCCCAGGTAAAAGCCCGCCCAGGCCGTGATCACCACCATGGAGGTTACCCGGACCTTGAAGAGCTCCTGGTAGTCCGCAATGCGAGAGTGCTCCGCGGCCGCAGCGAGCGCGGGGACGTGATCGACGCTCGTACCGGCCAGGCCGGTTGCAGCTTGCACAATGTGGCTCACAGTACCCTCATGATACCAAGCGAATCAGCCTTGCCTCAGGACGTGACCTCGTTGCTTTTCACCAGGTACTCCTGCAGCAGCTCCGAAACCAGGACCGCTGTCGGTACCGCGATCATGGCTCCCAGTACTCCGGCGAGTTTGGAGCCCATCAGCAACGCGATCAACACCCCTAACGCAGAGAGATCGACACTACTCTTCATGATGCGCGGGGTTAGGTATGAGGTCTCCACTTGGGCGTAAATCGCATAAAAAATCGCGACTCCGACCACTTTTTCCCAGGAATCAGTCGCCGCCGCGAGCAACACCAGCGACATGGACACCAGCGCGCCGACGATGGGGACAATATTCAAGACCCCCATCAGCACCGCCAGCGCATAGGCATAGCGCACGTTGAGCACGACAAAGACGATCAGGCTGCTCAATCCAAGGATGAGCATCAGTCCGCCTTGCCCGAGGAGCCACTTGCCCATGCGCACATCGGCGCGCAACAGGGTCTGGTTCAGCCGGGCTCGGGCATCACGAGGAAAGAACGAGAGTGCCCATGCATAGGCTTCGTCCCCTTCGAGCATGAAGTAGATGGTCAGGAAGATGACCGCGCCAATATCGGCCAGCTTGCCTGCCCAGCCGCTCAGCGAGAGGAAAAGGTACTCCGCGAAGTTCGACGCAAACCCCTGTAGCTTGCTGTTCAGGCCGGCGAGGTTGACGTGCGAAATGAACGGAACGCGATGCAACTGATCGAGCAGTTGCGGGCCGCGGGTCGGCAGTTCGGTGAACAGCGCTTGCAGATCGTGTAAGACCGGGGGCATGGCAAAGGCAAAGAAGAGTGTGGCCGCCGCGCCCACACTTAACAGCAGAAGAAGAATGGCCAGACCCTTGCCGGGATGCCAGGTTCGGATGCGCAGATGCATAATGCCGTGGATCACCGGGCTGAGGACGACGGCAAACAGTACGCTGACGTACAGAAGCATGAGGATCTCGCGCATTACGTAGGCGAGAGCCAGCACCAACCCGCAGGCAAAGGCAAAGACAATGTAGCCCCGAACGGAGCGCGTCCGCGTTACTTCTTCCACCCGTTTTGCCTCTTTCTCAGCTCCAGCCGTACCTGATCGGCGACTGCTTGTGGCGCCAGGCCGGTGGTGGCTACCGTCACGTGCGCCGTCCGGTAATGCGGCAGCCTGCGCTCGTGGCGGGCGGCCAACGATTCTGATGCAGTCAGCAGGGGCCGGACCTTTCCTTCGCTGGTGCAGCGCGCCAGCAGTTCCTTCAGCTCTCCGTCCAGGAAGACCAGGCAATTGCCGGGGGTATTAATGAGAAGAGTGCGGGAGGATTCGTCCTCGACGGTGCCGCCGCCCAGGGCTACGACCACTTGTTCATGGGTGGTGACTTGCCGGACGGCTTGGCGCTCCCATTCCCGGAAGCTGGCTTCTCCCAGATTGCGAAAGATTTCGGCGATGGTGCTTTGGCTCGAGGCCTCGATCACGTCGTCAAGATCGATGAATTGCCAGCCCAGATCCCGAGCCAGGATCGCGCCCACGGTAGATTTGCCGGCGCCCATGAAACCGGTCAGGATCAACCGCGTGACTGGAGTCATCAGGGGATTATACCGGCCTACCGCAAGGCGCAACCGCTGCAGTCGGTACGCCCTCCAAGCCTGCACTTAGCTGGAGTGGGCAGCGAAGAAGCCCACCGCTCTACTCGGTGGGGGTACTTTCCTTCTTCAACGCAGTCTGTATGTTTTCCCAAACGGCAGGACTCGGATCATGAATCGGCAGCAGCAGCTTGGCTTGTTGGGCAATGTACTCAAGGTCACGCACCAGGGCACTGCAGTTCTCGCAAGTCTTCAGATGTTCCTGCGTGCTTAGATCCTCACCCGACTCAAACAAGCTAGGCAGCTGCTCCTGAAAAACGGCGCAGTCGACGGTTGTACCGTTCGCTGTTTTCCGCGCATTGCTCATAGAACAGCCTCTTTTCGTTGGCCCGATCTCAGTAGATCACGCAGCTTCATGCGCGCCTTATGAAGTTGCGATTTGCTGTTACCAATCGAGCACTCCAGCATGCCGGCAATTTCATTGTGTTCGTAGCCTTCTACATCGTGCAAAACGAATACCAGCCGGTACCCCGGAGGCAGATTCTCAATGGCTCGTTCCAGGGTAACCCGGTCCACGGAGCCGGACAGCGTGAGGTCACGGGCGCCAATATCTTTCCGCGGGCCGTCCTCCTGCGAAGGCTCCAGCGTCTCTTCCAGCGAGACCTGGGGTAAGCCCTTTTTGCGCAGGTGCATTAAAACGACATTCACCGCCAGCCGGTGCAGCCAGGTGGAGAACGCCGAGTCGCCGCGAAAGGTGCCAATCTTGCGATAGAGCTGCAGGAAAGCTTCCTGGGTCAAGTCTTCCGCCTCGGCGACGTTACCTAACATGCGCAGGCACAGGGAGTACACCCGCCGTTTATGGAGGGCATACAGCATTTCGAACGAAGCGCCATCCCCGGCTTGCGCCTTCTGGATAGCCTCGGCCTCACCCGCAATCGGGGGATTGCGGCGCAGATGCTGATTGGGCGTCTTGGCCGGCGCCGTTGGACCGGGGGTCGTCGCCAAGTCCTTACTGGGTATAGACATTGCAACCTCTAAGAGGGAAGTTCCACCACTGCCATGCCCGATTTGCGGGCGGATGCTCGCTTTCAACATGGAACACGCTCGTCTTTGTAATGGGCCTTGCACTAGGAAGCACGTTCTGCTCTTTTAGTTGCTTCATCTTAGCTTCCGATAAAGCGGGCATAGAGGCTCCGTGCCACAGCCACATCGGTGGTGCCTTGCACCAGCGCGCGGCCGTCAGCAAACACCGTGACTGTATAGTCCCCGCGTTCGAAGCGCAATAAGAGACGGTTGAAATTGACCTTACCGTGCGGTTCCAGGCGGCGCTGCATCTCGGCGAAATCAACCGGCCGGTGGTGCTCGTGGATCTGCACCGAGTTCCGGCCACAAAGTGTGATCTGGGGACGATTCTCTCCTCGCAGGTGGCTAAAGTCGCGTTCCTGGCAGACCGCGCAGCGGACCCGCGGATTGGCCGCGTTGATCTCGGCCTGGTCGTTGGTCCACAGGTCACGGGCCAGCAGGGTGCGGCGCATCATGTCCCGCGCGCCGACCAGGAATTTTAAGGCCTCGGTCACCTCGACCGATGCCGCGAAATTCACCGCGGTATTCAGGATCCCGGCGGTGTCGCAGGTAGCAACCGTACCGGTTGGCGGTTTGGGGAAGAGGCAGGCAAGGCACGCTGTCTCTCCCGGCAGGATATTCATGGTGGCCGCGTAAGCGCCGACGGCTGCGGCGTAGATCCAGGGCCGGCCTTGCTCGACCGCGTAGTCATTCAGCAGATAACGAGTCTCGAAGTTATCCGTGGCGTCGAGCACGATCGCCGCCTCGCCGAGCAACGCGTGGATATTCGACGGCACCAGGTCGGACACATGCGCTCGCACCTCGATGTGGCTATTGAATTGGGCGATCTTGCGCCGGGCGGCTTCGGCCTTGGGTAGCGCCTCCCTGGCGTCCTGCTCATCGAACAGCACCTGCCGCTGCAGGTTGCTCTCTTCCACGAAGTCGCGGTCGACCAGGGTCAGCGTGCCAATTCCAGCCCGCGCCAACAGCGATGCCGCCGCCGCCCCGGTGGCCCCGCAACCCACCACCGCAACATGACTGCTACCGAGTCGCTTCTGCCCCGCCTGTCCGATTGCCGGATAGAGCACCTGGCGCGAATAACGCTCCTCAATCGTGTCCATTCGCTCTCCGGTAACATCCTGTTCGACGGTCACGTCTTAGTATAGAGACTTGCAAACAGAAAGAGCGCCACGTGAGGGTGCGCGCGCTATGCCCGCCGGAGAAGATCTTTGTTGCTTTTGACAGCCTTGCTTCCATCCGCGCGATGGGCTCTCTGTGCTTCGCTGCTGCTCGGAATGGCGGTCGCGTGGCCGCCAATGAGCGCGGGCCAGGCGGCTCCAACCCCACTAGCGCCCCCGGATTTTCGTGCCGGCTTGCTTCTGGATTGGGCGGGCCTGCAAGTCACCAGCATCTCTTTCGATGGGGTCAGCGCCGCCGTACTTGACCCGCTGCCAGGTAAACTCGAACAGCAGCCCGGCACTCCGCTCGATCCCGCCAAAGTGCGCGCCAGCCTGCGCAGCCTGTATGCGACCGGCCTGTACCAAACCATCGAAGTGGCCGGCGTGCGTGCCGGAGACAGTGTCTCCATCATCTTTTCCGGCGTCCCCCGGTTGTTTATCGGTCGCGTCAATGTGGATGGGGTAAAGGACGATCGCCTGGCTGCCGTTCTGCAGAGCGCTACCCAACTGCAGCCCGGCGCCGCCTACTCCGAAGCCAGAGCCGACTCCGCTGAGCCGGACATCAGCGCCACCCTCCAGAACAACGGCTTCTACCGCGGACAGATTGCCAGGACAACCGTGATTGACCGCGAGAACTCCCTGGTTGAGTTGAATTTCGAGATCACTCCCGGCAGTCCCGCAAGGGTTGGCGAGGTGGAGTTGACCGGCGAGAGCGGTTTGACCAGTGCCCAGTTTCGTAAGCAAGGGAAACTGAAGCGGAATTCCAAAGTAAACCGAAACACGGTAAGCCGCGCCCTCTCCAACCTGCGCAAGCACTACAACAAGCGCGATCGGCTGGAGGCGACCATCAGCCTGACGTCGAAGGAGTACGTGGCTCCGCTCAACCGGTTGAACTACACCTTTCTTGCCCATCAAGGGCCCTTGGTGGCGGTAAAAGTGGAAGGCGCGAAAATCGGCAAGGAACAGATCGAGAAACTGGTCCCTGTTTTTGAAGAGGGCGCCGTGGACCTCGACCTGCTGAACGAGGGCGCCCAGAACCTGCGCAACTATTTTGAGAGCCGGGGCTACTTCGACGTGAAGGTCACCCATCAGCCGGTACACCTCGATGATCAGCACACCACGGTGCTGTACTCCGTGGAACTGGGCAAGAAGCATGAGGTGGATACTGTGACGATCACCGGGAACAAGTATTTCAACACCCCCTTGATCACGCAGCGCCTGAGCGTGCGGTCCAGCAGTTTACTGGATCACGACGGTGCCTTCAGCCAGCAATTGGTGGCCCAGGATGTCGCCAGTATCAAGGCGCTCTATCAGAGCAACGGCTTCAGCGCGGTCACGGTCACGCCTAAGTTCACTGACAGCGACAAATCAACCATCCGCGCGAACAAAGTCTCCCACTTCAACATCACCTACGCGATCGATGAGGGGACCCAGCGCCGCATCGGCAAATATGACATTGACGGAGCGACCCCGGCGCAATTGACCGACCTGCGGCCGGTGCTGAATACCCAGGTGGGGCAGCCCTACTCGGCGATCAACATCAACCAGGATCGCGACCTGATCCAGACCTACTACTACAGCAAGGGGTATGACAACGCCCAGGTCAACCTGTTCCAGCAAGCGGATCCGAGCGATGCCAACAAGGTGGACTTCACCATGAAGGTGGCGCCTGGCGAGCAGTTTTTTGTTCGCAAGGTGATTGTCTCCGGGGTTGAATTGACCAAGCCCTCGGTGGTGCAGCAGCGTGTCCTGCTGCACCCGGGCGACCCGCTCAACCAAACCGCGCTGTTGCAAATGCAGCGCCTGCTCTACGATCTGGCGCTGTTCAACGAAGTGGACACCGCCATCCAGAACCCCAACGGCAACGAAACCTACAAGAATGTTTTGCTTAATCTGACCGAAGCCAAGCGATGGGATGTGAGCTACGGCTTCGGCTTTGAGGTGCAGACGGGAGCGCCGGTGGAGGGCTGCCTCTCCCCCGCGCAACAACAATTGTTGGGCATTTCAAACAGTTACGAGTGCAATCCCAACGGCCGTACCGGCGCCAGTCCTCGCATTCTATTCAACGTGAGCCGTACTAACCTGCGCGGCACCGACCAGTCGATTACCTTGCGCACCAACTACGGAACGCTGGAGCAGGTGGCTACGCTCAGCTACCAGGATCCGCACTTCCGCAATCGGCGCTCGCTCAACCTGACCCTTTCCGGTGGTTACAACAACAGTGCCATCATCACCACCTACCGGGCGTCCATTCTTTCCGCCAACCTTCGCCTGTCGCAGCGGTTGAGTAAGCCCACCACCCTGATTTACTCCTTCTCCTACCGCCGCGTTTCGGTGAACTCCAACACCCTGCAGGTCAGCTTGTCGGAGATCCCTTTGCTGGCGCAACCGGTGCGGGTGGGCGGCCCCGGGATCACCTACATCCGCGACACGCGGGACGTCGCCCTCGACGCCCATCATGGCAGCTTCAATACCGGCGAAGTATTTTTGGCGGATTCCAAGTTTGGCTCCCAGTCCAACTTCGACCGCGTCGATCTGAGTAACGCAACCTACTACGACTTCGGCCGCGACCATTGGGTCTTTGCCCGCCAGACCCGGTACGGACAGGAGCGCTCCTTCGGCGACGGCGACGAGCAATTGATTCCTCTGCCGGAACGGCTTTACGCCGGGGGCGCCACATCGCATCGCGGGTTTTCGATTAACTCCGCCGGACCCCGCGATCCGCAGACCGGTTATCCCGTGGGCGGTGCGGGCGTGTTCGTCAACACATTTGAGTTGCGGCCTCCGGCGCCCACCCTTCGCTATGTCGGCACCGATCTGAGTTTTGTCCTTTTCCACGATATGGGGAATGCGTTTGAAAAGTCTTCCCAGATCTGGCCCAGCGCCATCCGGACCAAGCAGCCGCACAGCTGGACCTGCCGCAATGTGACCGTGCCGTATACCACCTACAACACGCCGGACACCTGCGACTTCAACGATTTTTCTCATGCCGTGGGGTTGGGCCTGCGCTACCACACCCCCATTGGCCCGGTGCGGGGAGACTTTAGCTATAACCTGAATCCGCCGATCTATCCTGTCATTTATGACTACACGACGGCCTCGGACACGCCCAACCCGCATGTCGGGCAGGCCGGACATTTCAATTTCTTTTTCAGTATTGGGCAAAGTTTCTGAGCATGTTCGCCGGCTACCAATTCGCCTTATTTCTGCTGTTGCTGCAGCAACCGGTGGCTGCGCCCATCCCGAAGGGCGCGATGGTGCTGGACCATGTGATTGCCGTGATCAACGGCAGCGTCATATTGCAGAGCGACGTGAATGAAGAGATGGGTTATGCCATCCTGCAGCCCTTCAGCATCAACGGCGCCCGCAATACGCCGCAACGGGCTTTGCAGCGTTTGATCGACCGCGACCTCATCCTGCAACAAATGGAGACCGGTCTGCCGGTGACGCCGCCGGCGCCCGAAGCGGTGCAGGAACAAATTACGCAGCTGCGGGGCTTTATCCCGGAGTGTTCCCAATACCACTGCAAGACCGATGCCGGATGGCAGGCCTTTCTCAAGGCGAAGGGGCTTACGCAAGAAGAAGTCGAGAAGCACTGGGCCCAACGCATGCTCATCCTGTCGTTTATCCAGTCGCGCTTCGGCGCCGGTGTCCGCGTTACGCCGCCGGAAGTTGCCGAGTATTACAGCAAGAGGCTGGTGCCCCAATACCACGACAAGCCGGTTAAGCCACCACCGCTGTCCGCGGTCTCCACCCGCATTCAGGAGATCCTGCTACAGCAGCGCGTCAGTTCGCTGTTGCTTGAATGGCTACAGAGCCTTAAGAGCGAGGGCAGCGTCAGCATTCTCGATCCTGCGTATGGCAAGGTGGGTACCACCGGAGATGGCGACGAAGAGTCCAGTTCCGGAGGCCAGCATTGAGCGCGTGGGGCTACATCTGGAGGGTGGGCGGCGCCTTGCTGCTGCTGGTGGCCCTGGTGATCGCGGCATTGATGTTCTACGCCTCGACGCCCCATTTTTCCAACCAGGTTCGGCAGAAGGTCATTAGCGTTCTCGAAGACGCAACCGGTGGCCGGGTAGAAATACACAGCCTCCATTGGAACCTGCGCCACTTGTCTGTCGAAGTGGAAGATCTGACGATTCATGGGCTCGAAGGCCCCAGCGAATTGCCTTACGTTCACGTCGACAGGTTGTACGCGCGGGCGAGGATTCTCTCGCTGTTTGGCGCCCGCCTGGGCCTCGATTTCCTCGAGGTCGACCGCCCCTCAGTTCACCTCATTGTCTATCCCGACGGCCACACCAACCAGCCCACGCCCAAGGGCCAACCAGAGAGCAGCAATGACGTGGTCCGCACCATCTTCGACCTGCAGGCAAAACGGGTAGAAGTGCATAACGGCATTGCCCTGTTCAACCAACGGGTAATTCCGTTTCAGTTAGCCACCAATAATTTCGGCGTGGTGGTTACCTATGCCGTGGCCAGCGACCACTACCTCGGGGAGATTACCTGTTCGGATATCACGTTCCAGCAGGCACAGGCGGCGTTGGTCCGCAGTCAGCTCGACGTGCATGTGGAAGCGGCGCGGGATGGTGTGGAGCTCAAAGATCTCCGCTTTTCCACCGGCCAAACGAAGTTCCAGGCTTCGGGCAGTCTGCAGCATTTCGCCAACCCGCAGTGGAATCTGACGGCCAACGGAACGGTGGCGCTGCCGGAAGTATCTGCCCTGGGAATCATCGACGGCCTGAAACGCGGCAGCATGGACCTGTCGCTTACAAGCCACGGGACCGGAGGCAACGCCTACGTCGTCGACGGAAAGGCAAAGATCCTGAATGGCGGTTACGCGATGCAGTATTTCCGCATCGACGGAGTGAACGTAACTACCGGCCTGCACGTTACGCCGGACGAAATCGTGCTTCCTGACCTGGTCGCCCGGCCGCGGGAGGGCGGGGTGGTCAATGCCGCGGTCCGCTTCCTTCACTGGACTGCGGCCGATAATGCTCCCAAATTGGCCGATCGCCCCACGATGAACATTCGCACCCGGGTAAATGGAGTGCGGCTCACGACTATCCTCGACAGTCTCGCCGACCCGGGATATCGCAGATACGGTTTCGATACCACCGGAGTAGGCACCGTCAATATCGACTGGACCGGCGCCGCCGATGACCTCACCATCGCCGCTTTGTTGACGATGAGTGCTCCCGACCGCAATCCGCCGGGCCAGCTGCCGCTCAGCGGAAATGTCGATGCCAGGTATTTCCAACGCAACGGCCGGGTAGAGATTCGCCAATTGGAGGCACATAGCCCGGCGACCTCATTGACCGTCAGCGGCTCGCTGGGAGTTTATCCGCTGAACGAGTCGTCCCATCTTGCTGTGCACGTGGTCAACCGCAACCTAGGCGAGTTCGACGAGGTGCTGAAGGTGTTGGGATTGGGCGTCGGGAAGTTGGGGATTTCCGGTCTGCCCGTCTTCATCCAGGGCGAAGCGACTTTCGATGGTGTGGGCGACGGGTCGATCGCCGATCCCTCCTTCCACGGTCATCTCACGGCCAGCCATTTCTTCACCGCCTTCGCCATCCCAGTGCCGGGCTCGAAGACGCCTCCGGCCCCGAGAATGATCACCTGGGATCACCTGGATGCGACGGGTGGCTATTCCTCGAGCCTCATCCAGGTCCAACAAGCGACCCTCAGCCGGGGCGAGACGGTGATTCATGCTTCAGGGGAGCTTCAGTCGCATCGCCTCAGCAAGCGCCGGCAAACGTTCGACGACGAATCTCCTGTGACCGCGACCGCGCGGGTGCAAAATGCCTCGCTCACCGACCTGCTCAAAATGGCCGGTCAGGATGCGCCCGTAACCGGCAATGTGAGTTTCGATGCGCATGCCGGGGGAACCCTGGGCAATCTGAACGGCGGCGCCACCCTAGCGGTGATGGGAGGCGCCATCGACGGACAGCCGTACCAGAGCCTGAACGCCACCGTGGGCCTGGCAGGACAGGACGTGAATCTTACCCACGTCACCTTCCTCACTAACGGAGGAACGGTGATCGGCAATGGCACTTACAACCTGCAGAGCAACAAATTTCTCGCCAACCTCGACGGCACCAACTTTGAGCTGGCCCACCTTCCCCAGCCCAAAGATCCCCGCCTCTCTCTGACCGGCGCGTTGAAGTTCGATGCCCACGCCTCGGGGACCTTCGATGAACCCTCGGTGCTGGCCGGTGTTCATCTGCGCGATCTCAAGGTTGGCGGTCAGGCAGCCGGAGCGCTGGAGATGGTGATAACCACCCACGGCACGGACGCGATCTTTACCGCGCAGAGCAGCCTGGCTTCGGCGCAGTTCCAACTGAAAGGGCAGACAGCGCTGCGCGGAGACTTTCCTACCCAGGCGACCCTGGTGCTCACCAACCTGAATATCGCTCCTTTCCTCCGTGCCTATCAGGTGCAAAGCGTCAGCGGGAACTCATCCATTGGGGGGACGGTTCGCGTCGCCGGTCCTCTGCGCCAGCCGGAGAAATTCAACGGGGATGCGGAGATCAACCAGTTCCAGGTCACGCTGCAGGGAATGAATCTGCAGAGTGCCGGCCCCATTCGCGCCGCGCTCCACAATGGAGAGCTTCGTCTGACCCAGGCTCACATCACCGGGCCGGAAACGGATGTGGCCGTGACCGGGTCCGCCCAACTGATGGGGGAGCAGGCGTTGTCGGTGACGGCGATCGGCGCTATCAACATGAAACTGGCGCAGACCTTCGATCCCGAGATCACCTCCTCCGGCCACGTAGATTTCAACGTGAATGCCGGGGGCACACTAAAGCAGCCGTCGTTTGCGGGCGCACTGCACGTAACGAACGTCGCGCTGGCACTCAACGATCTGCCCAACGGCATCAGCAAGCTGAACGGCAACCTGGTATTTGATCAGAACCGCCTCGAAGTGAAGGATCTGGTGGGAACCACCGGTGGCGGCCAGCTCAAACTGGGCGGCTTTCTCACCTATCAAAATGGCATTTACGGCGATTTCACGGCGACCGGAAAAGATATTCGGGTTCGCTACTCCGGGATTAGCGCCACCGCCGATACCACGCTGCATCTGCAGGGTTCGCAGACCAATATGCTGTTGAGCGGAAGCGTGCAGATCACGCGTTTCATCATTGGGCCCAACGTCGATTTCGCCAGCTTTGCTCCCAATCCGGCGGCCAACGTGCCGCCAGATCCCAACGCTCCATCGAGCCATGTGCGGCTCGATGTGCATCTCTTCTCGGCCCCCCAGCTTGATTTTCAGAATTCTTACGCCCAGCTGGCAGGCAGTGTGGATTTGCGCATCCGGGGTACAGTAGCCCAACCGGCCATTCTGGGTCGCATTAATGTCACCGACGGGACCGCCAATTTTGCCGGCACGACCTACCGGTTGCAGCATGGCGAGATCTTCTTCACCAACCCGGTGAAGATCGAGCCCATCATCGACATCGATGCCACCACCCGGGTCGAGGAATACGATGTGACGATCGGATTGCACGGCAACGCCAGCCAGCTGACGCCGACCTTCCGTTCCGAACCGCCGCTGCCGCAAGCGGATGTCATTTCGTTGCTAGCGTTGGGGCGTACCCAGGAGGAGCAGCAGCTGTATTCCCAGCAGGAGCAGTCGGTTGGAGCCGACTCCACTACGAACGCTTTGCTGGGTGGCGCGTTGAATGCCGCGGTCGGCAGCCGGGTGCAGAAGCTCTTTGGTGGTGGCAGCGTCAAGATCGACCCCACGTACGTTGGCACCATCGGCAGCTCAAGCGCGCGCATTACGGTGCAGCAGAATTTGTCGCGTAACGTCCAAGTAACATATGCCACCAACGTGAACGCCACTGCGCAGCAACTTATTCAGGCCCAGGTGGATGTGACCCAGAGTGTCTCTGTGCTCGCGGTGCGCGACGAGGCGGGGGTCTTCAGCCTTGTACTGAAAGTTCACAAGCGCTATCGTTGACGCCATTTTGCAGTCGTAGTAAACAGGGATGTGCAACCAGGGCCTACAGTCAGTGTTCATATAAGCAAATTGATTCGCAAACCAATGCGAAACAGGAGATAGAAATGAAGCAAGCAACCCATGCGGTCGTTTTGGCACTCGCTGCTGTTCTGGTTTCCGGTTCTCAAATCGTAGCTCCGCCCATGTCGTATGCGATTGGACAGAGCGCGCAAACCGATAACAACATCCAGGCAGAGCTGCAGAATAATTTAAAGAAATTTAAAGGTGTGCAGATTTCCGTGAAAAACGGAATCGTGGACCTGGAAGGCACCGTGAACGATTTCGCCACCAAGGAAGAAATCGATAAGAAGGTGCACCGGGTAAAGAACGTGGTCGCCGTACGTAACAAGCTGCAGGTTGCGGGAGCGGGCGAAATGTCCGACGCGCAGTTGCAGCAGGCGATCGTCAAGAAGTTGCAATATGACCGTGTCGGTTACGGAAATGCGTTCAACGCCATCAGCGTGACGGTGCAGGATGGAGTGGTGACGCTCGGCGGCAACGCCCTGGGACCGGTCGCGGCGGATTCCGCGGTTTCGCTCGCCAGTCATTTCAGGGGCGTCCAGGATGTGGTTAACAACATCTCGGTCGATCCCGTGTCTCCGATGGATGACCGTACCCGGATGCAGGTATATCGGGCAATCTACGGGTATCCCAGTCTGAACAAGTACGCGATTGATCCCGCGCAGCCGATCCGGATTACGGTGGTGAACGGCAACGTGACCCTGAACGGCGTGGTTATCAGCCAGGCGGACAAGGACACGGCCAACATCCGTGCTAACAGCGTACCCGGCGTCTTCAAGGTCACCAACAACCTGCAGGTGGCCAGCGGAAGCGAGAAGTAGCTGCCGGCGGTCGGAGCTGAGGTGGCCCGCGCTTAGCGCGGGCCATCTTCATTTTGGGCATTTTAGAAGCTGGGCTTGGTGCAGTCGGCCCGAGTTAAACTTGGGGTATGGCCTTGCTGCGCAATGTCGGCATCACTCTTGAAATGATCAAATGGGAGCATTCCATCTTTGCTCTCCCGTTTGCCCTTTGCGGAGCAATGTTAGCGGCCGGTGGCTGGCCTCCGTGGGGCAAGATCTTTTGGATCGTCGTCTGCATGGTCACCGCGCGCTCCGCGGGTATGGCGTTCAACCGCTGGGCAGATGCGCAGATCGATGCTGCCAACCCGCGCACCGCAGCCCGCGCCATTCCCGCCGGCATATTGAGTCGAAGGTTTGTCGGCGGCTTTACGCTGGTCATGGCTCTGGCGTTCGTCCTGGCGGCGTCCCAGCTCAACCGCGCCACGCTTCTGCTTTCGCCCATCGTGCTGGTGGTGCTGCTGCTGTACTCCTATACCAAGCGGTTCACCCGCTGGTCGCACCTGGTGCTCGGTTTGGCGCTGGGCATGGCTCCATCCGCCGCATGGATCGCCATCCGCGGCTCCCTCGATCCGCGCATCATCGTGCTGACGTTTGCTGTCCTCTTTTGGGTGGGAGGCTTCGACATTCTTTACGCGTGCCAGGACATGGAGCACGATCGCCGTACCGGACTCAACAGCATCCCGGCAAAATGGGGAATCTCCGGAGCATTTTGGTTCGCGCGCGCCATGCACATTGTCATGCTTGGCTTGCTGTTTTGGCTGGTAAAACTATTCGACCTGAACACTATCGCCTGGGTCGGCGTGGCTGCAGTTGGAGCCTTACTTTTGTATGAGCACCTCATCGTCTCGCCCGGCGATTTGCGGCGATTGAACGCAGCCTTCTTTACCTTGAATGGCGTTATTTCGATGGTGTTCTTCTTCTTCGTCGCAGCCGCGCTTCTGGTCCGTCTTCCGCACTAAAAAAGAACGCACCCCATGCGGGGTGCGTTCTCTCGTGAGTACCTGCACTCTCTAGGCTGTCTTAGCCCGCTCACTGACCTTGTGGGCATCGATCCGATCGTTCACGCTGTCGTGCACATCATCCACCTTGGCACGAATGCCTGCGCGCGTTTCGTTTGCCTTATTCTCCGCTTCAGTACGATGACGGTCAGCGGTGACGTTGGCTGCATCTTTAGCGTTGCCCCAAGTCTCTTTCGCTGCACCCTTTACCTGGTCGACTACGCCGTCGTTGGCCAACTTCTGATTGCCGATCGTTTCGCCAACCCCTTGTTTTACGCGGCCCGCAATCTGTTCAGCTTTTCCAGTCACCTGGTCCTTATTCATAAATACATCTCCTTGCCTGCGATGGCACAGGCACCTGTCTAACTACGATGCGTCATATAGCTCGTCTGCCGCCTATCAGCTGAATGACTAAGACAACCAGCGCGATAATCAGCAGAATGTGGATGTACCACGCGACCACGTGGAATCCAATAAAGCCAACCAGCCAAAGTACCAGCAGAACCAAAAAAATCGTCCAAAGCATCGTTATTCTCCTTACCGGAAAGTGTTGCTACGCTGTACTTTGGTGCGTCTATACACATGTTGGTTGCCGTATCATCAAAATAAGTTTCCGGGGTACAGATGCGGATCGCCATCCAGGGAGAGTTCGGGTCGTTTAGTCACGAAGCCGCACTCAAAATGGAACCGCAGGCTACCGTCGTTCCCTGTGCACTCTCACCCGAAGTTTTCAAACTTGTGGAGACCGGCGACGTCGACGCCGCGGTGATTCCGATCGAAAACTCGCTCGCCGGGTCGGTGGTCGAACACTTCGATTTACTGTTTCGATCGGAGGTGCAGATCGAACGCGAGTCGCTGCTGCGCATTCGTCACAACCTCATTGCGACACCAGGGGCTCGCATGGAGGAGATTGGCAACGTGCTCTCTCACCCGGTAGCCCTGGCGCAATGCCGGCGGTTTTTCCAAGAACACGCCAACCTGACGCCCACTCCCTTCTACGACACCGCGGGTAGCGTGAAGCATCTCCTGAGCCAGGGATTGAAAAATACCGGGGCGATTGCCAGCGCTCAGGCCGCTGAGACCTACGGCGGAGAAGTACTGGCCGCCGGGATCGAAGACAACGCGGCGAATTTCACTCGCTTCTTCCTTATTCGCAGAGCTTCCCAGCTCCGCCAGGCGCCCGACCCCAACAAGGTCAGCATCGCCTTTACAGTCGCTAACCGCCCCGGAACGCTGGTTGCCGCGCTTCAGGCCTTCGCCGAGCACGATACCAACCTGTGCAAGATCGAGTCCCGCCCGGTTCCAGGAAGGCCCTGGGAGTACGTTTTTTACGTGGATTACCAGGTTTCGGACCCGGCCGCCACCAGCATCGCGCTGGAGCAGCTCCGAGAACAGTGCAGTCTGGTAAAGGAATTTGGCCGCTATCCGGCCGCACCCAGCCTTCCATGAGTACTTTAGGGTGGCGTTTTGCGACTTTATGAAAGCTGATGCATCTTATAGTCGATAATCTGATAGAAGGATACTCATGGCGAGCGATTTTTTAAGCATCATCAATCCGACCGACCCCAGCCGGCGGGAGTATAGCGACTCCCAGGGAAGGGTCTTGCCGATCCTGCCGGTTCGGAGCACGGTGTTGTTTCCCCACGCCGTTTTGCCGTTGACGGTTGGACGGGAAAGCTCCATCCAACTGATCCAATCCCTTGGCGAGCAAAAGACCATCGTCGTCGTCGCCCAACGCGACGAACGCATGGATAGCCCGCAACCAAGCGACCTATACTCTGTCGGCACCATGGCCACCGTCCACAAAGTGGTGAAGATGCCGAACCAGAGCCTCTTTGTCTTTACTGAAGGAACCGAACGCGTTCGTCTGGGCGAATTTGCCCAGCTGGAACCGTTCATGATGGCTGCCGTCGATCACATCCCTGAGGTCGATCCCGGCAGAAGCGCAGAGTTGGAAGCGCTGCAGAGGAACGTGATCGCGCAGTTCCAGCAAATTGTCACCACCTCTCCGACACTTTCCGACGAGTTGCAGACCATCGCTCTCAATATCGAAGATCCTGGCCGTCTGGTCGACTTCATTGCCTCTTCGCTGCCGTTCCTGGCCACCACCGACAAGCAGGAACTGCTCGAAACACCGGATGTGATGTTGCGCATGGAGCGCATCAATAAGCACCTGGCCAAGGAAGCCGAAGTTCAGCAGCTGCGCAACAAGATCCAGACTGAAGTGCAGGACCAGGTACAGCAATCGCAGCGCGACTACTATCTGCGCGAGCAGCTCAAGGCGATCCAGAAGGAGATCGGCGAGCTCGACGAAGGGCAGAAGGACATCGAGGAGCTGCGGCAGAAGATCGAAGCAGCAGGCATGCCGGCCGAGGTCAAGAAAGAGGCGACCAAGGAGCTAAGCCGGCTCTCGCGGATGTCTCCCATGGCGGCCGACTACTCGCTGACCCGAAACTATGTGGAATGGCTGGCGGTATTGCCGTGGGCGAAATCTACGGGCGGGGAAGTCGACATCTCCAAGGCCAAGGAGATTCTCGACGAAGACCACTACGACCTGAAGCGGGTGAAGGATCGCATTCTCGACTATCTGAGCGTGCGCCGTTTGAAGCCTGATATGAAGGGCCCGATCCTGTGCTTTGTCGGACCTCCGGGCGTGGGCAAAACCTCGCTCGGACGCAGCATTGCGCGCGCTCTGGGACGCAAGTTCCAGCGTATCTCGCTCGGCGGCATGCACGACGAGGCGGAAATCCGCGGCCATCGCCGTACCTACATTGGAGCGTTACCCGGCCAGATCATGCAGGCGCTGCGCCGTGCCGAGACCAACGATCCCGTCTTCATGCTGGATGAGATCGACAAGCTCGGCCGCGACTTCCGTGGCGACCCGGCGTCGGCCCTGCTCGAGACGTTGGATCCGGAACAGAACAACACGTTCCGCGACAACTATCTCGATGTGCCGTTCGATTTGTCCAAGGTGCTGTTTATCTGCACTGCGAACATGCTCGATCCGATCCCGGAGCCGTTGCGGGATCGCATGGAGATCATCGATTTGTCCGGCTATACCGAGGAGGAGAAGACGCACATCGCCTTCCGGTATTTGATACCGCGGCAGATCAAAGAGAACGGTATCGAGACCAAGGAAGGTCAGGCGCCGGAGATCGAATTCCCGGAAGAGGGAGTTCGCTACATCGTGCGCCACTACACCCGCGAAGCCGGCGTTCGTAAACTCGAGCAGCTGATCAGCACCGTATGCCGCAAGCAGGCGCGCCGCATTGCCGAAGGCAAAACCGGCACATTGGTGGTCGACCGGGCCGTGATTCAGGAGTTCCTGGGCGGCATCAAGGTACGTGTCGATACCGAGTTGGCAGAGCGCACCCGGCGTGCCGGCGTAGCGGTCGGCCTGGCCTGGACACCGGCTGGTGGCGATGTATTGTTCATCGAAGCCAACCGGATGAAGGGCAAGGGCGGCTTCAAAATGACCGGCCAGATTGGCGAGGTCATGCAGGAGTCGATGCAGGCCGCGCTCACCTGGGTCCGTTCCAACGCTGCTTCGCTGGGACTCGAGGAGGACTTCACCAAGGACCTGGATATTCATATCCACGTGCCTGCGGGAGCGATTCCCAAAGACGGCCCGTCGGCCGGCGTGACCATGGCAACCACCCTGGTTTCGCTCATGACCGATAAGGCAGTCCATCCGCTGACCGCGATGACCGGTGAGATCACGTTGAGTGGCAACGTGCTACCAGTGGGCGGCATCAAGGAGAAATTCCTGGCTGCCAAGCGTGCCGGGGTGCAGGATGTCATCCTGCCGGCGGAAAATCGCCAGAACGTTGAAGAGGATCTGACCGCAGATCAGATCGAGGGAGTGCGCATCCACTACGCAAGCCGCATCGAAGACGTACTGGCGGTCGCGCTGCCTAAGTCCATCAGCGAAGAGAAGAAGGATGAAGCAGTAAGAGAGACGATTATCGAACACGCAGAAGTCTAAGACTGCTGCCGGAAGCATCCAAAGGGCTCGCCAACCAGCGGGCCCTTTCTTTTGTCCAAGTAAAATAAAAATCGATGATAATTGATTTCGCGGAGCGCGCACATAACCACAACTGGGACCTCGATCCGGTGGTGCGGTCCCTGCTGGATACCGACTTTTACAAGCTCTTGATGCTGCAGTTCATCTGGAAGCATTTCCCCACCACGCAGGTATCTTTCTCGGTGACGAATCGGTCATCCTCCATTCGCCTGGCGGATGTCATCGCCCGCGAAGAGGTGTTGCAGCAGTTGGAGCACGTGCGCAGCCTGCGCTTTTTGAAATCGGAGCTGATCTGGCTCGCCGGCAACACCTTCTTCGGCCGCCGCGGCATCTTTGAACCTGACTTTATTGAGTGGCTGGGACACGGCTTTCGCCTCTCCGGGTACCGGCTCAGCATCCGTGATGGCGAATTTCACCTCCAATTCGACGGGCTATGGACGGAGGCGACCATGTGGGAGATTTACGCCCTCTCCATCCTCAACGAGCTCAAAACCCGCGCCGCGTACAAGGGCATGAGCGAGTTCGAACTGGACATTCTGTTTGCCCAGGCCAAGGCCAAGCTGTGGAACAAGATCGAGCGGCTGACCGGCATTCCCGAACTGCGCGTGGCCGACTTCGGCACCCGCCGCCGGCACAGCTTCCTTTGGCAGGAATATGTCGTGATGGCCCTGAACACCGCTCTGAGCGAGCATTTCACCGGCACTTCGAATACCTACCTGGCATACAAGCACAACCTGGAAGCGGTGGGCACCAACGCGCATGAGCTGCCCATGGCGCTGGCCGCCATGTCCACCAGTGATGAGGAGTTGAAGAGTTCGCAATACCGCATTCTGGAACTCTGGCAAAGCAGCTACGGACACGAGATTCGCATCATGCTGCCTGACACCTACGGCACCACTCAATTTCTCGCCGGTGCCCCGGAGTGGACCGCCGACTGGACCGGGCAGCGCATCGACAGCAAGGATCCCTACATCGCGGGAGACGAGTACATTGCCTGGCTGCAACGGCGGGGACGAGACCCCAGGCAGAAACTGATCATTGCTTCGGACGCGATGGATGTGGAGGAAATCCTCGGCCTTCACGCCTACTTTATGGGCAGCATGGCGCCCGGCTTGACGCCGCAGGATTTTCGCAGCGGCGCCGATTTCAACGATCAGGCCAAATGGACCCCCGGGCGCCGCATTCGCTTCAGCGCCGGCTGGGGCACGCTCCTTACCAACGATTTTCGGGGTTGCCATCCCAGCGGGCGCAACGGCTTCCATCCCGCAAGCCTGATCTGCAAAATGACAGAAGCGGACGGCCGCCCCGCGGTGAAACTCTCCGACAACTACTCCAAAGCCACCGGGCTCAAATCCGAAGTTGCGCGTTATCGGAAGGTGTTCGGTACCGCGGGCGTGGCCGACATCCCGGTTCTGGTCTGAGGATGTGAGAATCTGGGTGCCCCATATCTCGCCTGCCGTTGGCGAGATGTGGGAACTGACCGGTGTTCACATAGAGATCTCAACGGCCGGGGAGACTTTCAGGAGTCGCCCCCATCATTCGTTCCTTTTCCCACATCTCGCCAAAAGACGGCGAGATACCCGGATCTCCTGCTTGAGGCTTCGAAGGGCAACAGCGTGTGCGGCTTTCTTGCACGGAAAGCCGCATGAGGTTCATTGGCCCCGATGTGCCCACAGGAAATCCGGGGGTATGGGGCACCCAGATTCGGGGCTACGGGTGCGTTTTGCCGGCAGCCGAGTCTAACCTCATGTCTTATCCTTGTTCCCATGCGTGTCACGGTCCTCTTCTTCGGAGTCTTGAAAGAAATGTTGACGGGCGAAAGCCAGACCCTCGAATTGCCTCCCGGAGCGACCGTAGACGCAGTGCTCCACGCCCTATTGCCACATCAAACCAAGCTTTGGTCAACCCTCGCCATTGCCGTAAACCGCAACTACGCTGCTGCGGATTGCCAGCTACACGACGGCGATGAAGTCGCCCTCTTGCCGCCCGTGAGCGGAGGATCAACCTCCGTCACCCTGGTGCGTGACCCCATCGACACCGCTTCCATCGTCGCCTCGGTCAAGCAGGGCGAGGACGGAGCCGTGGTGGTCTTCGACGGCATCGTGCGCAATAACACGCGCGGACGCCGCACCCTCTACCTCGACTACGAAGCGTACGAAGAGATGGCGCAAACCCAAATGCGAGGGCTCGCCGAACAAGCGGTGGTTGCCCACGGTGTCCGCCAGGTGGCCATCGTCCACCGCCTGGGAAAACTCAACGTGGGCGAAACCAGTGTGTTGATTGTGGTCGCCTCTGCCCATCGCGCCCAGGCCTTCGAGGCTAGCCGCTGGCTCATCGATACCCTCAAGAAGACAGTACCCATCTGGAAAAAGGAACACTTCGAAGACGGGGCCGTGTGGGCGGATGGCGAGCCCTTTCCGTCTGACCTGGTATCGAGGAAAGCGAAGACGTGAAGAGATTCTGTTGCCTGCTGATTGCCTGTTGTGCCGCAAGCGCCCGGGCGCAGACGCCCACCATTAATGTGAACGTCCGGCTGGTAAATGTCTTCGTCAATGTGACCGATGCCCACGGAGCTCCCGTGCCCGGCCTGACGCGGGACGACTTCCTGCTTTCGGAAGACGATAAGGCGCAAAAAATCGCCGTATTTGAGCGCCAGTCGGAGTTGCCGCTCGAGATCGTGCTGGCCATCGATACCAGCGGCAGCGTGCATAAGGACCTCAGCCTCGAGCAGTACGCAGCCCATCATTTCGTTCATTCGCTGCTGCGCCCAGTCGATCACCTCGACCTGATGGAGTTTGCTGACAACGTGCGCGAGGTGGTCTTCTTCACTAACAATCCCAATCGCGTCGACCGCGGCCTGAACGACATGGGGCGAGGCTCCGCCACGGCACTCTACAGCGGCGTGTTTCTGGCCTCGCAAAGCCTGGCACCGAGGACCGGGCGCAAGGTGCTGGTGATCATCTCCGACGGCGGCAATACCGTAAAAGGCACCACCTACGATATGGCGCTGGAACAGGCCCTTCGCGGCGAAGTGATGGTCTACCCCATTATCGACGTGCCTATCGAGGCGAGTGCCGGCCGCGATCTGGCGGGGGAACATGCGCTCATTACGCTGGCCCAGGAGACCGGGGGCAAGTACTACTACGCCGATTCGTCTACGCTGGACAAGACCTTTGCCCAGCTCTCGGAAGACCTGCGAACGCAATATCTGTTGGGCTATTATCCGTCCAACCACCTGGGCAGCGAATTTCGCAGTATTTCCGTGAAGCTTCGCGGGCCGCTCTCTGGCAACGGCGATCTGATCCGCAATCGCCCTGGATACTATCCCGCACCGCAGCAGTAAGAATTAAAGTCTCCGTGACATTTGTGAATGTCACGTCAATTACCCTCGTTTGATGCGCCCCTGGCCATCGTTGTGTGTTCTGTTGCTCTGCCTGCCCGGGTTCGCTGCCGACCTGCCCGACGCTCCGCAGTCACCGCAAACTCAACCAGCCGCAACCCCGCCGGCACCCCGGGTATCGCTGCCGCATATTAACCAGCGAGAGGCGGACCAGTCCGACGACCAGGAGAACCCGGCAGTCTTTTCGCACCATCTCATTGCCGACCGCATCTGGATCTCCGGCCAGGCCAACTTCATCTTTCAGGCCCACACTCCTTTTCACTCTCCCTACGCAGCAGCCAACAGCTTCCAGAGCCGGGTGGAAACGACCGCGTTGTCCCGGGTAATGACGCTGTACACCGGGGTTAAGCTTACGCGCTGGACCGAGTTCGTCTTTAACGCAGAAGAGGCTGGGGGCAAGGGACTAAGCGAAGCCCTTGGCATAGCGGGTTTCGTCAACCTCGACGTAGTGCGCAATCCGTCACTCGGCCAGGGCGTGTACGCGGCTCGCTATTTTATCCACGAGACCATTCCCCTCACCGCGGACCGGGTGGAGGAAGCGCCGAATCCCTTCTACCTGCAGCGGTCGCTCCCGCGGAAACGGATTGAATTCGTCATGGGCAAGATCGGCATGGTGGATTTCTTCGACACCAACGCCGTCGGCAGTGACAGTCATCTGCAGTTCACCAATTGGGCGATCGATAACAATGGCGCGTACGATTATGCCGCCAATACCCGTGGTTATACGGTCGCCGCTATTCTCAGTTACACCGGGCCCAAACTCGAAGTTCGCTTTGGGGAAGCGCTCATGCCCACCGTTGCCAACGGGACCGACCTCGATGCGGATCTGCGCCGCGCCCGCGCCGAGAACCTGGAACTGGAGTGGAAGCCGTCATGGTTCCAGGGGCTGGAGACCCACATCCGTCCCCTTGCGTATCTGAACCACGCCAACATGGGCGACTACGGCGAAGCGATCCTCGGCTATCAAGACCATGTCGATCGGGTTCCCGACATTACATTGCACCGTCACCAGGGAACATTGAAGCAGGGTTTCGGCATCAATATGGAGCAGGAGCTGCCGGCCAATTTTCGCGCGTTCATGCGTGCCGGCTGGAACGAGGGAAAGCACGAGTCCTTCGCTTACACCGAGATGAACAGTACCTTCGCCGTCGGCGCCGATCTTTCCGGCGACGCGTGGGGCCGCAAGCTCGACCGCATCGGCTCCGCCTTTGAAACCGGCGGCATCAGCAGCAAGCACCAGCAATACCTCGCCCTGGGCGGCCTTGGATTCATCCTGGGCGACGGGCGCCTGAACTATGGCCGGGAACTCGTCAGCGAGACCTACTACACCGCGCATGTGGTCAGCGGGTTGTATATGGCGGTGCAACTCTCGTATGTTGATCATCCGGGCTACAATCGAGACCGCGGACCGGTCGTCGTGCCCGGGGTCCGGGCCCATGTGGATTTTTGAGTGCATCCACTCACCCCGATAACCGCATCTCTCTGTGCAGCTATCATGCAAAATATGGCAAGCCAGACTCCAACCCGGCGCAGCAAGAAAGCGCCGCCTCTCGGCGAAACTGGCCAGGAGACGTTGTATCTTCGTTTTCTCAGCGAAAAGCAGGTACGGGTCACGGTGAAGCTGCGCGATGGGGAGAGTGTGACCGGATGGATCGAGTACTTTGACGACACCATGATCCGCGTCACCCGCGAAGGACGGCCCAATCTTTTTATTTATAAGCACCAGATCCGCACGATTAGCGAACGCGGCCAGCGTGAGACATCGCGCGGCGTCAACGGTGAGGAAAGACGTGCACGTTGAAGAATTTTCCCCAGCATCTTGATCTGGGTTTTGCCGCGGGGGCGGCGGCCATTGCGCTCGAGGCCGGCGCACTGCTGCGCGGTTACTTCGATCGCGGTGTCACCACGGAATACAAAGGCGACGTCGACTTGGTTACGGAAGCCGATCGGGCCTCCGAAAAACTGATCGTGAGCCGGTTGGGGGCGACCTTTCCCCATCACGGCGTGTTTGGCGAAGAAGGCACGCGCTCCGGTCTGGAGCAGGCGTACCGATGGTACGTAGATCCGTTGGATGGCACGACGAATTTTGCCCACGGTTTTCCCTTTTTCAACGTCTCCCTAGGGCTCGAGCATCGGCCTGCGGGGCTGGCTGCGGACGAGGATGGCGAGTTGGTCGCGGGTGTTGTGTACGACCCTGTCCACAGCGAACTGTTTCTTGCCGAGAAGGGCAAGGGAGCGTGGCTGCAGACGAACTCCGAGCCGGCACGCCGGCTGCATGTTTCGCAGATCCAGCATTTGTCGGAGAGTTTGTTGGCCACCGGCTTTCCCAGCCACAAGCGTCATGCCAACCCCAACATTCACTTCTATCAGCAGCTGACGTTGCGTTCGCATGGAGTGCGCCGCGCGGGCGCTGCGGCGCTTGACCTGGCCTACTGCGCTGCGGGACGGTTGGAAGGCTACTGGGAATTCAATCTCAACCCCTGGGATACCGCTGCCGGCGCGTTGTTGGTCACCGAGGCAGGCGGTGCCATGGTGCGCTTTGATGGCAAGCCGTTTCGTCTTGATAGCCAGGAAGTGATGGCCACCAACGGGCTGGTCACGGACGAGATTCTGGGCTTCTTCGCAGACATGTTTGCCGGTCGCGGGGTCGAGCCGGTGCCGACTCCAGCGGAGTTTGCCGCGCGACGCCTAGCGCGGCAATAATCCTGCTGTACAATTCGTTTTTGACTTCATCGCCTTCAGGGAGATCGAAACCTATGACTTACGTGATCGCAGAACCCTGCATCGGAACCAAGGACACCGCCTGTGTCGATGCCTGCCCGGTAGATTGCATTCATCCCAAGAAGGATGAAGGCAAGTACTCTGAGACCGACCAGCTCTTCATCGATCCGGTGGAGTGCATTGACTGTGGTGCGTGCGTGCCAGTGTGTCCCGTATCGGCGATCTTTGCCGGAGATGACCTGCCCGAAAAGTGGGCGCATTTTGCGGACAAAAATTCCACCCACTTCGGCCGCTAGGCCGGCCGGCGCATGATTGCGCACCAGGTGGAAGCGGTGGTACTGCGCACCTGGCCCATTCATGAAGCCGACCAAATCGTTTCCCTCTTCACCCGGGATTTCGGCAAAATCAAGGGCGTCGCCAAAGCAGCCGCGAAGTCGCGGCGCCGCTTTGGCGGCGCGCTCGAGCCCATGACGCATGTGCGGGCGCATTACGCGGAGAAGCCCAGCCAGGAATTAGTGCGTCTCGATTCCTTCGAGATTCTGCACTCCCCATTGGCTGAGCCCGTGGATTACGGACGCGCCACCGCGTTGGCGTTCTTCGCGGAAGTGCTCGAGCAAACGCTGCCGGACCATGATCCTCACGATCTGGTGTTCCGGTTGCTGCTCTCGGTGCTGGAGCAGACCAGGGTCGACTGCATCTGGATGCCGGTGACGTACTTCGCGCTCTGGGTCACGCGGCTAATGGGTTGGCTTCCCGATCTGAGCCGATGTCTGGTAGGTGGAGAATCGCTCGCCGCTCAGCCCGCATGGTTTCATCCATCGCAGGACGGGTTGGTCTGTGCTGAACACCGAACCACTCAAGCCGCCATGTTGTCGGCCGACTCCCACGCCTTGGCGCTGCGCATTTTCCGTGCCCCTGCGTCCGCCCTTGCCGGCGAGGCTTGGCCAAGAAACCGAGCAGCCGATCTGCGCCGCTTCGCCATTCAAAGCCTGGAACGCCACCTGGAGCGAAAGCTGACAACATCCGCAGCGCTGGCTCGGCTGGGCGGGTAGAACCCAAGTTCAAAAAACATCCAGTAGCCCGGACTGAGGGCGCTCCTAAATGTCGCCATCCTTTAGCGAGATATGGGGGTACCCCAAATCGGGGCTACTCGCAACTCACCCATTGTTCAACAGGGAACCTACGATACCGCCGACCACTCCGCCCTCAGTCCGCTCCCTAGTCGCCGACGGCATGTACTGCATCAACTGATGCGCAAGCTTCGCGATCGGCAGCGTCTGCAGCCAGACGCGTCCCGGCCCCGTCAGCGCAGCCAGAAAGATCCCATCGCCGCCGAAGATCATGTTTTTAATCCCGGGAACTCTGGTGATCTGAAAAGCCACGCTCGATTGAAACGCGCCCACATGGCCGGGGTGCACCCGCAACGTCTCACCTGCCGCCAGATCCTTGACCACCAGCTCGCCTGACAGCTCGATCCAGCAAGCGCCCTGACCGGTCACCTTCTGCAACAGAAAGCCATCCCCGCCGAATACGCCCGCGCCCAGCGATTGCTGAAAACCAACGCCGAGCTGCACGTTCGCGGTAGCGCAAAGGAAGCCATGGCGGTGAATCAGATATTCCAGTCCCGGGCCGACCTGCACCGGCTGAATATGCCCCGGGACCCGCGTGGCAAACGCGATCTCCCCCGGCGCGCCCATGGCGCGGTACTCCGTCATGAACAAACTTCCTCCCCCGGCCACCCGCTTCAGAGCGCCGAAGAAGCCCCCGCCTCCGCCAAACTGCGTGTGGGTTTGCATCTGGATGGAACTGCTCATCCAGGAAAGCTCTCCCGCTTCTGAGATCACACAGTCGTTCGGGTCCAGGGTGAACTCAAGAACCGGTAGAACGGTGCCGACAATCCGACTTTGCATTGCAAATTCCTCCTCGAATGAATGGGGGCACCAGTGTAGCTGAACAGACCCTGGTTTAGAATCCAACCGTGGCTTTGCAAGTTTCCAACGCTCTTACCTTCCAGGAACTCCTCTTTCGTCTGCAAACCTTTTGGGCCGAGCGTGGATGTGTACTGCAACAACCCTATGATGTGGAAGTAGGCGCCGGCACCATGTCGCCGGAGACGTTTCTCCGCGTGCTCGACCCGCGCCCGTTTTCCGTTGCCTACGCGCAGCCATCCCGCCGTCCCGCCGACGGCCGTTACGGTGAAAATCCCAACCGCCTCTTCAAGCACACCCAGTTGCAGGTGATCCTGAAGCCGCCCCCGGTCGACGTACAGGAGATCTACCTGGAGTCGCTGACTGCGATCGGCATCGACCTTCGCCAGCACGATCTGAAATTTGAAGAAGACAATTGGGAGTCACCCACCCTCGGCGCCTGGGGTATCGGCTGGCAAGTGATGCTCGATGGCCTGGAGGTCACCCAGTTCACCTACTTTCAGCAGTGCGGCGGCCTCGACCTGGATCCCATTTCAGCGGAGATCACCTACGGCCTGGAACGCCTCTGCGCCTTCCTGCAGGACGTCGATTCCATTTACGACATCGTCTGGACGCGTACCCCGCGCATCGTCACCTATGGCGAGGTGCGTCATCTGGAAGAAGTGCAGTTCTCCGTCTACAACTTCGAAGATGCCGATGTGGAGAAGCTTTGGGAGCATCTCCGCCTCTACGAGGCCGAGTGCCAGGCACTGCTGAGCCGCGAAAACTTTCCTGTACTGGCGGCTTACGATCTGTGCCTCAAGTGCTCCCATCTCTTCAATCTGCTCGATGCGCGAGGCGCCATCTCCGTGACCGAGCGCGTCGGCATCATCGCCCGCATCCGCACGCTGGCCGTCGGCATCGCCAAGGCTTACGCGCGCATGCTCGCGCAGACTACGGAATCACATGCCTGAGTTGTTATTAGAAATTGGTCTGGAAGAAATACCGGCACGCATGATTGCTGCCGCGGAAGCTGATCTGGGCCGTCGCGTCGAAGCCGCGCTCACCCGTGCGCATTTGCTGGATGCAGCCGCGGTCGTCACCAGCTACTCCACCCCAAGACGGCTTGCCGTGCGCGTGGAAGGCGTACTCAGCCGACAATTGGATTCTCAGGAACAACTGACCGGCCCCTCCTGGAAGGCTGCTTTCCCCAATGGAGAACCCGGCCCAGCCGCTCACGCCTTCGCCAAGAAAGCCGGCGTACCGGTCACCGCGCTCGAGAAGATCACGACCCCGAAAGGCGAATACGCCTCCGCGATCCAGCTCCGGCCTGGGCAAACCGCAGAGACGGTGTTGAACGAGTCGCTTCCCCAGGAAGTCGCCGCGCTGGCCTGGCCCAAGACCATGTACTGGCGGCCGAATAAGCCGGAGCGTTTCGTACGTCCCCTGCGGTGGCTGCTTTGCCTGCTCGACGCCAGCGTGGTGCCGCTCGAGTTCGCGGGCGTCCGCGCAGGCAATGTCAGCTATGGCCATCGTGTGCTCTACGGCGACCGCCCGGTCACGATCGATCGTCCCGCATCGTATCTCGCGACCCTTCACACTGCATTCGTTATTGCCGATGTCTCCGCCCGCCGCCACCGGATTCGCAAGGCGCTCGACGCAGCGACCAGGGCCCTCCCCGGCGCCCGCTGGCGCGAGGATGAGGCGCTGGTGGAGCAGGTGACCCATCTCACCGAATGGCCCACGGTGCTGGCGGGCAACTTCCAGCCAGAATACCTGGCGCTGCCCGAGGAAGTACTGGTTACGGTCATGCGCGACCACCAGAAGTACTTTGCGGTCGAGGACGAAAAGCACGCGTTGGCGCCGCATTTTCTCACCGTGCTGAACACCGAGGTGGATGACGCCGGCATGGCCATCATCCGCCATGGCAACGAGCGCGTGCTGCGCGCCCGTTTTAACGACGCCCGTTTCTTCTGGGACTACGACCAGAAAATTCCGCTCGAGCAGAGAGTTGAGAAGCTGAGGACTGTCACCTTTCAGCGCGATCTGGGCAGCTACTTCGACAAAACACAGAGTAATCTCCTCATGGCAAAGGCCCTGAGCGCTACCGTGGCTCTCGATCACGCGGCTCTCGAACAGGCCGTCCTGTTGGCCAAGACAGATCTCACCACCGAACTGGTGAAGGAGTTCACCGAGCTGCAGGGCATCGTCGGCGGTCTCTACGCCCGGGCCCAGGGGTTGGGTGAAACGGTGGCTAAGGCCATTTACTCGCAGTACGACCCCGCCCCGGAAACCGTGGAGGGTCAGGTCCTGGGCCTGGCGGATCGTATGGCGACCATCGCCGAGATGTTCGCTATTGGCCTGGAGCCGACCGGCTCCAAAGATCCTTTTGCCCTGCGCCGCGCAGCGAATGGGGTGATCAGGATTCTCGCCGAATCCGGCCTGACCTTTACCTTGCCCGGCTTGGAGAGCCTGGCTTTGCAGTCTTTACCGCGAGCAGGCAAGGCTGGCGGCATCTTCGGCTTCCTGAAAGAGCGCCTCGAGTTTTACCTCCGTGACACGCGGGGCTTTGCCTACGACGTGGTCAACGCGGTGCTTTCAACCGGGCTCACCACAGTACCGGATGCTATTGCTCGCGCGCAGGCGCTGACCCAGGTCCGCGGATCGGACGACATGGTCGCGGTTTCCGCCGCCTTTAAGCGGATCAAGAACATCCTTCGCCAGGCTCCTGAGCCTGAGGGGGCGGTTGCTCCGCAAGACCTCATAGAACCGGCGGAGAAACACCTCTACGCCGAAACCACGCGTGTCGCCCCGCAGGTGGAAGCGCTGCGTGGGCAACAGCAATACCAGCAAGCCCTGGAGTTCATTGCGACTTTGCGGCCGGCCATCGACGGCTTTTTCGACAAGGTGATGGTCATGGCGCCGGAGGCCCATCTCCGCCGTAACCGGTTGGCGTTGATCGCGGCCGTGTTGAGCGACTTTTCCCACATTGCGGACTTCTCCGAAGTAACCTCTTCACCAACATAATTGTGTTAACAGAATGTTAAAACCGCGGTATTATGTGGAACGGATCGCAATTAGTTGCACTTATATGGGTGCAACCGGCGGTGTGGACACTCCTCTAGTTGACTGGTTAGCAGCGAACATCTGACAAAACGGCAAAAGGGAGAATTCTTCTCAGGAGGGCTTAACCCCATGACTCGAATCTCTTTTCACCAGAAGCTCGACAACCTGCGCGAGCGCCTTCTCCAAATGGCTGGTGTGGCTGAGCAGACTCTCCGCCTTGCGCTCGACGCGCATTGCCGCGGGGAGCTTGCCTCTTGCGCCAAGGTACGCATCAACGAAGCCGTCATCAACCGCTCGGAGCGGGAGATCGACCAGATGGCACTGGATCTTTTGGCCATGGAACAGCCCATGGCAGTCGATCTGCGCTTTGTGCTGGCTGCCATCAAGATCAACTCTGACCTGGAGCGCGTCGGCGATCAGTCGATGACGATTGCCTTACTGGCCGAGGAACTGGCCAGCAGCCATCCGTGCAACTTTCCCGTGGATATTCCTCGCATGGCCGAATTGTCGATGGAGATGGTGCGCAAGTCTTTGCAGGCGCTCGCCGATCGCGACGCAGAATTGGCCACGACCGTACTGGCCATGGATGACGCGGTGGACGAGATGAATCGCAGAGCCAAGGGTGTACTTCTGGATTGCATCGCGCAGGATTCCAGCGCGGCGCGTTCCGCTGTGAACCTGTTGTTCATCGCCCGCAGCCTGGAGCGGATTGCCGATCACGCCACCAATATGGCGGAGGACGTCATTTTCTGGGTCCGAGGAGCCGATGTGCGCCACGGGCACGTAGCTCACATCCAGTAGACCTGGCTTAGGCGTTCGAACGAACACCAGACGATCAACCCACTGCCCCAGCCCGTAAGGGCTGGGACCTCATTGGCATCGAATCCGAAACCCAGAGGCACTTGCGAAGGGTACGGCTCAGTTCACCCGCTGCAGGCGGGCAATTAGTTTCTGTGCCAGGTTTTCGCCGGAATCCGACCACAGCAGGCGGCTGCTGATCCCACACTTCTCCTGGATCGCGTTGGTCACTTCTACCAGCTTCTGCACGTTGCGCTTGACGTGTTCGGCGCCGATCTCGTCGAGGTCGATTTCTTCCAGCAGAAATGATGTATCCAGCCCAAAATCCACCCTGACCTGCCCGTTCTGCCCGTAGGCTCCCTCGTCAAATTGCGGACCAAAGCCCACGACACGAACCACCGACGATTCCTGTTTCCAAAGGGGATCCAGACCGCCCACGCTCTCCGGCACCCAGAGGTCCCACTTCACTTCAAATTCGTAGGCAAAGTCGTCATGCAGAATCTCCAGCGCCTCGACCACAGCCCGCTCCGGCGCTGACTCCTGCACCTCGTCCTCTTCGTAAATGCGCTGATAGAAGGGCGGTTCATTCCAGGAGATGGGGTACGCCGCGGCGGCGTGCACCCGCGACACGCCGAACTGCCTTATCACCGAAACCAGCGCCGGCGCGAGCGCGGTGAGACGAAAATTAGGAAACCACAAACTCAGGTACAACCGGTCAGCCATCTCACCATCTTAAAGCCTGATCCGAAAGTGAGAAGATGAAGCATATGCCTGTCACCACGGCTCGCCTGCGCACCTGGATCGCTCTGGCGGCCGGGCTTCTGGTCGTCGCTATCGCAGGCTTCTTCGTGTACGGGCGCTGGCAAGGCCGCCATTTCAGTGGAGACCTGCCGGACGGATTGAACTCCGGCATCCAGCAGTCCACCGACGGGTTTACGTATTCTGAATCCCGCGGAGGACACACCATTTACACCCTGCACGCCGCCCGGGCGGTGCAGTTCAAAAACAGCGGCCACGCCGAGCTGCACGATGTCAGCATTACCCTCTACGGCGCCCAGGGCAGCGCCGCCAACCGCATCTACGGCAGCGACTTCGACTGGGACCCAGTCAACGGGATCGCGCGTGCCACGGGCGAAGTTCAGATCGACTTCCAGGGGTCGGCCGGCTCTCCATCTCAGGAGAGCGGCGATAAAGACACGGTGCACGTCAAAACCTCGGGCCTGGTCTTTAACAAGAAGACGGGCGTGGCGAGCACCACGGAAAAGATCGAATTTCACCTGACCCAGGCGGCCGGCAGCGCAATTGGCGCCAATTTTGACTCGCAAACGGGAGTCATCGTGCTCACCTCGGATGTGGCCTTTGATTCCAGCGTAAATGGCAAGCCGCTGGTCGTCCGTGCCCGCCACGCGCAATATGACCGCACCAACCGGCTGCTCTACCTGGTGCAGGACGTCACCGAGTACGCCGACAGCCACAGTTCCTCTGACCAGGCAACCGTCAGCTTCCGCACCGACGGGTCGGCTTACCAAGTCGAGGCGCAGGGAAACGTGATTCTGACCGGTAGCGACGGCCAGCGTATCAACACCCGCAAAGCGCATATCGACCTGGGGCCGAAAAGCGAACCGCAGCAGGCCGTTCTGGATGGCGGCCTACTCTACGTTTCCGATACGGACGCTCGCCTGTTGCATGGTTCCGCCTCGCGGGCGACACTGCTGCTTGGCGGTCCGCAAACCACCATCAAGCACGCGCAGCTACGCGATGCGGTTTCGGTTGTGGATGAGGAAAAGCTGCCACCGGCACCTTCCGCTGCGGCCAGGGCCAAACAAAATCCGCCCCAGTCCACCACCCGCCAAGTGGGGGCCACCCAAGTCGATATCGACTTTGTCCCCGGGCCCGATCGCCGTCCCATGGCCCAGCACATACTAGCGACAGGTGGAGCGCGGTTGAACGTACACACGATCTATGCCAAATCGCCACCGGAAGACGACACCGTCCAGGGCGATCAGCTCTTTGCCACCCTGGCGGATGGCGAGGTACTCTCCAGCCTGCGGGGCACCGGGCATACCAGTTTGGTCATGGTCAGCCCCAACGGGCAGAAGCAAAGCAGCTCCGGCGACAGCCTGCTGATGACGTTCGCCGCGCCACAGACCAAGGGAGGGGCGCAGCCAGCGGCACAGTTGCAGTCCGCTGTGCAGGCCGGCAATGTCACGTTGCGCCAGGAGGCGGCGCCTTCCGACAAAGCGGGCAACGCTCCGCCCGCGGTCAGCACAGCAACCGCACAACACGCTGACTACGACGCCACCACGCAGAGGGTGCAGCTCACCGGCGATCCCCGCATCCACGATCCCAACGGAGAACTGAGCGCGGCTGGGATCGAGGTGGAGCGCCTCAACGGCAATGCCAACGCCACCGGTGGCGTCAAAGCGACCTATCGCCAGGCCACTGCACAACAGCCGGGCGTGTCCTTTGCCGGATCAGGCCCGGTCCATGTCGTGGCCGATCACGCCCATCTCGATCACGCGACGGATGTCACCACTTTTTTCGGCAAGGCGGATGCGCCGGCTCGTCTATGGCAGGGAAGCGATTCCATCACCGCGCCCTTGCTGGAAATCTCCCGCACCCATGGCACCCTGTCCGCCCATGGTCCGGAGGCGGATGCCTCAGCTGTCAACGCTGTCTTCACCAGTGCGCCCGGCAGTAACCCGGGCAAACCGGCACCCGCGCATCCCGGGCAGACCACGGTTGTTCGTCTTAAGAGCAGCGCGCTCCTCTATGCCGCGAACGATCACAAAGCGGTCTTCAGCGGTGGAGTGGTCGCTCAGACTTCCGCTGGCTTGTTGCACTCGAGCTTCATGGATGTCTACTTCAGCCCGTCATCGGGAAAACCGTCCGATCAGCAAGGCAGTCAGGTCTCGAAGATCGTGGCGCGGGGCGCGGTGCAGTTGGAGCAGCCGGGCCGCAAGGGCACGGGCGAGGAGCTGACCTACACCGCAGACGACGGAAAATTTCTGCTCACGGGCAGCAACACCGCCCCGCCGCGGCTGAGTGATCAGGCGCGCGGAACCGTTACGGGTAACGCGTTGATTTTCAATGATCGCGATGATAGCGTCATCGTTAAGGGCGGTGATTCGCAGGCAGTAACCCAGACGCGCGTCGCCAGATGAATGCAAAAACTTAGTACTGACGAGATCGGCAAGTCATACAAAGGCCGGCAGGTGGTGCGAGGCGTCAACCTGGAAGTTTGCCAGGGTGAAGTCGTCGGTCTGCTCGGTCCTAATGGCGCGGGCAAGACCACCAGCTTCTACATGATCGTCGGCCTGATCGCCCCGGACACCGGACAGGTCTTCGTCGACGAAGTGGATATTACGCGGGTCCCGATGTATCTGCGGGCGCGGCGATACGGTATCAGCTACCTTCCCCAGGAACCATCGGTGTTTCGCAAGCTCACGGTAGAGGAAAATATCCTTGCCGTGCTCGAAGTTCAATCGCTGGCCCCGGAAGTGCGCCGCACGCGGACAGAGAAGCTATTGGACCAGTTGAACCTGGGGCACATACGCAAGACGCGCGGCTATGCGCTTTCCGGCGGTGAGCGGCGCCGGGTTGAGATCGCCCGCTGCCTTTGCATCCAGCCTTCGTTCATCCTGCTCGATGAGCCGTTTTCCGGCATCGACCCCATTGCGGTGCTGGATCTGCAGGAA
The DNA here is from genome assembly GCA_963839075.1 of uncultured Acidobacteriaceae bacterium. GTDB lineage: Bacteria > Acidobacteriota > Terriglobia > Terriglobales > Acidobacteriaceae > PALSA-350. The sequence continues at coordinate 161,215 of CAWITO010000009.1, read as the reverse complement.
ATTATTTTTGATTTGAAAGCCAGTGGAATTGGTGTGCTGATCACCGACCACAATGTGCGCGAGACACTCTCCGTGACCGACCGGGCGTACATCATCAACGAAGGAAGAATTTTCCGCACCGGGACGCCGGAGCAGTTAGGCAAAGATCCTGAAGTGCGCCGTGTCTACCTCGGCGAGGGTTTTTCGCTGAACTAAAGTGGCGCGTTTTTGCACCAACGTAACCACCATCAAGGCTGGTCGTGGGCAACGTACCGGAATTGGCTGCAACGATCCGGCCGCAGAGAAGGTAAACTAAGGCCGCAGCGATTGTTGATGCGGTGAGAATCTATGGCTCTTTTGCAACCAAAACTTAGCTTGAAAGTAGCGCAACGTCAGATACTGACGCCTGGCCTGATGCAGATGGTCAGTGTGCTCGCGCTCAACAAGCTCGAGTTGAAGGAGCTGATCAACACCGAGATCGTGGAAAACCCGGTGTTGGAGGAGCTGGAAGAGACGGTACCGCTGCTCGACGACCTGGCGCAAAAAGAAGCAGTGCGTGACCGGAGCCTGGAAGAAACGGCCGCTCAGACAGAGGCCGACAAGCGCGACCCATTCGAGGAAATCGACTTCGGCTCCTACTTTCAGGATTACCTCGACCCCGGTTTTCGCACCCCCAACGGCTTTGAGGAAAGCGATAAGCCATCCTTCGAGAACTTTCTCTCCCAACCCAGCACGCTGACCGATCATCTCTTCTGGCAGTTGGGTTCCCTGAACCTCAGCAAGGATCTGCGCGGCGCGGCGGAGTACGTCGTCGGCAACCTGGATGAGGACGGCTACCTATTGGCCGAAGATGAGGAGCTGCTCGCTGGTTTCGCGCGCGAGTATGAACCTGCTCCCGGAGCGGCGCCGTCCGCGGCTGCAGAACTGCTCGCCGAAGCCGTGCACTTGGTGCAGAATCTCGATCCCGTAGGGGTGGCGACACGCACTCTGCGCGAGTGCCTGCTGGTGCAGATCGAAGCGCAACGGCGCGAGTTTCAGTTGCAGGTGACGCGCCAGCGAGACCATCACGTGGATGCCGGCCTAGGAACCCAGGAAGACAGGCTGCAGGTCTTCGCACTCGCCTGCCGTATCGTGGACCAGCATCTGGGACTGTTGCAGAAACGCGACCTGCGGGAAATGGCGAAGGTGTTGAGTGCTCAGCCGGAAGCGATTCAACATGCAATTGACTTTATTCGCAGCCTTGATCCCCGGCCTGGGCAGCGCTTCAACCGCTCCGATGCGCGGCTCATCGAGCCCGATGTCGCCTTCGTCAAGCGCGGCGGCGAGTTCGTCGTGGTCATGAACGAAGAAGACCTGCCGACTCTGCGGCTCAACCACGGTTACCGTAAGCTGCTCTCGCAGCAGGGTACGGAACGCGACGTCAAGGAATATGTCAAAGAGCGCTACCGCTCGGCGTTGCAGTTGATGCGCAATATCGAGCAGCGCAAGAACACGATCCTGCGCACCTGCGAAGCGATTGTGCGCCGCCAGGGCGACTTCCTGGAGCGTGGCGTCGATGCGCTGAAGCCGATGATGATCAAGGAAGTCGCAGAAGAGATCGGGGTGCATCCTTCGACGGTCAGCCGCGCGGTTTCCAGCAAGTATGTGCACACATCGCAGGGCGTTTTTGAGCTGCGCTTCTTTTTCTCTGAGGGTGTCCACGGTCCTGAGGGTGGCAGTACTCCGTTGATGCTGTTAAAGCGCAAGGTAAAGAAGTTGATTGATGAAGAGGATCCGCGCAAGCCGTTGACGGATGATTTAATCGCCAGCATGCTGGAAGCGCAAGGGATCGAAGTCACTCGCCGCACGGTAGCCAAATACCGCGAAGATCTACGCATTCCCAGCACCCATCAACGACGCGTTCGCGATTAACAACCTGTGGTCGTCACGACCGATGGGTGCCACTATCGGAACATCAGACACCAGAGAGCAGCCGTATTCTTCAAAATGCTATAGAATCGTGCATCTCGGGGGAGTACAGCATGCCGGTTGAATGCACGGGCAGGCAGGTGGCAATCACGCAGCCGCTACGGACGCTAGCGGAAGAGGGTGTTGAGCGGATTGCCAGGATTCTGGGCAAGATCACCAGCGCTCACGTTGTTCTCACCGCAGAAAAATACCGCCAGATTGCAGAAGTCACCATAAAGACGCGTGCCTGCACACTGGTGGCCCTCTGCGAATCGAGTTCCAGTATGGAAACGGCGCTGCACGACGCGCTGGCCAAAGCGGAGAGCCAGGCCACCCGGCACAAAGACAGGCTGCGCACCCGTAAGCGTCAGCCCAAGCAGGAAAAGCTGGTGGAAGAGCCGGCGGTCGCACGCACCGGCCGGGGAAGTCTGGCAGAGGGCAAGTCGGCGAAATCCGGTCATACCAATGGCAACGGCAAAGGCCACGCCCAGCCTGCCATTCCCGTAACGGTACATTCGTTTCCTGCGCGCGTGCCGATCACCGAGCCGCACGTGGTTCGTTCGCTCGACTCCGTCGCGTTGCGCCCGATGACGCTCGAAGAAGCGGTGAAGGAAGCAGAATTTCGCGACCGCGACGTGTTTGTCTTTCGCGATAACGAAGGTAACGTGAAGGTTTTGCATAGAAAGCGCGACGGCAAGATGGAATTGATCGAAGCGCCTTAAGGCCACGGTGCAAGATTTGTCGCAAACGTAGTGCTCAATTGTCTGGCCTTGCCTGCCTGCCCGCTCAGGACCTTAAGTAACTGCGACCTCGGAGTCTGCCGGTACTTCTTTCAGGGGATATTCCAGCGTGGAAAGCGGCCTTGATACTCAACCCTGTGGGTGCTCTCCGCTGCGACGATCCGACTATGAATTCAGAAGCTGAAGTTGCCGCATTAACGGCCCAGCAAAGGTTACTTTTGGAAGCCTTGCCCTGCTACGTGTTTGTACAACGCGGCGGCAGTGTCGTGTACGCCAATCGGGTGGCGCGCGACATCCTTCACTTGGAGGAAGGTTCCGTGGTTCCGGTCGATGACCTCTTCCGCGGGCAGTTTCCCGGGTTTGCCTACGCGCAGTCCGGTAAGACACAGCGCGGGCCGGGAAATGTCTTCGGCTCGGGCACCCAGGCGTATTCCTCCGACTTCATCTGCCAGATGCGTACGCCGCTCGATGCCGCGGTCCCGGTACGGGGCAGCTTCCGCATGCTACGCGTGGAGCCCGAACCCGAACTGCTGATTGTTGCCTTACGCTCCCAGCGCAACGCCGAACCATCGTCCGCCCAGGGACTAGCTGGGGCCGAGCAAGGTTCGCCCTCCAATTTCCTCGAGCAGCTCCTGAATTCCGCGCCCGAAGCCATCATGATCACGCGTGGCTCCAAGATTCTGCACATCAACCGCGAGTTTGAAACGCTCTTCGGTTACAGTGCGGAAGAAGCACTCGGTCAGAACACCTATGACATTCTGATTCCCGAAACCCGCCGGCACGAGTTCGACATGCTTGAGCACACCATGCAACTGCATGGCCGAGCGTCGATGGATACGGTGCGACTGCACAAGTCCGGCGAGTTGATCGATGTGTCGATCCTTGCGGCTCCCATCAGCATGGCCGGCATCGAGGTTGGAAATTTCGTCAGCTATCGCGATATCCGCGACCGCAAACAGACAGATGCCCGCATGCAGCATGACGCCATGCACGACCCGCTGACGGGTTTGGCGAACCGTGCTTTGTTCCTCGATCGGCTGCAACTCACCATGGCTCGACAGCAGCGTCATTCCCAGTTGAACTTCGCGGTGATGTTTCTCGATCTGGACCGCTTCAAGGCGGTGAATGACAACTTGGGCCATGCCAGTGCGGATGATTTGCTCATCCGCATGGCCGCCCGCCTGCGGGCCTGCTTCCGGCCCGAGGATACGGTAGCCCGCTTCGGCGGCGATGAGTTTGCCATTCTCATCGAGGACGTCACCAACATCTCCGATGTGACCAGGATTGCCGAACGCGCCCAGCATGACATCTGCCTGCCGGTCGAGGTCAACGGTCACGAGGTCTTTGTTTCTGCCAGCATCGGAATCGCCTTCGGCACGCTGGACCATACCAGCCCGGAACATGTCTTGCGCGATGCCGACTATGCCATGTACCAGGCCAAAGCCAATGGGCACGCTCGCCACGAAGTCTTCGACGGCTCCATGCACGTGCATGTCGCGGCGCAGATGAAAAAGGAGCAGGAGCTCAAGGGCGCGCTCGAGAAGAAGGAATTCGAGGTCTGGTACCAGCCCATTTACCGGCTGACGAGTGGCGAAATCGAGGGTTTTGAGGCGCTGCTGCGTTGGCGCCGGGCCGACGGCAATCTTGTCCCGCTGCAGGAGTTCCTGCCCATCGCAGAGGACACGGGTCTCATTGTGCCGATTGGCCAGTTTGTGCTGGAGCAGGTCTGCCGACAACTGGGCTATTGGGCGGAGGCTTTCCCCCAGAAAACGCCCAGCATCGCGGTGAACCTCTCGCCGCGCCAGTTCCGGGACAGCCAACTGCTTCCCTTACTCAGTGAATTGTTAGCCAAATCGAAGATTGCACCGCAGCAGTTGCGCCTGGAGGTGACTGAGGCCGCGGTGAACCAGGATGCGGAATCGGCGCTGGCCATTTTCAAGGGTATCGGCGATCTCAAAATCCGGGTCGCGCTGGACAATTTCGGCGCCGGGCTGGCATCCATGAATCACTTCATCCGCTTGCCCATCGATCTTGTCAAGGTCGACCGCCGGCTCATCGCCTATCTCCCTATCCCGGGCAAGCAGGCATCGATTCTGCGCACCATCTTCGATCTTGGCCGCTCGCTCGAAGTGAGCATGCTGGCCGAAGGCATCGAGCGCCAGGAACAGCTTGACGCCTTATTGCAATATGGCTGTGACCTCGGCCAGGGGCATCTGTTTTCACCTCCTGTGTTGCAGGAACAAGCGCAGGCGCTGCTGCAGAACGGCCGCTGGTCCATCTAGCCACATTATCCGGGGTCTCGCGAATGCTACGATGACCCCATGCCACGCAGACGCGCTCCCGTAGAGCAGGTTCGAGCGACCAAGCCAAAGGCTTCTAAAACGGCGAAAAAGCCAGATGCGGCGGCGCCCGCGGTTGCCTCGGAACTGGTCATCCTCACCGGCCTTTCCGGGTCGGGTAAGGCCTCCGCGCTCAAGGCGTTTGAGGACCTGGGTTTTTACGCCGTCGACAACATGCCGCTGGAGCTGATCCCCGCATTCGCGGACCTGGTGCGTCAGTCGGCGGAAATTAATCGCGCGGCCCTGGTCGTCGACGTGCGTGAGGGCACACACCTCGATCGCTTTCCCGCGATCCTTCGCCAGGTGAGAAAAGTGCTCGCGACGACGGTCGTGTTTCTCGACGCTTCTGACCCTTCCCTGGTGCGGCGTTTCTCTGAGACCAGGCGTCCTCATCCCCTGGGTCGAACGGAAACGGTGGTGCGCGCGATTCACGCCGAGAGAAAACTGCTCGACCCCATCCGCAATCTTGCGGATGTGACCGTCGACACTTCCAGTTACAACGTGCACGAGCTACGCGCCTACATCCTGCAGAAGTTTGAGCGCGGCGATACCGACAAGAACCTACTGGTTTCGTCGATCAGCTTTGGCTATAAGAACGGTGTGCCGCTGGAGGCGGATCTGGTTTTCGATGTGCGGTTCTTACCGAATCCGCATTTCGTGCAGGAATTTCGCCATCTCACAGGCCGCCACCCCAAGGTGGCGAAGTACATTCGTGAGTTCCCACAGACGGCAGAATTCCTCGACAGGATTACGCAGCTGCTCCTTTTTCTGCTGCCCCATTACATCGAAGAGGGCAAGAGTTACCTCACGGTGGCCTTCGGGTGTACCGGCGGTCAGCATCGCTCCGTGATGATTGCCGAGGAGGTGCGTAAGCGGTTAGCCAAGGAGGGCTACCGCGTAAAAGCCGTGCACCGGGACATGCCTCACTGACCTTTAAGGCTTTGCTACCCAAGCTCCGCTGCGAGATGGGCAAGGTAGCTCCGGGCAATTACAATAGCTGGATGCGTTCCCAGCATCGCTGCACCTTCGGGGTTTGTGCTTGAGGAAGTTGTTGCGCCTGGTGGGATATGTGCGGCCGTATTGGCTGCAGGCATTTTCTTCCGTCATTCTCATGGCAGGTGTGGGCCTTCTCGATGCTTTCCGCATCCTGCTGGTCGGGCCCATCTTCGACCGCGTGCTCAACCCGAACGCACCCGATCGGAAGATCCTGCTCCTCGGCCCGCGCTTCAGTATTAGTCTGCAACAGATCGTTCCCTCGCACTTTCACAACGCCTGGACCATTGTCGCGTTCGCCTTGGTGATGTCAACCTTGCTGAAGGGGATCTTCGATTATTGCGGAACCTACCTGGTGAACTACGCCGGTTTTGGCATGATCACCGATCTGCGCGATGATCTTTACGACGCGATCCTGCGGCGTTCCGTTTCCTTCTTTCAGCAGCATGCCACCGGAACTATCGTTTCTACGCTGATCAATGACATCGAGCGCGTGCAATATGCCATGTCGTCGGTGCTGGCGGAATTACTGCAGCAGTTTTTCTCCTTTATTTTCCTGACCGGCCTAGTCATCGTTCTAGGCGGTAAGCTAGCGTGGGTTCTGCTGCTCTTTGTTCCCGTCGTGCTCGGGTCGGCCCGCAGGATCGGCCGCCAGGTACGGCAGACCACCCGCAAGGGACAAGACAAGCTGGCGGAAATCCAAAACATTCTCCACGAGACCATCACCGGCAACCGCATAGTCAAAGCGTTCAATATGGAGCTTTGGGAAATGATGCGGTTCAAGCAGGCTGCTCGCCGCTTGCTCGAAGCCAACCTTCGCTCGGTTCGGGCGCAGGCCATCAGTTCGCCCCTGATGGATGCGATCGGCGCGGTTGCCATCGCCTTGCTGCTGTGGGTGGGCCGTAACAGCATCCAGAGCCACACCCTCACCGCCGGCACCTTCTTTGCCTTCATCATTGCCGTCTTCAAGCTTTACGATCCGGTGCGCAAGTTCGCTCTCTTCTACAACAATTTCCAACAGGCACTGGGCGCCTCGTCAGAGATTTTTCGCTTCATGGATACGCAGGACGAGGTGCGCGAGAAGCCCAGTGCCGTTGTGCTCAAAGAGTTTCGCGAAGAGATCCGCATCGAAAATGTTTGCTTCGACTACCGCTCCGACGAAGGCGAACGCCAGGTGCTGCAAAATATCAACCTTGTTGTCCCACGCGGTGAAGTGGTAGCGCTGGTGGGCCCGAGCGGCGCCGGCAAATCGACATTGGTGAATCTGATCCCGCGCTTCTTCGATGTCACCGCGGGCAGCATTCACATCGACGGACACGACCTGCGCGATGTGACATTGGCCTCGCTGCGACGGCAAATCGGCAACGTTACCCAGGAGACCATCCTCTTCAACGATACGGTGCGCAACAACATCGCCTATGGTGAGGCGGGCATTCCCATCAGCCGCGTGATCGCCTCCGCGCAGGCCGCCCTGGCGCATGACTTCATCGAGCGCTTACCCGAAAAATACGACACCGTGATCGGAGAAAAGGGTTTTCGTCTCTCCGGCGGGGAACGCCAACGGATTGCCATCGCGCGCGCTCTGCTCAAGAATGCTCCCATCTTGATTCTTGACGAAGCCACGTCAGCGCTCGACTCCGAGAGTGAGTCGCTGGTCCAGATTGCACTCTCCAACCTGATTGCCGGCCGCACGGTATTTGTCATCGCGCATCGTCTTTCCACCGTACGCCGGGCCTCGCGCATCGCCGTCATTGAGGAAGGCCGCATCACTGCCATCGGGTCCCATGAGGAATTGCTCCGGGTCTCTCCCACATATCAGCGTCTTTACCAGTTGCAGTTCATGGATCCCGCCGAGTACCCCGGCAATGGGCACGCGGCCAGCCTGGAACCTGCATTGAGCGGCGAGGTTGAGATTTGAACGCCCCTGTATCTTCCGCACCTGTCTACTCCGCACCTGTCTACTCGATGACCGGCTTTGCCCGGGTAAGCGGCCGCATCGGCGAAGTGCTCGCCTGGAATCTTTCCGTGAAAAGCGTCAACCACCGCTTCCTCGATCTGCATATGCGCCTGCCGTCAGGCGCCGAGGGTTTGGAGATGCGGTTGCGCCGGATGCTCAAAGAGAAAGTGTTACGCGGTCATCTGGAAGTGACCCTCACACTGGAGCGCGGGCTGCGTAACACGGCACACTTCGATCGTGACCTATTGCAGGGGTACATCGCAGCCTTTCGCACCGCGGCCAACGAGAGCTCGCTCCAGCAGCAGCCGGACCTGAACGCGATCTTTCGCCTGCCCGGTGTGCTCACCGGCGAGAGCCGTTTCAGCGAAGAAGAGATGCAGGCGCTCGAAGAAGACGTGACTACGCAAACCGGCGCTCTGGTGGACGCCTTGAACCGCATGCGCGGGCAGGAAGGAGCGTCCCTGGCGCAGGAGTTGGGGGCCACCATGAGCCGCCTCGACAACATCGTCCTGCAGGTGGCGCACATGCGGCAGGACGTGCAGAAGGCCTACTACGAACGCATCAGCCAACGGCTTTCGAGCCTGGTGAACGGCAATGTGGGCATAGACCGGGACCGTGTGTTGCAGGAAGCCGCCATGCTCGCTGAGCGTAGCGACGTCGAGGAAGAAGTGACCCGCTTGCGGACACATATCCAGCACTTTCAATCCCTGCTGCAGGGTGGCGGCGAGATGGGCAAGAAGCTGGATTTTCTGTTGCAGGAGATGAACCGGGAGGCCAATACCCTGTTGTCTAAAACCGGGGGGGTGAGCGGCAATGGTCAACGAATTACTGATTTGGGCCTGGGCATGAAATCGGAGATCGAAAAAGCCCGGGAACAGGTGCAGAATCTTGAATAACACTTGTGCGGGACTGCAAGCGTAGCGGACCCCTGTATCATCTAGGACAACACTGTGGCAGGCATTCTGTTCATCATCTCGGCACCGTCCGGCTCTGGTAAGTCGACCCTGGTGAACCAGCTTCGTTCGCTGGTAACGGATATCGACTTCTCAGTGTCGTACACAACCCGCGCCCCGCGCGGTTCGGAACAGCAGGGTCGCGAGTACCAATACATCTCCCCGGCCCGATTTGAAGAGATGATTGAACGCGGGGAGTTTCTCGAGTGGGCCCGCGTTTTCGGTAACTACTATGGTACCGCCCGTCAGTCCCTCATCGACGCACGAGCTGCGAAGAAGGATTTGCTCCTCGATATCGACGTGCAGGGTGCGGCCCAGGTACGTAAGACCGAGCCCGATGCGGTCAGCATTTTTGTGCTTCCTCCCACTCCCGAAGAGTTGCAGATGCGGTTGCGCAACCGAAGCATCGCCGAAGGTAAGCTGGACGAGGAAGAAATTGCCCGCCGTTTGGCCAAGGCAAGAGGAGAAATCGAAGCCTACCGGCAATACCGCTACATCCTGGTGAACGACAAGCTGGATTACGCGGTTGAGTCCCTGAAAGCTATTGTGTTGGCGGAACGGGCAAGGCGCCATGGAGCGCCGCAAGACCCGGAAACTGCACGAATGATGCAGCTCGCCGATAAATGCCGACAGGCCAATGCAGTGGATCGTCTCGATCCGGTGCTTGCCTCGTTCGGCCTGCTGGATTTGCATACAACGCATGCTTAGGAGCCAGAAATGACACCCGAGAACGTGATTGACAGCAATTTTCGCTACGTAGTGATGGCCGCCCGTCGCGCACGACAACTTCAGAATGGTTCGCAGCCGCTGGTTGACTCCCGTTCCAACAAGGCTTGCCGTGTTGCGCAGGAAGAGATTGCCGCCGGCAAGGTCACAGCAGCAAGCCAACCCCACTACGGGATACCGGACGAAATCGTGGTCGACCCGCACCGGCACGAGCCGGAAGACACCGACTACTAGCTTTTCCCGGAAAACGACAAAACCTGGGTGCCTCCTATCGCGCTGTTGTTGGCGGGATTCGGCCTGCCACGACCTTTGCCCCGAAGCTCTGCGGTAGACTCACGTCCCGCGAAATATGGGGTAGCCAAGCCCCGCGGCAGGTCTACAATCAAGCTATGAAGGTCACGGTTGGTGTCTCTGGAGGCATCGCTGCCTACAAAGCAGCGGAGTTAGTGCGATCCCTGCAACGCCAAGCGCTCGACGTCCACGTCGTAATGACCGACGCGGCCTGCAAGTTCATCACTCCATTGACCTTTGCCTCGCTCACGGGGCATAAAGTGATCACCGGGCTTTGGCCCGAACCGGGCAGTGAAACCGCCGAACTCGACTCCTCGATCGAACACATTGCGGAAGCCCAATCCACCGAGGCCTTGGTTGTAGCTCCGGCCACGGCCAACATCCTGGCTAAGTTCGCCCACGGCCTGGCGGACGACTTTTTGACCACCATGTTCCTGGCGACCCGGGCACCGGTCATCGTCGCTCCGGCCATGAACGTGAACATGTGGGAGCATCCCGCCACCCGGGCCAATATGGAGATCCTGGAAGGCCGCGGCGTGAGGATCGTGCCGCCTGAGAAGGGTGCCCTGGCCTGCGGCATGACCGGCAGCGGCCGCTTGGCGGAACCCGAGGCTATCGTCGAAGCCGTCCTGGCCCAACTCCACCACCGCAATGATCTCGTCGGCGAAACCGTCCTGGTGACGGCAGCGGGCACCCGCGAGGCTATCGATCCGGTGCGCTTCCTTGGCAATCGTTCCAGCGGCAAGATGGGCTATGCCGTGGCCGAGCAGGCGCAGCGCCGCGGAGCCAAAGTGATCCTCATCAGCGGGCCTTCGTCCCTTCGGCCGCCTTACAATTGCGAGCTGGTTCCTGTCGTGACTGCCGAAGAAATGCGCCGCGCCGTTCTTAGCCGCCTCGACCAGGCCACCATCGTCATCAAGGCTGCCGCCGTCGCCGACTACCGGCCGCGCATGCTGGCGGAACAGAAAATGAAACGGACCGGACCCATCACCATCGAGTTCGAGCCCACGGAAGATATTCTGCGCCAGGTGGTGCTGTCCAAACGCCCCGAAACCCTGGTGATCGGCTTCGCGGCCGAAACTGAAAATCTGCTCGAGCACGGCCGCGACAAGCTCCTGCGCAAAGGTGCCGACGCGATCGTATTGAACGACGTTTCCAAGCCCGGACTGGGCTTTGATTCCGATCGCAACGCAGCCACGTTCCTTACCACCAAGACCGCGATCGAATTGCCCGAGATGACCAAGCAGGAATTGGCGAGCCGGATTCTGGATGAAGTGGTTGCGCTACGCCGTCCGGTGTCGGTGATGGCGGAGACTGGGCTGGTGTCGAGCAACTCCAAACTGCAGGAGTAGCATGCCGCTCGACCCGCAGCAGCAACAGGCGATCGCCGCGCACCTGCAGTATCTTCGCGACCTCGGTATCCACGACTTCTATCGTCGCAGCAACCCCGAGCCGGTCGAGCTTACCCAAGAGGAGCCCGTTATTCCCCCACGCAAGCCTGTCCCTCCGCAACCGGCCGTTGGCTCATTCGTTGCTCCGCCGAGCCGCGCCGAAGCGTTGCGCGCCATTCAGGCGGAAATTGGTAACTGCACCCGTTGCGCACTCAGCGCCCATCGCAACAAGATTGTGTTCGGCGACGGCGACCCGAATGCACGCCTCATGTTTGTCGGCGAAGGTCCAGGAGCGGATGAAGATGCGCAGGGACTTCCGTTCGTCGGCCGTGCCGGCCAACTGCTCAACAACATGATCGCCGCTACGGGTCTCAAGCGCGAGCAGGTGTATATCGCCAACATCGTCAAGTGCCGGCCTCCGCAGAATCGTACGCCTGAGCCGGAGGAAGCCAACACCTGCTCACCCTTTCTCTTTCAGCAAATTGACACCGTGCGGCCTGAGGTGATCGTTGCATTAGGTTCAACGGCGGCGACGTATTTGCTGGGGGTGAAGTCTTCGCTCAGCGGTCTGCGCGGGCGGATCCACACCTGCCGTGGCACTAAGCTGGTGGTCACCTATCACCCCGCATTTTTGCTGCGCGATCCGCGGCAGAAAAAGGAAGCCTGGGCGGACCTGAAACTGGCCATGGCGGAGCTGGGATTGTCTGTTCCTTCCCGCGGATGACGATGTTTTGCGATGTTGTCCTGCCGGTACCGCTCGACCGCGCCTTTACATACAAGTTGGGAGAATCCGACCACCCAAGCATCGGCGGACGCGTGGTCGTGCCTTTCCGCACCGAGAAGCTCATTGGCGTGGTCGTCCGGCTGCATGATGAAGCTCCCCCCGTAGAGGCAAAGGGAATCGAGGCGGTCCTCGACCCGGAACCGCTGCTGAGCGCGGAGCTGATGGAGCTGGCGGCCTGGATCGCGCAGTATTACGTTGCCCCGCTGGGTGAAGTGCTGCGCAGCATGCTACCGCTCATGGCAGAGGTTCGGCGCACGGTTCTCTATCGCATCAGCGAAACGGGCCAGGCCATTCTCTTCAGCGGCGCGCAAGAGGGTTCTTCCCGCCGCTCGCGCCGTTCCGCCGACGAACAGGACATCGAATACAAAGTGCTCGATTACCTCTCCGACGGGCAGCCGGCAAAGAGCGGAACCTTGCGCCATGCCACTGGGGCGACGACGGAATTACTGACTGGCATGCTGCGCAAGAAGTGGCTGGCGCGCGAGACAGAGGCGGCTCCGCGCGATGCACGCCGCGTGGTGCGCTTCGCCGTGTTGGTTGCCGATGTTCGCCCGCCGAAGCTGAATGACAATCAGCTCGCCATTCTTGCTGAGCTTGCCGGTGCTGCAGGTGCGTTACCGGTTCCGCTCCTGCGCAAGTTGGAAGTACCTGCGAGTACTTTAGGGACGCTGGTCAAGCGAGGCCTGGTAGTCATCGAGGAGAGGCCGGCGGTGTTTCACCTGGCCAACGCTTCGCCGCTCACGCAGCATGTACTCAACCATGAGCAATTGGCGGCGTTGGCGAGCATCGTGGCCGCACTGGATAGTCACAAGTTTGGTGCCTGCTTGTTGCACGGGGTGACTGGCTCGGGCAAAACGGCGGTGTACCTGGCGGCGCTCGAGCGCGCACGGCAAGAGGGACGTTCCGCGATCCTGCTGGTGCCGGAGATTGGTCTCACGCCCGCGATGGCGGGGCAGTTGCATTCCGCCTTTGGCGATAGCGTGGCCCTGTTGCACTCCGCGCTCACGCCGGATGAACGCGCCGAGCAGTGGTACCGCATCCGGCGAGGCGAGGCACGCATCGTGGTCGGTACCCGGTCGGCGGTCTTTGCGCCGGTAGCCGACCTGGGGCTCATCATCGTCGATGAGGAGCACGATACCTCCTACAAACAGGAGGAGATCCCCCGCTATCATGCGCGCGATGTGGCGGTGATGAGGGCCAAGATAAGCAAGGCTGCGGTGGTGCTCGGGTCCGCCACGCCGTCGCTTGAGTCCTGGCGCAATGCAGAGAGTGGGAAGTATGCCTTGATCGAGATGAAGGAGCGGGTGAACCGTCGCCCGCTGCCCATCGTGGACCTGGTGGATATGAGGTCCGAGTTTCAGCAGACGGGGCAGGATAGTATTTTTTCCCGTGCCCTGCTGGAGCGTGCGCGGGCGGCGCTCGATCGCGGCGAGCAGGCGATTATTCTGCTCAATCGCCGCGGGTATTCGTTTGCTGTGTTGTGCCGTGCTTGCGGAGAGAAATTGCAGTGCGAGAACTGCGCCATTGCGCTGACCCATCACAAGCCGGTCCTGAGCCCGACCGGCCAGCGGCTAAAATGTCACTATTGCGGGTACGAAAAGACGGTGCCCAAGCGATGCCCCAAGTGTGAGAGCGAACACCTCTTTTACCTCGGCGCCGGCTCGCAGCAGGGGGAGGAACGGCTGCAGGAGCTGTTTCCGGATGCCCGTATCGGCCGCATGGATCGCGACACCATTCGCAACCGCTTTGATATGGAGCACTTGCTGCAGCGCCTGCACAGCGGGCAGATCAACCTGCTGGTAGGCACGCAGATGATCGCCAAAGGGCATGACATCCACGGTGTCACGTTCGTTGGAGTGGTGGGTGCCGACCATGCGCTGGGGTTGCCGGATTTCCGCGCAGCGGAGCGAGTTTTCCAGTTGTTGACGCAGGTCTCGGGACGCGCCGGCCGCGGCGAGCTGCCGGGCAATGTGCTGGTGCAAAGTTATTATCCCGAGCACTATGCGATTCAGTGTGCGGCGCAGCATGACTTCCGCGCGTTTGTGAAAAAGGAGATGCAGTACCGCAAGTGGATGCATTACCCGCCGCATGCGGTGCTAACGAACATCATTATCCAGAGCCCAAGGCTGGAGGAAGCTGCCGGTTGGGCAGCCACTCTGGGCAAGTGTTTCGCGGCGATGCCCAATGATCAGGTGAGGGTGCTGGGTCCAGCGAGCGCACCGATTGTGCGTATCAAGCGGATTTACCGCTTTCATCTACTGCTCAAGGCCGGGAACCGCCAGGCGTTGGCGAAGATGTTGCGGGCAGGCTTGGCGCAAGCGGAAGTGTTGGGGATTCCTCGCCGCAATTTGATTGTCGATGTGGATGCAGTGAACCTGATGTAGCCGGAAGAACTAGCGGAACATGTCGAGAATACTTACCCCAACGAACGGCGCGGGTAGAAACGTCAATACCAGCAACAAAATCGCAAGTACGCACAGCCACCGGTACTTGTGCGGCAACCGCGGAAAATTTGGAACCATAGGATGCCGCATGACCGGCAACAACAGGATCACTCCCCACAGCACCCATCCTGTCCACAGCGTCAACCCCATTACCAGCAATACCAGCGGCACCACCAAGCTGACACGGCGATGCCACCTCGGTGAAATCGCGTAGAGAATGTGGCCGCCATCCAATTGCCCAGCCGGGATCAGGTTCAGCGACGTGACAAACAGCCCGACCCAACTGGCGATGAGGATTGGATGAGGCAGCAGGCTCTCCAGTCTCGGTAGCCCCAACAGGCGATCCAGCAATGCCACCGTCAACGGCTGGCGAAACATCACCAGCGCCGGACCCGTGCCGGCAACCACCGGGCGGGAGAGCAAGAGCCCCAGAATGGTGGTGGGGATGGCCACCACATATCCCGCAATCGGCCCCGCGATGCCGACCTCGATCAACGCCCGGCGGGTGGGAATACGAGATCGGATCCGGATCACCGCCCCAGCGGTACCACTCAGCGTTGGAGCCGGCAATACATACGGCCACGAGGCGACAATCCCGTGCCGCCGGCAAAAGAAATAATGTCCTGCTTCATGAGCCAGCAAAATCCCCAGCAGGGCCAGCGAGAACGACCACCCACTCGCCAGCGCTGCAGGATGCTTCCAGATCCAAAGCAGGGGGATCAGGTCACCTTCGTTAACGAGAGGTGGCTGGTTCAGGCGGAAGTTCTGCATCAGGAGCGCGCCCGTGCTCGCGGTGGTAAGAATACTCACCAGTAGCAGGCACACCGGCACCCAACGAACAGGTTGGGGTGGTTTCCAATGGTCTACAGGACGCGGAAGCAAAGGGCTGCCCGCGGTGGTGGGTGCTGCCATGAGGCCCGGGCTACGAGTCCAGCAAGTGTAATTCTTTGCCCGGCTTGAAGCGCACAGCCTTACCCGGAGTAATGGTCACTTCGGCCCCAGTTCTGGGGTTGCGGCCAATGCCCGTCTTTCGTGGGCGGACATTAAAAACCCCAAATCCCCGCAGCTCAATGCGGTCACCCGAAGCCAATGCCTTCTTCAGGCTTTCGAAGACGGTGTCGACGGCAGCTTCCGCTTTATTGCGCGGTAGCCCGGTCTTGGCGATCACTTGATGGATAATGTCCTGTTTAATCAATGCCTTTACCCCGAGGGATGTGTAGGTAACTGCAATGGGCAGAGCTACGTCCCCATCGTATAGCGTGTTTCCCGTATGGTCCAGCAGCTTCGCCGGGCGGCAATTTTGTGCTGGAAGCAAACCTGCCGTAAGATGCAGTCTCGTACCGGTAAATTTTTCCCAAGGAGTTGCATGGCCATTCAGTCCGATCGTTGGATTCGCGAGCAATCGCAAAAGGGCATGATCGTCCCGTTCAGTGAGAAACAGGTGCGTGAAGGGGTTATCTCCTACGGCCTGTCGTCCTACGGGTACGATCTCCGGGTTTCCGACGAATTCAAGATCTTCACCAACGTCAACAGCGCCGTCATCGACCCCAAGAACTTCGATGAGCGTTCGTTCGTCACCGTCACTGCTGAAACGGTACTGATTCCACCCAACTCCTTCGCCCTCGCCCGGTCGGTGGAGTACTTCAAGATCCCTCGCGACGTGCTCACCATCTGTGTCGGCAAATCGACCTATGCGCGCTGCGGCATTATCGTCAACGTCACTCCGTTCGAGCCGGAGTGGGAAGGCTACGTAACCCTGGAAATCTCCAATACCACGCCTTTGCCCGCTCGAATTTATGCCAATGAGGGCCTCTGCCAGATCCTCTTCTTTCGTTCCGACGAGCCATGCGAAGTCAGCTACGCGGACCGAAAGGGTAAATACCAGAAGCAGCAAGGTATCGTACTCCCCAAGCTGTGATGCCAGAGCAAGGTAAGACCACGCCCCGCTTGCGGGTGGCTCTGCTGGAACCAGAGCCCATCCGCGTGCAGGGGTTCGTCACCCTGTTCCAGGATCATCCCCGCATCGAATTTCACGTGTTTGAGCTGGCTGCCTTCCTGGCGGACCAGGAGTTCAAACTGGCCTTGGTAGGGCTGCACGGGGAGCACTTCCCGTTGCCGCTTGTGGGCACCATCCACGGTTTACGTCCCGATGTACGGCTGGTCGTCATGGGTCCGGAGGCGGATGACGAAACCATTCTGCAGGCCATCAGTTCCGGCGCCAAGGCTTACCTGGAAGCCAATGCGACCCAGCAGCAGGTCGAACAAGCCATTGAAATCGTCAACCAGGGGTCAATCTGGGCACCACGCAGGGTACTCTCCCTCTTCGTCGACCGCGCGACCCGGCCCTCGCGGACGGCAATTCCCGCCGCAACCCAGTTCACCGCCCGGGAAACAGAGGTGCTCAAACTGCTCGTCGCGGCGCGGTCCAACCGGGAAATTGCCCGCACTCTGGGCATTGAGGAGCGAACCGTCAAAGCCCATGTGGCCAAGTTAATGCGCAAAGTCGGGGTTGAGAACCGCATCGCGCTTTCGATCTATGCCGTCACCAACGCGATCGTGGCTCCCAATGCGGAATCGTCTAGGTAACTTTAGGACAGGTACCTTGGTGACATTGCCTGGTTACCTAACTTGAATGACAGTTACTTTAGAAACAACGCAGATCTGGGGACGGGGCTTCTGATGGCGCATCTTGCAATCACCAGCCCCTATTTTTTGCCCGCTGCCTGTTCCCCCGCTGAACTCTTTTTTTCCTACCTGCATCTCAGCCACTACGCTCCCCTTAGAATGAATCTGCTTTGCAATAAGAAAAGCGCCAACATCAGCCAATAGAAACGTGCGGACCGACGTCCCACCCGGAGACTTGAAAGACAATGAAACAGCTTCTCGCAGCACTTTGTGCGGTTGGAATGTCCCTGACTACCCTTTCTGCGTTCGCAGCGGAAGATAAGGCTACCCTCGATGCGCGTATTGAAAGCGCGAAAGATGTGATGGATGCGATCATGGCGACCCCGGACAAAGCAATTCCGAATCAAATCATGTCCCAGGCCACTTGCGTGGGCGTAATCCCCAGCGTGAAAAAAGGCGCCTTCCTCGTCGGTGCCGAATACGGACAGGGAGTCGTCACGTGCCGTACCGGCCACGGTTGGAGCGCTCCGGCCTTCATTCGGATCGCCGGTGGAAGCTTTGGTTTCCAGATTGGCGGTCAGGCGACCGACCTGGTGTTGGTAGCCGTGAACAACAAAGGCTTTCAAGACTTATTGAAGAGCAAATTCAAAATCGGTGGCGATGCCTCGGCCGCTGCCGGCCCGGTTGGTCGCGATTCTCAGGCGGCCACGGATTGGAAGTTGAACGCCGAATTGCTGACCTACTCGCGTGCCAAGGGTCTCTTCGCTGGAGTGGATCTTACCGGCGCGGTTGTCGATGAGAATATCGACGCCACCCGGACCTTTTACGGCGCGGCCCATCCCAGTGCGCAAATTCTGAAGGGCGAAGTCGGCACGCCGCCGGATGCACGTCCTTTTGTGCGCACGGTGGCGAAGTACTTCAGCGAGGTCACCAAGTAGCCCAAACCCGCTGTTCGCGCGAAACTGCCCGGCTTGGCCGGGCAGTTTTTTTGTTGCACGCCGTTTACACTGGCCAAGCGCATGCGCAAACGACTGGAATTCATAGCGGTGTGGTGCCTGGTGAAGCTGCTCGGACTTCCACCCAGGAGCATCGCCCGGGCGGCCGGCGCAGGGGTGGGCCGTTTGGCCCTGTTGGTCACGCCACGGCTGCGGCGTGCCGGCCATCGCAACCTTGCCCTCGCATTCCCGCAGAAAAGCGAAGCCGAACGGGACCAGATCCTGCGCAAGCTGTATCGCAACCTGGGCTGGCTGCTGGCCGAGTTCTGCCAAATGCCGCATTACACCCGGGATCGAGTCGGCCGCTTCATCCGCTATGAAGGGCTGGAACATTACCTTAAGGCGCGCGACCAAGGCAAAGGAGTGCTTATCCTCACCGGGCACCTGGGCGCCTGGGAGCTCTCCAGCTTTTATCACTCGCTGATGGGCTATCCCATGAGCATTGTCATCCGCCGCCTGGACAATCCGCTCGTGGATCAGCTGGTGAACCAAATTCGCTGTCTGCACGGCAACCATGTGCTGCACAAGGATGACTTTGCCCGTGGTCTCCTGGCGGCCATGCGGAGGGGCGAGACGGTGGGTATTTTGATGGACACCAACATGACTCCGCCCCAGGGAACATTCGTCGACTTCTTCGGTCATCCCGCCTGCACCGGTTCCGGAATGGCGCGCGTCGCCATGAAGACCGGGGCCCAGGTGCTGCCCGGGTTCCTGCTATGGGAGGAGACCTCGCAGCAATATGTGCTGCGCTTCGGCGAACCGCTGGATCTGCCTTGCACAGGAGATCTGGAAGCCGATGCGGTGGCGCATACTGCTTTGTTCACCCGGGTGATTGAGGACTACATCCGCCAATATCCCGACCAGTGGCTTTGGTTACACCGCCGATGGAAGACGCAGCCTGCGGGCGCCGCGCCCATCTACACTTGAGCTCATGAAGCTGAGTCAACTGGCGGAACGGCTGGGTGCCCAGTGGGACGGCCGGGCCGATTCTGTCGTCACGGCTGTGTCCAGCATCGTGGGAGCGGGGCCGGGAAGCCTGGTCTTCGCGGAAGAAGAGGTTTCGTTAGCGGCCGCACTTGCGTCCCCAGCCGTGGCTGTTCTGGCGTCCCAGGCGGGAAAGCAACGAATTCTGTGTGTTCCGCAGCCTCGTTTGGCGTTTGCCCAGGCCGCAGTGTTGCTGCGTGCTGAGTCGCCGGCAGCGGTGGTGCACCCGACGGCTGTGATGGAGCCCAGCGTTTCGCTTGGCGGGGATGTTTCTGTGGGCGCGTATGCGGTCATCGAAGACGGCGCGACCATCGGTGGCGGCACCACCATTGGCAGCGGCGTCACCATCGGTGCCGGGGTACGCATCGGCGGCCACTGCCATATCTATCCCAGGGTGGTCATCTATCCCGGCGTTACGCTGGGCGACCGGGTCGTGGTCCACTCCGGGGCGGTGCTGGGCGGCGATGGGTTCGGATACGTGCGCGATCGGGTCAGTGGTGCCTACACCCAGTTTCCGCAACAAGGGACGCTCGTCCTCGACGACGATGTCGAGGTCGGCGCAAACACCACCATCGACCGCGGCGCACTGGAAGAAACCCGGATCGGCCGGGGAACAAAACTCGACAATCTCATCCACATTGGCCACAACGTGCACGTGGGAAGTGATGTGGTGATCGCCGCGCAGACGGGGATTTCCGGTTCGAGTGCTGTGGGCGACGGAGCGATTCTGGGTGGACAGGTCGGCATGGGGGATCATGCAATGGTGGGGCCGGGTGTGATTCTCGGAGGGCAGGCCGGGATTCTGCCCAAGAAGAAGCTGTTGGGTGCAGGCATTGTTTTTTGGGGAACGCCGGCCAAGCCGGTGCGTCAGTATTTGAAAGAGCTGGCGATGCTGGCCCGGTTGAAGGATAAGTAAATGGCGGTTGTGGTGGTGGGTGGGCATTCGCGCAGCGTGGGCAAGTCCTCGGTGGTCGCCAGCCTGATCGCGCGCCTGCCCGAGCGCAATTGGACTGCCTGCAAGATCACCCAGTTTGGCCACGGCTTCTGCAGCGCGAATGGCGAGCCGTGCGATTGCCAAACCGACGAGCACACAATTGCCATCAGCGCTGAGCGCGATCCTAGTACCGGTACGGATAGTGCCCGTTTTCTGGCTGCCGGCGCCCGCCGGTCGTTGTGGGTCCGCACGCGAATTGGGCGTCTGGCTGACGCCATGCCGCGGATCCGTCAGGAAATTGATGCGGCGGAAAACATGATCTTCGAATCGAATAGTTTGTTACAGTTTCTGCGACCTGATTTGTATCTCAGCGTGCTCGACTACGGCACGGCTGACTTTAAGGAGTCCGCGAAACTGTTCCTCGATCGAGCGGATGCAGTGCTGTTGCGTGCTTCCGGCAAGGAGTTGGCGCCGCAATGGAACCAGGTGTCGTTGAAGCTGATAGCCGGGAAGCCGCAATTTCTGATTACGCCGCCCGATCGGATCGGAGATGACCTAGTGGCATTCGTCGAAGAACGCCTCCCTAGGTAGACCCCAACTCGGGGCTACCGGAAAATCCGGGGTAGGTCACTACTTCAGGGGGAAAGGCTCAGCCTTCAGCGATCCGTCGCGCTGCTTGAGCAGAATTTGTACCTTGCTCTCCGCGCTGTCCAACTCTTGCTTGCACTGCGCCGAGAGGCGCATGCCTTCCTCAAACATCTTGATCGAGTCTTCGAGCGCCAGGTCGCCACGCTCCAGCTGACCAACAATCGTCTCCAGCTGTTTTAACGATTCCTCAAAAGTTGCCAACGACTGCCCTCTCCTTCGGTAGCACCGCCTCAAGTATCTCGACCGCGCCGGAATATCGCCCGAACGGCGCGCTCACCTGAACTCCCTGGATCATGGGCTGGGCCGCAGCCAGCATCTCCTGCGCGATCAAAATGCCCTCCGCACGTGCCCGGTCCGGAGTATCCGCCCGTTGCATCCGCAACAGAATCTCGTCCGGCATCGACACCCGCAGATCGTTCTTCATAAACTCCGCATTGCGCATACTGGTCAGCGGCCAGATACCAGCAATCACCGGGATCCGAAACTCCTCAATCCGTCTGAGGAAATCCTCCAGCAACTTCAAATCAAACACCGGCTGTGTGATCGCGTATTCCGCGCCCGCCTCCACCTTGTAGGCAAAGCGCCGGATTTCGTTGTCCATATCGGGTAAACCAGGATTCGCCGCCACGCCAATCGTCAAGCCGCTCGATACTCCAACGGGATTGCTCCCCAGATCCAGGCCATGATTCAAACGCCGCACAATGTTCACCAGCCCGATCGCATCGACATCGAACACCGCGGTTGCATCCGGATAATTCCCCAATTTCGGCGGATCCCCGGTCAGGCAAAGAATATTTTTCAGGCCGATCGATGACGCACCCAGCAAGTCCGATTGGATACTCAGCAGATTCCGGTCGCGGCAGGTGTAGTGCAGCAGCGTCTCCATGCCCGTCTGCTGGATCTGGATGCACAGACTCTGCGCGCTCATGCGCGGCGCCGCCCGCGAAAGATCGGGGACATTGATGATGTCGACCCCGCTCTGCATCAACGTCCGAGCCCCTTCAAGCTCGCGTTCGCAGTTGATGCCCTTGGGCGGGACCATCTCCACCATAGTGACAAATTTGCCACTCGCGATCAGGCCGCCCAGACGCGAGCGCTGCTCCATCGGCGCCGGCTCGATCTCGGATGCAACCGGAGCCTCGGCGGTGCGCGTGTGTGACACCAGCTGCGCCCCGCTCGCCCGCAACGACGACTTTATGGCGCGAATATGGCTGGGCGTGGTGCCGCAGCACCCGCCGATAAACTGCACCCCCGCTTTGATCAATTTGCGCGAGAAACTCGCCATGTACTCCGGCGATGTGAGGTAAATATTGCGCCCGTCCACCGCACGCGGCATACCGGCGTTGGGCATGGCGACCAGCGGCAGGCCGGTTGCAGATGCCATGTGCTCGATCGCGGTCAGCACCGTTGCCGGGCCCAGGCTGCAATTACAGCCGATCGCATCCGCGCCCCATTCGGTCAGGCGTGCCGCTGCGGATTCGGGAGACGAGCCATCGAGGCAGTTTGCTTCCTCATCCACGGTCACCATCACCAGTACCGGCAAATGCGGAGCTGTTTCCCGGGCGGCCAGGAGCGCTTCTCTGGCTTCATTCAACGCCGAGACGGTTTCGATCAACAACAGATCCACGCCGCCTTCTGCGAGCCCGCGAATCTGTTCCGCGTAGGCCTCGCGCGCCTCGGAGAGTGCCATCTTGCCCAGCGGCTCCAGGCGCACGCCCAGGGGACCGATCGCGCCCGCTACCCAGGCTTTTCCGCCTTGCTTTTCCATCTGCTGCGTGACTGCCTTGCGCGCGATTTCAGCGCCCGCGCGGTTGATCTCGATCACCTTGTCGGCAAAGCCATAGCGCTGTAAGCGCACTGCGTTGGCGCCGAAGGTATTGGTCTCGATGATCTCCGCGCCCGCCTGCAGGTACTCGTCATGCACCGTGCGCACCAATTCAGGCTGGGAGAGATTGAGCTCGTCGAAGCACCGGTTGATGAACACGCCGCGCGCGTACAGGCTGGTGCCCATGGCGCCATCGCAAAGGACAGTGCGTGTTCCAAAGATCTCCGTGAGACCGTTCTTCATAGAGTAAGTCTAATTATGCTAAGCCACCCCGCGAGCGAATGCCAGCTGCCCGCTTTGTTATACTTGGGCTTTCCCAGCTTGTCCGCCGCGTGGTGATTCTGGTGAGGTCATAGGTTGAAGAAGAGAAGTCTCCGGTCGTTGTGTGCGGTTTCTGCGCTAGCTTGTTTTTTTTCCATCCTTTTGGCCGGATGCGGCAAGAGCTATTATTTTGGGGGCCGCGCTTTGCCCCCCAGCGGAATCCTTAATCGTGTGCTGATCGCGGTCCAAAATCCGGGTGCACTGACCAAAGGTTCCCTGCAGATTGTCGATGCGTATTACGACATCCGGCATAGCTTCAACGACAAAGTGGCGTCGTTCAACGTCGCCGGCTATTCAGGCGCCGATCCGCTCACCATTCAGAACATGCCGGAAGAGCAGGCAGGCGCAGTCTATGGCGCCGGCGACGGCAGCTACGCCCTGCTGAACTACCAGGGCGAGAAGCAAACCACCACCGTGGGCTTGCCGGGCGCCTCCTCCAGTGTTTATATCTCGCGCGACCAGCACTACGTTTTTGCCGCTAGCCAGACGGCGCACACCCTCACCGTTCAGGACCGCGTCCTCGGCACGAGCTATGGGTTGAATATCCCCAACGTGTATCGCGTCTCCACCAATCCCAGCGGTTCGGCGGCCCTGGCCTTCGTACAGGACAGCAACCTGGTGTACAGCGTCTACAAACTGCAGACCAACCAGAAGGTGCCGTCGAATGCGGTGGATTGCGAACCGCAGAACATTCCCGTGTATTGCGCACTGCCGGTGCCGGGCAATTTTGACCGGCCCACCAAGGCGGTTTTCTCCCCTGACGGCACCACGGCATGGATTCTCAATTGCGGTCGGGAGTGCGGTGGCACGCAGGCCAGTGTCAGCTTTCTGCCGGTCGCGGGGATCATTATCCAGTCGGGTGCGCCGGTTCCGCCCGGTGCTCCAACCGCGGTGACCGCGACCGTGCCCGTTCCAGGCGGGACGACCGATGCGATCGCGACTGGTAATTTGCTGTATCTTGCCGGGCAACAGTTGCAGGCCGACGGCTTTTTTGCCGGCTTCCTGTCCATCATGGATACCAACGCCAAGACGGTCACGGGAACGTACTCCATCGCCGATGGGACGCACCTGAAGATGAATTTTGCCGATGACAATACCCTGTGGATCGGGTCTCAGCTCTGTACCCAGGGCGAGCGTTACCATCAGGGCGCTACGACCGATCTCGGCTGTCTCACCATGTTCAACACCTCGAGCAACTCGGTGACCATGATTGACTCCTACAAGGGAGACGCGACCGGGATCGCCGCCGTGATCAGCTTGCACAAGGTCTATACCGCCGAGGGCGGACAGGTGTACATCTACAGCACCGTCGATGGTTCGGCCATCGACAATTCGCAGGTGACGGTCGTGGGCACGGCGTACGACGTGGCCTACATGGACGCGCCGAGTGACGACGACAACACCGTCTATTGACGTTCTCGCGATTGCCGCCCATCGCGATGATGTGGAGCAAACCTGCGGGGGCACCCTCTTGCGCATGCATGCGCTGCGGTTGCGCACCGGCATTCTCGATCTGACTCAGGGAGAGTCCGGCACCCGCGGCTCCGCTGCGGAGCGCGCCGCCGAAGCGGAAGAAGCGGGACGCATCCTGGGTGTTTCGTGGCGAGGCGCGTTGGACATTCCCGACGGCCGGGTAGAGAACACCTGGGACAACCGCATCAAGATTGTTCACAAGCTGCGCCAGTTGCGGCCGCGGGTCGTGATTTTGCCCTATTGGCAGGGCCGGCATCCGGATCACTACAACAGCGCGACGTTGGGGTATGAAGCGTGTTTCCTCTCTGGCCTGGCCAAAATTGATACCGGGGAACCACCCTTCCGGCCGTTCAAGATCCTCTATGCCAGCCTGTATGCGGATGTGCGCCCCAGTTTCGTAGTCGACATCACGCCGTATGTGGAAGAGCGCTTTCAGGCGTTGTTGGCTTATCGCTCGCAGTATGCCGATCAGCCCGCCGGCGGATCGTTGTTTGTGCCTCATGACGAGATCCGCGAGCGTACCTTCTCCGAGGCGCGCCATTATGGGTTGTTAGGCGGGGTGCGCTACGCCGAGCCCTTTGTACAAAAGGAAGTCGGGCTGGTCGACGATCTCACCCTGCTCCCAGTTGCCTCGATTTAGAACGACCTGCTGTTCTGCCACCGCTGCTGCGGGCGGCTTTAAAATAAAACCATGCAGCAAACGTGGGACGCCTCTCTTTACGCCGGCAATGGACGCTTTGTAGCCCAATTGGCCGAGCCGCTGGTGGAACTGTTGCAGCCCCAACCCGGCGAGCGCATCCTCGACCTGGGCTGCGGCGATGGCTTTCTTACCGAGCGTATCGCCGCATCCGGCGCCATTGTGATTGGCGTCGATGCCTCGCCGCAGATGATCGCGGCGGCCAGGGAACGCGGAGTGGACGCTCGCCTCGTGAACGGCGAAGGGCTGTCTTTTCGTGGCGAATTCGATGCCGTGTTCTCAAACGCCGCCCTGCACTGGATGAGCGACCAACCGGCGGTGCTGAAGGGTGTCTACCGCGCACTGAAGCCGGGCGGCCGCTTCGTAGCCGAGTGCGGCGGCCAAGGCAACATTGCGGCGATCCGTGTGGCGCTACTGGCGGTTCTGGGGGAACTTGGAATCCCACCCAATCGCATCGAGAACAACCACTTCTTCAACCCCGCCGAATATCGCAAGCTCCTGGAAGCCCAGGGCTTTGTGGTTGAAGACGTCCGGCTGATTCCGCGTCCTACCCCGCTCCCGTCGGGTATGACGGATTGGCTCGAGACCTTCCGAAGCAGCGTGTTCGACCAGCTGCCGGCCGCCGACCGGGCAGCGGCCATCGAGCAGACCGTGAGCCTGCTGCAACCAGTGCTGTGTGATCTCGAAGGAAACTGGACCGCCGACTACGTTCGCTTGCGTTTCGTAGCTAGGTCGTCGAAATAGGTTCCGACCGGAAGCTACCGGCACCGGCCATTGCGACCGCCGGTCCCAGGGCTGGGAGGTAAACCCGCACTGCGGCGCCGGAATACGCTGGGTCGGTGCTGTTCATCAGTTCAATCTTGCCGCCATGCTTTTCCACGATGCCGCGGCTGACCCAGAGCCCCAGCCCGGTACCTTTCTCACCCTTGGTGGTGAAGAACGGCTGGAATACCTTGGATTTATTACCGTCCAGGATGCCAGCGCCGCTATCCGCAATGATGACCGTGGCCCCTGGGTGGCTATCGGCCGAGGTCACCAGGCGAACCTGAATCCGCCCTCCCGGTCCTGAAGCCTCCGCTGCATTGGTCACCACGTTGGTGAACACCTGGCGCAACTCACCCGGGAACCCCTGCACCAGGGCAGCTTCCGCCAGCTTGCGCTCGACCCGGGTACCTTGGTCCTTCAACTGCCGGTCCAGCAGCAACAGCACGCTCTCCAGCAATTCGCGCAGATCCACCTCGACCGCGGCTTTGGGCTCACGATACAGGCCGAGCATGGCGCGGCTGATCTGCAGGGTGCGGTTTAACTCCTGCTGGGCCATACCCACATAGCGCTGCAACATCGTGACATCCGTCTCATTCGCCATCAGGTAATGCAGATTGGCGACCGAGTCGAGCGGGTTATGAATCTCGTGAGCGATGCTGGCCGAGAGGCGGCCCGCGACGGCCAGTTTCTCGCTGGCCATCAGCGCCTCGTCTCTGCGTCGAAGGTCGGTCACATCGCGGAATACCAACACTACGCCGGCCTCTTCGCCGCGTGCGCCGCGGATCGGTCCGGCGTTCTGATCGATCAGATATTCGGAGCTGTCTTTGGCCACCAACAGGAAATACTTTTTCTCTGCCGGATCGCTCTTTTCCGGCCACGCGTCCGCATTGTCGACCGGTTCCCGGGTCTCTGCATGCAAGGTGCGGTAGATGTTCTCCAGCCGCTGCCCCTTCGCCTCGCGCAACGTCCAGCCGGTCAACTGCTCGGCCACGGGGTTCATCAGTTCCACCCGGTGATGCTGGTTACAGGCAATCAGCGCGTCGCCGATGGATTCCAGCGTTGTCTGTAGCCATTGGCGGCTTTCAAACAACTCATCCGCGTGGTCATGGGCCTCTTCCAGGGAACTACGGAAGGCGTCTGAAACCTGGTGCATATTTCGCTGGGTGAAAATGCCCAGCACCGCGCCAATGCTGATCGCCGACAACAACAGCAAGGTCATCAAGCGGCGCACCTGGGCGTTGGTCGACTCCACCTCTTCGTCACGCCGCGAGACCTCGATGGAGGTCATGGCGCCAATCTGGGTGCGCAGGGCCGCCATCAGCTGAGCGCCGTTCAGATCGAGGGCCGTATCCCCGAAGATCTTGTTGGCCCGCAGATTATCCAGGGCCTTGCCGGCGAAGCCCATCCACTGCTCATGGCTTTCGCGCACCTGGCGTAGCCGGCGGAGCTGGTCCGGATCCTCCCTGACCAGGCCAAGCAGGCGGTCAAAGGAGAGATGCAGCATGCCTTCCGCGTTCTGGTAAGGCTCGAGCGTCGTGGGATCGTGGGTGAGCTGGTATCCACGGAGACCGGTTTCCTGGTCGACCACCAACCGTTCCATTTCGTTCAATTGGGCGGTGATGCGGTCCGTGTGGTCGATCCGCCGTTGCTCCCGCAGGGTGCGCTGAAACTGCCAGGCGAGGACCAGGGCCAGCATCAACAGCAGAATCAAGGGCAGAAGGACGGTAACGACGAGGATTCGCCGAAACTGATCTAAATTCAATGCGTGCTCCCTTGCCCGTTTGGTGTCTGGGCCTGCAGCAGTTCCTTAAGCTTGTCGACCAGCGTATAGGCGCCGTCTCCCTTGGTAGCAGCAACACTCACGACGCGCATCACGTCGGCCGGGAGCGCAACGTAGGCGGAAAGCATCATGATTGGGATGTGGGGGGAACGCTGGCGCAGCATGGCGGCCACCTGGCCGCCGTCGAGCCCGGGCATGGCGTAGTCCAGAATCACGGCGTCGACCGCTTGATTCTCAAAAACGGAAATACCGCTAGGCCCATCACGAGCGGTGATGACGCAGAAGCCCTCACGTTCCAGGACCATCTTGCGGATCTCAAGTCCTAGATCCTCATCGTCGATACAAAGGATGACTGGTCGCGACACGGTTCTTACCGCCCCTCGGCACTGCTTTACTCTACAACTGGTTTAACTGGATTAATTGT
Organism: uncultured Acidobacteriaceae bacterium; assembly: GCA_963839075.1. Classification (GTDB taxonomy): domain Bacteria; phylum Acidobacteriota; class Terriglobia; order Terriglobales; family Acidobacteriaceae; genus PALSA-350. Next base: position 133,200 of record CAWITO010000009.1, on the reverse strand, counting down.
CAAGGATTCACCGTAGTTTTGCATTCCCCCTATCGAGTTAGGTTACGCTTGACGCATCCGCGCAGTGCCCCCTGACGTGCCACTTAAGTGGACGTATCCCTGCACGGTAAGAACTAATGGGAGAGCCAGTTGAGTCAAAGCGTATGCGTCTTAGAGGATGATCCTGATATTTCCCGCCTGGTACAGCATCATCTGGAAGCCGCGGGTTTTGCTGTACGTCTGTACAGTACCCCCGCCAACCTGGTTCCCGACGCGGAACGCCAGGCACCCGTGCTCTTCCTGCTGGACATCATGGTTCCGGGCGGGGATGGCCTCGACGTCTGCCGGCGGTTGCGGAGCAATCCGTCGCTGAGCACGATTCCCATCATCTTTCTGACCGCCCGGGCAGGGGAGAACGACCGTGTTCTCGGCCTGGAGCTGGGCGCCGATGACTACATCACCAAGCCGTTTGCGACCCGCGAACTGATCGCCCGGGTCAAAGCAGTGCTCCGCCGCTTCGAGCGGCCAACCGCCCCTTCCATCATCAGCTTCGAAGAAGTGGTGATCGACGCCAGCGCGATGCAGTTGAAGGTACGGGGAGAGTTGACCACGACCACCGCGACCGAGTTCCGGTTGCTCGATTACCTCGCCCGGCATCCGGGAAGGGTCTTCAGCCGCGACCACCTGCTGGATGCCGTTTGGGGAGATGCCCGCTTCGTCACCCCTCGTTCGGTGGATGTCTATGTACGGCGCATCCGTGAGAAAATCGAGTCGGATCCCGAAAGCCCCCGTTACCTCAAAACCGTTCGTGGTGCGGGTTACCGCTTCGAGGTTCCCCGGGCTGCGGAGGAACCACGCAAGTCCGCCTCCTAATGGCTCTGCGAGCCCACTCAAGCCAACGGAAGCTTGCATGGGGTACCCGGCATTTTTGGCTGCTGAAAAGGGGATAGACTCGTGACCGGCAGGGTCTTTACCAAGCTCTTCTTCTCCTTCGTCGTGGTGCTCTTCCTGGGCATGGTGGTGCTGGACTTTTCGCTCCGCCAGGTGATGGAGCAGTCGTTGCGCACCCAGGCAGAAGAGTCTCTGGTAGGTGAGGCGCGCCTGCTGGCTGCACACCTCAGCGCCTCGACTCCCGCTCAGCTCGACACTTCCTCCCTGCAAGAGATGGCGGTTCAGAACGCCGCCGCCGCCGGGGCGGATGTCTCCATCTTCAACGCCCAGGGGCAACTGCTCGCCACCTCGCGCAGCGAGGCTGCAGCCGGGTCCGCCCCGGAAGTGACTGCTGTCACTGAGCAGCATCAGCCGCTTGGCCGGGCGCAACGGAGTGGAACGCTCTATGTCGCCGTTCCGGCCGGACCACTGGTCGTCCGCCTGGCGTATCCCTTTACCGGCATTCCGGCTGCGGTTCATATTCTGCGCCGGGGCATTGTGCTGGCTTCGCTGCTCTCGCTGATCGTCGCTACCCTGCTGGCCGCCTGGCTGGCGCAGCGAGCCGCCAAGCGGCTGGCGCGCATCGTCGTCTTCGCCAATCGCATCGCATCCGGTGACCTGTCAGCCCGCGTGGAAGAGGGCAACCTGGACGAGATCTCGGCCGTGGCTCACGCGCTCGATGTAACCGCCAGCCGCCTGGAGCACAGCTTTCACGCGCTGGAAAGCAGCCGCAGCGAGCTTACCGCGCTGCTCGACAGCATGCAGGAGGCGGTCATTGCTATCAACCCGCAAGGGGGCGTGAGCTGGTGCAATGCGGTGATGCAGAGGATTGCCCTCAGCCCGGTCCAGGAGGGCCGTGCCCTGGTCCACTCGGTGCGCGATCCCGATGTGCTTTCTGCGGTGGGATCCGCGCTCACCGAGCGACAGGCCAGCCGGCGGCGGGCTATCTCGGTTTCTCCAGGAAAAATTTTTGAGGTCAACGCGGCTCCCATGCCAGGCGGTGGTGCGGTGGCGGTGCTGCATGACGTATCCGAGATTGAGCGCTCCGAAACCACCCGCCGCGACTTCGTGGCCAACGTCTCCCATGAACTGCGCACTCCACTGACCTGCATCACGGGCTACGTCGAGACTCTGCTCGACGATCCCGGCCTGAACCAACAGGCGCGCGAGTTTCTGCAGATCATCCTAAAAAATGCCTCCCGGATGAACCGTCTGACCGAAGACCTGCTCGCCCTGGCCAGCGTGGAGTCGGGCGACTATAAGCTGCGGCTGCAAAAGATCCAGGCGACTCGCCTGGTGGAGGAGGCAGTTGGATCGCTCGCCGGCCTGGTGCTGGACTCAGCGGCAGTTCTCGAAGTGGCGGAAACCACCGACGATTCGGTGATGGCGGACCTGGACGCGCTGAGCCAGGTATTTGGCAACCTGGTCGAGAACGCAATGAAATATGGCAAATCCGGTGGCCGAGTGCGGGTGGGAGCGCGCCGGCAGGATGCCATGGTCGAGTTCTGGGTACAGGACTTCGGTCCCGGGATCGCCTATGAGCATCTGCCCCGCATCTTCGAGCGCTTTTATCGCGTTGACAAGGCCCGCTCGCGGGAGTCAGGCGGTACCGGATTGGGGTTATCGATCGCGAAACACATCGTTCAGGCCCACGGCGGCCATATTCGCTGCGAGAGCGAACTCGGATTTGGAGCTACTTTCCTCTTTCGTCTGCCGATGGTGGTCCCAGCCCCCACGGCTATGGTCGGCCAGACCTCGCAGGCGGTTACGCAAGGTGTTGAAAAATAACTGGTTGTGGTCTGAAACGACAGGCTTTTCTCGTCATATTCACAGTTCTGTAAAGACCCTTTCATGGACAGAATTAAGAATCAGTGTACTTTTCTGAGGTGAAATGTGAGAAAGACAGTCTGGTTGTTAGCCGCTGCCGTGAGTGTGTCGGCGTGCGTGGGTCATGCGCAAAAGCTCAATGGAGCGGGCGCGACTTTTCCTTATCCTATTTATTCCAAATGGTTTAGCGAGTACAGCGCCTCGCATCCCGGAGTCCAGATCAATTACCAGTCGATCGGCAGCGGTGGCGGCATTCGCCAGGTGACCGCGGGAACAGTGGACTTCGGTGCCAGCGACGGTCCCATGACCGACGAACAGCTGAGCGCTTCCAAGGTGAAGATTCAGCACATCCCAACCGTGATCGGAGCGGTCGTGCCGATTTTCAATCTGGCCGGCGTCAACGACCTGCGCATTGGGCCGGACGTCCTGGCTGACATCTACCTGGGGAAAATTTCCAAGTGGGACGATGCTCGCATCGCTAAGGACAATCCCGGCGTCAAGCTACCGTCGCAGGATATTTTTGTTGTCCATCGTTCGGATGGCAGCGGAACCACCTACATCTTCACCGACTACCTCTCCAAGGTGAGCAAAGACTGGGCGGGCGGTCCGGGGAAGGGTGCAGCACCCAGCTGGCCCAGGGGCATCGGCGCCAAGGGCAATGAAGGCATCGCCGGATTTGTTCGCCAATCACCCGGTGCGATCGGGTATGTCGAGCTGATCTATGCGATGCAGAACAAGATCCCTTTCGCCTACGTAAAGACTGCCGGCGGAAGCTGGGTCAAGGCATCGATCGAGGGTGTATCGGAAGCCGCGGCGAGCATGAAGAATATGCCTGCCGATTATCGGGTTTCCATTACCAACGCTCCGGGAAACTCTTACCCCATATCCAGCTTTACCTGGCTGCTGATTCCCAACCCGGCCAAGGATCCGACCAACGGCAAGGTCCTCATCGACTTCCTGAAGTGGATGCTGGAGCATGAGAGCGAAGCCAGCGCCCTCTACTACGCTCCGCTGCCGGCGGCCGTCGCGCAGAAAGTAAGCGCGACAATTAACACGCTAAAATAAGAAGCTCATCAGGCCCACGCCTTCCGGGGTGTGGGCCGATGGCGATTTGCAGTCGGCGCAATCCTCTGCCTTCAATCTTTTTCATTCCAAAAGGGTTGCGGCGTTGCTGTTTAACCTGAAATTCACTAAAGATCGCTACGGTAGTAGTGGTGGAACAAAAGACTCAGGTGCCGCGCGTGGCTGGCCAGGCAAACGTGACCCAGCAATCAGGAAGTGGTTCGGCTCGCGGCACTGAGCCGGACCAGTCGCCAATTCGCGCATTTCTTCTCAGCCGCGGCAATTCTGCGTTTTCTGATAAAGCCTTCAGTGTGGTGATGCTGTTGTGCGCGCTCAGCATCTTTGCCATCGTTCTGTTAATCCTGTTCGAGTTGATTTCCGGTTCGAAGCTGACCATCCAGAAATTTGGCATGTCGTTCTTTTTCGGCTCTGCCTGGGATCCGGTCAACGGCAACTTCGGCGCTCTGCCATTTATCTTCGGCACCGTAATGTCGTCCATTGTTTCCCTGGTGATCGCTGTCCCGCTTGCGGTGGGCGTTGCTATTTTTCTTACCGAGATGTGCCCGGCGTGGTTGCGCGGCTTTCTGGCCTTTTTTACCGAATTACTTGCCGCTATTCCCAGCGTGGTATATGGCCTGTGGGCCGTCTTCGTATTGGTCCCCCTGTTGCGCCAATATGTGAATCCCTTTCTTATTAAGACCCTGGGGTGGACGACGATCTTTGCCGGGCCGAATTATGGCATCGGTATGTTGGCTGCCGGCGTCATCCTCTCCATCATGATTCTGCCCATCATTTCCTCGCTGACTCGCGAGGTTATGTCGTCTGTCCCCCATGCGCAGCGAGAAGCAGTGCTGGCGCTGGGAGCCACACGTTGGGAGATGATCCGCATGGGCGTACTGCGTAACGCTCGCATAGGAATCGTCGGTGCCGTGATCCTTGGTCTGGGACGAGCCCTGGGAGAAACCATGGCGGTGACGATGGTCATAGGCAACCGTCCCGACATTGCGCGATCGTTGCTGGCGCCCGGCTACAGCATGGCCAGCGTCATTGCCAATGAATTCTCTGAAGCCTCTGACGAGCTTTACCTGAGCGCCCTGATCGAAATCGGTCTCGCCCTGTTTATCGTCACTATCATCGTCAACGCCCTGGCACGCGTGCTGGTCTGGGCCGTGACCCGCGGTGCACCAGTGAGAGGTTCATAGCCATGGCAGCCAACACTGTGATGCCGCCGCCACTGCGTGCCGGAGCCGCCAACCGGGCGTGGCGGGTGTTTGCCAACCATCTCGCCACCGTCGCTGCTGTGGGCAGCACGCTGCTGGTCATGGCGCCGCTGATTGCCATCTTTGCCTATTTACTGTTTAAAGGCGCGAGCTCGCTCAACCTTGCGTTCTTTACCCAGGTGCCAAAGCCGGTGGGCGAGGTGGGTGGAGGCATGGCCAACTCAATCCTTGGGTCCGGTATTCTGCTGGCCATCTCCAGTTTGATGGGTGTGCCGATCGGCATCGCGGGCGGCATCTATATAGCGGAGTTTGGTCGCAATAGACGCTTGGCGAACATGGTGCGGTTTACCGCCGACGTGTTGAACGGGGTGCCTTCGATCGTGATGGGCATCGCAGTGTACACGCTGATTGTGGTTCCGCAAAAACACTTTTCCGCACTTTCCGGCGGGGTAGCGTTGGGCATCATGATGATCCCCACCATCACCCGCACCACCGAAGAGATGTTGTTGATGGTACCGCTCAACGTGCGTGAAGCAGCGCTTGGATTGGGGTTACCGAACTGGCGTACGGTTCTGTCCATTACTCTGCGCACCGCATCGCCCGGCGTAATTACCGGTTGCATGCTGGCCTTCGCCCGGGTTGCGGGTGAGACCGCTCCGCTGTTGTTTACTGCATTTGGTAACCAGTTCTGGAGCACCAGCGTTAACGAGCCCATTGCAGCGCTTCCCCTCCAGATCTTCGTGTATGCGATCTCGCCCTATGACGAGTGGCACCGCCTGGCCTGGGCCGGCGCTCTGGTGCTTATTGTGCTTATTGTTGTTTCTGTTTCCCTGGTTCGCTATGTTGCCGGCCGCGGAATTTTGAAAGGGGCAAGCTAGTGGGCGTAGCCATCGAAGTGTCTGATCTGAACGCGTGGTATGGAACCAACCATACCCTTCAGAGCATCAGCCTGCGCATTCCGGCGAACCACGCCACGGCGCTCATCGGACCCTCCGGGTGTGGCAAGTCCACCTTCGTGCGTTGCCTCAATCGCATGCATGAGACCAACCCGGTTGGCCGGGTGACTGGCAAAGTGATGGTTGGCGAGACGGACATTTATGCCAATTCCTCGCCGGTAGAAATTCGCCGCCGCATCGGGATGGTGTTTCAGCGGCCCAATCCTTTTCCCACCATGTCGATCTATGACAATGTTGCCTCGGGCTTGCGGCTCAACGGCTTTAGCAATCGCAAGGTGCTTAACGAGGTAGTTGAGCGCTCGTTACAACAAGCGGCGTTGTGGGATGAAGTGAAGGACGACCTCAAGAAGAAGTCGGGCGCCAGCCTCTCGGGGGGGCAACAGCAGCGCTTGTGTATTGCGCGCGCTTTGGCGGTTGATCCCGAGGTCATGCTGATGGATGAGCCGGCTTCGGCCCTCGATCCCGTGTCGACGGCGAAGATTGAGGATCTTATCTTCAACCTCAAGTCGCAATACACGATTGTGATTGTCACCCACAACATGCAGCAGGCGGCACGGGTCGCGGAGAATACCGGTTTCTTTCTCAGCGGCAAGCTGGTGGAGTTCGACGCGACGCATAAGATCTTCACCAATCCCACCGATAAGCGTACGGAAGACTACATCACGGGTAGATTCGGATGATGCGGATACGGTTCCATCGCAAACTGGACGATTTGAAGGAGCGGCTCCTGGTCATGGCGGGTATGGCGGAGCAGGCGATTCAGCGAGCGGTGGAGGCCTACCGTGTACGTGACCTTTCGCTCTGTGACCTGGTAGTGCGCAGCGAGACGTCCATCAACAACTTTGAGCGTGAGATTGATCAGATGGCGCTCGACTTGTTGGCCATGGAACAGCCGATGGCCATTGATCTGCGTTTTATCCTGGCGGTGATCAAGATCAACGCAGATCTGGAGCGAGTGGGAGATCAGGCGGTCAGCATCAGCGACCGGGTGCGTGATCTGCAGGCCTTCCCGGTAGTCGATCTGCCCGTGGATATTCCGCGCATGGCGTCACTTTCCTCGGCGATGGTGCGCAAGGCGCTGCAGGCGTTCATTGAGGCTGACGCGGAGTTGGCCACCTCGGTATTGACCATGGACGATAGCGTGGACAAACTCAACGACACTGCGTTCTTTTCGTTGTCGAATTTGATTAAAGAGCAGCCTCGGTTTGCCCCGCAGGCCCTGCATGCGCTCATGATTGCCCGCAACTTGGAGCGGGTCGGCGACCACGCGACCAATATCGCAGAAGACGTCATTTTCTGGGTTCGGGGAGCGGACGTACGCCACCACGTGAATACGGAACCTGTTCCTCCCGCATAAGGCAGCAAACGCGAAATTAAAAACAACGCGGTAGCCCCGAATCCGGGTGCCCCACATCTCGCGGCTGTTGGCGAGATGTGGGAATGCAACGAATGCTGTCGGCGAACTCTGTAAGTATGCTCAGCCTGGTGAAATTTCACGCGCAACATCGGTCAATTCCCACATCTCGCCAACAGAGCGCGAGATATGGGCCACCCTATGTCGAGGTTACTTTAACGACTCTGTGTGACGCCGTCCCCTAGACTGGCGGAGGCCTGTACCCAAAGGCAGCTTCAATCGCGGCTGCAATCCCTAGGACACGCTCATCTTCAAAAGGCCGGCCTGCAACCTGCACGCCAATCGGTAACCCTTGCGGTGACGAACCCACCGGCACCACCGCTGCGGGCCCACCCAACAGATTGAACCACTGCGTGAACCGCATGGCGTCGAGGTAATCCACCTGTTGCCCGTCCACCGTCCAACTGCGTTCGCCGTGACGAAATGCAGGAATCGCACATACCGGACAAAGCAGGATAGGAAAGCTCTCCATCTCTGCCAACAGCTTCCGGCGTACGCGATCGCAATCCATCCAGGCTGTCAGCAGCTCCTGTGAGGAAAGTGGCGGCTCACGATGCGCGATGGAGAGGAAGTCAGCAAACGTCGGACTTAAATCCGATTGCCTGCTATGCACCAGGGGATCGAGCAGCATCGCTCCGCCACGAACAAAAAACTTCCACCACAAGAGTCGTGCTTCTTCGAGCGCGTGGGGACGAAACGGGCTCACCTTGAATCCTTGCGTACTCAGCGCCCGGGCCGCATCGCGCACCGCTTGCCGTGTCTCCGGGGTCACCGGGATCAGGCCGTCATCCTCAAAGAACGCGATTGGCACGCGCCGCAAGTCATCCAGGGATTCATTCCTGAGGCTGATCGGTGGGCTCACTGGATCCAGCCCATCCTGGCCGGCAAGCGTAATGAACAGCAGGGTGACATCGCGGATGGTGCGCGCCATGGGACCGATTGCGCCCAGAATAGAGAAGGGCCCGTCGCACGACGGCAGGTGACCGCGTGCGGGGATCCGCCCTGGTGTTGGCTTAAGCGAGCAGATTCCGCTAAAGTGAGCCGGCTCGCGCACTGAGCCGCCGCTGTCGCTGCCCAGGCCTGCTGCGGAGAGCCCTGCCGCAATCGCCGCCGCTTCCCCCCCACTGGAGCCGCCGGCGGTCCTCTCAAGATCCCAGGGGTTGGCGGTGCGGCCGTAAAGCCGGTTGTCGCTCTCGTACGCCATGAGGAACTCAGGACAATTGGTGGTTCCCAGGATGATCGCGCCAGCCTTTGTAAGCCGATCCACCACGGTTGCGTTTTCATGCGGTGTGTACCCGCGGTGCAACAGGCTGCCCGTTTCACACCGATAGCCCGCCACAGCGATCGATGACTTGATCGTCACCGGCAATCCAGAGAGCGGGCCCGGGCGCGGGGCATGCGCCTGTTCGCGCACCCGCTCCGGGTCAAAGTCAACCAATGCGTTCAATTGCGGATTTAACAGCTCGATCTGTTGGATGTGCTCTTCGGCCAGCTCCAGCGGAGAGATTTGCCCCCGCCGCAGCATGGCCAACAATTCAACAGCGGGCAGAACCGTGAGGCCGTTCACTGCGCGGGCTTAACCACCGGCGGCATCATCACTCGCGGTTTGTAGTGAAATCCATATTGCTGCACCCCGCGGCCGGAGTCGAATCGGTCATTCCACTCCAGCTCATACTGCACGCGATCGTGATTCAACGGATAGTGCTCGCTCGCAGGATAGGGGTAGGTGCTCATCCCATGGAACGGCATATCCGCAACGGTGAACGGACTGCCCTCGTAGAAGTCCATATCCTTCACAAAGCCGTTGGCATAGAAGAAGTAGTCGCGTTTCCAGCCCTTCCGTAACGGTGGCAGCCCGGCTGTGGCAAACTCCACATCGATGTCCTCGCCGCTGCCGAAGATCACAAAGGATTCATCCACCGATGTGAGCAGAGGGGCAACCTCCCCATAGCGCGTGTAGGCGCCACGCGAGCGAGTGAACGGGCCTGTCTGGCTAATGTGCTCGTAGTTGTACGTGAGATCGCCCGGCGTCTTGCCGTCGACCTGCTCCGGGTAGCCGCGGAACGCAAGCTGGGCAGAAGCCAGCGGCAACTCGATCTGATGCACCAGCTGTGGCGAGGCCGGTCCATTGTCGACCAGCGCCTGATCCCAGTAGATCTGCAGATTGGTGACCAGCCGGATGCGGCGGGTTCCCGGCGGCAGTTTGCCGCTCAGATCGACGACGATGGTGCGCGGCAGACCGGCGGGAAAGCCCATCTCGTCCATGACTCTTTTCCAACTGCCGTCGGGCAATTGCGCCTCGACATACGGCGGCATCGGCGTCAGGTTCGACTGCCAGGCCGCATACATCGAGCTAGCTGAAAAATACTCGATGAAGCCGTGCAGGAACAGCCGCAGAGGATGCTTCGCTGTCCAGTCGCCCAAATCAAGGGTGAGCGTGTGCTGGTTGGCAAAGCCTGCAAATGGAAGATTGGTAAAGTCGCGGACATATTCATGATCGCGACTACGCAGCAACGCGGTCACGTCACGCCCCTTGTCGTCCCACGCAGCCACCACCGGATGAGCGTCTGTACTCAACACCGTCCCGCCGGAAGCAAACGGCGGCTCATTGAGAAAGCGTTCGTTGGGATAAACCTCGGTGCCGGTCGGATGATCGACCGCAACCAGCCGCACCTGGTCGAGATAGTTGACCTCTTCCATTGGTTCTCCGAAGCGCAGGCTGAGATAGCCATCACGCGGCCGAAGCTGCGATCCCTCGACCTTGATCCATTCATCCGGATCGGCGTTGTTCTTCGCCGTTGGAGAAACCCAGTGGCCGACGACCGCGGCGCCGATTATGTCGGAGATAAACTCATACCGCTGTCCATTCCAGGCAAACAGCGTCGGGCAGGAGCTTCCGCGGCGATCCAGTTCTGTAACTGCGAACGTATTCTTCGTGCCGATCTCAGTTTCGTCCTGGGGAACGCCCGTAGGCCAGAGAATGCGTACCATGTCCGCATGCTCAGCGCTGCCAATGCCGGCCAGGAGAGGCTGCGGTTTCGTGATCTCGAACTTTTGCCACACCCCATCGGCAAACACTTCGACCTTGGCGCCGATGGCCGATTTGTTGTCGGCCATTCCCTTCATGGATAGCGATAGGGAGTGATTGCGATTGCCGCCTACGTTATGCAGCAACAGGGAATCCCCGCTGGCCTGGCCCACGATAAGATCCGCGGCGCCATTGCCCTCCAGGTCGGCTGCGATCAAGGTGCTCGGCTGTGCCGGCTTGACCTGGTCGAGCTTTACCTTGGACGTTACGTCTTCAAACCCAGCCGGTCCCAGGTTGCGCAGGGCGCGCAACTCCGGCCCGTGTGCTGTTTCGACTGCCGCCACCAGGTCGATCCAGCCATCGTTGTCCAGGTCAATCGCGGTCAGTCCCGATCCTGCCGTTACGTTCTCCACCGGCAAGGAAACCCGTTCAAATCGCTTGCCCTGTATGTTGCGCCACAGAGAGATACCCGGGCTACCGGAATGGGTGAGTGCGACATCCATCCACCCGTCCTTGTTGAAATCGAGCGCCACCACGCCCACCGTTGGAGCCAGACCGGTATCGGCATACAAGGACGAGGACTTGAACTGGCCCTCACGTGGGTTGGCGAAGAACGTCGGCGCGGGTCCGGACCCCGTCACCAGCAAGTCCACAGCGCGATCGTTGTTCAAGTCAGAGAGGGTAGCCGCCACGGTGGCGCCATCCCCGCCCAGTCCAGCCTGATCAGTCCAATCCGTAAAGGTCCCGTTGCCGTTGTTGCGCCACAGAACACTCGGCTTGCCGCCGGAGCTTGATGGTTGGCCTGTAACGAAGAGATCCAGGTCGCCATCGTGATCGTAGTCGACCAGCATGACGCCGGCGGGGTGGTTGGCAGGCTTCAGGCCCGCGGCGGCGGTCACGTCGGTGAATTTGCCACCGCCATGGTTCTTAAACAGCAGCACGCGGTCGCTCATGGCCACGGCCACATCGGGGAGACCATCGCCGTCGAAGTCGCCTACAGCGCAGGCCATGGCGGTGCCGTTGGCGGCCAGCCCGGTCTGCGCGCTCGGAACCGGAGTGAAGCTTCCGTTGACGGAGTAGGTCTGAATCGCATCGTCTCCCGCCCCCATCATCAGAAGATAGGAGGGTTCGCCTGGCACCAGGCACGCACCGCCCTGTTTGCGCGCGGCACGGCCAATGCTTTGCGCGGTGAAGGTCACCGGAATCATCGGTCCCACTTGCGGGTTCAGCGTGAGCGCATCCTCCACCCGCGCGTACTGGCCTTCATCTCCGTAGGTGTGGGCGAGCGGCGAGCCCACCTTCTCCTGGTTGAGCGTCTCAAAGCGTTTGAAGGCGGCCGTGGCCTCGTCTCGACGGCCGAGGCGCTGCAGCACTTTGGCTAAACCAAACTGTGCCGAAGCGTGGGTCGGGGTGAGGCGCAATGCCATTTGGAATTCGGTCAGAGCCTGGTCGGGTTGATGCAGTTCGAGGTACACCGAGCCCAGAAAGTAGTGAGTATCCGCGTCGTCGGGGACCAGTTCCGCCGCCTTCTTAAAGCTCTCGAGGGCCTCTGGGTACTGCGCATCGACGCGGTTCAGAATACCCAGCGCGTACCAGATGTGGGGATCCTTGGGCGCCAGCGCTGCCGCCTTCTCCAGCGCCTCCTTGGCCTCAGGTATTTTTTGCAGATAGATCAGGGCGATGCCGCGATTCACCTCGGCTTGTACCAGGGAAGGATCGAGCTGATAGGCCTCTGCGAATTTCGCCTGTGCCTTATCGAGCAGCTGTTGGTTCATCAGGGCGGTGCCGAAGTTATTGATCCTGGCGGCATCGGCCCGCTTGGAGGAAGGTACATCCGCGTGGACGACAGCGGAGGCGAGCAAGATCAGGGCAAGCGATGGGACGAGGAGGCGCATTCCATCCTCGACTATAGAACAAGGTGTTGGGCTTGCAAATGGCAGACTCAGCGCGATTTAGCAGCGTCGCAAAGCAGCTCAAAGAGCTTGACCCGGTAACAGCAACCGGCCCAGCGTAGTGCAGACCTCGTCCAGTGCGCCCGACCCTATGTTATTGAAAAAAGGCAGCGCGAGGGTACGCAAGGCTTCGGCCTCGGTCACCGGCAGGTGAGCACTGTGCCAGCCGGAGTAACTGGGCTGCAGGTGAATGGGAGCGAAGTACCGTCCGGAGGCAATTCCGGCGGCCGCCAACCCCTGCATCACCGCGTCCCGATTCGACAGTCGAATCACGTACACAAACCAACTGATACGTCCACTTGTTAGCGCGAGGGGCGGCAGGGTCAACTGATGATACTGGCTGAGCCTTTGCTGATAAGTGCAAGCGACTGCGGCGCGTTTGGTGAGGATGTCCTCCAGCCTCGCCATCTGCGCCAACCCCAGGGCGCAATTGATCTCGGAGAGCCGGTAGTTATAGCCCAACTCAGTGTGTTGAAACCAGTCGTCGCCGGCATGCCGCCCCTGGTTGCGCAGCGCGCGCATACGCTCTGCGAGGGCCGGGTCGCGCGTGACCACGACGCCTCCTTCGCCGGTCGTGATTTGCTTGTTGGGATAGAAGGCAAAGACGCCCGCGTGGCCCATGGAGCCAGCCTTCGAAACCTGGTGCACAGCGCCGATCGCCTCGCAGGCATCCTCGATCACCAGCAAGCCGTGCCGCTCGGCGATGTCGAGAATCGCGGTCATATCTGCGGGAAACCCGAAGGTATGCACGACCATGATGGCGCGGGTCCGAGGAGTAATGGCTGCCTCGATTTTTTGCGGGTCGATATTCAGGGTGACCGGGTCTATGTCCACAAAAACCGGCATGGCGCGCTCATACCGGATCGCATTGGCTGCAGCAATGAAGGCAAAGGAGGGCACAATCACCTCATCCCCCTCGCCAATTCCCAACGTGCGGATGCAGATATGCAGCCCCGCAGTTCCGGAGCTGACTGCCACCGCGTGCGGTACCCCGATGTAGCCCGCGACGGCCGCTTCGAACTGCTCGCTTACCGGTCCCAGGCTGAGCCGTGGCGTACGCAACACGGCCACCACCGCGTTGATTTCCGCCTCCGTGATGTCGGGCGAAGACAGTGGAACTTTCATGCGCGCTTGACCAGCAACTCCTCACCCAGGACCGTGGTGGTGAGGACCTCCACGATCTTCTCGGCCGCGTGCCCGTCTCCGTATGGATTAATCATGCCCGTGAGTGATCTGCGAAACGGCTCGCTCATCGCCTCTGCGACCTTGTCGAGGATGGGCCGCACTGCGGGCTCGGTGTCGAGGACATTGCGCGCCCGCTCGCGCCCTTTTTGCCGCCAGCCGATATTCACTACCGGAAGCGCAAAGGACGCGGCCTCCATAATGCCACTGCTTGAGTTACCGATCAGTGCGGCCACCTGGCGCATCAGGCTCCAGTAGGTGACCGAATCGAGGTTGACGAACACCCGGGCAGCACTGCGCTTGGCGAGGAAAGCATTGGTGCGCTCAAGCAGGGCAAGACTGCCTGCATCCGCGTTGGGATAGCAGAACAGGATTTGGGCATCGACCGCATGCAAGGCGGCAAATACCGCGTCCGCTTCCTGCGTTGTATCGCGGACGATGGTCACTGGATGATAGGCAACCACCACGGTAGGGCGTTGCAGGTCCAGCTCCAGCCGCTTTTCGAGTTCCTCCCGGCTCAGCAGGCGGCTGCGGCGGAGATGGTCGAGCGAGGGAGCACCCGCGCGATGCACGCGCCAAGGCTCTTCCCCCATCGCGATCACGCGGGCGCGAGCGACCTCTGTTGAGGTGAAGTGGATATGGCTCATCTTGGTGAGCGCGTTGCGCACCGCATCATCGATGGCTCCTTCGCTGATCTCGCCACCTTCGATGTGGGCAATGGGAATGCGCAAGGTAAGAGCCACTGCGGCGGGCGCGAGCATCTCGTAACGATCCGCGATTAGCAACAGCAGGTCAGGTCTCATCTGTCCCAGCACATCGGCCAGGGAAAGTAACGCCAAGCCCAGTGTCTTAGCCATGCCTACGTCCGAGTCGGAGCTGAGAAGGCACTCCAGCCGGGCGGCGATGGGCAAGCCGTCCTTTTCAATCTCCCGAATGGTTTCGCCGAACTGGGGTGAAAGGTGGGCACCGAGCACGATCAATTTCAGGTCGACTTCGGGGTGCCGGGCGAGATCTTGCAACGGCCAATAGAGATGACTGTAGTCGGCGCGAGAGGTAGTCACCACGGCGATCGCTCGCTTCATGCCGTTTGCTCGACCATGGTTCGCATCCATGCACTGGGCTGATACTCGGGCACGGCTCGTAGTACCGTCTCTAACAGCCGTTCCAGCGAACGTGCCTGGCACGCCTGTTGTAGTTGCTGCAAAACCTCTTCCAGGCCGGCCAGAGATGGGCTCGCAACCCGCCGCAGCAGGCCGGCGCTGGTAGCGTACGATTCGCGCGCCGATATCAGCGCTTCGCACATCTTGTCCCCTGGACGCAGTTGGGTGAACGCAATCGTGGTTGTGCTCGACATCGTTTGTATGAGATAGCGAGCCAGGTCTGCCACCGCGATCGTTTCTCCCAACTCCGGAACCATGAGGCTTGGCTCTTCCGAAGCTGCGCGCAGCAGCAGCGTGACTGCATCGGCGGTGGTTAGGAAGTATCGTCGCACCGCCGGATGGGTGACGGTAACCGGAAGCCCGGCCGCTATCTGCTTCAGGAAGAGGGGAACGATACTTCCTTCGGAGGCGAGCACGTTGCCCAGTCGTACCGCCTTCATGTTTGCCGCCATCACCACCAGCTCCGCGATGCGTTTGGACGCGCCCATGATGCTGACCGGATCGACCGCCTTGTCTGTGGAGAGCAGAATCAATTGCTCTGTTCCATTCGCTTGTGCCGCCTGCACCAACAGGCGAGTGCCCAGCGCATTATTCTCGATCGCCGCGAAGGGGTTTAGTTCCATCAGCGGGACGTGCTTGTAGGCCGCTGCATGGTACACAATCTGGGGACGATACTGTCGGAATATTTCCGCCAGCAGCACGGGCTGCATCACGCTGCCCAGCACAGGCACGTGGTGAGCTGCGGGCGGAAGGGCAGCGTCCAATTCATAGAGGTTGCGTTCCGCGGCCTCCAGCAGAATCAGCTGCCCTGGGGCAAACCCAGCCAAGGCACAGGTCAGCGCGGAGCCAATCGAGCCGCCTGCGCCAGTGACCAGGATGCGTTTGCCCTCCAGCGAAGCCGCGGCCGGTTCCCGATCCAGCATGAGCGGATCGCGATCGAGGAAGGTGTCCCAGGAAAGTGGATGCATACGATCCCAAGCTACCACTACCGCGATTGCCGCATCTGTCTATGGGAAGATGTTGGCCCCTTGTTTCACGAAGGGGTGGAAAACCGAGGCCGGCCCAAGCCGGCCTTTTTCCTTAGTTGGCGCACTTTTTGCTTATCAAACGCAACGGCACGATCAGCATCATAAAAAACCAGTAGTTGTGAAAGCGCATGGTAGAGACAGACGTCCCCGCTCGCCTCGACCGGCTGCCCTGGAGCCGCTGGCATACCCGCATCATCGTTGCTCTCGGCACGTCGTGGCTGCTCGACGGGCTCGAGGTAACCCTGGTCGGCTCGCTCTCAGGTGTCCTCGAGAGCAAGAGTGGTTTGTCGCTTAGCGATCCCCAGGTCACGGCTGCGGCTACGACCTATCTCGCGGGGGCGGTGATCGGCGCAATTCTCTTTGGCTATCTGACGGATCGTCTGGGGCGGCGCAAGCTTTTCCTCGTCACCCTTGCGACGTATTCACTCGCCACCATCGCGAGTGCGTTCTCCTGGAATTTTCTTAGTTTCTCGATCTTTCGATTCTTCACTGGTTGTGGGATTGGAGGAGAGTACTCCGCGATTAACTCCGCTGTGGATGAACTGATCCCCGGAAAGGTTCGCGGCACCGTCGACCTGGTAGTGAATGGAACGTTTTGGGTGGGTGCGACCCTGGGCGCGGTGGCTTCGATGTGGCTGTTGCGTGGTCATTTTTTGCCGGCCGCAACCGGATGGCGGTACGCCTTCGGGGTGGGCGGCACGCTAGGAGCTGCGGTTTTGCTTCTCCGTCTTTATGTGCCCGAGAGCCCGCGCTGGCTCATGCTGCGGGGCCACGAGGAAGAGGCGAACACGATTGTCAGTGATATTGAGAACAGGGTATCTCGAGGCAACTTGAAGAGCCTTCCGCCGCCAGAAGGAGGCAAACTCAAGATCACTGTTCGTGATCACACGCCGATCGCCGAGATCTTTCGCAACATGGCGGGCGATAACCGAACGCGCTCGTTTCTGGCGCTTACGCTCATGGTGGGGCAGTCGTTCTTCTTCAATGCTGTCTTCTTCACGTATGGGCTGGTGGTCAAGAAATTTTTCCAGGTAAGCAATGACGATCTGCCGCTGTATCTTTTGCCCTTTGCGGTTGGTAGTTTCCTCGGGCCGGTCTTGTTGGGGCGCTTGTTCGATAAAGTAGGGCGCAAGCCGATGATTACCGCCACCTATGGTGCTGCCGGAGTGCTGCTGCTGGGTACGATTTATCCCTTCGCGCACGGAAGTTTAGGGGCACGCGGCCTGGGCATCTGCTTCACGGTTATTTTTTTTATCGCTTCGTCGGCGGCCAGCGCCGCCTATCTCACCGTCAGCGAGATTTTTCCGTTAGAGATCCGGGCGTTTGCCATTGCTATTTTTTACGCGTTAGGAACGCTGGTCGGGGGTGTGGGTGCGCCCTTGTTGTTTGGTGTCCTCATTGCGTCGGGATCGAGGGTGCACGTGGGATACGGCTACCTTCTGGGCGGCCTGTTGATGCTGGCGGGAGCGGTATGCGAATACCTGATTGGTGTAGAGGCCGCGGGAAAGTCGCTGGAGTCTATATCGGCGCCGCTGCAGAGTAAAACGTAATGGGTCATTGAGCTCGCGTGACGATAGATGCGTCTCGGGTGCCCCGCCAGGGCTGCCAAGGGAATCTTTCATGTACGCGATGAGCGAGCGACCACCCATTCTGCACCAGCAACATCTTTCTATCCATGAATGTGCTGGTGATGAATCCGGGTGGAAATAGCCTCAAAGTCGAAGTCGTCACGTGTGCAGCCGGGCAACAGTTTGCCCATGAGGGCCTCAAACTGGCGAGCGTGATCCTCGAGGGCATTGGAAAGGATCCATGCTTGTCTGTGGAAGAGGGCAAGTGCGTGGCTTATACGCAACCCATCAAGGCAAAGGATTGGACAGAAGCGGCTACCAGCATCTTCTCCTGGCTCGAAAAGGAGAAAAACATCCCTGCGAACCACATCGACTGTGTGGGCGTCCGCGTGGTCCACGGCGGACGCAAATTTACCGAGGCGACAATCGTGAGCGCCGAGGTAGAGCAGCAAATACGCGACTTCGAACGCCTGGCCCCGTTGCACAACAAGAGCTCAGTTGAATTATTCGAGCCCATCCGCAGCAGCTTTGGGAATGTCCCGCTCTATGCGGTCTTCGATACTGCATTCCACACCACCATTCCCGATGTTGCGTCGCAGTATGCTCTTGCGCACGAACTGGCCGAAAAGCATGGCATTCGTCGTTTTGGTTTTCACGGCACGTCGCACCGCTACTTGATGGGCCGCGCAGCCCACTTGCTAGGCAAACCTGCCGAGAAGCTGAAGCTGATTACCATGCATCTGGAGAGCGGTTGCTCTGCAACCGCCATTCGCCAGGGCAAATCGATGGACAATACGATGGGCTTCACTCCCTTGGAAGGGCTTATGATGGGCAGCCGTTCGGGTGACGTGGACCCCTCGCTCATCCCCTTTCTCATGCGGGAACAGCACATGGAGGTGGACGACGTGATGACCCTGCTCAATAAGCAATCCGGTCTGTTGGGCGTTTCAGGAAAGTCGCTCGATACCCGGGTGCTCATGAAGGAGTACGGTCAAGACCCGCAGGTGACGCTGGCCATTGAGATGTTTTCCTATCGGCTGCTCAAGACGGTGGGAGCGTACCTCTCTGCTTTGAGCGGAGCCGATGCGATTGTGTTTGGAGGCGGCATCGGTGAAAACAATGACCGCGTGCGCCAACGCGTTTGCGAATCTCTGCGTTGGGCCGGCCTCGAACTGGATGCGAAGCAAAACCAGAACCTCATCGATAAGGAGGGCAGGCTCACCACAATCGATTCTGCCTTAACCGCACTCGTGGTTATTGCTGAAGAGGGCTTGCAGATCGCACACGAATGCAGCGAAGCTTTGAATAACACGAAAGAAGAGTAGATTTGGCGTTATTTGACGCTTTTCCGGCGTCCCCTGCGTCTTCAGGATCGGGTTTAAATAAGGTAAGGTGCCTGATCAGGAGGAGTTTCGGATGCTGCCCCGAAGAATCATCCCGTTCTCCAGCCTTCCAACTCAGAGACGCACTTCTCCGGCAAGCCCTCTTTCCATCGTCCAGGTTTCACGCGATCCGGAGCTTTCCCGCCTGCGGGCCAAAGTCCTCATTTCTGCCGGTCACTCGGTCCTGTCCATCGCACCTGAGCAATCGACGGTGGAGTCCAAGGTTCCGGGGCCAAACCGAGTGTGGGTCTTTTGCCACACCATCGAGTTCTATGAACTCGCCCTGATGGCTGTCGCAATACGCAGAACCAGACCCGCTGACAAGCTTCTGCGCTTGACTGGTCTCGATGACATCAATCAGGCGCCGGGCTTATTCGACGGCTTTCTCGAGCCCATCGAAGGTGTGGAGGGGCTGCTCCAGGCCGTGGCTCAGCTGTCCGCTCGAGAGTAGCCTAGCTGGCCGCGTACGACGTCCGCTGCGCGAAACCGCTCTCATCCAACGGGCCGTGCAACGGCAAAAGCACCGAAAAACAGGTTCCCCTGCCTGGGCCCTCCGTCGAGCTACGCCAGCAGATCTGTCCGGAATGCCGATCCACGATCGTTTTACAGATCCATAATCCCAAGCCATTTCCGGCTTCGGCCTTATCAGTTTGAAAGGCCTCAAACAGGCGAGATTTGATCCGTGCCGGGATACCTCGACCGTTGTCGGCAATCGTCAGGCGGCCCCAGGAGCCTGCCGGGCGCAGTCGAACACAGAGCTTGCCCTTTGCCGGCAGCGCCTCGACAGCATTGCGGATAAGGTTCGATACCAGCTGCAGAAAGTCACCCGGAAATACGGCAGCGATCAGCCGGTCGGGTAGATCCTTCCGTACGTCGATCTGCTTCTCCTGGATAAGGGGTGCATGGTAGCGCAACGCTGTTTCCACCAGGGGAACCAGGTCTTTGACCTGCTTTTGCGGTGTATCGCGAAAGAAAGAAAGGGTTTGCCGGGCAATGTACTGAATGCGTACCAACTGCTCTTCAATTTGCACCGCGCGCGCCCGTACCAGTTCCGGGTGATCTGCTTCTTTGGCAATCAGGTAGACGAGGTCCGCAATCGCCTGCGACGGATTATTGATTTCGTGCATGACCGATGCGGCCAATCGCCCCGCCAGCGCGAGTTTTTCAGACCGGCGTAAGGCCGTTTCGAGCCGAAGCGTGCGGTCGTCGCCCGGAGAGTCGTGGAGTGGTAAAACTGGTCCTCTCTCCTCCATAACGCTTAGCCTCTGTTGCAACATGATTATGTAGAAGGTCCAGAACGGCGTGGGGTTGCCGGGTCGTGATAAACACTGTTACGAAACCACGCACGACTGTCACCCTGACCTTACAATCCTCCAGGGCCTCTGGTCTTGCTCTTCTTTGGATGCAGACCACCGGCGTCTGTTGTGCCGCCGGCTCCATCCTGCTTATTGGTAAAATCTCCAAGTTCGTTGACCACACTCAATACCACCCCGTCAATGCGGTTATCCAGGGTCCGGTAGGGAACCAGGCGCAGAATGCACCACTTGCCGTCTTGATCCTGTACGCTGAATTGCCTGGAATGCACCTGTTCAATCACGTCCAACAGGTTTTCCTCCAGGTTGCCCATATCAATCTTGAGCCTCAGCCGGGGCATCGGACGCCCGATATCGTTCGCCGTCAGGCCAAGCGCTGTCGCTGCCTGGGGGGTGAAACGGCGAACACATAAGTCAGCCCCCAGCATGACGATCGGCAGGCTGACGCTGTAGAGCAAGTTGGTGAGGTCATTGTTGAGTTGCGTTAGCAGCTCATTGCGATGCTGCATCTCCTCGTTGACGGTATGAAGTTCTTCGTTGGCGGACTCCAACTCTTCTTTCGAGGTTTGCAACTCTTCGTTCGTGCTCTGCAACTCTTCGTTGCCCGATTGAATTTCCTCGTTGGCGGACTGCAGTTCTTCGTTAGTGCCCTCCTGCGATTCAATAATCGATTGCAGGTACTCTCGAGTGGCCGCCAATTCCTGACGCAATTGAACAAGTTGTCGTCCCAGCGTCGAGCGTTCATCACTGCTCAATTGTTCAAGCACCACCGCGGTGGCAGAATCCTTTGCCCCTGCTGGTGCTTCGTTGGCGTTACTTGAAGCCTCGAAAATGATCAGGAAGCTGTACTGCTCCTGGGTGGGAACCTTGAATGGCACCACACGGACAGTCACCATCTTGCTCTTGCCGTCTTCGTCGACCCGGACGTCTCGCCGGATCGCCTCGAAACCTTTTTTGCGTGCTTCGTCGATGGCGCTTTGCAGTTCAAAGAGCAGACCCGGGCGGGCCATCTTCAGCAGGTTGAGGCTCGCTTTGCCCGGAGGCAGTTCCAGGAAGGAAGCGGTGCGCCCCCTGGTCTGAATAATTTCCAGCTGGTGGTTGATCAACACAGCCGGCGGAACGTACCGGGCTAGCAGCAGACGATCAGCCTCCCGCTGCAACTCAAGCGGGATCTTGTGGGGGTCCGGAGATTTAGAGGATGTGACCAAAGCGTGCGCTCCAGTTGGTTCCGATTCAAGCTTGCCCACTGAAAAACCGAAGGCGACGGGCGCCGCCACTAACTTCTTGCGGAAGACTTTCTGCTTTTTGTCGGTCATTTCGAAAATCTCCGAGCCCGCGCCCAACAATCCCTCAGTGCTGCCCAACATAAGGAAACCGGTGGGATTCAATGCATAATGAAAAATCGGGATGACCTTCTTTTGCAAGGGCTGGCTCAGGTAAATCATCACGTTGCGGCAACTGACCAGGTCCATACGAGAAAACGGGGGGTCGTTGAATATGTTTTGCGTGGAAAAGATGCAGAGATCCCGAATGCTCTTGCGAATCTGGTAGCCGCCGTCGCTACGATGGAAAAAGCGCCGCAGCCGCACCGACGCCACGTCGGCTTCAATATTTTCTTTGTAAACACCTGCCCGGGCGCGCTGGATGGTGCTTTCACTCAAGTCTGTGCCAAAGATCTGGATGGGCACATCGGCCCGCTCCTCCCCCAGCCACTCGACCAGCGTAATCGCGTGCGAGTACGCCTCTTCACCGGTGGAGCATCCAGGCACCCAGATGCGGATCGGCCCCGAAAGAGAGGTTCTTGCCTTGAGAATGGCGGGGTATACCAGCTGCTTCAGCGCGTCGAAGGCTTCGGGATTGCGAAAGAAGGAAGTTACGTTGATCAACAGGTCGCTATAGAGAGCGGTCACCTCTAGCGGCTCGCGTTGCAGGAATGCGCCGTAGTCCTTGAGGTTGACGATCTTGTGCACGGCCATGCGGCGCTGGATGCGGCGCGCCACTGTCGGTGATTTGTAGCCTGAGAAGTCGACCCGAGTCACGCGGCGCAGCAGGCGAAAAATGTGGTCCATGTCGCTTTCATCAAGGACCACCGCCTCCGGCTTGTCGCTGGCGATGTAGGGATGATTGCGTATGCGGGCGATTTCTCGCGCGATTGCGACTGGCGGCAAAACGAAATCCACGCAGCCCGACGCGATCGCACTGGCAGGCATGCCGTCATATTTGGCGGATGAAGGCTCCTGGGCGAACGTAATGCCGGCTTCTCCCTTGATGGCGGAAAGGCCGAGCGTGCCATCCGACGCGGTTCCAGAGAGAACGACGCCGATCGCATCGCTACCATGCGTCGCGGCCAGTGATCGCATGAATGTATCAATGGTTGTATTGGCAGAGCGACGCTCTTCCCGATCGCGCAAATGCAACACGTGGCCAGTGATGGTCATGTCGCGATTCGGTGGAATCACGTAAATGTGGTCGGGTACCACCTTCATTCCATCGCTTACCTGGACCACCGTCATGCGTGTGGTGCGCGCCAGGATCTCGGTGACTGCACTCTCCCGGGCCGGGTCCAGGTGGAGTACCAGGACATAGGCCGCACCCAGGTCGGGCGCAAGCTCCTTAAAAAGCGTCGTAGCTGCTTCCAGTCCGCCGGCCGACGCACCAATGCCCACAATCGGGAATCGGCTGGAGGCCGCCTTGGCAGGAGGAGGCGGGATGCCCGGAGTTGTGGGCCGTTGCTTGTCGGCTGTCATAGAAGAAGGGCGGTCACATCTTAGTAGATGAGGATACTCCGCTCGGCGGAGACAACCAGCAGCCAAAAAGAGACATGTAGGCTGCTTATACGACCCGGTCAGACCCAGTAGACAGGGAAATGGCCTCCGCTCCCGTGCTGGCAACGCCAGCCAGGTGCATTGGCGCTATGGGGTCCGGATTGCTCAGATTGCCCAAGGCGTCGCATTGCTCGGTAAGGCGGTGAAGCGACTGCGCGATCTGCCGCGTGAGCAGCAGGTTGGCGGACCTGAGTTCGCGGGCTTTTCGTATGTTTTCCCGCAGTTCGGCGCGGGCAGCACGGGTGGAATCATCCCCGGTTCGCACAATTTTCTTGCCGCTCGAGCGCGCCGAAAAACGCGTCTCCAGCCATAACTCCAACTCACTGCGGTTGAGCACCACGGCGCTCTTCTGCGATGCACCATTGGGCCGGCGGACTGGAAGGCCAAGCTCGTGTTCCCAGCGTTGGACCGTGCGCACGCCCTTACCCATGTAGCGGGCGATATCTTTCCAGGACGACAAAACCGTGGATTGCTCTGGGAGGCTCATCGCGTTTCCTCGCGCTATGAGATTATAGCCCCGGTATTTCCGGGCGTTCCTGGTTTGTCAAGTGACAGCGGCATATTTAGTCGCCTCTTTACGTCTGAAACGTGCATCCTACGCTGCGGAGGGTTTCGTGAAAGCTGCAAAACTCACCGTAAAGATAGGTACTGACGCCCCACCTTCGCCCTCGCCCACCGTCGTCGTCACCGGCCCGGACCGCTTCGGGAAGTTTGCTGCACGCAGTTCCCATTATCTCGGCTCGCGATGGGCCTTCCTTATCGCCATCGGCGTCATTGTCGTGTGGGGCATCACCGGCCCTATTTTCCATTACTCCGACACCTGGCAGCTGATCATCAATACCGGAACGACCATTGTCACCTTCCTGATGGTGTTTCTCATCCAAAACACGCAAAACCGCGATGCGCGGGCCATTCACCTCAAGCTGAATGAGTTGATCCACGCCGTAGATAAGGCTCAAAACCACATGATGGACGTGGAAAATCTGTCGGACATGGAGTTGGAGGAGCTGACCAAGGCTTACGAAAAGATGCGTAACACCGCCGAAGGGCGCCGGCAGTCACGCAGTACCCCACATGTTCAGAACGCGAAAGACTAACCGGCAGCTACAATCCTTGGCATGGAGAAGCCGGCAGAACAGGATCCGCGCGTCTACTTCGCTGCAGAAAGAACCTTTCTTGCCTGGATCCGCACCGGCCTGGGACTTATGGGCGTCGGCTTTGCCGTAAGCCGCTTCGGACTTTTTCTTCGTGAACTCAGTGCCGGTGCTTCCCATCTGCCTCCTCGCACCACTGGCCTTTCTCTCTGGTCGGGAATTATGCTGGTCGCCCTTGGGGTTATCGTGACTTTGTCTTCGGTGGTGCGGCATTTTCAGTTAGTCCGGGAGCTCCGTTCCGGCGCATGGCAACCCGGGCGAGTTTCGACAGATGCCGTCATCCTGGGACTTCTTCTTTCCTCGGTGGGCATCGCGATGGCACTCTACCTGACCCTCGTTCGGTAAGGGACTTACGCCATGAACACTGGTGACTTTCGACGCTTGGCGCTGGCTCTGGAGGGTGTGGAGGAAGGCTCGCACATGGGATCTCCCGACTTCCGGGTCGATGGCAAGATCTTCGCCACACTCGCCCATCAGAAACAGGGATACGGAAACCTGATGCTTTCCCCCGAGCAACAAGCTGCGTTTGTGGCCGAGCAGCCCGACGTGTTCCTGCCGGTCGCCGGGGGATGGGGTCGCATGGGCGCAACCCACGTCCGGCTCTCCGCAGCTACCGAAGACATGGTCGCCGGCGCCTTGCTTACGGCATGGAAACTACGCCGCGAAAAATCCAGCAAGAGCAAGAAGAAAGCAAAAACGCGCTAGCGCTCAGGCTACTTCCTGGCAGCTTTTGCTTTGGCCTGGGCTGCCCGTTTGCCGCCACGTGCGATTTGTTTCTTCCGCGCCGTCTCGCGGGACACTTCCTTGCCACCGTTCCGGCTGGCCGGTTTCTTCCGGCAGCTCCCTTCCTCATGTTCGCTTTTGCCCGGAACCGGTTCATATCCGGGCCAACAGCGGGACGTTTTTGTATAGGAACGGCTACTCGTTTTTGCAGGCATTGGTTCCTCCAATAGTTGGGATGCAGGTTGGCGCCGGTCAAACGGTTGCCAAGGCAAAGTAGGGTAGCCTTGTGCGTGAGGCTTTATGAACGGACTGCGGTTTTTACAATTACTGCACCTTGCGGACAGCGCGTTGCCCGTGGGTGCTGCCGCGCATAGCTTCGGCCTCGAAGGCCTGGTGGCCGAGAACCATCTCGCTGTCCAAGACCTGTTCGATTTCTTGGCCGCTTACCTGCACGAAGCCGGCCAACTTGAAGCAGTTTTCGTGTACGCGGGCTACCATGCGGCTTCGACCGAACATTGGCAACAGCTGAATCAGCGAATGAGCGCGATGAAGGCGGCGCGCGAAACGCGCGAGGCGAGCCTCCGGTTAGGCAAGCGGTTTGCCGGTCTGGCTGCGGAGGCCTTCGCCATCGAGGCGCAGTTTACTGCCGCCCCGATACATCTTCCGCTGATCTTCGGCCATGTGGGCCGTTGCCTCGCAGCTCCGGTGGAAGAAGTCGTCGCCGCCTATCTGCATCAATCCATCTCCGGGCTGGTTTCTGCGTGCCAGCGCCTTCTCCCCTTGGGGCAATCGGCCGCAGCCACCCTGCTTTGGCGTCTTAAGCCAAAGATCCTCCACGCAGTGGCGATCGCTCGCGAAACACCCGTGGATGACGCCTACGTCTCGCAGCCTTTATTGGATCTCGCTTCTGCCCGTCATCCCGGGTTGCACACCAGGTTATTCATCAGCTGATGATGGACGCGCAGCTGCGCCTCGTTTTTTCCGCCTCCTCCGGCGGGACGCAATTGCATTGCCGGCAGCAGGATCCGCCGTGGAAAGTGGTGCGTGCCTTTCCCAATCCAGCCGGGGAGAGCCTGGTGCATCTCAACAATGTTTCCGGCGGCGTCTTTGGCGGCGATCGCTTGTGCTTGCACATCGACGTGGGCCCCCATGCTGCGGCGCAAATCACCACCACCGGCGCGACGCGCGTCTATCGCCCGCGCGAACATGCGGCGGACGCAGTACAGACCACCGAGATCCATCTCGCGGAAGGGGCGCTGCTCGAATATTTGCCCGACTCCGTCATCCCCTTTCGCGATGCACGCTTCGAACAATCCACCGATGTAGACCTCGCGCCAGGAGCAACGTTGCTGTGGTGGGAAATTCTAGCGCCCGGTCGCGTAGCCAGCGGAGAATCCTTTGCCTATCGCTCGCTGCGCGTGCACACCTGCATTCGCAGCCAGGGGCGGCCCATTTATATTGACCGCATGCGCGTTCGTCCCCAGCAGGAGGTGTTCTCCAGCCCGGCGCGCTTCGGCAGCTTCCGGTATCTGGCATCGTTTATGATCTGCCGTAGCAACGAGGACGCCGGCACCTGGATCACCCTGGAATCGATGCTGCGCCAGATTGCCCACGAGCGTAGTCATGACAGCGCGCACTGGGGAGCCACGGCGCTGACTGCGGATGGCCTGCTCGTGCGCGGGCTCTCCCAATCGGGCCTGCATATTATGGAAGACCTGATCTGCTTCTGGTCAGCCGCCAAGAACTACCTCTGTGGGCGCGCCGCGGCCCCACCCCGCAGAACCTTTTGAAGGAGAAACCGCAGTGCACTTGACTCCGCGAGAACAGGAACGGCTGTTGATTCACGTAGCTGCCGATGTAGCCCGCAGGCGCAAGCAGCGCGGGCTCAAGCTGAACTACCCTGAGGCTGTGGCGATTCTCACCGCCGAGATACTCGAGCTGGCGCGCGACGGTAAGTCCGTTGCCGAGATCATGTCGCTAGGCGGAACTATCCTCACCCGCGAAGAAGTGATGGACGGGGTCGCCGCCATGATCCACGAAGTCCAGGCCGAAGCGACATTTCCCGATGGCACTAAGCTGGTCACCCTACACGACCCAATTCAGTAGCGCGAGGAACCACGATGAAGCCTGGAGAGTATTTGCTGGCCGAAGATGACATCGTTCTCAATGAGGGACGCGCCGTGGCTCGCGTGGTCGTGCGGCATACCGGCGACCGTCCGGTGCAGGTCGGCAGTCACTACCACTTCTACGAAGTGAACCCTGCGCTCGAATTCGATCGCGCCGCCGCCTACGGTATGCGCCTTGATATTCCCTCCGGTACGGCCGCGCGCTTCGAGCCCGGGGATGAGAGAACGGTACCGCTGGTGGCGTTCGCCGGCGCCCGCCAGATGTGGGGACACCGCGGCGCAGTCGATGGAGAATTGAAATGAGCCATAGCCTTCCTCGCCGCGTGTACGCGGATCTCTATGGCCCCACCACCCGCGATCGCGTGCGCCTGGCGGACACGGATCTGATTCTCGAGGTAGAGCGCGACTTTACCTCCTACGGCGATGAGATCACCTTTGGCGGCGGCAAGACCATCCGCGACGGCATGGGGCAGAGTTCTCGAGCGTTGCGCGGAGCCGGCGCACTCGACCTGGTGATCACCAATGCACTCATCATCGACCACTGGGGTATCGTGAAGGGCGACATCGGTATCCGCGATGGCCGCATCGTCAAAGTAGGTAAGGCCGGTAATCCGGACACCATGGCCGGGGTAGATCCTGAGTTATTCGTAGGCGCATCCACCGAAGTCATCGCCGGTGAGAATTTGATCGTCACCGCGGGGGCAATCGACAGCCACATCCACTTCATTGCGCCGCAGCAGATCTACGAGGCATTTTGCGGCGGCATCACCACCATGATCGGCGGTGGTACCGGTCCGGCCACTGGAACCTGCGCCACCACTTGCACCCCTGGCGCCTGGAACCTGGCGCGTATGTTCCAGGCTGCGGAAGCGTGGCCCATGAACTTCGGATTCTCTAGGCAAAGGAAATGCCGGAACCGCAGGGCCCCTGGAAGAGCAGGTGCGCGCGGGAGCGTGTGGGCTGAAGCTGCATGAGGATTGGGGTACGACCCCGGCAGCGATTGACTGTTGTTTACGGGTAGCGGATGCCACCGACGTCCAGGTGGCCATTCATACCGACACCCTGAACGAAGCAGGCTTCGTGGAAGACACCATCAAGGCCATCAGCGGCCGCACCATCCACACCTACCACACCGAGGGGGCCGGCGGCGGACACGCGCCCGATATCATCCGCATCGCGGCGCTTGCAAAACGTTCTGCCCTCCTCGACCAACCCGACCCGGCCATACACCGTGAACACCATCGCCGAGCATCTCGATATGTTGATGGTCTGTCACCATCTCAATCCGCTTGTGGCCGAAGATGTCGCCTTCGCCGAAAGCCGCATCCGGCCGGAGACGATTGCGGCTGAGGACATTTTGCATGACCTCGGTGTCTTCAGCATGATCTCGAGCGACAGCCAGGCGATGGGCCGCATCGGGGAAGTAGTGATGCGCACCTGGCAGACCGCGCACAAGATGAAGGTGCAGCGTGGTGCGCTGCGCAGAGGATTCGAGCCGCAACGACAATCACCGCATCAAGCGCTACGTCGCCAAGTACACCATCAACCCTGCGATCACCCACGGCATCAGCAACCATGTCGGTTCGATTGAGCCGGGAAAGCTCGCCGACCTTGTACTGTGGAAGCCAGCCTTTTTCGGCGCTAAGCCAGAGATGATCGTGAAGGGAGGGTTTATCGCCTGGAGCGTAATGGGCGATGCGAACGCGTCGATCCCTACGCCGCAGCCAGTCCTGTACCGCGGAATGTTCGGCAGCTTTGGCAGCGCGCCTTCGGCGACGAGTCTCCTGTTCACGTCGAAAGCGGCCCTGGATGCGGGTGCCCTCGAACCTCTGCATTTGCGCACGCCCGCGGTCGCGGTGGAGAACTGCCGGTCGGTGACTAAGAAGGACATGGTGCACAACACCGCAACCCCTGACATCCACGTTGATCCTGAGACCTACGAGGTGCGTGCGGACGGCGAACTACTTACCTGCGAGCCTGCAACCGAGCTGCCTTTGGCGCAGCGTTATTTCTTGTTCTAGGAGATCAAAACCTTGTCAAACCGCGCCTTTCGCATCGGTATCGCCGGACCCGTCGGTTCCGGCAAAACTGCGTTAGTGGATTGCCTTTGCCGCGTACTTTCGTCGCAAAGGAACATGGCAGTCGTCACCAACGACATTTACACCACCGAGGATGCGGAGTTCCTGGTGCGCCAGGGCTCGCTCGATGCCAAGCGCATTCGCGGCGTCGAGACGGGAGGATGTCCGCACGCGGCCATTCGCGAAGATGCATCGATGAACCTCGAAGCCATCGACGATCTGGAGAAAGCGCATCCCGGCCTGGAGTTGGTGCTGGTGGAGAGTGGTGGCGACAATCTCTCCGCGGCTTTCAGTCCCGAATTGGTGGACGAATGGATTTACGTGATCGACGTGGCCGGGGGAGACAAGATCCCGCGCAAGGGAGGACCGGGGGTGACACGTTCCTCCTTGCTGGTCATCAACAAGATCGATTTAGCCGAGCATGTAGGAGCCTCGCTCGAAGTCATGGATCGCGACGCAAAGAAGATGCGCGGCACAAAGCCCTTCCTCTTCACCGACCTGAAGCACGAGGTAGGCCTTGATCGGGTAGTGCAATGGCTGCAGTCACAATACGAACAATCTGAGCGCCGCAAGCTAGGCACGGTGCACGATCCCGGCGAGCTGGCACACGGAACGCACAGCCACTCCCACTCCCATTAGCCTGAGGCAAACCCCAGATCTTTCAAAAGCCACTGGGTGCCTGATATCTCGCACGCTCTTTGTCCGAGATGTGGGAAAGCATCGGGTGCAGGGGCAGTGCGTGCAGGTCAGCGTTGTCCTTGAAGTCCCACCGCAGCATGTGTGAATTCCCACATCTCGCCCAAAACGTGCGAGATATGGGGCACCCAAAGTCGGGGCTACGCATGCTTTGCGAAAGTTGTCATGGGCCTGCGGTCCGCTTGGGTACTTTGCGCCACGGTCCGGGTATCTTTTCGACTGCAGCGGAGGGTTCCTGTTTGCTTCAGGCTAGTGGGTCCGCTTGGCCTTCAAATCCTGCAGAAACGCCTGCAGGACCTCATCCTTCCCGGAAGGCCGGCGGTACACCATCTCGAACTTCACATCGTAAGTAAGCACCCGAGGATTTAACGCTGCCAGCAACTTCTTGCTCACGAACGGCTCCGCAAATTGCTCCGGAAGATACCCCAGATACCTTCCCGACATAATCAAAATGGCAACCGCCTCCATATCATCCGCAACCGCGGTAACTGACTCACGAGGCCGCCCGACCACCGCATGCGGCAGAGGATAGCTCCGCCAGGTCCACTCGTGCTGCGCCGCCTCTTCCGTCGTCACCGACCCAGCTCGAGCGAACAACGGATGCCCATGCCCGCAGCACGCTATCTGCCGCTCTTTGAACAAGTACCTGTATTCCATGCTCGGCAAGTGCCGCCAAAAATAACTGAAAACAAGATCCAGCTCCCCGTGCATCAACTGCTCTTCCAGATCGCGGGGCGGGTGCACAGCAATCGAAAACCTTACCGCCTCGCTCCTCTTGCGAAAAGCAGCAATGCTATTGCTTACCTGCTGCATCAGCCCGGTGGGCGCGTGATCAATCAATCCCAACCGCAGATTCCCCACCAGCGTCTTGTCCATATTTCGGACTGACACCCCAAAATCGCTCACCGTGTTGAGGAAAGCACGTGCCGCCGAAACGAACTTTTCCCCCTTGGGCGTGAGATGAAACCCGCTCCGTCCCCGCTCGCACAACCGGAATCCCACCCGCGCCTCCAGCGTCGCCAGGTGGGTACTGATCGTGGGTTGTCCGATGTTCAGAGTGGATTGCGCCTCAGACAGCCCTTTCGCATCGACCACTGCCAGAAAGATACGCAGTAGGCGTAGATCGAGGTCGGAGACTTTAGCACGCATACGAGTGGGCAGATCCTACCAAATACATTGATACGCATCAATGTGAATGTTGAGCGCTTGTGATGGTACGCAGAAGCCGTCTCAGTAAACTCGCACTACTACCCACCAAGTCGTGGCCGATCCAGAAAGTCACTTTTCATGGGAGGGTTTCGACATGATGCACTCGCTGCGCACCTCGCTGATTCTGGTCATAGCCCTGCTCTTCTGGGACACCGCTGTGCTCGCCCAA
The DNA here is from genome assembly GCA_963839075.1 of uncultured Acidobacteriaceae bacterium. Classification (GTDB taxonomy): domain Bacteria; phylum Acidobacteriota; class Terriglobia; order Terriglobales; family Acidobacteriaceae; genus PALSA-350. Next base: position 102,219 of record CAWITO010000009.1, on the reverse strand, counting down.
TCCTCCTCCTCAGTGCGCGGCACCATCACTGAGCAATCAGGCAGTGTCGTACCCAACGCATCCGTCGAATTGGCAAACTCGCAAACCGGTTTCATCCGCACCGTCCACTCCGCCGCAGATGGTGTGTACCAGTTTCAGAACGTGCCTCCAGGCACGTACGCATTGACCGTGAACGCCACTGGCTTTGAGATCTCGAAGCTCGAGAATTTGCAGCTCCTGGTCAACACGCCGGCGACCGCGGATATTGCCTTGCACATCGGCACCCAGGTCAATACCGTCACCGTTACTGGGCAAGCGCAAACCCTCAATACCGAAGACGCCACCGTGGGCAACGCCTTTGAGGCGCAGCAAATTCAGCAACTGCCCATCGAGTCGAGAAATGTCGTCGATCTGCTCAGCCTACAGCCAGGCGTCAGCTATCTTGGTAACCGCACCGACATCAACCTCAACGAAGACACGCGCAGCGGAGCCGTCAACGGAGCCCGCAGCGACCAGACCATCGTTACTCTCGATGGCGTCGACGTCACCGACCAGGCCAATGGCTACGCGTTCACCTCGGTGCTGCGCACCACCCCTGACGCCCTGGAAGAATTCCGCGTCACCACCTCAAATCCCACCGCCGCGGACGGCAATTCCTCCGGAGCGCAAGTAGCGCTGCTGACCAAAAGCGGTGGCAACGCCTACCATGGCGCCTTTTACGAGTACCTGCGCAACACCGCGACCAGTGCCAACGATTACTTCGTCAAGCAGTCCCAGGTCGACAGCGGCCTGCCCAACAAAGCCCCACAACTTAACCGCAACCTGTTTGGTGTGGCCGCCGGTGGCCCGATCAGGAAAGACAAGCTCTTCTTCTTCGCCAACTATGAAGGACGAAGGGATGCGCAGAAGCAAAGCGTCGTCACCACCGTGCCAACGGCCAGCCTCCGCGCAGGCACCATCCTCTACGACGACGCCGACGGAGGTGTCTCCACCGCGAACGCGCAAACCCTGCAGAGTTGGGATCCGCTCGGCATCGGCCCCAACACCGCCATGATGCAGTACTTCAACACGTTTCCCCCAGCCCAACGATCTTTCGGTGGGCGATGGCTTGAACTTCTCCGGCTACCGTTTCGCGGGTTCCGCCCCCGCTCGCTATGACGTGTACATTGCCCGCTTCGACTACAAGCTGGACGCGCTCGGCAATCACACCCTATTCCTTCGCGGAAGCATGCAGAACGACTACGTCAACGGATCTCCCTACCTGCCCGGCCTGGGGCCGACCATCGTGACAGAAGACCGCAGCAAGGGATTCGGTCTAGGCTACACCGCGGTGTTCAAGCCCACGCTCGTCAACGACCTTCGCTTTGGCCTCACGCGCGCCAGCATCGGCACCCGGGGCGACAGCCAGACGCCTTTCCTCGGAATCAACAACATCAGCGGGGGCGTCACCCGCTCCAACTCCGTAACTCTGCCGGTCTACGACATTAATGATGGCGTCTCCTGGACTAAGGGCGCGCACACGATCCAGTTCGGCGGCAACGCGGAATTCATCCGCGACAACACCGTCAGCCAGAACAACTCCTTTAGTCAGGCGAGCCTCGCAACCACCTACATCGATACCGGTGGTTTTGCCGGCACCGGGAGCCCGTTCGACCCTGGCGCGCACGTTGGCGTGAACCCGGTAAGCCCCAACTTCACCTACTCCTACGATCAGGCCGCGTTCGATGCGCTCGGCATTATCACCGACGTTACCGCAAACTACAACTACACCAAGAGCGGCAGCGTGCTGCCTCAGGGCACACCGGTAAAACGTAACTATGGCTTGACGCAATACGACTTCTACCTGCAGGATTCGTTCCGGGTGAAGTCAAACCTCACCCTCGTCTTCGGCGTGCGCTATCAATTGGAATCCCCGCCGACCGAGATCAACGGCTTGCAGGTTTCCTCAACCATGCCACTGGGGCAGTGGGCCGCTCTGCGCGAGGCAAACATGGCCAGGGGCATCCCTTCCAGCCAGGATCCGACCATCCAATATGTCCTCGGTGGATCGAAGAATAATGGACCGGATTTCTACAACTGGAGCTACAAGAACATTGCACCCCGGGTTTCCATTGCCTATTCGCCCACACCCAAGACCTCGATCCGTACCGGCTTCGCTATGGCCTATGATCACTTCGGCTCCGAGTTGATCAACAGTTTCGGCCAGTATGGTTCCTTTGGCCTTTCGACGACGCTGCAAACACCTCTCGGGTCGCAGGATGTTACCTGCGCTCCGCGCGTCACCAGCGTCACCGCCATTCCCACCAACGGCTGCCCAAACGTAAACAACGGCATGATCATGTTGCCTGCACCTCCCGGCGGATTTCCCCAGACACCCCCAGTAGGTTTTGCCGCGGGCGGATTCTCGGGTGGCTTCAGTCTCGATCAGCATCTGAAAACGCCCTATGTCTACATGCTGAACCTCTCGGTGGCGCGTGAGCTTTCGTCGAGTTCGTCGCTCGAGGTCACCTATCTCGGGCGCCTGGGACATCGCCTGGCTTCCATTAACGATTTTGCCCAGCCTATGAACCTGGTCGACACCCAATCCGGCGTCGACTACTTCACCGCCATGTCGCGCCTGTCGACTATGGCCCGTCAGGGCGTGCCTCTCAACCAGATTTCCGCAGCAACTGTCGGGCCCACCGCGGCCTACTGGGAAGACCTGTTCCAGCCGATCACCCAATCCCAGCCCACGGATGCATGCCCCGCCGGCCAATGCAGCGCCACCCAGGCCATCTACTCCATGGAGCAGATCTACCTCTACAACGAAACCTTCATTCCCTACTTCACCGACATTCCTGGCTTCATATGCCCTAACGGCTGCAGCTCGCTTGGGCCGTACGTATACTACGATCCGCAGTTCTATTCCCTGAACGGCTGGCAATCGGTGGGTGGTTCGAACTACAACGCGCTCCAGGTAACGTTCCGCAAGCGGCCGGTACATGGACTGTCGTTCGATCTCAACTACAGCCTCTCGCATTCGCTCGACCTTACCTCTGCGGCCGCGCGTGTGAGCCCAACCGGCGGCCTTGCCCCCGCAAATATCATCAACGCCTTCTCGCCGAGCCAGATGTATGCAACGTCGGATTTCGACATGACCCACCAGTTCAACGCAAACTGGGTAGCCGAGTTGCCCTTCGGCCACGGCAAGCGGTATGCCGGAGATGTGCCCGGATGGGCTAATGCCGTCATCGGTGGCTGGCAATTCTCAGGTATCTATCGCTTAACCAGCGGCCTGCCCTTCTCGGTCAGTAACGGTATCAATTTGCCTACGAACGGCGCGAACGCGGGCTACTCGACCCAGATTGGGCCGATAGCCGGCGGCAAGGCGACCAAGGCCGGCGACGGCCGTGTCCTGCTCTTCAAGGATCCAACCGCGGCCTTCAATGCCTACGAATTTACCTACCCAGGGCAATCAGGGAGCCGCAACACCGTTCGCGGCGACGGCTTTCTGGGTTGGGACTCCGCTTTGAGCAAGCGTTGGACCATGCCGTGGAACGATGGGCAGTCCCTCCAATTCCGCGCTGAGGCATTCAATGTCGGCAACTTTACTCGCTTTGATGTGAACTCCAATCAGCCCTCCCTCACCAACTCCTCCAACTTCGGTACCTACACCGGCTTGTTGACCAACCCACGCGTCATGCAATTTGCCCTACGTTACGAGTTCTAAGAGGCGACCCATGAGGAATTTCTTCTGCTCTATTTTGTTGTGTGCGGGTCTCGCGGGAACAATCCACGCGGAAACCCTGGCCCTGACCGGCGCCACCATCATCGATGGCAACGGCGGACCCGTGATCCACGACGGCGTCATCGTGGTGCAGGAGAAACGCATCACCGCCGTTGGCCCGCGTTCGTCGGTTTCGATTCCCGCGGGAGCACGCGAGGTAAAACTAGGCGGCAAGTACATTGTCCCAGGCTTGATGGACGCCAACGTGCACTTTGTCTCCTGGCCCGGCTGGGAACACATAGAGTTCCTCGCCCGCTACGAAAACAACTTCGACGGCCTGGTGGAAGAGGCCGCGCAAGTCGCCTTGAAATACGGCTTTACCTCAGTCTTTGATTCGATGGGGCCGATGGATCCCCTGATGCGCGTCCGTGACCGCATCAATCGTGGCGAGATCCCCGGCAGCCGCCTGTTTGTCGCCGGTGACATCGTCGGCTTCCGTGCTGTCTTTACCACCGATGCGTCGATGTCCGCGGCAACGCCCGCGTTTCAGAAGCGCATCAACGCCATGTTCGAGAAGAATGGCGGCCCCGACCTCTCCTGGAAAACGCCGGAGCAGGTAAAGGCAGAGATGACCAAGTACGTGGCGTTGGGTGTCGACTTCGTGAAGTACGGCGCCAATGGCGATGGCCACCCCATCAACAGCTCCACGGGTGAAGAAAACGTTCTGCGCTTTACCCCCGACCAACAGCGCGCGATGGTCGAGGCAGTGCACGCGGCGGGCAAGATCATTCAAACCCACCAGGAGTCAGCCGAAGGCCTGAAGTCCGTTCTGGACGCAGGCGTAGATATGGCGCAGCATTGCTCCATTACGCACCACTCGCGCATCTCCGACGCCACCATTCAGCGCATGCTCGACAAAAAGTTCTATTGCGGAACGCAGTGGCGCCTGCTCACCGATGCCCAGATACAGCAGGTGCGCGATAACAAGTTTCCCGGCAACGACGCAGACAACGGCAACGACAGTGTAAGTTACAACCTGGAGAATGAAGTGCGCCTCATCAAGGCCGGTGTGCCGCTGTTAGTCTCGACCGATGCTAGCGTGCTCGATCCCGATATTACCGCCGCCGGCGGCTTTGTCGGCACACCCGTGGGTGAAGGAGAGTATCTCGACATGCGGGCCATGCATCAGCGCGGCATGACCAACATGGCTATCCTGCAGGGGGCAACTAAGCACATTGCCGCGGCTTATCATAAGCTGGATCAGTTCGGAACCCTCGAACCCGGCAAGATGGCCGACCTGGTGGTACTCGACGCCGATCCTCTCGCCGATATCGAAAACATTCGCAAGCTGTCGCTGGTGATGAAAGAGGGAAGCATCATCGACACCGCAGCGCTGCCCCTCCACCCGATCTTGACCTCCCCGGAAGCGATGAACCCAGGCGCAGTGCGCATGAAGTAGGCAGACAGACCATGGCCAAGCAACTCCCAGAACCACATCCCATGCCCATCGATGCGCTGGACTACCCGCGCTTCGCCGGCATTCCTACGTTCATGAGGCTTCCTCACATACCCGACGAGCATCGGCTCGATGTTGCTCTCATCGGCATTCCCTTTGACGGCGGCACCACCTACAGAACCGGTCCACGCTTCGGCCCTCGGCGCATCCGCGAGCAGTCCGCCCTCATCCGGCCCTATCACCCGGTCCTCGACCTGAGCCCGTTTGAGCTTTTGCGCGTTGCCGATTATGGCGATCTGTCAGTGAACCCGATCTCGATCGATGACACTTACCGCAAAATCACCGCCGGTCTGACCCCGGTCCTCGAAGCGGGAACCGTGCCCATGTGTGTCGGCGGCGACCATTCTATCCTGCTGCCGATTCTGCGAGCCATCCACGCAGCGCATGGACCGGTCGCCCTCATCCAGCTCGACGCGCACTCCGATACGTGGGATCAGTATTGGGGAATGAAGTATTCTCACGGTACCCCGGTGCGTCGTGCCATCGAGGAAGGCCTACTGCTTGAGTCCAGCATCCTGCAGATCGGTTTGCGCGGCCAACTCTACGATGCTCATGACCTGGACTACGCTCGTGAGCACAAAATCATGATGGTGACGGCAGAGGAATTTCACGAACACGGACTGCCGCTGATACGTGACAAGCTCAAAGCCTTCCAGGGCATCAAGACCTATCTGAGCCTTGATATCGACGTGGTCGATCCTGCCTTTGCCCCGGGAACTGGAACGCCCCAGGTAGGCGGCCTTACCAGTGTGCAGATTCTGAACCTGGTGCGAGCGCTGCGCGGTCTCGACTATGTCGGCTCTGATCTGGTGGAAGTTTCGCCCCAGTTCGACAGCGCGGACATCACCTCGTTGCTGGCGGCCAACCTGTTGTTCGAACAACTCTGTCTGTTTTGCTAGGGGAACGATGCAAATTGATCTCATGAATCCGGAGACCCTGCACCCGCCCGTCGACAATCTCTACACCCATGTCGTGCGCGCGCAGGGGAAGTATGTCTATCGCATAGGTGGCCAGGTTGCGATTGGGTTACAGTGCGAAAATCTCGGCAAGGGCGACATGCAGGAGCAGCTCAGGCTCGTCTACGAGATGGCGACGCGCGCACTCCACGCGGTGAATCTTACCTGGGCGAACGTCATTCACATCCTCACCTTCACCACCGATATGGACGAGTACATGAAGTACGAAAAGCCGATCGCCAAGGCAGCCTTTGGAGAGAAGCCTCCCGCTTCCACCCTGGTTGAGGTGAGGCGGCTGGTGGATCCAGAGTGGTTGGTAGAAATTCAGGTAGACGCAATCGGTGACTGACACCTCTGTCACCACGGTGGAGCAGCACGGGATCGAGTCCATTCCCGATCAGGACCGCGACTCCACGATTTTTGATTTCATGCGGCTTTGCTGGGGCGGCGCCAATTCGCTGGCGACCGCTGTGCTCGGCGCGTTTCCTATTATGTTCGGTCTTTCCTTCTGGCAGGCTAGTGCGGCCGCGGTCTTGGGGGTCGTGGTCGGCTCGCTGATCCTCGCGCCCATGTCGGTCTTCGGCCCCATCAACGGGACCAACAACGCCGTATCGTCCAGCGCGCATTTCGGGGTCGTGGGCCGCATCGTCGGTTCTTTTCTCAGCCTTCTCACGGCGATCGCGTTTTTTGCCATCAGCGTCTGGTCGAGCGGAGACGCAGTGGTGGGAGCAGCACGTCTAGTCTTCCATATTCGAGGAACAGATCTCGAGGTCGCCCTTGTCTACGCGATCTTCGCCCTCAGTGTGTTGATTGTATGCATCTACGGCTTTCGCATGATGCTGTTCGTCAATAAGATTGCCGTGGTGGCCAGCACCGCACTCTTTGTCCTGGGCCTGGCCGCCTTTTGGAAGCTCTTCGATCCGGCGTTTGCGGGGACCGGCCTGCAGTGGGGCGCTCGTGGCTTCTGGCCCATCTTCATCAGTTCAGCATTGATCGTGTTGTCGAATCCCATTTCATTCGGCGCCTTCTTAGGCGACTGGACGCGCTATCTCCCGCGCAGTACCAGCAAGGCGAAGCTCATTGCGGCCACCATCGCCGCGCAATGGCTCACATTGCTGCCGTTTCTTTTTGGCGTGATGACGGCTTCGGTGGTGGCCCGGCGCGCACCCGACTATCTTGCCCGTGCTGACTACACCGGAGGGCTGTTAACTGTTGCGCCGGTCTATTTCCTGGCGCCCTTGTTGCTCTTGGCCGTATTGAGCGGCATGTCGACGGGGACGACCTCGCTCTATGGAACCGGGCTCGACTTCTCCAGCGTCTTTCCAAGCCTTAGCCGGCCGCGCGCGACGTTGCTGATTGGCACGTTAGCCTGTGTGCTTATTTTTCTTGGCCGGTTTTATTTCAGCCTCTTCGGATCGATTTCGACCTTCGTCTCGCTCATCATTGTGACCACCACTCCATGGATGGTCATCATGATGATGGGCTACGTCATCCGACGCGGCTTTTACATCCCTGACGCGATGCAGATCTTCAACCGTGGCCAGACAGGCGGTCCCTACTGGTTCCATAGTGGCTGGAACATAGCCGGCATGTCCGCCTGGATCGTATCTTCGATCGTTGCCTTACTGGCAGTAAACATCCCCGATCACTTTGTAGGCTGGCTTGGCAATCTGGCCGGCGGCCTCGATGTCTCGCTGGTCGCGGCACTCGTGTTACCCCTGCTGCTTTATCCGCTATGTCTGAAGTTGTTTCCCGAGCCGCGCGTCATCTACGGTCCAGCCGGATCACGCTTTATCGCCACGGTAGACAGCCCCATCAGGCCCATTAGTGGACCGAAATAAACGCAGATTCCTTCACTATGCTTCAGGCAACGATCTCCCGCGCCTGGTCGCGAGCCCGGCGTAAGGTTTCCACGACATCGCCGGTTGGATAAAACTCCATGGCAATCGTGCCTCGGTAGTCCAACTGCCGAAGCTGGCGGTAAATGTTTGTGTAGTTGATCTCTCCTGTCCCCGGCTCATGTCGCCCGGGAACATCCGCGATGTGAATCAAGCCCACCTGGTCAATGTGCTGCTGAAACTTCTCGATCAAATTCCCGTACTGCCGCTGCTCGTGATAGATGTCGTAGAGCACGCGCACATTTGGGCTGCCCACTGCCTTGGCGATCTCAAACGCTTCGGTCACGCCATCCATATAAATCGGCGGATTCTCCAATCGGTCGATCGGCTCGATCACCGCGACCAGGTTCGCTTTGCTCAGCACGTCAGCCCCGCGCTTCAGCGCTTCCACCGAAGCGGCATGCTGCGCTCCCGCCGCTGCACCCTCAATCCGCTTCCCCGACAGCAGGATGATCTGCTTGCACTGCAAGCGCTGCGCGGCCGGAATGATCCCATTCAACCCGGCAAGGAACGCATCTCCTCCCGCGGGATCGCAAAACCCTGCGCTCACGCCAGAGATCGCGTCAACCGTGACCTTCAATGCGTCCATGCGCGTTAGGATCCGTTTGTAATCCTCATCCGACCAGGTTTTATATTCGCCCGTCAGCTCCACATGATGGAACCCGGCGAGCGCAATCTTGTCCAGGTTTTGCTCGAATGTTCCGAACTTCTTCAGTGTCCACATCATGATGGAAAACTGCGCGCTGCCTTGGCCCACCGGGGTATCCATCGCGGCTTGTCCAAACGATCGCGCGGCCAGGGCGGCCGCGCTCATACCTACGAAAGTTCTGCGACTCAGCATGCGCTGCATGGTAGCACGCTCACCCTACTTGGGGAGCGCAAACGCCACCAGGCTGCCACCCGTCGGCGCCGGTGACTTTCCACCCCCGGCGGCGATCACCACATATTGCCGCCCATTCACCTCGTACGTCGCCGGCGTAGCATTGCCCGCGGCCGGAAGCGTCGTTTGCCACAGCACCTTGCCCGTCGTCTTATCCAGGGCGCGAAATACCTTGTCATAGTTGGTCGCGCCGATAAACAGCAGGCCGCCCGCCGTAACCACTGCGCCCCCATAATTTTCGCTGCCGGTATTCGTGAGCCCCCTGGCGGCCAGTTCGGGATACTCACCGAAAGGAATCTTCCATGCCGTCTTGCCGGAATTCAGGTCGATGGCCGTGAGTGTTCCCCAGGGCGGTTGGATCGCCGGATAGCCATCGATATCGAGAAACTTATTGTATCCATCACTGATGTACTTAGCGTCCAGCGGCGAAGGGCCGTTGTCCTTCACCTGCATTTCCTTGTGGTAATACACATACTCGAACACTGCTTCCAGCTGATCGTGCCCCAGGTTGGAAAAGCCTGGCATGCGGCCTTGTCCCTGGGCGATCAGGTCCTTCACCGTCCCCGCATCGTAGCGGTCGGCCACGCCCACCAGCGACGGAAACTCCGGCGGCGCGCCGCTCATGTCGGCGCGATGGCAGGCGGAGCAGTTGCGCAGAAAAATATCCTTTCCGTTGGCCTCGGTCGCGCGCGGTTTTTGCGGAACCAGGCGCAGAACCCAGGCCATCTCATTCGCGTTCACGTACAGCAGCCCACTGGCGGGATCAAACGCAGGCCCGCCCCACTCCGCGCCGCCATCGTACCCGGGAAAGATGATCGTGCCCTGCGTGCTGCCGGGAATGAACTGGCCATCGCTGCGCAGTTTCATGAAGCGCTCCAGCGCTTCCTTGTGGGCCTCCGGAGTGCGCGTGGTAATCATGTCCGCGGTCAGTTTTTGCCGCGCGTATGGAGCCGGCAGCGTTGGGAGCGACTGTTCCTTTGCCGTTACCTCGCCTTCGAGGTCAGAGGCCGGGTAGCTTCGGCTCTCCATCGGGAAGAGAGGCTTGCCGGTCTCGCGATCGAACAGGTACACCCATCCCTGCTTCGAGGTCTGCGCCACCGCATCCACGTCCTTGCCATCGCGCTTTACCGTAACCAGCGCCGGCGCCGCGGGCGGATCGCGGTCCCAGATGTCGTGATGCACCATCTGGAAATGCCACTTCCGCTTGCCCGTCTCCGCATCCAGCGCAATCAGGCTGTTGGCGAACAAGTCATCGCCCACACGATTCGCTCCAAAAAAATCAGAGGCCGCGGAGCCGGTGGGAGCAAAGACAATGCCACGCTTGGCATCGAGCGTCATACCCGCCCAGTTGTTCGCGGAGCCGCTGTAGGTCCATGCATCTTTCGGCCAGGTGTCGTAGCCGAACTCTCCCGGATGGGGAATGGTATGGAACGACCACCGTAACGTTCCGGTGTGTGCATCGAAGGCGCGAATATCGCCCGGAGAGGCCGGCAGCGCCTCGGCCATGGCGCCACCGACAATCACCAGGTCTTTGTAGACCACGGCCGGGCTGGTCATGGTGACCCAATTGAGGGGCTCGCGGCCCAGCCCTTCGCGCAGGTCGATCCTTCCCGCCTTGCCGAAGCTGGTCACTGGCTTTCCCGTCTGCGCATCGAGCGCTACCAGGTACTGCCGCACGCCCGCGAAGATGCGCCGATCGTTGCCGTCGGACCAATACGTCACCCCGCGGGTGCGTACTTTGCCGACATTCTTTAGGTCCTGGTTGCCGCTGAAGCGCCAGTGCAGCGCACCGGTGGCCGCGTCCAGGGCGACCACGTCCCCACTGGGTGTAGTCGCGTACAGAACACCATCGACGATGATGGGATTACATTCCATCTCCGACTGCGGATGCTGGTCGCCACTCTCAAAGGTCCATGCCACCTGCATGCCGTGCACATTGTCGCGGTTGATCTGGTCTAGCTTCGAATAGTGGATGTTATCCGTGCCGCCGCCAAATACTCCCCACGTGCGGTAGGCAGCAGTCGCTTGTTGACCGTGGGCGGAAATACACAACGCGGAGAACGAAAGCAGGACGAAAAGGGAATGGGAACGCATGCGATGTTAGTTAACACCGCCACCACGGCGAACGCAATTCCGTTCCTGTTACTACTTCTGTCGGCTCGCCCGGCTGCGGCGACCACAGCTTCAGCCCTTCCACGCCAGAGATACGCTCGATCGGTTGTCGCCAGGCGTGCAAGGCAAGGTTGAACAAACCCCAGTGGACCGGCATCAGGAGTCCGAGGCCGCCCATGGCCTGGAACGTTCGCACGGCTCCGTCCGGTCCCATGTGGATGTCTGACCACAACGGATCGAAGGCGCCAATTTCGAGAATCGTCAGGTCAAACGGGCCATAGGTCCGGCCAATTTCCTTTACCCCCTTCCACTCCCCGGAATCGGCTCCGTAGTACACGTTGTGCTGTGGGCCCGCGAGAACAAAGGAGGCCCACAAGGTCTCAAAGCGGGTGAAGAGACTTCTTCCTGAGAAGTGGCGGGCCGGGAGCGCTGTGATCTTCAATGCTCTCACCTGCACGTTCTCGGTCCAGTCCAGGGCGCGCACATCCTTCACGCCCAGCTTGTTTAGGATTTTCTCGACACCTAACGCGGTGACCCATTGCGCGTCAGCGGTCGCGTCCATGCCCGCCAGGCGTGCCAGCGTACGCGCTCCAAAATGGTCGTAATGGTCATGGGAAAGAAGGATCACATCGATGCGGGGCAGATCCTCCAGGCGCAAAGGAGGGGCGAAGAAGCGCTTTGGGCCCATCCACTCGTAGGGAGAGGCTCGCTGTTCCCATACAGGATCCACCAGCACGCGCATGCCATCGATTTCGATCAGCATCGACGAGTGTCCCATCCAGGTCACACGCAACCCGCTCGCCGCAGGCTTGTCGTAGGCGCGTGGGTCGGTCTGAAAGGGCCCGAGCGGTCGGCGTGGCGTCCGCTCTGCCTGCTCGGCCAGGTAGCGCCACAAAACCTTGAAAAATGTCGATCCACCACCCACTGAGGTGGGTACTGGATTCAAATACTGCTTGCCCTTGCGTCGCGCTTTTTCGAGCATCCTCTCCCAGTGTAGTTTCCACGCAACTTTTGTGCTCAGCCAGCGTTCCAAACGTTGTGCCTGGCACAAAGAACGGCGAAGCCAGCGATCCTCACCACTTGCAGCGCTTTGTCGACGCGCAATCAAGCTGCTTTGCCCAGGTCCGGTCTGAGCTGCTGGCCGGCCAGAAGCTCACGCATTGGATGTGGTTTGTATTTCCCCAACTGAAAGGGCTCGGGTCCAGCCTGGTGGCTCAGCGCTTTGCCATTTCAGGGCCCGACGAGGCCAATGCCTATCTCCTGCATCCCGCTCTTGGCGAGCGCCTGCGCGATTGCACAGCTCTGGTCAACGCGGTCAGAGGCCGCACCATCGAAGACATCTTCAGTCATCCGGACCATCTAAAATTTCACTCCTCGGTCACGCTCTTCGCGTGGACGATCGCCCACGGGCCTGCCATGCAAATGCTGGGGAACCAGGTCTTCGCCGAGGCTCTGGCCAAGTACTTCAAGGGAGTACCTGACCAGGCCACCATCAGCCGGTTGGAAGTGTAAGCCTACTGGGCGCCCTGCTGCGTTTTTAACTCAGTTTCAAAGTTTTGGTGGCCCTCGGCCACGGCCTCCTTGTAACCCGACGGGTCGATCCAAACACTCTGCCCTGCGCCGGCTTGAGCCTTCTGCAGCTTTTCCAGCATGTTGAACAGTCCACCGTGTGCGGCCAGGAATATGTCGCAAGGCAGCGCCTGCAACACAGTGAAGGTGTGGGCATAATCGGCCGCAATACCCGGGTAGGACGCGGGCTTGCCCGGGTGGTCGACAAGGCGATAGCCGGGATTCACGTTCCAGCTGCCCACGATCACGACGTCGCGCATCTTGCCCTGGAGGGGCGCGCGCATCGTCCAGGTGGTACAGCCGCGGGTGTGTCCTGGTGTCTTGTGCGCCACCAAGTTCACGCCTCCCAACCTGACCTGATCGCCATCGTGCAGCACCCGATCCACCTTTACCGCAGGGTACAGATCGTGGGGATAATGAAAGTCTTTCGCGCCACCACTCTCGACCACCGGTACATCGCTATCCATCACCATGTACTTGGCGTGGGTCAGCCGTACGATCTCGGCGCTACCTGCGTCGTGGTCGGCGTGCGAGTGGCTGATCAGCAGAATCTTGATGTCGTTGAAGTGGAACCCAAGCTGTTCTACGCTCTTCTTGATCAGCGGTGGAGAGGCTGTCAGGCTGGAGTTGATGAGGATGTCGCCTTGCGGCGTCACCACCAGGTACGACGCCAGGTCTTTGCTGCCCACGTAGTACAAGTTATCGGCGATGCGAAACGGCGCGATCGGCGTAGTCCAATCCGGGTTGTCCGCCGCCCACACGCGGCTGACAGGGAACAACACCATCAGCGACATCCAGATTCTGAGCCAGTGCTTAGCTGTCATTTTTTCCATCCAAAACCAACTACAATTCCCCAATCGTCACCAAAGAGCAACATTCAAAGCGACAAAAACAACTGCAACGACTCCGGCCCAAAACACCGGCTGTTGATACCAACGGCACGCTTCCGATTCCGGCATCGCCGAGGCGCCCATCACCAGGCCTTCCAATTCTTCCACACGCTTCGGTTTCGTTGCCAGGCTAACCATCACGGTCACCCCGGCGCACACCAGCCATGCCCACAGGGCGCGATACATATTCTCCGCCATGTCTTTCGCGTCCGCAGAGAGCGCCACATAACGCAACGCCCCGGGATCACGCACCACCCAAAGCCACAAACTAATCGAAGTGAGCGTGCCTGCCAACAACCCCCAAAATCCACCTTGGTTGGTCGCGCGCTTCCACAGCATCCCAATGATCACCGTGCCAAACAGCGGCGCTACAAAAAAGCTGAAAAGCTGCACCGCATAGTCCATGATGCTGGCGGAGTGCTGTACCAGGTAAGCGGTCCCGACGGATACCAGCACGCCAATCAAAGTGCACCAGCGCCCCATCGCCACGTAGTGGCTGTCTGACGCCTTCTTGTTGAGAAAGGCGCCATAGATGTCATAGGTCCACACCGTAGAGAAGGCGCTGACATTTCCCGCCATGCCCGACATAAATCCCGCGATTAGCGCAGTGACGCCCAGCCCGATCAGGCCAGGCCCACAGTAGCGCACCAGCATCAAGGGCAACACCTCGTTGTAGCTATGGCCGCCGGTAGCCACCGCGACGCTTTCAGGCAGCAAGTGAAACGGCAGAACCGCCAATGCCAGAAGCCCGGGAACAATGACGATGAGGGGCACCAGCATCTTGAAGGCTGCCCCGATAATCGGCGCCATCCGCGCGGAACGAAGACTGTCTGCCGCTAGCACTCTCTGCACCACCAGGAAGTCCGTGGTCCAGTACCCGAACGCAAGCACAAAGCCCCACCCGAACACGATGCCCGTCCAGTGAATCCCCATCGGGTTGTCTTTGAAGTGGCCCAGCGTGCTCCAAAGGTGGGTGTAGTCCGTGCGCCCGAGATTGGTCTGGATCTGACGCATCAGGTTTGTCCACCCACCGACTTCGATCAGCCCGAGAACCGGGATCAGCAGCGCGCCCGCCCAGATCAATACAAACTGCAGAATCTCGTTGAAGATTGCAGAACGCAGCCCTCCCAGTGCCACGTAAATGCCGACCACCAGGGACGAGAGCCAGATACTGAAGTTCAGGTCCCAGCCCAACACCACCTTCATTACCAGCGCCATGGAATACATATTGATGCCGCTCATCAGGATGGTCATGAAGGCAAAGCTGATCGCCGAAAAAACCCGCGTAGGGTTCCCGAAGCGAAGGTGCAGATATCCCGGCACGGAATATGTTTTGGAGATGTAGTAAAAGGGCATCATCACGACGCCGAGAAACAGGATTGCCGGGATTGCCCCGATCCAGTAAGCATGCAGCGCGAGCAGTCCGTACTGATACGTCGAGCCCGCCCACCCCATCATTTCGAGCGAGCCCAGGTTGGCGGAGATAAAGCTCACGCCGGCAATCCATGCCGTCATTTCTCTACCAGCCATGAAGAACTCATTGCTGGTGCGGGTTGAGCCTCGTACATAGAAACCGATGAAGAGGACCATCGCGAAATAGACCGCGATGATCAAAACATCAACCGCAGAGAGATGAATGAGCTGCGCCCTGATCATTGCACTCCAAAGAAGAGTATTTTCGCACCCGGCTTCTCGAAGCTGGCCTCGATCTTGGCCCGGCCGGCAGAGTCTTGCTCCAGCTTCACACCGTCGCTCGTCCAGTGCTCGGCAGCCACCTTATGACTTGTAATGTAGTGGTACGTGCCGCGTTCCGTGGCAAAGATCACCACTGCGCCGCGGCCCGTTGAGGCGGAAATTTTCTCGTGGATCTCGGGGCTGGCGGAAACCAGGCCGGTCACGACAGGATCGCTTTCCGTAATATCGTCACGCACCTGTTTATACCTTGCCAGCGTGTCACCCAGGAAGCTGACACCGGAATCGGAGACCCTCAGCAGGTCACCCCAGATCCCGTTCTGCCCCAGTATCAGCGACGCAACATCCACCTCCTGCCATTGTTGGGGATCATCAGGAAAATAGTGGGTGAGAAACAAAGTCGAGGGGATCCACTTATCGAAGGTCAGCGGCGAGCGCGCGATCCACGTCCGCGCCTGGCCCTGGTGAAAGAACAGGTTGGAATTCTCGTGCTCCAGATCGATCGGCAGGTCATAGTTCTGGTAATAAGGTCCGTTATTGATCAGGAAGTATTTTCCTGACGAGAGAAATGCCAGACCCATCGCGCGGCCACCTTCGGTTACGTCGAAGTCCACGATGGTTCCAGGCACCGCGGCGGCGACTTTATCGGCGACCTTGCTCATGTATTGTACTAATTGAAATCCGTAAGAGTCTGACCGCTCCGCAGGCGTGTTGCTTTCCGTTCCGTGGTTATGGTGCGGATCATTGCAGCCATACTGCCCGATCGCATCCCATTTGAAGTAAGTGACGCCCACCTCCTTTGCCAGCCGGATTAGTTCGTCTGCAAAGGCGTCAGCGTATCCGCTGACCATGCACATCCTGTAGCTCTTTTCCGTCTCCCAGATTTCCTGCGGTTCAGGCACCACTCCATTGCGTGAGAGGCGCCACTCCGGATGCTCGCGCACGAAGTGGCTCGAAACCGCAGCCGTCGTAGGCCCAAACCACAATCCGAGTCGCATGCCGTAGCCGTCCAGCTTCTGCTTGACCGCCTTGAGCCCATCGGGAAAGCGGGCGCGGCTGACCGTCCAGTCTCCTGTCTTTTCATACCATCCAGTATCGAGCACAAACACATCCACGCCCATGCGGTGGGCTACATCAATCTCTTTCAGAATGCGGTCTTCATTCATCGACTCCAGATAGGGCTTGCCGTTCCACCACTTGTTGCGCTCCTGAAAGTTCCAGGTGTTGTAAAAAATGTAAGGCTTACGCGTCGCGGGGTTTTGCGTCATGGAGCGCAACGCAAAGCGCCGGTACACCGCGGCCATTTGATCGAAGCCACCTTGCGCGGTTGCCGTCTCCATCCAAATTGTTTGGTAAGGATGCTCCGTATCGATCGTTTGACCAGAAACGTAATTGCCTTTCACCGCCGCCAGGCGAACGTCGCGATCGGGGCTGAGTTGGTAGTGCAGAAAAGCGTCGGGAAACTGCGAACCATGCTCGTAGGCCAACAGAAGGCTGCGGTGGCCATCGCTGCCAACGAGAATCGGCCCCATAAAGTTGGCGCCATCCTGAAAGTATCGATCGTCAATCGGGGTCTCAGCGAGCGTGAAGCTGTGTGACAGCTGCACGAAGTTGGAGAGGCTCACTTCTTCCACCTGCGGCAGTTGTCGTAGAGAGGTTGCGAGATACGTCATGCTTTCCGCTTCGCCATTTGTACCAAGGCTTCGCGGTCGATCCCCGGTCAAGGTATAGCGAAACCGGATCACCGGTGTGCTCTCGTTGATCTGGAACTGGATTCGGAGCCGAAGGTGCGGATCCTGGGTAAGCGCGCCGGTAAAACTGTACTCCGTTGCTCCGCTGGCGAGGGCAGTCGGGGTTCCCACCTGGGTGAAGTGATCCACTGCGGCGGAAACCTGCTTGCCATCGATGGAAAAGACAGGCGGAGCAAAACGGTATCCGCTGTACTCCCAAAGGCAGCCTGCTCCGCACGCGAACGAAATCTGCACCTGGCTGTTTTGGATATCAGCGGCATGCGCCGCAAGCGAGAAAAGAGCAACAGCGCAGAAGGGTTTTAAAAGATGCATTATGTCTCCATCACGATTACGAATCAGGATCTGCCATCAATCTGATTCGCGGTGGAGGCCATTTGTCAAGCGGGTACCACGTCTGCACTTCCTGGCCGCATTGCCGCCAAACTGAGCTAGGCTATATCCATGGACATGCAGGGTCGGCCAGAGGTTGAGGATTTGGTCAGGTACGAGACGGCGAGCGCGCCGAATACCTTCGTAGAGCACGCGGTCGGGTTGCTCCAGGCTCACCAGGCATGGCTAACGGAACACCGCGCCGAGGTAAGCCCGGATGCATCGCATACGCCGTCCTCTTTCGATACAGGCTACTAATACTGTTGCATTAAGGGTTCAGCAGCCGTAATGGCGGCCGGCTTCTTCCGGCAGTTCGGTGCCATAGCTCTGCAGCGGCGTGAATGTGCGGTGGAAAAAAGCATTGTCCACGACGTATGTCTCGCCATTCTCACCCTTGACGATCCAGTCGCCCTTGGCTACATTGCAGAAACCAATATCAGTGGCGATCGTCTTGGCCTGATCGCACTGCGTCGCATCCACGACCAGCGGCCGAAGTGTACGGAATGTACTCATAGTGCCCTCCGTTGGCCTCGCCGGCCAACATCTTTATGAGAGGGCTTTTCCCGTAAGGATGACGATCAGAAGTTATGAGGGATTTGTAAAGAACTTCAGAAGCCGTAATTCTTCTTCCGCAGCGCGCTCTTATAGCGGTCGCGAGCCTTCTTGGCTACCGCTTCCGCATCGTGGGCGACAAATGCTGCCGCGTCCCACTTTTCCATCTCCACCATGGAGTGGTCATCGTTGGCCAGCGCCTCTTCGGCCTTAATGGCGGCGCACCAGTTATCGATGGCCAGCCGGTAGTCAGTCAGAAGTTGATCGAAATTAATGTCGTTCATGGATGCTGTGAATTTATGGCAGGCCCAAGGCAAGGTCAATGGACGAGCGGCCAGATTCACGAAACATTGACACTTGCCACGCTACTCCGAGGTGAACGTACCAGCCGGTAAACCGGCACTGTTGTAGAGGTAGTTGGTAACCACGCCCGACCACGCATAGCGAACGAAACGAGGAAAAGTGATCTTCGGCGACGAGACCAACACCGTATCGTGCTCGGCGACCTTTTCGATCTTTGCCGTTGCCGGCACAAAGACTTTATCGTCTCCTGCCACTTCAAAGCCGGTAAGCTCCTGCCCTTTCGTCGTGAGATCTTCGCCGTGGGTATACCAGACCCGCAACGCGCTTCCTTCGGTAGTCGCCTGTAAGAACTCAGGCGAGCTGTACTCGATTTTTTCCCCATACACTGTGGCCCGGGCGGCCAGAGCCAGGCGGTCGCCCACGGTCTGCTTGTCAGGTGGATGGATGTTATCGGGTAGGCCCACATCGACGGTGACTGCCATACCCGTGTCTCGCAGTGCCAGGGTGCGCCGCTGCGCGTCCCGCACAACTGGCCAGCCCGGAGACGTGGAACTAAAGCTCGAGATTTGCACAAAGAAGAAGGGAAATTCGCCCTCGCCCCACTGCCGCCACCAATCGGAGATCAGGGTGGAAAACACGCGATGGTAGTAGGGCGCGCGACGGACGTCAGCGTCAGTCTCTCCCTGGTACCAGAGGGCTCCCTTGATCGTGTATCGGGTGTAGGGCGCGATCATGGCATTGAAGAGCGTTCCGGGAGTCCATGCTCCGCCGTGGTCATTCGGGATGCGGGGGTGGGTAGCCACCGGCTTTCCCGCTGCTTGCAACTCAGCATCCTCGCGCGCGTAGTTGGCCTTCAACTGGTCGGCGCGCCCCTGGTCCTGAGCAATTGCTCCGGCATCGTCGAAGACGGAGGTGAGGTTGGCGGCTGCCAGCGCCGCCGGGCTGATCCAGGAATGAGCCGGAGTACCGCCCCAGGTGGTATCGATAAGTCCCACGGGAACATGCTCACGCTCCGAGATCTCGCGGCCGAAGAAGTAAGCGACTGCGGAGAAGTGGCGAGCGGTTTCCGGTGTGCATTCCATCCACGGATCGGAAGGCTCATTGAGCGGAACCGTAGAGGTGGCCTTTTTCTGCACCATCAGGCGAATCCTTGGGTGGTTCGCCGCTGCGATCTCCTTGTCTTGATCTTTGAGGGGAGCGCCGGTAAAGCCGGCGAGGGGGAACTCCATATTCGACTGCCCGGAAGCCAGCCATACATCGCCCACCAGGATATCTTTGCGTTCCAGCGGAGCCGGGGTAGCGTCGCCGCTCACCTCCAGGGTGTACGGTCCGCCGGCCGCTTCGGGCCGGAGCCAGGCCTCCCAGTAGCCGGCCGGGTCGGTTTGGGCAGTGACGGTCTGTCCGTGGAAGCGAACAGTGACATTTTCCCCCGATTGACCCCAGCCCCAGATGCGCACCGGGCGGTCGCGTTGCAGTACCGCATGGTCAGAAAACAGATTGGAAAGCTGCACCGCAGCCGTAGCAGTTAACGGGAAGACAAGGGTACAGATCGTCAGCCAACGCCACACACGCATGTTTGATCTCCGAGGGAAACCATATCGTTCCTCCGATACGTCCGGCAACCTGGAAAGGGGAAAGTACGGGCCGCGCCGTGGCCTGCGGGACACCCCGAAACCATGCTCCATCCGCGATGCACCCGATCACCCAATTGTCATAGTTTTGATGCGGTAAAGAGATATTCACCCGATGGGTAAGAAGGTGGTGTATCTTTTGTCCACGAAAGCTCTGGGCCAGGGGGATGTCACAAAAAGGGGATCAACTCAAGCAGTTACTTTGTGGCAACTCTCGTGATGCGTTTCCGAAGTTGTGAAGTTTCTCAAAGAGGCGTCCCGCCGTGAAGTTTACAACCTGGTTAACCGCTCTTATTGTCGTCGGCGTCCTCTGCCAAAGCTCACCTACACTGGCTCAGACGGCTCATTCGACCGCCAAGCCCGCGCGCGTGACCCCACGCCCCGCCAGCCCCGAGAACACCGTCGTCATCCCAGGTCCCCTGCGATCGTTCCTGCGCATGGCCGGCATCAGCCAGCAGATTTCCGCGGAAGACGTGCTTCCCCTGCTCGCCCGCAACGCTTACTCCACCGGCTATCTCAACGGCGTGCCGACCGAATACCTGCGCCTGATCGAACGCTATCTTACCCAGGCAAGAGAGTTGCAGATGTTAGCTGGGTCTGACGGCGTGATCCGGGTTACAACCTGTGCCGAGGCAGAACCGTTGCTCAGTATCCTCGGCTACCATGCTCGCCCTGGATGTGGACAGAAAGACTCCATCCTCATGACCGCGGAACCGGAACGTGCCTTCCTGACCACCGATTCCGGCTTTCCCCTTACGACGCTCGAGGAAGCGCTGGCAAAAGGCGAGACGTTTACCTATGCCTACCCTAGCTCGGCTGTCCCCGTGTTGTTCAGCGAAGCCGAGTGGAGAAGCATCAGCAACGCCAAGGTACGCGGCTTGCAGTCGCTGGTGGATATCCTGCTGCACGAACCGGCCATCGATCGACTCTACTGGGCGCTTTCCAATACCGATGCGGAAACACGCAATGCCCTTCAGCATGCGCCCGGGCTTGCCAGGCTGCTGCCCTACGGTCCGGTGCTCGACTTCTACGGCACAGAAATCTGCATCCGCAACGGCCGTGTCGTTGTGCCCGGCGGCCCGGCTGCCGAATCGGGTTGGCGCGAGCTGGCCAGCGCTAGCCCCCGTTCCCCAGGAGATTTTGTTCTCGCCCTCGCCGGTACCGACAACGGCTGGCTGGCGGTTTATTTCGACACCCTCTCGCGCGTCAGCGCCTCGCAACAGGCCTACCTAACCGCCTCTCCTCGCCTGCGGCGGCTCTACGAGGCCTTCAAGGAGCCGGAACCGAACGCCTTCCCTGCACACGCCGTGTTTCGTAAAGCCCCGGCGCTGCTGATGCTGTTCACTCGCCTGCAGTGGGAGCCGAATGGCGACCCGCGCATACCGGGTGGCCTCGACGTTTGGAAGCAGATCCTTGCCGAGAAGAGCGACTCAAAAACCGCGCGTGACTGGGGCAAACGAGCTCGTGGCTGGAAACATCCCGAGCAGCTATTGGAAGGCATGGCCGCCTTGTCGCGTATCGATACCGAACAAGGACCGCTGCAGGTCTACCTCATGCTGACCCAGGTCGATAGCGGACGGGCTTCCGGTCAACGACTCACTCCGGAAACCGTGCTTCTTCTGGCGACAAAGTTTTCTCAGCTAAGCAGCTGGTACATGGTCTTTTCCGAATTTCCTGAACTGAACGACGCGTCGATCGCACAGTTCGTGAAGGTGACGGCGGCCATCGACGGTATCCATGAACACAGTCTCCGCGGGAACGCCATGGGCATGTTCCAGGCCAACCTGGGGCTTTGGCAGATTCTCGCGCGACAGGGCGAGATTCAGGGCGCCGATTTGAATCGCTCCTGGCAACAGGCGATCACCCCGTTTTCCGCTGTCGGTTCTTCCGCTCAGCTCTTTGACGCCGGGCATGACTCGCTCTCCACGTTGATGATGACGGCGGGCGGCAAAGCGAAACTATCCCAGGCCGAACTGGTCGAGTTGCTGGCTGGCCCTCCGCAACGATCTGCGGATGGCCAACGCATTCGCGACGACATGGCCGCCCGTATTCGCGGCGTGCTCGACGATCAGCGCCTGGTATCGCTCGACACCTTGTTCACCCTCGGCGACGGTCTCAACAAGATGGCTCAGGGAGCGCCCGCGCCCAGCGATATGCTTCCGCTGGCCAGCGTGCTGCGCGAGTTCGAGCTGCCCCGGCCCATCTTTACCGAAAGCGAAAAGACGGAATGGGCTCCCGGCGTATACGCCAATCGTCACAGCGAATTGCAGGTCCACGTCGACATCACCAAGGTGATCAAGACACCGGGTACCCGCCCCCAGTTGGAAGCCGCCCGCGGCCAGCTGACTCCCTTCCTCCGCGACGCGCTGGTGGGAATGAATTACGCCTACTATGAACCACCGGGAGCGCAGCTGTTGCACAACAACCCGCTCTTTGTGCGCTCGCATGATTTCTCCGGCGAGACCATCATGGGTGTGACCCAACTCTGGCAGGCGTCGGAATTGTTCAACCAGGGTTCACCCGCCGGCGGCGGCGCCTACCTGGTCGGCTCACTTGCCGAGCTTCCTTACGTGCTTGCCTCGACCGAAGAAGACTTCATCGCGCCCAAGAACGTACAGGCCCTGATATGGAAAGAAGTCTCGGCTGATTTGCTGGTGAGCGCCACCCTGCCGCGCTGGTGGACTGTCAGCAGCCACGAGTTGCACGCGGTAACTCTCTACCAGCGTGCGGGAGAAGAACTGGTAACTGCAGCGGCGACAAATAAGGAACTGCGTCCCCGCTTGGTTGAAGTTCTGTCCCACCGCCTGCCCCCGCAGCGCCTGGGCCAGGTGGATCGTGCTCTCGAGGCAGGGGACGCGACCGCCGCCCTGGCCCGGCTCACTCCGGCAGACACGTTTCATCTGGCCGCGCAGTTCCGCCATGAGTTTCCCCAGGAGACAGCTTCCTTCGGTCACTCCGGCGGCGAGTTGGATAAGCTCAGCACCGAATATCCGGCGGAAGTCAGCGTACAGCGCATCTCCCGCGACTTCGGGACGCCGCATCCCGTATTGGCTCAGAACTACGGGTGTGAGCTGCTTGACGTACAGCCCTTTCCCGCGTTTGGCGGCAATTCCAGCCGCTTGCTGGGGGAAACATGGGATTCGAGCAACCTCTACTGGGCGCGACTGGCCGATGAGAAAGGGTACCCGCCCGTCATGTTGAATCGCATCGTGCCGGAGTTGACTCATCACATGGTGGCCAACATCTTCGCCACCGATATTGAAGACTGGTTGGCACTTGCGCGAGCCATGAAGGAGACTGGCGAAGAGTTCCGCCAGGGCAGGATTGTTATGCCGCAATTAACCGAAGCAGCTTCCAACCGCGACCAGACAGAAGCAAGTCCGGTGCCGGCCGGTCAAAAATAGACGCTCTACAGGACAGATCATGGCAAATCGCAATCTTCTCGTAGTCCCGGTTGTAACCGTTTTCTTCATGCTCGGCGGCCGCTTCACGGGAGCTCAGGATGACACCACAACCATGCGGGTGAATGTGGACCTGGTCCAGCTAAATGTCGCTGTCACAGATAGCAAAGGGAATTATGTCTCGGGGTTGGGGCCGGAAAGCTTCGCTATCATGGAAGACAAGATTCCTGAGCGCCTGGCGACCTTTGAAGAGGGCAACGAACCCACACGCCAAGTGCTTCAGCCGGCTCCCGGTCAGCCGGCCGCGCCTGCCAAAAAAAGCCAGCCGGTGGTGACGAACCTGGCGGCTGAGCGGGCCCATCCTGTCGACGCGAGTGAAAGCACCCCGACTATGCAGTCCCAGCTGACTGGTGCCAACGTCTTTGTCCTCTTTGATACCAGTAACTACATGTATCGCGGGTTTGTCTTCGCGCAGGATGCGATCACTGACTTTGTACGCTCCCTGCAAAGCGCAAACAAGGTAGCGTTTTATTCCTACAGCCGCGATCTTTCCCGCAACTCCATCCTCACGTCTGACCGTGCGCAGGTACTGCGCGGCGTGCGCAGCACGGTGGCCGGCGATGATGCCGCGCTGTACAACTGCCTGCTGATGACAGTGGAGGATGCCGCCCGCTATACCGGCCGTAAAGTCATCGTGGTATTTTCCAACGGCCCTGACAACGCCAGCCTCGTGCCTCCCGAAGATGTTGCCGAATTGGCCCAGTCGACCGGCACCATCATTTACATGATCAGCACCCGCGAAGCTCAGCTGGAACCCATCTCAACCGCCGTGTTTGAGCGGATGAGCAAAGCCACCGGCGGCAAAGCCTATTTTGCCCGCAGCTGGAGCGACGAAAAGAAGGCCTTTGAGTTTATCCAGGAAGATCTGTCGCACCTCTACTCGCTGAGCTACTATCCGCAGCCCAATCCCAGCATGGGCTGGCGCACGATCACTGTGAAACTGGTAGGCAAGGACCTGCAGAAGTATCACGTGCGCACGCGAGCTGGTTACCGTGTCCAACAGGCGCACGCGGCGCAAAGCAACAACTCCGCGGAACTGGACACGGTGCCTGTGAAGAGGTAACTGCGAAAGCAGCAACAAAGAGTGTGTGCCTCACATCTCGCTGTTGATGGCGGATCCGGGGCACACGCGGCACTCAATCGGAAGCCAGCCTAAGGCTTCAACTTGGTACCCATTACTAGTTTTTCGGTGCAGGGCGTTCCTGTTCCTGAACCATCACAGGCGAACAATTCCGGCTCGCTCATCACCGCGATGGCAGCCTGCTCCAGCGACTCTTCCCCAGGCTCGGATTGAAACCGAGAACGTTTATCGTCCTGCTGCAGAGACACGCTCTTAAACAGCAGAGCGTTCCCCTCCAGATGAACATGGATCCCGGTCAGTTCCCAAACCGAAGGCGCGACCTGTTGCTGTTCCAGCGCAAACGAGCTCTTCTCCTTTAAGCGCCCCAGCAGCCCGCCGCCGAACGTTACATCATGGAACAGATGGCCCTTGATCCTGCAAATACGGTGTTGCTGCTTGTCGACCACCAGGTCGCCGGTCATGCTGCCGAACACCCGTGCCTCCCTTGTCGGAGGATGAAAGTTTGGTGCGGGGTCAAAATGCAGAGAAGTCGTGGTATCGGTCTCGCCGGTCTTGGTCCACACAAACGCTTGCGGAAGCAGCTTCAGCAAATCATCGATCTGCTGATCATCGTGTTTGGCCTCGTTCACTTGCTTATTCTGCGCCTTTGGGTCGCGCAAGAACTTCTGGATCAGGTCCCGCTGCTGGCTTTCGGGCAGCGGATGGTCATCCCTTTCCAGCACTCGCTCCACACTGCCCCGCTGGGTCGCCGCGACCCATTGCACGACATGTTCTTTCGGCTTGTCGCTTTCTTCCAGAAAGATCCAGTTAAAGTGGTCGTTATGGTCTGCTGCCAACTCTGTATCCGCAGCCTGCTGAATGATCTGTTGTGGACTTTGTGCCTGCGCCGAGGTGAACGCCAGCCCGAGAAAACCCGCAAAAACAAGAAGCGCTTTGCCCCTAACCATCTGACTGCCTTCACCCTAGCTAAAGTTGACCCCTAATGGATGCTGGAACTTTGTAGAACGGTTCGGCAGAATTGCGAGGCTGCGTCAGTTAACATTGGTAGAATTCTGCTCCAGGCTGCACACGCTGAGGAACACGCCTGTCAAGGAGACTGAACCGTGAATTCCTACGCCAATTCGCTGGATACTGGTGTTTCGTCTCCTCCCGCCCCCGAAGAAGGCCAGCTTAAGCCACGCATACAGTCCGCCGTCAGAACCGTCTCCATCCTGCTCGCTGTCGCCGACAGCCCCAATGGCCTGAAAGCCAAGGAGATCATGGATAAGCTTGGCCTCTCCCGCCAGGTGACCTATCACCTCATCCACACCCTGCACGGCACCGGCATTATCCGCAAAAACGACGCCAATCGTTATGTGCTGGGCCTGGCCGCCGTCTCCATCGCGGAGGGGTTTAGCCGCCAGCTGGCGCCCCCGGAGCATCTTGCTCGCCGGGTACGGTCGATTATTGCGATGACCGGGGAAACAGCGTACGCGGGAGGATGGCTGGACGGCGAAATCGTCGCTCTCGCCACGGCACGCGGGGAATCACCCGTCGGCGCTGCCCAGGTCCCGCAGGGCTACAGCGGCTACGCCCATGCCCGCGCCGCTGGCAAGCTGCTTCTCGCCATGGTCGAGCCTTCGGTTCGCGAAGCCTATCTGGCCAAACATCCCCTCGAAGCCCGAACCCGCAACACCATTACCGACCGCGACGAGCTAATGAAGGAGTTCGAGCGAATTCGGACCTGTAGCTACTCCATCGACAACGAGGAATTCCACGAGGGGCTGCAATGTCTGGCCGTGCCGGTGGAAGGACTAGGTGGGCGATTCGTCCTCGGTATCTCCGTCCCCAAACAGCGCTTCGCCGAGAACTTCGATCGGTACCTCGCAGCGCTTCTCACCGCGGCAAAAATCAATAGTTGAATTCATCACATACTGTACTGGGTGTCAGATACAGATGTTTCCCTTGACAAGGCTATCTCACACACATATATAAGGATGCGTCCAATTGGGAAGGCGCCATCCGTATGAGTTTCCGGTTTCTGTTGTTTCTGCTGTGCGCGACCGCTGCCTTGCCTGGCCGTACCGAAAAGGCTCCTCCCGTGAACTGGAGCGACTACGGCGGCGGAGTCGACGCCATGCAATACTCCCCCCTGCAACAGGTCAACAAGGGCAATGTGACCCGGCTGACCCAAGCCTGGTTTTTCGCGGTGCCCGGCCTCAGCGCGCGATTCAGCTACAGTCCCTTGATCGTCGATGGCAGGATGTACGTTCTCGGTGCCGGCAAAACGATCGTCTGCCTGGACGCGGCCACAGGCAAGGAAATCTGGTCCCATTCCACCGAAGGAACGCCGACCGACAGGGGAATCAACTACTGGGAAAGCAAAGATCGCAGCGACCGCAGGCTCATCTTCGCCGCCGATAGCTTTCTGCAGGAGATCGACGCCCGGACCGGCGCATCCATCCACAGCTTTGGTACGGATGGACGGATCAATTTGCGCGAAGGACTCGGCCGCGATCCCGCCACCATCCCGGAGATCCAAACCGGCACCCCCGGCCACATCTTCGAAAACAGCATCATCCTCGGGTCGGCCACCAGCGAATCCTACGGTGCACCTCCCGGAGACATCCGCGCCTACGACGTGCTCACCGGCAAAACGCTCTGGAGCTTTCACACCATTCCTCATCCTGGCGAATACGGCTATGACACCTGGCCCAAAGACGCCTGGAAATATGTGGGAGGCGTGAACACCTGGGGTGAGTTCGCCATTGATAAAAAGCGCGGCTTTGGATATTTTCCGGTCGGTTCCCCCACCTACGATTTCTGGGGTGGCGATCGCATCGGAGCGGGATTGTTTGGAGATTGCCTGCTGGCCCTCGACCTGCGAACCGGCAAGCGGCTCTGGCATTTTCAGACCGTCCATCACGACCTGTGGGACTACGATCCAACCACGGCGCCCAAATTATTAACTGTCCGCCACGAGGGCAAGACGGTCGATGTGGTTGCTCAACCGACCAAGACAGGATTCCTGTTTGTGTTCGATCGCGTCACAGGAAAACCGCTCTGGCCGATTGAGGAGCGTGCTGTTCGCAAAAGCGAAGCACCCGGAGAAGTGTCATGGCCGACGCAGCCGGTGCCCACCAAACCGTTGCCCTTTGCGCGCCAGAGCTTCACTGAGAAAGACCTCAACCCTTACATCAGCGACGCTGACAAAGAGCGCCTTCTCGATATACTGCACAATACGAACAATCACGGTATCTTTACCCCGGGAACCGACAAGCAGGATTCCATTCAATTTCCCGCCGACGACGGAGGTTCCAACTGGGGAAACGGCGCCGCCGATCCCACCACGGGGATGGTGTACGTGCGCACCTCGGATTCACCCGAGCTCAAGCTCAAGTTGTCTCAAAAGCTTCCGCTGCGTGTCCCCCACGGGGTGACCGCTGAGATACAAGGTCATGCTGTCTTCTCGCAACTATGCCAGGGGTGCCACGGTCCAAACCGCACGGGGGTCATGTCTCCCAAAGACATCGGTGTCGACAAATTCAAAAAAATCGTCACCGGCGGCGAAGGCGAGATGCCGGGTTTCTCGGATCTGCGCTCCGATTACCTCGATGCCCTGGCCGCGTACATTTCCAATCCTGAAGCCGGTGGCCCGGCGCTCGCTGCAGCTCCGGGCGGCGGAATGGAAAGGCTTCCTCCGCCGCCAGGGATAACACGCTACTTTGGTACGTACGAAAACCGCATACTCTCGAGCGATGGCCTGCCGCCCATCAGCCCGCCATGGACGTCGCTCGTGGCCATCGATTTGAATGATGGAGAACTCAAGTGGAGAATCCCCATCGGCGTTGTGCCAGGCCTGGCCGCCAAAGGCATCAAAGACACCGGGACCGCGAAGGTGTCCCTGGCTGCCAATCGCACCGCGCCGCTTGTCACCGCAGGTGGCCTGGTGTTCATCGCCACGTGGCCCGATCGCACCATTCACGCCTACGATAAAGACACAGGAAAGCTGCTGTGGGAGCAGGAGATTCAGGCCAACCCGGAAGGACTGCCGGCGATGTACTCCGTAAACGGGCGGCAATACATTGTCTTCTGCGCCGCCGGTCATCCGCCAGAAGCCGCGCCGGCGGAGGGCTTCGCCTGGAAAGCGGGCAAAGCCGAAGCGCAGGGCTACTACGCGTTTGCGTTGCCTGAACCATAGATCATGAAGTCGCTGTTCTACAGTTTGGCCGGAGTCTTGCTCGGCGCCGGCCTATACCTGGCGGCGCAGCAGATAGATTCCATCGCCTCGTCCGCCGATCGCTCATCTGCAACCGTAGCGGATGACATTAAGGATCCTGGAGAAAAGGCGGCATTCGTCACTCTTCTCAAAGCCGCCGATCCCGGCAGGATACTCACCCTCGCGCGTTCCTTTCTTCTCACCTATCCGCGCTCTGCCTTTCTCGCCGTAGCTGCCGAGGCGGCCGCTCGCTCGAGTTTCGATCGCGGCGATTTAAAGCCCGGGCTCGATTACGCGCATTTATCGCTCTCCCTGTTGCCGGAGAATCCGCTGCTGCTGGTTGCCGTCGCAGACGTGCAGGCAGTGCAGCAGCAGAACGACGCGGCCATCCAAAGCGCTCGGGATGCTCTCGACTATCTCGACCGCTTTGAGCGCCCGGCGAAAATTCCCGAGCGCGATTGGCCCAGAACCAAGACTGAGCAGCAGGGAACCGCCTGGTTCGTCATTGGCCGCGCGCTCGAAAATCAGGCCGTGCAAGCTCCTGCAGGGGCCCCTCGCGCTGCGCTTCTACGGCAGGCAGTCTCCGCGCTGCAGCAAGCCAGCGTGCGCAAGCCCGCGGACATGGAGATCGTCTACCTCTTAGGCACCGCATACATGTATCAGAACGACGGTGCCCGCGCCGCAGCAGCATTGGCGATGGTCTACCAGAAGAGTCCACAGTTCGCCCCGCGTGCCCGGGACCAACTTTCTACCATCTACCAGGCGACCAAGCCTGCTTCGCAGCCCAACTTTGCTGCGTTTCTCGGCAGTCTGCACGGCGGGATAGACACGGCATCGCCCATCGCCGCAGCTCCCCCAGGAAAGCTCCCGGACTACGCCGGCTCAGAGACCTGCGCACGCTGTCATGTCGAAATTTACCAGCAGTGGTCGCAAAGCGGCATGGCCAGGATGTTGCGGCCCTATCAACCGCAAAATGTCATCGGCGATTTTCAAAACAACAATGAATTCTATCTCGGTGACAATATACTGTTTGCCCGCATGGTCGTGCAGAAAGGCCGCCACTACTTCAACATCAAAGAGTCCGATGGACGCTGGCACGAGTATCCGGTTGACTACACCATCGGCTCCAAGTGGCAGCAGGCATACGCGACCAAATTGCCTAATGGGCAAATCCATGTTTTCCCGATCCAATACAGCACTGTTGAGAAAAAGTGGCTCAACTACTGGAAGCTCATCGACACACCAAGCAGCGAACGCGCCAATCCACGTAGTTGGGAAAAGCTCGATGTCTCCACCAGCTACCAGTTGAACTGCGCCGTCTGCCACACCAGCCAATTGCGCAACACGCTGGGCGGCGCTTTGGCGCCGGACAACGTTGTATTCCGCGAGCCGGGTGTTGGCTGTGAAATGTGTCATGGTCCATCAGCAACACATGTTGCGGCCATGACAAACGGCAAGTTCTCCGCCAAGGCTCCTCTCGATCCACCCGTTGATTTCAAACGCATCGGTAATCGCGACTTTGTAGCCATCTGTGCCCAGTGCCACATGCAATCGAACGTGCACAAAGGCAGCGCGCTGGGAGAGCTGAACTATTCAAGCACCGGCACATTCTTCCTCAAAAACGCGTCGCTCCCTTTGGCCGAATTCACTCGCGCCGCTTTTTTCAAAGACGGGCGGTTGAGTCAGACGACGTTTATGGTGGAGGCCCTGGAGCGGTCGAAATGCTTTCGCAAAGGCGCGGCCTCGTGCGGTACCTGTCATGATCCGCACGGACACGACGAGTCGTCGAATCTCACTTCGCTGAAATTCAAAGACCAGCCGGATCGTATGTGCACCAGCTGCCACAGCCAATTTAACGACGAGGCGCGCGCAGTGGCGCACACCCATCATCCCGCCGCCAGTGAGGCGAGCCGATGCGTGTCCTGCCATATGCCGCGCATCCTGTACGGAATGTTATTTCGTGTTCGATCGCATCAGATTGACGATATTCCGAACGCGGAAATGACCGACCGCTTCGGTCAGCAAGATAGCCCGAACGCATGCTTGTTATGCCACGCAGAGAAAACGCAGCAGTGGCTGCAGTCGCAATTGCAGTCGTGGAAGGCGCGTTCAATTACTCGGCAGGCTTTGCCGGATGCCACAAGCGTGACGACGTCGTCTTCTCGTAGCCCTTTCCATTAGGGAAACTCACCAGTTCGAACTGCATGCCCCAGGGTGAAAGAAAATAAATCCAGGTCTGGCCGGCGTTCGGTCCAACGGTTCTCACCGTGGGTTTGCCGAGCAGCGTTACGCCTTTGGCTTTGAGGTACTCAACCGCCGCGTCGAAATCGTCGACATAGAACGCAAGGTGATGTCCACCCACATCGCTGTTCTTCGGTGGAATCGGAGTGTGATCGGGTGCTTCGTATTCAAAGATTTCAAAATTCGGCCCGAACTTGCAGCGGAAGAATCGCAACCTGCGCATCACTGTTCTTGGGTGCACGTTGAGGTGTGCGGCCATCCAATCGTCGTCCGCGACAAACGGCCCCAGTTGGAACATGTATTCGCAGCCAATGACGTCTACGAAGAAAGCCGTCGCCTGTTCCAGATCGGGGACGGTGAAGCCGATGTGCTCTGTGCCTCGCAGACCAGGAAGTGACAAAGTGACCTCGATGGATAATAATTCGAACGTTATACCATACCTTTCTGACAGCCAACAACCGAGGCAGAGCATCTTGCAAATCGCAAAGATACAGATTGCGGAGTGTCGTATCCCACTGCCGTACGTTCTACGATTGGGCCCGGTAGAGATTCGCACCCGGGATTATGTGCTGCTGCGGATCGAAACGGATGCCGGAATCTTCGGCGAGGCCATCGGTTATCCGCGTGGAACGCCCCTCTTCGAAACTCTCAGCAGCATGGCGCGTCGCGTTCTCGGAGCCGATGTGCGCATGCGTCGCAAGATCATGTTTGTCCTCGAGCAATCGAACGTTCCCGCGCGCGCTGGTTTGACGCGTGGCCTCAGCCTGCTGGATATCGCTCTGTGGGATATTGCCTGCAAGCAAGCCAATCTACCGCTCTTCCAATTTCTCGGCGGCTTACGCAGCGCGGCAGAAGCAACCGTCGTCGCCGGTTACTACGTTGATCAACGCGGCATCCCTGCGGTGGTGGATGAAGTCGGTCTGCTCGAAGATGCAGGCTGCCGCCGTGTGAAGATCATGCTCAAGGGAGACGACGCTGCCTTCGATGGCAAGTATGTGGGCGCAGTCGTCGGCAAGATGCCCGGTCGCGTGGCCGCGGACGCACACTGGACCTGGAACACACTCACGGAAGCCAGAAGAGTGTGCCGTCAACTCGACGGCATGGGATTGAGTTTCCTCGAAGATCCGTTCGCCGCATCCGATTGGCGCCTGACCCACGAGCTGCGCCGCGATCTGGTGACGCCGATTGCCGCGGGCGAGGATACGTTTGGACCTCGCGTTGTTTCTGAACTGGTGAGTGGCATTGATATCCTGCGTGTCGATGCGACAACTGTTGGAGGCATCACGGGTGCGATCGAGGCCATCGATCTCGCGGCCGGTTCCGGCAAGACCGTGTTTCCGCATGTTTTTGCTCCTCTCCACATTCACCTCGCGTGCGCCTTCTCCAACGTCGAAGGGGTGGAGTGGATTCCGCAAGCATGCGGCGCAGATCCGTTGGATCAGCTGCTGCGCAATATCCCCGTCCTGAAAGACGGAGAGATGAAGCCCAGCGAAGAGCCGGGCGTCGGCATCTCGATTGACTGGAAGGCGGTGGATACGCGCGCCATTCGCCAGGCCACCATCGCCCCGGAAAGTTAGTGTGACGGTTGCAATTGGGGCAGAGTCTTCTGCCTGGTTCGATCGCCGGTGGCGAGTTCCTTAGCGACCGCCATGATTTGCAACGCCTCCGCGTCATCGGGATCGATGGCGAGAATGTCGCGCAGTCTCCGGATCGCTTCTTCGGGCCTCGACAGCTTGCAGAGTAGAAGCGCGGCGTTGCGTTGGAACACCACATTGGTCACATCCGCCTGCGATGCCTGGTTGAAAGCATCCAGTGCTCCGGCCAGATCGCCTTTCTTCTCCAGCGCAATCCCCGCCCCGTTCAGCGCGCTGGCCTTTGCCTCGCTATCGGAAGCGGCTTTGTTGCTGGCGATCAGGTCCTGGAGATCTTTCAGCAGGCGCGCGCTATTCGCCTGGTCGCCCTTCGCCAGGTAGATGCGGTAAAGGCGATAAATCACTTCGCGGTCAGTGGGCACTAAGCGATGCGCCGCTTCGAATTCCTGGATCGCATCGTCTTGCCTACCCGCGTCTTGATAAAGCTTTCCCAGAAAACCATGCGCGGTGCCGTTGTCTGGGTCGAGCGCCACTGCTTTCTCTAGGGCCGTGGTGCTCTCCTCGGAACGATTCAGTGAGAAGAGCGCCTCTCCCACAGCGCCATACGCTTCGGGTAATTCCGGAGAAAGGGCGAGCACGCGGTGGTAGCTGGTGAGAGTCTCTTCCCACTTTTTCTGATAGTAGTCATCGCGCGCCTTCAATCGCCAAAGATCAAGCGAGGAGCTATCTCTCCGCAATTCCACATCGACTTGCTTCTCTGACTCTGTGAATTTTCCCGCTCTTGCCAGCACAAGCGCGTAGTTGTACCGCAGTCCAGGCAAAGACGGATCGAGTTTGAGTGCGAAGGCGAGCCGGTCGAGCGCTCGATCAAGATTGTCGAAACTCGCGAATGCCAAACCAGAGGAGAAGTAGTTTGGCGCATAATTGGGCCGCAGGCTGATGGCCTGATCGAATTCAGCTGCGGACTCGATCGGCTTGGCCAGAAGTGCGAGGCAGATGCCGCGCATCGCGTGCACGTCGCTTGCCTTGGGCCCGTGCACATCGGCTGGTTCCAGCGCCGATAGCGCGCCCTGAGGGTCGCCATCATGCACCAGCTTTTTCGCTCGCTCAAGCAGTGCTGCTGTATCTTTGCCCGCTTGCGCGTGGCCGGCCCCCGGACCCAGCAGTTGGCACGCCAGCAAGCCCACGGCGAAAACCCGTTTCATCGAGAAAATCCGCAGCTTCATGCAGGTAGTTCATTCTGCCACGGAGCGGAACCGCGGAGGCCTTCCCTCCGTACAGTCTCCTAGGGACCTGGCCGCTTTCCCCTGGTCATCCCAACCAGGGCGCATCGATTCCCAATTTGCCTAGGCCCGCCAGTCTTTCCTCAAGCCTTTGGTAGAAAATCATCAGATAGTTGTCCTCAAATCAAAATAAGATATTTTTCTTGACAACCCTATCACCGGGAACCTATACAGGACGGCGTCTTAATCGAGGACTTTGTTTCCGGTTGGTAATGCCGCAGAGGGAACTGTTCCGAGGATTTGTAAGTTTTGGGAGCTTTGGGCGAAAGCCCGGGAGGCAGTTATGAAAACTTCAGCAAGTAACCGCTCGCGATATACGGTTTTTTTCGCGTGGGTTGTAATCCTCTTGGCATCCTGCACGGCCGCCTTTGCGCAAACAGCCACTGGGCAGTTCAACGGCCATGTTACGGATCAAAACGGAGCTGCCGTCCCTGGTGCGGCTGTCACCCTGGCGGACCTGCAGACCAACCTCAACCGAACCACGCAAACCAACGGCGAAGGCTTGTACGAGTTTCCGCTGATCCAGCCGGGACTCTACAAGATCACCGTCGCCCAAAGCGGGTTCGACACCGCCTCCAGTCCGGAGCTGCGGTTGGAGGTGAACCAGATTGCCACTCAGGACTTCAAGTTAACCGTCGGCAGCGCCACGCAAACCGTGACCGTGACCTCAGCCGTCGAATTGCTGCAGGCGTCTACCGCCAACCTTGGCGCCGTGGTTGAAACTCGACCCGTAGCCGATCTTCCGCTCAACGGACGAAGCTTTTCAGCACTGCTGACCCTCGCACCTGGCGTCAACCCGGTGAACTACTCGCAGAATAGCGGCACTGGCTATGGCACCGGCTTCGGCTCAGCTGGTATTCCGGGTTCTACCTACACATTCCCGTCAACACAGGGTCAATGGAATCGCGAAAATCTCTACTACCTGGACGGCGTCATCAACACCGCCGCCTTTGCCAGCTCCTACGATGTTCCGCCAATCATCGACGCTATTCAGGAATTCAAAATTCAGTCGCACAACGATCAGGCTGAATACGGCGGGGTGTTAGGCGGCGACGTAAACGTTGTCAGTAAGTCGGGCACCAATAACTTCCACGGCTCTCTGTGGGAATACCTGCGCAACAACGTGTTTGACGCGCGCAATCCCTTCACCGACTTCAAGAACGATGTGCCCTCATCGCCCGCGTCTTTCCGGCAAAACGAATTTGGTGGTGCATTGGGTGGCCCGGTTTGGATACCCAAGGTCTACAACGGACGCAATAGAACCTTCTTTTTTGCCGCCTACGAGGGCTGGAGATACGCCAAGGCTGCAGGCTCCAGCTATGTATCGCCCACTGCGGAAGAGTTGAACGGCGATTTTACCCACGCGTCAATTGTCACCAGCACCGGCGCGCCACCGCTCTTGTACAACCCCTATACCACTACCGGCTCCGCGGGTAATTACACCCGCCAATTGCTTGGCGGTGACGGCCTCCACGTTCCAGCGGATCTGATCGATCAGACCGCACAGGCATTTCTTAAAGCTAATTCGGACACACCCAACTTCACTCCCGCCACGCCAGGCGGCCCCAACACCATCCTGAATGCCGTCGGCACCAACAATGCCAACGAGTTCAATGGACGTGTCGATCAGAATTTCGGATCGACCAATACACTTTGGTTCCGCTACAGCTTCCTCAACGGGACGAACACCACGCCCAACTCGGAACATGCCACGGCCGTTACCAGTGCTGACCAGAGAAACTACGGCGGTGGTTATACCCATACTTTTTCTCCCACGCTCATCATGGACGCCATCGCAGGTTACTCGGGCCGCTTCAATGCAGTCTCTGAAACCAAGCCGATCGGGGTTTCCGATCTTTCTCTCTACTCCCAGGTGCAGTCGGTGTATGGCTTCGTAAACTTTGGCTTCACCGGTTACAACGGCATCGGCGGCAACGGTCCGGCTGGATCAGAGAGCCACGAATTCAATTTCGCGGTCAACATGACTTGGATCCACGGCAACCACCAAATGCGCTTCGGCTTCGAAGAGCAGATCCCTGAAATGACCCAGGGTCTGTCCGGCGGCCACTTTGGCGGCGCTTCCTTCACCTTTGCGACTCCCGAAACGGCCGACCCACAAAATGCATCGAGCACTGGCAACTCCGTAGCGGGCGCACTTCTTGGCATCCCCGACAATGGCCGCTTCCAATCGGAAGTCAATGCGGTCCGCACCGTATCGCCGTCCGCGTACTTCCAGGATTCGTGGAAGGTAACCCCACGACTCACACTCAACGGCGGCCTGCGATGGGATGGCGAGTCATCGCCGCATCTGCTGATGAAGACAACCGCAGCCAGTCTCGATCCCGTGACCGGCAACTGGCTCGTTTCGGGTGGAAAGCTACCACCCCCCTGTAACGTGGCTGCGGGTGTCTATGCGCCCTGCATCCCCTCAACCACCCCGGAAAACAACGCGGTCATCGCCGCCCACGTGGTGGTGGCTCCGAATCCGAACCTGGGCCCTGACCCCATCTACACCGACTTCGGACCGCGCTTCGGTTTCGCGTACAAAGCCACAAACTCTATCGTCGTGAGAGGCGGATACGGCCTCATTTACGACAACGTCACCGCTTCGATTCAAAGCGTCCGCGACCGGTTGCTGGCTTGGCCCTCCAACTCTTCGCTGCCGCTCACCTTCAATGTGATCGGGCAACCACTCGACACCATGACGGATATCGTTCCCACGCTGAGCAACACCAACGCCTTGCCGGCCGTCCCGACACCCTTCAATCAATTCGGCTGGTATTACGATACCCATCTCAAAAATCACTACTCACATCAGTTCAACGTAGAAGTCCAGAAGCAGGTGACCACCAGCCTTGTGGCCACGGCCGGCTACGTCGGCAGCATCGACCGGCATTTGCCGATTACCGGTATCGCCAACAACTCTCCTGAGCCAGGCGGCGCCGGCCTCGATCGCCAATTCCCCTGGTCGGGAACGGCGATCATGGGTACATCGCGCGGCACCTCCAACTACAACGCGTTCCAGGCCAGGGTGGACAAGAGACTCGAGAACGGACTTTCCTTCGGCACCGGCTTTACCTGGTCAAAATCGTTGGATAACTCCGGCAGCGGCTTCTATGGCGTGGAAGACGGTCCTCTCGGTTACGCGACCTTCCAGGACTACTACCACCCGGATAAGAATTACGGAGTTTCCGGCAACAACCTCAAATTCCTCTACTACGGCTGGGGAATTTATGAGTTACCCTTCGGCCAGGGCAAGCAGTTCCTGAGCCATGGCATCGCCAGCCAGGTCTTGGGCGGGTGGCAGGCAAACACCAACATTTCCGCCCACTCCGGTGTGCCGCTGGGCTTCCCGGATGCAGGAACCGACCCGGCCAACATTGGCAATACCAGCTTCTTCAACTACGACCGGGCAAACCTTACCGGCAATCCCAAGGTTTCCCATCCAACCAAGACCATGGCGTTTAACACCACGGTCTTCGCCCATCCGGTCAATGAATACGGTAACTCTGGCCGTGGCGTATTGAGCGCCATGCCCTACGACAACATCGATCTATCGCTCATGAAGCAGCAACACATCGGAGAAAACTTCTCGGTGCAGTTCCGGGCAGAATTCTTTAACGCGTTCAACGTTCAAAACTACGGCACTCCGGGTGTTACCTACGGCGGTAACAATTTCGGGGTGATCACTTCCCTCGCTCCGGGAGCCACGCCAAGGCAGATTCAGTTCAGCCTGCGGGGTAGCTTCTAAGCGAAGGATTTACCAGAGCACTCAGGGAGCCTGGAACACCCAGGCTCCTCTATCCCCTGCTGCAAGCTCGAACTGTCCGAGGTATCCATGGGGTGTCATCAGTGACTACTTCTGTCCCTGGCGTAAGTGCCGGCGCCAAGACCGACAGTGCCGCATCGATCGCTCTGCTGCGGGAGATGATTCGCATTCGCGAGCTGGAACAACGGTCGCTCGACCTCAGTTCCTCGACTCCGCCGCAGGTGATCGGTTCGGCTCATTTCTGTGCCGGGCAAGAGGGCGTGCCGGTAGGAACGCTGGCCGGCCTCAACGACGGTGACCAGGTCGTGGCCACTTATCGAGGGCACGGATGGGCCTTGGCTTCAGGGCTTTCGTTAACCGAAGTTTTCGCCGAAATTTGTCAGCGCAGCACCGGGGTCAACGGCGGCCGCGGAGGCTCGGCGTACATGATGGCCCCCGATCGGCGCTTTATTGGAGAGAACTCCATTGTGGGCGCCGGTGTTCCAGTGGCTTGCGGTGTGGCCATGGCCAACCTTGCCCAGGGAAACGGCAAGATAGTCGTGGTGTCGATTGGCGATGGCGCCTTCAATCAGGGCGCTACCCATGAAGGAATGGCCTTTGCCGCTGCGCGCAGCTTGCCCGTGCTTATCATTTGCGAAAACAACGGTTGGTCGGAGCTCACTCCCACCGCGCTCACATTCAAGGTGGAACGCATCGCACAACGAGCCAGCGGCTACGGCATTCCAGGCGTTACGATCGATGGCGCCGATCCCGTCATCGTGCGCGATACCATTCGCCAGGCGGCAACACGCGCGCGCGAAGGCCACGGTCCAGTATTGATTGAATGCCGCGTGCCTCGCCTGTGGGGCCATTACAACCGCGATATTGAGCACTACCGTCCCAAAGAAGATCGCGACCAGGCGCGCGCACGTGATCCTATCCAGACCTTCTCCCACAAGCTGATGGTTGCCGGAGTCCTCACCGAGGATGAATTCCGTTCGCTCGAGATGAGCGTCAAATCCGAAATGGATGAGGTCCAGAAGGTCGTCCTCAGTGCGCCGCCTCCCGATGCGGCAAACGCAGCCCGTCACGTTTGGGCAGAGACGACTCCAGAGCCAGTCTTTGCGTCGCCGGCAGCAGAAAAAAAGTCCATTAGTTACATCCAGGCTGTCAACGAAGCGCTCTCACGCGAACTCGCGGCACGGCCTGAGCTTCTCGTGTACGGCGAAGACGTAGGCCACGCCGGCGGCATCTTCGGCGCATCCCGCGGCCTGCAAAAGAGCTACGGCGCAGACCGCGTCTTCGATACCCCCATCTCAGAGAGTGCCATCCTTGGCTCGGCTGTCGGAGCGGCGTTGATGGGCATGAAGCCCGTCGTCGAAATCATGTGGGGCGACTTCATGCTGGTGGCGCTCGACCAAATCATCAACCAGGCAGCCAATGTGCGTTACATCACCGGCGGCAAGTCTGGGGCACCCATTGTGGTCCGTACGCAGCAGGGAGCGACGCCTGGCTCCTGCGCGCAGCACTCGCAATCGCTCGAAGCCATTCTGGCCCATATTCCGGGGCTCCGCATCGCCGTGCCCGCAACCCCACAGGACGCCTATAACCTCTTGCGCGCTGCGGTCGCGTCCCCCGATCCGTGTATCGTCTACGAGGCTCGCGGCCTCTATCAGACAACAGGCGAAGTAGAGTTTACCGATACCATTGAGCCTGTCGGAAAGTCACGGTTGCATAAGCCCGGCGCCGACGCTGTGATTATCACGTGGGGAACGATGGTTCTGGTCGCTTTGGACGCAGCCCGGCAATTGGCGGATGAGGGAGTGAACGTGGGTGTACTGGATTTGCGCTGGCTTTGCCCCATCGATACCGATGGCTTGCTCGCGGCGGTGCGACAGGCTGCGGGAAAGGTGATCGTTCTCCACGAAGCCAATAAAACCGGCGGCTTCGGCGCGGAAATCGCCGCCCGGCTCCACGAACTTCTGGGCAACGAAATGCGTCTCAAGGTTGTGCGCGTGGCGACTCCGGATATGAGAATTCCTGCCTCACCGGTTCTACAACGAACTCTCCTCCCCTCAGCCGCCAGGGTCATCGAGGAAACCCGGCGTCTGCTCGCGGTCAAGTAGGACGGGTTTATCTCATTGCGAAAGCGAGCCTGATGGAATTCCTTGTACACATGGAAGTCGGCAAAATCGAAGGCGAGGAAAAAGAAAAACAACTGCGCGAGCAAGAGTCGCAGCGTGGCCGGGAGCTGGCCAAGCAGGGAATTATGGTTCGTCTTTGGAGAGTGCCGGGCAGGCGCGAAAACTGGGGCATCTGGAAAGCTGACGATGCCGACCAGCTGCACAGCGCGCTGGCTTCTCTGCCACTCTTTCCTTATTTGAAAATTACCGTCCATCCCCTGGCTACCCACCCCAACGACCCCGCCAGGTACATGACAGCGGAAGGAAAGTGATCCGGGAATGATATCGATCGACGAGTTATACCGACTTGATGGCAAAGTGGCGCTGGTGACCGGAGGGTATGGCGGTATCGGCGAAGCCGTCTGCCGGGGATTGGCTGCGATGGGCGCAAAAATTGCCGTTGCCGGCCACAACGGAGACCGCGCGGCAGCGTGCGCGAAAACCCTTCAGTCCGAAGGCGGCGATGCCTGGGCGACTTCGTTCGAAGCTACCTCCGTCTCCGCTACTCAAAAAATGGTGGATGAGGTGGTCGCTCATTTCGGCCGCGTCGATGTCCTGGTCAATTGTGTCGGGCTCAACCGCGAAGAGAAAGCCGAAGAAGTGACCGAAGAGATGTTCGACTACGTCTGCGACGTGAATCTCAAAAGCGCCATGTTCCAGGCGCAGGCGGCGGCCCGCCACATGATTCGCCAGGGAACAGGCGGCAAGCAAGTCCACCTGGGTTCCGTGCGTTCTTTGTTGGCGCTGCGCGGCAGAGGGTATGCTGCGTACTGCGCTGCCAAGGGAGGTCTCATCACGCTGTGCCGGCAGCTTTCTGCGGAGTGGGCTCCGCATGCCATCAACGTGAACGTGGTTGCTCCCACATTTATTCGCACCGAGCAGGTAGGTAAGATGCTGGCCGACCCGGTCTTTTATGCCAATCTCGTTGCGCGTATACCCTTAGGGCGCATCGGTGAGCCGGCTGACGTAATGAGTGCTGTCATGTTTCTGGTTGCCCCTGCCTCCAGTTTCATCACCGGCCAAACCATTTATCTCGACGGCGGCATTACCGTAACCCAGTAAACAGGAGGAATCAGCGTGGCGGAACGATTAGTGGATCTGAGCATGCCCGTACATAACGAGATGGTTACATTTCCCCGCGTGGTGCGCCCTTCCATGGCCATGTATGAGAACTGGAACGAGTTTGCAGAGCGCATCGGGGCAGCCAAATACGGCGTCGATTCGCTGACCGCCTCGTGCATGATCGTGCTGGGCGACCACATCGGCACCCACATGGACTCGCTGCGGCACATGCGCAAGGATGCTCCCGGACCCGAAGGGATTCCCCTCGAGTACTGCTACGGCGACGGCGTCTGTCTCGACTTCCGCCACCTGCCCAGAGGAGCCGGCATCAGCGTCGACGACATGAAAGACGCCCTCACCCGGATTAACTACACCCTCAAGCCGCTTGACATCGTATTGATCCACACCGGCGCGGGAAAACTCCAGGACAGTGACAAATACCTCACCGACAGTGTCGGCATGACGGGGGAATCAACCAACTGGCTGCTTGACCAGGGCATCAAGATGACCGGCATCGATGCCGTGACCTATGACCCGCCTATCTGGGCCATGTTCGAGCGCAAGAAATTCTGGGAAGCCCATCGCGTCATGCTCACCCGCGAGTACTATCACCTGGAAAACTTGTCCAATCTCGATCAGCTTCCGCCCTATGGATTCAAGCTCAGCCTTTTCCCCATCAAGTGGGTCAACACCACTGGTGCGCCGGTGCGTGCGGTCGCGATTCTCAAGGACTAATCAACGATGCAGTTCCTCACCATCTCGCAGCGCCGCAAAGGATTCCCTCCGGAGGAATACGTGCGCCTGGCAGATCAGGAGAGTGAGCGTGCACGCGAACTGTACAGCGATGGATCGATTCGCCAGATCTGGCATCGTGTCGACCTGCCCGGCGCCTGCTTGATATGGGAAGCATCCGGCGAAGAGCAGGTTCAGGAAAAGTGGAACACCTTTCCCTATGCTGCCGCCGGCATGACAGAAATGGTGCTGATTCCATTGAAACCCTACGGCGGCTTTCGACCGACGAAGGCCACCACGTGATCGATAACCCATGCTGAAGACGCTCGACCAATCCGCGCCCGCAGTACCGCTCACACCCAACCAGTTGCGTGGATTCTGGGCGGCGTGGGGTGGCCTGGTGCTCGACGGCATGGATTCCTTCATCTACGCGCTGGTCCTGGTTCCGGCGATGCGCGATCTTCTGCCCCGCTCCGGCATTGCCCCGACCGTCGGCAATCTGGGCTTCTATGGCGGCATCCTGTTCGCAGTCTTCCTCATCGGTTGGGGGTGCGCATTTTTGTGGGGACCGATCGCCGACCGCTTTGGCCGCGTGCGCTCCCTCATGCTTGCCATCCTCTGCTATTCCGCGTTTACCTTCCTTGGCTGCATCGCGCAAAACGTTTGGCAACTCGGACTGTTTCGTTTTCTCGCCGGCTTTGGTGTGGGTGGAGAGTTTGTCGGCGCCGCTGTGTTC
Organism: uncultured Acidobacteriaceae bacterium; assembly: GCA_963839075.1. Lineage (GTDB taxonomy): Bacteria > Acidobacteriota > Terriglobia > Terriglobales > Acidobacteriaceae > PALSA-350. The sequence goes on along the minus strand of CAWITO010000009.1, from coordinate 60,098 downwards.
GTCGCCGAGGAACTCCCGGGTGACCGCCGGGTGTCTGGCGCAGGCTATCTGAATGTGGGCTACTACGTCGGTATCTTCCTCGCGGCCGCGCTCAATTATCTGATTGGCGCACGCCTGGGATGGCGCGCCATGTTCGCCGTGGGTCTGGCGCCCGCGCTCTTTGTCGCCTACATCCGTTTCCACGTGCATGAGCCGGAGCGCTGGACGAAGCGTCTTGAGACCATCGGAGTGTGGCGGGCCCGCGATTCCTTCCTCGCTCTCTTCTCCCCTGAGTACCGCAAGCGAACCACGCTGAACTGCCTCTTTCTGCTGGTCTCAATGATCGGGCTGTGGGCGGGCTCAGTCTATGTGCCGGGTGCAGCCACCCAGGTTGCATTGCGCGAAGGTTATAGCAATTCGGACGCAGCCCGCATCGCGTCCTGGGCCACCATGCTATTGGCGACCGGCACCATTCTCGGCTGCGTCATCATGGCCCCCATCGCCAATCGCCTCGGCCGTCGCGGAGCGCTCGCCTTCTTTTTCACCGTGATGGCAATCGCTATTCCGCTCGCCTTCGGCTACACGTTCTATCCCGGCCACGGCGGCTTGCGTGCATTCTTTCTCTGCCTGTTTGCCGTTGGCGTTGGTGGAGGCAGCTTCGCCGTCCAACTCCTGTGGTTGCCGGAACAATATCGCAGCGAATGCCGAGCCAGCGCCCTCGCCTTCACCACCTGTGTCGGCCGCTTTGTCGCCGCCGGCGGAACCTTCATTGTGGGTGCGGGCATCGCTCATTACGGCAGCATCGGCGTACCCGTTGCGTGGACCGCGGTTGCATTTGTGGTTGGGTTGTTGCTTGTGCCTTGGGGTTTGGAAACAAAGAATCAACCGTTACCAGTTTGATGAGGAGTGACCATGAAACGCCGTAGCCTTCTGAAAACCATTGCTCTCGGAGTCGGTTCGATGGCGTTGCCTTCGGCATTCGCCACAAAAGCACCTGCGCGCAAACTGAAGATCGGCCACACCTGCATCACCTGGGGCACCTTCCCCAAACCGGGGGACGATGCCACCCTCGAGCCGGCGCTCAAAGACATTTCGGCAGAAGGCTTCTGGTCGTTCGAGACTTTTCCCGAAATTCTCGATAACTGGGATAAGCGCGGCCTGCTGTCTCCCATGATCACGAAATACGGGGTGCCCTTGCGTTCCGGATACATCACCGGCAATCTGATTGATCCGTCCAAGCGCAAGGAGGAAATCGCGCGCATCACAGCGCTGTCGAAGGTGGTACAGAAATTCAACGGCACGTTTGTGGTGCTCGCTCCCAACAGCGTTAAGCGTGACTCCTATAACTTTCAGGAGCACAAGGCCGACATCATCTCTGCCCTCAACGACTATGCGGCGGCGGTAACCGATCTGGGTCTTGGCACCGGCCTTCATCAGCACACTGGAACCTGCATCGAATCGCGCGATGAAGTCTACGCCGTCATGGATGCGGTCAACACCAAGAACCTCAAGTTCGCTCCCGACGTGGGCCAGTTGCAAAAAGGCGGCGCGGATGCGGCGAAAGTTGTGAAAGATTATCTTCCACTGCTCAAGCACATGCATTTGAAGGACTACAAGGGCTGGCAGTGGTACTCGGGCTACTGCCCGATAGGAATGGGGACCGTCGACATCCCAACCATTCTCGATATGGCTGAAACCGCTGGTATGGAGGGAGATGTCCTGGTCGAGCTCGATCCCTCGCCGGACGGCCCCATGACTCCACTGCAGACGGTCCAGACAACCAAGGCGTACCTGCAAAAGTTGGGATACAAGTTCCGCACCTAGCAGGTTGAAGGGTACGTCCTGCCTCGCCGCAGCGAGCATTAGGCCGTACGAAGTCGATTGAGAGTAAGTGCGGCTTTAGCCGCTGAGGGCTGCAGGAAACACGGGTTCAGACGCATCCTGCTAGAGGGTTCTATGCCAAGACGATTGAAGGGCCTCGTACTCCCCATCTGTGCCGCGGCTGGCTTGTCGGCGGTGACGATGGCAACATTTGCCGGCTCTCACCAGGAAGCCTATTCCTCGTGGAGCGACTACGGTGGTTCTCCCGACTCCATGGGGTACTCGGCCATCAAGCAAATCAATAAGTCCAATGTGAGCCAGCTTAAACTGGCCTGGTTTGTCCCCGCGCCCGGACCTGCCGGCAGATTCTCTTTCAATCCCCTCGTGATCGACGGCGTGATGTACGTGGTGGGCAAGGACGAAGGAATCTACGCGCTCGATGCGGCGACAGGGAAACAAATCTGGGCCCATCCCGTACAGGGCGGCCAGCCGACCAATCGCGGCTTCAATCATTGGATGTCAAAGGACGGAAGCGATCAGCGGCTGATCTTTTCCGTCAATGGCTATCTGCAGGAAGTAAACATGAAGACCGGGGAATCGATCGCGTCCTTCGGTGATCAGGGACGGGTTGATTTACGCGCAGGGCTCGATCGCGATCCAGCGACAGTTACAGAAGTGCAAAGCGGCACTCCGGGGCGCGTCTTTGAAAATCTGATCATTCTTGGCTCGGCCCCCGGCGAGGCGTACGGATCGCCTCCAGGAGATATTCGCGCGTACGATGTGCAAACCGGAAAAATGGCCTGGATCTTTCACACCGTTCCCCGTCCCGGCGAATTCGGATATGAGACCTTTCCTCCCGGCCAGTGGAAGAACGAAGGTGGCAACAATGCCTGGGGCGAGATCTCGCTCGACGAAAAACGCGGCATTGCCTATTTCCCGCTCGGCTCACCCACGTACGATTTATATGGAGCCGATCGTACCGGCACAAATCTCTACGGCAACAGCGTACTGGCGTTGGACGCTCGCACCGGAAAGCGTCTCTGGTACTTCCAGCTCGTGCATCACGACCTTTGGGACTACGATCCAACCTCATCCCCCAAGTTGCTGACCGTTATCCACGACGGGAAAAAGGTAGACGTCGTGGCCCAGGCGACCAAGTTCGGCTTCCTCTACGTTTTCGATCGTGTCACTGGCAAGCCCTTGTGGCCGGTGGAAGAGCGGCCAGTGCCGCAGAGTGATATGCCGAACGAGCACTCCTGGCCCACCCAGCCTTTTCCCACTGGGCCGCCACCATTCGCCCGCCAAAAATTCACTGTCGACGATATCAATCCCTATCTCGAGCCGGAAGAGAAAGCGCGTATACGCGAGATCCTGCTCAAGGCCAGCAACGATGGCATCTTTACCCCTCCCGCCTACAACCGAGAGACCATCGAAGTACCGGGCGAGAATGGCGGCTCCAACCAGGGCAGCACCGCGGCAGATCCAACCACCGGAATGATGTACGTGAAAACGTACGATGCGCCAACCATCCACCGCATGACGCAGGCTCCGCCAGTACGGCACTTAAGCACCACGCAGGGAACGTTTGAGGAACGCGGCTACGCCCTCTACTCAAAGAATTGCATTGCCTGTCACGGCGCGAACCGCGAACGCATCACCTATCCCAAGAGCATCGACTTTCAGAAGTTTACCTCTGTCCTCAGAGCAGGCAACGGCGTGATGCCCGCCTTCTCGGAAACCACGTTGACACCGGAAGACATTTTGTCACTGTCAGCGTATCTGAAGGATCCGATGGCGGGAGAAGGCAATCCGGAAAACCCGCAGGTTAACCCGGCGGCTCCGCCACCGCCTGCCGGGCTTACCCGCTTCTATGGCCAATTCGGTTTTGTCTTTCATGCCAACGATGGTCTGATTGCCTTCAGTCCTCCCTGGTCGTCGCTGGTTGCCTACGACCTCAACCAGGGCACCATCAAATGGCGCCGGCCCATCGGCACCACGCCAGGGTTAGCGGCGAAGGGAATTAAAGATACGGGGAGTTCCGCGTTCATCCGCAATGGCCCGGTAGTTACCGCGGGTGGCCTGCTCATTATCGCTTCCGGCCCCGACCGCATGGTGCACGCGCTCGACAAGGACACCGGCGCGACCTTGTGGGAAACCGAGCTGGATGCGAATCCTGACGGAATCCCCGCCGTCTACCAGGTCGGTGGGCGGGAATATATCGCGTTCTACGGTGCCGTTGAAAGTGAGAAGGAGACCATCGCCTTCAAGCCGGGTAAGCCCGGTGCTCAGGGGTACTACGTCTTTGCCTTACCGGAGTCAGCCAAATGAAACTTGAAGGCAAAATAGCCCTGGTAACGGGAGCGGCCCGGGGAATCGGTCGAGGCATCGCGGAAGTCTTTGCCGAGCACGGAGCGGATGTCGCCATCAACGACATCGACATCACCGGAGGTGCTGCCGATGATCTGGTGAGCTGGATCAAGGCGAAGGGACGGCGCTCCATGGCGGTGCCTGGAGATGTGTCGCAACGTTCCTCGGTGGAATCCATGATCAACACCGTATGGGACGGACTCGGTCACATCGACATCCTGGTCAACAACGCCGGCATCGAAACCATTGTTCCGTTCCTCGATATCACTGACGACCAATGGACCCGGGTGACCGATGTTGACCTGCGCGGACCGTGGCTGTGCTCGCAGGTGTTCTGCCGCCGGGTCATCGCTGCCGGCCGCAAAGCAAACATCGTGAACATCGGCTCCATTCAAGCCGCCAAGATTCTACCTGGCCGCACCCACTACGCTCCCGCGAAGCTCGCCATCGAGGCGCTTACCCGGAATACCTCCGCGGAGATGACTCCGCTCGGTATTCGCGTCAACTGCGTGCATCCTGGTTTCATCGCAACCGACATGACCGAATGGATCGTCAAGGACCCGGCCATCTTCTCCTCGGTTGTCGCGCAGATCTCAGTGGGCCGTGCGGGTGAGCCCCGCGATATCGGCAAAGTCGCCGCATTTTTTGCTTCGGATGAATCGGACTACGTGACCGGCCAGTCGATCCATGTCGACGGCGGTTGGATCTTCAAATAAATTTTGCGAGGTACCACGTTATGACTGGAACTATGCGTCTCCTGGCAATTGCCACCATGGCAGTGGCTAGCCTGTCGGCTCCGCTGGCTAGCGCCGCTCCCGCGCCTCCGCCCGATCTCGGCCCCAACAAATCGGTCAGACCCAACCAGCCCGCAATTCGCACCTCGGTGGGTCCGCTGCTTGGTTGGCAGGTGGGCATCTCTTCTACCGTCTTCGGACCGCTCTCCTTTTCCGAGGCGGCTGGCTTGGCCGATGCGTTGGGCCTGGCGACGATTGAAGGCAACAGCAGCCAGAAGGTCAGCCCGCAAATGGACAAACTTCTGGACGATCAGCTCGGGCCCGACGGAGTCGCCGCTGTCAAAGCCAGGCTGGATGAACTGCGTCTCAAGATGATCGCCTACCACGTCGACAGCATCCCTGCCGATCCCACCCAGCTCTTCGCCTTTGCCAAACAGCTGGGAGTGCAGACCATTGTGACCAGCGCCGTGCCATCCTCTCTTTCTGCAGTGGAGAAGGCCGCTGCCGATAGCGGTGTCAACGTTGCGATTGCGATCGATGGCGATCCCAAAGCTGTCATGAGCGCGATCGGCAGTGCTGGTCCTCATGTTGGCGTCAGTGTCGACTTTGCCAACTGGATCGAGCAGGGAATCCGGCCCGTTGACGGCCTCGCCATGATTAAGGATCGCCTGATGGTGGTGCGGCTGCGCGACCGCAACAAGCTCGGCGACAATGGCCACGATGTCCGCCTCGGCGCCGGTGTTGCCGACGCGGAGAAATTCCTGATAGAGGTAGCCAAGCAGGAGCCGCCACCAACTGAAGAGCCCAACAAGTGCGTCAACTGCGGCCGTCCCTATGGTGGAATCAAACCCCTCTTCATTGCCCTCAATGCGGATCCGTGGCAAGTGATCATCGCCACCGAGCCTCAGCCGGGAACCTCGCGCGGAGCTTTTGCCGAACTGTGGCAGCAAGCCGAAGACTTTGAAAAAGTAGTCCGTCCGGCCATGGGATATCGCATCGAGCAGGATGCAAAGTTGATTCCGCCCACCAGCACCGACCGCATCCCCGCTGAGGATAAGAAGAAAATCGAAGCGGCGCTGCCCAAAGCCGCTCTGGTCACGCCCAAAGTTCCGCGCAAACTGCTGGTCGTCGACGTTGCGCCGGCGGGTGCCTACTATCACGACACGGCAGCGCACGCGAATTTCGCCATCCAGAAGATGGCCGAGACCACAGGTGCGTTCCAGGCCATCTTCGACAACGATCTCAACAACCTCAAGTATCCCAAGATCCTCGACTACGACGCGGTGTTTATGAACAGCGGCGATGGCGAGGTCTTCTCCGATCCCCAGGTATTGGCCGGACTTACTCGCTTCGTGCGGGAAGGGGGTGGCCTTGCCGGTCTCCATGGCGCAAGCTATGCCTCGATGGATGTGCGCGAGTTCGGGGAGTTGATCGGCGCTCAAAGCGGGCCGCATCGTACCGAAACCGCCACGTTGAAAATCGACGATCCCAATAGCCCGCTCACCAGGCAGTTTGCCAACAGTCCACTGACCGCGGATCTGGGCGGCAAGGGCTTCGTCTACACCGATGAGTTCTACCACTTTCTCCCCGACGGCCCGTATTCTCGCGACAAACTGCATATCCTCATTAGCCTCGATGCCGACAAGACCGACCTCAAGCCGTGGCACGTTCGCCCCGACCGCGACTATGGCATGGTTTGGATCAGGAGCTACGGTGAAGGCCGTGTCTTCAATTGCGCCATGGGGCATACGCCAACACTCTTTGAGATACCAGCGATGTCGCAGATGATTTTCGCCGCCATTCAATTCGTGCTCGGCGATCTGCCGGCCGACACGACGCCCAGCGCGCTGCTGGCCAACAAGTAAAACGGGGAGCAACCCATGATCCGAAAACTATTCACCCTCTTGGTCGTAGCCTCTGCTTCTCTCGCGTACGCGCAGCTGGAAGGGGCGAAGGCCGACCTGCAACCAGTGCATCATCCCGTCTCTTCGATCCAGGACACGGAGACGCCGGCGCAAAAAGATGCCCGCATGCAGTGGTGGCGTGAAGCCCGCTTTGGCATGTTTATTCACTGGGGCCTCTATTCCATTCCTGCCGGAACCTGGGATGGCAAGCAAATCCCCGGCATCGGCGAATGGATCATGAATAACGCCTCCATCCCGGTTGCAGATTACAAGGCGCTGGCGTCTCAATTTAATCCCACCAGTTTCAGCGCCCACGACATCGTCGCGTTGGCAAAATCTGCCGGCATGAAGTACATCGTGATCACCGCCAAGCATCACGACGGCTTCGCCATGTTCGACTCCAAGGTCAACGCGTTCAACATTGTCGCCGCGACTCCCTTTAAGCGCGACCCGTTGCGGGAGCTGGCGGAGGAATGCCAAAAGCAGGGCATGAAGCTGGGCTTCTACTATTCGCAGGATCAGGATTGGACCGCGCCCGGCGCAAGTGCGATCTTGCGGCCCCATCACGATCCGGTCACCCATCATTGGGACAAGGCCCAGGACGGTGACTTCGACACCTATCTCCACACCAAGTCCATTCCCCAGATCAAAGAGCTCTTGGCGAACTACGCGGAGTTTCCGGTGGTCGTTTGGTTTGATACGCCAACACCGAACATGACGCCCGAGCGCGCCGCGGAAATTGTCACCCTGCTCAACGAGCATCCCAACCTGATCTGGAACAACCGCCTCGGGGGGACCTACAAAGGCGACACAGAAACTCCGGAGCAGTACATTCCGCCCCAGGGCTACCCAGGACGCGATTGGGAAGCCTGCATGACGATGAACGATACCTGGGGTTACAAGTCGTACGACACAAATTTCAAATCGACCGAAACTCTGCTACGCAACCTCATCGACATTTCGAGCAAGGGCGGCAATTACCTCCTGAACATCGGCCCTGATTCCAAAGGCGTCGTTCCGCCGGCTGAGGTAGAACGCCTGCATGCCATGGGCAAATGGCTCGATGTCAACGGCGAGGCCATCTACAACACCAAGGCCACCTTGTTCGGCGCTGAAGCGGGAGCATTTAGCCCCACCGAGAAAGACAAGAACGGCAAGCCCAAGTTCATCCCCACGTGGAATTGGCGCTCCACCACCGCGCCCGACAAAATTTACGTCGAGCTGTTCACTTGGCCGAACGGGTCGTTCCACCTCGACAAGTTGCCGCGCAAAGTCACCGGCGCTTACCTGCTTGCCGACCCCTCGCATACTCCGCTGAAGGTGACGCAAACCGGCGATGGAGTGGATGTGCAACTGCCTGCAAAGGCCTTGGATCCCATCGCCACTGTGCTGGTTCTCAACACCTAGGCGTAGGGCGGCTAAGCAAAATCGAGGAACCAAACCGTCTCTCGCTCCGTAGAATAACCAGGTATGAATACGCAGCCGAGCCTTTCGGAATCGATCGTACCTGGTCCCGAACCCTCTAGTTCGCCCGGGAGGCCCGGCAGCGTTCGCAGGATTTTTATCGGCCCCAACGGCATCCGAGCCGGGTGGCGTTTCGCAATATTTGTGGCGCTGCTAGCCTTCTTCCGGCTGTTGTTCCTTCAACACGGGCTTCGCCTTATTCCCGGATTTCTCAAAATCGCGAAAGCGATGCAACACGGCGGAATCCTCACTCCTCAATTTCAACTCCTCGTGGAGGGTGCCGCGGTCCTTACCGTCTCTTGCGCCGCCGGCATCATGGCTTTGATCGAGAAGCGTTCCTTCGCTGCCTATGGTCTTCCGCGTCAGGGTGCATTTGGCAGGCTGTTCTGGCAAGGAGTAGCCGGGGGCTTGGCATTCATGACGACCGAAATCGTCTTGATCCGCGCCTTCGGCGCATATTCCTTTGGAACGCTGGCCCTCACCGGCAGTGCGCTCGTAAGGTATGCGTTGCTGTGGGCGTTTGCCTTCTTGCTCGTGGCGCTGTTTGAAGAGTTTCTGTTTCGTGGCTATTCCCAGTTCACGCTAGCGTCGGGGATCGGCTTCTGGCCGGCGGCCGTTCTTCTTTCGGCTGCTTTCGGGGCGGTCCATCTCGCCAACTCAGGCGAGGGCTGGGCGGGTGCGCTCTCTGTATTCTCCATAGGAATGTTCGGTTGTTTTACGCTGCGGCGAACTGGCAGCCTCTGGTTCATGATCGGTTTTCACACCGCGGGCGATTATGCCGAAACGTTCCTCTATTCCACCCCAGACAGTGGCTATTTGGCCGAGGGCCACCTTTTGAATTCCAGTTTCCACGGGTCTAAATGGATCACCGGGGGCACCATCGGCCCGGAAGGAAGCGTGCTGGCCTTCATTGTCGTGGTCCTGGCCTTCCTACTCTTTCACCGGGTCTATCCCGTTCCGAAGGCGGCTGGCAGCGAAGGCCATCAAGTGCCGGTCACGCCAGGCGCGGCGGCCGGGTAGGTCGTCGAAGCTGAGCAGTTGGCGTCGTTCCGTCTCCACCTTGCGAATCAACTCTGGCGGCCATGGTTCTTCATGCGTGCGGGAAGCGGCAATCTCCTGCATGAGATTGCCTAGCCGCGCGGCATAATCGGCGACACCGCCGGCGGCGTTCAGGTCAATCGTCTCGAAGGGACCCATAAACGACCAGCGCCAACCCAGGCCATCGCGAATCGTCCGGTCGATATCTTCGCAAGTGGCGACACCGTCCTCCACCAGCGCCCACGCTTCGCGCAGCAGGGCGGCTTGCAGCCGGTTCAGCACAAAGCCTTGTACTTCTTTGCGCACGTGCACCACGCTCCGTCCGAGTGCCTGCATCAGCGCATCGACAAATGCAACCGTCGCGGGAGCAGTCTCGGGCGAGGGAACAATTTCCACCACCGGAACCAGGTATGGTGGATTCACTGGATGAACGATTACCACCCGGCTGGCGATCTTCAAGCCGGTCACGAACGCTGAGGATGGAATCCCCGAGCTCGAACTACCAATGACCGCATCGGGCGCGATGACTTGTTCCAGCTCCCGCATTAAGCGACGCTTGACGTCGACGATTTCGAGCACCGACTCCTGAATGTAGGCGGCCCCATCGACCGCCTCCGTCAAACTGTTGGCCGAGCTGACCAGGGAAGCGACTTCCTCGGCATCATGGACCAACCCAAAAGACATGAGTTCCTGCAATTGTGCTGCGATAAGCGCGAGGGCACGATCGGTAGCTTCTGGATTGGCGTCATAGAGGCGGACCTTCAAGCCTGCCCGGGCAAACACGATCGCCCATCCACTGCCCACCAATCCCGTACCGATTACGGATACCGGCCGGCCACCAAGCAATTCCGCCGGGTTCACGACATTCACTTAGATCAAGCCCCGCAACGTCCCCCCAATATCCAGACCCGCTCCGGTGATGTACTTCGCCAGGGGTGAAGCAAGAAAGACGATAGCGTGAGCTACATCCTCCGGTTGTCCAATGCCGAGGGGCATATGGCGATCCTGAAGAAAGCGTTCCAGCGCAGCTTCTTTCTCCAGCCCATAACTTTCCACGATCTGATCGACAATCCCGCCCGGGCGGGTCCACATCTGTGTCCAGATTGGCCCCGGCAATACCGCGTTCACCCGCAGCTTAGGCGCGTACTGGATAGCCAACGCCTTGCTCAAGTAAAGTAACCCCGCCTTAAAGGTGCCATAGTCCATGATCGTAGGCTCAGGCTGCTTGGCCAGGTCAGAGGCCGTGTTTACGACGGCAGCGCCGCCAAGTTCGCTCATCTTCGGCAGCAGCGCGCGGCAGGTGCGAATGCAACCCATCAGGTTGATGTCGAAGCTCTTGGCCCAGCGCTCATCGGAAATCTCTTCAAACGCGCCCGAATTACCTACGCCCAAATTGTTGATCAGGATATCCGGCGCGCGGCCGAACATCGCCAGCATGGAAGAGGTAGCATGCTCGACGCCCTCAGCCGTCGCCAGGTCGGCAACCACGACCCCCGACCAACGGTGAGCTTTTTCTTTGAGGGCGACCTCGTCCCTGTCCGCAACAATGACGTGGACGCCTTCCTGCGTAAGCAGGTCAGCCGTGGCTTCGCCGATGCCGTGCGCACCGGCATTGATGAACGCGTTCTTTCCTTCGATCCGGTAATCCATGAACGCGAGAAGTCTAACTGGTTTTCAAGAAGAAAAAAAATAAGCCTGCCGGATCGAGGAAAAGCAGGAAGCCGGATATAAATTCCGCACGGAGAGGGCCAGGGTATATCCGCTCGGCCCTCTTCGCCGCGAGAGTGACTATTTGTACTTATTCGCATAGAGAGCGGCCTGTTTTAGCTCTCCATCTGCCTGCTCGAGCAAGCTTTTTGCACGTGCCGCATGTCCACCAAGCTTGTCTCCCCAAGCCGCTTGGGCAGCGTCGATCTGGCCTACGGCCATGGTGATGTGATGTTGCGCTTCCGCGAGGTGGGGGTGGAGTTTCGGGTCAATGTCTTGTTGGCCGATGGCTATTCCGGCGGCAAATAACATCGTGCCACATGCTCCACTTACGAGTACCTGTTTGATTGTCATGAGTCGCTCCTGGCCAGAGATTATCGACTCCGGAATCAGGCATGGCCAGCCATTTCTCTCAATGTTGTCGAGCCAGATAGCCAGGGGTGCCGGATAGCAAACGGCCCTAAAGACCAGCAACGCACCCCCACTCCCTGCTCCATGGCGGCAGTAGCTCACATGATGGCTAATCGGTTACTGTGTACTCTCTACTTCAAGTCCTCAGGAAAAATTCGCTCATGAGCACCGGCATACACTCCACCGTCTCGACCCAGGATGAATCTACCGATGCACTCGATCTAACCTGGATTCGCTCGCAGTTCCCCGCTCTTTCAAATCATGTCAACGGCCAGCCGGCGGTCTTTTTCGATGGTCCCGGCGGGACCCAGGTTCCGCAAAGCGTCATCGATGCGATCTCGAGTTATCTGAGCAACAGCAACGCCAACACAGATGGTGCCTTTGCCACCAGCCAACGCACGGATGCCATGCTTACTGGAGCCAGGAGCGCGATGGCGGACTTTCTCGGCTGCGCCCCGGAAGAAGTCGTGTTCGGGGCCAACATGACTTCGCTGACCTTTGCCATGAGCTGGTCGATCGCGCGCGACCTCAAACCCGGAGATGAGGTCGTCGTGACCCGGCTGGATCATGGGGCAAATTATTCTCCGTGGAAAGCATTGGAGGAGCGCGGTGTCACAGTGCGCGTGGCGGAGCTACGCGACAGCGATTGCACGCTCGATATGCAGGACCTGGCACAAAAAATTACCAGCCGAACCAAACTGGTCGCGATGGGCTATGCCTCCAACGCCGTAGGCACGATCAACGATGTAAAAGAAGTGGTACGCATGGCCCACCATGTGGGCGCCATGGCCTACCTCGACGCGGTGCATTACGCGCCTCATGGCCCAATCGACGTACGCGCACTCGACTGTGACTTTCTCGTCTGCTCTACTTACAAGTTTTTCGGCCCCCATATGGGCGTATTGTTCGGCAAGCACGAGCACCTAACGCGTTTGCAGCCTTACCGAGTCGCGGCGAATACGCACGCCGTCCCTCTCAGCTGGGAGTGGGGTACGTTGAACCACGAGTGCATCGCAGGCATCACCGCCTGTGTGGATTACTTTGCCGGATTGGGAAGTCGCATCAGCCCATCCGCCGCCAACCGGCGGTCGCAGATTCTTGGCGCCTGGAAAGGCATTCAACAGCACGAGAGGGTTTTGCTCGGGAGCTTGATCGCTGGTCTACTGCCGATACCTGGACTCAAGTTATATGGGATTAGCGATCCTGCCCGGTTCGATGCTCGTTGCCCCACCGTCGCCGTGCGTATCGCAGGGTACTCACCCCTGCGATTGGCGACCGAACTGGGCAAACGGGGCTTCTTTACCTGGGATGGCAACTACTACGCCTTGAATCTGACCGAGCATCTGGGTGTCGAAAGCGACGGCGGTTTTTTGCGCATCGGCTTGGCGCATTACAACACCGCTGAAGAAGTGAACCGCTTTCTGCAGGCGTTAAGAGAGATAACCCGATGACCGCCGCGATCCGTTCCCGAAGCTGAAGCTCGAGACAGCAAAGTTGAGCTAAAAACTGATTTTTTGTCTCGAGGAGAGGAATGGTAGGCACGAGGAGACTCGAACTCCTGACCTCTACCGTGTCAAGGTAGCGCTCTAACCAACTGAGCTACGCGCCTGCGCAGTGCATCTTCTAATCATACCAAAAGCTCATGTACCATCAAGAAGCCGGGCTGCGGCTATGAAGATCGGAACACTTTGCTGAAAGAACTGCGCCTAGCTCCCAATCTGCTCACCTTTCTCCGACTGTGCCTGATACCCTTTCTCGTCATCGCGGTGCTCGAGGCACACTACCCTACCGCCCTCACGCTCTTTGTCATCGCCGGGCTCAGCGATGGTCTCGATGGTTGGGCGGCGCGCATGCTCAAACAACAGACGCAGATCGGTCAGTACCTCGATCCCGTCACCGACAAGCTTCTGCTCAGTACACTCTTCCTGGTCCTCATGCACCAGCAGCTAGTGCCTCGCCGTGTCACCGTCCTGGTATTCAGCCGCGACCTGGGCATCCTCATTGTCGCTATGCTTCTCTATATCAGCCTGGGGATTCGCGATTTCCGCCCTAGTATCTACGGCAAGGTCAGCACCTGCGCCCAGATCCTGGCCCTATTCGTCGTTCTCCTCTGCCAGATCGTCGCACCCATGCCTTTGGTCATGTTGCGCACCATCGCTCTCGACGCCACCGCCGCGCTCACGGTCATCTCCGCCTTGCATTATGCGTGGCGCACGGCCCGCCGGTTGGCCATTGCTGAGGCACAATAGCTCTCCCGGGGTTTCCAAAAAATCGCGTTCAATGACAAACTATTGTCAGCAGTTGGCTACCGGTTTAACTTTACTGAAACACTTTGAAGGCCCTACATGTCTGAGACCATTCAAGCCCGCGTTCTGCGAGTGATTGCGACCACCCAGAGGATTCCCCTGGAAAAGGTGAGACCCGACAGTACTTTCGAAGAGTTGGGCATCGATTCCATGGACAGCATTAATATCCTCTTCGACCTCGAAAGTGAGTTCGATATCGAGATCAAGGATGAGGACGCCAAGAAGATCCAGACCATCCGGGAAATGATCGATGGCGTCACCTACCTGGTGAACGCCAAACAGAATCCCACTCCCCATCCCGCCACTGAATAGACCCCTCCGCTATCGGGAAGCCGCAGTAGTTTGTTACCCTCGGACCAGCAACACTCCTTCATGAAAACGGTGTAGATGCGAGTAGTCATATCAGGAATGGGCGTGATCAGCGCCCTGGGACTCGACCAGCAGCAGTTTTGGCAGGCTCTGTCGAGTGGTCGGTCGGGAATTGGTCCTATCCCGCAGGATGTCGGGCCCAATCCTGAGATGGGTATGAACCAGGTCCGTTTCAAGAATGGCGCCGCCGTCCTTGGCTACGACGCCGACACTTACTTTCCCCGCAAGACCCTCAGCTTCATGGACCGCTTTGCCCAATTCTCCGTGATCGCTGCCCGCGAAGCCGTCACCGCCGCCGGTATTGAATGGACAGAGGATTTGCGCGAACGCGCCGCCATCATCACCGGATCCTGCATGGGCGGCCGCTTCACCGAAGAAACCGGCTATTGGGAGCTCTTCCATCACGGCCGCCATCGCGTGCATCCGCTCACCATCCCCTTAGGCATGAGCAACGCTGGAGCCAGCCACATTTCCATGGAGTTTGGCATGCACGGGCCCGCCTACACCATTTCGACCGCCTGCTCATCTTCCGCCCACGCCATCGGAAATGCTCTATGGATGGTGCGCTCCGGGGTCGCTCCCATGGCCATCGCCGGGGGCAGCGAAGCGCCGCTCTTCCTGGGCGGCCTCAAGGCCTGGGAAGCGATGCGTGTCGTCAGCCAGGATACCTGCCGCCCGTTTTCCATCAACCGCTCGGGAATGGTACTGGGCGAAGGAGCCGCCATGATGGTCCTGGAACCGCTCGAGAGTGCTCTCGCTCGCGGGGTCACGCCGCTGGCTGAGATCCTGGGCTTCGGCATGTCCTCAGACGCCTGCCACGTCACCCAGCCGTCCGCCGAGGGCGCTGCCCGTGCCATTCGCGCCGCATTGCGTGATGGCGGCTTGGTTCCGGAGCAGGTGGGCTACATCAATGCCCATGGCACGGCGACTGAGGCCAACGACCGCATGGAGTCGACCGCCATCCACGATGTCTTCGGAGGCAGCGCCGGTACCCTCCCGGTCAGTTCCACCAAGTCGATGCACGGCCACACCCTGGGTGCAGCCGGAGCCATTGAAGCCGTCGCTACCGTGCAGGCCCTGAACAAAGGCATACTCCCACCGACCATGAACTTTACCGAGCTCGATCCGCACTGCGAGCTGGACGTCATTCCCAACCAGGCACGGACCGCACAGGTAGAAGTCGCCCTATCGCAGTCCTTCGCCTTTGGCGGATTGAACGCAGTGCTCGCCTTCCGCGCCTGGAAATAAAAACCGCAGATCCCTAAGGGACCTGCGGTTTTTCCCCGGTTCGAATCTAGTTCTGAGCCATTTTCTCGAAGACATCGAGCGCGTACTCCAGATCGCTCTGGGTGTGCGCCGCCGTGACACACAGCCGCAAGCGCGCTGAATCCTGCGGGACCGCCGGGAACAGCACTGGCGTCGCCAGAATGCCGTGATCACGAAGTCGACGGGCAAACAAGCCGGTCGTGGTCTCGTCATTCAGGATCACCGGGATCACTGCCGTCTCCGACAGCCCTGTGTCATATCCCAGCGAGCAAAGGCCGCTACGCAGAAAGTCGGCGTTGTGCTTGATCTTGGCCACCCGCTCCGGCTCGTTCTGCAGAATCGCAAAGCCCTCACGGATCGCAGCTACCGCAGCCGGGCTCAATGCCGCCGAAAAGATAAAGGGAGAAGCGCCATGTTGCAGATAAATCGCCAGTTCCTGTGAGACTGCTGCAAATCCACCGGTTGAGGGAATCGATTTCGCCAGGGAACCGGTCCAGATATCAACCTCTTCCGTCGCAATGCCGAAGTGCTCGTCCGTACCCCGGCCACGCGCCCCTAACACGCCCGAAGCGTGCGATTCGTCCACCAGCAGGTAAAAGCCGAATTCTTTCTTTACCTCGAGGATCTCCGGCAGGTGGCAAACATCCCCATCCATCGAAAACACGCCGTCCGAAATGACCAGCGTACGATTCGCCTGCGATCCGTTTTGCAATTCCTGGCGTAGCGACGAAGCGTCATTGTGACGGAACCGCTGCAACTGCACCCCGGCAAACCGGCACGCATCCGTAAGGCTGCGATGGCAGAGCGAATCCATAATCACGCGATCGGCTGGCCCGAGCAGCGCTCCTAGCACCGCCACATTGGCCATGTAGCCGGAGCTAAAGGTGATCGCGGCTTCGGTGCCCTTGTATGCCGCAATATCCCGTTCCATCAGGATGTGCTGGTCGGTCGTTCCGGTCAGCAGGCGGGCGCCACCGGTGCCCGTACCGTACTTGCGAATAGCTTCAATGGCCGCGGCGTCAATCCGCGGGTCGCCGATCAGTCCCAGGTAGTCATAGGACGAGAGCATCAGCATCGAGTGGCCGTCTGCCCGCACCTGTGGTCCGGTTCGTCCTTCCAGCGGAATCTGGAAAGGATAGGCATCGTGCTCGCAAGCCATGGCTGTGGTTTCGAACAGCCGCCGGGCGCGCGCGTCGATGAGGTCATTTTTGCGGAAGTTCCAGCGCTTCTCCGCGCTGAAATATCCGTTGAAAGACTTGCCGGAAGAAGAAGGAAATCCTACTGTTCCGTTGTGAACTTGTGATTTCGTCTCTGTCGGAGTATCCATTGATTTAACTGACTATAGTGAAGAATCCGGGGCTTGGGAAGCCCGGAGTTGCTGTCCCGGCACGGTTTAGCGTATTTCTACCGGCTTTCGCTGGCCCCCACGGCGATCCAGGCAGCTTTCCTCACAGAAAAACGGCGAAACTGCACAAAAGTGCTCTAATTGTGGTAGGAATACCGGGCCATCGGTCGGACCTAGGCCGCTGCATCCAAAGTATTCTAGAGACTTCATCCATGTCCTCCCAGGGTCTGAGCAGTTCGGCTGTTGTACGCCACCCGCTGATGGCGGAGAGCCCGGCTGCGCGCCTGCAAGACAAGTTCGGCCGGACCATCAGCGATCTCCGTGTTTCCATCACCGATCGCTGCAACTACAAATGCGTCTACTGCCGTACCGGCTCCGAAGGCGCGCAATATGCAGAACTACCCATGGCCGACTACCTCCGGATCATCCGCGTCTTCGTTGGCCTGGGTATTGAGAAGGTGCGCCTTACCGGCGGCGAACCGTTATTGCGTAAAGGCATTGTTCGCCTGGTGGCCCAGTTGTCCGAACTGCGCACCCCGGCGAATAGGCAACTCGACTTGGCCATCACCACCAACGGGCATCTACTGGCCGAAATGGCCGCTCCGCTGGCGCAGGCCGGTCTCAGCCGAATCACCGTGAGCATGGACGCCGTGGAACCCGGCACCTTCGCGCGCATCACCCGGGTACCGGGTAGTTTTGAAAAGGTTCTGGCTGGCGTCCGTGCCGCGCAGCGTGCCGGCCTGGGCCCAGTGAAAGTGAACTGTGTTCTGCTGCGCGGTTTCAACGACGAGCAGATCATTCCCTTTGCCCGGTTTTCCCGTGACGAGGGCGTCATCGTCCGCTTTATCGAGTTCATGCCGCTCGAAGAAGACCGCCTGTGGGCCCCTGATGTCGTTGTTCCCCTGACCGAAGTCGTGGCGAAACTCAACAGCTTTCGTCCCTTGGTCCCGCTCGCCGCCAACGGTCCGAGCGAAACCGCCCGGCGCTACACCTTCGAGGACGGCATCGGCGAGATCGGCATCATCGCCCCCGTCTCGCAGGCGTTCTGCGGCGCCTGCAGCCGCATCCGCCTCACTTCCGACGGTAAAATCCGCACCTGCCTCTTCTCCCACTTCGATCACGATCTGTATGGCGTCCTGGCCCGCGGCGGGTCCGATGAGGATCTCGCAGCCTTTATTCAGAAGACCGTCGCAGTCAAGGAAGCGCGCCACCACATCGGCGAGCCTGGTTTTCTTAAACCCTCGCGGAGCATGGTGCACATTGGAGGGTAATGTTCTGAAGGATATGGTGGATCGGTCCTTCCCAGAGCGTCAGGCACTGCCGAAAGATCTGATGGTCTTTCACGACGTCGCGCGTGCGCTCACCTCGTCGCTCGATCTTGATTCGATTTTGGGCGCCATCATGCTGCAGATGGAGCAGTTTTTCGAGCCCGAGTCGTGGTCTTTGCTCATCTTCGATGAAGAGCAGAGGAACTTGTACTATGCGGTCGCAGCCGGCAAGTCACCCGGCGACCGCAACCTGCGCGTAGAACTGGGTGAGGGAATCGCAGGCTGGGTGGCCCAGCATGGCGAGCCGGTGATTGTCTCCGAACCGGGCAGCGACCCTCGCTTTTCGGAGCTTTCCCCGGTCCGCTCGGTCATTTGCATTCCCTTGCGCTCGCGCGATCACACTCTCGGCGTCATCGAGTTGCTCAACTATCGCGCCTCCACCCTGACCGCGGAGACCATGGCCTTTCTCCAGGTGTTGTGCGACTACGCGGCGATCGCCATTCAGAATGTGCGAGCCGTGGAGCGTATCCAGGAACTTACCATCACCGACGACTGTACCGGCCTTTTCAACTCGCGCCACCTTTTCTCGGTGACCGACAGCGAGCTCGAGCGGTCCCGCCGCTTCAATCTACCCTTCAGCCTGATCTTCATCGACCTCGACCACTTCAAGCGGGTCAACGACCTGCACGGCCATCTCGCCGGCAGCAGGCTGTTGGGCGAGATTGCCCGCACGATCCGGCACAACGTGCGGGGCATCGATTCTGCCTTTCGTTACGGCGGCGATGAGTTCATTGTGCTGCTGCCACAGACCGGAAAAGATGCAGCCCTGGAAGTGACGCAGCGGCTACTGTCCGCTCTGCGCGACACCGTTTATCTGCTATCGGAAGGCCTGGAACTGCGCATCATGGCCAGTTTTGGTTTAGCCACTTATCCGGACGATGGTGAAACCATCCAGGAGATCATCTCCGCCGCCGACCAAATGATGTACCTGGTAAAGAACTCGAGGCGCGGTACCATCGCCGTCGCCCAGCGCGGCCTTATCCAAGCCTGACAAAAATGCATTAGCATGGACCCCGGCGACATGAAGGGCTTCAAATATGTTCGCCCCGGGAGAGTTGAAGCGGGCAGCATGAGGCGAGGCACGACCGTCTCACAGACCCACGCAACAGTCCCGAAGGGACGGCTGAAAGTAGCCCAGGACGGGAGTCCTGGGTAAAACAAAGAAAACCGAGCAGTCCCGGCCTCGCCGTAGCGAGCATCCTCGCCGTAGCGAGCTTAGGGACGCCCGAAACTTTCCCAGGACGTGCCTCGCCGCAGCGAGCATAGTCCTGGGCACAGGGGCAACAGGCAAACATGCAACAAACGAGACGTCTTCGTATGGGAATGGTGGGTGGTGGGGCGGGTTCCTTTATCGGTCCCGTGCATCGCATGGCGGCCGAATTAGACGGCAACATTCAGCTGGTGGCGGGAGCCTTCAGTCAGGATCCGGAAAAATCGCGGCAGGCCGGCATCACCTACGGCATCAGCCCTGACCGCGCTTACAAGAATTTCGAAGAAATGGTGCAGCAGGAAAGCAAGCGCGAAGACCGCATCGACTTCGTCTGCATCGTCACCCCCAATCACATGCACCTTCCCATCGCCGCCGCGGCTCTTGAGAACGGCTTCCACGTGATGAGTGACAAACCCGCCACGGCCACCCTCGAGGAGGCCCAGCAACTCGAGCAAATCGTCAACCGCACCGGCCTTCTCTACGGACTGACCTTCACCTACACCGGCTATCCCCTGGTGCGCGAGGCTCGCCTGATGGCGCGCGGCGGAGCACTGGGAAAAATCCGCAAAGCCGTCGTCGAGTACTCCCAGGGCTGGTTGAGCCACTCGATCGAGAATACTGGGCAGAAGCAGGCCGTCTGGCGCTCTGACCCGAAGCAGGCGGGACTCGGCGGAGCCATCGGCGATATTGGCGTCCACGCCTTCAATCTCCTGGAATACGTCAGCGGACGCACCGTCACCAACATCTGCGCCGATCTCAACGCGGTCGTTACCGGCCGCACCCTCGATGACGACTGCAACGTCCTGCTCAAGCTCGACAACGGCGCTCCCGGAGTTCTCTTCGTCTCCCAGATCGCCGCCGGCGACCGCAACGATCTGCAGCTTCATCTCTACGGCGAGCAGGGAGGCCTGCACTGGCTCCAGGAAAATCCCAACTACCTCGAAGTGAATTGGATCGGCAAACCAAGCCAGGTCTTCCATGCTGCGGGCGACTACCTCGCACCCAGCACCCGTGCCGACTTCCGCTTGCCGATGGGGCATCCCGAAGGGCTGCTTGAAGCCTTTGCCAATATCTACCGCGACTTTGCTACAGCGGTGCGCGCTCGCTTTACTGATCCATCTGCACGGCTCAGTGAGCTGGTCCCCGGAATTGAAGAGGGAGTCCGCAGCATGGCCTTCGTTGAAAGAGCCGTTACCAGCAGCCGCGCGCGTCAAGGATGGGTGACTTTATGAAAACTGTAAAAGGACCAGCGATCTTCCTCGCCCAGTTTGCCGGAGACGAGAAACCCTTCAACAACCTCGAAGACATTGCCCGTTGGGCCGCGACCCTGGGCTTCAAGGGCATCCAGATCCCCAGTTGGGACAAGCGCCTTTTCGACCTCAAGCAAGCCGCCGAGAACCAGGCCTACTGCGACCAGCTGTTGGATATGTTGCACGGCCTGGGCCTCGAGCTGACCGAGCTCTCCACCCATCTGCAAGGCCAACTGGTCGCCGTACACCCTGCCTACGATCTGCAATTCGACGCCTTTGCCGCGCCCGAAGTAGCGGGCAATCCCAAAGCCCGGCAGGAGTGGGCCACGCAACAGTTACTGTTCGCTGCCAAGGCGAGCCGCAATCTCAAGCTCAGCGCCCACGCGACGTTCTCCGGAGCGCTCGCCTGGCCATACATCTATCCTTGGCCCCAGCGTCCCGCAGGACTCATCGACGAAGCCTTCGCGGAACTCGGCCGCCGTTGGAAGCCGATACTCGAGGTCTTTGAAGAGCACGGGGTCGACCTCTGCTACGAAATCCATCCCGGCGAAGACCTGCACGACGGCATCACCTTCGAGCGCTTTCTCGCCGCGGTCGGTGGGCACAAGCGGGCGAACATTCTCTTCGACCCCAGCCACTTCGTTCTGCAACAGCTCGACTACCTGTCTTTTATCGACATCTACCACGAGCGCATCCGCGCCTTCCACGTGAAGGACGCCGAGTTCAACCCCACCGGCCGGTCCGGCGTTTACGGCGGCTATCAGGACTGGATCGACCGTCCCGGGCGCTTCCGCTCCCTGGGCGACGGTCAGGTAGACTTTGGCGGTATCTTCAGCAAACTGGCCCAGTACGATTACCCCGGCTGGGCAGTCATGGAATGGGAGTGCGCCTTGAAACACCCCGAAGACGGGGCTCGCGAGGGCGCACCGTTCATTCGAAAGCACATCATCCGCGTCACCGAGCATGCCTTCGACGATTTCGCCGCAGGTCAGGCCGACGTCAAGACCAATCGGCGCCTGCTGGGCATTTGAAGCGATGCCGTTCCGCGCCCGCCGCAAACCAGAGCCGCTTGATGAAGGAGCTCTGTATCAATACGCTGTCGGCGCGCTCGGGCGGCAAATG
Organism: uncultured Acidobacteriaceae bacterium; assembly: GCA_963839075.1. Classification (GTDB taxonomy): domain Bacteria; phylum Acidobacteriota; class Terriglobia; order Terriglobales; family Acidobacteriaceae; genus PALSA-350. The sequence continues at coordinate 38,477 of CAWITO010000009.1, read as the reverse complement.
CGCACCGTGGCTGAGCTCAAACGCCTCATGAGCAGGCGGGTGGAAGAGGGGGAAGCCGGTGAGAGCAAGATGGCGGCCGTCGTGGCACGTTTGGCTGAGCAACACTATCTCGACGACAGTGCCTTCGCTTCGACCTACACCCGTCTGCGCCAGGAAAACCAAAGCTTCGGCAAGCGCCGTGTGCAACAGGAACTGACGCGCAAGGGCGTGCAATCCGAGCTCGTGACCACCACCCTCCAGGCCGCCTACGAGCAAATTCCCGAGGCGGATCTGGTGCGGCGCTACATCGCGCGCAAGCGAATCGCCAAGCCTGAAGATGAAAAACAGACCGCGCGCGTAGTCCGCCGCTTGGTGGGCGCCGGCTTTTCTTTCCCAGTGATCACAGCGCAATTAAAGAACTGGGACATCGATCTAACCCTCCCTGAGGATGACGACTCCTAAGCATTTCATCGCCATCGACTGGTCGGGACGCGCGACGCCGGCAGGCCAACGCCGTCACATCTACGTCGCATCCTGGTTCAACGGCGCCGTGACCCTAAAAAACGGATACACCCATCAAGAGGTCTGCGCGTTATTGCTGGCAGCGGCAAAGCAAACGCCGGAGCTGGTAGTCGGCCTGGACTTCGCCTTTTCCTTTCCCGCCTGGTGGCTGCGCGAGCAAAACTGCAAGAGCGCTCCCAAACTCTGGCAACGAGCCACAGACGAAGGAGAACGCTGGTTGCGAGAAGCCCACGATCCTTTCTGGGGACGTCCCGGGCGGCCAAAGCCGCGCGATCAGGAAGGTTTCCGCGAGACCGACCGGCAACTCAACTGCAAGTCGCCCTTCCAGATCGGAGGTGCAGGAGCCGTCGGTACCGGCTCGATTCGAGGAATGCCAATGTTAGCCCGTCTCCATCAGGAGGGCTTCCACATCTGGCCCTTCCAACCGGCAAAGCTACCGCTGGCCCTGGAAATCTACCCGCGCCTCTTCACCGGCCCAGTCATCAAAAGCAGCCCCAAAGCAAGAGCTGAACATTTAAAGCAGACAGAATTCGCAAACTTATCACCTGAGATACTGCACACCGCTGCAAACTCCGAAGACGCCTTCGACGCACTATGCTCCGTGAGGGGAATGGTCGAGCACGCTGAGCATCTAAACACTCTGAACGAAGGCTCTCGTCTGGAAGGAGAAATCTGGAAGCCCAAATAACCACGAAGCTTGGGTGCACCGCAAACGTTTCCGGATAAGCTCCCCGGTAGACCCATATCTCGCGGAATACGAGCGAGATATGGGGCACCCAAGCTTCGTGGTTGTGCAAAGAAGATGACCAAAAACATCCATCAATCCCTGGAAGCCGCAATCCTCGAGCTCCTCGATCAACGAGGACCAGGCAAAACCATCTGCCCGTCCGAAGCGGCGCGTCATGCCGACCCAACCCACTGGCGAGCCCTCATGGACTCCATCCGAGCCGCCGCGCAACGCCTCGCCTCACGCGGAGAAATCGAAGTCACCCAGCGAGGCCGCGTCGTCGATCTTGAGCGAACAAAAGGCCCCATCCGTCTGCGCCGCGTTTGTTAGAGTGATCACACTCTCATGCGCAAAGCCACGACCCTAGCCCTCGCAGGACTACTCTTCCCTCTCGCGGCCCACACTCAAACCCCCGACCTGATCCTGCTCCACGGAAAAATCCTGACCGTAGACGCGAAGGATTCGATCGCACAAGCCGTCGCCATCAGCAATGGAAAAATCATCGCCGTCGGTGCCAACGAGGTCATCCAGCAATTGGCCACGCCCACCACGAAAATCATCGATCTCCAGGGAAAGACCGCCACCCCGGGACTGATCGATACCCACGCCCACATTGCGGCGGGTGGAATCGACGAGCTCTACTCGATCCAACTCAGCGACGTGACCACCATCGACGAGGTCAAGCGTCGCGTACAAGCCGCAGCCGCCAAACTGAAACCAGGCGAATGGGTCACCGGCGCCGGCTGGGATGAAGGTAAACTCACCGAGCACCGCTACATTAGTGCCTCCGACCTCGATGCAGCCGCCCCCAACAACCCCGTCTGGCTCATGCACACAACCGGCCATTACGGAGTCGCCAACCATCAAGCCCTTAAGCTCGCGCACATCACCGCCGCGTCCAAAGATCCCACAGCCGGAACCATCGACCGCGACGCTCAGGGCATCCCCTCCGGAGTACTCAAAGAAGCCGCCATGGAAGCGGTCCACTCGCTCATCCCCGAGCCCACGCCAGAGCAGCGCCGCGAGGGAATCCTGCACATGGTGGAAATCCTCCACAGTGAGGGCATGACCGCCGTCAAAGACCCCGACATCTTCCAGCCCACCTGGGACGCCTACTCCCAACTGCAGCTGGAAGGCAAGCTAACCGCCCACATCTGTGTCCTCTGGCACGGAGGTACTTCGCTCCCATCCGCCCAGGCCGTCATCACCCGCATCGAGTCCTTACCCCGTCCACCGGCCTCCTTAGGCGACGGCAATCTTCTCTCCTGTGGGGTCAAGCTCTATATGGACGGCAGCGGAGGGGGACGAACCGCGTGGCTCTACAACGACTGGAACAAGAACGACACGTCCGTCGACAAGGGCAATAGAGGTTATCCCGCGATCGACCCCGCAACCTACAGGAAAATGGTGCGTCTCATCCACCAGGCCGGCATCCCCATCGGCACCCACGCCATTGGCGACCGCGCCATCGACTGGGTCGTCGACACTTACGCCCAGGTGCTCGAGGAAAAACCTACCCCAGGCCTGCGCCACGCCATCATCCACGCCAACATCCCCACCGACCACGCCATCGCCACCATGGCATCTCTGCAGAAAAAATACGACGCCGGATACCCCGAATCGCAGCCACCCTTCATCTGGTGGATCGGCGACACCTACGCCGGCAACTTCGGCCACGATCGCGACCAACGCCTCAATCCCTTCCACACCTATCTAGCAAAAGGAATTATCTGGGGCGCAGGTTCTGACTACTCCGTAACCCCGATCCCGGCCCGCTACGGTCTCTGGTCTTCGGTCGAACGCGAGACCGCGAAAGGTGTTTACGGCAAGCAGCCCTTCGGCACCGCGGAAGCAGTCGACATCCACGCCGCCCTTCGCTCCTACACCGGTTGGGCCGCGCGCCAGCTCTTCCTCGAAGACAAAATTGGCTCCATTGAGCCTGGCAAGCAAGCTGACATCGCCGTCTGGGACAAGGACATGTACACCATCCCCGGCGAAGACCTGCAAAACCTGAAATGCACGATGACCATCTACAACGGGCAAGTGGTCTATGCACTAAACTGAGAACATGCAGTACCGCTCTGGTTCTGAAATTCGAGAGACCTTCTTGCGCTTTTTTGCCTCGAAGGGGCACCGCCGGGTGCACTCCTCTTCGCTCGTTCCCGCGAACGATCCTACCTTGCTGTTTACCAACGCGGGCATGAACCAGTTCAAAGACGTCTTTCTCGGTGTGGAGCGCCGCGACTACAACCGCGCCACCACCTCGCAAAAGTGCGTACGCGCCGGCGGCAAGCACAACGATCTCGAAAACGTCGGCTTCACCCGCCGTCACCACACCTTCTTCGAGATGCTCGGCAACTTCAGCTTCGGTGACTACTTCAAGCGCGACGCCGTCGCTTTCGCCTGGGAACTGGTGACCTCGCCCGAGTGGCTGGGCATTCCCAAAGACAAACTCTACGTCACCATCTTCAAAGGCGAAGAGGGCGTACCCCGCGACGAAGAAGCCTACGAGCTATGGCGCGGGCAGGGCGTACCCCCGGAGCGCATCCACGAGCTTGGGATGAAGGACAATTTCTGGGCCATGGGCGACACCGGCCCTTGCGGACCGTGCTCGGAAATCTTCTACGACATGGGCCTCGAAGCCTCGGAGACCGGAGAGGACAAGCCCTTTGGCCAGGATGACGCTCGCTACGTAGAAATCTGGAACCTCGTCTTCATGCAATTCGACCGCGACAAGCAGGGTGAGCTGCATCTGCTGCCAAAGCCGTCCATCGATACCGGCGCCGGACTGGAGCGCATGGCCTCCGTATTGCAGGGCAAGCTTTCTAACTTCGACACTGATCTCTTTACCCCGCTGATCGCCCGCGCCGGAGAGCTCACCCACACCCGCTACCAGGATGGCAGCACCGCCAGCGACGCTTCGCTGCGTATCATCGCCGACCATGCGCGCGCCTCCACCTTCCTCATCTCCGACGGAGTATTGCCCGCCAACGAAGGCCGCGGCTACGTGCTGCGCAAGATCCTGCGCCGCGGCATTCGCCACGGTAGAAACCTGGGTCAGGAAGACGCCTTCATGTACCAGATGGTGGACGCCGTGCGCGCGGAAATGCAGGCTGCCTATCCTGAGCTTGCGGACAGCGCCGCGCGCACGGCCCGCGTCGTCCGTGCCGAAGAAGAACGGTTCGGTCGCACCCTCGCATTGGGATCGAAGCAGCTCGACACCGCTATTGAGCGCGTACGCGCCGAAGGAGTGTTGCCTGGATCCACCGCCTTCCATCTCTACGAAACCTACGGCCTGCCGCTTGACTTCATGGTGGATGCAGCCCGCGACCAGGGCATCGATTTTGACCTGACCGGCTTCGAACAAGCCAAGAGCGAAGAACAGACCCGTGCCCGCGCCTCCTGGAAGGGAGGCGCGAAAGCTTCCGCTAGCCCGGCTTTTCGCTCGCTGCCCAAGACTGTCTTTGAAGGTTATGGTCAACTCAACTCACAGCGTTGCGAAGTCCTCGCCATCGTCAAGGATGGCGTCGGCGTACCCCAGGCCGTTGCCGGCGACAGCGTGGAGATCGTCCTCGATCACACCTCGTTTTACGCCGACTCCGGCGGTCAGGTGGGCGATACCGGGTGGTTCTACTCCGATGACCATAACGTAATCGTCGCTGACGTCTTAGGTTGTGTGCAGCCGGTGCAGGGGGTGCGCGCACACAAAGTCTTTCTTCGCCAGCCCATCGAGCTGGGCAACTTTGTCGACACCGTGGTGGATACAGAAAGCCGCAATGCCATTCGCCGCAACCACACCGGCACCCATCTGCTCCATGCCGCCCTGCGCGAAACGCTGGGCAAGCACGTCAAGCAGGCCGGCTCGCGCGTTGATCCCGGGCACCTGCGCTTCGACTTCTCCCACTTCGCCGGAGTCGCCGATGAAGAGCTGACCGATATCGAAGACCTGATCAACCGCCAGGTCCTGGCCGACACCAAAGTCGAAACCCTGGTCGACGTGCCCATCGATGTGGCGGTGAACGAATACCACGCCATGGCGCTCTTCGGGGAGAAGTACGGCGAGAAGGTGCGCGTCGTAAAAATCGGAGACTTCTCCACCGAGCTTTGTGGTGGCACCCACACCGGAGCCGTAGGCGAGATTGGACTGGTCAAACTTCTCAGCGAAGGCGGAGTCTCGTCGGGAGTTCGTCGCGTGGAAGCCGTCACCGGTCTCGGCTCGTTGGGCGAATTCCGCCGCGAGAAGAGGGCGGAAGAGTTGCGGGGTAAGCTTTCCTCCCAGGAAGAAGAGATCAAAAAACTTCGCCGCGAACTCGAGCAAGTGCGCATGAAGTCCGCAGCCACCTCGGTAGCCTCTGCGGCCGACCAGGCGGTAACCGTGGATGGTATCCAGGTATTGGCGCAACGCGTCGATGGGCTGGACCGCGGGCAGTTGCGCACCCTGGTCGACAATCTCCGCAACAAGCTAGGGTCTGGAGTCGTCGTGCTTGGCTCCGCCCAGGACGACGGAAAGGTAGCGTTAATCGCGGGAGTGACACAAGATCTGATCGGCCGGTTGCAAGCCGACAAAATAGTGGCGGCCCTTGCTCCCAGGGTCGGTGGCACCGGGGGCGGCAAGCCCGACATGGCCCAGGCCGGAGGCAAAGACGTCTCCGCCCTCAACGCAACCCTGGCCAGCACCCCCGAAGTAGTCCGCGACCTGCTCGCCACCTTAAGTGTCTAGTTACCCCAAATCCGGGTGCCCCATACCTCGCACGTTCTTTGTGCGAGATGTGGGAATTTGACGGACGTTGAGGGCGAACCATCCTAGTTGTCATCCCCTCTTTCCCGTCCGGAACGAACTGAGTGGAGGGATCCGCGGTTCCCTTAGCAGCTACCCCACCAGCATCCTGGATTGCTGCTCGCAACTAGCCCCCCTATAATCGGGTTAGCTCTGGCGTGCGGGAATCTTCCCCACCGCTTCAGCAACTATGGCCCTAGCCGCGCGTTTGCTCCGTGCTTTTTGCTTTCGAAGCCGCGTGATCCCGGCTATCCTCCTCCTCTGCGCAATTTCCCTGGAAGCCGCTCCCCGCACCCCATTCGACCGCGCGGAGCATCTGCGAACCGCCCTGGAATCTCGACCACCCGCCCAGCGCACCCCGCTCGACTACAAACACGTACTCGATGCCTACCGCACCGTCTACCACGATGACCCCTCCTCGCCCAAAGCTGAAACCAGCATCCTGGCGGTAGCCCAACTCCTTGGCGAACAAGGCCGCATCTTTTCCGACGCAAGACTCCTCCAGGACGCCATCGGCCAATACGAATACCTGAAATTCCAATACCCAGCCAGCCGTCGCCGCTTCGCCACCCAAATCGCCGAGGGCGAAAAACAGGCCCGCGAGCAGATCGGTGAGCTGGAACGTCCCACTAGGTCAGTCCACCACGCCAGCGGACGAAACGCAGTCCTGGCCGCTGCCATCGAATCGCAAAGCGAAGCCATGACCCCGCCCTCGATTCAGCCGCAGCGCACCCCAGCTCCGACCCGTCCACCGCCGGCCATGACGCCGCCATCGATCCAGCCCAATCAACCCCAAACCCAGGAGCAGCAGCAACCGCAACCCGAGGCAGAGCCCGTACTCACCGCCCTCCACCCCGGCAAGGTCGCCCTGGTAAGTGGAATCCGGCACTGGTCCACCCCTGTCTACACCCGCATCGCCATCGACCTGCAAGACCAGGTCGCCTACCAGGCCGCCCGCGTCCCCAACCCGGACCGCATCTACTTCGACCTCTACGGCGCGCGTCTCGAATCCATCCTGAATGGCAAGTCGGTAGAAGTCATCGATGACGGCTTTCTGAAGCGCATCCGCGCCGCGCAATTCTCCAACAACGTCACCCGCATCGTGCTCGACGTTAGCTCCGTCTCTGACTACTCAGCCTTTCTCCTCCCCAACCCGTGGCGCCTCATCATCGACATCCACGGCTTGAAGCCGGGCGCCATCGCTACCACCAACCTGGCCTACGCCGCCCCTGCGCCCTTGCAACCGCCGCCACCCACGACCCCAACCCCTGCCCCCACAACCCCCGCGACCCACTCCGCCGCGCAGGAGATCGCCACCCTCGGCCAGCAGCCTAATCGTGTGCAAGCCACCACGCATCCCACCACCCGACCCATTGCCGCCTCGGTGGCCGGTACCACCCCTGCGCCGCAGGCGGATGACGGCTCGCTCGCCTCAACCACGCCGGCCCCCGTGAGCACCCGCAAAAAGCCCAGTGCGGCCCATCCCGTGGCTTCCAGTTCCACGCCCACCATCCCGCACACCGTGGTGGACGACTCAGAGCCCGAAGACATCCCGCCCACGCACGCCGCCGAGCCCACGTCCGCCGGCCAGCGCTCCCTGGTGCGCACCCTCGGCCTCAAAATCGGACGCATCGTCATCGACGCCGGACATGGTGGACATGACTCCGGCACCACCGGTCCCGGAGGCATTGAAGAAAAAGAAGTCGTCCTCGACGTCGCCCTGCGCCTCGGCAAACTGCTTAAGCAGCGCCTCGGCGCCGATGTCATCTACACCCGCGACAACGACACCTTCATCCCCCTCGAAACCCGCACCGCCATCGCCAACAAAGCCCAGGCGGACCTCTTCCTCTCCATCCACGCCAATTCCAGTCCTGACTCCTCCGCCCGCGGCGTGGAAACCTACTACCTCAACTTCACCACCTCGCCCGACGCGCTCGAAGTCGCCGCCCGCGAAAACGCCGTATCCGACGAGTCCATCCATGAGCTTTCCGGCCTGGTCAAGAAAATCACCCTGAAAGACAAAATCGACGAGTCGCGTGAATTCGCTGCCGACGTGCAGAAGTCCCTCTACACCGACCTCGAAGAGGGCAATCCCGGACTTCGCGATCGTGGCATCAAGAAAGCACCCTTCGTTGTCCTGATAGGCGCCAACATGCCGTCCATACTGGCGGAAATCTCCTTCCTCACCAACTCCGACGATGCGCGCGAGCTTCGCCAGCCTGCTTACCGCCAGCGCATCGCCGAGTCGCTCTACCGCGGCGTGGCCCATTACATCAGCGGACTCAGCGGTGTGCGCCTTGCCCAAAACTGATTGTCACAAAACTGATAGTCTTTCAACAGGTGCGTATGCTTCGTGCCCTGCGCGGTTCGGCCTCTCTTCTCGCTCTGTCAACGTTGCTATCGCCGGCGTTTGCCAAGCCGTCTGCTCCCGCCCCCGACGCTGCGCCAACTCTTCTGCCTCATGACTTCGCCGGCTGGAGCCTGAGCGCTCCTCTTGTAGGCGGCACCGCTGCCGAAGCGGCGGACAATGCCAACGCAGCTGTCCTCAAGGAATACGGTTTCCAGGAATTCGTCACCGGCCACTACGCCAACGGTGACAACCAGCTCAATCTCCACGCCATTCGCTTTCAAGATGCGAGCGGCGCTTACGGAGCCTTCACCTTCTACCGCAAGGCGGGCAGTATCGCGGAACAGATCGGCCGCACTGCGGCCTGGGATGGAAGCCACATTCTCTTTTGGAACGGCGCCACCCTGGTCGACGGCATCTTTACCAAGGTCACTCCGATGTCGGCAGCCGAGCTCCGAGAGCTGGCGAAAGCCCTGCCCCAGCCACCCGGTTCCGCCAATATTGCCCCGCCCCTACCCGGGTATCTCCCCCGGCAGGATCTCGATCTCGGCCTCACCCACTACTCGCTAGGGCCGGAAGCGTACGTCCGCACTGGCGGTGTGTTGCCCGCGTCCCTGGTCGACTTCGGCTTGAGCGCCGAAGCGGTCACGGCCAACTACTCCACCCGGCAGGGCGACGGCCAGCTCACGCTGCTGATCTACCCCACTCCACAGATGGCCACAGCGCGGCTGAAAGAGATTGACGATTTCCTCAAAGCTGGGAATGGCAAATCCACCTGGCCCCAGGCGCTCGCTGAGAGCAGTCCAGGGTCGATCCTGACCCGTCGCAGCGGTCCCATCATCGCTGTGGTCAGCGGGGGGCTTCCTGAGGCCACCGCGCACAAGCTCCTGAACCAGGTGAACTATCAGGCCGATGTCGTCTGGAACAATCCCAAGGGCTACATCAGTGATGGCTCCAAGGTCGCCCGCCTGATCCTGGGTATATTCGCCCTTACGGGCATCCTGGGCGGGGCCGCGATCCTGCTGGGCCTGTTTCTCGGTGGGGGCCGCGCCATGGTGCGCGTTCTTCGCGGCAAGCCCGCCTCCTCATTTCAGGAAGAAACCGAATTCATTCGTCTCAATTTGGAGGACTAGGAGGACCCGAGGGGGTTACCCTTTCGGCAGCCAATGCGTCCCGGCAAACTGGCCCGATTGTGGTGCAGCGAGTCTCGTAAGTGCTCCGCTTGCAGCGGTTTGGCGGATTCAGGACGTCCTCGCCCACCCTGGCCGGACACCCCCAGTTTTTCGCGTAGATGCTTGTAAATAGTTCATGGGACACGGGTTATGGGCCAATTGATTTTGCCTTGACACCCTCCGGGAGCGACCATAAGATTTCGCCAGAAAGTTCTGATGGCTTTGCCTCCGTTGGAACTATTCTCCCTAAGAAGAGGCCGCCCTGTTGCCGGGTGGCCTCTTCGCTTATCCAGACTCCTCGTCTTTACGCCCGCCGGAAGGCTATTTACAATCCCAGAAGGTATGTGCCGACGTAGCTCAGTTGGTAGAGCAGCTGATTCGTAATCAGCAGGTCATCGGTTCAAGTCCGATCGTCGGCTCCAGCATTTACCCCTGTCATTTTTTCCCTCGTCCTACCGTTCTCATCCGCAAAGAACACAAATTTGTCTCCCAGGAACCGGACCGGGCATCAGCAGCTCGCGCTCAGAAATCGACAACCTAGCACTTGTGCAGTGTGATTGCTTTTTCTGGACAAGCCTTCACGCAAAGGCCACAACCCCGGCAAGCATTAGGATCCACGACAAACGCCTGCTGGCCTCCGTGAACGAAGAGCTTGAAGCGCCCGAGCATCGAAAGTGCGGCCTTCTCCTCTGGCGGGACGGTGCGAATGGCAAGCACATCGTAGGGACAAATGGGAACGCACGGACCCTTTGCTTCGCAGCGCATGGGGTCGATCACCGGGATCATTGAGCCCGGATCGAATCTGCAGTTCGGGTCTGGCTGCATGAGCGGAGTCCTCCTGCCAATAGCATCGTTAGGGCCTGCATTGCTTTGCAGGCACGCTATAGGTAATAACGATGAGGAGAACCGGATATTGTGCTGTCGATGAGATATTTTCGAATGCAGTCAATCCGCGGTGTTGTGCGCGGCCGGATTCCGAATCGTGACAGCCTACCCAACGGTAGCTGCCTTCTGCGCCGTCGCTACCGCCTCACTGCCGCCCACCGTGAAATAGAAAGTGGCCCCGCGTTCCACTTCGGCTTCAGCCCAAACCGTCCCGCCATGTTTTTGAATGATCCGGTGTACCGTGGCCAGACCGACGCCGGTGCCTTCATATTCGGTCTCCGTGTGCATGCGTTGAAACACACCAAAAAGTTTCTCCGCATACTTCATATTGAAACCGGCGCCGTTGTCGCGCACCAGAATCACCACCGGCTCGCCCGGCCGCTGAATGCTGTCAACCTCGATCACGGTTCTGGTCCGCTTGCGAGAGTACTTGAGCGCATTGTCCAGAAGGTTCTGAAATACCTGGCCGATAAGCACCGCATCACATGGCAGCGTAGGTAACTGTGCCACCCGCCACTCTACCTCGCGTCCTTCGCAGTCGGGCTGCAACACGCCGATTACTTGATCGACGATGGCATTCATTTCGTTTCGCCGCACATGCAGCGATTGCCGGCCGAGCCGTGCCAGGCTGAGCAAACCATCCACCAGCCTTCCCATACGAATGACGGCCTCTTCGATACGCTGCAACAGATCGTTCGCGTCCTCGGTCAGGAGCGGCCCAAATTCACTCAACAAAATCCTCGAAAAGCCGCTGATGTGGCGCAGAGGCGCTCGCAGATCGTGGGACACGGAGTAGGTAAAAGCCTCCAGCTCGCGGTTCGACGCCTGCAGCTGCGCGGTCCGTTCCGCGATTCTCTGTTCCAGCTCTTCATTCAGTCTGCGAATCTCCGACTCGTCTGCTTTCCGGCGCGTGATATCGCGGAACGCAATCACTCCGCCCCGCGCCGTACCATCCTGATCGCGCAAAGGAGTGCCATTGCATTCGATCCAGACTTCATGACCAAGTTGGGGATTGCGCAGAATCATCTCAGCGCTGCTGACTTCTCCGGCAATCGCCCGGAAAAGGGGATTCTGCTCCGTGGGAAAGGCGGTGACCGTGTCTGGAAGATAGACGCCGTAGTGAGTGCTCCAATGCGCAGGCGACAGTGGAGCCGCACCCATGCCGACAATCTTTTCCGCAGCCGGGTTCCAGAGAATAAATTTTCCCCGCTCGTCGGCAGCCACCAGGCCTTCGCCGATGCTGTCCAGCACCGACTGCAGCATGAGCGTCTGTCGCTCCAGTGCCTGCCGGGAGCTCGCAAGTTCCACCGCTTGTGTCTCCAGCCGGCTCTCAGCTTCCTTCCGTTCGCTGATATCCGTGTTGGTGCCAAACCAGCGCACTACCGCGCCGGCCGCATCCTTCATCGGCAAGACCCGGGTAAGAAAGGTGCGAAACTCCCCCGTCGCGCTGCGCAATGGGAATTCCATATCGAATCCCACGCCTCGGGCAATCGCGCTTGTCCATCGCTCCATCACCAGCGGCAGAAATTCGGGATCGTGCAGCCGTTGCCATCCCCATCCCTGCATCTCGTCGAAGGTCGTGCCCGTGTATTCGTACCAGCGACGGTTGTACCACAAAATAAATCCGTCCCCGTTGGCGATCCAGGCCAGTTGCGGAATCCCGTTGGCCAGCGCATGGAATCGTTGTTCACTATCCTGCAGTGCCGCTTCGGCCCGCTTGCGCTCCGTAATATCGCGCGCGATTCTGGAGACGCCGACAATCCTGCCGGTGGGATCGCGAATCGGCGAAATGGTGACAGAAACATCAATCCGCGTGCCGTCCTTACGCAACCGGACAGTTTCGTAATGCTCGAAGCTTTCGCCGCGCGCCACGCGTTCCAGGATCTCGTAATCCTCGCCGCTCCGCTCCGCCGGCGCGAGTATCCCGATAGGCTTGCCCAACGCCTCTGCGGCGGAATACCCACTTAGCTTTTCTGCTCCGTGGTTCCAGGCGATGATGGCGCCTTCCAGATTCCAGCTCACGATTGCGTCATCGGACGAGTCGACGATGGCTGCCAGCCGTTCGCGCATCTCCTCCGCTTCTTTGCGCCGGGTTATGTCACTGGCGTGTTCCTGCTGCCCCAACGAAACAGTTTCGAGAAATTGCCCAATCCGTTCCACCAACATGGGGGCCGCTCGAGAGAAGAGTAGGGCAGTCGCGATCGATGCCGCTGCGCACGCAACTTTGACCGCGGCCGCCAGACGGTAGACTGGCCACCACACCGTCGCCACTTCCATCAAGTGCGTTCCGGAACACGCGAGAATGAATGTCCCAAAACAAATCAGAATCCACAGGTATCCCTGTAGCTCTTGCAGCGTTCGCAGTTTCGACGCAATCCAGAACAGCCATGCAAAGATCGTGATGTACGAGGCCGCAATCAGCCCATCCATGGTGACATTCGTCCAAATCAACCAGGGCTGTGCCAGGTAACAGTAGCTGTGTGGCAAGTAGTTTGGGGAAAAAAGGAATATCCATGCGCGGGTGCGGCTGACAGGCCCCAGTAGAAGAATGCCGACCGCTGCGCCGCCGAGTAGCTTTTTCAATGGCACCTGGATGATTGCCGAATCGCTCCTGAATGTATCGGCGCGATCGAGGCCCGCCTTTAGCTTCAACAGAGCCGAGAATCTGGGCGAAACGCGTGCGGGTGGCTCAGGATAATTCCATTTGCCAAATACAAGCTTGGAGACTAGAGTTGCCCTGCTTTCATCGTCGCTCCGATCTTGCCTCGCTGGCTTCAGGATCGGGTCAAGTGCAACGGTATCCTCCCAGGGAACAATCGGCCCAGCACATAAGCCTCAGCCAGGGGGGATGCGATGGTCACGAATCAGCACGCGAATCACCCGCCGAAGTGGTTTGTTCCTGCAGTCCTCGGACTTCTCCTCGTTCTTGCGTTGGAGCTATTCTTTTCGGTGCGGCTCGAATCCCAGACCTTCGACGAGGCGGCGCATCTGTACGCCGGTTATTCGTACTGGCTGCACTCTGATTTTGGAGTTAATCCCGAACATCCCCCGCTGGTGAAGCTCGTCGCGTCCCTGCCGTTGCTGTCGATGAGGCCCCCATACCCTCCGCCTCTCGACATATTCTTCCGCGGGACCTCCGGAGTCGGAGGCGTTATGCTGCTCAGTCCGCCGGGCTCCGATGCCTTGCTTGCGCGCGCTCGGGCTACGGTGAGCGTCTTTGTCTTCGCGTTGGCGTTGTTGATTGTTCTGGCCGCAAAAGAGATGTTCGGTCAATGGACGGCGCTGTTTGCGCTGACGCTCTTTGTATTTGATCCGCTGCTGATTGGGCATGGCGCGCTGCTGGGAACAGATGTTGGCGCGGCGTGTTGCTTTTTCGCATCCATCTACGCCTTCTATCGCTTTATCAATCGGCCCTCGCTTGCGCGACTTGCCGTATGCGCGCTTGCCACAGGCTTTGCCCTCGCCACAAAACACTCAGCGATTTTCATATTGCCGCTGCTGCTCCTGCTGTGCGCCGCCGAGGTAGCGCTTTTCCCCCGCAGCGCCGACAAGAACTCCGGATCGTTGCTTTCGCCTCGAAGCCCGCTCCAGTACGCATGCAGTCTCGCCGCCTCCTGGTTGGCAATCGTAGCCATCGCGGTTGCCATTCTGTGGGCATTCTATGGATTTCGCTACGCGGCCCGCCCGGACGGCAAGCAGATCATACCCCCGACACCTGTTTATCTTCAGCAATTGGAATCTCCCCTGGCTCGGCATCTGATTGCCTTCAGTGAGCGCCATCATCTCCTGCCGGAGGCGTATCTTTACGGCCTTACGGACGTTGCCATCCTGAGCCGCGAGGGACGCGTCATGTTTCTCTTCGGCAAGCTCTACCCCAAAGGCCGCTGGTACTACTTCCCCATAGCCTTCGTGATCAAGTCCACAATCGGGTTTCTCCTGCTGCTTGCGCTCATTCCGTTTGCCCGCGAGCTCTGGCGCCGTGATCTGCGTCGCGAAGTCCTCTTCCTCATCATTCCGCCGGTCTTTTATTTCGCCGCAGCCATGACATCCAACCTCGATATCGGCATCCGCCACCTCATGCCGGCGATACCGTTCCTCATCGTGCTTGCCGCGGCGGGCGCGGTCAATCTCGCGGGCCAGTCGCGCCGGTGGGCGTATGCAGTCTCGATCCTGCTGGCAATCCACGTTGCTTCCTCGCTATTTGCATTTCCGGATTATCTGCCGTACTCCAATGAGCTTTTCGGGGGCTCCAGCAACACTTATCGATCGCTGTCAGATTCAAACGTGGAATGGGGCGGCGGATTGAAGCAGCTTCGCGCCTATGTAGATAAGCATCGCATCACCCAATGCTGGTTCGCCTACTCCTCCCTACCTGATCCGGCATCCTTCGGGATCCCTTGCAAACCGTTGCCAACGTACTTCTCCATGTTCTCTGGCCGCGGTCAAGAGCCCATCCCAGAGCACATAGAGGGACCCGTCTTCATCACTGCCGAAGAGGTCACCATCCCCTTTTGGGGGTCACCGGATATGAACCCTTATCAGCAGTTTGTCGGGTTGCACCCTTCGCATGTCATCGCGGGTGGGGTGCTTCAATTTGACGGTTCCTTCCCTGTCAACAGGGTGGCCTCGGTCAGCCGTTTCATGGCGTCCTATGGGCTTCTCCGCCAGGGCAAGGTCGATGAGGCTGTGAAGCAAGCCCAGGCATCGGTGGCGCTCGATCCAGATTCGCTGTACGCTCACGAGGCACTGGCGACCGCGTTTGCCGCGCAACACCATAGCGAGCAAGCCACGCACGAATATCAAACTGCCGTGAGACTGTACAAGACGAAGGACCCCGAGTTCACCAGGAACAATGTAGAGCCGCCCGAAGACCCTCTCGCGCCCGCGGCTCACCCCTAAGAGCTGCCGCATCGACGGACCGTCTCAGAGATCATCCCCTTTGCCGCTCTTGGCCCACCCCATCAACACCGCGAACAGGCCCCCGAAGATAGCCAGCCACGCGGCACAACACCCGAAGGATTCGGCAGCCGTGATGGTTACATTGTTCAGCACGATCGGCTTTCCTGTCTGTGCGGAATGCCACCCCATCCAAAGCTGAAGGGCGGCGACGCCGATTGTAACAAGCAAGAGGAGGATGATCCGCAGCTTCTTGGGAAGCTTGTCGAACCACTCCATCTTGTACTCTCGTTCGTTTTGGTTGAACCGCGGCATTGTGATGCCAGTGTACCGAAGCCCGCTCGAGCCGCGGCGCGGTCGGGGAAGGCAGAGAGGGTTCCACCCCGCGTTCATTTACTTCCTGTCTTTCCGGCCAATAGTCCATAGACATCCACTTCGCGCTTTGCTCCAACGTAAACATGCCCGTTGACAACTGTCGGAATATTGAAATGCACCGCCAGCCCGGCACGGTCCCGAGATGAATTGTTCTCGCTGTCGTAGAGCATGTGGGAGCTGTCGACGGCGTCGAACGCGTACAACACGGCGATTCCGTCATCGTTCGGGCGTAGCACCCAAAGCACCCCACTGCGTGCACCGTTTGCCGAAATAGTCGGGGTTGCGGCGGTCGCTGGAAAGTGGGAACCACTTGCCGACGTGAGCGTCAGCTTTCCCTCGTGTACAAAGAATTGACGGAGAGCGTCGGTTGAGCTGTTGCTAAGGACGTAGAGGCTGCGGTTCCAGTAGGCCATGGAACCAAAGACGCCGCCGCCCGGGCTCGGTATCGTCTGCACGGCGTGGCTGTCATTGTTTGGCTGATACTGACCCATGTGATCGCGGTCAAGGAGATACAGGGTCCCACCCTTGCCGGCAATAGCGACGAGGTGCGCGTGTGGCCCCGGTAGGGAAGGTATGAGCACCGGCCCTCCCGACCCCAGATCGTTGTCGTTGGCATCCAGCTTGTCGACGTTGAACGGCGCGAAATAGTCGGCAAGCTTCAGACTTCGCCCGTTCAATTTCAGCAAGCTATCTCCGTAATCGCGACCTCCCTTGGCTGCATCGAAGCGCCCATTTCCCGTCGCAAGAAACAGATTGCCGCTCGCGTCGGCAGCCGGACCTGTGTCGCTTCCCCAAATGCCGCTGTCATCCCCATCGGGAGATGTATTGAAGACTGTTCTCTGTCTGAGGGTGTGCGGGTCATAAGCCATCACCCAGCCGTGGTAAGGCCCCACATCGCAGGAAGATCCCCACGTAAGATAGACCGATCCATTTGCCAGCAGGAGCGCTGCGCGAGGATTTTCGCGCAACGGATCGAAACTCACTTTTCCAGACTGGCTACCGGTCCCACTCCCTTTCATCGTCGCCTTGATATCGACAGGGCCCCCCAACTTCTCGAGCCCGGTGGTCACATCCAGAGCATGCAACCGCTGCACGTAATGAGCCGGCGGAGATCCTGCCTGCTCTTTGGTGCGCGCCAGCACATACAGCGTTCCAGTATTCGCATCAATTACAGGTGTAGATGTGATTCCAACTTCGGGCGCAATAAAGGGGCATTCCGCATCATCCTCAGGAACAGTCGTGGCGCCCTTTCTGAGTAGGTTCGCCCGCCAGATTGGCGAGGCGGGATGTCCGTAGGCATCGAAGGCGTATAGGCTGTCGTGCTCAGTCGCGACAAACAGCACATCGTGGCGACCCTTGCCGGGTATATCCAATCCTGAGAGAAAGAGCGGTTGCGCATAGACGTCTCCGTCTACTTTCAGCGTGAATAACTTGCCAAAGTGGCGGACGTTCACATTGCGTGGCGTCAAGGTGGTTTCGAATCGGTTGGTGCCGCTGCGTGCGTTGTCATACTGCGACGTGGTTACATTCTGCCCGCCCGCGGAAAGTCCTAGGTTGAAGATCAGGATCACCGTAAAGGACCGTACCAATGACTCGCCAACTTTCATCAGAATCGGCCCCCTTTGGCTGCAATTACGAGTGCGCTCCGCTATTCGAGTCGCAGCGCAGTCATTGGATCCACCTGCGTCGCTCGCTTCGCTGGGATCCAGATAGCGATCAGGGCAACGGTGCTCAGCAATAGCGGCGTAACTATAAAAACCAGGGGATCCAATGCTTTAATCCCAAACAAGAAACTCGCCAGAAATCGAGTGAGCCATAAAGCTCCAGCGATCCCGATCGCCACACCGATCAGGGTCAAAATCATTCCCTGCCGAATCACCAGATTGCGCAGATTCGAGGCCTGCGCTCCCAGCGCCATGCGGATACCAAGTTCCTGGGTGCGTTGCTGCACCGAATACGACATCACGCCGTACACGCCAACCGCTGCCATCAACAAACCGGCGGATCCAAAGATAGTAAGCAGCAGCATATTGAATCGCTGCCGCGCCGTGTTCCGCACCTCGATCTCGTCCATGGTGCGGATGTGTGCCACCGGCAGGCCTCCGCTGGCATCGCGCAGCGCGGCAGTGACTGAGGCGACTAACGCGTGCGGCTCACTCTGCGTGCGGACAATCCACCACAATGGCGTCACCCGTGAGTTCAGCGCGGTCTCCAGATCGGGCATCTGCGCCAGCGGGATATACATGATAGGTTCGGGATCATCATTAGGGCCTCGATCATGGGTATTGCCGACAATGCCGACCACTTGCCGGGCTACTTCCGCGAACGCTGGCCCTGCACCGGGTCCGATAAGGATGCGGTCCTTTAAAGGATCTCCCTTCGGCCAGAACCGTCGCGCCATTGCCTGGTTGATGATGGCCACGCCGGGCGCAGTCCCGCCGTCTTGCTCGGTGAATTGCCGCCCGCGCAGCAGTGGAATGCTCAAGCTGTTGAAGTAACGCCAGGAGACGGAGTGGAAACCCGCATCGCCAGTGGCCGGCGAGTTTCCTTTCGGCCGGCCAACCACATCGAACGTCATGCCGAATCCGTTTACCATGGGCAAGCCGTTGGTGACGCCAACGTCGACAACGCCAGGGACTGTGAGCACACGATCGCTGCCATCGTGAATCACCTGTTGCACCGGAGCTGTCTTCTGGAAACGATCGCCGCTGAACGACATCGCCATGGTGAGCACGTTGTTCATGGCAAAGCCGGTATTGACTGCCTGCAGATTGAAGAACGTACGAATCAGAAGCGCGGCGCCGATTACCAGCAGCAATGCCAGCGCGATCTCGCTCACCACCAGTGAAGAGCGGAGCTTGCCGCCGCGAAAACCCATGCCCGAGCGGCTGCCATTCTCATTCAACGCGCTCACCAGGTTCGGGCGCGACGCACGGATCGCCGGCGCAAGGCCAAAAAGAATTCCCGTGAACAGAGACACGCCGAGAGTGAAAAGCAGAATGTTGAGGTCCAGGGTAACCGCGGAGCCGCCTTCGCCGATGCGGGGAATGTCACCGGGACTGATACTGAGCAGCAGGCGGACGCCGATGAATCCGAGGCCGAGGCCGAGCAGGCCGCCGGTACACGAGAGTGCCAGGCTTTCCGTAAGCAACTGGCGGACGATCTGGCCGCGCCCTGCCCCCAGCGCTGCGCGCGTAGCGAGTTCACGCTTTCTTGCGGAGGCTCTGGCCAGCAGCAGGTTGGCCACGTTGGCGCAAGCGATCAGCAGTACCAGCCCGACGGCTCCCAGCAAAACCAGCAGCGAGAATCGCGTATCGCCGATCATCATTTCCTGCATCGAGGCGACGCCGAAGCCTGCGTGGGGCGGCATTGAATTCGCACCGTACAGGCGGCGGTATTGATCCGCGGCAAGCTGCAGTTGTGCGTTCGCCTGCTGTACCGTGACGCCTGCCTTCAGCCGCGCACCCACGGTGAAGTAATGCGCCATATCCTGTGAGGCCAGATCGAATTGAAACGGCACCCACAAATCGGCCGGCGTGTCGGTGACAAAGCCGCGGCCAATCACGCCCACCACCAGATAAGGCTGGCCATCGATCTGAATGCTCGAGCCAACAATATTGCGGTTGCCCCCGTAACGGCTCTGCCAAAGGGCGTAGCTCAGCACCACAACATTGCCGCCGTGCGGACTGTCTTCCGCTGCGGTAAAGGTCCGCCCCACGGCGAGAGGAGCGCCGAACATGGCGAAGTAGTCGGCAGACACATGCATCCCCTGGACCTGTTCGGGATGATCCCCCCCGGTGAGATTC
This sequence comes from uncultured Acidobacteriaceae bacterium, assembly GCA_963839075.1. Lineage (GTDB taxonomy): Bacteria > Acidobacteriota > Terriglobia > Terriglobales > Acidobacteriaceae > PALSA-350. The sequence continues at coordinate 18,991 of CAWITO010000009.1, read as the reverse complement.
AGTCCCGAGCCGCCAAAGTCATAGGCGGCGACCTGCTGAAAAATACCCGTCTGCTGACGCCAAAGGTTGAACTTAGGTATGTTCGCACCAGGAAATGACCGACCCGGATCGGTGTTCATCAACTCCATCAGCGCTTGCGGATCGGGATACGTGAGCGGCTTGAGCAGCACCGTGTTGATGACTGAAAAGACAGCCGTATTCACTCCGATACCGACGGCGATGACCGCGATGGCCGTCATCGTGAAGCCCGGCGCTTTGCTCAGGCTACGCAGCCCAAAGCGAAGATCGCGCCAGATATCTTCCACCCACGGGATTGAGCGATAGCGCCACACCGTCTCTCGTATGGAGCCTGGATTCCCCAAACGCACATTCGCCTGGCGCCGGGCCTCCTCCGCAGAAAGACCGCGGGCCGCGTTTGCGTCCCGCTCATGGGCGAGGTGGGCGTCGATCTCCTCCGCCAATTCCTTGTCTTTTCTCTTGCGATGCATGAAGCGGCGTACGTTCATCTGCGTTTCCTCCTGCTTATTCCACGGACTCCCCAAGAATGAGGCCGATCGCTCGCGTCATCTTTCGCCAGCGTCCAGTAGCCGCAGCGAGTTCCTTTTTTCCCTTCGCGGTCAGCTGGTAGAACTTCGCCTTGCGATTGTTCTCGCTCACTCCCCATTCGGACGAAAGCCATCCCCGATCTTCGAGGCGATGGAGTGCGGGATAGAGCGATCCCTGTTCCACCTCGAGCGCGTTTTCCGAAGTATGTTCAATGACTTGCGCGATGGTGTGCCCGTGCGCCGGCCCCATCAGCAGGGTCCGCAATATCAGCATGTCCAGGGTGCCCTGCAAAATTTCCCCCGCCTCGGGCGGCCGTTTCAAAACCATCGTTGCTGCCTCCACTCGAATGACTATGTAGGAAGCTTTATACTCCACTCGAATGGCTATGGGAAGCCCCGGTTGCGATTGGTGCAAACATCTTTTCCACTACAGAAAAGTCAAACTAACGGCTGCCAAGTCGCTGCGAGCGGTGTCTAAATATTTATTGAATGAGATTTCTCATTCATCTGTGCTCGCCCGGCGACAAGAAATAACAACCATTATTTGATATGCGCTCCCTGAGGGTGCGTGGAGTTCCTATGGTGCGAAGCCGACCGGCAACCTACGTAGCCGTGCTCCTCTTCGCTGCTTCGCTGGGCGTATTCCTCGTCGAGTCATTTTTATGCAGATGGCCCGCTCCTCACCCTCTTTCCTCAGCGGAGGCGTTCTTCACCGCTTTGATGTACATTTTCGTGGCCGTACTTGCGGGAGCCACGATTACCCGGTTGCTTTGCCTCCGCTCCGGGATGATCTCTTCCGTACCCTCCAGCCGTTTCATTCTTGCGAGCGCCATCGGTTGGATTTGGCTGCCGTCCGTTGTCCTGTTATCACGGCAGCGTTCCATCGCAGCGCCCCTGGTCGCGGGAATCGCGGCTGCGGTGATGGCCGTGGGATTGCGCAGAAGCGGAGTCCAACCCCACCATCCCGTGAGCGGAGAAGTAAACCAACCGGAGTTGTTCGCGCAGTCTATGCTCACGGCGCCGCAAGAGAGGGCGGGATTCCTCATTGCGCTCTGCGTGTACGGCGCCTGCTACGAGCTGCACAAGGAATCATTCAGCGCAGCCAGTGTCCTGCTCGCTCTTTCGGTCTTTGTATTGACCTGGAAACTTACCGGCGACGGCGCCTTGATCGTGCGCCCTTCACCCCAGGGCTTGCGGCTGGCACGGATGATCTCGTTCGCAATCTTGCTGACCACGGGTTTGTTGTTGCTGCGGCTTTCCCATGGAACGCCTGCCGGCTCCTTGGGCGACTACCTGGGTACGCCGCCCGTCCATGGCGCCTCTCAATCCGCAGCCAGGGGCGTCCCGCAACTCGCTGGATTTGAGCGCATCGTTCTTTGGCCGGTCCCGGAAAAGAAGAAAGTCGTCATTTCGCCGCCATTAGCGAAGTCCTTCACTGGATTCAACCTCAACAAGCCGCAGACTATCCGTTTCGATGGCGCCTATTGGTACTTTCATCCTCGCGGTAACAGCCCCGGCGCACGCGCCCACATCGCCCACGGAAGCCCGTTGACGGTCGACATTCGTTCCACCAACTACGTCCCGCTCGTCATGGAAGCGCATCAGTCGTTGGCAGCCCCCATCCCTTTGGCGAGTTGCGGGGAAATCCAGGTCATGATCGAAAATCGCGACAACGCCCGCGGCGCCATCACCGTTGGATTGTTGCTGACGGACTCCGCATCCCTCGGAAAGCCGACGTTCCTTCTTGAGGCGCAACCCATCGTTTCGACCCAGCCCGCCAACTTCACCGTAAAGTCGTCTCCGGTCTCGGAGACACTTCGCTTCCGTATTCCGGATCGTCCCAGGATCCAACAATTCGACCAGCTCACGGTCGTCTTTTTCCCGGATTTGGAACGGCCAAATGCAGGGGCGAAAATTGCAGTCCAGCAATTTGAATTGATTCCGCGCTGAGCGCACCCTTTCCCGTGCCCTTAAAAGTGAGGCGGCAGGAAAGCGCGGTGTTGCCGGGTCCAGAAACAACGGGGCCGGTTTTGGCTTGGATGCGGGCGATGGAGCCCGCTGCCGGGGTCCTGGTTGATGATTGCTCTCGCCGGGTGTAATAATCGGGTCCTCCTCCGATCAGCCGTTCCGGTCTGCCTGTCCTTCAGGTCTGTTGTCGTGCAGCAGAACAGGAACTAACCATGCGCTTGAGCCCTTCATCTGTCCCGGCTCTTAACGGATTTAACTCGTTCTACGCTGACATACAAGATGAGGGATGGCTGCGCACGGGCTACGAACCACCCAATCTGGTCTCAGAAGGAGTTGACCGAGATGAGCCTCAGTCCATTCGGTAGGATCCGCGTGCGGATTGCCGCGGTTTCTCTTGCGGTTATCTGCATCGCCTCTTCGCTTTACGGCGAAACCATCAGCGGCACAATACAGTCAGGAGGCACTGTGTCGTCTCTGCCTCTTCGTAACGTGAATGTCACATTGTTCGAGGCCACGACAGGCAGTCCGAACCGAATTGCCCAGGCAAAGAGCGACGCACACGGACACTTTCAGCTCACGTCATCCAAGGACTCGTCAGAAAGCATTTTCTTTCTCAGTGCCCCGGTTGACGTGGGTGTGCAGTTCGTTGCTGTTCTCGGTCCGAGCTTGCCATCAACGGTCACGATGAACGAACTCACCACCGTAGCTGCCGGCTATTCGATGGCGCAGTTCTACCGGACAGGCGTGATCTCAGGCGATTCTTTCGGCCTGCGCATCGCCGCCGGTATGAACAACAACCTGGTCGACGTTGGATCCGGGAGTTCGTCACCGGTTCTTCTGCATTCGCCGAATGCTGACGAGACCAACTCGTTGCGGATGACGCGCACCCTGGCCAATGTGCTGGTGGCTTGCGTAAATTCGCGCATCGCAACTGCCGCCTTCCTGGCCATCACCAGGCCTGCCCGCGGCTCGGTACCACAGGACACTGCCGAAGCCTTGGCAAACCTTGCGCGTGATCCCGCGCAGAACGTGAAGCTGATCTCGTTGTTGGCGAAGCTGTCCTCCTCCTATGCCCCGGCACTCCTCACCGTCCCCGATGCGTGGACGGTCACTGTAAAGGTGAACGACTCCGGCGACGACGGCCAGAGTAACTTGATTGGCGGACCGGGAAACCTGGTCTTTGACGCCGACGGATACGCCTGGATCACCAACAACGTTGTCCAGGGAACTACCGGCTCGAGTAGGACCATGATGGTGCTGAAGCCGAATGGGCAACCGTCCGATGGCACTAACGGCAAGCCGGTATCGCCAGTCACTGGCGGAGGGCTTCTCGGCGGCGGGTATGGAATCACCATCGACCGGCGCGGCTTTGTATGGGAGGGAAATTTTGGTTGGGGCATGATCAACCCGACGACGCCGGGTGGCAACGGCAGCATCTCAGAGTTCTCTCCTTCCGGTGTACCCATCTCGGGGGCGGATGCATATCAGAGTGGGCCATATCGTGCGCAGGGTATGGTCGCCGACCCATCCGGCAACATCTGGATCGCGAGTTATGGGAATGACACCGTGTTTGTGTTTCTGGCCGGCGATCCCTACAACGTCCTGAAGTTCCCGGAGGAAGTTGGAAGCGGACCATTCGGAGCTGCCCTTGCTCCGGACGGTACGGTGTGGATCAGCAATGGCCTGGTCGGGATACTGCCGAACAGCCTCGCAAAGTACCAGCTGAAGAACGGTGTTCTGCGGCGGGTCTTCCGGCTGAGGCAATTTGGCAGCCAACTCAGAGGGCTATCCGTCGATTCTCGGGGTAATGCATGGGTGACTTCGCAAGGCGAAAGCCTGGTGTACGCCGTGGATCCCAACGGCAATATTCTAGGCGGGTTCGGCGGAGGCGGAATCAATGGGCCCTGGGGGACGTCCATCGATGGAGATGACAATGTCTGGGTGGCCAATTTTGGCCCGTTAGCGCCGAACACCAACTTCACTACGGGGAGGCTCTCGAAACTCTGTGGCGCCAACACGTCCGCGTGTCCGCCCCACACCAGTATGGGACAAGCACTTTCGCCCGTGACCGGATACACAGTTCCGTCGGCTGGCAGCCAGGTGCTGCTGCACGACGGCAGTCCGCTGTATGGCGCAAACGGGCCACCGAGCTTCGCGCCCATCATGCGGCAGACCAGTTGTCTGGTGGACGCTGCCGGAAACATATGGACCCTGAACAATTGGAAGCCCAGCTTTGACATCGATGCGAAGTACAATCCCGGTGGTGACGGCGCCATCATCTTCGTGGGGATTGCGAGGCCCATCAGCCGTGGGAATTAGGAACGTTTCCTGATCAGGAGATAAGGAAAAAAATAATGCTGGGTGGCCCATTCAAGCCCTCCGTTGGCTTGAGTGGGGTACATGTCTCTGTTGTCTCAGACGGAAAGTAGACGTAAATGACCCTCAAGGAAACGCGCCGGACTAGATGTCCAAGAGGCGGGCATGCTCTAGGGTCATTTTCGTTCGACAAAAAGTAGTCCAGACGAAACTGCCCCTAATGCGGGCTCTCTGGACTGAGCTGCGGCGACAGGATATTAAGGTAACGCACGGTTACTGATCCGTCGAGCGGGTGCTGAATTGCCACCTGTCCGAGCCCGATGCTGGCGTAGCCGACTTTACGTCCACGTGATACGCGTCCTTGTGCATGAGTGCATTGGCGACTTAGCTTCCATGCAACTCAGAAAGAATGATTGCCGGCCGCTTACTTGATAAGGAGGTCGTTATCGGCCGAAAAAGGCCTGCTTATCACCTTGCTCTCGGCATACGAACGAATTAGCCAAACAACATTCAGGTTATGTATGCGATTCCACAGAACCCGGGTGATGGCAAAGAGCCGCGATCTCGACCTCCATAAAAGGATAGAGCGGGAGCGAACTGAGAATCTCGTGGAACTCGACCGGGCTCTCTACTTCGAACACACTGACGTTTGCGTATTTGCCGGCAACCCGCCAGAGGTGCAGCCACTTGCCCTGCAACTGCAACTCTTTTGCGCGCTCATGTTCTTCGCCCTGTAGTTGCTTTAGCTTTTCCGGATCGAAGCCCTGCGGGATGCGAACATTCATGATGACGTGAAACAGCATTCTCTCCTCCGATCAGCTATGCCTTGGTCTCAGCCAGACTTTTGACGACCGACACCGGACTATGGCCGGTCATCAAATGTAGGAGCGCTAGGGCGTACTCCGAAGCTGCAGACTGGTCCTGGCCAGTGATGAGCTTGCCATCGACGATCACTTTTGGCGTGTAAGGCTGAATGCTCGAATAGACCGCACCGGTTCCCTCAAGCACCTTCTGGGGATAGTGCGGGATGATGAATCCACTGCCGAACATCGACTGCAATTGTTTGTCGGCCTCGTAAGCGAATCCTGTGACTTGTCGGCCGCGGATGCGATCCGGGATATTACCGAGAGCGATCGCTCCATGGCATATGGCGCCGACGACTTTGTCCTTCGCCCAGAAGTATTCGAGTGCTCGCGCCAAGTCTTCATTTGGATAGAGATCGAAGGTCGCGCCCCGGCCGCCGGCAACGTGGATTGCGTCGTATGCGGTCAGGTCCACTTCGCTCAGCTTCAGCGTCGTTTCGAGTTTGGCGGCGGCTTTCTTGTCCGCGAGGAAGCCCTTGCTCACAAGGTCTTCTGGCTCCATCGATTTCTCGAAATGGGGATCGCTGTATAGGTCATAGACGACCCGGCCACCGTTGGGGCTGGCAAACTCGACTTCAACGCCACGCTCGGTGAGATGCCAGTAGGGATGCGTGACTTCCGACAGCCAGAAGGCAGTCTCGGAACTGCTGATGATAAATAAAACTTTCATTGTTCTTCTCCATTGGCGGGGCTTGGTGCAATGCTAAGTGCTCGCCGCTCGATGCTCTTTGCGAACTTCGGCGTCTCTTCCTGGTTATGAGCGTGTGAAGCCTGCTGTCGCGCCGCGCGCGCCTGCTCGAACGCAATGCCATGTTCGTCTAAGAAGGCGAGAGTCTGATCGATGGCGCTCGAATGAACGTGGTTCGTGAATTCGCAGATCTGATTATCGATCCTCCGGGCACGCAGTTCACAGATGACCTGAAGCTTGGTGCGCCCGGCAGGTGAGATGGAGTCCGAGATCGAAACCATGCGGCGGAAGTGCGGCTCGTGAACTTCCCCAACGTAGTGCTGCACGACAAATGCCTCACTTATCGTCTCGACGTTGATCGACATTGGCCGTCCATCGTCAGTCGTGGTCGTACCCGCGGCGATATGCGCGTGTGAGCAGCGCTGATACTCAGCGTCGGGAAGGTGGAAGAGCCAATCGGCAAAATCTACCTTCGCCAAAGGTGCATTGATCGTGGCACTGACGCTCGAGAGCGAGAGTGTGCGGTCGTCTGTCATTGGCTTCGCTCACTTCTTATTGTGGATGACATCAGCGATGCCGTTGGGGAACATGCCATCCGCTGCGGCGAGCACGTTGAGAGCTTCGCGAAGCAGCACGATCTTGCCGTTCGCCGCAACGCAATGGCCGAAGAAACGCTGGTGCACGTCCCGGCCGGAGATGCCGGATTTCTGGTGGATCGTGTATTCGCCGAATGCCTGGTCGGGCGTGTCGATGTAGATCGTCACGTCAGCGAATTTGAATCCCGGGTACATCTTTTCGTGCAGAAACGTGAGAAAGCTCTCGATGGTTTTTGGCCCTTCGTACCGCGGGTCGACACCGAGGTCTGCAAGATAGGGCAGCTCGAGCGCACCGTTCTCAGCAAAGAGCGCAGCCGATTCCTTCGCCGTACCTGCGATGTAAGCCTGAAGAAGTTCTTTTGCTGTCTTCATGATGTGTGTCCTTTCGCTTGTTGAGTGTTAGAGTTTCGCGTAACCGCCCTGAATGAAGGCGCAGGCGAGCTTGGCGTAGGTTTCCGCTTCGTCTTCCCACACAAAGTGTCCGCAATCGATGACGTTGAACTGGCTCTTCGGTAGGCCCCGGTGCAAGCCCTCGGCATTCGATACGGGAACGAAAGGGTCGTGCAGGCCAACGGTAATCTGACAGGGCACCGTGATTTCAGGGAGCAGCTTGGCCAGGCGCGGGAGAGAGCTGGGATAGTCCCGGATAAAGGCCATTGCATCCCAAAACTTCTCTCCGGCGTAGGATGCGATGTAGTCGTCGAGGGCGAACGCGGGAAGCTTGTATTTCTTCATGTCAGCGACTGCTCCGCGTACGAACTGTTCGCCGCTGAGATCCTTGAAAGGTTCCAGCGATGGGGCATTCACGATCTGCTCCAGGATCCCAAGAATGTCGGTGTGATCCGTTGCGCCGCTGCCGATCACGAGACTCTTGAAGACACCAGGGTGCCTGGCCGACGCAAAGAGACAGGCGGGGGTGCCTATATCCGGCGCAACGACGTGAGGCTGCTTCAGACCGAACGCATCCATAATGCGGAGAACAAACTCACCGGCAGTCTCCGGTGTTCGTATGTCCGCGCGAACCTCGGAGCGGCCGAAGGGTGGAAGATCAACGGCGATGACCGGGCCGAGTGCGGAGAACATCTCCCAGGTAGGGAGAAAAGCGAGGATGCTTTCCGGCAGCGGACTGAGCAGGAGAATCGGATCGCCATTAACCTTGTCGTTCGTGGCATAGCGAATCTGCAGGCCATCGACGGATTTGTACTGGGTGGCGTGCAGACCGGTGGTGGTATCGGTGATCATCTTTGGATTCCTTTCGAGCCCCCTGAATTGAGCTCACGATTCGGCGAGTGTCTGGTGAACCATGTGAACAACGATGGAGCCTTCGCCCACCGCCGAAGCGACGCGTTTTACATTTCCCGATCGAGCATCTCCGACGACAAAGACACCGGGCAGGCTTGTTTCGAGCATCCATGGACGCCGCGAAAGTGGCCACGGAATGGGCGGTTCGGAAGTCTCGAGATCGCGGCCGGTCAGAATGAAGCCTTTGCTGTCGAGGGAAACGCATCCGGAAAGCCAGTCGGTCTTCGGCGACGCTCCGGTCATGACGAAGACGTGCCGCATCGGATGTGTCGTGGTGTGGCCGGAATTTCTGTCGATCCACGAAACCTTCTCGAGATGCCCATCGCCTTCAAGGCAAGTGAGTTCATTCGAGTAGTGCAGGTGGATGGATGGATTTTCCTCGATCCGCTGAACGAGGTACCGCGACATGGTGTCAGTGAGGCTCTTTGAGCGCACGAGCATATGCACGCCGCGCGTGTTCTGCGATAGGAACACAGCCGCCTGGCCGGCAGAATTGCCACCGCCGATGACGACGACTTCCTCGCCGACGCAGAGCTGCGCCTCCATGAAGGTGGCGTTGTAGTAGATTCCTTTGCCCGTAAACCGTTCGAGCCCCGGGATGGACGGCTTGTTGTACTCGGCTCCAGTGGCGAGCACGATCGTGCGTGTCCGCATCGCCAATCCGTCATCAAGCGTCACCTTGTAGGGCCGTTGGTCGCACTCAAGGCGCAGGGCGGAGTGCGCGACCATGATCTGCGCGCCGAACTTCTCCGACTGCGCGATCGCGCGGTCTGCCAATTCCTGACCAGAAAGCCCTGTTGGAAAACCAAGGTAATTTTCAATCTTTGAGCTCGAAGCCGCCTGCCCGCCCGGCGCGCTCTTTTCCAGGACCAGCACATCGAGGCCTTCCGACGCGGCATAGACAGCAGCAGCCAATCCCGCGGGCCCGGCGCCGACGATGACAAGGTCCCGGACCTGAGAATCGTCAATGTGACAATTAAATCCCAGACTGTCAGCAAGCTGGTTCGGGGTCGGATTTCTCAGGACCAGAGTGTTGTTGCAGATCACGACAGGAATATCCGCGACGCCGACTCCGAAGCGATCAAGCAGTTCCTGAGTCGTCTGGTCCGAATCGAGATCGAAGTAGGCAAAAGGATGTCCGTCGCGGGTAAGAAACTCGCGGAGTGCCAACGTATCGGCTGAATAGCGGGAGCCGAGGACGACCACATTTCCATGGCCGGCCGTTTTTAGTGAGAGCCTGCGGGCGAGAAACGCCTTCATGAAAATGTCGCTGAGCTCCGCATCCTTCGCGATAAGCGTGCGCAGATCCGAAGCCTTCAATTCGAGCACAGTTCCGGATTCGATCGCCTGACATCGGTAGATTGATTTTCGGCCGGCAATCATCAGCAACTCACCGGAAAACTGCCCGGCCCTATAGCTGGTGATCGTGGATTCCTGCCCTCCGCCGATCGCCACAATCCTGATCTCACCAGAGACGACTACGTATACAGGCGGAGTGTCGAAGCCGGGCTCATAGAGAATTTGGCCGGCCTCGATGGGCCGAGGCGTGGCGAAATGGCGAACCTGCTCGATTTGTTGTTCGGTGAGAATCGGGGCGTACGACATATTCAATCCTGGGTTGTGTTAGGCCATACCGGTTCCGCAAGCGGGATCCTGGTCACTTCAAAACATGGTGTTGTTGTTTTTTGGGCTCTCTGGGATGGGCTGGACGACGTCCCAGTGCTCGACGATTTTGCCGTTCTCAAGTCTCACGATGTCTACGACAGCCGCGCCCCTTTCTCCGGGGGTCCGGACCCACTCGCTATGCAGTAAGACAAAATCTCCGTCGGCGAAGGCGCGCTTGATGTGAAGGCGGCCCTTCGGATGATTGTCGCGCAGCCAACCTACGAACTTCTTTAGACCGGCCCAGTCGTCCTCAATCAGAGGACTGTGTTGTTTGTAGTGCTTCCCGCCGTAGAGAGCGATCGCGGTCTCGGTATCGAATTCGTTGATTGCCTTCTCAAAGTAGGCGATAGTAGCCCTCTTGTTTTCTTCAGACATGCGGCTCCTCACGGGACAGGATTGACGCGAAGCAAATCTCCTCGAGAATGAGCCAGGAATGAAGTCAGCAGAACTCAAATGCGGATCAAAAAATAGTCAAATGGCCAAGTCGCCTGCTTTCAAGGGGATATTGGCTGTTTCGCAGCGGATTTGACGCCGCAATGATCGGTTAGACTCGAACCCATGGCGCGCCAGGGCGCAGATCAGACAACCCGAGTGCGTTTCGGAGCCTTTGAGCTCGACGTTCGTACCGGAGAGCTGCGAGCAATTGAGCCGAGTGACAGCGAGCCCGCGATTCTGCAGGAGCAGTCGTTTCGCATCCTGCAGCTCCTCATCGAGCGGAATGGCGAAGTCGCGACCCGGGAAGACATCCGCCACGCTCTCTGGCCGGACGAACGAACCGTCGATTTCAACCACTCTATTAATGTTGCAATCGCAACGCTTCGACGGGCGCTGGACGACCCGGCGACGGAGGCGAAATACATTGAGACAGTGGCCAGGCGCGGATACCGGCTGATCCCGGCTCCGGCCTGGCTGTCGGCCACCTTCGATTCTGCCGTAAATCGAAATGGCCCGGGCCTCGATAAGGAACCGTTATATGTCCGGACGGACACTTCAAATCAGGCAGTGCTTTCTCCAGAGGTTACCCGGGAGAAGGGGACATCCATCCTGTCGTGGGCATGGCCGATCGCGGTGATGGCGGTTCTGGCGGCGGTCACCGCAGGAGTCTGCTACTGGAAGCTTCGTCCTGCAATCCGGCTTGCGGCCAATGACACGGTGGTTCTGGCAGATATCAGCAACCGGACCAGTGATCCCGTTTTTGAGGATGCATTGAACACGGCGTTGCGCGTTGAATTCGAGCAGACGCCGTTCTTCAATCTCCTGGCTTCCGATAAGGTGCGTGGGACGATGAAGCTGCTCGGCTATCCGGATGATCAAAAGGTCACACCGGAGAATGCGCGCGAAGTGTGCCTTCGCAGCAATAGCGTGGCTGTGATTACGAGTTCAATTGCCGATGCCGGCAACCGTTTCCGGATCGAAGTCGGCGGAATCGAGTGCCGTACCGGGAAGACGTTCGCGAGCTCCGCAAAGATTGCCGCCAACCGCAGTGAGATTGTGCAGGCGCTTGGTCAGTTGGGAGAGGAACTGCGGCACAAGATGGGAGAGCCCCCTTCTTCAGTCGCGAAATTCAGCAAGCCGTTGGACGTCGCAACTTCGGGTTCGCTTGAGGCGCTGCAACTACTCACTACTGGATACCGGCTCCATTTTGAGAGGGATAAGAAGGCCGCGTCCTATTATCAGCGCGCGATCGACCTCGATCCGAAGCTGGCCCTGGCATATATCGGACTGGGTGCGTGGCACTCTAATTTCGCGGAAAATACCGAGGCGGCAGCCGCCGAAACTAAAGCCTTCCAACTGCGGGACCGGCTGACTGGTCCGGCCCGGTTTTTAGCGCAGACGCTCTACTACAGCTTGGTCACGGGCGATCTCGAAAAAGCCTATCCGGTTTATTTAGATTGGGTACAAACATTTCCACTGGATGTAAGAGGGCATATCAATTTCAGCTTCTGTGCGCTCAATCTTGGACGATTGGACAGAGCCATGACGGAAGCACGTGAAGCAGTACGGCTTTTGCCCATTCCGGCAACCTACGGCAACCTGATACAGATCACGCTCGACGACGACCAAATCGAGGCAGCGAAAGCCGCATTGCGTGAGGCGGAACAGCAGGGGATCGTTGACCCGTTCCACGTCTGGAGACACTACGCGGCATTTTTGCAGGGCAGTCAGGCGGGCATGCGAGAACAGGCAGCGTGGGCGGAAAGCACAGCCAGTGGAGACGCGGCCATGGTTCTCTACGCAGAAGCAAATGCGCAAATTTATTCCGGACGCTTTCGAAGTGCCGTTGGGTGGTTCAGGAAAGCAAAGGAAAAATCTTCCAGGAACGGCTATGGTGCCATTCCGCTCGGCCTTCAGCAGGAGTTCGCGATCCAGGAAGCCGAGATCGGCAAAAGCGCCGACGCGCAAAAACTCTTGCCTGGCCTGGCCACCGAATCGAAAGACCGCAATACGCGCCTGGATCTCGCGATGCTCCTCGCGCGCCTAGGCGAGACCGAGAAGGCAAACGAGCTTGCCGACACTCTCAGCCGCGAATATCCGTTGGATACGCTGGCACAGAACTATTCGCTGCCAATCATTCGCGCCGCCATCAAGTTGCAGAAGAACGACCCACGGGGCGCGATAGAAAACCTTCGTCCAACCGTGGAATATGAGCTCTCCGTCCCGGACACCGTCAACAGCGTCTATCCGGCGTATCTACGCGGCCTCGCTTATCTGCAAATGGGCAAAGGAGCGCTCGCTGTTCCCGAATTCCAGAAGGTGATCGACCATCCTGGAGTCGTGGGCCGATTCGTGACCGGAGCTTTGGCACGACTACAGCTTGCGCGTGCCCAAGCGATGTCCGGCGACAAAACGTCGGCAAGGAAAAGCTATGAGGACTTCCTCGATCTTTGGAGAGGTGCCGACCCGGAACTTCCGATTTACGAAAGCGCCAAAATCGAATACTCAAAACTGGAATAATCGGACACTCAGACTCTATTGAGTGCCATGAGCCAGCTTCCTTTATCAATGGGATTCCTGATCCGCCTCTTGAATGATGAGAACAGGCCAAGACGCTCACCGAGCTCGGTTATGATCTCTTCTCTGAGTTTCAGGTGAATGGTCGCCAATCCGGACATTACCAGTGCTTTCGAGTTCTGTCCGGTTAGGCGGTGACCCGACCGGAACAGGTCAATGAGTGAATCGGCGATAATGCGCCAATGGAACTCGAAGATCGGCAGAGCGAAGCGCGCCACAATAACTGATCCGGGCAAGCCGGTAAGTTCGAAGGCGAAGATGCCTCTTCAGCTAGATCATCATTTTGGCTAGGTATGTGGCCCCATCCATGCAGATGATCGCCACTCCTCCCCAGAGAAACGTTGGATGCAACCGATGTGACTTCACCGTATCTACCGTGGCGCAGACCACGACAATTCCTGCGCAAAGAACTAGCACTCCGACGTCGCTGTCGTCCCCCATCCCATTCGCAATTGCAGTCAGGCGACCGAATGCGGGCCCGAGCAGGCTGAGAGTAGCCAATAACATCAGCCGCTTGTGATAGTCGGCGCTCCGCCGGAGCAGGATTGCGGCGCTAACCAGGCATGAAAAGACGAACAAGGCAAGGCCATCAAATGCGACCAACCTCCATCGGAAGGGACTGCAGTCAACGCAATGCGCTTGGCGGGCCGCCGAGTGAATGAGAGTCGGCACGCCTAGCAGAACTATTAGGGCCGCCAGCCCTACGCCGAAGGTGCCCAGGCGCCTGTGCAGTTGTATCCGCCGTCTTGCGACCAACAGCGACTGGAAGAGGAACAATGCGATCCACGCCGACATCACGAAACCGTGAGCATGCACCAACATTGTCAGATTTGGGTCGTGATGCAACAGACGCAAGGTGTACATCGGTACGAACCCTGCAAGCACGATCACTGCGACAGAGACTGCCACGACGGTAAAATATCGATGCTCGGACTGCGCTGTGGAGAGTGACGTCACGCTCGATGCCTCTTCAGAACAGATTTGCCATGCCTAGAGCGGCAACGCACATGGATTAAAGAGTACTCGAAATGCGTTCAGGGGGCGATCGCTGAGTCGCAAATCGGCAAGCGAGTTCGTTCTCGTAAGCCAGTTTCGGTTGAACCAGTGGTTAGTCTGGCCTCAAAATATCGCCTGATGATTTCAGGCCAACTCAGCCAACTCACTCATTGAGCGGCTCGTAACGATCTATATCCAGTCACATGGACGAGTAGCTGACTAGAACGAAGCCGCTGGCGCGGCGGACACTGCCTCAGCGTGGAGCAGCCGGCGGTGGTGGCTAAGGTAAGTTTGGGTCACACGGAAGGAGGTTCCTGTGACCCACTTACGCAAGAAGATGCTGGAAGAGCTCCAGCGCCGCAACTACTCCGAGGGCACGATTCGAGCCTATCTGCAGGCAGTCGAGCATTTCGCCGTACATTTTGGTAAATCGCCAGATAAGCTAGGGCCGGATGATCTGAGAAGCTACCAGGCTTATCTGTTGGTGGAACGGAAGTTGGTAGTAGGAAGTGTGGTAGCCCGCGTGGCAGCGCTTCGGTTCTTTTTTGTCCGCACACTGAAGCGACGTGAGTTCCGCGAAGAGTTGCCCTATCCGAAGTCTCATCGCCGCTTGCCGACGGTGTTGAGCCTTGAAGAGGTCGCCCAGCTCATCGACGCTGCCGGCAACCTCATGCAGCGCGCCTTGCTGATGACGCTCTACGGCACGGGCATGCGGCGCACAGAAGCATCGATGCTCAAGGTGCGGGATATCGACAGCCGGCGCATGATGATCCGCGTCGAGCGCGGCAAGGGAGGAGCCAGTCGTGATCTGCCGCTCAGCCCGGCTTTGCTGGAGACCCTGCGTGAGTATTGGCGCTGGAAGAAGCCGGGGATCTATCTGTTTCCCAGCAGCATCGGACGATGCGAGCAGGATAGGCCGATCTCCGACAAGACGGTTTGGTACGCATGTAAAGAAGCTGCCGCTCACGCGCATATCACCAAGCATGTGACGCCTCACACGTTGCGCCACAGCTGGGCCACGCATTTACTGGAAGCAGGGACCGATCTGCGTACCATCCAGGTTCTACTCGGTCATGGCGACCTGGAGACCACAGCTAAATACCTCCATCTGTCACAGAGACATTTACGGACCCTAGTCAACCCACTGGAGAGTCTACAACTCTCCAGTGTCATCCAGGCAGGCCGCAGCTATCACCGCCCTAAATGATGCGCCCTGCGGTTGAGGTGGCTGACATCGTTCGAACCCAGGGTGACCGCTTCCGGGAGGAGAACCGCTCCTGGCTCGGCTACCAGCACCTTAGCGTGCTGCGAGCTATCACTGCATGCCGCACGGCCTCCCTCGGGGGCCATCTGGACGCCTGCTCAGGTTGTGATGGTTATCTGCTTTATCCAATGGGGGATGTATGGGCGAATTGTTGACACCTACGCACGGGATCGTTTTGCTGATCATGGCGGTCATTCTGTTCCTCATCTGTCGAGTGCTTTGGCGTCTCGGTTCAAAGCTCAAATAGGTTTCGCGTATTTCCGCGCCGGTAAGCCGTGTGGCAATGGGCGAGTCACCGAAATTTCCGTTTTTCGGAGAGTCCCGGATAGCGGATAAACAAGTTATGCGGCGGAGCTTCCAGGAAGGACCAAAATGCTGGATTTGCCTGAGGCTGGCTGATACGAGGGGAGAGCATGCGCGTGTCAGCGACCGTAGTCGAGTTCTCGAGATACGTTCGTAGTCAACTGGTTTCATATGGAATTCGAGAAGGTGTAACTCCCTCGCGCATTACAGTGAGCACGGTTATGTCGTCCTCTTGACCAAAAGCCTGCGCCGTGTGTGCGATAACGTCAGCTGGTTGAGTTGACAGCGTGGCCGCTTGCTCGAAACCAAGCATTTCGCCTGACCGCGACCGCGCTTCGACTACGCCGTCGGTATACAAAGTAAGTTTCTGACCCGGGGGCAATGTGACCACGACTTCCGGATATTCCGTGTCGGCCGCGATCCCAAGCGGGAGTCCATTTTCGACCTTGATCTCCTGCCCAGAGAGATAAGGGGCGAGATGACCGGCATTCGCCACAACTACTGTTCCGTGTGGATCGATTCGCAGAGCGACGCAGGTGGTGAAACCACCCTGGCTGCGCGACAACATGCGACGGTTCATAAAGCCAAGTATCTCGGATGGTTTCTGCGTGTACTGCGCCAGCGTGAGGAGCGTGCCGACGAGCAGGGAAACCGTCATTGCGGCTGGCATACCTTTCCCGCTGACATCGCCTACGACGATCAAAGCCCCACCAGACGCAAGCGGGATGACCTGAAAGAAATCTCCACCCACGTGACCCGCGGGCCTATAGACACACTGGATCGCAAAACCCGGTATGGGTGGAATCTCATTTGGAATGAGGACCTGTTGCACCGTGCGTGCCGACTCCATCTCTCCGGCGAGCCGCTCCTCGTCGCGGCGGGACCGAGCGAAACGCAAAGGCAGGACCGCGACCACTGCGATCAGCATTGATATGTCAGCGAGGTCGTTGACCGAAAATGGAAACGGCCGACGAGAGACTTCAAAGAACCAGTGAAAATCCCGAGAAACCCAGCTATGCCCAGATCCGCCTGCGGCAGTCAGTAGAATGACAGCGAGCCAACATAGGTAGCAGAGACCGACAGGCACCAGCATGAGCTGCGCGTCAGGCACGCCTTCCATGGCTCTCCTATATAAGAGGGCAACGATGTAGCAGAAATAGAACGCCAGCGCAAACGCCCACAGGAGGTCGAATTGAACGAGCCCGATCGAACCCAACCTTAATGCCAGCTGCCCAAGAATGGTCACCCCGGGAGTTGCGACGGCCGCCCAGAAGAGCCAATTCTTGCGTCCATTCAAAATGGCAACGATGAAGACAAGAAAGAAGAGCCAGCTGGCCGCTGATAGAGTCAAGTCCAGCCAAAAGATGATCCACTGGGGCGTTGGATGAAAGCGGTAATAGTCGAGTACAACGTGGTCGACTCCGCTCAGCAGTTCATAAATACCAAACCATAGATATTCCCGATCCTGCGGACGCATCGAGAACAGAAACAGCCCCGCAGCCGCAGCCAGGAGATTCATCAGCATCAGCACATTTCCTGAACTGGTGTACCAGAACCTGCCCCATGCGTCATACGTCTGTTGCATTCTGAGAGCGTCGATATCGCCCACTCGTGTGATCGCGGTGGGGCCGCCGCTTACTCCCACGGGAAAGCGCGGCCAATGCCACACGCGAATGGCAAAGGTCACTGCACGGCCAGAAGATCCGATCTCGGCTGGAAGTGCATAGACCTGGTCGAAACCGACCACATAGAGAGCGTGGGGCGGCATCTCTCCGAATTGCCCAATCAACCTGTTGTCCGCAAAGACCTGATAGGTGGTAAGCAGCCTCGGCAAGGAGATGGCCCAGCGTCTCCGCTCATCGGGTAGGAGAACCTTGAAGCGGTACCAGGCAAAGCCGCTGTAGCCTTTGTAACCCTGTTCCCCCCAACCGCTATTGGAACGAAGCAATGGCCACGAAGAATCATCAAAGTCCGGCTTTGCCCAGCCGAGTTTGCCGTCCGGATCATCGCCTGGATGGAAACGCCACACTCCATTGAGCGAGGCGACGGGTTCCCGGTCACGATTGATGTTGAATTGAGCCGGTTCTTCCGTGGTCCCCTGCGCAAGGAGGGAAAAAAAGCAGTGCAAAAGAAGAATCGAAATGAGAAGGCCACGAAGATAGGAACGGGTAGACAAGCTCGGCCCTCTGCATGCGAAGCTTTGCATAAAACTTTCTGCATGACAAGGATCAGATTGCGCAAGGTACTCCTGAGCTACCCTTCGAATTAGCGACGCCGGGTACGTTCCTGCAAAGTCGCGCTTCCGGTAAGTTGCCCTATGAAGGCCTGATGAACAGCGCAATTTACCGAAATTCCCGTTTTTCAAGCGCTCCTTGCCAACGGATCATTCACGAGCGTCTTTCTGGGTGGGTGTCGTGCGGTAGTATCGACCTCCGTAAAGTCTCTGCAGGACGTGATTTTTCCACACTACGCCCGTTGTGATTACCTCTTCGGCGGCCGAAACCGCGTCGGGCAGAGGGAGACGAGCCGGTCCAAGAGCAATCATCTCTCCGTTTCTCGCTATGACCACTTGATACGCCTCTCCCTCCGAGTTGAGTTGTTCAGGGCCGTCAGAGAAGTCTTCTTCGTAGTGATATTCAAAGTCTTGCTTCACGATCCACACTTCGGACGGCACTTGCTCGTCATAAAGCCAAGTCCCCGATTTGACGATTTCCGCGTGCAGTTCTTGTTCGTTCATCATTGCCGCCTCGCCCGCTAGTCCAGCCGCGAATGAGCGGACCGCACGAAAAGTCTCGTTTTGAGTAAGTTGCTCCCGAACATCGGGAGCTGGGGACAGGAAATTACCCAAAATCCCGTTTTCCAAGCGCACGCTTGCAGCCCTTGCGCACTGGTATACACCGTACAGACGAGATGCCTGGGATTTATCATTTGGCACGATGATTCTGGATCCGTACGAAGTATTCATAGTCCTCGACCGCGATTATGGTTTTCGTCTCCGGAGACTATTGAAGTCAGGGCCTATTTGGGCTCTTGACTCGCCAGTCAACCGCGAAGTAGCCCAAGAGATCTGGAAAGACCCTCCATCTCGGGATCACCTGGATGGAATCACGATATTTTCCGCGGGAACGGGAACTGCTCCCGAGGAGGCATTCATTGCTGAATTTAATACGATTGATATGCATCACGGCGTCTATTCGGCTGCCCCTCCGTACACGATTGCCCACATTGTCGGAATTTCCCTGACTGACAAACTCAGGGCCGTGCTCTCCCCTTACGGCTTCGACTCTTTTGAAGTTACAGATGAAGGATTTAGAGCGATGCGGCCTATACCGTCGTCGGAGGATCGGTGACGCCAACATCTTGTTCGATAGTGCGGAAGTGGCCTGGTTGTTCCGGTAAAGTCGGGTTTTCAGTAAGTTCCTGAGCGGCTAACCAGAGGAAGATCTAGCATCATGGTTACCGTGAGCTCGGAT
>CAWITO010000008.1:0-587925 GCA_963839075.1 uncultured Acidobacteriaceae bacterium | reverse complement strand
TCCCGGATTTCCACATCTTTTTCCCCCTCACCCTGGACGACAAACCCAACCCGTACTACCGTGAAACCAAAGATCCCCCTCCGGCGCGACTGCCGCAACCACCTGACCGTGGGAACGTAGATTCGCGAAACAAAAAGCCACCTTGGCAGACACGAAACGCAGCCCCACCGTCAAAAACTGGGCCGCTGCAGGCAGGGGCCTTCATGTCCGTAAACACCGCAGATACAGAACAAATCTCCACTGCAGCATTCTCGATCCCACGCTTTTTCCGCCGCCCGGGAACGCCGCACCCCGCGAGCCCAACTCCCGATCCGGAACCATCCCCGCCGCCGCCCCCCAGGCGGACCTTCTCTATTGCACTGACATGGAGCAGCGTCCGGTCGAATGGCTCTGGCCGAACCGCCTGGCCGTCGGCAGTCTCGCCGTCCTCTCCGGCGATCCCGGCTCCGGAAAAACCTGGGTCGCCCTCGCCATCGCAGCCGCGCTCAGCAAAGGAGATACACCCGGCGACGCCAACCCATCCAGCGCCGCCGCCGGCCAACCCTGCACCATCCTCTACGCGTCCACCCAACACCTCGGCTCCCAGCTCATCCGCCCCCGCTTCCTCGGCCTCGGCGGCGATCCAGCCCGCCTCATTCTGCTCCGTGGAATCACCTCGGCCAGCGCGCCCGCAGCGCTCACCCTCCGCGACACGCCCATACTCGAGGACGCGCTCGAACGAACCAACGCGCGCCTCCTCATCCTCGATCCCTTGCACAGCTATCTCGCGGCCAACCATCCCCACCGTGCCCACGAGGCCGCGCGCGTCTTCGACAATCTCGCCCAGCTCGCAGAAGAGCACAGTTGCTGTATCCTTCTCGTCCGCCACCTTCGCCGCCGCGGCCGCAGCTCCGCCGCCATCGAGCTTTCCGGCGCCGTGCGCACCGAGTTCCAGGTCGGCAGCACCCCCGACGCTCCCGCCATCTCCGCCTTGGTGCAGACCAAGTCCAACCTGGCCCCGCTCGCCCCTGCCCTCGGATACCGCATCGATCCCACCGGAAACCTCTCCTCCGCCTTTCATTGGACCGGCCCCAGCCAACCTCACCGCGGACGACCTGCAGAGGGACCGGCCCATCGCCGCCGGCCTTCCCAAGCGCAAGCTCGCCGCCGAATGGCTGCGCCAGCAGCTAAGCGACGGCCCGCTGACCCAGGGAACCATCGAACGCGCCGCCCATCGCGATGGCGCCTGCATCATCACCATCCGCCGCGCCAAGCAGGACATTGGCGTGCTCAGCACCAAAAACACCTTCGACGGCGCCTGGTACTGGCAACTACCGCCCGACCCCGAAGAGCAAGAATGAATCGGGGGGCGGGAAAAAACAAAAAATGATCATCTTCGCACAAGCCCCTGATTCCAAAGGACGTAGCGCTAGAAATGGCCAACCCC
Source organism: uncultured Acidobacteriaceae bacterium (assembly GCA_963839075.1). GTDB lineage: Bacteria > Acidobacteriota > Terriglobia > Terriglobales > Acidobacteriaceae > PALSA-350. The sequence goes on along the minus strand of CAWITO010000008.1, from coordinate 586,499 downwards.
GATGATCATCTTCGTCAGCCACAAGAAAACCCGATCCAACGACTAACCACCAAGGGCGCTAAGGCGCCCGCGAGCAAACGATCTTTGACAACTCGAGAAAGCTACTTTTCTGCGGCAAGTCAGGTCGGGAATGAACAAGGCAGAAGCGTCTCTTCAAAACCCCACCCCCTCCACTTGTCATCCCGACCGGAGCGTACCCGGATTTTCTACTTCACCGCCCTCAACTACGGCCACGTATGCGGCTCTCAGCAAAGAGAGACGCATGAATTTGACCGATCACACCACTCTCAACAGGAAATCGGGGGGGAGGGATCCGCAGTTTGCGCCGGCAGGTGGTGCGACGAACCTCAAGTCCCTCCCGCAAGCCTCACCCCCTGGACGGGTGCCCCATGTTTGCACCGGCATGCGGGGACTACGTGGGTTGGACAAGACGGGCGAAGCCCTTCCTATGTCTTTTTGTGAGAAGACGCAACTGCTGTTCGATCCGAGCGGCCTTTTTCGACTGCACTACTTTCAAGCACCAAATCGATGCTGTTTTGAGCACATGCGAACCACCATAGCCCTGGATGACGAATTGGTAAAACAGGCGGAATACTACACCGGAATCACAGAAAAAGCCGCTCTCGTCCGGGAAGCACTCACCAGGCTAGTCCGTAACGAAGCGGCCCGACGGCTGGCAGCCTTCGGCGGAACCGATCCCACCGCCGAGGCCGCGCCAAGGCGGCGGACCGCCAGGTGATTCTGGTCGATACCTCAGTCTGGATCGACCACTTGCGCAGTGCCGACGCAAAACTCCAGACACTGTTACAAAACGATCAGATCATGACCCATCCATTCGTCCGCTTGGAGTTGGCACTGGGTCTTATAGCGAATCGGGAAAAGGTGCTAGCCGACCTTGCCCTTCTACCCCAGGCGCCCGTCGTGCGATCGGAAGAACTGTTTGGCCTCATCGACCACAAGAAGCTGTACAGGCGAGGAATCGGCCTCACCGACATCAGCCTCCTATGCTGTGCCATCTTCGATAAGTCCATTTCCATTTCGACCAGGGATCGACAACTAGGCGACATTGCAGACGAGCTCGGCCTTCGCTCCCCGCTTCCGTAACTGCAGCGGATCCTGATTGGGTCTAGCAGACCGAATCGTAAGAAGAAACACTCCCGGAGCCGCACTACCTAAGCAATCCGCGGCTCCGGCCATGCAACCTCAACTCCAGCAAGACGTCCCCGCCACCCGCTGCGCCCTCCAGAACGCGCGAGCGACCGTCTCACCCCATGCAGCGCACCCAGGCCCATCCAACCACGCCCGAGCCGCCGCACTCAAAATCACCATGCACACCAAAAAATCTACGGACTGTTATCAAAGGCAATCGAAGGATGCATCAGAAGCGTCGTTGCGACAGTACCGCTTGCTTTCGCCTTTGCCCTGCAGAAGTCCGCTCGTGTCAGCACAGCAGGCGCGATCCGCGCGCGATACCAAGGCATTCCACGTCGAGTTCTCTTCAAAGCTTCCTCCGTTGACCTTTCACAGGATTGCTCGCTCAACCAGCGAGTGAAGGAGAAAGTAATTGCCATAGTTCCTTTGTGCCAGAGTACCAACGGGGTACAACAGGGGATCAAACAGCGAAGCCACCCCTATTTGCACCAGTGACTATGCGTTTTAGCCCAAACAAGCCATTACCTCCGGCACGCGCAGCCCTCCCCACCCTCGGGGTTTACCACCCACAAACAGCAAGTGCGGCACCCGATGACCAGGTGCCGCACGCAGAATCAGCAAATCAACAACTGTCAGTGAGAAAGCCGCCGGCGCAACTACTTCTTGGCCTGATCCACGTTTTGATCCTTGGCCAATTGCTGCGCCATTTGCAGATGGTCCTGGATGGTCTTGCTCCCTTGCAAAGCCACATTCTTTACCCCGACATCGAGGCCATTGGAGACCTCCAACTTAAACTCGCTCAGACCCTGCTTGTGGTCTTTCACCACATCTTTAAGGTAGGCCTGGTCGTAGGCCGGGCCCGTCAGCCCTTGCATCTTGCCAATGAGCGATTTGTCTTTCTTTGAGACGTCCGTCGGAATCTCAACCCCAAGCTGTTGCCCCACAGGCCGCATCTGCTCGTTCAGCTTGGTGTGGTCCTCAATCATCTTCCGGGCAAATTGCTTCACCTGGTCGTTGCTGCTGTTCTTCAGCGTCAGTTCGCCCAATTGCACCTGCGCAAGGCTGTCCTGCATGGCCTTCTTGACGAACATCTTATCGATCGCGGCCTGCTGGCCCGTCTTCACGCCGCCCATGTTGCCCAACTGGTCGGCAGGGTTCGGCAGCGTCGACGTCCCGGGCGTCGAGTTGATACCCGCTCCCGGAGCTTGGCCATCCGCGGGTGACTGCGCCCGCGCCAGCGGGGCACTGAGCCAGATCGTTCCGAGCAGCACCAACGCGCTGCCGTAGGCCATCGTTTTGCAGGGAATGCTGGGATATCTCATCGTTTCTCCTCATTCAACTGGATGCCAAAAACAGCGCGATCTGCCTCCCACCACGTGGGAGAAGACCTGTACTATAGGACGCCGCAATAGCCTCGGAAGTTTGAGTCAAACCCCAAAAATTGCCCTGCCGGCGCTCCCATCGAAATACGTTACGAACGCCTCGTGGGTTCCCCACAATTTCTCGCTCCGTCCCGCACCCAATTGACAACCGTCCCGGCGCAGGACTAGATTCACGTCGTCCCACGGCCCAGCACCCGCAACCGCGTTGCAAGAACCGCGATCCCACGGGCCCGTCCATCCTCTCCTCCCGGTCGAGTAGCGCGCGCGAGTACCCCCGTATCCCGTGTTTCCGATCATCGATCTTCAACCATTTCGAGGAGAACCATGCACCCTCTCGTTCGTAACCTCTTCCTCCACTGCGCCGCCATCCTGCCGTTGGCCGCAGCCCTCTCGCCAGCTCTCTACGCACAAGAAGACGGTCCGCCCAACGTCCTCGTCGTTCACCGCGAATATCTCAAACCCGGCAAAGGCGGCATGCTGCACGACCGTTCCGAAAGCGCCTTCGTCAAAGCCTTCGCCGACGCCAAATCCCCCTACCACTACTTCGCTCTTGACTCCATGTCCGGCCCGTCCCGCTCTCTCTTCATGTTTGGCTACAGCAGCTTTGCCGACTGGGAAAAGGAGACCTCCGCCATCCGCAGCAACCCAGCCCTGGCCGCGAAAGTCGACCAGGCGACGCTGAACGATGGCGACCTCCTCAGCGGTTACGACGCAGCCGTCGCCACGCTTCGCCCCGATCTCAGCCTCAACAAGGGCTCCATCAACGGCACGCGCTACTTTGAGATCACCGCCTTCGTCGTCAAGCCCGGCCATGTGCACGAGTTCGAAGAACTCGCCAAAATCTACATCGAAACCTGGCGCAAAATCGATCCCGACCGCCACTGGGACACCTTCGAGTTGATGTACGGAAACCCCGTCCCCACCGCTACCGGAGGAGACATGTTCCTCGTCATCAACCTGATGAAGTCGCTCGCGGAAACCGACAAGAGCATAAAGGACTCCGAAAAATTCGCCAGCGTCCTCGGAGCCGACGCCATGCGCAAAGCCAGCGAGCTAAGCGCCGCCAGCATCGCCTCCGAATCCACCAACCTCTTCGTCATCAACCCCCGCATGAGCAACCCCCAACCCGGATGGGTCAAAAACGAACCATCTTTCTGGAAGCCCTAAGAGCCTCCGAAAGAACATAAGCAAAGGCCGCCACAAAGCCTGGGTGCGAAAGAACATAAGCAAAGGCCGCCACAAAGCCTGGGTGCGAAGTGACATAAGCACCAGCCGCCACGAAGCTTGGGTGAGAAGGGACATAAGCACCAGCCGCCACGAAGCTTGGGTGCCCCAGACCCCCGGATTTCCTGTGAGGCCCAGTAAGGCCATGCGCTTCATGCGGCTTTCCTAAGAAGAAAGCCGCACAAGCTTCTGTCCATCGGAGCCGCTGGCAGGAAATCTGGGTATCTCGTCTTCTTTTGGCGAGATGTGGGATTCCGCGGACCCCAAAGCAAAACTCCTAAGAAATAGGAGATACTGCGGCTCAAAGCCGACCTCATGAAACTCCTCCACCTGGCACTCCTCCTCACCGCCGTCCAACTCCAAGCCCAAACAACCCGAACCGCACCGCAACCCCCAACCCCGCCACCCTCGCCCCAATACCAACAACTCCAAGCCCGATTAGCCACCGGCTGGAACACCTGGGACGTCCACAGCGTGACCACCCAGGTCCACTTACCCGACGGCCTGGCCATCCACCTGGGCCTCCAGCACAACACCACCCTCTACCAGGACGCCTTCCTATCCGACGCCCTCATCGGCCGCCTCAACCCAAACGCGGAGCAGGTCTTCCCCGGCCCCCACGCCTGGGGCGGCAGCTACACCGACCTACGCCTCTCCTGGAAAGGCCACAACCTCCGCCTGCAAACCGCCCACGACGGCCCCAACCTGGTGATGCTCGCCACCCCGCTCCCCCCGTCTCAACCGGCCCCCACCCTTCCACCGACACTCATCTTCTCCGTCAACTACCTCTGGAACCGCCCCGGCGCCGTCCAGAAACTTCCGGGCAAAATCCAGGCCCAGGCCACCACCATCTACTGCACCTGTAAGCCCGCAACTAACCCGCTCAACGCACCCATAACAAGCCCCTACTTCGCCACCGACTTCACCACCCCGGTCGGCATCAGCACCGGCGCCCCACTCACCGTGGAAAAAATCCAGGCCATTCTGCAGCACGCGAGCGACGCCTACACCCAATCCCTCGCCACAAACCCCAACACCGCGCAGGTCGCCGACGCCATCCAAACCGTCCTCGGCTGGGACACCATCTACGACCCTGAAAACCGCCGCGTCCTCTCCCCCGTCAGCCGCGTCTGGAGCGTCACCTGGGGAGGCTATGTCGTCTTCGATTGGGATACCTTCTTCGCCGCCACCATGGCCTCCATCGGCGACCGCGACCTCGCCTACGCCAACGCCATCGAAACCCTGCGCAGCGAAACCCAGCAGGGATTTGTCCCCAACTACGCCCGCGCCGGTGACTGGAAAAGCTCTGACCGCTCCGAGCCGCCCGTCGGCGCCATCACCGTTCTGGGCATCTACCAGCAATTCCACGACACAGATGGTTCCTGCAGGAAGCCTTCGCCCCCTTGCTCAGCTGGAATCGCTGGTGGGCCCAGCATCGCGACATCGACGGCTATCTCACCTGGGGAAGCGACGGCGACAACGCCCCGCCCGATCTCGACGACAAGGATCGCGGAACCCGCGCCGGAGCCATCCTCGAATCCGGCCTCGACAACAGCCCCATGTACGACGACACCGTCTACAACCCAGCCACTCACCAGCTCGAATTCGCCGACGTCGGACTCATGAGCCTCTACATCGCCGACTGCGACGCACTCGCCACCATCGCGGATACATTAGGCAAAACCCCCGAAGCCAAGGAACTCCGCCAGCGAGCCGATCGCTACCGCGCCAAGCTGGCCACCCTCTGGAATCCCGAAGCCGGCATCTTCCTCAACAAAGATCTCCACACCGGGCGATTCAGCCCGCGCCTCTCTCCGACCAACTTCTATCCTTTATTAGCGAAGGCCGCCACCCCGCAGCAAGCCGAGCAGATGATCGCCAAGCACCTGCTCAACCCAAAAGAATTCTGGGGAGACTGGATCATCCCCGCCATCGCCCGCGACGATCCCGCCTTCCACGATCAGAACTACTGGCGCGGCCGCATCTGGGGACCCATGAACTACCTCGTCTACCTCGGCCTCCGAAACTACAACAACCCCGAAGCCACCCGCGACTTCGCCCAAAAGTCCTACGACCTCTTTTTAAAGGAGTGGAAACAAAACGGCCACGTCCACGAAAACTACAACGCCATCACCGGAACCGGCGACGACGTGGGCAGCAGCGACCGCTTCTACCACTGGGGAGCCCTGCTAGGCTACATCCAATACCTGCAGCAAACGAAGTAACACGAGCCAAGCCGATCGCGAAAATAAGATCCTGGGTGGCCCATTCAAGCCTTCCGTTGGCTTGAGTGGGGTTCCTCCGTCGCTGCTCGTGTCGGACCCCTGTTACCATCCTCCCAACACCAAAAACCAGCATTCTACGGGCCACAACAGGAGCCGCACCATGACCATCCGCCCCGTAACCTTCCTGCGCCTTGCCTTGGCCCTCCTCCTCATCCAATCCCTCACCGCCTCAGCCGCGGACGACGCCACCATCCAAGCCGTCATCGACCACGCCATCCAGCAGGACCACCTCAAAGCCGTCATCGTCCAGGTCCGCTGCGCCGGCAAGAACCTCTACCTCAAAGCCGAAGGCGAATCGATGACTGGGGTCCCCGCCACCACCGACATGCACTTTCGCAACGGCGCCATGGGCATCACCTATATCGCCACGCTGCTACTCGAGCTCATCGATAAGCAACCACACGCGGTAAGCCTCGATGACAAACTCTCGAAGTACCTCCCCGAAATTCCCCACGCCGGCGAGGTCACGCTGAAAGAACTAGCCAACATGACCTCCGGCTATCAGGACTACGTCTACGAGCCCCAAATCCTCACCGGCCTTTACCGCGATCCCTTCCACCAATACACGCCGGAAGAGCTCATCGAAATCGGAGTCACTCCCGACCCGTGGTTCAAGCCCGGCAAAAACTGGGCCTACTCCCACACCAACTACGTCATCCTCGGCCGCGTGATCGAAAAAATCACCGGCATGCCCCTCGCCCAGGCCATGGACAAGTACATCCTCGACCCCATGCAAGTGCGCCAAACCAAAAGCATCGCCACCCCGCAGATCCCGCCACCCGTCCTGCACATCTTCAGCTCCGAGCGGCGAGAGGCCCTGCACATCCCTTCCGACGTGCCGTTCTATGAAGAAACCACCTTCTGGAATCCCTCCTGGACCACCGCCGAAGGAGCCGTTCAAATCACCGACATCGACGACATGACCCGCTCCATGGAAATCATTGGCAACGGAGACCTGCTCTTGCCGCGGTCTTACCAGGAGCAGGTAGCCGCGGACCTCGTCGGCTTCGGCCACAAGACCGATGAATGTCAGATCTGCACCGAAAACACAGCCGCTCGCAACTACGGACTCGGCGTCATCAACCGCGGCCCCTGGATCACCCAAACCAAAAGCTTCGCCGGCACCGGAGCCACCACGGGCTATCTGCCGAGCGCGCACCTCGCCATCACCGTCGTTGTCACCTACAAACCCGAGGCCTTCGATGAGCAGGGCAACAACACTGAAACCAGCCTGCCCCTCTTCACCTCGTTAGCCAACGCACTGGCGCCGCATACGCTGCCCAACCCTTAGCAACTTTTTTTCTTGGCTTGTCCAAACTTGCCCTTACACTATGCGCATGCGCGCGTACTTCTCAGGCAATTCCGTCCCCACTCCAGAACAGATGGGGAAGATGCTGGCTCCCACCCCGGAACAGGCGGCCGCAGCCCGCAAGCTCATGACCACACCCATCGGCGACAAGCCAACCGCGCGCCTGCAGAAAAAATCCATGCCTTCGCGCAAAACCGTCGTGAGCGGCTTTCAGAAATAATCGTTCGTCGCTGGGGCCCTATAATCATCACCCATGAAGGCACTCATCCCCATCCTTGCGCTTGTGTCGCTGTGCGCCTCCGCCCAGACCGCAAACCAGGCTGTACTCGCGCCCATCAATGCCATGTTTCAAGGCATGACGGACCGGAACGCCGCCGCGATTAAAGCTGCCGCCGTCCCCGGCACGATCATGGTGCTCATGCGCGACGGCAAGCCGGCCCAAATGACGGTAGAGGCCTTCGCCGATCGCGTCGGCAAACCCAGCAAGGCCCACATTGAAGAGCGCATTCACGCCCCACTGGTGCGCATCGATAACGATCTGGCGATGGTCTGGGCGCCCTTCGAGTTCCTGGTCGATGGCAAGCTCGACCACTGCGGAACCGATCTCTTCAACCTCGTCAAGACCAATGGCAAATGGCGCATCGCCGCCATCGCTGACACCGGGAACAACGAATGTGCCGACACGGGCGACGAGTGAAGTTCCTTTACGCTCTCCTTCTCCTCCTCATTGCTCTCCCGCTGCGTGCTCAGTCCGCCTCCTACTCGAGTTCGCCAGAGTATCAATCCATGCTGCAGGAGCTGCGTCTACCCGCGCCTTCGCCTATCTTCCTCGCCACCGGAGCAAGACCTGTCGCCGATCCCAGCCTCAAGGTCCACTCCCACGAAGCCCATAACATCCTGCAGCTGAAAACGTCATCGTTACAGATCACCGTAGATCGTCCCGCCGCTACCCTCTCCTTGCTCAACCTGCAAACCAAAGCCGTGTGGACTATCCCGGTCACCAACCCGAAGGTCGAAATCCTCAACTCCACCCTGGCCCGCATTACCTTCGCCGGCCCAGCGCCGCTCACTCTTCACGTCGCCGGCACCGACCCATGTTTCGGTCTCGGCGAGCGCTTCTTTCAGTCCGCCCTCACCAGCACCCACTTCGACGTCCGTCCCTCCGACCGCTCCGGCGAGCCCGGCCACAACTGGAGCTACGTCGCCGTCCCCCTGGTCTACACATCCACCGGGCTCGGCCTCTATGCGGATACCGTCTTTGATACAAATTTCAATTTCAACACCACCGGCTCCGCTTTTGACCTACGCGTCGCCGACACCCCGGTGACTCTTTACTTCTTCATCGGGCCCAACCCCAAGTCCATCCTCGAGCAATACACCGCGTTCACCGGCCGCCCCCAAAATCCGCCGCTATGGACCTTCGGCCCCTGGATCAACGCGGTGCAGGGTAAAGACGCAGTCCTCGAAACCGCCCAGCGCATTCGTAAAGAGGGAATCCCGGCCAGCGCGCTCTGGGTTTTCGACGAGCTCGATGAACCCAACAACCTTGGCTGGCCCTTCTGGTTCTCCAGCTACTACGGCGATGCGCGCGCCTTCAACAACACCCTCCATGACCAGGGGTTCAAGGTGCTCGGCTACGTCCACCCGTATGTGCGGGAGCAGATGATTCCATATCCGCAACCAAGCCCCGCCTATCAAAAAGGAGTAGCCGAGCACCTGCTCGTTACCGGCGCAGACGGCCTGCCGCACGGTCCCATGTTTGAGCCGGTGCGCACCGGCAACCTGGACTTCACCAATCCCCGCACGGTTGACTGGTGGCAGACCATGCTCACTCATGCCGTCCGCGACCAGCTATGGGATGGCTGGATGGAAGACTTCGGAGAATACGTCGACGACGGCGACCACCTCGCCGCGGGCGACGGTGCCAGGCTCTCGGAAGTGTATCCGTTGCTGTATCACAAGATCACCACCCGCATCGTGCACGCAATCAATCCGGATGTCGTGTCCTTCGCCCGCTCCGGCTTCACCGGCACGCAGCAATTTCCCATGCTCTGGGGAGGCGACCAATCCCACGACTGGGCCCGGGACACCGGCCTGCCGTCCGTGATCACCGCGGGAATCACCGCCGGTATGTCCGGCTACTCCACCTGGGGCCCGGACATCATTTGCGACGGCCCCGACCGCGAGCTCTTCTTACGCTGGACCGAGTTTGGCGCGCTCACCCCCGTCATGCGCGACCACTGCTGGGCCCGGCCCATGGACTCGGTGAACCTCTTTCACGATCCCGGCACCATCGCGCTCTTTCGCAAGTACGCCATCCTGCACACTTCCTTGTTGCCCTACTTCGCCACCTTTGCCGTGGAAGCACAAAAGACCGGCGTCCCCATCGTGCGGCACCTGGTCCTGCAATACCCCGATGATCCACGCAGCGCCACCGCCGAGTATCAATATCTATTAGGAGACAGCCTGCTGGTAGCGCCCGTCATCGAGCAGGGAGCGGTCTCGCGCACACTCTATTTGCCCCAAGGCGAATGGGTGAACTACTGGACAGCGGAGCACTCCCAGGGAGGCGCGGACATCACCGTGGCCGCCCCGCTCGAGCAGATCCCCCTGTTCATCCGCGCCGGCGCGATCCTGCCCTTCAAGCCCGAGTCAGAGACGGCCACCTTCCACTGGAGCGACTCCAATCTCCTGCAAGGCTCGCTTGTCTGGAAGGCGTATCCCGGCAAAGCTGACGCCACCGCCACCTTCACCCTACCCGACGGAACCGCCGCCACCCTGCAAACCAAACAGGCCGAACTCCAAATCCAGGGGACCTCACCTCAACCTAGAAGCTACGAAGTCATCGTCGCCCTCGACACCGCACCCGCAGCCCTGCAGCTAAACGGAAAGCCGACCGACACCTGGCGCTACGACGCCGTCACCCACCAGCTGCACGTCACCTTTACCGGAACCAACTTCACGCTGCAAGTAACCCGTCCCTAACACCGTCTCAGCCGGAAACGATCTGGGTGCCCCATATCTCGCACGCTGTTGGTGCGAGATGTGGGATCTTTTGGAGCCAAAGCCAGTACTACCCAAATCCCCACCTTTCGGTTGAGGTCAACCCTCCACCCCGTCACGTACTATTCGCTTCACTCCCTACGTCAGTTCCCGGAGCACCCGATTGCTGAGTGTCACCGAAAAACTCACTCACCTGGCCGACCGGCCGCATGGCATACACCCGCAAGCACTCTACGCTGCGTCCGTCGCCGTCGACGCTGCCGCCACTGACGTCTGCGCCGGTCTCACCGAAGATCAGCTCTGCTGGTCTCCCCGCCCTGGAGCCTGGTCCATCTGTCAGAACCTCGCCCATCTCCGCGCCACCAACGAAGTCTTTCTTCCCGCCGTAGACGCCGCTCTCGAGACCAGCAGAAAACGCAACCTGCAAAGCGCTGGCCCTTTCTCCCTTAACCTTTACGGACGCGTGATGGTCTGGCGCATGGAGTCGCGCCCCATCATCAAGATGCAAGCCCCCAAAGCCGTGCGGCCCCAGCCATCCGATTCACCGGCTTCGGCACTGCAAAACTTCCTTACCTCCCAGGCAGGCCCTTCGCCAACGTATCGAGTCTGCCGAGGGAGTGCATCTCACCGCGCTCCGTTTTCCTTCGCCCCTCGCATGCTGTTTCCGCTTCAACCTGCTCGAATTCTTCTCCACCAGCAACGCTCATGCCCGGCGTCATCTCCGGCAGGCCGGCAACGTACGTCGCGCACTCCCCTCACTAGAAAGCTAGTCCGTCGATGTCCCAAGCAAGACAAGACGTAACCGTGGTTGGAGCAGGGCTGGCCGGCATGGCCGCCTCCATTCATCTCGCCAAGACCGGTCTTCGCGTCGTGTGCATCGAGGCCGACCCGGTCGCCTCCGATCCTGTCGGCGAATCGCTGGACTGGTCCGCGCCCGCTCTCCTCAATATTCTGGGGCTTCCCATGGAGTACCTCATCGAGCAGGGAATCGCGACCTATAAACGCCACGTGGTGCTCAAAGTCCGTGACGGCGCCGAGCAACACTACGAGCCGGGAGAATGGCTAGGCAAGCCACCCTTCAACATCAATCTGCGCACCATGCATGTCGACCGCACCCAACTCAATGAGGCCATTCGCGGCATCTTCCTGGCCAGCGGAGTTACCCTGGTGCGCGACAAAGTGGTGAACGTGGAGACCTCCGGCCGCAGAATCACCGCAATCGTTACTGCGACCGGCCAGCGCATCGTCTCGCAGTGGTTCCTGGACGCGTCCGGTTCCGGCGCCAGTCTCTTTCCTCGCCTTTTTCGCTCGCCGGCCACGCAGTTCGGCCCGCAAAAAGTAGCCATCTGGGACTACTTCTCCGTCGCTAAATCCATCGAAGGAACCACGCTTCATACGGACGCCGGTCCACTCTATATGGAATGGGTGTGGCAAATTCCCATTCATCCCGACATCGTCAGCGTCGGCTACGTCTCGCCCGCGGCTTCGATTCGAGAGCAGAGACATCACGGAATGAGCGTCCCCACCATCCTCCACCAGCAGCTCGAAAGCTTTCCTGATCTCCGGGGTCTGCGATCAGGCCGCTCCCCACGAACCACTTCCTTCCGCTGCCGCGTCTTCGACCGCATCACCGGCCCCAACTGGCTGGTCATCGGCGAAGCCGCCGCCATGGTGGACCCCATGACCTCGAACGGCGTGACCGCTGCACTGCGCCAGGCGGCTGAGGCGTCGAGTCTCATCACCCGCTATCGCAACCGAACATCGCTGGCCTGGCTCCCCGTCGCCCTTTACCGGTGGCGCGTACTCAGCCTGGCAAGATTCTTCAACAACGGCATTGAGAAGGTGCTGTACGACTGGCCGATTCGCAACCGTATCGGTGCCTTTCGCGCCGGCGACGTCTATACCATCCCCGCCTGGAGCATCAACGTCATCTATTCCCGCCTGCGTCCCCGCGGACTAGTCTCGACGACAGTCTTTGCCGCGCTGCTCGGCACCCTGCGCTGTGCCTTGAATGTCTTCTACTGGTTCTGCAGCCGGACTTCCGTCAAGCAAACGGCCAAACCCGCTCCACAGTCTTGCTAAGCATCCACCTCTTATCGTCCGCGTTCAAGAACTTCATCTCGTCTTGCACCACCGTCAACCTCTGACTATAGGTGGCCCGATCCTTGGCCATCGGCCAATCGGTCGCCCACATCAGTTGGCGGGGCCCAAACTTCTCATGCAGCCGCTTCACCAATTGCTGCGAATCGGCCCACGGATACCCCTCGTGGGACAACGACCACGTATGCGAGATCTTCACAAACACATGCGGATACCGCGCCAGGGCAACCAGTGGTTCCAATTGTTCCGGGTGGTCCACCGGGCAATCCGCCATGTGGTCGATCACCACCGTGGTTTCCGGAAACCGGTCAATCCACTTGGCTGCATCGGGAACCCGGCTGGCCGGCATCAGCAGCGTCATGGGAACACGCAATTCCTCGCATCGCTTCCACAGCGGGCCCATGAACGGCCCGCGTATCCAATCGCCGGTAGCGTCGGCCATTGGACTCAGCCGCACACCATGGAAGCCGTCCTCCTCCGTGAGGCGTGAGAGATGATCGGGTGCCGCAGGATCCAGCGGATCCACCCGGCAGACCCCGTGAAAGAATTGCGGATACTGTTTCAGCACCTGCGCCAGGTAGCGATTGTCGTTGCGGTAATGGCTGACCTGGATGATGACCGTCTTGGCCACCCCATGCGCTTTCATCAACTCGAGCAGCATTTCCGGAGTAGCATCCCAGTCGGGGACTGTGGCGCCGGCTGCGAACGGGAGCGCGGCCTGGTGCTTCCAGACATGCACATGCGGATCCACAATCCGATACGGCATGCGCTCCTCCGCCAGGGCGGCTGCTGTCATCAGCAACATCGCCCGCCGTGTGACTGCAACCATAGGCTCCTGCGGTACAACGTAAAGTAGCCGAAATCATCCTACACACGTGAGGTTCGGGATGAATAATTTCAAGATGAAACATTTCGTGGCCCTACTGCTGATCGGCGACGGCATTTTCGCGTTCATGCGGCCGGAGCACGAAGTTGTGGGCTGGTCGCAAGGCCCCTGGTTATGGCGCCAGGCGATGAGACGTGTGGACAAGAATCCATCTACCACCCGTCTGGTAGCCACAGCGCAAATCATCACCGGCGTCTGGTGGCTCGTCCATGAACAGAAAGACAAAGAGCAGGAAAGCCTACAATGACCCTCGGAGGAGGTCACTGTCGTGCCGAGAAACCAGCAGACAAGACGGCTCCTCCACTTTGCAATGCTGACCGCTTTTGTCGTTGCGGGCTGGCCTGGTCAACGGGCTGCGGGTGAGGCTCCGCGGCAGTTGCTTATCGCCTCGGACATCCACTTCAATCCCTTCGCCGATCCGCTCCTCGTTCCAGATCTCGCCGTCGCTCCCGCAAGCCAATGGGAGGGCATTCTCAACCGCTCCACCCAAACTGTTTTCAGCCATGCCGGCGAAGACACCAACTGGCCGCTTCTCCAGTCCGCCTTGAACAACATGCAGGCGACTCTGCCACACCCGGCACTGGTCGTGGTCGCCGGAGATCTGGTCGCTCACGGCTTCCCTCAGAAATTCGCCGCGGCGACTCATGACGACGATCGCCAACACTACCGCGCTTTTGTGCTTACAACAGTTGCATTTCTCGCCGCTGAGCTGCGACAGCACTTTCCGGGCATTCAGGTGGTGGTCACACCCGGAAACAACGATGACGAATGCGGAGATTACGACATCCGTGCCGACGGCGCCTTTCTCAGCGACACTGCTCCGCTTGCCCGCCAGTTAGCCCAAGCCGGGGGAGCGATGGCCAAAGAATGGAGAGCCCTGGGCAGCTATACCCTTCGGCCACGCGGCCTGCGAGGTATCCGCATTCTCTCCATCAACACCGTCTTTTTCTCCAACAAATATCAAGCCACCAACTTCGCCCAGGCATGTTCCGCCGTCGACTCCAATGCGGCCGACCGCACCTTCGCCTGGATGGAGACGAGCCTCGCCAAGGCCCGTGCCGCCCACCAGAAGGTCTGGCTCATCTTCCACATCCCTCCCGGAATTGATGGTTATGCCACCATGGTGAAGTACCGCCAGCTCTCGCAAGGAGGGGAGACTCCTCCGCAGGTGTGCCAGGATGCCATCGTGCCCATGTGGAAGCCTGCCTGGACCACGCGCTTTGAACGCATTCTCGAGGACTACCAAGGCAGCATCACCGCCAGTTTCGCCGGCCACGACCATACCGACGACTTCCGCCTGCTCCGCGGTGGCTTTGTCCTGATCGATCCGCCCATCTCGCCGATCTACGGACAAAACCCCTCCTTTCGCATCGTCTCCTTCCGTAAGGATGGGTCGCTATCCGATCAGTCGACCTACTACCTGGCCCAGGCGAACCCAGCACGCTGGACCCTGGAGTACGCCTTTACCACCGAATGGCAAAGCCCACGCCTCGATGCGGCCAGCATGCAAGCTATCGGTCAACGCATTGCGGACGATCCTCAGGCCACTGGGCAGTGGGTCAAGCTGCTCAACGTCTCTAGCTCCGTTTCTGTACCTTCAGCCGCGGTGAAGACGCTCGATTGCGCCATCACTGCCCTCGACCCAGCCACCTATCAGACCTGCTATTGCCCCCGTTAGCCTTGTTATCCTAAAAGCATCCGGCATGCACCTCACCATCCGCCAGGCCGTCTTCGAGGATGTTCCCGCGCTTCAGCGGCTCATCCGGAGCTCGGTCATGGAGCTGCAGCACGAGTACACCCGCGAGCAAAGGGCGCGAGCGCTCGAAGTCGTCTTTGGCGTTGATACCCAACTAGTAAAGGACGGCACGTATTTTGTGGCCGAAGCCAGCCGCGAGGGGAAGCAAGAGATCGCCGGATGTGGAGGCTGGAGCAAACGCAAGACCCTCTACGGAAGCGATCACTGCGCCGGCCGAGAGGATGACCTGTTGGATCCGCAGCACGATGCGGCCAAAATCCGCGCCTTCTTCGTGCATCCGGACTGGGCGCGCCGTGGTATCGGCACCCGCATGCTTGAAGTCTGCGAAGCTGCCGCGGTCAGCGCGGGTTTCCGTCGCTTTGAAATGGGCGCCACGCTCAGCGGAGTGCCGCTGTACCAGGCGCGCGGCTATGTCGCCGGCGAGCGACGCGAGGTCCCCCTCGGCCCCGGCTTCACCCTGCCTATCATTCATATGGTCAAGCAGTTCTAAGGGAAGTTAGCACTTAGGTACCCCATATGTAACAACCAGGAACTATCAAAGGCTAACCGGAGCCCCTTTTCCCGGCTGTTGTCGGGCGCTGAAATCCTCTCTCTTGCCCTCTGAAGAACCGCTAAATATTTCCGAACGGTTACCCCGGACAACGAGTGGGACCTCCCCGTACAACCCGGACAAACGCTTTGCCACCCATGCTTTACAGCTCCCGGTAACCAAAGGCGTACTGGCACCGGTTCCAGCTTTCACAAAATCCCTTGACAACCTCGCATGCGGGGGATTTATATACCCGAGGTCACAAAAAACAGTGGTTTACAGAAACGTTTTTCTTGCTTCGTTTTTGGAGAGGTGTCAGTGATGGTACGCAAAGTCTCGCGCTTAGCCGCGTTCGTTTTTCTGCTTGTCTTCTGTGGAAGGCTCGTTCTCGCCCAGGGTATCTTCGCCACTCTTGATGGTGTGCTGACTGATCCGACCGGCGCCGTTGTTCCCAATGCAAAGGTTAATCTGATTGACGCCGTATCGGGCTCGACGCGCGATACGGTCACCGACAGCGCCGGGTTCTATAACTTCGCCTCGGTACCGGTTGGCAGCTATAACCTGACAGTCTCCGCCGGGGGCTTCAAGGATTACAAGGCCTCGAACATCGCTCTCGGTGGTGGCGAGCATCGCAGCGTCAACGTTGCGCTGAGCGTAGGCACGGCCGACCAAACGGTCGCAGTGAATGCAGAGAACATTGCTCTGGCGGTTACAGATTCCGGCGAGCGCTCCTTTGCACTGAGCACCAAGGAACTCGAGAACTTTGTCCAGGTGGGCAGCAACGCCGCTGAGTACATCAAGATCGTTCCGGGTTTCAGCGTCAGCAACGGCACCGCGAACCACTCCAACTACACCGGCCAGACGGTAGGCATCAACGGTAATGGCGACTCCGGCAGCCAGAGCCCTCTGAACGCTTCATCCGCGTATAACGGTCTGCCCACCAACTCGCTGGACATCGTCTCTGACGGCGCCCACGTCTCCGATCCTGGTTGCAATTGCGATACGCCGGTCAACCCCAACGCTGACTTCCTGCAGGAATTCAAGGTCTTGACCTCGAACTTCAGCGCGGAAGACCAGAAGGGTCCGATCGTCATCACGTCGGTTACTAAAGCCGGCGGCACCAGCTATCACGGCAGCGCGTTCTTTACCGCCCGCAACCACGTGCTCAACTCGAATGACTGGTTGAACAACAATAGCGGCGTGAAGCAGCCGGGCAACTCGTACTACTATCCAGGCGGCACCATCGGCGGCCCGATCGTTATCCCCGGACTTCACTTCAACAAGAATCACGACAAGCTGTTCTTCTTTGCCGGCTTTGAGTTCTTCAAGCAGACCCTGGATACCGGCTTGCTCCGCGCAACGGTTCCCACCCCGGGCGAACTCACTGGCAATTTCTCACCGGAAGAGGTTGCCAAGGAAGGCAATATCACGGCGTCTGGCAAAGCCCCGGGACAGCTAACCAATGCAGCCATCGCGAAATTCGGTGGTACGACCCAATTGAGCCCTTGCGCTGGTCCTGCAGACGGAAGCTGCATTGATCCCAACATGCTCGCGCTCGCCAAGCTCTATCCGGCTGCGAACGTGGACCCAAATACGACTGGCGGTTACAACTACACGCAGTCTGAAATCTTCGCCCAGAACAACCGGCAATTCACGGTTCGCGGCGACTGGAGCATCAGCGACGCAACCAAGGTATTCGTTCGCTATAACTACCAGCGTGAAACCCAGCTATTCCCGGTGGGCCTCTGGTGGCGCAATGGTGACCAGGTTCCGTATCCGACCGCCGTCGAAGGCAAGAACAAATCGGATGCTTACTCCGGATCGATCACCCATGTCTTTAACCAAACCATGACCAACGAGACGGTTGTCGCCTATACCTTTGTAGGCTTCCCCAACGTCTTTGCAGATCCTGCAAAGGTAGCTCGTTCCAACGTCGGATACGGTTATAAGGGCCTATACAACAACGGAGTGTCGCAGATTCCTTCCTTCGGCCAGTATGGACCGAGCGAAGCCGCCCTCGTCTTCAACCCAGGCGGATTTGAAGCCGGTGGCGCGTCCCAGGGCTTGTACGCCAATAAGTGGCTGCCCAGCATCAGCGACACCCTTACCAAGGTCAAGGGCGATCACACCATCAAGGTGGGTTTCTTTTACGAGTGGATTCGCAATTCCCAGCCGGCTAACGAGCAAACCAACGGAACAGCAGTCGTATCCGCCGGTAACAGCTTCAGCACCGGTAACGAATACGCCGACCTTCTTACTGGTAACCTCTCTAATTACAATGAGACCAACTTTAACCGGATCAACGACATTCACTACGGCACGTACGAGTTCTTCGGCCAGGATTCCTGGAAAGCAACCAAGAGACTAACGCTTGAGTTCGGCGTTCGCTTCAGCCACTTCCAGCCCTGGATTGATGCACTGGGTTACGGCTACTCCATCTTCAATCAGTCTCAGTTCGCTCCCGGTTGCGCCTCGGCTCCTACTTTCTGCGGATTCGAGTGGCATAAAAAGGATTCCGCTGTCCCACTGGGAGGATTCCCGACAAGAACACTCTTCTATCAACCACGTCTTGGCGCAGCCTATGACGTACGTGGTAACGGCCAGACCGTTATGCGCGGCGGCTGGGGCCGGTTCTACTACCACTCCGGTCAGTTCACCAGTGGTCTGGAAGCGGCTGCTGGCGTGGCGAGTGCAAGTTTTGGCCCGAGCTCGTGGGTCGGTGGTACGGGGTGCCCGACAAACCCGACAACCGGTTCGCCGCTCTATACCGCGTACCTCTCCTGCATAAGCGTTGCTTCTTCACCGGCTTCTCCTTCCGCAGTGGATGGCAAGGATGACAAGCAGCCTTACACCGACGGTTACAGCGTCAACCTCGACCAGGCAACTCCATGGCAGGGTCTCTTTGAACTGTCGTACGTTGGCAACCGCAGCCGCGACCAGCAGAACACGCAGGGCGGCGCCGGCAGCAACATCAACCTGGTTCCTTTGGGCTCGATGCTGACCGCTACCAATCCGGGAACCGCGAACAACAACCTGTACCGCCCGCTACAAGGTTATGGTGACCTCAACTTAGCCACCAACGACCTGTATCAGAACTACAACGCGATGCAGGTAAGCTGGGCACGCCACGCCGGCCTGTACGTGATCCAGGTCAACTACACATGGCAAAAGGCGTTGGGTGTGGCTAACCCCACGGTCAATCCTTTCAATATCAACAACAACTATGGTGCTCTGCCGTCCGACCGCAGAAATCTGTTCAATGCCGCTTACTCCTTTGATCTTGGCCAGCGGCTTCATCGCGGCGCCTTGCTCGACGGGTTGGCGAATGGCTGGCAGGTCTCGGGTATCACGCAGTTGGAGAGTGGCGCGAACCTTACCTTCAACCAGGGCGGCAGCCAGAACATCACTCAGACCAATTACGCTATGGGTCTGACCTGCGTCGCCACGGCAGCAGAAATGGCTGCTGGTATTTCGTGCCCGCAATCGGCTGCTATCATCCCCGGCTCGATTAGTGTCGCGAACCCCACCGGCATCCCGATCAACAACCAATCCATCCTGGGCACCAGCAGTCAGCAGCTAAACCCGCTGGTTACCTGCAACCCGTCTGGACACAAGCTGCCCCACCAATTCATCAACTCTGACTGCTTCGTAGCGCCGACGACGCCTGGCGTTTCCGGCCCGAACCAATTGCCGGTCTCTTACGGACCGTCCTTCTTCGATTCGGACCTCGGCATCTTCAAGAACTTTGCCATCAAGGAAAGCATGAAGCTGCAACTGCGTGCGCAGGCCTACAACTTCCTCAATCACCCGCTGTATTCGTTCCCCAATGGCAGCGACTTGACTCTGCAGTTCGAGCAGGATCCGGTCAGCCAGGTGATCACGCAGGCGAATACCAACTTCGGTATGAGCACGCAGAAACAGGGTTCCCGTATCATCGAGTTCGGAGCGAAATTCTTCTTCTAGCTCAACGGGAGTACACGAACAGCAACTGAATTACGACTGAGGGCTTCCGGCATACCGTTATACTGTTCTCACCACTGGGAACAGTACTCGGTATGCGGAAGCCCTCTCTCCTTTTTGTAATAGCCCTTGTCCTCTCCCGCAGTGCGCCGGCACAGATGAGTCCGCAGCAGCTAGTGCAGGACGCGATGCAGAAGCAGCAGGCGGGCGACCTCGAGGGCGCGGTGACCGAGTACCGGCAGTTTCTCAAGTTGCATCCCGAAGCGGCGCCCATCCACACCAACCTGGGAGCGGCTCTGGCCGGTCTGGGGCGCTATGAAGAAGCGCTTCCTGAATACAAGATCGCGCTCAGGCAATCGCCTAAACTCGTTGGAGCACGCCTCAATCTGGCCCTTGTCTATTACAAGATGGGCAAAATCGACGACGCCGCCAAAGAGCTCGAAAAGGTGTACGCCGAAGATCCGTCCAGCCATCAGGCCGTATTGCTGCTGAGCGATTGTTATATGCGCATGGGCCGCGAAGAGGACGTGATTCGCATTCTCGAGCCCGAGCAGAAAAAGTATCCCGACGACATGGCTGTCGCGTACCTCCTGGGTACAGCCTTGATCCATCAAAAGCGAGTCGAGGAGGGTGAGGTTCTGGTCGATCGTATTCTGCGCAATGGCGACTCGGCCGAAGCACATCTCATGCTGGGTTCGGCAAAAATGAATGTTCAGGATTACGCCGGAGCGCGCGATGAGTTTGCCAAGGCAGTCGCCCTCAACCCCAATCTTCCTGAGGTGCACGTTCTCTACGCCAAAGCATTGGTGTTTACCGGCGACTCAGACTTATCAGCAAAGCAATACGAGACCGAACTGCAGGTCGATCCTTACAACTTCGACGCCAACCTGCAACTTGGCGCAGCCGCCCGGCAGGAGCAGAAGTACGACGAGGCGGAAAAGTATTTCGTGCGCGCCGAAGAAACGCGTCCCGGCGATCCCGGCGTGCGCTACCAGTTGGCCTTGGTCGCCATCGACCAGGGACGCCTTGAGGACGCCCGTCAGATTCTCGAAGGCCTCATCAAGCAATCCCCGCAATTCACCGAGGCGCATGTATCCCTTTCGCTCGTCTATTACCGGCTCAAACGGCCAGAAGACAGCAAGCGGGAACGGGAAACAGTTTTGAAGCTAACAGCCGAAGCACAGGCCAAGCAGCCCGGCGCGAAACTGCGGTGAGGGTGTGAGGAAACAGGTCGCACTTCTCTGCTGGTTTTTTCTATCGGTTGCCTCTAGCGCGCAAACCAAACCCGTGGCGCCCGCCGCCTGTGCGCAATGCCATGTGGAAGCGCTGACCCAACCCACCACCTACATGTCACATGCCCTCGAGTCGGTCGATAAATGCACCGTGCTTACGGAGCATCCATCGCTCAGCACTACGGTCGGCAAGTACAGCTACCACATCGAGCGCAAGGGCTCAGAGAGCACCTATTCCGTAACCGATGGCACGGATACGGTGACCATGAAAATTGCCTGGGCCATGGGCGCCAGTTCGGCCCTGGGGCAGACCTACATTCTGGAGAAAGATGGCCAGATGTATGAGAGCAGGGTGAGTTGGTTTCGAGAGTTGAGCGGTTTGGCGCCGACCATGGGCTACGAAGGCACAACGCCCGCGAACCTTACCGACGCCGCCGGCCGCCTGATCCATATGGATGAGAAGTTGCGTTGTTTCGGATGCCATGCGACCAACGCCGTGCAAGGCAAGCAACTTACATTAGACACGTTGAGTCCAGGCGTCCAGTGCGCTCACTGCCATCAGGGAATCGATGCTCACCTCGCGGCCGTTGTCGCCGGCAATCACGACCTGGCCCCACCGCCCGACCTGCACAAGCTTATTGGTCTTTCCGCGGAGCAGACGTCCAACTTCTGCGGTCAATGCCATCGCACCTGGGCGGAAGTAGCGATGCAGCCTAACCCAAGCATTGCCAATGTACGTTTCCAAC
Source organism: uncultured Acidobacteriaceae bacterium (assembly GCA_963839075.1). Lineage (GTDB taxonomy): Bacteria > Acidobacteriota > Terriglobia > Terriglobales > Acidobacteriaceae > PALSA-350. Next base: position 564,935 of record CAWITO010000008.1, on the reverse strand, counting down.
CGTACCGGCTTACGGGCAGCAAGTGCTATGACCCGGACGACGCGCGCATCAGTTGCCTCGCCTGCCACAATCCGCACCATGACTTCAATCTCAAGACGGTCAATTTCGATTCCAAATGTCTGACCTGCCACGGCGGGATAAAAGGTGCAGCCGGCAAGCCGGGCGCCAAAACGTGTCCGGTGGCGAAGGAGAACTGCATCTCCTGCCACATGCCGAAGCTGGATCTGCCGGGGGCCCACTACAAGTTCACGGACCACCGCATCCGCATCGTCAAGCCCAACCAACCCTACCCGGGCTAGGATAAAGACAATGACCCTTTCCCGACGTGGCCTGCTGCGATTTGGTGTGCTTGCCGGAGCCGCAAATGTTCTCGGAAAGCCCGCCCTGGCCGTGGGTGAACCGCTGTTCAGTGAAGTGCCTGCTTCTGCCTCCGGGATCACCTGGGTGCACGAGAATGCGATTTCTCCCAGCCGCTTCTTGCCGGAAGCGTTAGGCCCCGGTTGTGCCTTCCTCGACTACGACAATGACGGCTGGATGGACCTGTTCCTGGTAAACAGCGGTCCCAGCGATTTCTGGAAGCCACCGAAGCCCGTCCGCAATGCTCTTTACAAAAACAACCGCGATGGCACCTTCACCGACGTCACCGAGAAGGCCGGTGTCGCCGGATCCTACTTCGGCATGGGTGTCGCCGTCGGTGACTACAACAACGACGGATGGCCGGATATGCTTGTCACCGCCTACGGCCGCTGCACTCTGTACAAGAACAACCAGGATGGCACCTTTACGGATGTGACCGAGCAGGCCGGCCTCACCGCGCCCAAGTTCACTACCAGCGCGGTTTGGTTCGATTACGACAATGATGGCAAGCTCGATCTGTTCATCTGCAGCTTTGTCGACTACGCCGGCGTCCGCAAGCTGGAGTGCGGCAATAATGCCATCGGTCGAAACTACTATTGCGTTCCTCGCGTCTTCAAGCCCTCCTCCAGCTTTCTGTTTCACAACAATGGCGACGGTACGTTCACCGATGTCACCAAAGGGACGGCGATTGAAGCTGCTTTAGGCAAGGGTCTGGGCGTGGTCGCGACCGATATCAATAACGATGGCCGCATGGACTTGTTTGTGGCCAACGATACAGTGCAGAACTTCCTCTTCGTGAACCGCGGCCCGGGAGCGAATGGAACGTGGAAGTGGGATGAGATCGCGCTGCAGGCGGGGGTAGGTTTCAGCGAGAGCGGCCGCCCGCGTTCCGGCATGGGCGTCGACGCTGCCGACCTGCACGGCACCGGATATCAGGATCTTTTCGTCTCCAACGTGGACCATGAGATGTATTCGGTCTACATCAACAACAAGGATGAGTCCTTCGCCGATGCAGCGCAGATAGAAGGCGTGGCGCGCAGCACCCGCCTGATGAGCGGCTGGGGTTTGAAGTATTTTGACTATGACAACGACGGTCTGCTGGATCTTATTTTGGCTAACGGCCATCCGGACGACATGATCGACTCCTACTCCATGCAGGTGAAGTACAAAGAGCCACTGTTACTGTTTCATCAAGGACCCGATCACAAGCTGCACGATGTAACCGCCGATGCAGGCCCTGCCTTTCAGAAGGACTGGTCCGGACGCGGCTTAGCCGTGGGCGACTATGACAACGATGGCGCGCTGGACGTGATCATTGGAGTGAACGGGGGGCCACCTGTGTTGCTAAAGAACAATGCCGCCAAAAGTAAACACTGGCTCGGCCTCAAGCTTGAAGGTGTCACCTGCAATCGCGACGCCATCGGTGCCCGCATCGTTTGGAAAGTGGGAACCAAAACCTACGGGCGGCTCAAGAACAGCGGTGGAAGCTATCTCTCCTCCCACGACCCGCGCGAAGTGCTTGGCATCGGAGCCGCAACGCAGATCGATGAGCTGGAAATCCACTGGCCTGCCCCCAGCAAGCGCGTCGAAAAACTGACCAATCTTTCCTGCAACCGCTACCTCCACATCGTGGAAGGGAAGGGCGCGGTCTAGTTGAAAGGCTTTGTTTTGGCAGCCCTTTGGCTGAGCGCGCCCTACGTCGGCGGCGCAGCTGTGCGGGCGGTGCCCATCTGTTCCGGGATCACCCTTTCCGCAAGCTACCTGGTTGCGGGTCCGAGTTTTCTCTTTACGCTGTCGAACAACACTGCGCGCGAGATCAAGCTCGTCGAGCCTGTTCCGTCCAGTTCCCATTGGTATGCGCGTGCTCACGGCCGGTGGATGTGGAGAGCCTCGAATGGATCTGGCGGCAGCCTGGTAGACGCGAGCAATGAGCGCGGCCGCCTCATGGCGTACCCACCGCCCCCAGGAGAGCTCAGGCTATTGACGTTGCCCGCGCATCAGTCGAAGCAATGGACATCGAGTCTCGAGGAAAATCCTGTGCTCGCGTACAACCCCGGTTGCAAAATGTGTTCCTATCCCGGCGAAAGCGAGTACCAGGTGGTGTTCGCGTACGCCTATCTTGTCGGGAGTGGGCAGGGGTTGATTCCATGTGGCTTGCGATCGGCGCCGGTACCCATGCCGCCCAAAGACTGACTATCGCAACCCTGGTGAAAACTGCGTGTTCCTATAAGTGAAGTTGAAACGCAGGAGAAACACCATGAAGCAGCAGATGTATCGCATAGCGCTCAGCGGCCTCTTGGCAACTGGCCTCACCCTTGGTTCCACTGCAGTATTTGCGCAGCAGGATAACGCCGCAGCCCCCAACCCAACCGCCCAGCAGGGACAATTTGGCGGCCACAAACACAGAACGCCCGATGAACAGGTTGCGCACATGGCCAAGCGCTACAGCCTGACGTCTGATCAGCAGGCTCAGATCAAGCCGATTCTTGCCAACCAGCAGCAGCAAGTGCAGGCGCTGCGCCAGGACAGCACCATGTCCCGGGAAGACAAGATCGCCAAGATGCAGAGCATTCATGCCGATTCCACCAATAAGATCCAGGCGCTGTTGAATGATAGCCAGAAGCAGAAGTTTGCCGAGGATCTACAGAAAAGGCAGCAACGGATGCAGCAGCACAGCGGTGCGGCAGCTCCGACTGCGTAAGGAAGGGCCGGTGCTCAGATTAACTCGAGCACCGGCTTCCACTCCCGATGCTGTGATTCTGCCACCGCTTTATAGGTGAGTTGCCCACCGTAGGTATTGACTCCCTCACCCATCCCCAGGTCTGCTTTGATGGCAGCAGCGGCGCCGTACTGTGCCAGCCGCAGCACGTAGGGGAAGGTTGCATTGGTGAGCGCCAGGGTCGACGTATTTGGAACAGCCGCAGGCATATTCGTCACGCAATAGTGAACCACACCATCGACCAGGAACGAGGGATCACTGTGTGTGGTGGGTTTGGCAGTTTCGATGCAGCCGCCCTGGTCGATGGCGACATCGACAATCACGGCTCCCTTTTTCATTTTGGAGACCATGGCGCGGGTCACGATTCTGGGCGCCGCAGCTCCCGGGATCAGCACGCCGCCGATGACCAGGTCTGCCCCTTGCACTGCGCGGGCGACGTTGTAGGAGTTCGACGCCAGGGTATAGACCCGGCCTCCGAAGATGTCATCGAGTTCGCGAAGGCGATTCAAATTAAGGTCCAAGATGGTTACATTTGCACCCATGCCGAGTGCGATCTTGGCGGCGTTGGTGCCGACGATGCCTCCGCCCAGGATGCAGACGGTGGCTGGGGGCACTCCGGGCACTCCGCCGAGCAGCAGGCCGCGGCCGCCCTTTTCTTTTTCCAGGTAGGTTGCGCCGACCTGTACCGACATGCGCCCTGCGACTTCGGACATGGGAGTGAGGAGCGGTAGTGTCCCGGCGCGATCGCGGATGGTTTCGTAGGCGATGCCGGTGACCTTAGCGGCCAGCAGGCGATCAGTCAGAGCAGGCAGCGGGGCCAGGTGCAGGTAAGTGAAGAGAACGAGTCCTTCGCGGAAGAAGACGTATTCCTTTTCGATAGGTTCTTTGACCTTGACGACCATATCGGCATGGCCCCAGACGTTATAGGCGGCGCCGACGATTTCTGCGCCGGCGGATTGGTACTCGTCGTCGGTAAAGGCAGAGAGGTCGCCGGCGCCGGTTTCGACCAAGACGGTGTGGCCGGCATCGATGAGGGCCTTTACGCCTGCAGGGGTGATGCCAACGCGGGATTCGTGGTCTTTTACTTCTTTGGGGACGCCGATGATCATGAGTTCAATGCTAGCAAATCGTACTCAGTTCAAGCCATTCAGGGTTTTGTTGCGCTATCAGTGCGAGCTTTTTCTCCCGACGCCATCGTTTGATTTGCTTCTCGCGCAAGATGGCTTTGTTGACGTATTGGAAGCGTTCGAACCATACAAGCCGCTTGCAGGCATAATCGGCGCTGAAGCCTTCGAAGGTGCCCTGTTGATGTTGTTGTACGCGGCGTGGAAGGTTATTAGTCATTCCGCAATAAAGAACCCGGCTGCGGCTGGCGACTATATAAACGAAATAGCCGTGGTGCTCCCAAGTCATGGGACGCCATTCTATTCTTCAGCACGGTTGGCAGAACAGCAGGTCCCTCCACTGCGCTACGCTTCGGTCGGGATGACAAATTTCTGGGGGCGTTGAGGAGAGCGGTGAGTTGGTGGTTCCGACACGGTTGGCAGAACAGCAGGTCCCTCCACTGCGCTACGCTTTGGTCGGGATGACAAATTTCTGGGGGCGTTGAGGAGAGCGGTGAGTTGGTGGTTCCGACACGGTTGGCAGAACAGCTGGTCCCTCCACTGCGCTACGCTTCGGTCGGGATGACAAATTTCTGGGGGCGTTGAGGAGAGCGGTGAGTTGGTGGTTCCGACACGGTTGGCAGAACAGCAGGTCCCTCCACTGCGCTACGCTTCGGTCGGGATGACAAATTTGTGGGGGCGTTGAGGAGAGCGGTGAGTTGGTGGTTCCGACACGGTTGGCAGAACAGCAGGTCCCTCCACTGCGCTACGCTTCGGTCGGGATGACAAATTTCTGGGGGCGTTGAGGAGAGCGGTGAGTTGGTGGTTCCGACACGGTTGGCAGAACAGCAGGTCCCTCCACTACGCTACGCTTCGGTCGGGATGACAAATTTCTGGGGGCGTTGAGGAGAGCGGTGAGTTGATGGTTCCGACACGGTTGGCAGAACAGCAGGTCCCTCCACTACGCTACGCTCCGGTCGGGATGACAAATCTGTGGCAACTTGTGCGGATTAGTTCCTCGACGTCACCACAACTTGTGCGGATCAATTACCCGATGTCACCATAAATTTGTCATCCCGACCGAAGCGTAGCGCAGTGGAGGGACCTGCTGTTCTGCCAACCGTGTTCAGGCCTCTGTCGGCTTGCTTTGCTGAGCGCCCGAAGCCTGCTGTTCTGCCACCCTATTCCCCAATATCGATCTGGGCCCGCTGCAGGCGGTCGGAGTAATCCACGTATACCGCTTTCCAATTGGTGTAGAAATCCAGCGCCCCGGTCCCGCCTTCGCGGTGGCCATTCCCGGTTTGCTTCACTCCGCCGAACGGCAAATGTACCTCGGCGCCGATCGTTGGCGCGTTCACATACGTAATCCCGGCTTCTAAGTCACGCATGGCCTTGAATGCCAAATTCACGTTCCTTGAATATAACGCCGTCGACAATCCATACTGAATCCCGTTCGCAATCGCAATCGCTTCATCAAAGTTTTCGCAAGCAAGCACACTCACCACTGGGCCGAACACCTCTTCCCGCGCAATGCGCATCGTTGCGCCTACTCCTCCAAATACGGTTGGAGCAAAGAAGAAGCCCTTCCCGTGCCGCTCGCCGGTTAACCGCTTTCCGCCAGTTAGCAACTGCGCGCCTTCCTTCTGCGCCACGTCGGTGTATCTTCCCGAGGTGTCCACCTGCTGCTGATTGATCTGCGGCCCCATATCAATCGCAGCATCCAACCCATCTCCCACTCGGAGCGCCTCAGCACGCTCCACCAGCCTGCGGGTAAACTCGCCCACTACGCTCTTCTGCACAATGATCCGGCTGGTAGCCGTACACCGTTGTCCGGTCGTACCAAAAGAGCCCCACACCGCGCCATCGAGTGCTAAATCCAGGTTGGCGTCCTCGAGCACGATCATCGCGTTCTTGCCCCCCATCTCTAATGAGCAGGGCTTGAACAAACCAGCCGCCGCCTGGCCGACCATCCTCCCTACCTCGCTCGACCCGGTGAACGAAATCGCATCCACCTCAGGATGCGACACCAGCGGCGCCCCCGCATCCGGACCAAACCCGGTGACGATATTCACTACGCCGTCCGGCAGCCCAGCCTCCAGCAGCAACTCAACCAGGTTGTAGGTCGATAGCGGAGTATCCTCGGCCGGCTTGATCACGCAGGTATTCCCGCACACCAACGCCGGAAACAGCTTCCACGACGGAATCGCCATGGGAAAATTCCAGGGCGTGATCATGCCGCATACCCCAACTGGCATGCGCACCGACATGGCAAACTTATCCCGCAATTCCGACGGGGTTGTCTGACCAAACAGCCTTCTTCCTTCACCCGCCATGTAGAAGGCCGTATCCGCCGCTTCCTGCACATCTCCCCGGGTCTCGCTCAGCACCTTGCCCATCTCTCGCGTCATGTCCCGCGCGAGTGCCTCTTTTCGCTGCAATAACAGTTCTCCGGTGCGGTAAAGAATCTCTCCCCGCTTGGGGGCCGGTACCAATCGCCACTGGCGAAACGCTATCCGCGCCGCTTGCACCGCGCGATCGACATCGACTTCGGCAGAAGCCTGGAACTCGCCCACCACATCGTCGACATTCGCCGGGTTGTGATTGAGAAACGTTTTGCCGCTCGCGGCGCTCACCCACTGCCCGCCAATCAAGTTCTTGTAAACCTTCGTAGCCATAGCTAATCGTAACCAAAACGAGGCGTATTCCCTAAAAGTGGTGCTCACGACTCAAAAGAGTAGCGAGCAAAGCAAGCAACCCTCGACGTACAATGAATCCGGGTCTTCCAGGAAAAGTCCGTCATTCATGTCATCTAACGGTTTCCATTCGCGGTCTTCTCGCACCCACGGCGTGCGTTCGTTGTTCAGCGTATTTTCGAGCGATCTGGCAATCGACTTAGGCACCGCGAACACCCTGGTGTACGCGCGCGGCAAAGGCATCGTTGTCAACGAGCCCTCCATCGTCGCCATCAATAAGAACACCGGCGAGGTCGAGGCAGTTGGCAAAGAGGCCAAGGAGATGCTCGGCCGCACCCCAGGCAACATTGTCGCCATCAAGCCCATGAAGGACGGCGTCATCGCCGACTTCAAAATCACCGAAAAGATGTTGAACTACTTCATCCAGAAGGCGCACAACCGCAAGATGCTGGTGCACCCGAGGATTGTTATCGGCGTGCCCTCAGAGATCACGCAGGTAGAAAAGCGAGCCGTCGAAGACTCCGCTTATCGCGCCAAAGCCAGCGAGGTGTTTCTGGTGGAGCAAGCCATGGTGGCCGCAATCGGCGCCGGTTTGCCCATCACCGAACCCAGCGGCAACATGGTGGTCGACATTGGTGGCGGCACCACCGACATCGCCGTCATCTCGCTTTCCGGCATCGTCTATTCCCGTTCCGTCCGCATGGCCGGCAACCAGATGGACGAAGCCATCATGAATTACCTCAAACGCAAGTACAACCTGCTCATCGGTGAGCGCACCGCGGAGCAGATCAAGATCGATATCGGATCCGCTTATCCTCTGGACAAGCCGCTGACTATGGAGATCAAGGGCCGGAACCTGATCGAGGGCGTGCCCAAGACGATCACCATCGATGACAGCGAGATTCGCGAAGCCCTTACCGAGTGCATTTCGACGATCCTCAACGCGATCCGCGTAGCGTTGGAACGCACCCCGCCCGAGCTCAGTGCCGACATTAGTGATCGCGGCATCGTGCTCACAGGTGGTGGCGCCCTGATCAAGAATCTCGATAAGCGCATCCGCGAAGAAACCGGTTTGCCGGTTTCGATCGCCGATGATCCACTTGCCAGCGTCGTGCTGGGCACCGGCAAAATGCTAAGCGACTTCCGTTTGCTGCGCAAAATCAAGATCGACTGACGACGCGGTGAGTCGAGTTATCAACAAAGAAGGGCGCGGACGGTCACTCCGGCCGCCAACGCAGCCATGGGTCTCCCTTGAGCCGGTATAAGAACATCCTGTTCCTGGTGGCTGTTCTGGTCGTCCAGATCATTGGGCTGGCCGCGCAGGTTCGCCGGCCCAGCGCCAACGGCGGAGACGCGCCGGGCGTGCGGCTGCTCCGTTATTGGGCTATCGGCCTGGTCTCGCCACCGGAAAAAGTTGTGCATGGCAGCGGCCACGGCTTGCGCAGCTTGTGGGCGAACTATCTCGATCTCCGCCATGTCCGGGTTCAGAATCAGCAGCTGCGCGAACAGGTGAGCCGTTTGCAGCTCGAACAGGCAACACTGCTTGAGGATGCCCGCCAGGGACAGCGCCTCCAGGCCCTGCTGGCGTTTAAGGAAAAGTACATTTCCACTACTGTGCCGGCGCAGGTAGTCGGCACCTCGGGTACCGATCAATCGCGCCTCCTCTATATCGATAAGGGCGCCAGTGACGGCCTGAAGCCGGACATGGCGGTGATCACCCCGGACGGCATTGTGGGCAAGCTGAAAGACGTCTTTGCCCACACCTCGCAGGTATTGCTGATTTCCGACCAGACGAGCGGCGCCGGTGTCCTGCTGGAGCAGACGCGGTTGCGTGGCGTCCTTCGCGGCAATCCCCTGGGCCAGCCGCAGATTATCAACCTATTGCCCGATGATCGGGTCAAGCCCGGTGACCGCGTCGTGACCAGCGGCGGCGACCAGATTTTTCCTCGCGGCCTGCCGGTGGGCGTGGTCGAACAGGTGGTCCCCGACTCTTCTAACCCTCCCTACGTCGACATTCTCATCAAGCCGGCCGCCAACCTGGGCCATCTCGAGGAGCTGCTGGTGATCACCCAGTCCGGCGACGAAATGCCAGCCAAGGAGAAGCAGGACCTGGCGCAGAGCGTCGCTGCGGGAGCCCTTGCCGAGACACAACAGCGGGCCTCGGACATCCTTGCCGAGCGGTTGCCGGGCCTGACGGAAACATCCGCTCTGGCCGATAGCCCGGTCAACGCCAAGAGCCTGGCGGCCCTCCCCGATCCGGAGACGCTTCCCAAGTTGCATCCGCCGCCGACCTACCATGCGGATCACTACAGTCCGGACGCCACCCCGCCTGCCAGCGCCTTGACGCCGGGGCAGGCAGTGACGGATCCCAAGTACGCGCCGGTTCCGGTCACAGAGGCTCCCGCGGTAGAGAAGCCGAAGCGGCCTGCGACCGCTACAACCGCTGCCAGCGGTGGAGAAGCGCCGGGAGCCAAGCCGAAGCATGCGGCGACCACGACCACCACTCCCGGCGATGCAGCAGATCCGGCCGTGGCCCCGAAGCCCAAGGCGCCAAAACCAGCGCCTCCAAAGTCTGAGCCTGTCGAACAGCCGGCGACTCCGGCGCCCCAGTAGGAGAGAACGATATGGCAATGTCGGCCTCATTAGCCCGTCGTGAACTGGATGTACAGCGCTATCCGCTCATCGTGGTGGTGCTGGTGCCCCTGCTGGCCATCTTTCTCCAGGCGCTCATCCCCCGGTTCATTCCCCGCTTCGACATCATCGACCTGCCCTTACTGGTGACCATTTACTTCTCCGTGGGCTGGCGCAACCCCATCGCGGGCACGATTACCGGAACCATTATCGGGTTGATCCAGGATGCATTGACGAGCCGTCCTCTGGGCATTAACGGAATATCCCAATGCGTGGTTGGTTTCTTTGCTGCCTCGTTGGGAGTCAAAATCGATGTCGAGAATCCCGGCACCCGGCTGCTCATCAATTTCGTCTTTACCTTGGTGAACATCGGGATCTATCTGTTCATCATGCATCGCATGCTGGCCATGAATGTCAGAACGAACTGGCTGCACGAAATCATCAAGGCGGTCATCAATTCGATCATCGGTGTCTTCTTCTTCGACATTCTTGACCGTGTAAGGCCGCGTGATTAGAACCGGTCTCATGTACAGCTTTGCGGCTCCGGGACGCTGCATGAGCCCCGCTTTGGCGACTGGTCTCAAGATGTGGCCTTTTATGGTGCTGAAGATGTATGAGACCGATTCAAAAGTTTTGCACCGAATAAGGGTCGAAAGCGTCAGTTAAGCAAAATGGATAACGATGCCAATCTGATCAACCGCGAAGAGCGCCTGCCAGCGTACAAGCTGACGATCGTGCAGTACCTGATCGCCGGCATTCTGCTGGTGCTGCTCTCCGGCTTGTGGCGGCTGCAGGTCATCGGCGCGCAGAATTATCGCGCCCTGGCCGAGCAGAACCGTATCCGCAAGGTGCCCATCCTGGCTCCACGCGGCAAGCTGTTTGATCGGGAAGGCCGTCTGCTGGTCGACAATTATCCCTCGGTCTCCTGCTTCCTGATCCGTGAACCCGGCCGCGACATACGCACTGATTTCCCGCTTATCTCGCGCGGGTTGCACATGACGCCGGACCAACTGGAAGCTACCCTGCGGCATTACGTGCTGGCGCCGAAGTACGAGCCCATTCCGCTCAAGCAGGACATCACGCCCGACGAAGTGGAATTCATTGAGTCGCACCGCGACGAGCTGCCCGAGCTGGAGACCATCGACGAGCAGCGCCGGCTCTATCCCCGCAACGGGTTTGCCGCCAACCTGATCGGCTACGTCGGCGAAGTAAGCGACGACATGCTCAACGATCCGCGCTACGCCTACTATGAGCCCGGCGACGTCGTCGGCAAGTCGGGTGTGGAGCAGTCCTACGACCAGTTGCTGCGCGGCCAGGACGGCTCGCAAGACATCATCGTCGACAGCCACGGCAGGGAAGTGGGCATCCTGGGCCGTGAGCCTGCGGTTCCCGGCCAGGGGCTCAAGCTGACCATCGATCTGGATATTCAAAGAGCAGCGGAACAGGCTTTTGGTGACCGCAACGGCGCGATCGTCGCCATCGATCCGCATACCGGCGCGGTATTGGCCCTGGTATCCCGGCCTGCGTTCGACCCCAACGATTTCTCAGTAAAGGTGTCACGCGGCGAGTGGAACAAGTTGATTACCGATCCGCGCCATCCTTTGCTCGATAAGGCAATCCAGGCGCAGCTTGCCCCCGGTTCCACCTTCAAGATCATCATGTCGCTGGCCGGGCTGGAGAATGGCGTTGCCCAGAATATGACGGTGATCTGCAATGGCGGGGGCACGTTCTTTGGCCGCTTCTTTGGCTGTGACAAGCGCCACGGGCCGGTAGACATCCTGCATGCCATCCCCAAGTCGTGCGACACGTTCTACTACACCCTGGCCGAACGGCTCGGCATCGAGAAGATCGCGTACTGGGCGCACAAGGTGGGCATCGGCCAGAAGACCGGCATCGATTTGCCGGGTGAGGTCAGCGGCACCATGCCTTCGGAAGAATGGAAGCTGAAGAACTTCCATGAGAAGTGGTATGCCGGTGAAGTGATCTCGGTCGGCATCGGTCAGGGTGCGGTTGCGCTTTCGCCCATCCAGTTGGTTCGGGCCATTGCCGGCATCGCCTCGGGAGGTGTTTTCAAGCGCCCGCATGTGGTCGAACCCGACCAGCTGACGCCCGAATTTCGTCAGGCAATGTTGGAGTCGTATCCCGGGAGCGGCGACTTCACCATGCCCATCGCCCCGGCCATCTGGGAGACGATTACCGACGGCATGGCGGGAGCTTTGGACGCGAGCATGGGTGGAACGGCGTCCGCCGCTCATCTGGACAACATCGACTTCGCCGGCAAGACCGGAACCGCGCAGGTGGTGAACCACAGTGCCGGTATGAAGAGCGTTTCGAAGGACGTGGCGACGCGCGCCAATTCCTGGTTCGTGGGGATTTCGCCGCGCAGAAACCCTGATATCGCAGTCGTGGTTCTGACCGAGCACGGCGGCTGGGGTTCGGCCTCCGCCCCGGTAGCCGCAAGAATCGTGGAAGCTTTTGTCGACAAGCAGCGCCGGCTGGACAACAACCTGCAGGAGGCCAAGACGCCGCCTGCCAAGGTAGAAGTGGGCGCCGTGTGGTCGGAGCAGCCGGAGGGGCAGAAAGAAGCAAAGTTGGCCGTGCCGGCGATGCGGGGCGGGCACTTCACGGTACCGGCGCAGGTAGCTGCAGTAAGGAAATGAACTCGGGTTGTCACGAATGAGGGTGCCCCCTATCTCGCCTTGTTTTGGCGAGATGTGGGAATTCACTCACCGCTGGGGTCGAGGCGCACGGGTCGCTTCACCTTCAGAAATAAGCTAATTCCCACATCTCGCCAAAACAAGGCGAGATAGGGGGCACCCTCATTCGTGACAACCGAAGCAGTCGACGAGAAGGAGAACCATGCGGCGCTTTATCTCATTTAAGGATTTCGACTGGATCCTGCTCGGGTTGGTGATGCTGCTTTCGGTCATCAGCATCTTCGAGATCTACAGCGCCACGTTGCACACCAAGTTTGTCGGCTTTGAAACCAAGCAGATCTTCTGGCTCATCGGCGGCCTGGGCGCCATGTTCATCTTCTCCCTCATCAATTACCACCGCCTGCTCGAAGCAGTTCACTGGGTCTACGGCTTCTGCCTTCTTTCCCTCATCGGCGTCCTTCTCTTCGGAACAAAGGTCCTGGGCGGCCGGCGTTGGATAAAGCTGCCGGGAGGCGTCCACTTTCAGCCTTCGGAATGGGTCAAGGTGGTCCTGATCGTCGCCATGGCGCGTTACTTTGCCGGCCTGGCGGGGAAAAACCTCAGCTGGGGAGACATCTTCAAAGCCTTCCTGCTGGTCGGCATACCGATGCTCTTAGTCCTCAAACAACCCGACCTGGGCACGTCGCTCACCTACATCCCGGTGCTCCTCATCGGTCTCTTTCTCGGCGGCCTGGAATGGAAGAAGGCGATCATCCTGATCGTCGCGAGCCTCGCTCTCGTCGTTCCCATCTGGTCGAAAGTGCTGAAGCCTTACCAAAAGCAGCGCCTCACCAGCTTCCTTAACCCTGACACCGATCCCAAGGGTAGCGGGTACCAGGTGAAGCAATCGCTCATTGCCGTGGGAGACGGCGGACTATGGGGCAGGGGTGCCACAAAAGGTACCCAAACCCAGGGCGATTTCCTCCCTATCCCCTACACAGACTTCATCTTTGCCGCCTTTTGTGAGGAGCACGGCTTCGTCGGCGCGCTGTTTGTTCTCCTGTTATACTTCCTCATATTGGCGCGTTTGATCCAAAACGCTCAGACAGCCGCGGATGTATCCGGTACGTTCCTGATCATGGGCGTGGTCGCTGTACTCATCTTTCAGATTGCAGTTAACGTCGGAATGGTCGTCGGGCTCATGCCGGTCACGGGAATCCCTCTACCCTTAATGAGTTACGGGGGATCCTCAGTATTGTTCACATTCCTGGCTTTGGGCATGGCGATGAACGTGCGTATGAGTCGTTTTGTAAATTAGACCCGTTTTTGCATTCACGTCGCTCGCGAATGAGCGCACAGGTTTAAACAATTTTAAGTACGCCGGCCAGGTGAATCACCGGGGCCGGGCAGGATTAGGAATGAGCACGCAGAGAAGGGTAACGGCCCCGCCTAATAACAAGGCTGAAGTGGTCACCGACTCTTTGCGTCCAGTAAGCCTTGGAAACCCCCCGCACAAAGAATCACGCTGGATTCCACCCCATGGATCACGCACTTTTGCTCAAGGCTTGCTCGCTGACCTAGTCCTTCCCGCATTCCCGGGAGTGGGATAGCACTCCCCTCCGATCTGCCGCGCCGGCCGTCCGCCAGGTGAGACCTGGCCGACAGGAGAGGCAGCATGTCAAAAGAAATATGTATCTCCAGCACGCCGCATGAGACGCGTCTGGCCATCCTTGAAGATGAACAACTCACAGAGGTCTATTACGAGCGGGAAAACGAGTACACGCTCGCTGGCTCCATTTACAAGGGACGAGTTACCCGCGTGCTTCCGGGCATGCAATCCGCGTTCGTTGATCTGGGTCTCGAGCGCGATGCGTTTCTCTACGTAACCGACTTCATGGAAGAGCAGGAAGACTCTTCCGACTTCGAACGCATCCCTACCAACGGCCGAGCCGAGGAGCCCCGCGAAGCCCGCGAACCCAGGGAACCACGTGAACCCCGTCCGCCGCGCGCGCCGCAAGTGGCCTCCGGAGGCGAAGAAGAAGCCGCTCCTCGCCGCAACGGAGCGCCTGCCGGGCAAGCGCCTGCCGGCGAATTTGAAGATGGAACCCGCCGCTGGCGCGGCCGTCGTGGCCGCCGCAAGGGCTTCCGCCCACCCACAGGTGGGGGGAACGGAGAGCAACAGCCCGCACGCGAGGCGCGGGAGCCACGGGAGCAGTCCGCTCCAGTCCGCTACGAGGCCCCGACGCCCGCACCATCGCAGTCCGAGCCGACTGCCCCCGTCTTCGCCCTTCCGGGTGAATCGATTTCCAAATATGGCGGCCAGCCTTCCGGCAAGCCGTCTGCACCGCAGGCAGAAAGCCGTGCCCCGCAGCCGCGGCCCGGTGTAGTGCTGACCCGGCCCTCGACCCTGGTAGAAGTACCCCTTTCCTGGGACGGGGCAGGTCCTCTCCCGGGTGAATCCATTTCTCGCTATCGCGGGGGAGTGAGTGCGCCGCCGCCCGCCGATCCGACGAATGAAGAGCACGTGGCCGTCGAAGAGAGTGTTGCGCCCGCGCATGAAGAGCAGGCTGCGATCGAGAATGTAGAGCCCCACGCCATTCTGGTTGAGCACGAAGAACCTGCAGCCGTGCATGCCGCTGCTCCCGCGGAAGTAGCCCAGCCGGAGCCGGAACTAGCCCACCCTGATGTGGAAGTCGTTCTCGAGGCTCAGGAAGAAGAAGTGCTGAGCAGCATGGCGGACGAGCCGCTTCCGGCGCCGGCAGAATTCGAGCCGGAAGAGGCCTCAGCTTCCTATCGCGTCGACCCATCCGCGCCCAGCGAGTTCCGGTTTGCCGCATCGAACACGGTAGAAGAAGAGCTGGCTCCCGAGCCAGAAGCCTTTCTGCCGGAGTTCGAACCGGCCGCCGATAACCAGGAGCTCATGGCTGCCACCAGCACCGGCATTGCCGACCTAGACCTTGACTTCGAAGACCAGGAAGACGACCTTGACGCGGCTGGTCCGGAAACTGGCTTGGTCGAAGAGGAAGAAGTCACCGAGGAAGAGGAGTACGACTTCACCCCGCTGTATGTGGAAAGCGAAGATCACGACCTGCAGGATCTTGAAGAAGAGACCCTCGACCACGAGGTCGCAGCCGGAGGCGAGATTGGCGAAATGGTTCGCGACGCCCATCTGCAACAGCGCGTGGACGGCGATTCCGGGGGCCTGGCCATCGACGAAGAAGAAGCGGAAGATGACTTTGAGTCCGTCGAATCTGCCGAAGAAACAGAGACAGAAGAAGAACAGGCACCCGCTGTCGCCGGCCAGCCGGCGCGCCGTCCCCGCGACGACAACCGCCGTGGAGGCCGTGGGCGCAATGATGGCCGCCGCCGTCACAACGGCCGCCGCCCCAATGCCCAAACCAGCGATCTGCCGATCATCAGCGAGCTGTTGAAGCAGGGGCAGGAGATCCTGGTACAGATCGCCAAGGAGCCCATCGCCAAGAAGGGCGCCCGCATCACCAGCCACATCGCCCTACCCGGCCGGTTCCTGGTGTTCATGCCGACCGTGAACCACGTCGGTGTCTCGCGCAAAATCTCGTCCGATGAGGAGCGCCAGCGGCTCAAGCGCATCCTGATCAGCGAAAAGGGAAGTGCTACCGGCGGCTTTATTGTGCGCACCGCGGCCGACGGAGCAAGCGAAGACGATCTGCGTGCCGATATCCGCTTCCTGATCAGCCTGTGGACCGAGATCAAGCAGCGGTCCGACACGGCCAAGGCGCCGGCGCTGATCTATCACGATCTCAATCTGGTGGAGCGCATCCTGCGCGACCAGGTGAGTGACAACTTCTCCACCATCTGGGTCGATACCGAAGCCGAGTACGAGCGCATCGTCCGCTTCCTCAACCGCTTCCAGCCTTCGCTGGTGCGCAGGGTGAAGCTTTACACCAAGGACACTCCGCTCTTCGAGCAATTCGGGATTCAGGACGAGATCACCAAGGCCCTGAAGTCCAAGGTCTGGCTCAAGTCCGGCGGTTCCATCGTCATCAACCAGACCGAAGCCTTGGTGGCCATCGACATCAACACCGGCAAGTACGTCGGCAAGACGGCGCGTCTGGAGGACACCATCCTCAAGACCAACCTCGATGCTATCCCGGAGATTGTCCGCCAGATTCGTCTACGCGACCTGGGCGGCATCATCGTGATCGACTTCATCGACATGGATGAGCGCAAGAACCGCAACAAGGTTATGCAGGCTCTGGAAGAGGAGCTCAAGTCTGATCGCGCTCCCTCTAAGGTGTTGCAATTCAATGACTTCGGGCTGGTTGCAATTACCCGCAAGCGGGTCAAGCAGTCGCTCGAGCGGACCTTGAGCACGCAATGTGCGATCTGCGCCGGCACCGGCATGGTCAAGAGCCCGACCACGGTGTGCAACGAGATCTACATCGAGATGCGCAAGATGCAGTCGCACCTGGAGCGTCAGGATGTGCTGCTGCGCGTTCACCCGGAAGTCGTGAAGACGCTGAAGTTGACCAATGCCCGCTGGTTGAACGAGCTTGAGGAGATGAGCGGTAAGACCATCATCGTCAAGAGTGACCCCACCCTGCATCCTGAGCAGTTCGACATCCACTAGGCTGCATCCTTAACAAAATTCTCCGCGTCAAACTCTTTACAAAGGTGTTAACGGTGAGAGGGCCCTTCGGGGCCCTCTCGCGAATCCATTCCCACGGGTGATACAAGATGTTGTCGCGGTTTGCCTTGCTAGCTCTCTCTTCGTGCCTACTAGCTCCTGGGCTCCTTGCGCAATCCAGTTCCAGTCTTCAAAGCCACCTGGACTCTGATTTCATTGTTCAGGATCAGTATCCGAACCAGGGAGGCTACAACCGGCAGGGCTACAACGCCCACCACCACGATTCCCTGACTGACCATTTGGCGCTTGAATTAGGCGGGGGTTTCAATGTACCCGCCGGCAACACGAATACCTGGCAGGATGTTGGCTACACCATTAACCTGGGCGGCGGTTGGATGTTCAACGACCGGCTCGGTCTGCTTGCCGAGTACAGCTTTAACCGCGCCAATATTCCCCAGGAGACGCTGACCAATGTTGGCGAACCGCAGGGAAATGTTCACGTCTGGTCATTGACGCTGGACCCGGTGTTTTACTACAAGACGAGCGGCCACTTTGGCGGTTACATAACCGGGGGCGGCGGTTTTTACCGCAAGCTGACGAGTTTTACCGAGCCCGTCTACGTCGGTGACTACTGCGACTACTTTTACGGTTGCTACCCGCAATACGAAAACGTCACGTTGAGCCATTTTTCCAGCAACCAGGGCGGAGCCAATTTTGGCACCGGCGTGACCTACAAACCGAATCCGGACGGCAAGGGCAAGTTCTACGCCGAGGCGCGTTACGTGTGGGTCGACTCACCGACCAGTTCCGCCAGCGCGGTGGGAACCGGATCTGTAGGGATGTTCCCCGTCACCTTCGGCTTCCGCTGGTAGGTCTGTAGCAAATAACGGGTGCCCCACCCGGGCACCCGGCCGTATGCTCGTAGGGGCGGACTATGTTTCGAACCCTTACTCATGCCATTCGCCAATTGCGGGCCAGCCCCGGCTTCGTGATCACTGCTGTCATCACGTTGGCGCTTGGCATTGGCGCTCCGGCGACCATCTTTGCCGTGCTCGATGCCGTTCTTCTGCAGCCGCTGCCATTTCCGGAATCAGATCGCCTGGTCGCCATAGCGCCTCAGCCGGACGCGGATGCCTCCATCCCCACCATGCAGGATTACCTGCGGCGTTCCAACACCTTTAGCCATCTGGCTGCGTACAACGAGTCGTGGGGACCGCGACAGAACTCGGCCAACAACGTAAAGGCGGAGCGCATCCTGACTGTTTCTCAGGATTTCTTCGGCACTCTCGGCGTTCGCTTTGCTCTCGGGCAAAGCTGGCCGCTCACCGGGAACGAACAGGACTGCGGATCGCAGGCAATCGTCAGCGGCCGCTTCTGGAATCGGCTGGGCGGTGGCAACGAACTGACCGGCAAAGCGCTCAATCTGGATGGCCGCAATTTTCCAATTGTCGGCGTGTTGCCCATGGAGCAGCCCATCGAGGGCTCCTTTGCCTTGAACCACCCGGAAGTCTTCATCGAAATTGGCTGCGACCCTAAGGAGCGGCCGAACGAACGCGGGGACATGGACTTCAATTTGATTGGCCGATTGAAGCCCGGAGTGACCATCGCCCAGGCCACGGCAGACCTGGCGCGTGTGGACCGCACCCTGCAAAAGGATTATCCCAACGATTACGGCGCGTACCGGGCCGCCTTCCGCAAGCCCACGCGGGTCTTTCCTTACCTGGAACTGGTGGTGGGCGTCGACACGAAGCCCACGCTTCTGTTGACCTTTGCCGCGTGCGGTCTGCTGCTGCTCATTGCCTGTGCCAATCTGGCCAACTTACTGCTTGCTCGTAACGCTCGCCGCCGCAGCGAATTCGCAACCCGGGCGACCCTTGGAGCGTCTTTTCGGCAGTTGCTGCAGCAGTTGATGATCGAGAGCGCTGTATTGGTCGCGCTCGGCGCCGCCGGCGGAATCGCGCTGGCCTATACGCTTTTGAAACTGCTACGGAGTTCGACGGCGATCGATCTGCCTCGCCTGTCTCACGCCGCCATGCGTCCTGCTGTCCTGGGATTTGTCATCCTGCTGTCGGCCGGCGTGACGTTCGTTCTCGCACTGCTTCCGGCTTGGCGCACTCTGAGACCGGGACTGTTGCGGGATCTGCAAACCACCGGGAGGACCTCGGCGGGGCGAAGTTTAAAGCTGGCCGGGCGCTTGCTGGTAGTTGCACAAACTACGTTGACGGTGGTGCTGATCGCTTGTGCCGGGTGGATGATTGGCGATGTCTACGTTCTCCTGCATCAGCCCTTGGGTTTTGCGCCGGAACATCTGTTGATGATACGGGCCTGGTTCAACCAGGACCACGCGACCACGCAGGAAGCGCACACCTGGGAACTGACGCTTACCGAGATGACGTCGACACTGCGCCAACTTCCTGGGGTGCAACAAGCCGCGCTCTCGGACCACGTCCCGTTGGGCCACTCGGTGAATCGCTATGACTTCTGCTCCGATGTCCATCCCGAGGAGTGCCGGGAGGAGGTCAACATCAACCCCAATTCGTATGCGATCAGTCCCGGTTACTTTTCCACGCTCGATCAGCCGATTCTGGAGGGGCGTGATTTCACTCTCTCCGATGACGGGCGCAATCATGTTGTGATTGTGAACCAGGCGCTGGCGGCGCGCGAATGGCCGGGCAAGAGCGCACTGGGACATAGTGTGAAGACGGGTGAAATCGACCTTGCTGGGAAAACCCCGTGGGCAACGGTGGTTGGCGTGGTGGCCAATGTGCATACGTACGACCTGGCGACGGCGCCGGGACCGGATATTTATATCCCGCGTGCGGAGGATCCGGCAGGAAATCCCTGGATCCTCGCCCGAGCGAGTGGAGATCCGGCGCTGCTCAAAAACACAGTCATGGCCAAATTGAAGACGACATTTCCCGCGGCGAGGGTCGGCCGCATGGAGACAATGACGGAGGAGATGGAGGGCGAGGTAGCCCAGCGGCGATTTTTGATGCAAATAGCGATGGCCTTTGGCGGGGTGGCGTTGTTTCTTTCCATCCTGGGCACGTATGGGCTGCTTGCTTATGAAGTGTCGCTGCGGGAGAAGGAGATTGGCATACGCCTGGCGCTGGGCTCGTCGCGGGAGCGCATCGTGAGGCTGCTGTTGCATGAGGAAGGCCGCTGGTTGGTGGCCGGTGCTTTTCTGGGGCTATGCTGTGCGATGCTCAGCGGCTACGTACTCCGTGCGCGCTTCTATGGAGCGCACACGACGGCATTTCCTGTTCTTCTCGGCTCGGTCCTGCTCTTGCTTCTACCGGCACTGCTCGCGATTGCCCTGCCGGCGCGCCGCGCCGCTTTGCAGGACCCAGCCGAAACTCTGCGCCGGGAGTGATATCTGGGGCGGGCTATTTGTGATACTGGCATTACAGTAGAACAGCAGATCACTCCGCCGAGCTCCGCATTTTCTCATCTTTGCTTCGGCTAATACATAATGAGGGTGCCCCATTCTCGCCTTGTTTTGGCGAGATGTGGGAATTCACGAACCGCTGGGTCGATGCGCCTGGATAGCTTCGACTTCCGCAGTAAGCTGATTCCCACATCTCGCCAAAACACGGCGAGATATGGGGCACCCTCATTATGTATTAGCCGAAGCAAAGATGACCGTGACGGTCTCTACGCCCACTGCTAGTTTTACTCGCTGCGCAACGCAACCATCGGTTCCACGCCCGCCGCCCGTCGTGCTGGGATCAGCGACGCAAGAAACGCCGCCAGAGCCAATAGCAAGGTTGCCGTAGCCAACATCGCCGGATCCCATGGCTTGACATGAAATAGCTGATCGCTCATCAGCTTGCCCGCGCCAATCGCTGCCGGAATTCCGATCGCCAATCCGATACCCACCTGGGAAAAGGCGCCTCGCAGCACCATCGCGACCACACTTCCGCGGTTCGCGCCCAGCGCCATCCGCACGCCGATCTCACTCGTCCGCTGTTCCACCATGTAGGCCATCACGCCATATAGCCCCACCGCAGCCAGCAACAATCCCAGCACGCCAAACAGCGTGGTCAACGTCGCAATCATGTTTTGCTGCTGAAAATCATTGTTCAGGATCTTGCTGTACGGGTCGACTCCGTACAACACCAGGTTAGGATCGACACTGGCCAACGCTTTTCGCACCCGATCTTCCATACCCGGAGGATTGCCCGGCGCCCAGATCACGATGTTGTACAGGTAGTGGGACCAGATCTCCCCACTGCGGAAGGCGGTATCGTCATACAGCACCGTCTGCGCCTCGGGCAGCCAGAACATGGGCCGTATCGGCTCCTTGTAGTCCCACGGCTGGTAACGCATATCTTTCGTAACACCGAC
This sequence comes from uncultured Acidobacteriaceae bacterium, assembly GCA_963839075.1. GTDB lineage: Bacteria > Acidobacteriota > Terriglobia > Terriglobales > Acidobacteriaceae > PALSA-350. Next base: position 543,843 of record CAWITO010000008.1, on the reverse strand, counting down.
GATTTCAAATGTGCCCGCGTACTTAATCTTGTCGATGCCGAAGTGCTGGCCGAGGGGATTCTGGTTCTTGAAGAATCTGGTGGCAAAGGCCTCGTTGATCACCGCCACCTTGCGTGTGGCGTCCGTGTCCTGTTCAACGATCGGGCGCCCCAGCTTGATGGGGGTGCCCAGGGTTTCAAAAAAACCAGGCATCACCCGCGCCCAACCTGCGCTGGTGTCTTCCTTCGCGCCGGGCTCCGGCCTTCCCTCGACGCGAATGCCGTCATTCCAGCTGTCTCCCGTCATCGGCGCATAGAGAGACGGAGCGACCATCTTGACCCCGGGAATCTGCATCAGCCGTTCGTCAATCTGACGGAACAGCGGCTCCATTTGTTCTTGCTTGTAATTGCCCAGCTGAGGATTGATCCATGCAATGTAACGGCCGCTGGTCTCGAATCCGAATTCCTGGTGCTCGAGGTTGCGCAGGCTTTGCCCCAGCAGGGCAGCAGCCGATAGCAAGACCACCGACATGGCTGCCTGCGCGATGATGAGCGATTTCTGCGCCCACGAGCGGCCACCGCCCACTTGCCGGTTCGCGCCCCGCAACGCCTCGACGGGGTCGGCGTGCGAGGTGACCCACGCGGGCGCAATGCCGAAAATCACTCCCGTCAGTAGTGACATAGCCAATGTGAACAGCAGCACCGGCCAGGAGGGCGTAGCGTTGACGGGCACGTAGTCATTTGTGCCGTGGTTAAAGGCGAGATAGAGGATCAGCCGGGTGCCGCCGTAGGCGACCGCCACGCCGAGGACTCCACCAATGAACGCGAGGAGCACCGATTCCACCAAGGCTTTGCGCACCAGCTGCCGGCGCGAAGCACCCAACGCCAGGCGCACCGATGTCTGCGTGCGATCCTTCAATCCGCGCGCCAGCATCAGGTTTGCCAGGTTGCCGCAGGCCACGAGCAGCACGCATCCGGCCGCTATCAGCAACAGTTTCAGTCCGCTTTCATATTGGTCCCGCATGTCCGCCACCCCGGCACCACCGGGAACCAGATGCAGCGTCTGCTGTTGCCAAAGCTGCTTTTCTCCGGGCTCCATGTCCGCCTGGTGGCTGGCCAGCCAGTCGTGGAGTTCCACTTTCAACCTGGCTTCCAACGTCTTCGGGTCCACGCCCGGATGCACTCTGCCTATCAGGTCGAGGAAATTGCCGTTCGGCCTCTTCAGTCTTGAGGTATCTCCATCGATGAGCAGTTCGGCGGTAAGTGGAAGCCAGAAATCGGGCATGCCGCCGCCCGACAGCTTCGCCCCATAGAAACCAGGTGCGGCGACGCCAATCACGGTAAACGGATGCCCGTTGATCTGGTAACTCGCTCCGGCTACCGAGGGATCGGAGCCATACTTCTCTTTCCAGATGCGGTAGCTCATCACCGCCACAGGTGCAGCACCTTCCTGATCGTCCGCATCGGTCATGAGCCGGCCAATCCACGGCTGCACGCCAAAGGTGCGAAAGAAATTCCCCGAAACGTATTCGCCATTACGCGTGTCTGCGCCTGCCTGCGATCCTGCCCGACGTACGCCTAACGCCGCATTACCCGCCTGCAGCGCCGCCAGGTCAGAGAACTCTGGCGTATGGGCGCGAAAAAGCTTATAGGTCTCCCATGAGAAGAGCGAGAAATCCCCGTCCTCCCCCTGGGTGTAGCCGCCCCAGTTGCAGCAGCGGTTCTTGTCTCCGATTTTCCAAAGTTCCTCCGGCTTTGCGACCGGCAGAGACTTCAGCATCACCTGGTGAATGAGGGTAAAGATCGCCGTGGTCGCGCCAATTCCCAGCGCCAGCGTGATCAGTGCGGTCGCCGTAAAGCCGGGCGCCTTCCGCAGCTGTCGAAGAGCATCGCGTAAATCCGCAAGCATCCACGTTCCTCCTGATTGTCACTGGTTAATACGGGAAGGAATGCCCGGGGGTTCCCGGCAAAATCTTAGACGCCCACGGGGAAGGGCTTGGGGGAGGCTTCTTCAGGATTGGCTTTAAACCGGAACCGCTCGAACCGGCCTTCCAGCAACGAGGCTAGGCCTGTATACCAGTAGCCAAGTACAAACAGCATCAGAAAGGGCACGGTGAAGTAGTTCTCATTCACGATGCCATACCAGATCGTGAGCGCAAAATAGCTGCCGATCAGTAGCTCGATCCAGGGCACGATGCCCAGGCGCTTGCGATATTTGGCCGCCTGCACGACTTGCCCGCGCTTTTCAATCCGATACTTTGGCGTCCGCTTGAACGCAGACTTGATACCGAACAGCGCTTCCATCACGGCCTTGGTATTCGTCACCGTCAAACCAATGCCCAACGCCATCAGAAACGGCAGGTACAGGAAGGTCTTGTACCATTTTCCAGGAAACAGTTCTTTTTGTGAGACCAGGTAAAACGACGAAATGGAACAGGTCGACGCCATGAAGAGCGGGACGTCAATCAGCAGCATCTGAAACCATCCCTGGTAAAAGCGGATGATCATCGCCGGCATGAGCAGCGTCGACAGAACAATCATCAGCGGATAACTGAGATTGGCTGTGAGGTGATAGAACGACTCCAGCTTTACATGGAAGGGAGCGTCGCTGCGGAACATGATTGGCAGGATCTTCTTCGACGTCTGGATCAGGCCCTTCGCCCAGCGCGCTTGCTGCGTCTTGAACGCCGTCATTTCCACCGGCAGTTCCGCGGGGCATTCCACATCCTGCAGGTAGCGGAACTTCCATCCCTGCATCTGCGCGCGATAGCTCAGGTCGGTATCTTCGGTGAGCGTGTCGTGCTGCCACCCGCCGGAGTCATCGATGGCAATCCGGCGCCACATGCCTGCGGTGCCATTGAAGTTGAAAAACGCATTGGTGCGCGAACGCCCCCCATGCTCGAGCACAAAATGCCCATCCAGCAGGATGGCTTCTACCTGGGTGAGAAAACTGTAATCGCGATTGAGGTGGGTCCAGCGGGTCTGCACCATGCCGATCTTTGGGTTGGCGAAGTGATGTATGACCTGCATCAGCCAATTCTGCGGAGGGACGAAATCCGCATCAAAGATGGCGACGAATTCGCCCGTGGCTACCTTCAATCCTTCATCCAGGGCTCCCGCTTTGAAGCCGTGACGGTTGACCCGGTGAATATAAACAATCCTGTGGCCCAGGGATTGGTAGAGCTCGACGGCGGAACGTGCAACGTCCACGGTTCCATCGGTCGAATCGTCGAGGACCTGGATTTCCAGTTTGTCCGCCGGATAATTAAGGTTGCAGCAAGCCTCGATGAGCCGATCGACGACAAATTGCTCGTTGAAGATAGGCAGTTGCACGGTCACGGTTGGTAGCTCCGCGAACAGCGACTCCGGCTCGCGCACGGCATTCTTCTTGTTCTTGTAGTAGCGATAAACCAGCTGGTAGCGATGAATGCCGTAGAACGAAAGCACAATCATCACGAGGAAGTAGGGAATCAGCAATGCGGTATCGAAGGCATTCCCGTGATACAGGTGCTCAAACGTCTTATCCGCGTAATGGGTTTTCAGATAATGCGTCAACCCGTGCTGCGGAGCGTTCAGCCACAAGGCGGCCGCCCAATCAGTACTGAGTTTGTGAGCGATCATTGCCAGCAGGGCGCTGCCTCCGTGGGTGTGACTAAATTGCTAAGATGCGTGGCCGGGCCTATCAATTGAGGAAAAATGTCCGGTATAACGTGTCCCGCTGTACCGGCCGGAAGCCGGCCCCGCGGATCACCTGCCGCAGCTCTTCTTCCGTGGTGCAATTCGAAGTGCCTGCCGCTTTGACGACGTTCTCTTCCAGCATGACCGAACCCACGTCGTTGCCTCCAAAACGCAACCCGAGCTGCAGAACCTTCAAGCCCTGCGTGACCCAGCTCGATTGCACATTCTCAATATTGTCCAGGTAAAGGCGCGAGATCGCCAGCACTTTCAGGTACTCGACCGAGGTAGCCTCGTCCCACTTGCGGCCGCCAAGGGCAGTGTTCGTGGGCTGAAAACTCCAGGGGATAAACGCAGTAAATCCGCCCGTCTCTTCCTGCAGACGCCGCACCTGCTCAAAATGATTGATGCGATGCTCGAAGGTTTCACCCACGCCGAACATCATGGTCGCCGTGGTGCGCATGCCGAGCTCGTGCGCGGTACGGTGCACATCGACCCAATCCTGCGTGGAGCACTTGAGGCGAGCGATACGATGCCGCACTTCGTCATCCAGAATTTCTGCGCCGCCGCCGGGAATCGAGGCCAGTCCTGCATCGCGCAGCCGGGCAATCGTATCGCGCAGTGACAGGTTGCTGTACTCCGCGATGGCCAGGATCTCCGAGGCTGAGAAACAGTGCAGCCATATTTGCGGGAAGCGCTGCTTGATGCCCTTGAGCAAACGTTCGAACCATTCGATCTTGAGATCGGGATGCAGGCCGCCCTGCATCAACACACCCGTGCCGCCCATCTCCAACGTCTCAGCAATCTTTTGATAGATGGTTTCGAAATCGAGGATGTATCCTTCCGCCGCAAGCTTGCCCTTGAGTGGACGGTAGAAGGCACAAAAGCTGCAATATTCCGTGCAGAAATTTGTATAGTTGATGTTGCGGTCAATAATGTAGGTGACCACGCCCTCGGGATGCAGCTTGCGCCGCAACGCGTCTGCGTCCATGCCCAGGCCGATCAGGTCGTCTGAGCGAAAATAATCGAGAGCTTGTGCCCTGGTAATTGCCACACATTCATTTTACGGGGATGGCTGCTGACAATCCAGTGCCAGACGGCAACAACCGTGAAATGTGGGGCAGTTGCGCCCTATTACAATCAGTTACGGGAAACTTTGCTACTCCTGCCGTACGTCCAACTGGTGCGTTCTACCATAGTCAAGTAAGCAAACCAGGGCCCCTTTAATACCCGGTAGCACGCTGTGTCTCTTACGCTACCCATCTTCGATGAGAGGTTCCTCTTCATGCTTCCAAGCGAACTCCCCCGCGGCCTTCGTGTGCGTCATTTGCTGGCCACCGCCTCCTTGCTGGCGTTTTCCTTAGCCGCGCGTGCCCAGACCCCGCCCGCCGCGCCTGCAGCCGCCCCAGACGTGATTGTGTTCACCAACGGTGACCAGCTCACCGGCAAGCTCTTGCGCGAGGCCGGCGGCAGCGTCACGTTTCATAGCGATATTGCAGGCGACGTAACCGTCACCTTTGACAAGATCAAGTCCATTAACTCCTCGCAGCAGTTCGCGGTCATTCAGCAGGGCCAGCACGTCACCCGCAAGACGCCCGACTCCGATATCGCGCAGGGCGTGGTCAAGGTCGAGGATGACCAGGTCAAGGTAGCTGTCGGCACCAGCGGCACGACCAAAGACATCCCGACCAAGAATGCCGCGTACATGATCGATGAGGCCACGTACGGCAAAGAGCTGCGCCACAGTCCGGGGTTCCTCCACGGCTGGAATGGTTCGGTCACAGCCGGGGCAAGCCTGGTGGAAGCAACGCAGAACAGCCGTAGCTTTACCGGAGGGGTGGCGCTAGTGCGTACCGTTCCCAATGTCAACTGGCTTGATCCGCGCGAACGGACCACACTCGGATTCACCAGCGCGTACGGCTCAGTGACCCAGCCAGGCACGGCCACGACCAAGACCAACATCGTCGACTTCATGGCTGAGCATGACTGGTTCGTCTCGCCCCGCTTCTACTTCCTGGTGGATGCGGAGTTCACCCACAACTACTCCCAGGGTCTCGATCTGCAGCAGCTCTACGGTGGCGGCATCGGTTACACGCTCATCAAGACTCCAAAACAGGAGCTTGATCTCAAAGCCGACATCCACTTTGAGCGACAGAGCTACTTCATCCTGCCCTTCCTCGTGCCCCAACCCCCACCGACCCCGAGCAAGAACCTGGTCGGCGCAGACTTTGGCGATATTTATATGTACAAGCTTCCCAAAGGAATGGTCTTCAATCAGGCGGCCACGATCACTCCGGCCTTCAACAACACCAACGCCTATTCGGCGATCGCAAGCAGCAGCCTGGTTTTCCCCGTCTACAAGCGCCTCGGCTTCAGCGTGGGCGCCCTCGACGACTTCCTGAACGATCCAGCTGCTGGCAGCAAGAAGAACTCGTTCCAGTTCACCGCGGGGGTGAATTACACCATCAAGTAGCGATTGCCTAGCGATTGCCAGCCGGCGCGCTACTGGGGCGCGACGGGATCGAGGTCAAGCGGCTGCTTCAACAGCGTCAGCACACCCGGTGGCAGGGGCTTGTCGGCGTTGGCAAGCAGCTGCGAGACCTGCCACATCTCCGTCTCATTCAGAACGTGTTTAAAACCGGGCATGCCGGAGAGCCGGATACCGTTTGCTACTTTCCAGTAAGTCTCTCCCGGCGGATCGTCGCTCACCCCGACCACTCCGTGGCCGTGCGGCTCCCAGAGTTGCGGAGCCTCGGGAAACATGCCTTTGGCGAAGCTGGCGGGAAGTCCATACAGGCCGTGGCAAACGGCACACTGCTTGCGATAGATGTGGGCGCCAATTTCCAGGTTGGTCGCGCTGGCCTCGAGGGGCGGCGTCTTAACCAGTTCGCGGTCGATGCGGGCGTGCATGGGAATGTGGACGATGAACGCTTCAAAGGGCAGAGGCGCATCCGCGGTGGCGACCGGGGGCTGGCCAAACTTGAGGTAGACCGCGATGGCGATGGGCACCACGAGCAGGCCAATCAGCAGGCCAACAACGAAAGATCTCATCTGGTTCGCCTCGACGGGGCAAGAAAAGCAGCAACGATTGCCCCCGAGCAGGATATAGCAAGCAGAGAAATGCTCTAATACTAACCAGACACATCAATCGCATTTTCGAGGCTTTCAGGTTCATGCATCAGAGCAAGCGTTTTGGATACCGTGTGTATCCAGTTCTTTTTTTGATCATTCTCGCAATACCGGGGCTCAGAGCGCAGACTTCCAGCAGTAATCCGCCGGCGCAGACGGAAGAGAATCCCCAGCAAAACCAGATTCGCCTGGCCCAGGAGGCGCAGGCAAGGATTCGTGCACGCCGCCAGCAGCGCACCCAGAAGGTTGTTGAGGATACCTACAGCCACAAATTCGAGGTATACGGCGGAGGTGGTTACACCCGTTTTCGTCCCGGCAGTTCTTTGCAGCACATCAATGAATCGGCCTGGAATGGCGGCTTTACCGACTATCGTTGGGGGCGCCTGGGCATTACCGGCGATCTGCGCGGCTACTACGGCGTTGCGTTTATCACGCCCAATGAATTCAACATCTTTAAGCCCAGCATCAGCCAGTACACGTTCATGGCGGGTCCGCAATATCGCTTCGTGCGACGCGAGCACTGGGCCATCAGTGGGCAGGTTTTGGTGGGAGCCGCCAAGGGCAACTTTAACGCCAGCAGTTCGCTGGTGCCGCCCGGCACACTCATCGGTCTGTGGAGCAATGGAACGAATCTGAGCTTCGCTGCCGGCGTACCGGTTGACTACAACATTGCTCCCGGACTCGCGGTACGTTTGCAGCCGGGATACTGGCTGACCACCTTCGGCAGCACCACCCAAGTGAAGAACCTCGGGTTTACCTCGGGTATCGTGTACCGCTTCGGCCGCCAGTAGAGTTGCGCTACAAAGTTTGGGTCTACCGCAAAGCTTCCGTTAAGTGTCGTCGTGGACCCACATCTCGCGAAAAACGAGCGAGATATGGGGCACCCAAACTTTGTAGCGCAGCAAGCTCAGGCGGTAACAGCCTTATCCCGTTCCTTCGCCACATCCAGCGGGTACTGCGGCTCGGTCATTCTCACCGGATCGAGAATCTCGGCAATCTCTTCTTCGCTGAGCAGCTTCCGGTCCCGGGCAATGTCAATGATGGATCGCCCGGTAGCAACTGACTCCTTCACAATCTCAGCCGCCCTGGCATAGCCGATATAGGGATTCAGCGCCGTAGCCAGCGAGACGGTGCTTTGGGCATACATCTGGCATCGCGCCTCATTGGCGGTAATCCCACGGATGCACTTCTCATCGAACTGCCGCAGCATGCTGGACAGAATGGTGATGCTCTTCAGCACGTTATAAGCCATGCTGGGCATCATCACGTTCAACTCCAACTGCCCGGCCTGTACGGCATACGCCACTGTAGTGTCGCTCCCAATCACCTGAAAGCACACCATGGCCGCCAGTTCAGGAATTACCGGGTTGATCTTGCCCGGCATGATCGACGATCCCGGCTGCAGGCTCGGCAGGTAAATCTCCGCAAACCCGGTATTTGGTCCCGAGCTAAGCATGCGGATGTCATTCGATATCCGGATCACTTCCAGTGCGATTCCGCGCAACGCGGCGCTCACCTCGCCCATGCATGCATTGGACTGCATCGCCCATCGCATGTCCTCGGCCGGCTCCAGTGCGTGCTTCGAGATGCGGGCCAGATTGGCAATCGCCTTTACCCGGTAGTCCGGATGGGTGTTGATCCCGGTGCCTACGGCGCTCCCGCCGAGACCCAACTCGCGCAGGCCGTCGGACGTCGTTTCCAGGAACTTGCGGCCCTTCTCCAGGGTCAGTCCATACGCGGCAAACTCCTGCCCCAGCCGCATCGGCACCGCATCCTGCATGTGCGTGCGGCCTGACTTCATGATGCCGTGAAACTCTTTGGCCTTTGCCGCGAAGGTACCGGCCAACGCATCCAGCACCGGGTAAAGCCCTTCCAGTGCGATCAGCGTCGAGAGCCGCATGGCGGTGGGGAAGACATCGTTGGTCGACTGGCCGTAGTTCACGTGATCGTTGGGGTGGACGCTCGCGTATTCGCCCAGCTTACCTCCCAGAATCTCGTTCGCCCGGTTGGCGATCACCTCGTTGGAGTTCATATGCAAGCTGACGCCCGCGCCCGCCTGAAAAACATCGACGACGAACTCCCGGTTCCACTTGCCGTCAATCACTTCCTGGGCCGCCTGAATGATCGCATCGGCGCGCTTAGCGTCGACGAGGCCAAGCTCCTTGTTGGCCTCCGCTGCCGCCCGCTTCACCATGCCCAGGGCGCTGATCAGCTGCGGATAGGCGCGTAACCCGGAAATGGGATAGTTCTCTACCGCGCGGGCCGTCTGTGCCCCGTAATAGGCCTTGGCGGGAACCTCGACGAAACCTAACGAGTCTTTTTCCTTGCGAACATCAGCCATGGGTCTGTAGCTCCTGTAAAAGAGTCGATTATAACGGGGGTACCGCAGCCGCAGCCAATCGTCTAATCTAGAGGCATGCAGGCTGGCCGCGCATGCGACACGGAAAACTTCGACGTACTGGTAGTCGGCGCAGGTCCTACGGGAATGGCATGCGCGATCGAGGCGCAGCGCGCTGGCTTGAGCACCGTCATGGTCGATAAGGGATGCCTCTGCAACTCGCTTTTCCATTACCCCTCGAACATGACGTTCTTCACAACTCCGGAGTTGCTCGAGATCGGCGATATGCCCTTTTCCAGCCCCAATCAGAAGCCCACCCGCAACGAAGCACTGGAGTACTACCGCAAAGTCGCCGAGCACTACGAGCTGGAATTGCGGCAGTATCAAACCGTGACGGCAATCACCGGCGAAGATGGCGATTTCAGCGTCAGCACCGTCGACCAGTTCGGCCGTAAACGCTCCTATAACGCCCGCAAGCTGATCCTCGCCACCGGCTACTACGATCTGCCCAATTACCTGGAGATTCCCGGCGAAGAGCTACCTAAGGTGTTGCATTATTACCACGATCCGCATCCCTTCTATGACCAGAAGGTGCTGGTGATTGGAGGTAAGAACTCCGCAGCAATTGCTGCTCTCGACCTTTGGCGCCACGGCGCCCACGTAACCCTGGTGCATCGCGGTGACGCCATGCATCACCACGTCAAGTACTGGATTCTCCCCGACATCAACAACCGCATCAAGAACGGTGAGGTTGCGGCCTACTTCAACACCGCGGTCACCCGAATTACGGAAGATTCTGTAGACCTGCTCACTCCCCAGGGCGTCTTAACCCTGGAGAATGACTTTGTCTTTGCCTTGACGGGATACCATCCCGATTTTGATTTTCTGGCTGCGGTGGGAGTACAGATGGAGGGAGAGGACCGGTGCCCAGCCTGCGATCCGCAGTCGCTCGAAAGCAACATCCCCGGTCTCTATCTTGCCGGAGTGATCGTTGCCGGCAATCGCACCAACGAAATCTTTATCGAGAACGGCCGATTCCATGGCCGTCAGATTGCCCAGGATATCGAAGCCAAGCTCGACCGGACTTCGGTCAAGGTCGGCTAGCGCGGTTCATCGCTTTTATGTAACCCCGCTTTTCTGTAACTTGGACAAGTACGGTTTACCCCTACGGCGCTGCGAGAAAAAGGTGGAGCCTTATGAGTTGGCTCAAGCCTCGTTCCATTCGAGGCCAGCTTATCTCCGGTCTCATCCTCTTCGAGGGTCTGCTGGTGGTCACGTTCGCCATTTTGCTGGTGCGCGAACAGGCCACAGAGATCCACGAGCGTGCGCGTGCGCGTCTGGATTCCGAGGTGCGCCAACTCGCACTGCAAAGCCAGGACTCGCTGGCCCAGGGCCAGACGCAATACCTGGAACCAATCCTGCGGGCCATGACCAATTCTCCCAGCGTCCGCGCTGCACTGGTCACCGACGTCAATGGCCGCGTCATCGCCAGCAGCGATCCCACGATGGACGGCAAGGACGTATTGACCCGCCTGGAAAAAAGGCACCTGGAGGATCACGGAGCGGCCGATCTGTTCCGCATTCCAGGGGGAGCCCGCGAGGCCGTCCTCCCGGTCCATGTGGGTGGCCAGCTCAGCGGCTATGCCTGGGTGTATGAGGACGCAAGCGCCGCCTGGCAGGAAATCTACTCACTCATCCGCATCACCATCCTCTTTGCCGGTTTGGGCGCCCTGGGAACGGCGATCATTGCCGGCTCGCTGGCCCGTTCCATCACCCGGCCGATGCGTGCCTTGCTCGCCGCCACCCGCGCGCTTATTCGCGATCCGCAAACCAAGGAGGGCTTTCCTCTCGAAGTCACGTCCGCCAACGAATCCGCCGACCTTACCCGCGCTTTCAACCTGATGGTGACCTCGATGGAGGAGCAGAGAGCCGGGCTGAGCGACACCCTGGCGCTGCTGGATTCCATGCTCGAGAACGCGCCCATCGGCTTTGCGTTTTTTGACCGGAAATTTCGCTATGTTCGTGTAAACCAGTTCCTGGCCGGGATGAACGGAGTGCCCATCAGCCATCATCTGGGCCGCACTATTGATGCCATGCTCCCCGGGCCCGCTGCGGACGTGCTGGAGGCGGCCATTCAGCAGGTCTTTGAGACCGGTGAGCCGGTGGCGCAATTGGAATTGGATACTCCCATTTCCGCTGAGACGGCCGAGGAACGCAGTTGGATTATCAACGTCTACCCGGTGAAGACGACCTCGGAGGCGGTGCGCTGGGTGGGCGCCATCGCGGTAGAGGCTACTGAGCGCAAGCGGGCGGAAGAGGCGCTGCGCAAGACCGAGAAGCTGGCCGCGGCCGGCCGGCTGGCCGCTTCGATCGCCCACGAGATCAACAATCCGTTGGAAGCGGTGACCAACCTGCTGTACTTACTCCGCCACCAGCCCTCGCTCGACGATCAGGCGGTCGCCTATGCCGAGCTGGCTCAGCATGAGATCTCCCGCGTAGCGGAGATGACGCAACAAACCCTGCGGTTCTACCGCCAGTCGACGTCGCCGATGATGACCAATATTGGAGAGCTGTTCGACTCCGTGCTGACCCTCAACAAGGGACGGCTAATGGCGTTACAGATTGAGGTTTTCCGTCGCGGCGAAACCGATGTTGAGCTTTTTTGCTTTTCCGGAGAGCTGCGCCAGCTATTCGCGAACCTGATTGGCAACGCCATCGACGCGGTGGCTACTGGCGGCCATATTTGGCTTACGGTGCGGCGATCGCATTCCTGGGTTGACGGCGGCCTCGGGGTTCGCGTGTTCGTTGCTGATAATGGCTGCGGTATGACTCCGGAGACGCGCCAGCGGATCTTCGAGCCCTTCTTCACCACCAAGGAGAGCACCGGCACCGGCCTGGGCCTCTGGGTGAGCAGCGAGATCCTCGCCAAGCACAATGCGACCGTCCGTGTAGCCAGCCGTCCCGCTGACGAAAGCCGCCGCCCCTCCGGCACAGTCTTCATGCTCTTTTTCCCCGAGGCCGGCATTGGGGAACCTCCATCGCAAACCATGGTCGCAGCAACCCAAACCGCCTGACGACATACTTCCGGCGGGTATGAGCGGGGGTGCCCATATCTCGCGTGCCTTTGGCGAGGTGTGGGAAGGGAGCGGTTGCCCCGCTGCGGTGCCTGGAAGTCTGCTTAACTTTTGAAGTCTTTCCCTTGGGCATCCGCTAATTCCCACATCTCGCCCGGTGTTGGCGAGATGTGGGGCACCCCAAGTCGGGGCTACCGAAGGCTTTACAAAAAAGAGACGGCTAGGGAAAGGTGACATGCAGCCGATTTACGCGCGGATGCTTCACCGACGCAATGGTAGCCACGACCCAGAATGGCGGAAGACATACTTCCGGTGGCCATGAACAGGAGTCCCCCAGTCGGGCTATTGAATGGCTTTACGTAAAAGCGACGGCTAGGGAACGGTGCAGCGCGGGGCCACACTCACGGGCGCCAGCTTTGACCGCGTGACATGCAGCCGGTTCACCCGCAGGTACCGCACCCGCAGGCCGCCCACGACGGCCGGCATCGACTGCGGGGTCCGGGTCAGGTCCACGAGCACCAGCAGCGCTGCTTCGGACGGATTGTCGTAGCTCTGGGTGACGCCCACGCCAAAGAACGCCGGGTCGGCCATCAACCGCGACACCACCTGCCGCTGCACCGCCGCCGCCGATCGCAGAGTCTCTGCCGGCAAATGGATCCCCTCCACCTGACCCAGGGTTGCCGCCTCCGTCCCGGCGCTCATACTTGCTATATCCGTCGCGATCACCTGCGTCCGCACGCCACGCACCACCGGGGGCACAGCCCCGCCTGGCTTGTTCTTATCCACGTAGACAATCACCGCCGCCTCGCCTGGGTTATCCAGGCTCGTGCCCGGGGAGAGCCCCAATATCTCAGGTCTGGCGAGCAGGGGTCCTGCCAACTCGATCGCCGCCTTTGCCGCTGCTTTCTGCAGCGGGTTCACATACCGGGTCACTGGCGGCGTGTGCTCATCGAAATTGGAACAGGTGATGGGGTGCTGCGAGCCACCCGCGATCTGCAGCCCATCGATATGGCTCGCCTCCCCCAGTTCGTTGAGGACGTCCTGGATCGGGTTGGCTACGCTAAACCCGTGGTTGCTATCGTCCGCGCCGCTGGCAAAAAACAGGCCCACCGGCTCTGCGTTGGCGGCGTCCATGACCAAGGCTCCCGAGTCCCCGCTATCCGCGAAACTCGCTCCCGGCATCCCGATCTGGTTGACGTAGGTCTTGGTGTAGTACGGCTTGGTCTCGGCGCAATCGTAGTAGTAGTCCACCTGCACGCTGAGGTTCACTGTATTCACGGTCGAACACGTGAGCCCCGTGGTCCGCCCGCTCTTCACCACCCGCAACTGGCCGAGCAGATCCGCGGTCAACGGCTCGCCGCTGCCCGCCGCCGGGGCCGCCGGGGTCAGGATCCCGTTGACCGCTGGTCCCAACTGCAGGATCGCCCCACTGCCGTCGACCGCCGGGGTTGCCGCTGCCAACGCCGCATCCACATTGGTCTGCTTGCTTTCGAGTGGCACCACGGTGCGCAGTGCCCCTACCGTGCGTCCCGCCTGGGGATTGCAGTTCAGGTCCACCAGCGCCGGCTGCACGATGGTATCGCCGGCCCGCGCCTGGTCCGATTCCGCCAGCACGTGATTGTTGCTCAGGATGAACAGATTGCTGCTCCGGTCGGAGACCAGCGCTCCCAGGGTTCCGCCGCAGCAGTCATTCACGTATTCGCTGCCGCCGACCCGTTTGGAGTCGTAATCGTTGGCGTTCCCGCCGGAAGAGCCCATTTCCACGTAACCGGTCTGTGCCGCCTGATTTTGCAGCCCCGAGCTCTCGAACCCCGCCGCGTTTAACAAAATGTGCAACCCGGCGGCGGAGTGGCGATTTCCCCCCGCCAGCCCAACCACAAAGACTGATGGGCTGCCCGCAGGAATCGCGCGCGGGGCAGTATAGGTCGCGGTGCAGGTGGTGTAGGTGCGGGTGGAGTGCGAGCACTTTGCCTCGCTCAGACTGCCATAGCTGTCTCCCGGATCGACCTCGCCCGTCGCCGTGGTGCTGAGCGACCAGTGGACAGTGCCCCCGTTGATCTCGGCAAGCACCCCCGACACCTGGACGGTTCCGCCTGGAGCCAGGCTCGCCGTCTCTGGCGTCAGCACCTGGGCAAAGCCCGGCGTCACTGTCAGCGTATAGCCGGCGGTCAATGCCGCCGCCTCTGAGGTCGCTGTGATCCTGATTTGCACCTGGTCGCGGGAGAGCAGCGCCGGCGGCGTATAGGCCCCGGTCTGGCTGATCGCCCCCTGGCCCAGCGCAGGGTCATTCTGGCCACCGGCAATCGCCCACTTGACGCTGCCCGTTGTCCCGGCAGCGAATCGAGCTGTGAGCTGATCGGTGGTGGTGGTATCGATGGCAGGTTTTGCGGCGTATATCACCAGCCCCCCGGGGATCGGGGCCGAGGCGGAGCTTACGGCTCCACAACCGGCAGCGAGCAGGAGAAGGAGGGGTAGAGCAGGAACCAGGAGCTGGAGACTGGGTTTCCGCATTGCCGCTTCATAGGACGAACGAAACCGCGCCAAGGCTACGGCCAACGTAAGGATAAGTCAGGCAAGGCCAGGCGCTCTATGAAATTACGCGTTTGAGGAAACCGCGGATGCCGATACTCCCCAAAATGGCCAGAGACAACAGCAGGGCCAAAATGATAAGCGGGGCGGGCATATGCGGGATACCGGGCGTGAGGGCCGCGCGCAGCCCCTCGCTCATATACACGATGGGGTTGATCAACACCAGAATCTGCAGCCAGCGCAGGTGATCGAGATATCCCCAGGGATAGTACACGCAGCCCAGAAAAGTGATCGGAATCACCACAATCGAGAACACCAACCCGATCTGCTGCGGCTTGATATTGGACCCGATGGCTAATCCCAGCCCACTGGCGACCAGGCTCGAAAGAATCAGCACCAGGATGGCTAATGGCCAGTTGTCTACCTGCGGCTTCACCGGCACCGCGGGAATGAAGTAAGCCAGCGGCACCACCAGCAACGCCGCAAACATGCACTGCAACGCGCTGAAACACATTTTCTCTATGGCTACGGCGACCACCGGCAAGGGACACATCACGCGGTCGTCGATTTCCCGCGTAATGCCGAATTCCTGCGACAGGGGCAGCGCGACCCCGGAGATCCCGCTGAACATGATCGCTACTGCCATCAGGCCGGGTAGCAGAATGGTCGCAAAACTCGCACCGCTCACCGGCATGGGATCGCCGTGCCCCATGTGGGGAAAAACGTAGGTGAAGACGAAAAGAAACAGTAGCGGTTGCATGATGATGCGCACCGCAAAGGGCGCCAGTTCCCGCCGCAGCACCCGCAGGTCGCGCAGCATAAGCCCCAGAAAAGCCCCAACGAAACTACTCACGCAGATCCCTCCCGGTGAGGCGGATGAACACCGTTTCGAGGCTGGGCTCGTTGATCGACAGGTCGCGCAGGCCAAGACTTTGCGCCGCCTGCACAATTTGCGCCAGCAAGCCGTCGGTGCCCTGGGCAAACACACGCACCCCATCGCTGATCAGTTCTGCCGACGCGACCCGGGGCAGGCCCTCGAGTGTCTTCACCAGTTCAGGAGCGCCTTCCATTTGCCGCAGCTTGAGCTCGAAGATGCTCTCCGCGCCCAGCGTGGTCTTCAGCAACTCCGGCGTATCCTGGGCCAGGATCCTGCCATGGTCCATGATGGCCACCCGGTCGCAGATAGCGTCTGCTTCTTCCATGTAGTGCGTGGTCAGCACCACGGTGATGCCTTCGCCGCCGAGGCCCTTGACCGCATCCCACATGGCGATGCGGCTTTGCGGATCGAGTCCCGCGCTCGGTTCATCAAGAAACAGAACCGCCGGCCGGTGAGCAATCGCACGCGCAATCTGTACCCGCTGCTGTAACCCGCCGGAGAGTTGCGTGGGAAAGCTCGCCCCCCGCTCCTGTAAATGAAACTGTGTCAGTAGCTGTTCCGCGCGGCTCTTGGAGTCGGCGCTGGAAAAGCCGAAATAACGGCAATGAAAATACAGATTCTCGAAAACCGTGAGCGAGCGGTCGAGGGTGTTGTACTGCGGGACCACCCCCATATTCCGCCGCGCGGCCGCCGGCCGGGAAACCACATCGATGCCGGCAATCATCACCTGGCCGCTGCTGGGCAAAGCTCGTGTCGTGGCGATACTGATCGTGGTCGTCTTGCCGGCACCGTTCGGACCCAGCAAGCCAAAAATCTCTCCCTGTTCGACCGAAAGATCGATGCCATCGACCGCGACCACCCGCTGCTTTTCGGCATACACCTTGGTCAGGCCGCGGATGTCAACGATCATGAAGAGAGTATCTCAGCGTTTCCCACCATGACGTGTGCAGGGACAGAAAGAAGCTCCGTATCGGGCTCTGATAGTGCGCCCAGGGATACGGAGCTTGGTCTTCTGCGAGCTAAGCGTGTTGACTTCAGGCAGCCGCGTTCGATTTATTCGCGCGCCGGGTAAGGAAGCCGTCGTTCGACAGCGAGGTGTCGATCATAGTGACGGGCATCGCGGCGGCCTTCATGCGGCGCACTTCGCGGGCGCTCAAAGGCGTCATACGCTCCGTCGAGTAAAAGATCTGCTTCCCGCAGTCCAGGCAAACCTTATAGGTCTGCTGTTCCAGGGTGAACGGACGCGTCTGACTCCAGTGGCGGCAGCCAAAGATAATATCGTAGAAAAAACCAAGCAGTGTTTGTATCCAAGTCATAAAATCAGGCCCCTCTTCAACTGGCCGGGATGTCACTTAATTTCGTACTGTTAAGATGCATTCTGCACGAAAATGTCGCGTTTGTCGTAGGGAAAATACAGCTTTTGTCCTATCTGATAACCCGAAAGTGGGTTACTTCCTCGGGATGTAATAGATTCAAGCAGATACGGCACCCTCCGACTCACTAAAAGAACGTTTTAGGCGATGATTTGGATCACAATCTTCCCAAAATGGGAGCCGTTTTCCATGCGGGAAAGGGCCTCCCGGGCCTCCCCAAACGAAAATACCGTATCCACCACCGGGACCAGCCGATGCGCCGTCACCGCCCGGTTCATGGCCTCAAAGTGGGCCCGCGACCCGACATAGACGCCCTGTACCCGGATTTGCCGATGCAGTAGCGGCGCGATCGGCAGCGGCTGGTTGGATTGGCTCAGGACTCCGATCTGAGCCACCGTGCCGCCGGTGCGGACCGCCTGCAGGGATTGGCCGAAGGTCCCGGCTCCCCCTACCTCCACGATCAGGTCCGCGCCTCGGTTTCCGGTCTGCCTGAGCACCCACTTCGCCCATTCCGGGGTTTGGCGGTAATTGAGCCCGGCATCAAGTCCCAGGGTGCGGGCCCGCTGCAGCTTTTCATCGCTACTCGAGGTTCCGAGCACGGCCGCGCCCATCAATTTTGCGAATTGCAGGGCGAAGACGGAAACTCCGCCGGTGCCTTGGGTCACGATAACGTCCCCCGGCTTTACCGGATTCACGTTGGTAAGGGCATTCCACGCGGTTACACCTGCGCACGGCAGGGTCGACGCCTCGGCGTAGGAGAGATGTTCGGGGATCGACACCACCCCGCTTTGCGGCAAAACGACATACTCCGCCAGCATGCCATCCACGTCCCCGCCGAGGGCGGCTGGAGTGGTTTCACTGGACGGCGGTCCATCCAGCCAGCGCTGCATAAAGATGCCGGCTACGCGTTGGCCTGGCTTGGCGGTGCTTACGCCTTCTCCCACGGCGACGATCTCGCCCGCTCCATCGGAGCAGGGAATCCGCGGCAGGGCCATTTTGGGGTTGTAGTGACCGCGCACCATGAGCAGATCCCGGTAATTGAGGGAGACCGCGTGCACCTTCACCAAGACTTCTCCCCGGCCAGGCTGCGGTTCCGGCAGGTCATCCAACGCCAGTTGATCGATACCGAAACTATTGATTCGCCATGCCTTCATCATTTCCTCCTGAACTTCGCTCAAACCCCGGCCAGGGGCGCCGCACAAAAACCGCGGTACTGACAATGAACCCCGCATGTCCGCAAACTGAATCTTAATGCTGTAAGGCGCACCCAGCATGACGTACCATTAAGGCATGGCGCGTGGCTGGGAAAGCAAGGCTGTCGAAGAGCAACAATCAATCGCGGATCCTGTAACCGGGGCGTCGCAGGACGCGAAAAAGCAAGATGGCATCGCACAGGCAAAGCGCGTGCGGCAAATGCAGGAACTTGATCTGCAGCGCGAGCGCATTTTGTCGGAGCGCACTTCGAGTCCAGTACGCAGAGCAGCCCTCGAAGCCGCGTTAGCCGATATCGAATCCCGTATTGCTCGCCTCGACTAACTGGGCGATCGAGTCGGTGATGCGGTATTGTCCAACCGCCCATTCTTCCGCATTCATCCCAGATTCCTGCGCACGATGCAGTTGCAGAGCGATGTAGTCTGCCAGCGGCAGATGCCGTTTCTCCGCCGCTGCTGCCTCGCGAAATAATCCGACATCTTTGCTGCCGATGGCGACCGTTGACCCCGGAACTGGGGGAGGGTGCAGTATGACCTGGCTGTAAGCCGCATACAAGGCGCTCTGGAAGAGTGCGCTGTTCACCGTCTCCAGGAAGAGATCCCGATCCAGACCCTGCGCTTCGGCAAAGATCGTCGCCTCGCTGATGGCCTGAATCATGGCGGCGATCATGAAATTGCCGCCTAATTTGAGTGCGTGAGCACGCCACGGTTGGT
The DNA here is from genome assembly GCA_963839075.1 of uncultured Acidobacteriaceae bacterium. GTDB lineage: Bacteria > Acidobacteriota > Terriglobia > Terriglobales > Acidobacteriaceae > PALSA-350. The sequence goes on along the minus strand of CAWITO010000008.1, from coordinate 524,945 downwards.
CGGAGACAACGGTCAACCCGCGGCTGAAGGTTTCGAGCAGAGGACGAACCCGTTCCACCGCCGCCGCAGCTCCCCCAACCACAATCCACAGCTTACCCAGCTCCGCAACCGGAGGCCGCCCGAATACCGGTGCGCCGACAAAGTGCTGACCGTGTTGCTGGTGTGCTTCCCCAAGCCGCCGGGATAGAGCAACGCTGATGGTGGAGAGAGAGACATGGATCGTCCCGGGCTCCATAGCCTGTAGGATTCCGTCCTCATCGAAGGTCACCGCAGCCGTGGCCGCATCATCGCTAAGAGCGGTGAAGACGATGGATTTCCCCTTTACCGCCTCGGCTGCAGTACTTGCCGAATCCGCGGTTGGGGTTCGGTTCCAAACTGTGAGCGGATGCCCACTCTTCCGTAGCCACCCGGAAATGGGAATTCCCATTTTTCCCAAACCCAGCAACGCGATCTGCATGCTCATCTCCTCTTACAAATAATGTGGGCGCATAGGAGAATCCTATGCGCCCGGTCGTCGCGAAACCCAATAGACGAAATCTACTGCGGAGGATTGCTGACTCCCGACGGCGGCGGCGGAGCCGTCTCTGTCGGTGCACTTTGCTGCACGCCGATGGCAGTACCCGAGACGACCAGGTTAACCCGGCGATTTTGTGCCCGGCCGGCCGCGGTCGCGTTATCCGCAATCGGGTCGTTCTTGCCGTACCCGGTGGAGGTGATATTCGCACCCGATACCCCTTGCGACACGAGGTAGTCGCGAACGGTGTCGCTGCGATGTTGCGAAAGCGTCTGGTTGTATTCGTCCCCGCCGACGCTGTCGGTGTATCCCTCGACCTGTACCTTCAAATCCGGATACGCGAGCAGGATCCCCGAGACCTTAGCCAACTTTTCGCGAGCATCCGGCTTGAGGGTGTAGCGGGCGGTATCGAACAGAACATCGGACAGATTGACGATCAATCCACGGGCTGTTTCCTGGGTCTGCAGCACCTGGTTCAACTGCGCCTTGAGACGCTCGCGCATCTCTTCGGTCTGGTTGGTGGCCGCCTGCGCGCTGTGCTCCGCCGCAGCCTGGGCTGCCCTGGCGTTGGCTGCCGCAGCTTCGGCCTGGGCACGCTGCGCGTCCGCCTGGGCTGCCTGAAGAGCCTTCTGCTGGGCTTCAATCTGGGCCTGCTGCGCCGCTGCCTGGGCTTGCTGGGCTTCCGCCTGGGCCTGCTGCATCGCCATCTGCTGCTGGCGCGCCTTCTCTTCCTGAATCTTGCGCAGAGTGCTAACACGCGCATCCTCGGCGTCCTGCACCGCTCCACGCGCGTAGGTGATCATCTGCTTGCGGTCGCTCTTCTTGTTGTTGGCCATGTCCTGAGCGTTTTGCAGCTCCTGCTTGGCCTTGGCAAGAATGTCGGGAGTATATTTCGCTGCGCCGGTAGCCTCGGCAATTTGCACCGCATTGATCGCTTCGTAGAGCTGCAGCGGTGACTTATCATTCGGCTTCACCGGATTCAGCACCGATTGCTGACCCGAGGTCGTCTGCATCACGTAAGCGCCCCGCGGCAGCAAGTTGAAATGCACGTTCACCACGTCGATGATGCCGGTCGTCTTGTTCTTGTTCACCGTATTCTGCAGGACCACCAGGTCGCTGGGGGTGCTGACGGCAAAGTAAGGCTCGGCGGTGATGATCAACGCAAACTGTTGCAGCGCGGTGGTCACTTTCATCTCTGCCTTGGTGTTGCCGGGCATTACCTCGCCCAGGTTCACCGGGCGGCCCTGTGGGGTGATCGCCCACAATACGTAGGTCAGATACTCTGGACCAAAGCTATTGGCCGGCACCATGCCCTCAAACTTCGCGTCGATGAAGGTCTGTCCTTTGCTCGATACGGTCGCCTCGCCCTTACCCTGCGGCAGGAGGCTGGTTCCTTCAAATCCGATCTTGGTGCTTCCACTGCGGTGCCAGTAATTGATAGCTGGGATATCGCGGCCGACCACCTGGATTTTATAGAGGGGAACGTTGTTGGCTCCCTCGGTTGGCATGATCGGTTGTTGTTGCTGCGCGGTGGGACTCATTTCCTGCGCCTGGACAACGGGGGCAACGCAAAGGAAGGCTACCAAAAGCAGACGTGCTGGATTCATGGTTTCGTATCTCCGTTCGTGGCGTGGTCCCACCCGAACTTGGATGCAGTTTGGAAGGCAGGCGTCGGGTAACCTCCTGGATTGTAAATCCAGGAGGTTACCTGCGTAGGAAGAGCGAAGTTAGTTTTGCAGAGCGACGAGCTGGTGGGCGATGGCGAAGAGGGCCAATTCCAGGCGGGTAGAGACACCCGTCTTGTCGAAGATGTTCGACAAGTGCCGCTTCACGGTTTCTTCCGAGATGCTGAACTGTTTGGCGATGTCGCGATTGCTGCAACCTTCGACGATACAGCCCACAACTTCCAGTTCCCGGGGTGTAAGACCGTAGGTTTTCCGCTCTGGTACGGCCGCCTGCTGCATGAGTTCGTGCAGGGCACCGACGAGGTTGACTACGCGCTTGCCACCGATCCAATAATCGCCGGAAGAGACTGCCCGGATGGCGGTGGTGAGATGATCGGCCAGCGCGTCTTTGAGCACGATACCGCGAGCGCCAATCTGCAGCGCCTCAATAATCTGTTGCGTCGTAATGGTGCTGGTCAACAACAGGATCTTGACCGTCGGGGAACCACTCATGATGGCCCGCATCGCTTCCAGACCAGGCAAACGGGGCATCTGCAGATCGAGCAGCAGAATGTCCGGCAGCAGTTCCAGCGTGTGGGTGATCGCTTCGTCGCCATCCGATGCCTCGCCAATAACGTCGAGGCTGGCATCGCTCTGCAACATGTTGCGGACGCCGATGCGGACTACTGGGTGGTCGTCGGCAATGACGATACGTATCTGGTGAACGCGGTCGTTGCTGGTTTTAGGTGTCGCTGCGATCGTTGTGGTTGTCATGGGGGCCCTGGGTGTTGGTGAATTTACCTGCAGAGAGCATACGCTCCAACTCGTTACATGCGTTGACTAAATCATCTAAAACGTGCACGGTGGCCGCTCCTTTGTCACCCCCTGCTTCAAGTCCTCCGGCGACATTGGCGAGGTGGGTGGCGCCGATCATGGCAGCCGCTCCTTTAATACGGTGAGCGTAGTGGCGAACCCGATCGTCATTCCCCAAAGACTTCTTGATGATGTCGATGGAGGCCCTGGTATCGGCGATGCAGGCAGCCACGGTATCGTGCAGTGCTCCCACCGGCATCATGCCGAGAAGCTTGCGGACAACGGCTGGGTCCAGTTTCTGATTTAAGTTTTGCGCACTGGCGGCACGGACTGCCGGCCGGGCAGGTGGGGTAGCGCGCACGCCGCGCTTTTTCGGATTCAAGGCCTTACGCAGTTCGTCTAACGCGAGCGGCTTAAGTAGAAATCCGTCGAACACGGGCAGCTGTCGCTGCACCTCGGTGGCGCTCATCGCCAAAAGCAGTGGCTTGGGGATGCCGAGCGCGCGAATCCGCTCCGCCAGTTGACCACCGGAGACTCCTGGCATCTGCAGGTCGACCAGCATCACATCGGGTCGGGCAGCCTGCTCCGATGCCAGCAACTCGAGGGCGGATCCGGCATCGTTGGCGCGCATTACCTGGTGGCCCTCATGCGCCAGGAGCAACGCCATAAGCTCCAGGCTGACTGCATCGTCATCTACCAGCAAGACCTTGTGCCGGACATCAACAGCCGTCGACCTGGTGCTCAAAGGGTGATGCCCTCCGTGGTAGGCTTCCTTTCGAAGCTTATGCTATTTCCCGTCCAACGGTACTTTTAAGAGTTACCAGACCACACGATGGTAACGTGAGCGAGCGGTCCATGACTCCTGAGGACGATCTCCGGCGGCAAATTGAGGCATTGTCGGCGCGGGTGGAATCCCTTGAAGCTGCGATACAGGGGCGGCACGCGCCGGCAGAACTCCCGCGTGCGGCTCCCCCTTCAGCTCCTCCTCCTCCGCTGACCATGCCAGGCCCGCCGCGGGCTCTCTCGCTCGAAACCCGGATCGGTGCGCAGTGGCTCAACCGCGTCGGCATTGCAGCAGTGCTGATCGGGATGGCCTGGTTTCTCAAGCTGGCCTTTGACCGTAATTGGATCGGCCCCGGAGTTCGCATACTGATCGGCATCGCGTGTTCCGTGGTGCTCGTGGTTTGGTCGGAACGGTTTCGCCGCCAGGGATTCCCGGCATTTTCCTACAGCCTCAAAGCACTCGGCACCAGCATCGCCTATCTCTCGCTCTGGGCTGCGTCCAGTGTCTTTCACCTTGCGCCCTGGTGGTTGATCTTTGCCGCCATGACCTTGGTAACGATTGCCAACGCGATCCTGGCCATGCGGCAAAACTCCGAGGTGTTAGCGGTCTACGCTCTGGCTGGTGGTCTGGCTACTCCGGGATTGCTCTCGGTGGGGCGTGGCAACTCCTGGTTTCTATTTTCCTACCTTATATTGCTGAATGCCGGCTCACTGCTATTGCTGGCTCGCCGCCCCTGGAAGCGGCTGGCCTGGGCGGCGCTGCTGGGAACTGCAGGGTACTCCATCGGCTGGACACTCGCCATCGGGAACCCGCCACAGTTGCTGACTACCTGCTTTGTGAGCGCTCTATTCGCCGGGTTTGCCGCAGTACCGTTCCTGCTGCAGCCGGATTTCTCTATCGCCTTTCCCGTCGTCAATGCCGCCGCGACCTGGGTAGGGTTGATGGCGCTGCTGGGTACAGCGAGTCGTCCGTTCGCCACCGTGGCTCTGGCGCTCGCCTGCTTGGTGTTAGCGCGCCTAAAAGCAGAGGCTGCGCTGTGCCGGACGCATCTCGGCCTGGGCATTTTTTTCGTGACGGTGGCGATTCCGCAGCAATTCCACGGCTCAACGGTCACCCTCTGCTGGCTCGGCGAGGGACTCCTCCTCCTGGTGTTGGCCCGGGCCGTTTCCGCCGTGGCGACGCGTTTCTTTTCCACCGCCATATTGACGCTGGCTGCGCTAGCCCTTATTGAGGGCCTGATTCAGGGGACGCAACCGCTCGCCACCAGCCTGGTGGGAGTGGCGGTCTTTGCCGTGGTGATGTTCTTAAGCGAGGGCAAGTTAAAGGGCTATGCGAGCGTCGTCTTCGGCCTCACGCTCGTGCTGGCGGTCTGCCTGGAGATACACCACTACTGGTTTTGCGGAGCGCGATTTTTTAGCGACCTGTGCCGGGGCTACGGCGAGCTCGAACGCCGCTCCATCATGGCCCAATTCGGCTACAGTGCCTGTTGCATGATCTACGGCGCGGCGCTGATGACCGTGGGCTTTATGCGCCGCATCGCGTTTCTCCGCTGGCAGGCATTAGCCCTTTTTGCTTTCAGTATCGGCACGATCTTCCTGAACGGAATCAGCCACCAGGGCCAGGGCTTCCGCGTACTGAGCTTCCTGGGGTTGGGAGTCCTGCTGCTGGTCGTGAGCTTCGCTTACCAGAAGGATTGGCTTCACTTGCGAGGTTAACTGCGGATTCCTGTGCCAGCCTACCGCATTGCCGGTTCCACCTGGTTGAGCCAATCCGGTGGTTTCAAAATCTCTCGTGGCTTCGAGCCGTCCGCCGGGCCTACAATCCCATCCCGCTCCATCATGTCGATCAGGTGGGCCGCCCGCCCGTAGCCGATACGCAACCGCCGTTGCAGCAGGGAAGTGGAGGCCTTGCCAAACTCCAGCACCAGCCGCACTGCGTCCTCGAACAACTCGTCGTCGCCCTCGCCGTCCTCCGGCTCCGCATCCAGGTCGCGACCCTTTTCGTCGCGAGGAGATTCCAGGAATCCCGGTACATACTGTGCTTCGCCCTGGTTCTTCCAGAACCCCACCACGGCCGCGATTTCTTTCTCCGTCACAAACGGGGCATGCAGGCGTTGCAGCCGTGAAGTGCCCGGCGGCAGGAACAACATATCTCCTCGTCCCAACAGCGCTTCGGCGCCATTCGAATCCAGAATGGTTCGGGAATCCACCTTGGTCGCCAGGCGGAATGAGATGCGTGTCGGCACGTTCGCCTTGATGAGGCCGGTGATCACATCCACCGAGGGTCGCTGCGTTGCCAGCACCAGGTGGATGCCGACCGCGCGCGCCATCTGCGCCAGCCGGGTAATCGCCTCTTCCACGTTGGCCTTATCCAGCATCATCAGGTCGGCCAACTCATCAATGATGATGATCATGTGTGGCAGAGGCTGCTCCGCTTCTCCATCATCGAACAAGCTGGGGGTCTGATTGTCGAAGAGCTTGTTGAACTGGTCGATGTTGCGCACGCTGCGCGAGGCCAGAAGCTTCAGCCGCCGCTCCATCTCGCGCACTGCGTTGCGCAGCGCGTTGGCCGCCAGCTTCGGCTCGGTGATGATGGGCGTAAACAGGTGGGGAATTCCCTCGTACATGCCCAACTCCACCCGCTTCGGATCCACCAGGATCAACCGCACCTGCTGCGGCGTCGCCTTGTACAGCACCGACATGATCATGGCGTTGATCGCGACCGATTTGCCGCTACCGGTAGAGCCGGCGATCAGCACGTGCGGCATGGTTGCCAGGTCAGCGGTCACAATGCGGCCGTTGATGTCCTTGCCCATGGCCAGCGTCAGTTTTGACTTGGTCTGGCTGAAATTCTCCGATTCGATTACGTCCCGCAGCCAGATGGTTTCCCGGTCGTGATTCGGCACCTGGATACCCACCGTGCTCTTGCCGGCCATGCGTTCGATCAGGATGCTCTCAGCGCGCATGGCCAAGCATAGATCTTCGGCCAGACCGGTTACGCGGCTGTACTTGACGCCCGCTTCGGGGCGGAACTCAAACGTAGTCACCACCGGGCCAGGGTTAATCTGCACCACTTGTCCGCGCACGTCGAACTCAGCGCATTTCTCGACCAGAATCTTGGCCTCGCTGCGCAGGTCTTCTTCGCGGATGATTTGAGACTCATCGCTGCGGTGCAGTAGCGTGCTCGGGGGTAGACGGAAACCGCTGACGGAGCGGGGAGCAACGGTGACCTTCTTGACCTCGGCATCCGCCCGGCTCTTTACCGAAATTGCAGCTGGTTGCGGTGCCTGCACGAGCTTCGGTTCGACAATTTCCTCTGGTTCCGGCTCCATTTCCGGTTCGGGGTCGGGGATACTCGTGCGCGGCATCTTGTTCCAGAGAGTCGGAGCGGCTTCCGGGATGCTGACTTCCTGAAACGCACTGCGGCGTACGCTGGGAATCGACTCTTCGTCTTCTTGTTGTACCTGCACCCGCAGCGCCGGCTTGCGGGCGGCTTTCGCCGCAGCTTTGAGGGCTATGGCCTCGCGTTTGAGTGCAAGTTTCTCCGCCCGGTGTGTGGCCCAGGCTGCCCGCCGGTTCCGAATGCGGTCACGCCATGCCGCGAGGAAGGCGAAGCGCACGGCCATCCATTGCTGAGCGGTGCTGAAGCTGAAGGTCGTGGAGAGGTAGAGAGCGATGACCACCATGCTCACGATCACGATGGCGGCGCCGGGTACATTCAGGTAGTGCACCAGGCTGTCCACTACCAGGCGGCCGGTCAGGCCTTCCAACGGCAGAGCATGCATCCAGCGAAGATGGCCAGGAAACAGGCCGAACATCGCCGGGGCAAACACCAGATAGAGCAAGGCGCCCGAAACTTTGGCGCTGGGGGAACCGGCCGGCTGCGAGCGTAACCAGGTCAAGCCCACGGCTCCCAATACTAAAGGTAGGAAGAATGCGGCGACTCCTTCGACCTGCAAGAGCAGGTCACTGATGGTCGCTCCGATCAGCCCGGTCCAGTTTTGCACCTGTTGGCTGGCAGCGACTGTATTCAGCGACGGGTCGGTCGGGTGGTAGGACGCCAGTGCGAGGAAAAGGAGGCTTGCGGCGACAAGCAGCACCATGCCGGTGACTTCATTCAGGCGACGGTTGCGCGTCGGGGTCAATGCCAGTTCGATCGGCTTCATCGGGGATACGCGGTGCTGTGGCCTGCCAGAGGCTTCATTATCCCAGAGAAGGAGAAGCGAAACAAAAAAAGCCATACCCGGATTCAGACGGGGAATCGATTCCGTGACTCCCCGGACGTCAGCGCTCGGTAGCCCCGACTTCGGGTGCCCCACATCCCCGGATTTCCTGTGAGCATTGCTGGGACTATGAATTCCATGCGGCTTTCCGTGAAGAAAGCCGCACACGCAGATGCCCTTCGAAGCCTCCAGCAGGAAATCCGGGTATCTCGCCGCTTTTTGGCGAGATGTGGGAATCGACAGATGTTCTGGTAGAGACCGTCGAGGGTCTGCTTAGACCTCCGGGCGCCGCTCTCAGCATTCGTTCACTTCCCACATCTCGCCAAAAACGGGCGAAATATCGGGCCACCCCAAGTCGGGGCTACCGAATGCTTTGAGATATCACTTGTGGGGCGCCGGCACCGGACTACTTAACTGCAGCCGCCAAACACCGTTCCGCCGGATAAGGACATGCAGCACATTCTCACTAAATGCCCCCTGGCTCCCGAGCCTGGTGTACACCTTGGTGTAGGTCAAGCAAGCGGTGTCGCCAAACAGGTGCTCCCGCATGTTGGTTGCCGTGATTTGGTAGGGTTCGCGCCGCCGGTCGTGGCGAGCCAGGCTGTTTAAAACGTCCGTTTTACTCGAACTCGTCCCGTCCGCGCGCAGACCTACGAAATCGTCTGCCAGGACTACCGATGCGATGGCGGTATCGTCTTCAATTTCAGCCCGCAGATAATCTTCTTCCAGACGCTGCAGCACCTCAAGATCGCGCGGCTGAGCACCTAGTCTGCAGGGTGGGAAAAGGATCGCGCCGAGCAGCAGGGCAACTGCGCCCCGCTTACTTCTCGACTTCAACTCCGCGCCAGAAAGCTACATGATTTTTGACGTTGCGGGCAGCCGGCTTGGGATCCGGATAGTACCAGGCAGCGTCCTGATTCTCCTGACCGTCCACCAGGAGACTGTAATAGCGGGCTTGTCCCTTCCAGGGACAGGTAGAAATTGTGGAGCTGGGGCGGAAAAACTCCCGCTTGAGGGAGCTCTCCGGGAAGTAAATATTGCCCTCAACCAATTCTGTCGTATCGCTCTCTGCGATAACTTTGCCGTTCCAGGATGCCTTAGCCATACTTTCCCACCTTAGCAGATAGATGGGTGCTCTGGCATCCTGGCCCGAAGCAAGGGCTCTAGTGCATTTCGGAAGGACCGGCGGGCTTACCCTGATCCGCCAACATGGTGACCTTGGCAATGTGGATGGTCTTATCCGTGTCGTTTTCCTTGGCGATGACGCTGACGTGGTGGCCATAGTGGCCCGTGACCGCATCCGGATTGTCTATCGTATAGACATCCTTCTTTGCGTCATCCACGAAGACCGGCTTGGCACCTTCGGAGATGCACTTCTTTACGCAGTCGCCATTCGGGGCGCTGGCATTGTGCGCGGCTCCGCACTTGGAGTCTCCGATATAACCGGAAACCTTTGCGGCGCTCATGTCTGCTGCCAAGGCCGGCACTGAGGAGACTGCCAGAATTAACGCGAGTAATTTCATATCGGCTCCATGCGGTCGAGTTAGGGATAACGACCGCACTCTGAGTTGTACGCTCAAGCCTGCAAGCTGGCAAGATGCCTTGTTTATGCCACCGGAACTTCTTCCACCACTGCGCCTTTGGCAAGTTGCGCGTGACAGGGGAAAAAGCTGCCTTAAGCCACCGGGATCTCTTCCACTTTGGCCTGATAACGCACCGCCTCGGCTGATTCCGTCTGTGGGTCTGCGATCTTTTTGGAATACGAGCAAACGACCTGGTCTGCCGGCTCTTCCACTGCACCCTTCTTGCCCTTCTTTTTGGGTGCTTCCTCGTCCGCGGCGGACTTGCGGTTGTTGGGGCAAACCAAAAATACGCCGGCTGCGCGTGTCTTTTCCAGCAGGTAAGAACTGCCGCACTCGGGACAGGTTTCCGGCACCGGCTTGTTGTTGGACGTGAAGTCACACTTCGGATAGTTGGTGCAGCCATAGAAGAGATTGCCGCGCCGTGCCTTGCGCTCAGCAATATCTCCGTCGCCGCACGTCGGGCACTTCATCCCCTCGATCAGGTTCTGCTTGATGTACTTACATTTCGGATAGCCACTGCAGGAGACGAATTCTCCATACTGGCCATTGCGCAGCACCAACTGCAGCCCGCATTTCGGACAGTTCTCGTCCAGTGGCGTGGGCGCCTTCTGCTGCTGTTTCGCGGTCAGTTTGCGGGTGGTCTTGCATGGCGGATCTTCGCTGTAACCCGGGCAAGCCATGAATGCGCCAAAGCGGCCGCGCTTCAGCACCATCACCCGGCCACAGGCCTCGCAGTACTCCTCCGCCTGTTCCTCGCCTTCCTGGGCGTTCATCTCCGGCTTGGCGGCGAAATTCTCCTTGGTAAAGGTGCAGCTCGCCGGATCCTTCTTGTTGTAGGTGCTACAGGCGAAGAAGCTGCCAAACTTGCCCCACTTCAAGACCAGAGGAGAACCGCAGACGTCGCATTTCTCGTCCGTCGGCTTTTCCATCCGCTTGATGTTTTCCATGTGCTTGCCGGCATGGATCAGCTCTTTTTCAAAATGACTGTAGAAGCCACCCAGCAGCGTGGTCCAGGCTTCCTTGCCCTCTTCGATGTCGTCCAGTTCTTCTTCCAGACGCGCTGTGTATTGCGGATCGAAGATGTAAGGGAAGTTCGCCACCAGGAGATCGGTGACCACGAAGCCAATCTCAGTGGGGACAAACTTCGCCCCGCGGCCGGTGCCCACCTTCTGCACGTACTCACGTTCTTGAATTGTATTGATGATGGTGGCGTATGTTGACGGCCGCCCAATGCCGCGCTCTTCCAGTTCCTTGACCAACGAGGCTTCGTTGAAGCGCGGGCGAGGCTCGGTGAAGTGCTCTTCCGGCAGCAGGGTTTCGAGCGCCAATACCTGCCCGTTGTCGAGCGCGGGCAGCCGGTTCTTCAGCTCCTCATCTTCATCGTCCTTCTTCTCTTTGGCTTCTTCGTAGACCTTGAGGAAACCGTCGAACTTCATCACCGATCCGGTGACGCGGAAGTTATAGCCGCGATCCGCTTTAGCCAGGATGTCGACCGTGGTTTGGTCGAACACCGCGGGCACCATCTGCGAGGCGACGAAACGCTGCCAGATGAGCCGGTACATGCGAAACTGTTCGTCGCTCAGATACTGCTTGATCTCTTCCGGATGCAGCGCGACGCTGGTGGGACGAATGGCCTCGTGCGCATCCTGCGCATCTTTCTTGCTCTTGAAGGTATTGGGCGACGCGGGAAGATAGTCTTTTCCGTGCGTCTGCTCGATCCAGGTGCGCGCATCGGCGATCGCATCCGGCGACACGCGGGTAGAGTCGGTACGCATGTACGTAATGAGACCGACCAGTCCTTCGCTGCCCAGTTCCACACCCTCGTACAAACGCTGGGCTACACCCATGGTGCGGCGAACACTGAAGCCTAATTGCCGCGAAGCATCCTGCTGCAATTTGCTGGTGGTAAAGGGTGCGGTCGGATTACGCCGCCGCTCCTTCTTCTCTACATTGGCGACCGACCAGGTAGCTTTTTCGAGCGCTGCCACCACGGCATCCATCTGCTCCTTGTTGGGCAGGGAAGGAGCATCGACCGTCTCAACCACTGCCTTTGCGCCATCGATCCCGGTAAAGCGCGCCGTGAACTCTGTCGCTTCGTTGGCGGGGGTTAGCTTCGCATCGAGCGTCCAGTACTCGACTGGAGTAAAGGCCTTGATCTCCCGCTCGCGCTCCACAATGAGGCGCAGTGCGACAGTTTGTACGCGGCCTGCAGACAAACCGCGGCGAACCTTATCCCACAGCAACGGCGAGATCTGATAGCCCACGATGCGATCGAGAACGCGCCGCGTCTGCTGCGCGTCGACCAGGTTGCGGTCGACATCGCGGGCATGTTCAAAGGCGGCATGCACGGCCTTGTCCGTAATTTCATTAAAGGTTACGCGGCGTATGGAGTTGTCTTTGGAAAGGCCCCGTAGCTCATCTTCAAGATGGGCTGCAATTGCTTCTCCTTCGCGATCGGGGTCAGGAGCCAGATAAATAACAGACGCCGCCTTCGCCAGCTTCTTCAGCCGGTCGACGACCTTTTCTTTCCCAGGGATGACAATCAGCTCGGGCGCAAAACTACCGTCGCTCAGATCCACGCCAATCTTGTTCTTGGGCAGATCTTTAATGTGGCCGACGGAAGCTTCAACGGTGAAGTCTTTTCCGAGATATTTACTGATCGTCTTTGCCTTTGCGGGCGACTCGACGATCACAAGCGATTTACTCATTGTGTTCTTTCAACCCCAACTCCATCGGAAAAAGCGCTTCCAATGGGACTGACTGTACCACCTGAGGGGTTCAGGGTTATTTACTTATCGTGATCCGTGCGCTCCATCTGCGCACCAAAAGACGCGTTTTCTCCTGTCGCGTCTGCAACTTCCGCATCTGCAACTTCTGTGCAATGCTTTTTTGCAATCGCGCGTCGTCGGCTGAACCTTACATTCGTCTGACGTAGTTCTTGCCGGGAAGTTGCTTGATCTGGTTGGCCAATTCAAGCTCGAACAGCGCGGTAAAGATTTCCGATGAGGTCAACCTCGACTCAAGCTTTTCCATCAGCTCATCCAACTGCACTGCTTCGTCGTGCCGCAGCGCGCTGAGGACAATCTTTTCCGGTTCCTGCAGCGGAAGTTCTCCCACAATCGATGCGACTTGCTGCTCCGGCGATGCAAAACCTAGTTCGCCTTCCAATTGCAACCGCACCTGCGTGGGCAGTTCCTGCCACACATCCTCCCAGGTCGCGACCAGCTTAGCGCCCTGTTTAATCAGTGTGTTGGGCCCCCATGCGTTCTTCGTCGTCACGTTTCCGGGCACGGCGTAGACGTCGCGATCCTGCTCCAGTGCGCAGCGCGCCGTCACCCGCGTGCCGCTGTTCTCGCCCGCCTCGACCACCAGCACGCCAATGCTGATCCCGCTGAGGATGCGGTTGCGCTTGGGGAAGTTCTGCGGGGCAGGAAAAGTGCCTAAGCGGTATTCCGAAATGATGGCGCCGCCGGCGGTGAGAATATTCTCCGCCAGCGCTTTGTTTTCTTTCGGGTAGATGACGTCGGTGCCGGTTCCCCACACCGCGACAGTCGACCCGCCGGCGACCAGCGCACCGCGATGCGCGGCGGTGTCAATGCCGCGCGCCATCCCGCTCAGGATCACCATTCTGTGCGCCGCCAGGTCCCGGGCCAACACTTCTGCCATGCCGGTTCCGTAGGGAGTCGGATGGCGTGTGCCCACCACCGCGATTGACGGCCGGCAAAGGAGCTTTATATCGCCCAGAGTCCACAGCACCGAAGGAGGATCGAAAATCTCACGCAGCTGATCCGGGTAGGTCTCATCCTCATACGTCAGGATGCTTCCGCCCATCTCGTGCACCCTGGCCAGCTCCTGCTCTGCTTCGAGTCGCGCCTTGCCGCTGAAGAGAAATTGCGCCGCGGGCGCCGGGATGTTCAAAGCCTCGAGTTCGGTCAGCGTGAGCTTGAAAAGACGCGAGACCTCTCCCAGGATTTGCGCGGTCTTCAGGATCCGCTTTGGTCCCAAACCCGGTGTCAGGGTCAGCGCCATCCAGGCGATCCGGCTTTCGGTTGCAAGTAGGTTCATCGTTCTGTGTGCACGGTACACTAGTGAGTGAAACTTCCTCTGAAACGCCGCATGCGTATGGCGGCGATCGCCTTCCTGAATCCTGCTCCATTAATGTGGGACTTCGACCACGAGCCGGAGCGCAGCTTTCTTCGCGAGCGATATCAGATCGGCTATACAACGCCGTCTGCCTGCGCCGCGGAGCTCGCAGCCGGCGAGGCGGATATTGGCCTGGTTCCAGTTGCCGCGTATGCTACCACGCCAGCCCTGAGGATTGTCCCCGGTTGCACCGTGGCCGCCCTCGACCGCGTGCGTTCTATCCTGCTGGTGGTGCGCGCGCCGGGTGGGGTGGAGGCGGTGCGGACCATCGCGGCCGACACTTCGTCCCGTACGTCGTTTGCCTACACCCGCATTCTCTTTGACCGTTTTTGGAAAGTCCCTGCGGTCTTTGTGCCACATCCCCCGGACCTGGAACGCATGCTCGCCATCGCCGACGCGGCATTATTGATTGGCGACCCGGCGCTGCTGGCGCTTGAGGATAAGGACGCGCGCGTAGCCCGAACTGGTCAGCACCTGCTCTACCTCGACCTGGCTCACGAGTGGCACACCTTTACCGGGCTCCCCTGGGTCTCGGCCTTTTGGGCTCTGCGTTCCGGTGCCCTGGAGGAGACCGGGATGCCGGGGGCGGAGTTGGTTGAGGATTTGCAGTCTTCGCGCGACCACGGCCTCGCTCACATTGAGGATCTGGTCACCGAGTGGTCGACCCGTATCGCCGTCCCGGCGGCGACCGTACGTTTCTACCTGACCAACAATATCTACTATTTATTAGATGAGAGCTGTCTTCGCGGACTCGAGGTGTTTTACCGCTATGCCGCTGAATGCGGAGCACTTCCGCCGGCTCCGCCGGTGAACATGCTTTAGATTGCGTCGTCCCAGGCTATTTTCACGTCCAATAGCATGTGAAGGCGCCCGCGCATCGAGCTCACGGTCTGCACTGGTTGATGAGCTTCGGCACGCTTGGGCTCTTCGCGGTTTCGGTAATCGACTCGTCGATTATCCCTCTGCCGTTGCCGGGTAGTACAGATCTGTTGCTAATTTTGCTGGTAGCGCACCACGCGAACCCTATTCTGGCAGCGGTCGCCGCAACCGCCGGTTCGATCTTAGGGGGGTACTTCACCTGGGGAGCAGGCGCCAAAGGTGGGGAAGCGGCTCTGCCACACTACATGCCGAAGCGCTTGGTGAAGCGCGTGACGGGCCAGGTGGAGAAAAACGGAGTACTTGTAGTGAGCGCGTTCGCCTTGCTCCCGCCGCCGTTCCCCATGATGCCGTTTTTGTTGGCTGCCGGCGCCCTGGGAGTCTCGCGGAAGAAATTCCTAGTGGCCTTTAGTGTGGCCAGAGCGGTGCGTTATTCGCTGGTAGCGTGGCTCGCCGAAGTCTATGGGCGGCCGATGGCGCGTGCTTTCCGCCACTACCTGGCCGGCTGGAGCGACATCCTTATGTGGGTATACCTGGGCTTGATGGCCCTAGCAATCCTTTACGGCCTGTGGAAGTACCGCCAGCAAAAGCGGAAAGGCGTCGCATCACAACCCGCCCTCACCGCCAACTAATATCGCGGGTCTTAAATTTCCCAGCGAAGCAAACAAGCTCCAACTGTAAAACCGGCACCCACCGACGCCAGCATCACCAGGCTCTCCCGCTTCAGCCGATGCTCATCCATAGCGGTCTGCATGGCCAGGGGAATGGTAGCCGCGGTGGTATTGCCGAAGCGATCAATATTGATCACGACCTTTTCCAACGGAAGACCCAACCGCTCGGCGGTTGAAAGAATGATTCGCTTGTTCGCTTGGTGAGGAATAAAACAAGCCAGGTCCGAAGCCGCTATCTTATTGTTTTCGAGGAGCTTGGCCGATGTCTCGACCATCTTCCGCACGGCGTACTTGTATACCGCCTGCCCGTCCTGATGGACATAGTGCATGCGCTCCGCGATGGTCTCGGGAGATGCGGGACGCCGGCTGCCACCCGCCGGCATATTCAGCGACTGTGCTCCGGAACCATCAATCTCGTGGCGGAAGTCGATCAAGCCGATCTCACCCTCTTCCGTAGGTTCAACCAGCACAGCACCGGCGCCGTCGCCAAAGATCACGCACGTTGTCCGGTCGGTGTAATCGATGATCGACGACATCGTATCCGCGCCGATGACCAGCACCTTTGAATGCGCGCCCGATTCCACCAGCTTCGCGCCCACCTGCAGCGCATACAAAAACCCTGAGCACGCGGCCGACAGATCGAATCCCCACGCCCCGTGGGCACCCAGCTTGTCCTGCACCAGGCAGGCAGTTGCGGGGAAGAACATGTCGGGAGTGACCGTAGCCACGATCACGACCTCAATTTCGCTGGCCGAAATGCCGCGCAAGGCGAGGCAGCGGCGCGCTGCTTCCACCGCCATGTCGCTGGTGGCCATGCCCGGCTCGACCAGGTGACGCTCACGAATCCCCAGCCGCTGCATGATCCAGTCGTCGGAGGTGTCGACCATGGTGGCCAGATCCGCATTGCTGAGGATGCGCGGTGGTACGTACGTTCCCAAAGCGCTGATTTTGGCGCGCCGTGCATTGCGCGGACGCAATTCGATGCTCAAATGGTCTTCTCCGAAACGGAATAGCGGGGACTCGGTAAAGGGAGTGAATCGACGGGAAGGGTCACGGGCGTTCGATATGTACCGGGAATCCTACTGCGCACGCACTGACCCGTTACCGTTGCTTCCTTCCGGACCTGGCGGGGTTGGCGGGGTTGCGTCGCGTAGGACCCGGCACATGTTGATGATAACACTGGGAACAGCCTAGTATCCGTTGGCCACCAGGTAGGCCACGGTCAGATCGGACTCCGACTCATGGGCCCGCTGCTCCATATATTTGATGAGCACATCAGCCTCGAGATTTACCGCCTGCCCCGCATGCAGCGTAGGCAGATTGGTATTCGCATAGGTGTGGGGAATGATGGCCACCGATACCACACGGGTCTCCGCTTCCCAGCGAGCAATGGTCAGACTGATACCCTCAATCGCGATCGAGCCCTTCTCCACCATGTAGCGTGCCAGCGGCTCGGGAATGGAAATACGCAGCCACCAGTCAGAAGAATGGGCAGCCACGCGCTGGAGACTGAGCAGGGTGCCGGTGCCATCGACATGCCCTTGCACGACGTGGCCGCCGAGAGGGGCGCCCGCGGGTGTGGGTAGTTCCAGATTCACGGTTGAGCCCGGCGATAGCAGCGAGAGTGAGGTGCGCGCAACTGTCTCCGCTGCCAGGTCAGCATGAAAGTGCGGAGGATGAATATCGACCGCGGTCAGGCAGACCCCACTCACCGCGATGCTATCGCCGGTGCGGAGGGCAATGCCGGGAGCCTCGATGGTGATGCGCAGGGAACTATCGCGTTGTTCCACCGCGAGCACGGTACCTGTGGTTTCAATCAGACCGGTAAACATGTACTCCAATAATCGTGGAAATGCGCTTCCAGCGCAAAGTCCTGACCAAATTGCCGTAGGGAATAACTCTGTATCAGGCGTTGATACGAACCGAGCATGGGGACCGCCGTATTACCGAGAAACTTCGGCGCGTAGAACAGCATCAGTCTGTCTACCAGTTCTTGCTGCAGGGCGCTGGTGTATAGCTCTTTGCCCCCTTCCAGCAACAGGTTGGTGATTTGCATCTCCCCCAGGCGACGCAACACATCTCGCAGAGAGTCCATCGGAAGCAGGCGAACGCCACGAGCTTCGAGCGCCGCGATGGTTGCGGATTCCCCTTGAGCGAAAAATATGAGCACATCCTGCTGAGCAGTTTTCACTAACTGCGAATCGAGCGGCGTCCGCAGCTTCGAATCGAGGATGACGCGCAGCAGCGGTCTTCGCCGGGGGAATCCGCTCCGATCTGTGAGCAGAGGATTATCGGCCAGCACCGTTCCTACGCCGACCATGATCGCGTCCGCCACATGGCGCATGCGGTGGACTTCCGCCCGAGCCGGTTCTCCGGTAATCCAGCCGGGCGCAATCCGGCCGTCCAGGCTGGATGCAACCTTCATTGTGACAAATGGCAGACCGCTGGTAATAAACCGGGCGAAGCCATCGTTCAAGCGGCGCGCTACGTCTTCCATTACGCCCACGCGCACCTGTACCCCCGCGGCGCGCAGCCGGGCGATACCTTTGCCGCACACAAGCGGGTTGGGATCGGCCGTCGCTACTACGACTTCGGCGACGCCCCCTGCTAACAGGGCATCGGCGCAAGGGCCTGTGCGTCCGTGGTGGCTGCAGGGCTCAAGCGTGACATAGGCAGTTGCGCCGCGGGCCGCGGCACCAGCCTGGCGCAGGGCAACAATCTCGGCGTGGTCGCGTTTCTCGTATTCGTGAAAGCCTTCCCCCACGATGCGATCGCCGTGCACGATCACGCAGCCGACCGCTGGGTTAGGCGAGGCTAATCCTACAGACCGCTCCGCCTGCCGCAGCGCGTACTCCATCCATTGGTCAGGCATCGAGCAGGGAATCGACGAAGGCCTTGCTGTCGAAAGGAAGCAGGTCGTCCAGTTTTTCTCCCACGCCGACATAGCGCACAGGAACTTTCAGCTCGCGGGCGATGGCCACGGCGATGCCGCCTTTGGCGGTGCCGTCGAGTTTGGTGAGCACAATGCCGGTGACGCCGGCGGATTCGGTGAACAAGCGAGCCTGCTGCAATCCATTTTGTCCGGTGGTGGCGTCCATCACCAAGAGCACTTCATGCGGCGCGCTGGGAATAAACTTTTGCGCAGTCCGGCGCATCTTGCTCAGCTCCGCCATGAGATTGTCTTTGGTGTGGAGGCGGCCCGCTGTATCGATGATCAGCACATCGGTCGAGCGCGCCTGCGCGGCGCGCAGGGAGTCAAACAGGACCGCTGAAGGGTCGCCACCCTGTTTGGTCTTGATCATCTCGACTCCGGTGCGCTGCCCCCAAATCTCTAGTTGCTCGATGGCCGCGGCGCGGAAGGTATCGGCTGCGCACAGCAGGACGGTCTTTCCCTGGCGGCGGTAGAAGGCAGCGAGTTTTCCCGTGGTGGTTGTCTTGCCCGTCCCGTTGACGCCGACCAACATGATGACGGCCGGGGGCGCGGTGTAGCGTGGCTTGAAGAAGTCCTCTTCCTCGCGCGCGTCGAGGATGGCTTGCAGTTCTCCCTTCAACAGTTCCTTCAACTCCGCGCCGTTATGAATTTCGTGCCGTTTCACCTTGATGCGTAAGTTGGCGATGACTTCGGTCGTGGTATCCATGCCCAGATCGGAGGCCAACAGACTCATTTCCAACTCTTCGAGCGCCGCCTCGTCGACCTCGTGGGTCAGGGCGACGATGCCCTCGATTCGGTCCGCAAGGCCCTCGCGGGTGCGCGAGACAGCCTCCTTCATGCGGCCGAATATGCTCTTTTTCTCGGGTTCGTTCAGGCTGCCAAACAGGGTTTGAATCATTACTACTCAAGTCTACTAGGCGCCGGTCGTCACGAAGCGTGGTTTACTACGGCACTTGACCGGAGGCTCTGCGGTAGACTCACATCTCGCGAAAAACGAGCGAGATGTGGGGCACCCAAGCTTCGCTGATCATTTCGCGGCTACCTATTCCACCCGGCCCGGCCTCGCCATCAGCTCACGAATAGCATCCTGAGGGGTTTTGCCCTCTTCGAGGATCGCAGCCATCTGCTCCGTGATCGGCATCTCCACCCCATGCTTCCGCGCCAGCCCGAGAGCCGCTGAAGTTGTCCTCACGCCTTCGGCAACCTTGCCCTCCAGTTGCTCGAGGATCTCCGGTAACTTCCGTCCACGGCCCAACTCCACACCCACCGAGCGATTGCGCGACAGCGGGCCGGTGCACGTCAACACCAGGTCGCCCAAACCGGAAAGCCCGGCAAGTGTTTCCCGCCGTCCTCCGCACGCCACCGCCAATCGCGTGATCTCCGCCACACCGCGGGTAATGATCGCCGCGGCGCTGTTATGTCCCAGCCCGAGACCCGAAGCGGCGCCCGCCGCCAGCGCGATCACATTCTTCAGCGCGCCTCCCAACTCCACCCCGACCACGTCATCATTGGTATAGAGCCGCAGTCCGGGCGCACTCAGCTCTTCCTGCAAACGGTTGGCGACCCGGCTATCGGCAAACGCGATCGTGACCGCCGTCGGAGCCCCCGCCGCCACCTCTTGCGCGAACGATGGACCACTGAGCGAACCGCACGCCTGGTCCAGCACCTGCTCCATGACCTGGGTCATGCGCAGAAAGGTCTGATCCTCAATCCCTTTCGTGGCGCTCACGAACATCTGTCCCGAGTGCACGAATGGAGCCATGGCACGGTAGGTCGCACGGACGTGTTGCGACGGCACGGCGCTGATCACGATCTCCGCGCCCGTCACCGCGGCCGCCAGGCTCGTCGCCGGCTCTATCTGCGGAGGAATCGCAAACCCAGGCAGATAAATCAGATTTTCCCGCCGCGTGCGGATGGTCTCCGCCACTGTCTCCGAGTGCGACCACAATGCGATCGAGTGATCCCCGCGTCGCGCAAGGCTGAGCGCTAGAGCGGTTCCCCAGGAACCGCTGCCTGCGATGGCAATGCGGCTCATGCCCCGGATTTCCCGGGTGAACCAAAGCGAAGTTCTGAGCCCTGGGCCAGGCGAACAATATTCTGCTTGTGTTTCACAATGACCATCCAGCAGCAAACAAAAATCGCGATCGCAGAGACATAGCCGTAGCGTCCCGGCGACAGCCACAGCGTCAGAAAAGGCAGGGAAAACGCCGCCAGGATGGAAGCCAGCGATACGTAACGGGTCAGCAGCACAAGGACGATCCAGATTCCCAGCGCGGAAAGCGCAGCCCAGGGAGATATGGCCACGAAGGCGCCAAACGCCGTCGCCACTCCTTTACCGCCGTGAAACTTCAGCCAGACGGGAAACATGTGGCCCAACACCACAAACAGGGCTGCCAGGATGGCCAGATCTTTCTGAACCGCCGGTCCCTGGTTCCGGGAAAGCAGTTCTGCCACTATGACTGCGGCGTATCCCTTGCCGCCGTCGAGTGCAAAGGTCAGCAGGCCTAACCCCTTGGCCCCCGAGCGCATCACGTTGGTGGCGCCGATATTGCCGCTGCCCTGGGCGCGGATATCCTGCTTGCGCACCAGCAGCACCAGCAGGAAGCCGAAGGGAATGGAACCCAGCAGATACGCCACGCCGGCGACGATCAAAGACAGGTACATGATTGCATCCGGTACTGAGTGTAGCAGCGCCATCTGGTAGATTAAGGCGCATGTCCATTCGGCACATGTTGAGGTATCTCTGCGCTACTGCCGCACTGGTTGCGGCCGCGGTGCCGGCGTTTGCAGGCAATCCACTGGTGGTCAAGACCGACAGCGGCAAGCTGCAAGGTAAGATGAGCACCGACGGCCAGACGCGGGATTTTCTCGGCATTCCCTATGCCGCGCCGCCGGTTGGCCCTCTGCGCTGGAAGCCCCCGCAACCGGCTGCCAAATGGCATGACAACCGCCCTGCCACCAGCTTCGGCTCGCGCTGTTTCCAGCAGGACATCTATGACGATATGGTGTTCCGCGATCCCGGCCCGAGCGAAGACTGCCTCACCCTCAACGTTTGGGCGCCGGCCGCCAAGCCGAAAGCGAAATTGCCGGTGATGGTGTGGATTTACGGCGGCGGCTTTACCGGTGGTGGGACCTCCGAGCCACGCCAGGACGGCGAACACCTCACCCGCAAGGGCGTGCTAGTGGTGTCGATGAATTACCGCCTGGGCATCTTCGGTTTCCTGGCCACGCATGATCTCGCAACTGAAGATCCCCACCATGCCGCCGGCAACTACGGCCTGATGGATGAGTTGGCCGCCATCCAATGGGTCAAGCGCAACATCGCAAACTTTGGTGGCGATCCCAACAACGTGACGATCTTCGGCGAGTCGGCCGGCTCCTTCGCCGTGAGTGCGCAGATGGCATCGCCCCTCGCCAAGGGCCTCTTCGCTCACGCGATTGGCGAGAGCGGCGGCGCCTTTGCCAGCAAGGAGTTGTCCTTTCCTCCGCTGGAGGAAGCTCAGCAGACCAATGAAGACTTCCTCCGTCGCGCCGGCGCTGACACCGGTTTGACGGCATTGCGGGCCCTGAGCAGCCAGGACGTCTTAGCGTTGGGGATGAAGAAGGGGCTGGGCAAAGTTCCCTTTGAGCCGGACACCGATGGCTACTTTCTGCCTCAGAGTGTCTCCGCGATTTTCGCTGCGGGCACGCAAGCGCAGATACCGCTCATTGCCGGTTGGAACCAGGACGAAGGTACCGGGGATGTTGTGAAACATCCCGACAGGCAAAAACTGGAAGGCTTGCGCGCCACAGGGCAAAAGGAATTCGGTGCGCGGGGGGAAGACTTTCTCAAGGCCTACCACGCCGACGACGATGACGGCGCAACCCGTGCCGCCGAGGACTTTTCCGGCGACAAATTCCTGGTCTACTCCACCTGGGCGTGGCTCGAGGCGCAGGTAAAGAGTGGCAACACCGCCTATCGCTATCTGTTTGCCCAGCCTTCACCGGGAGATCCTTTTCATGCTGTCGCCGACGGAGCTTTCCACTCCGACGAGATCGAGTATGTCTTCGGCAATCTTGACTCACGCAAGGGAGCCGCGTTCCGCCCCGAGGACTACAAGCTCTCTGACCTCATGCAGACTTTCTGGACCAACTTCGCCCGAACGGGTGATCCCAACGGAGTGGGAGCGCCCCATTGGCCGGCCTACGACGCTGCGGGCAACTGGCAGGTGATGCGCCTAAGTCCTGACTCTGCCGCTGGCCCAGACCAACATCGCGGGCGCTATCTCTTCCTCGAGCAGGTGTGGGGAAAATGACGACCGGCCCCAAAGTGGGCTCTCCCGGGATACTTGACGAAACCCTACCCGTCGTCTGCCTCATTACGGCGGACGAGGATTTTCAGCGAGAGATTGAAGCAGAGTTGGCGCCCTGGTATCAGGTCGAGTCCCGAGACCACTACGGTGACACGCCGATCTGGGTACGCGAACATCGCGCGCAGGCGGTGTTGGTCGACATCGATACCCAGGGCGACGAGGCCCACGCTGGAGTCCGCGTACTGCGCGAACTGCGCATCCTGGAACGCGGACTGGTCCTTATCTCGCTGAGCCGCTCCCGCGCCCGCGGCGTGGAGAAGCAGGCGATGGATGCCGGCAGCGATGCCCACTTCCACAGTCCCATCGATCTCTCCGAACTGCGCCTGGTGCTCAAGACCACCCTCGAGACCCGTCTCGAAGAGATGGAACGCGCCCGCATGCAGCAGCAGGTGCTGGAGCGCAGCAAGTTCCAGGACCTGGTGGGAGCCAGCGAAGCCATGCGTCGAGTCTACGACGCCATCTCCCAGGTCGCCGATAGCCGCATCAACGTCATCGTGCGCGGCGAGAGCGGCACGGGAAAAGAACTGGTAGCGCGGGCGGTCGTAGCCCTCAGTAGCCGGCGCAATAAACCCTTCATCAGCCTCAACTGCGCGGCTCTGCCGGAAAATCTCATCGAGTCAGAACTCTTTGGCCACGAGCGCGGAGCCTTCACCGGCGCCAACGAAACCAAACCTGGGCAGATTGAGCTGGCTGACAACGGCACCTTGTTTCTCGACGAGATCGCAACCCTGACCATGCCGCTGCAGACCAAGCTGCTGCGAGTGCTCGAAGACCGCCAGGTGCAGCGCCTGGGAGGGAGGCAAAGCCGCAAGATCGACTTCCGCCTCATTTGCGCCACCAACGAGCCGCTGGAGGAGATGGCGAAAAACGGCAAGTTCCGGGAAGACCTCTACTACCGTATCCACGTCGTACCCATCCACTTGCCGCCCTTGCGCGAGCGCACCGGCGACATCGCCCTGCTTGCCGACTACTTTCTGCGCGTCCACCTGTTGGCCAATAACCTGGAGCAGAAGCGCTTGACCCCGGACGCCCTCGCTGCCCTGGAAGAGCATTCCTGGCCCGGCAACGTACGCGAGTTGGAAAACCTGATCCAGCGCCTGGTGATCATGGTTCCCGGCGCAACGATAGGGCTGGAGCATCTGCCGCAGCAACTGCTGGCGCAGAGCGTGACCGCACACGAAGCGATTCTGATGCCGCCGGGCGGGGTGCGCTTCGATGACGAAATTCGCGAGCTCGAAGTCGCACTCCTCGAAGCAGCACTGCGCCGCTGTGATGGCAGCAAGGCGGGCGCAGCGCGGTTGCTCCATCTCGATGCCCAGCGCATGAAGTACCTTTGCCGCAAGTATTCGCTGTAGGGGTTAATTATTTAACCCATAGGGGTTAAAAATTAACCCATGCCTTGGCACACAGGCACGTGCCGTTCGCGCGAGCCGCCGCCAGGCTTCTCTGCTTCTCAATGTTTTCAAGGGTTTGAAAGATTTTTCGTCGATGCGCGGAGTTTGGCACGCGGTGTGCACTAGGGTAATGCGTAAAGCAGTTAAATAAAAAAACTTGGAGATCCACAATGGCTATCGAAAAGAAATCACTCGTCAGCAAGAAGGCTGCACCCTCCACCAAGAACTCCACCAAGAAGGTAGACACCAGCAAGCCGGCGGCGAGCAAGGTTGTTTCCGCGAGCTCGATGAGCAACAAGTTCGGCGGTAAGTAGTTTCGTTGTGAGACCTCAGGGCAAGCCGTTTGGCCTGCCCTGGACGAGTAAATGTATGGCGATACAGAAAAAATCGTTGCTCGGCGCCGTTTCGGGCAAGCAAGAAGCGGCCGATAACGATCGCGGCACAAAGCCCTCGGCGCCGGTTAAGCCGGCGACGGCTAAGAAGCTTACCGTAGCGAAGCTCGCCACGGCCAAGCTCTCCACAGCAAAGCTTGTGGCGTTACGAAAATTAAGCTAACCGGGGCTAATCTGCGTTGGAAAAAAAGGGCTGCATAGCTGGGGGGCTATGCAGCCCTTTTTCCGTGTGCTCAACCTCTTCCGTCACCCCGCATCTTTCCTCACGGTTAATTATTTAACCCATCGGGGTAAAAAATTAACCCACGGAGCATCCCCAAAAGGCCTTTACCTGGGGCGGTCACAGCCAGTTCTGGCGATTTGCTCTTATTTTCGAGGGTTTAAGAGATTTCCAGGGGACACAAAGTTTGGCCCTCCGTTTGCACTAAGGTAATGCGTACAGCAGTTAAATAAAAATCGGAGAACTACCATGGCAATGGACAAGAAAACGATTAGCAAGAAGGCCGCTCCCTCCACCAAGAACTCCACCAAGAAGGTAGACACCAGCAAGCCGGCGACGAGCAAGGTTGTTGCTGCCAAGCCCATTGGCAACAAACCCTGGTAGTTTCACGCACAACTCAGGGCAGGAAATGAGCCTGCCCCTAAACAGGTAAGAGTATGGCCATGCAAAAGAAATCGCTGATCGGCGCCGCTTCGGCAAAGCAAAAAGCAGCCGATAGCGGCAGTGGAGCTAAGCCGACGGAGCCGGCTAAACCGGTAGCAGCTAAAAAGCTGACCGTAGCTAAGTTGGCCACTGCTAAGCTCTCTACGGCGAAACTTTCGTTGCTGCGGAGATTGAACTAGATAGGGGCCAATCTGCGTTGGAAATTGGCTGCATCGCCACAGGCTTTGCAGCCGCTCATTCCGGGTATTCAAATAAAGAACTGGAGATACACCACGATGGCACTCGAAAAGAAGAACCTGCCGATCAAGAAAACAGCTACTCCCATCACCGCCAAGAAGCCCTCGAATCCCAGGGCGAAGGTCGACACCACCAAGCCTGCTGACAGCAAAGTGGTGGCTGCCCTCCGCTGGGGCGCTTACTAGAACTACCAGAAATGCGTGCGCAGCATGTTGGCGAGCGCCAACGCGATGCGTTCGGCCAGGCTGCGGCGCCGGCCAAAGATTTTGGCTTGGCCGCTCATACCCGGCTGGATGCGGCCGCTCAGTTCGCCGACGGGCATGCGGGTCGTATAGAAGGCTGACAGTTCGAGGCCCTTGTAGGCTTGCCCGGTATTCAGGCCTGCCGGCAAGGGCATAGCCGATCCTTCCATGATGCCCAGGTGGCCGTGGATTTCACGGAACTGCGAAGGCAGCTGAAGCGAAACCGGGTCGCCCACCCGGATGCGATCCATCTCAGACACCGGAACATACAATCTCGCCACCAATGGCGCGTCGCTGACGATCGTCAGCAGCGTCTCGCCCGTAGTCACGTCCCGATGCAGCAGGTTTTGCGGATCGGCCGTAGTCACCACTCCCTTCGCCGGGGCCGTAACCGACAGCATAGAGGCTTCTTCCTGCGCAATCGCAGTGCTGCCGCGGGCTGCTTGTTGCGCAGCCAGCGCTTCGCCCAAACCGGTATGGTGCAGTTCAGCAGTGACAACATGGGCCTGCGAGGCGGCCATTTCGGCTGCTGCCTCTTCACTGGCTCCCGCCTGGTTGAGGCTTTTCAGTCGGGCCAGCACCTGCCCGCTGTTCACCGTGTCACCCTCTTTCACATAGACGGCTTGCACCCTTCCGGAAACGCCCGCGTGCACCTGGTGTGTCTCCACTGGCTCAATCACAAACCAGGCGTTCTCGCGGTCGCGCAGGATCGGCGCGAAGAAGAGAATGAGCAACACGAAGGCGACGGCGACGTGCGCCGGGGTTGGCCGAAAGACCCCTTCCGCGGCCTTAGTACGGAAAGAGTTGACGGTGAAGGTCTGCAGGGAACGCAGCCGCGAGCGGAAGATCCAGAACGCCACCACGGCTGCCGGCAGGACTGCCAGCTCGGCAAACCAGTGAGAGAAAACGTTGTAGCTGAAGCGGATGAAGAACAACAGCAGCATGTAGCTATAGGCACCCGAAGCCATTGCATACAACACGAAGAGCGGCACCCGGCCGCGCGACACCACCGGTACATCCACCGGCAAGCGTAAAACGTGCCGCTGCAGCCAACCGATAACGAAAGCCGTCGAGCGCTCCTTCAGATCAGGAACCCGAATAAACTCGGTGAAAAAGTAGTAGCCGTCCAGCTTGATCAGTGGATTGAGATTGATTACAACAACCGCGATCCCGGTCAGCAGAATGAGCTTGTAACAGAACTCATGGAGCCACTCGCCGGGCCGCGTACTCACCCATAAAATAGTCGCCACACCGCACAACAGCATCTCGATCCAAATGCCGGCAATGATCGTTGCCAGCCTCTGCATCCGGGTCGCGGCAATCCACGATTCGGTAACGTCGACATAAAAACATGGCGTCATGTAGAGAAACATCAGTCCCATGCTGTGCACTTCGCCACCAAAGTGCTTGCAGGTGAGCCCGTGCGCGCTTTCGTGGATGAAACCAATCACCATCAGCAGCACCCAGAACTCCGCCAGGTCGCCGAAGCTCTTCTTGCTGAAGTTGTAGTAAAGCGGGATATCGGGACCAATTACATTCCACTTGGCCAGAAAGACCGAACCTTCGAGGATGAAAAGCAGCACGGCAAACAGCGTGACCCAGCGGCTGTATACGTATTTCCCGATCCTCTGGTCCAGCTTGTTAAGGTAGGCATCGGGATCCCAGGCTGAGAAGGAGATATGGGCCACGTTGAAGGTGGATTCGCCACTTGCCCGGCGGCTCCGCTGCGCCGTCAGCTTTTCATTCATGGCCAGGTTTTTTTCCTGCGGATTCCTGTACCAGAAGCCATTCTCATCCATGTTTTCCGCGAAGGTCCGCACTTCTTCCGCGGTGAGCGGTATGCCAGTCTCCGCTTGAAAGGCGGCGGCAATCTCTTCGTAACTTCGCACCCCGTCAAACAGGCAGGCCAGTTGCCATTGTGTTGGTTTCAGTCGTAACAGGTTGGCCGTGCTTCTCTGGTAGACAGCGATGATGGTTTCGCCATCGGTGACATCCTCGCGCGTGATCAGGTCCGGATCAACGCGCGGAGGATTTTTGCGCGATAGCCGGGTGCGAGGTATTTCAGGAAGCGCTGCGTCGAGTGCCTCACTCAGATTCATTGCGGACTCAACTTCACCTGCATCGACATGCCCGGTTTCAACAGCGGCGACGGCTTCTCCAGTTTGCCGATCACTTCAATGCTGCCGCTGGCCGGATCGACCACGGGGCTTACGCGGTAGACCACGGCTGCCTGCTTCAGGCGAGGATAGTCGGCGGTCGTCAACTCCAACTTGGCTCCCCGGGAGAAGTAGGCCATTGCGGATTCAGGCACGGTGAACAGGATCCGCGTCGGCGCCTGGGCGGTGATCCAGAGCAGCACATCGCCTTTCTTGACTTCTTCCGCGGGGTGGACGGACCGGCGGCCAACCACACCGTTGAAGGGCGCGGTGATACGCGACTGGCTCAGCTCTACGTCCGCAGCGCGCAACTCGGCTTCGGCGGCCGTCTCTTCGGCCTTATAGCGAGCCACCTGGGTCTTGGTTTCGGCAAGTTTGTATTGCACGTGCTCCCAGTCTTCGTCGTCGAGGATCTTTTCCGCCCGCATGGCATCGGCGCGGCGCAGATCCGCCTCGTTGCTTTTTTCCTCGGACTCCCAGGTCTGCACCTGGGCGTGGAGGGAATCGATCCTCGCTGCTTTTTCTGCCCGCACTGCCTGCAAGGCACGATCGTCCAAGAGCGCCAACACCTGGCCGCTTTGGACGTGGTCGCCAATGTCGACGTTGATTGCGGTGACTCGCCCATCGCGTTCCGTCACGATATCCGCTTGTTGATCCACGACCAGGGGTCCTGCCGTGGTAAAGCTGCGTCCTTCTCCGCTTGCCGGTGCTGCGGGCCGGGCTGGGGGCTCAGCGGCGGGTGATGGCGGGGCAGACGAAGCCATTACCGGCTCGGGAGCGGCAGACGCAGGTTCCTGGCGGCAGCCCCCCGCCAACAGCACCGCCGCAAACAGCGCGAAATACCTGGTTCTTACCAACCGATCCAATCCCATAATCTTTCCCAAAGCCATAAGGCCGGCGCCCGCAGAAGAACAAAGCCTGCGGGTCGATATCCGGCGAAGATTTTTGCCCGGCCATCCATCCCGGTGCGTAACTCCGTGCTCGCGTTCGGTAGAAGCACGTGGGCGTAGAAGACCCGGCCGTCGCCGGACGCTTGTGCTTCCGGGCTGACGCTGTTGACGGTGCCGTGCATTGTCTGCGCCGGAAAACTATTCAACTTGATCGCGGCGCTCTGTCCTGCGCGCACCAGGTTCGCGTCCTGCTGGTCGATGCCGATGTTCACCCGCGCGCTTCCCAGGTCGAGTACCTGGGCGAACGTCGCCCCCGCGTCCAGGTGTGCGCCCGCGGCATTCTGCAGGTCGGGAGTCATCACGATGCCGTCGATCGGGGAGCGAAGCTGGGCATTGGCGATACGTAACCGTGTCCGCTCCATTTCCGCGCGCAGATAATCAGCCTGGGTGCGGTCTTCGCCCGCCTGCCCGGAGTGCCGCGCCAGGTCTGCCTGCATGGCCAGCATCGCCGCCTGGTACTTGGCTTGCGCCGCCACCAGTTGGTTGCGCCACGCCCAGTCATCCATGGTCGCCAGTACCTCTCCACGGCTTACGTGCTGGCCTTCCCGGGCGTAGACAGCGCCGATGGTTCCGTCCACCGGCGCGGCCAGGGTGGCGATGGATTGCGGAGCCACCACGGCGATGCCGCTGATGCGCAGCGGCAAAGGGCAGAAGATCAGTAACAGGATCACCGCCGCCACCGTTCCGAGGATCGTTGCCTGGCGCTTGCGGCCGCTACGGAGAAAAGCCTGTTTGCGTTGCACCAGCGGCTCCA
Organism: uncultured Acidobacteriaceae bacterium; assembly: GCA_963839075.1. Taxonomy (GTDB): domain Bacteria; phylum Acidobacteriota; class Terriglobia; order Terriglobales; family Acidobacteriaceae; genus PALSA-350. The sequence continues at coordinate 495,602 of CAWITO010000008.1, read as the reverse complement.
GCAGGCCGATCAGCGGCACTTCCTGGTAAAGCAGCGCATTGCGAATCGCTACCGTGGTCTGTCCGGCAAGGACTTTGATCATCTCGATGTGCGCTACCTCGAGAAAATCCGGATCGCTGGCTTCATAGAGCAGCAGTCCCACCCGGCCCTGGTCGTCGGCCAGGGGAAGAGCATACAGGGCGCGAAAGCCGCTGGCTTCGAAGTGCTTCGCGACGGCCGTGCGCACCTGCGCATCGTCGGTCTCCGGCTCCTCCTCATGCTGCCGGATCAGCAACTGTCGGTCATACCGTGAGAGCCACTGCAGAAGTGTCCGCAAATGCTCCACTTGCTGGTCTCCGGCGGGAATGCTGCCCATGCCCGAGACTGCCTTCAATTGCAGGCGGCCGCGATTATCCAAGGCAATGGAGCAGCGTTCGAACGGCAGCACCGACTGTGGGCTGTTGACGATAATCTGCAGCAGCCTATCCAGGCGAAGCGTCGAGGTGATCTCGGAGCTGACGTTCACCAGTGCTTCGAGGATCTCGAGCTTACGCTCGGCGTGCATCAGGCTGGCGTTCTTGAGCGCGCTGCTCACCGTCTCCGACATGCTGTTCATGAAGAACAGGTCGTCGTCGGTGAAGCCCTCGCCTCCAGTTTTGTTAATTGCTTCCAATACCCCCAGTTCACTCTCTCCACCATCGGGAGCGTGCTCGATCAGCGGCACCAGCAGCACATCGGTAACTGGCTGGCCTTGCGGAGCGCGGGCGTTGCGGCTCTTCAATCGCTCGTCCTGCGGGTCGTTGATTAATAGCGGAGCACCTTCCTCCGCCATATCTCCTACGTAGCCTTCACCGGCAGCCTCGGTCGCGCCAACTTCGGCGGTCGGGTCTTCTCCCCAGGCGGAGACCAACCGCAACTGGCCGCCATCGAACATCCACAGGTGGATGGCCTGGCAGGGAAGCATGGCGGCTACCTTCACCGGAATCAACTCCAGCAATGGTTCGAAGTCGAGCGTCTCGTTGAGAGATTTTTCCAGGTCATAGAGCTGGGTCAGCCGGTGAATGGAATCGAGCAGATTTTGCCGCTGCTCTTCGTATTGCTCGGCCGATCCCAGGGCAGTCACGGCCAACTCGGCCAGCCCCTCCAGCGACTGCAGCGTGCCCTCGGTGAGCGGGTCGTTGAAGCTGGCGATCTCGAACGCGCCGGCGAGCTCCTGCTCGCGTAGCAAAGGCAGGTACCCGATGGAGCGGACGGTGCGCAGCAGGTGAAGGTGGGCGTAGTCTTCCCGTGCCAGTTGATTGGCGGAGTAAACCGTGGGACGAGGGTTTTCCTGCAAGCCGGCGAAGAGGGGAGTGGTGGCCGGGATTTCCTGGTCGACCACAGAAATCTCATCTGACGAGCCCAGGGCAATCCAGTTGGGTCCGCGGGAGGTCCAGAGCACGCAGGCGCTGCCGGGTAGCGCCTTGCGCACTGCATCCGCCAGCAGGGTGGCCCGGGTAGCGACCTCGGGCGACGCCAGTAGCAATTGGGCAAGCTCCGAAAAGTCTTCGCTATTTAACTGCCTGCCTGTTTCAGTTTTCATGAACCTGTCGCGTGCTTGACGTATATGGGGGGATAGGTTGATTGTTAATCTGGTCGGAGACTAGCAAGCGGTATTTTGGGTGTAAAGCAAATTCTTGGCCTTGAGAGGACGACGTGGATCTTGACATTCGACAGAGCGGAACGATTTGTACCTTGAAGTTGAAGGGGCCGCTCAAGTACGGAGAGGGTGTGAAGCAGCTTGACGAGGCGGTCGAAGGCGCGCTTAGCAGCGGACACATTCATCTCCTGCTGGATCTTTCGGCTATGCCCTACATTGATTCCAGCGGTATCGGAGCCATTGTCGACGCGCTGCGTCAGGCGAAGAAACTCGGTGGCGATGCCAAGCTGGTGAGCCCTTCTCCGTTTGCGGCCAAAACCTTCAAAATGGTGGGCATCCTGACGCTATTCAAGGTCTACGACAGCGAAGCCGAAGCCGTAGAAGCCTGCCCTGCCTGAGGGCGAAGCAGTGCCGGGTTCAATTTTGATCAAGCACCGAAGCCCCGCCAGAGATGGCAGGGAATGGCCCAGGACTTAGTCCTGGGCTTGTTACTTGGGCGTGCAAGGGGGTTACTTCAGCCGCCGCCGGACCATGTCCAGCGCCAATTGGCTGGTCCAGGATCGTATGTGATCCCGATCACCACCAAACCGTCGTTCGACGACATCGGTTTGCTTTCCGTCCGACACAGCCACGTATACCAAGCCAACCGGTTTCTCCTCTGTTCCCCCCGCAGGGCCGGCGATCCCAGTTACTCCCAAACCGAACGTTGCCGAAGTCTTGCCTCGGATCCCCTCAGCCAGCGACACGGCTACTTCCTTACTGACCGCGCCGTGGGCTTCAATCATCGACGGAGGTACCCCGGCGAACAAGCTCTTGAGGCGATCGCTGTAGACCACCGCACCGCCGACAAATGATCGCGAGCTACCGCTGATGCTGGTCAGCCGCTGCGCCACCAGCCCGCCGGTACAACTCTCCGCCACCGCCAGCGTAGACGCATGCATCCCCAGGTAGTAAAGAACGATCTGTTCCAGGCTCTCGCCCTGCGAGGAGTAGATAAACTCCTCCAGCTCCTCTTCTATCTTTCCGGCCAGCTCATCGACGCGAGCCTGGGCCGTGTTCTGGTCGCCCTTGGAGCAGCTCAGATTCAGCGTGATATCACCAGTGTGGGCGAGGATGGTTGTGTCCACATCTTTGTAGCGGGTGTAGATCGGGGCAATGCGGGAATCCGCCTGCGATTCTCCGATCATGGCAACCTTCAGCGTGCGGGTGGCGATGGTCTTCTTTGGCACAATCGCGCGCAGCCGCTCCATGCACTGGTCATCGAACATCCCCTTCACTTCAGAAGGCGGTCCCGGCAGCAGGATCATCAGCTTGCGATGCCCACCGAACACCGTGTCTAACCATTGCCCAGGAGCCGTGCCGCGAGCGTTCTCAAGAATCACCGATCCGTCGAGCACATCCGCCTGGCGGGCGTTGTTCTCCGTCATCTGTGCCCGCCGCGCGGCGAATCGAGCGTACAGTGCCCCGACAATCTCCGGGTTGCGGCGTAGCCGAATACCCAGTGCTTCCGCCACGGCCTGCCGGGTCAGATCGTCTTCCGTTGGGCCGAGCCCGCCCATGGTGATCACGATGTCGCTGCGTCCCAGCGCGATACGAATCGCATCCGCGAGATGCGAAAGCCGATCGCCAACGATGGTTTTGAAAATGACGTTGACTCCCAGCTGCATGAGCCGGCTGGTGAGAAAGAGTGAGTTTGTGTCTTGCCGGTATGGCGTGAGCAGCTCAGAACCAACAGCAATAATTTCGCAATTCATCCGGACTTTCGATGCCTGAGTATTTCCGCTAGAGTCGTGAAGCCGTTCTAAAACAAACGAACGCCTTCGATGCCCAACGCTACATCATAGACCGCGCCGTTGGCCGCGAGGATCACGTTTCCTCCGGGCACAAACGCGAGTCCGACGATGCCCGAGCCCGCCAGGACGACGGAACCTTCGCCGCCGGGGGTGATGCACACAATGCCCCGCGTGCCGTGGAACGATGCGGAGACATACACATTGCCGGCGACGTCGAAGGCCAGGCCTTGCGGACGCCCCAATCCCCGGTAATACACCCGCACCACGCCGGCCTGATCGATGGCGTAGATCGAGTCGTAACTCGAAGTACTGGGAGCCGTGACGAATAGCGTCCCATCCAGCCCAAACGCAAGGTGGTAGGCTGCGATGCTCGGCTCCAGCGTAGCGAACACAAAAATCTGCCGGTCCTGAGCAATCTTGAAAATGGTTCCGCTGCGATCGCCCACGTAGAGGTTGCCGCTGGCGTCGAAGGCGATCCCGGTTGCGATGCCCATGCCCTCGGCGTACACCGACGAGACTCCCTGGGGCGAGACCCGATGCACCGTCCCATCCAGTCGTGAGGAAACGTAGAGAAAGCCCTGCGCATCGATCGCCAGCCCGGTCGCATTGGTAATGCCACTCACCAGCGGCTGCATCTCTCCGTCGGGAGTGATGCGAAAGACGGATACCGGCGTCTTCTGTCCGCGCGGGCCGGAGTCGGTGGAGAAAATGTTGCCCGCGGCATCGACCGCCGGATTGCCCACGGGATGCAGATTGCCGGAGATCAGGCGGGCCACCTTGAGCTTGACCGGGTTGCTGGTCTGCCCGTTTTGCCGGATCTCCAGTTTGCCGGTTTGCGCGTCGTCTGGCACCCGCACAATGAGCCGGTTGGTGCGGCTCAGCAGAATCGGTGTTGCAACTCCGTCGAGGAAAGCCGAAGGCATCCGCGAGCGGACCGCGCCCAGCTGGGTGCCGCGTAACTCGACTTCACCGCCGGGCAAGGCCGCATCCGGAATGGCAGCTTCAATCCTGGGGGAACTCGGAATGGGTGGCTCCTTGGAGAATCGCATCGGCTAATCCCTGAACACTACGATCTTCTATCTTCGATGCCCGGAACTGGTCTCTCAATCACCTGCGCCGCTCGGAACCTCGTATGAGACCCGCCTCAAAGCGGGGCTCATGCACTTTACCGAAGTCGCCAATCTTGATATGAGACCAGTTCTAAATCCAATGTTGCAATGCCTGCATCAAGAGCAAAGCATACACGCCCGCGGCGACATCATCGAGCATGATTCCCCATCCCGCGGGCAGGTTTTCAAGCTGCCGCGCCGGCCAGGGCTTCACAATGTCAAATAGACGAAAAAAGAGAAAACCGGCAAGTAGATGACTCAGGTTCACCCGGGTATGGATCAGCGCGATCCACTGCCCGCAAACCTCGTCGATGACCACATGTCCGGGATCGGATCTTTCACTTTCCCGCTCGACAATCGTAGCCGCCGGAATGCCGATAGCCAGCGCAACGAGAGCAGCCAACAAGGTAAACCAGGAAAGCGCTCCCTCGATGGGATGAAAACTCGTCGCCGCCGCCAGCCAAAGCAGGGCCGCTGCGGCCGACCCCCAACTACCCGGACCCGGCTTCATCAATCCTGCACCGAAAAAGGTGCCAACTGCCCAAGCCCAGGCGGTCTTTTTGCCTACCGACGCATCATTCATCACCGGCCGAGCGAGGCCGCATCCCCTCAATCTCTTCCAGCAAATCGGGATCGAGCACCGGTGAGGAGATACGGTAGACTCCGCTGGCCCACTTGCCCAGGTCAATCGTCTTGCAGTGGTCACTGCAGAAGGGAAAATCAGTGTCGTTGACGGTGACAATCTGCCCGCACGTCGGGCAGCGCAGACTTTTGAGTTTCTTACCTGAGGGACTCATCTCCACGTTTTTCCTTGAGGTCATTCGGCAATAATTCTGCCTACCAGATCGTAATCCTGCGACTCGGTAATCTCACACTGGTAAAACTGCCCGCGAGTGAGTTCATCAAACGGTCCGAAATCATTGATGTAGACCTTGCCGTCGATTTCCGGAGCCTGGTGCTGGGTGCGCCCTTCCCAAAGCAGGGGAGTTTCTTCCGATGGTCCCTCGACCAGCACGTCGAAGCGGCGACCCACCAGCGCGGCCCGGGACTTGCGGCTAATCCCATTCTGCAGGCGCATCAGAGAACGGCGGCGCGCTTCGATGGTCCGGGCAGGGACCTTATCGCCTAGGTCAAACGCACCTGACCCTTCTTCGTCGGAATAGCTGAATACGCCCAGCCAGTCGACTTTGGCGGCGCGCACGAAATCGCTCAGGATGGCGAAATCGGCCTCGGTTTCGCCCGGGAAGCCGGTGATAAAGGTAGTCCTGACAGCGACTTCGGGCACCGTGGCCCGTACTCGCTCAATGGTCTTGAGGAAGATTTCTGCGTTTCCGCCACGGCGCATGCGCTTCAACACCGCTCCTGAGGCATGCTGAAGGGGCATATCCAGGTATTTGCAGATGTTGTCGTGGCGCGCGATGGTATCCAGCAGCCGACCGGTCACCTTGTTGGGGTAGGCGTAGAGAAAACGCAGCCATTTCAGGTTGGGGATGACCGCCAGGCTGTCCAGCAGTTGCGCCAGGCCATCCTTCATGCCGAAGTCTTCGCCGTAGCAGGTCGTATCCTGCCCAATCAGCGTCAGTTCGCGCACTCCCTGGGCCACCAGTTGTTCGGCTTCGGCAACCACTGACTCAAAACGCCGCGAGCGGAATTTGCCGCGCAGGTTGGGGATCACACAGAAGCTGCAGGGGTGGTCGCACCCCTCCGCTATCTTGATGTAAGCAGACGACTTCTGTGTCGTGCGCAGACGCGGTGTGGTGTGGTCGTACAAATACTGTGGCAATTTGGCCTGCGCGCCTTCCCACTGTTCCCGAGCAAAGCGGCCCTGCGATTCGCGCAGATCCCCCTCGGGACGGGAATTGCTGGGAAAAATAGAGAACAGTTGCGGTTCCGTAGGCGCAGGGGGCGCCTGCAAGCCGGTGGCGGCCAGGATTGCTTGCAGCTCCCCGGTGCCCACTACGGCGTCCACTTCGGGCATATTCTTGCGGATCTCATCGCGGTAGCGTTCTACCATACAACCGGCGACAATCAGCTTGCGGGCCTTGCCTGAAGCCTTGTATTCCGCCATTTGCAGGATAGTGTCGATCGACTCTTGTTTCGCCTTATCAATAAAAGAGCAGGTATTTACGACGAGGATGTCGGCAGTTTCGGGTCGATTGGTAATTTCTGCGCCAGCCTGATCAACTAGGCCCATCATTACTTCGCTGTCGACCAGGTTCTTGGGGCAACCCAGGCTTACGAAGCCAATTCGGAGGCGCTGCTCCAGTACTGAGGTGTCTTGCTTCACCTTTCTATTCTAGAGCAAGCGGCCAGTTTTACTCGAAAGGAACCTAAGTGTTGGAGTCTGCACAACCTTGGGTGGGTTTCGGCCGTCTATTTAAGTGACAAACGAAAGGGGACGCTCACGTGCGAGGGTCTGTTGTTGCGATGTTCAAGCACTCGCATAGTGTCGATGTGAGCGAGCCCATTAGGTGCGCCCAATTGTTCAAGCCGACCCCGGCGGAGATACATAAACGCGAGTTGCTGCGCTACCTGGTGCTGGCGGTTGCCTTCGTTGCGGTGGTGATCCTGATCGCGATTGCCCTTTACTACACCCAGGGAAATTCGATTCACATCCAGCACATCAGTTCGGTGGCCACGCAATACATCATGCGGGCCTAGGCCACCGGCTACCGTCGTTGTTACCATTCCCGCGCGTCCCGGTTACTGCGGGGTGATGATTCCCCCGGCGCGATGCCGCGCCGGCAAAGGAACTCCCCGGTGATCACGCTCCGTTTCGGTGTGCATCTGCATGGCTGCGCCGATGACGTCAGCGTATTTCAAGCCCGCTCCTGTGTTGAAAATAACGACGCGATCGTCGGGCGACAACGCTTGCGTGGCGAGCAGGTGATCGTACGCCGCAGTCGCCGCGGCGCCTTCCGGCGAAAGAAAAAGCCCTTCGTGGCGTGACCAGTCCAGCAGCGAGGCCAGGATGGTCTGGTCGTCGAAATCCAGCGCCATTCCTCCTGATTGCCGCACAATCTCCAGGATCAGTTGATCTCCATACGGCTTGGGAACGCGCAATCCCGAAGCAAAGGTGGCTGCGTCTGGCCACATCTGCGAAGCAGCGTCTCCCTGGCGAAAGGCCTTCGCCACCGGAGCACACCCGGATGCCTGCACGGCGAACATCTTCGGCCGTTTTTCTGGAGCCACCCATCCCAGTGCCTCCATCTCCTCGAAGGCCTTCCACATGCCAATGAGCCCAACTCCCCCGCCGGTCGGGTAGAAAACGGCGTCGGGATATCGCCAGCCGGACTGCTCCACCAGCTCATAGCCCATGGTTTTCTTGCCTTCCACGCGAAACGGCTCTTTCAGGCTGGAAATGTCGAACCACCCTTCCGCCTCCTTCCGCTCGTTGACCAACCGGGCACAGTCGGAAATGAGCCCGTCCACCAAGGTCACATTCGCCCCGTAAGCGACCGCTTCCAGGTAGTTGGCGAAGGGAACATCACGGGGCATAAAGATGTGCGCCTCGATCCCGGCCGCGGCCGCGTAGGCAGCCAGCGCACCGGCAGCATTTCCGGCGGAGGGAACCGCCAATTTCTTCAGACCGTAGTGGCGAGCCATGGTGACGGCCATCGAGAGCCCTCGCGCCTTGAAGGTGCCGGTGGGATTGGCCGCCTCTTCCTTCAGAAACAGGTTGGGATACCTGCGGCTGCGGAGCATGGGAGTGAAGCCCTCCCCCAGGGTTACCGGCTCAGCATCCGGTAAAACTGCGGCATAGCGCCACATACCCAGGGAGACGGGAGCCGCCTCCGCCCGGCGCCCAATCTCGTCCCGAGAGGCCGAAAGCCGCAGTGCAGCCATGTCATAGCGGACGAAAAGCACCCCACCGCATTGAGGGCAAAGAGTTTGCGGGGTTTCCGCGCCTAGATGGGTACGGCAGCGGGAGCATTCGAGGTAGGCAATAGCGGGCATAAATTCATGATAAGTGAGGGGTTTACATTTCGATGCGGCCACCCCGGGAGGGGGCTGCAGCAGGTAAAATAGACCTGTGAGTATACGTCTGATTGCAATCGATATCGACGGCACCCTGATGCCCTCCAACGGCCCCAGAATCAGCGCCCGGAACTGTGAGGCGCTGCGGGCAGCGGAAGCCGCCGGTATTGAGATCGTCATCTCGACCGGTCGCCGGCAGGCGTACGCAATGCCGTTGATCGCCCAGGTAGGGTTGAGCGAAGATTCGGTCATGATTTCTTCCAACGGAGCCGTGGTGCGCGGCTTCGACGGAACCCTGCTGGACCGCCGCTTTCTGGCGGTGGACACGGCGCGGCGCCTTTGCGGTCTTTTGCGCGGGTACGGCACCCTGGTTTTCACCTTCGATCGCGAAGGGTTGGGCGGCCTGGTTATCGAAAGCATGCAGCAACTCCATGCCCGCATCGAGCGGTGGGTGGAGTCGAATCGACCCTACCTGCTGGAGCTCGATCCGATTGAGCGAGCGTTTGAGGGTGGTGAGGAACCCATCCAGGGCATGATCTGCGGAACCGTGGCGGAGATGCGGGAGGCAGAAAAGCTTCTACTGAAGAGCGATATCGCCCCCGATATGGCCATGCACCGCACCGAGTATGCGGTGCGTAACCTGAGCATTCTCGACCTGTTACCTCCCGGTTGTTCGAAGGGCGCCGCACTCGACAGCCTGGCCCAGATTCGCGGCCTCGACCGCGATCAGATCATGGCGATCGGCGATAACCTGAACGACGTCGAGATGTTGGAGTACGCAGGGCGTGCCGTGGTGATGGCGAACTCCAGTGCCGAGGTGCTTTCTCTGGCCGACGCGCGAGGCTGGGAACGGACTGCTTCCAATGACGAAGATGGGGTAGCCGTCGCCATAGAGGAGCTATTGTCTGAGGCTAATATCCCCGTGGTAGAGTTTGCCCAATGATCAAACTCTCCGTCCTCGGGCTAGCCGTATTGGCCGCAATTCCGGCACTGCAGGCGGCTGAGCAGGTGACGCTGAGGAATGGGTTTAACTTGCGCTGCGATCATCGCGAGGAGACCGGGGGAAGAGTTCGCCTCTTTACCGAACCCGGCAGCGAGAATTTCGTGGAAGTGGATGCGGCCGAAATCGCCTCAGTGGATATCCTGCCCGATCCGCCGGCACAACCGGTGGTGCGGACAGAACCCAAGCTAACCGACGCCGATGTGCATGAGTTGATTGCAAAGGCCGGGTTGAATCACAACCTGGATGTCGATCTCTTAGCCAGTGTGGTGCGCGCGGAGAGTGGCGGCAACATCCATGCTGTGAGCCGGACAGGCGCACAAGGACTGATGCAATTGATGCCGGGGACCGCGGCGCAGTTAGGGGTGACCGACAGCTTTCGCGCCGATCAGAACATCAACGGTGGCACCGCCTATCTCGACGCGCTGCTGGTGAGGTATCACGACCAGCTGGCGCTGGCGCTGGCCGCCTATAACGCCGGCCCCGCAGCGGTGGACAAGTATCATGGCATTCCGCCCTACCGTGAAACCCGAGCCTACGTTGCGCGGGTCATCCGGGAATTCAATCGCAGAAAGCAACAGGAAAAGCTGCACACCGCCGCTCTCTCCTCCCTACCAACAAGTCACTAGGAGTCAACCGTGAAGAAGCATCCATGGATCATCTATCTCGTGGGAGCGATTCTCCTGGGCGCGTTGGGGTGGGTCGTCCACACGCGTGTCCACTTCCAGTGGGGTGTGTTTCGTGACCAGGTGCAGCATGTGGACTGGAAGCGAATTGTCCTTGGCGTCGCCATGGTTGTCTTCTGTTATTTTCTACGCGCAGCCCGGTGGGCGGTGCTGATCAAGCCGCAGAAAAAAGTTTCCTCGGCTTCCTTGCTGGGTTCGCAGGTGATCGGCTTTACCGCGGTGGCGTTGTTTGGCCGTCTTGCCGACCTGGTGAGGCCCTACCTGGTAGCCAAGCGAACCGGTCTTGCACTGAGTTCGCAGATCGCGGTCTACACCGTGGAACGCATGTTTGACCTGGGCGCGATGGCAATGATTTTTTCCGCTGCCTTGCTGTTGGCTCCGGATCGAGCGACGTTGCCGCATCATGAAGCCTTGCAGCGTGCCGCATTGGGCGGGTTGGTCGTCACCGTCGTGTTGGCAATCTTCGCTCTGGCGGTGCGTGCCTCCGGACGAGCGGTTGCCGCTATGGCGGAAAAGAGTCTGGGTTCGATTTCGGCCTCGCTCGGGCATTCAGTGGCCACCAAGATTCATGCATTTCGCGATGGCCTGGACTCGATTGCGACCTTGAGTGATTTTGCGCGATCCCTGGCACTCTCGCTGGTTATGTGGGGCTTGATTACCGCCGCCTATCTTGAGACCTGCCGTGCATTTGTACTCTCGCCTGAGCTTTCGGCGATGACCCTGGCGCGCTGCATGGTATTGATGGCCGCGAGCATGGTGGGATCGGTGATTCAACTGCCGGTGCTGGGATGGTTTACCCAGATTGGTGTGACCACCGGAGTCATGCAGAATGTCTTCAACGTGCAGTTCGAACCCGCTCTGGCGTGTGGCACCATGCTGCTGTTGGTGACCTTCATGTGCGTGATCCCGGTGGGCCTCGTCTGGGCCCGGGTGGAGCATGTCTCGCTCAAGAAGGTATCGGAGCAATCCGAGCAGTTGGGTGAAGAAGAGCCTGCACAAACTCCAGCCATCAGCGAAGCCTAGCCGGGCTTTACTGGTCGCATACACACGAAGTTTGGGTGTCCCAAGGCACTTAGCCGAAAGCTCTGCGGTAAACCCTCATCTCGCGAAGAACGAGCGAGACGTGGGGCACCCAAACTTCGTGGGTAACGGTGCGGGTTGCCACGACTGCTAGAATTTAAGCACTGATGAAATGCCCATATTGCGGATTCGCGCAGGATCGAGTGGTGGATTCGCGCGAGAGCAAAGAAGCAGACTCCATTCGCCGCCGCCGTGAATGTGAGGGCTGCAACAAACGCTTCACCACCTACGAACGCATCGATGAAATCCCCTACATGGTGGTCAAGAAAGACGGCCGGCGGGAAAAATTCGAGCGCCAGAAAGTGCTCAGTGGACTCCTTCGCGCTTGCGAGAAGCGCCCCGTCTCGGCAGCCAAGCTCGAAGCCATCGTGGATGAAACCGAAGCCTTCCTCATGGATTCGCCCGAGCGCGAACGCACCACCAACCAAATCGGCGAGCTGATCATGGATCACCTGCGGACCATCGACAAGGTAGCCTACATTCGCTTCGCCAGCGTCTATCGAGACTTCAAAGATGTGCGCGAGTTTAAGGAAGAGCTGGAACAGTTACTGAACACCCGCGAAGCATCCAAAACGGGCAAGCGATAGCAGCTCATATCGTCGACCCGTTGAGGGAACATGGCGAACCTTCTCTTTGATCTGCAAATTGTCTTCCGCCAGTTGCGAAAGTCGCCGGGCTTCGCGCTCACCGCCGTGCTCATGCTCGCATTCGGGATCGGCACCACGACCGCAATCTTTTCTATCATCGATGGTGTTCTTCTGCGGCCTTTGCCGTTTTCCCAGCCGGAACGCCTGGTAACGTTGGGCGATCAGCTGAATGGCACAGATTGGGGTCAACGCGACTCAGGACCCGTTACGGGTCCTGAGATTCTCACCTATCCCCGCGACACGCGGGCCTTTTCGAGCCTAGGAGGGTTTGGGTTCGCGAATTTCGAGCTCTCCGGTGCAGGCACTCCCGCAGCCATCAACGCCACCAGGATGACCGCGCCGGTATTCTCCACCCTGGGCGTTCCACCTCTTCTGGGTCGCGTCTTTACCGCGCAGGAGGATGAGCAAAAAGTGCCGGTCGCGGTGTTGAGTTATGCAACCTGGCGGAGCCGATTCGGCGGGGACGCGCGTGTGCTGGGGAAAAAAATTCTGCTGGATCGTAAGCCCTACCTGGTGATCGGCGTGATGCCGCGAGCGTTCGAGTTTCCCCTCAACCCCGGGCATCTGAACCGTAGTGAGCTGTGGGTCCCGATGAGTTTCAGTCCTGCAGAGATTTCTGCCGACGCGCAGGGCAGTTGGAACTACGGCATGGTTGGCCGCCTCAAGCCAGGAGTGACCCCAGCACAAGCCCAGGAGGATGCGCAGAGAGTGGCTCAGCAGATCATGCGCAACTTTCCACCCAACCTTGCCAACTTCCACTTTCGTCCGGTCGTTTATCCGCTGCAACAGATCACGGTACTCGAAGCACGGCCGTTGTTACGGATACTGTTCCTGGCGGTCACGGTAGTTTTGCTGATTGCCTGCGCCAACCTAGCCGGGTTGCTGCTCGTGAGAGCGATCCGCCGGCAGCGCGAAATTGCCGTGCGTTTAGCTTTGGGCATACCCGCCGCCACTCTTCTGCGGCAAACGATGCTGGAAAGCCTGGTGCTGAGCCTCGGCGGCGGTTTGCTCGGGATTGGCTTGGCGGCGTTGGCCGTGAGTGTCGGTACGAGCCTGCTACCGGAGACGCTTCCTCGTTTGAACGAGATCACCCTTAACTCGACCGTCGCCGGATTTGGGCTCCTGCTTGCCCTGCTTACCGGGCTCCTCTGCGGATTGGCTCCCGCCTTTGCGGCTCTTCGCACCAACGTAAACGCCTCTCTGAAAGAAGGCGGCCGCAGCGGCTCGGCTACCGGAAGCCACACTTTGCTTCACTCCACTCTGGTCGTTGGGGAGATCGCGGTTGCGCTCGTACTCTTAATGGCGTCTGGCCTGCTGTTGCAAAGTTTCTCCCGCATGAGCAAGGTCGATCTCGGCTTTCGTCCGGAACACGCGATCACGGCCGGCTACTCGTTGCCGCAGAAGCAATACGCAACCCAGGCTCAGGTGAACACGTTCAACCAGGAATTGCTCCTGCGTTTGCGGCAGCTTCCAGGTGTGCAGTACGCGGGGTTGACCAGCGCACTGCCCGCTGCGGGGCAAGGTGGCATTTCGGCCTTTGTTGCCGACGGCTATACCAATCCCAAGGGAGTCGACCAGACCGCGGCGTCGCCTTCCCAGGTCATCGGCGACTATTTCCCCGCCATGGGCATTCGGCTGCTCCAGGGACGATACTTTACAGAAGCGGATGACGATCACGGCCAGCTGGTCGCCATCGTGAACCATGAATTCGCCAAACACTACTGGTCCGAGGAAGATCCAATCGGAAAGCGGATACGCGTCGGCACGCCGGGGGAGAAGACTCCCTGGATGACGATTGTGGGTGAAGTTGCCGATGCCAAGCTGGGCTCGCCGGATACAGACGCAGGAGAGCAGTTCTACCAGCCAGTAGCCCAAGCGGAGAAGGATATCGGACCGTTCGCTTCGCCTACGGATATCAACGGCGGCGGTGGATTCATCGTTCTGCGATCTGAGCTGCCTCCCGAGCAGATGGAGAACGAGTTGCGCGCGACGGTGCGCGCGCTTGATCAGCAACTGCCGCTGACGCAGGTACAAGCCATGGAGCAGGTGGTGGCGAGCAGCGAAGCGCCGCGGCGGTTTCAGACCGTCGTGATCTCGGCGTTTGCGCTGGCCGCGGTGTTGCTTGCGGTGCTAGGCATCTACAGCGTGGTTGCTTTCTCGGTGGCTTCGCGGGTACAGGAGATGGCGATCCGCATCGCGCTCGGCGCGCAGCGATCAGGAATCGTGCATTTGATTCTGCGATCCGGAATGCTGCTGGCCGTTGCGGGGTGTGCTCTTGGCGTGCTGGGAGCGGTCGCGGTTGCCGGACTGCTGCGGTCGTTCCTCTTCGAAGTAGGCTCGTTCGACCCCCTGGTCATGATTGCCGCGGCCGTCATCGTTTTTGTTCTTACTCTGGTGGCCTCGGCGCTTCCTGCCCACAAGGCCGCCTCGGTCGAGCCTCTGCAAGCCTTGCGAGGCGAGTGAAGAAACCTATACTGGTAGCAGGAGATCCCTTGGAAGAATTAAGAACACATACCGTCACATTGATCGCCGGCGACGGCATTGGGCCGGAGGTGACGGAGGCCGTCGTCCGTATCCTCGAAGCGGCAGTCGAGGGAAGCGGCTCAAAGTTTGCCTGGGAACCTTTTCTGGTTGGCGCCAATGCCTACGAAAAATACGGCGAGTACATCCCCAAGGACGTCTACGAGTCGATTGAAAAAAACCATCTGGCGCTCAAAGGGCCGGTAACGACACCCATTGGCGGCGGCTTCGCTTCCATCAACGTCCATCTCCGCAAGAAGTTCGAATTGTTCGCGAACTTCCGCCCTATCAAGAATCTGCCGGGCATGGATACGCGATACCCGGGAGTCGACCTGATCATCGTTCGTGAGAACACCGAAGGCGAATACGTTGGCCTGGAGCACGAAGTTGTTCCCGGCGTGGTCGAGTCGCTCAAGATTGTGACGGAAAAGGCGTCCACCCGTATCGCCAAATTTGCCTTTGAGTACGCGCGCAAGTTCAAGCGGCGCAAAATACACGCCATCCACAAAGCCAACATCATGAAGATGTCGGACGGACTTTTCCTGCGCTGCTGCCGCGAGGTGGCGAAGGGCTTTCCGGAGATCACCTATGGTGAGCACATCGTCGACAACACCTGCATGCAGTTGGTCATGAACCCGTACCAGTACGACACACTCCTGACGGAGAACCTGTACGGCGATATCGTGAGCGATCTATGCGCTGCGTTTGTGGGCGGATTGGGCCTGGTTCCAGGAGCCAATCTGGGCACAGACTGCGCGATTTTCGAGGCGGTCCATGGTTCTGCCCCCGACATTGCGGGCAAGGACATCGCCAACCCGACCGCACTCCTGCAATCCGCCATTCTCATGTTGCGTTACATCGGTGAGACCGATGCGGCCGACCGTGTGCAGTCGGCGCTGGAAAAGGTCTACATCGAAAAGAAGAGCCTGACCCGCGATGTAGGCGGAACCAGCGGCACGAAGGCCTTCACCGCCGCAATCCTGGCCGCTCTCTAACTTTGGGGGATCTTCCCCACATTCCCCGTTGGCGGGAGGGATGCGGGCAGTTCCGGCGCACCCGGAATAGTCTAGAATTAATGAACTACGTCCATGCAAACTCCACATAAGATAGGCATTCTTGGCGCCACCGGGGTGATCGGTCAGCGCTTCATCCAATTGCTTGAGGGGCACCCGTGGTTTGAGATCACGTGGCTGGCCGCCAGTGACAAATCCAGCGGCAAACCCTACGCCGAAGCCGCGCGTTGGAAACTGGAAACACCCCTCCCCGAGCGCATCGCCAAAATGGTGGTTTCGCCCAACACTCCGGAAGGCGCGCCAAGCATTATCTTCGCCGCCCTCGATGCCGACATCGCACGCGAACTGGAGCCAAAATTCGCGGCGGCTGGCTGCGCCGTCATCTCCAACTCCAGCGCCTTCCGCATGCAATCCGACGTCCCGCTGGTAATCCCGGAAGTCAATGCCGCCCACCTCGATCTACTGGAGACGCAGAGCTGGCGCAAGCAATCGGGTGGCTACATTGTGACCAACCCGAACTGCAGTGCTATCGGCCTTGTGCTGGCATTGAAGCCGCTGGCCGATCGCTTCGGTCTGGAGAGCGTCTTTGTCACCACCATGCAGGCGGTTAGCGGCGCCGGCTATCCTGGCGTACCTTCGCTCGACATCCTGGGCAACGTCGTCCCGTATATCAAGAACGAAGAGGAAAAGCTTGAGGAGGAGACGCTGAAGCTCCTAGGCAAGCTGAGCGGCGGCAGTGTGCAGCCCCTGAGCGCCCGCGTGAGCGCCCACTGCAACCGGGTTGCGGTCGAAGACGGACACACCGAAAGCGTTAGCATCAAGTTGGCGACGCACGCGACCCGGGAAGAAATCCTCGCCGCCTGGAGCGAATTCGCGCCTCTCACCGGCTACGACCTGCCGATCGCGCCGCTGCAACCAGTGGAGTGGGTCGCGGCAGAAGACCGCCCCCAACCTCGGCTCGACCGCATGCGCGGCAAGGGCATGGCAGCGACGGTAGGCCGTCTGCGCCCCTGCTCGTTGTTGGATTGGAAGTTCACCGTCCTCTCCCACAACACCATCCGTGGCGGAGCGGGGGCGGCGGTGCTGAATGGTGAATTCCTGGCCGCGCTAGGCAAGCTCGTCGCACCGGATCGTGTGGCTGTCTCCGCATGAAGCCGGTGGTGATGAAGTTCGGCGGCACTTCGGTAGAAGATGCCCCCGCCATCCTGCGCACCGCCAAGATCGTCGCCGGCCGTGTGGGCCGCGGCCAGCGCCCGATTGTCGTGGTCAGCGCCATGGCCAAAGTGACGGACCAACTCCTGGCGGCCGCCAGCGCCGCGGGACGTGGTGATCGCAGCGGCGCGCTCGCCATCAGCGCACGCCTGCGCAACCGTCATTGCGACACTTCTGCGCAGCTCTTGCCTGCCGACCGCCAGGCTGACTTCCAAAATCTGATTCAGCGCGAATTCGAATCGATCGACGAGATCCTGCGTGGCCTTTCGGCCGTCGGCGAGCTAACCCCCAGGACCAACGACCTGGTGGTGAGCTTTGGCGAACGGCTCTCCAGCCGCCTGGTGGCGGAGGCCTTTCGCGATCAGGGCATTCCCTCCGTCCACGTCGACGCTCGCACTTGTATCGTGACCGATGCCCAGTACGGCAAAGCTACTCCCAACAGCGAACTGATCGAAGCCCGCTGCCAGGAGCATCTGAAACCCCTGATAGAGGCCGGCCAAGTGCCCGTGATGGGCGGCTTCATCGGTTCCACCGTCGAAGGCGTGACCACCACGCTGGGCCGAGGCGGATCCGACTACACCGCCGCGCTCATCGGCGGAGGCATGGATGCTGAAGCCATCGAGATCTGGACGGACGTGAACGGCATCATGACGGCCGACCCGCGCGTCTGCCCAGACGCTTTGCGGGTTAAGACCATCTCCTTCGAAGAGGCGGCCGAGCTCGCTTATTTCGGAGCCAAGGTGTTGCATCCGGCGACTATTCTGCCGGCAGTGCAGAAAAACATCCCAGTCCTGGTGCTCAATTCCCGCAATGCCGCCAACGAGGGTACCCGCATTACTGCGCTCGCCAGCGAATGCCGCAGCCCCTTCAAGTCGATCGCGGCCAAGCGCAAGCTGACCATCATCGATCTCGTGGCTAGCCGCATGCTGATGTCTCACGGCTACCTGAAGGCCGTCTTCGAGGTCTTCGACAAGCACAAGATTCCCGTGGACATGGTGTCCACGTCGGAAGTCAGCGTCTCGCTGACGGTCGACTCCAACCAGCATCTTCCCGAGCTGGCCGCCGATCTGAGCAAGCTGGCGGATGTCACCTACGAAGGACGCAAGGCGCTCATTTGCATGGTAGGCGGCAATATCCGCGGCCAGAACGGCATTGCCGCGCAGGTGTTTCATGCCGTTCGCCACATCAATGTCCGCATGATTTCCCAGGGAGCTTCCGAAATCAACATGAGCTTCATGATTGACGAGGATGATGTTGATGAGGCGGTGCGCTCCCTTCACGCCGCCTTCTTTGTCGATCCAGATCCCGACACCTTTGACGTATCGGCAAGAACCGTAGCCACAACGAAGGAAGAAAGCGTGCATCTGTAACCATGATCTTTTTAGTGCTGGGGCGCGGCAAGACCGGGCAGGTAGTGGCCGATGTGGCCAGTCAGCGAGGACACAGTGTTCGCGTGATTGGCGAAGAAGAAAACCTCAATGCCTCAGCGCTCACAGCTCCGATGCTGGCGTTGTTTGACGCGGTGATCGATTTCACTACCCCGCAGGCGGTGATCCCCAACGTCCGTGCCTGCTTATCCAATGGAGCCCGGGTCGTGATCGGCACCACCGGCTGGTACGACAAGCTCCCGGAGATGCAGGCTGTCTGCGAGCGGCGCAGTGGCGCCATGCTGTATGGGGCGAATTTCTCCCTCAGCATCCAGGCCATGTATCGACTGGTGCGTGAGCTGGTGCCGCTGGTGCACGGCTACCCGATCACCATCAGCGAGACCCATCATGAGAGCAAGAAGGACGCGCCGTCGGGGACTGCGCTTGCCATCAAGCAAACGGTGCTGGAAGTCGACCCCACCATGAAGGTGGAGATTGTCTCTCATCGCGAGGGTGATTCCGTGGGCACGCATACCATCTCCGCCAAAATGGGCGACGATGTAATCGAGATTCGCCACGAGGCGTTCTCCCGCCGCAGCTTCGCCGAGGGCGCTGTGCGCGCCGCGGAATGGCTTGCCGGCAAGCAGGGCTGTTACGACTTCAAGCACATCTACAAGCACTTGCAGTAGACTCCATTTGTTATGACCCTCCGCGGCTGTGGCACAGCACTGGTAACCCCATTTCGCAGCGACGGCAGCATCGACGAAGAAACTCTTCGCAAATTGGTGGAATGGCAGATAACCGGCGGGATCGATTTTCTCGTCGCCTGCGGCACCACGGCGGAAACCCCCACGCTGCGTCATGACGAGTGGCTCCGGGTTATCGGCCTGGTGACGGAAACCGCCGCCGGGCGCGTTCCGGTGATCGCGGGTTGCACCCATAACGCCACCCTGGAAGCAGTGGCCCTCGCGGCGGAAGCTGCCTCGGTGCCCGGTGTGAGCGGAGTGCTGACGGCCAACCCGTTCTACAACAAACCGGGGCAGGAAGGGCAGTATCGCCACTTTCGCGCCATCGCCGAAGCCGTCCCCTGCCCGGTGATCCTTTACAACATTCCCGGCCGCACAGGAACCAACCTCGAGCCGGCGACGATTCTGCGCCTCGCTGAAGATGTCCACAATATCCAGGGAGTGAAGGAATCGAGCGGCAACCTGCAGCAGATCGCCGAGGTGCTCAATTTGCTGCCGCCAACCTTTGCCGTGCTCGCCGGGGATGACCTGATGGCGCTGCCGGTGATTGCGTTGGGGGGAGCAGGCCTGGTGTCGGTAGCCTCGAATGAAATTCCCGCAGAGATGGCCCGCATGGTGGCCGCTGCGCTCGATGGCGATTGGAAGACCGCGCGTGGGCTCCACCGGCGCTATTTTCGCTTGATCACCGCAAACTTCTGGGAGTCGAGCCCCGGCCCGGTCAAATGCGTGATGGCCATGATGGGGCGCCTGGAAGAAAACTATCGATTGCCCATGGTTCCGGTGGCGCCGCCGACGCGGAAGAAGTTGGCGGTGTTAGCCGGGGACCTGGGCCTGCTGCCGCGCTCCTAGTTTCGTAGCAAAGATCATGGGCCACCCGGACTTCTGGGTAGACTCGCTTTTTGAAGGACGGGAATCTCATAGACGATGGAATCGAACCTACTGCAAACAAGAATCGAGCACCACTTTGCCAACCCTGGTGATGAGGGTGCGATGGACGCTTTTCTCGAGCTGCGCTCCGCGCTCAGCGCCGGCCAAGTGCGTGCCGCCGAGCCGAATGCAAGTCATCCCCTGGGATGGCGTGTCAATCCGTGGGTCAAGCAGGGCATCCTGCTCGGCTTCCGCCTGGGCACGTTAACCGAGATGGGCGGAGATGAATTCTCCTTCGTCGACAAAAACACCTATCCCGCCCGCAGGTTCCATATCGAACAGGGAGTGCGGGTGGTGCCGGGCGGTTCGAGCGTGCGCGAAGGAGCTTTCCTGGCGAAGGGAGTGGTCTGCATGCCGCCGATGTATGTGAACGCCGGCGCTTATGTGGACGAAGGCACGATGGTCGATTCCCACGCACTGGTCGGAAGCTGTGCCCAGATAGGGAAGCGGGTGCACCTCAGCGCCGCGGCGCAGATCGGCGGCGTGCTGGAGCCAGTGAACGCCACGCCGGTCATTATTGAAGATGATGTATTGGTCGGCGGCAACACCGGCGTCTACGAAGGCACCCTGGTGCGGCGTCGTGCCGTGCTGGCTGCGGGCACGATCCTCACCCGGGGCACGCCGGTTTACGATATCGTGCGCGGGGAAGTGCTGAAGGCATCGAGCGAACAACCGCTGATCATTCCCGAGGGAGCGGTCGTGGTCCCGGGATCACGTGAGCTGAAGCGGGGTAACCTTTCCGGACTGAGCTTATACACACCCGTCATCGTGAAATATCGCGATGACAAGACGGATCTCAGTTCCACGCTCGAAGACCTGCTGCGTTGAAAACGCGTGGTAGCATTAGACGTTGATGTCCTCAGGCAAGTTACAAGTCATCCCCCTAGGCGGGTTGGGCGAATTCGGAATGAACTGCCTGGCGCTACGCTGGGCCGATGACATCATAGTCATCGATGCTGGTCTTATGTTCCCCGAGACGGAGTTATTGGGAGTCGACATTGTCGTCCCCGATATTTCCTACCTGGTCGAGAACCGCCAGTACGTCCGCGCCATCATCCTCACCCACGGCCACGAAGATCACATCGGCGGTTTGCCGTGGATTTTGAGTGAGCTGAAAGTTCCCGTTTATGCGACGGAATTTACCCTGGCGTACGTCGAAGGCAAGCTGGAAGAGCACCGGTTGCTCGACACCGCCGAGCTGATCGAGATTACGCCACGGCAAAAGTTTCACTTGGGTGCGTTTACCATTGAGCCCATCCGGGTCACGCACAGTTTGGTCGACTGCGTGGCGCTGGCGATCGAAACCCCGGTTGGCGTGCTGGTGCACACCGGCGACTTCAAGATCGATCTCTCACCACCAGATGGGAAACCGTTTGACCTGCACGCCTTTGCGGAGTACGGCAAGCGCGGTGTGCTGGCCCTGTTGCAGGATTCGACCAACGTCGACCGCGCCGGCTATACGCCGAGCGAGTGGGCGGTAAAGCCCCGGTTGGACGAAATCTTCTCCCGTACCAAGCAAAAGCTGTTTTTCAGTTGCTTCTCCTCGTCGATCTACCGCATCCGTCTGGCGCTGGAACTGGCGCAGGCTCATCGTCGCAAGGTGGCGGTCGTGGGCCGATCCATGGTGGAGTCCTCAGAGATCGCGCAGGACCTCGGCTATCTCACGTTGCCCGCGGGGTTGATGATTCATCCCGGTCAGATTCGTGACTATGCCCCACACGAAGTGGTGGTGTTGATCAGCGGCACGCAGGGTGAGCCGATGTCGGCGCTTTCCCGCGCGGCGGTCGATAACCACAAGCACGCTCGCATCGAGCGTGGCGATACCGTGGTGTTGAGTTCGCGCGTCATCCCCGGCAACGAGAAGAGCATTTATCGCGTGATCGACCACCTGTGCCGTCGTGAGGCCAATGTGATCTATGACGATGGTGAGGCGGGACTGATTCACGTAAGCGGACACGGCAGCCAGGAAGAGATGCGATTGATGATCAATCTGCTGCGGCCGAAGTTCTTTATTCCCGTGCATGGCGACTACCGTCACTTGCAGAAGCACGTGGAGTTGGCCAAGGGTACCGGTGTGGTGCAGCAGGCGGTGTTGCTGGAAGACGGCGACGTCCTGGAACTGGACTCCCAGAGTGCGACCAAGGGCGCCAAAGTCACCACTGGCCGGGTGTGCATCGATTCGGGCTCGACGACGGATGTAGTCGAAGACCTGGTGATCCGCGACCGCAAGCACCTGAGCGAGGATGGCATTGTGCTCGCCATCATTACCATCAACAAGCGCACCGGCAAGGTGGAACGCGCGCCGGAGGTTGTGACCCGCGGCTTTGTCACCGGGGAGATCGCGCTCGGAGAACAGGCGAGCGAGATTGTCAACCGTACTCTGGATTCGTCGTCGGCTGAGGAGAAGGCTGACTACGGTGTGATGAAGGAAAAGATCCGTCTCGATCTCAAGCGCTACATCCAGAAGAGCACGTCGCGCCGGCCGATGATCATGCCGATTATCCTCGAAATCTGATGTTGGTCACCCTCGCGGAACTGCGCGCTGCCCAGGAGCGCATCCGCGGAGTTGCCGTGCATACGCCGCTGGTGGCTTTCGATCGCGGACTGTGGGTGAAGCCCGAAGGACTGCAGCCGATCGGAAGCTTCAAGCTGCGCGGTGCGTTTAACAAGGTCGCGCAGCTCACTGCTGCCCAGCGAGCTTGCGGTGTGATTACCTATTCCAGCGGCAACCATGCCCAGGGAGTCGCCTATGCAGCGCGTGCCATGGGCGCCAAAGCGGTCATTGTGATGCCTTGCAACGCGCCGTCTGTGAAAGTGCAAGCGACGCAGGCTTTGGGAGCGGACATTGTTACCGTTGGCCCCACAACTGGAGAGCGCCAGGCGAAGGCCGAAGAGCTGGCTGCCGAGTTTGGGTACGTCATCATTCCTCCGTACAACGATCGCGACATTATTGCCGGGCAGGGAAGTTGTGGGTTAGAGATTGTTGCCGACCGGCCTACTGTCGACCTGGTGATCGCTCCGGTTGGCGGTGGTGGTCTGCTGAGCGGCGTATCGGCCGCAATCAAGTTGACGAAACCTGAAGTGCGTGTGGTTGGCGTAGAGCCGGAATTAGCAGCGGATGCCGCCCAGAGTTTCAAGGCAGGGCACATCGTGGCCTTCACCGGCGATCAGAGTCAGACAGCGGCTGATGGGTTGAGGAGCCAGAGTGTCGGCTCACTGAACTTTGAGCACATGCAGGCCTACGTCGACGACATCATCACGGTGAGCGAAGAAGAGATCCGCGAAGCGATGCGCCGCATCATCGTGAACACCCGCCTGGTGCCTGAGCCCAGCGGAGCAGTGACGGTTGCCGCAGCGCTGTTTCACCAAGAGCAGTTGCCGTCCTCTCGAGAGACGGTAGCCATCATGAGCGGTGGCAACGTCGACCCTGCTTTCCTGCGCAGTGTGCTGGAAACGTAAGAGTCTGAAAGCAGCCGCCGAGAACCAAACTGTGTCTGTAGAACAGTTCTCTTTGCGGAGAGCCGCATGCGTGGCCGCTGTTGAGTGGTGCGAGATAGGAAATCCGGTCCGCTCCGGTCGGGATGACAAAATTGTGGTGGTACCGAGGGGTTCGCTCCGGCAAGGCTGCAACAGCCTTTTCGGATGCAAAGTCCACGCCACAAAAAATTTGTCATCCCGACCGGAGCGTAGCGCAGTGGAGGGACCTGCTGTTCTACAGACACTGTTCGAGCCTCCAACTATTCAGTCCCGCCGAGGCCGTGGCGTATTCTATCCGGGAAAGTCTAAGCATCTATGCGGACCGGATTCATCGCCTTCTCAGCACTTCTCCTATGCGCCCCACTCCACGCGGCGCCTAAATCGCCAGTCCCCAGCAACGGCCCCAAGGCGACCGTCTTCCACGACACCAACCTTTACGTCGCGCCCGACACCACCTCCGCCCGCATGGCCGAAATCTCCGCAGGACGCGAAATGGTGGTCATCGAAAAAAACGGCCCCTGGTTGCGCGTCTACGCCAACACCGACGAAGAAATTTCCAAATCCCAGGACGCCCCCGTATTCGGCCACGATGCCGCAGCCGTTCCCATTAGCGGATGGATGCAGGCCCCCGGCGTCATCAGCCAGGAAACCCCCAAGGGCGACTTGATCCTTTTCGGCGCCGCTGCCACCCAGGAGATCGACGCGACCCTCCCGAAGGCGCCCCAGGGCTTCGCCCAGGCCGCTCGCCTGCTCTACCAGCGCATCGCCGACTTCTTTCCCCAGTCCCCGTTAGCGCCCGAAGCCGCCTGGCGCTCCGCCGACATCCGCTGGCAATTACAAAAGGCGGACGTGTTCTCCCTCCCCTCCGCCCACGAAAAAGAAAACTACCTGCGTGAGTCGATCGACGACGATGAACTGCGCAAGCTGAAGAAGACCTATCCCAACTCAAAGTGGGCCGACCTGGCCGATTGGGACCTGCTGGATAACAAAATCTGCGGAGACTGGCAGGGCTCTCCGAAATGCCCGCAGAAGGAATCGGAACTCTACGAGAAATACGCCCAGGAGCACCCGCAATCGCCCAAAGCTCCCGAAGCGCTCTACAACGCTGTCTATCGTCAAGGCGCATTGAACGACATCTACCTCGCCAATGGAGACGACAAGAAAGCGGGTGAGGCCAAAGCCAGAGCCGTAACCATCGCGGGTACCATCGCGACCAAATATCCCCAATCGGACTATTCTGCCCGTGCCGCCACTCTGGTATACCAACTACAGGAATCAATTCCCATCTACGGCACCGACCGCCAATAGGCGGCTGCCGGAGGGCCCTTGAACGATTACATCGTGTCGGTCATACTCGGTGTCGTCGAAGGACTGACCGAATTCCTTCCCGTCAGTTCTACGGCGCATCTCAGGTTGACGGAAGCCTTGCTTCATGTCGACCTCACCAGCCCTTATTGGAAGATGTATACGGTGGTGATCCAGCTGGGAGCGATTCTCGCGCTGGTCATGCTCTTCACTAGCCGCATTCTGGAATTCTTTCGCACCTTTCCGGAAGGGGAGAACGGCGACCGTACAATTCTGACGCATCCGCTATCCCTGACCATGGTGGCGTTCGTCTGCACCTCGGTGCCTTCGCTGTTGCTAATCAAGGTGATCGGTAAGCATCTGGAAAGCATCCGGGTCATGGCCTGGTCGCTGCTGGTTGGCGGCATCGTGATGTGGGGGATCGATGCATGGAGCGTACGCCAGGACCACAAGACCAAGGACGTGGAGCAGATGACGCTCTTCCAGGCGATCTGGATCGGCCTGTGGGAAGTCACCTCGGCCGTCTTTCCTGGTGTCTCCCGTTCCATGTCCACCATTGCCGCCGGCCAGGCGGTGAGGATGACGCGAACGGCGGCGCTTGAATTCAGCTTTCTGTTATCGATTCCGGTTATGGTGGCCGCCACCGGATATGCGTTAGTGCGCACCCTGCATCCCAAGCACGTACCGGGGGAAGACGCGATCAGTCCACTGGTCATGACGACCCATGGCTGGATCGTGCTGGCAATCGGGCTCGTGGTTTCGTTTGCGGTCGCTCTGGGGGTTGTAGAGTGGTTTCTGGTCTGGGTGCGGCGTCACGGCTTCGTCGTCTTTGCCGTGTATCGCATCCTGCTGGGTTCATTGTTGCTGGCTCTCGGCGCCCGATTCGCCGGAGGCTGATACAGGAGATGAATCGATGATGCTACGTAAACTAGCTGGCCTGGCCGTGGCCGCTGCTTGCCTGTCGTCCGTGGCGTTGGCAAACAGCCTGGTGCAAACCGCGACTCTGAAAGATCTGCAAACCGTCGGCAGCACTACCAAGAAGCAGAAGAAGCAGCAGTATGACCTGGTGCTGGGTACGTCGACCAACGAATATGTGTGCCGGTCAAAGCTGGGGAGCACTGTGAAGCCCACCGAGTTCGTCGTCGGCACCACCGTGGAGTTCAAGCTCAACGGGCAAAACGGCGAAGCGACCACGCCTGCCGGCAAGCGCGTTAAGTGCGGCATCGTACGCGTGGCCGCCGCACAGCCGGTTCAGTAACTCACCTAAGAGAAGAAGGTGATGGTAACCCGATCAAGCCTTCTGTTGGCTTGAATGGATTTTCGCGTCACTATCCTCCTGGAATCCTCCGGTTGCTAAAACAGAATTAATCTCTCCGCGACTCAATTTTTTAGGTCATGCCGGTAATTTTCTCTCCATCGGGAACGCGCCTATGACGGTGTGTGCAAGTCCAGACGAAGAAACGCGGCGAACACCCCTGGCGGCAAGGTCTTTCCGAGCGAACGCCTTTCGCGTACTCTCCACCGCTGCGGATGCTGAATCCAAACTGATCGACAGGCAGAAGCAGCGCCTCCTCATCGAGATCGAACTCAATCCATTTCAGGTAGCGGGAGCTTTCGGGCTAAAAAGCCTCATCCAGGAAGAGGTATTGGAAGCCGTACACCTGGTGGAAATGCCCGACAGCCGGCTGATAGAGGAGCTGTTTTGGGTGCACGTCCTGGATTGCGACCTGAACCGGGAACGCTCCGCTCTCCTCCTCGCTGTCCGCCGGCAGCCGCCCGGCGCAGTGGCCAGACACAATCTTGCCGTACTGCAAGCCATAGTCGGACAGGAAGCAGAGCCGAATGCCTGGGAGGAGGCATTAAAGGTTTGGAAGAGCGTGCTCAATGATTCGCTCTTCTGGGACTTCATGAAGGATCGCGCGGGCCTGATCGGTGCTCGCAATAGCCACGCCGCGAAACTGAAAGCTGAAGTCAGCAAGCGGTTAAGCGGAGCTCTCGCAACCCAACTCGTGCTCGCCGGTAAGGCGAACGATGCAACGGCCGTTACCCTCCTGGCCAAGATGGTTCTCCCCCATCGCGACTGGCTCGACCTGGATGCTGTTCTCGAGTCAGTGGGAGGACAGGTCAGCAAAGAGGGTTTCGTCTCCCTAGGCGCAGTCCTGGATCGCGTCGGTGAGCTACGGCCCGAGGACAACAATGCCTCCATCCGGCGCGTACTGGCACAAGGAGAAAAGGAGCTTGGCTGCGTCGCTGCAAGCTATGGCGGACTCATCTGCACCCTGGGCGAGATGGCGGTCGAGCAGAGTTGGGAGGCAGCCGTATGCTCGTCGTATCAACAACTGTTGCTGTCATCCTTCCGTCTATCCGGGGAGGCCGAACAGTCCCAGCGGCTCATGGAGCAGGCCCGGGTGTTTGTGTCTGATCCGCAGTTGCTGGAGTCGCTGCAGCGAGACTGGCGGCAGATCCAGTGGTCACTCCTTTACCGGGAAGCGAGTGCTCTGCTGCAAGCCGGGAATTATGGGGCAGCGGAACAAAAGCTTGGGCAAGCGCTGGCTTTCTCCACGAGAGAACAGAAACAGCAGATCGAGGCTCTTCAGGAGACGTGCGGGTTTGCGCGCGCAGCGGCGGGCCAGCAGCGCCGTCTGGAGCAACGCAACCGGCTGTGCTGGGAGGCCAAGGTCTGCGTACAGAAAGGCGAATTCGCAGCGGCAGAGCAGAAGCTGGCCGCAGCGATTTCGTTTAGCAGCGAAGAGGAAAAAGCAGAAATCGAAGCCATGCGAGAACGCTGGCATTGCCTGCGCCTCTTACGCGGTTTTGATACCAAGAGCACCCGTCCCGCGCTCTATAGGATCTGCGGAATTGGCACCGCGTTTCTCGGCAGGCGCGACTATGACACTCGAACCCACTCGTACCTTACCGATCATTGGCTAACGTTTTTCTTTCTTCCCGTCTACCCGCTGGGTACTTACAGGGTGTCGCGTACCGAGGCTGGCTCCTATTCCGTTTACGGAAGGGCTTCGCTCTCTTCCTCTCTAAGGAAAACTCAAGTTTTGGTTGCGGCCATTGTGCTGGTGCTTCCGTTGGGGGGAGCAATGTTTAGCATAGGTTTTGCACGGAAGACGGTAGCCATCGCTCCGCCAGCCACAGCAGCCATCCCTCTCCCACATCCGGTTGGCGACGAACTCCTGCCGGAGCGCAACGCTATGGCCGCACTTGCGCATTCCCTCGGGGAACGGCAGAGCAGTCTGGAGCGAGAGAAGTCGGAGATGGAGAGGCAGTGGGTCTATCTTCAGTCCGTTGCTTCCGCTTACTACGGTGAAGCGGTGCCACAGGATGGCCAGGCCATCTATGACGGGCTCCTCGTGGATTACAACAGCAAGGTTCAACAACACAAACGGAAGCTGACGCAATGGCTGGCGGACGATGCCGCCTATCGTGACCGCGTCGATGCGCTCAATGCACGCGTGGATGCATTCCATCGATTGCGATGAAAGAACATTAGTAAGACTGCGCCTGCTGCAACGGTAGCCGGACCTGAAAGCAGGTATTTCCGGGCTTGGACTGCACCGTTACGAACCCGCGGTGCATGCGCACGATCCGATTGACTACATCCAGGCCTAAGCCAAGGCCGCTGCCCGGCGCCTTGGTGGTGAAGAACGGCTCGAAAATCCTCGCCTGTAACTCCGGCGGAATACCCGGACCGTTATCCCAGATCTCGACCAGCAACATATCGCCGGAGGTGCGCGCGATGAGCTTGATTTGCCCCTCATCGTGTACGGCATCCAATGCGTTTTCGATCAGGGCCATCCAAACCTGGTTCAGTTCGCGGCCGTAGGCGCTGACCCAGGGTAGATTTGGCTCATACTCACGGATCAATTCCACTTTGCGCAGCCGAGACCCGAGCATCGCGAGAGTATTCTCCAGACCCTGGGGAATGTCGACCTCCTGAATGGGCATCTGGTCCATGTAGGAATAGTCCTTGATGGCCCGGATTAGATCAAAAATCCGCGCCGTCGAATCGATCATCGCTTCGGCGATCCGTTCCGTACGCAGGGACGAGGTGAACTGGGATAGCACCACGGCAATCGCACCGGGGTCCAGAAAGCCGGTGAGGGGCTCCAATTGGGCCGGGACGACGCCAAACTCCGCCAGCTCGGGCGCAATGTGCCACGATTCCTGAATGTCGCGTTCCTGCAGCCAGTGCACGATCGCATCTTCCCGATAGGTCTGCTCGGCCTCTGCCGGCTTGCCCAAACGCTTCGCTTCGGCACGAATCTGATCTTCCCAGGCCGCGACGCTTTCCGTTTTAGTGGCGCTCAGGCAAAGGCGCCCCAGGTTCAAGCGCTCGTGGCCATAGACGCGCAGCTCTTCCAGGATGCCTGCCGCGGATCGCTGGGCTGCGGAAGCCGGGTTGTTCAGCTCGTGCGCCAGGTTGCCCGCAAGTTTACCCAGGGCGTTCAGCTTCTCAGACTGCTGCTCCATGCGGGTGACTTCCCGCACCCGATCCAGCAGAATGCCCACGACCCGCTCCGTCAGGGAGGGGATGGCCTTGACCATCTCGGGGAAGACCGACCGGTCAAACTCCAATCCCCAGGTGGGCGCCGAGGTGTACCCCAGACCACCGTAAGCTTTCATCCGGGAGAAGGGAAGCAGGCCGGTGATTTGCCCCGAACGGCCAATAAACAGAGCTCCGGCGCCGCCGTGCTCGCGGCGCACAAAGATCTCTCCCTGCAACAAGATAGACATCTTCGTTGCGGGCTCGCCTTCGCGGAAAATGACGGCGCCCGATTCAGCAAAAGACCTCCGTACCGTGGACAGCCAGCCATTCGTATTCGGTCTCTTCCAGACCATTCAGCGGGCCTACTTTTTTCAAAGCGGCCACGATCTCGGGAACCCGCGCCGGGTCGTGCGGAGCACGATAGGGGGGTGGAACTGTAGGAAGCGCGGGAGTTGCTTGGGTCGTCATGGCACCTCACGGTGTTGCTTTGATGTTAGCCGATGGGGGGCGGTTACGCGGATGGGGTTATTGTTTCGTCTCGCGCTTGCGCATGGGCATGGAGTCAATGAGTTGTTTCAGCTGGTCCACCCCGACCGGACCGGGGCTATGCAGCTTTTCTCCCCCGTCCTTACCGATGAGAATGACCAGGAATTCCTCCGGCTCGCACCTTGAAATGGAGGCGCACCGCCGCCAGTTCATCTTCGCTGAGGCTGGCCGTGTGCAGCGTGGACCTCGGGATCGGTTGATTGTGCCCTTCCGGCACAACCGGTACGTAGAGAACATCGCGGCTCTTTAGATCGGCAGCCTGGACTTTGAGTTGATTGAACTGTTGTAACAAGTGCGGATCGTTCATCGCTGGAGCGAAGACGAGAAGCGGACGATAGCAGTTACGCATGGCCCGAAGAGTATTGGGTTGTGCGGGGCAGCCGGCGGTCGGTTGCTCTTTTTGGGTTTGCGCCGATCCTGTAGCCACCGAGAGGCTCGAAAGCAAAAGTGCGAGGCAAAACCGCATGGCCGGAGGAACCTGCATTCTCAGTAGACTCGAAAATCGCCGTCTGGGTGCTTGAAAAACTGTGGAGGAACCCATTCAAGCTAACAACGCCTGAATGGGTCACCCCAATTGCCACTGCTTCAGGCTCCGACGGGTTCCGCCAGGCGTGGTGCAGCGCCTGGACTGTCGACCGTGACCGTGACTGGATCCAGGAACGGCATGGCAGCACGCAATTTGCTGCCCACTGCCTCGATGGGATGCTCGGCTTCTTTGCTGCGCATCTCCTCGAACTTCTTCCGTCCTGTCTGGTTTTCCTTGATCCAGTTGGTGGCAAAGGTGCCATCCTGGATTTCCTTGAGCAGCTTCTTCATCTCAATCCGGGTCTGATCGGTGATCAGCCGCGGACCCGCGGTGTAGTCACCGTATTCCGCGGTATCGCTGATGGAGTAGCGCATGTAGGCCAGGCCGCCGCGATACATCAGGTCGACAATCAGCTTCAGCTCGTGCAGGCACTCAAAATAAGCAACTTCGGGTTGATAGCCTGCGTCCACCAGGGTTTCGAAGCCAGCCTTTACCAGCGCACTGACGCCGCCGCACAAGACCGCTTGCTCGCCGAAGAGGTCGGTTTCGGTCTCTTCCGTGAAGGTCGTCTCGAGCACGCCCGCACGCGCACTCCCAATTGCTTTCGCATAGGAGAGTGCCAGGGCACTGGCTTGCCCGGAGGCGTCCTGGTGCACGGCATACAGGGCCGGAACGCCGCCGCCTTCCGTAAAGACTTCGCGAACGCGGTGGCCGGGGGCCTTCGGGGCCACCATGCTGACATCGATCTCCGGCATGGGGACGATGGTGCCGTAGCGGATGTTGAAGCCGTGGGCGAACATCAGCGTTTTGCCTTTGCCCATGTGCGGCGCGATGTGCTCGTGATAGATCGCCGCCTGCGAGGTATCGGGCGCGAGAATCATGATCACATCCGCCCACTTGGCGGCATCAGCGACGGAAAGGACTTCCAGGCCGGCAGCCTTCGCTTTCTTGATGGAACGGCTCGTGGCAGGCAGACCGACGCGCACGTCCACGCCCGAGTCCTTCAGATTCAGCGAGTGAGCGTGGCCCTGGGAGCCATAGCCAATGATGGCTACTTTTTTGGCCTGGATAAGCGTGAGATCAGCGTCGTGGTCGTGATAAGTCTTGGTCATATCTTCCTTTATGTTCAGTCTTGATTACGTTTGAAAGTCAGTTTCTTCGTCCTGCGGGGGCAGATCGGCGGCAGGGGGAACACCGCGTGCGCCATTCTGCGTTTCCACATCTCCCAAGGCTTCGAGAACGCGGCTGGTGTGGTGACCACGGCGCATCACCATGCGGCCGGTTCGGGAAATCTCGAGCACCCGGTCTTCATTTTCATTTAACACCTGCAGCAGGCCTTCGATCTTGCTTTCGCTACCGGTAATTTCGATCATCAGCGAGCCCGGCGCCAGGTCGACCACGCGCGCGCGGAAGACATTTACCAGTTCGAAGATATGCGAACGGGTCTTAGGTGTGGTGGCCACCTTGATCAGCGCCAGCTCGCGGCTGACCGAAGAGAAGCGGCCGACATCATCCACCTGAACAACGTTCTCCAGCTTGTACAGCGACGCCATGATGCGATGGCCGGCCGCTTCGGCGGCATCGGTCACGAGGGTCATCCTGGAAATGCCGGGCCGCTCCGAACCTCCCACGGTGACGGAGGAGATATTGATGTTCAGCCGGCGGAATAAGGACGCCACACGGGTGAGCACACCTGGCTTGTCTTCCACGTAAGCGACGAATGTGTGCTGCATGGTTTCCTTTCTAAGTCTCAACCAGCGGATTGCCCGAGGGTCGGCGAATCATTTCGTGCAGCGCCGCGCCGGGGACGATCATCGGGTAGACGGTATCTTCCTGCTCCACCATGAAATTGATCAGGAACGGTCCCTTGTGGCTGCGGGCCTCGGCGACAGTGGTGAGGACCTCGGCGCGTGTTCTGACCGTGGCTGCCCGAATGCCGAAGGCCTCCGCCAGCTTGACAAAATCCGGCGAGAATATCGGCGAGCACTGATAGTTCTTGTCGTAGAACGTCTCCTGCCACTGCCGGATCATGCCCAGGTAACCGTTGTTAATGATCGCGATATTAATATCAAGTTTCTCCTGGGCAATCGTTGCCAGCTCAGGACAGGTCATCTGAAATCCACCATCGCCTGCGACTACCCATACTTCTTTTTCCGGGCAGGCGATCTTGGCGCCGATAGCTGCAGGGAGCGCAAACCCCATCGTACCCAGGCCGCCCGAGGTGATGAGCGACCGCGGATCTTCGTGTTTGTAATACTGTGCTTCCCACATCTGGTGCTGGCCTACGTCGGTCGCGATCACCGCGTTGCCTGAGGTAGCGCGCCACAGATCATTCATCACGTGGGCGGCATACAGATGCCCATTGTCCGGTAGGTTCATGATGTCGACGACCGCGGCGTCCCCCTTCATGCACTTAATGGAACGCAGCCAGGTATCGCCATCGCGCGGTGAGACAAACGGCAGTAGCTGGTCGAGCACCGCGGCCAGGTCGCCGATCAAGGCAACATCCGCCGGCACATTCTTGTTGATTTCGGCGGGGTCGATGTCGATGTGGATCTTCTTCGCTTTTTGCGCGTAGGTCGAAAGCGTGCCCGTGACCCGGTCGTCAAAGCGCATGCCGCAGGCGATCAACAAATCCGATTCCTGGATGGAATGATTCACCCACGACTCGCCATGCATGCCCATCATGCCGAGGTTCAATTCGTGCGAGGCAGGGAAGCCGCCAAGCCCGAGCAAGGTGCAGGCAACGGGAATCTGCGCCCTCTCCGCCAGGGCGCGCACCTGGTCCATCGCGCCGGATTGAATAATGCCGTGACCCGCGAGGATGACTGGCCGTTGCGCTGCCCGAATCAGCTCGGCAGCCTCTGCGATCGCCGGTTGCGTCACCTTGAGCATGGGATGGGTGCTGATTTTTTCCGGCGCCGCCGCGGCGAAATCAAACTCGGCCGTAGCCTGCTGTGCGTCCTTTGTGATGTCCACCAGGACCGGCCCGGGCCGCCCGGAGTTCGCCACGCGAAAGGCGTCGCGCAACACCGGCGCTACATCCTCGGCGCGGGTAACCAAGTAGTTATGCTTGGTCACGGGCAAGGTGATGCCGGTGATATCGACTTCCTGGAAGGCATCGCTGCCCAATACTTTGCTGCCAACCTGGCCGGTAATGCACACCAGGGGAATCGAATCGAGCATGGCGGTGGCGATGCCGGTCACCATATTGGTTGCGCCGGGACCAGACGTGGCAATCGCAACCCCGATCCGCCCGGAAGCGCGCGCATAGCCATCGGCCATATGCACCGCACTCTGCTCGTGACGGACGAGGATGTGCCGGATGGGAAACTTGCGCAGGGCATCATACGCGGGCAGGATCGCCCCGCCGGGATAACCGAAAACCTCGCGTACCCCTTCGCCTTCGAGCGTTGCCCAGATGATTTCCGCGCCCGTGAGCCGCGTCTTGTTGTCGTCACTAGTTGGCTTTTGCTTGCTCATATGTCTCCTGGGGTCCGGTAACTAGCCTAGGTGCAGTCCAGAATTCCTTGTCATGGCGTTCTTCGAATTTTTCGAGCGCGCCGCCATGCTTCAGCGATAACCCGATGTCATCCAGTCCCAGCAGCAGGCACTCGCGGCGGAAGGGGTCGGTGGAGAAGGGAATCGACAGCCCGTGGTCGTCGTGCAGCACTTCGTCTTCGAGAGATACGGTTAATTGATAGCGCGGGATTTCCTTTGCCCGGTTTATCAACGTCTGCACCTGTTCCTCTGGTAACGTGACCAGCAACAGTCCGTTCTTGCCCGCGTTGGAATGAAAAATGTCGGCGAACGACGACGCGATCACACAGCGAAAGCCGTAGTCGGAAAGTGCCCAGGCGGCGTGTTCGCGGGACGATCCGCAACCGAAGTTCTTGCCAGCGACCAGGATCTCGGCATCCTGATAATCCGGTTGGTTCAGGATGAAGTCCGGGTGCGGCTGGCCGGCATTGGGGCCATCCTGAATCCGCCGCCAGTCATAGAACAGGAACGGTGCGTAGCCGGTGCGTTCGATCCGCTTGAGAAATTGCTTGGGGATGATCTGATCGGTGTCGACGTTTTCCCGATCCAGATGTGCGACCACGCCCTTGTGTTTACGAAACGGTTTCATAGGACTCCACCGGTTTAAATTGCCACTTGCGGACATCGGTAAAGTGGCCGGAGACGGCCGCAGCTGCCGCCATCATTGGGCTGACCAGGTGGGTCCGCCCACCGCGGCCTTGGCGGCCTTCAAAATTACGATTGCTGGTTGAAGCGCAGCGTTCGCCGGGCGCGAGGATGTCAGGGTTCATGCCAAGGCACATGGAGCAGCCGGGCTCGCGCCATTCGAAACCAGCCGCGAGGAAGACCTCGTCCAATCCTTCTGCTTCCGCCTGTTTTTTTACCTGTTGTGAGCCGGGAACCACCATGGCTCGGACCTTGGGATGCACATGATAGCCGCTCACCACTTTGGCGGCGGAGCGCAGATCTTCAATGCGGGAGTTGGTGCAGGAGCCGATGAATACACGGTCGATGGCCAGGTCTTCGATGGCCTTTCCTGGCTCGAGCGCCATGTATTCCAGGGCGCGTTCCCAGGCACTGCGTTCCGCGGCTGAGTGGCTGGCGGCCGGATCGGGCACGCGCTCGGTGACGGGCACGACCATTCCCGGGTTGGTGCCCCAGGTGACGAACGGAGCCAACTCTTCCGCGCGAATCAGCAGTTCGCGATCAAACTTGGCGCCGCTGTCCGTGACCAGGGATTTCCAGGCGGCGACTGCGGTTTCCCATTCCGCGCCTTTGGGGCTGAACTCGCGACCCTTGAGGTAGCGGAAAGTGGTCTCGTCGGGAGCGATCATGCCGGCGCGCGCACCCGCCTCGATGCTCATGTTGCACAAGGTCATGCGGCCTTCCATAGACAAGGAGCGAATGGCTGAGCCGGCGTACTCGATCACGTGGCCGCTGGCGCCGTCGGTGCCGATGCGGCCGATCACACCCAATGCAATATCCTTCGCGGTCACGGCCGGGCCGAGTTCGCCCTCGACGCTGATGCGGAATGTTTTGGGCCGAGACTGCTGTAAGCACTGGGTCGCCAGCACGTGCTCCACCTCAGACGTGCCGATGCCGAAGGCCAGCGCGCCGAAGGCGCCGTGGGTGCTGGTGTGGCTGTCGCCGCAGACGATGGTCATACCTGGCTTGGTAGCGCCCAGTTCCGGCCCGATCACATGCACGATGCCTTGTTCCCGAGACTGCACATCGTAGAGCGGGATACCGAACTCGGCGCAGTTAACGCGCAAGGCGTCGATTTGTTTGGCTGCGATGGCGTCTTCAATGATCAGCCGGTTGGCCGTGGTGGGTACGTTATGGTCGACGGTGGCGATGGCGCGGTCGGGCCGGCGGACGGTTCGTCCGGCAAGGCGAAGCCCTTCGAATGCCTGCGGCGACGTCACCTCGTGCAGCAGATGCAGGTCGATATAAATTAATGCCGGTTCGCCTTCGGGCGCGACCACCACATGCGATTCCCAGACTTTTTCGAAGAGCGTTTTGGGCGACATATTCGTATTCCTCTAAACCGCGTGCAGAGCCTGACGGCGATCAATGATTTCGTTGAGTGCCTGGTGAACCAGGCTTCCCATTTCCTGGGTGGTGACGCGCTGGCCGGCCTGACCGTCGCGCAGCAGATCCGCAGTCCGGTAGCCTTGCTCCAGTACCTTGTGGACGGCCAGCTCGACGGCCTGGGCGTCCTGTTCCAGGTTGGCGGAGTGGCGCAGGATCATGGCTGCAGTCAGGATGGCGCCCAACGGGTTCGCAATTCCTTTACCGGCGATGTCGGGAGCCGATCCGTGGACCGGTTCGAAAAGATTTACGGTCCCGCCGATCGTTGCGGAGGGCAGCATGCCCAGGGAGCCGGTAATGACCGCAGCCTCGTCGCTCAGGATGTCGCCGAAGAGGTTTTCTGTGAGGACCACGTCGAAGTTGCGCGGTGTGTTCATCAGGTGCATGGCGCAGGCGTCGACGTAGTGGTGTTCGAGCGTGATGCCGGGGTACTGCTTGGCGATCTCAATCACCGTCGCCCGCCACAGCTGCGACACTTCGAGAACATTCGCCTTATCGACCGAAGTCACCTTCTTGCGCCGCTGCCCGGCCAACTGGAAGGCGATATGGGCGACGCGGGCAACTTCATCGTGGGTGTAGCGCATGGTGTTCCAGGCGGCGCCGCTTTCCCGGTCCCAGGCGCGCGGCTCGCCGAAATAGAGGCCGCCCAATAGCTCGCGGACAAAAAGGATATCGGCACCGTCGGTGACTTCCGGGCGCAGCGGAGAGTTGGACGAGAGCGACTTGTAGGCAACGGAAGGCCGCAGGTTAGCGAACCCCTTCAGCGCTTGGCGCAACTGCAGCAGGCCGGCTTCCGGCCTGCGATCCGGCGGCAGGGAATTGAATTCATTTCCCCCCACAGCCCCCAGCAGTACGGCGTCGCTTTCAAGCGCGGCGTCGAGGGTGGCGGGCGGGAGGGGCGTGCCTGCCTGGCGGATGGCGACTCCGCCAATCAGCTTCTCAGTAAACTGAAAATCGTAACCACCGAACTCCGCGACCGAGGTCAGGATGCGGACTGCCTCTCGCGTCACTTCCGGACCGATTCCGTCTCCGGCGCCAATGAGCACTTTCAATTGCATCAACCCGTTTCTCCCGCTCTGCGTTTTTAGATCTGTGGGGTGGGGATCAGGTCCGTGCGGCGGTAGTGCTCCGGCAGCATGGAAATCAGATCCTGATCGAAGATGGCTTTCCGATGATCCGCTAGCTCGTTGAAGCGGTGGTAAACCAGCTCGATTTCGTCGGGCTCGAGGGTAAAGCCCAGTTCTGTAAGCCGATGTGCGAGGGCACGGCGGCCAGAATGCTTGCCGAGGACCATGCGGTTCGCCGGGACCCCAACCGAGGCCGGAGTCATGATCTCGTAGGTCAGGGGATGGGCCAGCATGCCGTGCTGATGGATTCCGGCCTCGTGGGCGAAAGCATTGCTGCCCACCACGGCTTTGTTTGGGGCCGGGCTAAAGCTGATCACCTCAGAGAGCAATTGGCTGGTGGGGTAGAGCTGCTCCAGCGCGAGATTGTGGAGGTAGGGGAATTTGTCGCGTCGCACCAGCATGGCGGCAGCTACTTCTTCGAGGGCCGCATTTCCGGCGCGTTCGCCGATACCGTTGATGGTGCACTCGATCTGCCGAGCCCCTGCTGCCACGGCCGCCAGGCTGTTGGCCACCGCCATGCCCAGGTCGTTGTGGCAGTGCGAAGAGAGGATGATGCCTGCAACCTGTGGCACGCGCCGCCGCAGCATGGAAAAAATGGCGCCGTATTCTTCGGGCACGCAATAGCCGACGGTGTCGGGGAGATTGATCGTGGTGGCGCCGGCATCGATGGCTGTGGCCACCATGCGGCAAAGGAAATCGGGATCGGAGCGGGAAGCGTCCTCAGGAGAAAACTCAACATCGTCCACGTATGTCAGCGCCAGCCGAATCGACGCCTCCACCTGTTCCAGCGCCTCGCTGCGTTGAATCTTCAGCTTGTGCTCGAGGTGAATGTCAGAGCTGGCAAGAAAGATATGAATGCGGGAACGGTGCGCTCCTTCCAGCGAGCGGGCCGCCGCTTCGATATCATCTTTACGGGCGCGGGCGAGGGAAGTGATGCGGGGTCCGCGGATTTCCCGGCAGATGCCCTGGATGGCAGCGAAGTCGCCGGGGGAAGCGATGGCAAAGCCGGCCTCGATCAGGTCGACGCCGAGTGCTTCCAGCGCATGGGCCATACGAAGTTTTTCGGGGATGGTCATGCTGCAGCCCGGTGATTGCTCGCCGTCCCGCAGAGTGGTGTCGAAAAAGAATACCCGGTCCTCGTGTTGTAAATGCTGGCTCATAAGAGACGCATCCCTCCACCCAAGATTTATTGTCCGGGAATCCCACTTATAGGTCAAATTTATAATTCTTCTAAAAACGATAACAATTGGTTATGATCGACGGAATAACTAATGGTTAACGATATTCTTAATTATGGATATACATCAGTTGGAAACCTTCCTGGCGGTGGCTGACGAGAAGGGATTTTCTCGCGCGGCGCTGCGGCTGCACCGCACCCAGCCCGCCGTCAGCCAGGTCATTCGCAAGCTTGAGGGCGACCTGGGCGAGGTGCTTTTTGAGCGCAGCGCGCGCGACGGAACCCTTACCGCGGCCGGCGAAGTGCTGCGCGATTACGCGCGCCGGATGCTGTCGCTGCGTTCCGAAGCCGCCAGCGCCATGGAGGAACTCAAGTCGCTCGACCGCGGCCGGTTGCTGATCGCCGCCAACGAGTTCACCTGCCTTTACGCGCTTCCGGTGCTGGACCGGTTTCGCCGCCTTTGCCCACAAATTGCGGTGAGCATCCAACGCTCGCTGGCCAGCAGAATCCCCGAAGATTTGCTGCAGCGGACGGTGGAATTCGGCATCCTTTCGTTCCGTCCGGAGGGGGATTTATTCAAGTCGACGGTGGTGTACACCGACCAGCTGGCACTGGTGGTGAACCCGGGCCATCCGCTGGCGAAAGAAAAAAGTGTCGCGATCGAGGACCTCGGGGCAGAAAGCTTCATCGCCCACAACGTGCCGTCTCCCTTGCGCCGGCAAGTGGTGGCGGCATTTGAAACCCACAAAACGCCTTTAAATATGGGTGTCGAACTGCCCAGCCTGGAGGCGGTGAAGCGCTTTGTGGCCATGGGCAACGGGGTCGCGTTGGTTCCCGGATTAACGGTGAGTCGCGAACTGGCGACGGGGGAACTGGTGCAGGTTCCGGTGGAGGCGCTGCGGTTTGAACGTCATCTTCGCCTGGTGCACCGTAAGCGAGCCAACCTGTCGCACGCGGGGGTGGCCTTTCTCAAGGTGGTGCGTTCACTCTCGCTGGAGCGGGGAGCTCCCTATGAGTTTCGCGTCGAGCGATGAGCGCAGGTACAATTGGCGCAGCGGATCACCCGATTTGAGGTTCAGGAACGAATGAAGAAATCGTTGTTGTTGTTTGTGCTGCTGCCGTTTCTGGCAGTAGCGAGCCACGCCCAGGAAAGTCGTCAGGATGTGAGCATTAGCGTGGCCGGGATCTTTCCGCCGTTCATTACCGGAAATGATGTGCAGCAGCGGGGAACTTACGGCCTTGGCGGCCTGGTGAGCTACCGGTACATGCTGACCCCAAGAAGCGGCCTGGAACTCAACTATCAGTATGCGCAGAATGCGCAGAAATACTACACCAGCTTCAACAACGTCCGGGTGCATGACCGCATGCAGGAGTTTTCGGGCGCGTACGTGTTGAATGCGAACTTCAAGAATTGGAATCCCTTCCTGGAAGGCGGTCCGGCTGCGTTTATGTTCAGCGCTCTGGATGACGCCAGCACGACGCAGATCGATGTGAAGGGGCAGACCATTCTGGGAGCCGTCTACGGCGCCGGCGTTGCGTACGAGTTGAGCCCAAGTTTCGACATCCGTGCGGAGTATCGTGGGCTCTTGATGAAGACGCCGAACTTTGGCCTGGAGCCACAGAAGACCGGCCGTTTCTACAACGTCTACAATCCCGTCATCGGCATCGCGTACCACTTCTAAGAGAGCCAGTCGGCGCAGCTGCATCCGGGTTTCCCGCAAGCCCGCTCCCCTGGACGGATGCCTTAGCTGTGCCGAAAAACTCGCTTTCGGTACGGCACCTCACCGCAGCGAGCGTTCGGTCGTACAAGCTTTCCCGGTCAAAAAGGTCGTCGGCCAGTAGACTGAGCGCCTCCGACGTCAATGACTGTAGGTTCTTCAATCTGAAAGTATCGGTAGCCTCGATTTCGGGTGCCCATATCTCGCCTTCCGTTGGCGAGATGTGGGGAATTGACAGAGGTCGCGGTAGAAACTCCATCGGTCGAGCAGACTTACAGGTTCACCTCGAACATTCGTTCCTTTCCCACATCTCGCCAACGGCAGGCGAGATATGGGGCACCCGTAGTAGAGGCTACCTATGCTTTTCGACGAAAGTTAGCCGCCTTGGCACCGCGCAGGATAACGCTTATCTGTGACGCGCTACATTAGTCTTTAAGAAACCTGGAGTCACCCAGGCGCACGCTCAAGCTTCTTGCGGCAATCTGACCGTCAAAGAAACTTTTCCAGCGCTTCCGTGGTCTCCTTAGGCCGCTCCTCCAGCACCCAATGCCCGGTGTCCTTCAGCACAATGACGGTTACGTCTGACGCCACCAGCTTGGCTTGTTGCCCGAGCGCTTCTCCCAAAGACTTATCGCCGCCAATGGTCAGTACCGGCATGGTCAACCTGGCCTGAGAAAGCTGAGCGAAATCTTTGGCCGCCTGCTGGAACGAGACGAAATAGGACCAACCCGCATGCATGCGCCCCGGCCTTGCATAAGCCGCCAGATACGCTTCGCGATCCGCTCGCGGAAGCGAATGATTCCTGTCAGCAGCAAGGTCGTTCCAGAAATAGCTGAAGTAGATGCGCTCGCGGCTTTGAACCAGGGCTTCTGGGGTGGCTCCGTTGAAACGGAAATGCCAGATGTTGGGGTTGTCGTAAATAGCCTCCCAACCAGGCACTCCTGGAAGGAAAGCGTCCATGAGAACGAGCTTGGTCACTTCCGCCGGGAACTGAGCAGCGTAGGCGTACGCGACCATGAGTCCAATGTCGTGTCCCACGACCTCGGCTTTCTGCACGCCGAGTGAATTGGCGAGATCATGAATGCGGATAGCGGCATTCTTCATATCCAAACCGTCCGCGGGAATGCCCGAGTCGCCGATACCGGGCAGGTCGGGTGCGATCACGGTGAAACGCTTGGCCAGATCGGGAATGATCGGTTTCCACATCCGCGAAGTCTCTGCATAACCGTGCAACAGGATGAGCGGAGTCCCGTGGCCAGCGGTCAGATAATGCAGCTTGACGCCATCGATATCCGCAATGCGCGAGACGATGGTCTTGTCTGTAGCCTGCCCGGAAGCCTTCGAGGAAGGTGCAACCGGGAGAAAGGAGTGCGACGGCAATGGCCAGAATCAGAAAAGCTTCAAAGCGCGATTCATAAAGAGCTCCTGACAAGAGGTCCGCGAAGGACACCGTCCTCCATAACCTGACGTCGCGCCTTCTCAACGCATTCTGGACTATATAGTCTGGAATAAGAGCGTCAAACCCGCTGCAGTAGACTGAAAGTCTGAATATGGCGAGAGCCAAGGAATTTGACCCCATGCACGCGTTGTCCGCAGCGATGAACGTGTTCTGGCGTCTCGGCTACGAGAACGCGTCTCTGAGCGTGTTGATGCGTGAAATGGGGATTGCCAGGCAAAGTCTTTATGACACCTTTGGCGATAAAAGGTCGTTATATCTAAAGGCTCTGGAGCACTATCGGTATGAAACAAACACGTCCATGCGCCGGTTACTCACCTCGGCTCCGACTGTGAAGGATGGCTTCGTGCAGCTTCTGTTGGGTC
Source organism: uncultured Acidobacteriaceae bacterium (assembly GCA_963839075.1). Classification (GTDB taxonomy): domain Bacteria; phylum Acidobacteriota; class Terriglobia; order Terriglobales; family Acidobacteriaceae; genus PALSA-350. The sequence goes on along the minus strand of CAWITO010000008.1, from coordinate 454,101 downwards.
TCAGCCGCGAGTCTCGGGCACAGCACGCGCGCGGTTGTCTGCTGTTAAGCGCCAATATGGAGCGCGCTGCGGGAGATACAGTCGTTACCGAGTTTTTGCGCAGCAATCAAGCAGAAGTTGAGTCTATTTTTTCCGAGGCGCTTCGGCGCGCGCAATCCAGCGGTGAATTGACTCGCAAACAAGACCCGACGGCTTTGGCTCGGTTCTTCGTCGTCACCATCCAGGGGATGCGAGCGATGGCTCGACTCAAGTCAGACCGCAATGCCCTGGAACAGGTCGCCAGAGTCGCTTTGACTGTATTTGACTCGTAGCGCATAAAGATATCTGCCCAGCGCCGATGCCGTTCTACGCGCGGGCCAGATCGATAAACGCGCGCGCCGGGTCGGTTTGGATCAGCTTTACCCGTACGACGTCGCCCACATCGAGACCCCGTTCTCCCTGCACGACACGCCCTTCAAAGGGAGGCTCAATGACACGTGCGTACACGCCCTTATCGCTCGCGCCCGTCACCACCGCTTTAAACTCTTCGCCCACACGCCCGCTCATCGCTACCGCGGCCACTCGCTTCTGCATCCGCCGCTCTATCTTGCGCAGGGCCGTGTCGGCTTCATTGCAGTGCTGCGCAATCGCCGCCAACTCCCCATCCGAATAGGGCGGCGGCGCATCGTCCATCATCGCGTGCAGCACACGCTGCGTGACCAGGTCCGGAAACCGGCGGTTCGGCGCCGTCGAGTGGGTGTAATCGCGCACTGCCAACCCAAAGTGCCCAGTGGGATCATCGTCTGCGCGCATCAGCATATACTCACCCGGCCCCATCAGCTTGATCATCGCCACCGCCAGGTCGGGATAATGGTCCGGATCACTCGCCCTCTGCGCTTGCAAAAACTTGTTCAACTCCACGGAATCTGGTTGCTCCGGCAGAGTGGTCCCCTTGGACTGCGCTAGTGTCACAATGCGATCCCAGCGCTTCGGCGTCTTCACTACACGCTGCAATCCACTGCGTCCCCCCTTGCGCAACGCACGAGCCATCACTCCATTCGCCGCAACCATCAGGTCCTCGATCAAATGCATCGCGCGATTCTGCGTCAGTTCATGCACGCTCCCGATGTGGCCATCCACCAGCACCGGCTCTGCCTCCGCCTTATGAAAGTCCAGAGCGCCCGAAGCGATCCTCGTGCGATGGAGCGCCTGCGTCGCCACATCCTGCAGCTTCAACTGCTCCGCAAGCCAATCCACGGGCAGGTTGCTACCGTCTTTCATCTTGCTTAGCGCAGCCTCATTGCTGTCGTGCTCCCGCGCGCTGTCAGAGCGTAAGTTCACAACATTCTTTGCGTCCTGGCCGCCGGCATCGAGCCAGGGTCCCACGCGCGAATACGCCAACTGCGCGCGATTTCTCACCCGCGCCCGCGAAACCGTTTCGTCCAGAAGTTCGCCATTCGAGGCCACCGTAAAGCTCATCATGATCGCCAGGCGGTCCTCGTTCTCATTCAAGGAGGTGAGTCCCGCCGACAACTCCAACGGCAGCATCGGGAAGTTCTTCACCGCCGTGTACACCGTCTGCGTCTGGTCCTGCGCATGTTCGTCGATCGGCGACCCCTTCGCGACCGCCGCGGCTACATCGCCGATCGCCACGCGCACGCGAATCCCCGTCGGCAAACGTTCCGCCACCTCAATCTGATCAAGATCCTTGGAGGTATCGTTGTCAATCGACGACCAGCCCAGTTCTCGCAGATCGGACGCACTCTTGGCATCGTGCCCATGCGCAAGTCCGCGCTCAATCTCCGTCACCTGCTCGGTCACGCTCGGTCCGAACTCTGGCTTGAACCCAGCCTCGTGCAACTCTTCTACAGCCGCCCGCGCCAGATCGAATCCACGCGACCCTTGTTCGGCATGGTGGAGCTCTCCATAAGGTTGCCGGTGGCCATTTCCACCCCGATTGTCGAAGTGCCCGTGCGCATGACCACTTTCATGCGCACGATTGCTATGCCCGTGCTGTTTATGACCAGGCGCTTCGCCATGCTTCTGCGCCTGGTGCTTCTCATACTCTTTGCTATCGGGATCCCTGTGCCTCTCAGACATGCCCGCAGACTACCATGGCTCGTTCGCTTCTTCGCAAGTACGAGAGTCGGCAAGTCGCCCGTCGTTTCGCGGAAATACGGCGATAGGATGGCACCGCTATCCGCCCGCATCGGACGATCGCGCTGGAAAGAAATGCAGATGAGCCGCCAAATTATTGAGTGCGTCAAGGATCGGGACGCTGAAAAAACTCGGACTTCGGAAGGGGACGGGCTTTTTGCCCGTCCGAAGTTGTTCTAAATCAGGCCCGCCTGTTTAGCCCCTGGAGCCGGCGAACGCCCCGCATCCTCAGAAGAACCGGTAACCGATTCCGCTGCTGAAGCCGTCAGGCGAAAGAGTGCTGTTCTGGAAATTGGTCCAGTGCTGATACTCGTAGTCGATGGCACGGATCGTGAATCGGTGGACGTGGATATCCAGACCCCCGCCCGGCACCAGCATCAAATAGCCACCGTGCCCGTAGCTAAAAGGAAAATTGAACTGGCCGTTGCCAACCATGAATTTTCCGTACGGTTCATAGCGGCGAAATCGCCAACGGAACCTGGGGCCAAGTTCGTAATTGTCTTCGTGCACATCGTAGACCTGGCTGAAGCGCAAAAAACGCACCTCTCCTTCCAGTCCAAGATGCCCTCGCAAATTGAAATCGACAAAACCGCCGACCCCGTATAACCGGTTGGGACCGTAGTCGGGCGAAAAGTCAGAGCCGAAACCACCGGCAACCACGTGAGCCCCACCGCGCCCGGGTGCGACGACTACCTGTCCGTGCGCGAACGCGCTCAAGGACATCCACAGCAAGCTTGCAAGCAGATACCGTTTGTTCATGAGCACCACTCGGATGATTTCCCCTGACGCAGTAAAGGCGGGGTAGGTGTAGTCTACCCCGCCTCTGCACTGCATTACGGTTAAGGATTACCGTTGGTAACTGTTGACGAATCAGTCTACTGCGGGCTCGGCTGTGTTGCTGAAGCCTGCGCCGGAGCGGCACTCTGCTGAGTGTCGACTGCCGGAGCCGCCGGAGGCGTTGCGTCCGCGGCGCCAGTTGCAGCCGCCGGAGGCGCTGCCACAGGAGCCGTGTAACGGACCAGGCGGAAGAAGACTGGCGTCACTTCGAACGGCATCTTATCCCGCGCGTTCATGATCGGCACCTGCTTGGTATTCAAGCGGACGACCCGGTCATCCCATGCGTCGATCTTCAACTGGCTGCCCAGCGGAAGAGCGGCGATCTGGTCAAGCTTGTTCATGTCGAGCTTCGGTGCTTTGGGGATCAGAGCATTCAGCCAGGGCTCGCCGGTGGGGCGGAGCAGGGAATCGCCAATCCGCGGAGTGTTGAGGGCGGTCAGTTGGTGGGAGCGGTCATTCAACTGGGCAAAGAACAAGCCCGGTTGCGCAAGCTGCTGAGCATACACAGAGTGGTTGAGGAGATCCATCGACTTCTTGGCCGCCAGGTCGTTGTCGGCGTCGGAGTGCGACATATGGATACGCTCAAAGGTCGCTTCGTCCGGGAACAGAAGACGATCATTGAAGGCGTAGCGGGTATCGATGTGGTGGCCGAGGACGATGTGTCCCAGCTGGAAGGAGAGCACCGCAGCCAGATCCGCTTCGAAGGGCAGCACGTCGATCAACCCCTTGCTGAGGATGATCGTGTTACCCACCGCCAGAGACTCGAGCGGAGCTGTCAGCAATACACGGCAGTGAACCGCATCCGTCATCTGGATGTTGTTGCCGATGATGATGTTGTTCGTCACCTGCTCGAGGATCTTGTCGAAATCGCTGGGGGCAGCCAGAAGTCCGGCTTGCACCAGGCGATCGAGGACGTTCTCCTCAGCCTGTGAGATCCATTCACGCTGCGCTTGCAGCGGGCTCAGATCCTGGTTGGCATCGGATTGGTCCTGCACGTCGTCGATCTTGATCGACTCGTTGTCAGACTCGTGCGTGGGCAGCTTCAGGCTGTATCCCCAGATGTAGGTCTGGGCCTTGAAGGAGACCGGGTGCTCGGAGCTCTTCTGGGTTTCTTCCACGTAGACGCCGACCGGCAACCAGAAACCAGGTTGCAGGTTTTCGCGCCAGCTATCGAAGTGGAAGTAGCTGGAGCTGTCGTCATCCTGGTTGCCGCCGGTATAGGTGCCGTTGAAGCGGACGATGTTGCCGCCCTGATCCTCAACCCAGATACGGCCGGTGAAGCGGCCGCTGCCGGTGCCCGGCTTGGGGTGCACGTCAAACACCAGGGTGCGCACGGCGCCCAGGAAGTCGCGGCGCACGTAGCTGAAGTCATAGTGCTGCTGGTCGAAGGAGATGGGGTCCAGGAACATCATCTCCATAAAGCCGGCGGAGATGAACTGCATCTTGAACGCCTTGGTCAACCCCGACACATACTTCAGGGAGCCCTTGAACATACCGTGGCTGGAGCCCTGGCTGGAGTAGGAGGTGTCGGTAATCGACTTGCCGAAGTCGACGCGGCCCAAAAGATACTGGTCCGATTCCGGCACTGCGTACAGAACCTGGTCGGGCTTCATGTTCTGGATATAGGTCTGCACCAGCGGCGAGTGCTTCTGGATCTGCTTGATAGTGACCTTTTCGGCCGCAATCGCCTTCTGCACCAGCGCGCTCTGTTCCGGCGTCAGAGGAGTGGGGGGCTGATACTTGGTTTTGGCCTGTGCTGCTGACGCAGCGAGCGTCAACAGCAGACTGGTGATCCAAACTCGACGCAGGGTCATTTCCTGGCTCCTGTAACCTTTCAACGATTGGAAACTGTTACTGTACTTACTAAATTGGTAGCGTTTAAACCGGGGGCAACCCGGCTGGCTAGGCCAGCTGGAAGGTCACGTGAATCAAGGTCGTGTGATCCACCGGGTGCCCATCTTTTTCTGCGGGCTTGAACCGGATTTGCTCGGCAACACGTTTCGCCGCCTCATCCAGACCATGCCCCAGCCCGTTCACTACGCGCAATACCTCTACCTGGCCAGTTGCCAGGAAGCGCACCTGCAAAGTTACCTCGCCCTGAATCCGCAATTGCGCAGCTTCCGGGGTGTATTCGGGGTGCGGTTCAGAGATCACAACCGGCGGTATGAAGGCCGGCTCGGACGTTTTGATGGCGACCTGGGTGGGCGCGGCTCCGATGTTGTTGGAGAAGCCGGCCGTGCTTACGGTGCCGGTGCCGCCGGGCTTGCCGGTGCCACCGACCACACCATTGGCAAAGCCTGCTGAGGCTACCTTGCCCATGTCATGGCCACCTGGGACACCATTGGCTACGCCTGCGCCAAAGGAAGTGCCGCCGACGGCGCCCTTACGGGCAGCGCCTGCGCCGGTAGCTGCTCCGGGCGCCTGATTAAAGCCTCCCATCGCCACCAATGCCGGTTTGGTGGAATTGGCATTGGGCTTGGCGCCCTGGGGATCGCCGAAACCACCGGATTTAATGTCCGGCTTGACCTGATTATTCGCCACTTCCGTCGGCTTGGGGCTGGCAAACAGGCCAACCTTCGGCTGCGGGGGCGGGGCCACTGCCTTCGGCGGAGCCGGCGGCAGCTTGGGCTGATCGGGCGTATCCAGCTTCACCGGTTTAGGAATCTCGGGTGGCGGCTGGATCTTGGGTACCACAATCTTTGGCGGGTCGAGCTTCACCACTTCCGGCTGAGGCGGCGCGATCACCTTGACTTTGGGGATGATCGGCTTCGGTGGAGGTGGAGGAGTATTCTGCTGGACGAACACCATGTGCTCGATGTACTTCTGTTTTTCCACCTTGTGGACAGCAGCACCCAGCAAAACCACCAACGCCATGATGATGATGTTGGTGACCATGCTGACACCAAAGGAACTCCATCGGCCCTCATCTTCGGGGAGGAGTCCAAACGTGTGTTCGCGAATAGGAAGATCTTTCGGCATAATGAAAAGTTCCCTGAATTCTCTCTAGTCGTAAGTTATGTGCGAGCTACGAAATCTTTGAGCAATGAGCGATCTAACTCGTACATTCAAACAGACGCGCGCCCTAGACGATTGCTTGCATCTATTTGAGCACCTGCCGAGGATCCTGCAGGTTTCATCGACATCCGCCCCGCCCTGATTCTCAGTACCAAAGTACTTGCGGATATGCTCACGATAGACGAGATTCCACACCGATGCAGTAACCCAAAGGTGGAGCGATTCAAAACAGAAGTGTATGGACATAGCATGGAGTGGGCCATAGATTTCGCATGCAGGCCCAAGCGTACTGCAGGGCTTGCTGATACCCTTTTCCGGGGCGCCATGATGAGACTTGCTCAGCACCGCTCATGATCGTCCACTCTATGTTCGGCACCCGCTACTCTTTCCCGGATGCTGCTCTAAGAGTACAAGAAGGGCTCGTGAACTCGTGAAGATTCTAGTGACTGGTGGTGCCGGATACATCGGCGGAACCGTGACGCGGTTGCTTTTGGAACGCGGGCACGCGGTGGTGGTATACGACAATTTGTGCCATGGGAAGGCAGCCATGGTACCCGCGGGGGCCACATTCGTTGAAGGCGATGTCGCTGACACTAAACGACTTGAGGATCTTTTTGCGGATGGATCCTTCGCCGGTGTAATGCATTTTGCGGCGCTCATCGAGGCCGGCGAGAGCATGCAGAAGCCGGAAATTTATTTCCGGAATAACACCGCCTCCACCCTCGGCCTTTTGGAGGCGATGGTTAACAAAAAGTTACAAAAATTAGTCTTCTCATCGACCGCCGCGGTCTACGGCGAGCCGAAGACTACGCCCATCCGCGAAGATGCCGATCTGGCCCCGACCAATGCGTATGGCGAATCCAAGCTGCTGGTCGAGCAAATGCTTTCCTGGATGCAACGCATTCATGGTTTGCACTACGCCAGCTTGCGCTATTTCAACGTTGCGGGTGCGATTCCCGGCAGGGGAGAGGCTCACGAGCCTGAGTCGCATCTCATTCCGCTGATTCTGGATGTCGCGCTGGGGCGGCGCAAGAACATCAAGATTTTTGGCCAGGACTACGCCACCGTGGACGGCACCTGCATCCGCGACTACATTCATGTGCAGGACCTGGCGGAGGCGCATCTGTTGGCGTTTGAGGCGCTTGAGACGCGAGAGCGGATGATTTACAACCTGGGCAATGGGCAAGGTTTTTCTGTGCGCCAGGTGGTAGAGTCGGCGCGCCGGGTAACAGGGCATCCCATTCCGGTTGAGGAGTTGCCTCGGCGAGCGGGTGATCCGGCGGTTTTGATCGCCAGCTCGGCGAAGATCGAAGCCGAACTGGGTTGGAAGGCGAAGTATCAGCAACTGGATGACATCGTGCGCAGCGCCTGGGAGTGGCACCAGCAGCGGTATCGATCGTGAACGAACCGCAGTCGCTCTGGGTTATGTAACAGTCATAGATCAACAGTCATAGTCGAAGGATGACAATCAAATGGAATCGAGCATCACTTCGCAGGATCCCAATCTAAGTTCGATCCTGCGCGAGCACAGGGTTTTTCCCCCACCTCCCGAATTTGCCGCCAAGGCGCACGTCAAGAGTCTTGAGGAGTACGAAACTCTCTATCGCCAATCGATTGAAGACCCGGAAAGTTTTTGGGCGGGAATCGCCCAGGAACTGCACTGGTTTTCTCCCTGGACCAAGGTGCTCGACTGGAACCCTCCCATTGCGAAATGGTTCGTCGGCGGCAAGATCAATCTTTGCTACAACTGCGTGGACCGCCACGCCCTGGGCGTCCTGAAGGACAAGGTCGCCATTCTTTGGGAAGGCGAGCCAGGGGAGGTACGCAAGCTCACGTTTGCCGACCTGCATCTCGAGGTGCAGAAATTTGCCAACGTGCTGAAGGGCCTGGGGATCGGCAAAGGCGACCGGGTCGCGATCTACATGGGCATGACGCCGGAAATCGCCGTTGCGCTGCTGGCGTGCGCCCGCATCGGCGCGGTCCATTCGGTCATCTTCGGCGGTTTTGCCGCCAACGCACTGGTCGATCGCATCAACGATGCGTCTTGTGTCGCCGTCATTACGCAGGATGGATCCTATCGCCGCGGCCAGGAAGTGCGGCTGAAGCCAATCGTGGACGAGGCGCTGGCCAATTGCCCGACGATCAAAAATGTTGTGGTCTATCGCCGCACCGGTTCTACCGTGGAGATGCAAGCCGGCCGCGATCACTGGTGGCAGGACCTGGCCGCGAAGGCTTCTTCGGAGTGTCCGGCTGAACCGCTGGATGCGGAAGATCCGCTCTACATTCTCTACACGTCGGGGACGACAGGTAAGCCGAAGGGGCTGGTCCACACGACTGGCGGTTACTCGGTGCAGACGTACCTGACCAGCAAGTTGATTTTTGACCTCAAGCCGGACGATGTCTACTGGTGCACGGCGGACGTTGGCTGGGTCACCGGTCATTCTTATGTGGTCTACGGCATTCTGCAAAACGGCGTGACCACGGTGATGTACGAGGGAGCGCCCAATCATCCCGAGCCGGACCGGTTATGGAAAATCGTCGATGACCACAAAGTAACCGTCTTCTACACCGCGCCGACCGCGATCCGGGCCTGCATCAAATGGGGCGACCAATATCCGCTGCGCCATTCGCTGGCCAGCCTGCGGCTGCTGGGCACGGTGGGTGAACCGATCAACCCGGAAGCATGGATGTGGTACCGCGAGATGATCGGCAAAGGGCAGTGCCCGATCGTCGATACCTGGTGGCAGACAGAAACCGGGGCGATTATGCTGGCGCCGCTGCCGGGTGCAATCCCGACCAAGCCTGGTTCCGCAACCCGCCCGTTTCTCGGCATTGAGCCCGAGGTCGTGAGCCGTGAAGGAGAAATGGTACCGGCCGGCAGCGGCGGATTGCTGGTGATCCGCAAGCCCTGGCCTTCCATGGCGCGCACGATCTTCAACGATCCCGAGCGTTACGCGAAACAATACTGGTCGGAGATTCCCGGGTGCTACTTCACCGGCGACGGCGCGCGCGTCGATCAGGATGGCGATTACTGGTTGATGGGCCGGGTGGACGACGTCATCAATGTGAGCGGGCACCGTCTGGGAACCATGGAAGTGGAATCAGCGTTGGTGGCTCATCCCAAGGTAGCCGAAGCCGCGGTGGTTGGCCGTCCGCACGACTTGAAAGGACAGGCGATTGCCGCGTTTGTTTCTCTCGAAAGCAGTCATCAACCCTCTCCGCAATTGAAGGAAGAGTTGCGCGCGTGGGTCGCCAAAGAAATTGGCGCCCTGGCGCGTCCGGACGACATTCGCTTTACGCAAGCATTACCCAAGACGCGCAGCGGAAAAATTATGCGCAGGCTATTGCGGGAGTTGGCGACCAGCGGAGAGATCAAGGGTGATACCACCACACTCGAGGACTTCACCGTGATCGCGCAACTTCGTGGGACGGAAGAGTAGGTTAGGAAACAGTTTCTTCCTGGCTGGGTTCGACCGCGGGTTCGTCCTCTGGCTTGGGCACAAACTGCTCCACGGTGAAGGAGAAAGTGCTGCCTTTACCGGGATTGTTCTGCGCCCAGATGTGGCCGCCATGCTGTTCGATGATGCCGCGGCACAACGCCAGTCCGAGCCCGGTACCGCCCTGTAAGCGGGAGTCCGAGGCGTCGGCTTGTTGAAAACGCTCGAAGATCAGGTCCAGTTTATCGGCTGGAATGCCGGCGCCCTGGTCCTGTACTTCGAAGGTGACTTCGGTCTCGCTGGTGGCGCGTGCGGCCAGGCGGATTTCCCCGCCCTTCTCAGAAAACTTGATGGCGTTGCGAATCAAATTTCCCAGCACCTGCAGGACACGATCCCCGTCCGCCCACACATCCACCGGCTGCGCATCGATGCGGAAGATGAGGCCGGCGCGGCTCGCCGAGGAGCGCTCCGGATCCATGGCGCGGCGCAGTAGATCAATCGCATTCCACTCGCCTTTGTGCAGCGGCAGAGTACCGCTGCCGATGCGCTCGAAGTCGACGATGTCGTTGACCAGCCGAACCAGGCGGTCGCAGTTGCCCAACGCGATATCCAGCATCTGCGGTATTTTTTCGGGACGCTTGCTGAGTGCCCCGCTGGCCACTAGGCCCAGGGCAGCCCGCAGGGACGTCAGCGGGGTGCGCAGCTCGTGGCTCACGGTGGAGATAAATTCGTCCTTCATGCGATCCAGACGGCGCCGCTCGGTCACGTCCGCGAAGGCCACGACCACGCCGTCGACCTGGCCATTTTGTACCAGCGGGCAGGCCACATACTCGACGGGCAATGCCTTGCCATCCTTGCGCCAGAAGACATCGTTATCCACATGGAGCGGAGTTTCCTGCTTGAGGCTGCCGGAGAGTGCGCTCTCTTCCGCTGAGTACGGTGACCCGTCGGCGTGCGAGTGGTGAATCAAGGAATCCATATTTTGGCCCAGTAATTCCTGCGGGGAATAGCCCAACAAATCGGCTCCGCTGCGATTGATAAAGGTGACGCGGCCTTCCAGATCCATGCCCCAGATGCCGTCGCCGACCGAGTCAAGAATCGATTGACGCTGCCGGGTCAATGCGTTGAGCTCTTCTTCGGCATGCGTCTGCTCGGTGATATCGATGCCGTGGCTGAGCACGAAGGGAGCGTCTTCCGGCAACTGTAATAGCTTGTTGCGATAGGCGACGATGCATAGCTGGCCGTTCTTGCCGCGCAGGTAGAAACGTCCCTGGTGATCCTGCTCCGGTTCTTCTTTCAGCGCAGCGAAGTAGACATCGTAGTCGGCCAGGTGGTCATGGTCGATGTAGTTGCGCAACGGAGTGCCGATCATTTCTGCCTGCTCGTAGCCCAGCGCGGCGGAGCCATGCGAGTTGATCGAGAGCAGTGCGCCTTCCAGATCGTGGGTGAAGATAAAGCCGAGGCTGTTTTCTACCAGCTGGCGGTAGCGAGTCTCGCTCGCCCGCAACGCGGTTTCTGCCGCACGCTGCTCGGTCACGTCCACGCCGGTCATGATGACGAAGCCGATTTCGTCCTGGGCATTGTTCAACGGCGTAGCGGTCCAGGCAATGCGCCGCGTGCGTCCTGCCTTGGTGCGCCAGTCGAGTTCATAGGATTGGTTTACATTGCCGGCGCGCACCTGCTCGAAGACACGGATGGCGGTTTCGCGATCTCCTGGCGGAAACAGTTCCTCAGGAAACGAACGCCCGGCGAGGTCACCGAAGCTGTACCCGGAGATGGTTTCGGCGGCGCGATTGAAGCGCACGATGCGCCCCGCGGTATCGAATACCAGCACCAACGCACTGATGGTATTGAGCACAGCTGCGACGAAGTTGCGCTCCACGTTGAGCGCCTGCTCGGAACGCTGGCGCGACCGCAGAACATTTTCCTGGGTGTGGCCGGTGGCATACAGCTCAAGGCGAGTCACCACCTGGCGGGCAAGTACCTGCAGGCTTTCCAGGTTGCTGCGGCTGAAGGCATGGGACTCGTTGGCGCAGACGGCGATGGTGCCGAGAATGGTGCCGGCGGATGAAAACAGGGGCGCGGCGGCATACGAGTGGCATTCGACGCCGTGATCGAGAACGATGCCGGAGGGGCCAAAGCGATGGTCTGCCGAAGCGTCGCTGATGAGTAGCGGCTTGCCCTCAAGCAGCAGGAACTGACAGGGCGAGCCATTGCGCCTTATCTGGCGTCCAGAGAAACCGATGCTGGACTTGAACCACACACGAGACCAATCAAGGAACCCGATGAATGCATACCGTGCATTGCAGACCGCCGCCGCCATCCTGGCGATCTCGTCGAAGGCAGGGTCCGGCAGCGTATCGAGAATGTCGTATTGCAGCAGAGACTTCAGTCTCTCTGTCTCGTCATGCTGCACTGTGCTGGAACTGGTAAGCATGGGGCTACTCTGCATCCTTAAATCAGTGCAAACCCGTCCGGGTCGGCCATTCACATATGGGGATAAGTTGTGTTTTCGCCGGGGGAAGCGATAAGACTGGGTACATCCTAACCTGAGAGTTCGCATCCTGTGCGCGAGAAGCTAGTAACGAGTAGCCGAAGTTGCATTTTATAGGTTACCGAAGTAGTGCCCTCGCATTTGCCTCACCAGAAAGTAACGCGAGCGAGTAATTAGCGCGTAACCCTGCTTCGCTTGTAACAAGAGCGCAGGGCAATCGGCTGCGTCGTCGCACCATGCTGCTACACTTCGCGCATCATGCTCATGGTCGCGCTGGGTGTCGCCGTGTATTGCGCTGGACTCATCGCGCCCCTTATCCATGCGGGCGCACTGACTGCAGTGCCACTGCGGATTGTTGGTCTTTTGCTCCTGGCGTGGTGCGCATGGCGACGGGGTTCGTTAACCGTGTGGATCTTCTGGGCAATGCTTGCCGGCGGCGAACTCGGCGCGGATGCTCCGTCGTTCGCAGTTGGTCTGCGGGTCTTCAGCGATATCTTCCTGCGTCTGATCAAGACCATCGTTGCCCCCTTGATACTCGGCACACTCATCACCAGCATCGCCGCGCACACGCAGATGCGCAGCCTGGGCAGGATGGGCCTCAAGGCGCTGGTCTATTTTGAAGTGCTGACCACCGTCGCCATGCTGGTGGGGCTGGCTGCCATCAACATCACACGCGCAGGCGTAGGGCTGACGGTGCCGCAAACCGTCGCCGATCATCGAACGGCTCCGCCGCCTGCGATGCGCTGGGATGAAGTGCTGCTGCACACATTTCCGGAAAACATCGCCAAATCGGTTGCCGACAACCAGATCCTGCAAGTGGCGGTCTTCGCGATCCTGTTTGGTTTGGCGATGGGGCGTTTGAGCGCGGAGAACCGCGCCCCTCTGTTGCGGGTGATTGAATCGCTCACCGAAACCATGTTCGCGTTCACCAACCTGGTCATGTACTACGCGCCGATCGGCGTGGGCGCTGCCATGGCTTACACCGTCGGCCAAATGGGACCTGGTGTGCTCTTCCACCTGGGGCGTTTGCTGCTTACGCTGTACGCTGCGCTGCTGGCGTTCGGGCTGGTCGGCTTGCTGCCGGTCGCGCTCATCGCCGGCGTGCCGATCCGGAGGTTTTTGCGGGCCGTAGCCGAGCCGGCCACCATTGCCTTTGCCACCAGCACGTCGGAAGCGGCCCTTCCGCGTGCGATGGAGGCCATGGAAGCTCTGGGCGTTCCCCGCAGAATCGTCGCATTCGTGATCCCGGCGGGCTACAGCTTCAATTTGGACGGCTCGACCCTCTACCTGGCGTTGGCCTCGGTGTTTGTGGCGCAGGCAGCTGGGGTCAGCATGGGATGGAAGCAGCAGATGTTCATGGTGGCCACGCTGATGCTGACCAGTAAAGGCGTGGCCGGCGTACCGCGCGCCACGCTTATCGTGCTGCTGGCGACGGTGGCTATGTTCCATCTGCCGGAAGAGCCCATCTTTGTGATTTTGGGCATCGACGCCCTCATGGATATGGCGCGGACCACCACGAATGTAGTAGGGAACTGCCTGGCATCGGTGGTCATCGCTCGTTGGGAAGGAGAGTTTGGTGCCGAGCCGCCGGCGCCGGAAACCATGGACGCTCTGCCCGTTGGCGAGGGAAGTGCATAGGAGCAAACGAGCCCAGGGAAAGATGATAGAAAGGCCCGGGCAAGCTTGCTATACTACGGACTTACGAGCCGCGTCCGCGCACCAGCAGGCCCCACATGGGGTCTTTTTTGATGGGGCGATGCAGGCTGATGGTAAGGGCGTACACGAGAGATCATGGGGAAACTGCTCGACACGATTGACTCGCCCGCGGATATTAAGCGCTTTACCGTGCCGGAACTTGAGGCACTGGCTCAGGAGATACGGGAGCAGCTCATCCGCGTGCTCTCGAAGACGGGCGGACATTTAGGACCAAACCTGGGCGTGGTCGAGCTGACGCTGGCCATGCACTACGTCTTCGACACTCCGGAAGATCGTTTCGTGTTCGATGTCAGCCACCAGGCGTATATCCACAAGCTCCTTACAGGGCGCCGCACCCGGTTTAACACCATGCGGCAGCCCGGCGGTCTGAACGGTTTCACCCTGCGCACGGAAAGCGACCACGACTGCTATGGGGCCGGCCACGCGGGCACCGCGCTCTCTGCCGCCCTGGGAATGGCGGTCGCCCGCGACCTGGCTGGCAGCAAAGAAAATGTGATTGCCTTCGCCGGCGATGCCGCCTTCACCAATGGCATCAGCTTTGAGGCGCTCAATAATATTGCCCAGCAAACCAAGCGCCTGATTGTCGTTCTCAACGACAACGAGTGGTCCATTGACCGCAATGTGGGCGCGATCGCGAACTATCTGCACAAGATTGTCACCAACGAGCGGTACACCAACCTGCACGATTCGGCGGCCCGGCTGTTGGAAAAACTGGGCGGCAAGACCGCTCGCCAGATGGTGCGTAAAGCGGAAGAAGCGGCCAAGGGTATGTTGTGGCCGTCTTTGCTGTTTGAGGAGTTTGGCCTGACCTATTACGGTCCGCTCGATGGGCACAACATCGGGCTGTTGATCGAGACTTTCCAGTTTCTCAAGACGCAGGAGCGGCCGGTTCTGCTGCACGCGATTACCCAGAAGGGGCGCGGTTTTCAGCCGGCACTCGATAAGCAGAAGAAGTTTCACGGCCTGGGGCCGTACGATCCGGACACGGGAGAGACGACCCCGGCGGGGCAGCGTACCTACTCTGAAGTATTTGCCGAGACCCTGGTCAAGCTGGCCGATGAAGATCCAAAAGTGGTCGCCATCACGGCGGCAATGCCCAACGGGACTGCGCTCGATCTCTTCCGGCCCCACCATCCACGGCGCTATTTCGATGTGGGGATTGCGGAAGAGCATGGGGTGATTTTCGCGGCCGGTCTGGCGACAATGGGTTTCCGGCCGTTTTGCGCGATCTATTCCACCTTCCTGCAACGGGCGTTCGATCCCATCGTGCATGACGTTTGCCTGCAGAATCTACCGGTGGTCTTTTGCATGGACCGCGGTGGGCTTTCCGGCGACGATGGTCCGACGCATCACGGGCTCTTTGATATCAGCTATCTGCGTGGCGTTCCGAACATCATCCACATGGTACCCAAGGATGAGGACGAGCTTGCCGACATGATGTATACGGCCTTGCTGCAGCCTGGGCCGACGGCGGTGAGATATCCGCGGGGAATTGGCCCCGGGGTTGCCGTGAAGGCTCATCCCGTGGCGCTGCCCATTGGCAAAGCGGAAGTGATCAGCGATGGCGATGAAGTGGCGATTTTCGGTCTGGGCGCGTTGCTTCCCATGGCGGAACAGTTGGCCGTGGAGCTGAGGAAGCAGGGTTTCTCGGTAGCGGTGATCAATCCTCGCTTTGTAAAGCCGGTGGACCAGGAGTTGCTGGCCAGCTACGCCCAGCGTGTGGGTGTCATCGTTACCCTGGAAGACCATGTACTGATGGGTGGTTTCGGCAGTGTTGTGCTGGAAACACTGAGCGATTTGCAGATAGAGGTCCCCGTAGTGCGCATCGGCTGGCCGGATCGCTTCATCGAGCACGGCAAGGTCGACCAGCTGCGCGCCAAGTACGGCATCAGTGTGGAAGGAGCGCTGGAGAAGTTGGCGCCCTATCTGCAGTCGAGGAATCGCAAGCGGCTGGTCGCTCTGCCCGGGAAGCAAGGCTGAGGCAACTGTCTTCTATCCGTTGCCTTAACTCCGGGTGGGAATTGACAGGTTTTGCGGGTGAAAGCTTCAGCACATAAGAAGACTTCCTGGGCTTACCTCCCACATTCGTTCCTTTCCCACATCTCGCCAACGGAAGGCGAGATATGGGGCACCCCAAGTGGAGGCTACCCGTATGCTCCAGCCAGGGAACGTAGATGACAGTCCATTATTTACTTAAGAGCTTAGGCAGCATCTTGTGCCGGTATGCAAACAGCCCGGCGATTTGCCTATTGATTGCCACAGCATTCGCCACATCGCCCAAAAGACCGAACGGCAATTCGTATTCCACGGCATCGCTTACTACGGAGCCCATCACTCCGTCGCGCTCTGCATCCGCCACTCGATGGCAGTGACGAAAGTACCGGAACGGACCCTTCCGCTGCTCGTCGCAGAAGAAATCATTCCATTCAAACTCCGCGATATACGCCTCCCACCGCATGCGCAGGGGTAGCAATGGAAGCGGACGAAAACTGATCACGATCAGGGACCCTTTTCCGGCAAACTCCGCTGACAGATCGGCTTTGACCACGCGGGCCTGTTGCCATCGGGGCATCAACGGCGGCAGATTTTTCGGGTCGGCAAAGAAAGCGAAGACACGCTCGCGGGGGTAGGGAACCCACTGCTCGGCGTGAAATTGGTGCCGCATAAGAGAAGAGTAAAGCAAAACGGGCGCCAACCGGGCGCCCGTTCTGGAGAACCGGAAGGCAGTGTTAGTTGGGCATCAAAACGGTGTCGATTACGTGGATCATGCCATTCGACTGAATGACATTCGCAATCGTTACAGTTGCCATTCCACCCTTTTCGTCGGTCAGGATCAGCTTGCCGCCCTTCATCATCGCGGTCAGCATGCCGCCCTCAACCGTGGTCAGCGTCGCTTTGCCGCCGCCAGCCTTGATCTGCTTGGCAATGTCCTTGGCAGTGAGCTTGCCGGCAACTACGTGGTAGGTGAGGATCTTCTTCAGTTGATCCAGGTTTTCCGGCTTCAACAGCGTGTCCACGGTGCCGGCAGGGAGCTTTTCGAACGCTTCGTTGGTCGGTGCGAAGACCGTGAACGGTCCAGGACCTTCGAGGGTTTCCACCAGGCCTGCGGCCTTGACTGCAGCCACCAGGGTGGTGTGATCTTTAGAATTCACAGCATTTTCAACAATGTTCTTGGTGGGGTACATCGCGGCGCCACCAACCATCGGATCTTTCTGTGCCGACGCGTTGATCGCGGAAAAGCCAAACATCAGCGCTACGGCAACTGCGAGCAGGTTCTTCTTGTTCATGGTGATCCCTTTCACTTTCCGACTGCGATTTGCTTCACTGTTAGTACGGGCTGCAGTGCTTATCGGATTCTCCGACAGCTACCATGAGAGCAGCGCAGAGGGGGCAATGCCGGTCGCGAAGAGGACTGTGTTCAGGCGGCAGCGAGAGCGAATCAGTCCTGGTGACGTAATCAACAGCATTTCGCAAGAAGGGCCAGGGTGTATCATCGGCTTGAATGCAGGGTTACTGACAACGGCGCCGTGACAACGCATTCCCATCCAGATCGCAATCGTTGGCTGATTATCATTGGGGTGCTGAAGCTGCTCAAGGCGGTACTTTTCGTCTCGATGGGCTTTGGCGTCATCCGCCTGGTGCATAAGGACGTCGCCGACCTTCTGCTCCAGGTCACGACAGCGCTTCGCTTCGACCCGGAAAACCGCTTCGTCAACGTGTTGCTGGAAAAATCTGCGCTGCTGAGCCCGCATCGGCTCAAGGAAATCAGCATTGCGATCTTCCTCTACGCCGCACTCGACATCATCGAAGGCACCGGACTGGTCCTGGAAAAGGTTTGGGCGGAATACTTTACCCTGATCCTAACGGGATCGTTTCTTCCCTGGGAGTTCTACGAAATCTTCCGCCACGTGACGGTCTTCAAAGTGATCCTGACCATCCTCAACCTGGCGGTTTTCATTTATCTGGCCATTGTGGTCAACGAAAAGGTCAGAGCGCGCCAACAGCCTGTTGGCACGCGTACTGATTCCTAAGGACTTCTTACACGGCTGCAACGAAAGTGTTACTTGGCTTGCCTGATTTTGCCTCACTTGACAAGTACATCTCGCAGGACCTGAATCAACCCAGTCAACACTATCCCTTGTAGGAACTCCACTTCCCGATACGACCCTTTGTAGTTTTGCCTGCTATTTCGCGAAACTCACTTTAACTCAATGATTTGCAGGAATTTCCTCTTTGACAGCCTTAGGCGCTGGGCTAAGATGTGGACAAAAGTGGTTGAAAGTGGAGTGGAAGAGGCCTTTCAAAGTGCTTTTGCCCTCAACAGTTAGAGAATCGCATGTTTCGTGGCAATATCCCAACCCGCGTCGACGAAAAAGGCCGCCTCAAGCTGCCGGCCGACTTCAAACGCGTAGTCGACGAGCGCTACGGGGTGCAGTTCTTCATTACTAGTAAGGATGGAAAACGGGCTGAGATCTGGCCGTTGCAAGAGTGGCAAAAGATCGAAGACAAGCTGGCCCTGGTTGCCAATTCCAATCCGGCCAAGAAGAAGTTCCTGGACCGGGTGAATTATTACGGGCAGATGGCGGAAATGGATGCGCAGGGCCGGCTCCTGCTCCCCCAGTTGCTGCGGGAATCAGCGAAGTTGGACGGGGATACGGGAGTCTTCGGGATGCAGGATCACCTTGAAGTGGTGAACCATAACGGGTTTAAGCAAAACATGGATTCCGATCCATGGACAGAGGCCGACGATGAGAAGATCGCGGACTTTGGGGTTTAGGTAGCCCCCCAGGGGGAGCACATGGCAGGCGGTAACGAGCGGCATGTGCCAGTTCTTTTACAAGATGCGATTCGATTTCTGAATGTGCGGGCCGGTGGGACGTATGTGGATGCCACCCTGGGATTTGGGGGACACGCCACAGCCATCGCCCGGGAACTGGGTGGGGCAGGCCGGATCATCGGCTTTGACCGAGACCCCGATGCGCTGGAGTTAGCGCGGGTACGGTTCCAGGCACTGAGCGAAGAGTTGGGTGAGCGGATGCCGCAATGGGCGCTTCACGGCGAACCATTCTCGGCGATCAGCCGCTTCATTGAGGACGGCAGCCTGGATGGCTTGCTGGCCGATTTTGGGGTCAGCTCCATGCAGTTGGACTCAGCCCACAGAGGATTCAGTTTTCAGGCAGACGGGCCTCTCGATATGCGGATGGATCCGCGGAGGGGGGCGACTGCCGAACAAGTGGTAAACCAGGCCGACGAAAAAGTTCTCGCCGACCTGATTTACGAATTCGGAGAGGAAAGGAGATCGCGGAGATTTGCCAGAGCCATTGTCAGGGCGAGGCCGATACGGACCACGGCACAACTAGCCAAAGTCATATCGACCGTCGCCCCGGCGATGAAACCTGAGCGAGGCCGCCATCCCATTCATCCTGCGACCAGGGTTTTCCAGGCGCTCCGAATTTACGTAAATGCCGAGCTGGAAGAGATACAGACGCTGTTACGAGTAGCGCCGAGGCTGTTGAAGCCGGGGGGAAGGCTGGTGGTGATCAGCTTCCACTCTCTCGAAGACCGGCTGGCGAAAGATGCCCTGCGGGACGGGGCGAAGCAAGAGATTTTCGAGGTGCTTACCCGGAAGCCGGCGACGGCGGGGGAAGAAGAGACGGATCGTAATCCACGCGCTCGCAGCGCCAAGCTGCGAGCCGCGGAAAGAACAGAGAAGACATTAGAAAGTTAAGAAACCAAGGCGGGGACTGATTATGGCAACACAAACGATCGCGGCATACGACCTGAGGGCAAGGAAGCACAGCCAAGAGGTGGCGGACCGGAACCTTTATCTATTCGCAGCGCAGCAACGCGCGCGGCGCGGCCCCACGCCTGAGGTTTTTTCCGCCAAGCGGTTGGACAACTCGCGCCTGGTGAAGGCGGCGGATCCGGTGCGGGTGCGCGAGATGCGCATCTTTACCGCGGCGCTGTCGGTGTTGTTTGTGTGCATCATGTTTTACGGCTGGCAGCACTTCAGCGCGATTGAGTATGGATACAAGGTAGAGGCGGAGAAGACGCAGCGGGCCCAGCTGGAAGAGCAGAACCGCGAGTTGCGGCTGACCGAAGCGCAACTTTGCGATCCGCACCGTATTGACCGCATGGCCCGGCAACTTGGCCTGGATGCTCCCCGGCCGGGACAAGTGGTACGCGGAAACGACTCCATGGATGCCGCAGCGCCGGTGCTTGCCGAAGCTACGCCGATGCATTTGCGCTAGAGCATTTTCGCAAAGATGAAGACCGAAGCCACAGAGGCTCGCGCAGCTCTCCGCCAAAGAAAGCTGCTCGTAACAATCGGTAGAAGGTCCATGGTATTGCGAAAATGCTCTAGAGAAATGGCAGGTCCTGGTGAGGGAGTTTTCGTTTTTTCATCCACCGACGCGTAAACCTTCGCCGTCTGGCCCCGTGCAGACGGGCACGGTGCGCCGTCGCCTCGGACTTCTCCACGTCTCTCTCTTTTTTATCTGTTGGGTCACCGTGATTTGTGGCCGTTTGCTATGGCTGCAAGTGGTGCACTACAAAGATTTCGTAGATCGTGCGGCACGGCAGCAGCAGCGCACCTTCGAGGTGGCGCCGCGCCGCGGCATGCTCTTCGATCGCAATTTGCATCAGTTGGCCATGACCGGCCTGGCCGATTCGATCTACGCCGTACCCTCGGAAATCACAGATCACGAGGCGTTGGCCAATGCGCTGGCCAAAGTGGTCCATACCGATCCGACCGACAAGTTCACCACGGCTCACCAGATCAATGCGCGTTTGAATGCGTCGCGCAACTTTGCCTGGGTGGCACGCAAACTTGATGCGCCGATGATTGAGCGGGTCAGGGCGCTCAATCTCAAAGGCGTGTATTTCCAGAAAGAGTTCAAGCGCTTTTATCCCAACAGCCAGTTGGCTGCGCAGGTATTGGGTTACGTGGGCACGGATGACACCGGCCTGGGTGGCATGGAGCGCAAGTTCGATCACGACCTGCATGGAGTTTCGGGCCGAATGCTCACCGCGCTCGATGCGCGCCGCCATGTGCTGGATAGTCAGGAGCATGAGCCGGACCCGGGACAAAACCTGGTTCTCACCATCGACGAAAATATTCAGTTCATGGCCGAGCGCGCGCTCGATGCGGCGCTGGCCCGCACTCACGCCATCAATGGCACCGTGGTTGTTCAGGATCCGTATTCCGGCCAGATTCTTGCGCTTGCGATTCGCCCTACGTTTAATCCCAATGACTTTCGTCATGCGACCACCGCCCTGCTGAAGAACCACGCGGTGACCGATGTGTACGAACCGGGGTCCACCTTCAAGCTGGTCACGTACTCGGCTGCGCTCGAGCAAAAGGTCACCAACCCCGACCAGATGATCGACTGCCAGGGCGGAAAGATGGAGATCGCGGGACGCATTCTTCATGATGACCATTGGAACGGAGTCATGACCGTCGCCCAGGCGTTAGCGAAATCGAGCGATGTGGCCGCGGCGAAGCTGGCCATGCGTATGGGGCCCGATACCTTCAGCAAATACATTCACGATTACGGTTTCGGCGCGCGCACGGATATCGAGCTACCGGCCGAAACTCGTGGTCTTCTGCGACCGGTCAAGCGCTGGTCGGGTTCCAGCATCGCGTCCATCGCCATCGGCCAGGAAGTGGCGGTCACTCCGATTCAGCTCGTCACCATGGTCTCTACGATCGCCAACGGCGGAGTCTACCTGCCGCCGCATATCCTGATGCAACGAACGGACAAGATACCCGCGCAGTTGCATCCAGCTGCGTTTCATGCCCAGGCAGAGCTCCCGGAGACGCTTCCTGCGGGTGCGCATCGGGTCATCTCGACCATGACGGCGGCGCAGATGCGCAAGATGATGGAAGGGGTGGTCTTGTTTGGGACGGCGAAAGGAAATGCCACGCTCAACGGGTATACCTCCGCCGGTAAGACGGGAACGGCGCAAAAGATCGATGTGCTTACGCATCGCTATTCAAAGACGAAGTATGTTGCTTCGTTTGTCGGCATTGCTCCGGTGAACAATCCCGCAATCAGCATAGCGGTGGTCCTGGACTCTCCCGAAGGCAACCACCACGGCAATGTTGCTGCCGCCCCGGTATTTCGCGAAATTGCACAGGAAGTGCTGGAGTACCTGGGAGTACCGCATGACACGAGCCTCGAGACGCCAAAAGACCTGGCGAATGCGCAGTCTGAGCCTGCCGTCGAAGAGGCGCCGCAGGAGCACACAGGCGATCTCGACGCGCTGTTTTCTGAAGTGAATAACCTGCCTGAAGATGATCCGCTGCGTCAGCCGCCGGTGGTAGCAGCCAGTGAGCCGATGCCGGCCAAGGAACAGTCGCCAGTGCAGCCGCCCCCTGCGGTGGTGGCTCATGCGCCGGTGTTGGCGCCTCCTGTCGAGGAGAAGAAAGATCCATCGCCTGGTCATGGTGTGGTGGTGAGCGCGAACCGCGTTGGCGTTCCGTCCTTCTTGGGTGAGCCGTTGCGGGTGGCGATTGAGTCCGCGGGGACGGCAGGGCTTTCGCTGCAAATCGTTGGCAGCGGGATCGCTCGTGAGCAGGTTCCTGCGCCGGGAAGCCAGGTGCCGCCTGGTACCGAGGTAGTGGTCCGCTTCTCTCGTTGAGGCGTATATGGGACGCGAAGCGATATGTCAGTGCACCTGGGGCAAAGTAGAAGCAAACTGTAAGGTCCTGTTAGAAGGTGCGGAGATGGTCTTCCGCCTGGGCATACGGAGGAGGATTCTGCTCAGCTCTCTCAAGGAGGTCTCGACTCACGGCGAGGAACTCGTGTTTCGCGTGGGAGAGGATCGGGTTTCGCTTCATCTCGGTTCCGATCAAGCGCAGCGATGGGCGAAAGCGATTGCGGCCCCACTGCCTAGTTTGGCGCGCAAGCTGGGGATTTCTGCGAGTACCCGGCTGCGGGTCGTCGGTGATGTGCAATGCAAAGAATTAGAGACGGCGATCGCCGAGGCAGGCGATGTCAGCGGAAAGAACGCCGACTTGTTGCTGATCTGCGGGGAACAGCAGGACGAGATATTTCACGCGCTGCATCGATTCATCAAAGAACGGACCGCGATACCGATGTGGGTTGTGTATCCGAAAGGGTCACGTAGTGAGGTGAAAGAGTCGGCGTTACGCGACTTGCTTCGTGGCCATGGGTTCATGGATACGAAGGTGGCATCCGTGTCGGTAAAGTTTACTGCGTTGCGCTTCAACCGGCAGCAGAGTTGAAGGGGCCAGAAGGATATACAGTCTCTCCCTGCCGCGAAGCTTGGGTGCCCGATATCTCGCTCGTTTTTCGCGAGATATGGGTCTACCGCGGAGCTTCCGTTTAAGTGCGGTGGTAGACCCACATCTCGCGAAAAACGAGCGAGATATGGGACACCCAAGCTTCTTGGCGGGGAGAGATCAGCTCCACGCGTTCACGAAAGGGACTGAGTGCAGCTCGATACGGTGTTGCGCGGTGTTGATTTCGTCCGCCGTTCTGGCCCCAGCCCGGCGGTCACCGGTGTTGAGTATGACTCCCGCCGCGTTGGTAAGGGATCCCTCTTTGTCGCTTTCCGCGGGGGTACCACGGATGGCAATCGTTTCGTTCCCCAGGCCGTCGCGCAAGGCGCATCCGCGATTGTTACCGACTCCGCCGCCGGCTTTGCAGCCGCCGGCGCCTATCCAGAGATTCCCGTTATCGAGGTGGCCCACGGTCGTCGCGCCTTAGCTGCCATTGCGGCGAACTTCTTCGCCCATCCCGAGGCGCAACTCAAGCTGAGTGGCGTCACCGGGACCAACGGCAAGACGACAACAGCATTTCTGCTGGAAGCGATGCTGCGCCATCAAGGCCGTAAGACCGTGCTTGCGGGAACCATTGAATATCATGCCGCAGGACGAGTCTTTCCCGCACCGCACACCACGCCGGAGTCGCGTGACCTGTTGGAGTTGTTCCGCGAAGGCGTCGATGGCGGCGCTACCGAGGCGGTGATGGAGGTTTCGTCCCACGCGCTCGATCAGGAGCGGGTCGCCGGCTTGCATTTCGATGTCGCGATCTTTACCAACCTCACACGCGATCACCTGGATTACCACGGTACGATGGAGCACTACTTCGCCGCCAAACGGAAACTATTCGAAGGGGCGATACGCGCAGCCATCCTGAATCACGATGATGAGTATGGAAGAAGGATTACCACGCCTGCGGAACTGGTGTTTACCTATGGACTGCGCCAGGGTGATTTCCACGCCAAGGATCTGCAGATGGAACCTGCCGGAATGCGCTTTACTATGGTGACGCCGCTGGGCAACGTGGGCATCTCCACTCGCCTGACCGGAGGCGTGAATGTCTACAATCTGTTGGCTGCCGGGGCGGCCGCCGTGGCGCGCGGGCTGACACTGGAGCAGATGGCTGCCGGCGCGGCTGCCCTCGAGTATGTGCCTGGCCGCTTCCAGGCCGTCGATTGCGGGCAGAATTTTGCCGTCGTGGTCGACTACGCTCATACGGATGACGCGCTGCGCAACATCATTTCTGTGGCCCGCGCCTTCGTTACGCCGACGGGCGGCAGAGTGATCACCATGTTCGGCTGCGGCGGCGACCGCGACCGCACCAAACGGCCTTTGATGGGGCGCGCCGCGGGAGAGGGCAGTGATGTGGTGGTAGTTACCTCGGATAACCCGCGTAGTGAAGATCCGTTGTCAATTATCGAACAGGTGCTACCCGGCTTAGGCGGAACCGCGGCGCAGGTGATGGTCGAGCCGGATCGCCATCATGCGATCGAAGTGGCCATTCGGCAGGCCCGGCCTCACGACCTGGTACTTCTGGCTGGCAAAGGACACGAAAAGACGCAGACCATCGGCGATCGAGTGATACCGTTCGATGATGTTGCAATCGCACGTCAGGTACTCAGCAAATGAAATTACAACTGCAAGACATTGCTCGCTGGATAGGCGCTGAACTTCAAGGGGAAAATCACGCGGTAACGGGGTACTCGATTGACACCCGCACCCTCGCGCCGGGAGACCTGTTTTTCGCCATTCGTGGGGAACGCTACGATGCGCATGACTTTGTTCCCGCCGCGCTGGAACGCGGGGCACGCGCAGCCGTGGTGTCGCGCAGCAGAGCGGGCGAGTTTCCGGGCAAGAACCTGCTGATCGTGGAGGATCCCCTCATCGGCCTGCAAACGCTAGCGACCGCGGTGCGGCTGCATTGGAACAAGCGCGTTGTGGCCGTGACCGGCAGTGCGGGCAAGACCACCACCAAAGAAGCGGTGGCGGAAGTGTTGGCAGCGCGCTTTCACGTGCTGCGTTCGCAAGGGAACCTTAACAATGAATTTGGTCTGCCACTGCAACTGCTCAAGCTCGAACCGGAGCATGAGATGGCGGTGGTGGAAATGGGCATGTCGCACACCGGCGAGATTGCGACTCTGGCGCGGATTGCGCGTCCGGATTGGGGCGTGGTTACGAACGTAGGCAATGCCCATGCTCAGAATTTTCCCGACGGGATCGCGGGCATCGCGCGCGCGAAGTATGAGTTGGTGGAAGGCCTGCCGGCGCACGGAGTGGCGTTTCTCAATTGTGACGACGCCTATGTCAGCCAGTTCGGCCGCGACTTTCTTGGGCGCGCGATTTACTACGGTGTGGGGCCAACCTGCGACCTTCGTGCGGAAGATATTGAGGAGTTAGGCGCCGAGGGAGTGCGTTTTCAGGTAGAGAACGTGACCGTCACGTTGGCGCTGCTCGGCCGTCACAATATCTGGAATGCGCTGGCGGCGATCGCCGTGGGGCTCGAAGCAGGTATTCCCCTGGCGGAGTGTGCGGCGGCTATCGGGCGGCTGCGCCCTCCGGACAAGCGAGGCGAGATCGTGCGCATCGGGGGAGCCACCCTCATTAATGATTGTTACAACTCCAATCCGGAGGCGCTGAAGTCGATGATTACAACGCTGGCCTCCATGCCGGCAAAGCGCCGTATTTTGATCGCGGGCGAGATGTTGGAGTTGGGGAACGAAGCAGTTGCGTTGCATGAGCAGGCGGGGAGAGCGGCGGCCGAAAACTGTATTGACCTGGTGGTTGGGGTGCGCGGCAACGCTGAATACCTCGCGCAGGCTGCTGGTCAGGCCGGCGCCAAGGCGATGTTTGTGGCGTCGCCGCAGGAAGCTGGCGAATGGTTGAAAGCAGAGTTAAGAGAAGGGGATGCGGTGCTGCTAAAAGCCTCGCGTGGTGTCGGCTTGGAAAAGGCTCTTTTGGCGGTGGTTTGATTCCTGTAGCAACTGCAGATCCCTCCACTGCGGTTCGCTCGGTCGGGATGACAAAGAGAGAGTGATGATTGCTTGTAGTTCGTTACGTTCAGAAACCGACGTTGACTGACCACGACCTTTCCCTTCGTCATCCCGACCGGAGCGGAGGGATCTACGGTTGCTGCAGGGCTAGTTGCCGCTGTGGTTCGTTTCAAAAAGCAACACCAGAATTGGCTCAGAAGCAACTGTAAGATAGCCACAACTGCACGGGTCGCGGAGGAAGTTTGCTTTACTGGCTGCTGTACCAAAAACTTTTTCCCTACTTCAGACCCTTCCGTATTTTCCGGTTTCTGACGTTCCGCACCGCCTTCGCCAGCCTCACCGCCATGTTGATTGCGCTGCTCATCGGACCCTTTGTCATCGAAAAGCTGCGCGAATTTCAAATCGGTCAATACATCCGCGAAGATGGGCCTAAGGGACACCAGAAAAAAGCCGGCACCCCGACCATGGGTGGAGTGCTTATCTGCATCGCCATCCTGCTGCCCACACTGCTGTGGAGCGATCTCAGCAATCCCTTCGTCTGGTTAGTAATGTGCTCAACCCTCTACTTCGGCGCGATCGGTTTTGTCGATGATTACATCAAGGTGGTCCATCGCCGGAATCTCGGTCTGACCTCGGCACAGAAGATGGGACTGCAGATACTCGGCGGGGTGGTGATTGCGTTGGTGCTGCTCGCCATGCGCAGCGACAGCATGTATTCGACCCACCTGATGGTGCCGTTTCTCAAGCGCTTTCGTCCCGACCTCTCCATTAGTTCGCTGGCGGCCATACCGCACCTGGGCATCATCGCCTTCCTGCCCTTCATCGGCTTCGTCACCCTGATCATCGTCGGCGCAAGCAATGCGGTGAACCTGACCGACGGGCTGGATGGCCTGGCGATCGGCTGCACCATCATCGCCGCGGCAGCTCTCACGGTGCTCACTTACGTCAGCGGCAACGCTGTCTTCTCCGACTATCTCGAACTGCAGCGCATGGTTATGGTCAGCGAGGTCACGGTTTTCTGCGGAGCCATGGTGGGCGCCAGTATCGGTTTCCTGTGGTACAACGCGCACCCGGCGGAAGTCTTTATGGGCGACGTAGGATCGCTGGCACTCGGCGGCGCCATTGGTACCGTGGCCGTCGTCATCAAGCAGGAGTTGTTGCTGCCCTTTATCGGTGGAATCTTTGTGCTGGAAGCGATCAGCGTCATTCTGCAGGTCGGCAGCTATAAACTGCGCAAGAAGCGTATCTTTAAAATGGCGCCGCTGCATCATCACTTCGAACTAATGGGATGGTCAGAGTCGAAAGTGATTGTGCGCTTTTGGATCGCCGCCCTGGTGTTCGCGCTCTTCGCGCTCACCACACTGAAATTGCGTTGAGAGTCGCTGAATGGATTTAAAAGGAAAAAAAGTACTGGTTGTCGGACTCGGCAAGTCGGGTCTTGCCGCGGCCCTGTTCCTGCGCCGCCGCGGCGCCCAGGTCACTGTCTCCGACCTGCGCAGCGCCCAGGCATTGAGTAAAGAAATTCCGTCGCTCCTCGAAGCCGGCATCCTGGTGGAAGCCGGTGGTCATGGCCTGCTTACGTTTCGCCGCCAGGATCTCATCGTGGTCTCCCCCGGCGTGCCCTTGAATACTCCCGAGCTGGTCCAGGTGCGCAACCTGGGCCTGCCCATCATTGGCGAGTTAGAACTGGCGGCGCGCTTCCTCAATGGCAATGTTCTCGCCATCACGGGATCCAATGGAAAGACGACCACCACGACCTTGTCCGGCGATATTTTCAGCGCCGCCGGTCTACCCACGCTAGTCGCCGGCAATATCGGCCTTCCGGTGATCGAGACCGTCGATCAGAGTGCCGCAGGCGCCTGGTCGGTACTGGAAGTCTCCAGCTTTCAGCTCGAAACTACGGAAAGCTTTCACCCTCGCATCGCCGTCATCCTGAATATCACTCCCGACCATCTCGACCGTCACGGCACCTTTGCCAACTACGTGGCGATGAAGGAGAAGATCTTCGCCAACCAGACGGAGGGCGACTCCCTGATCCTCAACGGTGACGACCCGGTGGTGCAGCAGGCTGCGAGCCGAGCCAAATCGCAGGTTTTCTGGTTCAGCCGCAGCAAGATCGTGCGCCGCGGCACCTTTCTCATGAACGGGATGGTGACGTACCGCGCGACGGAGCAGGGCTCTCCTATCGCGATCATGCCCCTCGCGGAAATCCCGCTTAAGGGCGAGCACAACGTTGAAAACGTATTAGCCGCGGTCTGCGCGGCCTGTGTGGCCAACATTCCGGCCGAGGTGATTGCCCGTGCGGTCGCCTCTTTCCATGCGGTCGAACATCGGCTGGAGTTTGTGGCTTGCATTCACGGCGTCGACTATTACAACGACTCCAAGGCCACGAATGTGGATGCCACTGCCAAGGCCATCGCTTCTTTCCCGGGAAACATTCACCTGATTCTGGGCGGCAAGGACAAAGACTCGGACTACTCCCAGTTGAACGCTCTGCTGAAGGCACGGGTCAAGGTGGTGTACACGATTGGCGCTGCAGCAGAGAAAATTGAAGGCCAGATCGCCGGCGCGACGCGAGTACTGCATGTGGGCACGCTCGAAGCGGCGGTCGATCGCGCCGCGAGCGAAGCTGTGGCCGGTGACGTGGTTCTGCTCGCCCCAGCCTGTTCGAGCTTCGACCAGTTCGAAAACTATGAGCACCGGGGCAGAGTCTTCAAGGAGGCGGTCAAGGCTCGCCAACCCACAGGGAAAGGAGCAGGGGTATGGCAAAGCGTGTAGGAGTCGATAAATGGCTCTACGGCGTC
Organism: uncultured Acidobacteriaceae bacterium; assembly: GCA_963839075.1. Taxonomy (GTDB): domain Bacteria; phylum Acidobacteriota; class Terriglobia; order Terriglobales; family Acidobacteriaceae; genus PALSA-350. The sequence goes on along the minus strand of CAWITO010000008.1, from coordinate 425,383 downwards.
ACCGTCCTGCTGACCTTTATTGGGTTGTTGATGGTGTTCAGCGCCTCAGCCGTCATGGCAGAGGATCGCTACGGTTCGCCCTACACCTTTGTCAGCAAGCAGGTTGGTTGGGCCGTGCTCGGCCTGGTGACCATGACCCTGCTGATGCGCATTGACTATCGCAAGTTCAACCGGCCCATCGTCGTGTTTCCCGCGGTAGCGGTCACCACGCTGTTGCTGCTGGGCGTCTTTCTGCTGCGCGACTCGCACAATACCCATCGCTGGATCCGCTCCGGCGGCCTTTCCTTTCAACCCTCGGAAATTGCCAAGCCGGTCCTGGTGCTGTTTCTCGCCTGGTTCCTGCAGGACAAACTGCATTGCATCCGCGACTGGCGCAACACCCTGGTTCCCGCGGCTCTGCCAACCTTGATCTTTATCCTGCTCATCCTCAAGGAACCCGACCTGGGCACAGCGCTGGTGTGTGCTTCCGTGGCGGCGCTGATGTTTTACCTCGCAGGCGCGGAAGTGAAGTGGTTCGGCTACGCAGTTCTGGCGGCCGCGCCCCTGCTGTACATCCTCCTGTTTCGCGTTCCCTGGCGCCGCGCGCGTATGCTGGCCTTCCTCAACCCGGAAGCTGATCCGCAGGGCTCCGGTTTCCACACCATCCAGTCTTTGATTGCCGTGGGCACGGGCGGTTTGCATGGGCTGGGCTTTATGGAGGGAAGGCAGAAGCTGTTTTATCTGCCCCAACCTCACACTGATTTCATTTTTGCCAACATTGCGGAAGAGCTGGGCTTGATTGGCGCCCTGGCAATCATTGCTCTGTTCGTCGCTCTCGGATATCGCGGACTGCGCGCGGCCAGTCTGTCCAAAGACATCTTCGCCCGTTTCCTGGCGTTCGGTATTACGGCGACCATCCTGATCCAGGCCTTCTTCAACATCAGCGTGGTGCTGGCGCTGGTGCCCACCAAGGGAATTACGCTGCCCTTTATCTCCTATGGCGGCACGTCGTTGTTCATTACCCTGGCAAGCATTGGAGTGCTTCTGAGTCTCACCCGGGAGATCGACTGACGGACATGCGGGTCATGATTGCCGGTGGGGGCACCGGCGGCCACGTCATTCCTGCCCTGGCAATCGCCAACGCCATTAAGGCTGCCTATCCCGCGGAGATCTGCTTTCTGGGAACCTCTCGCGGGATGGAGACGCGGCTGGTGCCGCAAGCCGGTTACAGGCTGGAGCTCATCGCCGTGGGCCAACTCAATCGCGTCAGCCTGGCCACGAAGCTTAAAACTTTAGTCGCGTTACCCCAGAGCATCTTTGAAACCATGGCCCTCTTGCGGCGATTCAAGCCGGATGTGGTGGTGGGTGTCGGCGGATACGCCTCCGGACCAGGCATGCTGGCGGCGCTGGTGCAACACATCCCTACGTTGGCCTTTGAACCGAACGCAGTTCCCGGTATGGCGAATCGCCTGGTGGGCAAACGGATCCGTGCGGCTGCGGTCAACTTTGCGCCGACGGTCGCGTATTTTCGCAATGCTGAGGTGACCGGCATTCCCGTCCGCGAGGCGTTTTTTGTCCTTCCACCGAGACCGGCGGGAGGTGCGCCCCGCCTGCTGGTGATGGGAGGGAGCCAGGGAGCCCGTGCTCTCAACCAGCGCATGCCGGAAGTCGCCCGGGCTCTGCTTGATTCTGTGCCCGGCCTTACCATTCTTCACCAGGCCGGCGCCCGCCATGCCGAGACTACAGAAGCCGCGTATACCGCCGGTGGAGCGGCTCCTGATCGATGGAAGGTACAAGCGTTTCTGGAAGATATGCCGAAGCAGTTTGCGGATTCCGATCTGATTCTGGCGCGCAGCGGCGCCAGCACCGTCGCGGAACTCGCCGCCAGTGGAAAGCCATCGCTGCTGGTGCCGTTTCCCCAGGCAGCGGATGATCATCAGCGCAGGAATGCAGAAGTACTGGTAGATGGCGGAGCCGCCGCGATGATGCTGGAACAAGATATGTCTGCGGAAGCCTTACTCGACAAGTTGTGCGGCATGCTCACCGACCGGCAGGCGCTTGACCAGATGGCCGAGCGTGCGCGAACCTTCGCTCATCCGCGGGCAGCCGCCAGAATCGCCGAGATGGTCGCTGCCCTCGCGACTTCCTAGAGCAAAGGAAAACGGAGCAAAAGAAAACGGCTGGCAAGTTGCCAGCCGTTTCCAGTCTTACGCGTTCGTTTAGCGGTGTCCGCCGCCGCCATGACCACCGCCGCCGCCGCCGTGGAATCCACCGCCGCCGCCGCCGAAGGAATGACCGCCACCACCGCCGCTGAAGGCATGTCCACCGCCCCCACCGCCGCTGAACCCGTGGCCGCCGCCACCCGCAAACGAGTGACCCACGTTCCCACCGCCGTAGGCGTGACCGCCGCCAGCGTATCCACCGCCACCGCGGTTGAACCCGGCACCGGTGCGAGCATACCCTACACCACCACCGCGATAGCCTTCACCGCCGCGAAATCCATATCCGCCGCGATAGCCGCCGTAGCCCGCTCTGCCGTAGTAGCCTCCGCGTCCGTAGTACCCGCCATGTCCCCAGTAACCGTGGTACCAGGGGCCGGCGCCGATGAACAAGCCACCGACAAACCAGCTAGGTCCGTAGTAGCCGTAAGGCGCGCAGGCGTAAGGATAGTAGTTGTAATAGCCCCAGCTGCAAACCGGAGCCGGATAGTCATAGCCGTAGTCTCCGCCGTATCCGGGACCGACACCGACCCCGATACCAACACCGACCTGAGCATTTGCAGGAGTGGAGAGAAAAGCCGCTGGAACAAGAATTGCGCCGAGCAGCACGAAATATCTAAGGAAGCGCATCGTATACCTCCTCGCCAAAGCCTTCTGCGGTACGTAACCAACGCCTTGGCGACTTCCAGCACTCCTGGTTAACTCTGGGTGCCTACTACTTCAAACATCAATCTCTGATAAAAGTTGCGCCTTCACAAGAGCCTTTGGCGAACGAATTGCCATCTTCCGGCCAGTTTCGCTTATCTGTCAGGCACCTCTATATTAGATGCAGCGAAGCCCCCGAGGATAGCAGGTTCGACAGGCTGTTACAGTAGGTTGGGTGAGCCTCGCCACCCTACCCTCCCCGACCATGTTTGCCAAGACCCAACGCGTTCATTTCATTGGCATTGGGGGCATTGGAATGAGCGGCATCGCCGAGATTCTGTTGACCCTTGGGTATGCCGTTTCTGGATCCGATCTACGGCGCTCGAGCATCACCGACCGGCTGGAGGGTCTGGGGGCCACGATCTTTCAGGGTCACGGAGCCGCGAATGTAGTTGGATCCGGGGTAGTCGTCACCAGTTCCGCCGTCAATGAGCAGAATCCTGAGGTGGTAGAGGCCCGGCAACGCAAGATCCCGGTGATCCAGCGGGCCGAGATGCTGGCCGAGCTGATGCGGCTGAAATATGGCATCGCCGTCGCCGGGATGCATGGCAAGACCACGACCACTTCCATGATTGCCACGGTCCTGGCCGCGGGTGGACTCGATCCCACCGTGGTCGTGGGCGGCCGGGTGGATGCGTTGGGCTCCAACGCGCGGTTGGGGAAATCACAATACCTGGTTGCCGAGGCGGATGAGAGCGACCGTTCATTTCTCAAGCTGTCGCCAATTCTTTCCGTCGTTACCAACCTCGATCGCGAGCACATGGACTGCTATCGCGATATGGACGATGTTGAAGATGCGTTCCTGGAGTTCATGGATCGGGTACCGTTCTACGGGGCCTGCACCGCCTGTATCGACAACGCGCAGCTTGCTGGTTTGTTGCCGCGGGTCAAGCGGCGGGTCTTCACCTATGGTATGTCTCCGACGGCGGACTATGTGTTGCGCATGCTTCCGCCGGCGGAGGATGTGCGTTCTCGCTTTGAGGTGGCTGCGGGAGGCGTGGTGCTCGGGCCCTTCGCCCTGCAGGTGCCCGGCCGGCACAATGTATTAAATGCAACCGCGGCGGTAGCCATTGCCAGCCAACTCGATGTTTCGAGCGAGCATATCGCTCAGGCACTGCGCGGGTTCCGCGGAGTGGACCGGCGCTTCCAGTTAAAGGGTACCGTGCGGGGAGTGGCGGTGGTCGATGACTACGGCCATCACCCGACGGAGATTCGCGCCACATTGAGTGCCGCTCGGGAATCCGGATACCGTCACGTCCATGTGATCTTTCAGCCTCATCGGTATACCCGCACCCGCGATCTGATGGCCGAGTTTGCGACTGCCTTCCGCGACGCGGACACGGTGCAGGTGTTGGATATCTACGCCGCCAGCGAAGAACCGATCAAAGGGGTCGATGCGCCCGCCATGGTGAAAGCGATTGGGCGCAAAGAGGTGCAGTATGCCCCGTGCTTTGAAGAAGCCGTCCACCGCACGGTGGCGCAAGCCAGCGACGGCGATGTGGTCGTTAGCCTAGGCGCGGGCAGTGTCTCCCAGGCTGCCAGCATGGTGCTGGAAGCACTGGCGAAATAGAACTGCATCGGGAAAAAGAGATGAGGGTGGCCCATTCAAGCCAACAGAAGGCTTGAGTGGGCCACCCGATATCTTTTTCCGTAGGTCTTTACAGGCCGGCGTACCAGTCGTAGCCCAGCTTGGTCCAGTAGTCGTCCGGCTTTTCATCGGTATAGGCAAGTAGACCGATGCGCTTGATCTGCTTGTAACCGTACTTCGAAGGCGCGTGCACGCGTAGCGGCGCGCCATGGTATTGCGTCAGCGGAGACCCGCCCATCTCGGTCACCAGCAACGTTTGCGGATGCAGGCAAACATTCATATCGTAACCGACATAGTAGTCGCCATTCGGTGTCTCCATATACACATACTTTGGCAAGCGTCCGTTCTTTCCCAACGCCGGCGGATAGGCGGCAATCAAGTCACCCATCCGCACTCCACGCCAATGCACAATCTGGCTCCAACCCTCGATGCATTTGAACTGGGTGACCATCTCCTGTTTCGGGAACTTGAGAATATCGTCCATAGTCAGCAGCAGCCCGGGTGTGCCCGGCGCCAGCGTGGACCGGCTCAGGCCGGCCTCTTCCACGCCGCGCCGCTTCGCCACCGGCGCCATCGTCTCGGCCGTTTTGGCTTTGGGAGCCAACTTGGTGTCATGACCCTGGTCTTCGCTTGTCTTTACGTCGGCATAGCGGTACTCCCAGGCAGTGACGTCTTCTGTATATTGCGAATAGCTGCGAGCATTGGCCACACCGGTCATTTGCAACCGCCAGCTATCGGCAACCAGGGCTTGTTTTAGCCCATCCACGCCGTTCACGCGCAACTCTTCCGCGCGTCTGAGGGGATAGGTCGGAGCCATCGCCCGATCATCAAAGACTCCCCGAGCAAGGCGGGCGTTGGTCTGGAAGGCTTTACGCAAAAGCTCCGGCTGCATCTCCAGGTGTTGGCTTTGGTCGATCCAGCGGTAAGCACCGTATCCAGCTGCGGCACTGACGGCAGCGATGGCAAAGCTGCGGCGCGTGAATTTACGGCTCTCCCGCAATACGGCTTCATCGGCCTGTTTCTGTTTGTCGTCGATATCGCTCATCCCCAACTCTTCCTTTCTGCCTCGAGGGAGGGTTCCCGGATAGGCTTGATTTCCATTCCGCTGACCATGCTGCGGAAGTTGTTCCACCCCGCCAGCACCACCTGGACGATGTGCACGACGAAGAACGCGCAGAAGCCGAGGGTGAGCAGGAAGTGCTCCCAGCGTGCCATCTCATAGCCGCCCAACAAGCTGGTAATCCAATGTGCCTGGGTTGGTTTGTAGATCGCGAGCCCGGTAACCAGGCTGCCAAGGCCCATCACAATCACCGAGGTATAGGCAATTTTCTGCGCACCGTTGTACTTGAGCTGGGGGGGAGTCCAGCCGCTCAGATGAAGATCCTTCAATGTGACCAGGATGGCTTCTTTCAGGCTCTTGCGGTCGGGGACCACGAAGCGCCACTCCCCGGAAAGCACGGTGAAGAGAACATAAAGGATCCCGTTGATAGCGAAGATCCACATAAAGAAGAAGTGGTAACCGAGGCCCTGGGTGACGTGGTAGGGCACGTTCAAAGCCTTCCAAAACCCCTCAGGGAAAAAGCGGAAGAGCGTGAACGGTCCAATGCCGATCCGGTACACCGCGTGCGGGTGATGGTAGGCGTTATCGGAATCGTTCCAATAGATCAACATCCCGCTCCAGATCATGGTGAACAGGACGGGGAAGTTAATCCAGTGCATCCAGCGGATGGCCATGGGGTGCTTTCTATCCAGCTTGATCGTCGGAGAGACAGGCTCTTCTGGGAGTGGAACCGGCGGAACTGGAGGTTCCACGGGTTTGGGCGCGTTTTCGGGCTGGTTCATGACCACGGTGACCCTTTGATAGCTTGGGGCACCAGGAGGTTACAAGGCAAGTTCGTTTTTATGGAAACGCGTGTTCACTGCTTGCGTGGCCCAACCAGAGAGAACATGGCTCCGTGCGGGTCAAGGCCGAGGATGATCCAGATGTCGCCGGGGACCTGGTGCGGGCCCATGAGCACCTTTCCGTTTTTCTCCTGCACCCGCGCGACAGCAGCATCGATATCTTCGACATTGAAGTAGTAAAGACAGAAGGGAACGGATGAATTGTCGAGGCCAAGTCATCATCCCACCCGTCGCGGTCGTTCCGTCCGTATTAAACATGCGGTACATGCCCATCGCCCCCATGTCTATAGCGCTGGTTTCGCTCCAGCCAAAGAGGCCGGAATAGCGTCATGGTCGAAGCCGGTGTGCTGCCGCATGATCGTCGAAAGGGTGCCGAGTATCTTGCCTGGTCCGTATTACACGGCTTGGAATTTTTAATCATCGAAGGTCCACTGAGTCAAGCGTCGGACACAGAGATTCATCTCCTCTCCGAGCGCCTTCTGCTGATGGTGGAAAAGGGGTTGTAGGTGCGAAGGCCGCCAGTACGCAGTGCGCTCTATACTGGTAAGGCTTATGTCGAAACGTGAATTTCAAACTGAAGTCAATCAGCTACTCCAGCTCATCATCCATTCGCTGTACTCGCATCCTGAGATTTTTCTGCGGGAGCTCATCTCCAACTCCTCGGACGCGCTGGACAAACTGCGCCATCTCACCCTGACCGACGAGGCTTACAAGAGCCTACCCTTCGATCCGCGCATCGATCTGGAACTGGACGAGGAGAATAAGACGCTCACCATTTCCGACACCGGCATCGGCATGAACGACGAAGATCTGGTGGCAAATCTGGGCACCATTGCCCGCTCCGGCACCAAGAACTTCTTGTCCCAGCTCTCCGGCGATGCCAAAAAAGACTCCAATCTCATCGGCCAATTTGGCGTGGGCTTTTACAGCGCCTTCATGGTTGCAGATCGTGTTGAGGTGGTCTCCCGCAAGGCCGGCGAAGAAAAGGCATGGCGCTGGACCAGCGACGGCAAGTCTGGTTTTGAAATCGAGCCCGCGGAGCGCTCCATCGCCGGCACCACCGTCCTGCTGCACCTCAATGAGGAAGGCAAGCAATACGCCAACAGTTGGCGTCTGCAGGAGATCGTCAAGAAATACTCCAACCACATCGCCTTTCCCATTTTTCTTACCTACGATAAGAACGAATGGAACGAGACGGACAAGAAATCCGAGAAAAAGCGCACCACGGAGCAGGTCAACGCCGCCAGCGCTCTCTGGCGTCGGCCAAAAAGCGAACTCAAGGATGCGGACTATAAGGAACTCTATAAATCGCTCACCGGCGATTGGGAAGATCCACTCTTCTGGTTCCACACCAAGGCAGAAGGGAGCATGGAGTACACCACTCTCTTCTACATTCCATCGAAAGCGCCGCTCGATTTGTACCAGGCCGAATACAAAACCGGGGTCAAGCTCTATGTGAAGCGCGTCTTCATCATGGATGATTCCAAGGACCTTTTGCCGCAATACCTGCGCTTCGTACGCGGCATCATCGACAGCGAAGATCTGCCACTGAACGTAAGCCGTGAGATTTTGCAGCAGAATCGGGTGCTCACCAGCATTCGCACCGCCAGCGTGAAAAAGATTCTCTCCGAACTGAAGAGCATCGCCGCCAACCAGCCGGAGCAATATCTGAAGTTCATCGCCGAGTACAACCGTCCCCTCAAGGAAGGCCTGTACGGCGACTACGCCAATCGCGAAACGCTGCTGGACCTGGTTCGCTTCAAGTCCACCAAGGTGAGCGGGGTGACCAGCCTGGCCGAGGTGAAGTCGAGGATGCACGAAGGGCAGAAGAGCATTTACTACATCACCGGCGGGTCAGAATCCCTGCTGCGTACCTCACCGCTGCTCGAGATTTACAAGAAGAAGGATCTCGAAGTGCTCATTCTCGACGATGACTTCGACGAGATCGTCTTTTCCGGCATTGAGAAGTACGGGGAGATCGACCTGAAGGGAATCAGCAAAGCCTCGACCAGCGAAGACTTGAAGGACGAAGCCGAGCCCGACAAGGCCGAGTCCCTGAAACCGCTGCTGGAGAAGATCAAGGCGGTGTTAGGCGATCGGGTGAAGGATGTAAGAGCGTCCGTGCGGCTGGCGGATAGTCCCTCGTGCATCGTCTCCGATGAAGAGGAGCCCTCCATGAAGATGCAGCAAATGCTGCGCGCCATGGGGCAGAAGGACATTCCTGCACTCAAGCCGACGCTCGAGATCAATCCGGATCACGAGATCATCCGCAAACTGGTGGCACGCTCCGCGGATGAGAATGCCGACGACGCGGCCTGGCTGCTCTTCGACCAGGCGCTGCTGATGGAAGGAGTACCGTTGGAGGATCCCGCGAACTTCGTCCAGCGCCTCAACCGCGTGCTGAATTCCTCGATGTAAGAAAACGGTCGTAAAAAAAGGGGGTACGGCTTGGGGCCGTACCCTCTTTCATTTGCTTTAATCGTCATCGTTGTGATATATCGTAAGATATGTTTTACGACATAAACTCATTTCTCAAAAGCAATCCTGACCCCCGACAATACTGGATGGGGCGGCACCCTGGGGGTCATGGATTTGGGCATTCGGGCAGAGGTTCCCACGGCGGCTTCGGCCGCGGCGGCGACTTCCGTACCGGACGCAAATTCACCGCCCCCGACCTGCAACTCATCATTTTGGCCATACTGGCGGACAAGTCCAGTCACGGCTACGAATTGATCAAAGCCCTGGAAGAACGCTCCGGCGGCTTCTACACTCCAAGCCCGGGCGTCATCTATCCCGCGCTTACTTACCTGGATGAAATCGGCTATGCCACCGTGCAAAGCGACGGCGCCAAAAAGCTCTACCAGATCACCGAAGCGGGGCGCGTCTACCTCGAAGATAACCGCGAAACCGTTGACGCCATGCTCCAGGAACTGGAGCGCATCGGCGGCCGGATGGACCGTCTCCGCCGGGTCTTTTCCGGAGACGATGTCCCCGGCGAGGACGACGATTTCGACGGACGCGGCTCCCGCGAAGTGAATGCTGCCCGTCGCGCCCTGAAGATGGCACTGCACGAGAAGCGCCGGTCGACCCCGGACGAAGCCAAACGCATTGCCGGGATTCTGCTCCGCGCCGCTGCTGAAATCCTCGGCAAGTCTTAACCCGCAAAGACTTACCCCTCTATGCTTTAGTGAGAGGGAGGAAATTTGTCATGCGCCGTTGGCTGACCTTCGCAGTTGCTATCAGCGTTACGTCATCGTTGGCGGGGGCCCCCGCCAACGATCTCGGCCAGAAGATTCAGGCCGCAATGCAGGGTTTTCCCGGCACCGTCACTCTTTACGCGAAAAATCTCGACACCGGCGCGACCTATAGCCTGCGCGGCGACGATCCCGTCACCACCGCCAGCACCATCAAGCTGCCGATTATGGTCGAGCTCTTTGCCGAAGCAGGGAAGGGAACGCTCGACTGGAACCAGAAGCTCATCCTTAACGAACACGACATAGTAGCCGGGAGTGGAGTCCTGAACGAATTCTCCGCAGGAGACGCGCTACCGATCCGCGACCTCATGCATCTGATGATCGTCGTCAGCGACAACACGGCGACGAACATGATTCTCGATCGCATCGGCGGAGACGCAGTCAATACGCGCATGGCGCAACTGGGGCTGAAACAAACCGCGGTGATGCACAAGATCATGGGGGCGAAGTTTCCCACGGAAGAAGGAAAGAAACCTGGCAACGACCGCTGGGGCATTGGCAGGAGCTCACCGCGGGACATGGTCACGATTCTGGAGAAGCTCTACCGCGGAGAACTGGTGAGCAAAACGGCTTCAGACGAAATGATTGCCGTGCTCAAGCGCCAGCGCGATCTCAATGGCGTGGGCCGCGATATGCCCGACATTGTGGTTGCCAGTAAAGCCGGCGCTCTGGATCACCTACGCAGCGACGTAGCGATTGTCTACGCGCCCCACGGAGCTGTAGCTATCGCGGTCACAGTAAAGGACATACCGATTGTCGACTATGGTCCAGACAACCGCGGTAATCTGCTGATCTCGCGAATTTCTGAAATCGTGGTGGAAAGCATGGCGCCCAATCCAGCTCCGTCAAAATAATTTTTCGCACGGTAGCGACGACTTGGTGAATAATAGTGCGAAAGTCGGCACGAGAAAGATTTGCACAACAAACTTGCTTGAATTGTTGTCAAGCCGAAGTTATATTTCTATTAAATCGATTTAAGGCCACCCAAAAAGCAAACCCTGCTCAAGAGTTGCTAACGCGGTATCTGTGGGGCCCTGTTGTATTTCGGAGGCGAGTATGAAACGCATCACCTTATGGGGCGCAGCCCTCGTAATGGTCCTGGGGCTTTGTAGCTCCAGCCAGTCCACGTTCGGCCAGCAAATCACTGCCAGCATCACCGGAACCGTCGAAGACGCGTCTGGTGCTGCTCTGAATGGCGCCACCGTTACCGCCCGCGATACAGAACGCGGCACCTCGAGCACAACCAAGACCACACAGGGTGGAGTTTTCAACTTCACCGCCCTTCCAATTGGTACGTATGAAGTGAAGGCCGAAGCGGCCGGCTTTGATAGCGTGGTCCAGGCGCCCATCACGTTGGTGCTTAACCAGACGGCGCGCTTCACCTTCAAGATGAAGGTCGGAGCGACCACTAACACGGTGGAAGTCTCGTCGCTGGCGCCGCAGCTACAGGCGGATACGACGCAGGTCAGCACCCTGATCGATAAAAACACCATCGTCGGTATTCCTCTTTCGACGCGGAACTATGTCGAGCTCACACTGCTGGCGCCGGGCAGCATCACGCCGGACAACTCGAGTTTCAACAACGGTGATAACACCGCGAATGGCGGCCGTCCTTCGATTGATGGGCACCGCGAGCAGTCGGATAACTTCATTCTCGACGGTATGGATAACAACCAGACCTCGGAGAATCAGCTGGGCTTTACGCCCTCCCCTGACGCGATCGAAGAGTTCAACCTCATCACTTCGAATGCTCCCGCCGAGTTCGGAAATTTTGCCGGCGGCATCATCAATGCCTCGATCAAGTCCGGGACCAACTCATTTCACGGCGATGCATGGGAGTTTTTCCGCAACGATGTATTGAATGCGAACCAGTGGGAAAACAAGTTCAACGGCGCGGGCAATGAACTCCCGCGTGCGGCACTCCGCTGGAACATGTTTGGCGCCACCTTCGGTGGCCCGGTATTGAAAGATAAGCTCTTCTTTTTCGTCGACTATCAGCAGCAGGCCTTCGATCACCCGACGACCAGCAGCTTCATCAATGTCTTCACCAACGCCCAGAGGCAGGGTGACTTCTCCTACCTGCTGTCACAGAGCACGCCAGTTCAGCTAAAGAATCCGATTACGGGCGTGCCTTACGTCAACAACCAGATTCCGATGTCGGACTTGAACCCGGTAGCAGCCGCCCTGTTCGCGTCCAAGTATTACCCAACCCCCGTCAATAGCAACCAGACCCAAAACGCCATCAACTCGACTCGGACGCAGTTCAACACCATGCAGGGCGATGGCAAGGTCGACTGGGACATCACCTCGAAAGACCGCCTCTCCGCTCGCTACTCGCAGGAATACCAGAATGACCCTTCCACTAACTCACTGCTTATCCTGGGCAACGGCTATACCCACGCCCCGGTTCACAATGCGGTGGGCACCTGGACCCATACCTTTGGTCCCAGCATTCTGAACGAAGCGCGTTTCGGTGCTTCGTGGATCACGATCCTGAGCGGGACCACCTTCGATCCGTCTATCGGGAATCTCGGTACCCAACTGGGTATTGCAAACGCCAACGACGTCGGCCCTGGGCTGCTGTTGCTCGGCTTCGGCGGCGGTACGGCGCCTGCGCCGGGAAATGGCACGCTTCACAACATTGGCAGCAATGTCGTGAATCAGAACTTTGCCGACACCGTAATCCAGTTTGACGATGGAGTGACGGTCACTCATGGCAAGCATGTCTTCAAGGCTGGTTTTCAGTTTTGGCGCTTCCGCCTGAACACCTTCTATAGCGGTAACAGTGGTGAGTACGGTTCCATTCTCTTCGGGGGCGCCTTCACCGGTGATGCTGGCGCCGACTTCTTCACGGGCTATCCAGGCGCAACCGGAAAGGGCGTCAGCACTGGTGGTACCTGGCACCAGCTCGCATCCAGATTTGCTGGATACGGCCAGGACGACTGGCGTATTACTCCGACTCTGACGTTGAATCTCGGACTGCGCTACGAAGTCAGCACTCCCTGGGTGGAGTTGAACAACCGCCAGGACAACCTGGATCTGGTTTCAGGCGCGATTGAATATGCGGGCCAGAACGGCAATAGCCGCGCTCTTTACAACGGAGTGTATGGCCTGCCGGCTGTGCAACCCCGCGTCGGCTTCGCCTGGTCGCCGGCGTCCCTGGATGGCAAGACAGTGCTCCGCGGCGCCTATACCATCTCTTCCTACCTCGAAGGAACGGGCACCAACCTGCGCCTGCCGCGTAACCCTCCCTTCACTCCGACCGAAGTGAGCGCGGTATACAACACGCCTACGGATCAGACGCAATCCGGACCGGGCGGTGCTGTCGCTACTGATCCCTTCGCGGGCGCGATCTTGTATGTCTGGGATAAGAAGATCTATCCCGAGATGAACCAGCAGTGGAACCTGACGGTGCAGAGCCAGGCATCCTCGACCACGACCTTCCAGGTTGGCTATGTTGGCGAGCATGGAACGCACCTGATTGTTCCCATGCCATACGCCCAGAAGACGCTCACCGACGGTGTCGTTACTCCGGGAAAGTATTTTCAGGGGAATCCTTCCTTGCTCGCGGATATCTCGAACGTTTCGGGAACCGCCAGCGTCGGTTTCGCCACCTATCACGCACTGCAGGCAGTGTTGCAGAAGCGGATCTCGAACGGTCTTGAGGGTCAGGTCGCTTATACCTGGTCGCATTGCCTGACCAATAACAGTGGATACTACGGAAGCTGGGGTTATGCGACGGGCGCCACGCCGGCGTCACCGTATTACCAGAACCTCTACGATCCGCATGCCGATTACGCCAGCTGCTACTTTGACTCGAAGAATATTCTTGCCGCGTACGCCACCTATGACCTGCCGATCGGCAAGGGCAAAATGATCGGCAAGAACATGAGCTCAGTTGTGAATGCGGTTGTGGGCGGATGGCAGGCGTCCACCATCATCTCTGTCCACAGCGGCTTCCCACTGGCGGTGTATTTCCCGACCGACCCTTCCGGCACTGGTTCCCGTGGAAACCGACCGAGCTGCGACCCGTCACAGATGCAGATCTTTGGGCGGCAGCGAGCGTCGAATGGCATTCAATATATGAGCCAGGCAGGGTACTCGGCGCCCGCACCTGGAACCTTCGGCAACTGCCCGGCCCAGGGCCCGCAAGTCGGACCGGGCTATGCGGATACCGATCTTGGCGTGTTGAAGAACATCCATCTCACCGAGCAGAAGTACTTCCAGTTCCGGGGTGATTTCCTGAATGCATTTAACAACGTGCAATTAGGGCATCCAGACACGAACTACGGAGATAGTACCTTTGGCTTGGTCACTACTTCGCAACCGGCAAGAAACATCCAGTTCGCGCTCAAGTTCTACTTCTAGCGAAGCTGCGACGTGCGGTGAAAGGGGACGGCCACGCCGTCCCCTTTCTTCTTTCCTGCCACCCCTATAGACTCGAAACTTCATGATGCGCCCTTCCATCCAGCTGGCTTTGCTCTCTTTTCTCGCGCTTGCACCGAACGTTCGCCTGCCCGCACAGGCTCCGGCGGCGCCTTCTGCCGAGCATGCTGCGGCGCTAGCCGAGAGCGGCCGCTGTGCGGAGGCGCTGCCTCTGCTGGCCAAAGCGCATACCACCGACAAAGCACTGCAAAAGCGCGTGGGCCTGGATGGTGTGCGCTGCGCCACCGTGCTGCAGCAGACTGCGGCCCTGCAGGAATTCCTGCTGAATCTAAGCCGTCAATTTCCGCATGATCCCGAAGTGCTGTATGTGCTGACGCATGCCTACTCCGATCTCTCCAGCCGGTCGGCCCAGGCGCTAGCGCAGACGGCTCCCGACTCCATTCCTGCGATGGAGATGGATGCCGACGCCAGCGAACTCCAAGGCAAGTGGGACCAGGCGGAAAAGGACTACCGCAAAATTCTGGAACAGAATCCACGTTATCCCGGCATTCATTTCCGCCTCGCGCGGCTCTTGCTTTCGAAGCCGAATCCCGACGGCCGATTTCGCCGAGCAGGCGAAGAAGGAACTGCAACAGGAGCTGGAGATTGATCCATCGAATGCAGGCGCGGAGTACGTGCTTGGGGAGCTGGCCCGTCACGCTCAAGACTTGTCGGAAGCAGAGCAGCACTTCTCTAAAGCCATCAAGCTCGACCCTAATTTTGGCGAGGCGTATCTGGGCCTCGGGATGACGCTGTTGGCAGAGAAGAAGTTTCCCGAGGCAGTGTCACCCCTCGAAACAGCGGTTAAGGCGCAACCGGGGAACCCGGCAGCGCACTACAGCCTGGCGACAGCGTACTCGCGTACCGGGCGCAAGCAGGACGCGGAACGCGAGTTCGCTCTGCAACAAGAGACTTCGGGCAACTCCGGAGCGCAGAATCCGCAGTGAGTGGAGTCTCACGCCGGTCTTTCCTGTGCACCACGGCCGGCGCTGCTGCCCTGGCCGCCTGGCAGCGATATGCAGGTGCTGCGGTTACGTATCCTTTCGCAGAAGTGCCCCCGTCCGCCAGCAAGATTACCTGGGTCCATACCGCGGGTAAATCTCCTCAGAAATACCTGCCCGAAACTACCGGCGCCGGATGTGCGTTTCTCGATTACGACAACGACGGCTGGATGGACATCTATCTGGTCAACAGCGGCAAGTGCGATTTTTTCGATCCGGACCCGCCGCTGCGCAACGCGCTCTATCGTAACAATCGCGACGGCACATTTACCGACGTTACGGAAAAGGCCGGCGTGGGCGCGGGCGGGTATGGACAGGGAGTCGCGGTGGGCGACTACGACGGCGATGGCTTTCCCGACCTCTACGTGACGCAGTACGGAAAAAGCATTCTCTACCGCAACAACGGCGACGGCACCTTTACCGACGTCACGGAGAAGGCGGGAGTGGCGGCTGCGGGGTGGGGTTCGAGCGCGGTTTGGTTCGACTACGACAACGACGGGCGGCTGGACCTGTTTGTTTGTAACTTTGTCGAGTTCAACAAAGCAAAAAGCCTCAACTGTGTCGCCTACAACAAGCCGGGGTATTGCATTCCGACGCTCTATAAACCGTCGGCGAGTTGGCTTTTCCATAACAATGGCGATGGCACCTTCACGGATGCGAGCGCATCGTCGGGCATTGCGAAGCACCTGGGCAAGGCTTGGGGCGTGGTAGCCACCGATCTGAACAACAACGGCAGGATGGACATATTTGTTGCCAACGACACGACGAAGAACTTCCTCTTCATGAACCGGGGCAACGGCAAGTTCGAAGAGGTTTCCGATCTTGCGGGCGTGAGCTACAGCCAGACCGGGCGGCCCCGCTCGGGAATGGGCGTCGATGCGGCCGATTTCAACCAGGACGGTTGGATGGATCTGTTCGTGGCCAACATCGATCACGAAGAATTTTCGCTTTATCAGAACAACCATGATGAGACTTTCGATGACCAGGCGGACAGGACGGCCATTGGCTCGGCCACGCGGTTGATGAGTGGTTGGGGGTTGAAGTTTTTCGACTACGACAATGATGGCAATCTGGATCTATTTCTGGCGAATGGCAACCCCGACGACATGATTGAGACGCTGCAGAAGAACGTGACGTACCGCGAGCCGCTGTTGCTCTTTCACAGCGATGGCAAGACGCTGCGTAACGTGAGCGCGGAGAGTGGGCCGTTGTTTACCAGGAATATGTCGGCGCGGGGACTAGCCATCGGCGATTTCGACAATGACGGCGCGGTGGACGTGCTTATATCGGTGAATGATGATGCTCCGCTACTGTTGCGGAACACGGCGGCGAAAGACAATCACTGGTTGGGTATCAGACTGGTCGGTAAGAAGGCAAACCGCGATGCAGTTGGAGCCCGCATTACGTATCAAGCCGGCGATCTCAAGCGCAGCCGGACGAAAGTTGCTGGAGGGAGCTACTTGTCCTCCCACGATCCGCGGGTCGTGCTCGGGCTGGGCAAGCAGACGAAAGTGGATTGGGTAGAAGTAAAGTGGCCGGAGCCCAGCGGCAAGACAGAGCGGTTTAATACTCTACCGATCGATCAATACATAACGATCGTGGAGGGTGAGGGAATTCAGAAGAGCTAGACCAGCGGTTGCGGTATTGACCACCAGGGTGTCCCATATCTCGCCGCTTTTTGGCGAGATGTGGGACAGAAGTGTGTGATCGAGGCAGATCCTTGACGGCGGCTTGTCCGCTGGCGGAAAGCGACATGAGTTTTATCGGTCCCAACGGTCGACAGGAAATCCGGGGGGGTTAGGGCACCTGATGTCGGGGGATACGGGGACGGTATAGTCTTCACATGCTCCATCGGTTGAGCGCGGTTGATCTGTCGCTGGTCGCCGTCTATCTCATCGGCATCACCCTTTTTGGGCTGCACTTCCGCAGCAAAGACCGTTCGCTTAAAAGCTATTTCCTGGCCGACCGCAAAATCCCCTGGTGGGCCATCGCGCTCTCCATCGTCGCTGCGGAAACCAGCACCCTGACCATCATCAGCGTGCCCGGCCTCGCCTACACCGGCGACTGGGGCTTTCTCCAGATCGTCCTCGGCTATCTGCTTGGCCGCATCGTGGTATGTATTCTCTTTTTGCCTCGCTACTTTCGCGGAGAACTCCTCACCGCCTACGAGGTGATCGGCCAACGCTTCGGTCCGCGGCTGCACAAACTCACCGCACTCCTCTTCCTTTTCCTGCGGGCCGCGGCGGAAGGCGTCCGCGTCTTCGCCGTCTCCATCGTGGTGGGCATCGCCATCGGCACCCGCGATGTCATCTCCATCGCCATTATTTGCGTGCTTACGTTGATCTATACCCTGGAAGGCGGAATGGCTGCCGTCATCTGGACAGACGTCGTGCAGATGGGCTTGTATGTCGCGGGTACGATCGTCAGCGTGGTCCTGCTAGGCCAGCGGATCCCTGGGGGTTGGCACGCCATCCAAACCATGGGAGCAGCGGCGGGCAAACTCACCATCTTCCACTTTGCGCTCAACCTGAGCACAACCTATACCTTCTGGGCGGGACTGCTGGGCGGTTGCTTTCTCACCATGGCCTCGCACGGAACCGACCAGCTGATGGTCCAGCGGCTGCTCGCGGCAAAAAATCTGCGCGAATCCCGCATCGCCCTGCTCAGCAGCGGTCTCGTGATCCTGGTGCAGTTCGCACTCTTCTTAGCGATTGGCAGCGGTCTCTACTACTTTTATGGTGCGGGCGCGCATGCCAATCCGGATCGCGTCTTCCCCCTCTTCATCGTTAATGAAATGCCCCACGGCCTCGCCGGCCTCATGGTCGCGGCCATCCTGGCGGCCGCCATGTCGAATCTCAGCGCCGCGGTGAACTCGCTCAGTTCCAGCAGCATGGTCGATTTCTACATGGCCTGGAATCCCAACGCGGACGAACGCCGGCGGGCGCGTCTCTCGCGCATCATGACCTTGTTCTGGGCGGCACTCCTGTTCGTCCTTGCGCTGCTGTCGCGCGGCGGCGGCCATGTGGTGGAGGTTGGCCTGTCCATCGCTTCGGTTGCGTACGGAGCCCTCCTGGGAGTCTTTCTGCTGGGGACGCTCACCACCAGCGCCAGCGAAATCGGCGCCATGATCGGTATGGTGGGAGGACTCGCAGCCAATATACTGCTCTGGAGGCAGCCACACGCACTGCCGAAGATCGCATGGACATGGTTTGTGCTGATCGGGTCTCTGCTTACCTTTGCCCTGGGCTGGGTCATGAGCAAAATCTTCAGACGCGCTCCGACGATGATTGGCCTGACGCTCTTGCTGCTGCTCGTCCCAGCGGCGCGGTCGCAGGTGGTGGAACAGCGCGGCCTGCAGCAGATCGATCGCGTCATCGAGAACGGGATCGCGGCGAAGAAGTTCCCCGGCGCGGTTGTCATTGCTGGCCACGACGGCCACATCGTCTTTGAAAAGGCCTACGGCAATCGCTCGCTAACGCCGGCGCCGGAAGCGATGACGGAAGACACCATCTTCGATCTCGCCTCGCTGACCAAAGTGCTGGCAACGGCGACTTCCGTGATGCAGTTATACGAGCAGGGCCGGTTTCGGCTGAACGATCCGGTCTCGCAGTATCTGCCTGAGTTTGCCGCTAATGGGAAACAGGACGTCACCATCCGCCAGTTACTCACCCACTACTCCGGTCTGCCCGCGGATGTGGCGCTCGAAGATCCGTGGCAAGGTAAAGCCGAAGGATTGCGCCGTGCCTTTGCAGCCAAATTAGTGACGGCTCCGGGGGTGCAGTTTCGCTACAGCGACATCAACTTCATCGTGCTGGGCGCACTGGTGGAAAAGCTCTCCGGCATGACACTGGATCAGTATCAGCAGAAATACATTGCCCAGCCGCTGGGTGTGGAGCACATGCGCTTTCTTCCGCCCGAGAGCTGGCGCGGCCGTATTGCGCCGACGCAATACGATCACGGTGTCATGCTCCGCGGCGTGGTGCATGACCCAACCTCCCGCCGCATGGGAGGAGTGGCCGGCCATGCCGGGCTCTTCAGCACGGCCGGCGACGTCGCCATCTACGCGCAAAACCTGCTTGACCAGCTGGCGGGCCGCCCCAGCCGCTTTCCGGTGCAGCGGCTCACCTTGGAGAAGATGACCACACCTGGGCAGCCCGCGACCGGTACCGCGTTGCGCGGGCTTGGTTGGGATATCGAGTCGCCATTTTCCAGCAATCGAGGCGAGTTATTTCCTGTGGGCTCCTTCGGCCATACGGGCTTTACCGGCACCTCCATCTGGATCGATCCCAGCAGCGATACCTACGTGATCGTGTTGTCGAATGCGGTCTATCCCAATGGGCCGACCGGCATCAACGGGATTCGCGGCGCGGTTGCCAATGTGGTGGCCGCCTGGGTGAAGCTTGAGTTAAATAACGGAAGCCTGGCCGCGAAACTCACTGGCTACAACGAATCCATGTCAGGTGAGCGCCGTTGGCCGGACCGTGACGGCAAGGTATCGACGGGGATCGACGTTCTCGAGCAGGACCATTTTGCGGAGCTATCCGCGCTCGCTGCGAAGCACGGAGGCACGCTGCGCGTTGGTCTGCTTACCAATCAGACCGGGGTCGACGCGCAGGGCAACCGAACCATCGACGTGCTGGCGAATACACCGGGCCTCACGCTGAAGATGCTTTTCAGCCCGGAGCACGGCATCAACGGCGCCCTTGACCGGGAAGGCATTCAGGATACAAAAGACCCGGCTACCGGCCTGCCGGTCATCAGCCTCTATGGCGCGGCTCGCCGCCCATCGCCCGAGGCTTTGCACGGGCTGGACGCAGTGATCATCGATCTGCAGGATGCGGGCGTTCGCTTCTACACCTACGAAACCGTGGTCCGCTATTTTCTCGAAGCGGCAGGCAAGACGGGTACAGAGATTGTGATCCTGGACCGTCCGAATCCTGTGGGAGGTTCGTTCGTGCAGGGTCCTCTCTCGGATGCCGGCAGCGAGAGCTACGTCAACGTTGCGCCCATACCGGTGCGCCATGGCATGACGCTGGGTGAGCTGGCGCGCTATCTCAATGGAGTATTCAAGTGCAACGCGTCGCTCACAGTGGTGGCGATGACGGGCTGGCAACGGGGAGACTGGTTCGACGCGACTGGCCTTACCTGGATCAACCCGTCGCCCAATCTCCGCAGCCTGCGAGAGGCTGTGCTTTATCCCGCGCTGGGCCTCATTGAGACCACGAATATTTCTGTGGGGCGGGGAACGGACACCCCCTTTGCCTACGTAGGCGCACCATGGATCGATCGCGTTGCGCTGGCTCAGGCACTCAACGCCAGGTATCTGCCTGGGGTTCGCTTTGTCGCGGTCGAGTTCACGCCGGCGTCTCCGTATCCGTATGCAGATCAGCTTTGCCACGGGGTGGAAGTGATCGTCACCGACCGCAATGTGGTGGATTCACCGGAACTCGGTTTAGAGATCGCCTTTGCCCTGCACAAGCTCTACCCGGACAAATATCAGCTGGAGAAGATGGCAACGCTCCTCGCCAATCGAACGGTGTTGGAGGGATTGTTAGCCGATCGCGATCCGCAGAGGCTCGCTGAAGACTGGCAACAGCAGTTGGAGGATTTCAAAGCAAAACAAAAGGCATACCTGTTGTATTAGCGGAGTGGAGGGATCTGCGGTTCGCCGCTAAACTGACCACAGATGCGTCGCGCCCTCGCAATCGCCATCCTCAGTGCAACTGTTGCCACTCCTGCCCCGCCCCAGAACGCCCAAGCCTGCCAAGGCTGTCACGCATCCGAAGTCGACTCCTTTCACCAGACAGCGCATTACCTCACCTCCAGCCCTCCCACCCAGCAGTCCATCCTGGGGAAATTTACTCCCGGTGAGAACATCCTCAAGACGGTCAATCCCAATCTCTCCTTTCGCATGGATGCGCACGACGGGGTATTCACCCAAACCGCGGTGGCCGGCACCAACCCGCGCACAGAACGCATCGCCATTGTCATCGGCTCCGGCGAAAAGGGACAAACCTACCTTTTCTGGGATGAAGATCAACTCTTTCAGCTGCCGGTTTCGTACTGGGCGCAACTGGGGTGGGTCAACAGCCCCGGTTATCGCGATGGCTTCGCAGATTTTGAGCGCCCCATCATTTCGCGTTGCCTCGAATGTCACGCGACATACGTCAAGGCGCTCCCGCCACCTTCCAATCGCTACAGCGACACCGGCGCGGTCCTCGGCATCCAATGCGAGAAGTGCCACGGCCCATCGGCAGCGCACGCGGCTGCACCGAAAGCCGCAATCCTGAACCCCGCGCACTTTTCCCGCGATCGCCAGATCGATCTCTGCGCCTGGTGCCACGCCGGACACGGCCAGCCAGCCAAGGCATCATTTTCCTACCGTCCCGGCGAGCCGCTCGACGACTACCTTCACTTTCCGCCGCACGATCCCAATGCACCTCTCGACGTACACGGCAACCAGGTAGAGCTCTTGAAGCAGAGCCGTTGCTTCCGCGAATCGGGCATGACGTGTCTCACCTGCCACAACGTCCACGTCGCACAGCATGACCTGGAGCAGTTCTCGCAGCGCTGTCTCACCTGTCACAAACCAGATTCAGCCACGTTCGCCAAACCCGACCACAAACTCGCCAGCAATTGCATCGACTGCCACATGCCCAAACAGGAGACCAACCTCATCGTCTTCAACTTTGCGGGCAAGCAAGTCAAGCCCTTGGTGAGAAACCATTTGATCAAAGTGTATTAACCTATTTTCAACAGAGATTACCCCTGAGATTCCCGCCAAATTGCCCGCAGCAAAGCGCAGGAAAGCACGCTATAGTTTGGATGGCAAATCTCACGACCTGACTCGGGCGTGGCAAAAATCGACTCACAAGCAAGCCGTGTAACGGTGTACGCGGAAGATGATCCGGACGAACTGATGGGACAGTTCTATCGTCCCGCAGCCCCATCCCCCGTGCGCGCCAAAAAAACGCAGGAGACTGCATCGGAACGGAGCACCTCGCGCAGGCCGGCAAAAACGGCCGCCGGCGAGGAAGACCGGGAAGATGATGGCTTTCTACGCGCACGGCGGCGCGTTCCGGTACGGCGCGGTCTCATTCCCTCCACCCGTAAAGGCCGCATCATTGCGGCCGCGGTGGCGGTCTGCGCGGTCGCTCTCCTGGTGTGGCTCGGCATCGGAATTCGCAACTTCTTCCGTGACGATTCCCGCTTTCGCATCGCCACCTCTTCCTCGATCCAGATCATGGGCAACAGCCAGGTGACCCGCCCTGAGCTGCTCTCGGTGTTTGGATCGGACCTCGGGCGCAACATCTTCTTCATCCCGCTGTCGGCACGCCGCACCGCCCTGGAGCAGTTGCCCTGGGTGGAACACGCCACCGTTATGCGGCTGCTGCCCGACCAGTTGCGTGTCTCCATCATGGAAAGAACGCCGGTGGCGTTCGTTCGCCAGGGCAACAGCATCGGGCTGATTGATGCCCACGGAGTTCTGCTCCATCTGCCCCCGGCCGCGATGGCCGCCAAGCACTACTCCTTTCCTGTGATCACTGGAATTTCGGCCAAAGATGCGCCGCCGGTGCGCGCTGCGCGCATGCGCCTCTACCAGCAATTCGTCAACGATCTTGACTCCGGTGGCAGCAAGGTTTCCAGCCAGCTCAGTGAAGTGGACCTATCCGACGCCGAAGACGTCTGGGCCTTGCTCCCGGCCGAAGGCTCTGACATCCAGGTGCATTTCGGCGACTCTGATTTTCTCGCCCGCTACCGCAGCTACCAACAACACCTGCCCGAGTGGCGGCAACAGTATCCTCACCTGACGTCGGTCGATATGCGCTACGAGAACCAGGTCGTGCTCGACATGGCGCAGCAATCCAATCCGGCGGCTCCGGAGCACCATGCGGAGGCCGCCCCCACGAAGCATGTGGCCCACAGTACGGCGAAGCCTGCGCCAAAACCGCGCAAAGCAGGAAGAGCGAAGGGTCAATGAGCCAGAGCGAAGAGCTTCTTACCGTACTCGATGCCGGCAGCTCGAAAGTGCGTGTTCTGGTTGCCGAACTCCACGAGGGCGCGCTGCGCTACCGGGCGCACAGCGTGGTGGACGCAGCAGGCATGCGCAAGGGACTGATCAGCGATCTGCTGCCGGCCAGCAAAGCTTTCAACCAGGCAGCCACGGAAGCGGAGCGGATGGCCAACGCGGTCATCGCCAACTGTGTGGTCGGGCTGGGTGGCTCGCACGTTCGCGGCCTCAATAGCCAGGGCGGAATCAGCCTGGGAAGCCGTTTGCGCGAGATCACGCGCGAGGATGTGCGCGCCGCTGTCGACCGCGCGCGATCGGTATCACTGCCCGCAGACCGCGAGATCATCCACCTCTTGCCGCAACAATTTATTCTCGATGAACAGCCTGGAATTCACGACCCGGTGGGTATGGTCGGCAACCGGCTGGAGGTAAACCTGCACATCTCCACTTGCTCCGCCAGCGCCGCGCAAAGCGTCATTACGTGTGCCAACAAGGCGGGACTCGAAGTGACCGATACGGTGTTTGAAGCCATCGCCGCGGCAGAGGCTACGGTTTCCGCGGACGAGCGCGAATTGGGAGCCTGCCTGCTCGATATCGGCGCCTCCTCGACCGAACTCGTCGTTTTCTTTGAGGGCTCCGTGGCTCACACCGCCGTGGTGCCTGTGGGTGGCGATCACTTTACCAATGATCTTGCGGTCGGCATGCACATGTCTGTGCCCGAGGCCGAGTCGCTTAAATTGGACTATGGCCACTGCGTGGTCACCTCCGTTCCATCTGGGAACGAACTGGAGTTGGTCAACGGGGGAACCGAGGTGGTCCGCACCATCAAGCAGCGGCACCTGAGTGAGATTCTTGAACCGCGGGCACGAGAGCTCTTCCAGATGGTGCGCGACAATCTGCGCCAGGGTGGAGTGCTTGAGGCTCTGGGTGCGGGTTGTGTATTGACCGGCGGAGGTGCACGCATGGCCGGTATGCTCGAGGTGGCGGAGAGCCTGTTGCGGGTTCCGGCCCGGCTGGGCTTTCCCGTGCCGCTGTCCCGGATGCCAGACGAATTGATTCAGCCGGAGTTTTCCACCGCCATCGGCATGCTCTTATATACCCATCGCACCAGTGTGCTGCGGGCCGCCGAAGACCAGGGACTGCGCGCCAAGCTGCGGGCGATATTTGCCGGAAGCTTATAACGATTTCGAATTGAAAATGGAGCAGGAGCAATGAACATGTCTGATGAGATCCGCATTCACTACAACGATGAAATTGCCCGCGGGGCGAAGATCAAGGTCATAGGCGTTGGCGGCGGCGGTGGAAACGCGGTGAACCGCATGATCGCCGCCAAGCTGGAAGGTGTAGAGTTCATCGTCGCCAACACGGACGTGCAGGCGTTGCAACTCTCGCAGGCGCCGGTCAAGTTGCAGTTGGGCGTGAAGCTGACCAGCGGACTCGGCGCAGGCGCCAATCCCGACGTGGGCCGTCGTGCGGCACTTGAAGATTCAGAAAAAATCATTGAAGCCCTGGAAGGCGCCGATATGGTCTTTGTAACCGCTGGTTTGGGCGGAGGCACCGGGACCGGCGCGGCTCCGGTCATTGCTTCGCTGGCCAGCGAGATGGGCGCGCTCACGGTTGCGGTCGTGACTCGTCCCTTCGGCTTTGAGGGTAAGCGCCGTATGCAGCAGGCGGAGCGCGGCATGGAAGAGCTGCTCGAGGGCGTCGATACGATGATTGTGATCCCCAACGAGAAGCTGCTCGCCGTGGCCAAGGACGCGGGGTTCTTCGAATCGTTCCGCATTGCCGATGACGTGCTGCTGCAAGGCGTGCAGGGAATTTCCGACATCATCACCATCCCCGGCATCATCAACCGCGACTTTGCCGACGTGAAGACGACGATGGCGGGTATGGGTTACGCAGTGATGGGCACTGCGGTGCGCAGCGGCGACAACCGCGCGATTTCCGCAGCCCAGGCCGCGATGGCCTCGCCGTTGCTCGAGAAGGGCGCGATTGATGGAGCACGGGGCATTCTGATCAACATCAGCGGGTCGAGTTCCCTGAAGCTAAGCGAGGTGAATGAAGCCTCGACGCTTATCCAGAACTCGGCTCATGAAGATGCCAACATCATCTTCGGCGCAGTGCTGGATGAATCGATGGGCGACCATGTAAAGATCACCGTCATCGCCACCGGCTTCCGTCAGGATCAATTTTCTCGGATTCCCCGTGCCGCCGGCGAAGCGCAGGTTCCACGGGTGAGTTTGCAGGAGAGGTCGTCGGTTCCACGCTTTGCCAGCGAAGACATGATTGAGGAAGAGCTGCCGCCGGTTTTCGAATCGCGCAAAACGGCGCCGGCTGCCAAGCACGTGGCACCCGAGCCCAGCCCCTTTTTCCTGCAACCCGAGCCGGTTCTGATCGAAGAGGTACCCGACCCTCATCGTCAGGAGCCGCCAACTCGCACACCCATCGTGCACAGCGCCTTTGACGAGCCCTTGGAAGAGGAATACGCCCGTCTGGTCCCCAGCAAGCCGGCGGTTGACAATACGAATCGTAATGAAGGCGAACCGCATCTGGACAATCTGGATATCCCGGCGTTCCTGCGCCGGCCCAACTAACCGTTGGATCTAGAAACCCCGCGCGGGAGCGTTACGCTGGTGTACCCAATTGTGGTACGGACATCGGCGAGACTTCGATTGAATATGGAAAAGCGGACAGACTTTATGGCAGAGTAGGGGTTATATAAGGTTAAGTTCGTGAATGAGGATTCCGGTTTCTTGTTTGGAATCAGGGATTCCGTTGTTCGATTACTTCAGTACCGGCCTGGCCGGGGGCACGTATCATATTGGTAGAGCGATGGTTTTGAAGGGACCCTTGGTGAACAGACAATTGTTGAAACGTATCTTCTATTCCATCCTCCTGCTTGGCCTGGTCTCCGCTGCCCTCGCGAAACCGGCCGCTGCCCGTCCGACGCGCCCCGCCCATCGTGCTCACGCGGCACATCTACAGGAAAGCACCCGGGCACGCCGCCACATGGCTCAGTTGCGTCACAGCCACCCGGTGGAGAACGTACGCACCGTATCCTTCGTCCGGACCCGCTCTGGACGGATGCACCGGACGATTATTGTCCGCCATCGCTACTACGAGCATTTTTCGGCTAGTTCCTTCACCGACTCCGACATCACGCACGGCGATGTGACCACGGGCGAAGATCCCGTCGTCCGCCAGGCGGCGATCGACGCGCTGGGCAATATGAATGGGACGGTCGTCGCCATCGACCCCAGCAACGGTCGCATTTTGGCCATGGTGAATCAGAAGTTGGCCCTTTCGAGCGGCGCTGAGCCGTGTTCGACCATTAAAGTCTCGGTCGCGCTGGCAGCCCTGCAGGAAGGGATTGTGACCAAGGACACTCCCGTCAACCTGGGCGGCCGCTACCACATGGACCTGACCGAGGCGCTGGCCCGCTCTAACAACCTTTATTTTGAGACACTTGGCCGCCGCCTGGGCTTTGAGCGCGTGCGCCACTACGCGAACTCTTTTGGATTGGGCGAACTGGCCGGCTGGAACATTCCTGGCGAACAGCTGGGCATCTATCCCGAGCAGGTACTGCCCGAGAGCGAAGGCGGCGTTGGCAAGATGTGCTCGTTCGGTCAGGGTGTTTCCATGACGCCTTTGCAGCTTGGCGCCCTGGTAGCATCGATCGCTAACGGCGGAACGCTCTATTACCTGCAGCACCCGACGACGCCGGAGGATGTTGCGAACTTCCAGCCGCGGGTGAAGCGGACGCTGGACATCGCCAACCTGATTCCCGAGGTAACGGTCGGTATGGAAGGTGCGGTCGATTACGGCACCGCCCGCCGCCTGCATGCCAACTTCAACGAATTGCCCGTTCTGGGTAAGACCGGAACGTGCTCGAACAATGGCACCCGCTACGGTTGGTTCGCCTCCTTCTCGAATACCTCGCATGGCCGCATCGTGACCGTCTTCTTCCTTGAAGGTGGCCGTCCGACCTTCGGGCCCAAGGCCGCAGAGTTGACTGGTGTCTTCTACCGGAATCTCTGGGACCACAGCTACTTTGCCGCCAAGCTCACGTCGGATCAACCCACAACGTCAGCCGCGAACACCGTCACCCAGTAAAACCAGACTGGACACACAAAGGGCCTCCCTATGGGGAGGCCCTTTGTGTTGCATAGCAGAACCCAGGGCGGTCGCCCTGGGCAAACTCTCAGCCGCCTGTAACGGAACTCCTTACGCGGTTGCTTGCTAACCCTGTCCGAATGCTTTGTATCGGGGCCCGACTACCTCGCTGCAGCGAGCATTAGTCGGGCCTTTGAAACCGCGAAAATGTGGGCTTTAGCCCCTGCATTCTCGTCCTTGGCGGCGGATTGGCCAGGGTAGAAGCAGGGGCTAAAGGCAAAATTTTCTCCGTCCGCGGTGGCCCGACTGAAGCTGGGCCCCGATACAAGCCCCGGGAATGCTCTACGATGCTTATGAATGAAGATTCTGACGGCTGATGAGATGCGTCGCGCCGACCAGGTCACCAGCGACCGGTTCGGAATCTCTTCTCTCGAACTCATGGAGCATGCCGGCCAGGCCGTGGCCCGCTTCGTTCTGCGCGAGTTCGCGCAAAGCCGGAACGTTGTGGTCCTCTGCGGTAAAGGTAATAACGGTGGGGACGGGTTCGTGGCAGCCCGCCATCTGGCGGAAGCTGGATGCACCGTCACGGTTGTTGTCCTGGGAGACCCTGCCCAAATCCGCGGTGATGCCGGCGCCATGCTGCAGCGCCTTCCCCTGACCGCGATCGGCATTGCCGCAGAAGCCGAACTGCACCAGGACCCCTGCAAATCACTGTTTGACCGGGCCGGCCTTTTTATCGACGCCGTGCTAGGCACCGGCTTTCGCCCCCCGATGCGCGATTCGGGTGTCGCCGTCGGTAAACTCCTCGACAACTATCCCCAGACTCCGGTCGTGGCGGTGGATCTTCCTTCCGGCTGGGATGCCGACTCGCGAGCATTTTTCAACCCGGGCGCCTACCGCGCCGATGCCGTCGTTACCTTTACCGCCCCCAAACTGGCCCACGTTTTCGGCATGCTTACGCGAGGACCGATCGTGGTGGCAGACATTGGCTCACCCGCGGAAGCGGTGGAATCGGCGACCGAACTCACCTGGGGAGGCGCCTCCAAGACGATTGCGGAACACCCGCGGTCGCCCGACTCCAATAAGGGCCGCTTCGGCCACGTTCTGGTGATCGGGGGGGCCCGGGGAAAATCAGGCGCCCCTTCCATGAGCGCAACTGCGGCGCTGCGGGCCGGCGCCGGTTTGGTCACCGCCGCTGTTGCAGAATCGATCTTGCATACCGTTGCTGCGGTGACGCCGGAGTTGATGACGGTTCCACTGCTCGAGGGAGTGCACGGAGAAATCTCCAGCCGCAACCTCGACGCTGCGCGGCTCGACCCCATCCTGGAAAAGAAATCCGTGATCGCCATTGGGCCCGGTATGGGCCAGGAGGAAGAAGCCGTGCAGTTCTTCCTGGGATTGCTGGAGCGGACCAAAGTGCCCATGGTCATCGATGCCGACGCGCTCAATGCGCTGGCGGCCAATCCCGGAAAGCTGGACGGCCGTGGGCGCCTGCTGGTGCTGACTCCGCATCCGGGAGAAATGGCCCGTCTTGTTGGGATGAGCATCCAAGAGGTCGAGGCTGACCGGGAAAAGATCGCGCAAGAGTTCGCGGCCAAATACGCGGTGACCCTGGTGCTGAAGGGCTGGCGCACACTGATCGCTCACCCAGATGGCCGCCTCGCTATCAACACGACCGGCAACCCAGGCATGGCCAAGGGAGGAAGCGGGGATATCTTAACCGGGATCGTTGCCGCCATGATCGGACAATTTCCCCAGCAGCCCGCAGAAGCGGTGGAAGCTGCCGTATATCTTCATGGGCTGGCTGCAGATTTCGCAGTACGCCGCCAGGATGAGCACACGCTTCTGGCCATGGACACGGTGAATCATCTTTACGAAGCATTTCGCTTTCGGGCGCAGGACCGTGGAGGATATCTTTGGTTGCAGGGGATTCCAGGCATGTTGAAGGAGAGGGAATGACGGTTCGGCGGTTCACCAGCAACAGTGCCCGGGAAACGATTGCGATTGGCGGAGAAATAGCCCATATGCTCTCCGTGCCCACTTTACTGTTTTTGCGCGGCGACCTGGGCGCGGGCAAGACGACCCTGGTAAAGGGGATTGCCCAGGCGCTCGACGCTGCCGATCCGGACGAAGTGACCAGCCCCACGTTTACCCTCGTGCACGAGTACGACGGCAGGCACAAGGTCGGTGGCAACGATCAGGACGTGAAGCTGTACCATATCGATCTCTACCGCATTGAAGACGAGCGGCAGTTGGAAACGATTGGATTCGACGAGTTGTCGACCGAGGATGCCATTCTGTTGGTGGAATGGGGAGAGAAGTTTCCCAGCGTGGTGAAACGGAGTGACGGAGAAATCTCCATCGAGCATGCCGGCGGCGACACGCGGAACATCACCCTCACGTTGAAAGCCAGGGAAGCCTAAATCCAAATGTCCAAGGGCCGGCCTTCGGCGTCACAAGCGACGATATAAGGTAGAAACCGGTAAGCCCCTCCAAACGGACTATGGCTGGCGAAATGCGGCACAGGCGGTAAGAATCGACTCGGCTCCGTGGAATCTTCTTGAGTTCGCCGCGGATAGTCGTAACGTTGTCCCACTTCAGAACAATGGCAGGCGAGTTGACCAGTTTCGGTTAGCCAGGATGACTTCATCTGCTCCCCCTTTGACACCCAGCGACGCGACTATACGCGGCCGGGTTTCGCTCGCGACGTCCCGTAAGCAGCGATCGTAGACACTTCGCCTGCGTCGACTCGTGTCGGCGCGCTGAGTTGCCCGCGGGTCAGGATGATTGTGGCTATAGCTCCGATCCAGAAGGCAAGACCGATGAGCACTTCCGCGGAGGGATGTTCACGCGTGGGTGTACTTCCAAGAAAGTTCGGAAGGAACTCTGACGAGGCGTTGAATGCGGAATGCATGAGGATGGCCACGACAACTGCCTTGCCCGATGCATTAAAGGCGAAGGCCATGATCATGGAGAGTCCGACGGTAATGAACGTGAAAACGAGGGGCGACGCACTGACAAACCCAACTAGAAAAAGGGGGAAGTGCCACGCCGCCCAAAGGATGCCGGTCAGGATGGATGCAATCCAGGGTGGCATTACCTCCTGCAGGTGAGGCTGAAGAAAGCCGCGCCAGCCAAACTCCTCAAAAAGCGGGCCGCCCAAAAGATTGTAGTTAAACATGTGAAGCCACAGGGTTGATAACGCAGCCACGTGCCAATGCCATCCTCTCGGGTTTCCCTGCGAGAGCAACGCAGGAAACAAAACGAAGAAGCAAAAAAGCACGAACAGCGGTCCGAGCAGGAGCCAGATCATCTGCCATCGATTTTGCGGCAGCAGGCGGACAGCCCTCCAATTGCCGGTTTCCAGGCGATGGCATAGGAAGCAAGCCAGGAAAGGGCCCAGTGTTCCCACGCAGGCTGAGACGGGCAAGGAGATGGGATGATGATGCAGTTTCAGCCCGGCGGGCCCGAGAGCCAGCGGAGTCCATGCCAGCCATGCGAATCCGCAAGCTATGCCGTAGTACAGCGCAAGGGTCTTGAAAAGTTGCCGGCGAGTATGGAACGGTGGAGCATCAGGCCTCATCCCAATCCAGCATAACGAAAAAAAGCCGGAGTTGGCTAAGCCAACTCCGGCTCCGGTGCTGCTGGTTAAAAGTGGAACAGGCTCATCAAGTCGTCGATCGCCGGGCTGTTGACCGGAACGTACGGGTTGTCCGCCATTGCGATCGGGTTGGGGTAGTTGTCGCGGCTGCGGTGGGTGACTGTCTCCATGCCCCAGTTCGCCTCGATGAACTTGAGGATCGAAACGTGGTCGGAGTAATCGTGGGCAATGTGACCACCCGTGCTGTAGGGAGAGACAGCGATGAGCGGAATACGGGTGCCATCACCGAAAAAGTCCAGCGGTTGCACGTAACCGGAATCATAGTAGCCGCCTCCCTCATCGAAGGTGATGAAGATAGCAGTGTCTTTCCAAAGGGTTGGGTTCTTCTTTACTTCGTCAACGATCTTCTTGGTGAAGCCTTCAAACAAATCAAGTTTGGAAGACGAAGGGTGACCGTCGACCAGGCCGCTCGGCTTGACGATGGAGACCGCCGGCAGTTTTCCATCCTTGATGTCAGCATAAAGATTCGCTGTGTCCTGGATGTGCGCCGTGCGTACTGCTTCGTTGGCCATGATGGACGTGTCGTACTGGAAGGGATTGCAAATGTTGCAGTACTCATCTGTGAGCTTACCGATGGCAGCGTAGTTCAGCTGATAGGGGTCAGGAACATAGTTGTTCCACTGGTCGCCATAGTACTTCCAGGAAATGTGGTTGGCGATCAGCTTGTCTCCAATGCTGGGAACAGACGACGGCGGAATCGTAAACACCGTGTTGTTGGCGTTGGTGTCGATGTAAGCATTGGCGCCGTTGCCGAAGTAACCAGGGTTGTAGTTGTTCAACAGGTAGTAGTGACCCTTTTCGCAATTGGCTGCAATGGGCGTGGGCAGTGACTTGAGGTATTTAACAATGGGTTCTACGCCGGGCTGGGTGGTGTCTGCGCAGTTGCTGTAAGAGCCGCCGCCGAAGGATGCCGCGCCGAAAGAACCGCCGCCGTAGCCATCCTCGGTATACCAGTTGTTGGTGCCCTTTAGCGGGTTGGGGTTCTCCACTTCGTCGACGATGCCGGCGTTTGCCGAGCCCATCGCCACTTCCGTGTTATGCGGAGGGGTCGCGGGATGACCCTTGCCGTCGCTGAACCAGATCGCGTCGCCGTGGCCGAACATGATGTGGTTGGCGCCGGTGCCGCCGTCCACTGACTGGTGGAAGTTGTCACTCATGGAATAGGTATCCGCCAGGTACTTGAAGTACGGGGCGTCCCCATTCTGCACGTTGTAGAAGCCCATGGCGGTTGCGCCTTCGCCGGTAGTCTTCGCGCTAGGCGCGTACTCCGTGCTGAAGTTCGCTGCTGGGGCGATGCCATTGCTGCCTGCGCCGAACGTGGTCTCTACCCAGGGGAAGAGCGCCGCATCGCAACCAGAAGGATTGGTAGCAGTGATGTGAGCGACACTGCAATCCAGCTGCTGCCACATCTGGTAGAAGCGGTGCACCGGGCTGGCCGCATAGGAGTTGTAAGTAAACGTGTCGCCATTGGTCAGCTGAAATGGTCCTGGAGGCAGAGCACTCACGTTGGAGATGCGCGTATCGGGAACCTTGCCGGTAAGCCCCGTACCGCCGGTCACCAGGTAGGCGTAGTAGTCAGCCGGGAGGCCGTTCTCCGACTTGACTGCTGTGTCCAGATCGTCATTCTTTACGTAGGAATCGGTAGGGCCGCCATTCAACGGGGCGGGTAGAACGGATCCCTGGAAGCTATTGGTTGCAGGGCTCAACATGAATGCATCGGGAGCCTTATCGTCCGCTGCCTTTTGCTCTGCCTTGGGAAAGTTCGCGCCCATGGTTCCGTCGGCGTTGATGATCTTCTCGGAGAGAAGATTGAAAACACTTTCACCCTTCTTGGGTACGTACGTCGCGAAGACGTGATCGAAGCTTCGGTTTTCGCCAATGATGACGATGACATGTTTGATAGGGGTGCTGGTATCGGCGTCCCGCGAGATGGTGCCTTCCGTCTGACCAGAAGCAAACGCACTCCCGATGGCCAGCTGAAAAATCGCCGTGGATATCAGTCCCGTTCTCACAGCCCGTAAGGCTGTGGACGCGACATTCTTTGCAGTCATTACTTCCTCCTGGATCGCAGAGCTTTTGACCCGTAAGAGAAATAGCGTCAACAAATGAACGTCGAATATTTATTTGGTGAACAGCTAGTGAATTGACTTTGAGGGTGCTGGAAAAAGAACCCAATGTGATTGCAGCGTGAAAAACTAATGAGAAGAGTTCACTAACGCCGAATCTCTGCACGGTGACATGGAAGGCGCTGCGTTACACGGTTTCTGCGCAGGCGCCGGCATCACTTGAATGGAACCCATCATGCCCCTGTCCTCATGCTCCAGCAGGTGACAGTGGTATACAAAGATTCCAACAATATTTGGGTCGCGGAAATCCATGCGCAGGCGAACGCTCGGATAGGCGAGGGAACGGCCATCGTAGTAGGGCACATTGATGGTGTCGCGCAGAAAATCCTCACGCACGGGTCTGCCCGAATATTCAAGCAGGAGAAAGTGCAGCTGATGGATGTGGAAGGCGTGCAGCTCTTGCGAGCGATTCTCGATGATCCAATCCTCCACCGTTCCCTGTTGTGCGACGATGTTCGGGATCTCAGACGCCATATCGAACATCTTTGCTTCCTGTCCATCCACCGTGAGGTAGAACTCGACCGCGCTGGTGGGGTCATTGGGGTCGGTAAGTTTTTCAGAAAAATACATATGCCGCACCCGCACCGGGGCCACCGATCCGAGCCACGCCTCGCTGGAGGGAGGAAGCGGCTGCGCCGCCGCCGGCAACTTTGAATGTGCCTCCGGCGCCTTCTGGGAAGCGACGATCTTCGCCAGCATTCGGTTGGGATCATTCTCTCCGCCGGGCCCGGTATCGACCGTTCGTGTGACCAGCAACCCGGTGGCCCCTTCCGGCGGCCCGGTGACGACAAACTCTGCGCGGGCGCCCGGAGGCAAGGCAATATGCGTCTGGTTATCCACTGACGTGGTGTCCGGGTCGTGCAGGTTCATGGGCACGCCGTCCATGGCGATCAGGCCCAGGGGTTGCGCGGCATGGCCAAACAGCACAGCAAGATTGAGATAGGTAATGGCTGAAGCATTCAGCACCCGCCACAGTTGCTTTTCCCCCGGCTTCATGGCGATGGTTGCCGGGGGATAGTCGGGGTAGGGGACGGGAACGTAATTGATTGAGAGGTCCTTCGCCGGCTTGCCGAAGCCGGTGCCGTTGTTGGCGGCGTCGCCATCGCGGTCGATGAGGAATTTTGGCACGACAGGCTCCGACTTGGACGGAGGCGCGTTGGGATTGAGGAGGTCCAGGTCGCGGATGATGAACACCCGTTCCGGCAACCCTGCGGCGGCCGGCTTGGCACGCTCGATGCCTTCTACGATCAGCGCCCCCGACGCACCCCCAAGAAGTTGCTGTTTGCTGAAGCCGTGGATGTGCGGGTGATACCAGTAGAGGCCGGGCGGCTCATCCTGCGGGATTTGAAAGCGGTATTCAAATGGCGCATCTCCCGGCTGCACCGATGTCTTCATCACATCGTCCTGATGGCAGACGGGTGGAATGGTGAGGCCGTGAAAGTGGAGATTGGTCGACACCGGGCTCATGATTCCGCTGCTGCAGGGATCGTTTGCGGCGTGCGCGTGGGTCATGCCCATACTGTCGTGGCTCAGCTGTTTTAACGCATTTGTCAGGTGAAGAATGACGAGGTCACCGGGATACACACGAAGGTTGGGCGACTCGTGGCCGGCTGCGTCGACATAGCAGTAGCGAACGGAACCATTTGCGTCCGGGGCATTGCTCGCGGTTAACCGCGCTTCGAGAAGGCCATTTTGGCTGTGTAGATCGGCTGGCTCTTCGACTGTGCTGCCCACCGCAGGCCGCGGGCACGTCTCGCCATAGGAAGCGGGAGCGAAACAGAAGAGGAAACCTATGGCCCATACCAATATTTTCATTCGATGAAGTGCTCTCGAAATATTCTTCATGAGGCACATTAACCGAACGTAAATGCCAACACGTGGCTAAATGTCAGTAATCCATAAATGAAATGCGTTCCATTTATTGACTGACCCATTCCTTCTCCATATACTCGGGGGCGATATGGCGTCGACAGAAACAACTCAGATGTTCAGCCTCGCCGGAAGAACGGCTATTGTTACCGGAGCTGCTACCGGTATTGGGCAAGCCATTGCCGTGCGCTTGGCGGATGCGGGAGCAACGGTTGCCGTGGTCGACCTGAATCTCAGTGGCGCGCAGAGCGTCGCCGCGACCTTGCCTCACGGCGCGTTTGCAGTGGAAGCGGATGTGGCGACGGCCGCTTCCGTGGCCCGTGCCGTCGACCAGGTCGTGCAAAATACCGGCCAGATCGACATTCTCGTCAACAATGCCGGCATCGCAGGTCCCGCGGCCTACATCTGGGAGCAGACCGACGAAAACTGGCAGCGCAACATCGCCATCAATCTCACCGGCGTCTTCAACTTTTGCCGCGCGGTTGTACCGTATATGCGCAAACGCTCCTATGGCCGTATCGTGAACATCGCATCGATTGCCGGCAAGGAAGGGAATCCGCGCATGGTTCCCTACTCTGCGACCAAGGCCGGCGTGATCGGCCTCACAAAATCGCTGGGCAAGGAATTGGCAACAGAAGGCATCTGTGTGAATGCCGTAACCCCTGCCGTGATCCAGACCCAGATATTGGACCAGCTCACACCAGAGCAGGTCGCGTACATGACGGAACGCATTCCGATGCGGCGCACCGGCAAGCCGGAAGAGATCGCCCACGTTGTCCACTTTCTGGCGAGCAGCGAGTGCTCCTTCGTGACAGCACAGGTCTACGACGCTAGCGGCGGGCGCGCGACGTACTAATCAATTCGGGCGCTTGCGCGGCGCGGTAGTCGGCGGAGATTTTTTCAGCGGTCGATCGCAGTGCCGCAATGATGGAGTGCTCGTGGTCCCGGTCGCGTACTCTCATCTTGGGGATCGAAGAGCTCAAGGCAACGTTCACATCACCGCCAATCGAGAAGATCGGAACGCCGAAGCAAATGCCTCCGGGCACGGACTCCTCGCGGTCCGTGGCAAATTTATCTGCCTGGATTCGGGCGAACTCTTCTTTGAGTTTTGCCGGATCGGTAATGCTTCGCTCGGTAAAACGCCAGAACCCATAGCTGCGGAGCAGTTTCTCCCGTTGCTCCTGTGACTGGAAGGACGCAATGGCTTTGCCCAGAGAACTCGCATTGGGCGGGAGAATGTGCCCGACAACGTTGCTCATACGAATGATCTCCGGGCTTTCGGTAACAGCGACGACTTCGACCCGGTTATCGAACATGGCTGCGAGGCTGACGGTCTCGCGCAGGCTGGTGGTTAACTCCTGCATGCGTCCCGCGGCGACGCGCAGCAGTCGCGCCAGCCACAGGGTGGGGACGACAGAATAAATGCCCGGGGCGAGACGGTATTCGCCTGCCCCGGCAGCAATCAGGCAGCCGGCCGCTTCCAGCGTGCGCAACAAGCGGAAGGTTGATGTTTTGGAAAGCTGGATTCGCCGTGCAATCTCGTGTAGGGCCATGGGCGTTCGTGCCGACTGCAACAATTCCAGCACTTTCAGACTCTTGCTCACGGCGCGCGAAAGATATTGGTTCCCGCCACTGCTCTTCTTCGCGGTGTCGGATTTCGGCATGGGAGCAGCTTAGCAA
The DNA here is from genome assembly GCA_963839075.1 of uncultured Acidobacteriaceae bacterium. Classification (GTDB taxonomy): domain Bacteria; phylum Acidobacteriota; class Terriglobia; order Terriglobales; family Acidobacteriaceae; genus PALSA-350. The sequence continues at coordinate 388,850 of CAWITO010000008.1, read as the reverse complement.
GATTCCAAAAAACATGATAGCGTTTCAGGGAGTTTCGGAGGGAGTCATGAATCGCAGGCAGTTTCTCGGTACCACCGCAGCAGCTCTCGCGGCTGCTCCTCTTTCCTTGCCGGTCGCTGCGCAGGCGACCGCGGCGGAGAAGCCAAAGAAGAGCTTGCCCATCGGTGTCTTCGATCCTCCGTTCAACAAACTGTCTCTGGATCAAATGCTGGACAAGTTTGCCGCGCTGGGAATTGAGGCGGTGGAGGTGGGCGCCGCGGGTCCTAATGGTTCGCCGCATTGTCCGCGGCCGGAGCTGTTGGCCGACCCTGCCAAGGCGCGCGCATGGAAGAAAAAGTTTGATGATCGTGGTATTCCGGTCATGACGCTGAGCTGCCACAACAATGCGTTGTATCCCGACGCAGCCAAGGCCCGGCAGGCAGCGGAGGAATTTCGTCAGACGCTACAGTTGGCCGGCATGCTGGAGATTCCGACGGTGGTGGGGTTCTCCGGGTGTCCTGGCGGTTCGGCAACCGATACGGTTCCAAATTGGGTTGTTTATGACTGGCCCGACGAACATGGTGAGGCGCTCGCGTGGCAGTGGAAGGAACGCGTGATTCCTTACTGGAAGGAAACCGCGAAGTTCGCACGGGAGCATGGGGTTCATCGCATTGCGCTCGAAATGCATCCGAACTTTGTGGTGTATAACCCGCGAACGTTGATGCGTCTGCGTGAGGCGGCTGGGGAGGAGATAGGCGCTAACTGCGATTTGAGTCATCTGTTTTGGCAGCAGTGTAATGCGGTGGAGGTGATTCGCTATCTCGGCAAGCAGGGAGCGATCTACCACGCGCATATGAAGGACACTGCATTTTTCCCGCGCAATGTAGACCGCTTCGGTGTGTTGAACTTTGGCAAGGCTGATGATCATGAGGCGTCCGAATTCTTCCGTGCGGTGGGGTATGGCCATGGGGCGTCCGCGTGGAAGGACATCATGGCGGCTTATATGGAAGTGGGATACAACGGAATGCTGAGTATCGAGAACGAAGACCCCATCCTGAGCGGCGAAGTCGGTGTGACGCGATCGCTGGCAGTGCTGAAGAACGTGCGCGAAGAATTGTTGGCGAACGAGCCGAACCCAGGGTAGAAAAATTCGCCGACTTCCCGGTAGAACAGCAGGTCCCTCACAAGGCGATGAAAAGCACGTTTTCAGTAGCCTCGACTTGGGGTGCCCCATATCTCGCCTGTTGTTGGCGAGATGTGGGAATTGACAGATGGTGAGGTAGAGATTCCAAGGACTGGGCAGCCTTCCGCACGCCGCCCGCAGCACTCGTTTCCTTCCCATATCTCGCCAACAGCGTGCGAGATATGGGGCACCCTAACTCGGGGCGACCAAAACGTGTTTTCCATAGTGCGAAGCGCAGTCGAGGAAACCACGGACTACATGCCGCCTTCGAGCGTAGCGGCTGCGCGCACCAGCGCTGCGGTCACGTTCTCCATTTGCGCCTGCGCGCGCGCGGCGTCGTGGTTGTCGATGGCTTCGTTCACTCCAGGAATCACCACAGCAGCGTAGCCGGTATACTCTCCCGGAGCAAAGATCGTGTGCCGGAACCATGGGCGCCCTGGCAATCCTTGCGGTGTAAGGAAGTCATCCTCTACTGCGCGTAGCGAAGCATTCAATGCAGTGGGATCCCCACTCACGTTCATCTCGCGAGAAAAGGCCACAGTAGCCGCGGCCGTAAACCGGTTCGCTGCACCCAGCGCGTCGTCGAAGTTGACGCTTCCCAACCCAGTTTCCTTGGCGCGAGCCTGCGCGGCATACAAGTATGCAGTGATCTGCCGGCCGTAGGTCACATAGTCATACGGCAGCACATCCGCGTCCGCCATGTGCAGCGCCTCCAGGCCCAACACCCGAGCCATTTGCTGCTCATATACAAACGTCGGATCGGCATTCATGACGAACCATGCATAGTTGTCGAACGCGGAGTGGTACACACCGTACGGGCCGGTCGAACCAATGTCCGTGGAAGGAACACCCAAGTGCTGGATGAACGGGCTGTAGTCGGAACCACTGCCCAGGTCACCGACTCGTACTTCGCCGTTGCCTTGTGTCACCATCTGGGTTTCATTCATCGCAGTAACAGTACGGCGGCGCGCGGCCGAGTCATTCTGATCTTTCTTCCACTCGTCGTATACCGATCCGCCCCTGGGGCTGGCCACTTCCATCGTGACTTCGCGGACAAACTGCTTCAGCGAGGGTACCGCGGAGGCCTCAAAGTGGGTTCCGGAAACACTCGCGTCGGTATTGATGTAAGCCACCGCGTGCGCCAGTTGTTTGGCATGCTCCTCTGCCCACTCCGTGGAGCCGATCAACCCCTCCTCCTCCGCATCCCAGCTGCAAAAGAAAAGAGTGCGGCGAGGTTTCCATCCCTGGGTCAGCAGGCTGCCAACGCCATGCACCGCTTCCAGCAGGGCAGCCGTGCCGCTGCTGGGGTCAACCGCGCCAAAGACCCATGCATCGCGATGATTGCCCGTGACTACCCATTCGTCCGGAAGTTCGGAGCCGGGAATCTTGCCGATCACATCCCAGATCGTGCGCTCGGCGTAATCCATCTTGAGACGCAGATGCACTTTGACCATGCCCGCGCCGCCCACGTGGTAGCTGAAGGGCAGCGCGCCCTGCCATTCCCTGGGCGCCACCGGGCCTCCCAGGTTTTCCAGGATAGGTGAGGCATCGTGGTACGAGAGCGGCATCGACGGGATTGTCGGCAGGCTAGTGATCTGCGAGAGCGGCAGGCGCTTGGCCGCCGCCAGCCCGGGAGTGGAGGCGACATCGGGGGTGGTCGCGTCCCCTGGATACTTGAACATGTACTGCACCGAGCCGCGCTGCACACCCGTGTCCGGGCGCCACGGGCCGTGCGGATATTTGTCACCCTGAAAGTAGCCATCATCCGCAGGGTCGGAGTAAATGATCACACCGGCCGCTCCATGTTGCTGTGCCAGGTAGACCTTCACGCCGCGGAAGTTCATCCCGTAGCGAGTCAACACAATCTTCCCGGTGACACTTACGTGCATATCGTCCAGCCGTTTGAAGTCCTCCGGCCGTCCATAGTTGGCATACACCGCATCGAGAGTCAGGTCACACGAAGGAGAGGAACCGTTGAAGGCAGGCAGAATACGTGGATCATCCTGATAGGGGTCGCCTTCAACGTGTTCCCGGCTGGGCCCAGTCATCAGAACCTTTCCCTCGGCATTCATCGCCTGAAGAAAAACTTCCTGCGGCAGGTTGAGCCAAGCCTTATACGGAACGATCTGGGTGTCGAGTCCGGCGGCCTTGAACTTACCGGCCACGTAGAGGGCGGTGTCGTAGTCCTCTTTGCTGGCGGCTACGTGCGGATTCGCGGTAAGAGTCTTGAGCTCTTCCTGCGCCAGGTGGGCATCGGGGACGGCCAGGAACTGCTGGTCGATCTTCGCCTGCCGGCTAAAGTCACGATATCCCAGAACACGTTCGGGAAGGGGCGAAACCTGCGCTTGTAGCGTTGCCGAAAAAACGGCAAGCAGCCAACAGAAAATTGATCGTTTAGCCAATAGGCTTACTCTCCGCTGGGGAAGAGGCTGCCGCCAGTTACCTGGCGGCAGTCTCTCGTATCAGGCTACCAGCTGAGTGCAGTGGGAGCACCGCTTTGCGGCAATTGGAATTTCGCTCAGGCACTGTGGGCAGGGCTTGGTCGACGGCGGCGCAATCACCGGGGGGTGGAACTTGGCCAACAACTTACTGACCGGCAGCACGACGAAGAAATACACCACGAAGGCGATGATCAGAAACGAGATCAGCGCGTTGAGGAAATCACCGTACTTGATCATTCCGCCATTGACGTCGAGCACTAAAGCGGAAAAATCCGGCTTATGCACCACGGCGGCAATCAGCGGGTTGATGATATCGGCGACCAGGGCGTTGACGATCCCCGTAAACGCGGCGCCGATCACAACAGCGATGGCAAGATCGACCACATTGCCGCGCAGGATGAAATCGCGAAATCCTTTGAACATAGGTTCTCCTGAAGGAAGGGAATTGAGGGGCCGGTCTGCCCGAGCATTCTAACAGCAGACTTACAACAACCAACGTCCATAGGGATACAGCAGCAGAAATAGAATCATGCACAGCGCCATGATGTCCATGTAGATCAACACCACGACAGCGCCATGATACAGGCTCCAACGGCGTTGCAGGCAGCGGATGGTGTCCCAGGTGCCGAGAGCAGCGGCGACCGAAGGAATAATCAGTTTGAGCGACGCGCGGTCCTCGGGGAAACCCGCCAGCAGGAAGGCAACGACGAGGCTGCCGAGAACCAGCAACGTGCCGCGAGGCAGTGAGCGGTTACGGGGGTTCAGAGCGCCGAAAGCCATAAGATGCGAGGCCATGCCCTTGTCTCTACTTTACCCACGACCAGGTCTGGCGGCGATCGGGCCGGATCCTATCAAAAATCCGGCCTGTTCTTTTCACTAACGAGCGGCTGCTGCTTCCAGTCCTTGCAGCGCTTCGGCGTACGGCTGGCGCAGGATGCCGCGCTCGGTAATGATGGCGGTGACATAGCGCGCCGGCGTCACATCGAAGGCGGGGTTTTCGATCCCGACTCCGTTGGGAGTGAGTTGCTTCCCACCGTGGTGGGTTACTTCGATCGCAGGTCGCTGTTCGATCGGGATGTCATCCCCCGTCGCGGTGGCGAGGTCAATCGTCGACCACGGACAAGCGACGTAAAAGGGAATGCCGTGTTCCTTGGCCAGGATGGCTACGCCGTAGGTGCCGATCTTGTTGGCCACATCCCCATTGGCGGCGACGCGGTCGGAACCTACGATCACGGCCTGGATCTTTCCCTGGCGCATCAGGCTGGCGGCCATGTTGTCGCACAACACGCTGGTGGGGATACCGTCGTGCATCATCTCCCACGCGGTAAGCCGGGCGCCCTGTAGGAATGGCCTTGTTTCATCGGCGTAAACGTGGAGTTGATGGCCGCGTTCGACAGCAGCGCGGATCACCCCCAACGCCATGCCGTAACCGCAGGATGCCAGGGCGCCGGCATTGCAGTGGGTGAGCACCCCGCCTGAGGCCGGCATCAGCTCGGCGCCGTACGCGCCCATGGTGCGGCAGGCGGCAATGTCCTCGTCGTACATGGTGCGCGCTTCGCTGATCAGGGCTTCCTGGATCGCGGCAATGGTCATGCCGGGCTGGGCTGCCAGAGCCAGAAAACCGCGCCGCATGCGTTCGATGGCCCAGAAGAGGTTGACCGCGGTGGGGCGGGTGGAGGCCAGGGTTTTCGCGATGCCTTCCATTTCACTGGTCAAGGCAGGGATGGTGCCGGCGGAGCTGTTCTTGATTCCCAGGGCAAAGCCCATGGCGGCGGCAACGCCGATCGCGGGGGCTCCTCGCACCACCATGGTGGTGATTACGTGAGCCACTTCGTCGCTGGTTTTGGCCAGCACATAGGTTTCTTCCAGCGGCAAACGGGTCTGGTCAAGAAAGCGAACGCCTTCGGGGGTCCATTCTAGGGTCGGTATCATACCTTTCTAGTTTAAAGCACCTTGGCAGACCGTAGATTCCTCCACTGCGACGAAGGCTACGGCCTGCCTCGCCGCAGCGAGCGTTAGGCCGTACATCCTACTAAGGACCAAGCGCGGTTTTAGCCGCTGAGGGGACGGCTCTCCACCCAACCTTCCCTGCCTCAGCGCCTAAAACCGCACTTCCAGCAGGGACTTTCGTACGGCCTAAAGGTCGTACCCTTAGCGGTCTGCCCTGATACCATCGCGATGACGGAGAACAAGGATGGCGGATCCTGCTTGGTTCAAGTCCCTGTTGGGCGTGCACATCGCCGCCGGCGCCAGCGCTTTTGTCATGGCGCCCCTCGCCCTGCTGACCGCCAAAGGCGGCAAAGCACACCGGCGCTGGGGAAAGATCTATTTCTGGTCCATGGCGGTGGTCGCCGTAACGGCCATCATCCTTGCCCTCTATCGGCCGATCCTGTTTCTGGCGCTGGTTGCAGTGTTCAGCTTTTATGCTGCCTTCTCCGCCTATCGCGTACTGTTTCATAAGAATCTGACGAAGGGCGAAAAAGTGACCTGGCCCGACTGGGTAGCGGCCATCGTTACTTTCATCTCGAGCCTGGCGCTGGCCCTATTGGGCGTGTTCTTCCCAGCCGCCGTGCAACACCTGACTATCCCGTCCCTGGTGTTTGGTTTCATCGGCATGACCCTGGCGGGCAAGTCGATCCGCCGATTCTTGTATCCACCACAAGAAAAGATGTTCTGGTGGTACGAACACCTGGGAAACATGTTGGCTAGTTACATCGCGGCGTGGACTGCCTTCTCCGTGGTCACCGTCGGCCGTTTTGTGCGCCCCGCCTGGGTGATCTGGGTGCTTCCCACCGCGATTGGCGTTCCGGCGATTTCCTTCACCACCGCCTACTACAAGAGAAAGTTCGCGCCCCGCAACAAGTTGGGCGCGGCTGCTTGATTTTCCGTCCGGCAACTCCTGCTGATGCCTATGCACTCGCGGAACTGGCCATTCTGGGTGGTGATGGCATGTATGAATTCCTGCTGGACGAGATGGCGCCCAAAGAGATGTTGGCCGGCCTCATGGCGCGCAGCATCAAGCAGGATGCCGGCGGCTTCTCCTGGCGCCATTGCTTTGTGGCCGCAGAGCAGGGAACTGTGGCCGGCATGATCAACGCGTTTCCCGCCGCGCTCCTGCGCGAAGAGGAGCGAGACGTCCTACCTCAAGACAAAGTCCAGATTCTCGATCCAATCGACCAGGCACAGGACTGGGAAAGCTTTCTGCTCAACAGCGTCGCGGTACGCCCGCAGTTCCGCCGTCAGGGAGCCGCTACGCAGTTAGTCGCGTGGGCCGTTGCGCAAGGGAAAGCCGCCGGCTTTGGCCATCTGAGTGCAAATGTGTGGGAAGACAATCTGGCCGCACGCGCGCTCTTTGAAAAGCAAGGCTTTCGGGTGCAAACGCGCGTTGAAGTAGCACCGCATCCCGGGCTGTCCCATGTGGGCGGCAGCCTTCTCATGACCTTCGTAATGTAGCAAACTGACACCACGGAAGGGGCATTGCGGCTTTTATTCTTGCCGATAAGCTCAGCATATGGCTTTTTTCAACCATGCATATCGCGGTCCACGCATCTACCAAGCGGCCTTGCTGGCGTTCGGTCTGGTGGCGTGCACGGCCAACGCGCAGAGTCTGCCGAGTGGACTCACTCCGCTGACCCAGCTTTCCGTGGGTGGCGCCCAGGTAGCACTCGATTCCAACGGCAGCCTCTTTCGCTCCGATGATGGCGGCAAGCACTGGAAGGGTGTCAAGCAACAGTGGGACGGCAAAGCAGTGGAGTTGGTCGGCATCCCCGCCTTGACCGAAGCTCCCGGCAGCGGGCAGGCGTCAAAGCCCGAGGACGCTCAGGAACGCTATGCAGCCGTGTTGTTGCGCAGTACGACGGCGTTGCATTGGGTCAGTGTCGATCGCGGCAAGACCTGGAAGCCCTCGACGCTTGACGACATTCGCCGCAACGACATCAAGTGGTCGGGGAACTGACCAGCGAGTTCTGGCGGACAAATCGGCCTCTGAGCGGCGTCCAGATGAGCCGGTAACGATCACTCTTACGCACGTTACCCACCACGCTAGGACGGAAACAAGCCAGACAAGTTCCGCCCTCGCGGCGAACGCTGGGGTAGATCACACCCTGCGAATGAATCTCCATCAACTGCGCCGCCAGTTCCTGTGACTTCACATAACTGTTGGGGTTCAGAGCCTCATGCGTCTCGTTCGCCACGTCCCGCAAGTCATGGAAGGGTGCCGTGAAATCCGCCAGGTAGTCGTCGTAGCCGATTTCTTCTCTCTCGGTCCAGTTGACTTCTGCAAACTCTACATTCTTATGAAACAGCACCTCGGCTTTGGCCGTAGCTAACTCGAACGCGGCGTACCATGCGCCACGCGTTGCACTGGAAAACCGTGCACCCAGAGGATGGGCATGCGTGAACGCTGCGTTGATCACGTGATAGTTCGGCACATGCGAAACCAACTCGTTGCGGCTGATGCCGGGGCTCTTACCTTCCTCTGCCTGCAGGCGCGCATTGGTGACATGATCCAGTTCAAATATCAGCTGCAGAGCTTCATCATCGCCGTCCGACAGGCGGGTGAGTACCGAATCGTAGTTGGGCGAGTACTTGGCCGGCAGCAGGCGATGGGTATCGAACCGACGCAGATTGGTAATGGGAAGGGAAACCATGACGGTGCGCCTATTGACCGCCGCGGCGCGCATCCAGCAACTGCCGCACCACCTCCATCGCCGGCATCCCTCCGCTGAGGATGTAAGCCAACGGCGAGCGTCCTTCAAAGATGGGGTTGGTATTTGCCAATTGCATCCACTGATCGGCCAGGCGCTGACTGTAGAGAATATTGAGCGCCTTGAAGATGCCGATAAGGTAAGAAATCCGCTCCAGCCGGTCGCGCTCCATGGCCCGTGGCACGCCGGCATTCTGCTTCAGTTGATAGTAGGCGCCATTGGAGATGTCGCCGAGCAACTCGCGTGCATCCTCATCGCGAATTTGCCAATGTTTCACGATATTGAAAAACGCCTTCAATGCGGCAGAAGAAAGCCGTCGGCGCTCGTCATGTCGCCTGAGATCCGGAAATACCGGGGGAGCATAGCGTGTGTCGGGGTAGGCTAACGGGCGGGCTTTCGGCATCGCGGCATCGACTCTCCAAATATGGAGTATTATAGCTCCATTTATGGGTCTTTTACCAGAAAGTACACCATGCCCGTAATGGCCGCCGTCAGAAACACCCACGCAAATTGGTACCAGTAGAAGAATGGGAAGCCGAAAAGGGTGGGTGTCGCGCGCGCGTACACCGCGGGGAAAAGCAAACCCATCCCAGGCAGCAGCAGGAGCCAGTTCCAGTATTTGTTTCGCTTTGGTGAGTCGGCCATGCCCAGCATTATAGAGCGATCTCCTCAGGGCTGGCGGTTAGACTGAATGCATGAAGCGCCGGCTAATTGAGCACTACGAGGTGACGCGCAAGCTGGGTGCGGGCGGCAGCGGCGTGGTGTATCTGGCCAACGACACCCAGCTGATGCGACCGGTAGTGCTGAAGATTTTGAAGCGAGGCGCGCTGTCTTTGGAGCAGATGCGCAGCACGGTGCTGCGTGAAGCCCGGCTTGCCTCCGCGATTGAGCACCCCAACGTCTGCGCTATCTATGAAGTGGGCGAATCGGAAGATGAAGCCTACATCGTGATGCAGTATGTGCCCGGAGAGTCACTGGACAAGATCATTGCCAACGGTCCCGCGAGCGTGCAACTTGGTCTCTCGGTGGGCATCCAGATCGCGGACGGCTTGAGCGCAGCCCACCGTCTGGGCATCTTTCATCGCGACCTGAAGCCGGCCAACGTTATGCTCACCGACGGCGGCGTGGTCAAGATCCTGGACTTCGGCCTGGCCCGCAGGCTTTCGACCGCTGAAGCAGAGTTCGACCCGGCGAAACCGCGCCGCGATGCCAAAGGGCCTATCCGGAATACGTACACCGCGCGCGGCGGCACCATCGCTTACATGGCTCCGGAGCAGTTCGTGACCGGCCAGACCAGTGTGCAAAGCGATATTTTTGCCGTCGGTGTGACCCTCTATGAGTTGTTGAGCGGCCGTCATCCGTTCGTGCGTCCCGATGCGGAAGAGTTTCAAATTGTGCGCGCCATTCAGTTCGCCGATCCGTTGCCGCTGTCAGACACCAGTCCTCAAGTGCCTTCGGAGCTGGCTAGTGTGATTGCCACGTGCCTGCAAAAGACGCCCAGTGGCCGCTACTCCTCTGCCGCCGATCTGCGGGAAGCATTGCGGACCATCATGAAAACCACGCAGTTGGAGACCGGCATTCTGCCTGGAGAAGCAGCCACCAACCTGCACATCCCGGCTGCTGAACGCGAGAAGCGCACCACGGGATTTCTTTCCCTGCTGGCGGAACGTTTTCGTGAATCGGCCGACGCGCAGCAGAACCAGAACACGATCCTCGTTCTGCCCTTCCAGAATTTCGGGCAGACGGGTGAGTCTCCGCTGTACGGCTACGCCCTGGCGGATGCGATTGCTGCCCGGCTGGCGCGCATGTCTTCGTTGGTGGTGCGGCCCTCCAGTTCGTTGATGCAATTGCCGGCACCGATGCAGCAGATGGATCCCTTATCGGTGGGCAAGAAGCTGCTGGTGCAGTTTGTGCTGGCAGGTAATTTCATGCGTTCGGAGCAAGGGTTTGATCTGAACTGGCAATTGCTCGATGTGCCCGGGCAGAGTGTGCGCGCCGGCGGCACCATCAGTGTGCCTTCGTTCGATCTGATCGCGGTGCAGACCGAAATCTGCAACGAGGTCTTCGCTACCTTGCAGGGGCTGGGAAAGCTGCAACAGGGCGGTGAGTCCGCTTACAGCGCCCCGATGGCGGAAGCGCTCTCGGAAGAATACCTGCAGGCCCGCGCGTTGCTATCGTCGTTCATGTCCCGCTCCGGCGCCCGGGGCGACCTGGATAAGGCCCGCGAGTTGTTTGAGAGCGTGGTGGCGCGCGATGCCAAATTCGCACCCGGATGGGCCGGCCTGGGGATTACGCAGCTGCAGTATGTGCGTCATGGCCTGGGAGGGCAGTTGTATTTGCTCGCGGCGCGGCGCAGCTTTGATCGCGCGCTCGAGATCGATCCCGGATCGCTCGAGGCCAACCTGTATCGCGTGTATATGCTGCTTTCGCGGGGAGAGAAGGAAAGTGCCCGTCATGGTATCGAGCACCTGCTGCTAACCGCGGATAACAACTGGAACGTTCATCTCGTGGCCGGGCAGACTCTGCGCCTGGATGGCATGTATGACGAAGCCCTGCAGCAGTTTAATCGTTCGTTACAGTTGAATCCTTCGAATGCAACCATCATTTACAACCATCGCGCGCGAGTCTACCAGTACCAAAACCAATTGGAGTTGGCGGAAGAAGAGTTACAGAAGGGGTTGACGCTCGAGCCTCGGCATCCTTTGCTGCGGACGTCGATGGCGTATCAGCGCATGCGCCAGGGTGATTTGCAGCAGGCGATTGCGACGCTGGAATCGGTGATCCATGATGACGAGAGCATGCGCATTGCGTTTCCCACGCTGGCGTTGTGCTATGTGCAGGTAGGGGAGCGGGAGCGGGCCACGTCCCTGATTGAAGAGGATTCGTTGTCAGCCGCGGAGGCCGACAGTGAGATGGCTTATCGGTTGGCGACCTATTTTGCGGTGGAAGGGGACGAGAGCGAGGCGCTGCATTGGCTGCGACGCGCGATCTACCTGGGAAATGAAAATTATCCCTGGTTCTCAAAAAACCCGGCATGGAATCGCCTTCACGGCCACGCCGACTTCGAGCGCATCCTCGACGATTTGAAGAAGAGCCACCGCATCAACCAGAAGACATGGCGCCGGTTGCTGGAGCGGGTTCCTACGAAAAAGCTGGCTTAGCTGTTCTACCGCCGCTGCACGCTGACTAGAAAGTCTTCGGTAGCAGCTCGGTCTTCTCGTCCTGTGCCGGGGTCAGGAACATCGGATCCGTCAGGCTGAACACAACCGTGGACGAAGCCGGCAGATTCGCAGACCAGTTGGTTCGCAGCCAGTGCGCAGTCACTACGCCCGCACCCACCGCGGAGCCGACGACTGCCCCAACACCACCGCCGACCACGGCTCCCAGAACCGCGCCGCTTCCCACGCCCATGCCCATCTCGGCAATCGTGCGCTTACCATGTTCATTGGCGACGATGTTGCCTTCGCCTTTGGCCTTGGTGTCGGAACCGACGGTGTCAATCACTTCTGCGTGCAGGTGATAGCGAGTGCCGTCCGGCAAAACAAATTCATCGGGACGAAGATGGATCACCGAGCCTCCGTTGAGGCGATTGCCGGCAGTCGCGTACACCACGCGGCCGTGCAACTCCGAACCCACCGGAACCACCACCTTGCCATTGCGCAACACGTCCTGAGTGAGCTGCGCCTTGAAGGGAGTATTCGGCGTCGTGGAGGCTGCGTCGATGTCCTGCATCATGCGTACCCGGAAAACGGTCCCTGCCGGTATCGCATTAGCCGGCGCGGGGACGAAGGTCACAATCCCGGCATCGGTATCATCCGTCGAACTATCCTTCAGACTGCGGGTCTGCAAGCTCGATGCGGCATGCGGCGTATAGTCCTGCACCGAAGGCGGCAACGGCTTCTCGATAATCCCCGCATCCGGATTGGTCGTCGCCGGAGCCGGTTTCGTCACAACGGGTGGCGTCTGCTGCTCCGTGGTGTTGATGACATCATCGGAAGGCGGCGTGGACACACCCTCATAAGGGCTTGGCTTCGTTTGTGCGCAAAGAACGGTTGTGCTCAAAATCAACGTAGCGGCGGATACCAGGGAAAAGCGGGACGTTTTCATATCTGTTTTTAAACCTACTTCACTTACAGATTAGTTCAAGCTTACCTCCGTCACCTTCTTAACCCAAAGAGCGAACCAAGCCGGGTAACATGGGAGGGTGTTGTTTTAGTTACGCCAGATAGGTAACACCTCCGGGCTCGGCTGGCGTAGCGTCTCGAGCATCGCATGATCGGGGCTATAAACGCAGACGGGATCAATCGCCTCAGCGTCGCCGGTCAACAGAAACGCCTGGCAGCGGCATCCGCCAAAGTCCCGTGTTTTTCGCGGGCACGCGCGGCAGGTGGGCGACATCCAATCCTCTCCGCGAAAACGATTGAATGCCGGTGACTCGTTCCAAATCCACGCGAGGTCGTGTTGGCGCACGCTGTCGAACACCAGGTTCGGAATCACGGCTGCGGCATGGCACGGCATCACGTTGCCGACGGGATCGATCAGCATCGTCTGTTTCCCCCAGCCACCCATACACGCTTTTGGATAACTGCCGAAGTAATCGGGAAATACCGCTTCCAGATGAATGCTTCCCTTCAAGCGTTCTCTGGCTGCTTCAACCACGGCCGTCGAGCGTTCTACTTGCTCCTGGGTGGGCATCAACAGTGAGCGATTCTTGAGCGCCCAGCCGTAATACTGCACGTGGGCAATCTCCAGCCGGTCGGGAGCAAAGTCCTCTGCCAGCCGGATGAAGGCCTCAAGGTGATCGAGGTTCATGCGGTGCACCACTAGGTTGATGGTGAGTGCGACGGGGAACTTCTTGACGATCGGGACCAGTGCCAGCTTCAACGCGTGAGCCCGTGTGCCGGCGATGTGGTTGGCAGAAACTTCGTCCAGATCCTGAAAGCTGAGCTGCAGGTGTTCGAGGCCGGCGTCAACCAGGGAAGATAAACGCTCCTCCGAGAGACCAACGCCCGAGGTGATCATGTTGACGTACAGTCCTGCATCGCGCCCAGCGGCGATCAACTCCGGCAGGTCAGGACGGGCGAGCGGCTCCCCACCGGTAAGGTGCAGATGCAGCGTCCCAAGCTTGGCCGCCTGAGAAAAGGCCCGCACCCAATCCTCGGTTGGCAATTCTTCTTCCTTGCGTTGCAGCTCCAATGGATTTGAGCAGTACAAGCAATGGAGCGGGCATCGGTGCGTGACCTCGGCAATCAGCGAGAATGGAGGATTCATATCCGGATTACCCCCCGTTGCATCATGCGGTCCAGGAGCCCGATCACATCCTGCTGGATCATCTCTTTGTCTGCGTCCGCATACTGCGCGTGCAGCAGGTCGATTACCTCAGCCACAGTCCTGCGTCCGTCGAGTTGGGACAATATATCTCGCGACGGACCGCTGAGCTTCAGAGTCCCTTCCGGGATCAGCAGCACCGGCTCTGTCGGATGGAGCCGGCAACCCGCGGCAAGTCTTGGCACGGCATTTGTATCCATAGGAATTACGTTTTGGGCACAAAGCACCCGGGAGGAATATTTCCCGGGACAACATACGCATATTCAATGGCGTCCAGCTGCGCCCATAGGATTTCACACTTGCGGGTGAGCGCCTGGATCACCTGCTCCTGTTCTGCGCGGGTGCCGGCGTGGGTCATGACGTAGTTCAGCGCAAAGGTCGCGTCTTCTGGCGCCTGGGTCAAACGGCCGACAAAATACGCCAGCCCCGGTACCAGGTAGGGATAGTGAATCCGCATCTGGTCCATCCGCAGGGAAATCAGGTCACGGGAAAAAAGCTCGGTGAGCGAGGAAGCGACCGCGATCAACAACGAGTGGTCGCGCACTAACGCCAGGTAGGCATCCACCGCATAGCGAACCCCAGGCAGCACACCCGTGCACGGCAGTACTTCCTCGCGTGCCAGGCCGCTCGCCTCGGCAAGCTGAATCCACTTCTCGATACCGCCGTATCCGTCCTGATCGCCATCGTGATCGACGATGCGTTTGCGCCACGCCCTGCGGAAAGCGGGGTCGTCGCTCTTGGCCAGGACCAGCGCGTCCTTCATTGGAATCCGGCTTTGATAGTAGTAGCGGTTGAGTGCCCAGGCCTGGATCTGGCCGCGGGTCAGCGTGCCCTCGTGCATCTTCAAATGGAAGGGATGCCGGTGGTGATACCGTTCCCTGCCCACCGCTTGCAGGCGAGCTTCCAATTCATCTTCAGACAGAAGACGGGTTAAGAGTTCCATTGCCATCCATCATCCGCGATCTGCCAGCCTGCATCTTCGACTGCTTTGCGTTCCTGGCTGTCCGGATCGAGCACCGGGTTGGTGTTGTTAAGGTGAATAAACACCTTTTTCGGCCGTTTGATTTCCTTCAATAAACAAATCGTCCCCTCGTTCCCGCTCATGGGGATATGGCCGATAGCGCGGGCCAGCGGAGTTCCGTCGTGGGTCTGGCTCAACTCAGCGTCGCTCCAAAAAGTTCCATCGATCAGGATGACGTCGCAGGAGTCGTAGACCTCCAGCAGTGCCGGGGTGATTTCCGGCACGGACGGCGTGTACGCCACCCGGCTGCCTTCGGATTCGAGGATCAATCCAATACTGGCCCCCATACGCTCCTGGCTGCGGGCATAAAAGGGAAGCGATCCGTGGAAGTCAATCGGCGTGCAACGGATGTCCTTACCAAAGGTAAAACTTTCGTTCGGAGCGATCTCGATCCAGGTCAGTTGGCCGGGTACGCGGTGCAGCATCTGGAAGAAGGAGTTGGCCTCGAGCACCTGCCGTACGACGGCGGTGGCGTAGACACGAAGCGGCTGAAATTCGCGCATCAGCAGCAGGCCCAGAACCTGGTCCAGGTCGGCGCTGGTGAGCACGATCCCGGCGATCGGCGTATTGCGATTGCCGCTTTGGGCGCGGGGCTGTAAGAACGGCTCGTTTTCGATCTGCAGACGGAGATCGGGTGAGGCGTTGATGAGAAAGCGGTCGTCGCTGCCGGTCGACAAAAGGGCTTGCAATTGCAGTCTTGGCGGTAATTCGGAGGGATTTTTACGACTGCCGTTGCACAGGGTGCAAGCGCAGTTCCATTGGGGAAAGCCACCACCGGCGGCTGTCCCCAACAGTTTGAGGCTCAACAAACGTTATGCTTCCGCGGGCGCGTAGCAGTTGATCTCGCAACCGAGGGTAACTTCTTCAAAATCAGGACGGCTCCAGCTCTTCATAGTGATTCCTCCAACAGTAGAAATTGATGTTGGCAAGGGGAGCCTGCCAATCTCACCATGATTGTAACATCCTGAGCAAACTCATCCCTCCGCTCCGCTCGCGATGACAAGGGTGCGGGCGGGTCAGTCCTCTAGACAGCCGACGAACCGGGAATCACGCGACTGGGCTACAAGCAACCACTCCCGCTTTGTCATCCCGAACGGACCGGATTTCCTAATTCGCAGCTGTCAAGAGCGACCGCGTATGCCACCCTCTCTTAAGAGAGGCGCATGTTCTTCACCGATCAAACTGCTGTCGACAGGAAATCCGGGGGAGCCGAGGTGATCCGCAGTCTGCTCAGGTATAAGGCGTCCATCTTCCTTTGTTAGAATTCGATCTGAACGATGGCAGGTTTCATCAGTACGATTGGCGGCACGGATGGGAAAACGATTGCCGTCGACCGCCGCGCCCCTCTCAAAGACCGTCTGAGACACCACATCACAAGGAGTGACATGACCGAGATTGTTGCCATACACGCGCGCGAGATCCTGGATTCCCGGGGAAACCCGACGGTAGAAGCCGATGTGCTTCTCGCGGGCGGTGCCATGGGCCGCGCGGCGGTACCCAGCGGAGCCTCTACCGGTGAGCACGAGGCTGTCGAGCTGCGCGACGGCGACAAGGCGCACTACCTGGGCAAAGGCGTACTGCAAGCGGTAGAGAACGTCGAAAGCGTTCTCGCCCCCGAGCTGACCGGCATGGACGCGAGCAACCAACGCCTGCTCGATGCCACCATGATCGCGCTCGATGGCACCGAAAACAAAGGCAAACTCGGCGCCAATGCCATTCTGGCCGTCTCCATGGCCAGCGCCCGCGCCGCGGCCAACGCGCTGCAAATGCCGCTGTACCGTTACCTCGGTGGCGTGAATGCCTCCGTACTGCCGGTGCCGATGATGAACATCATCAATGGCGGAGCGCACGCCGATAACAACGTCGATTTTCAGGAATTCATGGTGATGCCGGTCGGCGCCGAGCGTTTCGCCGACGCACTGCGTTGGGGCGTCGAAGTCTTCCATACCCTCAAAGGGGTCCTCAAGAAACGCGGGTACAGCACAGCAGTCGGCGACGAAGGCGGCTTTGCCCCCTCCCTGAAATCGAATGTCGAAGCCATTGAAGTGATCCTGGAAGCCATCCAGGGAGCCGGATACAAGGCCGGCGAAGAAATCGCCATTGCCCTCGACCCGGCGGCGAGTGAATTTTTCGATAAAGAAAAGTCCCGCTACATCTTCAAGAAGAGCGACAAGAGCGAGCGCACCAGCGAACAGATGACGCGCTTCTGGGAAGACTGGGCGCGCCAATACCCAATCATCTCGCTCGAAGACGGGCTGGCCGAAGACGACTGGGATGGCTGGAAGTTCCTTACCAAAGAACTCGGCGACAAAATACAGTTGGTCGGCGACGATCTATTCGTGACCAACACCGAGCGCCTGCAGCGCGGTATTGAGCAGAACGTCGGCAACTCCATCCTTATTAAGGTGAACCAGATCGGCACCATCAGCGAAACACTGGAAGCGATCGCGCTCGCGCGCCGTTATGGATACACGTCCGTAATCTCCCATCGCAGCGGCGAAACCGAAGACAGCTTCATCGCCGACCTCGCGGTGGCCACCGGCGCCGGTCAGATCAAGACCGGCTCTGCTTCGCGTACCGATCGCATCTGCAAATACAACCAGCTACTGCGCATCGAGGAGGAGCTGGGCCAGGGAGCAGAGTTCCTCGGACGTGCCGCTGTCAACGCCGGGGAGTAGACGTGTCGCTGAAAAAACCAGTAGTGCTGACCATTCTCGACGGCTGGGGTTATCGGCCGGAGACCAACGCCAACGCCATCGCGCTGGCGCGCAAGCCTACCTACGACCGGCTGCTGCGCGAATTTCCCAACAGCCTGCTGCACGCCTCCGATCACTTTGTCGGACTGCCCGATGGCCAGATGGGCAACAGCGAAGTGGGCCACTTGAATATCGGCTCAGGACGCGTCGTGCATATGGACATCACGCGGATCGACGATCTGATCCGTTCGGGTGAGTTCTTCCACCATCCGGTGATCGTAGCCGCCTTGAAGCATGCCGGCGAGAAAGGCCGCGCCCTGCATTTGCTGGGGTTGGTTTCCGACGGTGGTGTGCATTCTCAGCAGGCCCACTTGCACGCTCTTTTGCAGGTGGCAAAACTGCACGGAGTAGAGCGCGTCTTCGTGCATGCCTTTCTTGACGGTCGCGACACCCTGCCCACCAGTGGCGCCGGCTACCTGGAAAAGTTGCAACGGAAGATCGATGAGATCGGCGTCGGCAAAATCGCCAGCGTAAGTGGCCGCTACTTTGCCATGGACCGCGACCGCCGCTGGGAGCGCACCAAGAAGGCGTTCGATGTGATGTGCGGCAAGACCGCGGGTGGCGTGTACTCCGATCCCGTAGCCCGGGTGAAGGAGTGCTACAACAACGGCGTTACGGATGAATTTATTGAGCCGTTTGTCGTTGACCCACAGGCCCGCTTGAACGAAGAAGACGCCTGCCTCTGTTTCAATTACCGAGCCGACCGCGTGCGCCAGATTACGCGCGTGCTGGCGCGCAACAGCGGACTGCCCGGCACCGAGGAGATGGATCAGGTCATCCCGCCCTCCGAGATTCCGAAGAACCTGTACTACGTGTGCATGACGCAGTATGACAAGCAGTTCGGCCTGCCCATGGTGATTCTGCCGGAGTCGATGGAGAACCTGCTCGCGGACATGCTCGCACAGGCGAACCTGCGCAATCTGCGTATCGCCGAAACCGAGAAGTACGCCCACGTGACCTACTTCTTTAATGGCGGCATTGAAAAGCCGTTTCCTGGTGAAGACCGCGTACTTGTACCCTCGCAAAAAGTGGCCACCTACGACTTGGCGCCCGAGATGAGCGCAAACGGTATTGCCGATGCCGTGATCAAAGCCATCGGGGATCCTGCATTTGACCTGGTGGTGGTGAATTTCGCCAACGCCGACATGGTCGGGCATTCAGGCAAGATCGAGCCCACGGTCAAGGGAGTAGAAACGATTGACTCCTGTCTTGGCCGCCTCTACCAGGAACTGCGGCAACGCGGTGGGTCGATGCTGATCACGGCCGATCACGGAAACGCCGAATTAATGGTCGACCCAGCCACGGGTGGACCGCACACCGCGCACACCACAAACCCCGTCCCGGTCATTCTGGTGAGCGACGACGCGGCGCAGTGGCAACTGCGTACAGACGGGTCGCTGCGTGATATCTCTCCTACGTTGCTGGGCATGCTCGGGCTGGAGAAGCCGGCGAGGATGACCGGGGGCGATCTCCGCGTTTCCAAATGAGCGCTGCAGCCAGTAGCCCATCGACACTCACCCAGTCAGACCATGATTGGAAGCCGAAAGCAAATCCCTGGCTGATCGCGTTTGTCGTCTCCCTGGCCGCGTTTATGGAAGTGCTGGATACCAGCATTGCCAACGTGGCTCTTCCGCATATCGCGGGCAATTTGGGCGCCAGCCAGGATCAGAGCACTTGGGTGCTCACCTCCTACCTGGTTTCGAATGCGATTGTTTTGCCCATCAGCGGATGGCTGGTGAGCATCTTCGGCCGTAAGCGATTCTTCATGACCTGCATTGTCATCTTCACCATCAGCTCTCTGGCCTGCGGTATCGCTCCCAGCTTGGGCATTCTGTTGGTGGCCCGCATCATTCAGGGGGCTGGGGGCGGTGGTCTGCAGCCGATGGCGCAGGCGATCCTCGCCGATACGTTTCCGCCACGTCTGCGCGGGTTGGCCTTTTCTCTGTATGGTGTGACGGCTATCTTTGCGCCCTCCATTGGTCCCACCCTGGGCGGGTGGATCACGGACAACTACACCTGGCGCTGGATCTTTCTCATGAATCTGCCGGTGGGTATTCTGGCGTTGATCCTGGTCTACCAATTGGTGGAAGATCCGCCATACATGGCGCGGGCGCGCGCGACCAGCGGTCCGCCGAAGTTGGACTACGTTGGTTTCTCGCTCTTGACGCTGGGTGTGGGAGCGCTGCAGATCCTGCTCGACAAGGGCCAGGAGGATGACTGGTTCGGCTCCAACTTTATTGTCACCTTGATGGTGATTGCCACGGTCGGCCTGGTCTCTCTCGTGATTTGGGAGTTTTATCAAAAGAATCCCATTGTCGACGTGCGACTGTTTGGCAATTTCAATTTCGCAACTTCTTGCATGATGATGTTCGTCGTGGGTGGCATGTCATTTGCAACCACCGTGCTGGTGCCGCAGTTCTTGCAGGCCAACATGGGTTACACCGCGGAGTCGGCGGGCATGGTTCTTTCCGCCGCCGGATTTGTCTTGTTGGGGGCACTCCCGTTCATTGGCATGTTGGCGGGAAGATTCCAGGGCCGTTATTTGATTGCGACCGGGTGGTTGTTGTTGACGTGCAGCATGTATCTTTCCACCCGCCGCATTGATCTGTTGATTAGTTTCAGTTCCGCCACCTGGCTACGAATCGCGCAATACGCGCCGTTGGGCCTGGTGTTTATTCCCACCACTGCGGCCGCGTATTACGGCATGTCGAAGCAGAAGAACAACGCCATCGCCGGCCTGGTCAACTTCGTACGCAACATCGGTGCCAGTGTCGGGACATCTGCAGTGACCACGGTCCTGGCGCGGCGCGATCAGTTCCACCAGGAGAGGCTGGGCAGCCATATCACGGCCGGCAATGCAACCTTGGGCAGCACCCTCGACGGCATTAGCGCGCAGTTGAAGCAAGGCGGATTCAGTAGCCACGATGCCATGAACGGAGCGTATGGGCGTGTCTATCAAACCCTGCAACGGCAGGCTTCCGCACTTTCGTACATCGATACCTTTTGGTTGTTGACGATCGCTGCCGGCGCAATGTTCTGTTTGACTTTCTTCCTGCGAGGCAATGATCCTCGCGGCGGCGAAAAAGTAATCGCGCATTAAAGCACGTCCCTCAACGAAAAAAAGTCTGCGTGCGATTTGCATTGCGGTAGAGCAGCAGGTCCCTCCACTCCGCTACGCTCCGGTCGGTATGGCAAGATTGTCACTAGTCTGTCGGATCAAACCTTTAGCGCCACCACAACCTTGTCATCCCGACCGTAGCGTACCCGGATTTCCTACTTCACCGTCCTCAACTGCGGCCACGTTTGCGTCTCTCCGAACAGAGAGACGCATAAAATCAACCGGTTTCACTTTTATCGACAGGAAATCCGGGGGAGCGTAGCGGAGGGACCTGCTGTTCTACCGCGATGCTCATCTCACGCAGACTATGAACCGCCTTCCTTGTGCTACCCTCCCACCATGGAACCGATCGTAGGCTCAACTCTTGATGATCACGCCATGCTGGCGGTTGCCCTGGAACAAGCGCGCATTGGGTTTGCCGAGGGCGGCATCCCGGTTGGCGGCGCCATCTTCCGCAACGACGGCACTCTCCTGGGCGTAGGCCGCAACCGCCTGGTGCAGAACGGCGATGGCTCCCTCCACGGCGAAACGGACGCCTTTCGCGCCGCGGGCCGCCAGCCCACTTGGCACGACACCATCTTGGTGACCACCCTCGCCCCCTGCTGGTACTGCAGCGGACTCATCTACCAATTCCGCTTTGGCAAGATCATCATCGGCGACACTGTCAGCTATCAACGCGGCGGCATGCACTGGTTGCTCGAGCAGGGAATTGAGATCGTCGATCTACACTCCCAGGAATGCATGGACCTCATCACCCAATTCCAGCGCGCACAACCCGTTCTATGGAAGGAATGCATCGGTGAAGCCTGATGCCGTCACTGTCCGCACTCCGCCAGGGGAGCTAAGTTCCGCCCATAGTGACGCAGCCCGGTTTGCAGTTTGGCAGCGCTCTGGGCCCAGGTCTCATCACTGGCATCGACATCTCCATGAGCGCCGGTAAACGCCAACCCCTTGCTGCCGCCGCAAACTTCCATGCGCTCCACTGGGTGTGCGGCCAACTTCTCTAATACGTCAGGATCGCCGTACACCGCCTGGCCCGCGACCGCCACCAGAGTCACCTGTCCCGCCGTGGCGTGAGTCAGCGTCCACCACGCATCGTGGTCCGTCTCCGGATGAATGACCAACAGATCCGCGTCACGGCCGGCCACCAATGCACCCAGACGATCGCTCGCACCAACCATTTGGGCTGGAACGGACGTTGCCATCTCCACCAATTCACGATCGGAGAACGGCCGCGGCTTCTGCACCTCATTCCAGGCCGCTGCGTAATTCAACTCGGCGAGCAGTCCGTCGCTGCCGGTAGGGCTCCAATCCGGTGCCAGCGCAATTCTGACCTTGGCAGTCTTTGCGGCGGCCACATCGGCTGTGCTGCCGTAGAGTTCGAGATTGCTGCGCGGCGACCAGATCAATCCCACATCATGACCAGCCATCTCGACAAAGTCTGCCGGTTTCAGGGCCACGCCGTGGATCAGCGCCACTCCCGGCAAGAGCAGGCCGCGGCCCTTGAGCATGGAAAACTCGCGCGCCGCAGAAGCGTCCTCGTGGCCGCCCTCGCAAAGGTGAATCAGAAAACCGGTTAACTCGTGGTTCCCCAGCTGCTGGCGGATCGGTGTCAGCTCGCCTTCAGACATTTGCAAAGGAAAAACGTTGTAGGCGACATGCCACTCCCGCTCGGTGTCGAGATTGCGCGCCAGTCCGCGGCTGCAGCCATTCTTCAGGCTGCCGACTACGGAGGTCTCCCCTTCGGAGAGCGCTTTCACCTCGGCATAGCGCTCCATTTCGCATTCCAACCCATCCGCCACCATGCCCGCATGTGGAGATTCAATCAGCGTCTGGTAAATCGGCTTCTGCTGCCAGTCGTACCGGTTCCCGAATTCTTCAATGGGATGCCAGCGAGGAAAAACATTGTAGGTAAGGTGGTCATGCAGGTCGATCAATCCCGGGGCGATCACCCCATGGGTATCGATCACGGTTGCATTTGGCGGCAGCCCCACATCTTTCCCGATGGCGGCAATCTTGCCATCCTTGACGACGATCGTCCCGTTCTCGACGATGCCGTCCGGCGTGACCAGGGTGCCGCGCAGCGCATAGGTCGTTGGAGTGGTCTGGGCCCAGAGAGCGGGGAGGCCGCAAAGGCACAGGAACCCCAGCGCCAGCTTTCTTACCGGGAGCAAAGGTGTCATGCGCTCCATGGTAATAGAATCAGGCGGTGTGCATTTCAGACGATACGTTGCTCAAGTGGCGCCCGGAATTTCCCATCCTCAGCCACACGACCTACATGATCAGTCATTCCCTCGGCGCCATGCCCAGGCGGACCTTCGATGCCCTGCAGGAATTCGCCGAGACCTGGGCCACACGCGGCATCCGCGCCTGGGAAGAAGGCTGGTGGAATCTCCCCGTCACGACTGGCGACCTCGTGGGCGCCATCATCGGCGCTGCACCCGGTGAAGTGGTGATGCACCAGAACGTTTCCATTTGCCAATCAATCGTGGCTTCGTGCTTCGACTGGCGTGGTCCACGCAACAAGCTGGTGACGGATGGCCTGAACTTCTCCTCGAACGACTACATCTACCACGGTCTGGAGCGCCAGGGAGCACGCGTCTGCTCGGTTGCCTCTGCGGACGGCATGACGCTCGACACCCAGGACATGCTGGCCGCCATCGACGAGCAAACGCGCCTAGTCTCCGTTTCCCACGTGGCCTTCCGCAGTTCGTACGTACAAGATCTTGCCGCCATCACCCACCGCGCGCATGAGGTCGGAGCGTATGTCATCGCTGACCTTTACCAATCCGCTGGGATTCTGCCGGTCGATGTGCGTGCCCTCGATCTGGACTTTGCTACCGGCGGCTCGGTGAAGTGGCTTTGTGCCGGGCCCGGAGCGGGATATCTCTACGTCAAGCGCTCCCTTTGGCCGCATCTGGAACCGGCGGCGACGGGTTGGATGGCGCATCGCGAGCCCTTCGATTTCGAAGTCGGAGCGATTGACTACGCCGGTGATGCCTTTCGCTTCCTCAATGGGACGCCCAATGTGCCGGCGCTCTATTCGGCTCGCTCCGGTTACGAAATCGTCCGCGAGATTGGCGTGCCGGCTATCCGCAAAAAGTCTCTGCGGCAGACAGCACGGCTGATGGAGTTGGCGGATGAAGCGGGGATTTCCGTACGTACCTGCCGCGAGCCCGAACGCCGTGGCGGAGTCGTGATCCTCGACGTGCCCAACGGGAAGCACGTGACCAAAGAGCTGGCGGCTCGCGAAGTTCTGGTGGATTATCGTCCGCGCGCCGGCATACGCATTGCTCCGCATTTTTATACGACGGACGAGGAACTCGACCACACCATCCAGCAAATCCGTACACTGATGCAGTCATGAAAAAACTGCTGACAGAAACCGCCGATCGGGCTGCCCGCTACCTCGCAGGTATTGCCGATCGCCCCGTCGCCCCATCGCCCGCCGCAGTCGCGGGATTGGAAGCATTGGGTGGCCCGTTGCCCGACTATCCCTGTGATCCCATGCAGGTTCTGGCTCTGCTGGACGACGTGGGCTCGCCCGCAACGGTAGCCACCACGGGCGGCCGCTATTTCGGATTTGTTGTTGGGGGCTCATTGCCTGCCTCGCTCGCAGCCAACTGGCTCGCCGGCACGTGGGACCAGAACGCAGCCATGCATGTGATGTCTCCCGTGGCGGCGAAGCTGGAAGACATTGTTCTCGAGTGGATGGTCGACCTGCTCGGTTTGCCAAAAGGATCGGGAGGCGGTTTCGTGACCGGAACCACCATGGCGAATTTTTCTGCTGTGGCTGCGGCGCGCACCGCGCTGCTGCAACGCGCTGGATGGAATGTAGAAGAAGACGGGTTGTTTGGCGCCCCATCGATGCAGGTGGTGGTGGGAGAAGAAGTACACGTTTCCCTATTGAAGGCACTGTCCCTGCTTGGGCTCGGCCGTTCGCGGGTGACCCGAGTCCCGGTAGACGGCCAGGGCCGCATGCGGGCCGATTCCTTGCCACCCATCGACGATCGAACTCTGGTCTGCCTGCAGGCGGGAAACGTGAACACCGGTGCGTTTGACCCGGCTGGCGAAATCTGTGCCCGTGCGCGTGACAAGGGAGCGTGGGTTCACATCGATGGCGCGTTCGGTCTATGGGCGGCCGTTTCGCCGCACTATGCGCCGCTGGTTGCGGGTGCGGAGGCGGCCGATTCCTGGGCCATCGACTGCCACAAGTGGTTGAACGTGCCCTACGATTCCGCCGTTGCCGTGGTGCGAGAGCCGAAGTATCTGCAGGCTGCCATGTCGTTGAGCGCGGCCTATCTCACTCCGGGCGCAGGCCGCGAACCGTGGCATTTCGCGCCCGAGGCTTCCCGCCGCGCGCGTGCTGTCGAGCTGTGGGCCGCGATTCGCTCCCTGGGACGCAGTGGAGTGCGGGAAATGGTCGAACGCAACTGCCGTCAGGCAAAGTTATTTGCCGAGCGCTTGCGGGGCGCGGGTTTTGCCGTGCTGAACGATGTGGTGTTGAACCAGGTCATGGTTTCCTTCGGCAGCGAGGAAGAGACGCGGCGTGTGATCGCAGGCGTGCAAACCGATGGAACCTGCTGGTGCGGCGGAACGAAATGGCAAGGAAAGGCTGCGATGCGCATCAGCGTCTCCAATTGGTCCACTACAGATGAGGATGTCGAGCGCAGCGTAGCGGCGATCATCCGTATTGCCGGGCAATGAAGCGTAGCGCCGGATTGTTGATGTACCGCGAGCGCGAAGTTTTCCTGGTACATCCGGGCGGGCCCTTCTGGGCAAAAAAAGACTTGGGTGCGTGGTCGATCTGCAAAGGCGAGTATGTCGACGGCGAGCTTCCCCTGGAAGCCGCGAAACGCGAATTCCATGAGGAGACCGGGTTTGTTGCCGAGGGAGATTTTCTCGACCTGGGTACCGTGAAGCAGGCCGGCGGCAAGCTGGTATCCGCGTGGGCGTTTTCGGGAGATTGCGACCCAGCGAGCTTGGTGAGCAATCGCTTCCAGATGGAGTGGCCGCCGCGTTCAGGCCGCCTGATGGAAATCCCAGAGGTCGATCGCGGCGGATGGTTTTCCGTGGGCGAGGCGAAGGAAAAAATCTTGAAGAGCCAAACGCCCTTTCTCGATCGTTTGGTCCAGCTCTTGGGCTGGGAATAACAAGATGCGCCTTTTTGTTGGCCTTCCACTTGCGCCGGTACTGGTGGATGAGCTCGCGGCCATCTCGATGCGTTGGCGATCCAGCCAGGATGGCCTGCGGTGGTCGGAGCCTGCATCGTGGCACATTACTTTGCAGTTCCTGGGAAGCACTGCTGAGGAGAAATACGAATGCATCCTTGCCCGGCTGCGCGAAGTGCGTTCGCCTGCGGTTCCGATTGCATTGGAAGGCCTGGGCTTCTTTGATCGTGCAGGAATTTTCTTCGCTGGGGTGGCCCTCACCCCAGAGCTGATTGCCATCCAGCAGCAGGTTACGTTGGCAACCAGTCCCTGCGGATTCATTCCCGAGACACGCCCGTATCATCCGCACATCACTCTTGCGCGCACGAAGAGCAAGGCGAAGGCTCTGGAGAATTTAAAAGCCATGATTCAACGACAGCCGAAGTTTACCGGCTATGTTGCGGAAGAGTTTCTTCTCTACGAGAGCGTATCCACACCCACCGGCTCTCTCTATGAAGTCCGCGAGCGGCTCAGCCTGTCATCTCAGTAGCCCCGAGTTGGGGTGCCCCATATCTCACCTAACGTTGGCGAGATGTGGGAAAGGAACCAGCGCTGGGGGCGAATCCGGAAAGTCTCTTCACCTGCTGGAGCCCACCCTGCGCATCGGTCAATTCCCACATCTCGCCAACGTAAGGCGAGATATGGGGCACCCGAAGTCGGGGCTACGAAGACCCCTTCAGGGAATAAACCTCATCTTCCGAAACTGAGCGCAGAGCCGCAGCAGCATTTCCTCGGTATCGACAGCCTCACAAAACCCAAACTGCCGCGCCTTGGTCATATCCGAAATCACATCGTACTCAATATTGAAAACAAACTCAGCGAACGGCCACGACGCGGCCTCGTGAAATCCATACGGCAGCAGCCCATACTTCTTCACCATGGCGTCCCAAAGCCGCCCTTTATCCGACATAAACAAAGCCAGCGGAAAGCGTTGCGGCGTTCCATACGGCATCCCGAAAAACTCCGCCAACCGCGGCCATACATACTGCCAGCGGACCAGGTCACCGTTAGTGATGTTGAATCCCTGGCCATCGCAACGCGCGTTCTCTGCCGCCCACACCATCGCCTTTGCCAGCAACTCGGCATCGGTCATTTCCATCAGCAATCCATACGCCTCCGTCGAGCCGGGATAGCGGAGCGCGAGGCCCATCTCCTTGCACATCGATGCGTACACCGCGATTACCGTGGCCATATTCATCGGGTTGCCGATGGCAAACCCACTAATGCACGAAGGGCGTAACGCCGTCCACGACCACGCCTTTCCCGTCGAGCGTGTGACGAGATAATCCTCCTGGTCGTAATAAAAATTGGGAGGCATGTGTCGCGGATCGCTCTCTTTCGCCGGGGTCTTGTAAGGCCCGAGGTGGGCCCCATAATACTTGGCCCCCTCCAGCAGCACCACTTTGCGCAGGCTCTCGGACGCATGTTCCACCGCTTCGACGGTATTTGTCAGCATCGCCATATTCGGCGCAATCTCTTCGAAGAAGTTCCCCACCATTTGCAACGCCGCGTAAAAAATGTGGGTGACCTCGCCCAGCTCTGCCATGCAGGCTTCCACCTCGGCGCGGTTCAAGAGATCGATCCCGATATAGCGTGCCGACGTTGCAAACTCCGGCTTTCGCCGGCTCAGTCCAATCACCTCCCAGTCGCCCAGGGCAACCAGGTGATTAACCAATGCACGTCCGCTGACACCGAGTGCTCCTGCAACCACCGCTTTTTTCATCGCACCTTATCCCCGGAGTGAATGGCATCGGTCGCCAGTTTTACCACCTGGTCCGCGGCGTGTAAATCTCCAAAAACTTCCACCTCGCCATCCGCCGTCTGGCCAGTCTGCACCGTAACCCACTCCGCCTTGCCGTCGTTCACCCGGATCACGAACGTATGCTGTTGATCGCTGGTCACCGCCGATGCGGGCACAAACAACGTTGGATAGCTTCGCTGCAGAGGCCAGCTTACGGTAGCAAAACTACCCGGCGCCAGTTTTCCATCGCGATTCCTAACGTCGAGCTCCACTGGCATGGTACGCGACGTTTGCCCAACTTCGTGCGCGATGCGCGCGATCGGTGCCTTGAATTTCTCTCCGGGATACGCTGGAACCGTAAAGGTGACCGGCGTTCCCACCTTCATCTCGCCCACCTGCGCTTCCGGAATCGGCGCCACCAAACGCAGACGGTGGTCGTCGACCATCTCCAATATCGGCTGCGCTCCCGTTTGTCCCGATGCCGGGCCAAGCAATGCACCGGGATGCAGATTGCGCGTTGTGATCACGCCATCAAAGGGTGCCGTGATCGTGAGATACGACTCCGTCTGGCTGACGCTGCGCGCCGCATCCCGCGCTGCGGCGACACTCTGTTCCGCTGCCTGCACCATCCCCTGGTCGGCCGAGACCGTTTGCTCGGCCACCATGACATCGTTCTCGGCTAAGACCCCGGGAGTTTTCGCCGCCGCCACCATGTGCTGGTACGTGCCATTGTCCGAGGCGAGCTTCGCCTGCGCAGCGCTGAACTGCGACTCGGCCGCGCGCACTGCCGCGTCTGCCTGGGCGCGCTGGCTGTTGAGTTCCGGCGCGGTCAGTCGCACCAGAACCTGACCCCGCCGTACCCGCGATCCGCGATCGACGGTCACCGTCTGCACAAACCCGGTCACCTTAGGATAGATATCCACCGACTCGTAGGGGGTCAGCTGGGCCGGCAGACTGAGGGTCGTCTTCAGCGTTCGCGATGCCACTGGAACCGTCGCCACCGCTGCCGGAGCGGTCGCCGGCGGTGGAGCATTCCCGGTCGACGGTGTGCTGCAACCGATGACGCCGGCCCCCACGACAGCAGCAGTTACAAAGAACGTTCTCATCGCACCGCCTCCGTGGGTTGTTCGAACCACCGGCTCTCTGGATCTTCCGGGTCCAGCGAGCGCGAACTGCGGCTTGCCTTGCTCTGCACCAGGGCAAACACCAGGGGGAGCAGGAACAGTGTGGCCGCCGTAGCCATCAACAATCCGCCGATGACCGCGCGACCGAGGGGCGCCGTCTCTTCGCTACCCTGGCCCAGGGCGAGCGCCATGGGAATCATGCCGGCGATCATGGCCATGCTCGTCATCAGCACTGGGCGCAACCGTTCGGCTGCCGCCGACCGCGCTGCTTCCCAAGCCGTAGCGCCATGCAACCGGCTCTGCTCGGCAAAGCTCACCAGCAGGATCGCGTTCGCCACCGCCACCCCGACCGCCATAATCGTCCCCATAAAACTCTCCAGGTTGAGCGTCGTTCCCGAGAGGAGCAGCATGAGCACCACCCCGACCAACACCGCAGGAACGGTTGCTAACACCGCCAGCGCCAGTCGCAGCGATTGAAAGTTCGCCGTAAGCAACAGCAAAATCACCCCGATTGCCGCCGCCAGACCAATCGAGAGTTGACCGAAGATCTGTCCCAGCGCGCTCACTTGCCCTCGTATCTCGGTCTTCACCCCGCGTGGAGGCTTGCCGGCGCTTGCGATGGCGCGCTGCATGGCCTTGTATCCCAAGCGAAGATCGCGACTTCCCAGGTTGGCAGAAAGCGCCAGCATCCACTGTCCATTCTGCCGGTCCAGTTCTCCGGGAACAGTGGTGGTGCGAAGGTCTGCCATCTGGTGCAATAGCGGCTGGGTTCCGCTGCTGCTGCCCACCGGCACATTGCCGATATCAGCCAGCGAGGTCATCATCGCCTGCGGTACTTGCACCTGCACCTGGTAGCTCACCCCCGATTTTGGGTCACGCCAATAACTGGGAGAAACAAATCGGCTAGAAGCAGTCGAAGAAACAATCGCTGTTCCGACGTCGTTCGCAGTGGCGCCCAACTGCCCTGCGAGCACGCGGTTCACGTGAACATCGACGGTTGGGTAGTGTTGCGGCTCCTCAAACTCCAGGTCACGCAAAGCCGTCACGCCGGCCAGCTTCTGCCGCACGCGTTCCGCGTAGCTGGCCACGTCGGCATATTGCGGACCGGTGATGGTTACCTCAGCCAGCGAAGACGAACCAAAGTTGAGAATCTGGCTGATGAGATCGCCCGGATCGAAAGAGAAGTGTGCGTCGGGGAACTGCTGCGGCAGTTTCTGCCGTAACTGTTCCTCCAGGTCGGCCACCTTCAGCGATGTCCCTCGTTTCAGCCCGACGTTGATGATCGCCTGTTGCGGTCCGCTGGTCCACAGAAAGACAGCATTGATGGGGTAGGACGAGCCCTGTGTCCCAACGTAGCCCAGGCTGAGATCAAGATTGTCTTTGCCGGCGACCTCCGCGATGGCCGCCAGCACCCGCTGCACCAATTGTTCCGTGACCGGGACGCGCGTCCCGTCGGGAGCGTCGACGCGCAAGCGAAACTGGGTCGAGGCTGCGGAAGGAAATATTTCCTGCGCGAGATAGGGTGTCACCAGCAGTAGCACCAGCACCGCAACCACGCCGTACACCGCCAGCAGTAGCCCAGGGATTTTCATGGCACGATTCAAACCCGCTTCAAATCGATGGCGAAAACGATCGAAGCTGCCTTCTCGCTTCTCCTGCGGCCGCAGCATCCAGTTGCCCAGCACTGGGACCAGTGTGCTGGACAGCAGGTAGCTGGCGCCCATGGCAAAGCCAACCGCCAGCGACAACGGTAGAAAGAGAGACTGCGCCGGACCGGTCATGAAGAACGAGGGCAAGAACACCGCCATCACGCTCAACATCGCAAGCAAGCGTGGGGTCGCCACCTCGCGGCTGGCCAGCGAAACGGCGATCGCAGTCTTTTCGCCACGGTCCAGGTGGACATGGATATTTTCCAGCAGGACAGTCCCTTCATCCACCAGCACGCCAACCGCCAGCGCGAGGCCGCCTAGTGTCATGATGTTGATCGTCTGCCCCGCAAGCCGCAACAGCAGGACCGCCGTTAGCAGGGCCAGGGGAATCGTAATCACCACAATCACCGACGAGCGCCAGTCCCGTAAAAAAAGAAGCAAAGTAAGCCCGGTCAACACGGCGCCGGCAATGCCCTCGCGCAAGACGGACATCAGCGCATCACGGACGAACTGCGACTGATCGAATTCATAGGTGATTTTGATGTCGTCCGGAACCAGCGACTGGAAGCGCGCCAGGTTCTGGCGAACCTCATCGACTACTGTTAGCGTCGACGCGTCGGGGCGCTTGGTGACCGGGATGTAGATTGTGCGCTTGCCGTTCAACAAGGCGTACCCAGCCAGCAAATCCGAAGAGTCGGAAACGCTGCCAATATCGCGGATATAAATGGATGCGCCCGAGCCCAGCTTCAATGGAATATTCAACAGGTCGCTGATCTGCGTAACTGTGCTATCCGTGGTGACCAGCGTATGGGTGGTGCCGATGTCGGCGTTCCCCGCCGGCTGGATACTGTTGCCGGCGTTCAGGGCCTGCACCACGTTTTCCGGCGAAAGGCCGTAGGCCTGCAGGCTGTGCGGATCGACGTTGATGACAATGGTGCGCTGATTGCCGCCGAACGGCGGAGGAGACGATACACCGGGCAGCGTGGCAAACACCGGGCGCACACGGTTGAGCGCCAAATCCTGAAGCTCGGCCAAGGTCCGCGACGGGCTGGAAAATACCATGTAGCCCACCGGCAGCGTCCCGGCGTCATAGCGGATGACGAACGGTGACACCGTTCCCGGCGGCATAAATGCATGCGCGCGGTTGACGTACGAGATAGTCTGCGCCAACGCCTCGCTCATATTGGTACCCGGATGAAACGTGAGCCGTAGAAGAGCCGTTCCCTGGATCGACTTGGCCTCAACGCTCTCGATGCCATTAATGTAGAGGAAGTGATATTCGTAGTAGTACGAGATAAACCCTTCCATCTGTTGCGGGCTCATGCCGCCATAGGGCTGCGCCACATAAATGACCGGCAGGTCGAGAGTGGGGAAGATATCCACTCGGGTGCGCACGATCGCCAGCACGGAAAGAGCCGCCAGGGCAACAATCAGCACCAGCACCGCAACCGGCCGGCGAAGCGCTGCGCGAATCAGCCACATACGCGGTTACTTTCCCTTCCCCTGCAGTAGCTGCAGAAACGGCTGCAAATCACCCTGCGCGGCAGCGATCCCCAGCTCCGCTCGCCACACACCCAAACGGGCAATGGCGTCATCTGCTTCCGCCTGGGCCAAAACTCCTTCGGCTGCGGTCACATCCACCACGGTAGCCAATCCTGAGCGGTAACGCGCCTGTTGCTGCTGCTCGCTTGCCTGGGCCGCGGCTAGTTCAACCGGGGTGTTCGCAGCCATCCGGCGTGCTCCGGCCAGGTTGGCGCGCTCCGCTTCGATGGCCGCTGAAACGTCGCTCAGGGATTGCTGGTAGCGGGCGCGCTCCGCCTCTACATTTGCTTCCTGTGCCTTCTGTTGCGCCCGCAGGCTAAAGTAGTCGAAGGCGGCAAAGCTTACCTGTAGACCGGCCGCCCAGTTAAAGGTGTCGGGGGCGAGACCCGCGGTGCCTCCAGGAAATTGCCCATTCAGTGCGGTTCCGGCCCCCCGTCCGGAAACAGCGCCCACGGTACTGAATACGGGAGCATAGCTGCGATCAAGCTGTCGCTTCTGCGCTTCCTGCTGCAGCGAAAGGGCACTCTCTTCGCGCACCGAGGGATGATTGACGGCCTCCGCCGCATCGAGGTCGGATTCGGGCAGGCGACTCAACAGCGGCGCCGCATCAATGGTGAAGCTTGTACCGGTAGACTGCAAAAAATCAGCCAGCGCTGATCGCCGCACCGCCTCCTGCGTCTCCGTCTGGATCAATTGGTTGCGCGCCAGCGCGATCTGCGCATCGGCCTGCGAAGCATCGGCGCCCGGGCGGAGTGTATTGTCCACCAGCACATGCACCGCTTGCTGAAACGCCTCGTTGCGCCGCACGTTGGCCTGCGCTACCTTCATCAGTTCCTGAGCGGCCGCAAGATCGAAGAAAGCGCCGCCGGCATTGGCCGTTACCTCGAGCGCGGTCAGCACGGCGGCCTGTTGTGCAGCCGCGCTGCCCTCCTGGGCTGCTCTTACCCTGGCTCCGCGGGCTCCAAAGTCAAAGGGCTGCCAGCTCAGCAACGCACCGCCGCCGCTACTCCAAGCACTGCGCGTGTTGTCCGCGGCGATCACGGGTCCAGAGATGTTCGGAATTACGCTCTGCGGTAGAAGTAGCCCATAGATGTTGTTCGCAGTCGCCCGATTCGTCTGCCACAGCAGGTCGGTGCGGGGCAGGTAGGCGGCGCGCGCCACTCCCACCGCTCCCTGCGCTGCTCTTTGCTGCGCCTGCGCCGCCTGGATCGCCGGATACTTCGCCTTCGCGGAGGCGATCACATCGCTCAGGCTCAGCCTACTCTGTTGCCCATTGCACGCGGGTGCGATCAGAATTGTGGCGCCGGCAAGGCACAGAAGGGCGTCAAAGGTCCGCATGGACAAGGTCTCAGTTCGCCCCCGATCATAGCATCGAAGTTCGATAGTAAGATGACGGTGAAATGACGACGCATCAGAGAGAGCTTTTCTACGGCCTCATACGCATCCATGTGCTGCTACACGCTGCGCACCAACCCATCTTCGGCCTCGCCATGATGGAGGAGTTGCAACATCACGGATACCGGATCGGCCCTGGAACGCTTTATCCGCTGCTACATGGGATGGAGCGCAGAGGACTGCTTCGTTCCCAACTCCAAAACCTTACCGGACGCAGGCGGCGAGTCTACAAGATCACACTCGCCGGTCGACGGATGCTGGAGAAGGCCAGAATCAAAGTGGACGAACTGCATCGCGAACTCCACGAAGAAGACCCGAGAAAAATCTAACCACCGCCCTCTCCTGTGGCACTGCCACATATTTTGTGACATCCTTATGTGGTATGAGCACAGGAGAAGCAAATGCCTGACGCGAAACTCGACCTGTTGCAGGGCACCCTCGACCTCATGGTCCTGCAGACACTGGTCACCATGGGGCCGATGCATGGCTACGGCATCGCCCGGCGCATCGAGCAGGTAAGCGGCGACGAAATTCTTCTCAACCAGGGCACGATCTATGCCTCCCTGGTGCGCCTGCAGCATCGCGGGTGGATCGGCGCGGAGTGGGGTACCTCCGACAACAACCGCAAAGCCAAGTACTACACCATTACAAAGAGCGGCCGAAAGCAACTTGCCGCAGACGCGGCCCACTGGCATCGTTTGTCCAGAGTGATGGGTCGCATGTTGGAGGGTGAACTGTGATCAACCGGCTCCTGTCGTTTTTCCGCAAGCAACAACACGACGCTGATCTGGACGCCGAAGTGGCGGCGCATCTTGACATGGCGATCGCCGACAATATGCGCGCAGGCATGACTGAAGAGGAGGCCCGCCGCCAGGCGCTCATCCGTTTCGGAGGGGTCACCCAGGGCAAGGAACACCAACGCGCAGCGCGTGGTCTCCCCTGGCTCGATGTGCTGCAGCAGGATCTTCGTTTCACCCTCCGCACGCTTGCGCGCGACCGTGGGTTTACCGCGATCGCCATCATCATCCTGGGACTCGGCATCGGCGCCAACGTAGCCGTATTCAGTGTCGTGAATACTCTCCTGCTGCGGCCTTTGCCTTTGCGCGATCCGCAACAACTGGTCCGCATCCTCTCGAAAAACACCAGCGGTGGCGAATCCTCGATGACGTATTCCGCCGATGCCATCCAGGAATTGCAGCGCCAAAATCACTCGTTCGACTCTATTTCGGGCTACTTCGCCTTTTCCGGGCAGGAAAACCTCAAGCTCACTGGCAAAGGTCAACCCCTGCCAGTCACCGGCCTGATGGTCGATAAAAATTTCTTTTCTACCCTGGGTGTTGAGCCCATGCTGGGCCGAGTCTTCACCACCGAGGAAGCCCTGCAGAGCAAGCGGCCCGCGGCTTTGCTGACCTACGCATTCTGGAAGCGTCAGTATGGCGGCGATCGCAAAATCGTTGGCCAGACGATCGATGTTGACTCCATCCCCGTCGCCGTCATCGGCGTGCTCCCGCCGGAATTCGATTTCGGCTCCATCTTCTCTCCCGGCTACAAAGTGGATATGTATTGGCCGGTCGTCTACAACGAGATCCGCGACGAAGGCAATACCATGGCCCTCGTCGGCCGCCTCAAGCCAGGCGTCACCCTGGGGCAGGCCCAGTCGGAAGCCGATCAACTCTTTCCTAAGCTGCAGTTTAATGAGAAGCACCCCGAATACGGCGGCGGGTACTCGGGACATGTTCTGGGGCTAAAGGACTACGTGACAGGCAAGCTGCGCCGTTCGTTAATTGTGCTGTGGTGTGCGGTTGGCTTGATTCTGTTGATTGTGTGCGTGAACCTGTCGAACCTGCTGCTGGCACGGGGTGCGGCGCGCAGCAAGGAGTTTGCCATGCGCACCGCCCTGGGTGCGAACCGCGGCCGGTTGGTGCGGCAGCTACTCACCGAAAGCCTGATCCTGTCCTTTGCCGGCGCTCTGCTTGGCCTGGCCATTGCCTTCACCATCACCCTCTATCTGGCCCACACGGGTTCGATCGCGCTGCCGCTGTTGAGCAGTGTGCGCATCGATGCTGTCGCGTTGGGTTGGACACTGATGGTGGCATGCGCGGCTGCCATCCTGTTCGGGATGGTTCCTGCCCTCAGAATCTCCAGCGGCAATCTGCAGGAGTCGCTCAAGGATTCGGGCCATGGCGCGAGCGACGGCAAGCGCCACGAAGGTCTCCGCTCGGTGTTAATTGTTTCCGAGATTGCCTTGGCCTGCGTGCTGCTGGTGGGTGCCGGATTACTGCTGCGCAGCTTCCTGCGGATTCTCGACGTGGATCTTGGCTTCGAGCCCAGCCGCGCGGCTTCGATCAGTGTCGATTACGATGACGGCGGCAGCGCACCAAAGCGCAGCGCCTTCTGGCAGGAGCTTCTGCGCCGGGTGCAGGGCATTCCCGGTGTCGAGACCGCGGGCATTTCCGACAACCTCCCCATGAGCCGCAATCGTAGCTGGGGCATCTCGGTGCAGGGCAGAGAATTCCGTCCTGGGGAATTGGAGGATACGTTTGTTTACATCGTCTCGCCGGGATATCTGAACGCCATCGGCATGCACCTGGTGAGGGGGCGCGATATCCAATGGGACGACATCGATAAGAAAGTGGGCGTCGTCATCGTGAATGAGACGGTCGCGCGCCGCCTGTGGCCGAACCAGGACCCGATCGGGCAATTGGCTCAGGCAGGTGGTAGCGACGTCCGCGTCATCGGCGTAGTCGCCGATGTTCGAGAGAGCAGTGTCGAAGGCAAACCAGGCTGGCAGATGTATCTCCCCGGTGCATCTCCGCTGTTCGGTCCCGAGGGCGCGCAGTTGGTGGTCCGAACCAAGCTAGCTCCGGAAGCCTTCGCCTCCACGGTGATGACGACGTTGCGGCAAATAAATCCCGGCCAGCCGGCCACTGAGTTTCGGCCAGTGCAACGGCTGGTGGACCATGCGGTCTCGCCGCGCCGTTTCTTTGTCTTGTTGGTGGGCATCTTTGCCGGGCTGGGGCTGCTCCTGGCGTCGTTGGGGATCTACGGTGTCATCTCCTATTCGGTGACCCAGCGAACCCAGGAGATCGGCATTCGCATGGCCCTCGGAGCGACCCAGGGGCGCGTGCAGCGATCGGTGATTGGCAAGACACTGGTGCTTACGTTAGCGGGAATTGCAACCGGCACGGTGGCATCCCTTGCCGCCGCCCATCTCATCGCGTCCCTGCTGTTCGGGACGCAGGCCACCGACCACACCACCTTCGCAGGCACGGTCCTGTTGCTGCTTCTGGTGGCCGCGTTCGCAGGCTATATCCCGGCACGAAGGGCGTCGCGTATCAATCCCATGATCGCTCTGCGCAACAACTGATCACTACTTCTGTAGCGCCGAGTTGGGGCTACAGAAGCTTTTGAAATCCGCTAGAACCGCCGATCAATCCGCGGTCCCAGTTTGTGCTGCTTGAGCACATCGAAGCTAAACACCTGATCTCTTGCTTCTGTAGCCCCGACTTAGGGTGCCCCATATCTCGCCCTCTTTTGGCGAGATGTGGGAATTGACTGATGTTGGGGTCGACCTTACAGGGTTAGGAAGTCTTCCGCGCCCCGCCTTGAGCTTGCGTGCCTGATCCCACATCTAGCCAACAGCCGTGCAAGAGACTTCAATGGACGGCAACGTGTGCGCTTTCTTCACGAAATCCGCACGCAGCTCATTCGCGCCACTGAGCTCCACAGGCAATCCGGGGTATGGGGCACCCCAAGTCGGGGCTACCGCTAGAACCGCCGGTCGATCCGCGGATACCAGGTGAGCTGAAAGGTCGTGCTGGTATTGGATTGCTGTCCCGGCTTATATAGCGGAATCAGATAGCGCTCATACTGCACGTTGGCCTTCAACTCCACCTCAGGCGTAAGCCGCTTGAGCACGTCGAAGCTGAAGTCCGTCTGCGTCGTTCCCCCGGGAATAAAATCCTTGTCAGCTTTATCACCGCGGTACGAAACTTGCAGCCACTCTTTCGGTGACAGATGGTAAGTGAGCCAGGCTTGCCCTCCCTTGTTCTCGCGTCCGATCCAATCGCCCATCAGCAAGCCGTTGTTGGTGTACCCATTCCTCTGCACCACCTCGATATACATATCCTGCCCACCCGTACTGAGGCCGGTGTCGGGGTCGGTGGACGCTGCTTCGACGCGCAGGTCAAGCTTGGGTATTCCGGGAATGTGGGAGAGGTAGAGGCCTGGCCGGATCGCCGCATGGCGCGGCGCAGTAATGGGAAACACATCATCGTGCACTTCCGAATCGCTATAGAGAGTGAGCCAATGGTGGAAGTAGGGAAGTCGCCAGGTGAAGTCAACCGCGCTGAATCGTGCGCCGGGGTCCCGGTCAGAAAATTTCTCGCCCCCGTTGGTATCGCTGATGCTGTAAAAGCTGCGCCAGAATGTTCCCAGCGTCACCGGCTCGTGTCCGATGCCTCCCCAAATCACGGTGCGCTGAAAGCCAAACTCAAAATCGGGTGTGGGCTTGAAGGATATTTTCTCTGCATGTGTCCACGGGCTTACCGGATCGTTATGGCCTTTCAGGGGACCCACAAAAAAGTCGTAGCGAATGAGCCCGGCAATGCGCGAAATATACGGGATGTACAGCGGCTCGACGCGGTTAATACGAAAGCTCCAGATATTTTCCGCATTGTTGCTCCACGCCATGCCGCCGCCCATCGCGGGCCCATACCAGTTGTCCATTTTGCCAAAGGAAATTTCATGACCGACCACGTGCGCGGACACATAGCCTTCGAGCACGGTGAGGTTGTTGACGGAATTCACCGGACCCAACGGTATGGTCGTGTTGCCGGGCAGGGGAACGGTGGTGAACGTCGCGAAGTCATCGATCCTCGCCAGTGTTTCGGCCAGGTCCAGCGGATATCCTTCCCACGAAGGTGCGTGCTGGAACTCACCCCGAAAGTAAACCGAGAACATGCCGTAGTGGCCGTGCGCGCTTAAGCCGGTATAGCTGTTGAAGCCGCCGGCGTAGGGGCGGCCGAAATCGTTGATGTCGGTTTGTCCGAGATGAAAGCTGTCGCGCAGCGGTGTGCCGGAAATTCCCATCACCCTCTGATAAACCGAATCGAGATCGACCCGCCCGAACTTTTGATCCAGCGGGATGCGCATATCCGGCGCCAGGTCCTTTTCGAGCGCAGCATAAGTTTCAATTGCTTCGTCGTTGGTACTGCCGGTAATGCGGTCGGAGCTTTCCTCCAGCATGTGCGCAACGCTGAGCCGGGTCCATGGCCGCATACCAAGAAACACTGTGTCGACAAACCCCATGCCATAGAGGCGCATCACTGCGGGATAGATCCAACTATCGAGCGGAATGTAGGTCGAGCTCATGCCATCGAGAGACTTGAGCGGCACGTAGGGAGCAAACTTGATGGCATCGCGCTTGGCGGGTTGGTCCTGCTCGCTCGGAGGAGGAGGAGGAGCGGTTGCCTGCGGACCCGGAGTCTGATCGGAAGCAGAAATGGTGGCGGCGGCTGAAATTCCTGGCACCAGGACGGCCAGCACACACACAACTGCGAGGAATTTCACTCACACCTCAGAGACAAAAGCGCTTAAAGCCTTTACCTCTGTTCAAGCTAACGAATGCAACCCGCAGGGTCAATCGTTTGCAGGGGGTCCAGAAGCGCGAAGATAACTGCCCAACTCGCGCGAAAACTGTTGTGCTACTTGGTTCTTCCAGCGCGCGCTGAAGAGCTTTTTTGCCCTGAGGTAGCGCTCCATGTGCAAGAGCGGGTCGCGCTCATGCGGCAGGCGATAGGGCTCAGCTTGCACCAGCACCGGGCAGGGATCCACCCTTACCCTCTCCAGGGTCTCGAAGGCGACCCGGTACACCGCAACCACATCATTGGCGTCCACCGTAAACACAGGAAAGCTATAGGCCAGATGATTGTTCGTGCGGAGGCGAACGGGCCCGGGCCAGGGATTGTTTTCCGCGACGAAAATGATGGGTAGTTTCGCCTTGCCGGCCATCTCCATCGTTTGCCGCCAACTGTCGGTTCTGGCCGTGGCCTTATCAGCAAACACCAGCACCACGTTTCCTTTTTTCTTCTTCTTGCTGCGCACGGCTGCATCCATCGCCAGGCTAAGCTTCATGTCCAGGTGGTTCCTGGACGGCCGCTCGTGCAACTCCTTCACCAGTTCGCTGATCGCAACTCCCTTGACCAGACGAGCAATGGAATCACGCGCCGTCACCACGACCGTGTCTTCGGGCTGCAGGTCGATCACGCATCCGCAGGCGATCGCCTCCTGCCCCATCGATCCCTGGTAGAGACGCGCGGAGCTGGTGCCTTGCGCATACTCCGTTAGCATGCGGCACTGCAGCATGCGAGCGTACATCTGCTGCAGCTTGTCGTCGCTGATGAGTGAGCCGCCGGTAGATTTTGCTGTCTTGCTGCCCGTCCGCCGAACCTTACCACCCATAGTTACAGTTTGTCTCCTGCGCATGACGGCGGGCTGATGAAGCGCTGATTGTAAACCACATTCTCTTGTCTCCGGTGTGGAAAGCCGCCAGGACTTTTTCACAGTTTTGTGAAAAAGCCTGTGCATTTCGGGCCCTTCAAGCTCGCAATTCCTGAATTGATAGGGGGTTTAGCTCTCTGCACTGCTTTCGATGCTCGTCGTTCCAACTGGTCTCATGTTGAATAGTCGGAGTTAATGCGCACGTACTCGGCGGTAAGGTCCGTGGTCCAGAAGCGGCAGGTTCCGCCTCCCAGTCCCAGGTCCACGTGCACCGTGAGCGCCCGTTGTTTCAAATACTCGTGGGTAGCCGCCTCGTCGAAGTGGGGCGAAAGACATCCACCTTCACAGATCGCAAGCTCACCGAACGACAGATTGATGCGCGAGGTATCGATGGCAACACCGGCGTACCCGATGGCTGCCAGAATGCGCCCCCAATTGGGATCGCATCCTGCCCACGCCGTCTTCACCAGGGGCGAGTGCGCAATGGACCGGGCCACACGCAGCGCGTCGGTGTCCGTAAGTGCTCCCCGGATGTCGAGTTCCACAACATGCTGAATGCCTTCGCCGTCTTCCACAATGTGCATGGCCAGGGCGAGGCAGACTTGCTTGAGCGCGGCGGAGAATGCAGCCGTATCCGGATCGTCGATCGGTTGTGCTTTCGCATGCGAATGTCCGCGGATGGTCACCCCGCTAGCGCCGCTGGCAAGCAGCAGCACGGTGTCATTCGTCGACGTGTCGCCGTCGATCGAGATGCGATTGAAGCTGCCCTCCACGGCATGGAAGAGCAGATCGGAGGCAATCGCCGGCGCGATGACCGCGTCGGTGAACAGATACACCAGCATGGTGGCGTGGGGGGCGGCCGGCGCTTGCAGTTGGGGGTGGATCATGCCCGCGCCCTTGGCGATGCCGGCGATGCGCACGGTTGCGCCCTGCGCGGTAAAGCTCGCCACGGCGATCTTCGGCCGCGTATCGGTGGTCATGATCGCGGTTGCCATCTGTTGCAGATGCGCAGCGCTGGAGCCGAGCCCGGCGTGGAGTGCCGGCAGGGCGGCCGTCAATTTGCTGACCGGCAGCGGCACACCAATGATGCCGGTCGATGACGGCAGCACCATATGCGGGTCGCATTGAAAGATGGCGCCTGCGGCGGCGCAGCATTCTTGTGCGGCCTGAATGCCCGCTTCCCCGGTAGCGCAATTCGCGTTGCCTGCGTTGACCAGCGCCATGCGGAGTTGTTGGTTTCCGTGCTTCAGGTGACGTTGCCCGACGATGAGTGGCGCCGCGATGACCTTGTTGCTGGTGAACATTGCCGCGGCAGTCGAGGGCTTGTCGGCCACAGCGCAGGAAAGATCCGGATTACCGCTGGCCTTGATGCCGGCCCGTACCGCGGCGAAGGAGAAGCCGCGCGGCACTTGGTCGTCGGTGAGAAGAGACGTATCAGCCATGTGGCCTTACTCTATCAAGAGAATGGATTTTTTAAGCATGGCCAGCGTCGATATCGCGCGTGGCGACAAAGTAGTGCTTCACGATGTGAACCTGCGCATCGCCAGCGGAGAGCACATCGCCATCCTGGGGCCGAACGGATGTGGCAAGTCGACCCTCATCAAGGCCATCACCTGCGAATGTTATCCCATCGTGCGTCCCGGCATGGAGATGAAAGTCTTCGGCCGCGATCGCTGGGATGTGCAGAAACTGCGCAAGCACCTGGGCTTGGTCGCGACGGACTTGCCCGGCGAGCGCACCGCGGTCACGCGCGGGTTGGATGCTGCGGTGAGCGGATTCTTTTCCAGTTCCACCATCTGGCCCAACCTGGTAGTAACGGAGAGCATGCGCGCCACGGCGCTGGACATGCTCACGCTGATGGGCGCGGACTACCTGCGCGACCGCCTGGTAGGCGAGATGTCCGCCGGAGAAAAGCGCCGGGTGATGATTGCGCGCTCTCTGGTGCATCGGCCGGAAATGCTGTTGTTGGACGAGCCCAGCAATGCGCTTGACCTGTCAGCCCAGCATGAACTGCGGGAGATTCTGCGTAAGGTGGCGTCGACCACCGGGCTGATCATGGTGACGCATCATCTGGCGGATATTTTGCCCGAGATCGATCGGGTGGTGATGATGAGCGCCGGCCGCATTGTCGCCGATGGTCCGAAACGGGAACTGCTGACAGCACCGCGCCTCCGTGAGCTCTTTGGGATTGAGCTGGAATTGACGGAGCGCAATGGGTATTGGCATTCATGGTGACGCTCTTGACTTGGGTGGGAACCCGTTCTAGGTTATGGGTACACGGGAAAGGAGGATGATCCAGCGAATGAAAAATTCTGATGGTAGTTGTAGTGCAATACGTGAGGTGACTGAGGCTTAGAGCGTTCGCTCTAGACCTGGCGGTAAAGCAATTCGTCCGCCGAGGCCCACTTCGTAAGAAGAGCGGACGCCTCAGCCAAACTCAACAGCTTCACCGGCGAAAGGCCCGCGCAGATGCGCGGGCCTTTCGCATTTTGCTAGGCGAACGCAGGTCTCTTCCCTTTGTCATCTCGACCGGAGCGGACCAGGATTTTCTGTCCGAGGCACCCCAGCTCACGGTCGCCACAGGCTTACAATATCCTCATGGAACCACTGGTAATCGCGGGCAAAGCCTTTCAATCCCGGCTGATCGTGGGCACGGGTAAGTACAAAGACGGCGCGGAGACGCAAGCCGCCATTGAAGCCTCAGGCGCCGAGATGGTCACCGTCGCCGTACGTCGTGTCAACCTCGACCGCTCCCGCGAATCCCTCCTCGACTTCATCGACCCCCAGCGCTACTTCCTGCTCCCCAACACCGCCGGCTGCTACACCGCGGACGAAGCCATTCGCGCCGCCCGCTTGGGCCGCGAAGTCGGGCTCTCCGACTGGGTGAAAATCGAAGTCATCGGCGACCAGGCCACGCTCTATCCCGACGTGCAGGCTACTCTTGAAGCCACCCGCGTGCTGGTCAAGGAAGGCTTTACGGTTCTGCCCTACACCTCAGACGACATCGTCTTTGCCCGTCGCCTCATCGACGTGGGTGCGGCCGCCGTCATGCCCTTAGGCGCGCCCATCGGCAGCGGCATGGGCCTGCAAAATCTCGCCACATTGCGCATCCTGCGCGAAATGATCACCGAAGTTCCGCTGATCGTCGACGCCGGTGTCGGCCAGGCCTCGGACGTCTGCCTTGCCATGGATATGGGCGCGGACGCGGTGCTCATCAACTCCGCCATCGCCCACGCCACGAAGCCGGTGCTCATGGCCGAAGCCATGCAACACGCAGTCCTCGCCGGGCGGCAATCCTTCCTCGCCGGACGCATGCCGAGAAAGCTCTATGCCACCGCAAGCTCGCCGCTGGAAGGGCTCTCGCGCTAGAACTGGTGTCATACCGCCCTTTTCCTCATGCCGTGGGCCAAAGCCGCGATCCATACACGAGACCAGTTCCAAGCACCCGCCTGGATATTACGAGCACCGTTGCCGTGCGATAGACTCGCCACATGCGCGTCTTCGGCATCGATTGCGGTACCAACTGCACAGGCTACGGAGTCGTCGACATGCACCATGGCCCGCGTGAGACACGGCTCGTCGCCGTCGCCGCCGGCGGCCTTACCCTGGCCAAAGAACAGCTGCTGCCCATGCGCCTGGCCTACATCTACTCCGAGCTCATCGCATTGCTGCAGCATCATCGGCCCGACGTCGTCGCGGTCGAAGAGGTCTTCTACTCTGTGAATGCAAAATCTGCCCTCAAGCTGGGCCATGTGCGTGGTGTCGCCCTGCTGGCGGCAGCCAATCAGGGCTTGCCCGTCGCGGAATACGCTCCGCTCTCCATCAAGTCCGCCGTCGTCGGCTACGGACTAGCGCAAAAGGAGCAGGTGCAGTTCATGGTCGCCCGCCTGCTCAATCTCGAATGCGCGCCCGAACCAGCGGACGCCGCCGATGCGCTGGCCATCGCGATCTGCCACGCGCACACCGCACAGACACTATCGTTGCAGGCGGGATCGCACGCTTGAGGATCGGAAGCGTCATCTGGGCTCTTTTGCTGGCTTCTCCGCTCGCTGCGCAGCAAATCACGTTTACCTACGAGAATCCAAAGCTGCAGCCGCCGAAGTACGTCATCACCATCCACGAGGATGGCGCCGGCCACTTTCAATCCGAACCGGGCGGTCCGCCCTCCGCCGATCCCAGCAACATGCCGGCAGACCCCCTGGACGTGCCCATTCACCTGTCCAGGGCATTGCGGGATTCCATGTTTGCCACCGCCCGCAAAAGCAAGCTCTTCGCCATGAATTGCGCCGACGGATCGAAAAACATTGCCTTCCAGGGGACCAAAACGCTGGCCTACGAAGGGCCCGACGGGCAGGGAAGTTGCACCTTCAACTGGAGTAAGAGCGCGCAGGTCGACAAGCTGGTCGATCAGTTTCAATCGGTCGCCTTAACTCTCGAGGAGGGCAGCAAGCTGCAGCGCCAGTACGAGCACAGCCGCCTCAGTCTGGACTCAGAAATGGAGTTCCTGGCGCAGATGGTCCATGAAGGCCGGGCGGTTGAGGTGCAGAATATTGCTCCGATCCTGCAGAAGCTGGCCGGCGACGAGGCAATTCTGCAGCGGGTGCAGCGGCGGGCACGGGAATTACTGGCGGCTGCGAAAAACGACTGAACAAAACGTCTATCAGGGTAGCAAGAAACTATTTGCTCGAGAACTTGTTGAAATAAGTAGGAAACGGAGGTGCGCCATGAGGCAGCACCCTAAAGTAACGAAGATGGTGGTGGCGGCCGCAGCCCTTCTCCTGGGGAGCGGTCTTGGTCTTGCACAGGCTTCGTCGGCCAA
Source organism: uncultured Acidobacteriaceae bacterium (assembly GCA_963839075.1). Lineage (GTDB taxonomy): Bacteria > Acidobacteriota > Terriglobia > Terriglobales > Acidobacteriaceae > PALSA-350. The sequence continues at coordinate 344,337 of CAWITO010000008.1, read as the reverse complement.
CGTGGCCCGTGTGAGTTATGTACAAGGTTCGGTACAGCTACTGGCCGGCCAGGGAACCGATTTCCAGCAGGCAGTCATGAACATGCCGGTCTTCGATGGCTCGCGCCTGCAAACTGGCGGAGACGGTCAGGCAGAAGTGGAGTTCGGGGATGGCAGCGTAGCCCGTCTTACTCCCAACAGCTCATTGCAGTTTGACCACCTGGGCCAGGATCAGGTCCAGCTCGAGCAGCTCTCCGGCCTGGGCTATTACGAGTTCAACGTAGGCGACGGCCATCCGCCGTTCACCGTGCAATTCTCCAATCTGAGCGCCCAGCCGACCGCGAATGCGATTCTGCGCGTCGGCCTCGATGCCGGTTGGGAAGTCGCCGTAGTCAATGGCAGCGCCAATGTGCAGGGCAATGGCTTTGCTCCCGTGCCGGTTGGCGAAAACCAAAACATCCGCTCCGGGGTAGACAACAGCGGCGCCCCCTACACGCTTGCGCAGGGGATTAACCCGGATTCGTGGGATGGCTGGAACCAAGACCGCGACCAGGCGATCGCTGAGGAAGCCTCGCAACAGACTCCGGTCCGCGATGAGGCGGCCAACCCGCAGAACGAAAACTGGAACGACCTGGATGCCAACGGCAACTGGTATCCCGTCGAAGGCAGCGGGAACGTGTGGGTTCCCAACGGTGTTGGGGCGGGCTGGGATCCCTACGGATCCGGCTACTGGGCCTACTATCCGACGGTAGGCTACACCTGGGTTTCCGCCTATCCCTGGGGATGGCTGCCGTATCACTGCGGCGCCTGGGGCTACTACTCCTTCGGTTGGGGATGGGCTCCTGGTGGTTGCGGCCGCGTCTGGTCTCCGGTGATTGTCGTGCGCACTCATCCCCCAGGCTGGTCGATGCCGATTCACCCCGTTTATCCTCCTGGCGGGATTCATCCGCAGCCGGGCCAGCGCCTGGTGGTCGTCGATCGTGGACCTGTAGCCAAGGGGCCCTGGGCCTTCAGCGGTAATGAGCCGCGCGCGGTCCATGACCGGGCTCTGAACTTCAACGGGCAAACTGTGGCGCCAGTGCCCACCGTCGATATCCAGGTACATGAGCCTGCCGCTCCTCGTGGGACCGCTCCAGGAAGCCGTGCGATCCTGAGCGGCGGCGGTGGCGCAGTCGTTGCGCCGAGGCAGGGTCCGAATACGTTCTACGGGGCGAACCCGCCGCGCGCGTATGAGAACCCCACGCGGCCGTCCGTTGGCTACCCTGGCCCTGCGCAGCAGTCCTACAGCCAGCGTTCGACCTACATCGCCCGCCCGGCGGCGACGCCGCACTACTCGGCTCCGCCACCCATGCAGCAACCGCATTACTCGGCTCCTCCGCCGGCAATGCACTCGGCTCCTGCCGGACCGCACCGCTAAGGAAACAAGTGGGTAGCCCATTCAAGCCTTCTGTTGGCTTGGGTGGGTCTCTCCACCGTGGGCAAGGGCGCGATACAAACAGGCCATCTCTTCCAGCGAAACCCCTTCCGCCCGCACCTGAGCCTGCACCGCGCACTGCCGGAGCGCTCCGTCGATGAGCTTGGGGCTATACCCCGCGGCGCGCAGATTGTTCACCAGCGTCTTCCGCTTCTGGGCGAAGCTCTGCCGCAGGAATCGCAGAAAACCCACCTCCTCCACTTGTAATTCTTCAAACCGAGGCTGCATGTGCAGTCGAAATACGGTGGAGAAAACCTCTGGCGCGGGTGAGAACGCCTCCGGAGGCAAGGTGAACAGATGCTCCGTCGCCGCATACATCTGGGTAATTGCCGATAACGACCCGTAGGCCCGCGACCCAGGCGCCGCCACGATCCGCTCGGCCACCTCGCGTTGGGCCATCAAGACCGCTCGCTCAATCACCCTGCTGTGAGCAAACAGATGCATCAGGATCGGCGAGGAGATGTAGTACGGCAGATTGCCAATCACCTGCAGGCGAACGCCTCGCTCGGTGGCCAGGCGCGTCAGGTCCACGGTCAAAATGTCCTGGCAGAGCACCTCGACTGAGGACGGTTGCATGCCCTGTTGCAGGGTCGCCGCCAGTTCCGGATCGAGTTCGATCGCGATCAGATGGCGCGCTTTGGGCGCAAGCAATCGCGTGAGCGCTCCGGTCCCGGGGCCAATCTCGACCACTGTGGCCTGGCTCACATCGCCCAGTGCTTCTACGATCGCGCGGGGCGCCGTGGGGCTCACCAGGAAGTTCTGCCCCAGCTTCGGCTTACGCTCCCGCATTGCTGGCGTCGTGGCTCATAGGTAGACTACGCAATTGTGGCGGTTCCCAAGCTGCATCATACGGAAACGGTACATGAAAAGGGTTTGGGCCAAGAAAGGTAGCAGTCCATGCATATAGTGTTTGCCGCGTCCGAGTGTGTTCCTTACGCCAAGACGGGCGGAGTTGCTGAGGTTGTGGCTGAATTACCGAAGGAACTGGTCCGGCAGGGCCACCGGGTCACGGTCTACATACCGCTCTACCGGCAGGTGCAAAAGCATCTGAAGAATCGCAACAACGCCATTCGCAGTCTGACAATCCCGTTTTCCTACTACAACCGCTTTGTCACCGTGGTGGATGGTGGCACGACCGATGGCGTGCAGTTCTATTTCATCGACTGCCCGGAGCTCTTCGATCGCGAGTTCCTGTATGAGACCCCCTCCGGCGACTATGCCGATAACGCCGAGCGCTTCGGCTTGTTTGCCCGCGCGGTGCTGGATAGCACCAAGCTGCTGGGCATTCCCGATGTTTTTCACATCCACGGCTGGCCGGCCGGGATTTTGGCCATCTTGCTGCGCACCGTCTACTACTTCGATCCGGTTCTCAAGAACGTTGCCTGCCTGCTGACCATCCACAACGCCGACCGGCAGGGATGGTTCCCGCGCGAAACCGTGGAGAAGCTGCTCCTGCCCTGGGATGTCTATACCGCTGAGCGCGCCGAGTTCTATGGGACGTTCGATTTTCTCAAGGGCGGCATTGTCTATTCCGACGCCATCAACACTGTAAGCCGCAAGTATGCCGAGGAACTGCAGACACAGGAGTTCGGCAATGGCCTGGACGGTGTTCTTCGCGCCAGGAAGCAGGATTTCCGCGGCATCCTCAACGGCGTCGATTACCAGGTTTGGGATCCCGCAACGGATAGCAAGATCGCGGCGCACTACACCCCCGACCGGCTCGACGGCAAGTTGGCCTGTCGCAAGGATTTGCTCCACGCCTTCGGAGTCTCCAAGTTAGGCGAGGAGACCCCCGTGATCGGTATGGTCTCCCGTCTTGCCACCCAGAAGGGTCTGGACCTGCTGGCGCAGATCTTCGATCAGCTCGTGCAGGAGAACATGTTCTTGGTGATCCTGGGCACCGGGGAACCCTACTATGAAAACCTGCTGCGCAGCTGGCAGGAGCGGTTTCCCCATAAAGTAGCCGTGGCGATTACGTATGATGAAATGCTGGCGCACAAGGTCGAGGCCGGATCGGACATGATCCTGATGCCGTCGCGCTATGAACCGTGCGGGCTAAACCAGATTTACGGCATGAAGTATGGAACGGTACCGGTGGTGCGGGCCACCGGCGGTCTGGATGACACCGTGCAGGAGTGGTCCGCCGCCGACGAGACGGGAACCGGATTCCGTTTTCAGGACTACAAACCTGAAGATTTTCTCCAAGCCCTGCGTCGCGCCTTCACCGTCTTCGCCGACAAGCACTCTTGGCGCAAGCTGATGCGCAACGGAATGGCCCGCGATTATTCCTGGACCAACCCAGCCAAGGAATACATCCAGCTCTACGAAGAAATCGTCCGCCGCCGATCGTGAAATTGGAGCAGTGAATATTGGGTGGTGCGGGTGGCACGAGCCCCACAATAAATAACACCTGCGCGACTGGGCGGTGCGGGTGGCACGAGCTCGGGTGCCCCATATCTCGCCCTGTGTTGGCGAGATGTGGGAAATAAGAAGCTGTTGAGGAAGCAGCGCCGGGGGGGGCGACGTACCTGTTCACTCCCGATTCACCGATCGCATATAAAAATAGACCGGCAATCCAGCCAAAATAATTACCGTCCCCACCAAAGAGCTGCGCACATTGCTGGCGAAGGAGTAATACAGCAACACCCCAGCCGCCGCGATAAATAACACCGGAACTACCGGATATCCCCAACTGCGAAACGGCCCTTCCACGCCCCGTCGCCGGTAAACAAAAATCGTCGTCGTCGTTAGCAAATAAAATAACCACTCGGCAAAAATCGCGAGTTCGAACAACTGCTGAAACCGCCCCACCAGCATCAGCAGGATGGTGCTGAGAATCCCCTGCACGACCAGCGACGTCGATGGGCTCTGAAACCGGGGGTGAATGTGTGCCATCTGCGCCGGGAACAACCGGTCCCGAGCCGCTGCGAAGGGCACCCGTGCGCCCGACATCGTCGTGCCGTTGAGCGTCACCAGGATGCTGAGCGCCATGGCCGCCGATACCAGCGCCGCACCCCAATGCCCTGAAACCACCGACATCGCGAGCACCGCCGGACGCCCTGATCCGGCGATCTGCGCGGCCGGCAAAATGTACTGGATCGCCGCATTCGTCCCCATATAGAGCACACCCACGACGCCAACCCCGGCGAGCAGCGCAATGGGCAGGCTGCGTTCCGGGTGCTTGACCTCGCCGGCCACCATGGTCAGATCGTTCCAGCCGTCATACGCCCATAACGACGCAATCAAGGCGACCATGAATCCGGCAAATCCTCCTTGCGCACCGCCAAAGTTGGTGTGGAAGTTCGCCACGCTGCCCCGCGAACTTGCAAAGCAGAAGCCAGTGATCACCACCACCAGCACCACCTTGAGCCAAGTGAAGAACAGCTGAAAATCCCCCGCCTTTTTAATCCCCAGATAGTTCAGGCCGGTAATCAGCCACGTCGCAACGATGGCGAAAATCTGTGCCCGAGTGCCATCCAACCAGGAAAATGCCGGAAACACGCCCATCACCCGCGCCAGCCCGATGGTAATGCTGGCGATTGATGCCGGCTTCGCCACGGCAAACCACGTCCACATGTAGAGAAATGCCGGCACGTCACCGTATGCGTTACGTAAGAAGACGTATTCGCCGCCCGCTTGCGGCATCATGGCGCCCAACTCGGCGTAGACCATCGCGCCAAACAACGTAAGTAGCCCGCCAACGATCCACGCCAGGTAGACCAAGCCGCCGGAGCCGACCGCACGCATCATCTCCTGCGGCACAAGAAAGATGCCGCTGCCGATAATCGTGCCTACCACGATCGCCGTGGCGTGCCACACCCCCAGAACGCGGGGAAGATCAGGTCGAGCGGAATGATTCATAGGTGGAAGGCGAGTCTAGCATGCCTTCACTCGTCGGCGAGTGAGCGCTCCACCCAGGCTGCCAGGTCCGCAACCGAAACCGCGCTGCCATCGAACAAAGCATCGTCCAGCAGCGCGTCGCCTCTGGACACCAGTCGTATCAGGAGTATCCACGGCCAGCGAATACGCATCACCCGCGCCAGAGAGGCTTGCTCTTCGTGGTCAAGCGATCGGTCGTAAACCGCGACTTCAAACCGCTGGGCTTCCGCCAGCATCTCGGCGACACATATATTGTCGGCGCGGGTAACGTCCAGTCCCTTGGCCTGCAGCGCTGCCTGGGTTTCATCCGCCTGTGCCGAGGGGATGCTCACGAATAACGTGCTCGTCTCGCGCCTCATCACATCACTCTGATGAGCCGGTCAGTTCCCTGCAACGCGCAGAAATCGTCGTTTTGAGTGCGGTGAAAGATCCGGAGTGGATTAGGAAGTCCTGCTTACACTACCCGTGTCGACCGGGTGGAAGTACGCGTGGATGGCCGCCGCGAGGTGTGGAGCTACCACCGACTCCAGTGCCTGCAGGCTCGCGCCCTGAACGCCGCGGATACTACCAAAATGAGCCACCAACCGGTTACGAGTTTGCGTACCTACGCCTGGGATCGCCAGTAGCTCCGACTCGCGATCGCGCATCTCTCTGCGTTTGCGATGATAGGTCACGGCAAACCGATGCGACTCGTCGCGAATCTTTTGCACTAGGTGCAGCACCGGCGAACGGCGGTCGAGAACGATCGGCTCATCCTCCTGCCCGTAGACGTAAATGACCTCTTCCCGCTTGGCGATGGAAGCCAGTGGCTGGGTGGTGATGCCGAGCAGCTCCAACGCCTCTGCCGCGGCATGCAGTTGCCCCAGGCCGCCGTCAATCAATACCAGGCTCGGCATGGTCTGCTGCTCGTCCTGGACCCGCTTGTACCGCCGGCCGATGACCTCGCGCATCGAGGCAAAGTCGTCCACGCCTTCCACCGTCTTGATCTGGAACTTGCGATAGTCAGACTTCTTCATGGCGCCGTCTTCCCACACCACCATGGAGGCGACCGTCTCCGCCCCCTGGATGTGCGAGATATCGAAGCACTCAATGCGCCGCGGCAGATCCGGCAGCGTCAACAAGTCCTGCAGCGATTCCTCGATCACCTTCCGTGACGGTTGCAATACCCGGAAGCGCTGATCGAAGCTCTGCTTGGCGTTTTGTCCCGCAAGGTCGACCAGGGAGCGCTTCTCCCCCCGCCGCGGCACCGCCAACTCCACCTTGTGCTGTGCTCGCTCGCTGAGCAGGTTGGCCAGTTCCTCCCGATCGGCAAAATCGACCGGGATGTATACCGTCTGCGGCACGTACTGTTGGTCGATATAAACCTGTTTGAGCAGCGCCGAGAAAAAAAAGGAGGCGTCAAAGTCCGCGCCGTAGCTTTCTTCTTCAGGCGGCGCGTCGGGCAGTTCTTCCCAGAAGAATTCGCGCCGATCGACGATCTTGCCGCCCCGCATGTGAAACAGGTTCACCGCCAGCATGCCGTTCTCGTGGTGATAACCGTAAACATCGGCATCATCGCTGTCCGTGGTCGCCATCCGCTGCCGCTCCTGCACCTGGCTCATGGTGATGAGGAGATCGCGATAGCGCGCGGCGAGTTCGAACATCTCGGAGGCGGCCGCTGCCTCCATGCGTTGCTCGAGCGAGCGGCTCAGTTCGGTCTGCCGCCCTTCCAGGAACATCTGCGCGTCGCGCACCGCTTCGCGGTAGGCTTCTGGCGTCGTCAGCGCTTCCACACAAGGTCCCAGGCAGCGCTTGATGTAGTACTGCAGACATGGCCGGGGATGATAGCGCGACAGGTCCACCTTGCAACTGGGAAGCAGAAAACTGCGGTGGATCAGGTCGACCACCCGATGCGCCAGGTTACCCGGGAAGAAGGGGCCGTAATAGGCGCTGCCGTCTTTCCGCAGGCGGCGCGTCACAAAAACCTTGGGGTACCGGTCGGCCAGGGTCAGCTTAACGTAGGGGTAGGTCTTATCATCCCTGAGCAGGATGTTGAAGCGCGGCTTCCGTTGCTTGATGAGATTGTTTTCAAGCGCCAGCGCCTCCTGCTCGTTTTCCACCAGGATGTAATCCACGTCCACCGCTTCGCGCATGAGCGAGCCGGTTTTGGCGTTGGCCTGGGCTCCGTCAAGCAGATAAGAACGCACCCGGGACCGGAGATTCTTGGCTTTACCGACGTAGATGACGTCGCCTTGCGCATTGCGGTACAGATACACTCCCGGCCCGGTCGGCAAGGTGCGCATCTTTTCATGCAGATCCATAGGTTCCTGACCTGAGTTTATCCTTAACCGCCAGGTGGCAGATTCGGCGCTCCGCCCGGTAAAACTTTCCCGAAACGGCCCTCGGCGCATTAAACAGGCGTTACACTTTCATGTGCAAGTTGTTGCAGTGACGTTACTAAGGCAATTGCGCCGTTTTGGCAGTCGTCGTGCTAGCTAAGGCTAGATGGGCAAAATACAGGGAGCAAAGTATTTATGATCCGAATTCAGAGGCAACCCGCCGCAGTGCTGTTGGGAGCTGTGTCATTGTCGTTGTTTGCTGTCGCCGGCTGCTCGAGCAAGAACTACGTACGTTCGCAGACCGCCCCACTGGTGCAAAAGACCAATGAGCTGGACGACGCCACCGCTGCCAACAACCGGGCAATCCAAAGCACCAACGATCGCGCGCAGGCCGGTATCCAGCAAGCTCAGCAGTCGGCCAATACGGCTACGCAGAACGCTTCCGCCGCCAACCAGGCGGCAGTGCAGGCGCAGGGTACAGCGAAGGAAGCCGTCAATCGTGCCGACTCACTCGCCAGCGTCGTCGCCAACCTGGACAACTACAAACAGATTGGTGATGTCTCGGTAACCTTTGCCTTCGACAAGACTGAGCTGTCCAAGGCAGATAAGGCACAGCTGGATACGCTTGGGGCGCAGTTAACCTCGGCTCGCGGATACATCCTCGAAGTAACCGGCGGTACGGATTCCGTAGGCAACGCGGAATACAACTACCAGCTGAGCCAGCGCCGTGCAGAGGCGGTGGTCCAATACTTGGCGGCCAAGTTCAACGTGCCGGCCCACAAGTTCTACCTGATCGGCATTGGTAAAGACGCCGAAGTGGCCACCAACCGGACCGCTGCAGGACGAGCGCAGAATCGCCGCGTGGAAGTCCAGGTGCTCTCCAACGCAGCGCAAACCACCCCAACCGCCGTCTCGCAGCTCAAGTAGCCCACCCCCGCCGCCCTGGGGCCTCAGTTTGAGGCCCCGCTTCGATACGACTGCCGAATGCTCCGTACGATTAACGAAGGGTCCATACGACTGACGAATAGTCCGTACGACCGACAAGGGTCCGTACGACTGACAAATGGTCCATACGAGTAACGAATCTGGGTGCCCCATATCTCGCCTGTTGTTGGCGAGATGTGGGAAATTCACCTTTGTTGAGGTCGGAGAGTTGAAGGATCGAGGATTCCCGTCTTTTCCCGCAACGTCCCCCTACATAGCTAAGTGGCTAACGTGCTCCGCGCGTACATCCGCTGCGCTGAATAGCCGATAAAACGGCGCTCCTTGCGCCGCCTCCTCGACCGCCGGCCTACCCTTAGCTTCTTCCCGTTCCACCAGGCACATCACGCCAATCACCCGCATCCCCGCCTCCCGGGCCACTTCAATTGCAGTGATCGTCGAAGCGCCCGTCGTACACACATCGTCCACAATCACCACCGGAGCGCCCGGCTGCAGAAATCCCTCGATGCGCCTTGCTGTGCCGTGGGTTTTCTCCGCCTTGCGCACCAAAAACCCGTCCAGTACCGGCGAGCCGGGAGCTTCCAAAGCGTGCCAGGCGCTCGCCGCCGCGACATTACACACAATGGGATCCGCGCCCAGGGTGAGCCCGCCAACAGCTCGCGCCTGCAGCCCGTGATGGCGAATCAGGTCAAGCACCGCAAGGCCGGTGAGCCGCCCACCCTCGCCGGTCAACGTCGTGGTACGGCAGTCGATGTAGTAATCGCTCGATGCTCCCGAAGAAAGCTTGAAGTCGCCCAGCCGGAAGGAAATCCGAGCCAGCATTTTAAGCAGAGCGTCACGATGAGCTAGCGTCATTACGTGATTTTATCCAGATGGCGAAAGCCATCAGTTCCGAAAAACAGAACGGTGAAGATTGTCCCGTTGTAGGTGGCATGAATAACGGTGCTGGCCGCCAGAGACCCGGCCCACAACCGCACTCCGCACAGCACCATGCTGACCGTAAACAGCACCGCAAGGGGTGCCCATGCGTGCGCCAGTTGATCTGCATGGACCAGGGCAAACGCAATGCTGGTCACGGCGCACGCAATCGCCAGCGCGGGTACGCTCCAATGCTGCGCCGGCTCATTCCTTTGTCCCCGCACCCAGTCCCAGGCCGAGGCCAGCGAAGGCAGCAGAAATCCCCGGAACGCCAACTCCTCAAACACCGGTGCGACGAAGGTCCCGAACAGCGCCACCATCCACACGTCCAGCCGATTCCGAAAAAAGTCATCGATGGGCAGCGACTTCGGGATAGGAAGAAAATTCGACAAGAACTGGACCAGGAGGCTCAGCACTACACCGCCTACCAGGAGAAGACGCCAATGCTTTCGAACAGCGGCGAAGTTCCACTCCAACGCCTGCGGAAACGGTTGCTCCCAGAGGTAGGTGAACACTGCCCAAACGATGGCCCCGGCAACGAAGTACGCCACCGCCATGCTGGGGATGAGCAGGCGCGGCTCGCGCATCAGTTGTTCCGGTGTCTCCGTTCCCAGTAGGTGCAGACCCATGAATACAGCGAAGGCCGCTAACGTGGTGATCACCAGCACCACGACCGCGACGGTAAAAAACAGAACGGTGTGACCGAAGTTTGGGATCCGCCGTGGCTCGGGCAAAGGGGGAGGAGGCGGTGGCAGACCTGTGGACGGCAAAAACTCCGGGTCAATCGACATGGGCAAGGGCTGGCTTTCTGGTCCGAGGCTTGGCGATCTTCCCGTTGACGTGCGGAGCCGTCTCCTGAAAGGCCTTCAGCTCACTTACGGGAAAATAACGCCGCAGAAATTCTCCGGTCTGCGAGCCGAGTGTAGCAGCTACTTCTGCCGGGGTGCCCTTGGCGATCAGACGGCCGCCGTCTTCTCCGCCTTCCGGTCCCAGATCGAGGATCCAGTCGGCGCTGCGAATCACATCCAGGTTGTGCTCGATGATGATCACCGTATTGCCCAGGTCGGTCAGCCGATGCAGCACTTCCAGCAATCTGCGAACGTCGTCAAAATGCAGCCCCGTCGTCGGTTCATCGAGCAGGTACAGCGTCTTGCCGGTCTGTCGCTTGGAGAGCTCTCGCGCCAGCTTCATGCGCTGCGCTTCACCGCCCGAGAGCGTAGTGGCCGCCTGCCCCAGGTGAATGTAGCCCAGTCCCACATCGACCAGCGTCTCCAGCTTCTGCCGCACCTGGGGAATATCCACCAGAACCGGCAGCGCATCTTCGATCGCCAGCTCAAGCAAATCAGCAATGGAGTAGCCGTTGAACTTGACCGCCAGGGTCTCCTGATTGTAACGGCGGCCGTTGCACACCTCGCACAACACGTAAACGTCGGGCAGGAAGTTCATCTCAATCCGCCGCTGGCCTTCACCCTGGCAAGCCTCACAGCGTCCGCCCGACACATTGAAGGAGAAGCGCCCCGGCTTGTAGCCCCGTTCCCGCGACTCCGGCAGCCGGGCGAAAAGATCACGGATCGCCGTAAACACGCCCGTGTAGGTTGCTGGATTGGAGCGCGGCGTGCGCCCAATGGGGGACTGGTCGATGCGCACGGCCTTATCGATGTTCTTAAAACCCTGGATCAGCTTGTACGGCTCCGGAACTTCGCGCGAGCCGTAGAGTTCCTGCGCCAGGGCGCGATAGAGCGTGTCATTCACCAGCGTGCTCTTGCCTGACCCGGACACACCCGTTACCACCGTCATCACGTTCAGCGGGAAACTCGCGCTCAGACCTTTGAGGTTGTGGCCGGTCGCGCCATCCACCGTGATCCAGTTGCCCTTCAGTTCTCGCGGAGCCTCGCGGCTGATGGTTTTCAGCTCGCCGGCGAGGTAGCGGCCAGTAAGCGAGATATCCGTTTCCATGATCTGCTGCGGAGTGCCCGCCGCCACCACGTGCCCGCCTAGTTTTCCCGCTCCCGGGCCCAGGTCGACGACGTAATCCGCATGACGAATGGTGTCTTCGTCGTGCTCTACCACCAAAACTGTATTACCGAGGTCACGGAGAGATTTCAGCGCTTCGATCAGCCTTTGGTTGTCACGTTGGTGCAAACCAATGGATGGTTCATCGAGAACGTAGAGCACTCCGCGCAGGCGCGAGCCTATCTGCGTGGCCAACCGGATACGCTGTCCCTCGCCGCCGGAGAGGCTGGCGGCATTGCGATCGAGCGACAGATAGCTCAACCCTACGGAGTTGAGAAACTCCAACCGCTCCACCACTTCGCGGCGCAATCGCTCCGCGATCAACGCCTCGCGCTTGGAAAACTCGAAGCCGCGCGCGGCATCCAAAGCACGACGCAGTGGCAGTGCCGTGAAGTCCGCAATCGATAGCGATCCTACCTTCACCGCAAGCGATTCGGGCCGTAAACGCTTGCCCTGGCACGCTGGACACACCGTCGCCGACATGTAGTTCAGAAGCCAATCGCGATAGCTTTCGGACTTCGATTCCTCCAGCGAATCGCGCAGGTAAGCGAGGATTCCATGGAAGCCGGTGCGTGGAGCTTCATCGCGTCCGGGCCCGTGCAGCAGTAGCTTCTGATGCTTTTCACTCAGCTCTTCGAAGGGCTTGCGCAGATCAATCTTGTAGCGTTGCGCCGCCAGTTGCAGCAGGCGGTTGAGATACTGCGATCCACCGCCCGGGCCCAGCGCTCCGTCAGTGAGTGGCTTTGACCAATCGGTAATCACCTTGGCTGCATCGAAGTCATAGATACTTCCCAGCCCGTGACACGCGGTGCATGCGCCATAAGTGCTATTGAAAGAGAAGCTTCGAGGCTCCAACTTGGGTATGTCAAGACCGCAGTCGGGACACGCCATCGAAGACGAATAAAGCTGTTCTTCTTCGCCGGCAACTGCAGTCAAAACGAGGCCATTCGCCATCTGCAGTGCCTTCGCGACTGAAGTCTCTAGGCGCTTCTCCACGCCAGGCTTCAGGACGACACGGTCGATGACAGCTTCGATAGTGTGCTTCTTGTTACGTTCGAGACGTATGGAGTCGGTGAGATCTCGCATCTCACCGTCAATGCGAGCGCGAAAGCCCTGCTGATCGAGTTCGTCGAGCAGGTCTTTGAACTCTCCCTTACGGCCGCGAACGATGGGCGCGTAAATGATGACGCGTTCACCGGGAGCCAGGGAAAGAATCCGCTCCACGATTTGTTCGGCGGATTGACGCGAAATCGGTTTGCCGCACTTGGGGCAGTGAGGAATCCCGATCGACGCGAACAGCAGGCGGAGATAGTCATAGATCTCCGTGATGGTGCCGACAGTGGATCGCGGGCTGCGGCTGGTGGTTTTTTGTTCGATCGAGATGGCCGGGCTGAGACCTTCGATGGAGTCCACGTCGGGGCGCTCAATCTGGTCGAGGAACTGGCGGGCGTAGGCGGAGAGGGTTTCCACGTAACGCCGCTGACCTTCGGCATAGATGGTGTCGAAAGCCAGTGAAGACTTGCCGGATCCAGAGAGGCCAGTTACGACGGTAAGCGTATTGCGGGGAATTCGAATACTGACGTCGCGCAGATTATGCTGACGCGCTCCGCGCACGGTGATATGAGTAATAGGCATCAGGGTAACTAATGTATGTATCTTAGTCGGCAACAAAAATGAGGGTCAACGTAAGGCTGCTGTCTGTAACAATGACACACTGAGAGAGCGAGAGCGAACTGCACGAAAGGGCGAAAATACTCCGGGTTGAAGGGCCACTATGGAATTCGATGTAAGTATGTTGATGATTTTTTGTGCGGCAATCGCTGCTCTCGCGCTAGGTGTAATGCTGGGCTATGTCTGCTGCAAAACCTTCTTTGATGTCCTCCGTTTCCACGCTCGCCTCTCCACCGAGAGCGCCAAGGCCGAGACCCAGGTAGCGCAGGTCTAGCTTCTGGTGGCGCACTCAACCTAACGTTGCCCGCTGGCGGCCGCCCATGTTCGTGACCTTCGCGTACATGGGTTGAACCCGATGGGCAAAGCCCCTTACCTTTCCTTCTCCAACCTGAAATCCTGTCCTTCTATTGTTGCGGCGGCTGCTGCTGTTGCTGTTGATCTTGCGGCTGTTGCGCCTGGTTTTGCCGCATGCGTTGCAGCTGCTCAAACAACTGCTGCGGTGTCTTTACCCCATTCGCAGGGGGAGCCCCACTCTGCTGCTCCGGCGGCATCTCTGGTTGTTGTGGAGGCGGCTCGGCAGGTTCTGTGTCGTTATTCGCATCTTCGGAGTTCGTCTGCGCCATCGGCGCAGCAACCGCGCCGCCCGCATGCGTAGCTGGCGAAAGAATCAGCTCTCGTGGTGCACCGTTGTTCAAATCGCCCAGCAAAACCACGTTATACGCAGTGCCGTTGAGCAAATCTGCAATCACATCGCGAGGCGCACCAGGTCCGAAGGTGCCAAACACCCGCTCATCGCTACCCAGTCCCTCGATCTTCATCCCGCTTTTGCTCGCGATGTCGTGCAAAATCGCGCTCAGGCTGGAATTGTCCGCGTGAATCGACAAACTCGCCCCGCTCAACGTCACTCGCGCTTGCTGCGCCGGTTGTTGCAGGAGAGAAGTGGGTTGGCTTACTGGGGCGGGCGCCATTTGCGGCTGCCCCGCAGGGGTGGCTGGGGTTGTGGCCGCCGGCCTGGCTGCTGGTTGGTTCGGTACTCCCCGCAAACGTCCCGGAACGCTCTGCGCCTGCAACCCCGACGCGGCGAGCGCCAACCATAGGATCAGTCTACTGTGAGCCAACTGTCGATTTGAGCACCCAATCCTCATACCGCTCGGACCCAGCCTTCTGTGTACTAGACTAGCAGTGGCCGCACCGGAGAGCGAGTCTCCGGTGCCTGAAATGAACCCCATGTCACTGCCTATCACCACGTCGTTGCGCTTTGCACTTTTGTTGGCACTGGCCTTTCCCATTTCCGGGCAGCTCCTGGCTGTTACCTGTACGACGCAAAGCCAAATGACAGAAGCCGACCGTACGGCCCTGGTGCAAGCCGCCAAAAACATCGGCGCGGCGGTGCAGAGTGGCAATCCCGCCGCGGTCGAGGCCCTGACAGTGAAAGCCCAGTTTGAAGGCATGTCCGCCACAATCGCCCGCACGGCTCCGCTGATCAACGGTTCCACCCTGACAATAGACGCGCTCTATAGCCTCGACGCTTCTGATCTAAAAACCGCTGCCGAAGACACGCAATTCTTCTGTGGCGTTCCCGGTGCGCCGCTGCACGTGGATTTCACCATCCCGCAGCTTCCCCAGGGCAAATACGCGGTAGTCATCGTGCATGCGACCGGGGTGAAAGATCCGCAGCAGATGGCCTTCCTGCTGCAGAAGAATGGCGACTGGCAGTTGGCCGGCTTCTTCGTCAAGCCGTTGCTGATGGCTGGCCACGACAGTGTCTGGTATTGGGCCAAGGCGCGTGGCTTCGCCCAGAAGGGGCAGAAATGGAATGCCTACTTCTATTACTCCATCGCAGCCTACCTGGCCACGCCGGCTGACTTTCTTACCAGCACCAATCTCGACAAATTAGACCAGGAAACCACCGGCACCCGCCCCGACGGTCTGCCCGGTACCCAACCAATGCAGCTGCCTGGAGACGGCAAAACCTTTGCCGTCAACGACCTGCATAGCGATGGTTCACTGGGCGGTTTAGATCTGGTGATCCATTACAACGCGACCGATGCGGCCGATCCGGTCGCCACCCGCGCGCGCAACCTGGAAGTGATGAAAGCCATGCTCCAGGCACATCCCGAACTGCGAGACGGCTTCCACGGGCTCTGGGTCTTCGCTGAGGCCCCTAACCAGCGGCCCTTTGGCAACGAAGTGGCGATGAGCGAGATTCACTAGATGGGATACGAGAGTGAGAAGCCATTGTCTCGGGCAATCGCCGAGCGAAGGGCATCCCCCAGCTTCGATGGGGCCCCGATCCCCGACACCGACCTGATGAAGATTTTGCAGACTGGCCTGCAGGCGCCGAGTAGCTACAACCTGCAGCCCTGGCGCTTTATTGTCGTGCGCAGCCCGGAACAGAAAAAGCGGCTGCGGGCTGCCTGCTACAACCAGGCGAAGGTGGAAGAAGCCTCTGCCATGATCGTGGCCTGCGGAGACGCCGACGGCTGGCGCAGCGGCGATTTGGACGAGATGCTGCGTCTCGGCCGCCTCGGCGGCATGCCCGAAAACTACGCCGAACAGGCCAAAAGCACAATCCCTAACTATCTTTCAAATCATACGAATATGCCGCTGTGGCTCAACCGTCAGGTGATGTTGGCGTTCACCCACATGCTGCTCATGGCGGAAGTGCTCGGCTACGATACCGCTCCCATGGAAGGTTTCGAGCAGGATAAAGTGCACGAGGTTCTGAAGCTGCCTCTCAGCTACAGCGTCGTCGCCCTTCTGGGCATTGGCCACCTCAAGGGGTCGGATAAGTACTACGGTGAGCGCTTCAATATGGGGCGCACGGTTTTTGCCGAAGAATATGGCAAGCCGATCAAGTTTTCAGAGTAATATTAACCTCGTTGTAACAAACGTCTCCCCAAAAACTAAGAGGCCGTTTCTGTGCGTCGAGAGTACCCCGAAGCGCCCATTGTTGGCATAGGCGCCGTGGTGATCGACGATGGAAAGGTTCTGCTGGTGCGCCGTGGCCATGAGCCCCTCAAGGGGGAATGGTCGCTGCCCGGCGGCGCTTTGGAGCTAGGCGAGACGTTGCAGCAGGGCATTGTGCGTGAGGTGCTGGAAGAGACCGGCCTGACCGTGGTGCCGGAAAGCGTCGTTGAGGTTCTGGATCGCATTACGCGGGATCAGGACTCAAGGCAAATTCGCTACCACTACGTGCTGGTGGATTTCTTGTGCCGTGTGACTGGCGGCGTGCTTTGCGGCGGAAGCGATGCCGACGATGCGGTTTGGGTCAGTCAAAACGATTTGGATAAGCCGGGTGCGTATGGCTTGGCTCCGGTAACACTGCGGGTCATTGAGAAGGCCTTTCGATTGAAGGATTGAGGAATAGGTAGCATGCGTTTGCAGGGGAACACCAGAAGGGTCGGCCGCGGGTTTGTCCTTGTCCTGCTTTCGCTGGCGTTGATTTTTGCCGTAATAGCCTGGCGCAACCCGCTCTGGCTCGTGGACCGCGGCCTGGATGCCAGCCTTCGCTTGCACGGCATGCACAGTGAATTCGTCACCGTCGATGGCCACAGATTGCACTACCAGGTGGGTGGCTCCGGCCGGCCCGTGCTGCTGATCCATGGCTTGGGGAGCCGCGCCGCGGACTGGGCCAATCTGATCCCGGCCCTGCTCAACGGAGGCCACCGCGTTTACGCCGTGGACCTGTTGGGCTACGGGCTCTCCGACAAACCGAAAGACGGCAACTATTCCATCGCCAGCCAGGCGTTGTTGGTTGAACATTTCCTCGCCCAGCAGCATCTGCCCCAGGTCGACCTTGCAGGTTGGTCGATGGGGGGATGGATCGCGATGCGCGTCGCCTTGCAGCATCCCGAGCAGGTGCGGCGCCTCGTGCTCTTCGATAGCGCCGGACTGCGTTTCAAATTAGGTTTCGATCCCGCACTCTTCCAACCCGCCTCACAGAATGACCTCGCGGCGATCGAGGAATTGCTGGTTCCTCACCCTAAGCCGCTGCCCAGCTTTCTCGCCATGGCGCTGCTTCGGCGTCAGGTTCGTATCGGCTGGGTGGTCGATCGCAGCTTGCAGTCCATGCTGACCGGGGTGGACTTGGTGGATGATCAGGTTGGCTCGCTCACGATGCCGGTGCTGATTGGCTGGGGAGAGCAGGATCGGCTGATCCCACTGGCGGTTGGCTACAAACTGCACGCGCTCATACCCCAGTCAGTGCTGGATATCTACGGCGACTGCGGCCACCTGGCGCCGGGGCAGTGCGCTGCGCAGGTGGGGCCCAGCCTAGTGGACTTCCTCAATGCGCAACCCGCGCGTATGGCCCTGGTCCGCCAGATTCCCGGTAAGGCTCACTGATCGGCTTTCCAGACATAGGCGTCCGGTTGCGGCAATCCGATATGTGCCAGCACCCGGCAGACGAATTGCTCCGCCATCTCCGACGAGTTCATCGGCTGGTTGTAAAAAGCAGGAATGACTGGAAAGATGACCGCACCGGCATCCGCAGCCAGCGTCATGTTGCGCAGATGAATCTTGTTGAAGGGGGTTTCGCGGACGCACAGCACCAGCGGCCTCCGCTCCTTCAGGCACACATCGGCCGCCCGTTCGATGAGGTTCGAAGCCATCCCGTTGGCGATTCCTGCCAGCGTTCCCATGCTGCACGGCAGCACAATCATGCCGTCGGAGGGATAGCTCCCGCTCGCCGGTCCCGCTCCGACGTCGTTCTCCGGCAATTGGTGCACCTTGCCGGAAGGCTTGCCCATTAACTTCGCGACCAGTTCATTGCGCCCGCTGAGCTGGAGTTCCTCCGCCATCACCCGCAGCGAATTTTCCGAGGCGATAAAGTTGACGCGAGCAATGCGCGGGTCGCGCTCCAACGCCTGCAGCATGCGTTGACCGAAAACCGATCCGCTGGCGCCGGTCATCGCGACGGTGAGGTTCTTCACTGCAGCACTCGATCGAAAATCGCATCCACGTTGCTGAGCTGGCGTTCGTAGTCGAAGGTCTTTTCCAACTTCGGCAGAAGGCTGCTGATGGCCGCGTCCTCGGCCACCAGGTCGCGGAAGACCAGGTCCTCTTTCCACGCCCGCATGGCGTGGGCCTGTACCAGGCGGTAGGCGTCTTCCCGCGACATACCCGCCTCGGTCAGGTCGAGTAGCAGTTGGCCGGAGAATATAAGGCCGCCGGTGCTCTCCAGGTTTTTGAGCATGCGCTTGGGATAGACCAGCAGCTTGTCGATCAACGAGGTGGTTTTCGCAAGCAGGTAGTCCGCAAGGATGGTCGAGTCAGGAAAGATGATGCGCTCAACCGAGGAATGCGAGATATCCCGCTCGTGCCACAACGCTACATTTTCGAGCGCGGCCTGTGCGTTGCTGCGCATCACGCGCGCAAGCCCGCTGATCTGCTCCGAAGTGATGGGGTTCTTCTTATGCGGCATCGCAGACGAGCCCTTCTGCTTCTCAGAAAAGAACTCTTCTGCCTCTCGCACCTCGGTTCGTTGCAAGTGGCGAACCTCGACCGCGATCTTATCCAAAGTAGATCCGAGAACGGCCAGGGTGCAGATATAGGCCGCGTGGCGGTCCCGCTGGATCACCTGGGTGGCGACGGGAGCCGGGCGGAGGCCAAGCTTGGCGCAAATGCTGGCTTCGTGTTCTGGCTTGAGGTGGCCAAAGGTACCCACCGCGCCGGAGAGCTTGCCTACGCGCATGTCTTCTGCACTGGCATCGAAGCGGACCAGGTCGCGCATTACCTCGGCATACCAGTTGAGTAGCTTGAGGCCGAAGGTCGTTGGCTCGGCATGGATGCCGTGGGTACGCCCGATGGTGGGGGTGTGCTTGAACTCGAGGGCGCGCCGGCGGAGCACCGCGGCCAACGCCAAAATCCCCTGGCGGATAAGGGCCGAAGCGGCTTTAATCTGCAGCGCCTGCGCGGTATCGACCACGTCGTTCGAAGTCAGTCCGTAATGTAACCATCGTGCTTCCGGACCGATTTTCTCCGCCATCGCGGTCGTAAAGGCGATGACGTCGTGTTTCACTTCGTCTTCGATTTCCTTGATGCGGGCGACGTCCACATCGCCGTAGGCGCGGATGGCGTGAGCGGCGGAAACAGGTACGATCCCGGCTTCGGCCAGGGTTTCTGAGGCTGTGGCTTCCACTTCCAGCCACATCCTGTACTTGTTCTCTTCTTTCCAGATGCGGCCCATTTCGGGCCGCGTATATCGTCTGATCACAGAACTATTCTATCGTCCGCTGCATCTTACTCATTATGAGTGAACAACCGGAACTGATCACAATTGAACGCTACGGCGATGCCATGGAAGCTGACCTGGCCAAGACACGCCTCGACTCGGCCGGAATTACCAGCTTCCTGGTCGGGGAAAATGCTGCCTTGTTGTACGGAAGTAATCTGGGAGGCTTGCAGCTGCAAGTCAGCCCTGTGGATGAACAGGATGCGCGGGCAATCCTGAATGACCCCGGCGCGTTAGCGTCGTAGAGCGACGCCAAAGAACTGGCTCATCTCTTCGTGCAGGAAACCGCGGCCAGGCCGGTACGGCTGAATCCATTTGCCGTCGATGACAAATTGCGGAATGGCCCGTTTGCCAACGTGTTGCAGAACCTCGTCTGCGGCCCCGGGAGTGACCTCAATGTCGATTTCGGTATAGGAAATCTGGTGCTTCTCGAGGAATCGTTTCGCTTCGCGGCAATCCCTGCACCAGGACGCAGAATAGACCAGAACATTCATCCCCTAATCATACCTTGGCAAGGTCCTTGGCCAAGGCGCAGCCCGCGATCAAAGGTGGGATACCCCAGGGGAATTCCCGCGGTAGCCACGAAGGACGGGCCTACCGAACTTACCGCCGAAGCCGAAAAAACTCCCGCAACAGCTCAGCGCTCTCTTCCGCCAGCTCCCCGCTGGTCACCACCATTTGATGATTCAGCCGAGGATGGTTGAGAACTTCCAGCACCGATCCAGCGGCACCCGCCTTAGGGTCATCCGCAGCAAAAATCAGCCGGTTTACGCGGGCGTGGACCATGGCCCCGGCACACATGGCGCACGGTTCCAAAGTAACGAAAATCTCGCACCCGCCAAGCCGGTAGTTCCCCAGCGTGCGGGCAGCCTCGCGCAGGGCGACAATCTCAGCATGGGCTGTGGGATCCAGGTCGCGGAGCACCCGGTTCTGCCCCCGGCCCACGACCACGCCGTTCTCGACCACCACCGCGCCCACAGGGACTTCGCCCGCGGCCCCGGCCGCGCGTGCTTGCTCCAGCGCCAGACGCAGCCCTTCCGCGTCCGTCATTCCCCAGCCGGCTGCTGCTGGCTCATGCAGTGCAGCGTACCCAGGCCCCAGATCAGATCCCCGGAGTGAATCCCAACCACCTCGCGCCCAGGGAAAACGTCAGCCAGCACATTCAGTGCCTTGCGATCGTTGGCATCGTTGAAGGTGGGCACCAACACCAATCCATTCGCGATGTAAAAGTTAGCGTAACTCGCGGGCAGCCTCTGGCCATGGAAGACAACCGGCGACGGCATGGGTAATTCGACGATGGTGAATGGATTGCCCTGAGGATTTCGAGCCGAACGCAGGCGATCCAGATTTTCAGCCAACGGAAGATGATTCTCGTCCGCCGCATTCGGCTCCGTGACCGTGACAATGGTACCGGTACTAACGAAACGAGTGATGTCGTCCACGTGGCCATGGGTATCATCCCCGGCGATGCCGCGATCCATCCACAGCACCTGGTCGATCCCAAGGTAATCGTGAAACACCCGCTCCAGATCCTCGCGGCTCAGCCCGGGATTACGCTGCTGCACCAGGCTAAGCAGGCACTCCTCGGTGGTGATCAGGGTGCCGCTGCCATTCACGTCAATACTGCCGCCTTCGAGCACCACGCGATGCCCTTGCGGGAACTCCGGGCTCCAATGCGGCATGTGGAGCAGCTCTGCCGCCTTGAGCGGAAGTTGGTCATCCAGCTGCCAGTCCTCATACTTCGCCCAGGCATTAAAACGCCAATCAGTGATGCCGACCGAACCGTCCTTCTTGACCCCGTCTTTCTTGAGGAAGATTGGCCCGGAGTCCCGCATCCAGACCCGGTTGGTAGGCCACTGGTGAAAATGAACGCGACCGAGGTGGGCGCCGACCTTGCCCAGCATGCCGCGCACCCTCTGCTCGGTGGCCGCGTCATTCACCAGAAGATGCACATCCTCCACACGCGAAAGGTGGCGGATGATGTCGCAGTAAACCCAGGGAATTGGGTGAAACCGTCCCGGCCAATCTTCGGCGTTATGTGGCCACGCCAGCCAGGTAGCGGCGTGAGTCTCCCACTCCGCAGGCATGCGGTAGCCTTGTTCGCGCGGATTCATGGCGTCTCGTCAAGAAAGCGCGCCGCGATCGGCGGATAGAAATCGATCCGGCGATCACGCAGAAAGGGCCAATTCCGCCGCGTATCTTCGAGCACCGCCAGGTCTACTTCTTCAATCAGGATCGCTTCGCTGTCATGCGGAGCCTGGGCAAGCACGCGTCCAAACGGATCGGCAATAAACGACCCACCCCAAAACTCCAGTCCAACCCCAGGCGCGCGATTGCCGCGCACGTCGCCTTGTTCGTGGCCCACGCGATTCACCGCCGCCACGTAGACACCATTCGCGATCGCATGCGCGCGCTGGATCGTCTGCCACGCCTCATATTGCGCCTTGCCGAAAGGCTCTTTCTCCGCCGGATGCCAGCCGATCGCCGTGGGATAAAACAGCAACTCGGCCCCCTTGAGCGCAGTGATGCGCGCTGCTTCCGGATACCACTGGTCCCAGCAGATCAACGCACCCACCTGGCCAATCGAAGTGTCGAAGGCCTTGAACCCAAGATCTCCCGGCGTGAAGTAAAACTTCTCGTAGTAGAGCGGATCGTCGGGTATGTGCATCTTGCGATAAATCCCCTTCAGCGATCCATCGCTCTCGAGCATCGCCACCGTATTGTGGTAAAGCCCGGCTGCGCGCCGCTCGAATAGGGAAGCGACCACCACAACTTTCTCTTCCTTCGCTACCGCAGAGAGGCGCTCAGTGGATGGGCCTGGAATCGGCTCCGCGAGATCAAACAGCGCAACATCTTCACGCTGGCAAAAATACTGTGCCCGGAACAGTTCCGGCAGGCACACGATATTGGCGCCGCCGCGAGCGGCTTCGCGCACGCGATCCGCGGCTTTGTCCAAATTAGCGTCGGGGTCGGGCGAGCAGGACATCTGCACCACACCCACGCGATATTTCTTCATCGTCGTCATGTCTTACTCGAAAATCAGGATGGCCGCGGCAATCACCGTCGTCCAGAGCCCTCGTTTATCGCCGACCGCCGACTGCGTGATGTTGGCGGTGCGGACTATCTTGTTGGAGATGCGATACATCTCTTTCTTCTCGTCCCAGCTCTTGTCGGGATCGAAGTCAACGTTGAGCGTGGTGGCCAGCATTTCGGCCGCCAGCTCTTCGGCATACTCGCCGGCTTGATCCTCGGCCTCTCCGAAGCTGTGATGCTCGCTCAGGTAACCGTAAGTGTTGCGATCTGACGGGATCGCAACGCCAATGCTTGAAACCACCAGCCGGTGCGGCTCGCGGGTTGAGTTCTCCGCTACCACGGCAAACACCACCTCTCCCGGCGAAAGGTACTTGAGCCCTTCTTTTCGGGTGATCAGCTTGCACTGCGGCGGAAAAATCGAAGAAACTCGAACCAGGTTTTGCGCCGCGATGCCGGCATCGCGCAGCGCCAGTTCGAAGGATGTGAGCCGTTCTTTGTGTTTCCCGACGCCTTTCGTCAAAAACAAACGCTTCGGGACCATGCTCTTGCCCAATGCCGAATTCCTCTGAAAACGAACCTAACACAAACCTATAAATAGATGCGGAACCCACCACAGTTGATGGAAAATAACAGGGATGCCCATCAAGGTCGAGTACGCGGAACAACGCAAGATGCGCGAGCGCAACACCGTCCGCTACCGCATCGCCCACCTGCCCATCTGGATCTGGGTCTTCTTTCTCGCGCCTGGCCCGCTCACCTTCGACCTCTTCGCCCACGGAGGCAGCCGCAACAATCTCCTCTGGCTGTCGCTGGTGATCATCGGCGTCGTCATCGCCGGCTATTTCGGCCAGTTGCCTGGAGTCGAGCCGCGGCCGTACATCCTGCGCTTCACGGAAGACAAGCCCAACCCTCTCTACCGCAAGATTTGTTACAGCTTCGCCTGGAACGCCGTCATCACCTTCGTGCTGCTCAACCTGGCCGGCCTGGTGATTGCCGCCATTACCGGAAACTGGGTGATGAAGCAGCTCTACCTGCGCGCCTACTTTCCCGTCTGCGCAGCGGTACTACTGTTGGGACTCTTAGGAGTTTTGCCAAGGGTGAGGCGTTCGACCAAAGGGGAGGGAATTGAGCGTCGCTATTTCTACGGTGCCGTTTGGGCTGCGGTCATCTCCCAGACCATCCTTCTGGTGCTCTGGAAGACCCTGCCCAGATCCGCAGCGACTAACCAGCTCAAGCTAGCCATCTTCGTATTGACCCTGATCGCCGTAGGCGCCGCCGCAGCCCGAGGTAAGCTGCCCCGCACCCGCCCAATCATCCCCGGCCAACTGATGGTCGCCGACTGAGGAAAAGACCGGCTCAGTTCCCGTAGCCACAACTGGGGGTGCCCCATATCTCGCCCGTTGTTGGCGAGATGTGGGAAAACCCACAACCGTCCAGGTCGAATTGACCATCGTTACCCTTTGTCCATGAGCAGCGAAGCGGAGTGGAGCAGTGAAGCGGAGTGGACGGACCTGCGGTTTGTCAGGGTTGAAGCTCAGAATCACGGCTTTACGCGTGAGTAACCGTACCCTTGGACTTCCGCGACAGCGCATACAACAGCGCCACCAGCATAAACAGCGATCCCATCCCCGCTAAACCCATCACCCGCAGGATCGAAACCGTATATTTACCGGCGGTAGGGCTGTAATTGCAGCAATACAGCAAAATCAGGTCGCTCACCGACCCAATATGATGATTGCTAGCCTCAATCACCGCCAGCCGCACATCCCGCGGCTGATAATCAATCCCGAACAGATACTTCGACATCCGCCCATCCGGAGTTGCGATCATGATCACACTCGAGTGGGCAAACTGATCCATCTTCCCATCCGGCCCCGGCACGCGGATGTAATTGAACCCGGTAGCTTTCGCCAGATCCGTAATAGCCCCCTGCTGTCCGGTAAGAAAATGTACGCTCGAACCGGCGTCAGCCTGCCCGATCGACTGCAAAAACCGGGTCTTTTCTACCGCGCCATCCGCGGGAGTATCCATGGGATCGATGCTCGTCACCACGACGTCATAATCCTTGCCCGGCGTAAACGCCACCTGCCGTAGTGTTTTCCCGAGCCCACTCAGAACCTGGGGGCAAAGCATCCGGCACTTGTAATACACCAGCGCCATCACTACCGGCCGATGCGAAAAATACGTGCCCAAACTCACGTCACTCCCGTTCGAATCGACAAAGTGATCGTTTAGCGGAAGCTGCTTGCTCAAATTCTGGTCAACGCCCGCATCCTTCAGAAAAGCAGGAGTCGACTGCGCCGCCGTCCCCACAGGCTTGTCGGCGGAATACTGCTGCGCTCCCGCATGCGCAAGGAAACCGGCAACCAAGACCAACACCACCCAGGAACGCATATATACAGATTACTCCCTCACCGCGTTGCCTCTCCCTTACCATGGGAATGAAGCATTTTCACTTCTACTCGGCATAGGTAGGGGTAGCGAAGTGCGTCTTTTCCTTTAGGAAAAGCCGCGCCCGGGCCGGTCGCCCTGTATACACCAGAAGTCAAAATGCTATAGCCTGACTATTCGTTCGGAGAGATTCAAACTCATGCAAAAAAGCTACAACGGTCTTCCCTTGCCCACGGGCGGCGAGGCGATTCAATATGCTGACGGCAAATACCACATCCCAGACCATCCCATCATTCCCTTCATTGAAGGCGACGGTACCGGCCGTGACATCTGGCGCGCCTCGCAGCGGGTGTTCGACGCGGCGGTCGAGAAAGCCTACGGCGGCCGCAGGTCGGTCAAGTGGTTCGAGATCTTCGCCGGCGAAAAGGCCTTCTCGCAATTTTCCAACTGGCTGCCCGATGATTCGGTCAGCGCGGCCCGGGATCTCCGCGTTTCCATCAAGGGACCCCTTACCACTCCCGTAGGAGGCGGCATCCGTTCCCTCAACGTTGCCTTGCGGCAGATCCTCGACCTTTATTCCTGCGTTCGCCCCGTCAAGTACTACCAGGGCGTCCCCAGCCCGGTGAAATATCCCGAAAAGCTCGATGTGGTCCTCTTCCGTGAGAACACAGAAGACGTCTATGCCGGTATCGAATTTAAGCAGGGAAGTCCCGAAGTTAAGAAGCTGATCGACTTCCTGAACAACGACATGCTCAAGGGCGGCAAAAAGAAAGTGCGCGAGGACTCCGGCGTCGGCATCAAGCCGATCTCCATCTTCGGCACCAAGCGCCTGGTCCGCTACGCCATCAAGTACGCCCTGGAAAACAAGCGCAAGTCCGTTACCCTGGTGCATAAGGGCAACATCCAGAAGTTTACCGAGGGCGCCTTCCGCGAGTGGGGCTACGAAGTGGCCACCCAGGAATTCCGCGAGCACACCGTAACCGAAACCGAAAGCTGGATCCTTGGCAACCTGGAAGCCAATCCAAAATTGACGGTCGAAGAAAACGCTGCTCTGATCGAGCCCGGCATCGCCTTCGGTTCCGACGAGTTCCGCGCGGAACTTTACAAGAGCGTGAAGGACGTGATCGATACCATCGGTGCAACCCACGGCAACGGCCAATGGAAGAAGAAGCTGCTCATCAACGATCGCATCGCCGACTCCATCTTCCAGCAGGTGATCATTCGCCCCGAGGAGTACAGCGTCCTCGCCTGCCCGAACCTCAACGGCGATTACATTTCAGACGCCTGCGCAGCCCAGGTGGGCGGACTCGGTATTGCTCCGGGAGCCAACATCGGCGACGGCTACGCTGTCTTCGAAGCCACCCACGGCACCGCGCCCAAGTATGCTGATAAAGACGTAATCAATCCGGGCTCGGTGATGCTCTCCGGCGTCATGATGTTTGAATTTCTGGGTTGGAAAGAGGCGGCCAAGCTGATCGAGACCGCGCTCGAAAAAACCATCCAGCAGAAGTACGTCACCTACGACTTCGAGCGGCAGATGCCGGGGTCGACCAAAGCAAAGACCAGCGAGTTTGCTACCCGCATGATCGAGAACATGGGTTAGGAGAAATATGCGTAAGAAGGTATCCATTGTAGGAGCAGGCAATGTGGGCGCCACCGCGGCCCACTGGATCGCGGCCAAGGAGCTGGCAGACATCGTCTTGATCGACGTGGTCGAGGGCGTTCCCCAGGGTAAGGGCCTCGATCTGTTGGAGGCGCTCCCCATTGAGAAGCGGGACGTGCACGTAGTCGGCACCAATGACTACGCGCACACCGCCAATTCCGACATCGTCGTCATCACCGCCGGGATTCCCCGCAAGCCGGGGATGAGCCGCGATGACCTGTTGCACACCAACTACAAGATCATGTCCGAAGTCGTGGGCAAGGTAGTCGCGGCGTCGCCCAATGCCATCCTGATCATCGTATCCAACCCCCTGGACGCGATGGCCCAGGCGGCTTATAAGCTCTCGAAGTTCAACCGCGAGCGGGTCATCGGCATGGCCGGGATTCTCGACTCCGCCCGTTTCCGCACCTTTATCGCGGAAGAGTTGAAGGTCTCGGTGGAGAACGTAACCGCCTTTGTGCTCGGTGGCCACGGCGACACCATGGTACCGTTACCGCGCTACTCCACCGTAGCCGGCATCCCGATCACCGAACTGATGGACGCGGCCACGGTGGATCGCCTGGTACAGAGGACACGGGACGGCGGAGCAGAGATCGTCAAGCATCTCAAGACCGGCAGTGCCTACTACGCACCTTCCGCCGCAGCAGTGGAGATGGTCGAAGCCATCCTCAAAGACAAGAAGAAGATCGTGCCCTGCGCCGCCTATCTCGAAGGGGAGTACGGTATTCATGGTCTCTACGTTGGCGTCCCCTGCAAACTCGGCGAGCGTGGTCTGGAACAGATCATAGAGATCAAGCTCACCGCGGAGGAAGCTGCCGGGCTCAAGAAGAGCGCGGACGCTGTGAAAGAGCTTTGCGGCGTGATCGGAGTCTAACGTGGTTCTGAAAGCGAACATCGCCGCTGCGATGGAAACGCTGCAGCAACTGGCAACACTGGAAACTGAAGTAGAAGCGGCCGCGAATACCATCGCGGCTGCTTTGCTTTCCGGGCAAAAACTACTGGCTTGCGGCAACGGCGGCAGCGCCGCCGACGCCTCGCATCTCACCACCGAGTTTGTGGTGCGTTTCGACCGCGATCGCCGTGCCTATCCGGCGATCTCCTTAGCCACCAATGGCGGCGATCTGACGGCCATCGGCAATGACTACGACTTTCAGGATCTTTTCGCCCGCCAGGTACAAGCCTACGGAAAACCGGGCGATGTCTTGGTTGCCTTCACCACCAGTGGCAGAAGCGAAAACATCGTCCGTGCCCTCAAAGCTGCAAAGACTCTGGATGTAAAGACCATCGCGTTTCTGGGCCGCGATGGCGGCAAATGCGCCGGCATGGCCGACATAGAATTATTAGTCAAAGGTAACGTAACCGCCCGCATCCAGGAAGGGCACAAATTCCTACTCCACACCATCTGCGAGATAGCCGAAGAGCAACTAGCGCCGCGCGATCTCCGCTGAGACACGACCCACGGCAAAGCTCACACCGGAAAGGTTCCGTTCCCGAGGAACCCCCGGAATATTCCGTGGATACGGAGGAGCCGAATAGACTATCTTTCCATTCCGCTCAAGAGAGGCATACTCCTCTGCCTCCACCACACCCACAACCCCATCCAACGAACCCGGGAGAGCAGCGACCCCATTCATCTCCAGAGCCGAAACAATCACGGTTCCCGCCGCCGCGCAGCGCTCTACTGCCTCTTCAAACCCTCGCCGATGCTCTGGATTCACCGTACCGAGGCTGAGATTGATCACCTGGATATCCTGCTCCAAACACCAGTCGATGGCTCGGATCACCACAGGAAGGCTGGTCGCCAGTTTGCGGTCGAAAATCTTGACCGCGACCAGGTCCGCCTCCGGGTTCACGAAATGAATGACGGAGGCCACCGCGGTACCGTGACCTAAGACATCGTCATACCCGGCAGCAACGCCATCGCTGGTAATCGTGACTCCATCGACAATTTTCCCCACGTGCGGATGCGTGCAACACACCCCACTATCCAAAACGGCGATCCTGCTCAAGCGCTCACCTGTTGGGACGTAAACACGCGGCCATCCTCAAGCACGACGATCATATCCGCCAACTCTGCCAGGGCCATGCGATGAGTAATGAGAATCGACGTCCGCCCGCGCAGCACATTCGTCAATTCCCGGGTCACAGCAGCCTCGGAAGCGGGGTCGAGCGCAGAGGTGGGCTCATCCAGAATCAGGATCCGCGGATCGCGCAGCAATGCACGCGCCAGGGCGATGCGCTGCCGTTCACCCACGGACAGCGTAAGCCCGCGCTCCCCGAGCATGGTCTCGTATCCTTGTGGCAGCGATTGAATGAAGCCATCGATCGCCGCTGCCGCCGCGCAACTACGAATTTCTTCGAGCGTCGCCTCTGGCCGTCCATACGCAATGTTTTCCCGAATGCTCGCTCGAAAAAAGTGCGGCATCTGTTCAACGATGGCAACCTGCCTTCGCAAATCCTCCAGCCGAAGCTCGCGAATATCCTGTCCGTCGATCGCGATTACGCCGGAGTCCGCGTCATAGAAACGCAGCAGCAAATCCGCCATCGTCGATTTGCCCGCACCGCTGGAGCCGACAATGGCGCACATCTGCCCCGCCGGAATAGTAAAGGAAACATCTCGCAACACCGGCACATCCGGCGTGTAACGAAAACGAACCTGCTCGAACGAGACCGCGTGCCGCACCAAAGGTAACGGTACGGGAGATGCAACCTCCTTCACCTCGACGGGAACGTCCATAACCTCAAACACTCGCCCCAGTGAAACCCCGCCGGTAAGCAGGTTGGTATAGATACCCAGCAGATTCTGCACCGGTGACAGTAGCTTAAGGTGATACGCCATGAATGCCACCAGGCCGCCGATGGTCAGTTGCTGTGCGATGACCAGCTTTCCGCCGTACAGAAACACCACCGCCGTCGAGAGCGTGAGCACCGTGCTCGGCATGGCGCTGGCCAGAAAGGACGTGACCTGCATCGACAGCAAAGATCGGATAAAGCTGGAGTTATACTCGCGAAATCGCTCCGCCTCGTACTTCTCCGTAGCCGAGGCAACAATCAACCGCATCCCGATCAAGCTTTCAATCAGAAAGCTGCCCAGGTCAGAACTGCGCTGCCGCAGGTCCGCCGTTTGCATCGTCAGCCGCCCCTGGTAATGCCGCAAAGCAAAAATGCCAACCGGCAGCAACGCTATGCTGGCCAGCATCAGCCGCCAGTTCAGCCACGACATGATCGCGATACTGCCGGCCAGAAACAGTACATTCGACAGCACGGAGAGCAACGTATCCGAGCACACCCGCTGTACTTCACCGATATCGTTGTTAATCCGCGAAACGATATCCCCCAGTTTTCTATGGGCGAAGTAGCGCGGGGAGAGCTGCTGCAGGTGCTGGTACACGGCCAGCCGCATATCAAACAGGCATTCCGCCGAAAGCCGTATGTAGTAGTAGCTGGAAGCAATATTGAGTACGAAACCAACAATTGTGACCACCACCATGGCGATCGCGATCACGGTCAGCGCATGCAGGTTGCGCCGTAGCAGCGCATCATCGATCAAGAGCCGGGAAATGTAGGGCTGCACAAGGCCGACCGCAGTCGAAAACAATCCCAGGACCATCACCACAAGAAGCCCTCGCCAATAGGGGACAACATAGGCAAGAGCCCGCCTGTATTGTGCAAAAGGAATCGACATCGATCGTCTCCAGAACCGGGCTACCGAGTGACCACTAGGCGGACTTCTTCAGCGGCATCACCACCAGGTTCGAAGTAGTGTCTCCCTCTAAATTAATCGTGTGTACCAGCTCCAGCGTCTTGGCGTCATACAACTCAATCTCAAATCCCGCGTTATAGATCATCAGCTTCGATCCATCCGCCGTCATGCCAAACGCCAGCCGGGTCCGCCCCAAAAACTGCTTCCGGTTGATGATCTTTTTCGTCTTCATGTCGAAGACCCAGAATTCCGTGACCCGATCCCCCTGAGTCCCATAAACCGAAACCGTATACCCAAGTTTGCGGTCTGGGGTCATCAACAGCGGCTCCATCTCCGAAGCCGCCGGGCCCACCGGGGTCAAATCGAACTTCATATCCGACAGATCAATCTCCGCGATGCCAAAGACTTGCCGGTGCACATACGGATCGGACGAATCAAAAATCCCGATCACTTTCCCAGCCGGTGCATTCGGATCATTCACGAGACCGGCAAAAGACCCATCCGTCGAAGGATCCGCGGGGTTTGCCAGCTCAATCTTCTTTACGAACGTGAAGTCACTGGTGTTGAACACCAGAATGCTGTCGCGAAAAAGATAAAGCAGCTTGCCATCGGGAGACACCCGGATGGTGTTGCGATACCCTGCCGGTGTTGGCTCATCCTTGGGATAGGGAACAATGCGTGTGATCTTACGTGCCGCGAGGCTGATCTCGATGATCTGCGGCGGATCCACTTCATAGTGATCAATCTTCTTCACGATAGGGGTAGCGAACGAGTAAAGAAATTTCCCCGTAGGATCTACCGCGAACCCAGCCAGCCGATAGTTCGTACTTGGCGTATTCAGCGCAAACGTATCGAGCACTTTGTGCGTGGCAAGATCAATCGAAACAATGGAGTTGTCCTTTAGCGTCGACGCATACAGGATCTTGTTATCCGGCGACGGCACCAGCGTGCGAACAATATCGGTAGGCAGCTCGATCTTGTCGACAATCTTGCCCTCGACCGAGTCCATCACCAGCACCGTATGCGGCCACACGCCCAGGTACATGAGCTGTGACGGCGTGGACGCCGCCAGCCCGGTAGCCGCCCAGAGGCCAATACCAGCCAAGGCAAACAATTTACGCATGAAGCTTCTCCTCTAAGGAAAAACGATGTCGACGTTGCGCCAGTCCTTCGTGGCCGAAGCGCACTTGCTGGTCCAGTCGGGAGAATTGTTGAGATGGTCCGGCACCTGCGCCGGCCAAAAGCAGGTTGCGTAGCAATCGTAGATGTCGCGTTCCACCGGCTGGCACAGCCCGGCCGTCCCGCCTGCGGAGTCGGTCTCCCATCCCGGCGAAAAGATGATGGTGCATCCCATCGGAACATGGACCTTGGGGGCGGCGTTGCCGGGAGCCTGCAGCGCAACGATATCTTCCTTCGCAGCCTCTGCCTGCTGCTCGATACGCTGCGCCTTCTGGTTGACGGCTCGTAGATGCTTCATGAAGCCTTCCTTTCAGAAAAATGATCGAGGAACGAGGGATTCTGCGCCGCAATCGCGCCGTACACCCGCAGGCATTTATCTGTCCAGGTGCGGATCCAGTCGCAATAGTGAAGGTTCGCGTGCCCGGTATCGCCGTAGCGGACGAACGCCTCGTGATGGCATCCGCCGGCGCACAGCGGCCGCGCCCAACACTCGTGGCAATCGTACTTGGTGTCGATATTCCCTTTGGCCAGGAACGCGCCTTGCTTCTCCCGATCCATCCCCGTAGTCACGTTACCCAGGACATGTTCGTCTGAGTCGACAAAGCGATGGCAGGGAGCGATATCTCCCGAAGGACCAACCCCCACCATACCCAGCCCGGCGCCGCAGGGCAGCGACTTATTCACGCCCTGGTGCAGCTCCGACAGCGTATCGCTCACGTTGGAAAAGCCGTGGTGTTCGCCCCGCAGCGCGAATTCCAGGTATTCGTCCGCCAGCTCGCTGAATTGCTCCAGAACGCTATCCATCCCCGGCTCATTAATGGAGTAGAGCCGATTGGGAGACGTGGTTACTGGCGCAAAGCCGACTTCGTAGAAGCCCAGCTCGTGCTTCAGGTGCTGATAGATCTTCCGCACATCCATAGCTCCGGAAGTCATGGTGACGCGCGCCGCAATCGGACGCGTGCGATGCGCTGCCAGCAGGTTCTGCACCTTGGGCTTAATGATGTCGTAGCTGCCGCGCCCATTGGCAAACACGCGAAACTTGTCCTGCATCTCCTTGGGACCATCCATGCTGACCGTCACGCCGATGGCATTCTCAGCCAGATAGGCAATGATGGCCGGCGTCAGCAGCGTGGCATTCGTGGTTAGGCTGAAGTCGAGTTTCACCTGCAACTCTTCTGCTCGCGCGCGTGCATACTCCACCACTCGCTTGAGCAGAGGAAAATTCATCAACGTTTCCCCACCGAAGAAAGTGATGTGCACGCTTTTACGTCCCTGCGATTCTGCAAACAGGTACTCGACGGACTGTTTGGCCGTCTCCCACTCCATGAACTTCGGTTTACCTTCAGGGGTTGCGACCTTATCCTCACCGAATTCGTAACAGTACTGGCAGGAGAGGTTGCACTGGTTGGTCACGTTCAGCACAATCGTCTGCAAGGGAAAGGCCGCAGGCAACGGTTCGGATTTGGCGTACTCATGCGCGCCATTGCGGATCGCCCTCACCTCGCGTAGCTCATCGAGGCACTCTTCCACTTCATCCGCAACGTAGCCATGGCTGCACAAATAGCCAACCAGCTCTTCACGGTCAAGCGGTGTCTTCTCCAGCCGCTCCAGAATCTCGGTCGTCATCCCGTCCAGCGCCACGATGCCGCCGCTGGGAACGAGATAGAGAAAGTCCTGGCCTCCGCCTTGAAACCGGTGAAATTCGCCTAACGAATACGTCACTGTGCTACCTCCGGCTGATCCCAGGAAATGTATTGGGGCACAGCAACAATCAGATAACTTCTGCCTTTGAGCGATTCATAGCTGGCGGTGACCCAAACATCACCGTAGTTGTTGCGCATCGACTTGCGCTTCGGATCAGGCCCATCCGAGGCCGGTGTAAAGAGTCCCGTCTTGGCATCCACGGAACCCACAAACTCCGTGTCATCGTCTCCGTAGGAAGCGACAAATTCCTCCATCTTGTAGGTGGCCGGCACCGCGCCCAGGGACACATCATCCGCGGTGTTGGGTTTGCCATCGGGACCATTGCTATACGCTATGGTCTCGAACTGAACATAGCCTTTGGGGTGCGGGTCACCGCCCAGGTGAGCAATCGACGTGGTGGGCGTTACCTTAAGGAAATCGATCTTGTCGTAAACGGCATAGGCTGCCGGCAGGCTGGCGTTCTTGACCGCCACCCTACGCGTGCCGGGTGTTGCATCGGCGCTCACGCTCGCCGATACCGTGACCACGCCAGGCTGTTGGTCAACAATCTTCGTGACCTTCACCCCGGGGCCAAGGTCCACGTCACTTGCAGTGAGGCCGGTCGGAAATGCGTCGCCATAAATACGCATGGTTGCATCGGCCGTTCCCGTTTTTAACGAACCCCTGTCGACGCCGATCACCATGGGAGCTGACGTGGCCCGCCGCATGGTCACATCCATGCCGAATTCAGAATATTCGCCCCAGAACCAGCGTCCCGTGAACTCGTTCTGGTCTTTCGAGAGCGACATCACTTCGCGAACGCTCTGCGGCGCGCCGGGCCCAGTGCCCGCCTTGTCCACCGTCGAGCGTCCGCGCCATGCGTAGCCTGTGTAGACGAGGGCCTTGCCGGTCGCATCCATCAGACCCACCCCATCGCCGCACATCAGCTTGGTCTTAGTCGTAAAGGAATCGCCGCTCGCGCTCGGCTCGATCGTCATCTCGCCGAAGAACGGACCTTTCCCCGGCTGATTGCCGGAGATGAGCCAGCGGCCGGCGAGCTTGGGTGCCTGCATCGATGCCTGCCACTGCGACCACTCCGTCGTATGCAGCGGCGAGCTCTTCACGATATAGTCGAGCGCCTGCTCCGCGGGAGTGGGAGCCTTCGCAACCGCCGGGTCGGGGTGAGGTGGCCGATCAAAGGCAGTAAACCGGGCTGCGGGAAAAAATGCGATGTGCATGTTTTCCAGATACTGCCAGTCGGCCGCGGTCCTATGCCAGGAGAGCGGTTTTGCCAGCGCATGGCAAGCCGCGCACGCGTGCGCTACCTCAGGGTTCGGTATGTTTTCATCGACAATACGATGCTCATAGAAATATGCAACTTTGGCGTTTTCTTCAGGAGCAATGCCGTGCTGATCGCTGAGGTAACGAAGAATGCTCCGCGCTTCCTCCGGCGACAGTTGCAAACCATTCAGCCGGATCATCCGCTTGATCGCTTCTTCCCAGCCTTCCGGTGTCGTCCGAATGTAGGAGATGCGGGTCATGTTTCCCTTGGCATCGGCTGCATGGCAGGCGCCGCATTTGCTCAAGGTGAGCTGATCTTTCACCGGGAAGCCGGCCTCTTCCGTAATCGCTGGAGTGTTCACCTTTACTTCAGGATTTGAAGCAGTCTTTTGCGGGAACGAAGGAACAGCGACGAAGCAGAGAGCGAGCAGTGGGGCCCAGCGAGCACGAAAAGCCATCCAGACCATCCCTTACGGCAGGCGATAGTGTTAGGCCCATAAATCTTGGATTGTTCTTCGACAGGGAAGAGGAGGTGCGGTGCGCTACCCATCAATGTTGTGACGGCTTGCCTCCACTGTCAAGTATTTTGGAAGCATGCAGCCGAAGGTTCAGATTGAGGGTGACGGAGTTGCCGCAGCTTGTTGCGCCAAACTCCTCTCCGACAGCGGCCAGGCCTTCGCCACCTCGAGGCTCAGGCGGGCCGAGCTGGGCGCGGTGTTGCTTAGCCCGCAGACGCTCGCTCTGCTCAAAGAAATCTTTCCCGCGGCCAACCTGGAGTCCGCGTGCCATCCCATTCACAAGCGCATCGTCTGCTGGGGAAAAGAGGAAGTCACCGTGCCGCACTCCGCATTTGTTGTTTCCCAGGCTGACCTGCTCAGCCGTCTATGGGCGCAGGTCCAGGTCCCCACTGCGACCCAATCGACGGACTGGACCTTCGCAGCGAAATGTGAGCAGCGAGCCTTTGGCACCCGCAACGCAACGGTGGCAAAAGCAATCCTGAAGCAGGATGAAGATCAAACCGCCTGTTGGATTGAATCGGTTGGTTCCGGATGGCTCTTCCTGCTTCCAACCACCTTGATCGCCGTCGGTGACACTGCCGAGACGCTGCTCGGTCAGAGCCGAATCATCGCCAGCGTGATCGATCGCGTGCAGGGACCGGCAGCGCACTTTCCGGCCTATCCGCGCATCGCCTCTCCGCTCTGTGGAGAAGGCTGGCTTGCCTGCGGCGCCGCAGCCGTTGGCTTCGACCCGCTCTGCGGCGAAGGAACAGGCAATGCTGCGCGTCAGGCCTATCTCGCCACCGCGTTAGTTGCAGCAGCCCGCGCCGGGGAGCCGGCAGAAGACCTGTTAGCCCACTACGCATCGCGTCAGATGCAGGCATTTCATCGCCACCTGCAAATATGCCTGGGCTTTTACAAAACGGGAGGAAAGTCCGCCTTCTGGCAGGCAGAAGCCGAGCTATTACAGCAGGGAATTGCGTGGACAGAACAAACGTTGCGGAAACAAGCGAAACCGCCGACGCATCGTCTCGTAGGCAGGCATCTCGAGCAGATCAAGTAAGACCGCAGATCCCAAGCGGAGTGGAGGGATCTGCGGTCTTACCGGCTACCGTTAGACCCGCTCGATCACAACTGATTCCAGAGTCACCTGCTTGTTCGGCTTATCTTGCGAATTGCGGGGAACCTTCGAAATTTTCTCCACCACGTCGTAGCCTTCCACCACTTCGCCGAACACGGTGTGCTTTCCCGTGAGCCACTGGGTGGGCGCAACGGTAATAAAGAACTGAGATCCGTTGGTGTTCGGTCCGGCATTCGCCATCGCCAGCTTGCCCGGAGCATCCAGCTTGTGCGGCGAACCCTTGGTCTCATCGGCAAACCGATATCCCGGACCACCCATACCATTCCCCGCTGGATCCCCACCCTGAATCATGAAATCGGGGATCACGCGGTGAAAGACCGTACCGTCATAAAGCTTGTCCGTGCTCTTCTTGTTGCCAACGGGATGTGTCCACTCCCGCTTGCCTTCGGCGAGCTCTACAAAGTTCTCTACCGTCTTGGGCGCATCCTTCTCAAAAAGGCGGCAGACAATCTTT
The DNA here is from genome assembly GCA_963839075.1 of uncultured Acidobacteriaceae bacterium. Lineage (GTDB taxonomy): Bacteria > Acidobacteriota > Terriglobia > Terriglobales > Acidobacteriaceae > PALSA-350. The sequence goes on along the minus strand of CAWITO010000008.1, from coordinate 307,883 downwards.
CCTTCACTGGTAGTGAAGACAGCATACGTTCCTGATTCACGAGGCATGAACAACTCCTTATTTGGTTCGAAGAATTAGTTGGAAGCTGGGGGCGCTGCGGCTGGAGCCACAGGCGCTGGAGGCAGAGCGGGCAACGGCTGGCCCTCCTGCACGATGGTGACCTTGTTCAGAATGACCGGAGCTAACGGTTTATCATCCGGGTCGCGCTGCACGCGGGCGATCGCCGATACCACGGTGAGGCTGGGCTGGTCGCATTGCCCGAAAATCGTGTGCTTCTGGTCCAGGTGCGTTGTCGGCACCTCGGTAATAAAAAACTGCGATCCATTCGTCCCCGGGCCTGAATTCGCCATTGCCATCCGGCCCGGCACATCGAAATTCAGGTTGGGATCGAATTCGTCGGCGAACATGTATCCCGGGTCACCCGTACCGGTGCCGGTGGGGTCTCCACCCTGGATCATGAACTCAGGAATGACGCGGTGAAACGTGGTCCCGTCGTAGAATCGCTTATTCTTCATCTTCTTCTTCGAGACCGGGTCCGTCCAGACCTTGGTCCCCTGGGCCAGAGCGATAAAGTTGGCCACCGTCAGGGGTGCTTGCTTGTCAAACAGCCTGCAGGTGATGCGTCCCATGCTGGTGTCGAGCACGGCCGTAGGACCGGTCGGCTGTATCACCGTAGGGAGCTGGCTGGTGGGCATATCCGGCAGTTCCGCCGGAGACGTCTGCGCGGGCGGAGTCTGCGCCGGAGGGGTGGACTGTTGAGCAACTGCAAGTACCGCCGAAAACAAAAAAACAGATAGAAATTTCATCGGTAGTTCCATATCCAGACTACCAGCTACTTCTTGTCGAAGGGCTGCTTCTCGGTAATGCGCGGCCGGTTCTCCGACTGCAATTGCCGCGAAACCTCCTGCACCTTGGCAAAGACCTTGAGAAAGTTGCCGCCCAGGATCTTGTGCATATCCTCCGCGCTGTATCCGCGAGCCATCAGCATTTGCGTGATCTTGGGCAGGTCGGCGGCAGAATCCATCCCTTCCGGGCTGGAGGGAATTCCATCAAAGTCCGATCCCAGCCCGACATGGTCGATGCCGGCGATCTTGGCCACGTGGTCGATGTGATCGATCAGCACGCTCAAAGGAGGGCGTGGAATATCCGCCGTCATTTTCCTGGTGATCTGGTCCTCCAATTCGCTTGGAACCGGCTTTCCTTCCGCTGCCAGCTTCGCCTTCTCCGCGTCGATAGCTTGCTTGATGGCCGGCTCCTTCGCTTTGACAGCGTTGCGGTAGTCGTCGCTGAGAAAGCTGGAGTAGAAGTTCACCATCACCACGCCGCCATACTGCCCGACGGCGCGCAGCATATTGTCATCCATATTCCGCGGATGATTGGCGAGAGCCCGCGCCGAGGAATGGGAAGCAATCACCGGGGCGCGGCTGATGATCAGTGTGCGATAGAAAGTCTTGTCCGACACGTGCGAGATGTCCACCATCATTCCCAGCCGGTTCATCTCATACACCACATCTTTGCCGAACTCGCTCAGCCCGTCCTTGGTATGAGGAACCTTCGGGTTGTCGAAGTCACCCGAGGAATCGGCCCACCCGTTTGAATTAGCCCAGGTAAGCGTCATGTAGCGGACACCCAGACGGTAGTAATCGCGCAGCAGGCCAAGGCTGTTCTCGATCGAGTGGCCGCCCTCGATACCCATGAGGGCCGCCAGCTTGTGCTCGCGATGAGCTTTCATGATGTCTTCCGGAGAGAACGCCATCATCATCTGATCCGGATGCTTGGCAGCCTGTTGGTAAACGGCATCGATCAGTTCCAGCGTGCGCCGCGCCTCATGGTCGGGAAAGACCGCCGGGTCCACCCAGATGGAAAAGAACTCCGCGCCCAGGTTGCCCTTGCGGGCCGACTCAAAATTCACGTAGCCGCCGTCGAGCGGCTGGGTCAGATCGTAACCATCATCGAGCATGCGCTGGGTAGTATCAGCGTGCGTATCAATCACGATGGCGGACGCATGGACGGCCAGCGGGTCAGTCTTTTTGGTCACGGATTGCGCCACCATCGGAAGGGTAGTGATTAACAGAAGAAATACAAAAGGAATCTTCATGGAGTTCTATCCGGAATGGTACAGCAAGCCTGCGATTTCGCCCTGCCTCGGGATCAACGAAGTTTGGGTGCCCCACATCTCGCTCGTTTTCCGCGAGATGTGGGTCTACCGCAGAGCTTCCGGTTAAGTGCCGTAGTCGCCCCACATCTCGCGAAAGACGAGCGAGATGTGGGCACCCAAACTCCGTTGATTCCGAGGCAGCGTGGAAACCTACTCCCGGGCAGTCGTGCTGCTGAACTTCGCCCCGGTACTCCATTCCGTGAAGGGGCTGATCGTCGGCTGCAGATCGTCGCGCCGGTTGATGCTGGCGCGCAGATAATCCCGATTCATCACCGCGATCACCTCCAGCTGAATCTGCTTCGGGCAAACCCCCGTGCATTCGCCGATATTAGTGCAGCTCCCAAAGCCTTCCGCGTTCATCTGCGAAACCATGCTCAGGGCGCGGCGATCGCGCTCCGGCTTGCCCTGCGGCAGCACGCTAAGATGGGCAATCTTGGCTCCGGTAAACAGCGCCGAAGAAGCATTCGGGCAAGCCGCCACGCAGGCACCACACCCAATGCACGCCGCAGCATCCATCGCCTTATCGGCAGTCTCCTTGCCAATCAGGTGCGTATTGCCATCAGGAGCATTCCCGGTAGACACCGAAACGTATCCGCCCGAAGCAATGATCCGGTCGAACGAACGCCGATCGACCACCAAATCCTTAATCATGGGAAAAGCGGAAGCCCGCCACGGCTCGATCACCAGCTCTTCTCCGTCCTTAAAATGCCGCATCGTCAACTGGCACACCGTCGTCGCCGGCATCGGGCCATGCGCAACGCCGTTGATCATAAAACCGCACGAGCCGCAAATCCCTTCGCGACAGTCATGCTCAAAGGCGATCGGCTCTTCACCCTTTTCGATCAGGCTTTCATTCAGCACGTCAAGCAATTCCAGCATCGACATCTCGGCGTTTTCCACGTCCACCGGATAGCTGACAAACTTGCCCTTATCGTTACGGTTTTTTTGTCGCCAGACCTTCAACGTTACTTTCATCTACTTGTAGCTCCTCTGGCTGGGGTGAACGTAGTTGAATTCCAGCGGCTCCTTGGTGAGCGAAGGGGGATTGCCCGGCCCGCGATAATCCCAGGCGGCGACATACGAGTAATTCTCATCATCGCGCTGTGCCTCGCCCTCGGGTGTCTGGTACTCCTCGCGGAAGTGGCCACCGCAGGACTCGTTGCGATTGAGCGCATCGATGCACATCAATTCGGCCAGCTCGAAGAAGTCAGCCACCCGGCCGGCCTTCTCCAGGCTCTGGTTCAGATCCTCGCCGCTGCCCGGAACGTTCACGTCCTTCCAGAACTGCTCCTGCAGCGCACGAATCTGCGTGATCGCCGATTCGAGTCCGGCCGCCGTGCGCGACATGCCGCAGTAGTCCCACACAATCTTGCCCAGCTCGCGATGGAACGAATCGACCGTCCGCTTGCCCTTGATCGAAAGCAGCAGATCGATCGTCTGCTTCACGCAAGCCACAGCCTGCTTCACTTCGGGCGCCGTATCGAGCACCGCCTGAAACTTGTTGGTCGCGAGATAATTGCCAACCGTGTAGGGCACGATGAAGTAGCCATCCGAAAGCCCCTGCATCAGCGCACTCGCACCCAGGCGATTGGCGCCATGGTCAGAGAAGTTAGCCTCGCCAACCACGAACAACCCAGGGATGGTGCTTTGCAGGTTGTAGTCGACCCACAATCCACCCATGGTGTAGTGGATGGCGGGATAAATCCGCATCGGCACCTTGTACGGATTCTCTTCCGTAATCCGCTGGTACATCTCAAACAGATTGTCGTAGCGATCGCGGATCGTCGCCTCGCCCAGGCGCGCGATCGCGGCGGTAAAGTCCAGGTAGACTCCCAGCCCGGTCTCGCCGACGCCACGGCCCTCATCGCAGACCGCCTTGGCATTGCGCGACGCCACATCGCGCGGCACCAGGTTGCCGAAGCTCGGGTAACGCCGCTCCAGGTAGTAATCCCGCTCCGCCTCTGGTATCTGATCCGGCGACCGCTTATCACCCTTCTTGAGCGGCACCCAGATGCGTCCGTCGTTGCGCAGCGATTCGCTCATCAACGTAAGCTTCGACTGGTACTCACCTGAAACCGGAATGCACGTCGGGTGAATCTGCGTGTAGCAGGGATTGGCGAACAAAGCCCCCCGCTTATGCGCCCGCCAGATCGCGGTTACATTCGAACCCTTTGCGTTGGTGGAGAGGTAGTAGACGTTCCCATACCCGCCCGTGCCGAGGACGACCGCATCGGCGAAATGCGTGGTGATCGCACCCGTCACCAGGTGCCGGGCCACGATACCGCGAGCCTTGCCATCGACCACAATCAGGTCGAGCATCTCGGTGCGCGGATACATGGTGACCGTCCCCGCATGGATCTGCCGTTCCAATGCCTGGTACGCGCCCAGCAACAACTGCTGCCCCGTCTGGCCGCGAGCATAAAAGGTGCGCGATACCTGCGCGCCGCCGAAGGAGCGATTGGTGAGCGCTCCACCGTATTCGCGGGCGAACGGAACACCCTGCGCCACGCACTGGTCGATGATGTGCACACTATTTTGCGCCAGCCGATAAACGTTCGCTTCGCGCGCGCGAAAGTCGCCACCCTTTACAGTGTCGTAAAAAAGGCGATACACGCTGTCGCCATCGTTCTGATAATTCTTGGCCGCATTGATCCCGCCCTGGGCGGCGATGGAGTGCGCCCGCCGCGGCGAATCCTGAAAGCAGAAGCACTGGACGTTGTAGCCCAGTTCGCCCAGGGTCGAAGAAGCCGAGGCGCCGGCCAGGCCGGACCCGACCACGATGATGTTGTGTTTGCGCTTATTCGCGGGGTTGACCAGCTTCACGTCAAACCGCGCCTGTTCCCACGCCTGCTCGATCGGCCCTGTAGGTGCTTTGGAGTCAAGAATCATTTATTTCACCAGTCCCAGGAGAACGCTGATTGGAATGGAGATGTAGCCGAGGACAATCAGCAGCGCAATCACCAGCGCTGTCTGTTTGAGGAAAATGGTGAGTCGCGGCTGGTGCACACCGACACTTTGGAACATGCTCCACAGGCCATGCCGCAGGTGCAAGCCCAGCAGCGAAATGGCAACAATATACGAGAGCGAAACCCACCACACCTGAAACCCCGACACCACATTGTGGTACACGTCGCCTTCAATGTAGGCCGCTCCGGGGTGAATGTATCCCGCGGTCAGGTGCAGCAGATGAAAGATGATGAAGGCCAGCACGATCGGTCCGGACCAGTACATCGTCCGCGAAGCGTACGAGGAGGCGATAGCCTTCTTGCGCGAGTAGCCCACGGGCCGCGCCGCCTTCTTGCGCAACGCCAGTTGCACGGTCGCGACAATGTGCAGGGTAACGCAGAGCAGCAGGATGATCCGCGCCGGCCATAGCAATTCGCCAATGCTATGCAGAAACGCGCCATAGGCATTCAGCTTGGCCGGCCCCTCAAATACCTGAAGATTGCCCGCCAGGTGCGCAATGACGAATCCGAACAGGATGACCCCAGTGACGGCCATCACGATCTTCTTGCCTACTGTAGAAGCCCAGAAGCCGGGTGCGCGGTTGGCGCTTGGGGCCGCTGCGAGTGTACTCATTATGTTTTTCTATGCCTCAGACCAACTCTCTATTATTGGTGTGCCAGGGAAGCACAGTCAAGATAACGCTCGATCAAACGGCTAATCTGCTTTGAGTTGAAGAGAGATCCAGGGCGAGAGTTCCAGTAGGGCGCGAAATGCGTTTCCGCGATGGCTATGCGCCCACCTGGTCTGGTCGTCGATCTCAGCCATCGTGCGGTCGAGGGAAGGTACGTAAAAGAGCGGATCATACCCGAACCCCCGGCTCCCTCGCGGTGCAGAGACGATTCGGCCCTCCACATTGCCAAACGTGGTCAGCAGCGATCTTCCATCCTGCGCGGCGGCGAGGGCGCAGCGATAGCGCGCGCCTCGTGCCTGCTCCGGAATGCCGGTCAACTGCCGCAACAAAAACAGGTTATTGTTGGCGTCCGTCAGGTCAGCTTCGCGGAAACCGGCGTCGGCTGCGTAGCGGGCGGAGCGAACGCCCGGCGCGCCCTGGAGAGCGTCGACTTCCAACCCCGAATCGTCCGCCAGCACCATCTCGCCATGAAGAAAACGGCTGTAGTAAATCGCCTTCTCTACCGCATTGCCTTCGAAGGTAGGCGCATCCTCCGGAGGAGCCTCAATCCTCTCCAGGCCGGGTAAGGGAAGCACCGCGACCTTATGCGCCGCCGCGGCCACGCGAAAATCCCGCAGCTTGCCCGCATTGCTGCTCGCGACGTACAGCGTCCCGGCCATCAGTGAAAAGTAGCCAGCGGGCATCCCAAGCACTTCGGCTGGGGACCGCAATGATTTTTGCCCACGGCCACCACCAGGGCATGAAACTCGTTAAGCAAAGGCACGCGAAATTCCGGAGGATCGCGATGAAACGCAACCTCCACCAGCTCCCGCACCGCACCATACTTTTCCGCGCGTGAAGCAAGTCCATGCCGGTCAGCGATCCGTCGCAGATACTCATCCACCACTGGCGCCGGATGGAACAGCGCATAAAGCAGAATGGCGTCGGCCGTCTCCTCCCCAACGCCGGGCAGCGCCAACAGCTCTCTCCGCGCAACGTCCGTTGGTTGCGCCGCCAACCGGGTAAGGGAACCAGCGTGCTCTCGGTCAAGAAAAGCAACAAAGGCCTTGATCGCCGCCGCCTTCCGGATCATGTAGCCCGAAGGACGAATCAGCACCCGCAGTTCCTCTTCGGAAACCTCGCGCAGCCCATCAAGATGCATTAACCCGCACGCATGCAGATTGGCGATCGAGCGTTCCACTCCCCGCCACGACGTATTCTGCGTAAGGTACGCGCCCACGATCACTTCGAGCGCAGTCTGTGCCGGCCACCATTGCTGCGGCCCGTACGCTGCCATGAGCTGGTCGTGAAAATTGCGCACCACGCGTGCTTTGTTCAAGGCGTGACTTTCGGCTGGGCGAGATATTGTTTCCACCCCAGCAGCTTGGCTTTGAGCGCTTCTGCTTCCGCCTCCACGATCATGCCCTTGTGTTGATAGAGGATAGAGAGGCTGGTATGCGCCAGCACCTCGTCGGGATTCAGTTCCAGCAACCGTCGCGCCACAGAGATCGCCGCATCGAACTCCTTCTGCTCCTGCAGCGCGCGAATCAACCCATGCATCGCATCCAGCATGCCGGGATCAGCCTCAAGGCACCGCCGAAGACTCTGGGCAGCCCCAGCCGGATCGCCATCCGCAAGCCGATCCAGCCCTTCGTGATAAAGATCTTCCGCTGTCATCGGTCCCTACAAAGATGATAGCCTCGGCCTCCCCGCCGCTTGTACCCCTCGAATGCAAAATCCCATCCCGTCTCACAGGGCGCCACGAAAGGGGGTACCCCATACCCCGAATTTCCTGTGGGCATCGGATTCGGTAGTACCTCGTTTCCCTTCGGTAGCCCCAACTTGGGGTGCCCCATATCTCCCCCTCTGTTGGCGAGATGTGGGAATCGACCGACGCTCGGGGTGGCTGCCCAACGGCTGGAGCGACCTCTGCGCTTCGCCTACCGCCTCCCGCCCTTTCCCACATCTACGCCTGCAACTGTCCCGCGAGCGCATCCATCAACCCGCCAAACTCGAAGAAGTTGAGCGACTGTTTGCCGTCCGACAGAGCCTTCGCCGGCTCGGGGTGCACCTCGACAATCAGACCATCCGCCCCGGCAGCCAGGGCCGCGCGCGACATCGCGGGAATCAGATCGCGTCGTCCTGTCCCATGAGACGGGTCCGCGATAACCGGTAACTGGCTCATTTGCCGGGCCAACGCCATGCCGGCCAGATCCAGAGTATTGCGCAACTCAGGGTCATAGGATCGGATACCGCGTTCGCAGAGCACCACCTGGTCATTCCCGCCCGCCAGGATGTACTCCGCGGCCAGCAGCCATTCCTTCACCGTAGCCGCTGGGTTGCGCTTCAACAGGATCGGCTTTCGTAACTGTCCCAGACGCCGAAGCAGGGCAAAATTCTGCATATTCCGTGCGCCCACCTGCAGCATATCCACGTGCTCCGCGACCACCTCGATGTCATCGGTACTCAGCACCTCGGAAACCACCGGCAGACCGGTTTCCTCGCGAACCCGGGCGAGAATCTGCAGTCCTTCCACGCCGAGCCCTTGAAAATCGTAAGGCGACGTGCGCGGCTTGTAAGCCCCACCGCGCAGGATCAGCGCACCCACCGCCTTGATGGCAAGCGCCGTACCCAGGGTTTGTTCGTAGGATTCGACGGAGCAGGGACCGGCAATCATCACCGCTTGTCCCCCTCCGATCTCGACGGTACCAACCCGCACAATAGTTCGGGTAACTTCCATCACAGTGCCAGGCATATCCGTTCCTCCTCAAAAGTAAAAGGGCCGCGACGTGTGTCGCGGCCCTCGGGTAGTGAATGCGCTTCTAGATCAATCCATCAAAATCGAAGATGCGCAGACGTCGCCGGAGCCGCTACTGGATACCAGTAGCGGTAGGTAAAGCAAAACCCCTGGCGCTGCGAACTCTGCATCTTGCAGTTAGCTTACCCCTAAATCCCAAACTTGTGAAGCCAGAGTCTTGTCCAATGCAAGATGAGTCTGAAAGGAGCATCCTTGTCATCCCGGCCGGAGTGGAGGGATCCGCAGTTCTACCGCGTCTGCCGGGATCAAGCGAATGCTGGAATATGCAGTCCGTTTACCCTCTACGTCCTGCAATGGATCGCATCTCTACATCCAGTCCCACCACAACCCGTCCCTTGTCATCCCGACCGAAGTGGAGGGATCCGCATTTCTACTGCGTCTGCCGGGATCAAGCGAACGCTGGAATATGCAGCCCGTTTGTCGTCTACTCCCGGCGATCGATCGCATCGCTACATCCAGTCCCACCACAACCCTCCCCTTGTCATCCCGACCGCAGTGGAGGGACCTGCTGTTCTACCGCGTCTGCCGGGATCAAGCGAACGCTGGAATATGCAGTCCGTTGTGGAGAATGGGGGAGAGCCTGATCTGCGCAATTTTCCTCCCAGGCGCAAATAACTCTGGCGGATCAGGCTGTCCCTCATCTCCTCCTACCGCGACCGAACGAACTACTAATCAAAGCCTGTCGCTTTATGGCACATTGGTGGTTACTTGTCCCCGAAAAGATGAAATGTTTGGAGGAAAACCGGGCAGGAATAAGAGGACGGATAGGTTGGGGCGGCGTGGGGGTTGGGGAAACGTAAAGTAGTAGAGGATTCCAATGGTCTGAAGCAGAAACCAAGATCAGAGATTACCTTGAAAGCTCGAACGTTTGCGCATAAATTTCGAAACCTCCGCCAGTGTCCCGCAGCAGGACCGGTTCATCGTCCGGGGTGAGAGAAAACCACGGGGTATAGGGTCTTACAAATTGAATTTCATTCAGATCGACAACCATGGCAGGGGTGTGGTCGCCAACGGCTACGCGAAGGACACGGAGACCCTTTTCTTCATCGGTGACATATATGGCCTTGCCATCGCGCGACCAGCGAGGTGAATCCAGATTCCGGCCAGTCACCCAATCCGACCATTTTCCTGTCTTAAAATCGAACAGCACCAGGCTTCCCCCGTCTGACACGGCAGCAACGTATCGCCCATCGCGCGACCACTGGGGAAGATACAAGCCTTCGCTAGCAGGGAAGTCTGAGATCTGCAGGTTGTCCAAATGGATAGTTCGCAGCTTGCTTCGACTTCCAAACGCAGACGTCTGGAATGCCAGAGTAGTTCCGTCTGGTGACCACGTTGGAGCGAACCCCTCTGTTGTACCGGGAAGCATCTGTGCAGGGCCGCCATTGGCTGGAACCACAAAGAGGTGCCACTCCCTGTCCACCGATTTTGCGCTGAACGCAATGCGACTGGCGTCCGGGGACCAACTCGGAAACGCCGTAACCCATGGACCCACTGCGAGTTGCAGGGCTTCCTCACCGTTCGTCCGGCTGCGCCAGAGCTCGCCATGGGGAAACTTGACATAGGCAACCCACGCGCCATCGGGCGAGAAGGCCAAGCCTTGCGCCGACATGCCTGACAAATAAGGCGCAACCCGTTTTGCGTGCACGTCATAACGCAGCAGTTCCCCAAGATGCTGGGAACTGATCGTGTAAAGGACATTGCGGTTTGGGTCAAGTGCGTAGGTGAAGAAATGCATGGGGCCTACGGTGATTTGAAATGGATCGAGCGCGCCGTTCTCCAACAGGCCACCGGCCTTTTCCTGGTTTCCCCAAAGATTCGCCTCCGGCTGGGGTGACGCGGTCTGCAGATGGTTATAGGCACTGAACAGATAGAAGCGACCGTCTGTCGTCCACTCGCCGCCACATATCATGGTCGATTTGTCGGACGAAAGAAGGAGTGGATGCAGGTTGCGGCCGTCCGCCATGACCTCCCAAATAGCGCTCGCGAGCGTGGTCATGTCGGCCACGGTGAATCGCAGCCGGCTTGCATCGTGAGACCAACGAGGCCACCAGGACCAAGCCTTTGGATCCGGGTTGGCGGAAACCATCTTGTGCGGCTGTGTGCCATCGGCTTTGGCGAGGTACACTTCGCTGCCGAACACGTATGCCAACTGTTTCCCGTCTGGCGACCAGCTCGCATCATGCGCGACCACGTCGGCCAAACGTCGTGGTGGCCCACCCAACACTGGCAACAGCCATAGGGTTTTTTCTTCCACGAGTGGTCCGTCGCCGACCAGGAGCTGCGACTTATCGTTGGTCAGGGCGATGACGGTTGTATCGTGAAAAGGGGTGGGAATGATGACCGGCTCCCCTCCCGTCACGGGCACCGCCGCAACCACGCTACGATCTGCAACCCGCTCGCTGAAGTACAACCGTGAGCCATCTGTGACCAGGTTATTGCCTTTAAAACGTCCATCACTGGTAAGCTGCACCGTTTGCGTAACTTTCAAGCGCGCCGACCATGGCTTCATGAACCAGAACATGGTGACCACGCTACAAACGCCAACCAACGCCAAGATGGCCATGATGGATCTTGGCCGATGGGGCAGCACTTTTACCGGCTCCCGCAGAGCTTCCTCGGCAATTTCGGGGGGCACTTGGGTAACAGGAGGGGCGACCGGCGGCTCATCAAATACTGGGCTGATCTCATCGACGGCGGGCGAAGGCACCACCGGCGTATCAAGGTCTTCTGTGATGGTTGCAATGAATCGGTAGCCCCTGCCCGTGATGGTCTCAACGAAGCGGGGGCTGTCAGAATCATCGTGCAGCGCCAGTCGAATCTTGCGGATGGCGGTATTAATGCCGAGGTTGCTGTCGACGAAAACTTTGCCGTTCCAGAGATGCTCCTCAATCTCTTCCCGGGTCACCAGCCGATCGTGTTTCCGGATCAGCAAGACCAGCAGGTTCATCGGCAAGCGCTCGAGCTTCTGGTTCCTGCCGCGGCATCGCAGTTGGTAGCTCTCGCAATCGAGTTCGAAGTCGCCGAATTTGATTGACTGCATACCCACCGCAGAAGCACTCGTGCGGCGGAGTATAGCACTCAGGGGCGCAGGACTTCGTCAACCTTCGCGGTAACGAGGGCGGTGTCTAAATAATTCTTTAGGCAAACCGTGAAGCGCGACGGGGCGCTAGCCCCGTCGCGCTTCCTTACATCAGATCGTTCACCGTCGTGCCCATCGTGATCCGCGTACCATACAGCACGCCGACGATATGCGCCGTGAGATTGAACGAAGTGTCATAGGCATCCAGCGTAAAACTGCCGGTGTAGTGCTTGCCGTCTGGACTCACCGTGACCTCTTCTCTTAAATGCGTTGGACCGGTGGGGTTACCAATGCCCCCCGGGGCATTCGTCGTGTCGTTGCCTGCCCACGCGAAATGATTGAGCTTGTATTTGCAGTGTCCGACCTCCTCCCACACGCCCATACAAATATTCCCATCCTGCGGAGGCCGGCCGGAGTTCATAAGCTCCGTCTTATCGCTGTGCCATGTCACCATGGCGTTATCGATGGGCGTGCCGTCAGGTGGACCTTCTTTGTTGCCTTCGGCGGTGAAGGTTACGTGCCACATGCCGACGATGGGCGCGACTTCTTCCTCAACCAGCATGAGTTGGGCACGCTCCGATGGTCCCTCCCAGTGCGCTGGATGCGCGGGTTTTCCTGCGGAACCGCATTCTGCCGCTCCGTTCGGGATCGATATCAGTGCCAAGGCCAGCCCGCTCAACGCGGGCAACCACCATGCATTCATCCTCATTTGCTTTCTCCTCCTCGCCGGGTCTCCGGCAACCTGAAGTAACGCCGTCCCGGTCCTGCGCGACAAGCGATAAGAGGTGAAATTGGAGTGAAGTTTTGCTGAAGCGCCAGCCCCTTCAAAACACACGCTTAACGAGCGGCCGGGAATGCAGGACCGAGGGCGCCGGGATAAACCGGCCGTGGAAACCCGGGGGCGGGCGGCAAGTTTAATTGGTAGTTTCCTCTTTTCGAATGACACGACAGAAACTAAAAATTACTTCATTCAATGTTTTCTTATTAGATTTCGGTTTGTGGCACGCCTCGCCCGAGTCATAGCCGTTGGGATAGCCCACCATGCGACGCAGCGTGGTAATGGTCGTCGCTTTCTGTTGGCCAGCGATGTGGAACGAAGGGTCTACCTGGATTTGCTACGGGAAAATCTTGCCGCCGACAAGGTGCTGTCGGTCGGCTATTGCCTGATGTCCAATCGTGTCCATCTGATCGTGGTACCCCAGGATGCAGAGGGACTTCCGCTATTCTTGAAGCATACGCACGGCCGGTATGCCTCCTACTGGAACGTAGCCCACCACGCGAATGGACATGTTTGGCAAGGACGCTATTACTCGTGCCCTCTGGATGGGACGCATTTGTGGGAAGCATTGCGCTACACGGAGCTCAATCCTGTGCGGGCCGGCTTGGTAGCCGAGGCGCGCTCCTGGACTTGCTCCAGCGCGGTTGCGCATCGCGGATGGGGTCCGGCCGAAAGATTTTTAAACATGGAGTTGTGGCAAGGCCACTGGACAAGCGCTGATTGGCAGTCGTACCTGCGGCGGGAGAAACCGATGCAGCATTGGCTACCGGACGGTCGTTGGGTACACAAGAATTCGCTCAGGAATTGGAGAAATCGATGCACCGACAGCTCATTCCGCAGAGGGGTGGCCGGCCGCCAAAACCATGCACCGATACAAGACAAGCTGATCTTCCTCTCGGCTGAAAATAAGGGTAGCAATTAAGACGAGAGGTTATAGCTTTGACGACTTGTAAACTTCCCGTCCCCGCCCCTGGGTTTCCCCACAATATTCCGGCTGCCCATGCTTTCTCCCCAATGTCGCTCAGCATCGAACCCGCGGAAGCGATTACCCGCACAGCACAGGCGTTTGGGCAGGACGATGACATTACCGTTCTGACATTGTCTGTATGCGGGCTTTCCCGTTTCCGCTGGAACAATCAAAATTTGGTGTTAGCTCGATTGAATGATTCGTTGGCTATGATTCGTGATCGCGTTCTGCATGCAGGAGATCTTCCTGCGGGTCGCGTGTCAAATCTGCTTTTAGGAACTCCTCCGTTTCCGGTAAGGAGACATGCATCTCGTTCATCGCGGAAGCTTCCACGCTGACGTCGACGGCCTCGAATTCCAGGACATGCCCGCCTCTTTGTCGATCTGTCGAGAGAAAGTGAAAGTGGTACCCGGGGACACTGAACGCCGCGGAGAAACTCGGGCACCAAATGCCAACCAGCGTCCCCGAGACCTGTTCGAATAGAAACTCTGCCTGTCCGGAAGCAGCCGACTTAAGGTCGGTACCCCTGGGAACCGCCTTCATAACCCGGGTCTTAACCAGGGAGAACTTGCCCTCGACCCGGAAGGCGTAGAAAACATTGCCGGAGCTCCGAAGCTCATCGCAAACGGAAACGAGTCTGTTGAGGCTCTCAAGTTGGGTGAATTGCTTTCGTAGCTCAGAATTGAATCTGGTTACAACCGCATAGGGAACTAGCCGTTCGCCTTCGACTGTGCGCACTGAGCCATTCGACGATACCTGATAGCAAATACCGTCCAGAACCACCATTTCCCCATCAAGGTCGACGAAGGTTCCCAGTCCAAAGTCTCCGTGGTGAAGCAAACGCGAAACGCGCACTGCACCCTGATACAGACCTTCGACCAGCGCTGCAGACGTAGACACCTGGAACAAGGTATGAAGTGGCTTGCTTAGGTATTGGGAGAGAGCCACGGATAGCTCGTGATCGCAACTCGACTGGTCGCTCTTCATCCGCCCTTGAAGGGCATCGTAGAGTGAGTCCGGAATGCTACATGTTATGGTCTTCACTCTTCACTCCATCCGTTCCGGCTGAGTTGTCGCTTAGGCTGTATTCACCAGCCCTTGAGTCTGATAGTAATCATCGCGAAGGCCCCGTGGGTATACGCCTCTCCGCCGAACTGCCGGGAAAGCCGGTAACTTCCTCTAGAGCCGTGGGTCCCAAAAGCTGCGCTACTTAAATTCGCTTTTCAAAGAACTTCAGTACAGATCTGCTAAACGCCCTTGTCTGTGCAGGCGACCGAGGGGAGTTTATGCGTCGAGTTTATACGTCAGACGGGGCTGGAGCTTTTAGGAAACATTATTAGAAAAGTACCAGTTCCGTCTGACGCATAAATCTCGTCTGACGCATAAATCCTGACGCATAAATTCCAGGTAATTTGGGCTGACCGGAATTGCTGACCGGTCCGGCGACATGCACTGCCCGGCAGCGGAACAACGTGATTCGCTGGACGCGCCACAAAGAAAGGAGACCGGTCGATCCTCTCGACATACGAGCTATTGCATCCGTCCTGTATCCGGCGTGATCGAACCAACGATCTTCTTGAGCAGCCTTGCCGCCGCCTTCTGGTCGGTCTCCCGTCCACCGGTTCTGGAGATATCCATGTTGGCGATGTCGTTCAGCATCTGAATGGCTGGCGGGTAGCCATATTCGTGCAGCATCTTACACGCCTCAATCTGGCCCTTGAGTCTACCCCGGGTTTTCTCAGGGGGCGTGGAGGCAAGCCGCCACATCCTTAGAATGATTTTTTCCCGAATGACGGTGGTCCGCTTCATACGAAAACAACCCCGGGACAGCGTATCACTGTAACGGTGCGCGACCAGGATGGGTAACCTGCGAGATGACCAAGCGGGATGAATCGGCGGACGGAATGGGAGCCCCGAAGAACAGCGGCTATCCCAGCCAGACCTATGACGACTGGGTTGTGACGGGGTCAGTGCAAAAATCGAGGAAGCCTTACGTGCCGGTGGCCCGTGCAAGCCCGTTTTGTGGCTTGCGTGGGGTATTTTGCGCCACTCTGGTAACCGGAACAGCAATCCAATTGTGCACCGAAATTCATGATTGAACCGATAGCGTAAACGGTGCAATAATGGGCTCATGAGGACACGTGCAAACATCAACCTTGATGCGGATGCTTACGACTTTGCCAGTGCCTATGCAGCCGCAAGAGGATTAGCACTGGGAGCGGCCGTCAGTGAACTCCTTCGCCGCGTACAGCAGATGCCGAAGTCCCCAAACATGCAATCCCCTCGCCTGAAGAAGACTCGTCGCGGTTTTCTGGTAGTAGCCAAAGTGGGACGGGTCATCACTCCGGAAATAGTGAAGGAATTCGCCGAAGATGGCTCGGCCTAAGCCCAAGGGCTACCTGTTGGACGTCAACCTCGTGATCGCGCTCGTCAACGAGGACCATATCCACCATGCGTCCGCCATGGAGTGGTTCGACACGCCAAAGTTGCAATGGGCGCTTTGCCCTTTCACGGAAGCGGGTCTGCTGCGGTTTTTGACACATCCGAAAATACGCAACCTTCCGATGGAGGAGGCTGTGGCGATCCTTTCCAGTCTCAAGCGGGAGCCTGGTTACCATTACTTGCCGGTCATGGCTGACTGGCATCAGACGACTGCTCCATTTGCAGATCGATTGCATGGCCACAACCAGGTTACCGATGCGTTTCTGCTTGGGATCGCTGTCCACGAGCAATTCGCTCTAGCCACGTTCGACAAAGCCATCCTGCACCTGGCAGGAGAGCATCGCCAGCATGTTCAGCTCCTGGAAATCAAGTAGAGCCGCTTCCGGGGAAGCTGTGAAAATCCCTTTGCCCGGATGGATGTGCCTTTCGGTCCGCGAAGGCTGCTGGTTCTTACAATAGATACCCGTCACCGTATTAAACCTGGACTCAAATAGGAGGGCAACATGCGATACCCAATGGAGGTAAGGCCGGATGGAAAGTTCTTCCTCGTAACCTTCCCGGATATCCCCGAAGCGGTGACGCAGGGAAAGAGCCTGAGGGAGGCGAGAGAGGTGGCAGCCAGCGCGCTCGAAACCGCACTCGATTTCTATTTCGAGAACTCCCGGGTTGTGCCAAAACCATCACGCCGAACGCGCGGTCAGGATTTCGTTGAACTTCCAGCCAGTGTTGCGGCGAAGGTACTTCTGCTCAATGAAATGATCCGGCAGCGGGTTCGTCCTGCGGAGCTGGCGCGCAGGCTGCAGACGAGCCCACAGGAGGTGAATCGGCTGACGAACCTGCATCACACCTCGAGAATCGACGGAATCGCCGGGGCGATGAAGGCCCTGGGCAAGACGCTGGAGATTCGCGCGATATAGGCGAAAAGATCCCGAGTCCCGGCAGGGACGGCACAACCGGGTTACCGCTATTTCTTTAGAAAGGTCGAACTCTCGACTGCCACCCTGGCCTCGTAACACAGGTCCTGAAAGGCCCGCGCCTCGAATAGACTCGTCGCCCCAGCAGCAGCCAGGATTGCTCCCGACCGACGCGAGATTGCATTGTAAGTGCTGGTCATTTCGGGCACAGAAGGCTGATTACGAGTGCGTCGGAAGATGTTCCTCAGTTCCCGCAGGACACCGGATACCTGGCCCGAGTGAATCTGGGGGTCCGTGCCGTTCAAGTCGCTCAGAGACTTCTGGATCCGGAACGATTTCTCTTCGAAGACAAACCAAGTATGCTTCGCCGGGTTGGATCTCTCCCACGCCACAGCCAACCCAAGCTCAAAGGGCATATTGAATCTCGGCGTAACAAAAGGCGGATTTCGATCCAGGCCAACTCGTGACACGTCGTGAATCGAGTAGCGGCAACTCTGGACTAATGCAACGATCTTATCCAGCCTGCGTGTCCCACTGGGAAGGCCCAGAGTTACACGCGGCTCCAGGCCCAAGTGCACCAAACCCGCGATATAAGCTAGGTAGAGTGCGCGAAATCTGTGATCGTACGGGATGTTGAGGAACACAGCGTTCTGGGTGACACTACCGACCCGTCGTGGCACCGTAGATCCTCCCTGCGTTCGCAGGCACTCGAAGCGAGGGCTAGGCCCTGCGCCATTTGTCGCGAATACCACGGGTACTCGAACGGACGCGTTCGACGAGGATGGTGCCGTTAGGACTCACTTCACGCGCTCTCTCGACAGCTTCCCTCTGTGTCTGGAAGACTTTGACGGCTTTCTCACTGCCACTTCTCATCACCGCGTAGTCTCCTTGAGGACGCCGCTCAATGAAAACAGGTGCGAGAGACCTGCGCCTCGCCTTACTGAGGCCGAGCTTCTCCCCAAATTCCTCTAGGGTAGGGACTGGGGTCGTGATTTTTACAGACCGAGCCATATTGTTTCCAGTTTACAACGACCCGGAGTGCCGCAGAACGGGGTTTGAGAGCGTGCGAATCGCACTAGCGCACGACCTGTCGACGTGCCTGCAAAAATCCCACTGGCAAAAGCCGCGCTGCCTCGTTCACCGATCTTCGGACAAAGCAATGAATTCTCTTTGCTGGCCGCCATTAAAAGGCGTTTAGATTTTGCCTCTAGGCGCATAGCACAACAATCGGGGGTTGTTTCGTTGTTTCGTCCCGCATCGTCCCGCTTCTGTTTCAGGCTATGATGAATCGTTTGCGGTCGGCATGGTGGTGGCCGCACGAGATCTCCTATCGGGAAATCTGGATCCCGAAAACCTAAACCCCGGCCCAAATCTTGACGTCGAGGAGAAGACCAATGAAAGCGTTTGTCATGACAGCAGTGAATGAGCCGTTCACCGTGAAGGACGTCCCTGACCCTCAACCTGGTCCCGGCCAGGTTCGCATTCGCATGCACGCCTCCGGAGTCTGCGGAACAGACGTTCATGTCTGGCGCGGCGAACTGCCCCTTCCTCTGCCCATGGTTCCAGGACACGAGCCAGCGGGGATGGTCGATCTTACCGGCCCCGGCGTCACCTCGGTCAAAGTTGGAGACCGTGTGGGCGTCTCCTGGTTTCAGTCAGGCTGCGGCCGGTGTATTTACTGCCAGAAAAAACGCGCGCGCCATTGCGCGGAACCGAGGACCTGGATCAGCAACGGCGGCAGCTATGCCGATTACATGATCGCCGACGCCGAAGGCTGCACGCTGTTGCCCCCCACGCTGACATGGGAAACAGCGGCTCCTCTCTTTTGCGGCGGTTTTGCCGCCATGAGTGCTTATCGGGCGGCCCGGCCACAAACCGGAGAGCGCATCGCCGTTATCGGAGTCGGCGGACTGGGCCACCTCGCGATTCAGATAGCCAAAGCGCTGGGACATGAGGTCATCGCCATGACTAACTCCGCGGATAAAGTGAATGACGCAAGAACTTTTGGCGCCGACGAAGTCCTTCTTCTCAAAAACCATGCGGGACAAGAGCTTGCTGGAATGGGTGGAGCGGACATCATCCTCTCCTTCTCTCCGGACATGAAACAGAACAGTCAGGCGTTGATGGGACTCTGCCCGGACGGCAGATTCGTCACCACGGCGCCGAGTGAAGAACCGATTCAGGTGGATCCCACGTCCACTCTCTTCAAGCAGATCTCAGTCATCGGCTCCGCGCACAATAACAAGGCCGATCTTGTCGATGTGCTGAAGCTGGCAGCAATCGGTAAAGTAAAACCGATGCTCGAAACATACCCAATCGACGAGTTGAACAGTGTCCTCCAGCGCCTCGCGGAAGGAAAGGTCCGCCACAGGGCCGTGGTCCTGCATGCCGCCGCCGGGTGATTCCAAAACGCTACTCCTCAAAGTACCAGTCCCGTCTGGAAGCTGTGAAGAAATTGGCCGCAGGATCAAGGTGGGGGGAATTGGGGGACGGCCTGAGAGTGTGTCGGGAAGAAGAATTTGTATTTGTATAAGTTACATATAATCAATGCCTGACATAAAACAATAGATTTAGCAAGCTATTGATTCTAAACGATCAGAAGTCTATCTCCGACACACTCCTGATCTGCGCAATTTTCGCAAATAGATAACGCGGATCAGGCTGTCCCCCACCAGTTGTCTCAGATTTGGGGTGCACTACAGGTGCGGTGCTCCAAGCCTGACCAATGGCCCTCGATCTACGGTGAAAGCTTAGGTGGAGTTTTGTTCGTCAGCGTTTTGCGCGGCTGGATCAGCGAGATTGATGCCGTGCAGCCGGCTGCGTTCGTTGGTGTATCACCCGCCGACATATTGTCATGCACTTCTAGCTGGCGAAACGTGGAGAAGCGACTCTTAATGGGATTTACCGGTCCTGTACCGGGTTTAATCTGCACCGCTAGTTCAATAGAAGTTCCTTCCGGTATTACCCTTCCTGTCGTGTTTTCGATCATCGTCTGACCAGTTTTTGGACCGTGGCCGTCCGTTGCGTTGACTTGGCAGCCTAAGGACTTTGGAGCGGCGTGCGCGGTTAGGGAATGTAGCGCCAGGCACAAGATTGCTGGCAGTAGAAGGCTCGGATCGTTCTTCTTAATGATTGAGTTCATGGCTACCCCTTTTGCCTTTGGTGATACGCACGGATAGGTTGACGACGGAATTAGACTCCGCGCCTTCAATTCCAGTCAAGTATTTCTTTAAAAGTGTTCAGCAGTCCGAAGCATTTAAGCTCCTCACGTTGAATTCAGACCTCCCGAGATAAAGCGCCGCAGCTGCGCAGAAGCAGCCGTAACTCGAGGAGGAGAGAGGGCAGGGGTACCGCCGAGTTTTTCCAGCCCGCGGGAGTCGAAATCGGCACAGTATCAAAGCTGTTTCTCTGAGGAAGCTGGATATGATTCATGCCACGGACGCAAACAACACGTTCGCGTTCACTCCGCTCGCAGCCCCTGCAGCGGGTCCATCCTCCCGAGATTACTGTCTGCACACGGGAGTGGTACTTTGAGATAACGCTTCGGGACAAAACCCCACTGCTGTCTGACCTCAAAACCCCAACTCATGTTTCGGGCCCGTATCGGTACGAGGCTTTGAGGTATTGCTCTTCTGGTTGCTGGCCATCTCAGTTGGGAAGTAGCCCTCGCCCCCTGAATCTTCTACCGCGCCTGAATCAAGCGGAATTTTCTCGTCATATTCCAAACACCTTGAGCACTTCGTCGCCGTAATGGTTGATCACCTTTACAGCGATCTTGCCAGTCTCGGGCTTGTCCCGACAACCTACAACCCTCCATAAATGTCCAGGCCTTCAGCCAGTTGGTTACCTCTTCGATCTTGAGCATCGACAAACCCTCGTCTCCGTAGCTCGCATACTGTGCGTTTGATGTGGCTCACGTAGGACTCGCGAAACAGCCCCGTCGGATGAAATCCGAAATTATGCGTTCCGACCACCTCGACGAAACTGTTGACCATGGCGCTCCAATCGGGACTGTCAAACTCGAAAGAACATCCTTCCTTTAACGTGTCGTCGAAGACTCTTTTGGCAAGCCTGATCAATCGGCCCCGGAAGGCTGATTGTGGTCTCTCAAACAATTCGTTGATACCGTTTTCGTCGAGTTGCGCGCATATCGCGGTGGCAGGAATGGGGACAGCCTGGCTGTCCCCCCGTTCCCCCCCGAGCCTTCCGGATCATCCCTTCTTCGTCTTCCTGGGCAGAGCTTTCCTCTTGGGTTTCTGTTTGCGCCGAGATACCTTCCCGGGCTGCAAACTCTCTGCCGTCCGCTGCAGGGCTTTGGTGAGATCTCTCCCTGAGAGTGCGCTCGCAGGATCGATGAGCCACTGTACGACCAGGCCGGATAGCAGGACATGGTGAAATGTACCGATCGTTCGCGCTGTCTCGCCGCTGATCGTGCTCTCGTCCTGGTTGAGAAACATGGCCGCAAGACCGGTGCGCGCCGTGGGCACCTGGCTGGCGAGAAACTCACGGGTTATTGGCTGGCTCACCATCTGCGTAAAGATCTCGAAGTTGGCAATCCAAAGAGCACGGTGAGTTTCAAACGTGGCAATCACCTTTGTCCACGTGGCTTCAAACCGCTCTAGCGGCGTGAGGTTCGGCGAAACGCTGCTCCTCAGTGCCCCTTGAAGTTCCTGATCCCATTCACCAAAAGCCAGCAGAAGAGCTTCTGTTAACAGCGCGTCCTTCGATGAGAAGTGATATCCGATGGCGGCAAGACTGACACCTGCCGCCGTGGCGATGTCCCGGGCGGTAGTGCGGTTGTACCCCTTTTCCAGCAGGCATTTCTTCGCGGCCAAAAGCAGAGCGTCACGATTGCTCATAGAGAAAGTTTACGCCAAAAGTGGCACAAACGTACCAGACGACCGTATAGTACATACGTGTAAGACATATGTACTACTCAAACAGGAGGGCAAGCGCCCATGAACAACAAGAACATCCTCATCTCCGGAGCGAGCGTGGCCGGTCCCGCACTCGCCTTCTGGCTAAGCCAATACGGATTTAACCCAACCATTGTGGAGCGGGCGCCCACGGTTCGCCCTGGCGGGTATGCGGTCGATTTCCGAGGGGCTTCCATGCGCGTGCTCGAACGCATGGGACTGCTCGAAGAGATTCAACGCCGGCAAACGCGGATTGGCGCCATCACCATCGTCGATCGAGACAACAAGCGTATAGCCAGTATGCCCGATGGGTTCACCAGCGGAGAGCTTGAGATTCTGCGGGGGGACCTGGCGGCTATCTTCCACCAGGCCACGCGGGAGACTACCGAGTACATCTTCGATGACAGCATCGCCAGCATGCAGGAGAACGAAACCGGAGTCGATGTGGTGTTGGAAAGAGGAGGCCGCCGAAGCTTTCACCTGGTGGTAGGGGCCGATGGGTTGCATTCGAAGGTGCGCTCGTTGGCGTTCGGTCCGGACGCCGGCTTTGTGCACTACCTCGGCTATTACGTTTCCATCTTCACCGTTCCAAACTACCTGCATCTTGATCGGAGTGGACTCTACTACGGGACCCTGGGCAAGAAGGTCGGCATTTTCAGCGGGGGCGATCCTCAGGAAGCAAAGGCATCCTTCTTTTTCGCGACCGAACCACTCGAGTACGCTCGGCGCGATACCGAGCAGCAAAAGAGGATCTTGGGTCGCCACTTCGAACAGGAGGGCTGGGAGGTGCCCCGGCTTCTGGAGTTGATGAAGGCGGCTCCGGATTTCTATTTCGACTCAGTCAGCCAGGTTAAGATGAGCCGCTGGGCCGCTGGGCGCTGCGCTTTGCTCGGCGATGCTGCTTACTGTGCCTCTCCCCTCTCCGGCATGGGGACCGGGATGGCCGTGGTGGGAGCCTATATTCTGGCCGGGGAGCTCGCGGAGGCCGATGGAAACTACGCCTTGGCATTTGAACGATATGAACGCCTGATGAGGGATTTCGTGCAAAAATGCCAAGGAATTGCGGATGGGGGAACTGATTGGTTTGTGCCGCGAACCCACTGGCGCCTTTGGTTGAGCAACCAGATGTGGAAGATTTTGCCCTACACGCCCTGGAAGAACATGATGATCGAGGTACCTCTTAAGATTGCAAACTCTATCACCCTCAAGCAATACGCTGCGTAGCTTGCCGGAAGGGCTTACTCGTAGATCGCTCGACGCTGCGTGACCCTTCAGGACGCTGCGCGCAATTCCCTGGCAGGATCACGCTAAATCACCACCGCGATGCTTTGCTGGTAATCTTCGCCTGCTCGGTAACCATCACGGTGCGCGGCATGCCGCGGGGGAAATGGGGGGGAAAATGGGGACGGAGCGGGAAGTTAACGGTTGTATTACGACAAGCAACCGCAGAGGTTACGTTCCATCCTTCCCCGGTTTTAGCCCCGGTTTTTGCCCCCCGGTTTCTGTAGCGGACCCCAAAACTGAGACACGGTTACGGCAAGAAAATCGGGGACATTTATCGGCCATAATGGAGCAGGCCGATGAAGAAGAAGAAGCCGAACAGCTACAGCACAGACTTTAAACAGGACGCGGTGCGCCGGATGGCGCAGGCCGAGAGCATCACCGGCCTGGCCAAAGAGTTGGGTATCCGCCGGAAGTTCCTTTACCAGTGGCGCCACCAGTTTGAGGCCGAAGGCAGGGCAGGTCTGGAGCGACGTAGAGGTCGACCTCCAGGGAGCA
This sequence comes from uncultured Acidobacteriaceae bacterium, assembly GCA_963839075.1. Lineage (GTDB taxonomy): Bacteria > Acidobacteriota > Terriglobia > Terriglobales > Acidobacteriaceae > PALSA-350. The sequence goes on along the minus strand of CAWITO010000008.1, from coordinate 284,413 downwards.
AGACACAGACCGTATCCCCGCCAAAACCCAGTGCAGCCGAGTTGCGGATTGCTGAACTGGAACGGCTGCTAGGACGTAAGCAGCTGGAGGTGGATTTTTTAAAACGAGCCTTCGAGCAAGTCGGGGGAGCAGCGTCGAGTCGTACCAGCGATGGCGGCAAGGGGTCTATCGCGGCATCGAAGTCTCGCTCTCGCTCGAAGGAGCAGCACTGACCGTGGAACAGCAATGCCATGTAGCTGAAGTAAGTCGTGCGGGCTTCTATCGCTATTTGCATCAGATTGCGCCAAAGCGGGCAGACCTGTTGCTGCGTGCTCGCTTGCAGGAGTTAGCGGTGGCGCATCATCGTCTTCGTGGCTACCGCATGTTAACCGCTCTACTGCGGCGTGAAGGGCAGCTAGTCAACCACAAGCGTGTGCTGCGCCAGTTTTATGCGCCAGACGGGACTGGGACTTTGAGGAAACGGTCTTCAAAATCGGGGATATTCTCAAGCGCATAGTGAATGATCACTACAGACGGAAATGACCCCAAAAGCAACAACGACTGTGCGAACAGTCCATCGGACGCTTCACCTGGAAAAATCTCGAGTCCGCCGCGAGAAAATGCCCGTGATTGGCGTCTAATCAGTAGCAACTCAACTTATCGCATCCGCGCGGGTGTACGAATCTCCAAACCGCTGCCGTCCATCCGCGCAGAAAAGCCGTTGCCGCGGAGGCGTGCCTCAATGTTCCTGAACATCGCAGATACCCGACGATTCGTTCCTGCAGCTTTCCTCCCTCAGACGCCCATCCGCGCTTGGAAGCGCCGCACCTTAAAACACCTCAACAGCGTCTCGTCCGGGAACTGCCGCAAAGTCCCGTCTCCGTGAGAATAAATGCACCCCGGGGGGCGGGAAAGTGCGAAAAATGATCATCTTCGCAAAAGTAGCTGATTTAACAGGAGTTCGAGCCAGATTTCACCCACCCCTATGATCATCTTCGTATCATCTTCGCGTTTTTTAGCCGCTGGCGAATACGACGAAGGCAAAAGCGCTCAGGCGCACTACGATATCCCGATCTTTGACAACTGAATAGCCGCTCCACCAGGCCGCCGCCTGGTTCGCTATCCAGGTCAGGCCACGGCCATTCCCGAGCCAAATGCCACCTCGGTACTCGCGAATCGCCCGGCCTGAGTGAGCAACAAACACAGGTACCATTTTGATTTTGGAACGGCGCGAGCTGCTTTTCCAAACCATCTGTAATTCTGATGTGCCATCGAAAACCATCGCCCGTGCAGTGCTTGCGGAATGCTCCAGGTATTTTCCAACCAAAGCTCGGAACACCGAAGGCACGCACGCGACGGAAACGGAACCGCCCCTGAAGCCCCATAAATTAATAAACTTTAACCTATCAAAGCAAAATGGCCAGGAAAAGCCCCCAGAGGGGGGCTTAAAAAGCATAAAAAGCATAAAAAGCATCATTCACCGCGGGGAACCGCCGTTTCATTTACAGCCACTCTTGCCAAGCACTCTTCAGGCGCCAGTGTCGTGATCGCCTGCCTGCCGGGGCGGCCGGTAAAACTCAACCTCCCACACGGCTCTCTGCACTGCCTAAATCCGCCGGACGCACAGCATCGTAATGTCATCCGACTGCGGAGCACCCTGGGTAAACGCGGACACCTCGCGCGTCACATGGTGGATCAGCCCCTGGCAACCAAGATTGCCCCCGGCGCCCAACATCGCCACCAGGCGCTCGTCGCTAAAATCATCCTGCCCGGCGTTCTGTGCCTCCGGCACTCCATCGGTGTAGAGAAAAAGCGAATCCCCCGGCTGCAGATACACTGTGCTCCCGCGGTACTCCATCCCCTCAAACAACCCCAACGGAATGCCCCCGACCTCGCTCACCGGCTCCGCCACCCCACCCTGCGCGCGCAACAGATAAGGCGGATTATGCCCGGCGGAGCAGTAGTGAAATTCACCCGTCCGCACGTTCAACAACCCATAAAAACAAGTGGCAAACATCGCGTTTACCTGTTCCTGCACCAGCACGCGGTTCACCTCGTGAAAGCACTCGGCCGGGGGCATCCCACGCAACGCCGTCGTCTTTACCTGGGTGCGTGTCACCGCCATGAACAGAGCCGCCGGGATCCCCTTACCGGAAACATCCCCAATCACCACCCCAAGCCGGTCCTCATCAATCAAAAAGAAATCAAAAAAATCACCGCCCACCGCTCGCGCAGACGTCATCTGCGCATGGATGTCAAAATCCGTACGCTCCGGAAACGGCGGAAACGTCCGCGGCACCAACAAGTGCTGGATGCTCCGCGCCGTGTCGAGCTCTTTATGAATCGCGATCAATTGTTCGCGATCCCGCGCCGCGCCCACCATCTCCGCGCACAGCAGCGCATTCTCAATCGCAGCCGCCGTCTGCAGTGCGATCGTATTCAGCAGCTTCAAGTCACCCGTCGCATACACCGACCCCGGAGCATCATTGGCCAGCGCGATCATGCCCACCGTTCGCTGCCCTGCGCGCAACGGAGCACAAAGCAAAGCCCCTAACCCACGCTCCGCATCCGCGGCTCGCGGATCGCACGCGCAGTCATTCACAATCTCTGCGATGCCGCGTTCCCGTATGGAATCCGCAAACTTCGATTCCGGCGCAAGGGGGGCAACCCCAAACGAGGCCGCGCTCCGCAGCGGACCGTCCGCCGTCTCCATCACCAGGATCCCGCCGCGCGTCGCCGGGATGAGCCGGCGAGCCTGTCCCAGGGCAGACTCCGCCACCGCCGACAAATCCAGCAGAGCCACTAGCTGTTCTGAGAGTTGCTCAATCAGGTGCACTTCGCGATAGAGATGAAGCACCTCGGCAGCCATGGCGCGACTTTCCCGCTCACGCCCCGCCAGGTGACTTAGCAGTAAGGCGACCGCAATCGCCGCAGCCGGTGGCCCGACCACAAAACCCAGAGTGACGTCGTCCAGCAAAACCGGTACACGGCTTTCCGCATTCCCGGCTGAGCCCAGCAACACCTTGCCTGCCAGGTCCACCACACCAATCCCGTCGCCGGCAACGTTGCAAATCGCTTGCAGCGCAGGTGAGCCGCCGGATTTAGGGCTAAGCACCGCTTTCAGGCTAAGGCCGGCCATACGCGTCACAACCCAAGCACAGAGCGCGCCTTGGCGATGAGCGCGTCCGGGTCAAACGGCTTGGTCATATAGAGGTCAGCGCCCACCTCCTGGCCTCGCTGGCGATCGAACTCCTGCCCTTTGGCGGTAAGCAAAATAATATGGATCTGCTTCAACCCCAATTCGTTCTTGACCGCATTGCACACGTCGAAGCCATTCTTTCGCGGCATCATCACATCCAGGAACACCAGGTTCGGCTTCTCCTCCTGAATAGTCGTGAGTGCCTCTTCGCCATTGCTCGCGGTCAACAACTCCACGCCCTCATCTTCGAGATCTTCCAGGGACTGCTGGATCAGCGTGCGTAAATGGGGTTCGTCGTCAACAATCAAAATTTTCATGGTCGTTACTGATAGATAAGAAAGAGAACGTTCTCCATGCCCTTCTCGAAACGCAACGAGCGCACCGCGTCATTGCTCGAGAGCAGCGAGCTCAAAATAATAATGTCCGGTTTGGAGAGCACGGCCTGCGAAACCAGTTCGTTGCCGTTCGACTCCACCACCTCGTATCCCCGCGTCTGCAACACATCGGTAAGCGTGCGGATCGTAGAAGCGTCCTCATCCACCACCATCACCTTCTTGCGTGACTTGCCCTGGTCCAGCAGCGCCCCCACTTCGTGAAACAGGGAAGCGGTGTCAATCGGTTTGGTCAGATAGCGGTCCACACCCAGCCGGAAGCCACGCTCCTTATCCTCCACGATGGAAAGAATGATGATCGGGATATCCATCGTTGCCGGATCATTCTTCAAAACCGCAGCCACATCGAAGCCGTTCATCTCCGGCATCATCACATCCAGAATCACCAGTCCCGGAGTCTGCTCGCGGATCAGCGCCAGCGCCTTGCGGCCATCCTCCGCCAATCGCACCGTATAGCCTGCTTCGGTCAGCTCCTGTTGCAGAAGGGAACGGATGTTCGAATCGTCATCCACCACCAACACCGACTTGTCGCGCGGCTCATGTGTGGCCACCTGCTCACGCAGCTGCCGCACCAGCGCCTCAATATCCACCGAACGGCGCACCGGCAACAAGTCGAGCTGGGCCGGCTGCCCGGTCACCGGCAGCGTGAACGAGAAGGTACTGCCGTGCCCAGGCGCGCTTTCCACCCAAATGCTACCGCCGTGGTATTCGACAATCTCCTTGCAGATCGGCAAGCCCAGGCCGGTGCCCTTCGGCTTGTCGGTGAGCGTATCGCCCACCTGCTTGAAACGCTCAAACACCTTGGGCTGATCCGCCGGAGCAATGCCAATACCCGAGTCGATCACGCTCACCAGCAGCTCCCCGTTGCGCATCTTTGCCGCGCAGGTGATGGAGCCGGCATCGGTGAATTTCACCGCGTTCGAAATCAGGTTGATCACCACTTGAATCAACCGGTCCTGGTCACCATGGACCGGCGGCAGATCGGGCGCCACGTCCCGCACCAACGCCAGCTTCTTGGCTTCGAACAGGGAACCCGTAGCCGCAACGGCGCGCTCAATCACGTCCGCAATCGAGACGCTCCCCATGTTCCAGGTGAATTTGCCCGCTTCAATCTTGGCCAGATCCAGAACATCATCGATCAGCTTGGTGAGCCGCTCGCCTTCGCTGACCACGACATCAAGGTTCTCCACCACTTGGCGCTTTGCCTGCGCCACCTTGCGATCCTCATCGGAAATTAATGGGAAGAGACGCTCTTCGAGGCGGCGGCGAATGATCTTGGCAAAGCCCAACACTGAGGTCAGCGGCGTGCGCAGCTCATGGCTTACCGTCGACAGAAACGAGCTCTTCGCCGCATCGGCTTCTTCCGCCGCCGCGCGCGCATGGCTGGCCTCTTCGAAGAGTCGCGCGTTGTGGAACGAAACCCCTACCGCCGAAGCAATGGTCGACAACAACCGCTGATCGGCTTCTGTGAAGCGCCCCTCCTGGTCCGTCGACTGCACGCTGATCACGCCGATGGATTGCCCACCCGAGGGAATAGGAACGCCCAGGTACGAAGCCGTATCGCGCCCGATCGCCTGGATACCCAGCCGGCTCCGGGTCTTATCCATATCTTCATTGATCAGCAATGGCTGCCCGCTCCGGATGATCTGCGAAGTAAGCCCCGCGCCATACGGCCGCGTCTGCGCATCTTCCCCGTAGGTGTAAGGGAACTGCAGCATCATCGTGGCCCGATCGAGCAGCGAGACATACGCAATCGGCGCATGAAACAGCTCACGCACCTGCTCCCCAACCAGTTGGATCAGCGCATCTTTATCCAGCTGTGTGGCCAGCGCCTGCGAGATCCGGTTGATCGTCACCAACTCCGCAGCGCGCTCTCGCACCTCGTGCTCGCGCTCATTGATGCGCTGGTAAGCATTCGCATTGTCGAGCGCGATGGTGGTGTAGGCCGCAATATTTTCGAGCAGGCTCAAATCCTGCTCCGTGTAGGCATGCTTCTTGAAGCTCTGCACGCTCAGTACGCCGAGTACGCGCTCCTGCGCGATCAACGGCAGATAGATCATGGAAACCGGCGGCTGCGCCTGGCTCCCGTCCATCAGCACCCGTTTCATGTCCTGATAGGTGGGGATGTATTTCGCATACTCCGTCTCGACATCGTTCAGCAGGATCGGCTCCCGATGATCGATACACCACACGGCAAACTGATTCTTATCGTCAGTGCTGCGCGTGTACGGCGCATAGCGTTTCCCGTTTTCGACGGCCATGCTGTACTCGATGAGGCGTTTCTCCGGGCGATACAGTCCAACACCGAAGATACTGGCGTCCACAATCTGGTTCACTCGCTCATAGAGCTTGAAGAGGATGGTATCGAGGTCGAGGGAAGCAGTAATCTCTTTCCCAATCTCGCTCAGTAGCTCAATGCTGTCTTTTTGTGCGGCAATCTCCTCCGCCTGCGCGCGAATCTCCTGCGTGCGCTCGTTCACCGTGGCTTCGAGCGTCCTGGCCTGTGCCTCCAGAGCTTCCGTCTTGCGTCGAGCTTTTTCCCGCTCGTGGCGGCTGATCATGCGCCATGCGGCCAGCGCCAACAGCACAAACAGGATGCCGTAAATCAGATAAGCAAGCTTGGTGCGATACCACGGCGGAAGAATGGTAAAGGCATACATCGCCTCTTCGCCGGGCCGGCCATCGTCGGCGTGCGCTTTTACCCGGAAACGATAATGGCCCGGACCCAGGCCGCTATAGTTCGCCTCTTTCTGTGTCCCCCACGGCGACCAGTCTTTGTCCGCGCCCTCCAGCATGTACTGGTACTGATTGCGAGCGGGGTCGGCATAACTCAGCATCGCAAACTGGAAGCGCAGCGCGTCGGTCCCGGGTGGAAGACGCAACGGCTCAGCTCCGGCAACACGGGTGCCTCCATACACAATTTGCTTCCCCGCATTGACCTGCCGGATCAGCGTGGGAAGAGCCTGCTCCGGTCCGGAAGCTTTGCCCGGCGTAAAACGCACGACGTATTCCCCCGAGGACCACACCGTCCCATCTGGTTGGGAACGCAGAAACAGTGAGCGGAACCGCAACAGCTGCCGGTAAGCATCCTCCTCCGCATGCCAGCTCCCATCCGCCTGCCGGCTAAACAGAGCCACCCGGCGGTTGTCGTACGAAAAGTTATAAGACCAGAAATTCCCGTTCAAGGACGCTAAGAGATACGTCGAGGCATCCGGCGAATCGGTCGAAAGTTGAAAACGATTGTCGACCACGAACCTGTGGGCCGTTGCGTCCCAGCGATAGACATTCTTCGCGCGCGCCAGCGTGACGAAGGTACTTCCTGCAACAAAATTGACATCCGTGGTAGCGTCAGCCGGCAGACCCTGTCCAGGGCCGAGCGCCTCGGCTTTGGCCGCTCGCATGCCCGCGGGGCCGACCTCCACCCGTAGCACCCTGCCATCGCCGCCGCCCGCCCACACCACACCGTCGTCGTCTTCCGCGATGCTTCTGGTTTCGTACACGGACTTCGGCAGCCTGCCCTCGTCGATCCAGGCGTGGCCATCCCAACGCATGGAAGCAATCCCATCCGAATGCCCGATAAACACCCGTTCGGGTGTTTTCCGCGACTGAACTATGGAGTAGGTTTGCTCCGGTAGCCCATGCACTTCGGGCATGGCAGGGACCAACTGGTCGCCCTCCACCCGCATAACCCCCTCGCTGGTTGCGACCAGCAACTGATCCGGGGTCTTACCCGCAGGGTCCTGAAACGGCAGCAGAATCCAGCCTTGCCCCGGCCCGTGCAGCGGAACAAAGGTGGGACGGCCGGTCTTTGGGTCTGACACCAGGCGGGAGACCGCCGTGTTGCTGCCGACTGCCGATGCATACATCGTCCCGTGAAAGCGGGTCACGTCGTACGCGGCGTCACGGGAGAAGATCGAGACCGGCGAGTTCACCTCTACCCGCGACACGCCGTCTTCCGAGCCCACCCACAGCGCGCCCTCTCGGTCCTCGAATGCCGAGAGCATTTCCGACGACATCAGCCCGGCATTCCTGTCAATAATCTGCCGCAGCTTGCCGTCGTGCTCGAGGATCACCGCGCCTCCCCCCAGCGTGGTCGCGCAGATACTGCCGTCCGCCAGCATGACCGAGGTATAGAGCTTGTGCTCGAGCAGGTAGTCATCGATCCCTGTAGGGAAGGGCGTAACCTTCTGCCCGTCGTACAGGGTGAACAATCCATTGCGCGCCGAGACCAGGATGTGGGTGTCGTCGTACGGGTGCAGATACAGCTTTATCGAATCCTTATAACCGTCCCCACCGGGAACGTTTCGCAATTCGTCGCCAACGATTTCCTGCAGGCCGATACCATTCTGTGCGGTATAGATATGCCCGCGAATCGCGGAGAGGGCCTGGAATCGCGACCTGCCGCCGGGCGACCACACCTGCATACGCTGGCCGTCCCAACGGAAGAGGTGCTCGTAGGAGCGAAAGAAGAGCCCCCGCGGGGTAGTCAGTATCTGCCAAACGTCGGTAAACCCGCGTTGTTCGACAGGAACTTTGTCCAGCAACGAAACGAAATTCAGCTTGCCGGTAGCATCTGGCGCCAGGTAGCCGAAGTTCCCCGCGGTGCCCACCCAAATTTTGCCCTGGTCGTCGAGGGCCAGCGAGCGTACGACAGTGGGGGTGTAAATCTTCCGCCAGGTGACTCCGTCGTACTCCAGGATCTCGCCGCCGGAATTGCCGAAGTACATGATCCCCCGCCGGTCCTCGAGAATGGACCAGATCTGGGGAAAACCGTTGTAGGCGCGGGTGGAATAGTTCTCGATCACCGGCAGGCCGGTTTCTGTCGTGCCGGAGCTGGCCTGCGCAAAACCGAGAGACGCGAAGGCGGCGGTCAGCAGGGCCGAAACCATGACCCGGACCAGCGAGTAGCGGCGATGGGCAGCAAAGCCTTGGGACAAGCAGGTTTCCAATCTAACGACGCGGGGGAAGATCATCGTACCACGCGCTCTCATCAGCTATCAGGTCAGTAACTTAGCCTGCACTCCCTGTTCGCCGGCCAGGGACACCGCCTGTTTGTCGAAGGAGACAAACGTCTCCCCGCCGAGCCAGTTCTCGAACGGGAACGTTTGTATCCGCAGGGATCTTCACTTGCGTCCAGCCCAGCCTGCGGCGGCGGCCTTGTCCATTTCGTCGAGAGTTGCAACTTTGCGGCTCTTGCCTGCCAGAAGGCCAATAAAACTCTCGATGGACCCTGTCGGCCGCTCCGCGCTGAGGATAATCCGGCCATCCGGCAGCTTGTCCACCATCACCTGATCCCCGGGTTCGAGACCCATATGCTGCAGGACATCTTTTTTGAACGTAACTTGACCGCGGGCGGTGATGGTAAGAGTGGTCATGCTGGGCTCCAGTAATTTCACATTACTCCAGGCGCCGTTTACGATGAACCAACGAAACGGAGGCTACCGCGAATGAGTTTCATCCTGGCCGATGGCTGGCTAATCACCATGAATGAAGACCGTGAGGTGTTGGAGTCTGCCAGTGTCTGCGTAGAGAACGACCGCATCTCCGCCGTGGGCACGCGCCAGCAGTTGCAACAGAAGTATCCCGGCGCCGAAGTGATCGACTGCACCGGCCGCATCATCATGCCCGGCATGGTGAACACCCATACCCATCTCTTCCAGACCCTGCTCAAGGGCTTGGGGGACGACATGGTGCTGAAGAAGTGGTTCACCTGCATGACCGGACCCAGCGCCGTTCACCTCACCGCCCCTGACGCGCACGCCGCAGCCATGCATGGCTGCGTAGAGTCGATCCGGTCCGGGGTCACCACCGTGGTCGACTTCATGTATGTCCACCCGCAGCCGGGCATGATCACTTCGGTGGTGAACGCCTTCAACACCACGGGGATGCGTGGCTTTGTGTGCCGCGGATTCATCTCCACTGGTGAGCAGTACGAAATTCCCAAAGCGATCATCGAAAAACCCGTCGCGGCCCTGGCTGATGCGAAAGAGCAGATCCGCCGCTACAACCAACCCGGCGGAAGAGTGCAGGTAGGGCTTGCCCCCAACATGATCTGGGCGGTCGATGAGGAGGGCTACCGCCTAACCCGCAAACTGGCGGATGAAGAGCATGTCCTCATCACCACCCACGTGGCTGAAACGAATTTCGAACTGGAAACCTCAGCAGCCTGCTACGGCATGAATGACACCGAGTTCCTCAGCGACATTGGCTTCCTCGGGCCCGACGTGCTGGCGGTCCACTGCGTGCACTGCACTTCGAGCGACATAAAAATCATGCACGGCCACGGCACCAAGGTCTCCCACAATCCCTGTAGCAATATGTACCTGGCCTCGGGATGCGCCCCGATTCCAGAGATGCTGGCCGCCGGCCTCGCGGTAGGTCTCGCCTCCGATGGGCCCGCGAGCAGTAACAATCACAGTCTCTTTCAGGCAATGAAGTTCGCCGCTTTGCAGCAAAAGGGTGTGCACCAGGACGCAACCATCATGACCGCCGAAAAGGTGCTGGAGATGGCGACCATCGGTGGCGCCCGCGCCGTCGGCCTGGAGAAGGAGATCGGCTCCATCGAAGTAGGCAAGAAGGCAGACATTGTTGTTCTCGATTACAACAACGCCTTCATGACGCCGATCCATCATCCCGTCTCGGCGATGGTCTACTCCGCGCTGGGGCACGAAGTCACCAGCGTGATGATTGATGGCCGCTGGGTGATGCGCGACGGAATCGTCGGCACCGTCGATGAGTCCGCAGTGCGTCGCCAGGCTCAGCTCAGCGCCGACGCACTGACAAAGCGTGCAGGTACGGATGCTTTCAAGCGACGTCCCTGGCCAAAGTGAATAGGAAGTCTGCGTGAGAACCAAAACTGAATAACCAAGCCGAATCCGGATTAAACAGCCGCCATATCAAACGGGAGAAAAAGCACAAAGACGCTGCCGTGTGACCTCTCCGCTTCTGAGCTGCGTACGCGAAGAATGCCATGATGACGATCGACGATCTCTTGGCTAATCCACAAACCCAGTCCCGTCCCTCCGATTCCCTTGGTGCTAAAAAACGCATCGAAGATTTTCGCTTGGGTATCCCGAGACATGCCGGTACCCGTGTCGGCGATGGTGAGCGCGAGTCCCCTGGCTCCTGTCTTCCAATGGATCGCATCCCGGCTGCGAAGCAGCAGGCGCCCACCCCGTGTCTGCATAGCATCAATCGCGTTGCCCATGATGTTGCTGAGCACCTGGCGTATCTCACCTTCAAGGCAAACAACGGGCCGGGATGCCCGCGTCCGCTTCTCCACCCGGATATTTGAGTTCAATAACCTGCCTTGATACAGCGTCAGAGTCTCCGCAAACAGTTCGGCGCATGACACCGGCGACGGCTTGGTCGCTTGCTTATAAAACCGCAGCGTCTGGTTCGTGATGGCGGAGACGCGACGCAGTTCTCGTTCCGCGCAGCCAAGATATTCATCGACTACAGCAGCGCTGGACGATCGGCGCGCAAGGTAAAGCAGATTCGTGACCGACTCCAGCGGGTTGTTAATTTCGTGCGCGATGGAAGAGGCGAGACGGCCGACCGCCGCCAACTTCTCATTTTGCAGAACGGCCGCGGTCGCGTGCTTCAGTTTGGTGATGTCACGCGAAAACATTACGATGCCTTCTTTGCTGGGATAAACCTCGAGCCCGATCGTGGTGTTCAATGGTTCGCCATATTCGGCTTCAAACTTCCCGGCGATGCCGTCATTCATCGCGCGCTCGTAATGTTCAACGAAAGGCGAGCCCTCGTATAAAGCGTCTGGGAACGCGTCCCAGAGGTTTCGACCGACGAGATCCTTCGCCGAGCCGTACAGCAGTTCCGCGGTGGGGTTTAAGTAGGTCAGCACCCAGTTGCGATTCACACTGACCACCGCGTCTGTGGTTGCCGTCATCACTTGTTTCAGTCCAGCTTCGCTGACTTCGAGCGCCTGCCGCGTCCGTTGCAGCTCATCGATTTCCGTGTTCGTGCCGAACCATTCGACCACTGTTCCGCTTTCGCCTCTGATCGGAACTACGCGCGTCAGAAACGAGCGAAGTACGCCGTCCGCGCCCCGCAGCGGGAACACCATCTCGAAACGCTCTTGTGTCTTTATACAGTCGGTCCATCTCTCCATGACCGATGGAAGAACATCAGGATCGTGCACCGTTTGCCATCCCCATCCTTCCATCTGTTCCGGCGTCGTGCCGGTGTATTCGTACCAGCGGCGGTTGTACCAGGTGAGCCATCCATCTGCGTTCGCAACCCATGCCAAGGCGGGAAGGGAATCGACGAACGATTGCAGACGGCGCTCGCTGGCCTTCACGATTTGATCGGCCGTCTCTGCGCCTGCGAGTGCTTCCTGCAGTTGCGCAATCGTGGTCCGTTGTTCGAGCAGCACCATAACCTGCCGCGCCAGGGCCTCAAGCGCCCCAATCTGTTCTTCGTTCAGAACGCGCGGGTCGGTATCGATGACGCAGACCGTCCCCAGAACATAACCGCTCTTCTCGACAAGCGGCGCGCCTGCATAAAACCGAATGTTCGGATCGCCAAGAACAAGAGGATTGTCCCTGAAGCGAGGATCCACCCTTGCGTCCTCCACGATGAGCGTAGACGCGGTGCCAATGGTGTTCGCACAAAAGCTCTGCGAACGGGGTGTTTGCGTGGCGGCAAGGCCGCGTGCCGATTTGAACCACTGTCTATCCCGGTCGACCAGGGAGATGAGGGAGATGGGCGTTCCGCAAATGGACGCTGCCAGCCTGGTTACGTCTTCATATCCCTGTTCCGGCAGGGAATCGAGAATGTGATATCCCTGGAGCGCTTCTAAACGCTTTTCTTCATCTCTATCCGATAGCGGGCCGGGATTCATGACAGACGATTTTCTCATGCGTGATAGTGGACAGTCGCTGCGAGCTTCATTCGTTCGGTTTGACACACATGCCTATATGGGAATATATAAAGGCAAGGGAGACATGAGAAATGGAGACGAATAAGGAATCTCAGCAAACGATGAAGACCCCTCCGGTGGTGTCGGCGCAGGAGTGGGAAGCGGCACGGCAGCAATTGCTTGTGACGGAGAAGGCATTCACGCGCTCCCGTGACGCGCTCGCGGCCGAACGCCGGCGGATGCCCTGGGTCGCCGTAGAGAAGGCCTACACCTTCGATGGACCCCACGGCGCGTCCAGCCTGCTCGATCTTTTTGCAGGGAGGCAGCAGTTGATCGTGTACCGTGCCTTCTTCGAGCCCGGCGTGTTCGGATGGCCCGACCACGCTTGCCGCGGATGTTCCCTCGGAGCCGACCAGGTTAGCCACCTTGCACATCTGAACGCCCGAGACACCACCCTGGCGTGGGTATCGCGGGCGCCGCAACAGGACATCGAGCGACTGAAGGCGCGGATGGGCTGGCAAATGCCGTGGTACACCATCACCGACAACTTCGACCTGGACTTCGGCGTCGATCAGTGGCACGGCCACAACGTCTTCTTTCGTGAGGGTGAGCGCATCTTTCGGACCTACTTCATCAACAATCGCGGCGACGAGGCGATGGGAAGCCTATGGAGCTATCTTGACGTGACTCCGCTCGGACGCCAGGAGGCCTGGGAAGACTCGCCCGAGGGCTATCCGCAAACCCCGCCGTACAAGTGGTGGAATTGGCACGATAACTACAATGCCGAGGTCTCACCGAATGCGAAATGGGTCGATATCATCACCGACCCGGTGGGCGCCGCGGCGCGCAGGCGTGATGATTCGCAGTCAACTTAACCGGGGGGGACCAAAGCGTCCCCTTACTCCGCTTGTTCGAGAGACTGCCCTTTCATTTCGGGCACACAGAGATAAACGAAGACAAATCCAGCCAGGCACACCGCTCCGTAGAGGAGAAAGGTGCCCGACGTGCCGAACGCCCCGGTGAGGAACGGGAAGGTATAGGTAAGAGCAAACGACGAGATCCACAACGCCGCCACAGAAATCGAGACCGCAGTCGCACGAACGCCATTGGGAAACAACTCCGTGATCAATACCCAGGTCACTGGTGCCAGCGATACGGCATAGCAGGCGATGGCCGTCAATGTAAGCATCAGCACCCAGAAACCCTGCAAGCCCAGGCGATACGCAAAAAAGGCGAGCAGATGGGAAGCGCCAATGCCGATACAACCAAACAGCATCAGACTGCGCCGTCCCAGGCTGTCGACCAACAACATCGCCAGGATGGTAAAGACAAGGTTGACTGCGCCCGTGATGACAATGTTGAACATGACATCGCTGATGCCGTAGCCGGCGCTGCGGTAGATCTCAGCGGCGTAGTTGAAAATAATATTGATCCCGCACCACTGCTGCAGAACCGCCAGGCTGATTCCGATCAGCAGAAGAGCGCGCACTGGTCGCGCCATGAGGGCGCGCCAGCTTCCCACTTGCCCCGCCGGCCCGAGGCTGTGACGAATCGAGGCCAACTCGGCATCCGCGTATTGTTGGCCGCCAATCGATGACAATACATGGAGCGCCTGGGAGTCCTTTCCCTTGATGCTGAGCCAGCGCGGGCTTTCCGGTATCAGAGGAGTGAGCAACAGGAAGAGTACGGCCGGGACGGCCACCGCAAAGAACATCCAGCGCCACCCCATCTGGGCATTCCAGGAAGCAGCTGAGATCGTAGCGCCCCCGGGCACGCGCTCCGCGATACCCCAATTCACCACCTGGGCGGCCGCAATGCCGATCACCAGGGCAAGCTGATTCAGGCTCACCAGCCGGCCCCGCCAGGGAGCGGGGCTGATTTCCGCGATATAGGTAGGCGACACATTGGAGGCCAAACCGATCGCGAGGCCACCCGCAATGCGCCAAACGATGAAGGCCGGGAACGTCATCGCCCAGCCGGTCAAAACCGACGAAACGGCAAACAGGCACGCCGAGAGCAACAGCACTTTCTTGCGTCCGAACCGGTCGCTGAGTGCGCCGGCGGTCATGGATCCAACAAAGCAGCCCAACAAAGCACAACTGTTGGCCCAACCGATGGCCGACGGCGTCGTGAGATGAAAGTAGGCCTCGTAGAACGGCCGCGCTCCGCCGATCACCACCCAGTCATATCCGAACAGGAGCCCACCCAGGGCGGCGACGGAAGCAATCATCCATAAGTAGCCGGTGCGCAGCTCCACCGCTGCAACCGCCGTGGGCGCCGAGCTAGTCTTTCCCGTCACCAGCATGGATTTTCCTCGTTACTGCCCGGTCACAGCCAGATTGTCGAATTGCGTGTGGCTCCATCCGGTACCCAACGCAAACATTCCCTTGGCATGACTCGTATCCGACACCGTGGCGAGTACTTTGCCGTCGCAGGCCGCGGTGATCTGCGTCCCCTGAAATGACAGCTCCGCATGATGCCACCCCTTCGGAAGCGTGATAGAACCGGAGGCCAGCGTCCGAGTCGCTACCTTATACGCAGTCGACAACAGCACCCACTTGCCATCCGTATCGATGCTCAGCACGTACCCGCTCGGCCACAGCGCCTTGTCGTCTTTGAAGACATCTGCGCTGTCGATTCTGCCCATCAATCGGGACGACGAATCTCTGGCGGCGAGGAAGTCAGCCGCGATGCGGTAGTCCGCCCAATGAACATCGCCCGCAAGCGTAAAGGGGTCGGGTAGCGGCGACCACGGAATCGGCTTCATGCTGATCACCTGCTCGAGACACATTCCCTTGCGGTCGATACAGGGATGGGCCTCGAACGCGCCATCCTGGTCCGATAGAAAGCGCGGCGCGCGCGCCACCGGAGTGCTGTCGAAATCATCAGCGTAGGGAAGCGGGAAGGGGCGATCCGGCGGAGGCTCAGCGCTCCCCTTGCCCTGCCCGGTGGTCGTGGAGAAGGTATACAAAGAGTCGGGGTCGAGGGTGTACGTCACGTCACCATTTTGCGGTTCCGTATCGGCGACATGAGCAAAGGTGTGCTGGCTATTTGTTTCCCAGACGTGCACCGCCGTCGCCGCCAGGTCGCCCTTCAAGTGGAGTGTAATCTGCTGCGGCTGCTTGGCATCGATCGTCTCCGCCACCACCGTCCAGGACTTGCCATCCGGAGACTTGAGGCTTACATAGCTGCCTTGGTCGGGCAGGTAACCGCAGGCTGCGTCGAGGTACTGCCATCCCGGCTGCACGAACTGCGTGGTGTGGGCCGTGGCCCACATCGCGCCCTGCACGTTGTAGAAGCCAGACCAGGGAGTATTCGCATACATCAAACCGGAATTCGGAGCCGCCAGAATATCGTAGTACGACGTGATCGGGCTCCATATCTCAGTTTTGGTGAAGCCGCCCTCAAGATAGTTGCGGTTATACAACCGGGCCAGTATGCGGCCCCCGATCGGCCAATCGCGCGAAAGAATGGGGCCGCCGCCGCTGTTCGGCTGGTCTTCGCTCGACCACAGCGGCTTGCCCATGGTCCTGGCCGCCGGCGGAGTCGTATATTTTCCGTCCACGATCGAGTAATGCACGCCGACCGCATAGACAGCCTTCGCCAGCTCCGGATCGCTCCGCATCGCGTCCACAATGCTCCATTGCCCGAGCCCTTCTCCGGGGTATTCGTCACAGCAGATAATCTTTACCGCGAGCTTTCGCCTTTGCAGTTCGGCATACAGATCCTTCACATAGGGTCCATCGAATTGCCGCTCATTCCAGATACCCACGTAGGGGATATCGAGCCCGTGAACCTTTTTGGCGCCTTCCAGAAAATCGGCAACATAAGCGGCCATTGCAGGCGTGTATAACTTGTGGTCACCCACCCAGCCCGGGGCACCCCATGGCAGGGCATCGAGAATAATCTTCGGGTTGCGTTTGATCGCTTCTTCCATCAGCCACCACTCGTAGCCGCGGGTGTAGTCGTGGTCGTCTTTCGAGCGCATCGAACTCGGCTCTGATCCGTCGGTGGAGTTCACATCTGCACCGATTTCGACCTTGAGATGTTGCAACGCCGCACCGTATCCCGGCTTGAAGAGATAGTCGAGGATCTGGCTGCGATATGGTTCCTGGTAGTCATAGAGCAGCCGCGAGGACGCTCCGGCACTGAGCGCACCAATGCCTTCGTAGACCTTGCCTGGAGCGTGTGGAGCATTGCCATCAAGGACGATCGTGGTGTCAGCCGCGCCAGCCGAGGAAATCGCCAACCCGACTGTCGCGAAGCCGATCGCCGCCCATACATAGCGCATGTTGTGTGTGTTCTCCCTAATGCAGCTGCCGGACAACGTTATCGTACACGTAAAGAGAATGCAAATATCCCTTCTGATACCGGAAAACTAAGTTTGGGTGCTTCTGGCTTGCGTGCGGCGCAACACTTCCGCCAGCTCCACCTTGTCGGGGTACACCTTTCCTGCCCCCAGCGAAGGAGCGATGCCGACCGCCTGGTTGTGGCCTTCGAACCAGGCGAGGAACATCGCGTCCTCTGCTCCGGAAAGACGTTGCAGGTTAATCCAGGTGTAGAAGGCGCCCATATCTGCGTCCACCAGGGAGCCTGCCGGGTCGAGAGTCGCTTTCTTCTGTATCCCCTGCAGTTGCTCATCGGCGGACTCTTCAGTTTGTCGCGGTGCAAACCTGGCCAGCAGCGTGATTGGCCGGGCACGACGCAGGGCCTCGCGGGCCGCCCATTGCACGAAGGTCGTGCTGTAAATCTGTGTGCCCGACCCCTCCGTCAGTACCTTCACGCTGAAATGGGAGAGCACGGGGTCCTGGCCCCGGCCGCCCAGGCCCACCGCCGAAGGATCGGTCTCCGCTAGTTGGGTGCGAACGGCTTCGGGGCTAAAATGCGAGCCCGCGTTCTGCTGCATTTTGCGTATAAGATCATCCCGCACAGTGGAGAGGGAACTATAAGCGACCGCCGCAACCTGGTTGCCGAGGATGCCCGCACCAACGGCGTCGCTGCCGTGAATGCACCAGTGGGCATACGGCGCAGGATACGTCTGCGCCCGGTCGTTGACTGCATCCAACAGGGTTTGGTAACTGCCGCCGGCGTCGACGTTGGAAAAGTAAGTCCCGCGGGCGCGCAGTTTGCGAAACAGAGGATAGGCGTCCCGGTTCATTTCGCGCCCAATCACCACCATCCCAAGCCGCGGCGCGGGGGCAGGCCTCTCCGGTACGGCTGTGTTGAATGCGGCAATAAAGCTCTCCGCTGCGGCGCTGAAATCGTCGATCTGGTGCGTTGCCCACAAATGCGCCGAGAGCCGCTCGGAGAAGCGCGCCGGGTTGGCGATCCAATCTGCCTGCTCCAACTCGGGCGAGAGCTGAATGCGGCGAAAAGCACTCATCGTGCTGGTGAGTCCCTCCGGAGATAAGCCGGTCAGGTAGCGAAGCTGGCGGTCGATCTCGTCCCGTTCCGCCGGAAACTTCCAGTCATACACGATGACTTCGCGCAGCAGCAGCGGCAGAAACGTACTCGGTAGCTGCTGCAGCAGGCTAAGGTTGGCCGCCACCACCGCTTGCGCCTGCGGCGGGTAGCTGCGGAACTGCGCGCTGCTCAAGGCCGTGACCGTCACGGTTACACCACCTCCGTCAGCGCTTTGCCATGCGAGAGGTTGGGCGAGAAGCCGAACAGAGAGCCAAGAGTCGGGACTAAGTCCGTCGACTCGACTGCTCGATCGACGATCGCATTGGCCCGCACTCCCGGCCCGCGTACAATCATCCACGTGGTCCGGGAAAAAACATCCCCGGTGCGGTGATGTTGGAAGCCGTTCCCACCCGAACTCGTATCGGAATCCCGGCCGAAGTCAGGCAGGATAAACATCGTGGTCTTGCCGGCGTACTCCGGTTCCTTCTCGATCATCTGCCAGATCTCAGCGCACAGCCGGTCAGAGCGCTGGATGGCATCGACATAGAGTGAGTAAGTGCCCGCGTGCGCCACGTCGATATCGTGCAGAGTGATCCAAAGCAAGCTGGGCGCGAGCTGTCGCATCAATTGCTTCGCCACATACACGGAGAGCTCATCGGGACTGCGCAGGCTGCGCGCATGGGCGACGAAATCCGCGACCGAGACCTGGAGGAGTTGCGCCATTCGCTGCAGTTGCTCATCGCTGACACCCAGCGCCGGGGCATACACCGGGCTCTCGTAGTTATCGCGCAGCAAATGTTCGTAGCCCACCACTTCATGGCCGGACATGGCCGCCGCCAACAGGCGTTTGGGCAGAATCACGCCCGCGCCGACTCCCGGGCCGTGGGAGCTATGGCTGCTCTCCCCAATCAGGCCGAAGCCGTTGCTCGGCGCGACCACCCAGGCATCGTTTGCCGGCCGCCCCAGCTGCTTGCGGAAGTATTCGAACACCGTCGGGTTCTGGGGCGAGACGGCGGCAAAGTTATTGAATGTCTCATAAACGCCGGTGACCAGGCTGGCCGTCGCAACATAGTGACCCAGAATTCCTTTGTTCACCACCTGGGTAAAAATCGTTCCCTGGGAGATAAACTCACTCAACAAGTGAGGAATATTCTCCTGCCCGTCGGGCATGAAGGTCTCTTCATCCCGGGTCCCGCCGCCAAATGTAACCACGACTGCTTTCTGGCCTTTGGGTACTGCCATCGCGCGCAAGGGCGAGAATGCCGAGAGTGCGGCGGCGGCCGCTCCTGCTGAAGCGTTGCGCAGAAAGTCGCGGCGACTCCAGGAAATCGCTTCCTGAATTTGCCGCGGCGAAGCATTCCGGCTCCAATCCGATCCGATCTGTAATTCAGCACGCGGCATCTTCAATCGTTCTCTCAATTTTCGGGCAAGGCACTCGCAGGACTGTCTCCGCGCTCATCCGCGTCCGCGTCTTCCTTCTTAATCTGCTTCAGCAGCAGCAGATGCTGGTCCGCCAGCTCTTTTTGATGGGTGCGATTGTAGAGCAGCACCAGGTGATAATGCGCCCGGTTGTAATCAGGACGAAGCTCCAGCGTCTTGTTGAACTGGGTGATGGCTTCGTTGTATCGCATCTCGTCCTGGTAGAGCACGCCCAGTTGAAAGTGAGCCTCGTAGAGCTTGGGATCAGCGACGATTGCCTTTTGTAACAACGTCTCGACGGCATGTTCATTCTCCGACGTTTTGCCATCGGTCCGTTGCCACAAAATCATGGCGTAGTAGTACGACGCCGCGCCGTTATCCGGATAAAGATGGATAAACCCCTCCAGCCGGCTGCGAATATCCGGCAGCAGGGCAGGGGAGCTCTTGCTAACCTTGCCCAGAAACTCATAGGGCCTCGGATCAGCAGGGTTCAGGTCGACGGCAGCACACAGGGTACGCACCGCCTCATCGTACTGGCTTTGCGCATAGAGCGTCACCCCGAGGCCAACCATTAATTTGGCGGAATGCGGATACTTCTGCACGCCATAGCGAAAGAACGCCAGTGCATTGGTAAGAAAGCCTTCGTAGTGAGGGTGCTGCAGCAGAAATGACGCCAGATCGAAGATGTTGTTTTCGCTGGGATCGATTTCAGCGGCGCGATGATACTTGACCGCGGCTTCCTGATAGTCGCCCGACCGCGCATCGACCTCGGCCAGCAGGTTATCCAGTTCGGCCGTTTCGTGATGGGCAATCATGCCGGTCAGCTCCTGCGCCGCGCGCGGCAGCTGATCCGCGTCCAGGTAGGCTAACGACAAATCGTAGCCAGTCGTGTAGTCCTCAGGCTGCAACTGATGCGCCTTTTCCATGTACGCAATGCCATCGGGCAGTCGATGGTTCCGCAGATAAAATTCCCCCAGCGCACGCTGGGCCGCGAAATCATCAGGATGCTGCTTCGCCGTCTGCAGCAGGCATCCTTCGCCGTCCCCTGGCTGGCAAGGAGCCTGCATCCCCAGGGCCCCAGGCACAAGACCAATAATAACTACCCAGAATAGGCCCCGTTGCCGCATGATTGAGCATTTTACGCCCAGGCAAAATTGCCTGGCAGGCCCGGTCCTCCTAGAAGTAATACTTCAGCGCGAACTGAATCTCACGCGCATTGCTTCGCGTAGACGTGGATTCCCCGAAGTTCGCAGTGTCCAGAAAATCCGTATTGCTGGGCAAATTGAAGCTCGGAGTGTTCGTCAGGTTGAATGCTTCCGCGCGGAACTGCACCCGCGTCCCTTCGGTGATCGCAATCTCCTTGAAGATCGAAAGATCCAGATCCTTGAACCCCGGCCCGCTCACCTGCGTATTCGGTCCGCCCAGGGGCGCGAGGCTCGATTGCCCGATCGTTGTGGCGACCGGCGGTTCGGTAAATGCGGCGGGATTGTAATAGTGTGCCGGACCACCGGAACGGTAGCGGCTGACACCAGGCACCACGTCCGCGTAGCAACCCTGGCCCGCCGTCGTGGTGATCTGGCATCCGATCAATTGCGGAGGCCCACTGTTAAGCGTAAGAATTCCATTCGTCACCCATCCGCCAAGAAGCCACTCCGCCGGACCATGCAGGGTGCTCAGGAACTCCTTACCCTTGCCCACCGGCAACTGATACGTTCCGCTGGCCACAAACGAATGGCGGATATCAAAGCTAGCGAGTCCACGATCGTATTTGATGCCGGTGATCGCCGGTGCACGGAACCCACCGACGCCACCGTTACTCAGCAGGTCGCCGGCGTCGGAGATGGCCTTGGCCCAGGTAAAGCCTGCCAGCATCTGGAATCCCCGGCTGAAGCGATGTTCGTACTTGGTCTGCAGAGAGTTATACCCGCTATCTCCGGCTGTAATGTCGTACGAAGATCCCTGGGCAAAGTCGGGGAAGGCAATATACGGAGTCGTCGCTGTTCCCGGCGGCAGGATCGTCGGCACCAGGTTTGTGCCCGCGAAGGCTTCCAAATGGCGCGCGGTCGATCCCACGTAGCCCGCCTGGATCGAGTCCTGAGGCGTGAGCTCATATTGCGTCATGAAATTGAATCCCTGGGTATACGGGGTCTGATAGTGCAGTTGTACCCCGCGCAAAACCAGCTGGTTCGCGTTTACCTGGGTGGGATTCAGTTGAACCGCCTGCAGACCGTTCTCGAGTGTGCCGGTGCTGCCATTCGAATACGTGACTGGCGTTACGCTGCCCACGCCACCATTGGAGGAGTCGGCATACGACAACTGGTATTCAAAGGGATAGTTGTAACCAAGGCTCGGATAGCCGCCGCGGTTTTCAAAAGCTCCGTAGAAAATACCGTAGCCGCCGCGTACCACCAGCTTCGACGTAAGTTGGTAGGCAATTCCCAGCCGGGGGCCAAAGTTGCCTTTCTGCGATATGCCCAGCCCACTGCCGTACTTATCCGAGTAGACAAGTTGGATTCCATCCGTCGCCAGCAATTGGGTAAAGCTGGCTGACAAGGGCGTCTTGGTCTTGTTCGCGGATGTCATGATGAATTCCGCACCCGCGCCCGGAGTACCGGGCACAAAGTTGGCCTGGGCGCCGTGGCTGTCCCCCACCTGGCCAAAGTATTCCCAGCGCAAACCAAGATTGAGGGTCAGGCGAGGCGTCAGCTTCCAATCATCCTGGAAATAAAATCCGTAGTAGTTGCGGTCGCTATGCAGATAGCCGTAATTGGTGGCCTGCACGCTATCCGATCCTCCCGATAGATTCACTCCGTTCGGCACCGTCGCCGCAATCGGTGTTAACAGCAACTGTGCTGGTCCGGCCAGCGAGTCGGTCTGGTTGGGGATGGAAGCGTAGCGGCCGTCAAAGTCGAAGGCGCCTTTCGAAGCCGGAGGCGCGAGCCACGGGAAATAAAGATACTGGAACTCCGCCCCGCCCTTGAACGTGTGCGACTTGTAGACCTTGGTAAGGTTTTCCGTCAACTGCGTTGTGTCGCTGTAGCGATCGCCCGGAAGCCACTCGGAGCCGCCTAGATTGTGGATCGAGTTCAGCGTCAGGTTCGGCAGCCCGCCGTTCCCGGGGAACTGCGGTATCCCGCCAATGCCAAAGTTAGCCGGGATTCCCTGGGTATTCGAAGTCGAAGGATCGCGGGTCGTGTGTTCCTGGCCATACCCGAAGCGCACTTCGTTCACCAGCGTGGGAGCAAATAGATGCGTGTAGCTGACGGCGGTCCCGTGGACATTCACCTTTTGCGTACCGGCGTTGTAGCCGCCGCCGTCGGCGACACCGCCGAAGGGCGGCGGCACCACTTGCGTGTTGGAAATCTGGCTGTAGCGGCCGAAGACCTGGTTGCGATCGTTGAAGTGCTCATCGATGCGGATGTCGAAGGTGTTGGCGCTGGTGGTGTTGAGCGTTGTGGTCTGGTAGTTATTCTGCACCCCGGCCAGATTGGCCGCAGGAAAGAGCTGCAGCAGCTTGATGGCGTTGGCGTCGAGGCGGCTCGCCGGCAACTGATTGTTCACGAACGCCTCGCGTGCGTAGCCGCTGCTTGTCGGCACGATCCCGGTGACCGGGTCGGCCACGCCGGCAGTGACAGCGCGTGTGGTTGCGGGATCAAAAAGCTGGCCGTTCTGAAAGGTGCGTCCCAACGCATCGGTGCGGGTGTAACTGCCCGTTGCGCCGATCAGGTCCGCGTAGTTGGTAAACCCGCTGCTTACCTCGGCGGCGGTCGGAACCCAGATGCCGCTCTGCAGCGAACCCTGGTGAATCTGCGTCCCCTCGTAGTCGGCAAACCAGAAGAGCTTGTCTTTGATGATGGGTCCGCCGACGGCGGCGCCGAACTGGTTTTGCCGCAGCTCCGGCTTGCGTTGCGTTGCCGGGTCAGAGAAATAGCTGTTGGCGTCGAGCGCGTCGTTGCGGAAGAATTCCCACACCGCCCCGTGCAACCGGTTAGTGCCCGACTTCACGGTTGCGTTCACGATCGCGCCGCCCGCCCGGCCAAACTCGGCAGCGAAGTTGTTGGTCTGGATTTGAAACTCGGCAATGGCATCCACTGGCGGCTTCACCACATCGGCTTCGCCGCTAAGAAAATCGACATCGTTGCTGTTGTTGTCGACGCCATCGAGCAGGTAGTCGTTCTGGGCGGGTCGGGTTCCGTTGGCGGCGAACTGGTTGCCGGCGCGAGCGCCCTGCTGCGGCTGCGTAACTCCCGGCGTCAACGTCGCCAGCATGGTCCAGTCACGGCCATTCAGCGGCATGCTCTCGACCACGTGGCTGCCGATCACCTGGCCGACCACGGCGCCCTGCGTCTGCAGCAGCGGGACCTGCGAGGTGACAACCACAGTTTCACTGGCCGCGCCCGTCTGCAGCGTAAAATCCACCACCGCCTGCTGCTGGATATTCAGATCAAAGGGCGAGCTCTCGCTCTTCTTGAAGCCGGAGAACTCGGCCGACACCTGGTAGCTGCCGATCTTCAGCGGGGTCACAATATAGGTACCGTCCTCGCGTGTCACCGTCACTGAGTTGTTGGCCGTGCCGAGGTTGGTGATGGTGACCTTCACGCCGGGAACCACTGCGCCCTGTTGATCCTTGATCGTGCCCAGGATCGTGCCCGTATCCACCTGGGCTTGGGCGGCGACAGCGCCGCAGAGGAGCGACCATCCCAACATAATTGATCCGGCCAGCCGACGATACCGTGTTCCGCCCGCAATATTCTTCATAGCGCTCTAGCGCCTCCCTTAAAACGTTGCAATGGAAGCTTTTCGCTTCCCAAGCCCACGACCGTGTACGATAACAATTTGGCAAAACCCATACAGCGCGCAACTATATGAACGCGCTTCATGGTCTGTCAAGAAATTTCTCGGTAATGTACACGGATGCAGGAAACGCGGTGAATTGCGGGATGCTTTACCGCTCGTCCGCGTCTCGTTCGGCGTCTGAGGTAAGCCGATCGACAAAGAGGGGAAGGTTGCTGCGCAACACAATGTGCGGAGCCAGGCGCGTCACCGCCTCCGGCTTGATCCCGTCCACCAGGTATTGCAACAGGGTCTCGATCGCGGTCTTGCCCTGGGTGAATGGCCGCTGATAGAGGGTCGCCAGGACTGCACCCGACTCCAGAAACGAAACCAGTTCCGGAAAGAGATCCGTCGTAATCACTTCAATCCGGCCCAGCAACTTTCGTTCCTCCAGGGCTTTCAATACAGGCAGGCTGTTGGCGGTGCTGATGTAGATGCCGCGGGGATAGGGCTTGCGGTCGAGCAGCGCTAACGTCGTGCGGTACGCCTCTTCCGGCTTCTCGTGGGTTTCGATCGCGGGAGAGAGTGAAAGATGCGGCGCAAAGGTGGCCAGGGTAGCCGCAAACCCGCGCAACTTTTCGGCATGGTCCTGGGTGCCGAGCTGGCCGGTGATGATGGCCACCGTTCCTTTCTCCCGGAGCGTTCTGCCCAGCAATTCCGCGGCGATCCCGCCGCTCACAGTGGCGTCAATGGTGACGCCGGCCAGGCGTTCGCTGCGCGGCGCATCGCTGGCCACGCACACCACCGCGGTGCCTTGCCGGCTGAGCCGTCGCACGACGGGATCAACCCGCACCGGGTCGGCGGGCGCGATAATCACACCGTCGTACTTGCGCTGCGGATCGATCTGCAACAGGTCGGCATCGCCATCTTTAAGGCTGAGGAATTTGCGAAACTCCAGCTCCACGTTCAGCCCATGGGCAGACACCGCTCCCGCGCTCACACCCGCGCGAAGTTGGGTAAAAAAGGAGGCAATCTGTTGCGGAAGAAAGACGGCGATGCGCAGGCGGTGGTTGAGCTTGAGATTGCGCGCAGCAAGATTCGGCCGGTAGTTGAGCTTCTCGGCCATCTTCAAAACTTGCGCGCGTGTCTTGGGGTTCACCCCCGGCCTGGCGTGCAGCGCACGATCGACGGTCCCGATCGAGATATTCAGCGCTGCCGCAATTTCCTTGATGCCAACTGACTTCGTCCGCTTATCGTCCATGTGCGGACTCCATCTTAACCCTCCCTCCGATCAATCACCGAGTACCCAAGAGTGGCCAGTCCCGAAAGGCCTCGCCCGGCGTTCCCCTCCCGCAAAGGATAACTGGGTGCTTGAGGCTGCTCCGGTCGAGATGACAACGGGAAGGCGCCGGCGGTCAACGTGCTGTTACCCGACCTCAGGCGATGATTGCAGCAGCGTGTCGTTGGCCGCTGCCCGGCTCTCGATTTGCGTCAGCAGGTCTGCCGCCTCCATGTGGTTATCGTCCACTTGTAACAACTCCCGCACCAGCGTTTCTGCCCGCCCTGCATCGCCCAGGCCGAACAATGCCTGGGCGCGCAGAAACATTGCGTCCACGCGATTTTGTTGCGCCAGGTCGACATCGAACAACAGCATGGTCGGCAGCGAGGTAGCAAAGTAATCAATCTGCGGAGTTTGCTGCTCGAGTTGCGTGGCATATTCGAGAACCCGGTGCAGCAAGGCCTCCGCTGCGGCATGGTCACCCAGCCGGCGCAGCGCCATCGCGCTCCAGTAGGTCATGGCCGAAACCGGCTGCACGGCCATGTGCTGAAAATCACCCCGTTGCCGCGCTGCCTTGTGCCACCACGCATGAGCCTCGTTCGCCCGCTCGCAGGCAGCGTTCGCCTCGCCTAACCAGTAGTAAACGTCACTTTGATTGGCCAACAAATGCCGAGCTTCGCCCAGGCTGTGCGGAGGATCGAGCACCGACTCAAAATGCCGCATGGCAGACTCCGCATCCCCGGTTGCCAGCGCACTCTGCCCCAATAGCAACCGGGCCCGCGAGAACTGCGCCAGTACCAGTCCCTCGCCCCCTTCCCAGGGCTGAAACTTTCTCTTCAACAGCAGGCGCAAGGCATCCTCAGGACGACTGAGTTGGTTATACAGAGTGGCCACCGCGACGGCCAGGTCATCCCGCTGT
Source organism: uncultured Acidobacteriaceae bacterium (assembly GCA_963839075.1). GTDB lineage: Bacteria > Acidobacteriota > Terriglobia > Terriglobales > Acidobacteriaceae > PALSA-350. The sequence continues at coordinate 258,169 of CAWITO010000008.1, read as the reverse complement.
TCCAGCAAGGGAGGGGATTGCTGCAGTGCGAGCAAGCGGTCCCGGGCGTGGGTGCCGATCCTCTTCCACAGTTGGTCTCGCTCGTAAAGAACGCGCGCATCCTCAGGGCTACAGAGCAGCGCCCGATCGAAGGCCTCTTTCGCGCGCTTGCCATCGTGCGCAATGTTGAAATAGGCGATGCCGAGGTTGCGCCACGCGGTCGAAAACGAAGCGTCGATCTGCACCGACCGTTCCCAATGGTCAATCGCCTGGGCGGTGCGGCCGGCGTTATAGAGCAGGTTGCCCAGGTAATAATGGGCGCGGGCATCGCCCGGATTCGCACGAAGCCCCGCCTGCAGCACCAGCAAATCGTCCAGTTGACTGGGAAAGCAAAGGTCCGGCGGCGCAGCGGACGCACGCGCGTAACTTTGCAAGGCCAGCGCGCTCTGCTCCAGTTTTTCGTAACAGTAGCCGAGCGTATAGAGCAGCAATGGGCCGAAACCATCGTTTGCCGTCGCCTGTTCCAGAATCGCGGCGGCCTCGTGCCAGAAGCCGGCAGCAAGGTGCAGGCGACCGAGCATGAGAGCCTTTCGGCCCGTAGGACATCGTCCAGTTGCGAGAAACTGCGACCATAAATCCAGCGGATCGAGCCGGCGGGTTTCCGCAATCATGGCGGTGGCCTCGTCCGTGCGGCCCAACCGCTGTTTCACCATGGCGGCGAAATTTCGGCAATTGAGATCGTTGGCGTTGGTTTGCCGAGCCTGCGTCAGATGCGCGTCTGCCTCTTCCCATTGCCCGTCGCTAGCCGCATTCTGCGCCAGTGCGTAGAACGCCGGACTCCTCCAGGCGGCATTCCAGGTCGATTTCTGGAAAGCGTCGTCGGAGTCTTTGCTCCTCTCCTGGTATCGCAGGCTCAGGCCGAGGTTGTAATACGGCTCACCGTCATAGGGGTTGGCATTCCATTGCGTCGCGCGGGCGATTGCCCGCCGGAAGTAGTCTTCCGCCAATTCAAATTCACCGCGCCGCAGATGCCATTTGCCGAGAGCGTTGTTGCAGCGACTATCTCCGGGATCGCGCCGCACGGCCTCCTGCCAATACAACTCCGGACGCCGCGTGGCATGACGATATTGCTCGAGATGCAGGCCTACGAGGTAGAGTTCCTCGCTGCTTTGGATCTCCTCTGGTTGCCCAGGCTCCGTAGCTGCCACAGGAGGAGGCTTCACCTGTATACCTCCCGGGCAGTAGCGGAGGAGTACTTTGCCGGCCTCTTCGACCGTAATAACCACCGCCTCGTCCAGCAGGCCGGCGGGGACCGTGCACGTTTCCAGAAATGGAGTCGCCACGTCCAGGGCACGCGTCCATTCCTGCAGAATCTGCGTGCCTGTGTGTATCCGGATCAGCGCCTTCGGAATAGCCCGTGTCGCGCAAACTTTGACCCGCAGGGTTTGCCCTCCCAGCAAATAGCTGAGCGCGAGATCAAGGGTAGCGGCCTGCACCGGGCCCACCTTGCGGATGGGATACCAGTACTGGCTGAAGGTTCGCGTTTCGCCCGGCACGAGAAACGAAAAGTCAGGCTGATTATCGGTAAAGACGCCGGCCATCAACTCGATATACGGCCCGTCGTCTTCCGTCAGGCAGCGGTCCCAGGCGTAGCCGAATTCGTGGTTACCCCACGTCCACTGTTTCTTGCCGGGAGCAATGTGATGGTCGGCGATATGGACAACACCGGCCTCGGCAGCGTGATCGTAACCGCCAAAAAAGTCCTCATCGCTGCCGACCACCATATAGCTGGTGGGCACCGGAATATTTGCGTACCAGCTCAAGTCGTTCGCTGCATACGAACCATCCGGAACAAACTGCGGAGGTGCTTCTTCCGCAGGCACGCCGCATCGCGCCCGCTCTCCGTAGTCAATACCGTAGTACACTTCGCTGGCCAGTGGGAAGCTGCTCACCGCTCGCCGCGCATGGTCGGCGACCCAGCGTACGTCGGCGGGAAAGAAGGACTGGTAATACTGGTTCACGCGAACCGCTGCATTGGCCCACCACAAGAATGTTTGCGTGAGCTGGGTGTTGTTGTAGAGCCGAACCTTCAGCTCGAGATACGCGCGGCCAGGGTACAGGCACACCCCGTGCATCCCCTTGAGGCCCGTCATTGGATCGTAGTCGCTGCACCACAGCGTTGCCGATCCATCACTGTGGCGCTCAATCTCCGTATCCACCGGCATGAAGGTAGCCGGCCGATGGTGCTGTGGCCAATTGAACTCAACCCCGCCGGAGATCCAGGGCCCGGCCAAGCCGACCAGGGCCGGCTTGATCACATTCTGGCGATAGAAAAAGTCATACCCGTTGGTTTTATCCAGGCCAACGTGAATGCGGCCGCCAATTTCGGGCAGCACCATCAGGCGCAGATATTCGTTTTCGATATGCAGTGCCTGCCATGTATGCTCCACCGGCAGGGTGGCAATGCGGTCAATGACCGGGAGAGGATAAACGCGGCCGCTACTGCCCTGGTATACCCGCCGATTGAGGAAGAGCGGATTGCGGTCGGGTGCATTGGGCAGGAAGCTGGCCATGCTGACCGGTTCACTCCAGGCTGTTACCCCGGCGGAGCCATCGCCTTCCGGCGTCGGGGGTAGCTGCAGACGGAAAGGTTTTGGCCGTTTCGATGCCTCAGGTTCCATGGCGACCCTCTGCCCACTCCTCGGATGATGCTCCCGGCGTATTTTCCGTTTACGTTAACGCTACCAACTTCATCAGCTTTCCCCACCCTTGTCAATACCCTCCTGACTCGCAATTTCAGCTCATTCGCGGTGCCAGATAGCCGCCGGCACATCAACGCCCAGAGCTGCCAAACCCCCGGGTACCGCGGGACCCGCCAGCCAACTTGGACGAAACACTCACCTCTCCGGTCAGCACCGGGGTCGGCACCAACTGAGCGATTCGGTCGCCCGACCGAATCTCATAGACCTCAGTCAGCGTCGTCATCAGCACCACGATCTCTCCGCGATACGCCGAGTCGATCACACCGCCGTGCGTAAACACGCCCTTCGAGGCCATAGACGATCGATCCTTCACAAGGAAACCGACCGGCAATCCGCCGGTCTCGCCCGCTACTGCCACGCCGGTATGCACGCGATGCACCTGGCCCGGAACCAGGGTGTGGTCCTGACTGGCGTAGAGGTCATATCCGATGTCTTCGCCCGGGTGGGCCACGGTCGGCGCTTTCGCCGAATCATCCAGTAACTGCACGTGCAACGTTGCCATAACCCAAGCTTACGGTATCCACTAATGAGCGCCCGAATGTCCGAGTTGGCTGAGCATAAAGTTCGCCATGATGTGGTTGGCCTCGATCGATTCGGGCAGGGAAGCGTTATACCAGAACGCATGCGGAAGCCCATCAAAGACGACAAGACGCGCATCGACACCCGCCCGCAGATACGCGCGATGCAGATTGGTCGTCCCGCTCAGCAGCGCGTCGCGGCCGCTGGTGACAAACAGTGTCGGCGGCAAGCCATGCAAATCCGCATAGATGGGTGACAGCACCGGATCCTTCGCATCGGTCTGCCCAACATAGTAGGGATCGTGAACACCAGCATCCGGCGGATCAAGATGCCCCGCGAGCCCCTGCAGCGTGTACATTGCCTGCGAGTCAGCTACCTGGGCAAATCCGTCGAGCGTACTGAAGATGCCAAGCGCCGCAGGCAAGGGAAGTCCGAGTTGCTTGAGCTTCACCGCCACTTCCGCCGTGAGCACCGCCCCCGCGGATGTTCCATAAAGAACGATATGGTTGGGTTGATACGTCTTCAGTAACTCCCGGTAGACCGCGATGGCATCGTCAACCGCGGCGGGAAAGGGATGCTCCGGAGCCAGGCGGTAGAGCACCGCGATGACCTTCATCCCCGTGTAGCCGGCAATCGGTATCGTTTCGGTATAGGAGCCCGAGTCGGCATTAAAGCCTCCTCCATGCAAGTTGAGTAGAACCTTATCGCTGCTACTGCTGGACAAGTTAGCGGGAGTAACGATGCGCACCGGAACACCGGCAAGATTTGTCTCCGTGATGGTGTTCGGACAAAGTTTCGTCCACTCGGCTCTTGCGCGTGCCGTATACGCGTCCGTCTGCGCCCGGCGATGCTCGAGCGACTCCGCTGGGCCTTGATCGGGCGTTCTGCGGATGAGTGACTGGCGCGCCTCCGGGCTAAGATCCGGCGGCACCGGGATCACGCGGGTGATATGGGCCGTGCCCTGCTCGTCGATGTAGCTACTATCCCGCGTGGCTGCGGTAGATGCCGAAGTCGGCTGTGGAACAGATTGCGCCACGAGCGCCGTCGAGATCGCCACCAGGGTTAACGAAAAATACCGAAGCATTCGATGCATGCGAAAGGCTCCTGAGGAAGGTCGAACAATTCTAACGTCAACCCTGCCCCGTCAATTGTCCGTCGGTGTTTCTTCAATGTGGTCGATCACCAGGACGCTCACCGGACGCTTCTGCTTTGCCAGCTTCAGCCCAAGCTGCTTGCTGACGGCATCGAACAGTGTGGTCGCACCGTTGGGGTCGGAGGTGGAAGATGTGCCGCTTGCAGAGCCTTTGCCCGCACCTGCGCCCGCCTCCGTCAAATCTGCGGAACTGAAACTCAGCGTAAAGTCCCACGATCCCTTCAGGCCCGTAGCGTCCAAAACCGAACTGTAGATATACCCCGAGGCGATTCTCTGCAACTCTTCGCCAATCTGGGCCGAGGTCATGTTCTGGCACGAAACCAGCCTGTTCAGAACCGGGTTTGCGATGCGAGGATCTTTGCCGTCCGAACCCGGGCCCTCTTTGCATCGCGTACGGCTCAATGGATCCGCTTTCTTCAGCCTCGGGCTAACCGCAATCAATGTGTACGCGGAGATGGGGCGATCTTCCATGTGGCTCTTCATGCGAAAGCGATCCGTCAGCAGCAACCGCAACATCTGCTGCAGGTCCTCCTCGTCAACGTGCGGCGCGGCTCCCGAACCGTCGTTGATCACTTTGGCCTGAATGTCGAAGTGATCGGTATCCAGCCATTTGGGTGTTCCCGCCAGCATTTCCGTATCGTTCGGATTGAGATCCCATGCGAATGTGATGAGAAACCTCAGCGGAGCATTCTGCACATCCATCTGGCCTGCGTTCATCCTCCCGCGAAACTCGCCGCTTCCCTTGCTGGGCTTAATGACCGCGACGTCAAATTGCGGTGGAGCGAGTGGAGGAAGGTCCTTCTCCATGTCGAGGGAATTGGCCGTCGGTCTCTGGTTCACGCTGTCGACGATAAGAACGGGTCGAAACGTGGTTTGCAACTCCAGCTTTAAACCGAGCTCCTTATCGACCGCATCGAAGATGGAAATGCCCTCGGCGCCGGCTTGTTGAAGCAGGCCTCTTGGCGTCCACTTGATATCGAAATCCCACGATCCTTGCAGACCGGTGGAATTCACGACCGGGTAGGTCAGATAACCGTTGGCCCAATCATGCAGATTCTGCGCGAGTGCGTCCATGGTCGAGTGGCGGCACGAAAACACAATCTGGCGAACGGTGCCCGGGGTGGGAGGCTGCGGCGGCTCCACGTAGTGGCAGTCCGCCTCGTTGGTAGCATCCGATTCTTTGAGCTTGGACTTACCCTTTTGCGCCGTGAGCACATAGGCCGGCATAGGTCTCTCGCCGTTATGCACCACGAGGTGGAATCGATCTGCGAGCAGAGACCGAAGCATGAGCTTTACGGTTGCCGGCGGTGTTGTGGCCTGAGCTTTGCCGATAATGTCGAAGCGGTCGCTTTCCAGCCAGGTCGGCCCTCCCTGCACGAAGCTATCGTCTACTCCGTAGGCGGTGGCAATGAGGTCGAGCATCGTGGCCTGACGAACGACATACCGGTCACCGTGAACGAAGCCCTGGTCAAAATCTGGAAACTTGCGCGCTGGACTTAGACGAACATCAGCAACCTCAAATGCGGGAGCTGCATTTGAGGTCTGCGACCAACCGTGACCGCAGAGGAGTGTGATTGCCAGAAGACCCGCGATTGTGCGCGCCATGGTAACCCTCGAGAGAAATGTACAGCGGTTGAGACGTTCATTGATTCTCTCTCATCCACGGGGTTACCGTAAGCCCTATCAAAATGCCGTCCGTATCGAGAAAGTGGCTGACCGTTTGCCCCAGGGCTCCTTCTTGTTCTTTAGAAGCATGCGATATCCCATCGATTCCAGTTCCACCGTCGGCGCAGTCTACATCGAATTCGATCCACGCATGGGGTGCCGGCACATCATCAGGCTGCACCATGGAGCCAGCGATACGCAGGCTCTTGGCCGTCCCCCGGGCCCAGGACCAGTTCAATGCTGTGCGCTCGTTTCGACATACAAAGTGGTACAAGCGAGGTAGCGTAAATGGATCTTTTTGTGATGGTCCATTTACTTCTACACTTCCTTTTGTCAGGAGAAAGCAATGAAGACACAGTGCAAATTCCGGCCGCGCCCGGTCCTCAGCGCGATGCTTGTTTGCGCATCGCTGGCGGCGCCATCAGTCGCGCAGGAACACGGCCAAAGATCGGCGCGCGACGTCTTTTCTCGCCCTCTTCCCGCGCTCGATGGCAAGACCATCACCGTAAAGGGCGTAGAAGTCGCCTACGGTCCTGGTGCGGTATCGCCCCCGCATAGCCATCCCTGCCCGGTCATCGGATACGTCTTATCTGGCACGGTCCGAACGCAGGTGAAGGGTGAGCCGGAGGCCGTCTACAAAGCCGGCGAAAGCTTCTACGAACCACCCAATGGGGTTCACCTTATCTCCGGTGACGCCAGCGAGACGGAGCCGGCGAAGCTGCTCGCGATCTTCATTTGTGATCACGAAGCGCCGCTGAGTTCACCCGCAAAGGGAGAGCAGAAGTGACTCCTTGGCAACGTGCGGACCGGTGGGGAGTGCTCTACGCGCGCATCGCACTGGGTGCCGCGTTCCTCTCCGCCGTGGCTTCGCGTTTCGGCTTGTGGCAGGGGACGTTCGATCTTAAACATTTCTCCCACTTCATTCAGTTCACGGCAGAAGTGAACGCATTCATGCCCGCGGCCATCATTCCGTTTCTCGCTTATGCGGCAACGGTGGCCGAAACGGTGCTAGGGAGCTTGCTGATCCTGGGTCTGTGGCCGCAATGGGTATCGCTCGCAAGCGCCATTCTGCTCGCGATGTTTGGATCGGCAATGGCCATCTCCCTCGGACTTGAATCTCCCATGGATTACTCTGTCTTCTCCGCCTCGGGCGCGGCAGTCTTGCTTGCACTGCACGCCTTTCAGACGAAACAACCATCCTGAACCAGGAGGACAACCACTATGAAGCGGACGTCGATCAGCGTCATCGCGGCTTTCGTCTTTGCATTTCTGAGCGCAGTGACCTTATCCGCTCAGCAACAGAACGATGACCAGCTACTACACGTGCGTGACGCCGTATGGCGGGCATGGTTTGCCAATGACGTCGAAACCCTCCGTAAATTGGTGCCCCCCGGAACCATTGTCATCAGTGCAGGCGAAAAGGAATGGAAAAACCAGGACGGCATCATGAAAGCTGCCGCTGCCTTTCATGCCAAGGGTGGCAAGCTTCTCCGGCTCGACTTCCCTCGCACTGAAGTGCAACACTTTGGCGACGTTGCGATCACCTACAGTCAGTATTTGTATGAAATCGAACAAGACGGGAAACGCTCCGTATCCTCCGGGCGCGCGACGGAGGTCTTCGTTCTGCGGGATGGTCAGTGGACCAATCCCGGCTGGCATACCGACGAGGAAAAGTGACCGCTCTTCCGTCTACGTTCTTTCATGCCAAGGGGCATCAATCTGCAATCAACAAGATCCAGGACCTCTGACTTAAGACAATTGCCCTTGACAAAGTAGGGCGGTCGCCTTTTAATTACCCACATGGCTAATTAGCCTAATGGGTAAATACATGCCGGGCGACCTGAATGCAACCTTTGCCGCTCTCTCCGATCCCACCCGGCGAGCCATACTGGCCCGCCTCGCGCAAGGCGAGCTGTCGGTCAAAGAATTATCCGAACCGTTTTCCATCGCGCCGCCCTCGGTTACCAAACACCTCAAAGTGCTGGAGCGAGCGGGCCTCATCAGCCGCAGTCGTGATGCGCAGAAGAGGCCTTGCCGGCTGGTCAGCGCTCCTCTGCAGGAAGCGGCACAGTGGCTTGAGCAATATCGCCGTGCCTCCGAGTTCCGGATGAACCGGCTCGATGCCTATCTGGAAGGATTGGAAAAAGGAAAAGGGAGGAAGCATGCTGGTAGGAAAAAGCGTTGAAGTAACCGTCAGTCTTCCGTCGGAGCGGGAGATCGTCTTTACATGCCGATTGCAGCGCCGTGCGCGATCGTTGTTCGAAGCCTGGACGGAGCCTGAACATCTCAAGCATTGGTGGGGCTGTGAGGGATCGCAGATTACACAATGTGCCATTGATCTCCGTGTGGGTGGGTCCTGGAGCCTCACTATGCGCATGGCCGACGGATCCGAACATCCTTTTCATGGAACCTATCGCGAGGTTGTGCGTCCGGGCCGTCTTGTTTACACCGAGTGTTATGACATGCCCAGGATTGGAAGTCCGGAATGGCTCACCACCGTAACGTTCGATGAGTTCCAGGGAGCAACCGTCGTAACCCACACAATCCAGCACAAATCGCGCGCCGTGCGCGATGCTCATCTGCAGGCGGGTATGCAAGAGGGCATGGTGCAGACCCTCACGCGTTTGGAATACCACACGGCTCACATGGAGGAGATATGAAACTATTCACGCAGCTTAATTTTCCTGGCAACTGTGGACAGGCGTTCCAATTCTACGAACGCAATCTCGGGGGAAAGCTAGTAGCGTTGATGACTCGCAGCCAAGCGCCCGGCGCGGGCCCGATCACCGGCGGAGTCGATCCCGTTATCCATGCGCGTCTCGAGATCGGAGGCACTGTCCTGATTGGAAATGATGTACCACCGGACCGCTGTCAACCCATGCGTAGTGTATATCTCTACCTCAGCGTCGACTCCGCGCAGAAAGCCGAAGAAATCTACGCCTTGCTTATGGAGGGAGGGACTGTGTTCATGCCCTTACAGGAAACCTTCTTTGCCTCACGCTTCGGCCAACTGCGCGATCAGTTCGGGACGCTTTGGAGTTTAATTCACGAGAGGCAGGGATGACCGCATCGCAAAAGAACTATTCGTGCCGTAGCGCACGCATTGGATCCACGCGTGCTGCTCGCCGTGCCGGAAACCAACTGGCACCGAGCGCGACCGCGACCAGCAGCGTGGCAGAGAGCAGCAGTGTAGCCGGGTCGTTCGCCTTCAGTCCGTAAAGCAGGCTCGTAATGACCCGCCCAAGCGCCATGGCCGCGCCCAATCCAGCGGCCACGCCGATGGCTGTCATCCAGGAAGCTTCGCCCAAAACCATGCGCAGCACACGCTGCGGCTGAGCTCCCAGAGCCATACGGATGCCAATTTCATTCGTTCTCTGCGAGACGGAGTAGGCCATGGTCCCATAAATTCCAATGCAGGCAAGCACGAGCGCCAGCGCGCCAAATCCGCCCGTCAGGCTGGCGAAGATACGCTCGTGTTGCATACTCGCCTCAATCTGCTCGTCCTGCGTACGAACATCGAGCGGTGAGAGGTTGCGGTCCACCGATTGCACCGCATCCCGCAGTGACGGCAGGATCGATGAGCCTTCCATTTGTGTCGCCACGGCAAAGGTCGGCTCCGATACGCCACTTGTTTTCTGCTCGTACAGCGCGTAGTAAGTCGGTTCCGTACCTTTGCGCAGTGTGTAATACTTCGTGTCTCCGCACACGCCAACAATCTCCATCGTTGTCGGGTTATCCCTTCCCGCATGGAAGGTCCGGCCGATCGGATTCATGTTGGGAAAAAACTTCCGAGCCAGGCTCTCGTTCACCACTGCCACCTTGCGCGATGTTGCGGTATCACCCACGCCGAACCCACGTCCGGCGAGAATCGGAATTTTGAAGGTTTTGAAGAAATCATTCCCGACATCGTTCACGAGTACGCTCGGCCTGTCCTCCGGTTTGTATTGCTGACCCTCCGGCAAAAACGTACCGTTCGACGCATTGCCCGAGATCAGTGGCAGGCGGACCAACGTCACCGCCTCCACTCCTGGAACAACGCTCAGCTTTTGCTCGATGCGCTGCAAGACGGGAATACTGGCTACGCCCGGAAATTGGGTTTCCGGCAGTTGCAGACTGAAGAGCAGCAGGTTGTGCGAGCGGAATCCGAGTGGCGCACGCCCGAGCCGCATCAGTGTCTGAACAAACAATCCGGCGCCAATGACTAACAGAACCGAAAGCGCGACCTGGGTGACAACGATCGCTTTGCCCGCCAGCCCGCGCCGCCGCCGCGTCACCGTCTGACCTGCGTTTTTCAACCCGCTAGTCACTTGCACCCGCGTCGCCTGCCACGCCGGCGCAAGCCCGAAAATAAGTCCGGTCAGCAACGAAATCCCCGCGGCAAACGTAAATATCTGCCAACTAAACCTGGCCGAAAACGCCGGCGGATTCCATGCCTCCGATAGCAGTCGCGGGATCGCGTTGCGCACCGCCCAGGCAAGCAGCAGTCCCGCCAGGCCTCCCAATAACGACAACAATAGGCTTTCGGTCATCATCTGCCGCAGAATTCGTGCCCGCCCGGCACCCAGCGCCATCCTCACGCTCATCTCCCGTTGGCGCGCCCCGGCACGGGCCAGGAGTAGGTTGGCGAGGTTTGCGCATGCCAGCAGCAGCACAAATCCCGACAGCCCCATCAACACCGCCACCGGTTTCGCCAAATCGTCTACGTTCGGATTCTGTCCCCGGCTCCCATCCTCCAACAGCAATCGCGGAAGCTGGCTGTCCTTCTTCACCGTCATCGTCGCGCGCACGGCTGCGCTGAGCTGCACATTCAGCGAGGCCGCTGCGCTGACATCCGCAGCGCCTGGCTTCATGCGTCCCATCACCAGAACCCACCACATCTTCTTGTCCGATAGCAGAGAAGGGGGAAGGTCCGGATCAAAGTTCTGCGGTGCGGCTACGGGCTGCATGCTGAACGGCAGAAATATATCGGGCGTGTCCTGTGCCGAGTACGCACCCGTAAATCCCGGCGGGTTGACACCAATAACTGTCAGGGGCGTGGCGTTCACCAGAATCGTTTTCCCGATGACATTCCGCGAACGCCCAAATCGTCTGGCCCAAAATTTGTCGCTGATCACGACCACCGGGCCGCTGCCCACCGCGCCGTCATCCGGATCCTGAATGCTGCGCCCAAGTTGCGGCCGCACACCCAGTGTCGAGTAATAGTTTCCTGATACCATTTGCGCGGTCGCCGTTTCGGCGTGCCCATCGATCGCGACCGTCATGCGCCCATACGGCTTGAACGCAAACACGTCCGCAAGCGCTCGATTTTCGCGCCGAAGCTGCTCGTACACCGGATAGGAAAATGAGGTCCCCTGCTCCCCGCCGCCAGGTAAGTTGTCAAACTCACCCCACATATCCTCGACGATTCCGGCCTGCGGCTCTGTCCACGCGAACAAGCGAAGCTGTTCCGGATGCGGAACAGACAAGCGGTCCAAAAGCATGTGCTGCGCCGCAGTGAAGATGACCGTGTTCACGCCGACTCCGAGCGCCAGCGACCCCACCGCGATGGCTGCGAATCCCGGACTCTTGGCAAGCATCCGAATCGCATAGTGCAGATCCCCACGCAGCTGGTCCCACCATTGCGTTCCCCAGGCCGCCCGGCAATTCTCTTTGCCGGCCGCGAGGCTCCCCAACTCCGCGCGCGCGCGGCGCATCGCCTCTTCGCGCGTCAAACCGCCGCGTATCAGATCCTCTGCGTAATTCTCCATGTGGAACCGCAGCTCTTCATCCACTTGCGCGGCCAGCTCCGAACCACGCGCCACCGCCCGCCACCAGGTCTTCATCCGGCTGCGCAGGCTCATAACTCCTCCGGCGCGGTATTGAGGATTGCGCCGATGACGTCGGCAAACTGCTGCCATTTCTTGGCTTCGGTTCCCAGGCGTTTCTTCCCGCCGGCGGTCAGCCGGTAGAAACGGGCCCGGCGTTTGTTCTCGCTCTGTCCCCACTCGCCCGCAATCCAGCCTTCGTGTTCCAGCCGGTAGAGCGCCGGGTACAACGAACCTTGCTGAATCTCAAGGCGGTTCTGTGAAATCTGTTGGATGCGCAGCAGCACCCCGTAGCCGTGCAGCGGTCCCAGCGACACAGCTTTCAACACCAGCATGTCCAGGGTGCCTTGCAGCAAATCGACCGGTGTTTCGTTTGCCATTCTTCGCTCTCTCTAAGAATGACTAGGAGAGTAACCGCAACTCTCCCAGACTGTCAAGGAGAGGGGAGTTTGGTCTCATCTGGCCTTTTTGGGGCGTCGCTCCGCTCGGTTTCGATATTCGCCAATTCGATCGTGAGATTCACCGATCGCGCACCTGCAGGTGCGGTCCGATGGCTCACTCCTTTCGGCACAGTGAACATCTGCCCCGTTTCCAACGCGATGACTCGATTTTCCAATTCCAGGATGAGCGTTCCCTCCAAACCCAAAAAGGTTTCATCCGAGTTCGGGTGGAAGTGCCAAAAATAAGGTTCGGTCATCAACGAGATGCGAACCACGTGATCGTTGATCCGTGCCAAAACACGGTTCTCATAGTTTCCGCAAAGCTCTTTGGCTTTCCGCATCACATCCAACTTGTTTAGATCGTTACTCATGGAAATCTCACACAAATTCAAGGTCGAGGCAGTTGGCCTGCCTTCAGCATCTAAATTAACCTGACGAAGATTGACACCCAATCGGTTGGGTTGGTATCAACGTAGTCGATCGAAAATAGGCGCCTATCGCGTTGTTTCTTCATTCGTTTAAAGGAGAACTCCCACAATGTTTACTCCAAAAGGAAAATTTGGCTGGTACGAGCTCATGACCAGCGACACGAAAGCCGCCGGAAAATTTTACTCCGATGTCGTTGGCTGGACGACTCACGAAATGCCCAGTAACAACGGTATGTCCTATACCACCTTCAACGTGGGCAATGTAGGCATCGCGGGCATGTTGACCATTCCCGGACACGTTGCGTGGGTTGGCTACATCTCCGTCGACGACGTAGATGCCCACATTGTAAAAATCGTCGAGGCCGGCGGTAAGCTGTTGCGGCCTGCCACCGACGTTCCCGGCATGCTTCGCTTTGCGGTCATGTCCGACCCGCAAGGCGCCGCCATTGTTGTGTTCACGCCCAACCCCGCCATGCCTTCACCGGAACGGCCTGCGCCTCCAACCCCAGGTACCATCGGCTGGCACGAGCTCTACACCACCGACCTCGAAGGTGGCTTTGACTTCTACAGCAAACTCTTTGGATGGACGAAGCTCACCGATATGGACATGGGGCCAATGGGTGTCTATCGCATTTTCGATGAGGGTGATCACAAGGAGATGGGCGACGGCGGCATGATGACCAAGGCGCCGCAGATTCCGGTTTCCTGCTGGGGTTTTTATTTCAACGTCGACGCCATCAGCGCGGCCATCAAGCGTGTCGAATCCGGTGGCGGCAAGGTGATCAACGGTCCCATGCAAGTACCAGGTGGTGGTTGGATCATCCAGGGAATGGATCCCCAGGGAGCGATGTTCTCGCTTGTCAGCATGAATAAGTAAAGCAAAGACCGGCTAAGGGTGGCCATCCCAGAGCCGGTCCTACGCCCTAATCGAAGGGATGCGTCATCAGCCACCACGCGACGCCGATAGTTTCTAACACCAGCACGAGAAACAGCAAGAGCAGGCTGAACCGGTCCGTTCTGCTAAAACGGACCAGTCCAACCTTGCGTTTGCTGCCTTTGTCTTGTTGCACAGTCTTCGACATACCGCGTCCTTTCCAAACCAACAGGGAGACACGAGTCAGCGTTGAACTGTGCTAGAAGTGAAAACCAACCTCCGCTGTCAACGCTCGCGGAGTCACATAGTGTGTTCCGCTAAACGTCGACAAAAAGTTATAGAGCGCGTATTTGTTGGCAATATTGACGCCCGTCAAGCGCAAACTCCAGCGGTAACGGTCGCCGCCAAAGATGTTATCTTCGCCAATGGAAGCGTCGAAGAGATTGCGTGGTTGAATGCGCGGGGGATTCGTGTCGTCATTCTCCGTACCCGGCGCTGGCACCTTTACCAGGTTGGAGGTGAGCTCCGCCGCCGGGCACGGAGTGGGGAGCGGTGTCGTCGGCGTAGCGCGAATGCCGCCGCACGTCAGCCCCGCCTCAAACTCCTGGTCAGCGGTGAGCCCGCTTAGATCGATACCCGGCTGGCCATTCGGCAGCGTGACCGAAGGTCCACCGTTGATCGGATTGCACAGACTATTGGGGTCCGACACGTTGTAGCAGGGGACCGAGCCAGCCACCAGTCCGCTGTCATAGCGCCAATTGAAACCGATCCATGGCCGCAGATACCGGTTCCCGGGAATCTGATACTGGACGTGCGTGGTCTCATTGAACCGTTCATCATGATCGATGCGGAAGGGATATCCTCCTTGCCCCACGGTTGCGCCGGCGCCTGCGGACTGTGGCGGGAAGAACCGCGCCGCCACCGACGACATCACTACGAACGCACTGATGTTGTGATAGTTGGGAACATCCGCACGCAAGGCAAAGCCAGGTATCTTCGAGTTATGCCAGTCGATGGGAAACGTGATCGGCGTATTGCCCAGCACGCTGAAGTCGAAGGCGTTGTGGGTGTATTTCCAGATGTAATCCCCGCTAAACACAAAGTTCTTGCCCGCGGCCTGCTGGAAGCCCGCATGGAACTCGTTGCGGAAGCCGGGTTGCAGGGTGCCGGCGACGCCAGGAGTGCATGCCAGGAGCGGTGCCAGAACAGGATTCGAGCAGCCTGAACTCGAGAGCACCAGGTTTTCATTGAAGGGAGTTTCGAGCGTGCGCGCGTACGACGCTCGTAGCACCGTGTTGGTTTGCTTCACGCTGTACGCAATGCCGACCCGCGGCTCCGCCTGGCGCGCGCTCGTCAACCCGTTGTACAGATCCCCCCGGATACCGACGTTGAAGAGCCAGTTGCCCTTCTTGATCTGGTCCTCGATATAGAGCGCCAGTTCCTTCACATCGGTGTGACCGAAGTAGCTGTAGAGGCTGCCACTACGCGTCAAGTCGTAAGGAGAAAGAACTGCATTCCACGTGCCGGCAGGGTTCACCGCTGGATCATTGGAAACCAAACCAGCCGCTGCGCACTGCGTAGGATCGGAAAACCCAGCCTGCGGGGTGCCGTTTGCGTCGACGCAGGGAGAGTTATACGCGGGATAGACAATCCCGAGCGAGTCGTTTTCCCGCAGGAATGTCTGCTGGTAGACCGCGCCCGCCTTCACGGTATGAATTCCTTTCTGGTAAGAAAGGTCACTCCGCAAGCCTGCGTTGGTGAGTGTCCGGTACTGCGCAATCGACGAGGTCTGCAGATTCGGAGGCCCCAGGTCAGCCAGCGGATTGCCACTGGGGTAGTAGTTATAAGCATCGCGGCGAACATAGCCGCCAAAATTCAGAACCGAATTAGCTCCAATCACGCGCGTATAGGTGGGTGCGATATCGAAGGTCTCAATCTTTGACTTCTGATCGGCGCTTCCAACAACGCCAAACACAGGATCGGGGCCGGCGCCACCGCTGACCACGTTCATCACATTCAAGTTGTCGTAAGCGTTCGGCGTCTGAAACCATGAGCGGCTGTAATTCAGGTTCAGATGAACGGAGTCGACCTGGCTAAATTGATAATCGACCCGGTCAAAAACATTCTCTTCGTTGCCCTTGTCATGGAAGACCACAAACTCCGGCGGATCGAGGAATCGTCCCGTATTTAGTCCATCCACTTCGACAAAGTTTCCCCAGTTCTTACCGCCATAACCGAAGTCGAAACTTCCCGTCGCCGAGCCGAATGCTCCGTACGAACTTGCGATGTCGCCGGTTGGTTTCGTCAGTCCCTGGCCCGACCGCGTGGTCGCAACGATCACCAGGCTGGTTTTCCCGCCGTACTCCGCCGGAGGGGCCCCCGAGATCACCTCGATCGACTGAATTGAATTGGACGGAAGCTGGTTCGAGAAGACCTTGCTCTGCTGATCCGTAATCGGCTGGCCATCCACGGAAAAGGAATTCGAAGCGTGGTCGCCGAGCCCGTGAAACAAACCGTTGGAATCGGCAGCCACTCCAGGAGACGACAACGTCACCAGTGAACTGAGCGAGGAAGACTGGCTCTCCAGTGGCAGTTTTTGAAAAAGCCCGCGATCCACGTCGGTATGGAAGGTGGAGTCGTTTTCCAGTAGGTCCGATCCACTTTCCACCGTGACGGTGGTCGAAGTACTGGCCACTTTGATGGTGATGTTTACGGTCACTCCGACTGCGGAGCGAACGTCAGCATCCTGGGCCGTGCGGCCCAGGTTAGCAGCCGTAGCCTGCACATGGTACGGATTGAACGGCAGATTGCTGAATTGAAAATGACCGGTGGCATCTGTCTGTACGACGCGCAGATATCCGCTGACCGGGTTTTCGACGGTAACGGTGGCTCCGGGAACAACGGCCCCCGAAGGGTCCGTGACGACACCACTGATCGACCCGGAGTTTGATTGTGCTCTGGCGGTTGAGAGCAGCGCTGAAAACAGAAACACCAATAGCCACGAGAGAATGCTGCGCGTAGGCGTGCGCATAGAGAGCCTCCTTGAGATGTGCCTGAATGTGAGAAACGAACTGCGCTTACGGATGGGCAGTCGGTGCAGGCGGAGGCCGGGTGAAGAGCGAGAAGACAGAAAAGCGCGGGGCACGAATCGGCAGCAGGGCAGCCGAAATGCTGGCCACGACCAGGACGGTGCGCGCCAGTGCTTGCGGAGCAGTGGGTTGAACGACGAGATGTGCAGTATGGCAAAGCGCGCAGTCCGACTGTACCGTCTGACCGTCGGCGTGCGTGTGCCCTACTTGTACGATCCCGCTCAGTGTGATGAGCGCGCAGCAGAAAATACCGAGCGCAACCCACCACCAATGACGGGTTCTCAGATTACGGCGTTGCCCTGGCATATAGGGCCCTCCATAGATCCTGTGAAGTTAGATTTGAGGTTGCTTAGGCGAAAGCAACGTTCACAGGAGGAGGCCGAGTGAAGAGCGAGACGACAGAAAGATATCGTGACCGTACTGGCGGCAACGCAGTGATCAACGCCGCCACGATCCAGATGGTGACCGGTAACGACTGGGGAACGGGAGGTTGTACAACCACGTGCGCCGTTTGGCAGACCGCGCAGTCAGACTGCGCTCCCAGGTGGATATGCTCCACCTGCACAATGGCGGTAAGCGTAATCAGCGCACAGCAAAACAAAGCGATGGCCACCCAAAGTGCGTGACGGGTTCTCGCGTTGCGCGCGCTATTCAACATTACTGCGAATTATAACCTAGACGGTTTTGCCTACTTATATTGGAATATCATCATGAAAATGCCGGTAGTCGTGCTCGCGTCGCTTGCCTTCTTCGCTCTCGCGCTTTCCGCTTCGCAGCCGGCGGCATCGGGACGCCAGGAAATCCAACTAAGGTTGCGGACCTGGATCCAGCCCTTCCACGCCGCCGGATCCTGGGTAGAAGCACACTTCGACACCAATATTGCGCCCGCGAACACCGCCGTCATCGTTACGGATATGTGGGACCAGCACTGGTGTAAGGGCGCCACTCACCGGGTAGGATTGATCGCGCAGAAAATGGAACCTCTACTGGAGAGAGCCCGGAGCAACGGCATCCTGATTATTCACGCTCCCTCCGAAACCATGGACTTCTACGCGCAGGCGCCCGGCAGACTCCTCGCGCAGAACGCGCCCGCCGCAACTCCCCCAGCGCCGCTCGCCATCGCGGATGCGCCCTTGCCCATCGATGATAGTGATGAGGGCTGCGATACTCCCGGAGACAAGCCTCACAAGGCATGGAGCCGCCAGAACCAAGCCCTCACCATCGCGCCCGGGGATGTGATTTCCGATAGCGGAGCGGAGATTTACAACGTGCTGCAACAGCACCACATCGACACCATCCTGTACATGGGCGTACACGCCAACATGTGCATCCTCAACCGCCCCTTTGGCGTGCGCCAGATGTCGAAATGGGGGATGCGTTGCATCTTGGTACGCGACCTCACCGACGCCATGTACAACCCGGCATCGCGGCCGTTCGTCTCCCACGCCGCCGGCACCGAACTGGTGATCGAACACATCGAGAAATACTGGGCGCCCACCGTCACCAGCGACGCCCTGCTGGCCGCCTTCCGCGACTCCCCGCCCGCCCACTAGAAACGTAGCGAAGGCTTAGGAAATACGCCCCTCCTCCCTTTGTCATCTCGACCGGAGCGCACCCGGATTTCCTCCCTCACCGCTCTTAGTAACGCCACGTATGCGACTCTCCGTAGAGAGAGACGCACGTAACTCAACCGATAACGCCACGCTCGACAGGAAATCCGAGGGAGCGCAGTGGAGAGATCTGCAGTTCGGATTGCCCGGAGAAATCAGGTCTAGGAGTCTGGTGGAATACTGCAGGTCCCCCAAACACGGATCGTGGGTGCCCCATACCCCCGGATTTCTTGTGGACATGGGCCAAAGAAGTGAGGCGCACACTCTGCCGTCCCACTAAGGCCTTACCTCAAACACACGTGGGTGCCCCATATCTCGCCAACAGAAGGCGAGATATGGGGCACCCGGAGACGAGGCTCCTGAAACAAAGTTGTGGCGGAGCCGAATCTCAGACTTAAGCACAATCCTTCATCGATGAATCAAGGCCGGAATTTGACCATCGTTGCAGTCGGACTGTCTCCACAATTAAGGCATTTAAGTTCCGCCCGGTCACTATCGATCGACTTGACGGCAATTTGCAACTGCTTCGCATCGCTGCTCCGGGTTACTTGAAACGAAAGTGTATCGCCCTCGAGCCGCGGGTGTGTCACCAGCAACACATCACTTCCAGCAATATGCGCATTCGCCGGCGGACCAATAATGACATTGAAAACAATCGTGCCGCCCAGCTGACCTTGGTCATCGGCGAGGGTGAGAATAACCCCAGGCTGGCCGCCGAGCGTGCTATTCCACACGCCAATCCATGACGACTGATCGCTTGCTTGCGTGCGTAGCGTCGCGCCACAGAACACCATAACCACCATCGCCACTTTCAACATCGTCGCGTTTTTCATACTATTCCCTCCTTTCCTTGCACTGGTTCTTCCGTAACAACACTGAGTCTCTTCAACCATCAAGGCCGGAACTTGACCATCGTCATAGCCGGACTGTTCTCACAACTCAGGCATCGCATTTCCAATCGATCGCTGTCAATCATCCTCACGGCAAGCCGCAGTACCTTCCCATCCTCTGTTCGCGTCACTTGAAACGAAAGCGTATTGCCTTCCACTCTTGGATGCGTCACCAGGTGTGTTTCACTTCCGCCGATGGTTGTATTCGGTGGTGGACCACTGATGAAGTTGAAAACGATCGTTCCTCCAAGCTCGCCCGTATCATTGGCGAGTGTCATCGTAGAGCCGGGCGCCGCGGTGGTCGTCCACACACCAATCCAGGAAGACTGATCGGCCGTTTGCGCCGGGAGCACCGCGACGCAGAAAACCATGAGCACAATCGCTGCTTTGACCATCATTGAACGTTTCATTGCATACCCTCCTTCACCGCAACCGGTTGGTTATGAGACATCGACGTGGCGCCAAGTAATCCGCCAAGGTTCATCGTTTCCAGCGCCGACGAGGGAACGATCACCATCGAGCCCTTATCCCGCATAGCCTCGAATAACATATTCATCCCGCGCAAATGCAACGCCACAGGATTGTTGGCATACACCTCAGACGCTTTCGCGAACTGTTCCGAAACCTGGACCTCGGCATCGCCGAGAATCACCCGGGCCTGTCGTTCCCGTTCCGCCTGGGCCTGTTGCGACATGGCATTCTCCAGTGCCTGGGGAATGCGCACATCGCGTAACTCAACCGACTGCACTGTGATCCCCCAGGGCGTCGTCTTCTCATCCAGAATCTTCTGCAGTTCACGCCCCAGCATCTCGCGGTCGGTAATCATCTGCGCCAGCTGATGCCGGCCAATCGATTCCCGCAGCGCAGTTTGGGAGCTGTAACTGATCGCCTCAATAAAGTTTTCGACCTCAAAGATCGCTTTCTCTGCGTTCCATACCAGCCAGAAGATGATCGCGTCCACGTTGACCGGCACCGTATCCCGCGTCAGCGTAGACTCCGCGCTCACCGTAGTCACCCGCACCCGCTGATCCACATACCGGCTGAGCGTTTCGACAAAGGGAATCATCAGGAAAATCCCCGGACCACGGAGTTTGCGGAAGCGGCCAAACCGCAGCACGGCGACCTTCTCCCATTGATCGACGACCCGGATCGCCAGCAGAAAATAAACCCCGATGATGGCTCCGGCGAAGAATGCAACCGGCGACTGTAAGAAATGCCCGGCGGCAATTCCGCTCGCCAGACAAACGAAAAAAACGAGTAATCCCACATGGTTGACTCGTGTTGACTGCATCATGACTACCTCCTCGGTTGGCTCTCCGCATCAATCTGCTTGAGAGCCTCAATCAAATCCGCGACGGTAAACCCGACCGCCCCCGCGCGTGATACGAACTCGGCAACCAGTTGCGCCAGTTGCCGATTCTGTTCCTTCCGCGACGACTCGATCTGTCGATTCGCGACAAACGTGCCCGTGCCCTGCTGCGAGTCGACCAGTCCGCGAATCTCCATCTCGCGATAAGCGCGGGTGACCGTGTTCGGATTGATCGACAGCTCAACCGCTACCAGGCGGATCGTCGGCAGCTGATCGCCCACCTGCAACACCCCGGTCGCCACCGCAGCCTGTACCTGGTCAATGAGCTGCCGATAGACGGGAACACCGCTATGGGCGTCAAGCCGGAAGGAGAACGCCAGCGTCTCCATCTGCTGCTTACGTTTCATGCAAGGAATAGTGCACTAGTTAACTAGTACATTGCAAGCAAAAAATTCGACCTCGTCTGACCGCGAAATCTTGGATCGCCGATTCCAGGCCTTCCGCTGGCTTGACTGCGATGATGCCGCCGGCCCGGCATCCAGGTGTAAACTGACCTCGGCGTTGCAGGGCGCCGCCCGTCCGCGGACAGGACCGAGTCCACCTGTGAACACACAACCTAAAGATTCCGACGAATCTCCTTTTCGCCCCGGCACAGCGGACCAAGGGCATCACCACGAAGGAGGTCCGTTTATGCCGTCTCGCCACTTTCCTGTCCGCCCCAACCTCGAACAACTAAAGCACCAGGCGAAAGATTTGCTGCGTGCCATGCGCCGCGGCGACTCCGAAGCCGTTGCTGATTTCAGCGAATTCCATTCCAAACCAATCGATGCCGCGTCGGCTCTCCTGGCCGACGCACAACTCGTCCTTGCGCGCAGCTATGGCCTTCCCTCCTGGCCGCGTCTCGTCACCGCATGTCGTATCACCGACGCTATCTGGAGAGGAGATGTCGATACGGTGCGCGCCCTTGTGTTGCGCAACCCTCGCCTGCTGGTTGAGGATGCGCGCGGAGTCAAGGGCAACTGGGGTCCACCGATGTCCTATGCCGCCAATCTTGGTCAGGACGCGATCATCGAAATGCTGCGCGGCCTTGGCGCATCCGACTTTGAACATGCTTTTGGACGCGCCTGCCTGCAGGGTCAGGTCGATACTGCGCGCAAGCTCCAGGCGATGATGGGCAGTCCGCGGCCGCCAGATGGTGCATTGGACGGCCCCGCCTATACGCTCAATGTCGCCGGCACGTCACTCTTGCTCGAACTTGGCGCGCGCCTGTACGACGACCACGGCAACCGGCTTGGCCCGGTGAGACGTCGTGCTCGAGACCGATAGCCGCAACCCTTCGGCCAAGCACCAGATCCTGGAACTGTATGTCAAATACGGTTTCAAATTGCCCGATACCCCGGTGATGGCGTTGCATCGTGGCCGCCTCGATCTGCTCGAGGAACATTTGCGCCAGGATCCTGCACCTGCTACAGCGAACCTTCACCCATGCTGAAATCTACCCGCCGGAAATGGGGATGCCACGACGAAATACAGGCAACCCACGGAACGCCTCTCGCCGGAGCGACTCTGCTGCACATGTGCGCCGATTACGACGAAATCGAAATCGCTCGCTGGCTGCTCGATCGCGGCATGAACGTCGATGAGCCGGCAACGGTAGACGCTGAAGGATTCGGAGGACACACTGCTCTCTTTGCCACCGTGGTATCCCAGCCAACTTCTGGATCAATCATCGTGGCCAGGATCCCGAAGCGCCGTTCACCCGTTTATTGCTGGACCACGGAGCCAATCCCAAAGCCCGTGCTTCGCTACGCAAACAACTCCATCCTGGTTATGGAATCGATGGAATGCGTGAGTATCACAACGTAACTCCACGCATGTGGGGTGAGCAATTCCACTTCAAAAAGCTGGTCAACTCCGCAGCCCTGAGTCTGCTCAGCGAGCGCGGCGGATGAGGCCACGTTCTTGCGCGCTCTCGAACTTTCACGCATGATGGCTGCATGACCAGCAAGCTTGGACTCAGCCCCTACAACATCATCGGATTTGTAACCATCGTCGACGTAGCCCGAGCCAGGAGCTTCTATCAGGACACGCTCGGGCTGCGGCTGGTGAGCGAAGAACCACCCTTCGCGTTGGTCTTCGAAGCCAACGGCATCATGCTGCGCCTGGTGATGGGGAGGGAGCTGCCACCCGCCTCGGGCACGGTATTAGGTTGGCAGGTTCCCAACCTTGAACCCGTAGTCAAGGAGCTTGCAGCCGCAGGCGTTGCCTTCGAGCGCTACAAATTTCTACAACAGGATGACGCTGGGATCTGGACCGCACCCACCGGAGCCAGAGTTGCCTGGTTCAAAGACCCTGATGGCAACATATTGAGTCTCTCCGAACATCCAGAGGCGAAGTGAATCGCGACATCGTGTCTGCTTGAGTTCCACACCGTTCGCTTGAAAATCCAAAGTCCACGATTGAGGAAAACATCTACTTGACATATTCCTATATCGGCATGTAATGTTCAGATTATGGCAAGAGCAAGCACTACCTCGGACGCTTTCAACGCGGTCGCTGAGCCCCGTCGGCGGGAAATTCTGACCTATCTTGCGGCATCCGAACGGCCCGTCTCAGACATCGTGATCGCACTCGGCCTGGAGCAGCCTTCCGTCTCCAAACACCTGCGTGTCCTGCGTGATGTCGGACTTGTTCGCATGCGCTGCCAGGGCCGGCAAAAACTTTACCGCACCAACGCGGAAGCCATTCGCCCCCTGCATGAGTGGTCCGCCACATTCGAGCGCTACTGGCAGCACCAGTTGCGCGGTGTCAAGGCGCGCGCAGAGGCGATGGCCCGTCAGCTCGCACCCAATCCCCAGTTCCCAAACCCCGATCCTAAGGAGAAACCATGATTGCTACAGAACAGACCCTCGAAAACCTGACCCTCACGATTAACCAGGAGATCCACGTCAAGGCCTCCCTTGAAATAACCTTTGCCGCATTGCTCGAACAACTGGGTCCCGGCAACGAGACACCCGACGGCAAATCGCTGCAAATGAAAATCGAGCCCTGGCCCGGCGGACGCTGGTATCGCGACCTGGGCGACGGCAACGGGCACTTCTGGGCCCATGTGCAGGCCATCAAGCGGCCAACGCTGCTGGAATTCGCGGGTCCGTTGTTTGCGTCGTTCCCCTTCGTGTCGAACGTGCAGTATCGGCTTGTCAGAAGTCGACGGCGGCACCTTGATCAGCTTTCGCCACAGTGCCCTAGGATTCATTTCCGAAGAGCACAAGGCGGGCATGAACAAAGGCTGGGCCTCGATGGCGGAGCGCGTTCGCCGGCAAGCCGAGGCCGCCTAGGAGGAGATTCCATGTGCCCGCTATGCGTAACCACCGTAGTGCTGATTGCCGGCAGCGTCACCTCGACGGGTGGCCTTGCCGCCGTCGCAATCAGAAAATTCGGCACGAAAAGCGCCGTCGATGCTCACGTCAACGAAACCCAATCCAAGGAGGATCGCCATGGCTAGCAGCACACTCGAGACAGTACACCCCAACATCGTTTCCCACGCCGAATGGCTTGCTGCCCGCAGCGAGTTCCTGAAGAAAGAGAAAGAGTTTATTCGGCTGCGCGATGAGCTAAGCCGCCAGCGCCGCACCCTTCCCTGGGAACGAGTTGAAGAGGATTACGTATTCGATTCCACCAACGGAAAGGTGACACTCGCCGACCTTTTCGACGGGCGCAGCCAGCTCATCGTCTACCATTTCATGTTTGGCCCAGGATCGCAGGCGGGCTGCACCGGCTGCTCTTTTCTTGCCGATCACTTTGACGGCGCACTGCTTCACCTTGCCAACCGGGACACGACGTTAGCGGCAGTTTCGCGCGCCCCGCTCGCGGAGCTGCAGTCGTTTAAGACCCGCATGGGCTGGAAGTTTCAGTGGGTCTCTTCCTTCGGCAGCGATTTCAATTTCGATTATCACGTTTCGTTCACGCCGCAGGAACAGGCCGGCCGCAAGGTCTACTACAACTACGACACCGGCGAATTCCCCAATGAAGAAGCACCCGGGGCCAGCGTTTTTGCCAGGAACGATGCGGGAGAAGTGTTTCATACCTACTCCAGTTATGCGCGAGGACTGGATATTCTGGTGGGCACCTATAACCTTCTCGACCTGGTGCCAAAAGGCCGCGACGAACATGACATGAACCGCCCAATGTCCTGGGTACGTCATCACGACAGCTATCCGGAAGGCTATTTCGTCGCCACACAGCAAAAATCCGGCCAGCCGAACAGCGTCGCTACTTCCTGCTGCTCACACGGAAACCACGCTTAACCAACTCCATCGATCAAAAAACAGCACCGGGGATGAAAATAGAGGGTGCGCCATATCTCGCAAAGCGAGATGTGGGAAAGCGATCCCGTTCTCATCCCCACCCGCTCTCAGGCCGACTGCTTGCGCGCTTTGTTAAGAATCTGCCGCAACCGGTTGCCGACAACCAAATCCTCACCCGGCTGCAGCGTCATAGAAATAATCTGCAATTGATTCTCATGCTCTCCTTCGTGCCGGTTGCTCTTTTCGCGGGCCAACACCCCGCTGGGATTGCTATTCGTGAGCACCTCAATCCGTGGTTCCCCCGCCCGAAGCTGCTCGTCGCACTGCGCGACCGTTAACCCAAACTTCTTCTCATCCCAGGTGACCGTCAGCGTCGGATAACTATTGCCATCCGTAGGAATCGAAATATCCGAAGTAACTCCCGGTACCGTATCCACTAACTTCTGAATCCGTTCCACCCGGCCTTGCCACTCTTTATTGAGCCCCGCAAGATCCGCCTTCGACCAATAGTCCACAGCCGCAAGGATCCCCATAATCTCTTCCTTGCCGACCTTCATGGGTCGGCACACCGCGCCCTCCCACGGGCTGGTGTTGAACAGCGCCGCATCGATCAGGTCTTTTCGGCCGAGGAGCAACCCGGAACACTGCGGGCCGCACAATCCCTTGCCACCGCTGAAACAATAGAGATCGACGCCCATCCTGGCGTAGCGCGAGAAATTCTCAAACGGCGGAATACCCGCCGCATCGTCGAGCAGCAGGGGAATGCCGGCTGCCTTGGTCACTTTGAGCACGCTCTCCAGCCGTTCGTCCCGCCAGGTGGTGTACACCATGGCGGTTTGCGAAGTAAGTGCGGGTTTCAGATCCTCCACGGTACGGGCAACCACAAGTTTGCCGCCGGCCAGGCGAATCGCGTTATCGAACTCGCTCCGGCCCTCCATCATCACCACTTCGCTCTTCAGACCGGTCGTATCGGGCAACTGCCAGACCAGCTTCGGATCCGATCCTGCAATGCACGCGGCGGTCGCCGAAGCCATCGCGCCGGCGGATCCGGAGGTCACCATCCCGGATTCAGCCCCGGACAGTTTCGCCAGGTATCGTCCCGCGGCCGCCTGCAACTCAAACATGTCAATAAAATATTCTGAGGCTTCCTGCGTCGCGCGCCGCACTTCGGGCAGTTCCAGCGAACCGCTCAAATAAGTCCACGTGCCTCGCCCATTGATGAAGGGACGTGCGCCGAGACGCGTATAGATGTTTGAGGAAAAGGACTTTCCTGCCGTGCTGGCCACTGTATTCGCCAGGCTGCGCGCGCCCAGGGTAGCAAACAGAGGAGCCGCCGCCACCAACTTGAGAAACGATCGCCGGTCAGGCTGGATGTGTGAGGTGAGTTCAGGCACTTAGTTTTCCTTTCGCGGCCATTCTTTGTTACACGCTTTACGAAAGTCCACGATCAAATACGAAACTAATCCTCACACGCGCCTAAAATCTAAGTCAAGGTAAAGTCAAGCAAGCCGGCTTCCGCCGTCTCGAGCGCGGTCTTCAAGGCACCCCACAGCGCGGCATCTCCCCCGCAACGGCTCAAGCGCACCGTGATACGGCCCAAATCATGTTTCTGCAACTTGAGCCTTCGCAATACCGCATCGAACAGCACTTGCGAAGACCCAATCGGTCCTCCCAGAACAATCATCGTGGGATCGAGAAGAACACAAATATTGGCGATCACATCGCAAAGAGCCTTGGCCGCGCCTTCAATCACCTGCAGGGCCACCGCGTCTCCTGCCTCTGCGATCTTAAGAATATCGGCAGCACTCGCAGCCTTCTTCGCGTGCTTGCCTTTCACCAGGGCGCGCCATGTTTCTTCGATGCCTTTGGCGCCGGCTACTTTTTCCAGCGTGCCCGGAAGCAGGGTCGAGAACGGACCTCGCGGAGCGGCGGGAACCTGCATGTATCCAATCTCGCCCGCGCTTCCAGTGGCTCCCCGGTACAGCATCCCATTGATAAAAATCCCAGCGCCGACGCCGCTGTCGACGTCCAGAAACACAAAATGGTCTTCGCCCTTGGCAGCGCCATAGGTGCGTTCCCCAAGGGCATACAAATTGGCCTCGTTTTCCACCGTCACTGGTATTTTGAAAGCCTGGGTGAGCAGCTTCGTCAGCGGAATGTCGCCCCAGTCTTTGAGGTATGGCGCGAAAATCAGGTTGCCGGTTTTTGGGTCCATGATCCCGGGGGTAGAGGCGCTCACCGCATGCAGCTTGCTCTTCTTGATGGAGTGCTGCTTTAACAAGCAATCAACCCCATCGGCCAGCGCCCGCACAACTTTTTCCGGCCTTGTCCGGGCTGGTATCGGCGAGCTCCAGGGACCGATACGGTTGCCTTTCAAGTCGGCCAGCGCGACTCGAATTCTCGAATCCCTGATCTCCAGCCCGGCAACATAGACCGATGCGTGATTCAAAGACAACTGATCCGGTGGCCTTCCGCCGCCAGACTCTCCAATCCCCAGGGAAATCACCAGTTCCCGCTTCTCCAGGTAATCAATCGATCGCGAGACCGTTGGCCCGCTTAAGCCCGAAAGTCTAACCAGGTCCGCTCGCGAGCAAGGAGCATGTTCCCGTAACAGCAGATATAGTTCTCGCGCATTGATATGGCGTAGGCTGGTTGGCCGCGATGATTTCTTTTGCGGGATGGCTAACTTGCGCTTCCGCGCACTGGTTCTGGCCAATTTCAGGTCTTCTCCTCTGCAAGCAAACGGATCGTAAAACCATACCAGAACCCTGTCGACGATAAAGAAAACGATGGGTGTATGCGCAGCAGCTCAGGTCTAAGCCGCTTAGGTTTACACTGCCATCGTAAGGCCAGGAAGGGAACTGTCTCAGTGAAGCAACTGCGCGTGCCGTCCACTCTCATCTCTCTCGCATTCTTCCTTCTATCCCATGCATGCGCGCAGGCAGCTCCGCAACGCGTCATTATCGACACGGACCCGGGCGTGGACGACGCCATGGCCATCCTGCTCGCGTTGAACTCACCCGAGCTCAAGGTCGAAGCACTCACCGTAGTGCCGGGCAACGTTGAGGCAGCACAAGGTCTCGAGAACGCGCTCAGGATTGTTTCTCTCGCCGGTCGATGTGATGTGCTGGTAGCCGCCGGCGCCCAGCACCCGCTGAATCAAAAGCTCATTACTGCTGAGTACTGGCATGGCAAGAAGGGTATTGCCGGGGTGGAATTACCCGCCTCCACCTGCAAGCAAGATGCTCGTTACGGTCCCGATCTCATCATCGAGATGGTCCACAAGTATCCCCATCAACTCACCCTCATTCCCGTCGGGCCGCTGACCAATATCGCGCTGGCCGTTTCCAGAGATCCCGGCATCGCCTCGCTGGTCAAAGACATCGTCATCATGGGTGGTTCCATCACCGGCGGAAACGTGGATGGAGCCGCCGAAGCCAACATCTACAACGATCCGGAGGCAGCCCAAATCGTCTTCAATGCCGGTTGGACGGTAACCATGATCGGCTCGGATGTAGGCGAGCATACGTTGATTACACGCAAGGATGTGAACCGGCTGCAGGCCGGTCACGGGCCTGAGAGTCAATTCATCGGCAAACTGGCAGATTTTTACCTGACACGTTCTGAGAAAAGCGGCTACCAGGGAGCAGCCATGTATGACCCGCTTGCCGTCGCAACGGTGATTGATCCGTCACTCGTCACGTTGCAGGGCATGCATGTGGACGTTGAGACCAAGGGTGAGTTTACCCGTGGAGAAACCGTGGCCAATCGCAGAAATTCCGATGAGAACAACGTTCTCCACGGCGATCACTATGAGATCGAAGGCGTGATCGACCTAAAGCAGAACGCTCGCATTTGCACGGCTTCCGACAGCGATCGCTTTGTGCGTATGTTTGTCGACCGCATCTCGGCAAAATAAGATCGTCACCGGAACGGGTTTCAGCCAGCAGATGGGCGCGCCCTTCAGAAGGACTCCCCCGGGGTAGGCGGTTGGGTCGCGCCGAGCACCTTTGCGACCGCCACCGCGTAGGCCTCCCATGTCTTCGTCTCCCGCTGCAGTTGCCGCCGGCCCACTGGGTTCAGCCGGTAGAACTTGGCTTTGCGATTGTTGTTCGACAATCCCCACTCCGCTTCCAACAGACCCTTGCTTTCCAGCCGCCAGAGTGCGGGGTAGAGCGTGCCTTCTTCGAGCGAAAGGGCGTCGTCGCTTTGCCGGCGGATCAGGTCAGTAATCGCGTATCCGTGCAACGGCCCCCAGACAAGAGCCTTCAGGATCAGAACGTCCAGCGTACCGCGCAGGAATTCCAGCTTCGTATCCATTGTCTCCCTTGTGTTCCAAGGGAAGCATCTCATTCTTCCCCTGTGTATGCAAGGGGAGAGTGACCACAAGAAACAGAGGACTTAGCCACGGCTTGGGGGCTTAAAAAGCATAAAGAGCTTAAAAAGCACAAATCACCGCGGGGCTTGTCAGTCTTTGCTGTAGGGAACCATTAGCGCCGCCGGCTGAATCGCCTTGCCGCCGAACAGGCCGGAGATCGCCAGGATCGTCACCACGTACGGCAGCGATGCCAGCAGCTGCGGAGGGATATTACCTCCTCCCAGTTGCAGCGAAAGCTGCAGCGCATCGCAGGCGCCGAACACCAGCGCGGCCAATGCCGCCTTGGCCGGGTTCCAGCGCCCGAAGATCACGATGCCCAGGGCAATGAACCCCTGCCCGGAAACGATCGACTCTCGAAACAGCCCGATCTGCGCCAGCACCAGGTAGGCCCCAGCCATGCCCGCCGTGCTGCCGCCAATCAACACCCCGAGGTAGCGCATCCGTGCCACCGAGATGCCGGCCGCATCCGCCGCGCTGGGGTTTTCCCCCGCCGCCCGCAGTGCCAATCCAAAACGCGTGCGATACAGAACGAGATACGCCACCACTACCAGCAACAGTGTCAGGTACAGCAAGACCGTCTGGCCGAACAAAACCGGCTGCAGCAGCGGCACGCTCTGCGGGCCGGCCGACTCTCCCATCACCCGGCGATAGACGGTAGCCGCGATCCCCAGCGCCAGCACATTAAACACCAGACCCACCACCACCTGGCTCGCTCGCACCGTCACATACATCCAGGCCAACAAAAGGTTGAACAGGATACCTGTCAGGATCGCCACCAGAAAGCTAAGCCAGATCATGCCGGTTACATGGGCAATGAGGAAGCTGGCCAGCGCCCCCAGCAGGATGGTTCCTTCGATGCCGACATTCAATACACCGGAACACTCCGCGAACGTCTCCCCTAACGCCGCCAGCAGAACCGGCCCGGCCAGCCGCACGCTGGCCGCCAGCCAGGTAACGAAGAACGCAGCCGTCATCATGTCAGCTTCACCCGGTACCGCCGAAAGATATCGCTCGCCAGCACCATCAGCACGATCAGGCTCTGCAGAATAAACGTGATCGAGGAAGGTATGCCGGCCCTGCGCTGCATCGCGTTGGCGCCCACCGTCATGCCGCCGTACAGTGCCGCCGCGGGGATCACCGCCAGCGGGTTCAGCTTAGCCAGCAGGGCGACAATAATCCCCGTGAATCCGACACCGCCACTGATACCATCCATCAGCCGGTGCTGTTCGCCCAGCACCTCCACCGTTCCAGCCAGCGCTCCGAGGCCACCCGCCAGGAAGGCAGCCAGCACGAGCCGGCCGCCCACGTTGATGCCCGCGTAGCGCGCAGCGGAAGGGCTCAAGCCGCTCACAATCAGCTCGTACCCGAGCGGCGTCTTGCGCAGCAGCATCCACACCAGCAAGACCGCCAGCAGCGCCAACAGTATCCCCGCATGTGCCCGCGTGCCCGGCAAAATAAACGGAAGCCACGTCGCCCGCGGCAACAGCGCCGTTTCCGGCACCCCACCCGGAGCCCGCATCGGCCCGGAAACCAGGTACTGCACCATCAGGATCGCAACGTAGTTGGTCATCAGCGAGATCAGTACTTCGTTGCCGCCGAAGCGCGCGCGAATCAGCGCCACCAATCCCGCCCACAACGCACCCGCAGCGAAGCTCAAGGCCAGTGCCAAGGCCAGAAACGCCGCTACGGAAAGCGAGCCCATCGACAGCGCCAGCCAGGTTGTGGCCGTCGCTCCCACCACGAAGCATCCTTCGAAACCAAGATAGCCAAAGCCCGATCGCCAACTCACGATCGTGCCCAACGCAATCAGCGTCAACGGCGCCGTGCGCACCAGCGTGTAGCCAAAACCACGCATGGTTCCGAACGGCTCATGGAAGAGAGCAGCATACGCCCGCAATGGGTTTGCGCCGTACAGCAGAAAAAGCAGCGACGTAACCACCATCGCCGCGATCACGGCAAGCATCATCGTGGTTGTGATCGCCAGCGGCGAATCAGCGGGAGTGAGGCGGCGTTCGAACTTCATGAGGCTCCCGAGATCATGAGCCCCAGCTTTTCCGAGGTAACGTTGGCCGCGTCGAGAATCCCGACGATTTTGCCTTCGAACATCACCGCGATGCGGTCGGCCAGGTTCATCAACTCTTCCAGCTCCGCCGAGATCAGCAGGATCGCCTTACCTCGTTCCCGCTCTCGCAGCAACTCTGTCCATACCGATTCAATCGCGCCCACGTCCAAGCCGCGCGTTGGTTGTTCCACCACCATAGCGGCGGCATCCCGCAGAATTTCCCGCCCCAGAATCAGTTTCTGTAGATTGCCTCCGGAGAGCTTGCCCGCCAGGGTGCCGATACCCGCGGCGCGCACGCCGAAGCGCGCGACCAGCTTCTGCGCAAACGCGCGAATCGCGCTCCGGTTCAGAAACCAACCTCGTTGCGAACCCAGGAGCGCATTGTCGGCGATCGACATCTGCGTCACCGCGCCCACATGCCGTCGATCCGCCGGAACGTACGACAAGCCGAGAGCCCGATGCTGCGCGACGCTGAGCCGGGTCACGTCCTGCTCATTGAGCAGAACCCGGCCCTGGAGCACCGGCCGCAGGTGCATGATCGCTTCCGCCAATTGCGACTGACCATTGCCGTCGACGCCCGCGATGCCGACGATCTCGCCGCCATGCACGTCGAGGCTTACCCCGCGCACCTTCTCGTGGCCCACATCATCCTGCACATGCAAACCTTCCACTCGCAGCACAGCCGCACCCCGCTCCACTGGTACGCGGTGAGCGCGCAGATCCACATCGCGGCCCACCATCATGCGCGCCAGTTCGGCCTCGGTTGTCTGGTGCGTCACAATCGAGCCCACCACTTTGCCGTCGCGCATCACCGTGACGCGATCGGCCAGCTCGAGAATCTCCTGCAGCTTGTGGGTGACGATGACGATCGACCGGCCCTGGTCGCGCAATCCGCGCAACACGGTGAAGAGCTGATCCTTCTCATGCGTGGTCAGTACCGCAGTGGGCTCATCGAGGATCAGCAGCCGCGCATCGCGGTAGAGCAGCTTGAGGATTTCGACTCGCTGCTGCACCCCGATCGGCAGATTCTGTATCAGCGTATCGGGATCGATTGCAAGGTGGTGTTGGTCGCTCAAGCTACGCAGTCGCTGTGCCGCCGAGCCGCAGATCGAATTTTCCCTTAAGCCCGAGCACCACATTCTCCACCACCGAAAACCGCCGCACCAGCATGAACTCCTGGTGCACCATGCCAATGCCGAGAACGATGGCATCTTTAGGACTGGCAATCTCCACGGGCAACCCATCAACCAAAATCTCCCCGGAATCCATGGCATAAAATCCGTAGAGAATCTGCATGAGCGTACTCTTGCCGGCGCCATTCTCCCCCAGCAGCGCATGAATCTCGCCCGAGTCGACCTCAAAGTCCACCTCGGAGTTAGCCACCACTCCAGGGAACCGCTTGACGATCTTCCTCATAGCAAAAGCGGACAAAATTTGTTTTCCTCCATGTCCCCACGAAGCTTGGGTGCCCCATATCTCGCTCGTTTTTCGCGAGATGTGGGTCTACAACGAAACTTGACCTGAAACTCTGCGGTAGACCCACACCTCGCGAAAAACGAGCGAGATACCCGGATTTCCTGCAAGAGGCTCCGAAGGACGTCAGCGTGTGCGGCTTTCTTTGAAAAAAGCCGTATAAAGTTCATCGGCCCCACCAACGTCTACAGGAAATCCGGGGATATGGCCCACCCAAGATCCGTGTAGGAAACATCGCAAGTTGCCTTGGCTTACTTGACCCTAAGGAATCGCGATCTGGTGCGCCGATACGGCACTCCAGACCTTATGAAACGCAGCCCACTGCGTAGGAGACACAAGCCGGGGGTTGTAATCCCCATTCGAACCCGCCCGCAACAGCCACATCCAATCCACCGCAGGCTTCCACTCCATTCCACCAACGAAACTCTGATTGGCAACCGAATGCGCCACCGTCTTCACTACGCCACCAAGATTCATCTCAAAACTAGTCGCCATATGATTCGGAGCCAGAGCGGTCTGATCCGAATAGCAACCCATCACCTTTACATTCCCCGCTGCCGCCCCCTGGATCGCTCCCAACCCTGTTACATCCGCCGCATGCCAGATCACATCCGCCCCATTTCCAACCAGGGTCGAAGCAGCTTCTCGTCCCTTCGCGGCGTTGTCGTAATCTCCGGTAATAATCCCGAGTCCCTGTATCCCACTCACCGCGTTCCGGGCGCCCGCGATAAAACATTTCTCAATGCGCTGTTGGTTAGGATCATCCTCACCACCGACAAATCCAACCGCCTGCTTATGTTCGGAAATCAACGCAGCCAGCGTACCCGCGCCGTACGCCGCACCAAAATACCCCAGGTCGATATACAAAATATTCGCGGGAACCGAAGGCTGCGGCAGATAACTCGTCACAAAGAATTTCTGCTTTGGATAATCCGGAGCAATATCGAGCAACGCACTACTGAACTCAAAGCCATGTCCGAGAATGACGTCAAACCCATCATCCGCATACCCGCGCGTCACTTCCTGCATCTGCGCCAGGCCAATATTCTCCGTATACGCCGTTTTGAATCCCGGACCCAGTGCCTTAAGACCATTGAAGGCAAGCTGGCTCCAGCCGCCATCCGTGATCACTCCGGTAAGCAACAGCACCACGCTCGTCTGTTGTGTTTGTGCGAAACCCCGCGATGCCAGCGCAGCCATCCCCAAAGCGGAGAACTCCCGCCGCGAGAGTCTACGCACTGAGTTTCCTGGCGTATGCAGGCAGGAAGGGCCGGATCAAATACTGATAAGCGCCCCCACCGACACATCCGCCGAGTAGCGGTCCTGCGATCGGAACCCACCAGTAATTTTCCGGAGAAGGAAACGCCGCCGGTCCCCATCCAGCGAACGTAGCAGAACAAGCCGCGGGCCCAAATCACGCGCCGGATTCAGCGCCCAGGCTTCCAGGTAGCCCATCGAAGCGCCAATCACCGCGATCAACAACCCGATCATGAGCGCACTCGAATTCGCCTGCGGGGCCATCTCGTTGTACTGCTCGGTGATGGCAAAAATGCCGAAGATCAGAAACGCGGTAAGGATGATCTCATTCCCGAAGGCATGCATGGGCGTAATCGCCAGCCCTGGATGAGTAAAGAAAACCCCGGCCGCGCCCCCCGCGGCACGCGTCAACTGGGCGCCCTGGTTGAAGTGGTCAATCACAGGTACATACAGCACATACACCAGGCCCGCCCCGGCAAACCCACCCACCACCTGGGCCACACAATAGGGAACCACCTTACGCCAGGAGAAATTCCGGTAGAGCGCCAGTGCCAAAGTCACTGCGGGATTGGCATGTGTGCCCGAGATCGACCCGGTAGCATAAATAGCCATGGTCACCGCCAAACCCCAGGTGATACATACGCCCCAATAGGCGTTCTGGTACGGGCTCGGCGTGTAGAGCGAGTACATCGCCGCCACCGAGTCGCCGAAAGAGATAATGATGAAGACCGCAAGGGCCTCCGCCAGGTACTCGCCGAAATCCTGTCTTTTCATGGATCGTGTGCTCTCTACGGTAGCAGATATCTTTGCGCCACTTCGTGGAATTGCTGCAGTTGACGATCGATCCAATCCTGTCCCACGCCCAGCTCCTGCGCCATGAGCTTCGCGACTGAGGGAGCCATCTCGATCGCTGCCCGAGCATTGAGAAACAGCGCACGGGTACGGCGCGAGAGCACGTCATCGACGGTGCGAGCCATCTCCTCCCGAACGCCCCAGATCACCTCCGCGCCCAGGTACGGCAATTCCGGATGCAGCTTTTCCCCAAGCTTGGGATCCGAGGCGGCCAAAGCGAGAATCGCATCCGCATCCGAGCCGTAGACGCCCAGGCTACTCAGCGAATCCTCCTCTTTATATCCGTGGATCTTCAGGTCGTGCGTGACGCTGGGCACGTCTTTGAGCTCGCCCAGCGTGATTGCGTGGTTGACGCAATCCTCGGCCATGTGGCGATAGGTGGTCCACTTGCCGCCGACAATCGTTATCAGCCCGGAGTTGTCCACGTGAATCGTGTGATCGCGAGATAGGGACGATGTCTTGCTGGTGGCGGCTCCCGCCTTTACCAGCGGCCGGATTCCCACATACACGCTGAGCACATCGCTGCGCTTCGGAGGCCGGCTCAAATACTGCGCGGCGGTATCGAGGATGAACTGAACCTCTTCCTCGAAGGGAAGGGGATTGTACGACGGCTCTTCAATCGGAGTATCCGTCGTACCAACCACGGTATGGTCATGCCACGGGATCGCGAACAGCACCCGCCCATCGCTGGTGTGCGGCACCATGATCGCGGTTTCGCCCAGCAGGAACTCGCGCGCAAACACCAGGTGAATCCCCTGGCTGGGCGCGATCATCCCCTGCACCTCGGGGTCTGCCAATCGCCGTACATCATCGGCGAAGATGCCCGCGGCGTTCACCACCACGTGGGCCTTGATCGTCATGTGCTGGCCCGATTCGCGATCGATCGCCACCACTCCATCGGCGAAGCCATCCGCGCCGCGGGTAATCTCAACCACCGGCGCGTAGTTCAGCAGCACGCCGCCGTGATCGGCTGCAGTCTCCGCCAGATGGATCAACAGCCGCGTGTCGTCGAATTGGCCGTCGTAATAAATCACCCCACCTCGCAGCCCATCCGTCTGGATGGTCGGCAGCCGCTCCAGGGTCTCTTCGCGCGAGAGCAGGCGCGACTTGCCGAAGCCATACTTGCCGGCGAGCAGGTCATAGACCTTCATCCCGATGCCATAGAACGGAGCTTCCCACCACGAATAGTTCGGCACGACAAATCCCAGATCGTGTACCAGGTGGGGAGCGTTCTGGCGCAGCAGTCCACGCTCTTTGAGCGCCTCCATCACCAGCGAGACATTCCCTTGCTCGAGGTAGCGAACTCCGCCATGCACCAACTTCGTGCTGCGGCTCGACGTAGCCGATCCGAAGTCCATGCGTTCCAGCAACAGCACATCAAAGCCGCGACTGGCCGCATCGACGGCGATGCCAACGCCGGTCGCTCCTCCACCAATCACGACAATGTCCCACGGAGTGGAACGCTCAGTCACACGGGCCAGCATTGCGGGGCGATTCATCGATTCATCTCCCATCTCCCATCTCCCATCTACTCATCTCCTTGGTGCCAATGCCGCGACCGTTCGACCGCTCTCTTCCAGCGTTCGCGGCCAGCTGCCATCTTCGGTTGCGCATGTGGTTCGTATCGTGTGTCGCTCGTGCGTAGTGTGCGAATCTCTTCCGGGCTGCTCCAGAAACCCACCGCAAGCCCTGCGAGATACGCGGCGCCGAGCGCAGTCGTCTCACTCACCGCGGGACGCACCACCGGTACACCCAGCAGGTCGGCCTGAAATTGCATCAGCAGATCGTCGACCGCTGCGCCTCCATCGACGCGCAGTTCCTTGAAGGGGCACCTGGTATCCGCATTCATCGCCTCGATCACATCCGCCACCTGGAACGCAATACTCTCCTCGGCAGCGCGTGCGATGTGGCCAGGCTTGGTCCCCCGGCGCAGGCCAATCAACAAACCCGTCGCATAGGGATCCCAGTACGGTGCGCCAAGGCCGACAAAGGCCGGCACAAGCACCACTCCATCGGAGTCCTCCACCGTCGCCGCCAGGGCATTCACCTCCGAGGATTTGCGAATCAGTTGCAGGCTGTCGCGCAGCCACTGCACCACCGCACCGCCAATAAAAATGCTGCCCTCGAGAGCGTATTCCAGCTTTTTGTCGAGGCTGCAGATGAGGGTGGTGATCAGCCGCTTCTCTGACAATACAAATTTCGTGCCGATGTTCTGCAGCAGAAAGCACCCGGTGCCGTAGGTGTTCTTCGCGTCGCCGGGGTGGATGCAAAGCTGGCCAAAGAGAGCTGCCTGCTGGTCCCCTGCAATCCCTGCAATCTCTCCACTCTCGAGGCCCAGTGTCGTGGTCACGCGGCCAATTTGTTCACTCGACCACGCCACCTCAGGCATCATGCTCTCGGGGATGCCGAACAACTTCAACAGATCCGCATCCCACTTATCCTCGACAATGTTGTAGAGCATCGTGCGGGAAGCATTGGTGCGATCGGTAATATGCCGTTTACCGCTGGTTAAATTCCAGATGAGCCAGCTGTCGACCGTCCCAAACGCCAGCTTGCCGGCATCCGCGCGTGCCCGCGCTCCGTTCACGTTCTCGAGTATCCACGCGATCTTGCTGCTCGAGAAGTAAGGATCGATCAGCAACCCGGTCTTCTGGCGCACGGTCTCTTCCGTACCGTCGGTCTTCATCTGGTGGCAACGTTCGGCGGTGCGCCGGTCCTGCCACACAATCGCGTTGTACACCGGCTTGCCCGTCTCCCGGTCCCATACAATCGTCGTCTCCCGCTGATTGGTAATGCCAATCCCCGCCAAGTCGCGTGCGCGGAGGCCCGCCTTGCCGAGCACCTCGACCACTGAGCTCATCTGCGAGGTGAGAATGTCGAAAGGATCATGTTCCACCCAGCCGCCCTGGGGGTAAATCTGCTTGAACTCCCGCTGTGCCTGGGCGACGATGCTTCCATCCTGCGCGAAGAGAATGGAGCGTGAGCTGGTAGTTCCCTGATCGAGTGAAAGGATGTACGGCATGGCGGATTTATAGAGTACCGGCAACGACCCCGTCAAAGCGCTCCTGCGGGAGGAGCACGTGCTAGACTAACCCGCAGCCAGGGGTCCCGTGATTAATCGACGCGCTTTCCTCGGTCTTGCTGCCGGCACCACCCTGGCGACTGCACTCGACGCACTTCCCATGCCGTCTGCGCAGGGTGCGGCTCAGTCCAAGCTGGATGCGTTCACCGCCGACTACATGAAGGCCATGAATGCCCCAGGCATGACCCAGGCGCTGACTGACACCAAGGCCACCATCCGAACCGCCGGCTATGGCTTTGCCAATGTGGAGCTGAAGACGCCGGTTACCGTCGACCAGCTCTTCCAGATCGGGTCCATCACCAAATCCTTTGTAGCGCTGATCCTGTTGCAGTTACGCGATGAAGGCAAAGCCGACTTCAACCGGCCGGTGCTCGAGTACCTGCCCTGGCTCCCGATCAGCATGCCGTATGGGCCCATCACGGCGCATCATTTGTTGACCCATACTTCAGGGCTGCCGGACGCATCCGCCATCTTTCAGAGCGACCCCGCGGCACGACACGTGCAGGGCTTCGCTCCCGGCGAGCACTTTCACTATTGCAACCTCGGCTTCGCCATCCTTGGCGAGTTGATCCAGAAGCTGGATGGGCGTATCTGGTACCAGGCGCTGCAGGCGCGGCTGCTGACTCCGCTGGGCATGTCGGCGACCGCTCCTGTGATCACCATCGAATCGAGTGCGCGCAGTGCGACCGGCTATCAGCCTTATTTCGATGACCAGTCCTATCCTCGGCAGGGACGCTTGGTGGCACGGCCGCCCGAAGTGTTTGATAATCCCGCAGGCAGTATCGCCGCGCCGCCCGGTGACATGGCGAAGCACCTGCGCATGCTGCTCAACAGCGGCCGGACCGAGAATGGCCGCGTCGTCTCCGCGGAAGGCTTTGCGCTCATGTCCACGCCCTACATCAAGGCGCCCGAGTTCAGCTCCACTGCGTCGTATGGTTATGGCATCGCAGTCGATGTCCTCGATGGGCATAAGATCCTGCGCCATACCGGCGGTATGAACTGCTTCGCCTCGGCTATGCACATTGATCTCGATGGAGGAGTCGCCGCGTTTGCTTCGATTAATGCTATGCAAGGCTATCGCCCGATCGCGGTGACGCAATACGCAGTGCGGTTGCTCCGCGCCGAGCGTGAGAGCAAGCCGCTGCCGGCACCGGAGGTGCTGGCCGACCCGACAGAGATCGAGAACGCGAGCGAATATGAGGGCAGATACCTGGCGGTAGGCGGTAAGGAGCTGGTCTTGAAAGCGACCGGCAAACATCTGGTGCTGGTGCAGGGCGACAAGGAGATCGTGTTGCAACGGGGCGACGGCGACTCGTTTGTTTCCACAGAGCAGGGTATCTTTGCCGACTACACCCTGCTCTTCGGGCGCGACCAGCCAAGGGGAAAAGGCGATTCTTCCGGCCGGGCTCCCATTCCCGCCCTGGTGGTAGAGGTCGGCTACGGCCCCGACTGGTACATCAACGGAGCCTACAAAGGAAACCGGCAGTTTCCAGCACAGTCACAGTACAGCCCGCTGCAGGGCCGTTACCGTAGCGATGACGGTGACGATACTCAGGTCTACGTGCGCAAAGGCCGCCTCTGGCTTGGAGACACGCAACTCACCGAGATTGGTGCGTCCCTGTTCCGCGTCGGAGAAGAGTCCTGGCTGCCCGACACCGCCGAGTTTCTGAGCGTGGTTGACGGCAAGGCCAGGATCCTAAGGGTAACCGGGCAAGATTGCTATCGCGTCGAAGTCGGCCCCTGAAGCAAAACGAAGATCCCTCCGCTCCTTCCCCGCGGATTCGGTAGCCCCGACTTGGGGCACCCCAAGTCAGGGCTACCGAATCCAGGGGAAGCGGAGGGATCCGCGGTCTGCTTCGGAATGAAATATAATAAAGCCTGCATAACTTTTTACTGCCTGAGCCTGGTTGATTCGAAACATGCGACTACACAATTTGCCGGTTATCTGGCTCGTGCTGTGCCTTGTCGGCCGCGCAGCAGCCGGAACCGTACCGGAAGACTCGAAACTCAACCCCTTGCCGCCCGCGCCGGAGGTCATCGTGCAGCAGCAGGCGCACGTCACCATCCCGCGCCTGAGCAGTGAACCGGCCCTCAGCGACTTCCTGGTAACGCCACTGCGCTCCTCAGCGGCTCGCGACATGCTGCGGGTGAACAACTTCATCCAACGTTACCCCCGGGACGGATCCGCGATCACCGAGTCGACCACCGCCTACCTCGGATACACCCGTGAATATCTCTACGTCGCCTTCGTTTGCCGCGACAAAACACCCCAGCTCATCCGTGGTCACATGCTGGCGCGCGATTCGCTGGGCGATGACGACTCCGTGCAGATCATGCTCGACACCTTCAACGATCAGCGTCGCGCCTTCGTCTTCACCACCAATGCCCTGGGCATTCAGGCGGACGGTCTCTATAGCGAACAAAACGGAACCGACTACTCCTTCGATACCGTGTGGGACACCTGGGGACGACGGACCCGATCCGGTTACGTGGCGTTGATGCGCATTCCATTCTCCAGCCTCTATTTCAGAAAGACCGACGCCGGGCAAGACCGCACGTGGGGAATCATCCTGCAGCGCAACATCTCCCATGCCAACGAGTCCGCATTCTGGCCGCAGAGCCGTCACCGCATCGCGGGTCTCTTAACCCAGGACATGGCCGCCGACGGTTTCCGCGACATCGAGCATGGCCAGAACCTGCAAGTCGAGCCCTATGCACTCGCCCGCAACCTGCGGCAATTGAATACCGTCGATCCCGTCAATCCATATTTTGAAAACAAGCATTTGCAGGGTTACAGCGGACTCGACGCCAAGTTCATCATTCACAACAGCCTGGTGCTCGATACCACGGTGAACCCAGATTTCAGCCAGGTGGGCGTCGATAACCCGGCCACACCCAACCAGCGCTTTCCCCCCTACTTCGCCGAAGTGCGCCCGTTCTTTATCGAGAACAGCAGCTTCTTCCAAACGCCGGTGAGCCTCTACTACACCAACAACATCGTGAAGCCGCAGGCCGGAGCGCGTCTTACCGGTAAACTCGGACCCTGGGCGCTCGGCCTCCTCGGTGTGGACGACCGCAGCCCGGGCGAAGCCCTTCCGGAAGACGATCCCGAGCACAACACGCGGGCCTACTTCTTCGCCGGGCGCGCGAATCGCGACGTAGGCTCGCTGTCGAACGTCGGCATCATCTACGCCGACCGTGAATACCGCAGCTCATTCAATCGCGATGGCGGATTCGATTATCGAGCGCGCGTGAAAAATCACTGGACTTTCACTGGCCAGGCCGTAACCTCTGCAACCCAGAACATTACCAACGCGACGCAGGGCGAACAATCGTGCGAGGTGCTAACCCTCACCTGCAGCGGACAAACGTATTCCCAGCAAGTGAATTTTTCTGACCTGCATCGCAGCGGCTGGTTTGCCTACAACGACACATCCGCGGGATACGTCACCGACACGGGTTTCTTTCGCCGCCCCGATGTGCGTGAGCCGAATGGCTATTTCAACTACACGTTTCGTCCGAAGCAGGGCCCGGTTCTCTCCCACGGACCAAGCGTCTACGGCGAACGCATCTGGGACCACACCGGAGTTCCCCTCGACGCCTACATCAACCCCGCATACAGCGTCAGCTTCAAATACCGGACCACCGTTTCCGCCGACGTAGAGTTGGGGCAAGACCGTCTGCGGCCTGTCGACTACGGAGCTCTGACCGACGATGTGGAATATCACAGTCATACCAGCGGAGTGAACTTTTACACTTCGCCGCTGCCCTTCGTCGCCGTCGGCGGCGGGGTGTATAGCGGCACGGTGATCAATTACTCGCCGGCTGCGAATGAAGGGCCAGGCCCGGTCAATGTGACTTCACCCAACCTCAATGTCGAGGTGAAGCCCATGAGTTCGATCGATCTGCAAAACAGCTACGTCTATACCCACTTCACCAACGTGGCCAATGGCGATGTCGTCTATGACAACCATGAGTTGATCTCGCGCTGGAATTATCAGATGACCAAGGCGCTCTCGTTCAACCTCATCGGGCAATATGTTTCCACTCTGCCCAACCCGGAGTACACCGGCCTGGCCAACTCGAAAACGCTGTTCGCCGATGCGTTGTTCACCTACTTGCCGCATCCCGGCACCGCGGTCTATTTCGGCTATATCGGAAATTTCGAGAACCTGGACCGCGCCCTCTGCACCCGCGAGACCAACGGAAGCTGCGACAACAACGAAGCGATTTTGCCTCCGACCTACTCCTCGCTGTTGAACACCAACAAGACGCTGTACCTTAAGGTCAGCTACCTGCTTCACTTTTAGCTACGCGGTGTAGCTTCGTCCCAGGCCCAGCCCGGCCAGCCCCTTGCGATACGTGATCGAGCTGCGGTCAGCAGGAAAGTGTGCTTCCACCTGCAGATCGAGTGGCAGGTCTTCGGGCCATTGCTGTTCGACGATGGCAATATCCTCGGCAAAGACCTGGTTGTTGAACTCCAGCGTCTCTTCGAGCGGCGCATCTTTGTCGAAGTTGCGGCAGAGCGGAACGAAAAGCTGCGTCTTGCGCGCCGACACCGGCGATGCCGCGTTAAGAATGTGCAGCAGTCCGCCGCCCGGAAAAGCCCACCGTCAATTTTGCATTGAACGGAAGAAACACTTCGAAGCGTCGATGCCACAGAAAACCGGGCGGGTTGCGGTGCTTGTAGCCATGCGAGTAATTGCTCACCTGGCTGATGTAGTCGGCAACGAAGCCGCGATCGGTCTTGCTTACTTTATAGTCGGGCACAACCGGATTCTCCGGTTCGCCAAAGCTCTCCGGGTGCACAAACGCAAAATGGCTCACGTCGAGAAATCCCTCGACCTGGCGGCCGGCGGCGGCTGCAATGGCTACGGTCTCGGGCAGCACCTGGATGTAGTCGGGGTCATCCCATTCCTTCATCACCGGCAGAGCCACTGGGCCGTTATCCACCAGTCGCACCCACACCAGGCCATACCGCTCCTGCGCCTGAAACATCTGCAGCCGAAGCCGCGGCGAAATGAGACCGGTAGGATGCGCCGGAATGCAGACGCATTTTCCGTCGCGGTCGTAGCGCAGGCCGTGATACCGGCAGATGATCTCGTCCCCCTCCACGTGGCCCATACTTAACGGGACGCCGCGGTGAAAGCAGATGTCTTTGGCTGCAACCAGAGTCCCGTCGGAGAGGCGATAGACGACCACGCGCTCATCGAGCAGACGTGCGGCGTAAGGCTTGTCCGTGATCGCGTGGGAGAAGGCTACGGGATACCAGAAGGGCGCGAGCGCATGCCAATCGGTGGCGCTGAACGTACAGTCACGAGGCAGTCCGGCGGCAAGCAGCTCAGAGGCCGGGACAAGGTCTTTGGAGGTCGCCATGGGTCATTATGAGACAGGCGACCCCTCGAAGCAATCGACTAAGCCTGCTTTACAAAATGCATCGCCGCCGAGTTCATGCAGTACCGCAGGCCGGTGGGACGTGGGCCGTCATCGAACACGTGTCCCAGATGGGCGTCACACTCTTTGCAGGAAACAGCCGTGCGGTCCATGCCCAAAGTGCGATCCGTGGCCTCGACTACATTCTCCCGGGCAATCGGCTCCCAGAAGCTCGGCCAGCCGGTGCCGGACTCAAATTTGGTCTGCGAACTAAAGACCGCATTATCGCAACAGATGCAGCGGAAGATTCCGCGATCGTGCACATTCAACGTATCGCCGGTGATACGGCCGCTCGGTCCCCGCCTTCCGGGCCACCTCGTAGGCAAGGGGCGAAAGCTGCTGCTGCCACTCAGCGTCAGTCTTGATGACCCGGGGAACAGCAACCTTGCCCGTCGACTTGCCATCCGCGCCAAACTGCACGATGGTGACCATCCCTGATTTGGAAGCGAATACTTCCCGAGGCCGGTGCAGGAACGAGAAGGCAAGCGCTCCGCAAGCGCCTGCTGAGGTGATCAGAAACGTGCGGCGGCTGGTTTGTGTTGGTTTGCTCATAAAAAGATTCCTCTCTTTAACCGAACGTGAACGAATACGCCCGCACTCCCGGCGCGAGAAACTCTATACGGAAGGTACGGTCATGAATATTACTGTGCTGGCGAACGAGTTGGTAGAGGCGGTTCTCGGTGACTATCCCATATCCCTCGGCGTCCGTGTCCATGCCATGGTCCTCGCCCGGCGCATGGCCATCCAGGGTCACCCGGAAGCGAACCGG
Organism: uncultured Acidobacteriaceae bacterium; assembly: GCA_963839075.1. GTDB lineage: Bacteria > Acidobacteriota > Terriglobia > Terriglobales > Acidobacteriaceae > PALSA-350. Next base: position 214,034 of record CAWITO010000008.1, on the reverse strand, counting down.
CTTGCCGTCGACAGTGGGGCCTAACACCAGGTGAAGGTCGCGGGCATGAAAGCGAAATGAGATCGCGGCGTTCGGGTCCAGCGCCGTCGCGTCCTGTTCCTCATCTTTCCAGTTGCCGGCGAATGCCCATTGGTTCAGTTCCAGCTTGGCCGGCGTGCGGTAGACCTTCGCGTCTTCCTCGACAAATCCGCCAGGAGACGCGAAGTTCTGCGCCCGCGCAAAGCCCACATAGGTTTCGGGCGATTGCACTGCATTGGCATCGGAAGCCGCCTCGGTGCCGGTGGCCGCAATCGCGCTTGCTGCCGCCGGAAGAGGAGCATGGTTCGCCTCCGCGAGAAGGGCGCGAATCTGCTGCTCCGATTCCCCATAGGCGCCCTCGCCGTAATGGTGAAATCGAACCGCACCGCTGGCATCGATGAAGTAGTCGGCAGGCCAGTACTGGTTATGGAAGCTGCGCCAGATGGCGTAGTCGTTATCCATAGCCACCGGGTACTGGATGCCCAAATCCTTCACCGCATTGCGAACGTTCGCCTCATCCTTTTCGAACGGAAACTCAGGGGTGTGCACGCCAATGATCACCAGGCCGCTGTCTTTGTATTTCTCGTTCCAGGCCTTGATATAAGGAAGCGTGCGCAAGCAATTGATGCAGGAATAGGTCCAGAAATCGACCAGCACCACTTTGCCCCGCAGCCCGGCTGGGGTAAGGGGCGGGGAATTGATCCAGGCCGTGGCTCCGGTGAGTTCGGGCATCTGGGTTGGGGGCGCGTCTGCGTCGCCCGAAACATCGATGGTCTGGTTGACGGTGATCTTTCCGGCTTGACCGGAGGGGTGGAAACGGTCGAGCAGGTGCTGCTCCAGCCCCGACGTGCTGGCCAGGGACAGGCGGGTAAGGACCCCGCGGTCCAGACCCAGGGCAGCTGCGGCCACCGCGGCCAGGACGGCAATGCCGAGAGCGCGGCGAATCCACTCCTCGGCGCCCAGGGAGCGCTTCATGGCGGCGAACACGCGACCGCCGGCCAGGAGGGCGACCGCCAGCGACGTGGCAGCGCCGGCGGCGTAACACAGCAGCAGGACGGCGGTGTGGGTGCTGGCGCCCCCGAGAGCCGCGCCGGTCAGGATCAGGCCCAGGATGGGTCCGGCGCAGGGGGCCCAGAGCAATCCCGTACCCACTCCCAGCAGGAACGAGTTCAGAGCGCTGGCACTGCCGTCAGACTGGGCCGAAAGCCGATTCCCCAGCGCGACAATCGGCCGCGAGAGCCGCTCCGCCAGCGAAGAAAAGAGTAAGGTGAGACCGAAGAGACCGAACAGCACCAGGGCGGCAATGCGGCCGAATTGATTGGCGCGCACCGCCCAGCCCCCTCCCACCGTGGCCAGGCTGGCCACCACGGCGAAGGTAAGGCACATCCCACCCAGAAGCGGCAAACCGCTCTTGCGGAATTGCTGGTCGGAGCGAGCAAAAACGAACGGCAGCACGGGCAGAATGCAGGGGCTGACGATGGTAAGAACTCCGCCAAGGTACGCTAAGAGCAGCAGCAGCATTTGACCCCCGAGATAAGAGTCCAAAATGACCAAAGAAGTTACGGTTTCGAAAGAGTTTTGGTTTTTGACGCGTAAACGCAGCCATGGTATCGCCCTGCTGGCTGTTCTGTCGGTGGCCGCGGTTTCCCTGGCGGCGCAAACGCCCGCCCTTCCAAGCCACCCCACCAGCACGCCGTATGCCGGCGATCTCAAAATTTTTGAGGATCCTGGTCGCGAGCAGCGCCTGCAGATCGACCGGGTGATGGATCTGCTGCAGATCAAGCCCGGCAGCACGGTGGCGGATATTGGCGCGGGCGGCGGATGGTTCAGTGTGCGCGCCGCGCGTCGTGTCACGCCCCAGGGCCGTGTCATCGCGGAGGACATCAACCCCAAAGCGATCAACTACATCCAGCAGCGCGCCCAGCGCGAGCACCTTACGAACATCGTTCCGCTTCTGGGAACACCTGACGATCCCAAGCTCACGCCCAACTCGCTCGACGCGGCGCTGATGTTAAAGGTCTATCACGAGATTGCCCGTCCTCAACCCGTGCTGGCAAACTTGCGCGCGGCGCTGAAGCCCAGAGCTCGCTTCGGCATCATCGACAAGAATGGGAACGGGGCCGACCATGGGCTGGACGAGAAAATTCTGCGTCGTGAGGTGGAGCACGCCGGTTTCCGGCAAGTGGCCCGCTATGATTTCACCAAAGCCGATGGGCAGGATTACTTTCTGATCTTTGAGAAGCGATAAAAGATTAACGAGGTGAGTGTATGAGCGAACGCCTTCCAACCCGAAGAAGCTTTCTTGGCGCCACTGCCGCCGCATTGGCGACTGGACCCCTGTTGCTTGCTGAAGCCGCACAGGCCGACGAAGTGCAACTGGATGTGCTTGGGCCGAGGCCGGGATATTCCCCTCAGATCGGCGTCTTCATTTCCACGTTTACCTGGATGCGGGATGCGAACGGAGTTTTGGCTGCGACCAAAGGCCTCAATCAGGCAGACCTGGATGTTCTGTTCGATAAGAATGCAAATTCCATTGGCGCTCTGATGATGCACCTCGCGGCCACCGAGACTTACTACCAGATGAACACGTTCGACGGGATGAAATGGGATGGCTGGTCGAAAGAGATCAAAGACAAATGGGATCCTGCGATGAACCTTGGAGACGCGGGGAGAAAGACCATCAAAGGCCACGACCGCCAATACTACGTCGACATCCTGCATGAGGTGCGAGAGAAATCGTTAGCAGAGTTTCGCAAACGGGACGATGCCTGGTTCCTGGCCGTGGACAAGACGTGGCCCTGGGGTCCGACCAATAACTATTGCAAATGGTTTCACGTTACCGAGCACGAAGCGCATCACTCCGGGCAAATCGCGCTGCTCCGAAAGCGCCTCCCTGGAGCCAAGCCCGACGCGGAGTGAACCGCTTATCCCTGGAACGCCTGCACGATGGTGCTGACTAACCCATCACGGTTACGTTTGCTCATCAATTCGTGACCGGCGCCCGCAACCGGCAGCAATTCAGTGGCGGCAGGGATCAGCTGCAACGCAGCCTTCAATTCATCGATGGTGCCGAATCCGTCCCTCACGCCGTGCACGAACAGCGAAGGCACACGCAACTGGGGGAAGTGGCCAGTACGTAAGTCTTCCGGCCGCTGTGGTGGATGCAGCGGATACGAGAGCAGCAGCAGGCGGTCGGCTATTCCCGTTTCCACCGCAGCCAGCATCGATGCCTGCCGCCCTCCGTAGGAGTGGCCGCCCAGATACACGCGCCCTGAAGTTTGCTGGCGCATGCAGGCGCACGCTTCCTGCAGCCCACGCTGATCGAGCGTTGCGCTGCCGCGAGGCGGTGGTCCACTGGGCCGCATCTGGCGGAAGGGGAGATCGCAGCGCAGCACCGCCCATCCCGCGGCACAGAAAGCATCCGCGAGCGCAACCAGCAGCGGAGCATTGCAGTTCGATCCGGCACCATGGGTCAGCACCAGGCCGGCATCCTTTTTGCCGTCGGGGTAATGCATAAAGCCGCGCACGGCAACTCCGTCCGCCGTATCGACTCGAAATTCTTCAACCGTGGCCATGGTTCTTGTAACTCCTTCTTCACACTTGGCTGCTACTTTCTCTCGTGAGCTCGTAAGACCTTAAGACCGATACCAAAACCCAAAGGACCCCCAAGCAATGACTGCGAACTCCCGTTCATGGCGCACGATTATCCTCGTTGCCGGTGTAGCCGGCAGCAGTGCCGTTTCTCAGGGCCAGTATTTCAATGGCAACCACGCATTCTATCCCGGCAACCTGGTCGTAAGCCGCAGTGTCTACGACAACAATCCGGCCAACGTGAAAGTCGGTACCATACTGCCGCCCAATTGCGCGAGCACAACGGGTGGATGCTCCGCGGCCACAGGCGCTCCGTTTGATGGCACCTACCCCCAGGTATGGAATAACGATACCTACGATGCCAGCTTCGGCATTACCTCGCGGATTTTCCTCGACCAGATCACCCTCTTTGGCACCCCGGTGAATAGCCTGGAGGTCCCCAACAGTCTCCAGCCCGGAATCACCAGCAAGAAAGATCAGTTGGTCACCAGCTTCAGTTCGAAATCCGAGATCGCGTTGAATCTTTCTACCGACAAGCGCCTGCTGACGTTTATGGGCTACGTGGCACCGGTGGATGCGATCGATGTGTCCAACTCAAATACTCCGGCGGCGGTCGATTCCACCAACCCGGTCGGCGAATCGTATTACCGCGCGGTGGCGACTGTAGACAAGAACGGCAATTTCACCTTTACCGAGACCAACGCATACAGCGGCAATAACGGCCGTGCAGCAGTCCTCAACAACTTTGACGGAGCCGACACTTTTTACACCGCCGGCAATGCGGGGAACGGCGGCAATCCGCAACCGAATGGCATCGTCCTGGGCGCAGGAGCGCAATGGATCCCGGCGCTCGACGTTCGTGAGAAAGATCAATTTCCGGGAACACCCACGCCCCTGTCGAGCTTCTCCGTCACCCTGCTGGGCGATAAGGCCGACAAGATCGGTAAAGACGACAATTTCCGCGGGCTGACGGTGTTCAACAACGTCGTGTACTACTCCAAGGGAAGCGGCAGCAACGGGGTGAACACGGTTTATTTCGTCGACACGGTCGGCACCGCGTGTCCTAAGGGAGTGGGGTTGCCAATTGCCGGCGCACCTCTGCCGAGCGCACCACTCATGTATGACCTGGCGACGTTGCCCACGTCTGGATTACCAAGCAACATGTGTATCCTCGCGGGTTTCCCAGCAGTGCCGGCGAAGACCGCTACCACCGTCGCTTATCCCTTTGGCATGTGGTTTGCCAATGCGACCACGCTCTATGTGGCGGATGAGGGTGATGGGTACACGGGCGGAACCGATCTCTACACCCACGCTGCCGCGCAGACCACGGCAGGGCTACAGAAGTGGGTGTTCAACGCTTCCACACAAATGTGGCAGTTGGCCTACGTGTTGAAGAACGGGTTGGGTATCGGCACGCCTTACTCGGTCAGAAACTATCCCACCGGCACCAACGCGACGACCAATCTACCCTGGGCGCCGGCTACGGATGGCATGCGCAACATCACCGGACTGGTTGGGCCGCGAGGCCTGGTCGCGATCTATGGCATCACCTCGACGGTGAGCGGCAACGGCGATACCGGTGCTGATCCCAATCGGCTCGTGGTCGTGGTGGATGACGTCAACAACACCGACCCGTCATTCGCAACCAAGACGCCGTTTTTTGATGTGATGGACGCGAAGTACGGCGAAGTGCTGCGCGGCGTCTCCTTCACTCCGGGAACGGGCATCGGGATGTTCCCGTAAACCAAGGGCACTACAATGGGGAGATGAGCACACCGATTTATCACATACCCGTGCGCCGCATCACCGGGGAAGATACCAACCTGGGTGAGTATCGCGGAAAAGTACTCCTCATTGTGAACGTAGCGTCGAAGTGTGGGCTTACCAAGCAGTACGAAGGCCTGGAAAAGCTTTACCGCCAATACCGTGATCGCGGCCTGGTGGTTGCCGGGTTCCCTGCGAATGATTTCAAAGCGCAGGAACCCGGCAGCAACGCCGATATCCAAAACTTCTGCACCAGCACATTCGGTGTCGACTTTCCCATGTTTGAAAAGATCACCGTTGTGGGAGAAGGGAAGCATCCGCTCTATCGCGAGCTGATTGCCGCCCAGCCGACCACGGTCACCTCGAAGGAGCCCTGGGCCAAGCACCTGAACGGCTATGGCATTGAAACCAATCCGGAGCCGGAGATATTGTGGAACTTCGAAAAGTTCCTCGTGGATCGTGACGGCAAAGTAGCGGCTCGTTTTACACCCGATACCACGGCGGATGATCCGGCGCTGGTAGGCGCGGTTGAAAAAGAGCTCGCCAAAGCGTAAAAGGATCCTCTATGCGTTTCGTCTATGGTTTGTCCCTCGCCGTCGTTGTTCTTCTGCCCACTTTTGGGCAAGAAACCTCTCGCGCAGTTGCGGGGGGCGGAATTTCTGTTCCGGGTTGGGTGGGAGCCGTTGACGCGGGCGCCCAAAAAGCGGGGCAAACCATCAACGATACCAAGATGACCAAGCAGGGCGATACGCTGCAGATCACCACTGGACCGGCGGCAGATTACTGGAATCCCGCCAACACGGCCAGTGGCAACTACACCGTATCTGCCACATTTACTGAAGCAAAATACATGAATCTGAACAGCCATCCTCACCCCTACGGTATTTTCATTGCCGGCCACGAACTGGGGACCGATCAGCCAAGCGAGCTCTATTGCGCGGCGTACGGGGATGGCCGGTTCATTGTTCGCGGATTCGGCCCTGCGCCGTTTCAGATGAACGGCCACGGAGAGGCGAACGCCGCAGTACATAAGGCCGCTGGACCAGGACAACCGGTCGAGCAAAAGATCGCGCTGTCCGTGAAGGACGGCAAGGTGGAGTGTGCGATTAACGACGTCACCGTCGCAAGCTATGACAAGGCGCTGGTCGTCACGGACGGAAAGCTGAAGTCCACCGACGGCATTTACGGAATCCGCTTCGCCCACAACACCGAAGGAACGGTAGCTGACTTTAAGCTAACCAAGCCCTAAACAAACTGCAGATCCCTCCGCTACGGTCGGGATGACAAAGGAGAGAATGTCGGCTTACCGAACATTTGCTCCGTTACGTATCCGATGCTGATGGACCACTGCTGTTCCCTTTGTCATCCCGACCGGAGCGGAGGGATCTGCGGTCTACCCGGTGATCGCCAGCTCTTCTTCAAGCAGCTGCTTCTGGAAAAGGTCAGCGTAGTAACCATTTCGCGCGAGCAATTCGTCGTGGTTGCCCAACTCTGCGATGCGACCGTTTACCAGCACTGCGATTTGATCCGCATGGCGGACCGTCGAGATGCGATGGGAAATGAACACCGTCGTGCGCCCCTGCATCACCCGTTGCAACTCACCTAAGATCTGCTCCTCGGTGTAGGTATCCACACTGGCCAGCGCATCATCCAGCACCAAGATCCGAGGATCGCGAATCACTGCGCGGGCAATGGCGGTGCGTTGCTTTTGGCCGCCCGATAAGGTGATGCCGCGCTCTCCCACCATGGTCGCGAACCCGGCAGGGAACTCCTCAAACTCACGCCGGATATGCGCCGCTTCCGCGGCCTGCAAGACCTCGGTATCGGTCGCGTGCGGCGCCCCGAACGCGATATTGCCGCGAATGGTCTGGCTGAACAAAAACGTCTCCTGGGGAACGAAGCCGATGTTGGCGCGCAATACTTCCAGAGGAAAATCACGGATGGGCCGGCCGTCAATCAACACCGTTCCCGGCACAGCATCGTAGAGTCGGGGGATCAGATTTACCAAGGTTGACTTGCCCGAACCTGTCGGGCCCACAATCGCCAGGCTGCTGCCCGCAGGAATCGTGAGCGACAGTTCATGCAAGACCTCCGATCGGCCTGCGTCAGCACCGGAGTAGGAGAAATTCAAATTGCGGAATTCGATCTCGCCTCGCAAAACCGCGTCGCTGGAGAGAGCGGGATCCGCTTGCGCATTATCGATGGCCGGCTTATCCGATAACAATTCGTCGATGCGGATCACCGAGGCCGTGCCCCGCTGCCACAAGTTCACCACCCAGCCGAGCGCAATCACCGGCCAGGTCAACATCACCATGTAGGTATTGAACGCAACAAAGTCGCCGATGCTGATGCGATGCGAAAGTACCTCGTGGCCGCCGACCAGCAACGTGATCGCCATCGCCAACCCGAGAATGAACTCGAGCGTCGGCCACAGCATGCCCATCAGCTGCACCAGGCGCAGCCCGCGGCGGATGTTCTCTTTGTTAGAGGCTTCAAACGCTGCGATCTGCGCCTGCTCCTGGGCGAATGCGCGCACCAGGCGGGCGCCGGAAAAATTCTCCTGCGCCTGGGCGGAGATCTCCGAGTACATTGCCTGGATGCGCTCAAAACGATCATGGATCTTGCGCCCCAGCGACTGCACCAGGATGCTGGCAAGCGGCAGCGGCACCAACGCCACCAACGTCAGCCAGGGACTGATGCGTAACAGGAAATAAATCGCGCCGAGCGAAAACAGAATAGTGTTCGCGCTGTACATGATGGCAGGACCAAGCAGTTGGCGCACCGCGTTCAGGTCGTTGGTCATGCGCGCCATGATGTCGCCGGTGCGGTGCTGCTGAAAGTAAGCTGCCGGCTGGCGCTCGAGGTGGCGGAAGAGATCGTTACGTAGATCGAATTCAATCTCGCGTGAGATGCCGATGATGATCCAGCGGGTGAGAAAGAGAAAGACGCCCTTGGCGGCAGAAATAACAACCAGCAGCGCGGCGTAGCGGAAGATTTTCCCCCGGGTGACGCCATGGTTCAGGTCGTCGATGGCAATCCGGATGACCTGGGGAAAGAAAATCCAGATGGCGTTGGAGACAACGACGGAAATCCCGCCCCACACGAAATCGCGAGCGTATCGGCGCAGATAAGGGAAGAGAGGCCGGAGCGGGGCAAGCATGCTGTCTCTATTTTAAGCTGAGCCTTAGGTGGGAGTGCGTAGCAGCAGATAGGCCCCGACGAGTCCAAAGAGTAAATCCGGCGACCAAGCGGCCAGCAATGTCGGCAGAAAGTTGACGTTGCCCAGGGCTTCAAACGTACCCTTCACCACCCAGTAGGCAATGGCGACTCCGATGGCGGCCGCAATGCCGGTCAACGAGCCACGTTTCCCCATGGACAGGGCAAAGGGAATCGCCAGCACCGCCATCACCAGCGTAACCAGGGGATAGGCAAGCTTGAGATTGAGTTGAATACTGAGCGGCTTGGTTTCGAATCCGCTCTGCCCGAGGTCGCGAATGTAACGCTGCAGTTCCCCGAAGCTCATCTCCTGCGACTGCAGGGCCTCTTTCTTAAAGTATTGCGGACCTTCTGTGATCTCCGGGAAACTCTCCACCCGGAACTGCGAGTAGCTGCTTACCGCCTCGCCATCGAAGCGGCGCTCCCAGCCGTTTTCAAAGACCCACTGCTGCAGCGGCGGCTCCCAGTGCGCGCTGGAAGCAAAGATACGGCGGGACAACGAGAAGTTCTCGGGATCGAACTCAAACACCGACAGATTTGCAAAGCGGTCGAGGTCGGGATCGAAAAACTGGTAATAAAAAATGCGTCCCGGCTTGCCCGGTTCCTGGCGGCCAAAGATCCACTTCTGATCGGGGCGCAGAAAGGTCTGCGCCGGACGAGCCTTGATGACGCTCCTCAGCGCTTCCTGGCGGCGGTTGGCCGAGGGCAGGTACGACTGGTCGAACAAGAACAGGGCCACCGCCAGCATCGCCGCGACCGCCACGATGGGGACCATCACGCGATACAAGCTGATGCCGGTCGCCTTCATTGCCGTGAACTCGTTGGTGCGGGTAAAGATGCCAAAGGTGACCAGCACAGCAACCAATACACACAGCGGCGTGATGTTGTAAATCATGCTCGGCGTAAGGTCGATGAGGTATTCGCCTACCGTGACTAAAGGAGTGCGGTTGCGAATGATGTCGCCCAGCAACTCGAAGAAGGTAAACACGAGCAGCAGGAGAACGAAGCTGACCAACACCAGCGCGAAGGTGGTGAGAAACTCGCGCAGCACGTAGTCGTCGAGGATGAGGGGAAAGCGGCTGCGTTCGTGATCCGTGCGCTTCTCGGCGGGTTCATTTCTCGGCGTCAACAACGCGGGCGCCTTGAACCGGCTGACGAAGCTGGCGAAATAGCTTCCCAGGCCGGTTCCGCCCACGGCCATCTGGCGCAGCAGAAGCAAACCGAAAAAGGCGAAGAGCATATTGGCAGCCCAAACGCCGGCAAAGACTGGAAGCTTGCCCTCTCGCGCCAGCGAGACGCCCGTCAGGGAGATCGAGTAGTAGATGAAGACCAGGGCTATGGTCACGACAAAGCCGGTGCTCTTGCCACCACGGCGCGACGATAGGCCGAGCGGAATGCCAATCAGCATCAGTACCAGGCAGGCCGCAGGGTAGGCGAATCGCTTATGCAGCTCGATGAGGTAAAGCCTTCCGTTGGGCGCCCGGGAGCGCTCATAGAGGCCGTGGTTGCTCATGGCCAGCATGGGGATGTCGTTATGGCCGATGTGGGCATCTTCCTGCGGTCCAATGGTGAGCGGAAGCTCCGATTGCAGAAAGGTGGAGACCTGGTACTGCGGGCCGCCGTTGGCGCTTACCAGTTCATGTTCGGTACCGTTGCGCAAGCGCATCAGCAGGGTGCGGTTGGGGCCATTGGCCACCACGGCGTCCTCGGCGGTGGTCACCTTGGGATCTGCAGGATCACTCAGGTCGGCGAGGAAGATGCGCTGCCAGCGGGACGCGCCGGCGCCGGCGCGGATGTCCTGCACGTAGAGTACGTAGTTCTTGAAGTCTTCGTAGAAGACGCGCGGTTCTACTTCGAACGAGGCTTGCTGATTCTTCAGCGAGTCTTCCAGGCGCAGCAGTGCCGCCGTGGCTTTGGGCGCAAGGTAGAGCGAGTTGAAGAGCGAGATACCCCAGCCGAGGATGGCGATGGCGGAAACAACGCGGACGAAGAACCAGACACCGATCCCAACCGCGCGCATGGCCGTGATTTCACTGTCGGCGGCGAGGCGGCTCAGGCCGAGTAACACGCCCACCAGCACCGCCATGGGGAGGGTGAGGCTTAGCGTGTTGGGGAGCATGAAGAGGAAGATCTTGATCACGCTGCCCAGCGAGGCGCTGTTGCGTGCAGCCATTTCCAGCAACTGCCCAACGTATTTCATGAACAGGATGAAGGTGAACAGCGCGCCGCCGAGTAGGGCGTGCGAGAGCACTTCCTTCCAGATGTAGCGGGTGAAGAGGCGCACAGACCTTCAGTTTAAACCTTTTAATTAAGGAGAGAAGGGGTGCGCGTGGAGAAGCCGCCGCGCGTGACATCCGCTCGATATCTTTCGACGTGGAAAGATGTATCGACCTGGCCGGCGCACCCAAAGGAGGGAGAGCATGCTGCTAGTGGGAGTCTCCCTCCACCGCACAAGTGCGGCAATGGCGAAAAGGTGTTACCTGCGCGGTAGCTCGACCAAAGCTACCGGTAAACGCCACTATTCCGGTGGCCGCTCCGGCAGAAAGCGGTATCCCACGCCGCGCACTGTCTCTAGAAAGACCGGTTCGGCGGGATTGTCTTCGATATAGCGCCGCAGACGGACCATGAAGTTATCGATGGCCCGTGTATCGGTGTCCTCATGGACGCGCCACACCTGCTCCAGTAGCTCCTTGCGGGAGATGATGCGTCCCTGGTTGAGAACCAGGTAGCGGAGCAGGTCGCACTCCATCAGCGTGAGACGGATCATGCGCTCCGGCGTGCTGAGCTGCAGGGAAGAAAAGTGAATGGTGCGCCCGGCAAAGCTGTAGGTTGAGGGCGAGCCCGACGGCGGTGCTGGTGGCGGTTGCGCTGGCCGAATCCATGCCATGCGGCGAAGCAGGCCGTTGAGCCGCGCCAGCAAAATGGAAAGGTCGAAGGGCTTCGGCAGGTAATCGTCGGCGCCGGCACTGAATCCATTGAGCACGTCTTCCGGGCGGCTGCGCGCCGTGAGCATCAGGATCGGCACAAAGTTTTGTTGCGCCCGTAGCTCGGAAGCCACCGAGAATCCGTCCCGTCCCGGCAGCATCACGTCCAGAATGACGGCGTCGACGGGTTCCTCTCGCAGCATCTCGAGCGCGCTCTCGCCGTCCACGGCGAGTTGCACGGTGTACCCTTCGGCGCGCAGGTTGAAGAGCAAACCCTGAGCAAGGTGAGTCTCGTCTTCCACCACCAGGATGTTTGCGGGAGTGCTCATTGCAGCACTTCCTCACGCGCAGCTGAAAGCGAGCGGGGAAGCTGCAGGCGAATGGTAGAGCCCCGGCCTTCCCCTTCGGATTCGGCGATCACATCCCCGCCATGCTGGCGAGCGATGGAGCGAACCAGGAACAAGCCGAGTCCTGTTCCCTGGATGCGGAGAACGTTGCGTGCCGGTACCCGGTAAAAGCGGCGGAAGATGCGCTTGAGGTGGGGTGGCGCGATGCCCAGTCCGTGATCCGAAACCGTGAGCATCATCCACGCATCGCCTTCGAGGGCAAGGTTCACTTCCAGTTGCGGACCCTGGGGTGAATACTTCACCGCGTTGTCGAGGATGTTGAGGACAGCTGTCCGTAGTTCTTCGGGGTTGCCGAGCACCGGCCACTCGGGGGCTGCGGGATCGACGGTGAGGCGGATGGTGGACTCCTCCAGGTGATAGCGTTGCAGGCTGGTGTGGATGCACTCGCGCACCAGTTCATCGAACAGCAGGCGGATGCGCACTTGGTTGCGCGCCCGTTGGCCGACTTCTCCAGCCTTGAGTACCTGCTCCACCGTCGCCATGAGCCGCTCGCTGTCGGAGAGCATGATGCCGTAGAACTCTTTGCGCTGGGCTTCGGGTAGTTCGTGGCGTTGCAGGGTCTCGAGGTAGAGACGAATCGACGTGATGGGAGTCTTCAGTTCGTGGGTGACAGCGTTGAGGAAGCTGTCGTGGCGTTCATTCCGCTTCACCTCGCGGACAAGAAAGATGGTGTTAAGAATGAGGCCGGCGATCAGCAGCAGGAAGAAGGGGATCCCAATGACAAGCAGGATCAGGCTGCGCAGGTTGATGATGACCCAGGTGACGTTGAGAGCGATGGCCAGGGCCACCAGGCAGACGCCCAGCGTAATGGAAAGAACGATTGCTCTTCTGCGCCGGGTGATCCGCATAGCTTGCCAAAGTATAGTTCCCTGGTTCGCCAGCTGGAGGAAGGGAGGGGCGAGGCTGAAGCCTCGCCCTTTGTGGCAACCTTAGGCGGCGCCTGCCGGACGGGGATCGTGAGGATCGAACTGCGCTACCTTTACGTTGGTGGCGAGACCCAGCTTCTGCAGAATCCAGATGCCGTAGAAGTTGGGGTCAAACTCCCACCAGGTCAGGCCGTGGCGCACGGAGACTGGATGGGCATGGTGATTGTTGTGCCAGCCTTCTCCGCCGGTGAGCAGAGCCACCCACCAGTTATTGCGTGAGTCATCCCGGGTGGAAAAGCGCCGCGAACCCCACATGTGGGTTGCAGAGTTCACCAGCCAGGTGGCGTGCAAGCCAAGCGTCACGCGCAGGAAAATGCCCCACATTACACAGGACCAGCCGCCAAAGGCGAGCAGCAGCAGGCCAACCGTTACCAAAGGCACGTAGTGATATTTGCTGAGCCAGACCTGAAAGCGATCCTTGGCAAGATCGGGAGCGTAGCGGGCCATCAGCGCGGTCTCGTGGTGCAGAGCGTCGCCGGAAAGAATCCAGCCGGCATGCGACCACCAGCCGCCATCATGGGGGGTATGGGGGTCGCCTTCTCGATCGGTAAGTTGATGATGGACGCGATGGGTGGCCACCCAGAAGATAGGTCCGCCTTCGAGCGCCAGCGTGCCGCAAATGGAGAGGAAGTACTCGATCCACTTGGGAGTCCGGTAGCCGCGATGCGTCAGCAGGCGGTGGTACCCCATGCCGATGCCCATGTTGATCGACAGGACCCACAGGCCGACGAAGCAGAAGAAGGCCTTCCACGTAAACATGAAAAGGGCGACCACGGCGAGCAGGTGAAACGCTACCATAAAGCCAGTGGTGACCCAATTGGTCTTGTTCGCCTGGGTGTCGCGGCCGAGAACAGGAACCTGAGTCGTTGCAACCGGCTTTGCCTCGTGGATTTCAGCCACAGGAGGCAATGATGTGATGGAGGATGGGTTTACGAGGTCAGTCGCCATGTTTTGGTGGGAAATCCCTTCTCATTGAACCTAACAGGGGCCTGATTGTCCGTTCGTAAGAGTTTTGTAATGAGACTTAGGCATACTAGTGGCTCGAATCTGCTCGCCGTGGAGTGTTGATCTTGGCAAAATTTCTCCGCTGTTTCTGTGCTGCCGGGTGTTTTTTGACCCTGGCGGCAGGGGTGGTCCCGGCACAACGCACCAAGCGGACGATCGATTTACCCACCAGCAAGCAACTGGCAGAACCGGTTCCGGGGTCGCCGCAGAGCCTGAATAGCCTGCCGATGACTGCCGCGCTCTCCCCCGACGGGCGCTACCTGGCGGTGGTGAACGCCGGTTTCGGAACGTTTTCGTCGCAGTATCAGCAGTCGATCGCGGTGCTGGATATCAAAACCGGCACGGTGACCGATTTTCCCGAGCCGAGAACCGCGTCGAACCTGCCGCAGACCCTCTACTCCAGCCTGGCGTTCGGCCGGGATGGCACCCACCTCTACGCCGCCTTCGATTCCCTGACCGCGCCGCACGGTAACGGTAAAGACCAGACCGGCAACGCGATTGCCGTGTATTCCTTCAGCGAAGGCAAGCTGAAACCACAGCAACTGCTGTCGGTTCCCCTGCAGCAACTGCCGCCGGGCAAATTGCAGAACAAAATCGGCGCCGTTCTGCCTGCAGGCATGGCGATTCCTTACCCGGCGGCGATTGCTGTCCGCAAGGGCCCGGAGGGGACCGATGAGCTGGTGGTAGCCGACAACCTGTCCGACGATGTCCTGCTGATGAATGGCGTGACGGGCAAAGTCCTACGGCGCTTTGATCTTTCGCTGGGCAGTGTGGTGCCGTCCACCTATCCCATTGCGGTGACCGTGAACCGTTCGGGGAGCCGGGCATTTGTCGCACTGTGGAATGGCTCAGCGATCGCTGAGCTGGATCTGAGCAATGGCAAGGTTCTGAAGAAGCTCGAACTTCTACCGCCGCAGGAAGCGACGTCCCCGAGTTCCCATCCGGCGGCGTTTGCCTGGAGCCCGGATGAGAAGACGCTCTACGTGGCACTGGCCAACCGGGATGCGGTGGCGGCGATCCGCAGCGATGAAATGAAGTTGCTGGGCGTGTACGACACCCGGCTGCCGGGGCAAAGCTACTTTGGCGCCATGCCGGATGCGGTTGCCGTTTCCCAGGACGGCAAGCGGCTGTTTGCCGCCAACAGCGGCTCGGATGCGATCGCTGTCTTTGATCTGGACGAAAAAGATGCCACCAAGCCAGTGGGCTTTGTCCCCACCGAGTGGTATCCAACCGCGCTCGCGGTGAGTGGTGACAAGCTTTTTGTCGCTACTGGTAAGGGCCAGGGGACGGGCCCGAACAACATGCCGCAGCCGAAGGTGCCGGGCATGAAGCGTGGCGGCAACTCGACCTACATCGCAACCCTTCTCCACGGATCTCTGGCTGCCATCGACCTGACAAAGATCGACAGCCAGCGGGAGCAGCTTACCAACGCCGTGGTCGTGACAAATATGATGAAGGCCGCCCAGACCACGATGACCTTCAGCGGTGGGACCAACCCGATCAGGCACGTGATTTACATCATCAAGGAGAACCGCACCTACGATCAGATTCTGGGTGACCTGGGCGCCGGCAACGGCGCGCCCGAGCTGACCATGTTCGGGGCGGAGATTACGCCCAACGAGCACAAGCTGGCGCGGCAGTTTGGCGTGCTGGACAACTTCTATGATTCGGGCGAAGTCTCGGGCGACGGCCACGTGTGGTCGAATGCGGCCATCAGCAGTGACTATACGGAGAAGACCTGGCAGCAGAGCTATCGCGGCAAAGAGCGCGTCTACGACTTCGAGGGCGAGGTGGAGAATGGGTATCCCTTGAAGGAGGGCATCTCCGATGTCAACGAGCCGAACAGCAGTTACATCTGGACCAACCTGGCGCGGAATGGCAAGAGCCTTTACCACTTCGGTGAGTTCATCTCGACGCAGTTTTGCGCCAATCCAGACATGACGCCGAAGGGATCCTCGCCGACCGAGGGAACCCCGGAACCTGAGCCCGTGCAGTGTGGCATACGCGGAGACATCCGGCATGGGGAGGCGATCCCGGCGAATTATGGTGGCGGGAGGAGTCCCTATCCCTGGCCGATTCCGTTGATCAAGGAGAACATCGCGACCAAGCCCGAGCTGGTGGGTCACTTCGACGCCAACTACCCGGACTTTGAGTTGAGTTTCCCAGATCAGTTACGGGTGGAGGAGTTCCTCACTCACTTCCGGCACTGGGTCGAGCAGCGGCAAAAAGGGCAGGATGCGATGCCGCAATTCATACAGTTGCGGTTGCCGAATGACCATACGGCGGGAACGACGCCCGGGATGCCGACGCCGAAAGCCTCGGTTGCGGATAACGACCTTGCGGTGGGACGCGCGGTTGAGGCCATCTCCCACAGTCCCTATTGGGACGACACGGCCTTCTTCATCCTGGAAGACGACGCCCAGGCAGGTGCGGACCACGTGGACGCTCATCGGAGTATTGCCCTGGTCGTGAGCAAATATTCTCCGCGAGCGGAAAAGCCGGTTGTCGACAGCACGTTTTACACGACGGTGAGCGTGGTACGGACGATGGAGGAGTTGTTGGGCGTGCCGCCGATGAACAATAACGACGCCTTCGCGCCGCCGATCGCGCCGCTCTTCACCGGGGCTGGAGACCAGCCTCCCTACCAGGCGGATTACCGCAACCGTGACAATGGCTTGTTATACCAGGCCAACGGGCCGAAGGCCCCCGGCGCCCAAGCCTCGAGCCGGATGGATTTCACCCACGAAGACCGCGCCGACCCGCGGGTGCTGAATGTGATCCTGTGGCGCGACGTGATGGGCAACAAGCCGGTTCCCGCAATGCTGCTCCACCCGGCAAAGCGCGATGAGGATGACGACAAGGACCGGTAGAGGTCGAAGCTCGCTGAAGCGCCATTTCGTATTATCCGGGGACGTCCACCTGGACGGGATTCGGGATCAGATCGCGTTCATGTCCCATGGAAAGAAGCTGGCGGATCGCCGCTCGCAGTTCTCCTCCATAATGGAGCTTCCGCTCGTTGACATACATGGTGACGAATCAGTTAGGCATCGAGTACTCGAGCCGGTTCAACGAACGTCCCGGAAGCCCCGACTTCGGGTGCCCCATATCTCGCCCGTTGTTGGCGAGATGTGGGAGAAAAACGAATGCTCGAGGCAAAACCTGAAAGCCCCACCCAGCCGGCGAAGGTTTACCCGAAAGAGATGTCGTCGAACCCATTCAAGCCAACGACAGGCTTGAATGGGCCACCCAATTCATCTCCGCGCCCCGGTCTGTTATCCGACGAAGTCTACCTGGACGGGATTCGGGATCAGACCGCGTTCATGTCCCATGGTAAGAAGCTTGCGGATCGCCTGCTTGCCGTCTTCTCCATAATTGAGCGTCCGCTCGTTGACATACATGCTGACGAACCGGTTCGCCAATTGTGGGTCCAGGTCCCGCGCGAATTGCATGGAGTACTCGAGTGCCGCTTCGCGGTGGTCCAGCGCATGCTGGATGCTATCCCGAAGCGCCTGGGTCACGGTGAGCATGACATCCTCACCCAGGCTCCTGCGGATCGCATTGCCACCCAGCGGTAACGGAAGGCCGGTCTGTTCCCGCCACCACACACCCAGGTCAATCACCTTGTGCAGGCCGCTGGCCGCATACGTCAATTGGCCCTCGTGGATGATGAGTCCGGCATCAAAATTGCCGGCCACGACCTCGGGGATAATCTTGTCAAAGGGAACGGTCACGGTTTCGATCTCGGGAGCAAACAGCTTCAGCGTCAAATAGGCCGTGGTCAGGGTTCCTGGTACTGCGACCCGCACCTTTTTAATCTCATCCGCAGTGATGCGCTGGCTCGAAACAATCATTGGACCGTAGTTCTCTCCCACACTCCCCCCACACGCCATCAGCGCGTAGTCCTTTTGGACGTAAGGATATGCATGGAACGAGATGGCGGTGACGTCGTAGAACGCTTCGTTCATCGCCTTGTGGTTGAGGGTTTCGATGTCGCAGAGAGTATGGGTGAATTTGTAGCCCGGGACGCGAACTTTGTTCGTCGCGAGGCCGTAAAACATAAAGGCGTCGTCAGAGTCGGGGCTGTGGGCAATGCTGATTTCTTTGATCGCACTACGCGCTGGTGCATCCGGCTGAAGCGAAATAGGAGTGGTGGTCACATAATCCTTTCAAAGTGTTCGATTGCGTGAATCGTCGCCGAAGGATCCAAGCATGCGGACGCAGAGAGCGGCCGCCAAAACCTTCACAACGTCGCCAGGCAGAAAAGGAGCGACTGATTGGGCAAGCACCAGTCCGGGCCGCATGTGGCTGTAAAAGCCGAGCCAGACGGAACCACAGGCCAGGATCACCAGGCTGGACAGGCCCGCGCCTGCCAACGCGGCCCAAAAGCCCCGTTGACCGCGGCGGTACAACCAGCTGGCCAACGCGGCAGCAAACGGGTACGACAACAGATATCCGCCGGTAAGGCCGAGCAACTGCGCCATTCCACCCGGTCCGTGCGGACTGAAGACAGGCAGACCCATGGCTCCTTCGATCAGGTAGAGCGCCAGGCAGGCAAAGGCCGCGCCGGGGCTGAAGAGCAGGCCGATCAACAACACGGCAAAGGTCTGCATGGTAATCGGAATGGGGGTAAAGCCGAGCGGCACAGAAATGTGTGCGCATATGGCGACCAGGACGGTGGCGAGCACGATGCCGCCAACCGTTCTCCACGCGATGCGAGGGGCGGGCAATGCGTGAAGGCTGTCCTGCTTGTAGCCGATCTGCTGCATGATTCAATCTCCCTTTACGAACAAGGTGGGGCTATTCGATCCTGGCAGGCTACCGCCGGGGGCTCTCCGCAGGGGTGGCGACGTTCTCCGTCTCAGGCAAAGCGGAACGCTTATGTCGCTGAATATGCCGGGCAACGGAAAAAGCCACCCACAGTAATGCACAAAAGCTGAGGGCAAACGCCACAAACAAAAGCCGCATAGTAGACGACCGGGCTCAGGAACACCTTGAAGCATAACAAAAAAAGCAGAGGAGGTTCGCGATTACCAAGTATGGTTCCCCTTTTCATTTGTGCGTGGGGCAAAGCAGAGCCGGGCTGCGAAGATAAAGCAGCGCATGGAGGCAACGGTGAATTTCAAAGACAGGGTTGCGTCGTATCTCTCGCGTTCCGGCCGCCGGGTGGCCACCGTGATGGCGATCCTGATCGCCCTAGTTCTTGGCTACCACGTCACCTTCGGAGCAAACGGACTGACGGATTACCAGCAGAAACGCAACCAGCATCAGCAGCTGCAGAAGGATATTCAGCAGTTGCAGGAGCAAAACAGCCGGTTGAAGGATCACGTCGACCACTTGAAGTCAGATCCGAACGCGATCGAACATGAAGCCCGGGTGATCCTTCGCTACGCCAAGCCGGGCGAAGTGATTTACGCGCTCAACGACAAACCGGCTGCGAAATAGAGCTATTTTTCTTCCGGAGCCGCGGTCAGGATCGAGAGCGGCGTGCTGGAGCGTTCGATCGGATACAGGAATCTCAAGGGCGAGCGCACGATCTGGCGCATCAGAAAGCGGATCAGCAGGAACTGTTCGCGTGCCGGGACATCGTAGGCGCGCAAGGCCACATACGATGCAATCGAAAAGCTGACCCCCAGGTTCAGAACGAACGTCACGCCGATGCCGGCCAAGGCGGAATAAAACCAGTCCTTGCCGAACGAACTGGTGCCAAAGCGGGCGGCCGCCAGGGCCAGGGTGCCGGTGGATAACGTTACGTGCCGCACGTCAAAGGGAATCCCAAAAAAGCGTGCAATCACGGGTACAAATCCCAGCAGATAGCCGAGAGAAATGCTGGTGCTCCAACCGGCCAGGTTGAGCTCCAGCCAATTGGAAATGCGGACCATGCCGGGCTCCCCCACACGGCGGCCATAGGGGTGCTGGGCGACCGCCTCCGTCAGGCGATGGTAGACCGCGAAATTCTCACACCAGCCGCCGATCAGCGCGGCCAGCCATAAGATCACCCCGGTCCCTGCGGCATAGATGATGGTTCCGGAGGTGAAGGGATGAAGCGCCTCATAGACGTGGCGCGCGCTCTCCTCGGGCAGGTAGTGCTCGCGGAACATCACCCGCCACACACGCTCCAAGGCAACCGAGCCGATGCAAACCGCGATCACGTTGCCAATGGCCGCGGCCAGCTGGGTGCGGCTGATGCGGGCGGTGAAGTCGGAGATCTTGCTCCAGCTGGCGTTGCCGGGGTTATTGCGCACAATCCCGGCAAACGTCGCCGCTGTGGCCGAAGGCTGCTTGGTGGCCAGCACCAAGCCAAAGGTCTGCAACAGGATGAAACTGATCGCGTAATTGGTGCCGGTGAGAAAGCCCTCGACAAAAAGAGGGAAGTGCTGCTCGTAAATCCGCATCTTGATAGCGGCGGTCAAGACTGTCAGAAGGCCGCCACCGATAGCCGCCAGCCACATCTGCCAGTATTCTTTGCGGCTGTGGGCAATGTAGTGCTCTCCGCTGTGCCCGGTGCGCTCCACTGTCTTGCGGGCCAGCAGGTTCAGATTTTGCTTGAGCAGGGAAGAAACCCGCTTGTCTTCGAGCCGGCCCTCGATGAGCTGGTTCAGAAGGTTGCGGGCCGCCGACAAACTGTCTGGAACAGTCGGGAGCGGCGTGCCGTTAAACATCAGGATCCGGGCCAGCCCATGCATGCGCATCAAGGCCAGTTCGATACTGCGCAGGTCGAGCACCAGGTCGGCACTGACCCCGGTGGTCTCCATGCCGACGCGCACCCGGCCAAGTTCCTGGCGGGCGCTGGCGACCGCCGTCTTCCAGCTCTCGAAGAGCGGAACCGCGGAGGCTACTTCCGGGGTGGTCACCAGCTGATCGGTGGCGAAAATCAGGTGGTAGAACGGGGAACTCTGTATATCCGGATGAGCTCCCCGTTCGCGCATGGCGGCAGTGACGCCGCGCCCCGCGACACGGGTGGCCATCAGACACAGCGCCTGGCGCAAATCGCTTTGCAAGCGCGGGGAGGAACGCGGACCTCCTCCCGTGGGTGGCGGCGCGAGCAGGATCAGGATGCGTTCGAATAACGGCTGCGGCAGATCGAGGAAGCGTTCGACATCGCGAGAGTGGGGGAACAGCGAGATGACCAGCCGGGAGCTGTCGGAGACCTCCATGGCCGAAGGCAGGAGCCGGTTAAACAGGCGGCGCAACCCTTCGGAGAAGATCGCGTGGTGCCGGGGCAATCCTGTTTCCGCCAGCAGAGCGACGGAATCGAGCTGTCCCAACATGGAGTGGAAGGCTTCCTGAAAGTCCAGGCGCAGCAGATCGTCATGTTCCACCATGCGGACCCAATAGAGCAGGCGCACATTGAACGAGCGTTCGCTGGAGCCGGTCCACATGGAGTGGAAGAGGCGCGTGAAGCTGGCGGTTTGCCCGTCGAGGGAGGAGGACGCGGAGAAGGCCCGGGTGCGGGCGCGCAACTCATCCTTGGCGCGTGCGAAGGCGGGGCGTTGCCGCGACTGGCTGCGCAGGCGGAAATACTTTCGGATATATCGGCCTAATCTCACGTGCGCTCACCAAGAATTCTAGCGGACCCAGCAGCTCCAAGGGTGCCCGTACCCTTCAGGCGTGGGCCGGCCGCAGTTCCTCAATGGCCTGCAACAGCGCCGCTTGCAATTCGTCCTGCGTGGCTTGATCGAGCTTGGCGCCACGAATAGTGAGATAGAAGACGTCGATGGCGATCTCGCCTTCCGTATCAATCAGGGCGACCTCGATGTTGCAGTCGTGGGTGGCCAGGGTGGTGGCTATCTGGCGCAGTAACCCGGGGCCATCCTGGGCGACGACCTGCAGCAAAGTGCTGTGGGTGGAGGCGCTATCGTCGAAATCCAGACGAGTGGCGACCTTGACCATGATGGGCGAACGGACCGATTGGCGGCGTAACAGTACTTCGATCGGCGTCCGCAGTGAGATCACATCCAGAATGCTGGCCCGGAAACGATCCACCTCGGATGGATTGAGCTCGAGAGTGCGGAAGGGGTCGGAAAACTGGAAGGTATCGACAACCACGCCGGCGTCGTCGGAGAAGGCTTCCGCCTTGACAATGTTCATGCCCCAGGAGGAGAGAGCACCGGCCATGTCGGCAAAGAGCAGCGGCCGGTCTTTGCTGATCACAGTGAGCTCAAAGAGTTGGCGCAGCGGGCGCAGACTGAGTTGCGCCGCAGAGTCCTTGAGTTGCAACGCCATCTGGAAGTGATCGCGGATTTGCTCCGGCATGCGAGTCTGCAGATACCGTTGTGGAAAACCTTCGAGAAAACTGCGCAATTCCTGGGCTCGTTCCGGGGCCAGGGTGAGAATGCGCTTGAGCAAGGTTGGATCGACGTCCGCGCGGTACCGCTCCTGGTCGACGCTGCGGTCCATGAAGTTGGAGGTGGCGATGTACAGCTGCCACAGGCTGTCCGCCTTCCAGGGAGTCAGGGCGTCGGGGTTCACCGCCTTGATGTCCGCATAGGTCATCAGGGTGAGCATCTTCAGGTGGGTCTGCGAGGCGGCCTTCTCGGCGAACGCCCGGATGGTCTCCGCGGCAAAGATGTCGCGCCGCAGGGTCAGCGACATTTCCAGGTGATTGCGGATCAGCCGGCGGACCGTGTCTCGCTCTTCAGCGTCTAGCTCCAGCCGGGCCAGCAGGCTGTCGGCCAGCTCCACGCTCTGCACGGTGTGGTCGCCGGTGCGGCGCGCCTTTCCGGTGTCGTGCATCAGCACCGCCAGGAAGAAGAGGTCGAGGCGATCGATTTCCGCCAGCAGGGTGGAGAAACGGCGCTCCCAGGGCTCGTGGGGCTGGCGCAGGGCGTGCACGTTATCAATCACCAGGAAGGTGTGCTCGTCCACCGTGTAGCGGTGGTACGAATCGCGGATGACGAGCGCGTCGATGCCATGGAACTCAGGGATCAGCAGCTCCAGGATGCCTAGAGCATGCATGGTGCGCAATGCGTGTGCAGCATGCGGGCCGAGCAGGATCTCACGCAGTCCATTCCATAAAAAAGGGCCTTCGGGGATGTGTATGTCGAGTACCGGTAAGGCGTCCGCCAGGCGGTCTTCCGCGTTTTGGGTGAGGCGGTAACCGTGCGCGGCGACCAGGGCAAACACGCGCAGTATGCCTTCCGGACCAGTGAGTAAAGCTGCTTCTGAAACGTCGATGCGCCCGTCCTGGACGACGAAGTCGGTGCCCGGGATAGGGGTGCGCTTGCGCCGCTGGGGACGATAGAACGACTGACGGGCGGGTGGCAGCGCCTCCATGGCCAGCACGGCGCGTCGATAGACCGTACGCGCGTGCCGGTAGTAGGTGCGCATCCAGTACGCGGGATCCGACGTGCCCTTGGTCTCAAGGCCAATGCTCTGTGCGGCGGCCTCATCCTGGGCATGCCAGTCGAGCGAGTTGTCATCGCGGCCGCTACGGAAATGGAGGAAACACCGGGTGGCGCTGAGAAACTCAAAGGCCGATGCAGCGTCATTGTGGGTGGTGAAGAGCGAGTTGCCGAAACTGGTAGGCCACGCTTTGTGCTCGTGCACATGGTGCAGCAGGTTGAGCCAGTGGGCGAGCTGGTGGTCGCGCAGGCCGCCGGGACACTCTTTGATATTGGGTTCGAGATGGAAGATGGTGTTGCCGTACTTTTGGTGTCGAGCGCGTGCCAACTCGGCGAGTTTATGCACAATGCCGCTCCACTCGCGCAGCGCCACCGCGGGCAGGGTTTGCGTCTGCAGCGTCTGGTAGAGAGCATGGTCGCCGGCAACGAAGCGGCGGTCGAGCAGCGAGAGGGTGAACTCCACATTGTTGGGGTCGTAGCGGTCGCACTCTTTGAGGCTGCGAATCATGGGGCTCGCGCGCAGACCCAGATCCCACATTGCCTGGTTGCAGCCACGAATCGTCTCGCGCAACTCGTTTTCAGTTTTTTCGTCGGCGCAAAGATAGAGCAAATCGACGTCGGAGGAGGGAAAGAGTTCTTTGCGGCCAAAGCCGCCGACGGCCACCAGCGCCAGGCCTGCGGGGAGCGGTCCTTCGCGCTCGAAACGCCACAACGGCTCGAGCAGGCAGTCGACCACCAGTGCCCGGCGGCGGATGGCGAGCACACCATTGCCGGTGCGATCGAAGGACTGGCGCATAGCTGCCATTTCCGATTGATAGTGCTCGCGCAGTTGCTGGTGAGACGTGAACACAGGTTTCATGGGTGCGATGAAGGTGCCGGATACGACAAACAGATACGACCAAAGCTGTTGTGGTGGCCTACCCTTTACGAGGGGAAGGGACACCCATCGGTTCGTGGTGTTCACGAACTGTAGAGGTCTACTGAACCGCGTTCCTGGGAGCCCCTTGGTTTGTTACAACGCAGCCATTCCGCGTTCGCCATTGCGGATGCGAATGGCCTCATCGATCCGGGAAATAAAGATTTTTCCGTCCCCGATTTTGCCGGTCCTGGTTGCAGTGATGATGGCCTGCACCGTCTTTTCCAGCAATTCGTCGGGAACCACGGTTTCGATCTTGATTTTTGGCAAAAGATCGACGGTATATTCGCGTCCGCGGTAGAACTCGGTGTGGCCCTTCTGGCGGCCGTGGCCGCGGGCTTCGAGAATGGTCATGCCCTCGACGCCGATTTCGAGCAGAGCGTCTTTGAGAGCGTCGAGCTTTGAAGGTTGAATGACAGCTTCTATTTTTTGCATGGTCCGCTTTCCAGAGTAGCAAGAGTATAGCCGTCGTGGCTTATAGTGTTACCTATGAGCGCATCTGGCAGCGACAAGTATTTCTTCGGCGCACTGGAGTCCAGCGGTAAGAACCAGGAAAAGGTGCGCGAAGTAAATTTCGGGCATGAGCAGCCCGAGGGGGTAGTGCTGACCACCCTGGATTTTGCGGTGAACTGGGTTCGCAAAAGTTCCGTGTGGCCGATGACCTTCGGACTGGCTTGCTGTGCGATTGAAATGATGTCGATGGGCGGTGCTCGTTTCGACCTGGCTCGTTTTGGGGCAGAAGTGTTTCGTCCGTCACCACGGCAGTCGGATTTGATGGTGATCGCGGGCAGAGTCTCGCAGAAGATGGCGCCGGTGATTCGCCGGCTTTATGAGCAGATGCCCGATCCCAAGTGGGTCATCTCGATGGGCGCGTGCGCAACGTCGGGTGGTGTTTTCAATAACTACGCTCTGGTGCAGGGCGTAAATCAGGTCATTCCGGTGGATGTCTACGTCCCCGGCTGTCCTCCACGTCCGGAACAGTTGATGTACGCAATCACCTTGCTGCAGGAAAAAATACAGCGCGAGCGAGGAACAGCGAAGCGCGCATTAAACTTCCAATAATTGTGCAATTGTAATAAGTTTGTTGGGCGGTTTGTTTTCTGGTTTGGTAGAAACGCTGGCCGGCGGTAGAGGTAGCTAGAGACGCACTCCCCTCCTGCATTTACCGTTAAGATGTTGAAAATTAAGGCTAGTGGATATAAGAAATATGCTGTAGATTACCCGATGTAGATGTTTTGCATCTCACGTCCAGAGTTTGTGTGACGTGAAATCGAGTTTGACCCGAATCAGCGTCAGCTGACTCGACAGTTTTGTTGCACGACTTCCAAGTTTTGTTTGACTTTCCAGTGGTTGCGGAGGATAGACGCATGCACTCTCGCCCGTTGACTTCACTGGGCCGAATTCTTTTTGTAGCCGGTGCTGTAGGACTCGGTTCCATGAGTCTCTTAGCCCAGGATTCGCCCAGTACAGCCTCAAAGCCAGTAGCCCCTGCGGAGCCTCCGGCTTCGCGTATTGACATTTTTGCAGGTTATTCGTACCTCGCACCTCACGGCACACTCACGGTTCCGGGTGGAGCTAACATTGGTGTCAGCGGTCCGGTTTCTTACTCCTCCATCAACTACGGTGCGATCGGTAGTGTCACCTACTACTTCAATCGTTACGTAGGTGGTCAGTTTGAGTATGCGAACCATCCTGACGGCAACAATGACGGTGCCTCAACCGGCCAACTCGGCATGGTGTTCCGTTACCCGACGGCCGAGATCACGCCCTTCGTTCACGGCGACGCAGGCTTCAATCGGCTGGGCGGACCTGTTCACGAGCCTTACACCTATGGGCCGGCCCTAACGGTCGGCGGCGGTTTGGATTACGCCCTGCCGTTCCTGGGCGGTAAGCTCGGTCTGCGCTTGTTCCAGGCGGACTACGAATACTTCCACACCAACTTCGGACCGCAGCCTCCGTATCCCACGGGCGGCCGCGCCAACCTCAAGGTTGCGCGTTTGAGCACCGGTCTGGTCTATCACATGGGCAGCATTCTTCCTCCGCCGCCTGTGACGTATAGCTGCACCGCGGCTCCTTCTCCCGCTTTCCCGGGTGACCCGATCACCGTCACCGGCACAGCGACGAATTTGAACCCCAAGAAAACGGCGACCTATAGCTGGACAGGTGCGGAGGGCGTAAAGGTAACCGGCGACAACACCACTGGTGCTGTCGACACCGCTGGCCTGGCCCCCGGCAACTACACCGTCACCGGTCACGTATCGGAAGGGCAGAAGGTTGGTCAGTTCGCTGATTGCACCGCCAACTTCACTGTCAAGCAATACGATCCGCCGACCATCAGCTGCTCGGCCAACCCGACCACCATCAAGCCGGGCGATACCGCGACCGTCACTGCGCAAGGCGTAAGCCCGCAGAATCGGCCGTTGACCTACACCTACAGCGCTTCGGCCGGACAGATCAGCGGCACGGGTAACACCGCCACGCTGACCACCACCGGTGCGCCGGCGGGTACCATCACCGTCACATGCAACGTGCAGGACGACAAGGGTCAGACAGCTACTTCGACGACTTCGGTCAGTGTCGAAGCGCCGCCGCCACCGCCTGCTCCCAAGACCAAGACGCTTTGCTCGATCACCTTCGATCGGGATAAGAAGCGGCCTGCTCGTGTGGACAACGAGGCGAAGGCTTGCCTCGATGACGTAGCCCTGAACTTGCAGCAGCAGGCGGATGCCACCGCAGTGCTGGTTGGCGAAGCGGCTTCTGACGAGAAGAAGGCCGATACGCTGGCTGCACAACGCGGCGTCAACACGAAGGATTACCTGGTCAAGGAGAAGGGCATTGATCCTTCCCGTGTCTCGGTACGCACTGGAACCCAGGGCAACAAGGAAGTGGAGAACTACCTTGTACCTGCCGGCGCAACCTTCGATAACGACGTAACCGGCACCACCGCAGTGGACGAAAGCACGGTAAAGGTACAAGCCCGCACCGCGCCTCCGGCCAAGCACCACAAAAAGAAGGCTCCCGCAGCCCAGTAAGTGCTGAGGTAGCTTGAAGTGGAAAAGGGTGACCAGTTAGTAATGGTCACCCTTTTCATTTGTGTTGACCGCGCTGCTCCTGCAGGCGCAGGGTGAAGTCGGCGAAGCTCGATACGGCTTCGCCTACCCCCAACTACCGCGTCACAAAAGGCCATGAAAAGATTTTTAGGAAGTGTTTTCTCCCCCGCTCTCCTTCTGCTCGTTCTCTCCCCTAACCAAATAGCTTCCGCGCAGTCAACAGCCTGGGTTCCTGTGGGACCGGATGGCGGGGATGGGCGCGCGTTCGCCGTCGATCCGTCCAATGACCGGCATTTGTACCTGGGCACCACCAACAGCTGGATTTATCAATCCCAGGACAACGGCTCGAGCTGGCAACGGCTGGCCAAGCTGGCCAAGACCGATGACCGCATCCTGGACAATATCGTTGTCGATCAGTCCGATGCCAAGACCTTGCTGGTGGGCACCTGGGTGGTCGACCACCCCGACGGCGGGTTGTTCATCAGCCATGACGCGGGCAAGAGCTGGACCGAGGTGGACGCCATGAAAGGGCAATCGATCCGGGCTCTCACCCAGGCGCCGTCCAATCCCAAACTCTGGATCGCGGGCACGTTGAAGGGGGTGTACCGCAGCGAAGACGGCGGTGTGACCTGGAGCCAGATCAGCCCGGTGGGCAGCATGGAGCTGCATGAAGTCGAGTCCATCGCCATCGACCCCAAGGATCCACAGACCATTTACGCGGGAACCTGGCATTTGCCGTGGAAGACTACCGACGGGGGCGCCAACTGGCACAACATCAAGAACGGCCTGATTGACGACTCGGATGTGTTCTCGATCGTCATTAACCCGGTGCAGCCCAGCATTGTGTATACCTCTGCCTGCTCCGGTATCTATAAGAGTGAGTCCGCCGGAGAGCTGTACAAGAAGATCCAGGGTATTCCCATGACAGCGCGCCGCACGCGCGTGCTGATGATCGATCCCACCAGCCCGAGCACGGTCTACGCCGGGACGACCGAAGGCTTGTACAAGACGGTGGACGGCGGTGCGACGTTCAAGCGCATGACGGGACCGGACGTCATCGTGAACGATGTTTACGTGGATCCCAAAAATCCGCAGCATGTGCTGCTGGCCACCGATCGCAGCGGCGTGCTCCAGAGCGACGATGCAGCGGCGACGTTCAAGGCGTCGAACGCCGGTTTTTCGCAGCGCCAGGTTTCGAGCCTGCTGGTGGATGCGAAGTCACCCCAGACCGTTCTGGCCGGGGTGGTCAACGACAAGATCTATGGCGGCGTGTTCGTTTCCCACGACGAAGGCAATACCTGGGCGCAGCAGAGCGAAGGCCTGAGCGGGCGTGATGTTTTCAGTCTGTCACAAGCTGGGGATGGAACCGTCCTGGCAGGAACCAACTCCGGTGTCTTTCGCTGGGATGGCAGTGCCTGGAAATTGGCCGGCAAGCTGGTAAAGGTGGAGAAGAAGACTTCGACCGTGGTGCACAAGGGAAAACGCTCCAAGGTAGAAACTACGGTCATGGTCCCTGCCGGCCAACTGGAAGCGCGGATCACCGATGTCGACGCCGCGGGAGCCATTTGGTACGCCTCGAGCGCCAAAGGGGTGTACGCCAGCTACGACCAGGGCGCCACCTGGCAGGGTGGGCCGGTACTGGGCAAGGATGAGTATCGCGCGGTCGCCTCCGACGGACCGATGGTGGTTGCGGCGCAACGCACCGCGCTGGCCGTCTCCCAGGATGGGGGAAAGAACTGGCAGCCGCTGGCGATGCCGGAGAAGCTGACCTGGCTGCAGTCGATCGCGATTGCCAGCAATGGCAGCCTGTGGCTGGGTGGCAGACAAGGCGTTTTCTACAGCGAAGATCACGGTCAGAACTGGACCGAGATGACCTCACTCCCGATTTCAGACATCAGCGGACTGACCTATGACCCTGAGCTCAAGCGGGTGGTGGTAACGTCCTGGACCTCGAGCTGGATGCTGGCGGTGAATCCTGCGGATCGCACCTTCAAGTTCTACGATCCCGGCTGGCGCGTACGGCACGTACGCTCCTCCGGTGGCCGCCTGCTGGCAGCCACTCCCTACAACGGGGTCGTGGTCGAGCCGGCAAACGGCCCGGCAAAGAACGCTGTAGCCTCCAACCCCTAGCCCTCGCTTACCGCCAGGCAGCCCATGCAAGCCGCTAGTGGGCTTGCGTGGGCTAGTCGAGGGCGGTACTTCGGGGCAGTACTCCGCGACGGTTGCGTTTAGTATGTTGAGGCATGGTTCGTCTGCGCAGTTTCCAAATGCGGGATCTGGCCAGGCTGCACCAGCTTGATCAGATTTGTTTCCCGCAGGCGATTGCCTACTCCAGGGCTGAGTTGAAGTATTTCCTCACCCATCCGCGCTGTTCCTGCTGGATCGCGGAGCATCCCGAAGACAAAGTCGCCGCTTTCCTCATCTTTGAGCGCACCAGTTATCAGGCGCAGCCAACGGGACATATCGTCACGCTGGATGTCGACCCCGCGGCGCGCCGTCAAGGACTGGGTACCCTGCTGATGCAGTGCGCAGAAGAGCAGATGAAGGGGGAGGGAGCCAGCCGGATGAGCCTTGAAGTTGCAGAGGATAACACCGCCGCGCGGCACTTTTACCGCCGTTTAGGCTTTGTTCCTCGTGGCCGAATCGCTAAGTACTATGGGGGGAGGGTTGATGCTGAGGTGATGGAGAAGGTCATTTCTCACGTCTAGTGCGGTCCGGTAAGCACCATGGGGGAGGGCTTAGGCCGAGATGACGGAGAAGGTGATTGCCCTGCTCTAGTGAAGGATCAGCTTCCAGCAGACAGCGGCTACAACCAACAACACTGCCTGAAAACCGAAGGCGAAAACAACGCCGCGTGCGCATCCCAGTTTGTCTTCGTAGTAGACCTGTTCGGGAGCGTCAGACCAGACTTCCGCAACGTTCAGGGAAACGATGGAGTTTGCGGCGCGTACGATGCGCAACTCCGGTCTCATCGACTGCTCAGCTAAGTTAGGAAATGTATGTGTGCCCATGGTGTTTGTCCCCTCTCACGTTCTTTCAGTTTCTGAATATAGACCGTAAACACTGCGCTGTCTCAGGCTTACGGTACAACTTTGGTCGAGTAATGGCGGCGTCCGGCTTAAAACGGTACTAAGGTTGTGCCAAATTGGGAGCGTTTGGGGGAGGACAGCGATCAAACACTGTCACTCTCATTACCTGAGTAAGGTGGGGACTGGTGCCAAGGTTTAACCCGGGGTGTGAAAGCGTGCTTTAACCCGTGCCGTCAGCGGACCAGAAGCCGCGGTCTTAGGAAGAAAGTAGCTCTTTAAGCAGCAGGCTGCAGGGTGAGGACCGTGATTTCGGCGGGGCAGCGGAAGCGGAAGGGCAAGTTGACCGCACCGATGCCACGATTGACGTAAAGCTGCATGCCGTCGTGCAGCTTGTACAGCCCCTCCACATACCGGCGCCCCATCTCCGGCAGCAGCAAGGGTGGCAGGAACGGGATGCGGATCTGGCCGCCGTGGGTGTGTCCGGAAAGCATAAGGGCAATGTCGTACCCCGTCGCAAAGTCGGCGAAATCCGGTTCGTGGGCCATCAGGATGAGGGGCTCTTGACGAGGATTTCTCGCCGCCGGTAGGGTGGTGGACAGGTCCGGTCGCTGCTCCAGGACGTCCTTGACGCCGGCCAACCAGATACGCTTTCCGTCGCGCTCGAGGGGCACAGCACGATTCGCCAGAACGGCGATCCCATGCTGTTTGAGAGCATCGGTGATCGCGGCCGACCCTACCAGGGCATCGTGGTTGCCCATGATGGCGTACCGCAGAGGGCATTGCAGGTGGCTCAGCACTTCCGCGCAGTGGTGCCCCATGCCAATGGAAAAACGCACCGGAAGCGGATTGGAGCTGACGAAGTCTCCGGTCAGCAGTACCAGGTCGGGCGCGACTTCGTTCACCCGGCGGACAATCCCTTTGAGGAAGAGGGATTCGGTGTATTCCTCAAAATGAAAGTCGCTGAGCTGGGCCATTTTGAAGCCGGCGAATGCATCCGGTAACCCGGGGATGGTGATGGTGCGGTAGACGATGTCGAGTTCGTGGCGGGAAATTTCCCCGGCGTAGAAAGCCATGCCCGCTACCGAGCCGGCCGCGAGGCGGAGAAAATTGCGGCGCGTAACCACTCGTTTGGCGACCGCGTCAGGGTTCGCGACGAGCGTGGATTCCATCAGGGGCACACAGCCAGTGTACGGTGTCGCGTCCCCTTTTCGCGGCGTGGTACCTCATCTGCGAATACCACTAACTGGGGAAAATGGTGCGTAGCGCGGGATAGAGCTGGCGGTAGCGGAGGTAGGCTTCCTGCATGACCGGCAATGCCGCCGGATCGGCAGGGGTATGCTTGGCCACGCGCACCACCGCATCGCACGCCGCATCCACCGATTTCCAAACCCCGGCGCCTACCCCGGCGAGCAGGGCGGCGCCATAGGCTGCACCCTCTTCGGCGCGCACGGTGTCCACTGCCTGGCCATAGACGTCGGCCTGGATCTGCCGCCATAACGGCGAACGAGCCCCACCCCCGCCCACCCGGATCTCACGCATCGGGATGCGCAGCTCGCGGAAGATGGTCAGTGTGTCCTTGAGGCTGAAGGCCACGCCTTCGAGAACGGCGCGGATGACATGGGCACGCGTGTGATCTGCGGCCAGCCCGACCAGGGCGGCGCGCGCATTGGGATCGGGATAGGGGGTGCGCTCTCCCATGAGGTAGGGCGCCCAGAGTACCCCGCCAGAGCCGGGCGGGGCTTTGGCCGCCTCGGCGCTCAGCTGGTCGTAGGACTCGTTAAGGGTTCCGAAGTTTTCACGAAACCAACGTAATGAGAGGCCCGCAGCCTGGGTAACACCCATGACATGCCAGCGGCCTGGGATTGCGTGGCAGAAGGTGTGCAGGCGTCCACGAGGATCGGTCACGGGGAAGTCTGAGGCGGCAAAGACGACTCCTGAGGTGCCGATGGTGGCGCTCACATCCCCCGGGCGGACGATGCCCATGCCGGTGGCGCCCGCGGCCTGGTCCCCCGCGCCGGCGACGACCGGGGTTCCCGCTTTCAGGCCGGTGCTGGCTGCCGCCTTTTCGGTAATCTGGCCAACCACGTCCTGGCACTCAAAGAGAGCCGGCAGGCAGTCGGGGTTGAGGTCAACACCATCGACCATCTCGTCGGACCAGCGGCGGTGGGCCACGTCAAGCAACAGGGTACCGGAGGCGTCGGCTACGTCGATGGCGCGCACGCCGGTGAGGCAAAGGCGGACATAATCCTTCGGCAACAGGAAGCTTTGAAAACGGCGCCAGATATTGGGTTCGTTGGTGCGGACCCAAAGCAACTTGGTGAGGGTGAAGTTGGTCAACGCCGGATTGGAGGTAAGTTCGACCAGGCGCTGGGGGCCGATGGTGTCGTTGAGATAGCGGCATTCCGCTGCAGTGCGCTGGTCGCACCAGATGAGCGAGGGGCGCAGCACTTCGTCGTTCCGGTCCAGCAGTACAGCCCCGTGCATTTGGCCGCTAAGGCCGACACAGGCGATCTCCGCTGGCGGGGTGTCGGTCTCACGCAGAAGCTTGCGCACGGCTTGCTGGCACGCCTTCCACCAGTCGTGGGGATCCTGTTCTGCCCAACCGGTGCGCGGCGACGCGAAGGGCTCATGTTCGTGGATAGCAGAAGCGATGACCGCGCCGGTTTCGTCGATCAGCAGGGCGCGCGTTCCCCCGGTGCCGACATCGATCCCCAATAGCTTGATGGCTGTATCCCCCGCTGCTCAGTGTAGCGGAGAACCATGACCTCGTGACAAACTGACGGGTTATGAAGATGACGGGTTCAAGATTGGTATACGGGGTACTAGCGATGGTGGTGGCAGTCCACACCCTGGTTGCGCAGGACAAGCCCCTCACGCTGGACATACGCGATTTCGCAACCATGCCGATGACAGGCGCGGTGGATGGCAAGGGCGAAATCCAGGGATTGTTGGCGCGCGTCAATTTCATGCGCGAAGAGCCGGGATCCGAGGGGAAGAAGAGATTTTTTGTAAATGATCTGAATGGCCCCCTCTACATTCTTGGCAAGCGCGACGGCAAATTCACGACGTATCTCAATTTCAATGGTGTGTTTCATCGCATGCCGATCGACCGCGGATTCGCCAACGGCTTCATCACCTTTGCCTTCGATCCCGACTACGCGCACAACGGCCTCTTCTACACCATTCACCTCGAAGATCCGGACGCGCCGGGGCCTGTCGTGCCGGACAATGGCCATCTTCCTGGCCTGGATACCACAGGGTATGCGCCGACGGCGGCGATTGCCACCCCGGGTAAAACCATCCGTGAGGCGGTGCTGCTGGAATGGCATGACACCAACATCCACGATGGCGTTTTTCAAGGAACCGTGCGGGAAATTCTGCGCCTCAAGGAAAACACGCGCATCCATCCTACGGCGGATTTGATTTTCAATCCCTCGGCGCGGCCCGGCGATCCAGATTGGAGGGTTCTATATGTGGCCTGCGGGGATGGCGGTTCGGGCGAATCGAGCAATGCTGAGATGCGCTCCAATCCCCAGCGCCTGGATACCCTGGTAGGCAAGATCCTGCGCATCATCCCCGATCTCAATTTGCGCACGTCCTCGAGCACGGTGAGTGAGAATGGCCGCTATCGCATCCCGGACGACAATCCTTTCTTGGGCAAGCACGGCGCGCGGGGAGAGATTTGGGCCTATGGCCTGCGCAATCCCGCTCGCCTGACCTGGGATCCCGGCCAGCCCCTGATCGCGAACGTGATCGGTTTATATACGTGGGAAACCGTGGTCATCATTCATCGCGGCGCGAACTACGGCTATTCCTTGCGCGAAGGGAATCAGTTGTTGGAGAAGACAAATTTTCCCGCGGCTCTGCCGGCAGACGATCGCATCCCGGTGCAATTGAATGCCACGGACACTGACGGCATGGTAACGCCGACCTATCCGGTGATCGAGTACGGGCATAAGAAAGATGGCGGCGACGCGATGTCGAGCGGGTACGTTTACAACGGTAAGAAAATTCCCGCCCTGCGCGGCAAATATATTTTCGGGGACATTTCGACGGGCAAACTGTGGTGGGCCGACTATAGGGAGATGCTGGCCGCGGACGACGGCAATCCGGCAACGACGGCGACCATTCATCCGCTCAGTGTGCGATGGGCGAACCAGGTGTACCCGTCGATGTCGGGTGTCACCGAGTCGGCGTACCACACCCGCGGCGGCAAAGCGGCGCATTTGCCCGGGGTGGCGATCGTCGCATCGGACGGTCGAGCGGATATTCATCCGTGGGAGGATGCCGAGGGCAACCTCTACATCCTGAGCAAGAGCGACGGCATGATCCGTATCGTAACCAACGCGGAGTGAAGGGCGTTTAGAATGGCAACACAAAGGAGACACCACCATGGGCACTAGCTTCCCCGTAGGATGGGCCATTCTGCTGATTGTTGTCGGATTCTTTGCGTTGGCGCTTCCGTTCGAGGCAGGGATCGCGATCGCCATTGTGGTGGCTGCGTTGGTGATTGTGGCAGGTGTTGCCCACCTTGCCGGCACCTTTGCGGCGCGCAGCACGGGAGGGTTCTTCTGGCGGCTGCTGGTGGGGTGTGCCTACCTGATCGCCGGAGTCTACCTGCTGGTGCATCCCAAGATGAGCCTGGTCTCGCTCACCCTGGCGCTGGCGGTTCTGTTTTTCATCGAAGGGATTTTCCATATCGTGACCTATTTCAACGTGCGTAAGGCGCCTGGCTCTGGTTGGCTTCTCTTCGACGGCATTGTGACCCTGGTCCTCGCGGTCATGATCTGGCGCAGTTGGCCGGCGAGCGCGGTTTGGGCGCTGGGAACGATTGTCGGGATCAACCTTCTCATGAGCGGCTTTACCCGGTTGATGTATTCCCGCGCGGTCCGCGCCAATCCTTAGAGGCCCATGATGACAACGACTGATACGGAAAAGGCCGCCGCCGCTCGTAAGAGCCTGGAGTATGTGAAAGACGGCATGGTGGTGGGACTGGGGAGCGGCTCGACGGCAACGTTTGCCATCAAGTTCCTCGGAGAACGGGTGCAGGCGGGATTGAGGATTCGCGGCATCCCAACCTCGCGTGCCAGCGAGGAGTTGGCGCGTTCGCTGGGTATTCCCCTGATTAGCTTCGATGACGTGGCCTATACCGACGTAACCATCGATGGAGCAGATGAGGTTGCTCCAGGACTGGCGTTGATCAAAGGCGGAGGCGGGGCGCTGCTGCACGAGAAGATCGTGGCCGCGGCGTCGCGCAAGCTGGTGATTGTGGCCGATGAACACAAGATGGTGGCGCGGCTGGGGAAGTTTCCGCTGCCGGTGGAGGTGATTCCATTCGCCGCCGGCCCGGTGAGAAAGCAGTTGGAGGAGATCGGCGGGAAGCCGGTGTTGCGGTTACACCCGGACGGATCGATCTATATCACCGACGAAGGCAATTACATCTTCGATTGTCATTACGAAGAGATTGCCGATCCGGCCGCGGTCGCGCACACGATCAAGAGCATGACCGGCGTGGTAGAACATGGCCTTTTTCTAGGGTTGGCTTCGATCGCCATCATCGCCGGGCCCGACAGCGCACGCGTGGTTACTCCCTGAAGAGGGTTCCCAGGAATCAACAAAAGAGGGTGCCCCACATCTCGCCCTCGGTTGGCGAGATGTGGGCAAGGCACCCATGCTCGGGGCAAACCCTTAAGGGGCGCTCAGCAGGCGGAATTTCCCCCAACCTCAGTTAGATTCCCACATCTCGCCAACAGCAGGCGAGATAGGGGGCACCCTCGGTTCTTTCAGCCTCTATCTTTTTCGAAAATTCCCGCCTTTATCTTCTTGTAACCGGAGTGGTGTCGTGAAAGCGTTTCATGTCGATGCCGGCCATACGCCCCTCGGGATCGTAGACGAATATGTCGTTGAACTTTGCGTCCCAGATCACTTCGCTGGCGCGGTAGGAAGACCGGGTGTTGACCACCTGCGAAAAGGTCTCGTCCATTCCAGTCAACAGAATCAGAAACTCCGCTCCGGACGAGCACAACTCCTGCTCCGTAACTCCATACAACGGACTGTTCTTGTCGATGACGTGCACCACCGTCCAGGAGAGTGGGAAGAACACGACACTCTCCCGCTCCAGGGTCAACGGGTAATAGCGGCGCACCTCGCTTCCGCTCGGATTCCGTTCAAATCGAGACACCAGTAAACGGACGTGCAGGTCGATGAGCTGATTATTCCGCGTGTTGATGATGCGGAACTCGAACGCGCGCAAATCTCCAATCCAGGACATGACTGCCTTCTGGCTGAAGAGTATGTCTGCCACCGGCCGCGAAAAACGCGCGAAGACCAGACCCGTCACCAGCGCGATCCCGAGCATACTCACGACCGACTCCAGCGCCACCAGTAGATTCGTCGCCAGCCCGACAGGGACCGTGCTGCCGTAGCCAATCGTTGCCGAAGTGTGAATGCTGAAGAAGAAGGCTTTGAGGAAAGGAGAGGTGATGCCGGTGTCGATCGTGTTGACCAGACCGCGTGGCCCACAGGCGTCGAATAACACCGCGAAACAACCATTGAGCGCTAAGTAAAGCGCCCCGACAAACACCAGGAAACGTCCCCAGCTGGTGCTGACCAGGTTCGAATAGGCCAGGAACGCATGCAGCCCGCGGCCCCGCCGTTGCACATTGAAACTACCGTCGCGGTTGAGCAGGCGCAACTCCCGCTGCTGCGAGACGACGCGGCCGAACCCAAGATCGCTCGACGGATCTTCCGGGGTCTTGACCGGTGTGATGTCCTGATCCGTCACGATGACAGTTTCCGATGCAGTACGGCCAGTGTCATTTGCAGACAAAGGGCGGCCAGTTCGGGATCATAGCGGTAGCCCTCATCGCGCATGAACGCATGCGCGCCGTTGACTTCCAGCCATTGAAAATTCGCGCCCACTTCGTCGAGCCGCGCTTTGACCAGGTTGCGTCCGGCGAGCGGGACGTGAGGATCCTGGCGCCCCCAGATATGCAGCAACTCGCCCTTAATTTCGCCCGCGCGCGCAAGGGAATCGTCGTTCTTGCCCAGCCCCAGGCTGTGACTGTGAATGTCCGTGGCGTAGAAACATATTGCGGCCAGTACATCCGGGTTCATCGCTGCGCGAAAGGCCAGGTGGCCGCCCATGCAGATGCCGATGACGCCCAATCGCCCGGTGCAGTCGTCCAATGTTTTCAGGTAATCGAGCAGTGCACGCGCATCGCTGTCGTAACTGGAGACCGCTTTGCCGTATTTATCCTCATTGCCTTTGTCGGATCCGGCCTGGTCGTAATGCAGCACCGTGCCTGCGGGCTCCAGTTCGTGATACACCTCAGGAATAGCCACGATGTAGCCGTGCCCGGCGATGAAGGCCGCGAAGCGGCGGATCGGGCCGGTGGCCTGAAAGATCTCCGAGAACAGCACCACCGCGGGATACTTGCCCGGAGCCATCGGACGAAGCAGATAGGTGCGCATGGGCCCAGTGGGTGTGGACAAATCGACGGCGCGTTCTTCTTGCAGAATCATAAAAGTCCCTCGGGGCAAGCTTACCGAAGCATCAGGAGAGAGTCGATGGTGATTGGGCGGGCGGCAGGCGAAGTTCGAGGCAAGGAATCCTCCTCGGCTTGGGCCCAGGTCGAAGCGGCGCAACGCGATGTTCGTCTGCCGTGTTTGTTAGTGCCGCAACCCGCGCATGCTGTCCTGGCGGGAGAGATCGCCGCCCGCTTACAGGCGTTCGGCGAACTGCCCGCGGACATCGTGCGCGCGATTCAGATGCACGACACTGGCTGGGCGGGGAGCGACGCGCAACAGATCCAACGCTTGCGTGGCGACGGTGGCAGCAAGGCGTCCCCGGTTTCGTTTGTTGCCGTGTCCTCCGCGGAACTGATGGAAGCGTGGACTGCTTCCATCAACAGCGTCGAGGCTTTGACGAAAGCAGGAGCCGTGATCGTCAGCCGGCATTTCTGCGTGCTGGCCGGGCAGGACAAGGCGAAGCAGAGATTTCTGCAGGAAGAGAAAGCACGCCAGCAACGGCTGGCGTCGAGTGCTGCGCCGGCGGACCTGGAGCGATGGACAGCGGCTCTGCAATTCTGTGACCTGGTCTCGCTCACCCTGGTAAGCGGGATTACCGGCCCCGTAGAATTCCCAACCACGCCGTCGATCAGCATGCAGATAGACGCTGGCAAGTTGCGGTTTACCCCGCAAGCCCTGTCCTCCGGCACGCTGTTGATTCAGGGATTGAAGCATCCGGTTCCGGTGCAGGGGCCACGGGCAGAGACACTCACCTGGGAGGTGGAAGACGTTTGACGCGATTGTGATTGGCGCCGGAGCTGCCGGCCTAGCGGCCGCCCGGACATTGGCCGAAGCGGGGTTGCGCGTAGCATTGCTCGAGGCGCGCGAGCGAGTGGGCGGGCGCATCTACACCGTCCCCTCTACCGTGAGTGAGTTGCCGGTGGAGTTGGGAGCGGAGTTTATCCACGGCCTGCCGGAGGAACTGATTGAGCTGGTTGACGAGGCCGGGCTCACCCGGTTTGAGCTGGACGGGGAGACCCGCTGCTTCCATGGTGACGGGCCGCTCGGCCCGTGCGCAGAGCAGTACGGCGTACACCGGATTTTCGAGGCGCTGGTTGAGTTTGTGGGCGAAGACATGAGCTTTGCCGAGTGGGTCGCACAGAGCGGCGTCGGCGACGAAGCCGCCGGCTGGGCAGCCAACTATGTCGAGGGCTTCAATGCTGCTGAAGCGGACCGCATCAGCGTCCTCTCGCTCGCCCGGCAACAGGCGGCGGAAGATGCCATCTCGGGGGCCCGTCTGTTTCGGGTGGCGGAAGGCTATGCGCGGGTGCCGGAGTTTCTCCTGCGCCGGTTTCGCGATGCCGGCGGTGAATTTTTTCCCTCAATGCCGGTTTCGTCGATCACCTGGCAACCCGGGAAAGTAGTGGTGTCGAGTGAGAGCGGCCAGACCTACACAGCCAGGACGACCGTGCTGACGTTACCGCTGGGCGTTTTGCAGGCGAGGCGGGTCGCCATTTACCCGGAACCAGTGGAGATGCTGCGACTCGCCGACAGCTTGGCGATGGGGTCCGCAATGCGCGTGGTGTATGAGTTCGACGGCAGCTTCTGGCAGAAATGCAACGCGCTTGAAGGTCTTAGCTTCTTCTTCGCTCCCGATCTGGCTCCGCCTACCTGGTGGACGACGCATCCCCGGCAGGGTGCCACCCTGACCGGCTGGATGGCCGGGCGCAAGGCGAAGGGGTGGAATCCAGGAGTACTGCCGGAAAGCGGATTGGCTACCCTGGCCAAAGTCCTGGGCATAGGGCAAGCTGAGTTAGAAAGCCACCTGGTGCGCAGACACTTGCACGACTGGCAGGGAGACCCCCGGAGCATCGGTGCCTACACCTATGTTCCTCCGGGGGCGATTCTCGCTTCAGACCACATGACCGTGCCTGTCGAGCAAACCCTGTTTTTCGCCGGAGAGCATACCGATACCAGCGGTCATTGGGGAACAGTGCACGGGGCTCTGCGCTCGGGCTACCGGGCGGCCCGCCAACTGCTATCGCTGGACTAGACCAGGTCGCCTACTTTATCGCTTACCTTGTCCGCAATGTTGCTGACCCGGGACGCTACGTCGCCCGCCACATCCTGTGTCTTTTTGTACACACGGGTGGCGTGCTTGGAGAGGTCGTCGGTCTTGTCCTGGATGTAGTCGGTCGCATCCTGCAGGTTGCGTTTCAGCTGTTTACGGGTTTTTTCGCCGGTCTGAGGCGCGTAGATGAGGGCTGCAGCCGCGCCTGCGGCCACTCCGAGAGAGAAAACTGCCCAATAACGGACTGCGCACATGAACATCCACCTTTCAACGTTAGCTTAATCAACCAGTTGGAGTGCTGCGACCACGGATAGGTTGCAGAGAGTATGGGTCAGATAACCCAAATTCGCTATTGATTTTTGGAGAAAAAATCCTTAAAATGAGAGCTTTGGCATGAACCGGCACAGCTAAGTCGAGAGCACTCTCAAGCCGGCCAGTATTTGTTGCTCATCTCCCTAGAGGATAACGGATCAAATGGCAAAACGTCGTGGTAATCCAAACTGGGGCAAACCGGAGCCTATCGGCCCGGTCGTCCCGACTGTGACTTCCTTCGAACAGGTAGTCAAAGAGTTCAAACTGACTCCCGATCAGTATGTGCGTTCCACCCGCTTGCGCGAATGGGCTCGGCGCAACAAGAATTCGAAGTATATCCCGGAAGCGTTGCTCGAAGCCTGGGGTTTTGAAATCGAATCCACCTTGTAACGGGAAGTTGGTCTTGCAGTCAAAAAAACGCCGCCGAACGCGGCGTTTTTTTGCGTCTGCAGAACGTTCGGCGGAGAATACAGGCATGCAGGGAAAGTTGCCGTTTACCGATGTACCCGGGGCTCTGGAGGAATTCAAGGCGGGTCGCATGATCGTCGTGGTCGACGACGAAGACCGCGAGAACGAGGGCGACCTGACGCTGGCGGCCGAGTTTGTCACCCCGGAAGCGATCAACTTCATGGCCAAATTCGGGCGCGGGCTGATTTGTCTAAGCCTCACCGAGGAGCGTGCCGATTACCTCCGGCTGGGCCCCATGTCGCAGCAGAATTCCTCGCGCTTCGGGACCGCGTTCACCGAGACCATCGAGGCCCGGGAAGGGGTGACGACGGGGATTTCCGCCTATGACCGTTCGCATACCATCCAGGTGGCAATCGATCCCAGGATGACGGCGGCCGACTTGGCGCGGCCAGGGCATGTGTTTCCTCTGCGCGCGCGGCGGGGCGGGGTGCTGGTACGGGCGGGACAGACGGAAGCTTCGGTCGACCTGGCGCGGATGGCCGGGCTGATCCCCGCGGGGGTGATCTGCGAGATCATGAACGACGACGGCACCATGGCGCGGGTGCCCGACCTGGTGCAGTTCTGCAATCTGCACGGGCTGAAGATGCTGACGGTGGCGGAATTAATCCGCTTCCGGCTGCAGAACGAGCGCTACATCTTTCGCGTGGCAGAGTCGATCATGCCCACCCGGTTTGGGGACTTCCGCATGATTGCCTACGAGAGCGAAGTGGATGGGGGAGAGAGTCACCTGGCCCTGGTGCGGGGAGATGTGAACTCCGAACATAACCCGGAGCCGGTGCTGGTGCGGGTCCACACCCATTGCCTGGCCGGAGATGTGTTTGGAACGACGTTATGCGATTGCCACCAGGTGGTGCAGCGGTCGTTGGAGATGATCGCCGAAGCCGGCCGCGGCGCGCTGGTGTACCTGCACAACACCAGCAAGGGCTTTGCTATTGACCGTAGTGTGACGCCGCATCGCTTGTGCCTTCACCGGGAAGAGCGGGGTGGAGAGCATCAACGGATCCTGCGCCAGGTGGGTCTGGGCGGACAGATCCTCTCGGATTTGAATATCCGGAAAATC
Organism: uncultured Acidobacteriaceae bacterium; assembly: GCA_963839075.1. Taxonomy (GTDB): domain Bacteria; phylum Acidobacteriota; class Terriglobia; order Terriglobales; family Acidobacteriaceae; genus PALSA-350. The sequence goes on along the minus strand of CAWITO010000008.1, from coordinate 172,427 downwards.
CGCTTGTTATCTAATACACCGACGCACGTGCCAGCGCTGCAGGGCTTTGACCTAGAGATCGTGGACCAAGTGGGGTTGCACCTGAAGAGTGTTCTGTAGGCTTACGCCCGTCATAATCATGGGCCACCGAAGGTTGGATGAGGCAACGCTCAAAATTTACACCAAGGGTGGTAGCGGAAAGGCGCGGCGGACGAGATCGCCTTGCAGCTGCTCTACCGTTTGGAAGAGATTGGCATGTAGTCCTACAGCCTCAGCGCCGACAACGTTCTTTTCCAGGTTGTCGATGAATAAGGCCTGGTCAGGGGCAACTCCCAGCTTCTTGACGGTGTGCAGATAAATGGCCGGATCGGGCTTGACGACACCCAACTCGCAGGACCAGGTCAGGTAGTCGAAGTCCGCGAGCCAGAAAAAGCGCGGCAGCATGTAGTTCAGCACTCCGTAACCCATGTTCGAGAGAATGCCCAGGCGAAAGCCGGCCTGCTTGATTTTAGGAATCCAGGCCAGCATCGTCGGGTTCAGGTTCATCCACATGAGCGCGTCCTGCTCCAACAGTTGCTCGATCTGGCCGGCGGTGAAGCTTACCCCGTTGTCGCGCGCCACCGTCTGCCAGTAGGTCTGGCCGTTCAGGATGTCGGCATCGTAGTCCAGACGATGAGCCCAATAGGCTTTGTCAAAAGCCTCTTCCTTCACACCGGCGATGGTCACCAGGTTGCGATGGCGCTGCCCGTCGGGCAATTCACTCAGGACTTCCCCGTAATCGAAGATCACCGCTTGCAAATCCATGCTTGTATTACACCATGCCTATGAGAAATTCCTGGTCAGCGCGCACCGCCTGGGACCTGACGGAAACCCCGTGGGCCAGGGAACTGGCTCGCCTGCGCATGGCCGCCATTCCGCTCTACGACCTCACCGCCTCCAATCCAACCACCTGCGGGTTGGTATACGACTCCGCAGCGCTACTGAACCCGCTGCAGAGCCCGGAAGCGTTGCAGTACGCACCCGATCCTCGAGGCCTGCGTTCTGCGCGCGAAGCGGTGTCCCGCTACTACGCAGACCATGGAGCGAGCGTCGGTCCGGACCAGATCGTCCTGACCACCAGCACCAGCGAGGCCTATAGTTTCCTCTTTCGCCTCCTGTGCGATCCCGGGGACGAGGTGCTGATTGGCCAGCCCGGCTATCCACTCTTCGACTTTCTCGGCCGGCTGGACGATGTATGCCTGAAGCCCTACCCCCTGTTCTACGATCACGGCTGGCACATCGACGTCGAAGGACTGCAGCGCCAGATCACGCCGCGCACCCGGGCGATGGTGGTGGTTCATCCCAATAATCCCACCGGCCACTTTGCTCCGCGGGCAGCGATCGAGTCCCTCTGCCGGGAGCATGACCTGGCGCTCATTGTCGACGAGGTGTTTCTCGACTATGGCGTAGCCGGAAAAGAGGGCATCAGCTTTGCCGCGGACAGCCATCCCGTACCGACCTTTGTACTAAGCGGCCTAAGCAAAGTGGCCGGATTGCCGCAGATGAAGGCAGCCTGGATAACATGCTTTGCCGAAGAAGAGGCCCAGCTGCGATTAGAGGTAATCTCAGACACGTTTTTGTCGATGAGTAGCCCTATACAAGGTGCAATCCCGAGCTGGCTTCTGGGGCGGAGGAGAGTGCAGGGGCAAATTCGAAAGCGGGTAGAGCATAACCTGGCCGCGCTGGACGGGGTTCTTGCCCAGCAAAGCCTGATAACGCGGTTGGAAGTTGAGGCAGGGTGGTATGCCATCCTGCGGGTACCGGGCACGCAAAGCGATGAAGAGATTGCGCTTGACCTTCTGGTGGAGAGATCGGTCGTGATCCACCCTGGCAGTTTCTTTGGTTTTGCAGGTCAGGGATGGCTGGTAGTTAGCCTGCTTACGAGAGAAGAGGAGTTTCTTTTAGGGGCGAATGCTATCTGCAAGCAATTCACGGGCCAAATTTAAGACGACGTAGGAAAAGGGAGGACTCAAATTAGTTACTAACACCTTTGGGTCATTCACCTAACACTTTAGTGAAATCCTGTAAGCCGAAGTAATGAAGTTACTTACCGGCCAATATTTTTGCTCCAAGCGGCGCCAAATGTTCCTTTTTTGCAAAGGTATGCGTACCTCGGCCGATCACTTCATGTACTACATTCGGAAATCCGACTGAAGAAACGGATTTGATTGCCTTTCTTCGCCAATCGTAGTTCCTTTGCCATGTCCCGGGATCACCAGGGTGGTATCGGGGAGTACCAGCAAACGTCCGCGCAGGGATTGCAGGATTTGTCGGCCGTCTCCCCCGGGCAGGTCGGTTCTGCCGATCGATCCGGCAAAAAGGGTATCGCCGGCAATCAACAAATTCTCTTGAGGAAGGTGCAGGCAGATGCTGCCCTGTGTGTGTCCGGGAGTGTGCAACACCTGGGCCGGTAAAGTGGCGAGGCCAATCACCATGCCGTCGTCCGCGCTCTCGTCCGGGGGCGCTACCGCGGGCGTGGGGACGCCGAGCCAGTCGGCCTGCATCTCCATCATGTCGAGCAGGGAGAGGTCGTGCTGGTTCAGAAATACAGGCGCACCGGTGGCCTTGCGCAGAAGGGCCGCACCCCCCACGTGGTCAATATGGGCATGAGTCACGACGATCTGGCGCAGGGTCAACCCGTGCTTTTTGAGCCGGGCAAGAATGTCGGGTATGTTATCGCCGGGGTCGACCACCAGAGCTTCATGGGTGGTCTCGTCGGCCAGAATGGTGCAATTGCAACGCAGCGGACCTACAGGGAAAGTCTCAAGGATCATGCCACCATTTTAGGGCTCCATCGTCTGGGACGGAGACCCTGGCTACTTGGAGGCGGGCTTGGCAGGGGTGGTTTGGGTGGTGGGGCTCTTGATGCCGGAGAGGACCGAGCGGGAACCGCTGCTCCGTTGAATCAGGACGGTAAGGCCGATCGAGGTAAACATGAAGATGATCGCCGCCCAGGTGGTCACCTTGGTCAGCAGGTTGGCTGCTCCGCGGGGACCAAAGGCCGTTTGGGAACCCTGGCCACCAAAGGCACCGGCCAAGTCAGCGCTCTTGCCTTGCTGCAGCAGAACAACCCCGATCAGGATCAGGCAAACAATTACGTGGATCGTACCGATAAACCAAATCATGAAGCGAAACCTCGATTTTTTTGGTGCGGAAGAGGGGACTTGAACCCCTATGCCTCTCGGCGCCACCCCCTCAAGATGGTGTGTCTGCCAATTTCACCACTTCCGCACAGGTAACCAGCGAACGCAAAGAGAGACAGGGCGCGCCTGAGGATGGGCGGAGCACACCGTCATTTCTGATGTTACCGTGCCCGGCTATGGACTGCAACGGGAGGGAGGTGGCTTAAAGGCCGACCCCGCCGTTGCCGATGACCACAACGGATCGCCCCGCACGGGAACCCCTTGCATGCAGACCATCTCAGCAAAGAAATCCCTGGGGTCCGCGACGTGAACGAACCCGTTGACGGGATGGTGGAAGCCCAGTCCGAGGCAACCTTGCGTCGCCGGGTCAACGCCGGCTTTGCCCTGGCGATTCTGCTGACGTGCCTGATCAGCTTCCTTTCCTGGCGCATGGCGAAGCAAGCGACCGACGATGCCGCGTGGGTTGCGCGCACCCATGAAGTAGGAACCACGCTCGAAGCCACCCTGCGGCACCTGGTGGACGCGGAGGCTGGCGCCCAGGGATTCGCGCGCACCGGCGGCGAACAATTCCTGGACCCGTATGAGGCGGGGAAATATGCGGTCGGTCAGGACCTGCAGCGCTTGCACCATCTGATTGTCGACACCACCCAGCAACGACGGCTGCAGACGCTGGAGATCCAGGCTAGAAACCGGCTGGGGTCACTCGCCGACGCCGTCACCGCGCGCCAGGAGATCGGGGAATCTCTCAGCGAAGCCGAACTCGAACGCGGGGAAGAGCTGACAGAGGCCGCGCGGACGACGGTCTCGGATATGGAAGAGGCGCAGTATCGTCTGCTGGCGGACCGCACCGAGCGGGCCCGGACGGCGCAACACTTCAATCGCTATTTCATCGTATTGGGCGCCGTGGCAGGGATGGTTTTCCTCATCCTCGCCGGAGCCATGGTCAGCCGCGAGGTAGGGACCAGCGCCCGAGCCCGCACGCAGGTGCTTGCACTGAACGCTGATTTGGAGCGGCGGGTCGAGCAACGCGCCCAGGCGCTGGAGGCGGAGATCGCCACGCGCTTGCAAAGTGACGCCAAGCTGCGGGTTCAGCGAGAACACCTGGCGGCGGTGGTTGGCTCCTCCGACGACGCCATTATCACCAAGGATCTTGAGGGCACGATTACGGCCTGGAATCGAGGCGCGGAGAAGATTTTCGGATACGCGGCCGAGGAGATCATTGGCAAACCGGTCAGGATGCTGTTTCCCCCGGACCGCCTGCAAGAGGACGACGAGATCCTGGCCCACATGGTGAGGGGCGAAAGCGTGGGCCACTTCGAGACGGTGCGGCTACGCAAGGACGGCGTCCGCATCGACGTCTCGGTCACGATTTCTCCCGTTCGCGATGGCAACGGGGTTGTTGTCGGTGCGGCGAAGATCGCCCGGGATATCACTGAGCGCAAGCAGTTCCAGGAGAAGCTGATTCGCTCGCAACAGGCCCTGGAGGCGGAGCAGCGCATGCTGCAATCGGTGCTCGACAGTATGGTCGAGGGATTGGTTGCGGCCGATGAACAAGGCCGATTCATCCTTTGGAACCCGGCTGCGGCAAAGATTCTGGGGCATGGCGGCGCTCCCATCGCGCCGGAGACATGGAGCAAGCACTACGGCTTTTATCAGCCCGACATGATGACGCTGGTCCCTGCGGACCAGATTCCTTTGCTGCGCGCCATTCGTGGCGAAGTTTGTAGCGCCGAGATGTTCGTTTGCAATCCGGAGCGCACTGAAGGGGTATGGATCGAAGCCTATGCAGCTCCTTTGAAGGACAAGAACGGAGTGGCGCGCGGCGGGGTGGTGGCCTTCCGCGACATCACCCAGAAAAAAGCGGCGGACCTCGAGATCCGCAAACTCAATGAAAGCCTGGAAGAGCGCATCGGCCAACGCACCGCGGAGTTGGAGGCCGCAAACCATGAGCTGGAGGCGTTTACCTATTCCGTCTCGCACGATTTGCGGGCGCCGTTGCGCCACATCATGGGATTTGCCGCAGCCTTCATGGAGGAATTTGGCGCAGCCGTGGATCACCAGGCAGTGCATTATGTCGAACGGATGCGGGACGGCGCCCGACGCATGAGCGTGTTAACCGATGAACTGCTCAACCTGGCTAAGACTGGCCAGAAGCCATTGCGCCTGGAACGCACCCCCCTGAACCCAGTGGTGGAGCAGATCATTGCTTTGCTGCGAGGGGAAACCGAAGGGCGCGAGGTGCAGTGGAGAATCGGAGAGTTGCCGGTTGTGGAATGCGATCCGGTGCTGGTACGGCAGATTTTTCAGAACCTTCTTTCCAATGCGATCAAGTACTCTCGTCCCCGCCAACACGCCGTCATCGAGGTCGGCCAGATGCGAATGAAGGATGTGTCTGCGATTTACGTGCGCGATAACGGGGTCGGCTTCGAGATGCAATACGCGAACAAGTTGTTTGGGGTCTTCCAACGCCTTCACCGGGATGAAGATTTTGAGGGCACGGGTGTCGGACTGGCGAATGTCCATCGCATCGTGAAGAAACACGGTGGCCAGATTTGGGCGGAGGCGGAGGTCGACCGCGGCGCAACCTTCTACTTCACTCTTGCCGGCGGAGAGAGCGTTCCGCTGAGTACCGAAGCGGTCCCAACCCCCGTTGGATCATGACGTTTCCATCATGGATCCTCTTCGCTGGCCGATCTAAAGCCTGAGGTTCGAGCCGAATGTCTTTGACGCAACCGGGTCTTCGACCGAGCACACGCCGGCAAGTAAGCCCGTCGCCAGACTGGCCTGTGGGCGGCGGGAAAATGGGCGAGCTGGTCCGGTCCATGGACTGGTCCCGCAGCCCGCTCGGCCCGATTGCGTCCTGGCCGCAAAGCCTGCGCACCACGGTGAGTCTCTGCCTGGCTTCGAACTTTCCGATCTCCCTCGCCTGGGGGGCGCATCATGTGCAGATCTACAACGACGGTTATTGGCCGGTCTGCGGGGAGAAACACCCGCACTCGATGGGGCAGGACTTCACTGAGTGCTGGGCCTCCGCGTGGCCGGTGATTGGAGAAGCGTTTGACCGCGCGCTGGCCGGTGAAACTTCGTTTTTGGAAAATCAGCGGATGTTTCTCGATCGCAACGGATACCTCGAGGAGACCTTTTTCACCTTCTCCTTCAGCCCGATCCGCGACGAAACCGGGGTGGCTGGTCTGTTCCATCCGGTCACGGAAACGACTGCCCGCATGCTGAGCGAGCGGCGGACACGCGCGCTGCACGACCTTGCTTCGCCTGCAGGCAACGCACAGACGCTGGAAGATGCCTGCAAGCTTACCGTTTCGAGCCTTGCGGAACACCCGCTGGACCTGCCCTTCATCCTTTTGTATCTCGTCGATGTTTCAGGCAAAGAAGCGCGCCTGATTGCGGCTACGGGTTTAGCGAGTGGGGGCTCTGCGAGTCCCGAGGTCGTGAACCTGGGAGTCGATGTGGCACAAGACGGTCTGTGGCCTTTGCCGGAGGTGGCCCGTTCGGGTACAGCCCAGCATGTGACGGATCTTGACCAGCGCTTCGGAGCGCTGGTATGCGGCGAATATCCTGAAACGCAAAAGGAAGCGATGGTGTTGCCGATTACGCCCCCCGGCTGCGAGCGGCCGATCGCGATGATGGTGGCCGGGGTCAGCCCGCGGTTGGCGTTGGGTGAAAGCTATCGCGCCTTCTACGACCTGTTGGCGTCAGCTGTAACCACCGAGGTGGCGAATGCGCGAGCCTACGAAGAGGAGCGTAAGCGCGCCGAGGCACTGGCCGAGATCGATCGGGCCAAGACGGCGTTCTTCGCCAACATCAGCCACGAGTTTCGTACCCCGCTCACACTCATGCTTGGACCGATCGAGGATGAATTGGGGGAGCGCGACCATCCACTGCCGCAGGCGCGGCGGGAGCGGTTGGAGACCGCCCATCGCAACAGCCTGCGGTTGCTGAAGCTGGTGAATACGCTGCTTGACTTCTCACGCACGGAAGCTGGCCGAGCTCACGCCAATTACCAACCCACCGAATTGGCAGCGTACACCGTGGAGTTGGCCAGCTTATTTCAATCCACGATCGAGAAGGCCGGACTCAAGCTGGTCTTGAACGCTCCCGCGCTGCCCGAGCTGGTCTATGTGGACCACGAGATGTGGGAGAAGATCGTGCTCAACCTGCTTTCCAATGCCTGCAAACACACGTTTGCGGGGACCATCACGGTAACGTTTCGCTGGTGCGGAGACCACGTGGAGTTGGCGGTGGCCGATACCGGTGTAGGAATTCCCGCGTCGGAGCTACCCCGGTTGTTCGAGCGCTTCCATCGCGTCGAGCAGGTAAAATCGCGCACCCATGAGGGCACGGGCATCGGTCTGGCGCTGGTGCGCGAGTTGGTGTCGCTGCACGGAGGAACGATTGATGTCAGCAGTGAGGAAGGCAAGGGCAGCACGTTTACTGTCAGTATGCCGGCCGGGACTGCCCACCTTCCTGCGGAGCACACCGGCACAGCCGCACCCGGCGGATCGCCGGCGAATACCGCCCGCGCCTATGTGGAGGAGGCGCTGCACTGGTTGCCGAACGCAGAGCCGAATCATCCCCCCGCTGATTTGCCCCCGAATACTCCAGCGCGAACGCGGGCCCGAGTCCTGTTGGTCGACGATAACGCTGACATGCGCGATTACGTTTACCGGCTGCTGGGCGAGCGGTATGAGGTGCTGACGCTTGCGGACGGCCTGGCCGCGCTCGCCGCGGTTGAGGAGCACTTGCCCGACCTGGTTCTGAGCGATGTCATGATGCCGGGGTTGGACGGCTTTGCTCTGCTGCGCAGGTTACGAGCGAATGCGAGAACCAGGGACATTCCCGTAATCCTGTTGTCGGCGCGCGCCGGCGAGGAATCGGCCGTCGAAGGTTTGCATGCCGGTGCCGACGATTATCTGACGAAGCCTTTCTCTGCGCGGGAACTCAAGGCCCGTGTAGGGACGCATCTGGACCTGGCGCAGGCGCGCCGCGAATGGGCGTTCGAGCTGGAACAGTCGAACAAGGAATTGGAAGCATTCAGCTACTCCGTCTCCCATGACCTGCGAGCGCCGCTGCGCGCGATCGATGGATTCAGCAAGGCACTGCTCGATGAATACGCCACCAAGCTGGATGACCAGGCGTGCCGGTATCTGCAGCGGGTGCGGACGGCGGCACAGAAGATGTCCTCGCTCATCAACGATCTTCTCGACTTGTCACGTGTCAGCCGCGCCCCTCTGCACAAGGAGTGGCTCGATCTCAGCGAGTTGGCACGTGGCCTGGTTGTGGAACTCCAGACACGGGAGCCGGAACGCAGTGTCACGGTAGAAATCGAAGGCGAGCTTTCGGCCATGGGCGACAGACGCCTGGTAACGATTGTCCTATTGAACCTTTTGAGCAACGCCTGGAAATACACAGCGAAGCACAACGACCCGAGGATCTGTTTTGGCACGACGGTGCAAGGGCATGACACGGCGTTCTACGTCCGCGATAACGGTGTTGGATTCAACATGACCCATGCCGGTAAGCTCTTTTCTCCGTTTCAACGGCTGCACCGGGAAACGGAGTTTGCCGGCACCGGAATTGGCCTGGCCACCGCTCAGCGCGTGATCGCTCGCCACGGCGGACGGATCTGGGCGGATGCGGCGGTCAACTCCGGGGCCACGTTCTATTTCACCCTGGGAGAGATGCGATGACGTTCGAAGAGCAGACCATCCTGCTGGTAGAGGACAACAACGACGATGCCGAATTGACGGTACGTGCCTTTCAGCGGGCCAATGTGAAAAATCCGTTGGTGCGTGCCCGCGACGGAGAAGAAGCCCTCGACTATCTCTTTGGCCGCGGAGCGTATGAGGGAAGAGATGTCCGCGACCTGCCGGCCGTGACGCTGCTCGATATCAACATGCCGAAGATCAGCGGTCCTGAGGTGTTGCAGGCCATTCGCGCCGATCAACGTACCATGTACCTCCCAGTCGTCATCCTTACTTCCTCAAACGAGGATAAGGACCGGCTGAGCGCCTACAGCCACTTTGCCAACAGCTACGTCATCAAACCCGTGGATTACGATCAGTTCGTTGTGGCCGCCGCCCAACTCGGCCTCTATTGGATGGTGTTGAATGAGCCTCCTCCCCATCTCGAGGCCTAACCACAGGCCGTCGTACGCGCGTAAAAGGTGACAAGACGGGCGACTCCGTGGTCTAACCATGTCATGGTTGCCCTTCGCCTTTTTCCTCTGCTGGGATTACTGCTCTTGGCTCCGGTTGCAGAGTCGCAAACGCCGGCTGCTGCCCCCACCCCTGCCCCGACTACGACTCTCTCCGTCGACGTAAACGTGGTGACGTTGCCGGTGACCGTTCGCGACAAGCACGGCAAGATTGTGACCAACCTCACCAAGGACGATTTCACCCTGGAAGAGGACAGCAAGCCCCAGACCATCCGCTACTTCAACCAGGAGACAAATCTTCCCCTGACCGTCGGCTTGCTCGTGGATACCAGCCTGAGCGAGCGCGACAACCTGGAAAAGGAGCGGGCTGCCAGCCGGACCTTTCTCGACCAGATGATCACCCGCCCGACCGATCGCGCATTCGTCGTTCATTTCGATCGCGAGGTGGAGTTGTTGCAGGACCTGACCTCGGATCGAGGCAAGCTGGAAAAAGCGGTGGGTGAAATCGATACCCCATCCGCGGTGGAAGCGGTGCCCAGCGGCGATCAGGGTTCCGGCCAGCATCGCGCCCGTGGCGCAGGCACGTTGCTGTACGACGCGATTTTTCTGGCCTGCGACGAAGTGGCGAAAAAGCAGAAGGGCCGCAAGGCGATCGTGGTGCTGACGGATGGCGAGGATCGAGGCAGCCAGGAGACACTCAATAGCGCTATCGAGTCCTGCCAGCGGGCCGAGACCGTGGTCTACACCGTCTATTACGGTGGCCACCAGGACCGCGACTCCTCCGGGTTTACTGGACCCTATCCGGATGACGATGACCGCTACCCTGGCGGAGGGTACCCCGGTGGCAGGCGCTATCCCGGCGGAGGGTATCCCGGGGGAGGCTACCCGGGCGGCGGCCGCTACCCTCGCGGCCAGCAACAGACCCGCCCCGACGGCAAGAAGATCCTGCAGCGCATCGCGCTCGAGACCGGGGGCCGGTACTTCCAGATCAGCAAGAAAGATACGGTGGATGATGCCTACGCGAGCATCGCCGAGGAACTGCGAACGCAATTTGTCCTCGGATATACTCCGGCCAAGGACCAGAGCAGCGGTTACCACGCCATTCATCTGACGACTAAGGACAAGGATCAAACGGTGCAGACACGCGCGGGATATTATTCGGGGAAGGATGACCGAAATCCCAATTGACGCTTCGCCCGCGCCGCGGCCGCAACGCACCGTACTCCGTGGCCGCCTGGTGACCATCCTTCCGTTCGACGCGGCGACGCAGGCGGAGGCGCTGTACCAAGCGACTCACGGGCCGGAAAAAGAGGATCAGTGGCGCTGGATGGGCGATGGTCCGTTCCCGAGCCGCGAGGCCTATGACGAGGCGTTCGCGAAGAAAGCGCAGTCGGGCGATCCGCTGTTCTTCGCAATTATCGAGACCGCGACGGGAAAGCCGGTGGGCCAGGCGGCTTACATGCGCATCGAGCCGGCGAACCGCTGCCTCGAGGTAGGGAACATCATATTCAGCCCTGCTCTGCAGCGACGCCCTGGCGCGACGGAGGCGATGTATCTGATGGCGCGCCACGTATTCGAAGATCTGGGTTATCGGCGATATGAATGGAAATGCAATGCGCTGAATGGGCCCTCCCGGGAGGCGGCTCTGCGCCTCGGCTTTCGCTTCGAGGGGATCTTTCGCCAGCACATGATCATTAAAGGGTGCAATCGGGATACGGCGTGGTTCTCCATGCTCGATTCCGAGTGGCCGCAGCGTAAGGCTAACTTTGAGCAGTGGCTGGCGCCGGAAAACTTCGATCGGGACGGCCGCCAGCGGCTCTCGCTTTCCCACTTAAATCAACAGGAGTAATGCTCGTGCCTGCCCCCCTGTGGTTCCGCGCCTTTGTGTGCTGTTGCCTTGCTTCGCCGCTTGCGGCGCAAACTGCGACGCCAGCCTCTTCGCAAATTTTGGACGGTTACACGCCGCAAAGTTCGACGGCTGAGATCGCGTGGGAAGGAAAGTTCCGCGCCATGCCCTCGACCGAGAACCTGCGCGCCGACATGCTGCGTTTAACCGCTCGTCCCCATAATGTGGGGTCACCGTACGACAAGGACAATGCCGAGTGGCTGCTGAGCAAGTTTCGCGAGTGGGGTTACGATGCCCACATCGAGACCTTCTACGTCTTGTTTCCGACGCCCAAAGAGCGGGGGCTCGAAATGCTCGAACCGACCAGGTTCACCGCAAAGCTGGCGGAGCCGCCGATTGCGGTCGATCCCACGTCGGACCAGCAAAAGGAGCAGTTGCCGACGTACAACGCCTACTCCGGCGATGGCGATGTGACTGGACCGCTGGTCTATGTGAACTACGGAAGGCGGGAAGACTACGAGGACCTGGAGCGGATGGGCGTTTCCGTCAAAGGCGCCATCGTGATTGCCCGCTACGGCAAGAACTGGCGTGGCATCAAGCCGAAAGTCGCCGCGGAGCACGGCGCCATCGGCTGCCTTATCTACTCCGACCCGCAACAGGACGGCTACAGCGACGCCGTCCCCTATCCACAGGGCGGGGGCCGGACCAGTGAAAGCGTACAGCGGGGCGGGGTGAACGATACCAACTTTCCCGGAGATCCGTTGACCCCCGAGATACCCGCGACTAAGGACGCCAAACGCCTGGCGATCAAGGATTCGCCGATCATCACCAAAATTCCCGTGCTGCCCATCTCGTATGGAGATGCGCAGCCGTTATTGGCTGCGATGGGTGGACAGGTGGTGCCGGACGAGTGGCGCGGCGGTTTGCCGATCACCTATCACGCGGGACCGGGACCGGCAAAAGTCCACTTGAAGATGTTTTCCAACTGGGATATCCAGCCGGTGTATGACGTGATTGCGACCATTCCGGGCAATGAGGCCAAGGATGAGTGGGTGATCCGCGGCAACCACCATGATGCCTGGGTGAACGGTGCGGAGGATCCCACTTCCGGCATGGTGGCCGAACTGGAGGAAGCCCGTGCGCTGGGTGAATTGCGCAAGCAGGGATGGAAGCCGCGGCGGACGGTGATTTATTGCGCCTGGGACGGGGAGGAGCCGGGGTTACTCGGGTCCACGGAGTGGGTGGAGCAGCACGCCGCCGAATTGCACGACCATGCAGTCCTGTACGTGAACACAGATGATTCCGACCGCGGATTTCTCGGCGTAGACGGCGCGCACTCTGTGGAGCACTTTATCAACGAAATTGAACGCCAGGTTCCCGATCCAGAGACCAAATTTTCTATCTTTGAGCGGGCGCGGCTGCAGACGTTGTCGACAGAGAAGAGCGCCGATAAGCGAGCGGTGCTGCGGGCTCGCAAAGACTCCCCCATCGAAGCGATGGGCGATGGTTCCGACTTTGCGCCCTTTATCGACTACCTGGCCATTCCTTCGCTCGATATGAGTTTTGGTGGGGAAGGCGGAGGCAGCTCGTATCACTCCATTTACGACGACTTCTACTACTACACGCATTTCTCGGATACGACGTTTCAGTACGGCCGAGCGTTGGCGCAGACCGCCGGGAGCGCCGTCATGCGTATGGCGGACGCGGAACTGCTGCCATACCAGTACACGGCTGTGGCAGAAACCATTGCCGGCTACGTCAAGGATCTGAAGACGGAACTAAGCAAGACGCAGGAGACGATCAAGGAGCGCAACCTGGAACTGGACGAGGGCGTGTTTACAGCGATCTCCGACCCTTTGCAGCCTACTTTTCCTCCGAAGCGTGAGGCGGAGCCGCCGTTTCTCAATTTCGCTCCGTTAGACAACGGAGTCGTCGCGCTGACGCGTGCTGCGGGACACTATCAGAAGGCCCTGACCGCGGCGCAGGCGCGCGGGCTTGCGCTCGATGATGCGAATCTGCAGGCTGTGAATCATTTGCTGTTGCTCGTCGACCGCACCAATCTTCGTGCAGAGGGACTACCGGGCAGGCCGTGGTACAAGAACCAAATCTACGCGCCAGGCGCGTACACCGGTTACGGCGTCAAGACCCTGGCCGGCGTGCGCGAGGCGATGGACGCGCATCAGTGGAGCGTGGCCGAGCGGGAGTCGCCGATTATTGGCGGCGTACTCGAAGCTGAGGCCCGAGCGATCGACGCAGCTGCCAGCAGACTTGAGGCCATCACCCCTTAGGTACCATCTGCGACGTTTCGGTGATTGCCTGCCCCATCGGTGCCACCTAGAGTTGCTTATCGGAGGGCTCCACAAGATGAATAGCTCGGGGACGGTGATCGGCAAGGGCATTTGCATTCGCGGAGAAGTAACGGGCGAGGAAGACTTCTTTCTCGATGGCGTATTGGAAGGGAACATCACCCTTACCGGTAAGCGGCTGACGGTGGGCGCCAACGGTGTGATCCATGCGGACATCGTGGCAGGGGACCTGGTGGTATTTGGCCGGGTTGAAGGCAGTGTGAAGGCGACCGGGCGCGCGGAACTAAAGCACTCGGCTGTATTCATTGGTGATATTGCGGCAGCGCGGCTGTCGATTGAAGACAATGCGACCCTGCAAGGCTACGTCGATCTGGCCGAAGCAGCCGCCGCTGCACCAGCGAAGGTGCAACCAGCCGCCCAACGGCAACAGGAACCTGCTGAGGAATACGTCGAGCAGGCAGTTTAAAAGCACAGACCGGTTCCCGGTACGAGATCGCCCCATTCTTGCGCAGCAAGGATGGGGCGATCTCGTTTTTGGGTTGCCTAATGCATTGATTTTGCAGGGTATGCAAGCCTTCAAGGATATGATCAGGAGAGCCATGACTGCGGACCGTACAATTCGCCGGGTTACAGATCCCGAGGAGCAACAAGCGGAGACATACCGCCATTGGCAAAGTCTGACCGTGGGCGAACGGCTCACTGCGGTGTGGGATGCCAGCGAGGCGGCGTATGCCTTTGCTGCCGGTTTTCGTGGGGCTAGCCAATGATGCCACTGGATCTGAAAGAGCTATTACGCGCCTTCAACGATCACGGCGTTGAGTACCTAATCGTGGGGGGCTATGCGTTCGGCGTTCATGCCGAACCGCGAGCTACTTAATACCTGGACGTTTTCATTCGGGCCGACGAAGGGAACAGCGAAGCTGTCTATCGCGCGGCGCTCCTCTCGATGGTCTAAGTCCGCTCGATTTCATCGACGGTGCCGTCTTCCAGGTAGGCCAACCTCCTGCTCGGGTCGACATCCTGCAACAGATCGTCAAGAAACTGCGCTCGATGCCCTGACGAGCGGCCTATTTCCCCAATCGATCAAGGTCCTGGTTCAGCAGGAGTACGTTCACACGCTCCTCTCCCAAAAAGCCAAATTGACGCCGTTGAATATGCCGTTTTACCAGCTCTTGCACTGCCGCCACCGGCAGGTGGCGCGCGCCAGCCACTCGCGATATCTGGAACATGGCCGCAGCGGGAGAGATGTCTGGGTCTAGCCCGGACCCAGAAGCGGTCACCAGGTCGATCGGCACTGGCTGGCCTTTATTTTCAGCAGCATAATGGCTGACATCTCCATCTATCCGAGCCACCAGCTTTTGGCTGGATTGGGCCAGATTGGAAGGGCTGGAGGCGGTTGCGTCATAGCCGTTGCCAGCGGCGGAAGGACGGCTGTGAAAATACTGATCTGCGGTAAAGTTCTGCCCGATCAGGGTCAGATCTCCGTCGGCGTGGCCGCGCAGGAATGCATGGGCAAATGCGGTGACGGCCAGCGGATACAGTACACCCAGCAATACCGTGGTCAGCAGCGCAAAGCGAATCGCGATCTTGAGTTCGTTACGCATACTAGGACAATCCCAATCCGGTTAAACAAAGGTCGATGAGCTTGATCCCGAGGAAGGGGACAATCACTCCGCCCACTCCGTAGATCAGCAGGTTACGCCGCAGCAACGCCTGCGCTGAGCGCGCCTGGTAGGCCACACCCTTCAGCGCCAGCGGAATCAAGGCCACAATGATCAGCGCGTTGAAGATCACGGCGGAAAGAATCGCCGAGTGCGGGGTGCTGAGATGCATGATGTTGAGCTGGTTCAGCACAGGAAACACACCGGCGAACATAGCCGGGATGATGGCAAAGTACTTAGCCACATCGTTGGCAATGGAAAACGTAGTGAGCGCGCCGCGCGTCATGAGCAACTGCTTGCCGATCTGCACGATTTCGATCAGCTTGGTGGGATTGGAATCAAGATCCACCATGTTGCCCGCTTCTTTCGCGGCCTGGGTACCGGAGTTCATCGCCACACCTACATCGGCCTGGGCGAGTGCGGGAGCATCGTTGGTGCCGTCCCCGGTCATGGCGACCAGCTTCCCCTTGGCTTGTTCGCGGCGGATCAGGTCCATTTTGTCTTTCGGCTTGGCTTCGGCGAGGAAGTCGTCGACGCCGGCTTCGCGGGCGATGACCGCCGCCGTTAAGGGATTGTCACCTGTGATCATGATGCTGCGGATGCCCATGGCGCGCAGCTTGGCCAGCCGCTCTTTGAGGCCGCCCTTGACGATGTCCTTGAGATAGATCACGCCCAAAGCGGTCGAATTTTCCGCCACCACCAGGGGAGTTCCTCCCATACCCGCGATCTGCTCCACGCTCTCGCGCACCTTTTGCGGCAGGTTCGAACCCTGCTCCACCAGGTAGCGGGTGATGGCATCGACCGAGCCCTTGCGGATGACATGGCCGGCGAAATTGACACCGGACATTCGGGTCTGCGCGCTGAAGGGGACGAACTCCGCCTGCAGGGCGTTGAGGTCACGGCCGCGCAGGTTGTACTTCTCCTTGGCCAGCACCACGATGGATCGGCCCTCCGGCGTCTCGTCAGAAAACGAAGACAGTTGTGCGGCGTCGGCCAGCCGCTCGGCGCTAATATTCGGCGCGGGAATAAATTCGGTCGCCTGCCGGTTGCCCAGAGTGATGGTTCCGGTCTTATCCAGCAACAGCGTATCCACATCGCCGGCCGCTTCGACTGCGCGGCCCGACATGGCAAGCACGTTGTACTGCACCAGGCGGTCCATGCCGGCGATGCCGATGGCGGAGAGCAAGCCTCCGATAGTGGTGGGGATGAGGCATACCAGAAGCGATACCAGCACGAAAATGGTCTGCGGCGCCTGGGAGTAAATCGCGATCGGCTGCAGCGTGGCGACGGCGAGCAGGAAGATGATGGTTAACCCTGAGAGCAAAATGCTCAGAGCGATCTCATTCGGGGTCTTCTGCCGCTGCGCGCCCTCGACCAATGCGATCATGCGGTCGAGAAATGTCTCTCCGGGGTTGGACGTGATGCGCACCAGGATCCAGTCCGAGAGCACCTTGGTTCCCCCCGTCACTGCGGAGCGGTCCCCACCGGCTTCGCGAATCACGGGTGCAGATTCGCCAGTGATGGCGGATTCGTCTACGGATGCGACGCCGTCGATCACTTCACCGTCGCCGGCGATGTAGTGGCCGGCTTCGACATAGATCAGGTCACCGGCGCGCAGGGCAGCGCTCGAAACTTCTTCTCGCGGGGCATCCTTCGCATCGCTCTTCAACCGGACCGCGACCGTCTCGCCCTTGGCCTTGCGCAGGGTGTCGGCCTGGGCCTTGCCGCGGCCTTCTGCCATGGCCTCGGCAAAGTTAGCGAACAGCACCGTGAACCACAACCACAGGGTGATTTGCAGGTTGAAGGCGAAGCTGCCCTGGTGGTCGAGGACTCCTTGTATTAAGAGAACGGTGGTGAGCACGCTGCCGATCTCGACCACGAGCATCACCGGGTTCTTCACCATCAGTTGCGGATCGAGCTTGCGGAAGGAGCCGATGGCGGCCTGGCGGATGATAGCGGGGTTCCAGAGACTAAGTTTTTCTGCCATATGGTTAAAAGGTCTTACCCGCGTGAAGTTGCAGGTGTTCGAGGATGGGCCCAAGGCTGAGCGCGGGGAAGAAAGTCAACGCACCGACGATGACGATGACGCCGACCAGCAGCACAGTGAACAAGGTGCTGTTGACGGGGAACGTTCCCGAGGAGGGTGGCACACTCTTCTTCTGCGCCAGGTTGCCGGCCAGCGCGAGCATGGGGATCTTCATCAGGAAGCGGCCGGCCAACATGTTGAAGGCCAGGGTCAGGTTGAACCAGTTGGTGTTGGCGCTGAGGCCGCCAAAGGCGGACCCGTTGTTGCCCGCGGTCGAGACGTAGGCATAAAGAATTTCGGAAAATCCATGGGGTCCGTTGTTGGTCAGGCTGGAGAGCGCAACCGGATACAGCACGGAAATAGCGGTCAGCACCAGGATGATCAAAGGAAAGATCAATACGTAGAGCATGGAGAGCTTGACGTCGTAGCCTTCAATTTTTTTGCCCAGGTATTCTGGCGTGCGGCCCACCATGAGACCGGCGATGAAGACGGAAAGCACGACGAATATGAGCATGCCGTAGAGACCCGAGCCGACTCCTCCGAAGACCACCTCGCCCAGCATGATGTTGATCAGCAGCACCATCCCACCGAGCGGCGTGAAGGAGTCATGCGAGGAGTTGACCGCGCCGCAACTGGTATCGGTGGTCATGGTGGCAAAGAGCGCGGATTGCGATACGCCGTTGCGTACTTCTTTGCCTTCCATGTTGCCGATCTTCTGATCGACGTTGTGGAGAAGCGGATGTGGCTGCGACTCCGCCCAGTAGCAAACCGTATAGGCGCCGACGAAGAGAATCGTCATCGCGGCGAAGACGGCCCATCCATGGCCCGCTGAGCCGGTCATCTTGCCCAGCGTTACCGTTAGCGCTGCTGGGATCAGCAGGATCAATTCCATCTCGATGAAGTTGCTGAAGGGCGTGGGATTCTCAAAGGGATGCGCGCTATTGGCATTGAAGAAGCCGCCGCCATTGGTGCCCAGTTCCTTGATCACTTCCTGCGAGGCAACCGGGCCCTGCGCGATGGTTTGCGCAGGCTGGCCGGTTTGCAGGGGGGAGACGGTGGAATAGGGTTTGAGGTTCTGAATCACTCCCTGGCCGATAAGCACGGGTGCGATGACCAGAGAAATGGGGAGCAGGATGTACAGCACCGCGCGGGTGGTGTCGACCCAGAAGTTGCCGATGGTCAGAGACTGTTTACGTGCGATGCCGCGCAACAGGGCGACAGCGACGGCAATGCCAATCGCCGCACTCAGAAAGTTGTGGTACGAGAGACCGGCCATTTGCGTGAAATAGCTCATGGTGGTCTCGGGAGTGTAGGACTGCCAGTTGGTGTTGGTGGTGAAGGAGACGGCTGTGTTCAGGGCCAGCGCGGGAGCGACGCCCGCGAGATGTTGAGGGTTCCAGGGGAGCATGGCCTGGGCGCGCTCGATGACATAGGTGAGGAGGAGGGAGACGACACTGAATATCAGCATCGCGACCGAGTATTGCTGCCAGGTCATCTCCTGCTCGGCCTGGATCCCGCAGGCGCGATAGAGCAAGCGCTCCACGGGGCGGAGGAAAGTGACTTCTCCTTCAAGAACGCGCGCGATGTAGAGGCCCAGGGGCCGCATGAGCAGCAGCAGTACAGCAAAGTACACGACGAACTGCAGCCATCCGTTGGCGGTCATGTTAGAACTTCTCCGGGTACAGGAGCGTGATCACCAGGTAGACGAGGGTGGCAACCGTGAGAATCAAGATGAGCGTGGTGGTATGGGACACGGCCTTACCTCAACTTTTCGCAGCCGCGCACGTAGAGCAGGGCCATCGCAAAGAACGCAAGCGTGAGCACAATCATGAGTAGGTCTTGCATGTAGTTAGTGGAAAGCAGGGAGACTAAGGGGGGTGTAAGCGAGAGATAAGGAATTAATAAAGATGGGGTGGCGCCCGGTTCCCAAGGGGATAACCCGTCTTCCTTTGTCATCTCGACCGGAGCGCAGCGCGGTGGAGGGATCCGCGGTCCTGCAAACGCCGAAAAAGCTTTGGGGTGAAGTGTTGCGGTAGACCCACATCTCGCGAAAAACGAGCGAGATGTGGGGCACCCAAGCTTCGTGGTGGGGCGTAAGTCCTACTCGGGAACGCCTTCGGGGAGAAAGCGATAGCCTACCCAGGGTTCGGTCTGGATGTATTCGCGCGGGCCTTCTGCTTCCAGCTTGCGGCGCAACTGCCCGATAAACACGCGAAGATATTCCGGCTGGTGCGCCGACTGGCCGCCCCATACTGCCGTCAACAGGGCACGATGCGGTATCGCTTTGCCGGCATTGCGCGCCATAAACAAAAGCAGATCGAATTCCGTCGGGGTCAAATGCAAACTCTTGCCACACACCGTTGCCGTATGTGCCGCGGCATCCACGACAAAATCGCCCACCTCAATCGGCGCATCCACTGTCCGCTCCGGCGCGCGCCGTAGATGAGCTCGCACCCGCGCCAGCAATTCCTGAATGCTGAATGGCTTGGTGACGTAGTCATCCGCGCCTGCATCGAGCGCCTCGACCTTCGATCGCTCCTGATCCCGCACCGACAACACGATGATCGGAGTTGCCGCTTTACTCCGTACCCGCCGGCATAGTTCCACGCCACTCATCACCGGCATCATCAGGTCGGTGACAATCAGGTCAGGGCTCCACTCCTCAAAAAGGCGCAGAGCCTCCTCAGGATCATTGGCGGCACGCACATCGTATCCCTGGGCAGAGAGCGCGGTGCGCAGCACCCGCGTAATCTGCGCTTCATCGTCTACGACCAGGACTCGTTCCGCCATCGGCTTCCTTATTTCTTACGTTATGATCGCGACTAATGGTGCGCTCTCGGGTTCTACGATATGTGGTCATGGCCGCCGCCGCCATTTTGGTGGTGTTGGTCTATCGCAGAATACTCCACGTCAACCAGACCACGGTGGCGCTGACGTTTTTGGTGATGGTACAGCTGGCAGCGTTTCGCTGGGGGCTGGTGTACTCGGTCTGCCTCTCCGTCGGCTGCACGCTGTTATATAACTATTACTTTTTACCGCCGATCGGCAGCTTCACCATCGCTGATCCGCAGAACTGGATCGCGCTGTTTTCGTTTCTGGCCTCCGCGATATTTATCAGCAGAATTTCAGAAAGCGAACGACAGCAGGCGGCAACCAGCGAAAGCCGGCGCCGTGAAATGGAGCGGCTCTACGAGTTCAGCAATCAGCTGTTGATGGAAGAGAACCTGCACGACGTGGCCAGCCATGCACCGCATGTGGTGGCTACCATCTTTGCGTTTGAGGCGGTGGTTCTGTATCTCAGCGAAAGTGACACGGCGTATTCTTCCGATCCACGGCGAACGTTCGTTTCTTTGGAAGAGTTGCGCGCAGCAGGCGGGCAGCCGGAAGGACAGCGATCGCGCCGCAACGGAATCCATATCGTTCCTTTGCTCCTGGGCATGCGGGCCAGCGGATCGATCGCGATGACCGCGAGCGCCCGGAACGGCTATTCCGATGGCTTGTATGACGCCATCGGCGGATTGTTGGGGATCGCACTGGAACGGGCGGCCGCACTCGATCGCTCCAGCCGCATGGAAGCGGCCCGTGAAGGAGAGCGTCTGCGCACGGCGCTGCTCGACTCCGTGACCCACGAATTGCGGACCCCGTTGACCGCTATCCGCGCGGCCGCGACAAGCCTGTTGTCGCAGACCTCGCTCGAAGACAGCCAGCGGCACGAGATGTATTCCATTCTTGATGAAGAGAGCGCGCGGCTCGACAAGCTGATCGGCCAGACGGTGGAGATGGCGCAGCTCGACACCGAAGGCATTGAGGTTCGCCTCAAACCGCAGCGGCTGCAGGAAGTGATCGAGATGGCGCTGGAGGATTGCCGGCTTCTGCTGCGCGGACGCCCAGTCACGCTGGAGTTACCGGAGATGCCGCTGATTCCGCTCGACCGCGAGTTGATTCGCCGCGTGCTGCGCCATCTGCTGGAAAACGCAGCCCGCTATTCGCCTGCCGGTTCACCGGTGAAGATTGGCGCGGCGGTTGAAGCTGATCGGCTGCGCGTCAGCATTACCGATCGCGGGCAGGGAATCGATGAATCGGAACAGGCCTACATTTTTGATAAGTTTTATCGCGGCAGCCGGCAGCGAGTGCTGCACGGCACGGGCATGGGCCTTGCCATCGCAAAGGCGATTCTCCGCGCGCATAGCGGAGGGATCGAAGTGGTCAGCCATCGCGACCAGGGGGCGACCTTTACATTCTGGGTGCCAGTCACCCCATTCAGCCCCGCATGAGCCTACTATCAAAAGATATAGGCACCAATCGCGGTGGCTGGTAATCCCGCCGCCTTCCAGCGTCGTCTGTGCATCCAGCACAGCAGGATAAGACATTTTCCTGACAAAACGTTTTTGCTCTCGTTCGTCTAACGGTTAGCTAGTTCTGGAGTTTCGAGTTGAGCTCCGACCCTAGGAGAAGGCCCTTTGCGCAAAGTATGCAGTAATCTCTCTGCCCCCTTGTTGTTCGTCCTCTTATTAAGCATGCTCACGCCAAGCTCCCAGGGCCAGGTTGCTGACCGTATTCAGGCGATCGAGAGCGCCAACATGATGCCCCTGGCGGGGAGCGTGCACCCCATGGCGCGCACGGAAATGGACCAGGGCCTGGTGAGCAATGCCAAGGTGCTGCAGGGGATGAGCCTCAACTTCAAGCGCTCTGCCCAACAGGAGGCAAACCTGAAAGCGCTGCTCGCGGCGCAGCAAAATTCGGCCTCCCCCAGCTACCACAAATGGCTGACGCCGGCCCAGTTCGGGCAACAGTTCGGCATGAGCGCGGCCGATATTAGCCGGGTTTCGGACTGGCTGCGCGAACAAGGTTTCACCATTACTTCGGTGTCGGAGAGTAGCAACTCCATTACCTTCAGCGGGCCGGTTGCCGCGGTGGAGAAAGCCTTTCAAACGCAGATTCACAATTACAGCGTGAATGGGGAAACGCACTTCGCCAACTCGACGGAAATTTCGCTGCCGGCAGCCTTATCGGGCATGGTGGCCGGCGTGCGCGGCTTAAATGATTTTCGTCTGAAACCGAGACTGCGCTTTATGCGCAGTAGTAGCGCCAGTGCTAACCCGCATTTCACCTCCGGAGTTACCGGCCAGCACTTTCTGTCTCCAGGAGACTTCGCCACCATTTATGACGTGGGGCCCTTATATACGGCTGGGTTTACCGGCAAGGGCATCACCGTCGCGATCGTTGGGCAGACCGATATTGTGCCCGCTGATATTACTGATTTCCGTTCCTCTGCAGGGCTCTCCGTCAATAATCCCACGGTGGTCACAGTACCGGGTACGACACCCCTATCCGTGTCCGCGGGAGCAGCGTCGAACGATTTGGCGGAGACCGATCTCGATCTCGAGTGGTCGGGTGGCATAGCAACCGGGGCCTCGATCGTCCTGGTGAATTCCGACAACGTATTTACTTCGCTGCAGTACGTGATTCAGAACAGCGTGAACGGGATCACGATCCCGATCATTAGCCAAAGTTACGGCGATTGCGAGGCCAACTACGCGACCTCTGATCTGACGACCATCGAGGGTTTTCTGACCCAGGCCAACGCACAGGGGCAAACGGTGATGCTGGCATCCGGCGATGTGGGCGCGGCTGATTGCGACGACAGCTCCACGCAGACTATCACTTCGGCGGTGAACGGCCTGGCGGTCGATTACCCAGGCAGCAGCGTGTATGTGACCGATGTGGGCGGTAGCGAGTTCATGGGTGACGGCACCGCCGCGGCTCCTCAGACCGGCGCCGGCACTTACTGGAGCGCCAACAGCGGGGGTACCGTCGCCGACGATTTGATCAGCTCGGCAAAGTCGTACATTCCGGAGATGGGCTGGAACGATACCACGTTCTCTATCGCCAACGGTGGCGGACTCTCCGCCGGCGGCGGCGGCGTGAGCCTGCTGTGGAAGAAGCCGAGCTGGCAGACGGGCGTGCCGAACATTCCAGCCGACGGCTTTCGCGATGTACCGGACATTGCACTGAATGCCTCCCCCGACCACGACGGCTACTTGTATTGCACCCAGGTGCAGACGGTGACGAGTGGAAGCGTCTACGTTTCGAGTTGCCAGACGAGCAGCTTTCGCATCTCCGATCCCGGCCAGACGGACGATACCAACTTGACTGTGGCGGGTGGAACTTCATTTGCGGCGCCGAGTTTCGCCGGTTTGCTGGCGATTACGGAGCAGAAGCTGGCCAGCGGCGGCGGCCTGGGGAACATCAATCCCAGCCTCTACTCCCTGGCTTCGAATGCCACTACCTATGCGTCGGCGTTTCATGACATCACTACCGGCAATAATCAGGTTCCATGCACCAA
The DNA here is from genome assembly GCA_963839075.1 of uncultured Acidobacteriaceae bacterium. GTDB lineage: Bacteria > Acidobacteriota > Terriglobia > Terriglobales > Acidobacteriaceae > PALSA-350. The sequence goes on along the minus strand of CAWITO010000008.1, from coordinate 148,909 downwards.
CGGCTCTCCGAATTGCGCGACCTCGGGTAGTAATAACGTGATCGGCTACACCGCGGCCACCGGCTATGACCAGGTAACCGGACTGGGCTCGGTGGATGCCAATAACTTTGCGACTGCCTATGCCGCGCTGGTGACCGCTACCGGCACCAAGACGACGCTGGCCGTTACCCCATCGAATTCGGTAGTGATTAATGAGGCGGTCACCTTCACCGCCACGGTGGCTCCCAACACGCTGACGACGGCGCCTACCGGCACGGTTACGTTTTATATCGATGGTGCGGCTCAAACACCCGCAACGCTCTCGACCGCGGCTCCCTATACGGCTACGTTGATGCACGATTTCCCCTCCGCCGGCACCTATACAGTGACGGCGACCTATTCCTCGGGGGACACCACCTACACCGGTTCCTCCAGCGCCAGCGCTGCCGTGACGGTGGCGGCTACGGGAACCGCCGTGACGACCACCGCAGTCACTGCCAACCCAACCTCCCTGGCACTGGGGAGCAGCATCACGCTTTCCGCCACGGTGAGTGGGACGACCGCGGGGACCCTCACCGGCCCCATGACCTTTACCACCGGTGGAAAGACGATCGGTGCAGTCAGCCAGGTGACGCTGGGTTCGGGGAACACGGCAACGGCAACCCTAACGGTGAACGCGATTGCATCGCTGGGCTTTACCCCGGGCACCGATACCATTACGGCCAGTTACGGCGGAGACGCATTCAATGCGGCTTCTTCCGGAACCACTCCCGTAACGGTGTCCAACCCGAGCATCACGATTGCGGCGACCAACATTACGATCTCGTCGCCTTCGCCCGGCAATAGCGCTACGTCCACCATTACCCTCACATCCACGGGCGGCTATGCGGGCACAGCGACGGTATCCGCGTCCGCCAGTTCGTTGAATGCAGACTACGGTTTCGGCAGTGCGGGAGCGCAAACCGCGAGTGTCGTGCTGGCCTCGGGTGGGACAGGAACAACAACGGTGACAATTACGACCATCGCGGCTACCGGCAACCTGCAGAAAGGCCTGGGCAAGACGCGCTTAGCGGCGGCGGGGGGAACTGCGGTTGGTTGTCTGCTGTTGTTGCTGATCCCGGGGATTCGCCGGAAGCGTTGGCCGGCTGCGTTGGTGATGCTGGTCTTCCTATCGGTAGGCGCGGGTCTCGGTTGTGGAGGCGGCACGGGTGGCGGTGCTCCGGCCGGGACGTATACGGTAACCATCAGCGCGGCTGATACCAGCAACGCGAATATTACCGGCTCCACTACATTCACTGTCACGATTCAGTAAGCGGTTTTGCGGTGAGAAGGGCTGTCTCGCAAGAGGCAGCCCGTTTTTTTTGGCTGCCGATCCGGTCGGTAGCTGCTGTTTCGCCTCGCCGACTAGGAATGAACCGGCTTACGTTGCGCATACCACGCACAGGCCAGCAGGAACATAGCTCCGCCTGCATAACCCAGGGTGAAATCCGGCGCGACCCACCAGCCGATGCGAGTCTCAATTCCATTGGCCGTGAGCCTGTAAGCGTGAATGATGCCGAAGGCCGACAACCCTGCGGCCACAGCTAACCATGAGGCCGCCTGGGCAAAGCGCCGTTGGACCATGAGCGCCAGCGCTGCGGACCAAAGCATCGAAGTCAGCAGCGATCCCTGGCCGAGCGCGAGCAAACCCGCCAACGCCAGATCGCCGCCCATCCGCGGAAGAACCTCCATCAGGTTGCTGCCCGCTTTGCGGGCTACGGTGTCGGCGATACTTCCGGCCCATTGGGAGAGCGCAGGAATCAAACCAAACACGACCGCGATGGCCTGCCCGGCTGGGACCTCGCCAACAGCCTGGCCGACGGTAATCAGGCCGAACCAGATGATGACTGGTGCAGCCACCTCCAGCGGAATGAAGCGGAGGACGACAGGCAGGATTCCCGTAGTACACAGGACCAGCGTCACCACGCCGTTGACGATCGAGTAGCCCGAGCGGGCGCCATTCGCTTTGTGCGCAGCATGGCCGAGATAGAGGGTCGTAGGGAAGGGGCTGCCGAGGCACGCGGCAGCGAGGGTGCCTACTCCATTCATGAGCAGGGAGGGCCGGGTCGCGTAATCGTCTCCGGCCAGTTTGACACTTTCGAGAATCATCAGCGAGGCGAGCGTATCGAGCGCGGCCAGGGGAAGGATGACGGCAAGATAACTCCAATAGGTTGACTGCTGAAAGAGGGCAAAGATGTTGACCGCGTGGGGGAGATAGAGGCGCACAGCCGACAGCGCGGGCATGGGTACGTTGTAGAGGTGCAGCCAACGCAGCAGCGCGACCAAGAAGGCTCCGAGGCCGATGGCAAATAGTCCGGGCGGCACACGATAGGGCAGTTTCAGCTGCGAGCCGTAGAGCGTGAGCAGCACCAGCATGGGCAGCAGCGCGATGGCCGGCTGTTGCAAGACTCCAAAAATAAAGCCCAGGCAGAGATAGGCGAGGGCGAGTCCTGCGATAGGAGAGAGCAAAGCGGCGCGTGGCGTGTAGCGGCGCAGCCAGTCGGTGCACCAGGCTCCTATCGTTTGCACGATGCCGCTGATGAGGCTGGCAAACACGCCCGCGTGCCAAGCCAGGTTGGCATCGTGGGTCCGGGTGTAAATGGGCGCCATGATGAGGAAGACATAGGCGAAGACTGTGGGCGTATTGATGCCAAACGGGATGGCGGTGACATCGCTGCGGTTTTCGCGATGGGCCACGCGCCGCGCCTGCCAGGCGTAGAAAAGGTTACCCGCAAGGATAGAAATCGCCGCGCCGGGCAGGATGTGGCTTGCGACGAAGCTGAGTGGGAGGCCGCAGAGCGGGGCAAGTCCGACAATGAGAAGGAGATCGGGAAAGCCGCTGAAGAAGAGGCCGAAGAAACCATCGACATCTCCGGCGGTGAACCACGGCAGCCTGGCGAGCACGGGTTCATTCTACGATGGCGTGGCTCGATGGGGCCGAGGTGGGGTCGCGAAGATTGCGACAGAGGACGGGATCGAAGACTGAAGGCGGATGGTATCCTCTCCTCACTCCACCCTCAAGAGGTGCTGCATGCCGGTCACTGCGCCGCTCCCCGCTCCTCTTCCGCTGGATCATGCAGTGGGCCGGACTGCATTGCGCAAGGCGAGCTGGCGCCTGATCCCCATGATCGCCCTCGGGTATGGCCTCGCTTTCCTTGACCGCGCCAACATCAGCTTTGCTTCTTTGCAGATGAATCGCGATCTTCACTTTAGTGCCTCGGTTTATGGCTTTGGCGCTGGGCTCTTCTTCCTCAGTTATGCTGCGTGCGAAGTGCCCTCGAACCTGTTGCTCTATCGCGTGGGTGCGCGGCGCTGGTTTTCCCGCATCCTGTTCACGTGGGGCCTGTTGGCCATGGGCATGATGTTCGTGAAAACTCCGCTGCAGTTCTACGTCATGCGTTTTTTGTTGGGAATGGCAGAAGCGGGATTTTTTCCCGGCGTCGTGTTCTATCTCTCGCAATGGTTTCCGACGCACATGCGAGCCCGCGCCATTAGCCGCTTCTACGTGTCGCTTCCCGTCAGTTCGGTAGTCATGGGGATGGTTGCTGGAGCCCTTCTCGATCTGCAAGGCAAGGCCGGGCTGGCAGGATGGCAATGGCTTTTCCTGATCGAGGGTCTGCCTCCGGTCATACTCAGCGTCGTTTTTCTTCTCTACCTGCCGGACACTCCCGCGAACGCTAAATGGCTTACGGACGAGGAGCGGGAGTGGATCACGCGCCATGTGAGCCCCATGGATGGGCACGTGGTCAAGATCGCGCGCGCCTTACTCGATCAGCGAGTGTGGCAAGTCAGCGTGGTGTTTCTGTGCATGCTTGGCTGCAGTTACGCGTACTCCCTTTCCGCTCCGGCGATTTTGCAGGCAATTACCGGGTTTGACAATCACAACGTCGGTTACCTCACCGCGGCGATGGCCGTTTTGGGGATTGCCAGCATGACGCTCAATGCGATCCACTCAGACCGAACCAAGGAACGCTACTTTCATGTCTTCATCCCTTTTGTGCTGATGGCGGGTGGCTACCTGATTGGAGGCCTTACGGTGAATCCCTGGCTGGCCGTACCCGCACTGGCATTGTCGCTGGTCAGCTATTACGCGCTCCAGGGACCGATGCTGGCACTAGCCACCAGCTTTCTGCACGGCAAATCCGCTGCGGCGGGCATCGCCACCATGAACACCATCGGAATGCTGGGAGGTTTTATCGGTCCGTACGGCATGGGCCTGGCGAAAGATTTCACCGGCTCCTATCAACCTGGACTGCTCATGCTGGTAGTACCCAGCCTGGTTGCTGCCAGTACAGTTTTCATGATGAGATTCCAATCAAGAGGGCCTAAATCAAACGCATGAGGAAGAACGTCGCTGTTGTGATACTTGCGGTGGCCGCCCTGGTTATGCCCTGCGGCGCTACCAGCATTTTCAAAGAGAAAGCGGCTCCCACCGACATGGCGCGCTGGACCGACGAGGCCCTGCGCGTGAACATCATCCGCGATGATTGGGGCATCGCCCACGTTGAAGGCAAGACCGACGCCGATGCTGTTTTTGGCATGATCTTTGCCCAGTGCGAAGATGACTTCAACCGCGTCGAGACGAATTACCTGAACTCCATGGGCCGGCTGGCCGAGGCCGAGGGGGAGAAGAAGATTTATCAGGATCTGCGCATGAAGTTGTTCGTCGATCCCGCGGACCTGCAAAAAGAATATGCAGCCAGCCCGGAGTGGTTGCGCAAGCTGATGGATGCGTTCGCTGACGGCGCGAACTTCTATCTCGCCAAGCATCCCGAGGTGAAGCCGCGGGTGATCCAGCACTTCGAGCCGTGGATGGCGCTTTCGTTCACCGAGGGCAGCATCGGGGGCGATGTTGAAAAAGTAGACCTGGAGAAACTGGAAGCGTTCTATGGGCAAGACGGCCCTCAGCGACTAAAGACGACTTCAGCTTTAGCCGCTGGGGCGCCTGCCGATGAGGAGCCCACTGGATCCAACGGCATCGCCATCGCTCCCTCAAACACTGAGCAGAAACATGCTCTCTTGCTGATCAATCCGCATACTTCGTTTTATTTTCGTTCCGAGTTGCAGATGGTTAGCGACGAAGGGCTCGATGCCTACGGGGCAGTGACCTGGGGCCAGTTTTTTATCTACCAGGGCTTCAACGCGCGGGTGGGCTGGATGCATACCTCGAGCGGAGTGGATGCGGTCGACGAATACCTGGAAACCGTGCACGCAAAAGATGGCCATTACTCTTACAAATACGGGACCGCGGACAAGCCGATGATCGAAAAGCAGATCACGGTACCCTATCACACGGACCACGGCCCAGCACAGAAGAAGTTCACTGTCTATTACACGCAACACGGGCCCGTCGTTCGCGAGCAGGATGGCAAATGGGTGGCGATCCGGCTGATGCAGGAGCCGATCAAGGCATTGAGCCAATCCTACCTGCGGACCAAGGCGAAGAATTATCAGGAATACCTGAAGACGATGGATTTTCAGGCGAACTCGTCGAACAACACCATCTATGCCGATGCCGATGGACACATCGCCTATTTTCACGGCAACTTCATTCCTCGCAGAAATACCAAATTCGACTTCACGAAGCCGGTGGATGGCAGCGACCCGGCGACCGACTGGCAAGGCCTGCTGACTGTAGAGGAGAGCCCGCATCTGCTCGATCCCGGCAGCGGATATTTGTTCAACGTGAACGATTCTCCCTGGCGGGGCGCGGGAGAGAGCAGCTTGCGCCGGCGGGATTTCCCCGCGTATGTCGAAAGCGGAAAAGAATCGGCGCGCACCCTGCACGCCATTCGCGTGCTGCAGGGCAAGAAAGACTTCACCCTGGAGTCGCTGATGGCCGGGGCCTACGACAGCTATCTGCCCTGGTTCGACAAGCCGCTGCCGGCACTGGTGAAGGCATGGACGGACCTGCCGCCTTCCGAATCCAGGACGGCGCTTGCGGGACAGATTGCCACTCTCCGGGGATGGGATCAGCGCTGGGGGGTCGATTCGGTGGCGACCTCGCTGGCCGTCTTCTGGGGACAGGAGATTGCCAAAGTAGCTGCGACGAATTATGAAGATGAGTTTGAGGCGCCGGTGGTGGCTCCGGATGTGGCGCTGACGGCCTTGCACGCCGCCTCGGATAAATTGACCGCGGACTTCGGCAGTTGGCAAACGCCGTGGGGGACTATCAATCGTTTCCAGAGGAACAACGGAGACATTGTCCAGAAGTTTGATGATGAGCAGGCCAGTACGCCTGTCGGGTTCACTTCTTCCACGTGGGGATCACTGGCTTCTTTCGGCGCCAGGCCTTATCCAGGAACAAAAAAGTGGTATGGCACCGGCGGCAACAGCTTTGTGGCCGTGGTGGAGTTCGGGGACAAAGTGCGCGCACGTGCGATTTCTGCGGGCGGGGAAAGCGGGCATCCGCGCTCGTGGCACTTCAACGACCAGATCGAGCGCTACAGCACCGGGAACTTACGCGAAGTCTACTTCTATAAAGATCAATGGAAGGGGCATACGGATAAGGAGTACCACCCGGGCGGTGTCGTGGGCTCGCGTTTTCCAACGGTGAAGCTGCCCAACCCGCTTAAACTGAATCCATTGAGTCGACCATGAGTGTTCGTATCCCGCTGCTGTTGTTTTTGTTGACACTGCCTGCTTTGGCTCAGGATAAGTCGCTGCATGGGCTCGATCCCGGCTTGATGGATACCACGGTTGATCCTTGTGTCGACTTCTACCAATATTCGTGTGGAACCTGGCTAAAACAGAATCCGATTCCGGCGGACGAGTCCTCGTACGGCCGCAGTGACCAGGTGGTCGACGAAAACCGGTTGGTGTTGAAGGCAATCCTGGAAAAAGCAGCGGCCGGGGGCGCGGAGCGCTCCGCGAACGAACAGAAGATTGGGGATTACTACGCCACCTGCATGAACGTCGACGCCATCAACCAGGCGGGGACCAAGCCGCTGCAACTGCTGCTCGATCGCGTGGCGGCAGTCAAATCGAAAGAGGAGTTTCCGGAACTTGCCGGGTATCTCGACGGCCTTGGCGTGAATACGTTTTTCTCCTTTGGATCGGAACAGGACTTCAAGGATGCGACGCAAGTGATTGCTCTGGTCGACCAGGTGGACCTGGGACTACCGGAAAAGGGGTACTACGAACGTCAGGATGCTGACTCGGTAAAGCTGCGGAGCCAGTATCGGGCGCACGTCGCGCAGACGTTTATTCTGTTGGGGGAGAGTCCGGAGCAGGCAGGGCGCGATGCGGATACCGTGTTGCGGTTGGAGACGGCGCTCGCCGGCAATGCGCTCAGTGCGTTGCAGCGCCGCGATCCCGCCAGTCTCTATCACAAGATGAGCCTGGAGCAATTCGACCGCGGCACGCCATCGTTCAGCATGGTGCGTTTTCTGCGGGCGGCCCATGCGCCTGCGGTGGAATCGCTTAACGTAACCGTCCCGGCCTATTTCTCCGGCCTGAATCAATTGCTGGCGAACACCAGCCTCGAGGACTGGAAGACCTATCTGCGTTGGGCGGTGATGCACCATCTGCCGGCCAGCACGCTTCCCGAGGCGCTGGATAAGGAATCGTTCAGCTTCTATGGCACGGCGCTCTATGGCCAGCCGGAGCAGAAGGTACGTTGGAAGCGCTGTGTTACCGCGGTCGATGACGCGCTCGGCGAAGCCTTGGGGCAGGTGTACGTCGCGCAACGATTCAGCCCCGCCGACAAGCAACGCACGCTGGAGTTGACCCACGATGTGGAAGCGGCGATGGGCCGCGATATTGAACTACTGGGATGGATGAGCCCGGCCACGAAGGTGCGTGCCAAAGAGAAGTTGCATGCGGTGGCGAATAAGGTGGGATATCCAGACAAGTGGCGGGACTACTCCACTCTCTCGGTCGTACGCGGCGAAGCTTTGGGCAATGCGATACGCGCGTCGGCCTTTGAAGAGAAGCGTGACCTGGGCAAGATCGGCAAGCCGGTCGACCACGGGGAATGGGACATGAGCCCGCCGACGGTCAATGCGTATTACAACCCGCAGATGAACGACATCAATTTTCCCGCGGGCATTCTGCAACCACCCTTCTACGACTCCAAACAGAATGATGCGGTGAACTATGGAGACATTGGGGGAACCATCGGGCATGAGTTGACCCATGGCTTCGACGACGAAGGGCGGCAGTTCGACGCTAAGGGAAATCTGGAGGACTGGTGGACAGCCGCGGATGGCAAGCAATTTACCGAACGCGCGGATTGCGTGGTGAACGAGTTCAACGGGTTTGTGGGCCTGGACACGCTGCACGTCGATGGCAAGCTCACGCTGGGTGAGAACCTTGCTGACCTCGGCGGCCTTAAGTTGGCGTTCCTGGCCTACCTCGACCGGGCGCAGAAGCAGGGGATCGATGTGAAGGCCAAGGGAACGCCGGAGTACGGCGGCCTGACGCCGGAACAGCAGTTCTTTGTTTCTTACGGACAGGGCTGGTGCCAAAACGATCGGCCGGAAACTCTAAAGGTACTTCTGCAAACGGACACGCACTCGCCGGAAGTATTTCGGGCGAATGGGGTGGTGTTGAATCTGCCGGAGTTTCAACGAGCCTTTGCGTGCAAGACCGGCCAGCCGATGGCGCCCGCGAAGCGGTGCGCGGTGTGGTGAGGGTGCCACCCAGCACGAGCGGCACCCTCATTTCATTTCGGGAATAGCGGCTCCGTCGGCTCTTGGTTCTGAGGCTCCGTAATTCACCTTTGTCGTGCTGTCGTGGAGAACCGCCTGCCCGCGGCCCATGAAGCCGGAATATTCCGGGCGCACATTTAATTGGTGACCCATGGCCGTAAGCTTGGTGATGGCGTCCTGCCCCACGCGTGACTCGATGATGATGTTGCAGCCAAGCTTTCCGCTCACGGTGAAGCGTGCTGCTTCCATGGCCGCCTGGATGTTCATGTGGTAGTCCACCACGTTGGATACGAACTGCGCGTGTGCCAGCGGCTGATTCATCCCGCCCATGATGCCAAAACCAATGTGCTGGTCGCCGTGCTGCATGAACGCCGGAATGATGGTGTGGAAGGGGCGCTTGCGGCCGGCGAGAGCGTCCGGTGATTTGCGATCCAGCTTGAAGAGGCCGCCCCGGTCCTGTAGAGCAAAGCCCATCCCTTTGACCGTAACGTCCGAACCAAATAGTTCATAGTTGCTTTGGATAAGGGAGAGGATGTTTCCTTCGCGGTCCACCACTGAGAGATAGGTGGTATCGCTTTTTGGCAGGGCTCCCGGCGTTACATCGCAATTGGCTTTTGCCGGGTTGATGAGCTCAGCCCGCTTGGCGGCCCAGGGCTTGGAGATGAGTTCGGTCACTGGAATGGTGGCAAATCTCGGATCTCCATCGTAGGCTTTCACATCCGCATAGGCGAGCTTCATGGCCTCGATCCGGGTGTGTAACTCGGGAACGCTCAGTGGTCCTTCCGGAGCCGGCGGAAAGTGGTCCATGATGTTTAGCATTTCGAGCGCGGCCATACCGTCGCCGTTCGGAGGCAGCTCATAGACTGTCCAGTCACGGTAGGTGGTGGATATGGGTTCAACCCACTCGGCGGAGTATTCGCTTAGGTCGGCGGCGGTCATGGTGCCGCCGAGCTCGTCAGAGCTTTTCAGGATTGCCTCCGCGATGGGGCCTTTGTAGAAGGCGCTTTCCCCCTGGTTGGCGATCAGCGTCAGGGCAGCGGCGAGTTCTGGGTTGCGAAAGATCTGCCCGATGGCGGGCGGCTTTCCATCCGGCAGATAAACGCGGCGGCTTTCCCCATTGGTTCCGAGGTCGGGAAGGGCCATTTCCCAGTACGCATGCACCAATTCCGGGATCGCGTAGCCGTCCTTGGCGTAGAAGATTGCGGACTGAAAAAGCTGATTCCAGGGAAGCTTTCCGAAGCGGTCGTGAAGCTTGGTCCACCCATCGACGGCTCCGGGAACCGTAACCGAGTCGATGCCGGATTGCGGCATTGTGTGGATGCCTTTTGCTTCCAGATGGTCAATGGTGAGGGCTTTGGGAGCCCACCCGCTGGCGTTTAGTCCGTAGAGCTTGCCGGTTTTGGCCTCCCAGTAGATTGCGAAGAGGTCTCCACCAATGCCGTTCATCATGGGTTCGGCGACGCCGAGAACTGCGTTGGCGGCTATGCCGGCGTCGATGGCTGATCCGCCCTGTTCGAGGACGCGGGCGCCGGCTTGCGAGGCCTGAACGTAGCTGGTGGCCACGATGCCATAAGGGGTGACGACCATCGAGCGGCCATAGGAGCGCTCGTCCTGCGCGGAGGCGGAGGCGGCGATGATCAGGGTGAAGGTGGTGAGTGTTTTCAGCATGGCTCTCTCTTTCACGAAGCTTGGGTCTACCACGGCAGTTCATCCGAAACATTGCGGCCGACCCACATCTCGCGAAAAACGAGCGAGATATGGGGCACCCAAACTCCATTGCGGTTTAGCGCTTATACCGGCGCATCAACAGGTAATAAATGGCCGCGGATAAGAAGAAGCCTACAAACCAGGCGTAGTCATATAAGAAACGGACCGGTGGCACGGCTAAGCCGATCAAGGCGACGAAGACTCCAACGACCAGGGCCACGATCGCTCTTGGATTGATGCCGCGGGTGTATTCATACGGGCCGCCTCGATGGTAGAGCGAGACCACGTCGAGATGGGTGTGGCGGATCAGGAAGTAGTCCGCCACCATGATGCCTGCGACCGGGCCCAAAAGGCCGGAATAGCCGACCAGCCAGCCGAAAATGTAACTGCCGAAGGTGCTCATCAGCTTCCAGGGCATCATGGCCAGGCCGAGGAAGCCGGTGATCAGGCCGCCGGTACGAAAGCTGATCAGCCGCGGCGCCAGGTTGGAGAAATCATTGGACGGTGAGACGACGTTGGCTCCAATGTTCACGTTGAGCGTCGCGACCAGCACCGCTACCAGAGCCAACACTGCAGCAACCGGCTGGTGGAAGCGACCCAGCAACTCAATCGGCGACCAGACGGGATGACCGAAAATCTTCTCTGAAGCAGAGGTGCAAGCAATGCCGATGAACGAGTACAACGTCATCGCAACCGGCAATCCAAAGGCCTGGCCGATGATCTGCGAGTCCTGCGACTTGGCGTAGCGGGTGAAGTCGGGAATGTTCAAGGACAACGTCGCCCAATAGCCCACCATCGCGGTCAACGAAGGAAAGAAGAAATGCAGGAAGCTGCCTGTCGAATGGAATTGGCTGGGAGCGGCCAGCATCGGACCCAGGCCGCCGGCCTTGTGCAGCATCCAGAAGAGCAAAGTAAACGACATCACCAGCATGAAGGGCGCGGAGTAGCTTTGCAGAAAACGGATCGACTCGACGCCACACCAGACGACGAACATGTTCAACAGCCAGAAGCCAAGGAAGCTGGACCAGAGCACCGCGGGCGAGTGAGCCGTCTTCGGCCAGACCACCGCGATCATCGCGGCAATGGCCTGGCCGCCCAGCCAGGATTGAATCCCGAACCAGCCGCACGCCACCAGGGCGCGCAGCATGGCAGGAATGTTAGCGCCGATGCGGCCGAAGCTGGCACGCACAAAAACAGGGAAGGGGATACCGTACTTCGCGCCGGCGTGGGCGTTCAACAGCATGGGCAGTAGCACGATCAGGTTGCCCATCAGGATGGTGAAGAGCGCCTGCTTCCAGTTCATGCCGCCGGCGATGAGCGACGAGGCGAGCATGTAGGTGGTGACCTCCATCGACATGGAGAACCACAGGGCAATGTAATTGTAAGTGTTCCAGGTACGATGTTCCGCCGTGGTGGGGGCGAGGTCGGCGTTGGAAAGGTTTGGGTCCGCGGTGATCAGGCGAACCCTCCGGCATTGGCTTCGCGTTTCAGAAAGCGGCCGCGGCCGGTCTTGCCGATCCACTTGCCATCCTTCACTACTAACTCACCGCGGGAGAAGACGTGCTTTGCGTTGCCCGATACCTGCCAGCCTTCGAACAGGTTGTAGTCGGTGGCCATGCTTTGGGTAGCGGCGGAGATGGTGTAGTCGGCATTCGGATCCCATAGGAGAACGTCCGCATCTTTGCCCGGGGCGAGCACACCCTTTTGCGTCATGCCGAAGATGCGCGCCGGTGCGGTGCAGCAAAGCTCCACGAATCTCTCCGGGGTGAGCTTGCCTGCGACCACGCCGAAATGCCAAAGGATCTGCATCCGGTTCTCGATGCCCGGCCCACCGTTGGGGATCTTGGTGAAGTCGTGCCTGCCGAGAGACTTTTGATCCGCGAGGCGGAAAGGGCAGTGGTCGGTGGAGACGACGGACAGGGTACCGTCCTCGATCGCCTTCCATAGCGGCGGCTGATTGTGCTTCTTGCGCAGCGGAGGAGTGAAGACGTACTTGGCTTCATCCCAGCTCTTGCCCGGCATCTGGTCTTCGAGCGAGAGCACCAGGTACTGCGTGCAAGTCTCCGCCAAGGCATGCAAACCGCGGCTTTGCGCATGCTTCAACTCGCGCAGGGCATCTTCGTTGGAGAGGTGCACGATATAGACCGCGGCATTGGCCATATCTGCGATGTGAATGGCGCGATGGGTGGCTTCCGCCTCGGCTTTCGCGGAACGGCTGTGGGCATGCCAATGCGGCTCGGTCTTGCCCTCCGCAATCATGCGCGAGACCACAACATCGATGACGTGGCCGTTCTCAGCATGCACGCAGCAGAGCGCGTTCAACTGGCCTGCCTTGTGCATGACCTTGTACATCAGCCCGTCGTCGATCATCAGCACATTGGGATAAGCCATGAAGAGCTTGAAGGAGGAGATGCCTTTTTCGACCATCTGCTCCATCTCTTTCAGACCGCGGCCGCCGTCTCCCGGACCGAGGTCGGTGACGGCCATGTGCAGGCTGTAGTCGAGGCAGGCTTTGCCATCGCTCTTGGCGAGCCAGATGTCGAGAGCCTCCGCCATGGTGTGGCCCATCGACTGGAGGGCAAAATCGATCACCGTGGTGGTTCCACCGACAGCCGCGGCGATGGTACCGGTACGATAGTCATCGGCAGAGACGGTTCCACCGAAGGGCATATCGAGGTGCGTGTGCACGTCAATGCCGCCTGGCATCACCAGCAGGCCTGTGGCGTCGATCACGGTATGGCCGGCCGGATTGAGGTTGGGCCCGACTCGCGTGATGGTCTCGCCGTCAAACAGCACATCGGCTTTCTGCTGGCTCTCCGCGGTAACGACGGTGCCATTCTGAATCAGGGTACCCATAACTATGCCTTTGCTTGCGCCAAGTCCGCGGTGCGTTCTGCCCAGGTCTGCGGAGGCAGGCCGTTGTCGATGCGCTCCATGGTGATGCAGCCGTCGACCGGGCAGACCAGGGAGCAGAGATTGCAACCGACACAGTGATGTTCATCGACGCGCGGGATGCGCTCCAGCGGGGTGACAGCGTTGCTGTGGCCGATGCCGCCGGTGTCGAGTTTGGGGATCGGCGTAGTGGAGATGCGGCGGGCGGCCTCGGCCATCACCATGCCCGGGGTGCGAGTGGTGTCGGGCGCAGGTGCCGTGCGGTCGAGGTGAATGCACTGGTGCGCGCCATCCCAGCAGGCGGTGTAGCAGAGCTGGCAGCCAATGCAGAGGTCCTCGTGGATACGAGCGACGATCTGGTAATTGAGATTGAGGTTGTTCCAGGTGGTGACGGTGTTAAGGGAGCGGCCGCGGAAATCTTCGATGGTGGCGAACCCCTTTTCCGCCATCCAGGCCAGCAGGCCATCCTGCATATCTTCAACAATCCGATAGCCGTAGTGCATGGCCGCTGTACATACCTGCACCGTGCCGCAGCCAAGCAGGATGAACTCCGCCGCGTCCTGCCAGCTGCCGATGCCGCCGATGCCCGACATGGGGAGTGCTCCTGCCGGGTCGGACTGCACCTGCTGCACCATGTTGAGCGCGATCGGCTTTACCGCCGGGCCGCAGTAGCCTCCGTGGGAGCTCTTGCCGTCCACGTTGGGGTTGGGCTGCAGGGTATTGAGGTCAATGCCGGTGATGGAGTTGATGGTGTTGATGGCGGAGAGTGCATCCGCCCCGCCTCGCTTGGCCGCACGCGCAGGCATGCGGATGTCGGAGATGTTGGGGGTGAGCTTAACGATGACCGGGGTGCGCGCTTTTTCCTTAACCCAGGTGGTGATCTGCTGACAGTACTCTGGGACTTGTCCCACCGCCGAGCCCATGCCGCGCTCGCTCATGCCGTGGGGGCAGCCGAAGTTGAGTTCGAGACCGTCGGCACCCGCGTCTTCGGCGCGTTGCACGATGTCGTGCCAGACTTCGCGCTTGCTCTCGACCATCAGTGACGCAATGACGACGTGTTTCGGGTAGCGGCGTTTTACTTCCGCAATTTCCTGCAGGTTGACTTCGATGGGTCTGTCCGAGATGAGCTCGATGTTATTGAAGCCCATCATGCGGCGGCCTTCCCAATCAATGGAGGAATAGCGCGAGCTGACGTTGGTGATGGGCTCGCCGATGGTCTTCCATACTGCTCCACCCCAGCCGGCATCGAAGGCGCGCATGATCTGTTCGCCGCAGTTGGTGGGTGGGGCTGAGGCGAGCCAGAACGGGTTGAGGCATTTAATTCCGCAGAAGGTAGTTTCAAGCGTTGGCAACAGGAGCCTCCAGCCACGCGGCAATGCCGATGCCCGCGCGTTTTCCGTCGGCGACCGCGTCGACAACTTCGCGGCCTCCGTTGGTGCAGTCGCCACCGGCGAAATATTTGGGGATCGAAGTCTGGCCGGTGACGCGGTCGATCACGATCCGTCCTTGTTCCAGTTGCAGGCTGGTTGCGAGCTCGCTGGCATGCGTGGCTTGGCCGATGGCTAACACCACCGTGTCGACCGCCAGGCGGAAGGTGGATCCCTGGCTGGTCAGTTCGAGTTCTTCAACAGTGTGGCCACCGAGAATGCGCGCCGGCTGCGTATGCCAGAGGAACTTTACCCCTTCCAGGCGTGCGTGCTCGTACTCGAATTTGAAGGCGGACATCTGCTCTTCGCCGCGGCGATAGATGATGTGTACTTCGCTCGACCCGAGTCGAACGGACGCGATGGCGGCATCGATGGCGGTGTTGCCGGCTCCGATAACGGCTACGCGGGGCGGCATGTTGGTCAGGGTTCCGGATTTGTAGCCGGCAATCAGATCGAGGGCGTTGGTTACGCCGGGGAGGTGGTCGCCTTCGATGCCGAGCTGATGGATTGCGCCCAGGCCGATTCCGAGGAACACGGCGTTGTGGTCGTGTTCCAGTTGGGCGAGCATCTCCCCGTCGACCTTGGTGTCGAAGTGGAATTCCACGCCAAGTTGGGAGAGCATCTCGATCTCGCGCAGGCTTTCGACCAGAGGCAGTTTGTATTCGGCGATGCCGTAGGTGTTCAGGCCACCGGGAAGCGTACGTGCATCGTAGAGCTGAGCGCGTATACCGCGGCGGCGGAGCTCAGCGGCACAGGCGAGCGAGGCGGGGCCGGCTCCGATCAGGGCCACGGAGAGGCCGCTATCGGCCGCGGGCGTGAAGGGTAAGGGGGCACCACTGGCATGGAGCGTATCCATGGCGAAGCGTTGCAGGCGGGCGATCTGAATAGGCTGCTTGTTGTAGCGGTGGAGGACGCAGGCTCCTTCGCAGAGCACCTCGACCGGGCAGCAGCGGGAGCAGCTCGCGCCAAGGATGTTGGCGTCGAGGATGGTGCGGGCGGAGCCGGCGAGATTGCCGCTGGCGATCTTCTTGATGAATTTGGGAACGTCGATGTGGGTGGGGCAGGCTGTGGTGCAGGGTGCGTCGAAGCAGTAGAGGCAGCGGTTGGCCTCGGGCATCGCTGCCTGGCGGTCGAACGGCGGGTGCAGATCGCCGAACCGCGCGGAGGTTTCCGGATGCACCGGCGCCTGCTGCACGAAGGATGTTGGGCTACTCAAACGGAATACCCTCTTTCTGCTTCGGAGACCATAATTATGCACTATCGCGGATGCGACGAAGCTTGGGTCTACCGCAAAAGCTTCCGGTGAAGAGCCATGGTAGACCCACATCTCGCGAAAAACGAGCGAGATATGGGGCACCCGAGCTTCGTGGCGGGGTGAGCGCGTGACTTTAAATCACGTGCTATGCTCGCGCCATGCGTTTGTGGGCTATCTTGTTTCTGGCTTTGGTTTTGCCGCTGCATGCGCGGGTGGTACGCGTCCAGGTTGATTCCCGCAGCGATACGTTTCATGGTGCGTATGAGCGCATCACCGGGCGGGTTTACTTCTCGCTGCCCGTTGCCAATCCGCACAATCAGCGTATCGTCGACCTCGCCAACGCGGTGAACCTCAAAGACGGCGAAGTCGAGTTCTCCTCCGACTTCATTGCCGTCCGTCCAAAGAACGGCAACGGATCGATGATTCTGGAAGTCCCCAACCGGGGCAATGCCCGCATTCTCCAGTTGGTGGATGGAGACGATGATTGGTTGTTGCGTCAGGGGTTTACCGTCGTGAGCGTGGGTTGGCAGTGGGATGCACAAGCACCCGGAGCTCTTCGCTTCTATGCGCCCATCGCCAAAGACCACGGCAAGAGCATCACCGGCCTGCTGCGCGGTGACTTCATGCTCAGCAAGGCCCGGCCCGAGGTCCCCCTCGGACACCTCATGGGGAATAACATCGGCGGCATCGAATATCCCGTGGCGTCGCCGGAGGATCCACGCAATGTCCTCACCGTCCGGCCCTTCCGCGATGCGCCGCGCACTCTCATTCCCCGCAGCCAGTGGCAGTTTGTGGGCGACCGGACGATCCGCCTCAACGGTGGGTTCCAGGCAGGCAAGATCTACGAATACGTTTACGCCGTCGCGGACCCGGTGGTGGCCGGCGGCGGTTTCGCGGCGATCCGGGATTTTGCTTCCTATGCCAAACACGATCCCAATGCCATTGCTCCGGCGCAAAGGATCTATGGCGAAGGCATCTCGCAGAACGGGCGCTTTTTGCGCGACTTCCTTTATGAAGGATTCAACGCGGATGAAGAGGGAAGGGTGGCCCTCGACGGCGTCCTGGCCCACGTTGCCGGAGCAGGCAGGGGCAGCTTTAACTACCGCTTCGCCCAGCCCTCGCGCGACGCCCAACCGACGGCGGCGGTTTTCTTTCCGACCGACATCTTTCCCTTTACCGACCAGCCGGAAAGAGACCCGCTCACCGGCAAGACCGCTGGGCTACTCGACCGGGCGGTCGCCGACAAGGTGGTGCCGAAGATCTTTTTCTCGAACACCTCGTACGAGTACTGGGGCCGGGTCGCCTCGCTGATCAGCATTACAGCCGATGGCCGTAAGGATGCCGTCATCGGCGACGACGTCCGGATTTATCACTTCACCGGACTGCAGCATTTCTCGGGGCCGTTTCCGCCGGAGAGGGGAAGCGGCGACGAGACTGGGGCAACAGCCGCAATCGCCGCTGCCCATCCGCTATTTCTGGCGCGCCATGATCGCGAATATGGATGCCTGGGTGCGCAACGGCACGCTGCCTCCGCCGAGCAACTATCCCCGGATCGCCGATGGCAACCTGGTGCCGCTCAACCAATACGCGTTGCCGGCAATCCCGGGAGTGAATCGGCCACACGAGGCGAACCAGGCCTACCGGCTTGACCCGAGCATCGTACCGCCGAAGGTTGGCCCCGCCTTCCCGGTGCTCGTCCCCCAGGTGGACGCCGATGGCAACGAACGCGACGGCGTGCACCTGCCGGAGATTACCGTGCCCCTGGCCACCTACGTAGGGTGGAACCTGCGCGATCCTTCTATCGGCGCACCCGATCAACGGGTCGCCTTCGAGGCATCGTATCTGCCCTTTCCCAAAACGGCCGCGGATCGCCTGAGAACCCACGACCCGCGTGCCTCGATTGCGGAACGTTACCGCGACCGTGACGACTATCTCGCCCGCTATACGAAGGCGCTCGACGACCTGGTGCAGCAACGCTGGATACTGCCGGAAGACAAAGCGGCTCTGCTGCGACGCGCGGAAAAGGAATGGACCGTGAGCAACGAGTGAGCTATCGTTAATAAGTGATGTTCCCGCTCTCCACCACGACCACGCAACAACAAGGTTTGCCTTGTATGCGGGGTCATCGGAGATGAGTGCAGCCTAAGTTTTAATTCGCTGAACTAAGAACACCGACCAACCCGCCATGACTGGCGGGTTTTTTATTGGAGCTGACAATGTTTACCTGTGATGAGGAAGTTCTGCGCATCGGTCATGGCCTGATCGATCGCACCCTGCCAAAGGCGGAGTGGACCCACGCCGCTCACTTTGCCTCCACGCTCTGGCTGCTGTCGCATCGGACCACGGCGGAGGTCGCTCGCGATTTGCCCGGCTACATCCGGAGTTACAACGAATCCGTCGGCGGAGCCAATACCGACGACGCCGGCTACCACGAAACCATCACCCAGGCGTCGATCCGGGGGGCTGCATCCTTTCTCAACGGCAGCCCGGCGCGACCTCTCTATGCCACCTGCAATGCGTTGCTGGCCTCGCCACTCGGGCATTCGAATTGGCTGCTGGAGTATTGGTCCCGCCCGCGGTTGTTCTCGGTGGAGGCTCGGCGCGCGTGGCTCGAACCTGATCTGTTGCCTTTGCCTTTCTGATTCGCTTATCGAGACAAATCCCCGTAGACTCAGACTGCTTCTTCCCGCATCACGATGAGTTTGCCTTCTGAGTTCCCTGCGTCCGCCGGCAATGACAACTTGCTGAGGTATTTTCTCGATGGCCTGCACGACTTCGTCTACATGAAGGATTTGCAGGGCCGCTATCTGGCCGTCAACCAGGCCGGCGCGGAATTTCTGGGAATGGCGCCCGGCGAGATCATCGGCAAGGACGACTTCGCCGTTTTTTCCCCCGACCAGGCGCGGCGGATCGTTGAGCAGGACCGCGCCGTCTACGCTTCTGGCGGCTCGCTCAGTTTTGAAGAGGAGATCCAGGGTCATGATCAGGTCCTCTTCCTGCAGGCCATCAAGTCTGTCTGCCGCGACAGCTCCGGGAATGTGATAGGTCTGGTCGGCATCTCGCGCAATGTTGGGGAACGCAAGCGGCTGGAAGAGACGTTGCTTGATAGCGAAGCGCGCTATCGAAAGCTGTTCGAGTCGAACATGATGGGCATCGGCCGGCCTGATCGCTTTGGCGGATTCAAAGACGGCAACGACGAGCTGCTGCGTATCGCCGGCTACAGCCGTGAGGACCTGGAAGCAGGGCGGGTGCGATGGGACACCATGACTCCCCCGGAGTACGCCGCGATCGATGCCGCCCATATTGCCGAGGCCGCGAAGCGGGGTAGCTGCACCCCGTACGAGAAGGAGTACATCCGCAAAGATGGCACGCGGATACCTATCCTGTGTGGCTATGCGCTGCTCGAAGGATCACAGGACGAATACATCGGCTTTGTCTTCGACCTTTCTCGTCAGCGTGCTACCGAAGCAGCGGTGCGGGAGCGGGAGCAGCGGTTCGGTGTGCTGGCGGAGGTGCTACCCGAGCTGGTGTGGGTCAGCGATCCGGTGGGCTCCCTGATCTATCTCAACCAGCGTTTTCTGGACTACTGCGGAATTCCGCCGGAGAGGGCAGTCGGCTTCGACTGGCGGACCTTTCTGCATCCGGAGGAAGTGGAGCGGGTAATCCAGGCATGGATGGATGCAGTGGCGACCGGAGAACAGTACCTGATTGAATTGCGGATGCGCCGCAAGGACGGCGCGTTCCGTTATTTCCTGGCGCGCGCGCTGGCGATGCGGAACGAAGCGGGAGCGGTCGAGCGCTGGGTCGGCAGCTGTACCGACATCCACGATCAAAAGCTGGCAGAAGAGGCTTTGCGTCGCAGTGAGAAGCTGGCAGCAACCGGGCGTCTTGCGGCATCGATCGCGCACGAAATCAATAATCCGCTGTCTTCGGTGGTGAATGCCTTGTATCTGGCCTTGCAGGACAAGGATCTCTCTCCGAAGACCCGGGAGTTTTTGCAAACCGCAGATGAGGAGTTGGCCCGGGTTTCGCACATCACCACGCAGACGCTGCGATTCCATCGCCAGGCCAAGGCGGCCGCGTGGGCGGACCTGGCGGAGATCATGCAGTCGGTGCTGACCTTGTTCCGTCCGCGGCTGATGGCGCGCGGGATTGACATTTTCCCTGAGTGCCAGGCGGGCACCCGGATCTGCTGTTTTGAGGACGAGATGCGCCAGGTGTTCGCCAACCTGGTGGGCAACGCCCTGGATGCCATGCAGGAGCCGGGGCGGTTGCTGGTCCGCGTGCGTGCGGCCTCCTCTGCGGGGGTGCCAGGGGTGCGGGTCACGGTCGCTGATACGGGATGTGGGATTCCACGGGATATTCAGCACCGCATCTTTGAGCCGTTTTTTTCTACTAAAGACACGGTGGGTATCGGCCTGGGTCTTTGGGTGACAGAAGGGATTCTGCGCAAGCACTCCGGCCAGCTCAGCCTGCGCAGCAGTACCGCGGCCATGCATCACGGCACGGTGTTCGCTTTGTTCTTTCCACAGAATGCGGTTGAGTAAGATCAGGGGATGAGCAAAAAGATTCTGTTGCTGCTATTGCTGGGTGCGCAGGCTGCCCATGCCCTGGATTCTGAGTACCACCAACGCCGGGTGAAACTTGCTTCTGCGTTGCACGGTGGCTCGGCCGTGATCTTCGCTGCCCACGAGCCACCCCTCGAGTACCAGGACTATCGTCAGGACGAGGACTACTACTACTTGACCGGCTTGAACGAGCCTGGCGGCGCGCTACTCGTGATCGGGGACGGACCCGCGACCACCACCCGGTTAGGCACCGTGGTTCCGGCGCATCCCTACCGAGAGATTCTGTTTCTGCCGATGCGCAACCTCGTCCGGGAGAAGTACACCGGTGTGAAGACGGATGCCGCGACGCCCGGAGCAGCTGCGCTGCTGGGTGTCGACGAGGTAATGCCGCTGGCCGATCTGCCGAAAGTCTTTGGTGGCTTTCTGGGCGAGGACTTGCCTCGGCAGAAACAAGTGTGGACACAACAGGATATGGCGGTGGCCACTGCTGCCCTCGGCTTCACGGGGACGGTTCTGGGTACCGATGATCTGCCCGCCACGCATGACGTGCGTGCACTGGTGGTGCCGCTGCGCATGGTCAAGAGCCCGGCGGAGATTGCCTTGATCAAAAAGGCGACGGACGCGTCCATTCAGTCTCAGTTGGCCGGGATGCGCGCCATCAAGCCGGGCGTACGAGAACGCACCATTGCTGGAGTAGAACTGGCCACCATGATGGCCGAAGGATGCGAACGCGCAAGCTATCCTTCGATCGTTGGTTCCGGTATCAATTCCAGCACTCTCCATTACGCCGCAAACAGCAGGATCATGGAATCGGGCGATGTGGTGGTGATTGATGCGGCGGGAGAGTACCAAATGTATGCCAGCGACCTGACCCGGACCATGCCGGTGGATGGCCACTTCACCGCGCGGCAGAAGGAGATCTACAACATTGTGCTGGGCGCGCAGCAGGCGGCACGGGAAGCCTTTGTTGCCGGTAAGTCGAAGATGGGCAACATCGATCATCGTGCAGACCCGGAGATGACGCTGGATAAGGTCGCTTACGAGTACATCAACACCCATGGCAAAGATCTGCACGGCCAGCCGCTCGGCAAGTACTTTCTCCATGGGCTGGGTCACTCGGTGGGGATCGATGTGCACGATCCTTACGATTACGACAAGCCGTTCGAGATTGGCTCAGTGTTCACGATTGAACCGGGTGTCTATATTCCGGAAGAGAAAATTGGTGTCCGTATAGAAGATACGTTTTACGTCGATGAGCAGGGTAAGTTGATCGACTTCGCCGAGAAGCTGCCACACACCGCCGATGAAGTGGAAGCGGCAATGCAGGGAAAATAGATCAGAGGTCGCGATTGAGGATGTCGAGATACTTCGTGTAAACGAAGAGCCGATCGCGGCGCTTGCCACTGGATTCATGCAGGATGCCGGCGGCAGACAGACGCTGAATCGCCGCCGACGCGGTGGGAAAGCTGAGCCCAGTCTCCTGGGTAACGTGCCTGATGGATAAGATCGGGTTGGCCTGCGCAATCTGATGGATAACCATGGCGGAGGGCGTGGCCCGCCCGAGCTGCTCGATCGTCTCGTTGTCGTCGCGAAAAATCTTTTCAATCGCAATCGCCGTCTGCGTTGCCTGGTTCGCCGTATCCCGCACGCCTTGCAGAAAGAAGTCAAGCCATTCCGTCCAACCCTTATCGCGGCGCGTTCCGTTAAGCCGCTCGTAGTAATCCTGGCGGTATTTTTTGAGAAACAAGCTGAGGTAGAGCACGGGCTCATGCAATACCTTATTTGCGGTAAGCATGAAGGTGATGAGCAGACGGCCTACCCGTCCATTACCGTCGAGAAAAGGATGGATGCTTTCGAATTGGGCATGCGCCAACCCGGCCCGGATCAATACGGGAAGCCCGTCGTCCTCCTGATGGAGAAATAATTCCAGCTGCCCCATACAGTCCATGACGAACTCAGGCGGAGGTGGCACATAAGCGGCATTTCCCGGCCGGGTACCGCCGATCCAGTTCTGGCTGGTGCGGAACTCTCCCGGCCTGGCGTGACTGCCTCGCCCTTTCTGCAGCAATACCTTGTGAATCTCGCGCATGAGGCGAAGCGAGAGCGGAAAGCCACCTTCGAGCCGCTTGAGCCCGTGTTGGAGCGCGGCCACGTAGTGGGAAACTTCTTGCACGTCGTGTAACGGTACCCCCGGCGTCTCGGCATTCTCGTAAAGCAACAGGTCCGACAGGGAAGATTGCGTGCCCTCGATCTGCGAGGACAATACCGCCTCCTTACGGACGTACGAATAGAGAAAGACCTTGAGGCTGGGGAAGTTGGCCGTCACACCGTCGAGCCGGCCAATGGCCTGGTTTGCCTCAGCCAAAATCGGTTGCAGGGCAGACAGATCAAGGGTTCGACGGGCCGGCGGCAGAGACGCGGGAACAAAGGCACGCACCCGCTCTCCCGTGAGCGTTGAGGTCACGTAGCGGCTGCGTCCGGAAACGGGAAGGGCAAGGGGCATGCTTTAACAGCTACTGGTGTTATTAAAGCATAGGGCGTGAAACTTTAATAGCTTGTTTTGTTATTAAAGGTTCACACCCAGGGAATGGTCTTGCGTGCCAGGCGATCGAAGGCCGCGACGGCCAGTTCCAGGTGCTCGATGCGGGTGTTCTCAGCGGGATTGTGACTGAGCCCGGCCAGGGATTGCGTGAACATCATCACCGTCGGAATGCCCATGCGCGCCACCTCGGCGGCATCGTGCAAGGGGCCCGAAGGAAGCTGATGCGAAGTTCCTGCGGTCTCGCGTACTGCCTGATCGCAGAAGGCGATCAGCTCGGAGTGAAACGGGATAGGCTCGATGCTCCAGATTCTGGACCACTCCACCGTGCAGCCTTCTTCCGCGGCGAAGCGCTCACTGGCGGCCTTTGCTTCGGCGAGCATGGAGGCGAGCACGCCGGCGTCGAGGTCGCGCATGTCAAGGGTGGTTTCGCAGCGGCCAACCACGGCAGTTACGATTCCGGGAAAGGTCTTTACGCTTCCCATCGTCGCGACGGCGTCGGGATGCTTGCGGGCAATGGGCCGGATCTCGAGTGCCAGCTTGGCTGCCGCGGCCAAGGCATCGCGGCGTACCGCCATGGGGGTCGAGCCGGAATGAGCCTCCTGGCCGTGGAAGGTGATGGCGTGGCGCTCGACCCCCTTGGTGCCGAGAACCACTCCGAGGGGTAACTGCATGCGCTCCAAAACTGGACCCTGTTCGATGTGTAGTTCGAGATAGGCTCCGGCCTGGCCACGCTCGCGTCCGGCATCTCCGATGCGTTCGACACTGACCTGGCATTGGCGCAGGGCTTCTTCCAGGGTGACGCCGTCGCGGTCGGTGCGGCTGCGGTCGGCCTGGATGGTGTGGGTGCCGGCGAATGCCGAAGAGCCGAAGAGGCTACGGCCAAAGCGGGCTCCTTCCTCATCGGCCCAGTCGACCAGGCGGATCGTGACCGGAGGCTTGCCGTGGTAGTCCTCGGCGATCGCGCGCAGCACTTCGAAAGCGGCGAGCACACCCAGGGCGCCGTCGAGCCAGCCGCCGTTGGGTACCGAGTCGAGATGGCTGCCCAGGATCAGAGCTTTTTCGGACTCACCACGGAGCGTGGTCCAGGAGTTTCCGGCGGCATCGAGATGGTGCTCCACCGGAAACTCGGCCAGCTTGGCCTGGAACCAGGCACGGGCCTTTAACCATGTGGGGGTCCAGGCGATTCGCTGCGCTCCATGCTCGTTGGCGGTGAGCGCGCGAAGCTGCTCGAGGTCGGCGATGGTTCTGCGTGGATCGATCGGCATAGAGCAAGTATGATGCAAGTGATCTATGACCACCATCGAGGAATTAAACCAACGATTTGCCATCCCGGGCGTAGCCGAGATCGATGCCGGCAACGGCGGTCTGCCCCGGGTTTCGATCACCACGCCGGCGGCCACGGCCGATATCTATCTACACGGCGCGCAGGTGACATCGTGGCGCCCTGCAGGGGCCGAAGAGGTGATCTTTCTTAGCCGGCAATCGCAGTTTGAGGCAGGACGAGCCATCCGCGGCGGTATCCCTGTCTGCTTTCCCTGGTTTCGGAATAAGCTCGACGATCCTAAGGCGCCGTCGCACGGGTTTGTGCGCACCAAAGCGTGGCAGCTTGATTCCATCGAGCGGGCTGGAGGCACAGTAGTGGTTACCTTTTCGACAGCGAGCGACGAAAGCACTCGCGCGTGGTGGCCTTATGATTTTCGGTTGGTGCACCGCGTGACCGTGGGAGCGGAGCTGGTGCAGGAGTTGGTGATGAGCAACACCAGCGCCGTGGGCTGCCGCTTTGAGGAGGCGCTGCATACCTATTACCGGGTGGGCGATGCTGCGGCGGTGCGTATCAGCGGTCTCGATGGCGTGCGCTATCTCGACAATACCGACAACAATCTGGAGAAGCAGCAGGTGGGGGAGATTGTCTTTACCGCGTCGACGGATCGCGCTTACCTGGACACAACACACGCGGTGGAGATTGCCGATCCGGTTTTGCGGCGGCGGATTCGGCTGGTGAAAGAGAATTCGCGTTCGACGGTGGTATGGAACCCCTGGATTGAAGGGGCGCACTCGCTGGCCGACCTGGGCGATGACGAGTGGCGCAGCATGGCTTGCGTGGAAGGGAGTAACATGCGCGCCTGTGCAGTCGATCTTGCGGCAGGGCAGCAGCACACTATGAAGACCACCATCCAGGTCACGGCCGCGCCGGGCGACGGGGTTTAAGTTGCTGATTTCGCCAAGAAGTATGGGGCACCCAAACTCCGTGACGAGATCAGCAAAGGGCGGCGAATGAGGAATAGTTTTTTATGCGCGGCATTGCTCAGCTTCTGCCTGTTACCCGCTGCGGCGCAGGTGACGCGGGATGCGATGGAGCCGCTGCTCAAACAACCGCTTACAAGCCAGGTGCTGGTGGGGGAAGAGTTGCGGCACTTTATGTTGCAGCGGGTACCTGCGCTGCCGGCTCCTGAAGCCTTGCCGAAGGACGCTCTGCGCGAGCACGAGCTAGCGGTGATTTATCATGGCTGGCCGCGCGAGTGGGTGGATGCCAAACCGAAATTCGAGAAGGTAGGGGAGATAGCGCGGCCGGGATATCGGATTATCAAGCTGCGTTACGAAATCGTTCCCGGGTTTACCTCGACCGCGCTGCTGTATGAGCCCGAGCATGTCACCGGCAAGATGCCCGCCATCCTTGATGTGAACGGGCATGGTGCAGGCGGCAAGGCCGTCGAACATAAGCAGAAGCGCTGCATTAACCAGGCCCGTCGTGGGATATTCGCGCTGAGCCTGGAGTGGATCGGGATGGGAGAACTGAGCTCGCCCGACAATGAACACAATAAGATTGGGATGCTCGACCTGGCGGGCGCCAACGGCGTCGGCTTGTTTTACCTGGCGATGCGGCGCGGGATCGACTATCTGTATGACGACCCGCGGGTGGATCGCGACCGCATCGGGGTCACCGGCCTCTCCGGCGGTGGCTGGCAAACCATGCTGCTGAGCTCGCTCGATACCCGGGTTGGTCCTGCGCTGCCGGTGGCCGGTTTTAGTTCGCTCACCACAGCGATTGAACATCCAGAATATGCCGGGGACGCGGAACAGAACGCCCCGGATATGCGCGCCATGGCCGACTACGCGCAACTCACCGCCTTGCGCGCGCCGCGGCCCACGCTGCTTATCTATAACGCCATGGACGACTGCTGCTTTCGCGCCGGCGTGGTGAAGCAGGGTGTTTACTCCGATCTGCTGCCCTTCTTTCCCGCGGGGAAACTGGAATGGTACGAAAACGAAAATCCTGGGACACACAACTACCAGCTTGATAGCCGGCAGCACGCATACCGCTTTTTCGACAATGCGTTTCATCTTCAGGTGAGCGATGAGGAAGACACGGACACGGACACCCAGGTGATGTCGTATGCGGATCTTGCGGTGGGCGTACCGGCGAATAACCTCACCATCGTCAGTCTGGCACGGCAGATGGCGCAGGCGATCCATCATGACGATGTAGCCGGGCAGCGAAAGCATTTGGGTGAGGTGGTGCGATTCGCTCCTGTCACGGTTACTCATGCATGGCCGCTGACGGAGACGCACGAACGAGGGATCGACAGCCGTGGGTACCGATTTGAGTTCAGCAACGGCCTCTCTGCGCCCGGGGTGCTGCTGCAAGCTTCGCCGCGGCCGAAAAATGGTGGCACCACGCTTGCCATCTCTGACGCTGGTCGAGCATCGATGATTGTGGACGCAGGCAATGCTTTTGGCCGGGGACAGAGGGTCCTGGTGCTGGATCCGTTGTTTTTCGGCGAGAACGTTCCCGCCGCGGCTGACGATGTTTCTGGCTACGCGCAGATGGTGAACACGGTGGGCGAGCGGCCGCTCGGACTGGACGCCGCGCAGGTGGCCGCCGTGGTGCAGTGGTTGCAGAAAGACTTAATGGATGGCACTGCGACCCCGGGAGCGAAAACAGCGTCGGGCACCACCGCGCCGGTTCGGTTGGTGACCAATGGTCCTCGCGGAGAAACGGTCGCGATGGTCTCCGCTGCGATGATGCCGGAGTTGTACTCCTCTATCGAAGCGAGGCATGCGATGGTGAGCCTGGGCGAGTTTTTCGCTTACCCGCCCACCATCCAACCGAATGAGGCACCGGAAATGCTGTGCCTCGATCTCTACAAGGACTTCGACTTCAACACCCTGCGGCTGATGGCGGCACCGGTCACCGTCGATCTGTCGGTGAAAGACCCTCAGCCGACGTTCTGGTAACTACAGACTGTTCTCCATGCGGTGACAATACCAGTCAACGAATTGCATCACGCCACCCTCATGCTCAACCGAATAAGGTCCGGGCTCGTAGGCCGGTGAGGAGATGCCGATCTGGTTCCCTTCAACGATCGAGAGGTCCTGAGTATTGGTGGCCATCCACACTTCCGTGAGACGTTTGAGATCGTAGTCGACACCCTCAACGGCATCCTTATGGACGAGCCATTTCGTCGTGACCTGGGTTTCTCTAGGGCCGAGCGGCAGAACCCGAAACGTGACAGCGTGATCGCCGAGAACATGATTCCAGGTGCTGGGATAGTGAAAGAGGACCATGGATCCGATCGAAGGCTCCTTGACGTCGCGACTGAGTGCTTTTGCCACTGCGGCGGTTCCATCCATGGTGTAGCTAACGGCGTTGCCGATCAGGGGTAAACGCGCAACACGATATTGTCCGGAATCCGCCATCAGGAATTTGCTCACCAATCCCGCGCTCTCGCAGCGCCGCCAGTGCGCGATCATCTCGGGATCGCTTTGCGCGCCCTGCACGCCGGTGACCGTTGGCCGCTCGGGATAGGTTCGGCATAACTCAGGATGATTCACCGCGCAGTGGTAGCACTCGCGATTGTTTTCCCAGACCAGCTTCCAATTGCCTTTCTCCACGATTGAGACGCTCAAGGCGATCTTGGCTTCGCGTAGATGATGCGGCATGAAATAGGGTTCGATGTCGTTTCGGAATGACGCAAGATCGGGGGGATCGGCTGCGAGGCACACGAAGACGTATCCCGCAATACACACGCAGTGTACCGGTTTCAATCCCAGTTGGTCTGTCTCGACGGGGCGACCCATTTGTCTCGCAGTCGCCAGCCGGCCGTCCAGATGGTAGGTCCACTGGTGATAGGGGCATATCAGCCGATGGGCCACCTTGCCGTGCGCGGCACTGCATATACGCGATCCGCGATGTCTACAGGTGTTATGGACGGCTCCTATGGTCCCATCGTCGCGGCGCAAAACGATGATCGAGTAGGCGCCGATCTGAACCGTGAAGTAGTTGCCGGGAGAGGCTAACTCGCACTCATGGCCAGCAAATAGCCATTCCCGGTAAAAGATGTGCTCCATGTCGAGTTCATGGAAAGCCGCATCTCCATAGAACTTCTGGTCAAGAGTGAATCCTTCGCTCCGCTGGTCTAGACGGCGAAGCATCTCCGAACGTGCATCCATAGCGCTCTCCAACAGCACGAGTCTATCGTCATTGACAGAAGAATATCATTGATATATTAGTAAAATATCTAAAGAGCGAGGAACCACGGGTGGAAAACCAACCGCCACTGATCCTGGTCCTGGTGGAAAGCTGCTGGGGCAAGCTGGAACGGGTGAGCCTCGAATTGCTTTCCGACGCCCGCAAACTTGCTATCTCCCTTAAGGGGCGCGTGGAGCTGGTGATGCTCAGCGCGAAGGAGAACAGCACTGTTATCCTCGGCGATCTCGAGGGGATAGCTCGCGAGCCGATCCACCTGATTGAGGATGACGGGTTCGCGGAGTTCTCAACCGAGCTGTATCTCGGCGGCCTGGTCCCGATCGTGCAGCAATTGTCTCCGAAGGTTTTATTTATGGCTGCCACCGCCAACGGGCGCGGCCTTGGTCCGCGCTTAGCCGCTCGGCTGGGATGTGCGTACTTTCCTCATTGCCTGCTGGTGAAGTCGATGAGCGGCGGCAAGCTCGAACTGACGCGGGTGACGCATGGCGGCCGTGTTCATGTATTGGCGAATTGGCCGGCAGAGGAAGCGGCCATCCTCACGATGCGGCCCGGGGTTGCGGACCTACCCGCACCCGACAAGGGTCCGCGGGTTGAGCTTTCCATCCAGAGACACACGCCGTTGCTGCCCCGCGGAAGAACAAAAGTGAGACAGCGTGTGCCGGCGGATCCCAAGACCCTCGATATACGAGACGCGGAGCGGTTGGTTGCGGGTGGCCGTGGGGTTGGCGGGAAACAGGCGTTTGATGTGCTGCGGTCTCTCGCCGAAGCACTTGGCGCGAGTTTGGCCGCCAGTCGAGCCGCTGTCGACCTGGGATGGATCGAGTATGAACGACAGGTTGGCCAGACAGGAAAGGCAGTAACTCCGCGGCTTTATTTGGCAGCAGGAATATCGGGTGCGAGCCATCACCTGATGGGGATGCGTGGATCGGAGAAGATCGTTGCGCTCAATGTAGACAGCAAAGCGCCCATCTTTTCCGTCGCGCACTTTGGAGTATTGGGCGATTTGCATGCGGTTGTGCCACGGCTCACGGAACGCATTTTGGCGGCAAAGAAGTCGATGTAGAGGAGAGAAGCGTGCAAGGGATCACCAGGCAGATTGATTGGAATGTTTCGTTCTGGATGCTCGCATTTCTCTATGGAGGAAGCTTTCTGGCGCTTGGTGTCAGCGCCTTCCGCCTGTTCCGCCGAGTGCAGGTGTGGAGAACGGGACTGCCGTACCCGGTCGAGACCTCGCCGGCTCAGGCGCTGGCGAATGTGGTTGCGTGGGCGGTGAATCGCAGCAAGATGCCGAGAGATCCTTTTGCAGCGTGGATGCACACGCTCATCTTGTGGGGATTCATCATCCTTTTTATTGGAACGACGATGGTGTTTCTCGAACACCAGACGCCGCTGCACTTTTATTACGGAACCTTCTACCTCATCGCTTCCGCAGTACTAGACCTGGGTGGCCTGGCGTTTCTCACCGGGCTGGGTATGGCGGTGTATCGCAGGCATCTGCAACGCAAAGCCAGGTTGAAAGCGTCGGGATGGGTGGACGCGATGCTCATCCTCCTGATCGCCATCGGCGTGACTGGATTTCTGGTGGAGGGCGCACGCATTTCTGTCACCATGCCTGCGTTTGAGAAGGTATCGTTCGTTGGCTACGGTCTGGCGTTGCTGGCACGGGCAGTCTTCAGCCCCGCAGCGCTGCCGCTGATCCATCGAGCGTCATGGATGACTCATGCTGTTCTTTGCATCGGGTTCTTTGCGGTTGCGACCGTGTTCTTCTTTCGCCACATTGTCTTATCTTTGACCACCGTGGCACTTCGCCCTTCGCGCTCTTCGGGAACCTTGCGGGACTATCAACCCGTTCCACTCGAGACGCCCAGTGGGGCGGTCGCGGATATTCTCTGGAAGGACTTGCTGGATGGCGATGCCTGCACTACCTGCGGACGATGCACGGCAGTGTGCCCTGCGACCGCTGCTGGCAAAGCGCTTGACCCGCGGGCGATTGTGCTCGGACTCTCGCAGCTGGTGGACCGGCAAACCATTGCGGTAAACGGCTCGAAGCCCTCCGCATTCGATACGATTACCGATCGCGCCTTGTGGGACTGCACCACCTGCGGCGCCTGTGTGTACGAATGCCCGGTGAATATCGAAGTCTATGACAAGGTGATTGATTTTCGGCGGCAGTTAGTGGACATGGGCCGCGTGTCAGCGGCTACACGTACTTCTCTCGACGGACTGCGGGAACGGCACAACCCCTGGGATTACGCTCCGGCTCAGCGCACCGCGTGGAGCGAGGGTTTGAGGTTGCCCGCGCCGGTTGCGGGGGAGAGCCCGGAGTGGGTGTATTGGATCGGATGTGCAGGCTCGTTCGAAGCTTCCGCGCAGTCGATTAGCCGTTCGATGGTCAACATCATGCAGCAAGCGAATGTCTCGTTCGTGACCCTGGGCTGCGAGGAACGATGCACTGGCGATCCTGCGCGGCGTTTGGGCGATGAGGGGTTATTCCAAGACTTTAAACGCAAGAATATCGATGTGTTGCGGGCCGCGGGCGCGCAGAAGATTGTGACCCATTGCCCCCACTGCTTGAACACGTTGAAGAACGAATATGGGGAAGCAGGCAAGCCGGAATTCATCGTCGTGCATCACTCGCAGCTACTGAACACGCTGGTAGAGGAAGGAAAGATTCAGCTGCGGCCGGAGGCGACGGAGAAGGCGATTACCTTTCACGATCCTTGCTACCTGGGACGTCACAACGGAGAGTACGACGCGCCGCGGGCCGTAGTCGAAGCGCTCCCCGGGGCGACGTTGGTGGAGATGGATCGCAGCCGGGAGAAGTCGTTCTGTTGTGGCGGCGGCGGTGGGCAGATGTGGCTGGAGAGCGTGGGCCGGCAGCGGGTGGAGGGAATCCGATTGGCGCAGGCCGAGGAGACGGGAGCCAGGACGATCGCTACGGCGTGCCCCTTCTGCAAGATCATGCTGGAAAGCGCCTCCGCCACCGCGGGCAAACAGGAACTGGTACAGATACGAGACATTGCGGAACTGGTGAATGAGGCGGTCGTGCGATGAAGATTGCCGTTTGCTTGAAAGAGGTGTTGGACGCGCGGTTGCCATTGCAGGTGGAGGCGCGCACCGGTCACGTGAGCCAAACCGGCAGCGGGCGGGTGGACACGCTCAATCCGGCGGACCGCTCCGCGCTCGAAGCGGCGATGGAGCTGCGAAGTAAGTCCCACGGCGCCCGAGTAGAAGCGTTCAGCGTGTCTGACGTCTCCGGGCAGGAAGCCCTTTGGTTTGCCCGGGCGCGCGGTGTGGACTACGTGGAACGTATCGAAAACGCTTCGCCTTTTGCTGGTGCTCCTTTTACGGCCGCACTCCTGGCGGCGCGTTTTGAAGAAGGAGGCTATGACCTGATCTGCTGCGGAGATGAGACGCTCGATCATTCCTCGGCGATGGTGGGTCCACTGATGGCGGAAATACTGGGTCTGCCGCAGGTTACCGGGGTTCTTCGCGTGGATGAGGTTTCCGCCGTCTCGGTGGTGGTGGAGCGCAGCCTGGAACGCGGCAATCGCGAACTGGTGGAGATGGAACTACCGGGTCTGATCACGGTCAAGGCCGAAGGATTCGAGCCTCGCTACGTATCGTTCCGCAAGCTACTGGAAGCGCGCAGTCAAGAGATTCCATGGTTGCGAAGCGAATTTCATGATGGCCGATTCCACCTGCCGCGCTGGCCGGCAAGCACCAGCACGGTTACGCCGAGAGCAAGGGTAAAGAAGTCGTTCACTCCGGATGCAAAGGTCTCTCCGGCAGAGCGGATGCGCATGATCATGGCGGGGGGAATGGCTCCCCAGGAGGCGAAGTCCAAGTCTTCCGTGGTGGAGGGCGATGCCGATTACGTGAGCGAGCAGTTGTATCGCTTTTTGAAACATCACGAGTTTGTTTAAGCCGCAGGAGGTCCGTCCTTGTCTACCAATTTTCCATTGCTGTTTTCGCCGCTGCAGATGCGCAACAAGACGATCAAGAATCGGATAGCGTCGACGGCGCACGTAACGATATTTACCGAGGACGGAATGCCGGCCGATCGGGAGCGGCGTTACTACGTCGAGAAAGCGAAGGGCGGCGCCGGAATGCTGATCTGTTTTGGGTCAGCCAGCGTGCATCCCACCTCGCCGGCTCTGGATTGGAAAGTGGTGGAGCTTTTTGACGATCGCGTCATTCCTCATCTGCAGCGGTTTTCCGACACCATGCATGAGTACGGTGCGGTGGTGCTATCGCAGATCACGCACCGGGGGCGCCGGGGGCACTCGAATCTGAGTTGGCAGCGTTTGATGGGGCCCTCCGCGGTGAAGGAGCCGAATCACCGCGAGGTTCCGGGTGTGGTGCAGCGGGACGACATCAACATGATCGTGGATGCATTCGGCGATGCGGCGCTCAGACTCAAGAAGGGCGGCTTCGATGGGGTGGAGCTCTCTGCCGCACATTGCCACCTGATCGACCAGTTCTGGGGACCTCACGTGAACTTCCGCGAAGATGAGTTCGGGGGAGATCTCGAGAATCGCATGCGGTTCGGCTTCCTGGTCATTGAGCGGGTGCGACAGGCGGTCGGTGAAGACTTCATCGTAGGCATTCGTATCACCGGGGATGACTTCGTCGAGGGCGGACTGAACAACGATCGCATGTGTGAGATTGCCCAGCGACTGAGCGAGCACGGCATGCTCGATTATTTCAATGTGATCGGCGGCAGCGGTGAGACCATGCCGGCGGAAGCAGCCTGCGTTCCCTCGATGAACTTTCCGCTGGCGTGTTTCAAGCACCTCTCGGGAAGAATTCGCGAAGTGGTTAAGGAGCCGGTGATCGCGGTCGGCCGTATCAACGATCCAGTGGTCGCGGAGACACTGTTGAACGACGGGCAGGGGGACATTGTCGCCATGACGCGCGCTTTGATCGCCGATCCTTATCTTCCCCAGAAGGCGCGGGAGGGGCGGATGGACGACATTCGCCAGTGCATGGGTTATAACGAGGGCTGCATCGACCGGCAATATCGCGGTATCCCCGTGGGCTGCGTACAAAATGCGGTGATTGGGAAGGAAGCAGAGTGGGCCGAGCTGCCCAAGGCGAGCAAGTTGAAGCGCGTGGTGGTGGTGGGTGGTGGTCCCGCCGGTCTCGAAGCCGCGCGCGTGGCGCGGACCCGCGGTCACCAGGTGATCTTGTTTGAGAAATCAGAGCAGGTCGGCGGTCAGCTGAACATCGCGAAACTTGCGGCGAAGCGAGCGGACTTTGACGGTGTTGCCCGGTGGCTGGAGCTGCAGACGAAGAAGCTAGGGGTGGATGTTCGGCTGGGAACCGAAGCTACCGTCGAATCGGTGCTGGCAGAGAAGCCGGATACAGTCATTGTGGCAACAGGAGCGGTGCCCCTGCTGCCGCCGATCCCGGGGTTGAAAGAGTGCAGCTATGCGGTCTCTGCGTGGGACGTTCTTTTGGGAAAGGCCCCGGCGGGTGAGCGTGTTCTGGTGATCGATGACCAGGGTGGCCAGGAGAGTACAGGAGCGGCGGAGTTCCTGCTCGACCAGGGCTGCCAGGTGGAGATCATCACACCTCACTATTCGGTCGGTGAAGATCTCGGTCCTACGAATAAGCCGCCGGTGTACGCTCGCTTGTTCGCCAAGGGAGTGCAAATGCAGGCTACCTGGGAACTGGTTGGGGTGGAGGATGGTATCGTTCGCCTGCGCAACATGTATGGCGGTAACGAGATCGAGCGCGATGATGTAGATGTTCTGGTGTACTCGTATGGCGGCCAATCAGTCGATGGCCTTTCCCGCTCCCTGGAAGGAAAGGTGGGCGAGCTGTACAACATTGGCGATAGCTACGCGCCTCGTTCGCTGCACCATTCCATTGTCGAAGCGTATAAGTACGCACGTGAGGTCTGACATGTCAAAGAACTTCGAGGATCTTGTTTCCCGAATGGAGCTGAGCTCCAGCGGTAGTTTGACCGTGAATGGCCTGCCGATGGTGCTGATGCCGCGGCACTTTTTCCGCTACATCCTGCGAGAGGTGCATAAAGCGGTTAGCGCGGAAGCCTTTCGCAAGATTTACTGGCAGGCCGGCTTCGATGGGGCGGTAGCGTTTTGCGAGTCGTATCAGAAAAGCCATGGCTGCTCCCCGTTGGAAGCGGTGCAGGGATACCTGGATGAGATGAGCATTCGTGGTTGGGGGCACTTTTCCATTGAGAGTGTCGATCCACAGGCCGGAACGATGGAGGTGTTGCTGCGGAACTCGTCTTTGGCCAGCGAAGGAGACATCCCGTCGGGAAACCTGGCGTGGGAAGGCGCCATGCTGGGATCGATGTCGTTTCTGCAACGCAAGCTGGGGATTACACCACCTGTACCCAGTCAGGTGAAGGGGCACGAGGTTCAAGGGGAATTTCACATCTCGGTGGCGAAAGGATCCAGGTGATGCCGGTTTCCGCAAAGGCGATGCAATTGCACTCCGATGCTGTGGTGATCGACGGTCTGAATATCAGCCATTGGAGCGATGAGGTGGTGTATCGCCACCTCCGCGAGGGCGGTATCACGACGATCAACGCGAGTGTCGCCGTGTGGGAAGGAACCAAGCAAACGCTGCAAAATATCGGGAGGATGTATCGCGACTTTGAGACTTATTCGCGATACATCCGTCCGGTCACTTCTGTGGCCGATATCCATGCTGCGAAGAGAGAAGGGAAGACGGGGATATTGCTTGGCTTTCAAAACTCCTCTCCGATCGAAGAAGATCTGGACCTGGTCGAGGTGTTCTATCGACTCGGGGTTCGTGTGATCCAGATCACGTACAACGACCTCAATTTTGTCGGGGCGGGTTGTTACGAACGCAATGACGTTGGGCTTAGCCAGTTCGGCGTGGATCTGGTGGCGGAGATGAATCGGCTCGGCATGGTGGTGGACCTCTCCCATGTCGGATTTAAGACAACCATGGATGCGATCGATGTTTCCAAAGATCCGGTCTGGTTCAGCCATGCCAATCCCATGGCTTTGAAAGAGCACCCGCGTAACAAGACCGACGAGCAGGTAAAGTTCCTGGTGAGCAAGGGCGGGGTCGTGGGAGTGAATATCTTTCCACCGTTCCTGAAGAAGGGTTATGACTCGACGCTGGCCGATGTGATCGATATTTTCGATTATTGGGTGCAGGTAGCCGGTATTGACCACGTATCAGTCGGTCTGGATTTTACCGAGAATCAATCGGAAGAGTGGTTTCACTGGTTGATGTCGGGGAAGAGAAAGGGGTCAATGGTTACGCCGCTGGAGTTGCCGTTGAAGCTCCCGGCAGGGATCACGCGCGCGGATGAGATGCCGAATTTGACGGAGGCCCTCCTTGGCCGTGGATACTCGGAAGAGGCGATTCGCAAGATCTTAGGGGGAAATGTTCTACGGCTCTTTGAGAAGGTGTGGGGTAGTTAACGAGCGATGGCAAAGCCCAAGCGATCGCGCTCCGGGCAGGATGGCGGCGCGAATAATTCGGTGTATGAGGTACTGGTCGAGCGGATCACGATGGGGGACTACGTGCCTGGCGTGAGCCTCTCGGAGCAGGACCTGGCGGCTGAATTGGGAATCAGTCGCACGCCCGTTCGCGAAGCTTTTCTGCGCTTGCGCATCGAGGGCCTGGTTCGTATTGTTCCGCGGGGAGGGATTTTTGTAGCGGAGCCAACTCTGCGGCGGGTCCGAGAGGTTACTTCCATGCGGCTCGTGCTGGAGGAGTATCTCGCTCACCTGGTGGTTGACCGGCGCAGCGATCAGTGGCTGCGCAAGTTTGAGGATTGGCTTACGCAATGCAAGAAGATTTGGGAGTCGCTGTCGATGCGCGATTGGATGCGGAAGGATGGCGAGTTCCACCTGCTTCTGCAAGAAGCAGCGGGCGATGATGTGCTCGCGGATCATCTCGGCCTGTTGCGTCGCCAGGCGGTGCTCTTTTGGGGCCAGACCACCGATGGAAGGGCTTCGCTCAAGGCGATCCTCTACGACTTTGAAGATTGTCTCGCCGCTGTGAAGAAGGGCGACACGGATGCGTGTGTTCAAGTGCTGCACCGCCATGTTCTGGCTCACGTGGATCGAATCCAGACGTACCTGAGGCCCGAAGCACATTCGATCGCTTTTTCCAGGGTTGTTCGATAGGACGGAGAAGTCATGCGCACCTATGGCCATGTGATTGATGGACGAGAAGTCGATTCGCTGAGCGGCAAGACATTCGCAACCATCAACCCGGCGACCGAGCAGGTGATCGCTCAGGTCGCCGAGGGAGATGTCGCTGATGTGGCGCGAGCGGTTGAGAGCGCTCGCCGTGCCTTCGACGACGGCCCGTGGCGTTCGCTTGCGCCATGGGAGCGTGGACGAATGCTGGGCAAGGTGGCGGAGTTGCTTCGTCAACGGACGGATGAACTTGCGCTCCTGGATGCAGTCGATTGCGGCAAGCCGTTGAAAGATAACAAATACGGTGACCTTCCGCTTTGTGTTCGGATATTCGAATACTACGCCGGTGTGCCGGACAAATACGCGGGTAAGACGTACCCCTCCGAGAGTGGGATGCTCAACTTCTCGCTGCGGGAGCCCTATGGGGTGGTTGCCGGTATTGTGCCGTGGAATTATCCGCTGATGAATTCATGCATCAAGCTCGCGCCTCCGCTTGCGGCCGGCAACACGGTTGTTCTCAAAATGGCCGAGCAAACTCCCCTCAGCACCATTGCGCTGGCGAATATCTGTGCTGAAGCCGGTATACCGCCTGGTGTTGTGAATGTGGTCAACGGCGGCCCTGATGTGGGCGCTGCGCTGTGCCGTCATCCCATGATCAATAAGATTTCGTTCACCGGCAGTACGGAGACGGGTAAGAAGATTCTTCACGCGGCGGCTGATCGCGTGTTGCCGGTAACGTTGGAACTCGGCGGCAAAGGCCCCAGCGTGGTGTTTGCGGACTCATCGATCGATCAGGCGATTGCCGGGGTGCTGTTTAGCGCCTTCTTTAACGCGGGTCAGATCTGTACGACCGGGTCCCGTCTCCTGGTGGAGGAATCGATTGCTGAAGAATTCACGGACCGGCTGGCGAAAGCGGCGTCCGCCCTGCGTATCGGTGACCCTGCTTCGGAGGAAACGGATCTCGGCCCTTTAGTCGATGGTCGCCAACTGGAGCGGGTCCGCAACTATATCCGTTTGGGCACGGAGGGCGGTGCCCGGATTCACTACCAGGGTCAACTTGAGAGTTCGGGACGCGGGCACTTTGTCGCTCCGCTGATTTTTTCTTCGGTGACTCCGGAGATGCGGATCGCGCAGGAGGAAATTTTTGGGCCGGTTCTGTCGGTGCTGACATTTCGGGATGAGGCGGACGCGATCGCCAAGGCGAATGGCATCGCGTATGGTCTTTCCGCTTCCGTGTGGACCAACCATCTTGGCCGCGCCATGCGCGTGGCCCGATCGATCCAGGCGGGTATGGTTTGGATGAATACGGTGGAATATTGGGAGCCGTCCGTGCCCTACAGCGGGCATAAGCAAAGCGGGTTTGGTGAAGACTTCGGGATGGAAGCCTACCATAGCTACACCAAGGCGAAGTCTGTGTTCATGAATGTGACGAGTTCCAAGTTGGCTTGGATCAGTGGGGTCTAGTAGGTGCTGAAATCGGCGGGTTGAAGCGAATCGGCTTTAGCCGCTCAGGACACAGGGACGACCCGATTGGAATATCCCCTCAGTGGCTAAAGCCGGCTTCTGTTCCCTTTTGCGGCGGAGCTAAAGCCTCGCCCCTTCAGAAAACAAGATTGCAGAGGTCCGGCTAGGCGAAGCCGTTTGGGCCGGAACCGGAACGATTCCAGGGTGTCACGCGTGGAGGACAGGCGGCGGTGGAACTGCGAACGATGAGGCGAGTTTCCAGTACTGTCTTGGCTCCTTTGCGCTGCTTTGAGTTCGACATGGCTTCGAGCATATCGAAGGCCATCGTGCCGAGACACTTACGGTCCAGCTTCACGGTGGTGAGAGGCGGGTTTACGAAACGCGCCATGTAGATGTCTTCGCAACCGAGAACCGACACCCGGCCGGGGACATGAACTCCCATTTCTCGTAAGGCCGTCATCGCTCCGATGGCGGTCAGGTCGTTGATGCAGATCAAGGCGGTCGGAGGCTCTCCGGTTGCGGAAAGTCTCCAAACTGCCGCGCGGCCTCCCTCCAGCGTCTGATCGCATTCAACAATTTGTTGCAGTTTCAGCTTCTTTTGGTGCAAGACTTCGATGACGGTCTCACGATAGCGACGGGCGGACCTGCGTTCATCGGAGCCGGCGACAAACGTAACTTTCTGATGACCCAGTTGAGCCAGGTGCTCTACCGCTTCACGAATGCCGCCGGAATAGTCGATGGCAATGCTACCGACGTGATTCCGGGTTTTTTCGAGGTCGACGACGACCACGGCGATTTGCCGGATAGCGAGTTGCTGGGCTAGCTCGTCGGTCGCCGAAGAAGTCATAATGGCGACGCCCCGGACACCATTTTCGATCATCTTTCGTACCGCCGATTCGGTTCGATCAACGTCGTAATTGGTGGCGCAGAGGAAAAGGTCGTATCCCTTGGCCGCTGCCGCTGTTTCAAAGCTCTTGATCATCTCCGGGAAGACGGGGTTTTCGATGTCGGAAATCAAGAGACCAAAGAAGTCGCTACGGCCGCCCCGCGCTAGTTGCTGCGCGCTGGCGTTGCGATAGTAGTTCATTTGCCGGGCGGTCTCGAGCACGCGGCGGCGGGTTTCAGGGTCCACCAGACTGGACTGATTCAGGACGCGTGAGACAGTTGATTTGGAGACTCCCGCCTGCTCAGCTACGTCTCGTATCTTGTATTGCATGCGTTACCCCTTCTAGCCTGGCCTGGTGAGCGAGAAAGTTTTATGGTACCGGTTTCAAATTGCATTGCAAAATGCTCGACCTAGGATACAAGATAGGGTCTGCCGGATACTCGCTTATGCTTCCTGGTCATCGAGATTTCCTGGCCGGCCTCCTGTTGGGCTTGCTTGCTCCTGCCGCCGGAGCGGGCAAACTGGAAGACGCCCAGGCACACGCGAAACAGGGGATCGCGCTGGCACAGGCGCGCGATTGGGCGGCTGCGGAACACGAGTTGCAATTGGCGACCCTGGCTGCCCCCACAGTCGCTCTGTATCATGCTCAGCTGGGTTCGGTGCTTGGGCTTGAAGGAAGGTGGCCCCAAGCTCTGGCCAGCCTGGAAAAGGCAGTCAAACTCGAACCGGCCTCCATTCCTTACCGGCGCGAAGCAGCGGCAGTGCAGTGGCAGCTTGGTCGGGCAAATGATGCCGAGAAAAACCTGAACTATGTGCTGTTGAAGGTGCCCGGCGACCCGGGTGCCACCCTGCTGCTCGGCCTGGTGGCGGATGCACAGGGAGACTACGAAAAGGCGGTGCAGCTGCTGCAATCGCAGTTTGCGTCCGCGGTGGTTCAGCCAGACCGGGCACTGATTTTCTGCCATGCCTGGTACGCCAGCCACCAGACCATCGACGCAGGGAGGTTAATCGAAAGCCTTCGCTCGCATGCCGAGGAGGCTGCGTGGGGCGACACGATCGCTCGCTGTACCGGGCTTGCGGCCAGCGCAGGTAATCTGCCGGACGCAAAATCTCTCTTCGCCGTCGTGCCGGAGACAGCTTCCGACTGGCCTCAAGTGGCTGATGACGTGATTGCGCTTGCATTGTCGTTGGGGAAGACGGACGATGCGGTGAGCGTGGCTCATCGCGCAGTCGAGGTCCAACCCGGGGATGCGCGGACCTGGGTCCTGAAAGGGGATGTGGAACTGCGCCTGAACGCGTATAAAGACGCGCTGCAGAGTTACACCCATGCCAGTGAACTGGATCCTTCGAACGCCGACGCCGTGCTCGATATAGGCGGAGTTCAGTTTCTCGCTGGTGATACGGATCAGGCGATCGCGGAATATAAGCGCGGAATCGAGCGGTTTCCGAAGGATGCCCGCTTTTACGTCGCCTGCGCGGAAACGCTCCTGGGGGCACCCGAGCCGGGCGAGTCAACAGCTTACGCGGAAAGCCTGTTGACGAAGGCCCTCGCGCTCGACCCTCAGTCCGCGGAAGCACATTACCAGTTAGGACAACTGGCGCTGCAACAAGGGCGACTGCCGCAGGCGGAGAGTGAGCTGTCGGCTTCGCTCACATCCAGGCCAGACCGGAGCAAGGTTCACTTTGCCTTGTCCTCCGTGTATCGGCGGATGGGGCGGCCGGATGACGCGGCGAAGCAATTCGCGATCTATCAGCAGCTGAAGCTGGCAGAGGAAGGCAAGCTGTGAACCAACCGGACTGGTCGCGGCGCAATTTTCTCGCCGCGCTCTCGGCCGCGGGCGTGGGCCAGTGGCTACGGGCCCGTAAGGCGACTGGCGAGCTGTTGCCCAAGCCGATCTTTTCTGATGTAACCGCGGAAGCGGGCATACGCTGGGCGCAATTCAGCGGGCTCTCACCCGATCGCTACCTGATCGAAACGATGGGCGGTGGAGTTGGCTTTTTCGATGCGGACAATGATGGTTACCAGGATATTTTTCTCCTGAATGGCGGCGAGACGCCTCGAGGCAAGAGCGACCTTCCACTCCGCAATGCGCTTTACCGGAACCTGGGTAACGGCAAGTTTACCGATGTCGCTGTCGAAGCCGGGGTGGCCCAGGTGAAGGGATACGGCATGGGCGTAGCCATCGCGGATTTTGACAACGACGGCCACCAGGATATCTTCCTTACCGGCTTTCCAAAGTGCACGCTCTATCACAACAACGGCAATGGCACGTATGCGGATGTGACCGCAGATGCGGGGATTGCGAACGCGGGTAGATGGGCGTCGGGAGCGGCCTGGTTTGACTACGATCGCGATGGCTTTCTTGACCTAGTGGTTTGCAACTATGTGCAATTTTCTTTTCAGGGTGTTGCTCCAAAATGTGAATACGGCAATGTGCGCACCTACTGTGAGCAACGCGCCTACACAGGTATGCCACTCACGCTCTATCACAACAACCGGAACGGCACGTTCACGGATGTAAGCCAGGCGTCGGGGCTGGACCAGTTTGTGGGCCGGGCTCTTGGCGTGGTCGCCGTCGATGTCGACGACGATGGTTGGCCGGATTTGTTCATCACCCGAGACGCTTCCCCTAATCTGCTGCTGCTGAACAAACGAGACGGAACCTTCTCTGACACGGCCTTGAACGCGGAACTCGCTTTCGATGGCAACGGGAATGCCAAGGCAGGCATGGGAGTTGATGCTGGGGATGTGAACACCGATGGGCGGCCAGACCTGATGGTGACGAACTTCGACTTTGAATTCGATTCACTGTTTATTAATAACGGGAAGCTTCCATTCGAAGACCGGACACGCGCATCCCAATTGGCACGATTCACACGGTCGGACGTGGGTTGGGGCACCCATTTTCTGGATTATGACAATGACGGATTTCTCGATTTGCTCATCGTGAACGGGCACGTCATCGAAGTCATCGAGCAAGCACAGCCACTGATCAAGTACAAAGAGCAGCCGCTGCTTCTGCATAACACGGGGAAAGCGGTGTTCGAAGACATAAGTTCGATAGCTGGGCCCGCATTTTCGCGAGGATATCTTGGCCGCGGACTGGCAATCGGAGATTGGGATAACAACGGTGCGGTGGACGCTATATTCACCTGTGTCGGC
This sequence comes from uncultured Acidobacteriaceae bacterium, assembly GCA_963839075.1. Taxonomy (GTDB): domain Bacteria; phylum Acidobacteriota; class Terriglobia; order Terriglobales; family Acidobacteriaceae; genus PALSA-350. The sequence goes on along the minus strand of CAWITO010000008.1, from coordinate 106,689 downwards.
GACCACCCGGTTCTCTTGCGCAACGAAGTCGCAAATGGAAATTCGTGGCTAGGCCTCCGTCTCGTGGGGACCAACAGCAACCGCGACGCCATTGGAGCGAAGGTCACACTTCGTTCCGGCGACCGGCTGATCGTTCGCTGGCTCACTGGCGGTTCCAGCTACCTCTCCTCTCACGACAAGCGCCTGCTCTTTGGCCTAGGTAAGACTCCGGAAGGGTTGAAGGTGGATATTGAGATCCGCTGGCCGAACGGCATCACGCAGGCCGCACCTGGGTTGGTTGTGAATCGATATCACGAGATCAAGGAAGCGCCGCGTGCCGTGAAAAGCTGAGTTCGTGAAACCGATCCCAAAAGGGCGGCGGCGAAACCGATCTTGCATAGAAGTCGGTGCTGTTTTCAAGCCGAGACCGACCGATGCCCTGAGCGCTGCTCCAGCCGTGCTTTTTGCACTCTATACACGCCATGCGGTAGTCCACCTGATTCCAACCTTTTCCCTTGACACGTCGTTTTGCCGATGTTAAAAACACGCCATCGCTTCTTTATGGAACCGGTCCCATAAAACGGTTCCAAAGCCTTAGTTTCAAGTGAGTATGCGTCGCGGGCCCTTTGGTGATCGGAGGCTGTGATGTCGTTTCGCTTTGTGCGGACCTGCGTAGGATTCGCTGTATCGCTTCTCATTCTTTTGCCGTCGATAGCACTGGCGCAAAATAGCAACGCTTCACTGGCAGGCACCATCACCGATCCGAGTGGCGCCGCGATCCCAGGCGCAACTGTCTCATTTACCGACGAAGGCACCGGAGTCGTTCAGGTATTTACCTCCGACGCGAGCGGCCTCTACTCCTTTCCCAATCTCGTTCCGGGGAAATACCAGCTCAAGGTCGACGCCACCGGATTCGATGAGTACATCCAGGAAGGAGTGAAGGTGCTTGTCGGGTATGCGCTCCGTCAGGATGTGCATATGAAAGTCGGCAGCACCGCGCAAAAGGTTGAAGTGAACGGGAGTGCGTCGTCGCTCAATTTTGAGAATGCGGAGCTTCGGCAGGGCATTAATCCTGAAGCAATCCAGACAGTTCCGTTGTTGGTAGCAGGCGCGATTCGCTCCTCAGCGAATTTTATTTCGCTGCTTCCCGGAGTTACCAACGGTACAGGGGATGTGGGCAATACCCAGATCAACGGTGCGCAGGCGCAAAACGGGGAGACCATCCTCGATGGAATCAGCACCATCAATCCCTCGGGTGACCGCGGGCCCACCGGGTCGGTGTTGGACTTTCCCCAATCGCCTGATCTGATTAGCGAATTCCAGGTGCTGACTTCCAGTTATCTACCGCAGTACGGCACCACCCTGGGCGCGATCGTGATCGAGAATGTGCGTTCGGGCACCAACGATTTTCACGGCACAGCCTATGAATTCAATCGCAACTCAGCGCTGAACGCGACGCAATGGGGGGTTGGGGAAAAGGCGCACGATATTGAGAACGACTTCGGAGGAAACATCGGGGGACCGGTGAAACTCCCCTTCGTTTGGGGTGGGCCGCGCCGGACTTACATCTTTGCGAATTTTGAACAATTCAAGGTACGGGGTGCTGTTTCTCAACCGACAATTTCTATTCCTTCGACGCAGGAACGGACGGGCGACTTTACGGATTGGACGGACAGTTCGGGAAATCTAATCCCCATCTACGACCCCGCGACGACCCAGGCAAACCCCGCCTACAATCCAAATCAAGAAACCGGCCCAGGGAACTTACCCTACCTGCGGCAACAGTTCATGGGTTGCGATGGGACGCAACCAAACGTAATTTGTGCGACTGACCCAAGATTGCAGAATTCGCTGGCGAACGCATGGTTGAAGCTTGCGCCAACGCCGACGAGCTCCGGCGCTCTGAACAACTATTTGGGAGCCCCCGGTCCCTCCAGCGCCCTGAGTTATCTGGAGACGGACGCCTGGACGCTGACGGAAAAGATCGATCACTATCGTGGAGATAAGGATCACTATTCCGCGTTGATTTTCTATAAGAGAACTTCGCCGACTACGTTCAGCACGCTTCCCGACATTCTGAGCGACAACGGGCTGGCTTACAAGCGCACGTGGGTGTTCCATGGAAACTACGATCACACCTTTGGCCCGACACTGCTGAACCACTTCGGCCTGGGCTACCACGATGACAAGTATTACGGCGGTGGCATTGACGGACCTTACGCCGATAAGCTGCCGCAGATCACGGGTGTGGCGGGCCACCTGTATCCTCCCGTGCTCACCTTCAGCGATGGGTTTACCCAGTTCGGCACCGGCCAGGGCGCCGCTTCTCTGCAGCCATGGCTGGCCCCCGCCTACGTCGTGAACGATATGATTACCCGGGTGAAGGGACGGCATACGTTCTTTTTCGGGGGCGAATACCGGAATCTCGGAAATCACTTCTACAATCTCTCCGGCGAATCGGGCACGTTCAGCTTTGCCCGCGGCGAGACAGGATTACTCGGCATCAACAGCGGCAGCCCGATTGCTAGTTTTCTGCTGGAGCAGGTTGATACGGGAACGGCCGCTTTTCGCGCCACGACGCAGATCAACGGTAAATTCTCGACCACCGCTCTCTATGCAAACGACACCTGGAAGGCGACGCCGAAGCTAACGGTGACCTATGGCATGCGGTGGGAGGTAGATCCGCCCCCGGTCGAGGCGAGTAACCATTTCTCCTATTTCAACCCGCTCACGCCGAACCCGGGAGCAGGCAACCTTGCCGGAGCGATCGTCTTCGCAGGGAATACGGGCAAGAGACACCCGGAAGATACCTGGTATAAGGCGTTCGCACCTCGGCTCGCCTTCGCCTATGCTTTGACGCCGCGGACCGTCGTTCGCGGGGGTTATGGGCTGTACTTCGATATGGCGAACATGCCTTACGCCGACTCGGGGATTACTCAGGATGGCTATAACACCTTTCCCTTCTTTGGAAATTCAACAGGCGGTTTGCAGGCAGCATTCACTCTGAGCCAGGGTTTCCCGCAGAATTTCACGCCGCCTCCGATGTTGGTATCAACGATCGACAACGGCCAGAATCCGGCAATCTATCGCCCGGTATATGCCAACCATCTGCCATACGCGGGACAGTGGAATCTAACCGTGGGGCGCGAACTGGGCGCCAATACCTACATCGATGTTTCCTATGTGGGCACGAAGGGAACACGCCTGCTTTCACAACTGCATCCGATCAACACGCTCGACCCTAAGCTGCTGTCACTCGGCGCTTCGTTGTATGACACGTTTCAGTCCGGACAAACGACCTTGGACGGCGTCACGGCTCCATTTCCTGGCTTTGCCGATGTCATGCAGGCATGCGCTCCTTCGGTCGCGCAGGCGCTGGTTCCATTCCCACAGTACTGCGGAGCGATTCAGGGGCGGAACGAGAACAAGGGAAACTCCACCTATAACGCGCTGCAAATCAAGGTCGAACATCGGCTATCACAGGGTTTGTGGGTGCTGGGTTCTTACACCAACGCCAAGACAATCACAGACTCGGATAGCGCCCAGTTCACCGCCGGGGAAGGTGTGTTCTCGCCGTACCAGGCCTACCGCAATAAATCTCTGGCGCTGAATGATATTCCGCAGGTCATGGCCATCTCTGCTATCTATGATCTTCCAGTCGGACGGGGTAAGTATCTGCTACCGAATGCGGGTTACCTCTTGAACCAGGTGGTAGGCGGCTGGAAACTGAGCGGGGTGGTGCAGGCACAGGGTGGCATCCCGTTCTTCATCATTTCCAGCAGCTGTAACGTGCCCAGCCAGTTCCGCGAGCAGTGCCTGCCTGCCCTGTTGCCCGGTGCGAATCCCTTTGCGCAGTCAAAAGGGTCTCACTTTAACGTGAACGCGCCGCTGCTGAACGTGAATTCCTTCGAACCGGTCACCGCTTTCAACTTCTATGCAGGAAGCGGTCCACGCGTGCAGAACTTCCGCCAGTTCGGATATAACAATGAGGACCTGGGCATTGAGAAGAGGTTCCTGATCACCGAGCGGGTGCAATTGAACCTGCGAGGAGACGCGTTCAATGTCCTGAACGGGCATCACTTTAACGGCGTGGGAGCGTACGGTTCGAGCAATTTTGCATTCAACAATGACGTGGCGAGTCCGACCTTCGGACAGTGGAACGGTACCGTCACCAACCCACGAAACATTCAGGTTTCAGGCAGGATTTCCTTTTGAATCGACCAGGGCCACGGTTGCTGATTGCTCTCTTGCTTACCCTTCCGCCGGCTGCGCTGACCCAGGGGAAGGCGGGGGAGTGGAGACAACTGTTTAACGGCAAGGATTTGGGCGGTTGGCAACAGGTGGGGCTCGGCTCCATGACGGTGGAGGACGGGCTGATCAAAACCCATGGCGGTATGGGCCTTTTGTGGTGGACGCGAGAGAAGTTCGGCAAGTGCGTGATCCGGGTGGTGTACAAGACGGAACACAAAGCGGACAATTCCGGAGTGTTCATTCGCATCCCCATCGAGCCCCGCGATGCCATCATGCCGGTCAATTACGGATACGAAGTGAGCATCGAGTATGATCCCAGCCGATGGAACGAGGATGACTACTTTGCCACCGGTGCGCTGTACTCGTTCAATAAGGTTCCCGAACGGGCAGATCATCCGGGTCCGGCATGGAATGAGATGGAAATCACCCTGGACGGCTCGCGAACGATCGTCACTGTGAACGGTGTGAAGGTCACAGACTATAAAGAGGGCGAGGCGATTCCGCCGCACAAGCCCCTGGAGGCTCCTGAGGCTGGTCCGCGTCCAGACTCGGGATACATCGGCCTGCAAAACGAGACAGACAAGGACATCGTTTATTTTAAAGAGATCGCGGTGCGGCCGCTCCACGCCGCCGGGCACTGAGACTTTTCGTGACTTGTTGGGTAGGAGGTTGTGAATGGGTGGGCAGGGAATCGAGCGCCGGCAGGTGCTGCGGTATATCGGTATTGCATCCGTAGCGGGTACATTTCCAGGGTTTAACCGATGGGCATTTGCCTGCCAGGACCACGTGATGGAGCATGCTGCTACCACTACGGCGCCTGCATCGTCGCAACCGTATACGCCGCTCTTTTTTTCCGAGCAGCAGTTCGCGATGGTGGAGCATTTGGCCGAGATGATTATTCCCGCCGATGATAAGCCGGGCGCGAAGCAGGCTGGGGTCGCCGAGTTCATCGACTTTATGCTTGCGAACCGGGTTCCGGTTGACTCCAGGTATGACATAAGGTCGGCCAACGATGCGATGCGTGCCGGCGATGAGGCCCAGGTGCGATTCCAGGCCGGACTTGACTGGATGAACGCCCAGAGCAAATTGTATTTCGGTCATGAATTCATGGCGTGCGCGGCGGAGGAACAGAATCGGCTGCTAGAAGAACTGGCCTATAAGGACAAATACAAGCCGGTAACCGCGCAAGGCCGCGAGTTTTTTCAGATGATGCGCGACTACACCGTGATCGGCTTTTATACCAGCAAGCCCGGCTTGGAAAGCCTCGACTTTCCCGGACTGCAAACGGTTTGGGCGCATATGCCTGGGTGTGACCACATGGACGATCTGGAGCACTCTCACCTTGACGAGCCCAAGACCATCGATCTGGCTGTGATCTAGAAAGGATCTTTTCCTGTGGCGGAAAAAGTATATGACGCGATTGTAGTGGGCACGGGCGCGGGCGGCGGCATGGCCATGAAGCTGCTCTGTGAGGCCGGCCTGAATGTGCTGGCGCTGAACTCGGGGCCGCGCACTAATCCTAATTCGAACGACTACCGCCGGCACCGCCAGGTCTACGACTTGAAATACCGCGGCCTCGGTAATCCGCTTCTCCGCAAAGACTGTGCCCACCAGGAACGCTACACGGTGGAAGAGACGGAATTCAACGAGGGCCCCCACCTCTTTGAGCATGATGTCACGTATAGCAATGCTCCCGGCACGGATTGGTATTGGAAGCGTTGCAAGGGAACTGGAGGCAAAGCAAATTTCTGGGGCCGCTCATCTGCCCGTTATGGAGACATCGACTTCAAGGCTGCCAGCCTTGACGGTTTTGGCGAAGACTGGCCGGTGGACTACGCGGAGATATCTCCTTGGTTCTCTAAGGCGGAACGCTACATGGGCGTAGCCAGCACAGTGCAGAATCGGCCGAGTAATCCAGACGGCGAGTACCTGCCGCCGATGAAATTTCGCTGCCACGATTACATCATCCAAAAAGCAGGCGAGAAGATCGGGATGCCCTACTTACCCGACCGGTGCGCGCAGCTTACGGTTGCCCACAATGGGCGTCCACCCTGTCATTATTGCGGAAACTGCAGCCAGGGTTGTGATGTCGGGTCGTTCTTCTCTCCTACCTGGTTCACGATTCCGGATGCGGAGGAGACGAAGAAGCTGACCCTGTTGACGAACGCCCTGGTCCGTAGCGTTCTGGTGGACGAAGACGGAAAGGCCAGGGGTGTGGCCTATGTGGACCGGGAGACGAAAAAGGAAGTGGAGGTCTATGCGAAGGTGGTGGTGCTCGCTGCCTCCTGCGTCGAGACGGCCCATATCATGTTGAATTCCCGCTCGCGTCATTGGCCAACCGGGATTGCGAATGCAAGCGGACAAGTGGGGCGCAATCTATGCGACCACCTTTATGGAAATCCCGGATACGGATATCTGCCGCAATTGAAGGGACGGCCTTCCACGCCGGATAACGTCGCCAACTCCACCGTCGCGTGGGCTCCGCGCTGGCAGAATCTGACCAACCCTCACCAGGAAAAGTTCATTCGTGGTTATTCGTTATATATCAGTGGTGGTTGCGAGAGCTTTCCCGGATACTACAGCGAGCTGGAAGGGTTTGGTGCATCGTTCAAGCGCGAGATCAAGAGCTACTATCCGGCTCCCATTTACTCGCTCATCCAGGCCCCCACTCTTCCCAGTGCTACGAATTATGTCGATCTCGACCCGGAGAAGAAAGATATTTTCGGCATCCCCGAACTCCGCTTCCACTTCGAATGGGGCCAGAACGAGTTGATGATGTGGGCGCATTCCAAGCAGGTGATGGCCGACTTATTCAAGGCGATGGGCGGAGAGATGTGGGGCGCAGGCACGGAGCCTGACCGGCCGGGCACGAGCCTGCATGAAACCGGGGTGTGCCGCATGGGAAGTGATCCCAAGACGTCGGTCACGAACAAGCATGCGCAGGCCCACGATGTGCCCAATCTTTATATTTGCGATGCCAGTATCTTCCCCAGTCCTACGGACAAAACGACGACCATGCCGATCATTGCGTTCACCATGCGGACTTGTGATTACATGCTGGAGAACTTTCGTACCGGCGTGCACAAGCGGGCCTGAAGCGGAACAATTTCACTCGGAGCGAAAATGAGCGGATCACCAAGGCCTTCGTTCGACCGGCCCACGCATATTCCCTATGAACAAGTAACACGCCACGTTTGGGGAGATGAGACTTCGGGAGAAGTGATTGACTGGATTTATGTTTCCAGCAGCAAGATCCATCAGCTGGTTTTCTCGATGCCGTTTGGCGGTCATTTCCGGCATTCGGATAAGCACCGCACGATTTTTGCCGCGGACGAGTTGTACTACGTGATTTCTGGCACATTCGTGATGACAAATCCGGAGACCGGCGAAGTGCATCGTCTGCATGCCGGTGAGGCGGCCTTCTTTCGCCGTGATACCTGGCACCACGGTTTCAACTACGGCACGGAACCGCTGCGGGTGTTGGAGTTTTTCGCGCCGCCGCCTTCGCAGGGCACGTCGAGCGCCTATGCCAAGACCAAGCCGAATCTGACGAAGCTGCGCTATGCTCAGGACGACTGGATCGGAAAATGGCCGATGGAGCAGGCGGAGGCAGAGAGCGGTTTCGCGATGAAGGTTTTGCGCGATCCGGATATGCTCTGGCGCATGGAAGGAAAGCATAAACAGACATTGACAGGCATTCTGGTGAGTACCGACCAGCTCACCGCGGGTAAGGTGTTCTTGCTGCCCGGGCATCAGACAGAGATGGAGTGCCACGCCGGGGACGAGTCCCTTTATCTCCTCGAGGGAAACCTCACCCTCTGCGTTGAAATGCCGGATGCTTCGCCGTGGTTTGAACTGAAACCGGGAGACGGATTCTTTCTGCCCCAGGGCACCCGGCACCAGTACCGCAATCTTTCTGACAAGATGGTGGTGGTGTTGTTCGGCGTCGCGCCGGGATATCTTCCGCGATGAAGCGTTGGTTCTGGTATTCCATTCTGACGGTCGTGGGATGGGCCGCCTGGGCAATGCTGCTGAAGATTGGTTCGAATGAGATCCCCGGGGAACCTGCGCTCTTCGTGCAGACCGCCGGAATGGTGCCGGTAGCGCTGGTGCTTGCCCTGAGTGGAACTCTGCGTGGACCCCAGAATCGAGCCGGAGTCGTCTATTCGGTGCTGAATGGCATCATCACCGGCGTAGGGATCCTATTCTTGCTGATCGCGTATCGCCGCGGTGGAAACACAGCCGTGGTGGCGGTGACGACGTCTCTCTATCCGCTGGTGACGTTCGCCCTGGCGGTGCCTTTGCTGCGCGAGAAGATCACGCGAAAGCAGGCGCTTGGCCTGGTTCTGGCCACAATTTCGATTACGTTTTTCGCTCTTTAGAGAGAAGGAATCCATGCACCTTGCGCCCTGGCTCCTGTTCGCGACCCTGGCCCTGTTGTGTTTCGGTGTGGTGGGTCTGCTGCAGAAGCTGTCGACCAATCTCATGTCGGCGGAATCGTCGCTGGTGTGGGTGATTGTGGGCTTTCTCGTGCTGGCGCCTTTCCTTTATCCCGGCAAAGCGTTGCTGCACTACTCTTCTCACAACTTGCTGCTTATCTTTCTTGCCGGGGTGCTGAATGGTCTGGGCAGCTGGGCCATCCTGGCCGCGATGAAGAGCGGTGGAAAAGCCTCGGTGGTGGTTCCGCTGACCGCGGTGTATCCGATCGTCGTCTGTCTCCTTGCGCCTTTCATCTTGCACGAGCACATCACACCTCTTCAGGATTTGGGAATCGTGTGTGGTTTGGGCGCCATTTTCCTGTTAGCGAGTTGAGCGACTCATATGACTGAAGGTAAGGCACTCTCTCCGGTACGGCTCGGCATTGTCGGATGCGGCAACGTGATGGATGGCGCCTACATGCCATTGATCCAGCGATTGCAGCATAAAGGGCTTGTGTCCGTGTCGGGCGCGTCGCACACCAGCGAGGCGCGAGCAAAAGCAACACTCGAGAAATGGAGTATCCCGCGATACTATCCCAGCTACCAGGCACTGTGTCAGTCTCCGGAAGTTGACCTGGTTCTGATTCTTACCTCGATGAAGGAACACGGCGCTATTGCCCTGGAAGCACTGGCGGCGGGGAAGCATGTTCTGGTGGAGAAGCCGATGGCGGTCTCGCTCGAAGAGGCCAGGGCGCTGGTTGTGGCCGCGAGCCAGTCTTCGGGATACTTGGTAAGCGCTCCCTTTGTAACCCTGAGCCCCACCTTTGAAGTCATTCGCAAGCGAATAGAGAGTGGTGATGTTGGCAAGGTTTGCCTGGCGCGCGCCCGCTATGGCTGGTCGGGCCCTGACTGGTCTGCGTGGTTTTACCAACCTGGTAGCGGGCCGATCTTCGATCTTGCCGTGTACAGTATTACGAGCCTTACGGGACTTCTCGGACCGGTGAAGCGGGTCATGGCCATGACGGGTACGGCGCAGCCAGAGCGACTGGTGAATGGGCAACCGATTAAGGTTGAAATCGAGGACAACGCGCAAATCATGTTGGACTTTGGCGATAGCGTCTTTGCCACGGTCACCAGTGGGTTCACGATGCAGAAGTATCAATCGCCGGCGTTAGAGTTGTACGGGACGACGGGTACGATGCAGATGCTCGGGGACGACTGGGCTCCCGAAGGGTACGAAATCTGGCAGAACGATGTGGGAGCATGGCAGAAATACTACGAGACCGATCCGCACTGGCAGTGGACGGCGGGTCTTGGCCACCTGGTGGAGTGCATACACGAGAAGCGGCGGCCGGCGATTACGCCGGAACATGCGTACCATGTTTTGGAGATCATGATCGCCGCGCAAGATTCGGGAAAGACTGGTCAACGCCAGGAGATCGAGAGCACGTTTGTGCTGGAGAAGACAGAGGCCGCCGATCGGGAGACAGAAGCCGGGCATCGCATCCATGACCGCAGACGGGAATGATCGTCGGATTACGATTGGGATTGACCTGGGCGGCACAAAGACGGCTGCTGGTTTGGTTTCTTTCCCAGACGCGAAGCTGCTGGCGAAGGAAGTCGTTCCCACGTTGCCTTCCCGGGGCGGTCATGCGGTGCTTGCCGACACCCTCGCCCTGGCCCGCAGGTTGCAATCGCAGGCGGTTGGTATGGGGCTCTCCGTTCAAGGCATCGGCATCGGGCTTGCGGAATTGATCAATCTGCAAGGTGAAATTACCAGCGAGTACCTAATCAAGTGGCGTGGCTTGCCGGTGAAAGAAGCTTTCTCTGAGATTGCTCCAACGCGGTTTGAGTCGGACGCGCGAGCGCCTGCGGTGGCCGAAGCGCTTTTCGGTGCAGGCAGACACTTCAGGAATTTTGTCTATCTCACGGTGGGGACCGGGATCAGCTATTGCCTTATGATCGATGGGCGGCCCTACTCCGGAGCGCATGGTCACGCCATTATGGCGGCGACGGGTGCCATCACGTCGCAATGCGAACGATGTGGTCACCTACAGGACCAGGTGCTGGAAGAATTTGCGGCGGGGCCGAGTCTTGCACGCCGATATCAAGAGGCCACTGGAAAATCGGTGCAGGGTGGGCAAGCGGTCACTGCGGCCGCCGCGGCTGGGGATACGGTCGCCGAAGAAATTGTGCGCTCAGCGAGCGCGGCTTTGGGAAATACTGCAGGTTTTTTGATCAACGTCCTGGATCCAGAGGCTGTGATTGTTGGGGGTGGCCTTGGTTTAGCGCGTGGTTTCTATTGGGACAACTTTGTCACTGCGACGCGTGCGCATATCTGGTCTCACGTGTCGCAGGGCATACCGGTCATTGGAGCCGAACTAGGCGCAGACGCAGGCATCATCGGCGCCGCCGCCACAGTATGGAATCAGGGTTCGGGGTAATTCAGGTCGAGGGCGTTGATCAGCGGGACCTCCCACCGGCGGCTGGTGAATAAGAAAGGCTGGCGGCCGGTGGAGAGACGCACGTCGGCGTCATCGAGTTCTTTGGCGGTGGCAAATCCGAAGACCAGCAGGTGCTGGCGCAGAAATCTCCAGGATGGGAAGTGGAAGGTAAGGTCTGCGTCCGCTTTCAATACTAACGTGACCCCATGAAACCTGGAGGCGGTACGACTGGACCTGGGTTTCACAATGGCCACGTAGTCGCCGGCCGGAATTCTGGTGGTGATCTGCGTCACGACATATCTATCGGCACGACCGCGAATTTCTTTATCCCTGCAGTTTGGTAACGATGGCGTCTACGTCGTAGACGCAGCCACCCCAGACGCCTCCGCTGGCTTGCACCAGGGCGGCCCACAGGCGCGTATCCGCGGGCAGGGCGGGATGCGGGCGCAAATCTGGCCGCGATTTACGGGCGGCAAGCCGGCGGGCTCCTTCGTCTGCTCCGAAGATGCCTTGCGTGTCGCCTACCAGGTTGACGGAGCCGGTCAGCTTCTGCCGGTCGATGATGATTTCGATCTGGTCGCCTTCGAGGACCTTGCCGATGGCTCCTCCGGCTAATGCTTCGGGCGAGATGTGTCCTAAACAGGCGCCGGTGGAGACGCCGCTGAAACGGGCGTCGGTGAGTAAGGCTACGTGCTTGCCCGAGGGGAGCCATTTGAGGGCGGAGGTGATTTGATAGATCTCCTCCATGCCGGCGCCTGCAGGGCCTCCGCAGATCAGCACCACGACGTCGTGCTCACGGATATCGGCGGCTTTGATGGCGTGGATCGCCGCTTCTTCAGAGACGAAGACGCGGGCGGGGCCCCGGTGGCGGAAGACGCCGTCTTCATCGATCAGACTGGGGTCGATGGAAGTGCTTTTGACCACCGACCCTTCCGGCGCGAGATTGCCCACCGGGAAGCAGACGGTTGGCGTCAGACCTCGGCTGCGAGCGCTGGCGGGGTCCATGATGACGTCATCGGGGTTGATGCCGTCGCGTGCTTGCAGATTTTTGCGGAGTTCGCGGCGGCGCGCGCTTTGCTCCCACCAGTCGAGGTTGTCGTCCAGCGTCTCGCCCGAGACGGTTTTTACCTTGGTGTTGAGTAGGCCTGCTTTGCGCAGGTGGAGCATGACTTCGGGGAGTCCGCCAGCGAGGAAGACCTGCACGGTGGCGAAGTTGCGCGGGCCGTTGGGAAGGGCGTCGACCAGGCGTGGGATTTCGCGGTTTACATGGGCCCAGTCTTCGGCGACCGGGCGCTTGAGGCCTGCCGAGTAGGCGATCGCCGGCAGGTGGAGGAGGAGGTTGGTGGAGCCTCCAAACGCCGCATGGGCCACCATCGCGTTTTCGAGCGCGCCCTGGGTGAGGATGTCTCTTGTTCCCAGGTGCAGTTGATGAAGTCGCAGGATCGCGTTGGCGGAGCGTCGGGCGGCGTCGAGCCAGATCGGCGCTCCCGAAGGCGCGAGCGCGGTATGCGGCAAGGCGAGTCCCAGGGCTTCGGCGATCACCTGGGCGGTGGCGGCGGTGCCGAGGAACTGGCAGCCTCCGCCGGGGGTGGCACACGCGCGGCAGCCCATCTCAGCGGCGGCTTCCAGGGTGATTTGTTTTTGCGCGTAGCGAGCGCCGATGGTCTGGACCTTGCCGGCGTCTTCTCCATTTTCCGGCAGCAGGGTAACTCCGCCGGGGATGAGGATGGTGGGTAAGGGACCGGCGGCGGCCAGGGCCATCATCATCGCGGGCAGGCCTTTGTCGCAGGTGGCGATGCCGATCACTCCCATGCGGGTGGGGAGCGAGCGCATGAGCCGGCGCAGAACGATCGCGGCGTCGTTGCGATAGGGGAGCGAGTCGAGCATGCCGGTGGTGCCCTGGGTACGCCCGTCGCAGGGGTCGGTGCAGGCTCCGGCGAAGGGGATGGCATTGAGGGATTTGAGAGTGAGGGCGGCTTCGGCGACCAGGGCGCCGAGTTCCCAGTGACCAGTGTGGAAGCCGAGCGCAATGGGGGTGCCGTCGGGGGCGCGGAGTCCTCCGTGGGTGCTGAGGATGAGGACTTCCTGGCCGATGAGTTTTTGCGGTTCCCATCCCATGCCGGCGTTCTGGCTGAGGCCGAAGAGGTTGCCGGAGGGGGCGGTGAGCAGCATTTCCGGGGTGATGGGGAGGAAGCCGCTGGGGCCGGGGGCGTGGGTGGCGACTTCGTCCAGCTTGAGGGTGGTGGTTTCTAGGACCGAGGCTAGGGAGATGGTTCCGGGCATTGGCCAATTGTAAGATGCCGGGATGGTAGAGCGGCTGGAACGGTGGCAGGTGAGTGGGAATCTGCACTTTGTCACGTTTAGTTGCTACCAGCGGTTGCGGTATTTGGGGAGTGCCGCGGCTCGGGATCTGTTTGAGGAGGCATTGGCGAGGATGGCTTACTGCCATCGCTTCGAGGTGGTTGGGTATGTGGTGATGCCGGAGCACGTGCATCTGCTGCTGAGCGAGCCGGAAACAGGTTTGCTGTCGGTGGGCTTGCAGGCACTGAAGTTGGCTGTGTCGAAGCGATCCGAGGAACGACCGTTCTGGACGGCGCGCTACTATGACTTCAATGTGTTCACTGAGGCAAAACGAGTGGAAAAATTAGGGTATATCCATAGGAATCCAGTGAAGCGAGGATTGGTGGAGCAGCCGGAGGAATGGCGCTGGTCGAGTTGCCGGTATTACCAGACGGGAAAGCAGGGTCGCGTCAAGATTGGTCGGTGAGCGGTTGCGGTAGACCCACATCTCGCGAAAAACGAGCGAGATGTGGGGCACCCAAACTTCGTTGCCGGGATAGAGAAGGAACGAAGAGTTAACCTAGGAATTGGACGAGGACGGGAAAAGTGACGACCAGTATCCGGGAGATCTTCTTCGATGTGATTCACCACGAAGCTTGGGTGGACGGGATAGAGAAAGTGAGAAGGGGTGATCACTGGGATTTGGACGAAGACGGGAGTGACGACCAGTATCCGGGAGATCTTCTTCGGTGTGATTCACAACGAAGCTTGGGTGAAGGGGATAGAGAAAGAGAGAAGAGATGACCTGGAAATTGGACGAGGACGGGAAAAGTGACGACCAGGGATTCGGGAGATCTTCTACAGTGTCATTCACCACGAAGCTTGGGTGGAGGGGATAGACAAGAGAGAAGAGATGACCTGGAAATTGGACGAGGACGGGAAAAGTGACGACCAGGGATTCGGGAGATCTTCTACAGTGTCATTCACCACGAAGCTTGGGTGGACGAAATAGAGAAGAGAGAAGCGTGACCTTGGGAATTGGACGAGGACGGGAAAAGTGACGACCAGGGATCCAGGAGATCTTCTACAGTGTCATTCACCACGAAGCTTGGGTGGACGGGATAGAGAAAGAGAGAAGCGTGACCTGGAAATTGACGAGGAGCTGGAAAAGTGACGACCAGGATCCAGGAGATCTTCTACAGTGTCATTCACCACGAAGCTTGGGTGGACGGGATAGAGAAAGAGAGAAGCGTGACCTGGAAATTGACGAGGAGCTGGAAAAGTGACGACCAGGATCCAGGAGATCTCCTACAGTGTCATTCACCACGAAGCTTGGGTGGACGAAATAGAGAAGAGGTGACCTTGGGAATTGGACGAGGACGGGAAAAGTGACGACCAGGATCCCGGAGGTCTTCTACAGTGTTCATTCACCACGAAGCTTGGGTGCCCCATATCTCGCTTGTTTTTCGCGAGATGTGGGTCTACCACCGGCGTTTACCCCTAGCTGACGAGGAGACCCATGAGCGACCCCATGGCAATCGTGTGTAACTTGCCGGAGGAGAAACTTCGACAACGGCTTGGCGAAATTCAGGAGCTGTTGCAGAAGCGTTCGGGCCATATTCCGCAGGCAGACGGTGTCGTTTTGGAGTGGGCTTTCTCTGAAGAAACCTCACGCACCCTACTCGACTTCATCCTCTTCGAACGCGTCTGCTGCAACAGCTTCCGCTATGAGCTGGATTTCCCTCCACCTCACACCAGCGTCCGCTTGCGCATTGCCGCTCCCCCCGAACAGGTCGAGGCCCTGCAAGCCTTCTACTGCTGAACCTGCGTATCTGCCTTGCTGGGCGCGGCGGATACCTGCGCCGGCGTGGGTAGCTGCGTGGTATCCCAACCACCACCCAGAGCCTCTACCAACTGCACCGCACCGGTCATCTGCTCAATCTGCAGACTGGCCAGCGTCTGCTGATCCGCCAATACCGTGTTTTGCAACGTGACCACGTTGAGATAGGGATCGATGCCAGTCTCGTAACGGGCCGTCTCCAGCTTCAGCGCCTCATTTGCCGAATCAAACGCCGCCCGCTGCTGCACAATTTGGGCCGAAAGTATCCGTGTCTGTGCCAGATAGTCTTCGACTTGCTGGAAAGCAGTCAGCACTGTCTGCCGATAGGTCGCGACATCCGCGTTGTAAATAGCAACATACTGATGCAACGCCGCACGCAAGGCGGCGTTGAAAACAGGCTCGGAGAACGACGGGCCCACCGACCAGAAGCGGCTGGGCCAGTCGGCAAGGTGCTGGAACAGGTAACTCTCAAAGCCGCCTGCGGCGGACAACGTCAGCGTAGGATAAAACGCGGTGTAGGCTACCCCAATCTCGGCATTGGCGGCCGCCATGGTGCGCTCGGCTGCGGCTACATCGGGCCGTCTTTGCAGTAACAGCGAAGGCATGCCGATGGGAATCGGTGGGGGCGCGGTGAGGAGCGGCTTGGCCGGCAATGAAAATCCCGAGGCGGCCTGGCCGGTCAGCACCGCAATGGCATGCTCGTATTGCGCCCGCAGAATGCCCAGATTCATGAGCGTCGACTTCGCCGACAGTAGCGTTGTCCGCGCCTCTGCTACTGAAAGCTGGTCCCCCACACCGGTGTCATATTGCGCCTGCGCATAATCCAGCGACTTCTGATACGCAGCCACCGTCTGGGTGTAAATCTGGATCAGCGCATCCTGGCCGCGGATCTCGAAGAAGTACTGCGCCAGGCTGGCCTGCTCCAACAACCGCTCATTGGCCAAATCCGCTGCGCTTACCTGCGCGGTGTATTGTGCATTGCGGACTTCGTTGCGAATACGTCCAAATAAATCCGGCGTCCAGGAAACATCCAACGGCAACGAGTAGATCTGCGAGGTCTTTCCCGGGTTGGCCGTGGTGCTGGTGGATCCGAGGTTACTGGACGAACGCGAACGGCTGTAGGCCGGGCTCGCGCCGACGGTAGGGAAGTACTGCGCCCGCGCCTCACCCACCAGGGCGCGCGCTTCCATAAAGTTTTCGAAATAGACCTTGATGGTCTGGTTGTCGATATTCAGCTTGCCTTCGAGATCATTCAGCTCGGGATCATTGAAGATCGCCCACCAGTCACCACGAATCTTTTCATCGGCGGGCTGGGCCACGGTCCAGTTGCCCGCATCCGCGGACGGCGTTGCCGGTGGTGCTTCCTTGAAAGCAGGGGGCGGCTGAATCGCCGGTGGATGATACTTGGGAGCACAGCCGGTGAGCACAAGGCACAAAAGCGCACCAATGGATTTCTTCATATTAAGCGGCTCCTTCCGGGTGCGGCGTCATCGTGTCGTGGCGCCTTCCCAGGGCTCGTAACCGCAACCGGTCCATATAGAGATAAATAACCGGCGTCGTATACAGCGTCAGCATCTGGCTTACGATCAACCCACCGACAATGGTAATCCCCAGCGGCCGCCGCAGCTCCGAACCAGTGCCGGTGCCAAAGGCCAGGGGTATGGCGCCGAACAGGGCCGCCAGCGTGGTCATCATAATTGGTCGAAAGCGCAACATGCAGGCCTCGAAAATCGCATCGACTGTGCTTTTGCCGTGTACCCGCTCGGCCACCAGGGCAAAGTCGATCATCATAATGGCATTCTTCTTTACCAGGCCGATGAGCAGCACAATGCCAATAATGGAAATCACATTCAAGTCGTTCTTGAAGATGATCAGCGCCAGCATGGCGCCGACGCTGGCCGGCGGTAGCGTCGATATGATCGTCAGCGGGTGCACCAGGCTCTCGTACAGGATGCCGAGCACGATGTAGACCGCCAGCAGGGCCGTGAATACCAGGATTGGTTCGGTGGCCAACGACTGCTGATAGGCCTGCAGCGTTCCGGCGAAGAAGCCGTGGATGGTCGACGGCATACCCAGCTTCGTCTGCATCTCGCTGATCGCTAATGTCGCGTCACTCAGCGACAAGCCAGGCGCCAGGTTGAACGACACGGTTACAGAAGGAAAGACGCCGGTGTGATTTACCTGTAGCGGGGTGGTGCTGGGTGCAAAGGTAGCGACGGAACGGATCGGCGTGACTCCATTGGTGGCGCGGGGATAGGTGTAATTCAATCCGTCGGGAGTTTGCCAGTATTGCGGCGCGACCTCGAGCACCACATAGTACTGGTTGAGCTGGGTGTAAATCACCGAGACCTGGGCCTGGCCAAAGGACTGATAGAGCGCGGAATCAAGCGACGAGGAAGTGAGCCCGAGGCGCGCGGCCGTGGTTCGGTCGTAGGTCAATTTTTCCTGCAGGCCGCCGTTCTGAAAGTCGGAGTTCACATCCTGGAAGCCGGGAAGGCCCTTGATTTCGCGTTGCAGAATGGGCGCCCATTTGGTCAGGTCGTCGGCATTGTCCGACTGGATGGTGTACTGGTAGAGAGCGTTGCTGCCGCGGCCGCCGATGCGCAAATCCTGTGCGGCCTGCAGAAAAGCTGAGGCCACCGGCAAGTGACTCATCTTGGGACGCAGGCGGTTGATGACGTCGATCGCGCCCACCTTGCGTTGCTCCAGCGGCTTGAGGGCGACGTACATAAATCCGCCGTTGCTCGACCCCTGGCCGCCCGTGTAAGAGATCACATTGGCTACGGCGGGATCGGACTTCACCACTTTCACCAGGGCGCGCACCGAAGCATCCATCACCGGGAAGGACGCGTCCTGCGGTCCCTGCAGGCCGCCTACCAGCGCCCCCGTGTCCTGTTGGGGAAAGAAGCCTTTGGGGATCTTGATTACCAGAATTACGTTGAGCGCGATAGTCAGCAACAACACGATCAGCATCAGGCCGGAGTTGTCGAGCACCCAGGATAGAGAGTGCTTGTAGATGTTGAGCATGCCATCGAAGAACTTCTCGCTGGCACGATAGAGGCGCCCATGCTTTTCGCCGGCATGCGGCTTCAGGAGGTGGGCGCACATCATGGGCGTGGTGGTCAGCGAGATCACCATGGAAACGAGGATGGCAGTCGACAGCGTGACGGCGAATTCGCGAAAGAGGCGGCCGACAATGCCGCCCATCAACAGCAAAGGGATGAAGACAGCGATCAATGAGGTGCTCATGGTGAGCACGGTAAAGCCGATTTCTTGTGCGCCCTTGAGTGCGGCCTCGGCGGGCGCCATGCCCATCTCCAGGTAACGGGCGATGTTCTCCATCACCACGATGGCATCATCGACCACGAAGCCGGTGGAGATCGTCAACGCCATCAGGGAAAGATTGTCCAGACTGTAGTCCAGCATATACATCACGGCGAAGGTGCCAATTAACGACACCGGCACGGCGACGCTGGGGATGAGGGTGGCGCGGAAATTGCGCAGGAAGACGAAGACCACCAGGATGACCAGGATGACGGAGAGGATCAGCGACGTCTCCACGTCGTGGAGCGAGGCCTTGATGGTGGTGGTGCGGTCGAGCACCACCGTGGCGGTGATGCCTTTGGGCATCACCGCCTGCAGAAATGGCAACTGGTCCCGGATACGCTGGTTGGTCTGGATGATGTTGGCGCCCGGTTGACGGAAGATGATGCAGCCGATGGAAGGCTTGCCGTTGAGGTAACCGGCGGTACGCACGCTGGCGGCGGAGTTCTCCACGTCGGCCACGTCGGACAGGCGAACGGCCAAACCATTGTGGTAGCCAACGATGAGCGGACGATACTGTTCCGCCTGGCGGATCTGGTCGTCGGTGATGATGTCAGCGGTGACGTCTCCATCGTGAAACTGGCCGCGCGCAATGTCGGAGTTCTGCCGGCTGAGGAGCGCCTGCACCTGCGCCATGGTCACGCCGTAGTGGTTCAACTGGGTAGGGTTCACGTCGACCCGGACCGAAGGATACGCGCCGCCGCCCACACCCACCTGGCCTACGCCCTGAATTTGCGAGAGCTTCTGCTCCATGATGGTGGAGGCGGCGTCATACATGGTCTCGCGGTCGTACTTGTCCGAGGTGAGACCGAGAATCATGATGGGCGAGTCGGCCGGGTTGACCTTGCGATAACTGGGATTCGATGGCAGGTTTGCGGGTAAGTAGGTTCTGGCCGCGTTGATGCCGGCTTCCACGTCGCGCGCCGCGGCATCGATGTTGCGGTTGAGATCGAACTGCAGGGTTACGTTGGTCGAACCGAGGGAACTGGAAGAGGTCATCTCCGTAACCCCGGCGATGTGTCCGAACTGACGCTCCAAAGGGGTCGCGACCGACGAGGCCATGATCTGCGCGCTGGCTCCGGGCAGGCTGGCGGAGACTGAGATGGTGGGGAAGTCCACCTGGGGCAGCGGTGATACCGGCAATACATTGAATGCGATGCCGCCGGCGATGGCGATTGCGATGGTCAGCAGGGTAGTGGCCACCGGCCTGCGAATAAAGGGAGAAGAGATGCTCATGCTTCTCCCTCTTGGGTGTTGCAAAAATTCCGGGCGGCCCAAAGCATAAGCGAGGTGGCCCATTCAAGCCCGTTGTTGGCTTGAGTGGGGTACTTTGAGAGGGTGAGAAGTTCGCCACTCAAGCCAACAGCAGGCTTGAATGGGCCACCCAATTGTTTTTTCTCTGAAATGCCGGGTGTGGGAAAGAAACGAATGCTCGGGGCAAATCCTGGAAGTCTGCTCAGCTCCGAGAATCCTAGCCCGCAACGTCCGTCAATTCCCACATCTCGCCAACGGAAGGCGAGATATGGGGCACCCGGGTTCGTGATGACGGAATCACCTGCGCCCGTGACAACCGTCGTGGTGTGAATCCTCATGCTTCTCCCGCCGGCGCCGGCTCCGCTCCGCCATGGCTGTTTCCCGCACGGGAGAAGCGTTGCGACAGGTTGTCGAAGAAGATGTAGATAACCGGCGTGGTGTAGAGAGTCAGCACCTGGCTCAGCAGCAAACCGCCGACCATGGCGATACCCAGCGGCCGCCGCAGTTCTGAACCGATGCCGGTGCCGACGGCGAGCGGAATGCCGCCCAGCAACGCCGCCATGGTGGTCATCATGATGGGCCGGAAGCGCAGCAGGCTGGCTTCGTAAATCGCCTCGGTCGAACTAAGGCCGCGCTCGCGCTCGCCTTCGAGCGCGAAGTCCACCATCATGATGCCGTTCTTCTTCACAATGCCGATGAGCAGGATGATGCCGATGATCGCCACCACGCTCAGGTCCTGTTTGAAAAGGATCAGTGAAAGCAGAGCGCCGACACCCGCGGAAGGCAGGGTGGAAAGAATGGTGATGGGGTGGACGAAGCTCTCATAGAGCACGCCCAGCACGATATACACCGTGACCAGGGCGGCCAGGATGAGCAAGGCTTCGTTCGAAAGCGAGTTCTCGAACGAGGCAGCCGTACCCTGGAAGCCGGCCTGCACCGAGGGTGGCAGGTCGAGGTCTTTCACGATTTTATTGATGGCGTCGATGGCAGCGCCGAGGGCGGCGTTGGGGGCCAGGTTAAACGAAACCGTAACTGAGGGGAATTGGCCCTGGTGATTGATGGAGAGCGGCTCGGTGCCGCGGGTCATGTGGGTAAACGCGCCCAGCGGCACGGCATTGCTGGGGGTCGAGCTGGTATTGGTATTGGCCGAGCTCGATGCGCCGGCACTGGTCGTGGTCGCGAGCGCGTTCTGCGGCGGGGTAAAGACACCCGAGGATGGCGTGTAGAGAGTTGACGTGGTGGTGGCGTTCGATCCCGCGCTCTGCGAAGAAGAGGCCGAGAACGAAGTGCTGGCGGCCGCTCCGCTGGTTCCCGAGGACGCGTTCCCCTGGATGTACATTTTGTTCAGCTTGCCCGGCTCCTGCTGGAATTGCGGCATGGCCTCCAGGATCACGTGATACTGGTTGAGCTGGGTGTACATGGTGTTGATCTGGCGCTGGCCGAAGGCGTCGTACAGGGTGTTGTCGAGGGTGGAGGGCGCGAGGCCGAGCCGCGACGCGGTCACACGGTCGATGGCTAACGACACCGTCAGTCCGCCGGTTTGTGCATCCGTGGCTACGTCTTCGAGCAGCGGCGACTGTTTCAGTTTGTCGACGAGTTTATTGGCCCAGAGGTTCAGCTCGTTCTGGTCCGGATCTTCCAGGGTGTACTGATATTGCGTGCGGCTCACGCGATCATCAACGGTGATGTTCTGTACCGGCTGCATGAAGAGCTTGATCCCCGCAACCTGGGTAAGCGAGTTGTTCAGCCGGCGCACGACGTCAGCCGCGCTCAAGTCGCGCTGGTCAAGAGGCTTCAGGTTGATCGACAGTCGGCCGCTGTTCAGGGTGGTATTGGTGCCGTCCGCGCCGATGAAGGAGGATAAGCTCTCGACCGCGGGATCCTGCAGGATGACCTTGGCGAGTGCCTGTTGCGCCCGCGTCATGGCGGCAAACGAGATCGAAGCCGGGGCCTGCGAGATGCCCTGGATCACGCCCGTATCCTGCACCGGGAAGAATCCCTTGGGGATGATGATGTAGAGAAAGATGGTGAGGACCAGTGTGCCCACGGCCACCAGCAGGGTCAGCGTCTGGTAACGCAGCACCACACTGAGGGTGCGGCCATAGAACGCGATCATGCTTTCGAAGACCCGCTCCGATGCCCGGTAGAACTTGCCTTCCTTCTCTTTTGGGTTATGGCGCAGGATGCGCGAGCACATCATCGGCGTCAGGGTCAGTGAGACCACGGCGGAGATGATGATGGTGACGGCCAGCGTCACAGCGAACTCGCGGAACAGCCGGCCCACGACATCGCCCATGAACAATAGCGGAATGAGCACCGCGATCAGCGAAACCGTCAACGAAACGATGGTGAAGCCGATCTGCTCCGCGCCCTGCAGCGCTGCCTGCATGGGGCTCATGCCTTCTTCCAGGTAGCGGGAGATGTTCTCGATCATGACGATGGCATCGTCCACCACGAAGCCGGTGGAGATGGTCAACGCCATCAGGGACAGGTTGTCGAGACTGTAGCCGAGCGCGTACATGACGCCAAAGGTGCCGACGATCGAGAGCGGCACGGCGACGCTGGGGATGATGGTGGCGGAAAGATTGCGCAGGAAGACGAAGATCACCATCACCACCAGGCCGATGGTGAGCATCAACTCGAATTCCACATCGGCAACCGACGCCTTGATGTCGGTGGTGAGATCGGTGAGGGTGGTGACGTCGATGCCGGTGGGCAAGTTGGCCTGCAACTGCGGCAACAGCAGCTGAATCGACTTGACGACGCTGATGGTGTTGGCACCGGGCTGGCGTTGCACGTTGAGAATTACGGCCGGGGTCTGGTTCATCCAGGCCGCCTGCTTGGTGTTCTCGACCCCGTTCACCACCTGCGCCACGTCGTGCAGAAAGACGGGGGCGTTGTTGCGGTACGCGACCACGACGTTGAGATAGTCGCTGCTGGTCACCAGCTGATCGTTGGCGTCGATCTGGTAGTCCTGGCGGGGACCGTCGAAGTTACCTTTGGCCTGGTTGACGCTGGCTTGCACCAGGGCGGTCCGCACCGCTTCCATATCGATGCCATAGGCTTCGAGCTGGGCGGGGTTCACCTGGATGCGGACGGCGGGCTTCTGGCCGCCGCTAATGCTCACCAGTCCCACGCCGCTGAGCTGCGAAATCTTGGGAGCGAGGCGAGTATCGACCAGATCCTCGACGGCCGACAGGGGCATGGTCTTTGAGGTAATGCCCAGCGTGAGCACGGGGGCATCCGCCGGGTTGGTCTTACTGTAGATCGGGGGCGCGGGCAAATCGGAGGGCAGAAAGCTCTGCGATGCGTTGATGGCCGACTGCACCTCTTCCTCGGCGACGTCGATGCTGAGGGTGAGGTTGAACTGCAGCACCACGACCGAGGTCGCCCCGGCGCTGGTGGAGGTCATCTGGCTCAGACCCTGCATTTCGCCGAACTGGCGTTCCAGCGGAGCCGTGACGGTGGTCGCAACCACGTCGGGACTGGCCCCAGGATAGAAAGTCAGTACCTGGATGGTGGGGTAATCCACTTCTGGCAGGGCAGAGACGGGCAGCTGGGTGTAGGCCACGATTCCAACCAGCATGATCGCGGCCATCAGGAGTGAGGTCGCGACCGGCCGGAGGATAAATGGGCGAGACGGGCTAAGGGGCATTGGTCTCGGAGTTCGAAGGCAGAAGCTTCTGCTTGGAAATCGTGATCTTTGATCCGTCCTGCAGCTTCTCGAAGCTGCTGTCGGCCACTACATCGCCGTCGTTCAGTCCCTGGACCGCGGTCGTCCCCGATTCGGTCACGCCCGTTTTTACGTTGTGGATGTGCGCCACGCCGTTCTGGATGAGAAAGACGAACGAGGTGTCTCCGTTGTGCTGAATGGTGGAGGAGGGAATCAGGATCTGATTCTGCAGCGTATTCAGCAACAGGCGGGCATTGACAAAAAGATTGGGGAACAGGATCTCGTCTTTGTTGTTGAAGACCGCGCGCAATTTAAGCGTGCCGGTGGTGGTGTCGATTTGGTTGTCATTGCTCTGCAGCGAACCGGAGGCGAGCTTGGTCTGCTCCGAGCGGTCGTAGGCGTCGACAGGTAACGGCTTGCCCTTGCGCATCTGCTGTTGCAGTTGGCTGACGTTGTCTTCCGGGATGGTGAACACCACGGTAATGGGCTGCAGTTGGGTGACGACGACCAAAGGGGTGGTGCTGGAGGCGGTGGCCAGGTTGCCGGGGTCGACCAGGCGGAGGCCCACGCGGCCGGTGATGGGGGATTTGATGTTGGTGAAGCCGAGCTGCACCTGGTCGTAGGCCAACGTACCCTGGTCGGCTTTTACCGTTCCCTGGTACTGGAGGACCACCTTTTCCTGGTCATCGAGGGTTTGCCGGGGGATGGCATTGCGGGCCCAGGCATCCTGGTAGCGCTTCAGGTCCATCTGCGCCTGGGCGAGCAGGCCGTTGTCCCGGTCCAGGGCGCCCTGGGCCTGAAGGACGGTCGCCTGGAAGGGCCGGGGGTCGATTTGCAGGAGTTGTTGGCCCTCGTGGACCATTTGTCCTTCTTTATAAAGGACTTGGCTGATGGTGCCGGTGACCTGGGCGTTGACGACGACGGTGTGGACCGGGGTGACCGTGCCGATGGCATCAATATAGACGCCGATGCTGCCTTCCCGGGCGGTGGCGGTGGTCAGGTTGACGGGACCGCCCAGGCCCCCTCCGCGGCGGCCTCCTCCTCCGCCGGCTGCAGGAGCGGCCGAGTGCTGGTGCAGTATCCACCAGAAGAGGGCGCCAAACGCGGCCAGAATGATGACCCATACCAGGACGCGCAGGCCGCCGGAGCGTTTTGGGGGAGGTAACTGGTGATCCGGCCCGATGCGCGTTTCGGAGGGGGTGGCTCGGGGGTCGCGATTGTCGTCTTGCATCAGTAAACCTGGTGTCCTCTTTCCTGTGTCTCAGCGGGGATGGCTGGGGAAGGGCGATTTCATCGGCGGGCACCACTAGTGTATGGCATCACCGCATGCGGGAACTGAGCACAATCTCAAAGGGTTAGACGGAGTAGCTGCGTCCTGGGACGCAGCCCTGGACTGGCCTGTTTTTGAGCATATCGCAGGTGCAGGAACCAGGAAAAGCCTAGCTGGCTGCTGGAGCGGCGGCCTTTTTCTGGCTTTTCACCTTGGCCCATCGCTTGCGCTGGCCATCGGCGATCGCTTTGCGGGCTTTGGCGCTGAACTGCCTCCTCGGGGTGCTGGTCTTGTTGGAGGATGTGGGGAGGACCGCGGCGAGGATGTTACGGGCCTGTTTTAGCCTGGCCAACTCGGCGTCGATTGCCTGGAGAATTTGGTCGTTCAAGCTCACTCCTTTCGGGGCTCCCGGAAGAGCATACCACTCGGGGCATGAGCAGGTTGGATGCAGGGAAGCGGGTTTGCGTCACCTCTTTATTTGTATCTGTAATTATTACGTTTTAGGTGGGGTTACCGTGGTGCTTTCGGGTAATGGCGCGAAAGTGACACCGGTCGTTCGGCCCGCTACCCGGTTCGTAAGATAGCGTTTTTGGGAATCTCGATTAATCTCACTCATGTAGTCAGTTGCTGTGAGGCGAGGGAAATATGACCGGGTATTCGAAGGCAGTAAAGATGGCGGTTCTGGTGGCGGCGAGTGCGGTGATGGCTGCTGGTTGCGCTGATTCCAGGGTAGCGAGCAAGGCGAGTCTTGCGGACGCACTCAACCACGATTATCTAGCCAGCCACGATTGTCTTTTTGCGAAGCCTATGCCGTTTCCGTATGAGGTCGCGGTGAGCGACAAGCTGCTGACGGAGACGCGGCATCGCCTGGACGCGCTGGCCGAGGCAGGTTTGTTGGAACGCGAACAGACCGCGCAGGGTGCAGATACGATGAACCGCTACGTATTGACTGCAGCGGGCAGCCACACCGAGGGCGCGGGCAAGTTTTGCTATGGACGGCGCCAGGTGACGAGCATCGAGAAATTCACGCCGCCGGTGGATTACAACGGCAAGCCGCTGACCAAGGTGGAGTATCACTTTGTCGAGAAGGACGCTCCCAGCTGGGCGAAGAAGGACGAAGTACGGAACGCGTTTCCTGATGTAGCGAAGTCCTTGTCGGCGCAGCCGGTGGACGACGCGACTCTGGTGCTCACGCATGATGGTTGGGTTTTAACCTACTAAGAAGTTCCCTGACGCCCGTGTCTGCCAGGTGAAACCTGGGAGATACGGGCGCTTTGTTTTTTGGGGTGAGTGCCATCGTCCAGATTGGATTTCCTGCGAGAGGCCACCCACTTGTTTGTTCACCTTCGACTCTTTCCCTGCCTCAAATGGGGGTGCCCCATATCTCCCAACGCTTTTTGTTGGGAGATGTGGGTAGGATGTTGCGGGCTCTACGAATCCAGAAGGATCCGCAGATCGCGCAGGCTGTTGTGCGTTGGTCCGGTGACCAGCGTGTCGCTTTGTTTTTTGGGCGGGAGTATAGTGCCAGCCATGCCGGTCGGGTTGGAGCGATTTCGGAGTGCCGGGATCTGCACTACCTCACGTTTAGCTGCTACGGGCGGAAGCCGTATCTGTCGACGGCTGCGGCGAGAGAAGTGTTCGAGGCTTCTCTGGAAAAGATTCGGCTGGAGTATCAGTTCGCCGTGGTCGGCTACGTGGTGATGCCCGAACATGTGCACCTGATGGTGAGCGAACCGGTAGAGAAGAAAATGGCGACTGCCTTGCAGGCGGTGAAGATCTCGGTAGCCAGGCGATTGCCGGAGAGTCCGTTCTGGCAGCGCCGGTATTACGACTTCAACGTCTTCAAGCAAAAAGATAGCGGAGAAGGTTGGTTACATGCGCCGAAACCCAGTGGCTCGGGGTTTGGTTGAATCGCCAGAGCAGTGGCCTTGGTCGAGCCATCGTTACTACCAGACGGGTGTCATGGGAACCGTCCACATTGAGACATTCAACCCCAACAGTTAGGTCATTTCCCACATCTCGCCAAAAGAAGGCGAGATATGGGGCACCCCAAGTTGTGGCTCCTTCGACAGTGTAGATCCAGGTTTGTGGCTTCCTGGAGAGTGAGACTGTTTCGTAGTTGATCCAGGCTTGTGGCTCCCTGGAGAGTGAGACTGTTTCGTAGTAGATCCCGGTTTATGGCTCCCTGGAGGGTGAAGCTGTTTCGTAGTTGATCCAGGCTTGTGGCTCCCTGGAGAGTGAGACTGTTTCGTTGTTGATCTCGGTTTATGGCTCCCTGGAGGGTGAAGCTGTTTCGTAGTTGATCCAGGTTTGTGGCTCCCCGGAGGGTGAGACTGTTTCGTTGTTGATCCAGGTTTGTGGTTCCCGGGAGAGTGAATGTTTTGTTACTGTCCGGGGTTTGTTAGGGGGTGCCCCATATCTCCCAACGTTTTTTGTTGGGAGATGTGGGTGGGATGCTGCGGGCTCTACGAATCCAGGAGGATGCGCAGATCGCGAAGGTTGTTGTGCGTCGGTCCGGTAACAATCGTGTCTCCCAGGGCGGTGAAGAGCGGGTTGGCGTCGAAACGTTGTAACGCCGACGCGGCGTCGATTCCGAGGGTTTTGGCCCGCTCCACGGTCGTCTCGTCGGCGATGGCTCCTGCTGCAGCACTAGTGCCGTCGATGCCGTCGCTGCCGGCACTCAGCACGACCAGCGGCGTATCCAGTGCCAGGGCACAGGCCAGGGCGAATTGCTGATTGCGTCCCCCAACGCCGGGATCATGGCTGAGACGGACCGTCACTTCTCCTGCCGACAATAAGCAGAGCTTGCGATACTCACCCCGCAAGGCTGCGAAACGCTGCAACAAATACTTCGCCGCGTCCGCGTAGTCCCAATCGTCACAGCTATTGTCCACCACAACGTCGTAGCCCAAAATACTCGCACACGCACGCGCTGCTTCGATCAGGTCTTCACTCGATAACAAAGTTTCCACCGGGGCCTCGGTGAGGTGCGGAGTTTCCGACGGATTTGCAAGAAAAGGAAAGCGCTGGGCCAGGCCGTACCGCTCGACGATCTTGTGGCAATCCGCAACTGTCGAAGAATCCGGCAGCGTTGGCCCCGAGGCCAGGGCATCCAGATATTGCGGGGCTACGTCCGAAACCAGGAACGTCCTCCGTTGCGCGCGAGTGGCAGCCGCCAGCCTTCCACCTTTTACTGCTGAGAAATGCTTGCGTACCGTATTGATCTCAGCGATGGTTGCTCCCGAGCCCACGAGCGCCTGGTAGAGAGCCCGTGTCTCTTCGAGCGAAACACGCGGGTCGAGCGGAAGCTCGAACATGGCCGAGCCGCCTCCGCTGATGAGAAAGAAAACCAGATCGCGCTCCGTGGTTGCATGCAACAAATGCAACGCGGCGCGGGCCGAAGCGAACGAATCTCCATTAGGCAGCGGATGCCCGCCGGTGTAGTACTCCACGCCATGCTTGCGCTGCTGTGGCAGCACCGGTGCGCAGCAGACTCCGCCATCAAGCGGAAGCGGCAGGGCATCGACCATCGGCAACGCCGCTTTGCCCACGGCGATGGCATACACCCGGTCATGTTTCGGCAGCTGCTTAGGAAAACGGCGCGCGAAGGCCGCAGGAATGCTCGACGCCTTGAGCGCCTGGTGAAAAATCAGCCGTGCGTCGTCATGGCGCAAATTGTTTCACCCAGGCGAGTAACGGTTGCTGCATCTGATCCAGCTTGCCGGCGAAGAAGTGATCGGCTCCGGGAATGATCACCAGCTCCGCCGGCGGCGCGGCACCGGCGACGGCCGCTTCCACTTCGGGCTGCGGGCCATATTCATCCTGGCCTCCACTGATAAACAACTTCGGTTGGATGCAATGGGCGAGAAAGTCGTAGTTGTACGCCCTTCCACCGGCGCGTACTGGCAGCCCCAGCGCGGCCATCCCCTTTACCCGCGGATCGCCGCAACAGGCACGCAAGCCGACACTCGAGCCAAAGGAAAAGCCGGCGAAGAGCAACGGCAGTTCATATTTCCGCTGCAGCCAATCGAGCGCGGCCTTCACATCGTCCACTTCGCCATGCCCGTTCGCGTGTTCGCCTTCGCTCAGGCCCGCACCGCGAAAATTAAACCGCAGCACCGGCAGCCCATACGCCTGAAAGGCCTTCATGGCGTGGTACACCACCTTGTTGTGCATGGTGCCGCCAAAGAGCGGATGAGGATGGCAAACCAGCGCCGCATACGGAGCGTCCTCACGCCCCTCGTTCAATAGCGCCTCGAGCCGTCCCGCCGGTCCGCGCAGGTCTTCCACGGAGTGCAATAGATCCATACCTGGCCATCCTATATGCTGAACTCGATGAAGCCGCTTGATGCTGTAGATCTGACCCGCCGCCTGGTGGATATCGAATCGATCACCTACAACGAGGCGGCCGTCGGCGAGTACCTGGATATGCTGCTGAGCGACCGCGGCTTTACCACCGAGCGCACCGCCGTGGCGCAGCCGCCGCACAGCCGCTACACCGGCGAACGTTTCAACGTCTATGCCGGTTACGGGGAGAAGCCCGACGTGGTGCTCTCCACCCATATGGATACGGTGCCCCCCTTCCTGCCCAGCCGGGAGGATGATCTTTACCTCTACGGCCGCGGCTCCTGCGATGCCAAGGGCATCATTGCCGCCCAGGTGGCCGCTGCTGAGCGGCTGCGCGAGGCCGGCGTCGCCGTGGCGCTGCTGTTCGTCGTCGGCGAGGAGCGCGACTCCGCCGGCGCCCGGGCCGCCAATCTGAATCCCAAGGGAAGCCGCTACCTGATCAACGGCGAACCCACCGACAATCGTCTTGCCCTGGCGTCGAAGGGCGTATTGCGTGCAGAGATCCGGGCGCACGGGGTAATGGCCCATTCTGCTTACCCCGAGCTGGGCGACAGCGCCGTGCACAAGCTGGCGGAGGTGATGCACCGCCTGCTCGCGCTCAACCTGCCGACGGTCGAAGACGTAGGCCCCAGCACCCTCAACATCGGCCTCATCGAGGGTGGCCGGGCGCCGAATGTGATTGCCGATGCTGCCGCCGCCCAGGTGCTCATCCGCCTGGTGGGGCCCTCGGAGGAAACCCGCAAAGCGGTGCAGGAGGCCTGCGCCGGCCTGGCCGACGTCGAGTTCACCCTGGAAATTCCCTTCATTCGCATGCGGCCCGTGGAGGGCCTCGACACCATGGTGGCTGCGTTCACCACCGATATCCCCGCGCTGAGCAATTGGGGGGAACCGCTGCTGCTGGGGCCGGGCTCGATCCACGTGGCCCACACTCCCTTTGAAAAAATTGCCAAGCAGGAGCTGCTGCACGCTGTCGATCTGTACTTTGAGGTGGCGCGCAGGCTGGTGGGATGACCTGGCGGCTGCGGCTCAAATATGCATTGCTCTCGGGACTGGTGGGTTGGCTTGCGGGCTGGCTGGTGGGTTGGCCCTTCGAGTTTGCCGTGGCTTGGCGCTATGTGGATGGCCACGTCCGCTTGCTGCCCGAAGCGCTGAGCAAAGGGCTGGTGGTGTGGGCGGCGTTCTGCCTGTTCATGGCGGCGATCGGCTTTGTGCCTGTGGTTCTGCCGTTGTTGCTGCTGGCTCCGCCTGCCTGGGTCGTGCGCTGGCGTTGGTTGCTCATCCCGTTCGCGCCGCTGGCCGCGATGCTGGCCATCGACCGCAGGATGGGATTCCTGAATTTTTACAATATGCGCCACCCCGAGTCTGTCCGTGCCTTCTTCTTTACCGCGCCTAACTTTTTCGCGCTCGGCTTTGCCCTGGCGGTCATGTGGACCTACGCCATGCTGGCCAAACGGCGGCTCTCGGTAGACTAGAAGAGATGACCAACTCCCTCACTGACGCTTCTTCTCCGTATCTGCACTCGGCCATGCACCAGCCGGTGGCATGGCATGAATGGGGCGCGGAAGCGTTTGCCCATGCCGCCCGCGAGGATAAGCCGATACTGCTGGATATCGGCGCGGTGTGGTGCCACTGGTGCCATGTGATGGATCGCGAAAGCTACGAAGACCCTGGGCTGGCCGAGGTGATCAACCAGCATTTTGTCGCGATTAAGGTGGACCGCGACGAACGTCCCGATGTGGACTCGCGCTACCAGGCTGCAGTGGCGGCGATCAGCGGCCAGAATGGATGGCCGCTAACGGCGGTGCTTACTTCCGATGGCAAACCGTTCTTTGGAGGAACGTATTTTCCCCGCGAAGATCGCTACGGACGGCCCGGCTTCGAGCGCGTGCTCCTGAGCATGGCGGAGGCGTGGAAGACGCGCCGCGACGAAGTACTGGAATCGGCCGGTAGCGTGGTGGAGGCGATCGAGTACAACGAATCCTATGCCGGCCGCGGCGGCAGCCTGAGCATGAGCATCGTCGACAAGATGGTGGACTCGGCGGTGGACAAGTTCGATCGTCACCACGGCGGTTTCGGTTCGCAGCCAAAGTTCGCGCATCCTTCGGCGATCGATTTGCTGCTCGATGTCTCCGGCCGCACCGGCAATGAGACGGCGAGAGAAGCGGCCGTCGTGACGCTGGAGAAGATGGCGCTCGGCGGAGTGTATGACCATCTGGGCGGAGGGTTCCATCGCTATTCCGTCGATGAGGCGTGGGTGGTGCCGCATTTCGAAAAGATGCTGTATGACAATGCCGAGCTGTTGAAGAACTACGTGCATGCGTTCCAGAGCTACGTTGGGGTGGAGTCGGCGCGGGTGGCAAGGGACATCATTCGCTGGATGGATACCTGGCTGAGCGATCGCGAGCGCGGAGGTTTTTACGGCTCGCAGGATGCGGACATTAACCTCGACGACGATGGCGATTACTTTACCTGGACCAAGGCAGAAGCGGCGGCGGTGCTGACGCCGAAGGAGATGGCGATCGCAGCGGCGTATTACGACATTGGCGATCTTGGGGATATGCATCACAATCCGGCGAAGAACGTCCTGCACGTGAAGCACACGCTGGATGCAGTGGCGTCGCGGGCGGGCACCACGCTGGCGGAGGCGGAGGAGTTGCTGGCCTCCGCGCATGCGAAGTTGTATGCCGCACGCGGGGAGCGGCCGACTCCGTTTGTGGATACGACCGTGTACACCAGCTGGAATGCGCTGGCGGTGTCGGCCTATTTTGAAGCCGCGCAGGTGTTGCGCGTGCCGGAGGTGAAAGCGTTCGCGCGTCTGACGTTGGACCGGCTGCTGAGCGAAGGCCTGGAGGTTGAGCGTGGCCTGGCGCACGTGATCGGGTACGGCAAATGGATTCCGGGGATGCTGGACGATTACGCCTTTATGATTCACGCCTGCCTCGATGGGTGGCTGGGGACGGGGGAGATGCGCTACTACCGGGCAGCGGAAAGCCTGGCAGAGCGAATGATCGCATCCTTCTACGACAGCACGGGTGGCGGCTTTTTCGATGCGCCCAAGGATCGTGAGTTGTTGGGCGTGATGTCGGCCCGGCGGAAGCCTCTGCAGGATTCGCCGACACCTGCGGGGAATCCCTCCGCGGCCGCGGCGCTGCTGCGGTTAGAAGCTCTGAATGGAAGAGCGGACCTGCGGGAAAAAGCCGAGGACACCCTCGAAGCCTTCGCCGCCGTGGTGGGCCACTTCGGGCTGTATGCGGGAACCTATGGTCTGGCTCTGGAACGGCTGTTGTTACCGCCGGTGCAGGTGGTGATCATTGGAGAAGGACATGCCGCCGATGAGCTGGAGGCCGCCGCCATCGTGGGCTATGCGGTGAGCAAGAGCGTGATTCGCCTGACCCATGCGCAGGTGCAGGGTCCGCTGCCGCCGATGCTGGCGG
The DNA here is from genome assembly GCA_963839075.1 of uncultured Acidobacteriaceae bacterium. Lineage (GTDB taxonomy): Bacteria > Acidobacteriota > Terriglobia > Terriglobales > Acidobacteriaceae > PALSA-350. Next base: position 74,175 of record CAWITO010000008.1, on the reverse strand, counting down.
AGACGCTGCCCCATCTACCTGCGGAGCGGAGTGTTGCCGTGGTGTGCAAGGGCACGTCGTGCCTGCCGCCGACGGCCGATCCGGAACAACTGCAGCAGTTGCTACAGGGATAAACGTCTGTTACGTTTCAGTACTTCAGTGCACCACACTGTGAGGAACTGGAATGCCGCAGCACGCCCCCTCCGATGGTTATGTCGACCGACTGCTGGCCCTGCATCAAGCCAGGCTTGCGGGAGCGCCTTCTTCCATCCACCGCAAAGCCCTGGCCGCGAACCCGGCCCTGCAGCAGAAACTCGCTGCCGAGTTGGACTACTCGCCAAGCAAATGGCTGCTGGAGCAGGAAGCGCCGCTCATCCAGGCCCGGCGCGCACTGCATCCGCAATTGTCGGCCACCGCTCTGGCCGGTCCCGTCTATGACTGGGCCCGCGACAACAAACTCACCGGGTTATGCTTTTCCGGTGGTGGCATTCGCAGCGCCACCTTCAACCTGGGTGTATTGCAGGAAATGGCTGCCAGGGGCTGGCTGCAGGAGTTCGACTACCTCTCGAGCGTCTCCGGGGGCGGCTATATTCACTCCTGGCTGGCCGGCTGGCTGAAGCGAGCCACGGCAGAAAAGCACCAGCCGGTTCCCCAGCAGGCCGCGACCGAAGCATGGACGGAGGTCACCCGTGCGCTGCATCCTTTGTCCTCCGGCAGACCCGAGACACCGGCCCACTTGATTGCGCCGCATACGATACAGTGGCTGAGACGATATAGCAACTACCTGACGCCGCGCAAAGGCTTGCTGACCGGCGACACCTGGTCGGCGTTCGCCACCTGGCTGCGCAATGTTCTGCTGAACCAGGCGCTGCTGCTGTTCATGTTTCTGGCGGTGTTGTGCCTGCCTCACCTGCTCGCGCCGTCGACTCACGTGGCAGTGCCGGGCCCCATGCCCGCTGCCGGCAACGGGTATGGGGATCAACTTACCGCCTATTTCACCATTGGAGCATTTGCGCAGCCTCTTCTGCATGACTCCTGGCTCGCTGTGGTGGCTGCGCTTGTCTACATCTTTGGTAGCGGCTGTATCGGCTGGCTGCTGCGGCTGGAATACAAGGAGGCCATCGCTGCCGCCGCGCAAGGACATAAGGCCGAGCAGAGAAAGCACAAAGAGAAGAAGGTAAGGCGCAGTGAATTCGGCCTGGTTTGCTTTGGTGTGATTCTGCCGTTGCTGGTATTTGGCATTATGTTGAGCGGCATTGTCCGTTTGCATCCTGCGAGCGGGCTCTGGACGCTCAGGGTGTTTTTGCTGCTGCTGGTTCTGGTGTGGGTCGAGACCTTGTGCGGCGGCGCCCTGGGCCACTCCGTTGCGTTGAAGCGTGCGGCGAAAAAAGCCGAGAGCGGCGACGCCGGGGGGCCGGGAATTCTGTGGCAGTGCGCGACCCTCGCAGGCCTGCTGGCGCTGGGTGTGCCTGCCGCCTTTGCCGGGAGCCTGATGGCTGCGGCGATAGGCGCCCTGCTGCGGTCGGCGTGGATGGTGAGTTGGTCGCAATCGCTCCTGCTCAGTGATCCCCGCTCGTTGCAGGTGACTTTGGGCACGCTGCTGTTTTTCTGGCTGCCGCCGCTAACTATGGTGATCGCCGCCGGATTGATCGGCAAGAATTTCCCTGACTGGACCGCAGAGTGGTTGGCCCGCATTCGCGCCTACACGCTGGTCACCGGTCTGGGATGGATCGCGCTGTGTGGATCTGCTTTGCTGATGCCGGGCGCAGCTTTACGTATTTCGCGTCACCACTGGGCGGGATGGACGGGCTTGGGCGCATGGCTGGTCGCCACGTTTAGCGGGGTTATTTCGGGCAAGAGCGGCAAGACCGGCGGAGAATCGCGAGGTTCCAATCTGGCGCTCAACCTGGTGGCGATGGTCGCGCCGTACGTCTATATCGCTGGCCTGGCCCTGGTGCTGGCCGCCGTGCTGGAGTGGGTTCGCTACCTCGGCTGGCAGGGATCGTGGTGGAGTCTCGCGCTCTTGCTGGGCGCCCTGGCTGCCTTGTTGGGGTGGCGGCTCGACATCAATGAGTTCTCGATGCATAACTTCTATCGCAACCGGCTGACCCGATGCTATCTGGGCGCTTCTAACTTGAAGAGAAATCCCAGCCCGGTGACCGGCTTCGATGAGCGCGACACCAACGATCTGTTGATCCACCAGCTCAAAGCGCCGGCTTATCCTGGTCCCATCCCGATTTTTTGCTGCGCCATGAACATCACCACCGGCGAAGCGCTGGCCTGGCAAGAGCGTAAGGCGGCCTCGTTCGCGTTCACCCCCGCCTATAGCGGCTACGATGTGGATCGGACGAGCTGGGACTCCACCACTCTGAGTTTCAACGGATATGTGCCCACCGAGATGCTTTATCCCGGAGGACCCACGGTGGCGACGGCCATGGCCGCCTCCGGCGCCGCGGTGAGCCCCAATTGGGGTTATCACACCAATCCGGCGACAGCATTCCTGTTGACCATGTTCGATGCCCGTTTGGGGCTATGGATGCCGAATCCGCGCTGGTCGCCGTTTGCCGGCAAGCAAGAGACAAAGGGAAAGATGCTTCCGTCTTCACCGATATTTGCTCCCCGCTGGCTGATCAACGAATTGTTGGGGGCCGTTACCGACACGTCGAAGTACGTGTATGTGACGGATGGCGGGCACTTCGACAACATGGGTTTGTATGAGCTGGTGCGGCGGCGTTGTTATCGCATTGTGATTTGCGATTCGGAACAGGATGGCACGTATGACTACGAAGGCATTGGAGCGGCGATCCGGAAGTGCCGCATCGACTTCGGAGTAGAGATTGACCTGGACCTGGCGGGCTTATCGCCCAATACGGAAAGCCAGTTGAGCCCGGGCCACGTGGTGCATGGGTATATCCGCTATCCGGAGACGCCGGGCGAAGAAGCTCGCGGAACGGTGACGTATATCAAAGCGTCTCTGACCGGAAGGGTGACGCCTCCGGCGCCGTTCTGGATGAGTTCTTCGCCGAAGGCGGCGAAGGGCACGGTGGAACTTCCCGATGTTCCCGGCGATGTGCAGAACTACAAGTTGCAGCATGCGGACTTCCCCCACGACTCAACCGCGGAGCAGTGGTTCACGGAGTCGCAGTTCGAGAGCTATCGCCGGCTGGGACAGCAAGTTATCAGCAGTATTGGCGACCGCGACCTGTTTACTCACCCGTAAAGGGATTGGTCTCGTTCGGCTTGTTGGTGGTGGGGTCGACGACCTTGACCGGTTCGGCTTCCTGCTTTGCCAATTGGTTCGTCCCGCTGAGCACCCGGTAGGGACTCCCCGGCAGAAGATTGTGCTCCTCGAGCGCCAGCCGGATCCGCCGCTGCATCTCCCGCATCGCGTTGAATTGCTGCCGTGGCAGTGTCCTTATCTGGATGGGGTAAATCACCTCAGTACCCTTGATGGAATCCACTCCGAACACCTGCGGATCGTCGGTAAACACATCCTTGAAGGCCGGTTCATTGCGAACCTCGAGGGCGATCTTTTTCAGCAGCGGGATCACCTCATCCGGGCTCGCCGAAAAATCGACGGAGACATTCAAGGTGGAGACGGAAAAATCGCGGCTCTGATTCGCGACATTTGTGACCTGGCTGTTGGGGATGATGTAGAGCGTGCCGTCAAAGCCGCGGAGTGTCGTTTTGCGCAGCGTCATCGTGGAGACGGTGCCGGTCAAGCCGGCCAGCGTGACCACGTCGCCTACGTTGTACTGGTCTTCCATCAGAATCAGGATGCCGTTCAGCACATCCTTGACGATGGTCTGGGCTGCCAGGCCGATGGCTACGCCCGCCACCCCGGCGCTGGCCAGAAAGGGCCCCAGGTTGAAGCCGAGGACGGTCTCCATGACCTGTAGAAACGCCAGGAACGCGACGATCACGATCCCGGTTGCGCGAACGACCGTGGCCAGGGTGCGTATCTGCGCTCCACGGGCCACGCCCAGGGTGTCCCGGTGCTCGGCTACTTTTAACACCCGGGCGGTAATGAAGTTCACCACCAGGATCAGTGCCGCCGTGTATAAGGCGATTACGATCAGCCGGGGCAGCCCGGTATGAAGAAATTCCTGCAGATCTTTCAGCCATTCCTGATCCAGGCTTCGCAGGAATTGCGACGCGGGCTCCAGGCGCAGAAGAAGCGAGACGGGGGAGAAAATCGTGGCGTACACTGGCACCCTATGATGGTACTTGAGCGGTGGGGGGTTGCAGCCATCGTGGCGGTGGGCTTGGTCCTGGGTCCGGTGTTGGCGGCTCCCGGCCAGACACCCACAAAGCCTTCTACCACCCATCGCAGCAAGCCCAAAGTGGTGGTGCGGCCCGACTCGGGTGCTCCCCCCGAACAGGCGGTTCAGCCGGACCCCTCTGCTCCGCTGGCGCAAACCCCAAATTACGATCCGCCGCCACCCTCCGCCGCGGCCACCCGATCCGGATCCACCGCCTCCGCCTCCGGTGGCAGCGGCTCCCGTCGTTCATCCGCATGACGGGGATCTGGATGACAAGGACCAGCATGACGACTCGCAGGCCGAGGACGCGCAGGACAAGACATCAGAACCGGCGAAGACCGTCGTGACGAAGACCGAGACTGTAAAGCAGGAACCGGCGCCCCCCACCCGGCCGATGACGCCCGAGGAGCAGCAAATGGAGAAGGATTCCACCCGGCTGTTGACCCTGGTGCGCGAGCTGAAAGACGAAGTCGCGAAGGCAGGGGTGGACACCCTGTCGCTGAGCGCCCTGCGCAAGGCCGACGAGATTCAGAGGATCAGCAAAAACTTGAAGGATCGCTTGAAGTCGCAGTCGCAAGTGACACCAACAAATACGCAGTGAGGGTGCAGTGGGGACTGTATCGAAAATCTGGTTGGGAGTTCTGTTGATGGCCCTGGTGGGTGGTCCGGGGATCGGCCGGGCGCAGTTCGGTCCGCCGGGCACGCCGACCATCAACCCGGCGCGCGATCCCAAGGACCGCGGGTTTGGCGACGATTCCTATCCCAACCGGGAGATGCAGCAGAAGCAACTGAAACGGCTGCGGGAACTCCATCAGCAGGAAGTGGTTCTGGATACCGCCCGCATGGAGCAACTGGCCATGGCGATGAAAAGCGAAGTCGATCGGGGAAACAAGACATTGAACGCGGACGTGATGAAAGATGCCGATGAGATCGGCAAGCTTGCCAAGCGGGTCAGCGAGCGGATCAAGACCCAGTGAAACTGACCGGCTGGGCGCCTAAGTCGCTGGCCGCCCTGAGCGATTACAACCGGAAGAAATTTGCTGCCGACCTGGCCGCCGGTCTCACCGTGGGCCTGGTGGCTCTGCCGCTTTCGATGGCGTTCGCGATCGCTTCCGGCGCTCCTCCTGAAGCCGGTCTGTACACCGCCGTCGTTGCCGGCTTCGCCATTTCCGCGCTGGGTGGTTCGCGGAGCCAGATCGGCGGGCCGACCGGGGCGTTCGTGGTGATCATCTCCGGCATTCTGGCCCGCTACGGGTTCAATGGACTGCTGCTCTGCACGCTGATGGCTGGGGTGTTGCTCATCCTGCTGGGGGTGACGGGCCTGGGAGCGGCGGTCAAGTTCATCCCTCGTCCGGTGATCGTCGGATTTACCAACGGCATTGCCATCCTCATTGCCAGCACCCAGATCAAGGACTTTTTCGGCTTGCGTACCGGGCCGGTCCCGGGTGATTTTGTTGGCCGCATGCGGGTGGTGCTGGGGAGCCTGCACACCGTATCACTGACCACCACGCTGCTGGCGGCGGCCTCGTTGCTGCTGATCATTGTGTGTGTGCGTTTTCTGCCGCGGGTTCCGGGGTACATCGTGGCCCTGGTCGCGGCGACCGTCGCGGTGTACCTGCTGCATTTGCCGGTCGAGACCATCGGCTCGCGTTTCGGTGGCATCCCTTCCGGCTTTCCCCGCTTCCATCTGCCGGTTGTGGAGTACGCGACGGTACGATCCCTGATCTCGCCGGCGATCACGGTGGCGCTGCTGGGCGCGATTGAGTCGCTGATGTCGGCACTGGTGGCCGACCGCATGAGTGGAGACCAGCACAATCCCAACGTGGAGTTGACCGCGCAGGGCATTGCGAACATCCTCTCGCCGCTTTTCGGCGGGCTGCCGGCGACCGGCGCCATTGCGCGCACCGCGACCAGTATTCGCGCCGGCGCGGTGAGCCCGGTGGCAGGTATGATCCACGCCCTCACTGTGCTCGCGGTTTTGTTGTTTGCCGCGCCGCTGGCGAAATTCATCCCGCTGGCGGCGTTGGCGGCCATCCTCGCGGTGGTTTGTTACAACATGGGCGAGTGGAAAGAGATTCCGCAGATTCTGCGTCTGTCGAAGCTGGAGATCGGGGTGTGGCTCACCACCCTGCTGCTTACGGTCTTCGCCGATCTGACGGTCGCGGTCGAAGCCGGCATGATCCTGGCGGCGCTGGTGTTTATCCGCAAGGTCACGGCCACCACCACCGTAACCCGGGTGACGGAAGACGACGTGGAAGACGGCCGGGTGCATGTACTGCAAGGCAAGGACATTCCGCCGTTCGTGGCGATTTATCGTATCCATGGGCCGTTCCTGTTTGGCGCCACGGAGAAGATCGACGAGATTCGCCGCCAGTTGCCCACCTTGCCGGAGACGGTGGTGTTGCGGCTGCGCAATATGACGGCGCTCGATTCCACCGGCTTGCAGGCGCTGGAGCGGCTGGCGGTGGAAGTGCGTGCTTCGGGTAGAACGCTGTTGCTCTGCGGTGCGCGCGAACAGCCGGCGCGCTTGATGAAGCAGGTCTCCTTCGCGCAGCATGTTGGCGGGGACAATATTTGCCCGCACGTGTCGGCGGCGTTGGCGCGTGCCCAGGTGGTTCATGCTGCTCGGGGTTGATGTGGGTGGGACGAAGACGGCGGTGGTGGTGTCGGCGACGCCTCCCGAGGTGCTCGGTCGGGTGGAGTTCGCCACCGAGCCGGAGCGGGGTCCGCAGTATGCCATCGATCGCATTGTCGAGGCGGGGCGGAGTCTGTTGGCGGGCGCTGTGCCGTCGTCCATCGGCGTCAGTTGCGGCAGCCCGCTCGATCGGGTGCGGGGGATTGTGCAGGCGCCGCCCAACCTGGTCACCTGGGTGGATGTGCCGATCTGCCGCCTGCTCGAGGAAGCGTTTGGGGCGAGTTGCCGCCTGGAGAACGACGCGAATGCCGGGGCGGTTGCGGAGCATCGCTATGGAGCCGGTGTGGGTGCGGACCACATGATCTTCCTCACCCTCGGTACCGGTTTGGGAGCAGGCATTATCGCCGCCGGCAAGTTGTATCTCGGCGCTAATGGGGACGCGGGGGAAATTGGCCACGTGCGGTTGAGCGCGCGGGGACCGGTGGGCTACCACAAGGCCGGATCGATCGAGGGCTGGTCGAGTGGCGGAGGCATCGCGCAACTGGCGCGGCAGGCGAATCGTCCCGGCATGGTGACGGCCCGCGACGTGGGGATCGCGGCGCAGGCTGGGGATCCGGTGGCGCTGAAGATTTTGCGCAAGTCAGGAGAGCGGTTAGGGCAAGCGTTGGCCATGCTGGTGGATGTGCTCAATCCGCAGCGGATTGTGCTGGGCGGATTGGCCTGGAGGATGGGAGAGAACCTGATGGCGCCGATGCGCCGCTCGCTCGAGCGTGAGGCCTTGCCGCAGACGTTAAAAGCCTGTGAAATTGTGCCCGCCGCGCTGGGAGAGAAGATCGGGGATATCGCCGCGCTGTGTGTCGCGGTGGGCCTGGAGGGGTGAACTGCGGGGTCCTCGGGTAGCGCGGTAGAACAGCAGGTCCCTCCACTGCGCTACGCTCCGGTCGGGATGACAAGGTTGTGGGGGCGTTGAGGGTTTGATCCGACGAGGTTGCGACAACTTTGTTGGTGTATATCCTTCGACGCCAGCACTTCCTTGTCATCCCGACCGCAGTGGAGGGACCTGCTGTTCTACCGCGCATGCAGAGGGTGCAATTAGAATCTTCTGATGAGTAGGGGACGATTGGCTGGTAAGACCGCGGTGGTCACAGCCGCAGGACAGGGAATGGGCCGGGCAACTGCGATCGCTTTTGCCCGCGAAGGCGCTACTGTTTGGGCCACCGACATCAACCGCGCGGCCCTCGATAGCCTGGCCGCGGAAAACCCTCACATCACCTGCCGCGAACTGGACGTGCTGAACCCGGCCGCCATTCTCGAATTGGCCGCACTCGTACCCGCACCCCACATTCTCTTCAACTGCGCCGGCTATGTGCATCACGGCACCATCCTCGAGTGCAATGAGGAGGACTGGCAGTTTTCCATGGACCTGAACGTTCGCTCGATGTATCGCACCTGCCGCGCCTTTCTTCCCGGGATGCTCAGCGAAGGCCGGGGCAGCATCGTCAACATGGCGTCGATCGCGTCGAGTGTGCGGGGAGTGCCTAACCGCTTTGTCTACACGACCTCGAAAGCAGCTGTGGTGGGGCTGACGAAAGCCATCGCCGTGGACTACGTGCGCAAGGGAATTCGCTGCAATGCCATTTGTCCGGGTACGGTGCAGTCGCCCTCGCTTGACGGCCGCATCGCGGCGCAAGGGGGCACAGACGAAGTTCGCCGCGAGTTTGTCGCAAGACAACCCATGGGCCGGCTAGGCCAGCCCGATGAGGTCGCGAATCTCGCAGTGTATCTCGCTTCGGATGAATCCAGTTTCACCACCGGGCAAACTCACGTCATCGACGGTGGGTGGAACATCTGATGCAGTAGGAAAGGATCGTGCTTAGACCTGAGCTTTTCTTGCCTTCGCCCACCGCTTGCGCTGCGCAGCTGCAATCTTCTTGCGCGCTTCCACGCTCAATACGCGCTTGCCTTTGACCTTAGGCGCAGCGGAACCATTTACGGAACTGGCAGCACCCTTGTGACCGTTGGTCGTGCCTTGCAATAAAGACTTCACCTGGTTCAAGCGTGCAATTTCACCGTTGATGTGATCTAAGATTTCTTTGGTGTTCAAGGGGGTTTCTCCAGACGTAAGAGGCGTCTCGCATAGAATAGCAAACTCATCCGCAGGCGAGATACCTCGAGGCTAACATTCGCGGTGATGAAATAGAGAACCGTGTCCCTAACTGGAACAGGAGCTCACAAAAATCTAATATGTTTATCAGAACTTCACTCAACCGGCTTCGTGGCCGCTCCCTGTTAGATACGCAGGCAAGCTTTGCCGAGCAGCTATTTCTGTCTCCTCCATTTACTGAAGAAGTCGTCGCCGCGATTCGCCTGATCTCGACTCGCCTGCCACTCAAGGCCGATGAGCGCAGCCGTTTGTTATGGCAAAACGAGAGTAATGCTGCGTCGCAGGCAGAATATGACGCACTGTCGCCACTCTTCGAGAAGATAGATACGCCGCGCCGCGTGCTCGAAATAGGTCCTGGTTTTGGCCGTTCCGTGGTCTATTTCAGCAAAAAAGGGGTTTGGCCGGGCAGCGAAATCAGCCTATATGACACAAATGGGGCGACTACCAAATACAAACAAAAATATTACAATCAGCCGCCGCGATGGCCGGATACCTCGTCGTTCTGTGGCAACCTCTCACTGCTCGACAGCATGCTGCAGTACAACGGCGTGCATGGATACCAGATTTTTGATGCGGCGAAAGTTCCGCTGTCTGGATTGCCGGGGCCTTATGACTTGATCTACGGATTTTTCAGTATTGGGTTTCATTGGTCTTTGGAGTATTACCTCGATGACCTTCGGACGCTGTTACACGACCGCACGTTACTGGTGTGCACCCTCAACAAGAACTTTGTGCCATTTACCCGGCTGCAGGAATTTTCTACACGCGTGCTCACCTGCCGGGAAGTAAAGAAGAACGCCCCGCCGCTTCGCCTGCTGGTACTAAGTAAGGGACCGCTGCCGGATGTTGGTCGACCGGTTGCTGAGGTGTTTCGCTAGTTCATCACGCTTCGCTCCGGTCGAGATGACAAAGGGGAGAGTGGTTTCTTTCCTAAGCAGTCGTTACATGGACCCGGTCGAGATGACTCTTCCTAAGCAGTCACTACTCGGAACGCGGATGTGGCGCTTCGCTTCATCGAGATGACAAAGATCGCCTCTTCCGGCGGTCTCGCTCGCTTGCGATATCATCACCCTGTGTGCGGACGTTATGTGCGTAAGTCAACGCGGAGAGAAATTGCTGCCTGGTTCGGCGCCGAAGACGACGAAGTGGTGCACTGGGATACTAGCTATAACGTCGCGCCACAAACGTTTCAACCTGTCATCCGCCGCAATCGCGAAACCGGCCAGCGGGAAATTGTGCTCATGCGCTGGGGCCTGATCCCTTATTGGTCAAAAGACGCGAAGATTGCCTACTCCACGATCAATGCCAAGGCAGAAACGGTGGCGACCGCGCCCGCCTTTCGCGATGCGTTCAAGCGCCGCCGTTGCCTGGTGCCCGCCGACGCCTTCTACGAGTGGCAGAAGCTCGATCCCAAGCATAAACAACCCTTCGCCATATCACTCGCCAGCCACGAACCCTATGGCTTCGCCGGCCTGTGGGAACGATGGAAGAACGCCGCCACCGGCGAATGGCTCGAAACCTTCACCATTATTACGACCGATCCGAATGAGGTCGTCTCTCCCATGCATAACCGGATGCCGGTCATCCTGGAGCGCAAGGACTACGATCGCTGGCTCGACCATGACGATCCGGCCCATCCTCCGCTCGACCTGTTGCGTCCTTTTCCTGCCGAGCAGATGATTGCCTGGAAAGTAGACAAGTCGGTGGGAAACGTAAGAAATGATAACCCCGGGTTGCTCGAGCCGGACCAGGCTCGACCCGAACCGCGACTCGACTTTGACCAGCCGTTACCGCCGCCGGTCTGAGCTGTCCTCGCCACGCAACACCACGCGCCGCCCCACCGGCGTTGCAAACCGCACAAATAAAACACCCAAAACCGTAAATGTTTCCGATCCGCAACAAGCGCGGATGCTGCCGTGAACGAATAGCGACAGGGCATAATAGATAACATTCAAGGTGACGTTAACGCGCCGCGCAGGTAACGGAAATAAGTTCGTGCCATCTTGCGTAACATCCAATCCTGAGGCATACTGCACTTAGTTTAAGTCGTAACTATGACGGATGTAGTTATGTTTTGAAGGGCCGCTCTACTTCCCCGGCCTGGCCCTTCTTTAGCCGCGGTTCCTCCCCCTGAATATGGAGATAGCGATGAGTCCTCTTCGGAGACATGGCGGCGGGCGTCCGCGCTCTGCCCAATCTATCCTCGACATTGCCGAGCGCTGGGGTATCTCGGAGAAAGCAGCCCGCCGTCTCGCTGCACGCAGGCTGGACGACGATGCCATGGCCATTATGGCGGCAGACAGCAGACGATACGCCGCTGTGCAACGCCGGGAGTTAGCTGTGCAGGGGAAATATACCGGGGGCATGCGTGCCCTGGGTATGCGCAGCCGCATCCCAGCGGGCCGTGCATGAAGCTAACCGCCAGGCCAAGAAAAAAACTAAGGCGGCGGCGCATGAAACAAAGCGCCTGGTCAGGGTTCCAACTGGCCGTGGGCAAGGTGGTGCGGCATCACCTGGTGGAGCGGGTGCTGTGCGGCGACGTGACCTACGCTCGCCGCATTACCCGATCGCGCACCGCCATTGTGCTCAATTATGCCGGCCAGCCAATGGCTTTTCTCTATAGCTCCGAGAGTAAGGAGATCATCTGCTTTCTCCCTCTCGATGCAGCGGAGATTGAAGGCTGGCGAGGGGCGCAACCATGAGCACGCGCGCCGCACCTTCGAGCACCGCGGCCGAGACCGCCATCCTGGGCGGCATTTTGCTCGATAACAGCCATTACCAGGAGGCCGCCGGCCGCATCACGGCTGCCGACTTCTCGCTCGAGGCCCATCGCCGTGTCTTTCGCCGCATGGGCGAGCTGATCGGCGAAAGCAGGCAGGTCGACATTGTGACGCTGGCTGAGCAGTTGCAGCGGCACAAGGAGCTCTCTGCAATCGGCGGTGTTGCGTGGTTAGCCAGCCTGACCGAGGGCTTGCCGCGCCGGCTGTCGATTGAAGATTACGTCCGCATCGTGAAGGATAAGTCGCTGTTGCGGCAAACCATTGCCGAGAGCGGACGGGTGCAGACGTTGGCCGGCGACCAGTCGGGTACGGCGGAAGAAGTACTGGCCGAAGCGGAGCTGGGTTTTCGCAGGATTGCCGGACAAGCGATCACTGCGGGGTTGAGTTCGGTGGGCGAGTATGTGGGTAACCACTATCCGCGCATCGATCAGATGTTCGAGCAGAATGCGCGGCGTACCGGGGTAGCGTCGGGCTTCTGGTGTCTCGACCATCTCACTGCCGGATTTCAACCGCAGGAGCTGACCATTCTGGGAGCGCGGCCGTCGATCGGAAAAACCGCGGTCGCGGCGAATATCGCCGTGAACGTTGCCTTGATGGGAAAAACGGTAGCCTTCTTTAGCCTGGAGATGCCGAGTAAGGCCTTGATCGACCGCATGGTGTGCGCGCATGGCCAGGTGGACTTACAGGCACATCGCCATGGGCGGCTAAGTAGTGTGCAGAAGCAATATTATCTGCGCGCACTGGCGGCGATGGTGGAGACGCCGCTCTATGTGGACGACCAGGCGGCGCAAACAGCGGTGATGATCGAGGCCAAGGCGACGCACTTGAAAGCCGGCAAGGGGCTCGACCTGGTGATCGTCGATTACCTGGGGTTGATGACCCCGGAGCGCAAGGGCGTGGAGAATCGCGAGCAGGCGGTGGCCGGCATCAGCCGCGCGATGAAGGCTATGGCCAAGCGCCTGCAGGTACCGGTGTTGTTGCTCTCGCAACTGAATCGCGAGCTGTATAAGCGCACCGACAAGCGGCCCATCCTTTCCGATCTGCGTGAGTCCGGCGCTATTGAACAGGACGCCGACGTGGTGCTGTTTCTGCATCGCGAAGACTATTACAGCAACGAAGACCCCGCGGTTGTGGGCAAAGGCGAGTTGATCATTGCAAAGGCGCGCAATGGTCCGCTGGGCACGGTTAAGTTAAATTACGATGCCCGAACCTGCCGATTTTCGAGCGAGCGCGAGTAATGACCAGGGGCGCGTCTTCTTCTTCGAGCTCCTCTGACTTTTGTTGCCAGCGAATGGTGGCGGATCCCAGGTCGAGTCCTCTGACGGCCTGCAGCAGGGTGAGCTCACGCGGCTGGGTGGATTGTTGGATGAAGGTGTACAAGGCGTAGCGGGTTTCGTCGGCGACATCATCGAGCGGATCGCCCGCCACTTTGCGAATGTCGCCGGGGCGTTTCTCGTCGTGCATCCGGGTACGCAGGGCCTCGAAAGTGCGCGGGCATATGTCGGTGATTTCGAACTCGCCGGTGCGCAGCATGCGGTACAAAAGCTGCCATCCGCCTAAGCGGTCATTGGAGGCGCGCTCGCAGACGACATCCCACGGTTCGAGGACTTCGTTGATCTGGTCGGCGATGGTGTGGCCGTCGCCGATGTCTTTAAAGTTCGCGGGATCGAGATAGGCGGCCACGATGCGGCGGCGCTGGCCTTGTTCGTCCGGCTGCAGGAACGCTTCGATCACCATCTGCGCCAGCTCGTAGGCGGGCACGTGGGGGACGACCAACTCGCCGATCTTGCGGATGCGGCCGGTGGGGAATTCGCGCTGATCCTGCTGCGGGAGGCGTACGCCGGGAATGGTGCTGGCGGGCCGTATCTCGGCGGGTCCGCGTACGTAGAGGCCCACCGAGGATGAGGATTTGCCATAGCCATAGTCAATCGCCAGGAAGTGGTTGTGCCACCACTCCACCGCGGCGTCGGCGAGCGGGCGCACCATGCCGGCGTGGAGGAAAGGGAAGTAGGCGCCCTCCAGCGTGCACCAGCAGCCCTGCTCCATGGCGGCTGCGGCGCCGCCGGACATCATATGCAGGCGCTTGGCGTAGTTGGCGTCGAGCAAGGTGTGGTCGGATAGCTTGCCGGGGATGAAGGCGATGGAGAAGGGGATGGCTTCGTGGTCCGACGGCCAGGAGCAGTCACGATAGAGCTGGCCGGGCTGTGCGGACTGGCGGGTATTGTGGATGGGGCAATGTCCGCGCAGGAAGAGAGTCTGGTGCCAGGCGGCGCCAATGTTGCCGGGGTTTGAGGTGAGCCGCACGCGCAGCCGCAGGGTGGGGTCGGTGGAGCTGAGCCGTCCAAGAATATTGCGGATCTGCTTTTCCGTGTGCAGGGTGGATTCGTCGAAGCCGATGAAGGAGTAGCGCGGGCCCAGGTACTTCCACACATCATCGTCGGTCTTCATGTACGCGAAGCGGATGGTGGCGCCGGAAGGAAAGCTCCAGGTGTATTTGGGAGAGCCGACGAAGGCGCCGCCGAGAGGAACATAGAGGCGCCGGGTTTTGTCGATGAGATCGGTCATCTCGACGAACGAAGACCGGAAGACGATACCGCGGAGGTTAGGGTTCTCGTGCTCCTGGACCGCGTCCATGAGCATGGTCTCGGTTTTGAGCGAGCCGGCAGAGCCGCCGAAGAGGAGGATGTCCGCTTCGGAGTCGAGCGCTTCCTTCTGCGCTGCGGTGGCGGGGGTCCAGGTGTAGTCTTCGTTCATTTTGTTGCTGCGTGGACGGAAACTGCAGATCTCTCCACTGCGCTGCCCCGGATTTCCTGCCGACAGTCTGCGCTATGCGGTCAAGGTCGTGCGGCTCCCTCTAACGAGAGCCGCATCCGAGGATGACGAATGCTGTGCGTAGGAAATCCTGGACGCTCCGATCGAGATGACAAAGGGTAGATGGGTTGCTCACCGCGCCTCTTCAACCAATGACAAAGCGAAGGGTAGAGTTGTCGCTAATCTCATCTGCCTCCTCTCCCAGTCGACAGATGACAAACGTGAGTAACCCCTCTCCCATTTGTCATCTCGACCGGAGCGCAGCGGAGTGGAGAGTATGCGGTTCTCTCATCCAGCGCGAGCGATACAGATGCATGCCCTTCACCGATCACTCGACTCTTCAAAGGAAATCCGGGGTAGCGGAGTGGAGAGATCTGCAGTTCTCCCCATCCAGGCGGAGCGATACACCCCGGGCTTTGCCGGCTCCTGCTCGGGCGCCCTCCGCAGCTCCTCGGAGAGCAACTCGAGCGCCTTCAACTGGCCGGTGATGCTGCCCTTGGTGGTACCGGCATCCAGGTTCGCCAGCTCCCAGTACTTCGCTAGAATCGCGTCTCGTGTAATATTTGGTCTCATGGGAAGCAAAGACAAAGGCAAGAAAGAAACCAAGAAGGCGCCCAAACCCAAGCCCAAAGTGGAGCCAGGACGAAAGCGCGGAGAAGACTCCCGCCTCGGCGGCCCGCCAAAGCTCTAACCCCCCGTACCGCGCAGATCCTTGTGGCGCACGGTGACGTTCCTTCCGTCGTCCGTGCGCACGCGCGCAATGCGCATGTTGGGATCCACGTAGACCACGCGCGCCCCGGTGCCGTCGGGCAACCGCACTCGCGCTCCCTTTACCACCGTGGGTTTCTTCACTCCATTTCTGGAGTTGAATTTCTCCATCGCAGCATCGTTCATCGCCCGCGCCGCCAGTTCGGCATTGCGCGCCCGCTTATAGTCGTGATGCTCCTCGCGGTTCGCGTCCATCACTTCGCGGGGAACAATCTGCAACTCCTCCGACGCGCCGTTGGGCATTTGTAGCTGCATGGAGTAACTGCGGTAACGGTACTCCGGGTCGCCGTGGGCGAAGTGATCCTGCACGCGCAGCACCCGGAAATGCTGGTGCATCGCGGCCACGACGGCATCCTTGGTTTGTGGGGAATCGACCGTGATCTGGGCCGCACCGTAGTCGCTGACGGTCTCCGCGGGTTGCCCTTCGTCGACGATTTTTGCCTCCAGGCGGATGGGGTTTTTGCGCGACCGGCTGGCAGCCAACTCTGCGCCGGGAATAGGTTGTATCGCCGCCAGCAGCCGCTCCTTATAGGAAGGCATGGCGGCGGTGGCCAGGGCCTGGTTCACCGCTGGATCCTGCGTGGGTTGCACAATCGTGCGTCCGGACGAAGGATCGACCGCCCCGGGGCAACGCGGACGGGAGCGAAGCGCTTCAAAGCCGAGGTGATGAAGGGGATGTGCGGTCATAGAAACTCGTCACGCGAAACAGGGTTAGTAAAGGTGTGCAGTAAGGAGAAAGGAACCATGAAAACCAAATGGATTGCTTCGATCATTATGGCTTCGGCATTGACTGCTCCAGCCTTCGCGCAAGTGGGCATCTATATCGGCAGGACGCCGCCCCCGCTGCGCTATGAAGTTCGTCCCGCGATGCCTGGCCCCGGCTATGCATGGACGGATGGATATTGGAACTGGGCCGGTGCCCGTTATGTTTGGGTTCCGGGCGTATGGCGCCGCCCGCCGTTTGCGGGAGCCTACTGGGACCACCCGCATTACGACCACTATGATCACGGCTGGGCCTATCACGAAGGCCACTGGGATCACGAAGACCACGGCGACCACCACGATTGGGGTCACCGCTAAAAACGTTAGTCCCATTACTTAGGGGACGGGAGGCTCAGCAACGCTGGGCCTCTTTTGATTTGGTCTAGATTAAGCCCTTGTCTTTTAGGATTTGAATGTATGCGTCGCGCGACAAAGTACAACGGACGAGTTCGATAAGTTGTGCTTCCGTCAGCTTGAGTTGCTGTCGAATGAGGATTCGAGGTTGAGGCTTGCTGCCGTGAGATCTCTTCGTTCTGATGACTACTTTGCCGTCGTATTCAAGCCACGCATGGATATGATCTGTATTGCGCGTCTGAAGCTCAAGCTTGGAAACAATCCTGTCGAACTCATGCGCCTTCATGCGTAGGTACGAAATGCTCCTGCAATCTAGCCCAAACATGGTTTAGGTCTTTGCCGAGCCGGAATTCGTCCTGTCGCAACGACTGATAAAGCGCCTTGAGCGAACGGCAAAGGTCGTGGAGAGCCTCGGCGGCTGTGTCACCGTATCCGAATTCGTCAATGTCTCTCCACGTCGCCGAATAGTAGTCCTCGCCGCGGTCAATCGTTACCTGGATACTCTTGACCGTCTTGAATACTCCGGTTTGCAAGGATCCAAGCTCCATGGTGTAGGGATACTGGTGAGGATCGGGAGTAATGAGAAGAACTGAAATCGGCGGCGAACCTGACGCTGGTTCCGCCTGAGCGCTGATGGATTGGTCCGGCACTAGGTCTGGCGATTGCACGGTTGCTTGATTGGTCACAGTTTCACCCCTGTGTCACTTGTTTCATCGGCTCCGGCTGCTAGGCCGAAGCCATTTCCAAAACCTTTAGCACGTGCCTACCCAGGTAGGCACCATTCGCGTAGAGCTGGAATTCGAAGTCACCAAAGTGCGGAATGCTTAATCCCCGAAGGTTAATCATGAGTTCGTAAACGTCCATCTCAGAATGCCAGGGAGCAGATGGAGTGGTTATTTGATATATGGTATCGTCCGTCTTGAGATCGACAAAGCGCAGCATGTACTCATATTCGCCTTGTCCATCTACCAACTTCGCATAGCAGGCGATCCTGGCTGCAAAGGGAGTTGCGGTTGCGTTGATCTGGTGGGCTACGTTCACGAGCGTTTTGGCGCCGCTTTGGGGTTCTTGCAGTATGAACTCGCACGCAAGGAACGAGACCATCTCTGGTACGGTCGTTGCAAAGCTCATCTGAGAGCCACCCCCCTGCGTATTGTAAGCCGGTAAAAATTTGGAGTATACGATACCTTTGTAACTGTCACATTCTAATTGGATTGTCGTTAACTCAGCACTTTCAAGTCCGGATCAATCTGCCGCGCGGCGCGCAGGTTCGCGGCCGGCAGATACCCTACCTGTCCATGCGAGAGCACCTTTACATAGCCCGTTCGGCTGGTGGCAAAATACCCCGCCAGGCCGCTCCGCGAAGGAACGGCCTGCGAGGGGGCGGCCGCCAGGCTGCCGGTCACCGGCGTCGATTCTCCCGGGCCGCTGGCAGGCGCGTGCGTTGGGGGCGAGGGCACCAGGCTCTGCGCTTCCACCGGCGACAGAATGCCGCGCAGCATGCGGCTGGATTCGTCCTCATCGGGATGGTAGGTCATAGGGCGACTGCGGCCTTGCCCAGATTGCCGACCACGTTGTTGCCGACTTCATCCCAAAAGCTGGGCACCTTGGCGGCCTGGGTTTCATCCCCCAGGGCACTGTCGGCGGCGTTCTGCGACGACCCGTACAACGATTGATACGCATTGATCGGTACCGCAGAAGCGCCGAGCGCTGCCTGGTTGTAACCAGCCTCCCCGGCAATGCGGCGCTGTTGCTCGCCGGCCAGGTCCGCGGTCAGGTCGCGGGTGTTCTGCTGCGCCCCGGCTGCGGCTGTCGCCGCATCCGCAGCGCTGTTCTGCCCCGTACGCAAGGCCTGCGACTGCAGCGCTGCGCGCAGGGAATTCGAGCCCGCGTCGGATACATTACTCAGCCCGGTGTTGATGGTCTGGTCAAAGTCCCCACCCTTGTTATAGGGATTCGAAGAGACAAATCTAGCCAATTGGTTATTGTAGTTGCCGATGGCTCCCTCGGCTCCCCCGAAGGCCGACTGGGCGTCGCCAAAATCGGTGGCGTTTTCTCCCGATCCGGTGTTGAATGCCTGCGTGGATTGCCCTCTGCTCATGCGTTCCCCCTTAAGTCTTTGGTGAAGTGCGCCAGCTCGCGATCGACACACGCGAATCCGGCTCGCTGTAATGGTTTCTGAATCATCTTCTTCAGTGGCCGGGGCACGAAGCACTCCAGCCAGCGAAAGCCCTGGAGCCGCAAGACGTAACTCAGCCCGGCAATCTCTCGCCGTCCGAAAGCCGTGGCCTTCGGGTCGCAGCCCACGAAGCGCATTTCGGCAATCCGCTCCACGTAAATGCAGTTACGGATCGCTTCGTCCTCGTCCACCCCCACCAGGGCGACCGCAATCGCCGGTCCAAACACGTTGGGCAGTTCGTAATTGGTGCCCTGTGCCGCCTGGTGTTCGCGATGCAGCTGTTGAATCACCGGCCAGTCCTGAGCCGTTGCCTGGCGCAGGGTTATACGCTTCATCGAACCGTCAACCCGTGTTTCGCAGCATACGCAAGCATCTGCTGTTGTGACGTATTGAGCGCCGCATTCACCTCGGCGATGGCAGCCGCCGGATCGAGCGCGTCCAGGTTGTCCTTGGGCTGTACGGCTCCGCAGGCCGGGCACGCCGTGTGGCCGACCGCAAGCTGCACCAGGTGTCGGTTGCCGCGAGCATCCCGTAGTTCGATGACGTGAAAGCCGCTGGCCAGGTCGAGGTATTGCTGATGAAGCCTATACATCGGCGTAGAGTCTCCCCCCATTGTTGCCGGTGGCTCCGCCCCCGCCGGCGGCTCCTCCGCTCACTCCTCCCGAAGCCGTCACCGTTGGGCTCGAGGAGTAGCCACTGCCCGCATTGCCCGGCGTTACCTGGGTAACGGCACCGGCAGCCACGAGTGCGGTGGCCGTCGCGCCGGTACCGGTGCTATCGGTAATCGTCAACAAAGGAGGCGCGGTGAGGCCGTTGCCGGCATTCATAATTTCGTAGGCCACGATCGCGCCTGCGGTGACGACCGCGCGAATCAGCGGCAGCACCAACCCGCTCCCGTTGGCGATAACAGATACCTTGCCCACGGGAACCCAGGTGTCGGGGAAGGTCTGCGCCAGTTGCGGCTTGAACTGATACTGCACGCCATCCCAAACCACGAATCCATTGCTGCCATAAGCCACATTCAGAATTGTGCCGGCGGCGATTACTTTCGAACTGTTACCCAGGATCGAAGTCCACGCCGTACCCACGCCCCCCGACCCGTAGACCCGCACCGTGGCTGTGCTGCCGTTGGCCACCGAGTCCACCGTCGCGTAGTTCGATTGGTTGAGCGACAGATTGCTGGCCGTCGCCGCGGAGCTCACCAACCCTGAGCTGATCGCGCCCGGCTGCACGGTGTAACTGCTCCAATGCTTCTGATCAAAGCTCGAGCGCAGGCGCCAATACAGGGTCGCGCCCGGATTCGGGATCAGACAACTGGTGTTGGCGCTGACCGGGTACGTGGTGACTGCGGAAACAAAGTTTGCTACGGGTGAGCTGGAGAGCTCCTGGTAGACGGCGGCATTGCCGGCTCTACTCGCAGGGGTGATGGAGATGCTGAAGGTTCCATTCGCGCCGGTGACGCTCAACTGGCCAACCGCCGGCGGCGCGGTAAACGGCCCTGCACTGGCGTCTACCTTGGTGAGAGGGGTGGTGCCCGTCTGCGCGTAAAGCGACTGCAACGCCAGGTTGAGCCCGGTGAGCGTTTCGCGCAAATCGCTGTTGCCCCGCGCCGCAGAGTTGATCTGCGCCAGGTTCACCTTAAGTGCCATTGTTGGTCCTGCCGCTGAACAACGGCCGCGTGAACAAGCTACAGTACTTGAGCGCAAACCAGGCATTCGCCATGGCGCCATTGGTAAACCGTACGCGGAAGCGCTCATTCTGCCCGCGCGCCCCGCCGTCGTAGGCGCGCCAGTTCTCGGGCGTAAGGGGGAAGGGGGGCAGCCGGATCTCGTTGCTCGCGCCGGGGGAATTCGCATAGCTTCTCGCCACCATGACGGAGACGGTCATCGACCCTTCACCCAGGGCATTCACGCTCACCCCACCGAGCATGGAGATTTCCAGTTGGTCTTGCGTGCTGGTGGTCTCATACTGGCACGCGATGCCGCTGCCGTTGTCGTTGTAGACGCCGGTCGCCACCATCTGCACCGTTCCATCGGGGGAGGAAGAGCCAATCAGCACCTGTGACTGCCGCAGCGCGCCGAAGGGAGAAGCATTGCCCGGAAGCTGGCGTTCGCAGCGAATCGCGACGTTCCCGGCGATATCGTCGAGGCTCCACTTTCGCGCCGCGCCCATGGCCACTTCGCGGCCCGCATACTGGCTAAAGTGGATCGGGCCCGACAAGCCTTCCATGTAATTCAGGGTCAGGCACTGGTTAGGCACGGTCGCGTTGCCAACCGGGATGCCAATGCGGATCTCCTTGTTCTCTTCATCGACGCAACACCAAATCAAATGCTGGTAATCCCAATTGATGGTCTGCCACAGTGCTGGGATCTCCTTCGTCATCAATTTCGGCTCCGATTCGCTCGGCGCATAGGCATACGCCCCGCTGCGATGTACGAAGAAAAGAAATTCGTTCGTAACACACACGGCGCGCGGGCCGCAGGGCCCGACCCCCTCCCAACGCTGTTGCACCGACCAGGTGGAGGGATCGGTTGCCGTGGGGGAAATGGTGAAGCCGGAGCGCTCCTTCAACGAGAAGAGGGTGCCCTGAAATTCCCGGGCGCAGATGCAGCGTTGTCCATTGCCGTTCGCCACCTGGATCGGGCTGGTGTCGCCGTAATAGGACTCCGCGTCGGCGGCGAGCGAGATGTAGTGGCCGGAGCCGTACAACTCGCGGCGCAGGTGTTCTGCCGCGGCCACGCGCACAAACTCGATCATTCCCAACGTATCCGCCGCCATTTGGCCACAGCTGTCGTAGCTGATCTCGCCATCGTCGGTGCGCGTCACAATCAGAACCTGCACCACATCGTCCATACCTTCCATCTTGGAGATGAGGAACTCGCTCGGGCTCGGCTCTTCGCTCATTCCTGGTCTCCGCAGCCATATTTCTCTTCGAATGGCTGAGCGATCGCCATCGCCCGCGCTCCCAGAATGCCGAGCGCATCCACGTAGTCCTGGTAATAGGCGCGCCGCACCGGCCGCACGCCCTCCAGGGTCGCCATCACCAGCACATGTTCATACGCCCGGCGCAGCCTCACCAGCCCCTGCAAGGCGCGCCGTGTGCGCCGGCTCAACAACAGCGCCGGCAGCGCGCGTACCCCAATCGTGAAGCCCCCGCCGGCCCAATCGAATGCGCTTCTCATTGCTCTCTCTCCTTTGTCGTTTGCTCGCCCGCGCCCGCTCTGCATCCCACTGCGGCCGGTAGCGATCCAGCCGTTCGCGCAGCCATTCCGCATTCACATGCGTTTGCAGCGCCACCGCCCAGTCGTAATGCCTGCGCGCCGCCTTTGTTTTGGGATACAGAAACTGCGCCGCACCCTTGTGCGCCTCGTAATCCCGGCTGCGATAATCCGCAATCGCCGCGATCACAATAGCCGTTCCCAGGTTCCGCACGTCAGGCGTCGATCCTTGGAAGAGGCTCCCTATCGAATAAGCCGCCAGGTTGGCTGATCTCATTGCGTCACTCACCCAGTTCTCCTTTTCTTGTTCAGATAAGAGCGAACCCATTGCGCCTCAATGCGGCCTGCGATTCTGGAAGCCACATCCGCGCCGCAGCTGTCCCAACCTTTCACCGCCGGATGATGGCCGACATAGCGCAAACCCTGCCGCGTCGATCCGCCGCCCATCTGCCACAGCGCATGCTCGATCTCCATCGGTATCTCCGGAGCAATCACCACCGGTGCGGTCTCCAGCAGCACCCGCCGTCCGGTTTCGTCCTCGCCGAAGCGCACCCCGCCGCCGTGCGGCCGCCCTTCGCAGCCGTGCCGCGTGAGGTACGTAAAGACCCATTGCAGCGCCGTCAACGCCAGGCTTTCCTCCGACCATCCCGCAAGCTCGCGGATCTGCCCCGGGGTCGGCCAGAACGTGCAGGTCCTTTCCGCCAGCTTGTACCCGCGGCCCAACGCCTCGGGAGGTATATCAGCCAGGTTGCGCACATGCGCCGCCGTCACCGCGGAGTTGTCTTCTTTTTCCATCGCCTCGCGCAGCAGCCGCACCGCGCGCGCGATGGCGTGCCGTACCTCGGCCGGCGTGGTCGCCTCGGCAAAAATTTGCTCATACATCCGGGTCGCCCTCCAGTTGCAGCAACTCAGTTTGCAACCGTAACTGACGCACAGTAGGGAAGCGGTCCATCTGCTCCGGCCGCCCCATCCGCAAATCTCCTCGCCGCCATCCGGTAATCGCTTTTTCCAGATAGGGCCAGGGAATGTCCGCCAGGTCTTCAGCCATCAACAACAAGCACTCCGGTGTCAGCGAGACTTGCCGGCTCAACGCCAGCTTGCCTAGCTCGATTAGCGTGTGTTTGAGCCATGTGCCATGCCTCATCGACGGCGCTGAGGACGCTATCGCGATTGATCTCTGCTCTGCTGCCATGTCCCCCCGCCGATGCCGGCTTGTTGTAGACCGTCATCTCTTCCTGGAAGCGCGTCAGGTTCGCGATCCATAGAAAAATCCTGTCGCCGTGCGCGACCGCTGATCGGGCGCGGTTTGCCAGCATCTGCCCGAACTGGGCTTCGGTGATGTGCGGGCACGCCGCCAGAAATTCGCTCAATGCTTTCGCATCGCGGCCCTGCCACGGCATCTCAGGGGAGGCATGGTTTTTTGCTTTCCAATATGCAGCCAGCATCGACCGAAACAAAGAATGCCGCGAAGCGGAAATTGATTCTGCTTGTAGCTGTAGTTCTAGTTGTGGTTCTGACTGTGACTGTGACTGTGGTATAGCATCGACAAGCAATGCTTGTGCATTGCTTAGGGCATGCTTATCCCAGCGCGTGCGGGCTGCGGCTTCCCCCCGTTTGGCAAGTAATTCCTGTTTGGCGGCGACGCGCGCACGTTCCCGCTCCACGCGGCCATGCTGCCAGAGCCCGTTCTCAATCCTGAAAAACGCCGCCAGCACGGGGCGCGCGCTGTTCCAGCTGGTTGGGGAGAGGCCGGCAACCTTGGCCAGCGCCGTGTCGTCGTCGGGCAATGCACTCCGCCGCCAAAGGTGAAACAGCAGCAGCAGGTAGGCGCCATGCTGTTCCGTGCTCAGGTGCATCGTGTCCGCGAGGTAATCGCCGATATACAGTGGCATCCATATATCGGATTTCCCGCCGCTCAAAAGTCCGGAAGGTTCGTGCTATGCCCGTAGAGCCTCATAGATTCCTCTCGCCTGGTCGCCGTACTTTAGTTGTGCTACTTGAGTGCTAAGATGGCACGCAAGTTGCACTCCGGCAATACGCCTCAGCTAAAATCTAGAGGATTTAGGGGCAGTTATCTGGCAGTTACTACAAGTAACGAGCCCCGCACCACCGAACAAAGCATCCTGGGCGCGGCTCTCCCAGTAACTCCGAGATAACTAACCCTTACTCCACATCTTTCTCCGCCCCCCGTATTGACGCTCTTCGCCCTCTGCAGCAATCTCACTGTAAGCCCCCATGGAGCCACCCCATGTACGCACGGTCGATGAGATCATCGCAGCCCTCAGTCTGTTTACTCCGGAGCAACATTCCCTCGCCTGGTGTCCGGAGCCGCCCTTCGTCAGCGAGGGCGCGCACGACTGTCGCTTGGGCGGCAGCTGCGGCCTCGACTTCAATCGAGAAACTCCCCGCGCCCGCTGGATCCAGGCCCGCCATCGCTGGCGCCGCCACCAGCCCGCTCTGCCCCTGCGCCCTTTGTAAGTCGCGCCGCGCGACGCAGCTCGCGCACGCCCTGCGCCGCAAATACGGTCAGGGGGATAGCCGATGAGCCACGCGCGCCGCGAATTCGTCCAGGGCCTGCGCGCCATCGCCGACTTTTACGATCAGAACCCCCACGCGTACTACGACGGAATGCATCTCACGCTGAATATGTATGCCGCGGGCAGGGAAGCACGTCATACCCTGGCCGAAATGGCCCGGGCCTTTGGCGCGTGCAACAAATCCTATGATGAGCGAACCGTCACCCTTTCCCGTTCTTTTGGAGAACAGATAACCCTGGCCATCTTTGCCCCGCGCGAGCGCGTGTGCCGACGCGTGGTTACCGGCGAGCGCTTCTTACCCGCCCGCATCGTGCCGGCAACTAAGGAGGTACATATCCCCGCCCGCCGTGAGCCCTTGGTCGCATGGGAATGCGACTCTTTCCTGGCTCCGGGCAATTCTTCTTAGCCGTGGAATGGCTCTTAGCCTTCGCTTGAGATACACTGATATGCGATGACGACCGAAGAAATCCTTCTCCACATAGATGCTGAGATTAGCCGTTTAACCGAAGCCCGCGACCTGGTGGCCGGAACCGTGGTGACCAAGGTCTCCCGCAGTCCGCGCAAGGCCGGCCTGCAGGCTCCCAAGCCGCGCGCCGTGCGTTCCAAGCGGGTTATCTCACCCGAAGGCCGCGCTCGCATTGCCGCCGCGCAAAAACTTCGCTGGGCCAAGCAGAAACGCGCCAAAGCCAAGGCTTAAGCGAACGGCCATTCTTTTCGCCGCTGTGCGCGTACCAGATAAGTCGCGGTTCCTGTCAGCACCACCACCATCGCGAAAAATAATTCTCGTGCAAAGTGTGGCCGCGAAAACAAGATATACAGGAAGCCCGCGATAGCCACCAACGGCGGCCAGGGATAGAACCATATCCTGAAGGGCCGTACCATATCTGGCTGGGTGCGCCGCAACACCATCACTCCCACCTGTTGCAGCAAAAACTGCAACAGGATCCGGATCACCACCAGGGCCGCCACCAGGTCCGCCAGCTGCAGCATACAAAACAGCATCGAAACCCCGGCAAGCATCAGGAGCGACACGCTGGGAATACGATGCCGTGGGTGCACGTGGGCAAACATGCGGAAGTAGTTACCGTCGAGCGCAGCGGCATAGGGCACGCGCGAATAGCCCAGCAGCAGCGCATAGACCGAAGAGAAGGCCGTCCACACCACCAGCAGCGCCACCACCTGCCCGGCCGCCGCGCCATAGGCCCGCTGCACCACCACGGCGGCGACGGATAACCGTGCGTCCGGCGCGCTCAGCTCCTGCCATGGCATCGTGCCCAGCACGCTGGTATTCAGCAACAGATACAGAACCGCCACCAACGCCACCGACCACACAATCGCCCGCGGAATCGTGCGCCCCGGGTCGCGTACCTCCGCTCCCAGAAAATTGATGTTGTAAGCGCCCCAATAGTCATAGGTCGCGATCAGCAGGGCCGCGCCGAGCCCGGAAAAAAATCCTGTCGACAAAGAAAACGCGCCCGCAGGAAAGTGAAACGCCAGGTCAGCATGAAAGTGCAGCAGCCCGGTAACGATCACGAACGCCAGCGTGCCCATCACCCCCACCCAAAGCAGGGTCGAGAGCCGCGTCACGCTCTCGATATTCCGATAGAGCAACGCCGCGGCAATCACGCAGCAACTCATCGCCACCAGCGTGCCCGGTCCCAGCCGGATGGAAAGCGGCAATGCATGGACGAAGGGAATCGGGATCGGCAATTGCGTCGAGAAATAAACCTTGCGCAAACCTGGCCAAAGAAATCCCGCATACTGGGCCAGCCCCACGCATCCCGAAGCAATCGACAGCGGAGCGCTAAAACTCAGTTGCCAGATATAGAGGAACGAAAGAAATCGCCCGGTACGCCGCGGCCCATAAATCGTCCGCAGGTATTCATAGGAACCGCCGGCCCTCGGCATCGCGGCGCCCAATTCCGCCCACACCAGGCCATCGCACGCAGCCAACACGGCGCCCAGCACCCAACCCAGGATCGCCTGCGGCCCGTGCATCGCCAATACGATCAGGGGCAGCGTCACAAACGGGCCCACCCCGATCATATTGATCATGTTCAGCGCAATCGCGCCCCGCAGTCCAATCCCCCGGACCAACCCCGACTCATTCGCCAATCAACAAATCCCCATCCTCCAAACCACCTTGCCAAAAAAATCCCGAGCCGAGACCTATCCAACTTCCTCCCGAAAACAAATCCCGAGGTAAGACTCGTTCAACCCACCACTCCCACCCTCACCCCGAGACAAAAACCCGGGTGCCCCATACCCCCGGATTTCCTGTGGGCCTTAGTGAGGCCACTTTACTTCATGCGGCTTTCCGTGAAGAAAGCCGCACACGCTGAAATCCTTCGGAGCCTCTTGCAGGAAATCCGGGTATCTCGCCTTTTGGGGGCGAGATGTGGGATTCCCCAACCCCCACCCTCAAACCCTTCAGGACTATGCTATAGCTAGCAATGAATATGACCCGAGCCGTCCCTCAACTCATCGCCCTGGTCCTACTCCTTCAACCCGTTCTCGTAACCGCACAAACACCCATCGCCGCCTCCATCGCCGCTACACCGGACTACCAGCCCCTCCGCCTCGACCGCGGCAACTCCGCCCTGCAGCAATCCCTGCGCAAACTCCGCACCAGGGCCAGCCTGATGGAGATCGTCGCCCACCCCGACGACGAAGACGGCGGCATGCTCACCTATGAATCCCGCGGTCTGGGCGCCCGTGTCTCCGATCTCAGCCTCACCCGCGGCGAAGGCGGCCAGAACATCATGTCCAACGATTTCTGGGACCGCCTCGCCCTCGTCCGCACCCAGGAGCTCTTAGCCGCCGATCGCCGCTACGGAGTCGACCAATACTTCACCCGTGTCGCCGACTTCGGCTTCTCCAAAACCCTGGACGAAGCCATGACCATCTGGGGACACGACCGCGTCCTCTACGACGTAGTCCGCGCCGTCCGTCTCGATCGTCCCCTCGTCCTGGCCGCTGTCTTCGTAGGCGGCATCACCGATGGCCACGGCCAGCACCAGGTCTCCGGCGAAATGGCGCAGGAGGTCTTCAAAGCCGCCGGCGACCCCAACGTCTTTCCTGATCAGATCAAAGCCGGCCTGCTCCCCTGGAACCCGCTCAAGGTCTACGGCCGCGTGCCCACCTTCTCCATCAGCCCCAAGGGCATGTATGACTACGCCACCGGCAAATGGGCTCCCGTGCGCTTCTACGACTATGTCTCCGGTAAGTGGAGCGACAAAGTCCCCACCACCAACGTAACCATCCCTGAAGGTAACTACGATTCGGTGATCGGAAGCTCCTACATCCAGTTGAGCCGCGAAGGCCTCGGCTTCCAGAAATCCCAGAACGGCGGCGTGGGCATTCCGCTCGACGGCCCCTTTGAAGTGAGCTATCACCGTTACGGATCCCGCGTGCCCGCCAAAGACAAGGAGAGCTCCTACTTCGACGGCATCGACACCTCTATCCCCGGCATCGCGACCCTGGCCCAGGGCCGCCACCCCTTCCTCGACGAAGGCCTGAAGCAGATCGCCGCCGCCGTCGACCAGGCGGGCAAACTGCATCCCGCCGCCATGGTCCCGGTCCTTGCCCAGGGAATGAAACAGACACAGCTACTTATGCAAAAAGTAGCCGCCTCCAATCTCACCGTCGAAGAAAAATACAACATCCACCACGAGCTCGCCGTCAAGGAAGCGCAGTTCAACAGCGCCATCCTGGAAGCCTTAGGCGTGAGCCTGACCGCGGTCGTCTCCCCCGCCAACCCCGATCGCGGCCGTTCCGGCTTCGCATCCGAGCCGCAAGACACCCTCACCGCCGCCATCCCCGGCCAATCCTTCGGCATCACCGCCTACTTGTCCAATCAAAGCACCACGCCGGTGACGATTGAGAGCGTCTCCCTCCATGCTGCGGGAGACTGGAAGATCGCCCCCACCGCCCCCTTGCCCACGGCCCTCCCCGCGAACCAGCGCCTGGAGGCCAGCTTCCACGTCACCGTACCCCAGGATGCTGAGGTCACCAAAGCCTGCTTCCACCGCAAAGATGTGGAGCAGGCCTGGTACGACCTTGACAGTGTCGAATGTCTCGATCAGCCACTGCCACCGTATCCAATCGAAGCCTGGCTAGCCTTCAATGTAGACGGAGTCACCGTCCGCACCGGCCAGGCGGTGCAAACCGTCCAGCACATCGTCGGCCGCGGAGGCGTCTACGAGCCTCTTCTCCTGGTCCCGCCCATCTCCGTCGCCACCACCATGACCGCCGGCATCATCCCTCTCGGCAGCGACCATGCCCCGCTCAACGTGCGTGTCCGCAACAACGTAAAACCCGCTGGCGAGGTCCATCTCGACCTGCCGCAAGGTTGGCAATCGCAGCCCCCGTCGCAGCCGTATCATGACTCCGACCAGACGGTATCGTTTACCCTCACCCCCAAAAACCTGGCCGCGGAGAAGTATCCCGTCATCCCCATCGCTACCTATGAGGGCCATCAATACACCCAGGGATATGAGCCCGTAGGCTATGCCGGCCTGCGTCCGTATAACTACTACCACCCTGGCCCCTACAAACTAACCGGCATCGATGTAAAGGTGGCGCCCGATCTCAAGGTGGGCTATGTCATGGGCACCGGCGACGATGTTCCGCAATCGCTCGAGAGCCTCGGCGTTGCTGTCCACTTACTGCAACCCGCCGATATCACTGCCGGCAACTTATCCGCGTATGACGTGATCGTCTTAGGCATAAGAGCCTATGCCGCAAGGCCAGAGCTGGCCGCAGCCAACGGACGCATGCTCGATTACGTCAAGCAGGGCGGCGTCCTGATCGTGCAATACAACACCCGCGAATACGACCATAACTACGGTCCTTACCCCATTACGCTGACTGGCGATCCGGAGAAAGTAGTCGATGAAGCCAACGCCGTCCACCTACTCGAACCTGCCAATCCGATCCTCTCCTGGCCCAACAAAATCACCGAAGCCGACTTCGCCGGCTGGGTCGAAGAACGCGGTCATTCCTTCATGCACAGTTGGGACAAGCACTATGAAGCCCTGACCGTAACCAAAGACCCCGGGCAAGACGACCAGAAGGGAGGTCTGCTCTCCGCAAAATACGGCAAAGGCACCTACGTCTACGTAGCCTACGCCCTCTACCGCCAACTCCCCGAAGGAGTCCCCGGAGCCTACCGCCTCTTCGCCAACCTGCTAAGTCTCCCCAAAGCCCCCTAGGGCTAAACCGCCCCGGTTGGCAAGAAGTTTGGGGCTACCGCGGCGCTTGGGTCCTATCCCTTTACCGGTACTCCGCACAAAAACCCGGAGCCCCCGAGCCAATCAACCCGCACCCTCGCTTAATCTCATCCACAATCAGCGAGCAAGCATTCTGCGCATTGCATGGAGGATGCGTGGCCGGCGACACCTGCAAACATTCATTCACCAGCTGTCGCGACCGCTCCACCCCCACCGCATTCAAACACGTCCCCGTCGTACTCGGCGCCACATCCGCCTTCGGCGCAAAGTAAGGCTCGGTCACCCCATACGCCTGCGCGACCCCATGCAACTCCGTCCGAATCTTCTCCCACTGTGCCGTCGTCTCCGGATTCAACTGCAGGCTATACACCAGCGGATCGATCTGCGCCGCGGTGCCCACCATCGCCTTCACCGCATCATCCGCCTTCTTGTGGTGCTTGAAAATCTCCAGCGTCCCATTCGTCTGCTTGGCAAACGTATCGGCCAGCGCCTTCGCGTCCTTCTCCTTGCTGGTCTTGCGAATCGTGCTCTTCTTCAGCGCATTGGCAAAGCTCTGCCGGAACGGCTGCGCATCATCCTTCAGGTTCTGCATCATCCGTTCCAGATCCTTATCGCTCAACCGTCCTTGCGCCAGGCTCATCTGCCCCGCACTCATCCAACCCGTCAGCGCCACCAGCAACACTACCCGCATCCAGCCGTGCATATCTGCTCTCTCCTCGTACGTGTCTATGTATCTTAATATCGCAGACAATGGCATCCACTCCGGCGGCTACGTTCTTAACCGACAGTTACGTCTTCGATTGGCGGGCGCAGTCTTTTCGTGCGGATCTCATCCTCATCGTCCCCCTCGCCATCTGTCTCATGACCGGTCTGATCATGGGCCGGCCGGCGGTCGGCCTCATCGCTGCCGGCGGCGCCTTCACCGTCGGCTTCGGCAGCAAGCAAAACATGGATGAGTCGCCACTGCTGCCGATGATCCTGGCGTGTCTCGGCATCGGCGCCGCGACCTTCATCGGCATGGTCGCCGGCCACACCAACTTCACCCTGGTCGCCATTGCCGCGGCCGCAGGCTTTGTCTACGGCATGCTCTCGCTGCGGCATCCAGCCGTCAGTTGGGCCGGGCAACAGTCCGTCATCTTTCTGCTGGTGGCCTCCGCCTATCCCTTCTCTCCCAAAGCCGCCGCCGTTCGTTCTGCCCTGGTAATGGCTGGGGGAGTGCTGCAGATCCTCACCTCCAGCATCCTGCTCAAGCTGTTACCCCAGCTCCGCCGCGACCTCATGACCGTCGTGCCCTATCTCCGCGACGAGCACCACGCCCTGCGCTCCTCCGTCGAGGATGCCGCGCGTCACTTCCTGCAGCAGCGCGCCCTCATCACTGTCGTGCCCTACGCCTTGCGTCTCACCCTCACCCTCGGGGTCAGCACAGAAATCTACCGCCACTTCGGCTTCGCCAACGGCTATTGGATTCCGATGACGGCGTTGCTGGTCCTGCGTCCGGGGCTCACCGACACCGCCAACCGTGCCATAGCCCGCACCATCGGCACGCTCGCAGGAGCCATCCTGGCCAGCACCATGCTCGCCCATCTGCAGCCCTCGCCGCAGGTGCTCGCGTTCCTCGTCCTGCTCTTCGCCTGGCTCGCCTATTCCGTCACCAACGTGAACTACGGCCTCTTCACCCTGTGCCTCACGGCCTACATCGTCTGCTTGTTAGCGCTGGCCAGTCTCCCCGGCTACGAAGTAGCCCGCCACCGTGCCGTCAGCACAATCATCGGAGGTGGGCTAGCTCTAACGGTGCGGCTCCTGGTAATCCGCTACCGCCAAAAACACTCAACCGTTCCCTGAGCCTAGAGACCTCTTAGGGGCCTGCATGAAGGTGGGCTTTGGAAGACGCGGTTCTCTTAGCCGAGGGGACTGCCTGAAGGCTACGGGAGTCAGGCGTTGGAAGGCGGGAGCGACCTCGCCGCAGCGAGCGAGCGGCCTCGCCGCAGCGAGCTTGGGGACGGCCGAAACTTACCCAGGACAACGTCTTGGGCACGACTGCCTAAGTATGCATCCCAAGGGGCGACAGCCAAAAACAGCAGAGCCGCTACGCGTTCCCGTGCCACTCCGGAAGAGCAAGCAGCCAATCCTCACCCTTGCCGGGATCCGCCAAATTCAAAAGCCTGCCCTGTTCCACTTCTCGCTTACCACCATCCCAGATGGATCGTCCATGAAAACGGCTGGCCGGGGAGGCCACCGCATCGCGAATCTCCCGCAGTGTCGCCGGGCGCCCAACCTTCTCCAGGTATTGCCGGATCACTCCTGAGCGGTCCAGCCCGTCGTACTCGCCGCGCGCCGGCCACTGTTCTTCCAGCGCTTCCAACGTCATCTCCAGCTTGTGAACCAGGTCCGGCGCCATGGGACGCAGCAGCTCCAGCAGTTCATTGCGCCGGTCTTCCAGCAGGCGCAATGTCAGCGAGCGCCCATCCGCGGGCATCAATTGCGGTTGTCGGTTCGCAGAATTCCTTCTTTTCTCCCGTTCGATCATCACCGTCGAGGCCACTTCGGTCTGTTTCCACGCCATTTCATCCTCCTGCGGCTACCCCTCCTCCTGCCAGGCGTATCTGGAGAACCCTTGAGACACCGTTTCCCCAACAGCGCCGGGGAATCCGGCGTCTCTCACCTTACGAGCATGGGCCCTGAGAGGGTATGCGCCATAATACGCCTCTTCCCAATCCAGCGGGATAAGCCCCGATGAGGGGTCTTTCTGGAAAATCCCTTGCGGAACATGCATAATTTCCCCAGCGCCCCACCTGTCCTGGAGATCCCTGCACGCCATGCTCCGGCCCAAGCCCAAGCACGTCACCCTCGTCGATGTTGCTCGCCAGAGCGGCTTTTCGCCCTCCACCGTCTCGATTGTGCTCAACGATGCACCGCTTGCCCGCCATGTCGCCGCCGGTACCAAGCAGCATATCCGGGAAACCGCCAAGGCCCTCGGCTATCACCCGGACGCCTCCGCCCGCTCCCTCCGCAGCCGTCGCAGTTGCACCATCGGCGTGCTCATTTTTGATATCTCCGACCCCTTCTGCACCCTGATCCTGCGCGGCATAGAGCGCTCCCTCGACTCCACCGGCTATCTGCCCGTCATCATGGACGCCCACAACGACCACAAGCAGCTCGAAGGCTACCTCCAGTTGCTCATGGAGCGCCGCGTCGAAGGTCTGATCGTGGTCGCCAACTGGCTCTTCGAAGAGGGCGGCGTCTTCTTCGAGATCCTCAAAGACAGCTTTCCCACCATCGTCGTCGGCCGCGACCTGGCGCATGACCGCATCCGCTCGGTGATTGTGGACAACGAAGCCGGAGGCTACGCCGCACTGCGGCATCTCTACCAGTTGGGCCATCGCAAGATCGCCTTTGTACTCGGCCCGGAAAAACTCACCGACAGCAATCGCCGTTGGTGCGGCATGCAGCGCTTTGCCGCCGAGCACAGCCTCACCCTCGATCCCCGCCGCGTCCGCCGCATGGCTGGTGCGCTCGATCCCGTGTCCGGCTTCCAGGCAGGTCTTGAACTCACCGCCGACCTGCTGCGCTCGCGTCTCAAGTTCACCGCGCTCGCCGCCTTCGACGATCTCACCGCCCTCGGTGCGGTGCGCGCTCTCAGCCAGGCCGGTCTCACCGTCCCCGCGGACTGCTCCGTCATTGGTTTTGACGACGCGCCGCTGGCCGCCTTCTGCACCCCGGCCCTCACCACCATCCGCCAACCGATGGAAGACATGGGAGCCATCGCTACCGCCTGGATTCTGAAAGCCACCCAGGCCGAACCAGGAGAAACCGGCCTACCACCTAGCCACATGCTCGCTCCGCTGGTAGTGGAACGAGACTCTACCCGGCCGCCGAACAATCGCTTGTCTTAAGACGGATTGCCTCCTGTCCTAGGACGGGTTGCTACGCGGCCACTCCGGCAGGGCAAGCACCCAGGTTTCGCCCTTGCTCTCTTCGGACACATCGATCAGCCGCCCCTGTTCCACCTCGCGTTTGGCGCCATCCCAAATCGATCGTCCGGTGAAGCGGCTTGCCGGCGAGGCCACCGCATCGCGAATCTCCGCCAGCTCCGTCGGCCGTCCCACTCGCTGCAGGTATTTGCGGATCACGTCGCCGCGGCCTAAACCGTCGTATTCGTTTTGCTCCGGCCCTTGTTCCCGCAATGCTTCCAGTGTCAGTTCCAAACGGTACACCAGGTCCGGCGCCATGGGCCGCAACTGGTCCAGCAATTCATTCCGTCGATCTTCCAGCAAACGAACCGTCAGGGTACGCCCGGTCACGGGCAAAAGCTTCGGTCCGTCGTTGGCTATCGGCTGCCTTCGTCGCAGGTCCACCGTTCTCCAGGGCATGCTTACCTCCCCGCGCTGACAAATTGTTTGCGCCCATAATACGCCCTCTCGAACACGCCTTCCCACATCCGGTTATCATTACGAATGAAGAAATCTGAAGTGCTGAACGCATGGGCTAGCATTCTTGCCGGTCATAAGCCAAGCCTTTCGATCGAGATCACCCGGGAATGCCCCCTGCGTTGTCCCGGCTGTTATGCCTATGAGCCGGAGCACCTCGGAGCCGGCAGCCCCA
This sequence comes from uncultured Acidobacteriaceae bacterium, assembly GCA_963839075.1. Classification (GTDB taxonomy): domain Bacteria; phylum Acidobacteriota; class Terriglobia; order Terriglobales; family Acidobacteriaceae; genus PALSA-350. The sequence continues at coordinate 39,893 of CAWITO010000008.1, read as the reverse complement.
ACCTCCGTCAACTTTCCGACTACAAGGGCGACGACCTCGTCCGCCGTCTGCTGCACATCGTCGACCACGAAAAACCCCTGCACCTTTCCATCGTCGGCGGAGATCCCCTCGTCCGCTACCGCGAGTTGGACAAGCTTCTCCCGCAGCTGGAACGCCGTGGCGTGCACGTCCAACTGGTCACCAGTGCGTTCCGGCCGTTGCCGAAGGCATGGAGTGAATTATCCAAACTAAGCCTGGTGGTTTCGATCGACGGCCTGCAGCCCGAGCATGACGAACGCCGCAAGCCCGCCACCTACGAGCGCATCCTCACGTCCATCGAGGAGAGCCAGGTCACCATTCACTGCACCGTCACCGGTCAAATTGCCGACCGGCCCGGTTACATGGAGGAATTTCTCCGCTTTTGGAGTGCCCGTCCCCAGGTCAAGCGTGTCTGGGTAAGCCTCTTCACGCCCCAGCAGGGAGCCGAAGGCCCGGAGATCATTCAGCCCGAGGTGCGGACCCGGTTATTGGACGAGTTGCAGCGTCTCTATCCTCTCTACCCGAAATTCCAAATGAACCGCGAGATGATTGAGGAGCTGCGTCATCCACCGCAATCTCCCGAAGACTGCATTTTCGCCCGCACGACGAAATCGCTTTCCGCCGACCTGGTAACGGAGATAGGTCCTTGTCAATTTGGAGGCAAGCCAGATTGCACGCAATGTGGTTGTATCGCCTCGATGGGGTTAGCAGCCGTCGGCCATCATCGCGTCTTACCCGGCCTGACCGCGGGCCATCTGATGTCCGTCTCCGAGCGCATCGGTTCACTGACCCGCCGTCTCCACCGCAAGCCCGCCCCACTGCCACCCACCCCAGTCCTAACCGTAATCAGCAACGCAAAATAAAAGGAGAGGCCAAAAGCCTCTCCTTCTTTTCACCACAAGCGAACACTTTGCTAATTTACTGCCGCGAGTCTGCCGGCAGTGCAACGAATCTCTACTCCTCCACAAGCCCAACCCCCGGGACCAATGCCCCATGGTTGCACCGGCGTAGCCGGGGCACTCGAACTGGTCTCATACATCCTCATCAAAGGGGGCGCCACGTGTGAGACCCGCCGCCAAAGCGGGGCTCATGTTTCGTCCCGAAGCCACTGCTCTACACTTGAGACCAGTTCTACGTGGGTTGAACAAGATGGGCGAAGCCCTTCCTTTGTTTTTCGTGAGCGAGACGCAAACTTCACCAGCCCGCACATCCAACCGAACGCAAGTCCCGAAGGGACGGCCGAAAGTAGCCCAGGACGTAAGTCCTGGGTACTGGTCACGAAAAATGATTAGTCCCGCAGGGACGGCCGAAACTTACCCAGGACGTGAGTCCTGGGCACGTCTCCCCTAGAAAAAGCCCTTCCTTTGTTTTTCGTGAGAGAGACGCAAACTTCACCAGCCCGCACATCCAACCGAACGCAAGTCCCGAAGGGACGGCCGAAAGTAGCCCAGGACGTAAGTCCTGGGTACTGGTCACGAGAAATGATTAGTCCCGCAGGGACGGCCGAGACTTACCCAGGACGTGAGTCCTGGGCACCTCTCCCCTAGAAAAAACCCTTCCTTTGTTTTTCGTGAGAGAGACGCAAACTTCACCAGCCCGCACATCCAACCGAACGCAAGTCCCGCAGGGACGGCCGAAAGTAGCCCAGGACGTAAGTCCTGGGTACTGGTCACGAAAAATGATTAGTCCCGCAGGGACGGCCGAAACTTACCCAGGACGTGAGTCCTGGGCACGTCTCCCCTAGAAAAAGCCCTTCCTTTGTTTTTCGTGAGAGAGACGCAAACTTCACCAGCCCGCACATCCAACCGAACGCAAGTCCCGAAGGGACGGCCGAAAGTAGCCCAGGACGTAAGTCCTGGGTACTGGTCACGAAAAATGATTAGTCCCGCAGGGACGGCCGAAACTTACCCAGGACGTGAGTCCTGGGCACGTCTCCCCTAGAAAAAACCCTTCCTTTGTTTTTCGTGAGCGAGACGCAAACTTCACCAGCCCGCACATCCAACCGAACGCAAGTCCCGAAGGGACGGCCGAAAATAGCCCAGGACGTAAGTCCTGGGTACTGGTCACGAAAAATGATTAGTCCCGAAGGGACAGCCGAGACTTACCCAGGACGTGAGTCCTGGGCACCTCTCCCCTAGAAAAAGCCCTTCCTTTGTTTTTCGTGAGAGAGACGCAAACTTCACCAGCCCGCACATCCAACCGAACGCAAGTCCCGAAGGGACGACCGAAAGTAGCCCAGGACGTAAGTCCTGGGTACTGGTCACGAAAAATGATTAGTCCCGGAGGGACGGCCGAAACTTACCCAGGACGTGAGTCCTGGGCACGTCTCCCCTAGAAACTGATCCTTCCCGTGATCTCCACGTTCCGCGGCCCAGCGCCTTCCGCGCTCTGCAGTCCGGAAATCGTGCCAAACGCCGAATCATCCAGAACCGTATCCGGAACATCAAAATTCCGGTGATTCAACGCATTGGCGGCCTGCGCACCAAACTGAAACTGTAATCGTTCCGTAAGCTTGATCGACTTGATCAACGAAAGCGACACCGCATCCGTGCCCGGCCCGACCACACTGCCGACCGCCGCGGTGCCGATCCGCCCCGCATTCACCGGAGGAAACGCATACGCCGACGGATTCAGATAAACCGGCCCGCCTGGGTTGGTAAGCCCATGCACCGCGCGGGGATTCGCCGAGAAAACCCGATCCGCCCGTGCTTCGCCCAGGTCGTTCAGGATCCCGGTATTCGCCGAATCCACCGACTGCTGCGCCGGCGTAAGGAAGGCGCCGCTCTGGAATACCAGAACCCCGCCCAACTGCCATCCGCCGACCGCCGCATCCATCAATCGTCCGCTCGAACCCAGGAACGTCTGCCCCTGGCCAAACGGCAACTGGTACAGGAACGTACTCAGCACCCGATGCCGCCGGTCGAACATCACATTGCCATAATCATCCCGCGGATTGTATTTGTCCGAAACCCAATTGCCGCCTGCCGGAGCAAACGCGGTCGGCACCGCGCCCCCGGAGTTCGACAGATCCCGGGTCAACACGTAGCTGGTCTGGAACTGCAGACCGTGCGACATCCGCTTCTCAAACACTCCGGTGTAACTGTTGTAGTTGCTGATCGCCTGGTTGACCACGCTCTGGATAATGCCCCAGATCGGATACTGCAGCGGAGCCGCATCTCCGGTATTCGCCGGCACCTGGTTCAGATCGTTAAAGTTCTCCAGGTCCTTGCCGTGGCTGCCGGTATAGGAAAGCCGCAACCCGATATCGTGCCCCAGGTCGCGCTCGAAGGTCGCATTCCACTGCTGTACCGAAGGATCTTTGTAGTGAATCGGAAACGCATATTCAAAGCTCGCCGTTCCCGGCTGATCCAGATTCGTGGGGAAAGGAGAAGGGAAGCTGAGCAGCGGCTGCCCGTTCGGACCATAATCCTGCGTGTACAGCGGAACAAAGCTCGCGCTCACCGCCCACCCCGAAACCAGGGAGAAGCCCAACGGCGACTCGATAAACCGTCCCCATCCGCCGCGGATCACCGTCTTGTCGTTGTGGAACGGCCGCCACGCAGCACCGATGCGTGGACCAAAATCGCTCTTATACGTATAGCGCAGTTTCTGCGGCAGACCCGCCTGCGCCGCGGTCAGGATCGGCGTGGGCGCGATCGAAGACGCAAACCCGGGATTGGTGTAGGTAAGCCCTTGTGCATTCGGCACCGCTACGCCGCCGTGAATCCCGTTCTCGTTATAGTCCGGCAGAAAGGCCGCCGTGTTGTAGTGGGTGTCCTTAAGCGGTGGGTGCAGCTCATAGCGGAAGCCCGCGTTAATTGTCAACGTGGGCAGAATCTTCCAGTCATCCTGGGCAAAACCTGCGTACGAATACCCCAACCCATTCATCGCCGGGTTCGTCACCTGGGCCAGCGTGGTGTTGTCCGGGTATCCCAGCAAAAACTCGGTATAAGGATCGCCAATCGTGGTGCCTACCGTGCTCGTCGTGTTGAACAGGTATTGTCCCGACCGGTAATTGCCGAATACGTTCTCGTCATGGTCCGTCAGCCGGCGCACATCCCCGCCAAACTTGAAGGTATTTCTGCCCTTCACCCAGGTCAGGTCATCCAGCAACTGGATCACCTTGCTCTGCTGCTTGGTGGTATTCAGACCGCCCGTCCGCTGCAAACCGGTGATCTCAAAGTCGGGAACCGAAGCCACAGTCGGAATGTCGGGAATCCCCGTGATGCCCACCTGGTTGATCAGCGCAGTCGAATCTACATTGGCATTCAACTGATCGCGCAGAGCGTTGAAGCCACCGCGAAACTCGTTGATCAGGTTGGGATTGATGGTGTAGTTGTAAGCGATCGTTAAACCCCTATCCTCTTCGGGCTGCGAGATGCCGCCCAGCAGCGGTGACAGGCTGGTGTCGCAGAAGCCGGCGCAGTTCACCGTGGGAGCCGTCACTACCGAGCGGTTCTTCCAGGTATACCGGCCATAGATCGACTGGTTCGACGTAATGTTCTGATCGATGCGGATATCGAACTGGTTGCTCGAAATCGGCGCCGGGAAGTTCACCGAGTAGTTGTTCTGAAACGAATCCGCGCTCCCCGCATTGGGCATCGGCATCAGGGTCTTGATTACGTTCGCTGCCACCGGCGAAATGGGCACCGAGCAGTTGCTCGGACCGGTGCAGGGAATGGGCGTACCGTCATAGTTATTGATCGCCAGCGGAGTGACGCCGTCGGGCCCCTGCGCCACCAGGTAATTCCACAAATTCCCATTCCGCATATCGGCGCTGGGAAAGCTTTCCACCAGCGGAAACTGCCGCGGCAGCCGCAAACCCTCATAGCTTCCGAAGAAGAACGTCTTGTCGCGTCCGTTGTACAGGTGAGGAATCCGGAGTGGACCGCCGCCAAAGCCGCCGAAGTTGTTCATGTGCAGCGAGGGCTTGCCGGTAAAGGGATTGCCTGCGGTCAGCGCGGTATTTTCGAGATTCTCGAACACCCCGCCGTGGAGGTCGTTCGTGCCGGCGCGCGAGGTCGTCGTCACGTCCGCAACCCCGCTATATTCCGCGTTGTTGTTGGTCTCGCTGACGCGAATTTCAGAAATGGAGTTGAACGAAGGAAACAGTTCGTTGATGGGACCGCTGTTTTCCACGTTGACGCTGCTGATGCCGTCGATGGTGAACGACATCAACGCCGGGGTCGTGCCGGCGATGGACAGGTTGGAGTTATCGTCCACCTGCACGCCAGGTTCCGTGGTCAGGGTCAGGATCGGGCTGGTCGATCCGTTCGACCTTGAATAAACGGCCACCGGCAGATCAACCAGTTCGTGGGTCGTCTTGGTCGAGGCCAATCCGGAAGTATCGGTCGTGATCACGTCGCCCGCCGCCTGTACTTCGACGGTTTGCGACTCGGCGCCGATCGCCATGTTGGCGTCAATGCGTTGCGTATCGCGAGCCTGCAGCACAATGTGATCGAATACGGCGTCCTTGAACCCGGGGGCCTGGATGCTCATGTGGTACGTGCCGGCGTCCAGGCTGAGAAACTCGTATGCTCCGGAAGCGCTGCTGGTCTCCGTCCGTTTTTGCGACGACCCCTCATTTACCAGGGTGACGGTCGCTCCCGGAACCACCGATCCGGACTGGTCCTTCACCGTCCCGATCACCGAGCCGAAAGTAGACTGCGCCATTGCCGGCATCGCGGAAGAGACTACGCAACCGATGAATACCGCCAGCATCCACCTAACAGGATTGCAACGAATCATACTCACCTCCGAAATTTATGTAGCCGTATCTGTTTTAATATCCGCACCCCAATCGTGAGGGTAGCTTCCATAGATCCTTAAGGCTGCATCGGCAAGTCCATCAAAGGACTCTTGGAATAAAAATCAAACGGCCGAATCGTGAAGTCATGCCACATGGTCGGCATCTGCGGCCAATCCTCCGGCCGCGGAACGTGGTGGAACGCCATCGTGTACCACGCCACAATGTCGGTATCCGCGATACTGCGGTTCTGTTTCACCCACACCGGCAGTCCATCCGTCGCCTTGCTTCCCGAGACATACACCCCGGCTGCATACCGTTCCTTGGCGTCATACGGAGTCACCCAAAGCTGGTGATCCGAGAAGCCGGCACGCTTCTGTGGCCAATCGTCCGGGGACAGCAGCGAAACCCCCGTCAACCCCGGCATAATCTCAAAGCTGCTCGGATATCCCAGGTCGTTCTTCACCGCGGGATTCACAAACCGCCACATCGCCGGGTGTTCGATGCTGATGTTCTGTGCCGCCGTCCCTTCGTTATCCAACGTCTTCGGAGACATCGCCCAGATCGTCTTGCGTGCGCTGGTCGCCGGCAGCTTGTACTGCACCAGCTTGTCCACCTCGAAGTTGTTCTTCTGTCCGTCGACATCGATATCCATGCGGAACGAGAAGAAGTGGTCATGATCCACGCCATCGGTAAACGGAGCGACCAGGTGTCCGAACTCCACCATGTTCCCGTCAGGATCCTTGGCCATCATGTCGCCCGGCATCATCCCCTCGGCAGTCTTCTCCTTCACGCCCTTCACTTCCAACTCACCCGTTGCCCCAACGGCGACGGTAATCGCACCCTCCTGGGCAAACCGCCAATCGAGGATGTAGTCGTAGTTACCCACCACCGCAACCGTGCGGAACACCAACTCCCGTCCCGGCCGCCCCACCACGCCTTCCCGCTCCCAATGCCGCCACGAAGGATCCCCCAACGTGCGCTCGAAAAGGCAAGCCACCTGCGGCCGCGTAAAGGGAGTGCCGTCATCGTGGAAGTAGGTCTCGCTGAAGAACGTGGCGTAGTCCGGGCAATCCACGCCCTTGGCCAGCGGCTTCAGAATCCCCAACCCGGTGTTCATGAAGTACTCGCCCGCATCCAGAAATACGTGCGAATTCCACGTCTCTTCCGGATCCATGTACGGCACATACATCTCCGAGAGCGATCCTTCATACAGCACCGACCGCCGCTTGCCCTGGTAATCGAGCGAAGCCATGTTGATGATCGGGCCGCTGCGGGGATCTAAGCGAAAACGAAAATGCCAGTTCTGCCAACTCACCTCGCCATCGTTGATGGTGAAGCTGGGACCGTCCGGCTGCGTCACCACGATCGGCTTGGTTCCCGGAGCAGCCGGGCCGCCATCCGCGTCATACAGCAGGCTCACCGGCGGCATCGGCGTCATGCCGTAATCGGTAAACCGTGTGACCTTCTTGGTCGCCATGTTCACGGTAAAGAACATGCCGCCGATCTCGCGGTCCTCATAGCCGTTCTCGTTATCGATGTTGTAGAGGCAACCGCCCCATCCGATGCGGCTTCCATCCTGTTCCGGCAGCGCGATATATCCGCCCGGCGTGGCATAGCACGTGACCAGCCTCAGGTCGGTGATGCCGCGCTTCTTCAGCGCCTCCACGATGCGTGGATCATGCTTCACCTCATCGTTCACCTCGTCTTCTTCCGTCGTGGTGAACGGCGCCTGTTCGCCCTTGAGCTCCGCAAACGTTTCTACCTTGGCCGTCGAGATATTCACCAGCGCGCCATAGGAGTGGCCCTTGTAATACAGCACCGCGTCCGCCTTGCGCTCGATTGGCGAGCCCGGCGTCCACGCCAACACGTAGGACTTTTCCGGCTCGTGCAGCAGCACGCTCGAGAAGATCGTCTTTTCCTCAACGTGGCCGGCCTCCCGCAGCGCTTTGTAGACAACCCAGTACTCAGCAGGTGTCAGCGCATCGAGCGGATGGTGGACGGCAGGACCGAGGGCGGAAGCAGGCAGAGAGCAGAGAACCGAGGTCAGGCAGTAGAACGCGGAAAAACGCACAAGCGAGCGAAATAGAGACACTTCGAGAAATCCTCCAGGAAAGGGGGGAGAGTAGGCACTCTCCAGCAGCTAAGACAACTTGAGAAAGCTGGCCGAAAGCGAAATTGAGGAGCCTGGGTACTTGCAGTGAGTGCTTGGACCACGCGTGCACATTACGCGCGGAGATGAATGCACATTCCAGTTGGAACAGCGGGTAGCGACAGGGCTATCGCGAGATTGTGCTTACAATAGCGAAGCAGCCCCCTAAAGTCAACGTAAATTCACGTTTCTACGCGAAAGCAACTCTGTACAAAAATAAGCAAAAATAACCTTATATTTAAGGTTTTAACCCATTATCCACTCAAATATCGTCGTATACTAAGTAAATGTTGTCCCTCTCCTCACTCGGCGAGCAGATCGCAGCCCGGCGCAAAACGCTGGGTCTCAGCCAGGCTGCGCTGGCGCGCAAAGCCGCGGTGGGCCACTCCACTCTGGACGCGCTGGAAAACAACCGCATCGGCGAACTGGGCTATTCCAAAATCAACCGCATCCTGGCCGCGCTGGGCCTGGAGATGAAACTGCAGGAAGCCAGCACCCGCCGTCCTACCCTGGAAGAGTTAGTAGCCGAGGAGCGCGATGATCAAGGTCTGGACCGGCGCGGCTGAATGCGGCCTGCTCGACCGGTCGGGCGACCGCGGAACCACGTTTCTCAACTTGCCCGGCGCCACGCCGGACCGCGCCGTCTCTGTAACCATGCCTGTCCGTCTCGCCTCCTGGGACGAGCGCTTCGGCGTTGCCCCCATCTTCGAAATGAATCTCCCCGAGGGCGCCCTGCGCGAACGCCTGCGCCTGGCCTTTGCCAAAGCCACCGGCACCTTCGACGACTACGACCTGCTCTCGATCGTCGGCCGCTCGCAGATCGGCCGCCTCCGCTACACAGGCACGGATGAGCACTTGGACGAGACCGTGCCCTTCCAGTCGGTCGATGAAATTCTCGCCCGCCGCCGCGACGGCGACCTCTTTCGCTACCTCCTCGACAAGTTCGCCGCCTTCTCCGGCATCAGCGGAGTGCAGCCCAAATTTCTCATCCGCGACGAAAAGGCCTTCACTACTCCGGGCAAGGGAGTACGCCTTTCGGCCAGCTATCGCGGCGCCACCCACATCGTGAAATTCTGGGAAGCCCATGAATACCCGCAGCTCGCCGCCAACGAATACTTCTGCCTCAAAGCCGCCGAAAAGTGCGGCCTCACCGTGCCCCCGTACCGCCTCGCCGAAGATGGAGCCGCCCTGGTCATCGACCGTTTCGATCTGCGCCCCGACGGAACGTATCTCGGATTCGAAGACTTCTGCGTGCTCAACGCCAGGCGCACCGATCAAAAGTACAGCGGCAGTTACGAGACTTCCATCCTCAAGCGCTTCGCCCAATTCGCCAACTCGCCCCACGTCTACGAAGATCTGGAAAAACTCTTCACCCTGATCGCCCTCAACTGCGCCTTACGCAATGGCGATGCCCACCTGAAAAACTTCGGCGTCGTCTACGACGACGTTTTAGGAGAAGCCCGGCTCGCCCCGGTCTACGACCTGGTCACCACGTCCGTCTACCTGCCCCAGGACTCCATGGCCCTCACCCTCAACGGAACCACCCGCTGGCCCTCTGCCAAAGACCTGCAGCGCCTCGGCGAAACCCGCATCGGCGCCACGCCAGCCCGCGTCCGCCAAATCCTCGAGCGCATCACCGACGCCCTCTCCTCCACTGCAACTTCGCTCCGCACCTACCTCCGTCATCACCCCGAATTCACCACCATCGGCAAGCAAATCCTCCAGGAATGGAAAAAAGCGAGCTCAGGATGACCATCGACGGTCACCACTGCTCATTGACTCCACCTCTCTCCGCTTGTCATCCCGACCCGGATTTCCTACTTCACCGCGCTTGACAGCGGCCGCGTATGCGGCTCTCCGCAAAGAGAGCCGCAAGATACTGAACGTTTAGTTGATGTCAACAGGAAATCCGGGTTATCGCAGTGGAGGGATCTGCAGTTCGGATTTCCCAGAACCAAGGGCCGCTCTTCCACCTAACCCCCGCAACAACCCCCGTGCTGCACGCTATGAGCATTCGCCTCACCCGGCAAATCCATCGCCGGATTCGCCGCAAAGAAATTATTCGGCTTGAGCATGAACCCCGCATACTCCACCGGCATAATCGGAAAATCCTCAGGTTTGCACACGTGACTGTGACCGAAACTATGCCACACCACAATGTCCTTATTCTCGATATCCCGATTCTGCTGCACCCACTGCGGCAAACCATCCCCGCCGGCATGCTGGTTGGGATAATTTCCGGTCGCGTACTTTTCTTCTTCCGCGAATGGGGTCACCCACAGATGCTTCGAGGCAAATCCCCCACGCTGATCGATGCTGCTGCCTTCCTGCGCCAACAGCACCGGGCTCGCCTGCGCCACCAGCTTGTAACCCGGATGTTTCCCCACCGCATTGCGATGATTGGGGTTGATCACCTTCCAGAACCGTCCCGTCTTACCATCCGCTTCGCGGCAGGCGTCGAGCTCCCGGCTTAAGGTTCTGCCAGTCACATCGAACACATTCCCGTAGGGATTATCTTTTCCCCAGGGCCGCGGATGATACTCATGCTCGGTGATGCTATTACCTTCGCCATCGACCATCATGTGTAGCCGGGCGCAGAAAAAGTGCTGATGGTTCGGGCCACCCAGGCCTTCCCCCACCATCCCGCCGTAGGGATACGCCTCTCCCGGAGTCACCGCCGCCGTCTGAATAATCCCGGTCAGCTTCACTTCTAACTGAATGGTCCCATCCTGATACAGATACCAATAGAACCCATAGTCATAATTGCCTACGGTGGCAAAGAAGCTGATCACCAGGCGCCGCGACCGCCGTACCTGGTGTAACCCGGTACGAAAATCAAAGTGCTTCCACAGGATCCCGTAATCTTCCTCGTGCATGCACACAGCATTCTTCATCAGCGTTGCCGCCCCGTAGTCATCGACCATCGGCACATCGAAGTAGTGGATCAGCCCCAGGCAATCGCACCCCAGCTCCAGCGAATTCGCCAGTTTCCCCAGCCCATACTCCCCGCAGTCGAACGCATTCTTCCAGAAGTGGCTGCTATTCGGATCTCCATACGGCACTACCATCTCGGTCACGCTGGCGCGATAAATAATCGGCCGTCCATCAAACCCAAGCTGGTGCAGCACCAAACCCTCGCGCGAGGTGAAACCCACGCGAAAGCTCCACTTTTGCCAGTTCACTTCCCAGCCGTTGACGCTGAAACTCGGCCCCTCGGGCTGTGAGATATGCAAAGGCTTCAGATCCGCGCGGGGAGTGCCCAGCGACTCGGGATCGTAATTATGTTTGGTCTTAGGAACCGGAACCACGACCTCATCGTCCACTAACTCGAGCACCCGCTTGGCGATCAAATCGACGACCGCGACCACGCCTTCAATGGGATGCGAGTAGGCATTGTCCTTAAGGTCACTGCGATAGTAGCTGACCGCCCGCACCAGCCGTTTGCCCGCTTCCATGGCGAAGCCAAAATTGCCCGCGGAAAACGGATCTACCTGCACCAGCTTGATGTCCTCGTCCGTAAGCCCGCGACGTTTCAGCGCATTCCGCCATCCCTCGTCGGCTTTAACGATGGCGTCGCAATGGATGAAGTCCTCGACCAGCACCGGAGGCTGCCCATAGGGAGCAGTATCCGTAGCATGCCGCACCCACGAGTGCAGCGTGCCCAGCGAAAGGTTGATGACCGCCTCGTGCGTCTCGCCCGTGACCGCATCAAACACCATCAGGAACGCGCATCGATCCACGCTCTCGCCCGCCAGCACCGCAGACTTGGGCGGCTCTTGCAGGTGCACCATGGCAAACCGGCAACTGCCTCCCAAACTCTTCAATTCCCGCAACAAGTTGCAAGCCCGCAAAATCTCTTCCACGCTCAAAGGATCCAGAGCATGCGTCGTTGCAACCAAAGGACCAGCCACCAAAACACTCATAACCCCTCCATCCCTGAAACAAGAAATCCGAAACTAGAACCCCGAAACTCAAACCCCAAAACTAGAACATCAAAACTCCAACCCGAAACTCCAACCCCGAAACTAGGAATTCGAAAACTCCATCCCAGGAAACTCCAAATCCCGAACTCCGTCCCCAGGAAACTCCAACCCCAAAACTCCAACCCCAAAACTCCAACCCGAAACATCCAACCCGAAAAATCCAACCCGAAAAATCCAACCCGAAACAAATCCGGGTATCTCGCCTTCTGTTGGCGAGATGTGGGAAATCACTCACCTCTCACCCTCAAACCTCATCACGGCGCCCCAACTCTCAAACTTCCTCGGCAACCTCATCCAGCCCCATCGTTCCATCGCGGCGAACAACTCCCACCCCAACCCCAACCACCATCACCCCCAACATCAGCCAGGGAAAACTCCGCACCCATCCATCCTCGCTTCCACTCAACGCCGGCAAATTCAAAACCAGCAAAACCAGCGCGTACCCCAACCCCAGCATCCCCAGCGCCGGAGCGACCACCGTATTCCAAACCCGCCGATCCAAACCATTGCGCCGAAAAAACACAATCACCGCACCGCTCACCAGAAACTGCAGCCCCACAATCCCAATCGTGGCGAACGCCGAGGCCCAGCTAAACACCACCGTCATGGGATCGCCCCCACTCAACACCGCCAGCACCAACCCCACCACCGCACACCCACTCTGGACATAACTCGCTTTATAGGGAGACTGAAAGCGCGCATGCACATCCGCCAGCGGACGCCACAACAAACCCTCCCGCCCCAGCGCATACAAATACCGCGTAATAGTGTTATGAAACGCCAGCAGGCAAGCGAAGATACTGCTCAGTAGCAGTGTCCGCATGATGCCGGTCCCGGCCCGTCCCAGATACACATCGCTCTGGGCGAACCAGAAATTCCCTGGATCGGCCAACGCTGCGGCCACCACATGATCCACTCCGTACGCGCTCACGATCGCCCACGTCACAAACGCAAAAAACACCATGATGATCGTGACCGATGCATACGTCGCCATGGGAACCGTCCGGGTAGGGTCCCGGCTCTCCTCGCCATAAATCGCCGTCGCCTCAAACCCCACAAACGAAGCCAGGGCAAACATGATCGCGATCCCGAGGTGCCCGCTGAACACGGTATGCGGAGCAAAGGGACGCAGATTGAACCCTTGCGGTCCACCGCCATGCCACACGATCGCCAGACTCAACGCCAGCAGAATCCCCATCTCGAGCGTAATAAACAAACCCAGCACAAACCCGCTCAAGTCCAGCTTGCGCATTCCCAGAAACTGCACCAGCGCGATTGCCACCGCGCTATAAGCGAACCACGGTACCGCCATCCCCAGCAGCGGATTCACAATCAACGTGGCAAAAAATCCAAACAGCGCATACAGACCCAACTGCATCGCCGTGTACGAAGCAATCGCAACAAACGCTCCGCCCACGCCGAAGCTTGGTCCCAACCCATGCGACAGGTAGGCATAGAACGCGCCCGCGTTCACCACGTGCCGGCTCATCGCCGCATACCCCACGCTGAACACCAGCAAAATCAAACCGGCAGCTACAAACGCTCCCGGAACCCCAGCCCCATTGCCCAACCGGATGGTGATCGGGATAATCCCCAGCATGCCCGTCAACGGCGCCGCCGCCGCGATCACAAAAAACACAACCTGCCACATCCCGATCGCGTTTTTCTTGAGCGCATCCGCCATAGCTTTCCCTCATGCTGCCCCTGTGCAGGATTTTTGTCATTGCTATCGATGCCAGTTTATTGATAACTTACGCCAAGTACCCGAGTTCCTACTTCAGTGCATGCAACAACGGCCACGTGTGCGGCTCTCAGCGAAGAGAGACGCATAAGTCCAACCGATGAATCCACGCTTGACAGGAAATTCGGAATCGGCCACGTCGCCGGCTTCCCACCGGAGTCACGACATGAAGCCAACGATCCGGGCCAATCTCCTCGCGCCGATCCTCGAACCGCTCGCCGCCCGCGGCTACGAAACCTCTGCCATCCTGCGCCGTCACGCGCTGCCGTCCACGCACCCCATCGACCCCTACGAGCTCATTCCGCTCGCCGGCTACGTCGCGCTCTTTGAGCACGCGGCCGTCCTGCTGCAGGAACCCTTCTTCGGTCTCAAGCTCGGCCAGGCATTCCAACCCGAGTTGCTCGGCCCTCTTGGCTTCATGTTCCGCGCCTCCACCAATCTCGGCCTGGCCTTGCAGCAGTTATCCTTCTACGTCAACGTCTGGCAAAGCGGCACCCATCTGGAACTCGTCCCCGGCGGCCACACTGCCGACTGCACCTATCACATTGACGATCCGCTACTCCGCCCTCGCCGTCAGGACGCCGAGTACTCCATCGCCTCCATCTGCAGTCTCATCCGCAATTTCCTGGGAACCAGCTGGGCTCCGCTCGAGATTCACTTCGAGCATCCCGATCCCGCACCCGGCCACCGTGCCTATCAGCAGGCCTTCCATGCCCCGGTCTTCTTCGTTCAAAACCTGAACCGCCTGGTGTTGCGAACCACCGACCTCGCCCGCGCCGGCATCTCTTCCGATCGCGCCATGCTGCCCTTCATGGAGCGTCATCTCCGCGACCTGGCGCGCGAGAGCAGGGAAGCACCCAGCTTCTCCCGCCAGGTGAGCCATCTCATCGCCACCCGCATCGGCCTCGGCCCGCTCAGCATGCCCGGCATTGCCGCCGAGTTAGGCCTGCCCCCGCGTTCCTTTCAGCGCCGTCTGTCGGAGGAACACACCAGCTTTCGCAGCCTGGTCCGCGAGCATCGCCGTTCGCTCGCCGAAGCGCTCATCAAGAACAACGCCACCACCGTCACTGCGGTCGCCCACACCGTAGGCTATGCAGAAACCGCAGTCCTTTCTCGCGCCTTTAAAAGCTGGACCGGTAGCTCGCCCAGAACTTTCGCCAGGGCGGCCAGGGGATAAATGAGACCAGTTCCCGGAGGTAAGAAATCTGCAGGCCTGGACCGCGTCTTAGGACGCCGCGATCTGATTCTGCTGTTCGTGGTCGCGGTCGCCAACCTCAACCTCATCCCCGCCATCTCTTCTTCTGGCCCAGTGACACTGTGGCTGTGGCTGTTGGCGCTGGCTTGTTTTTTCTGGCCGCAGGGCGCCGCCGTCACCGAACTCGCCCAGAAGTGGCCCGGCGAAGGCGGCATCTATCTTTGGGCCAAGCGCAGTTTTGGCGAAGAGCACGGCTTCCTGGCCGGCTGGTGTTACTGGCTATCGAACGTGGTCTACTTACCCACCGTGGTGCTCTCCTGCATCGGGGTCGGTGTCTATGTCTTCGGACCGAAGATCCAAAAACTGGCCGACAGCCACACGTTTACCGGCGTCGCCTCCTTGCTCGTCATTCTCTTTCTGCTCGCGCTCAACATCCGCGGCCTCTCGCTGGGTAAGTGGATCAGCAACCTGGGCGCCTTAGGTACGATTGGCGGAGCGGCGATGATCTGCCTGCTCGCCGCCTTCACCTTGTACAAGTCCGGCAGCGCTCTTCATCCCGCCGACCTGAAAGCAAACTTCCATGACTGGCGGCTCTTCGCCGCCTTCGGCACCATCTGTTACAGCCTGGTGGGCCTGGACCTGGCCTCCATCATGGGCGACGAGATCAAAGACCCGAAGCGCAATCTGCCCATCTCAATCCTGATTGGCGGAGTCATCGCCGGCGCCATCTACTTCGGCACCACCTTGTCGATGCTCATCGCCATGCCGCAGAAGGAGATCGGCGTCCTGGCCGGCATTCTGCAGGCCATCAACGTCATGAGCGAGCACACCGGAATCGTCGGCGTCGTCGCTCCTCTTGCCTTGCTCGAGTGCATCGCCATCTTAGGAACCGCCTCAGCCTGGTTCAGCGGAGCCGCCCGCTTGCCCTTCGTCGCCGGAGTCGATCGCTACCTCCCACCCATCATCGGCCGCGTGCATCCCCGCTATCACACCCCGTACGTAAGCCTGATTCTCTTCGCCATACTGTCATCGTTACTGATCGCAACCAGCTTCCTGGGCGTCTCCGTCGGCGAAGCCTATCTGACCATGTTGGATCTGGCTGTGATCCTGCAGTTAGCCCCGTCAGCCTACATGTTCTTAGCCCTGCTGAAGCACACCTGGGGCAAAGACTCTGTTGTCTACGCCAACAAAATCTATCTCACTTGCAACGCGGTAGCCGGCTGCTGTGCGACCATCGTGGGCCTGATCGTGGCCTTCATCCCTTCTCGCCAGGTCAACTCCGTATGGATCTTCGAGGGCAAGCTCATCGCCGCCTCCATCATCGTCTTCGGCTCCGCCTTCTTCTTCTACCAGCGAGCCCAGAGCAAGCAAACCGAAGCCAAAATGGCGGCCTAGGCTTTATCTATCCCGGCCACGAAGCTTGGGTGCCCCATATCTCGCTGTTGTTGGCGAGATGTGGCATACCGCGAAAGCTTCAGGAGAAATGCCGTGGCAGCCTCCTATGCTAAAAGAATCCATGCGCCTCCTTCTCCTTTGTCTGTGCCTGGTAGCCACCGCCGCCGCTCAACCGGTAAAAAGCAACTACCGCGTAGACGAATACATGGTCCCCATGCGCGACGGAGTCCATCTCCAAACCGTAGTCATCCACCGCGCCGATCAAACCCAGCCTCTCCCCATCCTCCTCACCCGCACCCCGTACGGCGTCTTCACCCAGCAAACCTTCGATACCAACGCCGCCAAAAACGGGCCCGACTGGGTACCAACCTCTTGGAAAGAACTCGCTGCCGACGGCTACATCTTTGTCTGGCAAAACCTCCGTGGCCGTTTCAAATCCGAAGGCGTCTTCCAACTCACCTCGCAATACGATCCCAACAACCCAAAGCAAGCCAATGAAACCAACGACGCCTACGACACCATCGACTGGCTGGTAAAAAACGTGCCCAACAACAATGGCAAGGTAGGCATCTACGGCATTTCCTACGACGGGCTCACGGCCGCGTTAACCTTGTTGCATCCGCATCCCGCGCTCAAAGCGGTAAGCGAGCAGGCCTCGCCCGTCGATCAATGGATGAACGATGACGACCACCGCTACGGAGCCTTGCGCGAGAGTTATGCCTTTGAGTACTCCGTCCTCGAGGAAGCCGACAAAAACCAGAACACGCACTTCGACTTCAACCTCTACGACACCTACGACTGGTATCTAAAAGCCGGCCCGCTCACCAACCTCAACGATCGATATCTCCACGGAAAAATCCCTTATTGGAATGACGTGATGCAGCACCCCGACTACGACGACTTCTGGAAGAAGGAAGCCTGGGTCAGCCAGCTGCACAGCTCCACCGTACCCAACCTGAACGTCGCCGGCTTTTGGGATCAGGAAGATCCCTGGGGTCCGTGGCAAATCTTCCGCCACGCGCAAGAGCAAGATCCCGGCAACACCAACTTCATGGTGGCTGGCCCTTGGTACCACGGTGGATGGGCCGCGGATACCGGTGACCGCATCGGCGCCGTCGGATTCTCCGGCCACAAGACCGCGCTCGAGTTCCGCCAGAACATCGAAGCTCCCTTCTTCCGTCACTATCTCCACGGCACAGGCGACAAGCCGGCGTGGAAGGCCACCACTTTTCAATCCGGATCGAACACCTGGCGCACCTACTCTGCGTGGCCGCCCGCCGAGGCCAAGCCCACCAGCCTCTACCTGCACGCCGACGGAACCCTTTCCTTCGCCCCGCCCACCGGCGACGGTTTCCGCCAATACGTCTCAGATCCAGCCAACCCGGTGCCATATCGTGTCCGCCCCATTTCGCCCACCTACCCCGATCCGGAATGGAGATTCTGGGAAGCCGCCGACCAGCGTTTTGTCGATCATCGTCCCGACGTCCTGACCTACGTCAGCGCACCGCTCGATCACGACGTGATCGTGACCGGGCCCATCGCCGCCACGCTCTTCGCCTCCACCTCGGGCACCGATTCCGATTTCATCGTGAAGTTGATCGATGTCTATCCCGAAACAGGACAGAAAAGCGCCATCGAAGCGACCGCGTATGCCAACTCTCTCAACGGCTACGAATTGCCGATTGCCATGGAGGTGCGTCGCGGCCGCTACAACCAGAGCTACGAGCGCCCAAAGCCCTTAGAGGCCAACCATCCCGAAGCCTGGCAAATCCCATTGCGCGATCACGACCACGCATTCCTAAAGGGTCATCGCCTGATGGTGCAGGTGCAATCCACCTGGTTCCCGGTGATCGACCGCAACCCGCAAACCTACGTGCCCAGCATCTACCAGGCGACGGCATCCGACTACCAGCCCGCCACGCAACGCATCTACTGCACCCCCGCGATGCCCTCCCACATCGAACTCCCCATCATGCCCTGAGCATGAGGAAAACAAGCTGCCGTGATAAAAAGCTGCCGGGCGCTAAGACGATGCCGTGGTAACAAACTACTGGGTGCCAGAAAGATGCTGGGTGGCCCATTCAAGCCCTCTGTCGGCTTGAGTGGGGTACATCTCGCGGATGTAACTGGATTCCCACCAAACTCCGGAGTAAGCTCTCATCTTGCCTTCGAACCTGCATCGCTTTCAGCACTCCGGTCAAAGCCACTTCGTCACCTTTGGCTGTTACCATCGCCGTCAATTGCTGGCGCGACCGGAGAGCAGGTACATCTTCGAATGTGCACTGGAACGTGTTCGCCGGCGCTTTGATCTCTACATCTACGGCTACGTCGTTATGCCGGACCACGTTCACCTTCTGACTTCCGAGCCTGCGCAACAGTTGCTTCAAGAAGCACTCAAGTCACTCAAGCAGAGCGTATTTCAGACGACTGCTCTCCGAAGCAGAGCACTTCTGGCAGGAGCGTTACTACGACTTCAACATACGCAACGAGGAGCAATTCAAGGAGAAGCTACGCTATATCCACCGCAACCCGGTGCGGCGTGGGCTCTGCGCCTACCCCGAAGCCTGGGAGTGGAGCAGCTTTCGTCATTACTCCATGGGAATCGAAGGACCGGTGGAAATCGAATCGCACTGGACTGCCGCAAAGCGCGAGCCTCCTCCTTGTCTTTCTGGCCCTCCTGCTCCTAAAGATGTCCCCCACTCAAGCCAACAGAAGGCTTGAATGGGCCACCCACTCCGGTTCTAGAAAGTGCGGCTTCTCCCGTTAAGGAACCTCCCGTACCCAACCGGAACAATTTTCCGTGGCGAACCCCCCGCCCGCAATGGCACACTTCAACTACGAGGCGATGCAGATGACCCAGTCCTACGAAGCGACAGACGCCGGCCACGTGCTCACCCTGGAAGAAATCACCCACCTCACCGATGAGGCCGGCCAACCCGCCGACACCCTCATGAATGTGGTGGCCCTGATCGCCACCCGTTTTCGCACCGACGTGTGCTCCGCGTATCTGCTCGAGCCAGACCGCTCAAACCTGGTCCTGGCCGCCACCCTCGGCCTGCATCCGCGCAGTGTCGGTACCCTGCGCATGCCGCTCAATGAAGGCCTTGCCGGCCTCGTCGCCGAGCAAGTCCGCCCCGTCGCTGTCGCCGACGCGGCCAACCACCCCCGCTTCAAATATTTCCGCGAGTCCGGCGAAGAGGTCTATCACTCCTTCTTAGGTGTCCCCCTCATCGACCGCGGCGTACTCCAGGGAGTCCTCGTCGTGCAAACCAAAGAACCCCGCGTCTTCCGCGAAGACGAAATCCGCATGCTCACCGAAGCCGCCAACCAGGTCGCTCCCGTGGTCAGTGAAGCCCGCACCCTCGACCGCTTCATCGCCCCCGCACGCGAGCGTCTCTGGTCCATCGCGCACAACCTCTGCTGGTGTTGGGACTACGACTCCATCAGCCTCTTCCGCGATCTCAACCCCACCCGCTGGTGGCAGCTCAACCAGAACCCCATCGCCCTGCTCAACGAGATCCCGCTCGAAGATCTGGAACGCCGCGCCGCTGAACTCGGCCTCCACAGCCGCATCAATTATGTCTATCGCCGCCAGCAGGAGTACCTCCGCGCCGACCGCACCTGGGGTTCCATGAACGCCGGTGTCCTCCGCCCGCGCCCCGTCGCTTACTTCTCCGCCGAGTTCGGTGTGCACGAATCGTTGCCCATCTACTCCGGCGGTCTGGGTGTCCTTGCCGGCGACCACATCAAGAGCGCATCCGATCTGGGCATTCCCCTCATCGGCATCGGCCTCTTCTACGGTCAGGGATATTTCCGCCAATACCTCGATCAGAAAGGATGGCAGCGCGAAGAATACCTCCTCACCGACGTGACCCAACTCCCCATGGAACTCGCCATCAGCCAGAAGGGAGAACCGGTGATGGTCGAAATCGAGACCCGCGGCGGCGTCATCTGCGCCAAGGTATGGAGAGTCAAGGTAGGCCGCTGCACCCTGCTTCTGCTCGACTCCAATGTGCAGGGCAACGCGCCTGAGGACCGCGAACTCACCTCCCGCCTCTACGGAGGAGATGGCCGCACCCGCATCCGCCAGGAGCTTCTCCTCGGCGTGGGCGGTTTCCGCGCGCTCAAAGCAATGGGTATTGCCCCCGGTGTCCTCCACCTCAACGAAGGCCACAGCGCCTTTGTCGTGCTCGAAGCGATTCGCGATCGCATGCACGAAGACGGCCTGGACTTCGACACCGCCGCCAACCAGATTCCACGCGAAGTCGTCTTCACCACCCACACCCCCGTGCCCGCAGGCCACGACCGTTTCCCCGCCGACCTCATCGAAGAGCACCTTGGACCCCTGCGCGATCAACTCGGCATCTCCCAGGAGCGCCTGATGGGCTTCGGCCGCGAGCACCCGCACGACCACGGCGAGCCTTTCTGCATGACCGTGCTCGGTCTCCTGCTTTCCCGCCGCCGCAATGCCGTCTCGTCTCTCCACGGAGAAGTGTCCCGCTCCATGTGGAAGGGTCTATACCCCGGCAAGCCGGAAGATGCGGTGCCCATCGGTCACATCACCAACGGCGTGCACGTCCCGTCTTGGCTCGCGCCGCAAATGTCGCGTCTCTACGATCGTCATCTGGGCATCGGCTGGCAGGGCAAGAGTTCCTGGCTGCGTACCTGGGAGCCCATTGAGCAAGTCGACGATGGCGAACTCTGGGAGTGCCATCTCAGCCTCAAGGCACAGCTCATCGAATTCGTCCGCCGCCGTGCGCGCGAGCAGGGCGAACGCCGCGATGAGCCACAAGAAGACCTGCAGCGTCTCAGCAAAGTCCTGTCGCTCGACGCCCTCACCATCGGCTTCGCCCGCCGCTTCGCCACCTATAAGCGCGCCAATCTGATCCTGGCCGATATCGAGCGTTTAGCGTCGATGGTCAACGATCCCAAGCGTCCGGTGCAATTCCTCTTCGCCGGCAAAGCCCATCCGCATGACGAGCCCGGCAAGCGGGTGCTGCAGCAAATCGCCGAGATGATGCGCGACTCCAAATTTGGAGACAAATTCGTCTTCATCGAAAACTACGACATCAACGTAGGCCGCCACTTGGTGCAGGGAGTCGACGTCTGGCTCAACAACCCCCGGCGTCCATTAGAGGCCTCGGGCACCAGCGGACAAAAGGTGGTGTTGAACGGGGGCTTGAATCTGTCGGTATTGGACGGTTGGTGGGCAGAAGCCTACGACGGCCTGAATGGCTTCGCCATCGGCGGGGGAAGAACCCACAGCAATATGGATGTGCACGACACCCGCGACGGAGAAGATCTCTACCGCGTCCTGCACGACGAACTGATCCCGCTCTACTACCAGCGGGACAAGGACGGTCTCCCCAAAGGCTGGATCACCCGCATGAAGCGCACCATCCGCACCCTGGGCTGGCGGTTCAGTGCCGATCGCATGGTCATGGATTACACCCGTAACTGTTACATTCCCGCCGCCGGAGGCACCAGCAGCGAAATGAAGCCGCACTGTTGAGATGAAGAAGCTTCTGCTTTTGCTCGCTATCGCTGTGGCGCCACTGCACGCCCAGAATCAGGGCCTGTGGGAAGGCTACGACGGGGAATGGGCGGTCGTCACGCGACAGTTGCTGGCGCTGGCGGAAGCTACGCCGGCAGAAAAGTTCGCCTGGCGGCCCGCGCCCGGAGTCCGCTCCATCGGCGAAGCCTACATGCACATCGTCATCGCCAACCTCTACCTTCTGAGCGTAACCGGCCTCAAGGAGCCCGCCGTCACCACCTCGATGGAAAAGACCGTCACCACCAAACCTGAAATCATCGACTGGTTACGCCGCTCCCTCGAAGCGGTAAAGGCAGCGCGAGCCCAACTAAAGCCAGGAGACCTGGAGCGCAAAGTATCCATAGACGGCAAGACCGTGACCGTAGACGGCATGTACCTCCGCATCATCGTTCACGACAACGAGCACATGGGACAACTCATCGCCTACGCCCGCATGAACGGCATAGTCCCCCCGTGGTCAAAATAAGAAAAGCCAGAGGTTCACCGCATTTTGCCCTGTGTTGAAGGCAAGCAAACCCCGGGTGCCCCATCCCCGGATTTCCTGTGGACGTTAGTGAAGCCAATGAACTGCACGCGGCTTTCCGTGAAGAAAGCCGCACACTCAGTTGTCGGTCGGGGCCTCGTGCAGGAAATCCGGGTACCTCGCCTTTTGGGGCGAGATGTGGGATTCCGCATCACCCACCCTCTAACTACCGGGGCTCAAACTGCCGCCTTCCGGCAAAACATATCCCCAGGTTTGCGCTGCCCCCCTCCCGGCAAAGCAAATCCCGGGTGCCCCATCCCGGATTTCCTGTGGACGTTAGTGAAGCCAATGAACTGGACGCGGCTTTCCGTGAAGAAAGCCGCACACTCAGTTGTCGGTCGGGGCCTCGTGCAGGAAATCCGGGTATCTCGCCGTACTTTGGCGAGATGTGGGATTCCGCGGCACCCACCCCCTAACTCAATGCACTCCAACTACCGGGGCCCCCGCTGATCATTCCCACCCTGAGGTCTCTGCTGCGGCCGAGCCTGCCCCTGAGGACGAGTCTGCGGACGAGGAGCCACCGCAGGCCGCTGCACCTGCGGCCGAGGCTGCGGAGCCGGCCGCGTCTGCGCCGGAGGCCGAGCATTTGTAGGTCGAGGCTGTGGAGTGGGTCGGCTATTCCCCGGCCCACCCGGCCTCACCGGCTGAATCGAAGGCTGCCCGCCGTTGGAAGGAGGCCGAGGCCCGCCCACCGGCCGGCTGTTCCCCGGCCCACCCGGCCTTACCGGCTGAATCGAAGGCCGCCCGCCATTGGAAGGAGGCCGAGGCCCTCCCACCGGCCGGCCATTCCCTGGCCCACCCGGTCCCGGTCGCACCGGCTGAATCACAGGCCGTCCCCCATTCCCAGGAGGCCGCGTTCCCGGCCGGTTATACACCGGCCGATTCACCGGCCGGGGAGGCCGGTAATTCGGAGGACGATACCCCCAATTCCCACCAAACCCAGGCCGCTGGTTGTAATACACCGGTCGCGGCCGATACCACGGTCTCGGAGGCCGATACCCACCGTTCCAACCGCCCCATGGACCGCGGTTGTAATAAATCCGCCGCGAGCCCCAATTCCAACCCCATCCACCCCAGCCCCAGGGCTGGCTTACCAGCAGCGCCGTAATCCCGATTCCAATCCCGAACGTGATCAGCCCCACATTCAATCCGCTCCCCGCGTACACCACGGTGGGGTCGTACTGCGGCACATACACCACCTGCGGATTCACCGGCTGAATCACGTAGTACGGACCGCTTTGCACCACCACCTGCTGTTGCGCCGTACTCCGCAGCGAACCCGCGTTATACGCCTGCGACCGCAACCGCTGGATCGACGCCGAAACCTCATCCTGGTTCGACTGCACCGCCGATCCGATCGCGGCATAATCGTCGATGTTGTCCGCCATCATCTGCACTACGTCGGGAAATCCCGCGAGCGCAATAAATGCCGGATCGAACCCCGACTGTTCCGCCGCTGCCGTCTTCTGCGTCAGCGTAAGGTTCCCGTTCTGCGCCAGCCAGTTATCGAAATCAAGAATCTCTTGCGGATTGGTTGACGCGGTCGTGATCTGCGCCAGCAGGGAATCGGGGTACAACGCAATCGGTGCCAGCAACTGGTCCAGCTGCTGCGGTGTGGGCGGAGGCGGCGCCTGCGCCTGGAGGTCCGGGGCGAGTCCTTGAAACAACAGGAGAGCGATCAGAACCACAACGGCGGAGAAACTGGGTGTTCGCTGCATGCGGTAGAGTCTAAACCCTCTCCACCACCGGCCCCCCGGCGATACCCGCAGAATTTTGCATGTGGGTAAAACGAAACGACCCGCGAAACTTCAATCCATATCCCAGGCAGCGGTCAAAGCTGATGTGCGCGAGCCAGGTCAGCGCCATCTCGCCGCACCAAACGTTCCCTTGTTTCCAGGCAAACCAGCCCAACGCCAAAGGAAGCACGTAGCAATGCATGACGTTATAAAACGCGGCCGCCCCCTTGCCCGCCGATCGCATATACGGAATCAGCGAAACATCGGGGACCAGGAAGAGCAGGGCAAACACCCCCCAGTGATGCGGAAAAAGTTGTTGATAGGCGATGCAGACAGCGACCAGTGCCGCCAGCCCTTCGGCTTTCAGCAGCACATCGGGTCGGGTAACGTAGAAAGAGCCATTCATGCCCAGGAGTCTACAGCCTGCGGAGTCATTCTCGCCGCCGGCCGTTCCAGAACCTCCCGGAACGGGCTACACTGAGTGCGATGTTTCGCTCGCACGACAACCAGGAAATAGGCAAACAAAAAGCGAAGTTTTTCCCCTCTCTCCACCCCCTCAGTGGTATGCTACCGTCAGGTGTAAAAGCGTGCGGAAAAACGAACCTGTTTAGCTGTCGAAGGGCTGGTTGAGAGAATCAGCTCCTTACCCGCATTACGCGCGATTTTGCTTGCTTTATGCCGATATCCGGCCTACTTTGAAAGTGACATACCCGCCAAGCCTATCCCCGCAAGGGTGACGCTCAAATCGGCGGGTTTTTCATTTTTGATGAAATACAGCAAGCCGCCCCTCTCTTACATCGACCAACTCAACTTGCTTATCGGCCGCAACCTCGACTGCGGCGACCACGCCCGCGCCCTCGAATGGCTACAACGGATTGGCTACTACCGGCTTAGCGCCTACTTCATTCCTTTTCGCGACACTGCCCGCGATCAATTCCGCGCCGGCGTCACGCTCGATCAGGTTCTTGACCTTTACAAATTCGACGGCGGTCTGCGCCTGCTGACCATGCAGGCGATGGATCGCGTTGAGGTCGCCATCCGGGCGGTTGTTACCTACGAAATGGCACACACTCTCGGGCCATTCGGCTATGCTGACGCCACCAATTTTGACCCTGCCTTTCACCATGCCTGGTTCATGAAGATCATCAGCAAGGAAGAAAAACGGTCATCCGAAGCGTTTGTCGCCCACTATCGCGCGAAGTATGTCAGCGAAACGCACCTGCCGGTCTGGATGGCGACCGAACTGATTTCGTTCGGGTCGCTGTCACAGATGTACGCGAATTTGCGGACAAAATTGCGCAAGCAAATCGGCCGAAAATTCGACCAGCCGGCTCCTGTCTTTCTCAGCTGGCTACATGCCCTGACGGCCATCCGCAACACCTGCGCGCACCATAGCCGGCTGTGGAACAAGGAACTGGCCGTCAAGCCAGTGCTGCCGAACGACTGGAAAGCGCAAGGCATCGATAACCGTCGTTTCTACATCATCGCTCTCATCATCCAAACGCTGCTGAACGAAGTGTCGCCGGGTTCAAGATGGAAAGAACGGCTCAAGGCGCATTTCGACACATACCCGGCGGTCGGTCTGGCCCAGATGCATTTCCCCGCGGATTGGCGGGAACGCGCCCCCTGGGCGTGAGGGCCGGCGGTTAATCTATTTTGCGGAAGCATGATCGGCCAGCAATGCCTGGAGCGGTTGTAGGCGAATTGCTTTTTAATCCGATATAAACGGGCTCGCCGAGACGAGTAATTTCTCTGGTCTCAATTGCTTTTTTGGCTGGCTCATTGGCCAACCGGCTGACTAGGACTGCGAAGCTGCTGCGTAACCGGGGCACTTCGGGTCGCGTAACGTAGAAGAAGCCGTTCATGCCCAGGAGTCTACAGCCTTCGGTAGCCGCCGTCATTCTTGCCGCCGGCCGTTCTACCCGAATGGGTCAAGCCAAGCAGCTGCTCGCGCTGGGAGAGACGACGGTGCTCGAAACCACCCTCGCCAACGTACGCCGCTCGTCCGCCGAGGAGATCGTCCTCGTCCTCGGCGCTTCTGCCGAAACTATCCGTCCCCGGCTCTCAAGCCGGCTCTTCGACCAGCGCCTGAAAATCATCATCAACTCGTCCTACGCAGACGGAATGGCGAGCTCGTTGCAGGCCGGGATCGGCGCGCTCAGCCCGCATGCGGCCGCCGCGCTCATCGTCCTCGCCGACCAACCCTTCGTCCGCCCCAGCACGCTCGACCGGCTCATTGCCGAACACCATCGCACCCGCGCCCGAATCATTATTCCCACCCACCACGGCCAGCGCGGAAACCCGGTGCTCATTGACCGAACGATGTTTCCCGAAGTGATGCAGCTAACCGGCGACGTCGGCTGCCGCGCCCTCTTCGCCCGTCATCCGGGCGCCATTCTGAATGTTGAAGTAGAGGATGAAGGAATACTGCTGGACATCGACAACCAGGAGGATTACCAGCGCTTTACGGAAGGCTCTCCGCCTCGCACTGGCGGATGACCGCATCCACATCGAAGCGCGAAGCTTCGAGTCCGCCCCGCCGCAGCGCCACCATCTGGCTGATCACGCTCAAAGCGATCTCCTCCGGAGTCGCCGCGCCGAGATGTAAGCCGGCCGGAGCATACACGGTAGCGATCTTTCCCTCCGGCACCCCCGCGGTCCGCAGGTATTCGAGCACCAGCCCGGCCCGGTGCCGGCTGGAGATCAGGGCGACATAGGCAGCGTTGCCTTCCAGCGCCTTCTGCAGCCAAACGTGGTCCCGCTTGTGCTGGGTAGCGATCACCACAAACGATTTCGTGCCGATCGGCGTCTCGGTCAGGTCGAAGTCTTCCGTCACCAACCGTTCTGCCTGGGGAAAGGCGCTCCGTTCCGCACCGGGATCGTTGACAGTGATGCGAAAGCCCATCATGTCGCCCAGCACGGCAAGGCTTTCGGCGATGCGGCCGTGGCCCACGATCAGCAGTTCTGGTTTGGGCAGCACAGGCTCGATAAAGATCTCCATAGTGCCTCCGCAGGGCATACCGACGCCCAGTTCTTCATCGGTCATATCCACGGTAATCAACCGCGGCCGCTCCTGTTCGAGACAAAGCAGCGCTTCACTGCGTACGGCGCTCTCGGCGCATCCACCGCCCACCCATCCCACCAGCAACTTACCCGAAGCATCGATCAGCGCTTTCGAGCCCCGCCGGGCCGAGGAAGATCCTTCCACTCGCACCACCGTGGCGATGGCGAATGACTGCTGGAGTGCCGCAAGTTCGGCTGCCTTGGCGTAGAGCTGGGAGGACATCGCGTGGAGTTATCATAAAACCGGGGCTAAGCCTTGTATAGCGAGCAGGTACGCGACCATTACGCCAACCCGCGCAATACCGGCAGCGTGCCCGAGCCGTCCGGGCGGGCCCTGGTAAAAAGCCCGTTTGACAGCGACACCGTCCTGGTCACGCTGCGCGTTGAAGGCAACATCATTCAGGACATCAAATTCAAGTGCATGGGCTGTGCCGTCGCCATCGCCTGTTCCTCGATGGCCACCGAGATGGTCCTGAACAAGCCGGTCGAGGAAGCCTACGCCCTCACCGAGCAGCAGGTGGCCGAAGCCCTGGGCGGCATACCCGAATACAAGATGCGCTGCAGCAACCTGGCGCCCGCCGCCATCCGCCAGGCCATCGACCAGTGGAGAAACCCTGATTCCGGGAAATGATCAGCCGACAAACTTCATGCGATCCGCCTCACCCGGAATCGGGCAAGCCGTAAACCGGTCCCCAAGCCGATACCGGTTACGAGCAAACAACCGATATCCCGCGTTGCGAAGAAAGGGAGGAACGGCCCGAAGCAGGCGGCCCAGCACGCCCCAACCACCGCCAAGGGTCAACAGGATGTTCACCGTAACGTCGGATTCCCGCAGTACCCTCTCAGCGGCCGACCCCGAATCGATCACCATATAAACGCTATTGCCGGCCAGCAAAGCATCGCGATCGATGCCCTGCCGCCGCAAAATCTCTGCCGCGAGCTCCGACTGCTGAGGTGCGAATCGAAATCCATCGCGCGTATCGTGCCGGATCACCCACTGCACCGCCCCATGGCAAATCCCACAAAGCCCGTCATAAAGCAACAAAGGACGAATCCCCTCGCTCATGCCCCCATTCTACGTCGCATGGGAACCGCGGCATCCACGATCTCGTCTTTGTGTCAGCTGTATCAAAGCACGCCGTCAATCGACTCAGGACATGCAATTCGTTGGCCTCGTATTAAGGAGCGGACTTCAGTCGGGGCCAACCATGAGCAGCTAGACTTGGGCTTCAGACCCCTGCAACGACCATGCCAACCCACCCAAGTCCCGTCCTTGCCGCAGCGAGCTACCTCGCCGCAGCGAGCTACCTCGCCGCAGCGAGCTACCTCGCCGCAGCGAGCATGGTCCTAAGCCACTCCCACTCTGCTAGAACACAAACTTCCCGGCAAATTGCAGGATCCTCGCATTGTGCGCCCCAGTTGCTGTCAAAAACTGCGACGTCGCGCATGCCTCCGACCCATAGCAGGAATTGGTATTAATCGCGTTCCACTGCGTGTGGTTAAACACGTTGAACGCCTCCGCACGGAACTCAAAATGCATATCCTCGTGCACCGCGAACGACTTAAACAACCCCATATCGAAATTCGTCCGTGAAGGCAGGTTGAGGATATTCCGTCCCGCGTTTCCATACGTCAACCCCTGCGGAGGACCGAACGCATCGCTGTTATACAACCGCGGACCCTGCACTCCCGAGGGATGCTTGATCGCGACTGCCCCATGCAACGGCCCAATCAGATCCGGATACGACTGAATGGAACCGTTACTGTTGTTGCTGATGGTATTCCCCGTGCCCGCGTTATCGGCAAACGTGGAGTTATTCGTAATGCTGAACGGAGTGCCCGTCTGGAAACCCGTCAGATCCGAAACCTGCCATCCCCCCAACAGCGAATGCATCAATCCCGCCTGTGTAAAGAACGGCAGATCGTATACCGCGCTCGCCTCCAGGACGTGGCGTTCATCGAAGTTGGAACTGGCATAACTCTGCTGAAGGTTCAGGCCATTCACCACCTCGACATTCGCCCCGCCATCCGAGGCGTCATCGAGCGAGTGACCGTAGGTATACGCGAGACTGCCATTCAACCGGCCGAAGTAGCGGCTCACGCCCACCTGCAGCGCGCTATAAGCCGACTTCGCGCTATTCGTAACGTTATTGATTCCCGAAATCCCGTTGAACGGCCGGTACGGATCAGCCGAATTGCCGCAGGCGACATACAGCCGAACGGCGACATCGGGATTGACCGGCACACCATTCACCGAACCGTTGGGCACGTTGCCGAAACCCAACGCCACCGACGAACAATCTGCCGCCGACAACGGCTGCCCCGGCTGGTAAGGATTCTCCGAAGACGACAACGGAGTCAGCTGGTTCAACTCATGCCGCACCGGCAGATGCACGCCCTGGCTGCCCACATAGCTCACCTGCATCACCACGTGGCTCGGTAGCTCGCCCTGCACCGACATGTTGTACTGCTGCACATACGGCCAAACCGCATGGGTGGGAATCGCAATCACGCTCAGCGGGAAGCTCAGCCCTGCGCCCCCGGAGTTCGTATACCCGACGAAGTTGTACTTGTTCGGCGTCTGCACCACCGGTGAGGTGCCCTCGAGAAACTCTGAGTTGCTCTCGTTCCCGTTGGTGTGCTCGAAGAAGATCCCGTAGCCGCCGCGCACCGCCAGCTTGCCATTCCCGAACACGTCATAGGCAAATCCCACGCGCGGAGCTGGATTGAACAGGTGTCCCGACATGCACCCGGTATAAACCCCATTCAGTCCGCAGCGAACCAAGCCGTTGAAGATATTCCCGCTGCCGGGAATGATCGCCCCGGCTTGACCCGTAACCGAACCATCGACATCGATGCTGGGTGCATTGGCTGCATTCCAGTAACCGGGCACAAAATTGCCCGATTGGTCGCTGATGTCCTTATACGTTCCGAACAGGCTCACCCGCAGCCCCATGTTCAAGGTCAGCTTGGACGTCGCCCGCCAGTTGTCCTGGAAGTACGGCTCGACGATCTTGTAACGGTTGTAGTACTTCGGCTGTGCCGAGGTCTGGGAGAACTGTCCGATGCTCCCCGTCAGCAAGTCGGCAAAAGCATTTCCGGTTGTCACCGCCGACGAAGTATTGAAGGTATACGTGCCCTGGTTATTGCCCACGCTCGGCTCATTCTTCTGGGCAAAGATAGAGCTCGCCCCAAAAATCAGCGTGTGGTTCTTCAGCGTCTTGGTGATGTTGTCCCGGTAGCTATACGTAGGGTTCGAGTTCTGCCACGGAAAGTATCCGGTATTGACCGTAAATCCGCCCTCATAGGCCGTTCCACCGCTCAGCACGATCGAAGGCAGTACATCGCCGAAGCCGTTATCGAAAAAACCATTCCCGGTAAAGTTCGTCCGCGCAATATTCGTAGAGTTATTGGTCAACGTAATATGGTCGGTCGTGTAATCCGCCACAAACTCATTCACCAGCGTGGGAGAAGCCGCATAGGTAAGGTTGGCCACCATGTCGACCCCCGGACCCTTGAAGGCATTCGTCACGGTAGGGAAGGCATTGGTCTGGAACGTCGGCTCTGAAGTCGTTTGCTGCCACGAGTCATAAATAAACCGGTAGTACCCGCGGAATTTCTCATTGAACACATGATCGATGCGGAACAGCTCTTCCCGGTTGGTGGTGAGCTGCGAAGGTGATCCCTGGTAAACCGACGTCAGACCAGAACCCACATTCGCCGGCGAAATCAGCACCAGCAGGGCCGCACCGTTGGGATCGATCGGGACCGTGTTATTGGGGTAGTAAGCGCCCGTCGACGTGTTGACGGGGCAGTTGGGAAAGTCGGCGGTATCGACCGCACTGCCCGGCGCCGGGCACTGGTCAGAAAAGTCTCCAGTGCGTTCCGCCGTCGACGGCACCGACTGGTTGAACACCGTAGCCGGTACGTTCTCGTGCCGCCACTCCTGCGAATAGAAGAAGAACGTCTTGTTCTGCGCCGGCTGAAACACCTTGGGGATGAATACCGGGCCGCCAATGGTGAAACCGTAATCATGCTTCTTGTACGTCGGCACCGAAGTCTCAAAGTAGTTGCGCGCATTGAAGACGTCATTGCGCAGGAACTCGAACACGTCTCCATGGAAATGCTCGGTCCCCGACTTAGTCTGCCCCAGCACCGTGCCCGAGGCATTCCGGCCATATTGCGCGCCGTAGTTTGACGTAAGCACTTCGGTCTCGGCGATCGCATCCACGTTCGGATAAACGTTCAGCGTGCTGTTGCTGCCGTTATCCATCAGGCTCGAGCCGTCGACTTCCCAGTTGTTGTACTCCGTACGCCCGCCGTTCATGCTGTAGGACACGCTGCCGTTGACCCCGGTCTCGCCCTCATCCTGCCCCGTCTGGCTAATGATTCCGGGTGTCAGCGTCACCAACTGCGTAAAGTTGCGTCCATTCAGCACCAGCTGGGTAATCTGCTTGCCGGTGATGGTGTAGGAGATCTCCGGCGTCTCGGTTTGCACCGCGCCCAGATCCGTCCCCGCCACGGTGACTTCCGCGGTCACCGCGCCCACCGTCAATTTGGCGTCGACGCGTTCGTTGCGCGACACACGCAGCACAATCCCCGAAGCCTGAAACTGCTTATATCCCGGAGCACTCACCTGCAGGTTGTAAGTACCGGCTTCGAGCGAGGGGAAGGAGTAATCCCCGGCCGTATTGGTGGTGGCGTTGAATGCGGTGCCCTGGTTGGCGTTGGTGAGGACCACCTTCGCGTTCGGGATGGCGCCCCCGCTCTCGTCCGTAACTGCGCCGTTGATCGAACCCGACTGCTGCGCCAGCAACGCGCACGGCATCAACAGCAGTAGGAACGCCCAGGAATAGACTTGGTGTTTAGAGAAAAACATAGGGATAATGCCTCCAGAGGGTTGGATCCATCGAACGGGGGCCCGCTCTTACATTCTGTTGACTGTATTGGGAACTAAAACCGATAAATCCCAGTATTAAATCGTTTTAAGACCCTGTCAAGCAAAACATGCTCCTCCTCTTCTTCCTCCTCCTTCCGCAACCGTCTCAGCTCGATCCTGCCGCCATCTTTCGCCAGGGCGTGCAGGCCATGCAGAGCGGCCATTTAGCCACGGCCGAAGAAGACTTCCGCGCCGTCATTGCGCTCGATCCCAACTCCGCCGCTGCCCACATCAACCTGGGTGTCGCCTACATGCGCGAGAAACGCTGGGACGACGCCCTGCTCGAGTTGCGCAAAGCAGAAGCCCTCGCGCCCCATCAGCCGGGAATCCAACTCAACCTCGGTCTCGTCTACTACCGCAAG
The DNA here is from genome assembly GCA_963839075.1 of uncultured Acidobacteriaceae bacterium. Taxonomy (GTDB): domain Bacteria; phylum Acidobacteriota; class Terriglobia; order Terriglobales; family Acidobacteriaceae; genus PALSA-350. The sequence goes on along the minus strand of CAWITO010000008.1, from coordinate 7,486 downwards.
AACGACTTCGCCGCTGCCATCCAGCCACTCACGGAGAGCCTCCACCTGGCACCGCAATCCCTGCAGGCGAGATACCTGCTCGGTCTTTGCCACTTCTTCCGCAACGACTACCAGCAAGCCAGCGACACCCTCACTCCACTCTGGGATCAGGAGTCGAGCAACATGAACTATCTCTATGTGCTCAGCATCGCCGCCGGCAAGACCGCCAATCAGCCACTTGAGAAGCAAGCCGTCGATCGCATGTTGGCCATCGGGCAAAACTCCCCCGAGTTCCACCTCTATATCGGCAAAGCGTGGCTGGCCAAGGGAAGCACGGAGAAGGCGATAGCCGAATTCCAGACCGCCGCGACTGCCAAGCCGAACCTGCCCCTGGTCCATTATTTCCTTGGCCGCTCTTTCCTCGAGCAGCATGACTATCCCAAGGCCGAAGCCGAGTTGAAGCAGGATGTCGCCATCGAGCCCACCTTCCCCTACAGTTATGAAGACCTCGGCCGGCTCTACGCGCAGCAAAACCAATCCGCAAAGGCCGAAGAAGCCTTCCGCAAAGCAGTGAGTCTGGATGGATCGCTGGTAAATTCCTGGATAGGTTTGAGCAAGCTCGATCGCGAGGCCGGTCACGATATCGCAGCGCTCGAAGATCTCGACCGGGCCGTGCGACTAGCCCCCGGGAGCGCCAGCGTACACTACGCACGCGGCCAGGTCCTGGCGCGTCTGGGCCAAAAGGACAAAGCCAAGCAGGAGTTCGTCACCTCGGCCAATCTGCTCAAGGAATTCAACGATCGCCTGCAGCAGGACCCGTCCGGCGATCAGGCTGCTGACGCCCAGGATGCGGTGCAGCAATAGGAGTTTGGGAATGAAAGTAGCAGTCGTCACCGGGGCCGCGCAGGGAATTGGCCGCCGCACCGCAGAAACCCTTGCCGCCGCCGGCTATTCGCTGGCCTTATTGGATCTGCAACCCTGCGACGCTGTAGGGGACGCCCAAGCCTTTACTGGCGATATCTCCAACGAAGCCTTTGTCGAGTCCACCGCGGCAGCGATTTACCAACGCTGGAACCGCGTCGATGTCCTGGTCAACAACGCCGGCATCAGTTCGATCGCGCGCGCCGAAACCGTCGAAGCCGCCACCTTCCGCCGCGTGCTCGATGTCAACCTGGTGGGCCCATTTCTACTCGCCCGCGCCTTCGGCAAAATCATGTTGCAGCAGCGTTCCGGTTCCATCGTGAATGTAGCCTCGATTGCCGGTCTGGCTGGAGTCGCCGATCGTGTCGCCTACAATGCCTCCAAGCACGGCCTCATCGGCCTCACCCGAACCCTGGCAGCGGAGTGGGGAGGCAGGGGAGTCCGCACCAACGCCGTCTGTCCCGGCTGGGTAAAAACCGAGATGGATGTCGCCGACCAGGCCAGTGGCAGCTACACCGACGACGACATCATCGGAGTCAATCCCATGGGCCGTTTCGCCTCGCCTGACGACATAGCCCGAGCCATCCTATTCTTAGCCGACCCAAACCAAAGCGGCTTCGTCAACGGCCAGGCCTTAGCCGTCGACGGCGGCTGGACCACCGACGCCAGCTGGCAAACCCTGCGCCTCAGTCACCGCTAACCAAAAAGCATCAATAGCCGCAAAGCCGGGTGCCCCATATCTCGCCTTCTGTTGGCGAGATGTGGGAATAAGCGGCTGCTTGAGTCGAATTGCAAACTTTAACGCACAATCACCGGAACACGACTAAATCCCAAACTCCCGCCGCAACACCGCATCGAACCAGGAAAGCGGAAGCCAGGCCCGCATCACCGCCATCACCTTGGCATCCGGCCCCACCAGCAACCGCGCCGGCGGCTTGCTGGCCACAATACTCCCAACGATCTCAGCCGCCGCCCGATCCGCAGGGATCGCCTTTGCGCTGATCTTCTTCGAGGCCTTCATGATCCCATCGAGCTCCGGTCCATATAGCACCCGCGCCGGATGCGTACTGTTGAACTGGGCGCCGGAGTCATCTCCCTTTCCCCAGATCTCGGTAGCCACCGCCCCGGGCTCAACCACCGTCACCCCAATCCCCTGGCGGCGCAATTCAAGCCGCAGCGCATCGCCCAGCGCGTTGGTGGCAAATTTGCTGGCGGTATATGGAGCAAGAATCGGTTGCGAAACCCGCCCGCCGATGGAGCTGATAAAAAGCAACCGCGGCACAAACCGGCCCTGCGCCACCACCGCCCGGCGCAACAGGGGAAGGCTAGCCCGGGTCAACTCGATCATCCCGAAAAGGTTCACGTCGAACTGCCGCCGCCAATCCGCCGCGGTTACAAATTCCACCGGTCCGGGAACCACGATGCCGGCATTATTGATTACCACCCGCAAACCGTCCGACCCCGCCAATTCCTCCGCCCGCGCCACCGCGGCGTTGATGGATGCCTGGTCGGTCACATCCAGCAGGATCGATGTCACCCCCGCCGTAGCCGCCAACGCCTCGCCGGCAGCCTGCGAACGAACTCCTGCCAACACACGGAATCCCCGCGTCGCAAGCTGCAAAGCTATCGCGCGCCCAATCCCCGTAGAAGCTCCGGAAATCAATGCCCAGGAAGTCGCCATATCGTCACCTCGAAACCATATATGTACATCGTACATATACATAGTACATAAATCCCATCGCGCACGCTATGATGCTGCCATGCGCGCAGCCGTCCGCAAGGGCCTGACCAAAGCAAAAATTCTCGAAGCCTCACAAACCCTCGTCGATGCCGGCGGCCCGGCGGCCCTGACCATGCGCGCCCTGAGCGCGAGCCTGGGTGTGGCCCCCATGGCCTTGTACAACCACTTCCAGGATCGCGATGCCATCCTCGACGCTCTCGCAGATAGCGTATTTGCGCGTTTGCATGAGCAGGCGATGGAAGCCAGCGCCCGCGCGAAGGGCGGAACCAACTGGAAGCGGCAGCTAAAAATGCTGCTTACGTCCGCGCAGACGCTGGCAGACGAGCACCCGCACATTTTCCGCGTCGCCTTTTCCCGGCCCAACAAGCCGCCATCGGCCGTTGCCCTTATCGTGGATGCCACCCGCCTTCTACAGCAGGCCGGCCTCACCGAGCGCCAGGCAGGCACCGCCTATCATGCCTTCGTGATTCTGCTGCAAGGCTACCCATTCTGGCAGGACGGTATGGAACAACACTGCACCCCCATGGCGGTCCCCGGTTGGACCACCCAGCGCCAATTCGAAGCCATCATCGACTGGCTTCTCACCTGCGTAGCCACCACATCCAAAACAAAACTCTAAGCGTTGTCGAGCAGCCTGAGGTGCGACAGAACCGCACTCCGAAAGTTTCTGGTGCGACGGATCCCGAGTTCTCCCACAAGCCTGACCCCCTTGGGCGAGTGCTCCATGTTAGCGGAGTCTCGCTTACATAGGTTGAACAAGCCGGGCGCAGCCCTTCCTTTATCTTTTCCCTTACTCCACCAGCCGAAGAACTCTCTCCACCTGAGCTCGTAACTCCGCCACCTCAGCGCGCAAAGCAGCGACCTCACCTTCAAGTCCGGACCCAACACTCTCTGCAACAGCAGCAGTTACAACCTCCGCCGGCTCGCCCGAAAGCAGATGGGAATAGCGGGCCTCCTTGGTCCCCGGCTGCCGTGCCATCACCTTCACCAGCGCCGGCTCCCGCTGCATCAGCTTCTGCAACGTAGCCTGCACATCACTCAACTCTTCGAACCGGTGCATCCTCTCGGTTCGCCCCCGCAGTTCACCCGGGGTCTGCGGCCCCCGCAGCAACAGCACGCACATCACCGCAATCTCTCCGCGGGTAAAGTTGAACACCTCCTGCACCCGGTGTTCGTACTTGGTCACCCGGCTGTCGCTCCCCCGCACCGGCCCGCCCAGCCCATGATCTTCCAGCCGGCGCAGCGCCTCCCGGATCTCATCCTCATCCAGCTGCGTCACCGGCTCACGATTGTTCTTCTGATTGCAGGCATTCGCCAGCGCATTCAGCGACAAGGGATAGTATTCCGGCGTAGTAATTTCCTTCTCGATCAAGGATCCAAGCACCCTGGCTGCGACTGCGGAGAGAACTATCATTGTTTGTTCACCTTGATATAAAAAAGCTCAGTGTCGGCGGCAAACTCATCCTTGGTGAGCTTGGTCGCCATCGTCTGCCACTTGGTGGTCGGCACCACCCGCTGCCAGGCCCCGTCTTTCCCCACCAATACCGGCATGGCAAACCCCGGCTCATCTGCCACCCAGCGATAGCGCACGCTCCCCGGGCTCCACTCCAGATCCAGTTGCGGCAAAGCCGTGTGCCGCAGGTACTGATCGAAGACAGGAGTCAGGTCCATCCCCATCTGCTGATTGAAATACCCCACCACATCCTCCGTCATAATGTTCTGATACTTGAAATGCTGGTAGAAGCCATGCAAAATCGCAAACCAGCGCGCATCGTCATTCACCACGCTGCGTAGAGTGTTGAGGAACAGCGCGCCCTTGAAATACTGATCTTCAGGAGGAGTGCTGTTCACACCCCGCTCCGAGATAATCGGCTCCTTGTTCTCCACCTTCGGCTTATAGCCGTCCAGGTACTTCAGCGCATCGGCACGGCCCCATCGGGCCTCCACGTACAGGCTTTCCAGATAGGTGGCCCAGCCCTCATGGATCCACATATCCGACCGGTCGGCCGCTGTAATGCTATTGCCGAACCACTCATGCGCGCTCTCATGCACGATGATGAAGTCGAACCGCGGGCTGATGCCCACGCCGGTCCAATCCTTCCCCAGGTATCCATTTCTGAAGAGGTTGCCGTAGGTCACCGCGCTCTGGTGCTCCATGCCCGAGTAGGGAACCTGGATCAGCTTGTAGCCATCCAGGGGAAATGGATAGTCGCCAAAATATTTCCCGAAGATCTGCAGCATCTCTTTTGCCTGCGGAAACTGTTTCTCCGCCTTCGCCTTGTCCGCCGGCAACACATAAAAGTCCAGAGCTCCATCGGAGAAGTGCACGTAATTGCCGATGTTCAGCGATACGTCATAGTTATTGATCGGGTAGTGTACCTTCCAATCCCAGCGTGTGTACCCATCCCCCAGGTCCGTCTTGCTCACAAACCGTCCATTGGAGACATCCATCAGGCCGTTGGGAACGGCCACACTGATCTCCATCCCCTCCACTTCATCACGCCACTGGTCCTTATTGGGCCACCACACGCTGGCCCCGCTCTCTTCGCACGCAGTGTTGATCCACGGATGCCCGGCCGCGTCCTTGCGAAACGTAATCCCACCGAATCGCCCCGTCTCCACCGGATGCCCTGAATAGTAAAAATCAATGGAGTAGACCTGTCCCGTTCGCAGCGTCTGCGGAAAGTTGATAAAAACCTGAGACGCCTCGCGCGTGTACTGCAAGGAAAGCGTGCCAAGAAGAATCTTGTCGACCTTGAGTGCGGGCGTTAAATCGACCTGAATCCGCCGGCCGTCCTGCAGCATGCGGAAGCGAATCGTGTTCTTGCCCTGGAGGAACTTTGCGTCCGGGTCCACCCGAACATCGAGGTGGTAGAACAGCAAGTCGTTATTCGCCTGGAAAGGCCCGTAGGCGCCCCACGCGTGCGGTAGCAGCAAGAAGAGGCCGATCCATGCGATCAGCTTGGGCCCGATAAGCCTGGGTCGAACAAGCCCGGGTGCCCCATATCTCGCCCTCTTTTGGCGAGATGTGGGATATCGCAACTGCAAGTCGTGCCGTGTTTTCAAACCCGGACCCGCAACCCGACCACGGTAATGTCGTCATACTGTTCTGTCCCCGCGGCCCAGGCATCCACATGAGCGCACAACGCCGCCGGCAAAGTCCTCACCGGCGCATCCCGATGCTGGCGGACGACATAAGGCACCTCGGTCTCCGCCCAGAACAATCCCTCGGGATTGCGCGCTTCCATCACGCCATCCGAGACCACCACCAGCAGATCGCCCGGCTGCAACTCCATCGTGTACTGCTGGTATTGCCAATCGGCAATCATCGCCACCGGCATCCCTCCGCCTTCCAGTTTGATCAGCCCACCATCCCTGCGCAGCAGCAGGGGAGGAATATGTCCTGCGTTCACATACGTCAGCCATCGCCGGTCGGGCGAAATCAAACCGCAAAACAAGGTCGAATAACGATCCGGCACCGAACAGGAAAACAGCGTGCGGTTTAAATCGCTCACCACCGCCGCCACCACCACCGGCTCGCGCTGCAGCAAGTTATGTAACAGCGTTTGTATGCTGGCCATCATCACCGCCGCCGGTACGCCTTTGCCCGAGACGTCGCCCAGCGTGAACGCGAAACTGCCGCTGGGCAGCGGCAACAGATCGTAGTAGTCGCCGCCGACAGATTTCGCCGGGCGGCAGAAGCCCACGCACTCCAAACCGTCGACGCAGCCTTCATTCCGCGGCAGCAATTGCTGCTGCACGTCCATCGCCAGGCTCAGTTCATGCTGCATCATCCTCGCCAGCATGGCGTCCTGTCGCAGCCGTTTGCTTTCCACCACGCTGGCGGCAAAGTGGGCCAGCAGTTCCAGCAGTTCCGCATCTCCATCCGTAAATCCGGTGGATTTATTCAGCACCTCGAGCGCGCCGATCACTTTGTCTGCAACCCGCAACGGCACGCACAGCATCTGCTGCGTCGCGAAACCGGTGAACCACTGCAGGCTGCCGGCATCTCTCTCCGCCACATCATTCAGCAGCACCACCCTGTCTTCGCGCACACAGCGGCCCACCACGCCCTCGCCCAGCGGAGTCCGGATCGGCGCGACGCCGCGCGCCAGCTCCGTCCATAGCTGTCCCTTGGCTTCGTCCACTAGCCAAAGCGTGCCGTGCTGCGCCTGCGCCAGGTCGCGGGCAAAATCCCCGTTCAGGCGCATCAACTCTTCCAGCTGCTGCTCGCGGCTGATCCGTGCCGCATGTTCGAAAATCGCTCGCGTCACCCGGTCGGTTTCGGGTGGAGGCTGCCTCGCCGATATGCTCATGGCCTGTCCAGTATCGTATGCGTTCGATAGGCTAAAAGGGAACGCGGATCTACCCCAAACAAGAAGACGCTCCCTCATGACACTTCTGCTCACGCAGATGGCGATCGTCTTGTTGATCACGTTAGCTTGCGGCTGGCTGGCACTGAAGCTCGGCCAGGCGCGCGTGATCGGTGAGATCATCGGAGGCATTCTCGTCGGCCCTTCCGTCTTTGGCCGCTTTGCCCTGCACCTTTCCGCTCAACTTTTTCCCATCTCCTCTTTTGCGCCCTTCGAAACCCTGGCGGACAGGATGCGCCCTCCTTTCTGCTGTTCCGCCTGGGCGGCCTGGTGGTCTACCTCGCGCTCATGATCGGGCTGGTCAAACCCCTCGCGGCCTACGTTGTCCGCCGACAAACCAAACCCCAACTCAGCCTGGAACTGTTGGGAGTGGTCGTCGCCGGCGCGCTTCTCTCCGCCGCAACGGACAAGATCGGCGTCCACCCGCTCTTCGGAGCGTTCCTCGCCGGCGTCTGTTTTCCTCGCGTCCCCC
>CAWITO010000007.1:0-25303 GCA_963839075.1 uncultured Acidobacteriaceae bacterium | reverse complement strand
ATATCCATGAGGCCCGCGAGCACTTTATGAGTGCAAAGATCGGGAACGTCCTACACCAGCTCCTCGCGTACTGCCATCCGCACGTCAAACACATCATCACCCAGACGCTTGATCAAAGCACCCTTCAGGATGAATCTGCTGGCCTGGATCCACAGAAGTCCCACATACGGAATCAGGCCGTAAGAATCCAAAGAGGCGAATGCGTGGATCAGGTCACGGCATTGCTGCCCGACACCAAGTAGCGTCCCCATTTATAATCGGCCTCGATGAAGGCACATGTTTATGTCACGCTGAAACGCACGGTCCTCGATCCCCAGGGACAAACGATCCATGGTGCCCTGAAGCGCATGCAGTACACCGCGGTGGAAGACGTCCGCCAAGGGAAATACTTCCAACTCACCCTGCGAGCCATGGATTCCGGTGAAGCGCAAGCTGAGGTGGAACGGATCGCCCGCGACGTGCTCACCAACCCCGTGATCGAAGAGTTTACCTACCGTCTAGAGGAATAAGCCTCACCCGTACAATGAAGGTCTATGTGCGGAATTGTGGGATATGTCGGCCCGAAAGACGTCGTCTCTGTCATTCTGGAAGGCCTGCGGCGGCTGGAATACCGTGGCTATGACTCTGCCGGCATCGCCGTGGGCACCGCAGGACAAGCCCTCGAATTACGCCGCGCCCCGGGCAAGCTGCGCAATCTGGAAGAGGCGATCCGCCAGCATCCCATCCATGGCACTTACGGCATCGGCCATACCCGCTGGGCGACCCACGGACGGCCTACGGAAGAAAACGCCCATCCCCACCGCGACTGCACCGGCCGCATTGTCGTGGTACACAACGGCATCGTTGAAAACTATCTCGATCTGAAACGCGAGCTCGCGGCCGAAGGCCACGCCTTCGTTACTGAGACCGATACCGAGGTGATCGCCCACCTTATCGAGCAGGAGATGCGCTCCGCGGAGAGCTCCGGCAAGACCATGCCCCTGGATGAAGCGGTGCGCCGGGCGGCTCGCCGGCTGACGGGCGCCTATGCCATCAGCGTGATCTCCGCCGATACACCGGATACGATCGTGACCACCCGCAACGGTCCTCCCGCGGTGGTCGGCGTAGGCGAAGGCGAGGCGTTCGTCGCCTCGGATGTTCCCGGAATTCTGCACCACACCCGCATGATGTACTTCCTAGCCGATGGCGACCTGGCCGTGCTCACGCCGCATGGCGTGCACTTCACCGACCTCGCGGGGCAGCCGGTGGTGCGCAAGGTGGAGAAGATTCTCTGGGACCCGATCCAGGCGGAAAAGGGCGGCTACAAACACTTCATGCTTAAGGAGATTTTCGAGCAGCCGCGGGCGGTGCGGGATACCACGCTGGGCCGTATTTCACTCGATACCGGCGAGGTCTTTCTAGGAGAAATGAAAATCACAGACGACCAGTTTCGTGCCGCGAGCCAGGTGAATATCGCTGCCTGCGGCACCAGCTGGCATTCCGCGCTGGCCGGCAAATACATGATCGAACGGCTGGCCCGCATTCCAGTGGAAGTGGATTACGCCAGCGAATACCGCTATCGCGATCCGATCGCCGACGCGAAAGCGCTGGGTATGCTGATCACCCATCCCGGCGAGACTGCCGATACGCTGGCGGCGCAGCGGGAGATGATCGCCAAGGGTTTCATGACGGTTGCGATTTGCAACGTGGTTGGCTCCATGGTGGCCCGGGAAGCCCACGGCACGATTTATACCCATGCCGGGCCGGAGATAGGGGTCGCGTCCACCAAGGCATTCACCGGCCAGCTAACGGCGTTGTTCTTGTTTGCGCTCCACATGGCGCAAAAGCGGGGAACGATTGCTCCTGCGGAAAGCACCGCTCTGGTCGATGAGTTGAGCCGCATTCCGGGCAAGATCGAAGAAGTATTGCGGCAGCGTGATGGGGAATGCCGGCTCGGCGAAAGTGTTTGCGTCGGCATCTAATTTTCTCTTTCTTGGGCGCGGAATTCACTTTCCGATTGCGCTTGAGGGGGCACTAAAGCTCAAAGAGATCTCCTATATCCACGCCGAAGGCTATCCGGCCGGAGAGATGAAGCATGGGCCCAATGCATTGATCGACGAACAGTTGCCCGTAGTGGTGCTGGCAACCAGCGATGCCGCCAGCCCGGAATCCGTGCTGCGCTACGAGAAGACGGTTTCGAATATCCAGGAAGTGACGGCGCGATCTGGCCGGGTGATTGCCGTGGCGACGGAGGGAAACCAGCAGATTCGTGACTTGGTGGAGCATGTGATTTACGTGCCTAACGCGCCAGAATTGTTGGTTCCGTTGCTGGAAGTTGTTCCTTTGCAATTACTGGCATACCACATTGCGGTACGAAGAGGTTGCGATGTCGATCAGCCGCGGAACCTGGCCAAGTCTGTGACCGTCGAATAAATAGATGACCCTTGGGGAGGACGATTGCTACGGCAACTTAATACTGCGCGGCTAGCGCGCAGGCTTCTGCTTTCGGAACGCGCGGCTTGTTTCCATCTTGAATTCACGATCGACGGGTTGGAGAACTTCGATTTCCAACCGGGACAATTCGTATCGTTTGTCGCCGTCGACCCGGCAGGCAAGCAACAGACCCGGGCTTACTCGCTCGCATCGGCTGCGCGCGGCAACCGGTTCGACGTGTGCGTCAACCGGGTGGCGGGTGGGTTCTTCTCCAACCTGCTTTGCGATCTCGAAGTGGGACAGACCCTGGAATTTCACGGGCCGCACGGATTGTTCCTGCTGCGTGCTCCGCTGACGGATAGCATCCTGATCGCGACCGGAACCGGCATTGCTCCCATGCGGGGGTTTGTGGAGCATCTGTTTCCTGAGACGGGTGAGGACCGGAGTGAGAGGAAGAAGTTTTGGTTGGTGTATGGGACGCGGTATGAGTCGGAGATTTATTACGAAGAATATTTCGAGCGGATTGCGGCTACGCGGCCAAACTTTTTCTATAGCAAGACGCTGAGCCGTCCGCAGCCGGAGTGGACGGGAGCGAGCGGCTATGTGCAGGAGTTCGTGGAGCAGATTGCGCGCGAGCACGCGCGTGAACACGCTCCGGGTGGGCCGCCTTATAACATCCACGCCTACATTTGCGGGCTGAACGAGATGGTTTCGGCGAATCGAGACACGCTGAAGAGCATCGGCTGGGAGAGAAAGCAGATTATCTTCGAGCGTTACGACTAGGTATCCCCGACTAAGTTGACCCAACCAAAGTATCCCCGACCAGGTATTCCCAACTTAGGGTGCCCCATATCCCGCTATTCGCTCGGTTAATTCCACCTTCGACAGAACGTGCAGATGTGGGGCACCCGGGTCCGGGATTTGCGTCATTGTTACTTCAAGGTGAAGGCGACGTAGACGCCGCCTGAAGGCTTCCTGCTCGATTGCCCGCCACCAGCGGCGATGACCACGTATTGCTTCCCGTCCACCATGTACGTCGCAGGAGTCGCCAATCCTGAAAACGGCAGCTCAGCCTCCCACAGCAGCTTCCCAGTGCTTTTGTCGTAGGCGTGAAATTTTTCGTCGAAGACGCTGGCGCCGATAAATAGCAATCCACCCGCCGTCACCACCGGGCCGCCGTAATTGTCCGAGCCTGTATCCGGCATGCCTTTGGCCACCAACTCCGGGTACTGCCCGAACGGAATCTTCCACAAATATTTGCCGGTGTTCAGATCGATCGCGCTCAGCGTCCCCCATGGCGGAGCGATCGCAGGATACCCCTCGGGATCCGTGAAGCGGCGAAAGCCGATGGTCTTATACGGCATGTCATCGGTGGTCTTTCCGCCGTCTGCCTCAGCAGCAACTCTGTCGGAGGAAGCCTTCGCCTTCGGCTGCTGCTGTTGCGGAGCCCTGGTCAAATAGCGGACCACCGCCTGCACATCCTCATCGCTGAGGCTCGGGAAGGGAGGCATGCGGCCTTTACCTCCGCGAATGGTGGCCGCAATCTCCTGATCGGTCAGGATGCCTTCGATGCCCCACAACGCAGGAATCGCCGGAGGAGAGCCAGCCCGGTTGATGCCGTGGCAACCACTGCACTGATTCTGATAAACCCGCTCGCCGGCGCTGCCCGCAGGAGGAGGAACTGTCAACCCCACCAGCCACGCCGTATCGTTGGCGTTGACATAGAGCACGCCGCCGGGATCGGTCGCGACACCGCCCCACTCCCCGCCGCCGGCAAAGCCCGGCATGTCGACGGTGAGCTTATCTACGCTAGGAGGCACGAACTGGCCTCCCCCAATCATGGAACTGAACTGCTTCACCGCCCAAGCGTGCGCCTCCGGCGTCCGGTTGGTAAGCGTATCTATGGTGGTGCTTTGTTGGGTATAGGGCTCCGGCAATTTCGGGTACGGCTGGGTCGGCGAGGTGACCTCTCCAGGGACAGTGCTCGTGGGAACAGGAATTTCGTCAATCGGGAACAGCGACTTGCCGTTGCTACGGTCAAATACATACAACAGGCCAGACTTGGTAGTCTGCGCAATCGCATCCACCTGCTTGCCCTCGTGCGTGACCGTCACCAGGGCGGGAGGTGCAGGAAAATCGCGATCCCACAGATCGTGATGTACTCCCTGAAAATGCCAAATGCGCTTACCTGTCTCCGCATCCAGCGCGATCAATGAATCCGCAAACAAGTCGTTGCCGACGCGATCCCCGCCGTAGAAGTCGAAGACCGCCGAGCCCGTGGGGACATAAATGATTCCGCGCTTTGCATCGACCGTCATCCCCGCCCAGTTATTGGCCGCTCCAGCATTTTTCCACGCATCCTTGGGCCAGGTGTCGTAGCCGAATTCTCCCGGATGGGGAATGGTGTGAAAGGTCCAGCGAAGCGCGCCGGTACGCACATCGAACGCGCGGATATCGCCCGGAGGTGCGGGATGGGTTTCCGGATTCGAACCTCCGACGATGATGAGATCCTTATAAATGCTGCCCGGTGTCGTGAGCGCGACCGACTGCTGCTCATACGGTTCGCGCAAACCCTTACGAAGATCGATGCGCCCATTCTCCCCAAAACCGGGGATCAGCTTGCCCGTGGTGGCATCGAGAGCATACAGATAGTAGCGAGCGCCGGCCAGGATGCGGCTTTGTTTGCCGTCGCTCCAGTAAGAAACGCCGCGCGTGACCATATATCCGGTGAGATCAAAGTCATACTTCCAAAGCAGCTTGCCCGACGCGGCGTCGAGGGCGATGACGCTCTTGCGCGGGGTGGTGGTGTAGAGCACCTTGCCCACGATGATGGGACTGGCCTCGATTCCACCCTTTTCCCCGGTGTCGTACTTCCACGCCACCACCAGGTTCTTTACGTTGTCACGGTTGATCTGCGAGAGGTTGGAGTAGTGAGTCCCGTCGACGCCACCATACGCCGGCCAGTCGTGAACTTCGGCCGCAAAGCAACTGCCGGCCATCAGGCCTAGCCCTAAAACTACTTTCAACATCCCCATGCGCTCGTGAACCTCAACCGCCCGATTTTACAGGATGCGCTCTAGAACTCTTTCCACTCCGTGCCCCGCTCCAGCATGATGGAGGCCTGGAACATGGCCCGCGCATAGGCGATATCGAAGACCATGCCGGTATATCCACCACCACCGGGATATTGATTGCGGATCCCAACTTTGCGGTCATAATCGAGCGCCCGCTCATGCTCGGGATAGATAAGATGCGTGTACTTCACCTTGATCAGCTCACGCATCACCGCCAGCATGTTGTTTTCGCCCTGATCGATAAAGGTTTCAGTGTAGTCGTCGTGGGGCACCCGTACCACCGGATTACGATAGTGACAGTGATTGATACGGTCACGTGTACCAAAGTACTTGCATACTTCCACAGGATCGATTTCCATTTCACGGGAAACGCCGCATTCATAGGTAATGCCGTTGCACGGGCTGTTCACTACCGTAATCAATTTCTTCCAGCCTTCGAATGAGGCCATAATCTGGCCTGATCCGCGGGTCACAGCAATGGGCGGGTCATTCGGGTGCAGCGCCAGGCGCACATTCGATTGCTCACAGGTAGGGATGACTGCCTGGAGAAAGTAAGTGATGTTCTTCCACAACTCTTCGTTCGAATGCATGCCTTCGTCCGGGACGGTCGGCAGCTTCTCGACTCGACTGATGTTGAATCCGGTTAATCCCGCTCCGCCGCGGCCCTCCTCCAGGTAGTAGCCCTCGATTGCCCGATGGGCGTACCAGTTGTACTCCACGACCGGCAGACCTACTTTGCCTGCAGCCCGTACGGAAGTCTTGAAGTCCTCGATTTCTTTGTCGCGATCCGCGCCGGCACGCCCGTAGATGCAGTTGTTGAAGCCGGCAATCATCATATTGCCGACCTTCAGACCGCCGGTTTTCAGCTTGTCGACGGTCGCCTGCAAGTCTGCCTCGTGCCACGGCATCTTTGGGCCACCCATCAGCACGTTGTTCACCCCAAGCTGCTTGACCATACGCATCGACTCGTCGGTGATTTCCGAAAAGCTCAACGGCGCGCAAATCTTCGGCGTGTCGGGTCCTTCCTGCGGCATTCCCGGACCGTGCGGTCCCTTGTATTCCGTGGTCCCCTCGGCTGCAGCAGCCGGCAACACTGAGGCCGCCGACAACGCGGCAGCCGAACCGATTCCCTTCAGCAGGGCTCTTCTTGAAAAGTCAGAACTCATAGCGGTATTTCTCCTAAGTGGCGCAGGCTCCGGTCAGCGCGGTTTCGTCGCGTCTTTCAGTAATTGATCGAATTCAGAATGCGGCATCTTCAGCATTTCAGGATGAGCATTCACCCACTTGGCGAGACCCTGAAATTTCGCCGGCGTCCAGCCGCCTTCGAACTCGGCCCCGTTCTTACCTTCTTTGTTGAGTTCAAAGTTGTAAGCATCCATAAGGTTAGTAAATTCGGCGTGACTCACCGCACCCTCCGCCATGATGGCGGGAATGAAAATAACTCCGTCTGTCTTCGCCAGGACTAAGTCACCTGGCAACACCACGGCGCGGCCAATGCGGACCGGTGCGTTGATCTCGGTGACCGTCATTTGCAGCAGGAAGGAGGGATCATAGCCTTTATAAAAACCGTTGAAGTTGGGGATCTCGCGGTTCTCTTCCTGGTCGCGAATGCCGCCGTAAAAAACAAACCCGGTGTGAGTATGGGCAGCGATACCGTTGCCAAGATTCGATCCGATCAAGGTTCCGTCGATGATCTTTCCCATGCCATCGGCGACATACACATCGCCGATCTGCAGTTCATTGATCGGCCAGCTGTTGTTGAAGCTTATACGCCCCTCTGCCTTCCCTTCGGCAGCGATCGCTTTGGCCATGTCGGCCCGCAGCGGCATGTATTGCGCGGTTAGAGCCCGGCCGGCAAATGGCTTTTCAATGTGCAGCGCCTGCCAGTCACCCTCGAATTGATTGGCGTATCCCTCTTCGCGCAGATAATCCCAAATGTCTTCGACCGATACATCGAGTGCGCGTTTCAGCAAATCATCCGGCACCTTCGGGCGGCCGTCGGGGAAGCGATCACCCTTCCAATCGGAGGTGTAGAACATCATTTGATCGTGCGTCATCTTTACCTGTGAGAAGGCGGACGAACCTCCCAGGATCGTCCCAAGCATCACGGCAACTGCCAGCATTTTTTTCATAGGAGTCTCCCGGGCACTCGCTCAGGGAGCGGGCGTCTTGGCTGCACGCTGCACCCTCTCGGCCATGATCGCATCGAATTCCGAACGCGGCATTTTCAACTTCTCAGGATGGGCCTCAATGTACTTGGAGAGCCCGGCGTACTTGGCCGGCGTCCAGCCACCTTCGAATTCAGCTCCGTTCTTGCCTTCTTTATTCAGTTCGAAGTTATAGTCGTCTTCCAGGCTGGTAAATTCCGCATGGCTGATTGCGTCTTCGGCCAGAATCGCAGGAATGAAGATAACCCCGTCGGTTTTGGCGAGAACAACGTCTCCTGGCAGCACGATCGCGCGGCCGATACGGATCGGCGCATTGATCGCCGTCAATTCCATCTGCGCCCACGCCGAGGGATCGTAACCCTTATAGAAGCCATTGAAGTTTGGGATCTCACGATTCTCTTCCTGATCTCGGATGCCGCCGTAAAAAACAAAACCGGTATGCGTGTGAGCCGCGATGCCGTTGCCCAGGTTGGAGCCGATCAACGTGCCTTCGATGACCTTGCCCATCCCATCGGCGACGTACACGTCTCCAATCTGGAGCTCATTGATCGGCCAACTGTTATTTCCGCTTACGCGCCCTTCGGCTTTGCCTTCGGCGGCAATCGCCTTTGCCATATCGGCGCGGGTGGGCATGTATTGCGCGGTGAGAGCGCGACCGGCGAAGGGCTTCTCAATGTGCAGAGCCTGCCAATCGCCCTCGAACTGATTGGCGTACCCTTTCTGGCGAAGGAAACCCCAGATATCTTCGATGGTGCAGTCGACGGCCCGCTTCAGCAAATCGTCCGGCACTTTGGGACGCCCATCCGGGAAACGGTCCCCTTTCCAATCCGAGGTGTAGAACATCATCTGTTCTTTGGTCATCTTCACCTGGGCAAAGGCAGAGCAAGCGCCTAGCGTGGAACACACAAGGACCGCAGCTACGATTAGTTTCTTCATCAGTTTTCTCCTGCAACCTCAAGCGAACGTATCATGTCGTCGCCCAGTCGGAATTTGTTTCGTTTCGCGGGCGACAAAGGGGCAGACGGATATTATTCCACCAACGCAGCACTTGCAACGAGTGATACCCTCCTCACTGAGCCGCATAGGAGCCTGTTGAGGTGGATGGCATCTCTGGAGTACATGCCTATTCCGTACCAATATCCGGTACGCAGAGAAGCTATGTTGTCGTGCAGGTGGTTACTCAGTCGGGTTTGATGGGTTACGGCGAATGCAGGCAGTTATCCAGCGGCGATCTTGCGGCCATCCGCGCAGTCGTGGTGGGCCAGTCATCGACGGCCTATGAGGTGCTGCAGTCCAGGGTTCCGCACGTTGCACGCGCCGCTCTGGATATGGCGCTTCTCGACATCCTTGGCAAAGCTACCAAGGCTCCGGTGTATCGGGTGCTCGGTGGTCCCACCCGAAATAAGGCGCGCGCCATTGTCCGCCTTTCAGGCACGTCCGATGGCGAGTTAGAGCGCGAGCTCGAAGCTCAACTTAGTCGCGGCTATGCAGCCTTTCTCGTCCCCATACCGCCGCCCGCGGCGCGCAACCAGGGCAGCGCTTACATCCACGCGGGCGTGGAACGCTTTCGCGCGATGCGCCGGATCGCGCCCGAAGCAGACTTCGCCTTTGCCTGCAGCGACGAACTTACCCCCGCAGATACAGCGAGTCTTGCCGCGGCCGTTGAATCGATGCATCCGCTCTGGTTCGACGCACCCTGTCCGGTCTCGAATCTATCGACGCTGCAAAAAATTGCTGACGAAACGGTCGTGCCGCTGGGCTTCGGCCGTGACATCGCGAACCCGGGAACGTTTCAGGATTTGCTGCGCGGCGGACTGGTTGACTTGCTTCGACCCGATGTCTTGATCTATGGCATCTCCGGTGTCCGCAAGTTGGCGGCCCTGGCAGAGACGTATTATGTAGCGGTATCGCCGTGGCACGATGCCGGTCCGGTGGCCACGGCAGCCGCGCTCCACGCAGCCGCTAGCATTCCTAATTTCTTTATCGTAGAACTACCCGGAAGTGGTGCCGGCTCGGCAACAGCGCACCACGGTTTTGTCGATTTACCGAAAGGCCCAGGGTTGGGCGTTGCTGTGGACGAAAAGGAACTGCAGCGGTACCAGATTTCATGAAGGGGCTCTGATATGACTGTCAATCGTCGTCAAGTAATGAAAACACTCGGAGGTGCGGGCCTGCTTGGTCTTGCTTCCCCTCTCGTGCGCGCCCAGGAGCAGGTTGCCCAGGCGACGCGCGGTATGGCAACCCCACGCATCAAGGACATCAGCGTCATTGAGTGTGCACCGGAAGGGGTTCGGCTCACCGTGGTGAAGATCACAACCGACCAGGACGGCCTTTACGGATATGGCTGCGCCACATTTACCCAGCGCGCCGACCTGGTGAAACCGGCCGTCGAAAAATACCTGAAACCGTTCCTGGTTGGCAAAACCACGGACCGGATCGAAGATATCTGGCAATCCTGCTACGACAGTTCCTATTGGAAAAACGGCCCGGTGCTCAACAACGCGATCAGTGGCGTCGATCAGGCCCTTTGGGACATTAAGGGGCGGCAAGCGGGGATGCCTGTGTATCAGCTGGCCGGCGGCAAATGCCGGGAGGCAGTCGACGCATACACCCACGCGGATGGTCCCGACTTTTCCGCAGTGGTAGAAAGCGCCAAGAAGTTTATGTCCGAAGGTTTCCGCAACGTGCGGGTGCAGGTCAGCCTCCCCGGTATGGCGGGATATGGTTCCAGGCAAGCCGGCGAGACGCGTCTCAAGGCATTGCACGATAAGCCGCTCTTCGAGCCTGCGTACCAGTTCCGACGCGCGCTCAAGTTGCTCGAGATTTGCCGCCAGGAGTTAGGGGACGAGGTGGAGCTGCTGCACGACATGCATGAGCGTCTCACGCCGAACCAGGCAGTGCAGTTCTGCAAGGAAGCGGAGAAGTTTCGCATGTTCTTTTTGGAAGATCCGCTGTCTCCGGAAGACTTGGGATATTTCCAGCAGATCCGTCAGAACTGCGCGACTCCGATCGCCATGGGCGAGCTGTTCAACAGCCCCCACGAATGGCAGCCGTTGATCGAGGGCAGGCTCATCGACTACATCCGCGTCCACGTTTCGCAGGCCGGGGGCTTCACCCCTTCCCGCAAGATCGCTATCCTGGGCGAGCAGTACGGCGTGAAGACTGCATGGCACGGACCGGGCGATGTTTCGCCAGTGGGCCACATGGCCAACGCGACGCTCGATATTGTCAGTTACAACTTCGGCATTCAGGAGTATTCGCCGTTCAATGAGCGCACGCGAGAGATCTTCCACGGCTGCCCGGAACTGAAAGATGGATACATCTGGGTGAATGAAAAGCCCGGCTGGGGTATCGAGATCGACGAGAAGGCAGCGGCCAAGTCTCCCTTTACGGAGAGCAAGAATGGGCTCAACGGTGGATGGGGAGAGATACGTAAGCGTGACGGTACCGTAATCAAGCAGTAGGCAGCTGAAACCGCAGATCCCTCCGCTCCGGCCGGGATCTGCGGTTTTCTAAAGTTTGAAGAGTTCGCGAAGGCGGCGGGTCTGCGCGCGGCTCACGGGAATTTCGGTTTGCTTGCGATCATCCATGCGCAGCTGGTAGCTGCTTTTAAACCACGGCACCACTTCCTTGATGTGGTTGATGTTCACCACGTAGGAGCGATGGGCGCGCCAGAAGACGGCCGGATCCAGTAACTCTAGCAATTCCTCGATCGTACGGCACTTGGAATGTCCTTCGAGCGTCGGCGTTACCACCGAGATAATGCCCTCATCGATCGCGGCGAAGCAGATCTCCTTTTGATCGACCAGGAACAGCCGGTTGTGCGCCTGCAGCACAATCTTGCCGCTGCGAGGGCGAACGCCGGTATGCTGCTGCTCCATCAGTCGCAACAGCGCGTCTAGGCGCGCGTCGGAGCTCTTGGCCTCCGCAGGCGTACTCTCCTCCGGCTCACTTGATTCGAGCAGGCGCTGGCGCGCGCGATCGAGCGCCTGCATCACGCGCGCACGATCAAACGGCTTGAGCAGGTAATCGATGGCGTTGACGTCGAAGGCGCGCACTGCATATTGATCAAATGCGGTGGCGAAAATGATCTGCGGCATGCGGTCCGCATCTTCCCGCTCCAGCAGTTTCTTGAGCACGGCAAACCCGTCCAACCCGGGCATTTGCACATCCAGAAACACCACGTCCGGATGATGCGTGCGAATTAAGTGGACCGCCTCGATGCCGTTCTCGCCCTGGGCGACGACTTCGACTCCTCCGGCGGAGTCAAGCAGGTATTTCAGCTCTTCGCGCGCGAGCCGCTCGTCGTCGACGATCAGCGCTGTCATGGACATATCTTGACCGAGTATAAGCGCACCCGGTTCAGGACTGGAAGGCACGTAGCCGCGAAGGCATATTGTCTGCGGCGAGGCTATGGCCGCAGTGCACGCAGTAGAGATCGGTAATGCGCACGCCGCGATAGCAATTGCCGCACGCCGCCGATACCTGGTAGGCGCACTGCGGACAGAAATGAAACTCGGCATGAATGCTGGTGCTGCACGACGGGCAAAGCGCGATCACCGGCTGGCGCAACAGAAAATAGAGCACAGACCCGATTCCCCCTGGCATGGCGAGGCAAACAATTACCCACAGACGCGTACTCATCGCCCGCCGCGGTGCATCGCGGCTGACATAACCAACCATCAGTACATACAGCGCCGCCAGGGTGCTCCAGGAAAGCGCGAAATAGAATCGCAGGCCGAACGGAGCCGTGGACGGACGCAACCGGTGCGCCGGCAAAATCACCCAGGATAGGTACTGCATAAACACGAAGATCAGGGCCGCCGCCACGATGGACCAAAGCGGAATCAGCCGGAACTCTTCGGTGAACGAAGGAGCGGCTTGCGTGCTGGATGGTTTATTGATCATTTTTCTATCGGACGGAAGGTTTCAAAGCCACCCCGGTCGTGCTCCAGGTCACGCTGTCCCCTCCAAACAGCGATCAGGGCTGCCAGCATCGCCGGCAAAAGCATCAGGGTGAACAATGCCAGCAGCGTGGGCAGGTCAAAAATATGTTCCCCTGCCAACAGGTCTTCGAGGCCGTTCCAAAGGGTTGGTCCTAACAACACCAGCAGAGTTACAAAACTCAGGATCGCCATGCCGAGGTTACGTCGTTGACGAATGCGACCTTCTTGGCTGGAAATAACCGCATCGCGCACGGCACGGCGGGTCTTCATCGCCAACCTGAGGTTGGCGTCGTGGTCCATGCTCATAGCGACTCTCCTTCCGCCGCCTGAATGCGAGGCTTGAGCGCTGAAAGACCCCGATAGAGTCGCGACTTGACAGTCGAAAGCGGGGCACGGGTCACCTGTGCGATCTCTTCCAGGGATAGTTCTTCATGGAAGCGGAGAACCAGTACTTCCCGATGCAGCGGCTCCAGCGTCAACAAAGCTTCGGCGACGCGCTGTCCGTTTTCATTGGTTTGATACGTATCCAGGGGTGATGGGCCGTCAGCGGCCACGTCGAAGGAGCGGCCGTCCTCTCCCGACTCGCGCATCGCTTCGAGACTGCTCATGGTGCGCTTGCGCCGCACATCGATCACCAGGTTGCGCGCGATGGTAAACAACCAGGTATCGAAACGGGACTTGCCGTTGAATTGATCCCCGCGCTTGAGCACGCGCATCCAGGTTTCCTGGAAAATGTCTTCCGCCATCTCACGGTTGCCTGTGAGGTACAACAGGTAGCGCAATAACCGGTGCTGATATTGCACGATCAATGCATCGAGCAGCTCTGGGTCATGGCGCTTGAGTCCCTGGGCAACGACAGTGTTCTCGCTGCTCGACTGGTCCGTGAGGGTAAGGGCGGAAGGGCGCATAACACCTTCACAGACGTCATTTCCATCGGCAAAGACGCTCGCCGGCAGGACTTTTTTGAGACGGTCGCCGAGAACCATCGGCTCACTTCCTTGCAAACCTAGTGCTCTCAAGCATATAGCAATATGTGCCCGGAAGTACCGAGCAATAGAGTCTAAACTTAAGCAATATGGAGATTTTGTTCGGTCTGCATCCCGTCGAGGAAGCGTTGCGCTCCGGGACGCGCAAGTTTGACCACATTTGTATCGCCCGCGAGCGCACAGACGCGCGGCTGGAGAAGCTGATTCAGGCCTGCCGCGACGCCGGGGTCAAAATGCGCCTGGACACCCGTGATCAGCTCACCAAACTGGCTCGGACGGAGGCCCACCAGGGCGTGGTGGCCATCGTGCGGGCGCGGCAATTCCTCGACCTCGACGACCTGCTAAAGGACACAAAAAAGAACCGGATGCTGCTCGCCCTGGACGGCGTGGAAGACCCGCAAAACCTGGGTGCGCTGCTGCGTTCTGCTGAGGGAGCCGGCGTGGATGGAGTCGTGGTCACCGAACGGCGCTCCGCGCCGCTCAGCCCGGTAGCAGTCAAGGCATCGGCCGGTGCGGCCGAGCACATCAAGTTGGCGCGGGTGGTCAACCTGGTGCGCGCGCTGGAAGAGCTGAAGAAGCAAAACCTGTGGATCATTGGCCTCGACGAGCGCAGCACTACCAACTATGACGAGTTCGACTTCTCGGTCGGCTGCGTTCTGGTGCTGGGCCGCGAAGGCGCGGGGCTGCACGACCTGGTACGCCGTACCTGCGATCACCTGTTGCGTATTCCCATGGCCGGGCGGGTACATTCGCTCAACGTGAGCGCTGCGGGCGCGGTGGTGCTGTACGAGGCGGCGCGGCAGCGGCGCAGGGCACTCGGCGGCGAATCCGCAGTGGCGCCTGTGCGAGCTAAAAAGCAAAAGGGTCTTGGTTCATGAAGTATTTGTGGTTGGCGCTGATGGTGGTTACGTCCGCTGGAGCGCAGGACGCTCCTTCTCCGTCTTCCAAGGTGATACTGTCGCGTTCGGTGGACGACCCCTCGGCGGCTCCGGTTCCAGTAGTGAAGGCACCGGGCGCCGTTGCGGCCACCGATGCGGAACGGGCAGCGATTACCTTTCTTGCCTACGATCTCGAAGTCCACCTGCAGCCTAGGGAAAACGCGATGGCGGCGCGGGCGCGCATCGAACTGCGCAATGACGCGAGCACTCCGTTAACTCGCCTTCCCTTACAGATTTCCTCCACTCTGCAATGGACCAGCGCGCGGGTCGGCGAGACACCCGCCACGTTTTCCCAGCACTTGCTGGACAGCGATATCGACCATAGCGGCGCAGTGCGCGAGGCGGTCATCACGTTGGCGCACCCGCTCGCCCCGCAACAGAGCGTCACGGTCGATGTCACGTACGAGGGCACGGCCGCTCTTTCCACCGAGCGATTGGAGAAAATCGGCACTCCGGTGGAAATGGCAAAGGCCTCCGACTGGGACCGTGTCTCTGAGGAGTTTGTTGGTTTGCGCGGCTTCGGCAATGTCGCCTGGTACCCGGTGGCCTCGGTTCCGGTGACGCTGGGCGATGGGGCTAAATTCTTCACCGAGATCGCAGCCCAAAGGCAGCGCCAAAGCCAGGCCACGGTATCGATGAAGGTGACGGAGGAGTTCTTCGGCGAAGCACCTAACTTGGCGGTTCTGGATGGCGAGACGATTGCGTTAACCCCAACTTCCCAGCCGGGAACAGCTTCGGTTCCCGGGATCGTGACCTGCAGCCTGCCGTCGACCAGGTTGGGTTTCACCTCGCCCAGTCTGTTTCTCGTGGCGCGCAGCAAGCGGGAGGGGGATGGCGTGGCAGTGTGGGCGCGGACGGACGACGTTGCCTCGGCGCAAGCGTATATGACGGCAGCCACGATGGTGGCTCCATTGATTCAATCCTGGTTGGGCAAGCAGCCGAAGGGCGTGCTGAACATTGTCGATTTACCGGAAGCCGGTGACGATGCGTTTGAAGATGGCGCCGTGCTGTTCGCCAACGTGCATGCGACGGAGCCGGAGAAGTTAACGGGGAGTCTTATCCATTCCCTGACCCATCTTTATTTCCAGTCACCGTATCCCTGGCTACAGGAAGGGGTCGCTTCCTTTATGGCGTCGCTGTGGGTGGAAAAGAGCAGCGGCCGGGATACCGCCATCGAGCAGTTGGACAACAGTCGCGGTGCTCTTTCTCTGGGCGACAACGGGGAGACGGCATTGCTGGTGGCTCGGGAACCGGTGTACTACCGGACCAAGGCGACGTACGTGTTCTGGATGTTACGCGATGTCGCCGGCGAGATCGCCTTGATGCAGGCCCTGCAACACTATCAACCCGGTTCGGATACGACAGGGACAGGATTCCAGCAGGTTCTCGAGCGATCGAGCGGTAAAGAGCTAAAGTGGTTTTTTGACAACTGGGTCTACAACGACCGGGGCCTGCCGGATCTTTCCATTGCGGGAGTTTATCCCACGAAGACGGGTGCACCGGGAGGGTATCTCGTCGCTGTGGATGTAGCAAATAGCGGGACTGCGGAGGCTGAGGTTCCGGTTTCTGTCACGTCCGGGACAACAACCGTGACGGAGCGGCTGCGTGTTCCCGCGAAGTCGCGGATAAGCCATCGTTTCGTGGTGCAGGGGCCTCCCGCTGAAGTTGCCGTCAATGATGGCACGGTTCCTGAAGTCGAAGCCAGCGTCCATCGGCAGAGCTTATCGGTCCCGGTAGCGTCGGAGTAGAACCGCAAATGCTAATTCGCTACTTCTTCGGTTACTGCTTTCACGTCGGGGTGCTGTAGCGTTCCGGTGATGGAGAATGGATTCGCAGGGCTTCCTCCCTTTAAATCGAGCTCCCTATCAAAGGAAATCGTGCCCGATAACGGAATGGCTTCCTGACCGCGAGCCAGCAGGCTGTGGGTAATCGTGACGCTGCTATCGCCGATGGTGCCATCCGCACTCCACTGATCGAAGTGGATGAAGGGTTGCGCCGCAACCGGGAGTGGATTCTCCGCAGCCAATCCGCCCTTCGTCCAGTCCCACCGCAATGTTCCGGTCGCCGACCTGGCCAGATCCTGCGCATCGTATCCCGACATCTCTACCTGCGCCGAAAAGTTGGCCAGGCCGCTGCCCCAGTGCTCATCGAAAATACTCGCCAATACGCTGGGCGCCGCATTCGTCACCTGCACATCCATCTGGTAATCCGGCTCGCTGCCGGAGGTGTCGACCGCTCCGGCCAGGTGCATGGTGCCGTTCGCCAGATGCCCGTTCAGAGAACGAATCTTCATCGTGTTGCCGCTGATATCCAGTGCACCCACCACATCATGCATTACCAGCTTGCCGGCAGACAGCGCACCAACCTGGACCGTTCCGGAGAGTTCCGGCCACTTCACCGAACGCCGGTCAATACGGTCGATAATCTGCCGCAACAACTCACCCCCCTCGCTCGTCCCCAGCAAAGAAGATTGCAATACCGCCAGATCAAGGGTAGGGAAGCTCAGCGAAAAATGCCCCGCACAACCGGCACTCGAAGCGCACACCGTGGGATACTCGAGCGTTCCCTGCGCCTCCAGCTTGCCCAGGCTGAACGACGCATTGGTCCAGGAAATCTGCGTGGGGCTCAGGATGCCCTGCGCCGAGGCCACCTTCAGTGGCTGTGGCAAATAGGGAGTAGCCAACTCAGCATTGCGGATGGCGATGCTGCCTTCCGCCGTGGAAGCACCCACCGGATGCTCTGCGTCCGGCACCGGCAGCAACCAGGGTCCGCGCAGGTCGAGATCCAGGATCGCTGTCCCTGTGCCTCCCACCAGTCCAAACGTTCTTCCCAACGCCTTTAACCGCGCCAGGCTGGTCGAGCCGCCCAAATGCAAATCGAAACCAACCGGCGTAAACCGGCCGTCAACCGTCACTGGAACCGGAGCGCCCATCGGCAACCGCACCGGTTGCAGCAACAGCCCCGTGTTCTCGGCGCGCAGCCGCAGTGGCCCCAGAACGAACGGCTTGCCGGAATCGGCCGGCGTCAAGCTCAGCGACTCCACGGCCATCTCGCCCGTGAGCGCGGGAGCGTGGCCGTTCTGCGACGTGTATTGCAATTCCCCATTCAAAGCTCCGGCAGCCTGCATCCCCGAGCCCAGGCCACTGCGTACCCCCTGTAGAGCCGTCAACACCGCAGAGGCCGGCACGCGACGGATCTTCATCGTAAGGTGCGCCTGGGGCATTGTCTGCACTTCGCCAATCGATCCGCTGAGTTGCAACGAACCGTCTCCGACCGGGGAAGCACAGGCGATATCTTCGAGCGATCGTGATCCCTTGCGGAAAGAAGCCCGGCACGATGCTTCGACATCGAGGGGGTGCGGCGGGGTAAATTCCGAGCGGTGGAATCCTGCGACTTTCAGCTTGGTGTTGAGCTGTGCCTGGTCCGCTGTACCCCCCACCTCCGCCTGCACTTCCAGCCCCCCCCGCCAGCCAATGTCCTGACCCATCGTGAGCCGGCTCAACTGGCCCAGAGGAACGCCGGTCCACTCCACATTGAGCTTCAAGGGCATCTGACCCAGGAACGCCGCGCGCTGCACGGTACCGTCTACGCGCAACATCCCGGTATCGGAAAGGTAGAGATCCAGGTCCGTGCGCACCGGCTGGGCGCGGAAATGCAGCTCCCAGGCGTCCTCGGGAGCGAGCGAAATCGATAGGTCGGAATTAATAAACGAAAGCGGCTTCTTCTCGTTCCCTTCTTTGAAATTGATGCGCGTGTTTTCCGCTTCAATATAAGGAAAGCGCGGAGCACTGCCGGCATGGAGCTGCCCCGTGGGTGCATTAGAGATATGGGCCGCCCGCACCAGTACGGACGCAAAATTCCAGACACCACTTGGATCGCGGACCAGGTTCAGGCTCGCGTCGTCAAAATGGATGCGGGACACTTCCAGCCTTCCTCGCCACAGCGACAGCAGCCGCAGGTAAGCAACTACGCTGTCGGAGTGAAGAATCGGTTCCTGGCCAAAGCGCGGGTCTTCTTCGACCGAAAAGCCGGAAAGTTCAAAGCCCGGCAACGGCAGCAGGCGCAGCTTGACGGAAGAAATATGCACCTGCCGGCCCAAACTACGGCTAATGCTGTCGGCAATGCGGTGCTGGTAGCGGTTGATATTGACCAGCGGCGGCAGCACAAAGGCAACCACCGCCAACGCCAGCGCTGCGAGCACAATCCATCGTGTCGCAGGACGCTTGTCCGCGCCGCCCATCCTAACGGACCAGGTGGAAGGTTCTACGCCAGCGGGTTTGGTCAAAGAAGTGAAGGATTACGTGGGTATAGAACTGAAGCTTGTCGCCGACTCCATCTTTCTCATACTGGTTGTCGGGTTCGATGAAGGACCAGTAGACAAAAAGCGGCCGGCCTACGATATTGGCGCGGGGCACGAATCCCCAGTAGCGCCCGTCAAGTGAGACGGTGCGGTTGTCGCCCATGGCGAAGTACCTGCCGGGAGGAACCACCAGGTCTTCCCCCTGGATGTAGTTGGGCAATTCCAACGCCCAGGTCGGGGTTACGTCCCCGCTTTGCGAGGGTGAGACCGCGGGAAAATCATCGCGATAGGGAAAATAGTTGCCATAGTCCGGCATGGCGGCTTGGGGCTCGTGCTGCGGCTGCCCATTGAGAAAAACCACGCCATTGCGCAGATGGATCTTATCGCCGGGCACCCCGATGACCCGCTTCACCAGGTACAAATCCGGTTCACCTGGCTTGAAGAAGACGATGATGTCTCCGCGGCGCACCTGGCGGTAGTAAACGAACGGCGCCCACGAGGTGGCTGGCGCCAGTGCAACACGATCGACCAACACATGATCGCCGACCAACAGGGTCTTCTCCATTGACGACGAGGGGATCTCGAAGTTTTGAAAGATGAAGGTCAGCGCAAAAAGCCCAATCACCAGCACCGAGCAAATCGAAGCAAATGCCTCCAACGGTGTCTCTTCTCTGGTTTCCTGGGTTTTGATCTCTGTCTCTATAGCTTCCATGACCCTCTTAGCGAATAACGCGAAACATGCGGCTCCATCGCGCAAAGTCCATCACAGTATCGAGTGGGCTCTTCTCGTGTCCGAGTTTATCATCCGGCAACGTGTTGGCATCGGTGGCCGAAGGCTCGTGCAGCGAGAAGTAAATGATGAATGGCAAGCCCACGATATTCGAGCGTGGAACGAAACCCCAGTAGCGGCTGTCGCGGCTGTGGTTGCGGTTATCGCCAAGCACGAAATACAAGCCGGCAGGCACGACCAATTCGCCATCGTGCACGTTCGCTCGCATTTGCAGCCACCAGTGCGTGTCGACACCAGGATCGGTGTAGAGGCGGGCAGGAAACTGATCGCGAAAGTTGTCCGGCGCAGCGCCCTCGAACACCGCAAAAGGCTCACTCTGCTTCTGCCCGTTGATGAAGACCACTCCATTTTGCAAACGAATGTGGTCGCCGGGAACCCCGACCACTCGCTTGACCACATGGTCGGAAGGATCGAGGGGAAAGTGAAAGACGATGATGTCGCCACGGTTGACCGGCTCATAGGGCAACAACCAGCGCCAGTTCCCCGCTGTCCCATAAACGGACTTGTTGACCAGGAGAAAGTCCCCGACCAATAAGGTCCGCTCCATGGATTCCGAGGGAATACGAAATGGCTGCGCCACGAATGTCAGCACAAACAACGCAATGACGATAATCGACAGCAGTGATCGGAAGGTATCGAGCAGGTTAGGAAAGACGAGATGATCGTGGCCCTGGTGCGTTGAACCCGCCGCGATCAAAGGCGCAGGAGCCGTCTCCGCAACCAGGGGGGGCCCTTCCGTAGACACGCGGAAGAATTCCGCTGGTGGGCGCCCGGTCAAGAACTGCTACCTTCGGCCAGGGCTTCCGGCGCGGGCGATTGCTTCCGCAGCTTCTCAACGGCGCGCCGCGCCGCTTCCTGTTCGGCCCTCTTTTTGGTGGTGCCAACCCCGCGCGCCAGCGCTTTGGGTGCACTGCCCGCGGGCAATCTCACTTCCACCAGGAAGCGTTTGCGGTGGTCAGGCCCGCTCTCGGCTTTGAGCACATAGGCGGGCGGCCCTGTCTTTTGTGCCTGCAGAAGCTCCTGCAATGCGGTTTTATGGTCGCCCAGGGAGACCCCGCGATCGAGCGCCTGGCGCAGGTCGTTGACGTACGGCGCCACCACATGTTCGTTCACGAAGGCTTCCACCGAAGACAGGCCGCCATCGAGGTAAAGGGCAGCGATAATCGCTTCCACACAGTTGGCGAGCAGGGTCGATTTTTTTCGTCCGCCGCCACGTTCTTCGCCTCGTCCCAGGCGCAGATACGTACCGAGATCGAGCGCCGTGGCCACTTGCGCTAAGTGGCGCCGGCTTACCAGGCTCGCGCGCAGGCGAGTCCACTCACCTTCATGTAGATCGGGAAAACGGCGAAACAGAATTTCGGCAACCACCAGGCCCAGAACCGCGTCTCCTAAGAATTCCAACTGCTCGTTATCTTCTTCCCGCAACGCGGGCGTTCCATCCGCCTGGCGGCCTTCTAATGTCTGCTCGTACGCCAGCGAGCTGTGGGTCAACGCCTTCACCAGCAGCCGCGGGTCGTGGAAGGTGTGACCCAGCGCCACCTGCAGCGTATTGGGAGCCGGCTGTGTCATCAATGTGAATAACCTTCCTCTTACTGTATTGCATAGTGGGAGCAAACCGGCGGGTTACTGTGGGCTGGCGGATGCCGGCTTGTCATCCTCCCCGGCTGGTTCGGTGTGCTCCTGGTGCGGCACCGCATAGGGCTGCTTCAGACCCTTTTCTGCGGCCAGCCTGGTATCTGGCTGGCCATCGCGCACGGTCAGGGCCGCCCGGTACTCCGCGACGGCCTCGTCACGCTCGTCCTGGATGTCGTGAATCCGTCCCAGGTAAATGTGCGACCAGGCGAGCATCCGAGGATCCTTCGACAGCCGGATGGTCTCCTCAAAGTCATGCTGGGCCACGGGCACGTCGCGGTGCATGATCGCCACGCGAGCCAGGATAAAGTTGGCGCGAGCGGCATCACCCGTTTTGTTATCGACCGTCTGCTGCGCCAGAGTCGCGGCCCCGTCGGTGTCACCCTTCATCAGCTTCAACTCCGCCAGGTCGAGGCCACGCGGCTCGCGCGGCGTGCGATGCACGATATCCGACGAACTTTCCTGGTTGAAAGCAATCTGCTTCACGCGGCTTAACTCGGCGCTCACGTCCATGCCGTAGACCATCTCGCCGATGCTTTCCTTGAAGCTCTGCGGTGCGCGTTCAAATGTGGCAAACGCGCTGTAAAAGTACCCGGTGAGCACGTAGCCGTCGGCCATATCCTGCTGCACTGCATGGCGTCGCACCGCTTCCGCTGCCTCCACCGACGCATTGTGCTGGTGGGTCGCGGACTCCAAATCGCTACGCCGCACATCCGCGGGGATTTTGTAGATGGTCACGCCGGTATCCATGGTCCGCGCCTCGACCGCGCGGATCATGCACTCAATCGTCAGGGCAACAATGTCGCTGCGGTAGGTGTAATCGAGCGGGGCATCCTTCACTGTCTTGAGGAAGGGCAAGAGCCGGTCGAGATCCCGAGCGCGGGCGTACAGCAGTTGCTCCATCTGGAAGTGCAGATAAGCGTGGCGCACTTCTTTCATGTGGATCGTCCCGTTGACTGGGGAAACCACCACGACGTAATCGGCTCCGTAGACCCGGGCATTGGTTTGTGCAGGGTCAAGAAGTGGATCGACCACCACCAGGAAGCGCCGGCCACCGGACACACCGGCAGGCGTCTTGAGGTAGATGCCGGTGTCGTCGATCATTTTAGTAAGCGGATCGTGCAGTTGAGCCAATTGCCGGTCGTATTGCGGACGCATATGCAGCCATACCAGGTGCAGGTCGGCCTCCTGGCTAAAGCGGCGCAATAGGGGAAGGATGTTCTCCACCGCGCTGGCATCGGGAGGCAAATCGGCTCCTTCGGCGCTGGGGGTGAGGTCGGGTGGCGGAGTAATGAACAGGGCAAGCGAGATGTACTGGGCCAAATCGGCCCCGCTGTCGGAAAGCCGGTGTTGATCGATAAAAGTGCAAATCTGCTCGTGGGCCTCGCGCGCTCCCGCCGATGCCTGGATTGCCTGGTTGATTTGCGCGCGTACTTCCTGGCGCAGCGGGTCGGAGGCGTCGAGCCCCTGGTTGTATCCGCAGGAGTTCAGCGCTGCGGCCACGTAGAAGAGGGCTTCGCTGTTCTGCAGGCTGACATCAGGCCCGGCGCTATCCACAATTGCGGGCGCAGCCGATCTCGCCGGCGCAGAAGCTTGCGAATCAGAAGAGGAGGACTGGCTGAGGGCGGCTGGTACCGCTAACCCCAGTAGCAAGGCGAAAACAAGAACGACGGAATACTGGCGAGACTGCATAGAATGCGGCGCTTGACCCCATCCAAGTCTATGCATTCGCGAGAGAGAGGGTCAAACCGTGTCAGTCAGGCGCGTATTTCCCATATCTCGCCAAAAGAGGGTGAGATACGGGTACAGGGTCTAGCCGCGGACGGAAACGCCGGAGAAGGAAAGGAGAACAGTCCCTTTTACCGGTTGTCCGAAGACCTGCGCTGGGGCGAACACGCTGAACAGCAGAGTATCTTCCAGCTGGGCGCAGGTTTTGGAGTCAGAATTCCCGGAAACGATCTTGTAGTCGTAAACGCGGCCCTCGCCATTGATGAAAGCCTGCACCACGACCGGGTTATCCCGATCACCAACGCCACCAGCGGGGGCAAAGGAGGTATAGAGGAACCGGGGACTGGACGCCATACCGAGTGGCTCATCCTTGGCCTGGGCCGGCTCGGGCGAAGCAACCATGCCAATCAGCAACGCCGTCGCACCCAACAAGGCCACTGTGCTGGCAAAACCAGCCGTCACCTGCCAAAGGAACGGGCGGACGGTGTTCTCCCAGCGAACTTTTCCCCGCTCAAAGCGGTCCTGGGCAGTGTTGACCGACTCCTGGGATAAAGCAACACGCAGACGAAGGCCGAGATTTGCCGGAGCCTTGGCGGGGCCAATGGATGTGATCAGCGCCTGGGCACTGCGCCACTGCCGAAAATCAGCGGTACACCCGGGGCAGACTTCCAGATGCGCTGCGATTGCCTGCATCTCCGCGCCACTGACAGCGCCGTCAAGGTAAGCAGAAAACTGCTGGCGTACATGAGCGCACTTCGTCACTTGGCCCCCTTCACGCCCATGGTGAGCGCATCTACCGGCTGAAAATTACCACTTGGTCGCTTGGCTGCGGCTTCAGCGTAGCCAGCCAACCGCTCCTTGAGATAGGCGCGCCCACGCATCAGGCGAGACTTGACGGTTCCCAGGTTCACCCCCAGTATTTCCGCCACTTCCTCATAGGAAAAACCTTCTATATCGCGCAGAATCACCACCGCGTGGAACGGCTCGGGGATGTGGCGCAGTTCCTCTTCCACCCGGGCCCGCACCTCTTCCTGCGCTGCCCGCTCAAAGGGCGATTCCTGCAGGTCGATCAGCGTGTCTTTCAGGCAAAGCGGCTGGCCATCCAGGCTCTCGCCGTATTCCGTCTCGATGGTGACTTCCTGCCGTTTATGGCGCCCCCACCAGCGGCGTTGGTTGCTGGCTTCGCGTAAGGCAATGCGATAAATCCAGGTGCGCAGGCTGGAGTCGCCGTTGAATCCGCCGATACCACGGTAGATCTTGATGAAGACGTCCTGGGTCAGGTCGGCGGCGTCGGTGGCGTCAGGAATGGTGCGAGCGATCAGGCTGAAGATGGGCTGATGGTACTTGGCGATGAGCCAGTTAAAGGCCTCTTCGGAACCCGCTTTTAGTTCCGCGACAATGGAAGCTTCTTCTGACGGAACGCTAAGGACGCTGGCGATATTTCCCAATGCTATGCCTGCCTGCATGCGAAAGTTCTCCATAACATAACAGGAAGCGTCCACCGTCGTCTCGCGATGAGACCGGATGCTCTCTCCTCACTTAGACACCGCCGGACCCACAACCGGTTCCGAAAAAGTAGTTACTGCGGTGACGTAGGAGCCGCGGGGGCGGGCTTTTTCTTGCGGGGCTTGGTGGTTTCCGGGCCATCGTTGACCACGATTTTGGCCGGAGCCGGGGGTGCAGCGTCGGGACGAGGTGGGGATGCCGCCTGCAGACGGGCGACCTGGGCGTCCTGAGCGCTGAGAGAGTCCACGAGCCAGGCACCCAGCTTGCTGCGGGCGTCTTCCAGTCCGGCGCGCGCCTGCTCGAGGCTGTTCGAATCGTAGGAGGAGCCGGTAAGTGCTGCCGTTTCAGTGACTCGGAGCAGGACGTCATAGAGAGCATCGAGATTACGGAAGACGGCAAACGACGGCGAAAGTGCCGCCGCACCGCTCGTCTGCGCCTCCACCTGTGCCATCAGCCCGGGCAAAGTGGTGTTGAGGTCGCGTTGCATGGAAGCCACATCCTGCTGAGACGCAGCACGCACCTCGCTAGACGCTTTCCAGCGCGGAATGCTGAGGTTACCGATGGCGGTCTGGACATTGGCCAGAGCGGGCCGAAGGTTGGCCACGGGAAAAGGGGCGGGAGCAGCGGCCGTCTGGGCAGGGGCAGCCATGGAGCCCCCGAGGATGAGCAAAAGAGCGAGTGGAACGGTACCGCGGGTTTGGAACATTCTTTCTCCCGGAACCTGTCCGTGTGGGGCGTTTGACGGAATAGGCATGCTCCAGCAGAATAAAGGAAGTCCCCTCCTTTGTGGGCCTGTGGCGCAGCTGGGAGCGCGCTTCCATGG
>CAWITO010000006.1:0-188013 GCA_963839075.1 uncultured Acidobacteriaceae bacterium | reverse complement strand
ATACTCGGTCAAGATATGTCCATGACAGCGCTGATCGTCGACGACGAGCGGCTCGCGCGCGAAGAGCTGAAATACCTGCTTACTCGCCGGACGTCGAAGTCGCCCCAGGGCGAGAACGGCATCGAGGCGGTCCACTTAATTCGCACGAGATCATCCGGACGTGGTGTTTCTGGATGTGCAATGCCCGGCTTGGACGGGTTTGCCGTGCTCAAGAAACTGCTAGAGCGGGAAGATGCGGACCGCATGCCGCAGATCATTTTCGCCACCGCATTTGATCGATATGCAGTGCGCGCCTTCGACGTCAACGCCATCGATTACCTGCTCAAGCCGTTTGATCGTGCGCGCTTGATGCAGGCGCTCGATCGCGCGCGCCAGCGCCTGCTCGAATCAAGTGAGCCGGAGGAGAGTACGCCTGCGGAGGCCAAGAGCTCCGACGCGCGCCTAGACGCGCTGTTGCGACTGATGGAGCAGCAGCATACCGGCGTTCGCCCTCGCAGCGGCAAGATTGTGCTGCAGGCGCACAACCGGCTGTTCCTGGTCGATCAAAAGGAGATCTGCTTCGCCGCGATCGATGAGGGCATTATCTCGGTGGTAACGCCGACGCTCGAAGGACATTCCAAGTGCCGTACGATCGAGGAATTGCTAGAGTTACTGGATCCGGCCGTCTTCTGGCGCGCCCATCGCTCCTACGTGGTGAACATCAACCACATCAAGGAAGTGGTGCCGTGGTTTAAAAGCAGCTACCAGCTGCGCATGGATGATCGCAAGCAAACCGAAATTCCCGTGAGCCGCGCGCAGACCCGCCGCCTTCGCGAACTCTTCAAACTTTAGAAAACCGCAGATCCCGGCCGGAGCGGAGAGATCTGCGGTTTCAGCTGCCTACTGCTTGATTACGGTACCGTCACGCTTACGTATCTCTCCCCATCCACCGTTGAGCCCATTCTTGCTCTCCGTAAAGGGAGACTTGGCCGCTGCCTTCTCGTCGATCTCGATACCCCAGCCGGGCTTTTCATTCACCCAGATGTATCCATCTTTCAGTTCCGGGCAGCCGTGGAAGATCTCTCGCGTGCGCTCATTGAACGGCGAATACTCCTGAATGCCGAAGTTGTAACTGACAATATCGAGCGTCGCGTTGGCCATGTGGCCCACTGGCGAAACATCGCCCGGTCCGTGCCATGCAGTCTTCACGCCGTACTGCTCGCCCAGGATAGCGATCTTGCGGGAAGGGGTGAAGCCCCCGGCCTGCGAAACGTGGACGCGGATGTAGTCGATGAGCCTGCCCTCGATCAACGGCTGCCATTCGTGGGGGCTGTTGAACAGCTCGCCCATGGCGATCGGAGTCGCGCAGTTCTGACGGATCTGCTGGAAATATCCCAAGTCTTCCGGAGACAGCGGATCTTCCAAAAAGAACATGCGAAACTTCTCCGCTTCCTTGCAGAACTGCACTGCCTGGTTCGGCGTGAGACGCTCATGCATGTCGTGCAGCAGCTCCACCTCGTCCCCTAACTCCTGGCGGCAAATCTCGAGCAACTTGAGCGCGCGTCGGAACTGGTACGCAGGCTCGAAGAGCGGCTTATCGTGCAATGCCTTGAGACGCGTCTCGCCGGCTTGCCTGGAACCATATCCCGCCATACCGGGGAGGCTGACCTGCACCCGCACGTTGCGGAAACCTTCGGACATAAACTTCTTGGCGCTTTCTACCACTGCGGAAAAGTCGGGACCATCCGCGTGGGTGTATGCGTCGACTGCCTCCCGGCATTTGCCGCCGGCCAGCTGATACACAGGCATCCCCGCTTGCCGCCCCTTAATGTCCCAAAGGGCCTGATCGACGCCACTGATCGCGTTGTTGAGCACCGGGCCGTTTTTCCAATAGGAACTGTCGTAGCAGGATTGCCAGATATCTTCGATCCGGTCCGTGGTTTTGCCAACCAGGAACGGTTTCAGGTATTTTTCGACGGCCGGTTTCACCAGGTCGGCGCGCTGGGTAAATGTGGCGCAGCCATATCCGTAAAGGCCGTCCTGGTCGGTTGTGATCTTCACCACGGTGAGCCGAACCCCTTCCGGTGCACACTCAATGACGCTGATGTCCTTGATGCGTGGGGTTGCCATACCGCGCGTCGCCTGGGCAACCTGCTCCTGGGCGCGCACGAGAGGGGAAGCAAGACCAAGCAGGCCCGCACCTCCGAGTGTTTTCATTACTTGACGACGATTGACAGTCATATCAGAGCCCCTTCATGAAATCTGGTACCGCTGCAGTTCCTTTTCGTCCACAGCAACGCCCAACCCTGGGCCTTTCGGTAAATCGACAAAACCGTGGTGCGCTGTTGCCGAGCCGGCACCACTTCCGGGTAGTTCTACGATAAAGAAATTAGGAATGCTAGCGGCTGCGTGGAGCGCGGCTGCCGTGGCCACCGGACCGGCATCGTGCCACGGCGATACCGCTACATAATACGTCTCTGCCAGGGCCGCCAACTTGCGGACACCGGAGATGCCATAGATCAAGACATCGGGTCGAAGCAAGTCAACCAGTCCGCCGCGCAGCAAATCCTGAAACGTTCCCGGGTTCGCGATGTCACGGCCGAAGCCCAGCGGCACGACCGTTTCGTCAGCAATTTTTTGCAGCGTCGATAGATTCGAGACCGGACAGGGTGCGTCGAACCAGAGCGGATGCATCGATTCAACGGCCGCGGCAAGACTCGCTGTATCTGCGGGGGTAAGTTCGTCGCTGCAGGCAAAGGCGAAGTCTGCTTCGGGCGCGATCCGGCGCATCGCGCGAAAGCGTTCCACGCCCGCGTGGATGTAAGCGCTGCCCTGGTTGCGCGCCG
Source organism: uncultured Acidobacteriaceae bacterium (assembly GCA_963839075.1). Classification (GTDB taxonomy): domain Bacteria; phylum Acidobacteriota; class Terriglobia; order Terriglobales; family Acidobacteriaceae; genus PALSA-350. The sequence continues at coordinate 185,188 of CAWITO010000006.1, read as the reverse complement.
CGGGCGGCGGTATGGGGACGAGAAAGGCTGCATAGCCGCGACTAAGTTGAGCTTCGAGCTCGCGCTCTAACTCGCCATCGGACGTGCCTGAAAGGCGGACAATGGCGCGCGCCTTATTTCGGGTGGGACCACCGAGCACCCGATACACCGGAGCCTTGGTAGCTTTGCCAAGGATGTCGAGAAGCGCCATATCCAGAGCGGCGCGTGCAACGTGCGGAACCCTGGACTGCAGCACCTCATAGGCCGTCGATGACTGGCCCACCACGACTGCGCGGATGGCCGCAAGATCGCCGCTGGATAACTGCCTGCATTCGCCGTAACCCATCAAACCCGACTGAGTAACCACCTGCACGACAACATAGCTTCTCTGCGTACCGGATATTGGTACGGAATAGGCATGTACTCCAGAGATGCCATCCACCTCAACAGGCTCCTATGCGGCTCAGTGAGGAGGGTATCACTCGTTGCAAGTGCTGCGTTGGTGGAATAATATCCGTCTGCCCCTTTGTCGCCCGCGAAACGAAACAAATTCCGACTGGGCGACGACATGATACGTTCGCTTGAGGTTGCAGGAGAAAACTGATGAAGAAACTAATCGTAGCTGCGGTCCTTGTGTGTTCCACGCTAGGCGCTTGCTCTGCCTTTGCCCAGGTGAAGATGACCAAAGAACAGATGATGTTCTACACCTCGGATTGGAAAGGGGACCGTTTCCCGGATGGGCGTCCCAAAGTGCCGGACGATTTGCTGAAGCGGGCCGTCGACTGCACCATCGAAGATATCTGGGGTTTCCTTCGCCAGAAAGGGTACGCCAATCAGTTCGAGGGCGATTGGCAGGCTCTGCACATTGAGAAGCCCTTCGCCGGTCGCGCTCTCACCGCGCAATACATGCCCACCCGCGCCGATATGGCAAAGGCGATTGCCGCCGAAGGCAAAGCCGAAGGGCGCGTAAGCGGAAATAACAGTTGGCCGATCAATGAGCTCCAGATTGGAGACGTGTACGTCGCCGATGGGATGGGCAAGGTCATCGAAGGCACGTTGATCGGCTCCAACCTGGGCAACGGCATCGCGGCTCACACGCATACCGGTTTTGTTTTTTACGGCGGCATCCGAGATCAGGAAGAGAATCGTGAGATCCCAAACTTCAATGGCTTCTATAAGGGTTACGATCCCTCGGCGTGGGCGCAGATGGAATTGACGGCGATCAATGCGCCGATCCGTATCGGCCGCGCGATCGTGCTGCCAGGAGACGTTGTTCTCGCCAAAACCGACGGGGTTATCTTCATTCCTGCGATTCTGGCCGAAGACGCAATCAGCCATGCGGAATTTACCAGCCTGGAAGACGACTATAACTTCGAACTGAATAAAGAAGGCAAGAACGGAGCTGAATTCGAAGGTGGCTGGACGCCGGCCAAGTACGCCGGGCTCTCCAAGTACATTGAGGCCCATCCTGAGAAGTTGAAAATGCCGCGTTCGGAATTCGATGCGATCATGGCCGAGAGGGTGCAGCGTGCAGCCAAGACGCCCGCTCCCTGAGCGAGTGCCCGGGAGACTCCTATGAAAAAAATGCTGGCAGTTGCCGTGATGCTTGGGACGATCCTGGGAGGTTCGTCCGCCTTCTCACAGGTAAAGATGACGCACGATCAAATGATGTTCTACACCTCCGATTGGAAGGGTGATCGCTTCCCCGACGGCCGCCCGAAGGTGCCGGATGATTTGCTGAAACGCGCACTCGATGTATCGGTCGAAGACATTTGGGATTATCTGCGCGAAGAGGGATACGCCAATCAATTCGAGGGTGACTGGCAGGCGCTGCACATTGAAAAGCCATTTGCCGGCCGGGCTCTAACCGCGCAATACATGCCGCTGCGGGCCGACATGGCCAAAGCGATCGCTGCCGAAGGGAAGGCAGAGGGGCGTATAAGCTTCAACAACAGCTGGCCGATCAATGAACTGCAGATCGGCGATGTGTATGTCGCCGATGGCATGGGAAAGATCATCGACGGAACCTTGATCGGATCGAATCTTGGCAACGGTATCGCTGCCCATACTCACACCGGGTTTGTTTTTTACGGCGGCATTCGCGACCAGGAAGAGAACCGCGAGATCCCCAACTTCAACGGTTTTTATAAAGGCTATGATCCCTCCTTCCTGCTGCAAATGACGGTCACCGAGATCAACGCACCGGTCCGCATTGGCCGCGCCGTGGTCTTGCCAGGTGACTTAGTCCTGGCGAAGACAGACGGAGTTATTTTCATTCCCGCCATCATGGCGGAGGGTGCGGTGAGTCACGCCGAATTTACTAACCTTATGGATGCTTACAACTTTGAACTCAACAAAGAAGGTAAGAACGGGGCCGAGTTCGAAGGCGGCTGGACGCCGGCGAAATTTCAGGGTCTCGCCAAGTGGGTGAATGCTCATCCTGAAATGCTGAAGATGCCGCATTCTGAATTCGATCAATTACTGAAAGACGCGACGAAACCGCGCTGACCGGAGCCTGCGCCACTTAGGAGAAATACCGCTATGAGTTCTGACTTTTCAAGAAGAGCCCTGCTGAAGGGAATCGGTTCGGCTGCCGCGTTGTCGGCGGCCTCAGTGTTGCCGGCTGCTGCAGCCGAGGGGACCACGGAATACAAGGGACCGCACGGTCCGGGAATGCCGCAGGAAGGACCCGACACGCCGAAGATTTGCGCGCCGTTGAGCTTTTCGGAAATCACCGACGAGTCGATGCGTATGGTCAAGCAGCTTGGGGTGAACAACGTGCTGATGGGTGGCCCAAAGATGCCGTGGCACGAGGCAGACTTGCAGGCGACCGTCGACAAGCTGAAAACCGGCGGTCTGAAGGTCGGCAATATGATGATTGCCGGCTTCAACAACTGCATCTACGGGCGTGCCGGCGCGGATCGCGACAAAGAAATCGAGGACTTCAAGACTTCCGTACGGGCTGCAGGCAAAGTAGGTCTGCCGGTCGTGGAGTACAACTGGTACGCCCATCGGGCAATCGAGGGCTACTACCTGGAGGAGGGCCGCGGCGGAGCGGGATTAACCGGATTCAACATCAGTCGAGTCGAGAAGCTGCCGACCGTCCCGGACGAAGGCATGCATTCGAACGAAGAGTTGTGGAAGAACATCACTTACTTTCTCCAGGCAGTCATCCCTACCTGTGAGCAATCGAATGTGCGCCTGGCGCTGCACCCGAATGACCCGCCCATTGCTGTGACCCGCGGATCAGGCCAGATTATGGCCTCATTCGAAGGCTGGAAGAAATTGATTACGGTAGTGAACAGCCCGTGCAACGGCATTACCTATGAATGCGGCGTTTCCCGTGAAATGGAAATCGATCCTGTGGAAGTATGCAAGTACTTTGGTACACGTGACCGTATCAATCACTGTCACTATCGTAATCCGGTGGTACGGGTGCCCCACGACGACTACACTGAAACCTTTATCGATCAGGGCGAAAACAACATGCTGGCGGTGATGCGTGAGCTGATCAAGGTGAAGTACACGCATCTTATCTATCCCGAGCATGAGCGGGCGCTCGATTATGACCGCAAAGTTGGGATCCGCAATCAATATCCCGGTGGTGGTGGATATACCGGCATGGTCTTCGATATCGCCTATGCGCGGGCCATGTTCCAGGCCTCCATCATGCTGGAGCGGGGCACGGAGTGGAAAGAGTTCTAGAGCGCATCCTGTAAAATCGGGCGGTTGAGGTTCACGAGCGCATGGGGATGTTGAAAGTAGTTTTAGGGCTAGGCCTGATGGCCGGCAGTTGCTTTGCGGCCGAAGTTCACGACTGGCCGGCGTATGGTGGCGTCGACGGGACTCACTACTCCAACCTCTCGCAGATCAACCGTGACAACGTAAAGAACCTGGTGGTGGCGTGGAAGTACGACACCGGGGAAAAGGGTGGAATCGAGGCCAGTCCCATCATCGTGGGCAAGGTGCTCTACACCACCACCCCGCGCAAGAGCGTCATCGCCCTCGACGCCGCGTCGGGCAAGCTGCTTTGGAAGTATGACTTTGATCTCACCGGATATATGGTCACGCGCGGCGTTTCTTACTGGAGCGACGGCAAACAAAGCCGCATCCTGGCCGGCGCTCGCTACTATCTGTATGCTCTCGATGCCACCACGGGCAAGCTGATCCCCGGTTTTGGGGAGAATGGGCGCATCGATCTTCGTAAGGGTTTGCGCGAACCGTATGAGCAGCAGTCGGTCGCGCTCACGACACCGGGCAGCATTTATAAGGATCTCATCATCGTCGGAGGTTCGAATCCGGAAACCCATCCCGCACCTCCGGGCGATATCCGCGCGTTCGATGTGCGTACCGGCGCGCTTCGCTGGACCTTTCACACCATTCCCCATCCGGGAGAATTCGGCTACGACACCTGGCCCAAGGATGCGTGGAAAAATGCTGGAGCGGCCAATAACTGGGCGGGGATGACGGTCGATGCAAAGCGCGGAATCATTTATGTCCCCACGGGCTCGGCGGTCTTCGACTTCTACGGCGGGGATCGCGTCGGCAACGACTTGTTTGCGGATTCATTGATCGCGCTGGATGCGGAGACAGGTAAGCGCATTTGGCATTTTCAGGGAGTACATCACGATCTGTGGGATCGCGATTTTCCTGCACCTCCCGCCCTGGTGACGGTCACGCACGAGGGCAAGCAGGTGGATGCGATTGCGCAGACTACCAAGTCTGGCCTGTTGTATGTATTTGACCGTAGCAACGGCAAGTCGCTGTTCCCGATTGACGAAATTCCTGTTCCCACGAGCACTGTCCCTGGAGAGGTCACCTCGCCGACCCAGCCGTACCCGAAATTGCCGGAGCCCTATACCCAACAAAGCACCACCATAGATACGCTTACCAACCGGACGCCGGAGGCGCACGCTTGGGCGGTGAAGCAGTTCAGTTCCATGATTGGGGGAGGCCAGTTCGTGCCTCCTAGCGTAGATAAGCTCACCGTCGACATGCCGGGCTTTGCCGGCGGCGGGGAGTGGGGCGGTGTCGCGACCGATCCCGGCGGCGTGCTCTATGTCAACGCCAACGATACGGCGTGGCTGGTGGGGTTGACAGTTCCTCCTCCTGCGGGCAGCGCCGGCGAGCGGGTTTATCAGAATCAGTGCAGTGGTTGCCACGGCATCAACCGGGCTGGCTCTCCTCCGGCGATTCCTGCGTTGTGGGGCATCGAAGGCATCCTGACCGATCAGGAGATTGCGGCCACCATTCGCGGAGGTAAAGGCCGCATGCCTCCCTTCCCGAGCCTCAGCGATGAGGATGTGCAGGCGGTGGTCCGCTATTTGACCAGGGCTCCGCAACAGCAGCAGCCGAAGGCGAAGGCTTCCTCCGACAGAGTTGCTGCTGAGGCAGACGGCGGAAAGACCACCGATGACATGCCGTATAAGACCATCGGCTTTCGCCGCTTCACGGATCCCGAGGGGTATCCTGCGATCGCTCCGCCATGGGGGACGCTGAGCGCGATCGATCTGAACACCGGCAAATATTTGTGGAAGATTCCGTTCGGGCAGTACCCGGAGTTGGTGGCCAAAGGCATGCCGGATACAGGCTCGGACAATTACGGCGGCCCGGTGGTGACGGCGGGTGGATTGCTATTTATCGGCGCCAGCGTCTTCGACGAAAAATTTCACGCCTACGACAAAAGCACTGGGAAGCTGCTGTGGGAGGCTGAGCTGCCGTTTTCAGGATTGGCGACTCCTGCGACGTACATGGTGGACGGGAAGCAATACGTGGTCATCGCCGCTGGTGGCGGGCAATCGAGCAGGAAGCCTTCAGGCGGCGTCTACGTCGCCTTCACCTTGAAGTAACAATGACGCAAATCCCGGACCCGGGTGCCCCACATCTCGCCAACGGCATGCGAGATATGGGGCACCCTAAGTTGGGAATACCTGGTCGGGGATACTTTGGTTGGGTCAACTTAGTCGGGGATACCTAGTCGTAACGCTCGAAGATAATCTGCTTTCTCTCCCAGCCGATGCTCTTCAGCGTGTCTCGATTCGCCGAAACCATCTCGTTCAGCCCGCAAATGTAGGCGTGGATGTTATAAGGCGGCCCACCCGGAGCGTGTTCACGCGCGTGCTCGCGCGCAATCTGCTCCACGAACTCCTGCACATAGCCGCTCGCTCCCGTCCACTCCGGCTGCGGACGGCTCAGCGTCTTGCTATAGAAAAAGTTTGGCCGCGTAGCCGCAATCCGCTCGAAATATTCTTCGTAATAAATCTCCGACTCATACCGCGTCCCATACACTAACCAAAACTTCTTCCTCTCACTCCGGTCCTCACCCGTCTCAGGAAACAGATGCTCCACAAACCCCCGCATGGGAGCAATGCCGGTTCCGGTCGCGATCAGGATGCTATCCGTCAGCGGAGCACGCAGCAGGAACAATCCGTGCGGCCCGTGAAATTCCAGGGTCTGTCCCACTTCGAGATCGCAAAGCAGGTTGGAGAAGAACCCACCCGCCACCCGGTTGACGCACACGTCGAACCGGTTGCCGCGCGCAGCCGATGCGAGCGAGTAAGCCCGGGTCTGTTGCTTGCCTGCCGGGTCGACGGCGACAAACGATACGAATTGTCCCGGTTGGAAATCGAAGTTCTCCAACCCGTCGATCGTGAATTCAAGATGGAAACAAGCCGCGCGTTCCGAAAGCAGAAGCCTGCGCGCTAGCCGCGCAGTATTAAGTTGCCGTAGCAATCGTCCTCCCCAAGGGTCATCTATTTATTCGACGGTCACAGACTTGGCCAGGTTCCGCGGCTGATCGACATCGCAACCTCTTCGTACCGCAATGTGGTATGCCAGTAATTGCAAAGGAACAACTTCCAGCAACGGAACCAACAATTCTGGCGCGTTAGGCACGTAAATCACATGCTCCACCAAGTCACGAATCTGCTGGTTTCCCTCCGTCGCCACGGCAATCACCCGGCCAGATCGCGCCGTCACTTCCTGGATATTCGAAACCGTCTTCTCGTAGCGCAGCACGGATTCCGGGCTGGCGGCATCGCTGGTTGCCAGCACCACTACGGGCAACTGTTCGTCGATCAATGCATTGGGCCCATGCTTCATCTCTCCGGCCGGATAGCCTTCGGCGTGGATATAGGAGATCTCTTTGAGCTTTAGTGCCCCCTCAAGCGCAATCGGAAAGTGAATTCCGCGCCCGAGAAACAGAAAATTAGATGCCGACGCAAATACCTTCGCCAGCTTTTTGCATTCCCCGTCACGCTGTCGCAAAACCTCTTCAATCTTGCCCGGGATGCGGCTCAGCTCATCGACCAGAGCGGTGCTTTCCGCAGGAGCAATCGTTCCCCGCTTTTGCGCCATGTGGAGCGCAAACAAGAACAACGCCGTTAGCTGGCCGGTGAATGCCTTGGTGGACGCGACCCCTATCTCCGGCCCGGCATGGGTATAAATCGTGCCGTGGGCTTCCCGGGCCACCATGGAGCCAACCACGTTGCAAATCGCAACCGTCATGGAACCCTTGGCGATCATCTCCCGCTGCGCCGCCAGCGTATCGGCAGTCTCGCCGGACTGGGTGATCAGCATACCCAGCGCTTTCGCGTCGGCGATCGGATCGCGATAGCGGTATTCGCTGGCGTAATCCACTTCCACTGGAATGCGGGCCAGCCGTTCGATCATGTATTTGCCGGCCAGCGCGGAATGCCAGCTGGTGCCGCAGGCAGCGATATTCACCTGGCTCGCGGCACGAAACTGGTCGTCTGTGATTTTCATTTCTCCTAGAAAGACCTCGCCGGTATCGAGTGAAATACGGCCCAGCGTGGTATCCCGCACCGCCCGCGGCTGCTCGAAAATCTCCTTAAGCATGAAGTGTTTGTAGCCGCCCTTTTCCGCCTGGATCGGGTCCCAGAGAATCTTCTCCACCTTGCGCACCACCGGCTGCCCCGCGAGGTCGGTGAAGTGCACGCCATGCGGCGTGAGCACGGCCAGGTCGCCATCGGCTAGGAAGTACATCATGCGGGTGTGGTGCAGAATTCCGGGAACATCCGAGGCGACGAACGCCTCGCCTTCGCCTACGCCGACCACCGCGGGAGGACCGTTGCGGGTGGTCACGATCGTATCCGGTGTATCGGCGGAGATCACGCTGATGGCATAGGCGCCCGTCAGCCGGCGAGCCGCCCGGCGCACCGCTTCATCCAGGGGCATGGTCTTGCCGGAGCTCTCCGCGGAGCGCATCTCCTGCTCGATAAGGTGGGCGATCACCTCGGTATCGGTCTCAGTAACGAAGGCGTGGCCTTCGGCCGCGAGCTCGCGTTTCAGATCGAGATAGTTTTCAACGATGCCGTTGTGTACCACGACAATGCGGCCGGTGCAGTCGCGGTGGGGATGGGCGTTTTCTTCCGTAGGCCGTCCGTGGGTCGCCCAGCGGGTATGGCCGATGCCGTAAGTGCCATGGATGGGATGCTGGCGGATCGCCTCTTCCAGATTGCGCAGCTTGCCCGGGGCGCGGCGTAATTCGAGGGCTTGTCCTGCGGTGCCCACGGCGATGCCGGCAGAGTCATAGCCACGGTATTCCAGTCGCCGCAGGCCTTCCAGAATGACAGAGACGACGTCTTTCGGGCCGACATATCCCACAATTCCGCACATAGACCTTCATTGTACGGGTGAGGCTTATTCCTCTAGACGGTAGGTAAACTCTTCGATCACGGGGTTGGTGAGCACGTCGCGGGCGATCCGTTCCACCTCAGCTTGCGCTTCACCGGAATCCATGGCTCGCAGGGTGAGTTGGAAGTATTTCCCTTGGCGGACGTCTTCCACCGCGGTGTACTGCATGCGCTTCAGGGCACCATGGATCGTTTGTCCCTGGGGATCGAGGACCGTACGTTTCAGCGTGACATAAACATGTGCCTTCATCGAGGCCGATTATAAATGGGGACGCTACTTGGTGTCGGGCAGCAATGCCGTGACCTGATCCACGCATTCGCCTCTTTGGATTCTTACGGCCTGATTCCGTATGTGGGACTTCTGTGGATCCAGGCCAGCAGATTCATCCTGAAGGGTGCTTTGATCAAGCGTCTGGGTGATGATGTGTTTGACGTGCGGATGGCAGTACGCGAGGAGCTGGTGTAGGACGTTCCCGATCTTTGCACTCATAAAGTGCTCGCGGGCCTCATGGATATGGCGGAGAGAGGGGGATTCGAACCCCCGGTAGAGGTGTTAGCCCCTACAACGGTTTAGCAAACCGCCGCCTTCAGCCACTCGGCCATCTCTCCACGCTTCGCTGCTCGGATTATAGCTGAAGCATGCCTAGCGATTTCCGCTGGTTGCCGCCTTGTTCTCTTTGAAGCGGTTGACGGCTTCGACAACCTTGGTGCGCGCAAACGCTGCGTCGCGCCATCCCTTCACCTCAACGCGCTTGCCTTCGAGATCCTTGTAGATGGCAAAGAAGTGGGTCATTTCCTTCAGCATGTGCGGGTAGATCTCGGAATAGTTCCACACGTCGGTATAGCGCGGGTTGTTCTTGCCCACGGCAAGAACTTTCTCGTCGGGCACGCCCTGATCGAGCATTTCGAGCAGGCCGATCGGCCTCACCTGCATGACGCATCCGACAAAACTCGGGGCGTCGACCAGCACCAGCACGTCCAAAGGGTCGCCGTCTTCGCTCAACGTCGATGGGATGAAGCCATAGTCTCCGGGATAGTGCACCGGGGAGTAGAGATTGCGGTCCAGGCGAAATACATGCAGCTGCTTGTCGTACTCGTACTTGTTGATGCCTTCCGCAGGAATCTCAATGACTGCGTGAATCACCTCAGGGGACTTATCCCCAACCGGAAGTTCAAGATAGTTGACCATGGATCCGTTGTCCTTGCAGGCATCATAACCCACGGAGCCGGATCAGGGTCTAAAGGGTGATTTTGGCAAGAATCAGACTGAGCTGGACCGGCTTGGTCCATAACAGCGCCACGAAGGGTTCGTGGAGGCCGGTGGCCGCCAGGCGGCGGCGCGCAGGAACGGGCTTAGAGGATTTCAAGTAATTTCTCGATCAGCTGGCTGTAGCCGGTCGACGCAATCACCGCGTCGACGCCGTTCCGGAACTGCACCAGGCCAACGCCCCTTTGGTAGTCCATCGACAGGCTCACGATGCGTTCCAGGGCGGTAGCCCGGGCATCGTCGAGGGTTACCTCGGCGTTGCTGCTGTTAGAAATGTATTCGCGGTGATTCGTAGCCGGCTGCTTCAATTGAATCCCTCCCCCGAAGAATCAACAAGCAGTCGTCCAGAACCACCGCTTGATTCGTAGAATAGTCGCTTCCCAGGAAATGGCTACAACTTTTGGGTAACAAACCGCGGTATAAAAGTACTCCCGTTTAGTAATGGTCAACGATGCCCGAACGGCTAAATTGTCAATAAAATCAATCATTTAGGGTGCCGTGATACAGCCTTGGATCAAATGCATTAGTATCCATAACGGTTTGCAGGCGCGCACGCGCAAGGAGTTGGTGGAGCATGTTACGCAACGCGATTTGTTTGTTGTTCATTCTGGTGCCCATGGCATCGCATCTGGAGGCGAAGGTGACCAAGTCTGTATTCGGTGAGATGCCGGATGGAACCAAGGTGGAGATTTATACCCTGGAAGAGGGTGCGCTCAAGGCCCGGATCATGACCTACGGCGCACGCGTCGTTTCGCTCGAGGTGCCGGATCGCAGTGGGAAAGTCGCGGATATTGTTCTCGGTTACGAGTCCCTGGCTGGCTACACAGCCGACCCCAAAAGCTATTTCGGATCGGTGGTCGGGCGCTATGGAAACCGCATCGCCCACGCGACGTTCAGCCTGGACGGCCAGGCTTATCATCTGCCGGCAAACGATGGCACAAACACGCTGCACGGTGGCCTCATCGGCTTCGACAAGCATGTTTGGCAGGGACACGAGATTCCGAACGGTGTGGAAATGACTCTGGTCAGCAAGGATGGAGATCAGGGCTTTCCGGGGACGCTGACGGCGCGGGTGCGCTACACGTTGGACGCGCATGCGCTCAAGATCGAGTACTTTGCGACCACGGACAAAGACACGGTGCTGAATCTGACCAATCACAGCTACTTCAATCTCGCCGGGGAGGGCAACGGGGATATTTTGGGCCACGTCGTTATGATTCCGGCGGACCGGTATACCCCGGTCGACGCCAACCTGATTCCTACGGGAGAACTGGCGCCGGTGGCGGGCACGCCGCTGGATTTTCATAAACCGACGGCAATTGGCGCGCGCATCAACGACAGCAACGAGCAGATGAAGCTGGGCATGGGGTACGACCACAATTACGTTTTGAATGGAAAGATGGGTGTTCTGCAGGAAGCTGCGCAGGTCACTGACCCGGGTAGCGGCCGGGTGTTGACGGTGGAGACGACGCAGCCCGGGGTGCAGTTCTACTCCGGCAATTTTCTTGACGGAACGTTGCACGGCAAGCACGGGCACATATACGCCCGGCGCACGGGCTTTTGCCTGGAGACGCAGCATTTCCCGGATTCGCCAAACCATCCAAAATTTCCAACCAGCGAGCTTAAGCCGGGACAGACCTACCACTACGTTACGGTCTTCCGCTTCTCCACCGCTCCCTAGCGCGCGACCGGCCGGGATGCCAATACCATTTGCGTTGGCATCCCGGCCGGAGCGTGGGAACCCGTGTTTTCACGGCACAAAATCAACCCCGGCCGAAGTGCTAACCTGAAGGTCGGCATGCCGGAAAAGACTCTAGTCCAGCCAAGATCCACTGCAGTCAGCCTCAACAGCGGAACCCGCTTCGTCCGCGCCTGTCTGCGTCAGCCAGTCGATCGGACCCCAGTCTGGTTCCTGCGTCAGGCCGGGCGCTACATGGCCGAATACCAGGCCGTCCGCCGCCACCATTCCCTCCTCGAAATCTGCAAAAGCCCCGATCTTGCCGCGGAAGTGACTATCACCGCCGCGGAGAAGCTCGACGTCGATGCCGCGATCATCTTCGCCGACCTCCTTCTTCCGCTCGAAGGGATGGGGCTGGACTTTGAGTTCCTGGCCGGAGAAGGGCCGGTGATCCACCATCCTGTGCGTACCTCCGCCGATGTGGACAACCTGCGAATCGATCGCGCCCACGAACTCGGCTATGTGTCCGAAGCCATCCGTAAAGTGGTGGCTCATTTTCAAGACCGCATTGGCATCGTCGGCTTCTGCGGAGCCCCCTTCACGCTCGCCAGCTACATGATCGAGGGCGGCGGATCGCGCAACTACACCTTTACCAAAACGCTGATGTATCGCGAGCCGTCCGTGTGGCAGTTGCTGCTGGAGAAACTGGCGACAGTGCTCGGCGAATACGCCGCCCAGCAGGTAGAAGCCGGCGCGGACGTCATCCAGATCTTCGACAGCTGGGCTGGAGCACTCAGCCCGGCGGATTACCGCGACTTCGTTCTGCCCGTGACCACCCGCCTCATCCGCCAGGTGCAGGCCCTTGGCGTCCCCGTCATCTACTTCGGCGTCGACACCGCCACCCTGTTGCCTGCCATGCGCGAGACCGGCGCCGATGTGATAGGCCTCGACTGGCGAATTCCGTTGGATCGGGGCTGGACCGCGCTTGGCCACGCCGTCGCTGTGCAGGGAAATCTCGACCCCATCACTCTCTTTGCCGAAGAAGATCTGCTCCGCCAACGGGTATGCCAAATCCTCACCCAGGCGGGCGGCCGCCCGGGACACATCTTCAACCTGGGGCACGGCATCGTGCCCGGAACCCCCGTCGAAAACGTGCAGCGCGTGGTGCAGTTTGTGCGCGAATTCTCGCTGGAGGATGCCCATGTCTGACAAGCCCGCGATCTTGCTGCTCGCGCATGGAACCCCCGAGACTCTGGACCAGATCCCTGAATACCTGCGCAATGTCACCAGCGGTCGACCGATGCCGGAGTCTGTGGTGCAAGAGATTCGTCACCGATACAGTCTCATCGGATCGAGTCCTTTAACGGAACTCACGTTCGATCAAGGGCGGTTGCTCTCGGCCGCGCTCGACCTGCCGGTCTACGTCGGTATGCGCAACTGGAAGCCCTACATTGTCGATGTGGTGCGCCAGATGCGAGAGGATGGCATTACTTCGGCCGTCGCCATCTGCCTGGCGCCGCAGAATTCGCGCACCAGTGTGGGGCTATATCGCCGCGCTGCATTTGCCGAAGCCGCGGGCGCCATCGAGATGGATTTTATCGACGGCTGGGCTGATCATCCCTTGCTTGCGCAAGCCTTTGCCGGGCGCCTGCAGCCGGTGTGGCAAAGTCTGTCGGAACGCATCGACGCCGTCGCGCCCGTCTTGTTTACCGCGCACAGTGTCCCGTGCCGCACCATTCAGGCGGCCGAAGGGCAGCCGACTCCAGATCCCTACCCGGTTGAAGCCAAGCGAACCGCGGCCAACGTGGCCGCACGCACCCCGGGATTGACCGCAGCCGAATGGTACTTCGCTTTCCAAAGCCAGGGGATGTCGGGCGCAGCCTGGATCGGCCCCACGGTGGAGGATACCCTTGCGGCGCTGCGTCAGGAGGGACACACGGCGGTGGTGATTCAACCCATTGGGTTCCTCTGTGACCACGTCGAGATCCTGTACGACATCGATATCGGCTTCAAGGATTTCGCCGCCGGCATCGGTCTCGAGGTAGTGCGCCCGCAGTCGCTCAACGACTCTCCCGTGCTCACTGCTGCCCTCAAAGATCTAGCGGAGCAGGGCTTCGCTCGCCTGGCCGCGAAAGAGCTCTCCAAGCCCGTCGCGGTTTCATGATTGCAATTGCCGGCGGCGGTCTCGCTGGGCTGGCCACTGCATACCAGCTAGCCTGCGACGGGGTCGCGTTCACTCTCTTCGAAGCCTCAAACCGGCTGGGTGGCATTGTAGAAACTGTCCATCGCCAGGGATTCGTCATCGAATGCGGCCCGGATTCCTGGGTGACGGAAAAACCCTGGGCCCGCGAGCTCGCCGTCGAGCTTGGCCTGGAAGACCAGATCATCTGCTCTCACGACCAATGGCGGCGCACCTACGTGCAGCACGGGCGCGAGCTCGTTCCCATTCCCGACGGCATGCGCATGATGGTGCCGTCGAAGTGGGGGCCGCTGCTGGAATCCCCGTTGTTCAGCTGGCAGGCCCGGCTGGCCTATCTGCGAGAGCCAAAACGCGCGGAAGAATTGAAGGCATCGGCGCCGGACCACGATGAGTCCGTCGCCGACTTCGTCCGCCGTCACTTCGGGGACGAAGTGACCCGCACCATCGCCGGTCCGTTGTTGGCGGCGGTCTTTGGCGGAGACGTAGAGCAACTCAGTGTGCGCGCCGTTATGCCGATGTTTGTCCGCATTGAAACAGAACAGGGCAGCCTAGTGCAAGCCGTGCAGCGGCGCGCGCAACAACCGTCTCTGCCGATCTTCACCACCTTGAAGAATGGTCTTGGGACCCTGATCGAAGCCATGGTGCAGAAGCTGCCGCCGAACGCGCTGCGTATGGGTCAGCCAGTGTTGCGTATCGAGGCAGAGGGCGATGGCTGGCGGCTTTCCACCCCCTCCGGTGAGGATCATTTTGATGCGGTGGTAGTGGCAACACCACCGCACGTGACGCAAGCGTTGCTGCCGCCGCATATGGCCAAGTTGCTGCCGGGCGAGGCTACGTCCGCTATTGTTGTGGCCCTGGCCTTCGCTCCTGCGGAAGCGAGGCGTATGCGCATCCCGCGGGGCTTTGGCTTTGTAGTCCCGCCAGGCGCAAGCAGTGAAGACCATCCTCTTCTGGCCTGCACGTTTGTGGATCAGAAGTTTCCCGGCCGTGTGCCCGAGGGAGCAATCCTGCTGCGCGCCTTCTTTGGTGGAGACGCCCTATTGGGCGAAACGGACGATGCGCTGATTGCCCGAGCTCGCGTGCAACTCAGCCGCCTTCTGGGTCCTATGCCAGAAACCGTGGAGACAGTGGTCCGTCGCTGGCCACGGTCGCTACCGCAATACGCTGTGGGCCATTTAGACCGTATGGCCGAGCTCGACGCTCTCGTCCGCACCCTGCCGCATCTGCATCTCGTAGGCAGCGCGTATTACGGCGTAGGACTGCCGGACCTGATCCGCCAAGGCCGCGCCACAGCGGCTCTCCTGCCGCGCTAAGCGTAGTGTAGGGATCTGTGGTTTCACTTTCGGCGTGCCCGCATCGTATGTTTCAAAAACGAACCCGACACTTCCATCCCACTGGAATCGGTTAGTCCAGCCCCGTAGCGCACAGGGAACGATTGTGAAAAATTAAGACATCGGCGTAAGTTGCCGAAACATAAAGGGCTACCCGCATTTTCATACCAGCATGATCAAGCCATCGCAGAAGGTCGTTATCGTCGGGGCCGGTCCGGGAGGATTGGCCGCTGCTATCTTACTGGCCAAGTCAGGGATCGACGTCACCGTAGTAGAGAAACGAGAGGTAGTGGGTGGGCGCACCTCCACCCTGGAACGGAACGGCTTCAAATTCGACACCGGACCGACGTTTTTCCTCTACCCGCGCGTCTTGCGCGAAATTCTGTCTGCTGCCGGCCGCGATCTCGACGAAGAGATCCCAATGTACCGGCTGGATCCCCAATACCGCCTGGTCTTCGGCGCGGGTGGCGAGTTACTCGCAACACCGGATATTGAGCGGATGGAGCGCGCCATCGCCCAGCTCAGCCCGGGCGATGCTCAGGGCTTCCACCGCTTCTTCTGCGACAACCGCAACAAGCTGGAGCGTTTCACTCCTTTTCTCGAATCGCCGTTTGAAAGCTGGCGCGACCTGGCCAAGCTCGATATGGTCAAACTGTTGCCGCTCCTGCGCCCGTGGAGCTCGCTGGATTCGGATTTGCAGCGCTATTTCAAAGACGAACGCATTCGTCTCGGCTTCAGTTTTCAGTCCAAGTACCTCGGCATGTCGCCGTTTACCTGTCCCAGTCTGTTCAGCATCCTCTCCTTTCTTGAGTACGAGCATGGCGTCTTTCATCCCGTAGGTGGCTGCGGAGCGGTGACCCAGGCCATGGCCCGCATAGCGCAGGAACTGGGCGCCAAGGTACTGCTCAACGAGCCAGTGGAAGAGATGATGTTCGCCGGCCGCAAGTGCACCGCGGTGCGCACGGCTAACCGCACCCTGCCGGCCGACGCCGTTGTCGTGAATGCAGACTTCGCCCAGGCCATGCAGCGCATGGTCCCCAACAGCATCCGCCGCCGCTGGACCGATCGCAAAATCGAGAGCAAGCGCTTTTCGTGCTCCACCTTCATGCTCTACCTGGGCATCGAAGGCCGCTATGATGAGGTGTCGCATCACACCATTTATTTGGCGAAGGACTACCGCCAGAATCTGCGCGACATCGAGGAACTACATCAACTTTCCGCCGACCCATCCTTTTACGTCCAGAATGCGTGCGTTACCGATCCCACGCTCGCGCCAAAGAAGATGAGCACGCTCTACGTTCTGCTCCCCGTGACCCACGAGCATCGCAACGTGAATTGGGCCGAGCAGCAAGCAAGCTTTCGCGCCCTTGCTCTGCGCCAACTGGAGAAGATCGGCATCGAAGACGTTGAGCACCGCATTCGCTTCGAGAAAATTTTGACGCCGGAAGGTTGGGGGTCGGAGTTCGCTCTGCACAAAGGCTCCACCTTCAGCATGGCGCACAACCTGCGTCAGATGTTGCACCTGCGTCCGCACAATCGCTTTGAAGATCTGGACAGCGTCTACCTGGTGGGGGGAGGCACGCACCCCGGCAGCGGTTTGCCGGTGATCTTTGAATCGGCTCGCATCACATCCCGGCTGCTGTTGGAAGACTTGAAGGTCGAGCCGCAGTGGGACGTCCAGCCCGCGCTGACCGAAGCTGCACTCTACGAAGCCGCATCGTAAGATTATGCCGTTGAGAATAGAGCGCAAACTCGTTGCCCCGTTTCTGGACGCCGGTGCTCTCGAGCAGGCGCGGGTAGCCCAGCAACTATGGGCGCGCAAGCCATTAACCTTCCGTTTGGCGGTTCTTCGCCGGGCCCGGCACTGCATCGCCGCCACCGGAGTCGAGCTGGCCCAGAGTGTGCCCTGCGAGCGGCTGGGCGCGCTCCATCGCAACGTGGCGGATACGCTGGTCTCAGAGGTGCTACCGCTCGCGGAAGCCTGCCGCTTTTTGGAGCGCGAGGCGCGTTGGATTCTTGTCCCTCAGCGGCTCAGCGACCATACACGGCCATTCTGGCTAAACCGAGTGACGGCCGAGACCATGCGCGAGCCGCTGGGGGTGGTGCTCATCATTGCTCCTGCGAACTATCCGTTGTTCCTGCCCGGAGTGCAGGCACTGCAAGCGCTCGCCGCCGGCAACGCTGTCCTTTGGAAGCCTGCCGAGGGCGGAGCCGCCGCTGCGGAGGCGTTGCGCGAGATTCTGGTGGGCTGCGGCCTCGACCCTGCTTTGCTGCAGGTGCTGCCAACTTCGCCGCAGGCCGGAATCGAAGCGATCGTGGCCGGAGTCGACAAAGTATTTCTCACCGGCTCAAACGCCACGGGGGCCGCTGTTCTCGGTTACCTTGCAGATAACACGACGCCCGCGGTTGTCGAGCTATCAGGATGCGATGCGGTATTTGTGTTGCCTGGCGCTCCGGTTGAGCGAGTGGCTGCCGCGTTGGCCTTCGGACTGCGGCTGAACGGGTCCGCCATCTGCATGGCGCCACGCCGTCTCTTCCTTGTGGGTGAACATCCCGGCCTGATTCCCGCGATGATGAAAAAGTTCAGCGACCTGCCCGCCGTTACGCTTCCCGTGCGCACCCAGACGCAATTGGCGGACTTGTTCGAAGACGCGCGACGGCGGGGCGGGGAAGTGCAGATAGAA
This sequence comes from uncultured Acidobacteriaceae bacterium, assembly GCA_963839075.1. Taxonomy (GTDB): domain Bacteria; phylum Acidobacteriota; class Terriglobia; order Terriglobales; family Acidobacteriaceae; genus PALSA-350. The sequence continues at coordinate 167,395 of CAWITO010000006.1, read as the reverse complement.
GGCGCTTTGGAGGCATTGCAATATGCCGTGGTCATGAACGCCTCCGCCGGCATGCGCATCACCCAGAGCGACATCTTCGCCCCGGTACTTTCAGTGTTGCAGGTTCCCGATACTACAACCGCAGTCGATCTTCACGGCCTTTGCCCCTACGCGCTGGCCGCGGCCATCTTCGGGCCGGAGAAAGACGCGCAGGCTCTCGCGGCACAACTGCCGGTCGGCTCTGTGCTGGTGAATGATCTGATCGTCGCTGCGGCAGATCCGCGCTTAAGTTTTGGCGGCCGCAAAGCGAGCGGCTTCGGCATGACCCGTGGACGCGAAGGCTTGCTCGAGATGACGGTGCTCAAGACCGTGCTGACCCAACACGGCCGCGACCTGCGTGCCTACCGTCCCACCACGGCAGCGCATCAGCCGTTTTTCGCGTCCTACCTCCAGGCGGTTCATGGCGGAGGATGGCGCGCTCGCTGGACTGGCCTGCGCAGACTTTTGCGGGCCGCTTCCAGAATCGATTGAGGAGAAAAGACACCATGCGGGTTGCAGTGATCGGTTCCGGATTGGGTGGGCTTGCGGCCGCTTGCACCTTAGCGGCGCGCGGCTATGAGGTAGAGGTGTTCGAGAAGAATCCCTGGCTCGGGGGCAAGGCCGCGGTCTTGCAGGAGCAGGGTTTCCGTTTCGATATGGGTCCTACCATCCTGATTCAGCCATCGGTACTGCGACGTATTTTCTGTGAAGCCGGCCGCAACATGGATGACTACCTCGACCTGGTTCGTCTCGATCCCCAGTGGCGCTGCTTTTTCGACGACGGTACGGTGCTCGATCTGAAACACGACGTGCGCGACATGGCGGCATCGCTCGAAATGAGAGAACCTGGACTGGGCGCGCGCTTCACCGAGTTCATGCAGCTTTCTGAACGGCTGCACTCGATCTCCGACAAATTCTTCTTCTGGAAGTCGGTAGGCTCGATGCGCGATACCTTCGACATCGGTGGAACCTTCCAGCTTTCGGTTCTGAAAGATGTGATGAGCATGCGCCTGGGGCAGACGGTTTCCGGGACCATCCGCGAATTCATCAAGGATCCGCGCGTGGCCCAGATGCTCGACCACTATGTGCAATATGTAGGTTCGTCCCCGGATAATTCGCCGGCGATCCTCTGCTCCATTGGTCACATGCAGGCGGAGCAGGGAATCTGGTATCCCAAGGGCGGGACCCGGGCCGTTCCCCAAGCGCTGGTTCGCTTAGGCAGCGAATTGGGGGTGCGCTATCACACCTCGGTCGAGATTCAACGTCTGCTGGTGGAGAACGGAGCAGTCATTGGCCTTGAGACTAACGACGGAGAACAACACCGCTTTGATGCCGTGGTCTCGAATGAAGACGCGGTGCGGACTTATCGCGAACTGCTGGGCGGTGCGGTGGCCGATACCTTCGACAAGCGCAGGGAATATGAACCGGCGTGCTCCGGCGTAGTGCTCTACCTTGGGCTCAGGCAGCGTTACGAGCACCTGGCCCACCATGACTTTGTTTTCTCCCGCGATCCGCACGAGGAGTTTCATCACATCTACGATCTGGCTGAGCCGGCTCCTGATCCTACTTGCTATCTGGCCTCGACGTCGTGCAGTGACCCAACCACGGCGCCAGCCGGCGGTGACGCACTCTATGTTCTGGTGCACACGCCATTCCTGCGGCCGAAACACGATTGGTCTAAGATGTTTCCAGCCTACCGCCAGGTCATTCTCAACAAGCTCAAGCGGACAGCGGGGCTAACCGACCTTGAAGATCGAATCGTGTATGAGAGTGCACTGACGCCGGTCGACATTCACAACCGATATAAGGTGCTGAATGGAGCGATTTACGGCATATCGAGCCACGGCCGTTGGAATGGCGCCTTCAAGCCGGCTAATGCGAGTCCTGACGTTCCAGGATTATATTTGGCAGGTGGAGCAGCTCATCCCGGCCCCGGAATGCCGATGGTGATGATGAGCGGTTGGATCGCCGCCGATGCTCTGGATCAGCGGTATCGGGGTGCGGATGCGGCAGTTTCCGCACGCAAACAGGCCGAACACCTTTTGGCGCACGCGTAAGAGAAAGGATCTTCGTCCATGCCTGAAGCACTGGTCCGACCGTCTCGCCGGCTCCTGGCATGCTTCGCCGCTTATTTGCACTGGTACGTTGGCCGCCATTTCCGTGCGGTGCGGCTGGGCCACGGAGAACGCTTTCCCGACACAAGTGGACCGCTGATCGTCTTCGCGAATCACGCTTCCTGGTGGGACCCGCTCGCGTGCATCGTGGTATCACGTCACCTGATGCCCGCTGGTACGCATTACGCGCCCATGGACGCTGCGGCTTTGAAGCATTACTCAGTGCTTCGCAAAATGGGTTTGTTTCCGGTGGAAGCGGGAACCCACCGTGGCGCGGCCCAGTTTCTCCGAGCGGCGCGTGAGATCGCTGCGACGCCGGGTTCGGTTCTCTGGGTTACACCCGAAGGACGGTTTACCGATATCCGCGCCCGTCCCAAATTATTGCAGCCGGGTCTGGCGGCGCTGGTGGCTCGACTCGGAAGCTGCACCCTGGTCCCGATGGCGTTCGAGTACACCTTTTGGGATGAGCGTTTGCCGGAAGCTCTGATCAACTGCGGCGAGCCGATCCGAGTCACAGATGGCCATGCCCGCACCACCGCGGAGTGGAATGACGAATTGGCTTCCGCCCTGGCAGGCGCCCAGGATGAACTCGCCGCCCTCGCCTCCCTGCGCAATCCAGAGCTGTTTTCGACCGTCCTCGCCGGCCGGGTTGGCATTGGCGGGGTGTATGAAGCGTGGAAACGCCTGTTGGCACTGCTGAGCGGCCGTGCCTATCAGGGCAGCCACGGAAGCATCCGCCAATGATGAGCACGATATTGATCACGCTCGCGTTTTGCTGTGCTGTCGTGCCCGCATTGCTTTGGGTCTGGAACATGTTTCTGTATCGCGAGCCTAGTCCTGCCGGGGGTTGCATCGCCACGGGCAATTGCCAGCTTCCCGAGACCGTCTCGGTGCTCATTCCTGCCCGCAATGAAGAGCGGGTGATTGCCGCCTCGCTCGCGAGCCTCCTGGCCTCGCGCGGTATCCAGTTCGAGATCATCGTGCTCGACGATGCCTCGACCGATCGGACCGCCGAGATCGTTCAGGCCATTGCCGCGCGCGATCCCCGGGTACGTCTCGCATCTTCACCCGTGCTGCCGCATGGTTGGAATGGCAAGCAGCATGCGTGCTACACGCTCGCGTCACTGGCGCAGTCGAATCTTCTCTGCTTCCTCGATGCTGATGTGCGGCTTGCACCGGATGCATTGGCTTGCATGGCAGTCTTCCTGGCACGCTCCCGATCCGATCTGGTCAGCGGTTTTCCCCGTCAAGAGACAGAGACCACGCTGGAGTGGCTGCTGTTGCCGTTGATTCACTTTGTGCTGCTTTCGTATCTGCCATTGGCCGGAATGCGAACGCTTCCCGCGCCTGGGTTTGGAGCAGGTTGTGGCCAGTTTCTGATGGCGCGCGGCGAAGCGTACCGCAAAACGGGCGGCCACGCTGAGATCCGCACCACGATGCACGACGGGTTGCTGCTTCCGCAACTCTTCCGCCGTCACGGCTTTCGCACCGATATTGCAGACCTGACCCATCTCGCCACCTGCCGCATGTATCACAATGCGTCCGAGGTGTGGAACGGATTAGCCAAGAATGCCACTGAGGGTATGGCGGCGCCGTCGCGGATCCTGCCGTTTACGTTCCTCTTGTTCTGCGGCCAGATTCTTCCTCTTCTTCTCGCTCTTTCCTTAGAGTCTCGTGGCCGCGCTCTGATCCTGGTCGCAGTGGGCGCGTCGTTTGTGCCGCGCCTGATTTCTGTGTGGAAATATCGCCAGCCGCTGTGCAGTGCGCTGCTCCATCCAATAGGCGTCGGTCTGTTGCTTGTGATCCAGTGGTACGCCTTGTTGCGGAAATTCGCCGGGCAACAAGTTACCTGGAAAGAACGCGCGTATCGCGTGGGGTAAGCATCTACTTCTTTATGGTGAAATCGGCCATCGTTGGGCTCCTTCTGCTTTTGCCGGCTGCCAGTTTTGAGCATCGCCTGGCAGAGGCCCGATCAGAGTACTTCGCAAACCTGCAAGGCAATCATGCTGCCGGAGAAAAAGCGCAACAAGACTTTGCCGCGTTATCTCACGATTATCCCGGCAACGCCGTGGTGGATGCCTACAGCGGCAGCCTGGAACTTTTGCAGGCTGCTCGCACCTGGGCGATATGGGACAAACGGCGGCTGGCTAATGAAGGATTGGCGAAGATGGACCAGGCCGTCAATCGCGCCCCAAACGATCTGGAGGCGAGGTTCATTCGAGCCGCTTCCACCTGGCATCTACCCTTTTTCTATAAGCGCCGCGATCAGGCTGCAGATGACTTTACCTTTATCGCTCCGCGAGCAGAAGCGGCCGTTGCGAAGGGAACGCTGCGGCCCGAATTAGCCGCAGCGGCCCTGGATTACTATGGACAGGTTCTCATCGATCGTAGTGACAATCACGGTGCCAAACAAGCATTCGAGGCCGCGGTACGGATCGATGGGGCAAGTCCCGGCGGTAAAGACGCCCTGAAGCGTTTGCGCAGCGAGTAAACACTCACAGGCCCAATTGGGGGTGCCCATATCTCGCCCTCTTTTGGCGAGATGTGGGAATTGACTAAAGTCGAGGTAGGTATGCGCAGTCTGAGCAGACTTCCGCGCTTCGTCTCGAGCGTTCGTGATTTTCCCACATCTCGCCAAAAACAAGGCCAGATATGGGGCACCTCTAGTGGGGAGCCAACTGCATCACTTTCCACCCTTCAACGGCTTTCGCGCAAAGTAATAGAGCGACCCCGCCAGCAGCAGAAACATCAGCACTGAAACCCAGTCGTGGTGAAGCGCATTACTCGCCGGAAACAACAACACATCCTCTTTGCCCGAAGCCGTTTCGTAGAGTTTCAGCGCGACCCCCAACAATCCAACTATGCCACCGGCCGCGATCAGCCCGCTGGCATAGAGTGACCCCGGGCTAATCTCGCTGTCGCCCTCGCTTTCAACCGCCCGGTCAATCATCCACCGCACCACGCCTCCGCAAAAAATCGCCAGCGTAGTTGCTATCGACAAATAGGCCCCAACCGCAAATGACAAGGAGCGAATTCCCAGCAGCTCAATCCCGATCACCAAAAAAACCCCGAGCAACACCAAGCCCCATGGAAGCTTGCGCCCGAGAATTCCATTCACCACCGTGGCCATCAGCCGCGCCTGCGGTGCCGCCGCCTTTTCGCTCCCAATCCCCTGAATCCACTGCACCTCAATCTGCTGCGTCTGCGGATTGAACAGGTACTTACCATCCGCCAACTCCGCCGAATTCAGCGCATTCAGCAATACGTAACCATTGCCATCACGTGTATCCACGGTTTTGTCGCTATGCATCACCCGTATTTGAGCTTGGTGAAAATGCTGCTCTTCGATCTGCACTCCATTGTGCGGGGTGGACATGTCCCAACTCCGCGCAGTCTGATGGAACTCCGCCAGCCCCTGGTTCATCAACTGCAGCGTAGCCCCAATCGCCAACGTCGAAACGCAGGCTCCAACCAGCAGCGCGATCTGCTGCTTCCGTGGAGTCGCACCCAGAATGTAGCCTGTCTTGAGATCCTGCGATGTATCCCCGGCATTGGCAGCTGCAATACACACGACGCCGCCGATGGTGATTGCAAGAGCGCCGAACGCAGGCGCCGTCCATCCATTCACCAGAAAGATCGCAGACGTCGCCATGAGCGTAGCGATCGTCATCCCCGACACCGGATTCGACGAACTCCCAATCAATCCCACGATGCGTGAGGAAACCGTCACGAACAGAAACCCAAAAATCGCCACCAGCACCGCCGCCGCCAGGTTGGCCAACCAGCCAACCTGCGCTCCCGGCACCGGCTTGAATGTCAGGAAAAAAAACATCATCAAAACCAGGACTACCGATCCACCCACGACAACGCTGAAGGGAAGATCATCTTCTGTCCGCAGAGGAGCGGTCTTCACTTCCTTGCCCTGGCGCATATTCCCCATGGCGGCAGCCAGCGCACCGATAATCGTCGGCATCGTCTTGAGCAGGGTGATCAGGCCCGACGCAGCCACCGCCCCAGCGCCCATAGGCCGGATATAGGAAGCCCACAAATCACTGGGAGACATCTGCGCAATCGGCTTGGTGCCAGGATAGATCGCTCCCGGATAATGGGACCCGAAGAAGTAGATAGCCGGCATCATCACCAACCAGGAAAAGACACCCCCTGCGAATAGAACCCCGGCAATCCTGGGTCCGATAATGTAGCCTACGCCGAGATACTCCGGCGTGACGTCCGCGCGAATCGCGGCGCCCTTCAACCACTGCGGCTGATAGTCCGGCGTTCCAGGCCATGCGCCGAACAGGTTTTCATTCTGGAACAGGGTATAGATCCCACCGAGGCCAAGCCCAAGAAACACGCGCCCTGCGAACGACCCGCCGCGCTCGCCGGCGAGCAGAACATCGGCGCAGGCGGTGCCTTCCGGATAAGTGAGCCGGTCATGCTCCTCGACAATCAACTGCCTTCGTAACGGGATCATGAACAACACACCCAACAGGCCACCCAGCAGCGCCAGAAGAAATATGCGCGAATATTCGAGGTTGAAGCCGAGAAAGATCAGCGCCGGCAGAGTGAATATCACCCCGGACGCGATCGACTGGCCGGAATTACCGGTCGTCTGCACGATGTTATTTTCCAGAATCGACGACCTGCCAAACGCACGCAGCACACTGATCGAAAGCACCGAGATAGGGATCGAAGCCCCCACTGTCAAACCCGCGCGTAGCCCGACATAGACGGTAACGGCGCCGAAGAGCAGTCCGAAGATGCAGCCGAGTATCAAGGCGCGGGGAGTCAGTTCCGGGCGGGTTTCGGTGGCTGGGACGTAGGGCTGCAATGGAATCCTCCGTGATTGTGAAAACAACTGTATATCGCTCTGCGGCAATCCGCTTTAATAGAACCATGGGCATCCGCAAGCTGCTCGCGTACGCGGCAATTTACTTTTTCTGGGGCGCGTCCTTTCTTGCCATACGCCAGGTGGTTGCGGTTACGCCGCCCTTCTTCGCGGCCTGCGTACGCTTTCTCTGCGCCGGCGCGATTCTTTACGGTTACAGCCGCTGGAAAGGGATGCCCCAGCCGAATGGCCGGCAGTGGAGAAGCACTGCAATTCTTGGCCTGGTCATGTTTGCCGGGGATTACGGCTGCCTTTTTTGGGCGGAGAAGGAAGTGCCCTCGGGTCTAGCGGCTGTGATCGCGGCGACCATCCCAGTCTGGGTTTTGCTTGCGGAGTGGCTTTTTTCCGGAGGGACGAGGCCCAATGCCAAGTCGCTGGCAGGAATTGTCCTTGGCGTCGTCGGCGTGATTCTGCTGATGGTTCCCGCCGGGCTGCATAGCAGTCGGTTCAGTATTTCAGCGCTTGTCCTGCTGTTGGGTTGCTTCTTTTGGGCAGGAGGTACCGTTGCCAGTCGTCACCTAGACCTACCCAAACAGCTCAGTATGAGCGCGGGCCTTCAGATGGCTTGGGGAGGCTCCTTCCTCTTTGTCATGTCTGCCGTCACTGGGGAAGTGGGCCGGCTTCCGGGACTCGCCCGCCAGTGGACCTGGCAGCTTCCCGTGGCCATGGGGTATCTCATCGTCTTTGCCTCGATTGTCGCGTTTAGTGCCTACGTTTGGTTGATCAAGCAGGACCCGGTGACCCGGGTGGCCAGTTACGCCTATGTCAACCCTCTGGTAGCCCTCGCTCTGGGCGCGCTCCTGGCGCACGAGCGGCCTACAGAACTGCAATATGCCGGAGCAGCGTTCGTTGTGGCCGGCGTCGCCTCCAGCATCGCTGGAAAGCGAGTAGCGTCGCGTGAACCTGCTCAAAAAGCGGCCTGAAACGGTGCTGGCGTTCCCATATCGCTTACCCGTATACTTTCCACAACGGCGGCAGGGCAATGGCAAAGCCTCGCCGGCCGGCTGTGAGGTGCGTCTTTCCTGGTCAGACTTTTTCCCTGACTCTCGACGTTCCGCTGCCACAGACTTCGGTTTGGCGGGCTGTGGTCCGCGTGCTGCGAAGTCCTGCGGATACCCTTTCCTGCGCATTGTTTCCCTCTCCTTGTGCCCTTTGCGGCCGCTCTCTCCTGCGTTTGACCCGTGCTCCAATTTGCGACTTTTGTTCGGCGCCCCCCGCCGCCCAGACCGGAACTCTTTGCGCCTGCTGCGGCGAAGATTTGGGTATCGCGAACCTCTCCGTTGCGTGCCAGCCTGATGTCGAGCGTCTTTGCCAGCCGTGTCATTTGGCCGCGCCCTCGTTCGTCAAAGCCGTCGCCTATGGCGCCTACCAAGGGCAGCTGCGCTCGCTGGTCCATCTACTCAAATATCAGGGGATGCAGCCGGTGGCCCGGCAGTTAGGTAAGCTGTTGGCGAATACGCTGCAGCCCCTGGCCTCCTCTGCACCGCGGCAAATGCTGGTGATCCCCGTCCCCATGCACGCAATCAAACAGCGCCAACGCGGATTCAATCATGCCGAGCTTCTGGCCCGTGTGGCCATCGCCGAGATGCGCCGGCGCGATCCGCAATGGAAGCTTCAATTGCAAACCAGCTTGCTACGACGTGAGCGAGCGACGGTGAGTCAGGCAGGCCTGACGACCGCTCAGCGCCGGCAAAATCTGCGCGGCGCTTTTTTTGTCCCTCGCCCTGCCAGGCTGCAGGGACAGCACGTTCTGTTAGTCGATGACATTTACACCACAGGGGCAACCGCCCGTGCCTGCAGCCGGGTGCTCATGAGCGCCGGGGCTGCTTCGGTGCGTGTGGTGACGGTTGCCCGGGCGCAGCGCGAGAGTACCGCGAGCTGGGCACCGGGCTTTTTGCAGGCGGCACGATAAACGGAGGACGCACATGTCTTTGGGAAGAGCCATGGTTCACTCACGCAAACCGAAAGCAAACGCGCAAAGCCGCGCCCAGCACACGGAGCCGGTGGAGCCGCATGAGGGCTGGCCCGGGCAGCGCGTCTCTTCGGCGTACACCATGCAGAAGCCGGTGCTGGTGCTGAACGCCTCCTATGAGCCAATCAATATTTGCGGGGCCCGCCGTGCGCTGATACTGGTGCTTAAGGGTGTTGCAAAGACAGAGGAGGAGCAAGGCGCCATGTTGCACGCGGCGTTGCTGCGCATTCCCATGCCGTCAGTTATTCGCTTGCTTGAGTACCGCCGCATTCCGCACCAGACGCGCGCGCTGTCGCGCAAGAACATCCTGCTGCGCGACCGCAACAGTTGCCAATACTGCGGAGTGGTTTTGCCTGCGGGGGAACTGACGCTGGATCACGTCTTACCCCGCTCGCGCGGAGGCCTTTCCACGTGGGAGAATCTGGTGGCCTGCTGCCACTCCTGCAATCGCAGAAAGGGCAATCACTTGCTGAGTGAGCTGACGGATATCAAGCTGTTGCGTGAGCCCAGGCCTTTCTCGTTACACACCAGCCGCCACATCATGCGGATGATCGGGCACTCCGACCATAAGTGGCGGAAGTATCTCTACTACTGAGACGGCCAAGTACCGCCGCTCCGCTGTACTCCGGTCGGGATGACAAGGTTTCTGCAACCGTATCGGATCAAACTCTCGTGAGTCTCAAAAACTTGTCATCCCGAACGAGTGGAGGGAGCTGCTGTCCTGCGACGAAGTCAAAGGAGACCAGGGACTTCGTTCTCGCAGGGTTACCACCACACCAGCTGAGTGAACAGCGGGAAATAAAGCGCTGATGCGTCTGCCGTGACGAAGCCTCGGCGCCCCAACTCCGTTGGCCGATGGTCATTCCTGCCTTAACTCGCTGCAGGCAAGTCGCTTCGGTCGAGGTGACAAAGTGGGAGACAGGTTCATTTCATGAGCACTCGCTGCTGCAGTTCGCTACCACCACACCAACCGCGTGAGCAGCGGAAAATAAAGCGCCAGCCGTATCGGCAATTCATTTTCCGGTATCTTGCGCTGCACGTCGGCATACGACTCCAGCTGCCGCTGATATTTTTCTTTCTCCTCAGCTATAAAGGCTTCCATCCCAGAAGCCCCGTGGCGCGCGGTCTTGTAATCCACAATCCATAGATGAGTCTCTCCCGTTGACCCGGGTTCTGCGCCCGCGTGGAAGATGCGGTCTCCCCGCAACGTGCGTACTACATCCCCGGCCCAGGTGGACCAGGAAATCTCGCTGCGAGCGCCGGCCCGCGCTCCCAGAATCCAACGCCCGTTAGGATCCTGCAGTACCGCCCGCAACGTTCGCACCACGTCGCCCGCCTGCACCTCTGCCTCCGCACGAGGCAATCCAGCACCCCGCAGCATCACCATCGCGCGCGGGCGCCAGCCGCTCACCTCGTCGGGTGTGGGTAAAGCCGTAAGGTCCTCCAACAGCGCATGCACGACTGTGCCGAAGGCGCGCAAAGCCAGCGAGCCGCGCGGCCGCTCCATCGTTTCCAAAGGGCCTTCAGGGATGTCGCGCTTGCCGGCATACTCTTTTGGCTTCCACGCCGTTGGGAGACGACGCAATTTAATGGTCGCGGTGTCCGGTGGAAAGGCGAATTGTTCTTGTCGCGGAGCCGTATCTGCTTCTCGCTCTTGTCGCGCGCGCGCTTGCACGAATTCGTCTTCCAGCGCCGGCCACGCAATTCCCAGCAGACTGTGGCCTTGCTTGCTCAGTGTCCCATCGGCCTTGATGAGGGCGGTCCCGAGCAGGTGAAGTTCGGTGCTTGCACGGGTGGCCGCAACGTACAGCAAGCGCTTGGCTTCATCATCCTCGCGCTGGCTTTGCAGTTTGCCGATCCATGCATAAATGCCGCCCTGCTTGCCGTTGCGCCCGATAGGGGCCACGACAAACTCGCGCTCCTCTTGCTCCTCCGGTCCTACCAGCCGGGTCTGTTCCAGCCAACGCAGCAACGGCTGCGACTCGGTCCGCGTCGTGCGGCCCAGGCCGGGCACTATCACCACATCGAAACCCAATCCTTTGGCCTTGTGGATGGTCATCAATTCCACGCCACACCGCTCGTCCGCATCCGGGTCGGGCTGCGCGCAAAGATCGGCAATCTGCTCTTGGAGCCCGGCAGCCTCGGGCCCAAGTTGCTCCAGCATGGTGAAGAACGTTTGGACGTTCGCATACGCAGCCCGATCAACACATGCGCGCCCGCCAAGCGTGATCCAGGTACGCTCCACCCATCGCGCAAGCGAAACCTGGCGGTGCTTGCCGCGCAGAGCTTCTTCCAGGACCGCCCATACCCGCGTCGCCCTTTGTTTGCCGTCTACGCTGAGCATTGGAATTCGCTCGCGCAGCAGTGCGAGCACAGCAGGCTGCGTGTAGCTCTTGGTGTCGCTCCCTGCCAGCGTATGTAAGTCATGCAACGTGAGCCCGCACCAGGGCGCGCGCAGCACGCTGAGCCACGCGATGCCATCCTTCGGATGCAATAATGCGCGGACAAGGGAAGTGAGGTCCTTCACTTCCTGACGCTCTCCTAATTGCTCAATCTCAACGGCGCGGAAGGGAATCTCCGCAGCGCGCAATTGGCGCGCGATCCGCTCCAGGTGGGCGCGAGCGCGAACCAGAACAGCAATACGGAACTTCTCGTGCTTGCGCTTTGCCTCTTCCACCGACGGCCAATGCCCCCGGATGATATCAACTACCTTGCTGGCCTCAGCCTCTTCCACCGCTTGCTTCTCCTCAGTGCTCGATCGGGAACTGGAGAAGGACGGCCATACGTTCACGCCGGGTTTACCCCGCGGCGCTTCACGATAAGCTGCGGAAGGGGCGAACCTCACCTGGTAGTCCTGGCCCGCTGGGGCGAGAAAGATCTGCCGGAAGATTTTATTCAGTGGGTCAACCAACCCAGCATGGGAACGGAAGTTCATCTGCAACTGCAGAGGTATCAAGTCCACGGCGGCCGTCGTTTCCCCCAGGCCATGACGGCGGGTGCGTTCAAAGAGCTCCACCTCCGCCTGACGAAACATGTAGATCGACTGCATGGGGTCGCCCACCAGGAAGCAGGTTCCGCGGCCGGCCGACTCCCACCCATTGACGATCAGGGTAAGCAGTTCGTACTGGCTGCGGGATGTGTCTTGAAACTCGTCCACCAGCAGGTGTCGCCAACGTCCGGCGAGATCGGCTGCCAGTTCGCCGCCTTGCACGTCCTCAAGGACATCCCGCGCCGCGAGTCCCAATTCCACAAAATCAACCACGCCGCGTTCGGCAAAAACCAGTCGTAACTCGGCGGCCGCATAACGCAGGATGACCAGCATGTGCTGTAGCATCTGAGACTCTTCTTCCGTGTACGCCTGCGGCGGAAGAGTTTGCAGTTCGCAAAGCATGTCGAGGATTTCGGGCACAGCATCGAGGCTCGCGAGAAGTGCTTTGTAGCGAGCTCTGGGCGCAGCCCCTGCCTTGCCTGTTGGAAATCCCATCCCGGCGGGAACGTTCTTGCGCCATTCGTTCTGCTGGGTAAGCAGAAATTCGCATAGGCAATTCCAGTGATTCGGCTCGGTCAGATGCCCAATGTGGGTGGCGTGCCGCAGGGCCATCAGGACAGCATCCGGATCCACGTTGTCGCACGCATGAATCAGGACTTCCAACAACTCACGGGTGAGGTCGGGGTGGCTTGCGAACAATGCCTGTGCTTTTTGCATAGCCTCAGCATATCTGCGGCGAAGCGGCGCCTCCAGGGCGGCGCGCACCGACGGCCAATCGGATAGCCGCATAATCTGGCCCCACTGGTCTCGCTTATCCAGCATCTCCGCGATCAATTTCTGGCAGTCGGGCAGACTGGTTCCCCGCATCTGCAGCAACGCCCGCAAAGCGCCGGAGAGTGGCTCTTCTCCGCCCAGGCGGGCCAGCGTGCGCCGTGCCGCGAGTGTGTACAGTGGCTGCGGTTTGTCTGTCGGAGACAAAGACCCACCCAGCCGGGAAAGGAGCGGAGTCTGATGAGCAATCGTCAGGCAAACCGCGTCGATGGTTAGGATATTCAGCCGCTCTGGCTGTTGCAGAAGGTTCCATCCCCGGTCTCGATCGTGGGCCAAGGCTGCCTGTGCTAAGGCAGTAATCTCCGGATCCTCGTCCTTGCCGGGTTCGTTTTCTCCCGCGGCCCTTCGCAGAGCACCAAGCACACGATCCTTCATTTCTGCGGTAGCGGCCAGCGTGAAGGTGATCGCCAATATTTGCTCCGGCTCATCAACCTGCGCCAGCAATTTGAGCAGGCGGCGAGTCAGCAACTCTGTCTTCCCAGAACCAGCCGGCGCCTGCACCAGAAAGGATTCCCGCGTATCCAGCGTTCGTTCGCGATCCAATTTGTCGACGGGCAGTAAGGGTGGTTCAGTCGTCATTGTCTTCCGTATCTTCGCTGCTGCCGGCAGGATCGTTCTCGGCGATGCGGCAGAGACCGGGCAGGTCACAAAACTTGCATGTTTGGGGATACCGCTTTGGATCGACCTGTGCTTCTCCGTTCAGGAACTGTTGCCCCAAGTGCAACAGGACGTTTTGCCAACCCTGCAGCATCTCGGCGCTGTAGGGTGGTTTGATCAGTTTGGTATTGCCGGGAAAAACTAGCCGGGCGTCTTCGACGTGGCCCACAAACTTCGTGCTGTCCACCCGTACCCCTGCCAGCAGCACTCCCTTGAGATCCTGGATCTGTCCAAAGCCTGCATACAAAGGCAGCTGCGGCTCGTCGGGCCGCGGACCATCCCAGGAGATCCCGCCCAGCATGCCGGTCTTGTAATCAATAATGATGCGGCCACCCTGCACGGCATCAATACGATCCACTCGTACCTGCAGTTTTAGCGCACCCACGGTTGCGGATAGCTTCTCTTCGCCTGCTTCCACTGTGAAGTTTGCTCGCCGGCCTTCGTAGTGTAACCACTCCTCGATAAGTGCGATGATGCGCTCCTCTTCGGCATCGAGATAGGCTTGGCTCCAGCTGTGCTCTTGCGTGCGCGTTCTGAACTTTTTGAGCGCCTCCTTCACGTGCTGTTCCACCAGAGCATGGATGCTGCCATCTTTGCTCGCCCCGAGCAACGCATCGCGGGTCTTCAACTTGCTCCACAGAGCATTCAATATGATGTGGATCACAGTGCCGCGCTCACGAGCTTCCAGGCCCCAGTCGGTAGCATCCATGGGCCGTGCGGCCAGCCGCCGGGTGGCGAACGATTGAAATGGGCACGCCGCCTGGCGACGGAGTATCTCGGCGCCTCCCGCATCCAGCTCAACCGGCCAGGGAATGATAGCGGCGCCTTCGTCCTCCACCACCGGGGTGATGAGGTCGTCGTCTCCCGGATACTTGCCGGCTCCGATCGCAATTTGCAGCGCCTTCGCTCCGATCTTTTCCAGGCCAGTGGTCACCAGCGTCGATGGGCGGCATGCGCCTGCGTCATTCTTTACCGCGTAACTAAACGCGCACTTGGTGGCGTTTCTCTGCAGCCGAAGGGTCACCTGCTGCGCAAGCTTCCAGTCCGCTGTGCTGTCCGCGTGCGGCATGCCGTGATCGCGCTGCAATCCACGGGTGAGGAATGGGTGTGGCCTTCCGACCGCCGGCCAACTGGCATCGTCCGCACCCAGGAACCACATTGCGTCGAAGGTAAGACCGGCAGCCTCCAGCGGCCCGATGATTTGTATCGGTGCGTCCCGCGACTCCGGCGCAAAAATCGTGTGCTCGGCTTGCCGTTCGAGCACCTCGAGAAACTCAACATAGCTAACCTTGCGTCCATCGAAGGCCAGTGTGGACAGATTGTCCAGCAACTGTGACCACCGAGCCTGTACCTGAAAATCTTCGCTTTGCAGGGCGTGCGCTCCAGGCCAACGGACTGCGTCGAGAATGTCCTCAGCAACACCCACCCACTGAGAGAAGGTCAGCGAGGAGTGCTGTGAAAGTAGCCGGCGCGCGCTCATCAGGCGATGACGAAGTTTCTCAGGAGGACTCGCCGACTTGAGAAAGGCCGCCAGGTCCTGTTCTGGCTGCCGCATCGCCTGGCGGCGTAGATTCACGTCGAACTCCGCTACCGGCAACAGTTCCTCGGCTTCCTGATAAAGAAAGCCGGAAAGCAGCAGCCAGCTGATCTCGGCTTGGAGAAGCTCCTTTCTCATCCAGCGCAAGAGCAGCAACGCGCTACGCGCCATCGGTACATTTGCCAGCGGAACACCAAGCGAAAACTCGAACGGCAAGGCCATATCGCGGTCTGAAATCGGGACCGATGCAGGCGCAAGTATCTGGCGGAAGATTCTCTCGATTTCGGCGCGCCGCCCCGCCACGTTCGGCACTACCACAGCGATCCGCGCATGCGATGCGGTAGCAAGCTCGTGCTGCACCCACAACGCACAGGTGGCAATCTCTTCTCTTTGGTTGAGCGCATCGACCAGCAAAATGGGTTCGGGGTGAGATACTTCGTCCGAGCCGGCCAGCGTAACCGCGAGGCCTTTCTCTCCGAGTGCATCAATCAGGTCCTGTTGCGCCGGAGTGATGCGGTCAAAGCCTGCCAGCAGAAGCTGTGTGGTGATCTCCACTCTTCCGGCGGAGACCGTCTGGTGCAACACCAACGGCAGCTTACTGCGGCTCAACAACGAGTCCCTGTTGCAAATACGCTCGAATTCAAGCGCCCATCCCCGAAAACTTTCCACGTCCAGACCGCCCGGCCACCCTCCGCGAAGGAAGTCGAATGCTCCGTAAGCGAAGAGCAACGCATAGGCTTGCTGCGCGAGTTCGGCGACTCCAGCGACGGAAATCAATTGCCGTCCCTCGATGCCGGGCCGCACCACCTGCACCCAAATCTGCAGTTCCTGCAAATTGCTCAGCAGAAGCCGGCTTTCGTGGCCCGAGCGCACCTGTTTCTGCCACAGCCGGTTCAGCCAGCTATCCCAGTCGAGGATGTCCGCGGATTGCCACGCCTCAACCCCTTGATTGCGTTGCGCCTCACCATGCAATCGGCGCAGGGCACGCGCCGCGCGGGCAGTGGAGGTAACCACCGTACCGCCGGCGTCGATGACTGCGGCGATAGGCGGAGGTAATGGCATCTCTGTTTTATACCGCAAACAATGGCCCTCCGTTGGCGGGTGTCATGGCGTACACTCACTGCATGCGGCGGATCGCAGCCATGGTGTTGGTGTGCCTTTTTGGAGCGCTGTTGCCTTCGGCGACCGTGCTCGCTCTGGCTGCACCCCAACAGTTGCTGCCGATCTGCTGTCGCGCCCATGGAGCGCATTCCTGCATCATGGGTGGGGGGCTCACCGCATCGTCCGATCCGGCCCCGACTCTGCGCCAGCCGGCTTGTCCCTATGGCCAGAGCTTGCGCGCTATCACTACGGTTACGATCTCTGCGGACTTTGCAACGCGCGCCAAATTCGCATTAGCCGCCACCGCCGCCAACCGGCAGTGGATAGCGGATGCCGTAGCGTCCCGGGTTCTTCGCCGCTCCGTTCCACGCGGGCCGCCCTCTTCTTTCTCCGTTTAGACCCCCCACAACTTTTTTGTCGCGGAACCTTCGGAGAAGGAAATGTCCTTTCGCTTGTTTGCTTATGTCATGGCAGCTTTGCTGTGCCTGCACCCGGCCTATGCGTCCCAGCTGGTTGCTGTGCACGGCGTCGTGCACGACCCACAGCATCGCCCCATTGTCGGCGCCACGGTTACCTTACATGCCGCCAATGCGGACCTGGTCGTCAGCGAGAAAACCAACAGCAGCGGTGAGTTCAACCTTGCCGCCGTACCTCTGGGCGTTTATGAAGTGACGGCAGAGCAGCCCGGGTTCAACAGCGTGACCCAGGCTCTCACCGTCGCTTCCGATACCTCGCCGGTGTTGCATTTTGAGCTTGCGGTTGCCGGTGTGCAACAATCCGTCACCGTTACCACCAGCGCCTCGGAGGCCAACGTCGACAGCATCACCTCCACCACGCTGGTGAGCCGGGTCGATATCGCCCGCACCCCAGGGGCCGACCGCACCAATAGCATGGCAATGATCACGGACTATGTGCCCGGAGCGTACATGACCCATGACATGCTGCACATGCGTGGCGGACATCAGCTGAGTTGGTTGATCGATGGCGTGAACATTCCCAACACCAACATCGCCAGCAATATCGCTCCCCAGATCGACCCCAAGGACATCGATTATCTGGAGGCGGACCGTGGGAGCTATCGCGCCGAACTCGGAGACCGCACCTACGGCATCTTCGATGTCGTGCCGCGTACCGGCTTTGAGCGCAACCGCCAGGGAGAGCTGGTGCTCTCGTTGGGCAGCTTCTTCCAGACGAACGACCAACTTAGCCTGGGAGACCATTCTCAGAAGTTCGCCTGGTACACGAGCCTCAATGGCAATCGCAGCAGTTACGGACTGCAGCCACCCACGGAGTCGCACGTGCACAACGCTAGTAACGGGTACGGCGGCTTCGCGTCTTTTATCTACAACCACGACCCCGCTAACCAAGTGCGCCTGGTGTCGCAGCTACGTGCGGACTACTACCAGATTCCCTACGATCCTGATCCCACTAGCTGGCAGAATCAGCTGTACGATTCGAGCGGCCTGCGGGATGGGGAGCATGAGACGGACGGCTATGTGGCGTTTACGCTGGTGCACAATTTCAGCGCTTCCACCCTGCTGCAGCTCTCGCCCTTCTATCACTACAACGATGCGAAGTATGAGCCGAGCCTGCAGGACTTGCCTACCGCAACCAACTCGGACCAAACCGGAAATTATGCAGGTGTCCAGTCTTCGATTTCTACGCTCATCGCAAAAAACTCACTGAGCGCCGGCTTCTATGCCTACAGCCAGCATGAGCATGACGTTTTCGGGGTCATCTTCAACGATGGCAGCAATCCCAACTTTACGCAGCCGCAGCAGATCACCGGCGGCGTGGAAGAGTTCTTTGCCGAGGACAGCTATAAACCGACCACCTGGCTCACGCTCATCGGTGGCTTTCGCCAGTCAAACTATCAGGGATCGATTTCGGAGAGCGCGTTCTACCCACGGATAGGCGCCGCCGTGCTGATTCCGAAACTCAAGTGGGTGTTTCGCGGGTTTTACGGTCACTTTTATCAGCCGCCGCCATTGACCAGTATCTCCGGTCCGGCTCTGCAGTATGCCAATGGTAACAATACCAGTTTCGTTCCTTTACGTGGCGAGCGGGATGAGGAGCATCAATTCGGGGTGCAGATTCCGTGGCGCGGCTGGCTGCTCGATGCCGACAATTTTCAGACGCGCGCCAACAATTTCCTCGATCACAGCAACATTGGCGAATCCAGCATCTTTATTCCCGTCACCGTGCAGGGCGCGCTGATTCAAGGTTGGGAGCTTACCCTGCGTTCCCCTTCGCTTTGGCATCGCGGCCAGTTTCACCTTGCCTATTCCAACCAGTTGGCGCAGCAGAGGGGGCCAATTACCGGCGGCCTCATTTGCGCTCCCGCTGATTCGCCGGACTGCGCGGTCGATCCGGGATATTCGGCGCTGGACCACGATCAGCGCAACACGCTCAATTTTGGCTTGACCGGTAATCTTCCGTATCGCGCCTATGCTTCGTTCAACATCTACTATGGCTCTGGTTTTTCCAACGGTTTCCAGGATCCGCCATCGCCCTTTACCGGAGCCTATCTGCCCGGGCACGTCTCTGCGGATCTGGCGGTGGGTAAGGAGATTGGCGAGAACTTCTCCGTCTCCGTGGAGGCCCAAAATCTCGCCAACATCCGCCGGCTGCTCGACAACAGCCTCACCTTTGGAGGTTTCCACTACAACGATCCGCGCGAGATTTACGGCGAAATCCGCTACCGCTTTCACTTCTGAGGCGGTTCCCAGAGTTGCTAAAGCCACCGGACCCAGGTTGACGGACGGCGGAAGGCCCGCATCAGGAGCTACTAATGAACAATGTGCATTTACGTCGTCCAACACCTGGCCGTGAAGGGTACTGCCTTTAGGCCGTACGCAATTCTTACGTAAGTAAGGGCGGCTTTAGCCGCTGAGGGCTGCAATCGCAAGCACTAGGATGGTGGTAGAGGAAGAAATGCGTCCAGCGATGCGAGCGCTAGTCTCGCTTACTTTGATCCTGTTCAGTTTCGGTTGCCACAGCAACAGCAGCCCGCCTCCCACGGAGACAGCCACCTATTCTCTCAAGGGCGTCGTCGTTGCCTCGGATACTACAAAAGGCGAAGTCACCCTCGATACGGAAGCGATTCCCGGCTTTATGGGCGCCATGATCATGCCCTACAAATTGGCCCAGCCTGGGATCGCCACCGAGCTCCACCCCGGAGACCGCCTGACCGCCCGCCTGAGCATTGTTGACTCACACAGCCTGCTCGATCAGATCGTGATCACCGCGCAGGCCAAGCCCGACTACAAGCCGGCCAGGACCTACAACGTTCCTACGCCCGGGCAGCCCGTTCCCAACTTCAAGTTCACCAACCAGAATGGCAAAACCATCGCTCTCGATCAATTTCGTGGCAAAGCCCTGCTGGTCACCTTCATCTATACCCGCTGCCCGTTACCGGACTACTGCATACGCATAAGCCGCAACTTCGCCACCGTTCAGCAGCAGTTGGCCGCCGATCCCCAGCTCTCCAGCAAGACCCACTTGCTGAGCATCAGCTTCGATCCCGCGTACGACACGCCGAAAGTGTTGCGGAGCTACGGAACCACCTATGCCGGCACTGGCGCATTCTCCCATTGGGACTTCGCGGTACCATCCGCCGCCGAATTGGACGCCGTCGACCTGTTTTTCGACGTGGGCGTGAGCCCGGGCAACAACAACACCCTCACCCACTCCCTCTCCACTGCCATCATCGGTCCCGACGGAAAGATATTTCGCTGGTATCCAACCAATGACTGGACCCCCGCCACGGTCGTGAACGATCTGAAGCAGGCCACCATTGCGCTCGCTCACCCCTAGGTATTAAAACCAAGTCATGATTCTCGTGCTTATGGGAGTAACCGGGTCCGGCAAGACCACGATAGGGAAACTGCTGGCCGGGGAAACCGGCTGGCGGTTCGCGGACGCAGACGACTTCCACTCCGAGGCCAATAAGGCCAAAATGCATGCCGGCATCCCGCTCACTGACGAGGATCGCAAGCCGTGGCTAGCCACCCTGCACCAACTGCTGCTGGGGTGGTACGAGTCGGGCATCAGCGGCATCCTGGGTTGCTCCGCCCTGAGGGCGAGTTACCGCGACGTGCTCACGCCACAGATCCCGCCGCTCAATATTCGCTTCATCCTGCTCGATGTCTCTCGCCAGGTACTGGAGCAACGCCTCAAGGCGCGCAAGAACCACTACATGAATCCCGAACTCTTGCAGAGCCAGCTGGAGACTCTCGAAGTGACGCCAGACCTGATGCGCGTATGCGCTGAGGGTTCCCCGGACAAGATCGTCCAGGGCATCCTGGAGAAGCTGCTGGTCGTAGAAGGCAAGACTACCCTCTAAGGTAAAATCAAGGCCGTGCCCACCCTTCTTCACGTCGACGCGGAAACTCCGCGTCGTCTAATCGTCAATCCTCCTCTGACCGACGCTCAGTTCGAGGCGCTGTGTGCTGCCGAAGAATGGTTCCGCCTGGAGCGCACCAGGGAAGGGGAGATCCTGATGAACCCACCCCCGGGAGGATTTACCAGCTCCGCCAATTTCACCATCAATGGTCAGCTCTACACGTGGTGGAAAACCCACAAGAAGGGAAGAGTGTACGACTCCAGCGGAGGTTTCCACCTCGCGGATACCTCAATCCTGAACCCGGATGCCGCGTACGTTGGCCCAGTAAAGCTCAAGGGCTTGAAGAAAGACAAGTTGACTGGTTTCCCTCGCCTCTGCCCGGATTTTGTCGTGGAGTTGCTTTCCAAATCCGATAGTGTGCCCAAGGCCAGGCAGAAAATGGAACGGTGGATTGAAAACGGAGCCACATTGGGCTGGCTGATCGACCCCTACAAAAGGCGGGTCCACGTCTATGCATCCGGCCGCAAAGTCTCCACGGAGAAGGGGAAGGCCGTGTTGGGAAGCGGCCCTGTCGAAGGCTTCCTCCTCGACCTGAAAGAACTTTGGCACTGCTATGAGATTTAAGCTTCGTGGAGGCGTCACTTCCTGATGGCCAAAGTCACTGTTTTCTTCGGTGTTGTTCTCATCCTTCTCGGCGTGTTCTTTTACATCCACACCGGCAGCAAATATCCCACTTCGCTCATTCCAGTAGCCTTCGGCATCCTGCTGTCGACCTTCGGCGGCATGGCCGAAACCCCGGTAGCCAAGCGGCGCATGCTATTCATGCACATCGCGGTCACCGTTGGTCTCCTCGGCTTCCTCGCGACCGCCCCGGCCCTTATCCAGGTAGTGCAACTCTTCAAAGGCAAGCTCTTCCCCTACCCGTCCGCGATTGAAGAAAAAGCAGCGATGTCGGGGCTCATGCTCATCTATGTACTACTCTGTGTGCGCTCCTTTATCACGGCGCGCCGGAGCAGAGTATAGGGGTTTTCCAACGTGAGCATACGATCCAGCGCCGGGGCCGGTATGGCTATCCGCGCCGAACGAAGCACCCGTGCGCGTTCCGGCGCCGGCGGTGACACCGAACCCAAGAAGAAACGACCGCCGCTGCGTAAGGTCCTTCCCGAAATCTGGACCCTGGTCAAGCCACGCCGCTGGCTCCTGGCTGCCGGGTTCGTGCTCATGGTCATCAACCGGGTTTCCGGCCTGGTTCTCCCCGCCTCAACCAAGTACCTGGTCGATGGCGTACTGGTGAAGCATCAAGCCGAGAAGCTGCCGTGGATCGTCGGGGCCGTTTTGCTGGCCACCGCCATCCAGGCCGTCACCTCATTCTCCCTGACCCAGCTTCTTTCCAAGGCAGCCCAACGGCTCATCGCCGACCTGCGGATGCAGGTACAGCAACACATCGGCCGGCTTTCGGTGAGCTTTTACGACGCTACCCGGACGGGTGTGTTGGTCTCGCGCATCATGACCGACGTGGAAGGGGTCCGCAACCTCATCGGTACCGGCCTGGTCGACTTCGTCGGCGGCCTGCTCACCGCCGTCCTCGCCTTCTTCATCCTGATGCGGATCAGCCCGCAAATCACCCTCATCTCGTTTGCGTTTGTGCTGACCTTCGTCTTTATCCTGCGTAAAGCCTTTGGTGTGATTCGCCCCATCTTTCGCGAACGCGGCAAAATCAACGCCGAGGTTACCGGCCGGCTGACGGAATCGTTGGGCGGCGTCCGCGTCGTCAAGGGTTACCACGCGGAGGATCGCGAAGCGGGAGTCTTTGCCACCGGCGTGGAGCGCCTCTACCAGAACGTGGTCCGCTCGCTCACCGCGACGTCATTGCTCTCGCTGGCCGCGACAGCGATCCTGGGCATCGTCGGCGCCGTGGTGATGTGGCTCGGCGCCCATCAGGAGATGGCGCACAAAATCACCCTGGGTGATTACTTCACCTACACCATGTTCCTGGCCTTCATGGTCGCGCCGGTCTTTCAGGTAGTAAATGTGGGGACCCAGCTTACGGAAGCCATCGCTGGGCTCGACCGCACCAGCGAGATCCTCGCTGAAAGGGAAGAGGATGCCGAGCCCGGCCGCACCGTCAAGCTCGGATCAATCGTCGGCGATGTGCGCTTTGACGATGTCCATTTTGCCTACGAAACGGACAAGCCAGTCCTGCACGGCATCACCTTCCATGCCCAGCCTGGAACGGTCACCGCCCTGGTAGGTTCCTCCGGGTCCGGCAAGTCGACCATCATCAGCTTGATCTGTGCCTTTCACAAGCCCACGTCGGGCCAGGTGCTGGTGGATGGCACGGACCTCTCCACCGTACGGCTCAACAGCTACCGCAGCCAGTTGGGTGTGGTGCTGCAGGAATCGTTCCTCTTCGACGGCACCATCCGCGAGAACGTCGTCTTTTCCCGCCCCGATGCCACGGAGGAGCAGTTCATCAACGCCTGCACCATCGCCCGTGTCGACGAGTTCGCGCTGCGCTTCCCTGATGGCTACGACACCATCGTCGGGGAGCGGGGAGTGAAGCTGTCCGGCGGCCAGCGCCAGCGCCTCTCCATTGCCCGTGCCATCCTCGCCGATCCGCGCATCCTGATCCTCGACGAAGCGACCTCCTCGCTTGATTCCGAGTCCGAGGCCATGATCCAGAATGGGCTCAGCTACCTGATGCAGGGGCGCACCACCTTCGTCATCGCCCATCGCCTTTCGACCATCCGCCGGGCCGATCAAATCCTGGTCGTCGAAGGAGGTCTCATCCTGGAACGGGGAACGCACAGCAGCCTCTATGCCATCGAGGGCCGTTATCACGACTTGTACACTCGCCAGCATGGCCTCGAATCCAATCGCTTTCTCGCCCCCGGCGAGGGAGAAAAACTCTTCGAAGAGTTGAAGTAGCTGGTCAAAACGTGGCGCTCGGCCAATGGAATTGCCGGAAAACAAGACACCGAAATAAATCCCTCCAGCGATCATTCAGGTTGCCGGGCTGCACGCCGCCGACGGTCAAGGTACCATCATCACCGGCCTGCCACACAGCCAGTAGCATGAACGAGAAGGCTGGCTTCATCGCAGATTCAATCGAAGTGGCTACACTAACAACAAACGAAAGGAATACGCATGGCAAAAGCAATAGGGATCAATCTCGAGGAGGCGCGCACAATCATCGCGGCCGCCACGAAGAAAGCGAACCAAATCAACGTCATGATGAACATTGCGGTGGTCGACGCAGGGGGCAACCTGGTCGCCTTTGAGCGCATGGATGGAGGCTGGATCGGCAGCATTGACATCGCCCAGAAGAAAGCCTTCACCGCGCGCGCCTTCGACCTCGATACCAAGTCTCTAGGTGAAAATTCCCAATCCGGCCAGCAATTCTTTGGCATCCATGCGTCGAACAACGGAAAAATCATGATCTTCGCCGGCGGCATTCCCATCAAGCGCGGTGGAGAAGTCGTTGGGGCCATTGGAGTCAGCGGCGGTTCCGGCGAAGCGGATCATTCCGTAGCCGAAGCAGGAGTGGCCGCAGCAACACAGTAGTTGCTGAGCAGGCTGGTATCGTATGAATTCAGGTGGTTCTGAGGGCGAAAACCCTGTTTTTCTACGTGCTCTGCTTTCTTCTCCTATGGGTCGGTCAGGTGGGCCGGGCGCAACAGGCGTCCGGCGCCATCACCGGCACTATTGTCGATGCGCACAACGTCCCCGTAGCTGACGCGCAAATAGTCGATCCTTCCGGAAAACTGCTGGCGACCAGCGGCCTCGACGGCAGCTTCGCTGTCCCTGCGGGCACGACCCGGGTGCAGATCATTGCCGCCCATTTCGAGCCCACCTCCGCCGATCTTGACGGACCTTCCCCCGTCCATCTGCTTCTCGAGCACCCGCTCGAAAGCGTGACGGTTACCGCTTATCGCTCCCCGCTCGCTTCCGGAGACAGCCCCGCCAGCACGCGATTCCTCACCGCGCAGCATCTGCGCCAGGCGGCCGGAATCTCGCTCGATGACAAGCTGCGGCAGGTTCCAGGATTTGAGCTTTTTCGCCGCACCAGTTCGCTTGTCGCCAACCCTACAACCGAAGGCGTCTCGCTCCGCGGTCTTGGATCCACCGCTGCCAGCCGCTCCCTGGTCGTTTTTGACGAGATTCCCATCGCCGATCCCTTCGGCGGCTGGATCCACTGGGAGGAACTTCCGCCACCTGCAATCCAGTCCATCGAGTTGGTGCGGGGCGGGGCTTCTGACCTCTACGGATCGAGCGCGATCGGAGGGGTCATCAGCATCATGCCGGTGCGGCCCGATCACAATCGCTTCCAGCTCTCCACCAGCTACGGGTCAGAAGCTACGACGGATGATTCCGCCTTGGGTGTCCTGAAGCTCGGGAAATGGTCGGGTCTGGTGAGCTCGCAGCTTATCGCGACCGACGGCTACATCCTCATTGCTCCCAGTGTGCGCGGCCCTATCGATCAGCCGTACAACGTGCACGCGCAAAACGGACTGACCGAGTTCGACCATGGACTAAGTCACGGTGGACGCATTTTTCTGCGCGGCGGCGTCCTCAACGAAGATCGCCACAACGGAACCCCGATCCAGATCAACAGCACCCGTCTCTGGCGCTACGCCGGTGGAGCTGATTGGACCAACCTTGTGGTCCGCCTCTTCGGCGACACGGAACACTACTCCCAAACCTTCTCAACCATCAATGCGACCCGCACCGGGGAGACGCTGACCCGGATCGGCAAAGATCCGGCCGATGAGTTAGGGGCCGCGGGGCACTGGCATCAGGCGGTGGGGACTCATTTGCTGTTCCTGGCTGGGGCGGACATTCATGATGTGCGCGCCTCCGACAACGAGACTAATTTTCCCGCTTCGAGGGGCTATCTCAACACCACCGCACGGCAGCGGCAAAGCGGCGTTTACGGCGAGGTTCTGTTCACCCCGAAAGCCTGGACTCTGAGTGCCTCCGGCCGCGTAGATCATTTTTCCAACTTTGACGCCAATCAATATAAGACGGCCACCGCGCCGGCACAATTGCCGCAGTTGCATGAGACTGTCTTCGATCCCCGCATCGGGATCACGCGGCGACTCACTCCTGTGTTTGCTCTGAATGCATCGGCATTTCGCGCTTATCGCGCGCCCACCGAGAACGAGCTTTACCGCACCGGCCAGGTCGGTTCGCAAACCACACAACCGAATCCTGATTTGAAATCCGAGCGCGCGACCGGCTGGGAAGCGGGTGCGCATGCGGACCTGGCGTCGATTGGTTCTACGGTGCGGGTCAGCTACTTCTGGACTCAGATCAACCGCCCCATCACCGCGCTTACGTTGAGCACCACGCCGACCAGTTCACTGCTGAAGCGGAATAATCTGGGCCAGATCGAGAGCCGCGGAGTCTCCATCGATTTCGCCTCCCGGCCCTTCAGTTGGGTGGGAGTCGAAGGCGGCTACCAGTACGCCGATGCGACCGTGACCAAGAACGCCAAGATGCCGTCCCTTGTCGGCAACTGGATACCCCAGGTGGCCCGCAACATGGCCACCACGCAACTCAACTTTCAGCGCCGGCGGCTTGGTCTCTTGAGCCTGCAGGGAAGGATCAGCGGTCGCCAGTACGACGACGATGGCAATCAATTCCTGCTGCACAGCTACTTCCGCTTCGGCGCCTATGCCTCACACGACTTCGGTCATCATCTGACCGCGTTCGCGGCAGGGGACAACCTCTTCGACCGCGCCATTGAAGCCGGCAAGACCCCAACCCTCACCCTGGCCTCGCCCCGTGTCGCCCGCTTCGGCCTGCGCATCAATTTTGGCGAATAAGAATGAGCCGAGTCTACCGGGTCTGCCATTTCAACAACGGAAACACGCTACTGTAATTGTCCGTCCACAGACGCAGATCCGTCCGTCTGTGGGTAGGAAAGCCGTTATTAAACACCTCCGGCTGTCTGAGGAACCCCTGGTTCGACGTCACCACAATCCAGTCCGAAAAGTACAACCCATTCTGGTCATCACCGTGGGAGTGCACCGATACCGCATGAAGCCCGGCGTCAGCCGCAATCTCCGCGATCACCGGCTCCAGATCGATGTACTGATTGGAAACATGAAACACAATCAACCCATCGGGCACTAAGTGTCTCCGGTACAGCGCCAAAGCTTCCCGGGTTAACAGGTGTACAGGAATCGCATCCCCGGAAAACGCATCAATGACAATTACATTAAATCGCTGCGGAGCCTCGGCTGCCATCGACAGTCGTGCATCGCCCAGCACCACATCTGTCTGCGCCGGGCTATCGTGCAAAAAAGTAAACCACTGCCTCGCCACCCGCTCGACCAGTGGGTTGATCTCATAAAATCGGATCACGTCGCCGGCATTTCCGTAGGCCGCCACCGTCCCGGTTCCCAGCCCAATCACACCCACCCGCTTCGGGGTAGTCCCACAGCACAACCGCATCGCCAGCCCCAACCCGGAATCGGTCGCGTAATACGTAAGCGGCTGTCCCCGAAACTGGGGTGCGAACCACTCCGCACCATGTTCGATGGTGCCGTTCAACAGTTGCCGGTTGGTATCGGATTGGGGCGGCAAGTGCGACTCCCTTACCCGCAGCGTTCCATAGAAGTTGCGCATCAGCGCCACCGCATCGTCGTCGTATTGCCGGATTTCTGTACTGACTACCACCACGGCGGCGACCACCCCCACAACCCACAGCAAGCGCAACCCCCAGCCATCCTGCCAGATGGCCGCGAGGCAAATCAGCGCCACCACCACCAGGGTGCAGGCCAGATCGTAGTTCGCGCGCAACACGAGAGGTGCGGCCACCCCAACCAGCAAAGTTCCTGCGGCGCTACCCGCTGAGACCACGAGGTAAAACCTCGTCATATCTCCGCTACCCGGGCGGCGAGCATAGAGTTCGCCGTGCAGAAAGAAGCAGGTCACAAACAGCCCGATCAGGAACAGTGGCACGCTGACCATAATCGGAAACTGCGCGCGGATATCGCGCAGCACGTACGCCATCGAAGCTACGGCGACCAGGACGAAACGAAGCATGGAGTGACGTATCGGCGTCCACGCTCCCTGAAACGCCAGGATGAACGTGAGCAGATACAGCGCCAGGGGAGGCACCCAGAGCAGAGGGATGGCCGCGATGTTCGCGCTCATGTGGTTTGTGACGGCCGTCAACAGCATGCCGCCGCCCAGGGCAAGCACAAACCAGAAGGCCTCCGCGCCAACCGGCGCCGCAGCTGGCTCGGCAACGGGAACGGACGCCAGGTCCCGCCTTCGGCCCTGCCATGCGATTGCCCCGCAGAGCACGGCGAAGACCAGGAAGCCCGCGCTCCACCAACTAGTCTGCTGGCTCATCGTCAGGCGGGGTTCGAGGAACAGTGGATAGCTTGCTAGGGCCAGCAACGAAGCGAGATTGGAAAGAGCAAACAGCCGGTACGGCGACTCCCCGCCATAACTCTCCGCGTACCAGGCAGTCAGTAAGGGAGTTGTGGAAGAAAGCACCAGAAACGGCAAACCGATCAGCGTGGCCAGAATCCGAAATACGGTCAGCGCCGGATGGTAGGTTACGGCGGTCGGGTTGGGCCGGACATGCACACCCAAAATCAACAACGCCGCCGTCAGCAAAATCACATGAATCACTGCCTGTTGCATGGCGCTCGCGCGCGCAGAAAGCCAATGCGCGTAAAGGTAACCAAGCAAAAGCATGAGGGAAAAGAAGACCAGGCATGTTGTCCAGACTGCGGACGATCCGCCCATCGTAGGCAGAAGCTGCTTGGCCGCCATCGGTTCCACGACGAAGAGCAGAAAGGCACTTAGGAAAATCGTGACGGCGTAGAGCCGGCGCAGAAGCTTCATGACAATTGCCGGCGATTGGGAGCTTCCAGCGGTCCCTCCGCAGGTACCACAAGGGTGTATCACAGAAAGCCGTGTACCCGTCGGCGAGGCCCGGTAATCTACCCGCGGGTCACCGGTTTTTGTAACCAGCGTGATATAGCCAATTGCCGACCCTGCCAGTATTGTTCATCTCGAGGATCAGTTCTGGGGGAGGGCTGCTCTTCAGCGCGCCCGTGTGCGAAAGCACACGGGCGCTTGCTATTTGCACTCACCATTTAGAATCCCGACTATGTCTGAACCGATGTTGATTGCTCAGGGCAAAGAGCCTCTGTACCTGCTTCCGGCCATGTCGAATCGTCATGGCCTGATCGCCGGCGCCACCGGCACCGGCAAGACAGTGACCCTCCAAGTGATGGCCGAGGCCTTCAGCCGCATCGGCGTCCCGGTCTTCGCCGCCGACGTCAAGGGCGATCTCTCCGGCATCAGCCAACCGGGCACCGACAATCCCAAAATTGCCGACCGCGTCAAAAAGCTCAACCTGACGGACTTCTCGTTCGCCGGCTGCCCGGTTACATTCTGGGATGTTTTCGGAGAGCAGGGGCATCCTGTCAGGGCCACGGTCTCAGACATGGGACCACTCCTTTTTAGCCGGTTGCTCAACTTGAACGACACCCAGTCAGGAGTATTGACCGCCCTATTCAAGATTGCCGACGATCAGGGATTGCTGCTGCTCGACCTGAAAGATCTGCAGGCGATGCTGCAGTACGTCGGAACCAATGCCAAAGAGTTTCAGACCCAATACGGCAATATTTCCGCGGCGAGTGTTGGCGCAATGCAGCGCGGTCTACTCGCCCTGGAACAGCAAGGAGCAGATAAGTTCCTTGGCGAACCGGCGCTGAATCTGGATGACCTCATTCAGACCGATGCCCAGGGCCACGGAGTCGTGAACATCCTGGCGGCTGACAGACTGATCAATTCTCCCAAACTCTACGCCACTTTTCTACTGTGGCTGCTGAGCGAGCTCTTTGAGCGCCTGCCGGAAGTCGGCGATCCCGAAAAGCCCAAGCTGGTTTTCTTCTTCGATGAAGCTCACCTGCTGTTTTCTGACCTGCCGAAAGTCATCGAAGATAAGGTCCACCAGGTAGTGCGCCTGGTCCGTTCTAAGGGGGTTGGCGTCTTCTTCGTTACCCAGAACCCCACCGACGTGCCCGACGGCATCCTCGGCCAGCTCGGCAACCGCGTCCAGCATGCCGTGCGCGCCTTTACCCCCAAGGATCAGAAAGCGGTCAAAGCAGCCGCCCAGACGTTTCGCTCCAACCCCGAGGTTAACGTCGAGCAGGCCATCCTCGAACTGGGAGTGGGCGAGGCCTTGGTCTCTTTCCTCGATGAGAAGGGCACCCCCGGCATGGTTGAGCGCGCCCTTGTCTGCCCTCCGCGAAGCCAGATTGGCCCCATCACGCCCGCGCAGCGGCAGCAGA
Source organism: uncultured Acidobacteriaceae bacterium (assembly GCA_963839075.1). Taxonomy (GTDB): domain Bacteria; phylum Acidobacteriota; class Terriglobia; order Terriglobales; family Acidobacteriaceae; genus PALSA-350. The sequence continues at coordinate 137,620 of CAWITO010000006.1, read as the reverse complement.
TCATCCACGATTCGGTCGTCGCGGGGGTCTACGAAAATGCTGTAGATCGCGAGTCGGCCTACGAGCGGTTACAAGCCCGCGCGACGCAAGCCCCAGCTCCTCAACAACCTGCGCCGAAACCTGGCGGGTGGCTGGGCGAGCTAACTTCGCTCGGCTCCTCGACCGCAGGCGGGCGGCGCGGGGATAGCCTGGTCGAGACCATGGCCAAGAGCGCCGCCCGCACCCTTGGCAGCACCGTCGGCCGCCAGATCGTCCGGGGCGTGCTGGGATCGCTTCTGGGCGGCTCCAGCCGGCGCTGACGTAACGTCTTGCTGCCAACGTGGGATAGCCACCTACATCTCGCACCGATACCCTCAGCACGTTAGGTTGCGCGAAAGTAACCTGACCGGTTCTATTCAGCAACAATTTGGCAACCTCCGCGTTCATACCTTACGAGCCGGCCGTCGGGCCGGCGAGGCTTTGTTAAGCAAGGAGCAACGCAATGAGCACTATCCGAGCCATTCGAATTCTCTTCCTCGCGTTTCTGGTGTCGATCGTGCCAGCTTCGTCGTTCGCGGGCGTTTTTGTTTCCATCAATATCGCTCCCCCCGTGCTGCCGGTGTACGCCCAGCCGGTTTGCCCCGGAGATGGTTATTTGTGGACCCCTGGCTACTGGGCCTATGGTGATGCCGGCTACTTCTGGGTACCCGGAACCTGGGTGGTAGCTCCCCAGCCTGGCTTTCTCTGGACCCCTGGTTACTGGGGCTTCGGCGGCGGTCTGTACCTCTGGCATGCCGGCTATTGGGGACCCCATGTCGGCTTCTACGGCGGTGTGAACTACGGCTACGGTTACGGCGGTTCAGGCTTCTACGGTGGCCGTTGGGAGGGGGGACACTTCGCGTATAACACAGCGGTGCTCCACGTGAACACGACCATCGTGCACAACACGTACATCGATAACACGGTGATTCACAACACGACCGTGATCAACCGCACCAGTTTCAATGGACAGGGCGGCATACAGGCACATCCGAACGGGCAGGAGCAGGCGGCGATGCGTGAGCAGCATTTCCAGCCCACTTCAGAACAGGTATCGCACCAGAACTTCGCCAGCACCAACCGGGCCAACTTTGCTTCGGTCAATGGCGGAAGGCCCATGAACCCGGCGGTAAGCCGGCCGATCACCAACGCCAACATGGCGCATACGGCATTCAACAACAACAGCCGCCCGGCGTACAACGCTCCGGTCAACAACCAGGAGCATTACAACGCGGCGCCGCAGAACAATCAGGCGCATTACAACACAATGCCGCAGAACACGCAGGCGCAGCACTATAACGCTCCGGTCAACAACCAGGAGCACTACAACGCGGCGCCGCAGCCGAAATACAATCCTCCTCCTGCGCAGCATGAGGGAGGTCAACCTCACTACGAATCCCACCCCAGTGGCGGGGGCGGCGGGGAGCACGAACACCGCTAGCCAACTCAATCAGGCGGCTTTCGGGCCGCCTGATTACTTCGCGCCCAACTCCTGCAGCAGAAACGCGTAATCGAGCGCAATTTCCTTGAGATAGTCGTACCTTCCGGAGGCGCCCCCGTGTCCCGCGCTCATGTTGGTTTCAAGTAACAGCAGATTGTCGTCGGTCTTCAAGGTGCGCAGTTTGGCCACGTACTTCGCTGGCTCCCAATACATAACCTGACTATCATTCAATGATGTCTTCACCAGCATGGCTGGATATGCCTTCTTCGCCAGGTTGTCGTAGGGCGAATACTGCAGCATGTAGGCGAACGCCTCCGCCTGGTTGGGATCTCCCCACTCTTCATACTCGCCAATGGTCAGCGGCAGACTGGCATCGAGCATAGTGTTCATGACGTCGACGAACGGTACGTGCGAAAGAACCGCGCGATACAAGTCGGGACGTAGATTGGCGACCGCACCCATCAACAACCCGCCGGCGCTGCCCCCTTCCATCGCCACCCGCTGGGGATCGCCGTAGCCGTGGGCCGTCAGGTACTCCGTCACCGCGACGAAGTCGGTGAAGGTATTCATCTTCTGCATCAACCGTCCCGCATCATGCCAGGGCTTGCCCATATCACCGCCACCGCGGATATGAGCGTAGGCCAGAACAAACCCGCGGTCCAGCAGGCTAAGCCGGTTAGAATTGAAACCGACCGGCAGGGAATATCCATACGAGCCGTAGCCGTAGATGTAGAGCGGGTTCGTCCCTTCACCCTTCATGTCTTTGCGGTAGACGATCGAGACTGGAATGGATGTGCCGTCCGCCGCGAGCGCGAACGAACGCTCGGAGCGGTACTGCGAGCGATCAAATCCGCCCGGTACCTCCAACTCTTTGAGTAGCTTCGATTCGCTGGTCTCTACGTCGTATTCATACACTGAGGTGGGTGAAACCAGTGACTGATATCCATAGCGAAATTTGGTGGTTACAAATTCGCGGTTCACGTGCGGATGCGCGCTGTACGTGGGTTCGGGGAAGCCAATCTGCCGGGAAGAAGAGAACGCTCCTTGATCGGCGAAGCCCATCACGCGCATCTGCGGTAGTCCGTTGGCACGCTCGACCAGTACGGTGAACGATTGGAAGAGTTCCAGGTCTTCGAGCATGACGTCTTCTCGATGCGCGATCACCTCGCGCCAGTGCTCGCGACCCGGGGTTGCCACTGGCGCGGTTACAATGCGGAAGGTTCTGGCGGTATCGTTCACCCGCAGATACCAAAGCCCGTCGCGGTGATCGGCGTAGTATTCAATGTTCTCGCGCCGCGGCTCGATCATGGTCCAGGCTGCCTCGGGGCTTTCTGCCGGCAGAAACTGCGCTTCGCTGGTGGTGTGACTCGCGCTCTCGAAAACGATGTATCGGCCGTCGCGAGTGCGTCCGGCGCCTACGTTGAAGCGCTCGTCGGACTCCTCGTAAATGATCACGTCCTCCGCCTGCGGCCTGCCCACCACGTGGCGGAAGAGCTGGAACTGCCGCTTCGTCTCCTCATCTTCTACGGTGTAGAAAAGCGTGCGGTTGTCTGTAGACCACACAACCGACCCGACTCGCTGCGCCTCGTCGGCCAAGACCTCTCCCGTCCGCAGGTCTTTGATGTGGAGCGTATATTGCCGGAACCCGGTGGTATCAGTGGTGTAGGCCAGCAGGTGGCCATCGTCCGAGACACTCACGGCGCCAAGGGCGAGAAAGTCCTCCCCAACCGCCATCTGGTTCATGTCGAGCGTGATCTCTTCAGGAGCGTCGACGGAGCCGTGTTTGCGGCAATAGATGGGATACTGCGCCCCCTGTTCAGTACGCGAATAATAGAAGTAATCGCGGTAGCGAAAGGGAACCGAGACGTCGGTCTCCTTAATGTGGCTGATCATTTCGGCATACAGTTTTGCCTGCAGTGCTTCGGTCGGCTTCATGACCGCGCGGGTATAAGCATTTTCTTGTTCGAGAAAGGCGATGACTTCCGCGCTTTCCTTTTCCCGAAGCCAGGCGTAGTCGTCGGCTAATTCGTGGCCATGGATTGTAGTTACGGTTGGTTGCCTGCGGGCATGCGGCGGCTGCACAATACTTTGCGGCGTCATAGGTACATCTGTCATAGATACTTCTAAGGATACCGGGTTACCTCGCTCGCCGGAGAAGCATCCCAGTAAGCGAGGAGTGAATTATGAAGCGAGCAGCAGCAGGATTACTCGGAACGCTCTTCCTTTGCGGCGGCATGGGCTGGGCGCAGGCCAATCCAGGAGCGGCTGGCCAGTCGAGCCAGACACCAGGCCAGACCAGTGGGCCGAATTCGACCATGGACTCTCAAATGAACGGGATGCAGCAGGCCACACAAACCTCCCCAATGGATAAGGTGTTTGTGAGCAGAGCCTTGCAAGGCGGCTTGGCTGAGGTTCAGCTGGGGCAGCTCACGTTGCAAAAGAGTGACAATCAGCAGGTAAAAGAGTTTGCGCAGCGCATGATTGATGACCACACCAAACTTGGGGAGCAGATGAAGCCGGTCGCTCAGCAACTGGGAGTGAACGTGCCGGATCAGCCGTCTAAGAAAGACCGTCAACTGCTTGCGAAAATGCAGACGCTTTCTGGTTCTGCCTACGATCAGGCCTACATAAAGGATATGGTCAAGGATCACAAGCAGGACTTGAGCGATTTCCAGACTGAAGCCTCGTCCGGTCAGGATCAGACGGTGAAGGATGCCGCGATGCAGGGAAGCAAGCTGATCGCGCAACACCTGCAGATGGCGCAGCAGTTGGCGAAAGACCAGAACGTAACCATGGCCAAAAAGTAGCAGGGGACAAAAAGTAAGCAGCCTTCACGGCAGAGTAGACATGTGCCCGCCTTCACGGCGGGCACATCTGTGTCTGGGTACAATGAGAGTCGATGCCTTCTCGTCTGCTCGCGTTCTTTGTGTTGCTTCTCGCTGGTTCCGGCATGGTCCAGGCGGAGCGCGTGCAGGACCTTCCCAGTCCAACCAACTATGTCAGTGATTTTGCCGGGGTGCTCTCGCCGGAAACGCAGACAGGGTTGAATGCACTGTGTGCCCAGCTCGACCGCCAGGCGCACGCGCAGCTGGCCGTAGTGACGGTAAAAACGCTGGATGGCGAGCCGATCGAGAGTTTCGCCACGGCTCTGGAAGACAAATGGAAGGTAGGAAAGAAGGGCACCGACCGCGGGCTGCTTCTGATCCTTGCCACCGACGACCGTAAGTACCGCATCGAGGTCGGCTACGGCCTGGAGGGTATCCTTCCCGACGGACGGGTGGGCGACATCGGTCGCCAGATGATTCCCTACCTCCGCCAAAATGATTTTGATGGGGCAGTGAGCATGGCGGTCCGCCAGATGGCCGGGGTGATCGCTGCCGATGCCGGCGTGACGCTCACCGGCACCTTGCGGCGTGGGCCTCCCGTGCAACAGGTGCGGCCTCTCAGTCTGGGCGAAGTGTTGGTATTGGGTATCATCCTCCTGCTGGTGATCTTCTTTCTCGCCCGCTTTGGTGGTTCCGGTCTTCTCGGTTTTCTGATCGGCATGTTCATGGGCGGGGGCGGCGGCGGACGCGGCGGTGGCTGGGGCGGCGGCGGCGGTTTTGGTGGCGGCGACGGTGGTGGCGGCTTCGGCGGGTTTGGCGGCGGAAGCTCGGGCGGTGGTGGAGCTTCCGGCAGTTGGTAGGCTATGGATGACTAGCAGAAGAGGAGAACGTTGGCATGCGCAAAGGTCTTTGGGTAGGAATCGCAGTATTAGTCGTCATCTTTCTGGCGGTGCTGCTGGTTTTCGGCAGCTATGTAAGCGCAAAGAATCAGATGGTCACCAAGCGGGAGGCGGTGACGGCCTCGTGGGGTGAAGTCAATAATCAATTGCAGCGACGGGCCGACCTGATCCCCAACCTGGTGGAGACGGTGAAGGGCTATGCCAAGCAGGAGACCACGGTCTTCGGCGACATCGCCAACGCGCGCGCCGGTCTATTGAGCGCGCACGGCGACCCGAAAGCCACGATCGCGGCCAATGGTCAGCTCGATTCTGCCCTTGGACGGTTGTTGGTCTTGACGGAGAACTACCCCGATCTGAAGTCGAATCAAAACTTCCAGCGCCTCTCCGACGAACTGGCGGGCACGGAGAATCGAATCAGCGTATCCCGGATGCGCTACAACCAGAATATCCAGGACTACAACACCTTCATTGGCCAATTCCCCAACAGTATTTGGGCGGGGATGGGCGGCTTCCAGCGCAACAACGACTACTTCCAAGCCAGCCCAGGAGCGCAAAACGTCCCCAAGGTCAGTTTCTAAAGGCCAGGACCAAAAGACTGTGTGAGGACACCGTTTTGTATCAGGGCACGACTAAAGTCGTGCCCTGATACCGAGCTCTCGCACGTCAATCCTGGGTAGCAACTACCCCAATAGCAAGAGCCCTCTCTGCAAAAAAACAAAGAGGGCGCCGCTAAGCAGAAAAAGAAGGGAATTTATTCCTAGGCTCGAGCAAACGAAGCAACTGCACTCGCTTCGTCGTCCTTGACGTCAAATACGGTGTACAGCTTGGTAATTTGCAGCAGATCGTGAACCTTCTTGGTGAGATTGAGAAGCTTCAAATCCCCACCCTGGTTGCGTACTGTCGTAAACGCACTTACCAGTTCGCCGATGCCGGAGCTGTCGATGTACGTCACATCCCCCAGATTCAGCAGGATCTGTTTTGAGCCCTTAGCGAGCAAATCCCTTACTGCGTCACGCAACTGAACGCTGCCTTCCCCCAGGGTAATGCGACCGCTGCAATCCATAATGGTGATCCCGTCCACCTGACGGGTTTTAAGTTTCATGCTCACGAAAACTCCTCCTTAAATAGCGGAACGGGCGGTTCCTAAATGTTTGATGAGGGTAAGTTCAGTGCCGGGCTGCAATTGTCGAAAGTGTACCTCATCCATGAATGAGCGGATGAGAAAGATACCTCGACCGGACCCACGCAGCAGATTCTCTGGCGCCAGCGGGTCGGGAAGAGTGTCTGGATTGAGCCCTTTGCCCTGATCGGCGATCTTAATCACCAGGGACTCGGCCGTCTGTTCAAAAACAGCCGTCATGCGCTTACCGGGGTCGTACGCGTTGCCATGGAGAACTGCATTGACCGCAGCCTCGCGCACGGCCATCGCTACACGGTAGATCTCTTCATCTTCCAGGCCCGCCTTGCGAGCCATCTCCTCGGCGGTTGCTTCCACGCGGTTGACACTGTCAAGCGAGGACTCAAGTGTGTAGGTAACCTTGCTAGCCTGTGATCCACCCAATGGCTGACCTCGTATGAAGCGCCGGGCTTTAGTAGCTTTAAGCCCCATGTGCGCAAGTTTGCTTGGCTAGCGGCCTCATGTCAAGGCACTTCCGCACCAGACAGCCCGCTAAATCAACTCGTACCCGGCAAAAAAGTAGCCGATTTCAAAGGCTGCGGTGTCCTCAGCGTCGGACCCGTGCATGGCATTTTCCTCAATCGAAGAGGCGAACTGCTTGCGGATGGTCCCCTCGGCCGCATCCGCCGGATTGGTCGCTCCCATCAATTTACGCAGCCCCGCGATGGCATCGTCCTTCTCCAGCACCATCGCGATGATTGATCCGGAAGACATAAAGGTCGTCAACGAGTCGAAAAACGGCCGCTTGGAATGAACTGCGTAGAAACCCTGGGCCTGGGCCTTGGAAAGAAACATCTTTTTGATGGCGACAATCTTGAAGCCTGCTTTTTCCACCTCCGCCAGAATGGCGGCTGCATACCCTTTGCGAATCGCATCGGGCTTAATAATGCTGAACGTGCGTTGCATGAGACTCCTATTTCCCAATAACTTTGGCGAGAGTTTCGCCGATTGCGGCCGGGGACTGCACCACGTGAATCCCCGCCTCTGTGAGCGCCTTCATCTTGTCGGCTGCCGTGCCCTGTCCGCCCGAGATGATGGCTCCTGCATGGCCCATCCGGCGTCCCGGAGGCGCGGTCTGCCCGGCGATAAAGCCAACCACCGGCTTCTTGACGTGGGCTTTGACGTAAGCTGCGGCAGTTTCTTCGGCGGTGCCGCCAATTTCACCGATCAAAATGATCGATTCCGTCTGCGGGTCCTCATTCAATAGCTTCAGCGCGTCCACGTGGGTGGTGCCGATGATCGGGTCACCCCCGATACCGATCGCCGTGGATTGTCCGATCCCGCGCTGGGTCAGCTGGTACACCGCCTCGTAGGTGAGGGTTCCCGATCGGGAAACGATACCCACGCTGCCCTGCTTATGAATGCGGCCGGGCATGATCCCAATCTTGGCCTTGCCGGGAGAAATCACACCCGGACAGTTGGGTCCGATCAGCCGCGATTTCGATCCGCGGACCACGCTCCACACCTTGACCATGTCGTTGGTGGGGATGCCCTCTGTGATGCAAATGATCAACGGCAGACCGGCGTCTTCAGCTTCCAGGATCGCGTCCGCGGCAAACGGCGGCGGCACAAAGATCACGGTGGCGTTCGCCCCGGTCTTTTCTACCGCCTGGGCCACGGTATCGAATACCGGCCAGCCCTCATGCGTGGTGCCACCCTTACCGGGGGTGACTCCGCCCACAACCTTGGTTCCATACTCTGCGCAGCCTTTGGCGTGGAAGGTGCCTTCTTTGCCGGTGATGCCCTGCACGATCAGCCGCGTATTCTCATCCACTAACACTGACATAGCTTGCTCCTACTTTGCGGCCATTTCTTTCGCTGCTTTCACGGCCTTGGCGGCCGCGTCCTGCATGGTCTCACCGACGATGAAATTGAGGCCGGAATTCTTCAAAATCTCGCGCCCCTGTTCCACGTTGGTCCCTTCCAGGCGAAGCACAACAGGAACCTTCACGTTGGTCTTGCGGGCTGCTTCCACCACCCCTTGCGCCAGGGTGTCGACGCGCAGAATACCGCCAAAAATGTTGATGAAGACTCCCTGCACGTTCTTGTCGGAAAGCAGGATTTCAAAGGCGTGTTCGATCTGCTGTTGGTTGGCCCCACCGCCCACATCCAGGAAGTTCGCAGGCGAGCCGCCGGCGTACTGGATAATGTCCATCGTCGCCATGGCCAGGCCGGCGCCGTTCACCATGCAGGCAATGTTGCCGTCGAGCTTGATGTAGTTCAGCGCGTACTTCGAGGCTTCCACCTCCAACGGATCTTCTTCCGCGGTGTCGCGCAGCTCCTTCAGTTCCTTGTGGCGGAAGATGGCGTTGTCGTCGAAGTTGATCTTGCAATCCAGCGCTACCAGCCGATCGTCGGTGGTGGTGATGAAGGGATTGATCTCGAGCAGGGAAGCATCCGTCTCGAGGAAAACCTTGTAGAGGCCGGTCATGAACTTGACCGCATCGTTGATCATTGCCGGCTTCAGGCCAAGCGCAAACGCCAGTTTGCGAGCCTGGTAGGGTTGGAAGCCAACTGCCGGGTCGATGTAGGCCTTGTAGATCGCGTCCGGATCCTTGGCGGCGACTTCTTCGATCTCCATGCCACCCGCCTGCGAAGCCATGAACACCAGCTTGGCGGTGGCGCGGTCGAGTACGATACCCAGGTAGAGCTCGCGGGCGATGGGCGACATCTCTTCGATCAGCAGCCGCTGCACCTTTTGGCCTTGTGGGCCGGTCTGGTGGGTCACCAACTGCATGCCCAAGATCTTTTTGCTGTATTCCTCGGCCTCAGCCAGAGTTTTGGCAACCTTCACGCCACCGCCCTTACCGCGGCCTCCGGCGTGAATCTGCGCCTTGACCACCACACCTTTGGCGCCCCCGCTGAATAGCCGTTTGGCCACATCCAGCGCTTCGTCCAGCGTGTTGGCCACTTCACCCTTGGGGACCGCTACACCGTACCGATCGAGGATGTCTTTTGCCTGATACTCGTGAATTTTCATTCGTTTTGGTCTTCGGACAGAAATTCCATACTAAAGGGGATTGCCACTGAGGGCAAAACTCGGCCCGGATCGCCGGCTCGTGGAAGCCGGAGCGGTTAGGATGTGGCTATGCTTCCAGCGCTTCTCAAATTTGTGGTGGAAGAGCGCGGAAACCTGACCCGGGAGCAAGGGTATGCCGTGCTCCGGGAGATGCTGGAAGGCGACGTCAGCGATACGCAGATCACCGCCCTTCTGGCCGCCCTTGCCACCCGCGGAGTGACCGCTGAGGAGTTGACCGGCTTCGTTCAAGCTATGCGCGACCTGGCGTGCCCGATCCCTCTGACCAGCCTCGAACAAGACCGTTTGGTGGACACCTGTGGCACCGGCGGCGACGGTCACGGCACCTTCAACATCTCGACTGCGGCTGCCCTGGTCGCGTCCGCGGCTGGAGTGAGTATCGCCAAACACGGCAATCGCGGCATTACTTCGAAGTGCGGCTCCGCCGACGTGCTGGAAGCGCTCGGCATCCCAGTTGCGCTGGAACCGGAAAGGGCAGCCGACTGCCTGCGCCAGACCGGCTTCATGTTTCTCTTTGCCCCGGCCTTGCACCCAGCGTTAAAGCGGGTGCAACCCATCCGCCGGGCCCTCGGTTTTCGCACCATCTTCAACCTTGCCGGCCCGTTGGCGAATCCTGCGGGAGCCAGGGCGCAGGTGGTCGGCGTCTTTGCCCCCGGCATGCGGACGCTGGCCGCCCAGACGCTGGCTCGACTGGGTGTGCGCCACGCCTTCGTAGTCCACGGACGCGATGGTCTGGATGAGCTCACGTTGAACGGCATCAGCGATGTGGCCGAGGTGCGCGGGCAGGCGATCCGGGACTTTACCCTGGAAGCGGCAGAAGCAGGCTTACCGCAGGCGCCGCTCAGCGCCCTGGCCGGAGGAGACGCGCGCGCCAATGCAGTGTTGATCGAAGAGATTTTGCAGGGTGCACAAGGGCCGCCGCGCGACGTCGTTTTGCTGAACGCGGCCGCGGCACTCGTGGTGTCGGGCCGCACCGAAGATTTCGCCGCCGGTGTTCGCTGTGCAGCTGACGCGATAGACTCAGGTGCCGGTCTGCGGCTGCTGGAACAGCTGCGTAAATTCTGAGAGGAGTTGCACGATGCCTACTCTATTGCCCCGTATTGCCGCGCTCGTTCTGGCTGTGGCCTTTCTCCCCGCCTACGCCCAACAGATCATCGTCAACAAAGACAATCGCACCATCGCCGTCACCACTAGTGCTGAAGCCAACGCCGACGCCGATACCGTCAACGTGCAAATCGGTTTCCTGGTGTATGGCCCGGATCAGGACGCCGCGTACGCGACCGGATCAAAAGCCTCGAACGCCATTGCCGCTGCGCTGAAGGCTGCCGGTGTTCCCGCGGATGCCATCCAAAGCGAATCGCAGGGCATTTCTCCTGTGCAGCAATACGGCAACAACGAGTGGACGGCTGCGGAGAAGGCCGAACGCAAATTCCAGGTTCAGCAGAGCTGGAATGTGAAGACGGCCGCCTCGAATGGCGCCAAAGTTCTGGATGTGGCGGTGAAAGCAGGCGCCAACCAGAGCGGTCAGATGACCTGGAGCGTGGCCGACCAGGACACTTTGCAAGCGAAAGCGGCCAAGCTGGCTCTGGATCGTGCCCGTGGCATCGCTCAGCAAATGGCGGCGGGATTAAACGCTTCCCTGGGGCCGCTGGTCTACGCCAGCAATGAGGCGCCGGTAAGGGAGATGCCGATGAACGCCAGGGCGATGGTTGCCATGAGTGCCCCGATGGCGAAAGCCGTGGAGCCGCTCAGCGTCAGCGCGCAGAAGGTGACGACGTCGGCCACCGTCTATGCAATATTCAGTATTCAATAAGAAGAGAGGTACGCTGGATTCATGGCGAGATACGAGTATCGCGAGTTAAAACCGTCTCCGGAAGCCGAAGATGTCTACCGTCGCTGGCTGGCGCACCTGGATGAAGAATTCACCCGCCACAAGGAGCCTCGCCTGCGCAATGAACTGGTGCGCGATGCTCTGCACCAGATCTACCTCGGTCGCCCTCATGGCGGAAAACTCAACACCACGCTGATCTCCGAGTTGCCCGGCAACGTCCTGCAATTGACCTTCGATCCCGCCAACGTGACCCTCGAACCGGAATACTACGGCGATATCGATGCCGAGAGATACGCCGAGCGCAAGCCGTTGATCTGGTTTTGGATGATGTTTGACCGGTCGGCACTGGGCATCAACCATTGGCTCGGGTTCCGCTTTCGCAAGATGCTGGCGAAGCACATCTTCAAGCACATCGGCAAGAATGTGAAGATCTTCCACGGGGTAGAGTTCAGTTTCGGTTACAACCTGACTATCGAAGATGACTGCACCATCCACAAGTTCGTCATGCTCGATGACCGTGGCGAGCTGATCGTCCGCAAGGGAACCTCTATTTCTGATTACGGAGCCGTATACAGCCACTGGCACAAGGCCACCGATTACTACGATGTGGAGAACCGCACCACCGAGATAGGGCCGGGGACCCGGTTGACCTACCACTCCGCAGTCATGGCCGGAGTGAAAATGGGTGCGGACTCCATGCTGGGTGCCATGGGGGTAGCCACCCACAACGTCCCCGACCACGAAATCTGGGGTGGCGTCCCGGCCCGCGAAATCAAGCGCAAACAATCCTGACTGGGGCAGTTTTGCCGGGCCCCAAGCGTCGTGGGAAGGCGAAATGCTACCATCAGGCAGCGGATGCAAACACCTGATATCGTCCTTGGGGTCTTTCAGTTTGTCGTACTATTGTTTGCGCTCAGCCTGCACGAGTCGGCGCACGGCTGGATGGCTTCGCGGCTGGGCGATCAGACGGCGCGCATGCTGGGGCGCATCACTCTCAATCCTCTCAAGCACATCGACCCCGTAGGCACCATCATGCTGCCGTTGGTAGCCCTGGTCACCCACATCCCGGTGATCGGCTGGGCCAAGCCGACGCCCGTCAACACGCGCAATTTCAAGAATTTCGTCCGCGACGATATTCTTACTACCCTGGCTGGCCCGGTCAGCAACGTCATCGGATCGATCATCTCGCTGCTCGTCCTGATCGTCATCTCGAAGACCTCCACGCTTGGAGCGCTCTCGGTGCGCTCGGTGGCTCTGGGTGGCTTCGGCCGGCTGGATCCGCAGTTGATGGCGGCCAGTCCAGTCGCCTACCCGCTCGCGCTTATCTTCTACTTCGGTATGCTGCTGAATCTCTTTCTCGCCGCCTTTAACCTGCTGCCTCTGCCGCCGCTCGACGGCAGCCACATCTTCCGCCATATGCTGCCGTACCGCTGGCTGCCGGTCTACGATCGTCTCGGTATTCTGAGCCTCTTTCTCATGCTGTTTTTTGGCGGCGGTGTGACCATGGCGATGATCAATCCGGTCCTGGGCTTCTTCCGCGTCTTGCTGCTCTCGATCTAAAGCTACAATCAACCCAGTGAATCAGAACGCGCATCGCTCTCATCTCAAACGCGTGCTGAGCGGCATGCGGCCCACCGGCAAACTGCACCTCGGCAACTACATGGGCGCCCTCTACAACTGGGTGCGCTTGCAGCACGACTATAACTGCTACTTTTTCGTCGCCGACTGGCACGCCCTTACCACCGACTACGCCGATACCTCAAACCTCCGGCAGAACACGGTGGATGTTGCACTCGACTGGCTGGCCGCCGGCCTCGACCCGGAGCGTTGCGTGCTCTTTGTCCAATCCCAGGTACCGCAGCACGCCGAACTGCATCTGTTGCTTTCCATGATCATGCCCCTCGGCTGGCTCGAGCGAGTGCCCACCTACAAAGAGCAACAGTTGCAGATCGCAGACAAAGATCTCACCACTTACGGCTTTCTTGGCTATCCATTGTTGATGGCCACGGATATTCTGATCTATCAGGCGGATTTTGTGCCTGTCGGGCAAGACCAGGTGGCGCATGTGGAAGTAACCCGTGAAGTCGCTCGGCGTTTCAACCATTTCTACCCCGGCTCGGGAGAGGCGATTCTGCCCGAACCCCAGGTGCTGTTGACGCCGTCTCCCAAGCTGCCCGGTACCGACGGGCGCAAAATGTCCAAGAGCTACGGCAACACCGTCTTGCTCACCGACCCGCCGGCGGTGGTGCGACAGAAACTCAAGACCATGGTGACCGATCCGGCGCGGGTGCGTCGTACCGACCCCGGAGATCCTGACGTGTGCCCGGTCGGCGATCTGCATAAGGTCTTCTCCACTCCGGCGACAATGGAGAAGGTTTACGCCGGCTGCAGGTCTGCGGGCATCGGCTGCATCGAGTGCAAAGGTTGGGCAGCGGACGCGATCGTGGCCGAACTGGAACCCATCCAGGAACGGCGCCGCCACTATGAAGAGCAGCCCAGGCTCGTCCACGACATTCTGCACAGAGGTTCCGAGTTGGCGCGAAGCCGCGCCGGCCAGACAATGGAGCAGGTCAGGGAAGCAATGCATCTGGTGCAACCGTGAGCGAAGAGAAGCCAGCCGAGACCGAGCAGCAGGCCAAGAAGCGGGAAGCCGCTGAAAGCGCCTCGCCCTACAGCATCAGCGTCGGCCAGGTGTACGACGGACCACTGGATTTACTACTCGACCTCATCCGCAAGCAAGATATCGACATTTACGACATCCCCATTGGCAGGATCACCGCCCAGTTTCTCGCCTACGTGGAGGGTCTGAAGCAGACGGAGGTGGATGCCGCGGCCGACTTCATCTACGTGGCCTCGCTGCTCATCCACATCAAGAGCCGCATGCTGCTTCCCCGCACCCCGGCCGAGGGCATCGAAGGCGAGCAGGAAGACCCCCGCCGGGAACTGGTGGAGCGCCTGCTGGAGCACGAGCGCTTCAAGAACGCCGCCCAGATGCTGCTGCAGAAGCAACAAATCGAGGCGGCCACCTGGACCAACCCCGCCATCCGCCAATTCCGTCTCGAGGGGGGACAAGAGCAGGAAATCGACGCCGATACCGTCGACCTTGTGCGCGTCTTCCGCGAAATCCTCGATCGCGCCCGGAAAAGACCGGTACTCGACGTAGACGAAGATGCCGTGACCGTCTCCCAAATGCTCGACTACATACGCCGCCGGCTGATCATGGAAGAGCGGCCGGTATCGCTGAGCAGCCTGCTCAAGAATACCCGGTCCGAGCGCGCACTCATCTGCATGTTCCTGGCTTTACTGGAGATGGTCCGCCTGCAGGCGATTCTGCTTCGCCAGGAAAACAACTTTGGCGAGGTCTACATCAAGAAACATCCGAACTTCGAATCCGTAATGAATCAGGGCCTTCTCCAGGCCAACGACGACTGGCGCTGATCGCTCATTTTGGAACCCGATTCACACAACTTTAACGTCGTGTGTGGTCGCAATTAACACTATCGACAGTACCACTTTGGTACCGTGCGAACACATAATATGTGGAGTGTGCGCGCGTGAACGAAGTATCCTCAGCGGTTTTGAACGCCCCTCAGAAGCCAACAGTTCTTCAAGACAAAATGAACCGCAAGCAGGGCAAGATCCCGATGATTATCTTCGGGCTTATTCTGGCTGGCGGCATCGCCTGGGCTGCCTCCCAGTTACTCGGCGATTTGTTTTCTGTTCCCCACACTGCCTCGATCATGGCCTATGTCCTGTTGGCCGTAGCGCTGCTCATTGCTTTGGGGTTTGAGTTCGTCAACGGTTTCCACGACACCGCGAACGCCGTAGCCACAGTCATCTACACCCACTCGCTTGAACCGCACATTGCTGTGATGTGGTCCGGCATGTGGAACCTGATCGGGGTCTTGCTGTCGTCGGGCGCCGTAGCGTTTGCGGTGGTCTCGCTGCTGCCAGTGGAACTGATCCTGAAAGTTGGTTCCGGAGCCGGCTTCTCCATGGTCTTCGCGCTGCTGGTTTCCGCCATCATGTGGAACCTGGGTACCTGGTGGTTCGGGCTTCCCGCCTCCAGTTCGCATACGCTGATCGGTTCGATCATCGGTGTCGGCATCGCCAATCAACTGATGTCATCCAGCAGCGGAACCACCGGGGTCGACTGGGCCCAGGTTGGAAATGTCTTCCGGTCCCTGCTGATTTCTCCCATCGTCGGTTTCATCGGTGCCGGTCTTCTCTTGCTGGTGCTGAAGGTTGTGGTTAAGGACCCGCGGTTGTTTGAAGCTCCGAAAGCTGACGCGCCGCCACCTTTCTGGATTCGCGGTCTGCTGATTTTGACCTGTACCGGTGTGAGTTTCTTCCACGGCTCCAATGACGGACAGAAGGGCATGGGGCTCATCATGCTGATTCTGATCGGCACCGTTCCCACTGCCTATGCCTTAAACCACGCGGTCGGGACCGCCCAGGTGCAGGACTTTGTCGCAGTATCGGAGCAGGCAGCAAAAGTGATGTCCGCGCATGTCGACACGAATGCTGTTATGGATGACCCGCGCGCCGACCTGACCGAATATCTGCAAACCAAGAAGCAGACGCCGACCACCATTTTGGCCGAGCGGCAAATGATCCTGGAGATCGAACACGAAGTAGCGCAATACAAGACCTTGAAGGGCGTCCCATCAAACCAGCAAGGAAACGTGCGCAACGACATGTATGTCTCCAGCGAGGCGCTTCGCCTCATGGCCAAGTCAAAACACCCGGCCTTTACCGCGGAAGAAGCTTCGGTGATGGCCAACTACAAAAAGAAGCTCGATCTGGCCACCAAGTTCATTCCTTCCTGGGTTAAGGTGGCGGTCGCCATCGCCCTGGGGATGGGCACCATGATCGGTTGGAAGCGCATTGTCGTCACCGTAGGGGAGAAGATCGGCAAAACCCACCTGACCTATGGCCAGGGCGCAGCTGCCGAAATCACTGCCATGTTCACTATCTGGGCGGCGGACAATTACGGTTTGCCGGTCAGTACCACCCACGTGCTGTCTTCCGGTGTGGCCGGAGCCATGCTGGCCAATAAGAGCGGATTGCAGTGGTCGACCATCCGCGCCATCGCTGCTGCCTGGGTCTTCACCCTGCCGGTAGCGGCGTTGATGTCGGCGGCCCTGTTCTGGGTGTTTGTGCAGTTTGCTCCCAAGGGCTAGCTCACTGAATCGGGACGAGCGAAAAGAGAGGTGCTTCGATACTATGAATCGAGGCGCCTTTTCTTTTTGCCGGCGTCCGGACCCCCATGAGCCTCAAAGCGAAATTAGAAGCAGTCATTTACGCCGCGGAGGAGCCGGTCACCCTGGCTCAGCTGGCCACCATTTTTGCCGACGAAGTGACGCAAGGATTGGAGGAGACGCCCGCTCCCGAAGCCGAATCAGGGTCGGAGCAGATCGCGCTGGAAGGACTCGCGCCTGAGGCTGAGGTAGTTTCCGAGACGGAACCCGTCGCCGAAGTGGGATCCGAGGCCAGGTCCGTTGCCGAGGCGGAACCTGGAGAAGGCGACGAAAAGAAGGCTGCAAGGCTGCGTGACCGCCGCATCCGCCAGCATCTCCAGGGGGTGCTCGACGAGCTGATCGCCGACTACTCCAATAGCGATCGCGGCATGGAAGTACGAGAGATCGCCGGTGGGTACCGCATGGCGACCAAGCCGGAATACCACGATGCCGTGCGCAGCTTTGTGAAGAGCCTCAAGCCGCCCATGAAGCTCTCGCTGCAGGCGCTTGAGACTCTGGCCGTCATAGCCTACAAGCAACCGGTGACCGCACCCGAAGTGAGCGAGATTCGTGGTGTCGATTCCGGCGGTGTTCTCGGCAGCCTCGTCAGCCGCAAGCTGATTACCACCGCAGGCAGGAAACAGGTGATTGGCCGGCCCATTCTCTACAAGACGACGAAGGAGTTCCTTCTGCGCTTCGGTCTCAAAGACGTGAACGACCTGCCTAGCATGGAGGAGTTCGAGAAGATGGCCGGCGAGCTGGCAGAATCTGAGGCGGCTGGCGAAGCGCAGGATGCCGCCATGCCATCCACCGAGGCGTTAGTGGCCGGTGAGGGCGAAGCGGAGCATGCCGTCGTGGAATCCACCGGGACATCCGCTCATGGCGAAGGTGAAGCGGCAGCAGATGATCAGGAACTGACCTCCGCAGGAGAGGCATGAGCGAGCAAGGTACCCCCCAGCGCCTGCAGAAGATCGTAGCCGCAGCTGGCGTTGCCTCGCGGCGCAAGGCGGAAGAGCTCATCACCTCCGGCCGGGTGCAGGTCAACGGCCAGGTAGTGACCGAACTGGGCACCAAGGCAGATCCTGAACATGACCACATCCGGGTCGACGGTAAACTGCTCAAGAAACCGCAGCAGTTCCGTTATTTCATGCTCAACAAGCCCAAGGGAGTGGTGACGACCGTGTCCGACCCTGAGGGACGCCCTACGGTGATGAAGTTCTTCGCCCGTGCGGGCGCGCGCATCTTTCCA
Organism: uncultured Acidobacteriaceae bacterium; assembly: GCA_963839075.1. GTDB lineage: Bacteria > Acidobacteriota > Terriglobia > Terriglobales > Acidobacteriaceae > PALSA-350. The sequence goes on along the minus strand of CAWITO010000006.1, from coordinate 119,903 downwards.
GTGGGGCGGTTGGACTACCAGAGCGAAGGTCTGCTGCTGATGACCAACGACGGCGAACTGGCCAATACGCTGACCAGCGCCGCGTCTCACGTGGAAAAGACCTACCTCGTTAAGATAAGCGGCAAGCCAACAGAGGATGCCCTGGAGCAGCTCCGTCATGGTGTGATGATCGAACGCGGCCGACGCGGGGAACGCGAAGGCCGGGTGATGACCCAACCGGCAAAGATAACCCTGGTCCGCGATACGGATAATCCCTGGTTTGAAGTGGTATTGATCGAGGGCAAGAATCGCGAGATTCGCAAGATGTTCGAAGAAGTGGGGCATTTTGTCGAGAAGGTCCGGAGGGTTGGCTTCGGTCCTCTGATCCTCGACGTTCCGCCTGGCGAGACACGTGAGCTGAGCGAAGAGGAAGTTACGCAATTGAAGCGGGCTTCGCGCAAGACCGCCCGGCGCCCGAAATCCGGGCCTGCGGCGCTTCCGCGTCCGGTACGCAAGCGGGTTCGGCGTCCGTAGGAGACAGCGATATTTACGATGTTGTGATCGTAGGCGCCGGCGCTGCAGGCTTGTTCTGCGCGATCCATGCGGGCCGCGGCGGCCGCCGCGTCCTTCTGCTTGACCATGCCAACCGCATCGGCAAGAAAATTCTGATCTCAGGCGGTGGCCGTTGTAACTTCACCAACCTGCACACCACCGCCGCCAATTTCCTCTCCGCAAATCCTCATTTTGCCAAGTCAGCCCTGGCGCGTTACACGCCCGCGGACTTTCTTGAACTGGTCGGGCAGCACCAGATTCCCTGGCACGAGAAGACACTGGGGCAGTTGTTTTGCGATCGGGCAGCGACCGATATCGTCTCCATGCTGGAAAAGGAGTGTGCCGCGGCCGGAGTGACGGTGCTGCTGAACACGCACATCGCGGAGGTCACCCATGCCGGCGAATTCCATCTCGCAACAGAACGAGGCGCGTTCTCCGCGGCTAACCTGGTCATTGCCACCGGCGGTCTATCAATTCCTAAGATGGGCGCGACTTCCTTTGGCTATGACGTCGCGAGGAAGTTCGGCCTCCGCTTGCAGCCCTGCCGTCCAGGGTTGGTACCGCTCACATTTAGCCAGCAGGATTTGGCTCACTATGCCGATCTTGCCGGAGTATCCACCGAGGTGGAAGCGAGCGCCGGCTCCGGACAGTTCCGGGAGAAGCTGCTCTTCACCCATCGCGGTGTGAGCGGCCCGGCGATCCTCCAGGTTTCGTCCTATTGGCGGCCGGGTCACGAAGTGGTGGTCGACCTCGCTCCTGAGCGGCGCTGGACAGTGGAGAAGCCAAGAGACATGGCGACGGCCCGCGCTGCCATCCGTGGATTACTGCCGCACCGTCTTGCGGATCGCTGGCTCGCCACCTACCCACCGCCGGCCTGGACCAACCAAGGGCTGGAAGAGGCGGAACGCGCCTTGCACCGCTGGACAATTATCCCGGCCGGCACCGAGGGATATGAGAAAGCCGAAGTTACTGCGGGCGGAGTGGACACCGCGGAGTTGAACGCTCGCACTATGGAGAGCCGCAAGGTCCCCGGCCTTTATTTCATTGGCGAAGTCGTCGACGTAACCGGCCACCTCGGAGGCTTTAATTTTCAATGGGCCTGGGCCTCTGGAGCCGCCGCTGGCAAAGCCTTAGCGGAGGCCGCAGCCTGATCTCATCCCGGTTCGGGAAGCCATAGACAAACCGTCCACCACAGCAGCACCAGCAAATACACACCAATCCTCACAAACGCGAAAAACACAAAGTCGCTCATCTCGCGCCCGACGGTGAAATATCCTCCGCCTCCGAGCAGCGCAAGCGAATAAACCCCGAAGCCCACGCTGAGCGCCGCCACATGGCTTCGCCAGGAAAGCTGCAATGGTCGCAGCAGAAATGCGAGCAGGATCGCCCACTCCACCATCAACACCGAAAGTAGAAAGTGGGTCAGAACCAAAGCCAGGCGCAACGACGCATGGGACGTTGGAGCCAGGCGCATTACGATAAGAACCCCGCTGGCCAGCACTAATAGTGGAAGCGTGATCCGCCGCATGCGGCCCAGCGGACGCAGCGCGATCCATATCAGCTCAGCCAACACCGCACACTGCAGCGCCACATCCGTCACGTCGATCGCAAGCGTGGCCAAGCGAGGGGGAGGATGCCCGGAAAACCGCACCGTCGCCGCCAACCCGATCGAGCGCAGCAAGTAAAACCCGATGAGCAAGGTAAACCACGGAAAGCGGGACACTCGCCGACGTGCAAACAGAACGCCGAGAAGAAGAAGATGCCCCAGGAGCCCAGCAACCCAAATGATGTGGTTTGTCATGAATCGTGTCTGGGCAGACTACCAGACCGGAGAACGAGGGCCGGCTTGCCCTTGTAATCGGCCATCTGCTGCGGGACGAAGCCGCACTTGGTGGCGACGCGGATCGAAGCCCGGTGATCGGGATGAATGAGACAGGCGAACGAACTCGAGTGAAAGTGCTTCTGTCCCCACTGCAAGGCGGCTCCCACTGCCTCGGTGGCATATCCCTTGCCTTGCTTCGCGGTCGCGATCACCCAACCCACTTCGGGAATATCCGACAGCGAAGGGCGCAGCTCCCGCTTGAAATTCCCGAAACCCACTTCGCCCACAAATTCCCGGGACTCCTTTTCCTCCACCAACCAGAAACCGAAACCCAGCAGAGACCAATGGCCGATGTAGCGCAGGAACCGTGCCCAGCACTCCTCGGTTGTCAGAGGTTTGCCGCCGATGTATTTTGTGACCGTCTCGTCGGACCATAGGGATCGAGTGTGCGCAAAATCGTCCATGGTGTGGCCGCGGAGCCGCAATCGTTCTGTCTCCACCGCCGGTACATCCAGAACGCAGATCTGATTGCGAATCATCGCTCCAGTCTAAGCGCTCGCCATTCTTCTTCTGGGGGATGGTGCCTAACCTGCTATGCTGTCAAGCTGAAAGAAAGACATGATGGCTTCTCCTCACGCAGGGTCGTCGGAAGTTTCGGGTTCTACTCCCAGTCCAGCTGACTTGAAGTCGCTCCATGGTCTCGATGTAAGCGCCCGCTACTACGCGGATCGCTCCGGCGGGGATTTCTTCGATGCCGTGATCGTGGGTTCTCGCCTGATTTTCCTGCTGACCGATATTGCCGGCCCAAAGTCTGAAGCGCATGGGATTGCCGCCGAAATGCAAATCTCGTTTCGTCATAGCGCTGGCGAGCTCTTTGGTCCACCGGGTGCGAATGAGTCGGAAGCGATCGCCACCCTGGCGCACGAAGTCAATCGAGCATTGATTGAGGCGGCGAAGGGCGTCCGCCTGGCCCCCACTTTTCTGGGCTGTTTTAACCTGACTCTCGGCATCATGACGTATTGCAACGCCGGCCAGGTAGTGGCCGTCTTCCGCGATGCTGAGAGCGCTCATATTCTGGAGCGGGGCGGAGTTCCCTTAGGGCTTTTTACCCACGTCACCTACGAACCCGCGCTGCTCGCCTTCCAGCCAAACGACAGGCTCCTGTTAGCGACAAAAGGCATCATCCAAAGTCACCGCGGAGCCACCGAGTTTGGTGTTGCCCGCATTGAGCGAATTCTGGAGCAATCCAACGGCGATTCCGCCGCCAAAATCTGTGACACAGTGCTGCACGAAGCCTACGAGTTCGGCAATCATCCGTGGGCCCGCATTTACAACTTCCTGCACGGAAAGCACCATGCCCACGACGACCTGACCGCCGTAGCCATGGTGCGCTAAAAGCCTCGCTACATCGTCTTACCCCATCTCTTGCGTCCGACCTGACCCAAGTCGCGAAGGGGCGACAGAAAATAACTAGGGCCCTCGTCCGGGACACACCCTACCGCTTGAACTCCCAATCTTTCCGGCGCCACCACGGGTACATCCAGAGTACAAATCTGGATGTGAATCATCGATTCCGCCTAAGGCAATCGAATTCTTTTGGATGAGGGTGGCTGTGAACGCGCAATTCGTCATCCCAATGTTCAAGGAGTTTCTATGGCCGAACAAACAGTGGTTATTGGGCTCTTCCCCTATGCCAGCGATGCCCGGCGCGCATTACATGTATTGCACGAACACCACTTTGGATCTGATCAGGTGACCGCGGCATTTCGCGAAGCAGGTAGCCCTCGCCGTGATTCCGGCGAAGGCGCGAGCAATCGATGGTTCGGCCAACTCAGACAGCTCTACCGGGGAGATGAGCGTGGTCCCGACTCCGTGCCCAATGTTCCCACGCGATTTGAAACCATGCTGGAGCAGATTGACCTGCATCGCGAAGATGCCGCCATTCTTGATACCGATCTTGGCCGCGGGGCTGCCATTGTTACCGTACGGGGACCGCGAACACACGAAGCGCAGGCCCTTCTGCAGGCGGCCGGTGCGCGCATCGTTCACGGTCGCGATCGGTACAGCCGCGAGTGGGAAAGGGCGGATCGGGACAGTCATGATCGCGAAAGTCGCGAGCAGGCAAGCCAAATCGTCCACTCCACCCCATTTAACCCTCCCCGCCCTGTCGAGCCGGGGCACATACAGCTTTTCGGAGAAGTACTGCGAGTGCATAAAGAGAAGGTGAGTAGCGGAGATGTGCGGGTACGGAAGGAATCGACCACCCACATGGAAACGGTGCAGGTTCCCGTAACGCGCGAACATCTCGTAGTGGACCATCCCGACGGCGGAGAAAACGATGGAAAAGAGGCCCTGCGTATTCCTTTGAGTGAAGAGCGCGTGCACGTTCACAAGGAAACCGTCCTACGCGAGGAATATAAGGTAGGAAAACGAGAGGTAAGTCAAAACGAAACCGTAACAGATACTGTGCGACGTGATCGCCTGCTTATCGACGATGCCACCCGGCGCGATGGCGACTAAGTCGACTCATCCATCAGGAACGTAGATGCCGGAGCTTTCCTCCGGCATTTTTTGTTTTTAACATCTCACCAGAAATCCAACTGCATCTCATTACTCGTAAGCGTCAACGCACGAGACAAAATTTCTGGATTACAAGGATGTTCCCATGGCATACGAAGTAAGCACCAATGCAAGCGGCGTGGTTACGGCCGCACCGGCAGTCGTAGGACTCTTCAAGCATGCGAGCGATGCCCACCAGGCAGTGGCAGAATTGCGCGCACAGGGCTTCAGCTCCAACCAAATCGGCGCGGCGTTTCGCACCCGCGCTCATAATTCTTACACCTCGGACCGTACCGCTTATGGCGACCGCGAGCAGGAGAGCTGGTGGGACAAGGTAAAAGACGCGTTCCGCGGCGAACCCACTGAAACCGATCGGAACGATGTGCACGCCGCGGTTGTTGAACCTGACGCCTACTCGAGAGGCGAATATGAGTACGATTACGCTGACCAAGACGTCGAGGGCTCACTTGCTGGCACCGGAATTCCCGCGGACCGCGCTGCTTACTTGACGCGTAACCTCGAAACGGGTGGTGCGATTGTCATCGTGCGCGACGCCGTGCGGGCGGGCGAAGCAGAACAGATCCTTTCAGCGAACAACGGGCGCGTTCGCCATGAGGAAGTTGCAAATATGGTTTACAACGACACCCGTGCCGCCGACACCCGCCTCGCTGACACCCGCGAGGTGGAGACTGAAGATGAGGTCCGGCGCGCTGCGAACGCTGATTACACCGTCGGTCGCACCGTGGACAATCCCGTCCCGCGCGCCGCTGATGCTGAATACACCGACCGTCGCACCGTCGATACCGACTATCCCGACCCGCGTGCTTCCGACGCTGGTTATGTAGACCGGGGTCCCGTAATGGACGCGCCTGCTACAAACGCAGATCGCATGCAGCTATTCGGGGAGGTTTTGCGCGTTCACAAAGACCGTATCAGTCGCGGAGAAGTGCGGGTGCGCAAAGACGTGGTGACAGAAAATCAGACGATGGAAGTTCCAGTAGTGCGCGAGGAACTGCTGTTGGAGCGAGTTGCTGTGACCGGTGACACGCTGGCATCTTCTCACAACATTGGCGGCAATCAAGAGATCCGCGTTCCGCTGACCGAGGAGAAGGTTCGCCTCGAGAAGGAGGCCGTGTTGCGCGAAGAGGTGAAGGTCGGTAAGCGGGAAGTGGCCGATGTAGCAAAGGTCGGAGGCGATGTACGCCACGACGAACTGCGCGTCGATTCAGATCCGGAGACGCCCAGGCGCGCGGTAGCCGGAGAGGAATTGCCGAGCGATGCGCGCCGTCATGGGTAAGGGTAACAGTTGCAAAATGGTGGTGGGAGTGGTGGCAGCGTTACTTGCCGTCGCTCCACTACCAGCCGGCGCCTTGTCTCCGCAGCAGAGCGCGGTTGCGGGGGCAGTTCAGCAGTCAAATCAGCCCAGCGATATTTCGATTACCCGCGACATTCGCCGCGCGCTGATCAAAGACAAGTCTCTCTCGATAAGAGCCCATAACGTAACCATCATCACCAAAGACGGCAAGGTCACGCTTAAAGGCAAGGTCGATTCAGACGCTGAAAAGCAGACCGTGCAATCCGCAGCGGCCAACGTGGCCGGCCCCGCTAACGTCGATGACCAGTTAACAGCGAATCGGTAAAACACAGGAGAACAACCATGGCAGGTCACTCAATTTTTGGCATCTATACCAGCCGTCAGGGCGTGGAAGAGGCGGTACAGGCTCTCCGCGATGCGGATTTCCGGGGATCGGATATCTCTATCCTGGCGCCTGAAAACCTGGGCGACATTCGCGATATCGGCACCGTAAAAACCACCAAGGCGCCGGAAGGCGCAGCCACGGGTGGGACCTCGGGTGCGGTGATCGGCGGCGTACTTGGCTGGCTGGTAGGCATTGGTGCACTCGCCATTCCGGGTGTTGGCCCCTTTCTTGCGGCCGGTCCCATCATGGCTGCCCTGGCCGGTGTTGGGGTGGGAGCAGCCATAGGCGGAATAGCCGGCGCCTTGGTGGGCTTCGGCGTGCCTGAGTTTGAAGCCAAGCGCTATGAAACCCGTCTCCGCAAGGGTGGAATTCTCATGTCGGTCCACGCCGATAACCACGAGTGGATTGGCCGCGCTAAAGCGATCCTTGAGAATACTGGCGCCGAGCAGATTTCCAGCGCCAGCGAGAGCCGCGTCGCCTAGCACCGGTCGCCTTGGTGCGCGAGAACCGTGCGGCTAGCGACCAAAGCGGCGAAAGAAACTATCCGCCTTCCACTCCGGCCGATGCTCGGCACCCGCGACCCGTAGCGCCAATTTTTCCAAGATGGCATTGAACTGCGCCGCGGCCGCCAAATCTACCGGCTGGCTCAAGTCATCTGCCGGCCCGTGGTAACGCTCGGCATACCACGCCTTGAACACTTTCTCCTCCGGCGTCCCGGGCACCCAGCCAAACTTGAACGCCAACGCGGGAACGCCCCTCTTGATGAAGCTGTACTGGTCGCTACGGATGAACCGGTTATGCTCCGGTTCCTTATCCGCCTGAATCTGCACCCCGGCCTGTCCTGCAACCGCGCGAATATCGTCCCCCAGCGTCGACTCACCCAGTCCCTGCACCTCGAGATATTTGAGCGGAAACAGCGGAAGATACATATCCATGTTGATATCAGCAACGATCGCACCCGTCACAGTAGGATGCGCGGCAAAATACTGTGACCCGAGCTCGCCCTTCTCCTCACCAGTGACCGATAGAAACAAAATCGATCGCTTCGGCTTTACTTCCGCATCGTGCATAGCACGGGCGATTTCAATCAGCGACGCATCTCCAGACGCGTCGTCCATCGCGCCGTTGTAGATGCGATCGCCGCGCACCGGTTCGCCAATGCCCAGGTGGTCGAGGTGTGCACTGATCACGACGTATTCGTGGCGCAACGCAGGATCACTGCCGTCGAGAACACCCACCACATTTTCCGATTTCACCTGAGATCGCTTCACCGCGACTTTTGCCTGGATACTGGCCGCCAAAGGAAAGTGGGGCAACGGCCTACCATCCTTCAGCTTAGCCAGGATCTCCTCAAAACTATGGCCACTTCCAGCGAACAGCAATCCAGCGTGCGCCGCATTGAACGCAATGCTGATCGGCAACGAAGGCGGAACTCCCCGCCCGGGATCCCTTAGTTCCATGTGAGGCTGAAAGCGCGCTGTCGCGATCCGCGACCAGGGCACTTCCGCGCTGCCGGGATTCTGTAGGGAAATGGTGCCGACAGCGCCGGCCTTCAACAGGGCTTTGCGTCGTTCTTCACCCGATTGGTAATGAGCCTTCACCGGCCCCGCCATATTCGAAGGGCCGCCGGTGATGTACACAACAATCTTGCCGCGCACATCCTGTCCCGCAAGGTCGTCGTACCCCAGTTCAGGAACTGTGAGCCCGTAGCCGGCAAACACCATGGCCGCTTCCACGTGGTTCGCTGTGTGTGAGCTCACCGAGATCACGGCGTCCTCGCCAAGCGTAAGTGGTTGCGCCTGGCCATCGCGTAGCAAAGCCAGCGAACACCCGGTTTCGTCTATTTGTGCCACTTCGAAGTTGATCGGCTGGCGGTATCCATCTACGCCTGCGGGCTGTAATCCCGCCGCCCGAAATTGCGCAGCCATGTAGTCTGCTGCCTTCTCAAATCCGGCGCTCCCGGTACCCCGTCCTTCCAAGCTGTCGTCGGCCAGAAACTGAACGTGCGCCCACCAGAGTTTACCCATTGCCTGCCAGTCGGTAGCGGGCGCCACGGTGGCCAAACCAAGGACCAGGTAAGAAAGCAGTTTCATGCCCATATCCTATAACCCTGCCGCAAAAAAAGAGGACGCTCCCGGAGGAGCGTCCATAGGTGCATTACGGGTTTACCAGGACAACTTGATATCAGGAAGAACCGGAGTTCCCTCGGTGCGAACCGCATAGAGGTTGGCCGGATCCAGATCCAGTGCCTTCAGGATCGTAGGAGCAACCTGGGCCGTACCCACCGCAGCCTTGACAGTCTTAGGGTGGAAGGTGGGGAACTCGACCAACAGCATCACGTTGGTGTCGTCATGGTTGAAGCCACCATGCTCCTCTTGCTTGGCCTTGCTGCCGGAATAGGTGACACCGACGTTCGGGGCCACGATAATGTCCGGGGTGCGCGGGTCCTTTGTGGGATCGTTGTAGTTCAGAACAAGGGAAGGGCCGTGATAGATCTGCCCCAGGCCAATCCCGGTCGTGGCCGATGCATTGTCTTCAAGGATCTTGACGCTCGCATCCGTATCGCTCGAGTCCTTCAACCAAAGGAGTGAAATGTCATCTTCCGTCGGTCCGATGCCGGTTCCGGTGGTGGATTCCGAAGGAGGAATGTACCCGGCGTTAGAAAGCAGGGTGGCGGGCGAGGTGCCGTTGATCGTTTGCCCGACGTAGCGGTTGGGATCAATCGGCGACTGGCCGTGCTTGGCCGTGATCACGATCAGCGTTGAATCGTAAATATGCTGATACTTCAATTTTTCAACGAATGCTCCAATCGAGGCGTCTACGAACTGAATCTCACCCAATAGCGCTGTCGACGGAGTTCCAGCGGCATCCAGATATCCTCCGGTGACGCCGTTGCTCTTTTCGATCAGCTTTTGACCTACGCTGACTGCCTGGAAGTTCATGCCGAAGATGTTGGGAACCTTGGTGTAAGTCGTGCCCAGGTGATTCTTTCCCGCCATTTCGTGCAGAATCGCGTCTACCTTCAACGTGTCATAGCACTGGATGTTCTGGAAACTGTTGGTCCAGGAAGTGACATCCGACCCAGGATCCAGAACGGCGCCGCAAGACACACCGGTTGGGGTCGTGACACCTGGAAGCGCAATGACGGAGGAATTGATTTCCGGAGCGTAGAAATCGTCGAGTGCAATCGGCCCGATACCCGATGCCACCGAAGAATACGCCGGGTGCTTATCCGACCAGGCCGCATAGCCGCCCGCGGCATGTATGACGCTGAAGATGCTGTTGGTGCGGACAAATTCCCAGGGGTAGACAGGGGCGCATCCCTTCGACGGGTCGCGTACCAACTTCTTGGGATCGATAGAAGCCAGGCCTCCATCGGTGAGTGCCGCGCCGGGTGCGCCACCGTTCACCTTGGTCTGATCAATATCGATGCCTTCTTCGTACTCGGTAGTCGTGCCAGTCGGGGCTGCTCCCGGGGTGCACGGGCCGGCCGCCAATCCGTTACCGGTGGTTGTCGCCGGAGCGTCGTAATTCCGCGAATAAGCAACGTCGTAGTAGACGCCCATCAGAGCCGGGCTTCCGCCGGTGACGATGGTTTCAAGGCCGGGGAACGAATCAGACGGCTTTGAGGTGCTTGCGGCAACGTAGTTGACACCGTGCTCACCTAACGCAGCGAGTGCCGGGCAGTAAGGCTTGCCGCCATTGACAGTGGCAACACCGTCAACGCAGTTCTTGTAATCGACCGCGTGCATACCATCGATGCTGATCAAAAGCACGTGCTGGATGGGACCTTTGGCAAAATCCTTGTCCTGGGCAACTGCGGTAACCGCTGAGCAGGTGACCGCGAGGGAAAGAAACGCTAATTCTTTAAGCATTAAGACCTCCGTCAGACATGCTCAATCAAATCCCCGGATCTTGCATGTCTGCACTTTGAAAATTGCGTGAACGGACATTAACCTGTCACCAGGCGTGCAACTGCCTGGCGGCTTGTTTCTACTTTGAGAGCTGTGACCAGACCTCGCTCAATACAGGCGTACCTTCCGCCCGCACTGCTTGCAGAGATTCTGGATTGAGCCCAAGTGCCTTGAGGATGGTGGGCGCAACCTGGGTGGTTGCTGCCTGATCGGAGACCGTCTGTCGCCGGAAGCAGGAGTGCGACACCAGAAGCATGACGTTGGTATCGTCGTGCGCGAAGCCGCCGTGATCGGCGATCATCGTCGTGCTGCCGGAGTAAGTCACACCAACATTGGGAGTGACGATAATATCTGGAGTGCGCGGATCTTGCCCCGCTTCCCAGCCGCCCACGTTGTAGTTGAGCCAAAGTGTCGGACCGTAGTAAATCTGCCCCAAACCGATGGCGGCTGCGTTCTGCTGCAACAAGTCAACCGCCGAGGAGACGCTCTCTCCCTTGTTCAGCCACAGCACCGACACATCGTCCTCGGTGGCGCCGATGCCTGTCGGGTTCAAGGGTGACTCCGAGAAGGGAAGGCGTGTGCCCAGCAGGGTTGCCGGCGTATTCGCGCCGTTGGCTATATAGCGCGCCGGATCGATGGGGGAGCCACCATGCTTGGCGCTGATGATGATCAGCGTCTCATCGTAAATGTGGGCGTCCTTGAGGGCATCGACCAACTCGCCGATCGACGCATCAACAAATCTAATCTCGTTCAACAGTTCCGTGCTGGGCGTAGCTGCGGCGTCCTTATAACCGCCGATGCCCACTCCCGGCTCGCTCACCGACTCGCCGGTATAAACAGCCTGAAAGTTTAAGCCCATGATTGCCGGTACCTTGGCTGGCGCGCCGGTGTGGGTTTTGCCTGCAATTTCATTGAGCAGGGCGTTGACGCGGACTGCGTCGTAGCACTGAATGTTGTCGAAGCTGCCGTTCCATGAAGTAACGGCTGTATCCCGTAAAGGCGAGCACGAAGTGCCTTCCGCCGTCTTGATACCCGGCAGCGCCACTGCGTTCGAGTCCACTTCCGGCACGTACAAATCATCGACATTCTTCCCGTCGCCCGGTCCATTCACAAAGGCGACCGAAGGGTGCTTGTCGATCCAGGCAGTGTAGCCACCTGCGTGATGAATGACACCAAAGATCGTGTTGGTGCGGATGAAGTTCCACGGATACACTGGAGCGCAACCTCTTTTTGGATCGCGCGCCAGCTTCTTGGGATCGATGGCCGCAGCGGTACCATCTGTGAGGCTGGCGCCGGGAGCGCCCCCATTCAACTTGGTATCGTCCAGGTCGATGCCTTGATCATTGTCCGTCGTTGTTCCCGTCGGGGCTGCGTAGGGAGTACACGGAGCAGCAGCCAGGCCGGTTCCAGTGGTAATCTCGGGTCCGTCGAGCGAGCGATCGAATGCTACGTCGTAATAGATCCCCGTCGACTTCGGCGTGCCGCCGGTCACCAGTGCGGTCAGTCCAGGAGCAGAATCCGATGGCTTGGAAGAGGAAGCCGCCACATAATCGATCCCGGTCTCGCGCAATGCCGCCATGTTTGGGCAATAGGGACTGCCACTGTTGACACCAGCGACACCATGCGAGCAGTTGTAAAAGTCAACGGCATGCATCCCGTCGATGCTTAAGAGCAGCACGTGCTTCACTCTTTCCGTGCCGACTGTGTTCGTATCCGCTGCCAACCCATTCGTTGACAACGACAAAGTGAGTGCTATCGATACTCCTGCAACCATCAAATCTCTTACGTGCATGTGAACCCCCAACGGGAGTTTTAAGCTCTTAAGAGTTCGTGGGCGTTACCTTTGTGTGAAATTGCAAACAATGCGCGGTGAATCTTTTCTTAAAAACCAGAGCGGCTTCTTTTTGGTCGGCGCCACTTCACAGGTGGACGCACGTTCAGCAACCGCTCACGTGCCAGATATTTTTGCAGTACTCCTCGATCGCACGATCCGATGAGAACCTTCCCATCCGCACCGCGTTATAGATCGACATCTTCGACCACTTCTCCTGATCGAGGAAGACGGCTCCAGCATTGTCCTGGCAGTCTACGTAAGCCTGGTAATCAGCAAAGAGAAGGTACGGGTCGCTCGACAACAATCCATCCACCAGCGGGCGGAAGAGGTTGTGATCGCCCCGCGAGAACTGCCCGGCGGAGATACTGTCGATTACATCGCGCAGTATCGCGTTGGTCTCGTAATAAGCGCGGGGATGGTACCCCGCATTCTTGGTGGCCGCCACCTGCGGCGCCGTGAGGCCAAATAAGAAAAAGTTCTCGTGCCCTACCGCATCTCTGATTTCGATGTTCGCGCCATCGAGTGTGCCCATCGTGAGCGCGCCGTTCATCGCAAATTTCATATTGCCGGTGCCCGAAGCCTCTTTGCCGGCCGTGGATATTTGCTCGCTCAGGTCCGCTGCCGGATAGACCTTCTGCCCAAAGGTCACATTGTAGTTGGGCAGGAAGAGCACCTTCATGCGCTGATTCACATCTGGATCGTGATTGATCACTTCGCCTACGGAGTTGATGAGCTTGATGATCAGCTTCGCCATTGCGTATCCGGCGGCTGCCTTGCCGCCAAACAGGAACGTGCGCGGCGCCATCGCCAGGTCGGGGTGTCTCTTCAAACGCAGATAGAGTGTGATGATGTAAAGCACGTTCAGATGTTGCCGCTTGTACTCATGGATTCGCTTCACCTGGGTGTCAAACATCGAACTGGGATCTACGGACAAGCCAGTGTCTTCGAGGATGTACTGCGCGAGCCGCGCTTTGACGCTGTTGCGCATGGCGCGCCACGCCGCACGGAACGCGGAGTCTTCCGCATATTTCTCCAACTGCTTCACCTGATCGAGGTCACCGGTCCAGCTGTCTCCCATTTTGCTGGTCATCAATTTGGCCTGTTCCGGATTGCTCACGGCGAGCCAGCGCCGCGGGGTGACGCCATTGGTCACATTGACGAACTTCTCCGCCCACAGGTCGTAAAAGTCACGCAGCACATCGCTCTTTAACAGCTGCGTATGCAACTCCGCGACGCCGTTGATATGTTTGCTGCCCACACTTGCCAGGTGAGCCATGCGCACAAACCGGCTGCCGCTTTCGTCAATCACAGACATCCGCACCACTTTCGCCTCATCGCCCGGGAAATGCGCGCGCACTTCATCCAGAAAATGGCGATTGATCTCGTAAATGATCTCGATATGCCGCGGCAACAGGGAAGTAAACATACCCAGCGGCCAGCGCTCCAGTGCTTCCGGCAGCAAGGTGTGGTTGGTGTAGTTGAACGTATTCGAAGTAATCTGCCACGCCTGGTCCCAAGCCAGACCGTGTTCATCGATAAGCAGGCGCATCAACTCTGCCACACCAATCGACGGATGGGTGTCGTTCAACTGTATGGTCCACTTCTCGTGGAAAGTGGTGATGGGGCGGCCGGCGGCCAGGTGCATCCGGATCATATCCTGTAAGGCGCAGGAGGTGAAAAAGTATTGCTGCTCCAGGCGCAGTTGTTTGCCCGCTGCCACGTCGTCATTCGGGTAGAGCACCTTGGAAATGTTCTCGGCGAAATTTTTCGCTGATACCGCGCCGTCATAGTCGCCGCTGTTGAAGCGCTCGAAGTAGAAAGATTCGCCCGCTTCCGATCGCCACAACCGCAAATCGTTCGCGACTCCGGAGCCGTAGCCCAGAATCGGCGTGTCGTAAGGAATGCCTTTGACCACCGCACCTGGTACCCACCGAACCTTGTAGTTTCCCTCCACATCGGTCCACGACTCGGTGCGGCCGGCGAACCCTACATCCACGGATTGCTCAGGACGGCGGATCTCCCAGGGATTTCCATCGTGCAGCCAGTGGTCCGTCAGCTCCACCTGCCATCCGTCATGAATCTCCTGCTGGAACATGCCGAATTGGTAGCGGATACCGTAGCCAATTGCCGGGACCCCGAGGGTAGCGAGCGAATCCAGATAGCAAGCGGCCAGGCGTCCCAAACCGCCGTTTCCCAGGCCCGGTTCGCGTTCTTCGGCAACGATCCGGTCCAGATCGAGGCCCAGTTCCTTGCACGCCTGGCGCATAGCTTCCTCGACCCTCAAATTGAGCAGATTATTTGCCAGGTGGGGACCCATCAGGAATTCCGCAGAGAGATAACAGACCACGCGCACGTCGTGCTCCAGATAGCTCTTCTTGGTTGCCAGCCAGCGTGCCAGGATGCGGTCCCTCACGGTGTAGGCGACGGCCATAAAGTAGTCCATTTCGGTCGCAGACTCGGGATCCTTACCAATCACATAGCGCAGGTTCTCGAGGATGGCCTGCTGCAGGGTTTCGACTTTCATGCCCGTGCGGTCGTCGTCGACCATTTTTTCGACAATGGTTGGGTTCAAGGTATTCACCTTTCTACGTGACACGTTTAGGATGCTCCACAACAAGCGCCGGATTGTTTCAAACGAATCAAATCATCGCACCGCCCATGCAAGTCCTCGGCTGGCGTGGCGTTCTTCCGTGGCTCTTAACGATCTATTAACAAGTGGGAAGCATCCTGAAGTATGGCAAGGCTCGACGTCAACCGGGTAGTGCGAACGGCGTTGGCCGTGTTCACTGTGGCCCTGCTTGCCGTAGTCGGGATGGTCTGGCTTCGTCAGTCCAGGACGATCCATCTGACTCTGGCGGCCGGCGCTTCGAGTGGAGAGAGCTACATCCTCAGCAACGCCCTGAAGACAGTCGTCGAGCGTCACTATCCGCGGGTAAAGGTCACCGTGATGCAAACCGGTGGCACGGTCGAGAATCTCCACCTGTTGGAGGACGGCCAGGCGCAACTGGCCACCGCGCAAGCGGATATCGCACCGGGACCCCGTGCCCGCGCCGTGGCCGTACTCTACGACGATACCTTTCAGCTATTGGTGCCCAGGGATTCGTCGGCAAAGAGCTTGGTCGACCTCCGTGGGCGGCGGATCGCGCTCGCCCAAAGCGGAGGACAGTTCCAGTCGTTTCTCCGCGTTGTCGAGCATTTCGGTCTCAAGCAGGCCGACTTTCAATTTGTTGGCGCGAGCGATGAGGCTGCCGCCGACGCCTTCCTTAAAGGCCGCGCCGACGCCATTTTTCGCGTGCGCGCTATCGGCGATCCATCGATTGAGCAGCTGGTGCAATCGGGCGATGTGCGCTTTCTTAACATCGAGCACGCCGCCGCGATGAAGATCAGATATCCCGCCTTCGGTGCCGCCGAGATTCCGGAAGGGGCATACTCGGGAAGCCCCGCTGTTCCGGCGCAGAACGTTCCCACGGTGGCGGTGCATCGCACTCTCTTGGCGCGCGATACTGCGGATCAGGACGCGGTGCGTGCAGTCACCGAAGTTCTTCTGAGCCGGCGGCAGGAAATAATGCAGGAGATTCCCGCCGGCATGACGGAAGTACGTCTGCTGTTGGTGCAGGTGCACCGTCCCGAGCCGCAAGCAGGCCTGGGGCCGGCTCTGCATCCCGGTGCTCTGAGCTTCTACGACAAAGACAAGCCTTCGTTCCTGCTGGCCCATGCGGATTATGTGGGGTTGATCCTGACCGTGGGGCTGATGGCGGGTTCGTGGATCTGGGAGCTGAAGCGCTGGATGCAACGGCAACAAAAAAACAACGCGGATCAGTACAGCAACCGCGTCATTGCCTTGATCAGCAGCGTGCAGGCGATGGACGCCTTGCCTCCGCTGGATGAGGCCTGGCATGAGTTATTGGAAATTCTCACCCATGCAGTTCGCGATTTGGATGCAGATAAGCTTTCGGAAGAGTCGTTCAACTCCTTCCGCGCCATTCTGCAAATTGGCATGGAAGCAACCCGGGAACGGCGCAGCATGTTGATGGCTGCGAGCCCGGTGCGAGAGCCGGTGTTGAGAGTCTGATTTTCAAGGCCGATCCCTGAAGAACAGCGCAACCAGGGTCGCAATCGTCACCACGTGAAACAAAGTATGCAGGGTGTCCGGAGCCATGCCATTGCGGCGAGGTAAGAAGGAATGCGTGCCCGCGAAGAGGATCTTGTAACGTGCCGCGCGCTCGGGGTCTGGCGCAACGAGATATGGAATCCACCAGGCTCGCAGCAAGCCAGCGATAAATACGCTATAGCTGATCCAAAGTAGCATTTCGAGCCAGTGTGGGTAGGATTGCCCGAAATACCTCGCGCTGTAAGACAAGGCGACAGCCGCGGGTAGACCGGGGAGCAGAGTCACAAAGACGCGGCGCCCGAATGTGTCCTGGCTGCGGATCGCCGGCAGGTTGTTAAGGTGTCCCAAGTTCACCCAATCGTGCAGCAGAAGAAACGACACAACGATGGTTTGCAACGACAGAAAAACTACGTCAAAGGCGGTGCTGATCGGCTGCGTCATGATGGCTCTTCGAAACGTATAGTCGCTGCCAAAATCCTAGCCCTAAGACAGGAGCGGCTGAAAGCAAATATTTCCGGCGCTTCTGTTGCTGGTTATACCGGCGGCGGGAAAATCGCCCGGGCATTGTGCAAGGATCGCAAGCGATGTACGTTACCCGTGCGATGCAATTTGCCGATCTGGATCTCTCAAAGCGACTGGAACGAGCCGAAGGGCAGGCATGCCGGGAGTTTGCCGAGGCGCGCGCGCGCCTGCATCCGGCGAGTGGACCCCCCTGGATCGAGTGCGCGGGCGGCTATGCTGTCTTCGACGGTGTAGATTCTCCGGCGACTCAAACCTTCGGCCTCGGGCTTTTTGAACCTCTGACCGCGGAGTCCCTCGACCGTATCGAGGCCTTCTTCCTCGATCGCGGAGCCCCGGTGATGCATGAGATAAGCCCGCTCGCCGGCATTGCGACCGTCGATCTTCTATGCGCGCGGCGATACCGGCCAATCGAGTTCAGCAGTGTGCTTCATCGGCCCATCGTGCAACCCGCGAACAAAGACTACGGCGAAGTAACGGTACGCGTCGCCGCAAAGGAAGAAGCCGCTCTATGGGCGCAGGTGAGTGCTCTCGGATGGGCCCACGAGCATCCCGAGATGTTGGAGTTTATGAAACAATTCGGGCCCATTGCCTTTGCCCGCGAGCACAGCGTCAACTTCATCGCGGAATTCCAGGGACAGCCCGGCGCAGCGGGAGCCTTGTGCCTGCATGAAGGCGTCGCCCTGTTTGCCGGGGCGTCCACTATTCCCGAGATGCGGCGCCGAGGGCTGCAGGGGGCGCTGCTGGCAGAGCGCATGCGCTATGCCTTCGACCACGGCTATAAGTTCGCCATGATGGTGACCGAGACCGGCAGCCAGTCGCAGCGCAATGCCGAACGCATTGGGTTTCGTATCGCGTACACCCGAACGAAGTGGCGATTGCAACCGGTCTGAAAGCCAGTACACTGGCCCACAGTGAATCTCATTCCCCATCCCTGGCTCCATCCCGTCTTCGAGGCTCTCGCGGACGTGGTGGCGTACGCCCTCTACCGTCGCATCCGGCGTCAAAACGGTGACCCGCTCGCAGAAGACCAGCGCTGGCCGATCATCGCTGCCGCCGCCATCGGAGCCTTGGTTGGCAGCCGCATACTCGGTTTGCTGGACCAGGCGTCGAGTCTCCACTTCACCTGGAGCACACTCGCCATGCCCGGCGGTAGGACCACGGTGGGCGGCTTACTCGGGGCTTGGATCGCGGTTGCATTCTGCAAGCGGCAGCGGGGAAGTTACGACAGCACGGGCGACCTGTTTGCCCTGCCTCTGTGCCTGGGCATCGCCGTTGGCCGCATTGGCTGCTTCCTGTCGGGGCTGGCGGACGGCACCGAGGGCCGGCCGACGGGGCTGCCTTGGGGTATCAATTTTGGTGATGGGATCGTGCGCCACCCTACGCCGATTTACGAGATACTCTTCCTCGCCGCGCTCGCGGGAATTCTCCACGGCTACAACGACCGTCCTCACCCGAATGGGGCCACCTTCCGTATCTTTCTGGCCGCCTATCTTGCCTGGCGCGTGCTTATCGACTTCATAAAGCCCGAATCCCTCTTCTACGGCCTCAGCTTGATCCAATGGGCGAGCCTCGTGGGATTACTGGTGCTTTTGCCCAGTATTGTGAGACTCTTGCCTATTCATCTAAGAGTGATCAGGAGCAGCCAATGAGCACGCCTTCGATGCCATTACGGCCCTCACGCAAGCCGTTGAACCTGTCGAAGCTTGCCACCATCTTTGCCCTTATTTTCAGCCTTGCTTTCGGCTTGTGCAGTGTTAGCGGTATCAGCATCTCCGGCGGAGGAAGCTATCGAGCCGCTGAGCTCTTGATCACTACCTCCCTGGTCATCGAAGCCGTCTGTGTCACCGTCTTGTTGGCCCTTGGGGTTGTCGCCATCCTGCGCGCGCGCCGCAATAAGTAGGGCTCCCCGCCATTGTTAAAAGCAGGCGAGCAAGCTTGCCCGGCTTTTCGCTCCTTTGATACCGTTGTTTGCGGATGCCACCAAGCCCTGGCGAACAGCACGGCATGGAGGTCAACCAATGCAGCGACGCAGTTTTATCCGCGCGGCCGCGACAACCGGCGCCATCGCATGGATTTCACCCGCGCACCAGATCCTCAGCGCGGTGGTTCCGCAGACGTATCCCCACCAGGTACCCGTTGTCCTCAGTCCGCAGGTCCCCGGCCTCAGCGCGCAGGATACCCAGGATCTGTTCGCTATCAATCCGGCGTACACGCCGCAGGACCAGGCCTCGACCTATCCCCAGAGCGTCGCCTCCGGCGACCCGCAGACCAATGGAATTGTGCTCTGGACGCGCATTGCGCCGACCGCGATGGGCGCTCCTTCCGGCGGCATGGTGGCCTGGCAAATAGCGGCGGATCCGGCATTCACGTCGATCATGATGCAGGGCGTCGCCCCCATGGATCCCGCGGTCGACAATACCGTCAAGCTGCCGTGCGCTAACTTTGTGCTCCAGTCCTATTCCGTTTATTACTACCGCTTCATCTACAACCTGATCCCCAGCCGTACCGGCCGCTTCAAAACTCTGCCCGTAGCCACGGCTGATTTGGCACAGTTGAAAATCGGCTACGTCGTCTGCCAGGACTACAACAACGGCTACTACACCGCGCTGAGTTACCTCGCCACCGAGGATGTAGAGTATGTCGTGCATCTGGGCGATTACATATACGAAACCATCACGCAGACAAATGCCGTGCGTGCCGTTCCTCCCTTCGCCTCCGGAGGCGTGATTCCGCAAACCGTCGATGATTACCGGCATCTCTACCAGGTCTACCGCAGCGACCCCAATCAGCAGGCGGTGCATGAGAATTTCGCCTACATCCAGTTGTGGGACGATCATGAATTCGCCAACGATTGCCATCAGGACTTCCATCCTGACGACAACACCGCGCCCAATACCGCAACCACTCCCCAACCTGCGCTGCGCCAGGCGGCGAACCAGGCATGGAGCGAATACGGGCTGGCGGATGTGACCTTCGATCCAACCCAGACCTGGCAACAGTCCATCCAGGTCTACCGCAAATTCAGCTTTGGTACCCTGATGGATTTAATTGTGACCGATGAGCGTCTTTACCGCGATGGTCCTCCGTGCGGCAGCAACATCGTGGGGGAGCGTTACTTCTCGCTTGGCTGTGGGGAGATGGGTGACAGCAGCCGAACCATGCTTGGCCTTACCCAGAGGCAATGGTTCCTGGATCAGTTGACCGGTTCAACCGCGATCTGGAAGGTGTGGGCCAACGAAGTCATGCTCATGCAGTTGAAGTTTGCCTTCGTTTATATCGACCTCGATCAGTGGGACGGATATCAGCAGGAACGCAACTTGATCTTCAACACCGTACACAGCGCAAAGGTGAAGAATTTTGTCGCGATCACCGGCGACTTGCACACCTTTCTCGCCGGCTATCTCAAGCGCGACTTCGACAACCCGTTCGAGGGCCCAGTTGGCATCGAATTGATGGTTGGTTCGATCTCATCGGCGAATCTGGCAGAAGACATTGAATCAGCCGTTGAACTGCCCAGCGCCCCGCTGCCGGCCAAGCAGATGGGCATTTCCCCCAACGTGTTGGAGCCGGTCATACGGGCCGCCAACCCGCACATCAAGTACTGGGATTCCTCGACCCATGGGTACGCGGTGCTGACCATTACACCGGAGCTCCTCACCTGTGAGTTCAAGGCGGTCACCACCATTCAGCAACCGGCCGCGACCCTGGTGCCGCTTCAGACCTTCACCATTCCGGTTAACGAGGTGAAGTTGAACGTGTTGGGGAGCTAAGCTTTTCCCGGCGGGCGGTCCATTCGGCGGTCGTGAAGAGACCCGGACCCACTTCGATCAGCCGGGGCAGCATCTGAAAGACCGTCACCTGGTTCCAGAGTTTGCCGTCGCGGGTGCGAAACCCCTTTTCGTTCAGGTCGCTGGCAATGCTCGAGAAGGGGAAGTCCTGGACCACCAGGTCCATCATCTGGGTGAGCACCATGCGCTCCCGCGGGTGGAACTCCAGCCGCTGGCAGTCGTCGGAGATGCGCAAGCCATAAGGAATCTCTTCGTGGAACGCGCCTTCTGTCGGACCTTCCTCGCCCGGTAGCTCGCGCCGCCATTCCAGCGAAATCAGTTGCCATCCAGCAGCGGTACGTTGCTGCATGATCGTTGGACCCAGGGGTCCGGAAACCACGTCTCTAATCCGCTCGAAATGCGCCATGTGTTGCCTCCATACCGCCCATGCTCAGCAATTTTCTCGCCAGACTTTTCTGAATGGTACGGGTTCTAGCCTGCACGTTCTATCTTCGGGGAGAAGACGGCTTTAGCCGCTGACCGTCGCGATCCCCGTGTGGTGTCCACCCCCACGGAACCTGTTCAAAATCAAGAATCGATGTCCGGGTCTGGACAGCCCACTCCGGCCAGCTAGCCAGCCCTCGGAAAGGCGCCAAATGGCACTCCCTCCCATTGAATCAACGGGATTCCCGGTTGTATTCTTTTCAGGTCATGGCATTTCCAATCAAGGTTTGCATCATCTGTGCTGAAGAGTTTGAACTGAAGCCGGACAAGCCCGGTTTCGCCAATCGCTGCCCGGAGTGCAGCGCTCCGGAAAACGCCGATGCCGAAACCAAGCGCCGCATGGACGCCGACGAACGCAAGACATCCATGGAGGCAAACGAAATGCGTCGCCAAGCCATGCGCGATCTCCTCTACCGTAAAGACAGCTGAGTGGCTGAGCCGCTTCGCGACCTGGCCGTCCGCTACACCGCCGCGTGGTGTCGTCACGATGCCGCTGGCGTCGCCGGGTCTTACTCCCCGCAGGGATCACTCTCCGTCAATGACAGCGCTCCAGCCATCGGCCGTGAGGCCATTGGTGGTGTGGCCCAGGCCTTCATGACAGCCTTTCCAGCTCCGCAGGTGATCCTTGACGAGGTTTCGTCCCAAGGGGAAGGAGCCTTGCACCGATGGACCCTGCTTGGCACCAATACCGGCCCGCGCGGAACCGGCAACGCGGTGCGTGTCAGCAGTTACGAACAATGGAAATCGGGCAGGTTGGACTCATCGCTGAATCGCAAGGGCATTTCGACGAGGCCGACTACCGGCGCCAGATCGAACAAGGATCTGCAAATCGATTCTCGACTACTTAGAAACGATCCTGATGGTACAGTCGACCGTGAAACACGAGGGGTGATATGCGTCTCAAGACGCCTACCTTAGCGGCCTTGACGACCGTGTTGATCTTCACCCACAGCGTGCGTGCGCAGCAAACGCAGAAAGCGTTGGCCCCATCCCCTGCTTGGAACGACAACGCCCTGATCGCCATACAGAAAACCGGAGGAAACCCCGCCCAACCGGGCGATGCCAAAATTGAGTTCTATGGTCACGATGCATTCAAGATCACATCGCCGGCCGGTTTGACGGTGCTGATCGATCCTTGGCGTAATGATCCAACAGGCTCTTACCCGAAATGGTTCCTGGAGGAATTTGCTCCTCTCCGCGCGGATATGGTTCTTTCCACCCACGCTCATTTCGATCATGACGCGGTTGAGCGCCCCAGAGGGCTCATGGTTCTGGACCGTTTGGTCGGTCAATTCAAGCTCGGAGACATAGAAGTTATCGGTCCCGCCGACAAGCACAAATGTGACCCCGCATCCCCGGATGACCCGGGTAGCGTATCGAAGACGGCGCGTGTAGAAACCTGTCCACCAAACAACATCATGGCGTTCGATAATGCGATCGAGATAATCGAAACCGGCGGCTTGCGGATCGCGTTCTGGGGGGACAATCGCCCAGCACCTGATCCCTCACTGGATCGTTATCTGACCGGTGTTGACTTGCTTGTTCTGCCGATAGTGGCAGTCCTCACTGGCGCTGAGACGGATGCAATCATTCGCAAATATGGTCCCCGGGCCGTAGTTCCCGCCCACAATTTCATCCATGGCTTGACCACCACTGGCTCCGGCCTGGAATCGGCAAATGAATGGGTGAACGAACAGGAGAAAAATCATGCCGACGTTCGTCGCCTCGATGCAGCAGAACTAACGGTCAATGCAGCAGTGTTGAAAGCGGCGAATCGCCGGGTGTATTACTTTGGCGATCACTTTGAGAAGAAGTAGCGTTTGAGGAACAAGCCGAGCTAAATGGTGCCCGGCGCTCTGACTGTGGGCCTCCCAACTCAGGTTCCGTGTTGACGCTATCCGATAGTATTTCAGCATAGGGCCGGCACGCGGTGGCGGTGGGAAGAGACCGTGGGTTCAATTATTGTTACCAATGCGTTACCTTTTGGCAATCTAACGGTTACGTATTGGTAAGTTGAATACTCCTGATGTATCGGTATGCTTTGCACAGCCCGATACGCAGGCGTGATTCCTTAATCTTC
This sequence comes from uncultured Acidobacteriaceae bacterium, assembly GCA_963839075.1. Lineage (GTDB taxonomy): Bacteria > Acidobacteriota > Terriglobia > Terriglobales > Acidobacteriaceae > PALSA-350. The sequence continues at coordinate 96,559 of CAWITO010000006.1, read as the reverse complement.
TCGTGGATTGGCCTTGAGGAATCTACCGCTGAATCGCGGTCGTAGTGTCCCACGCGTCAGCCCAACGGACTGTCTCCCCCGATTGAGTCAACCATGAATGTTTACTGCTTGATCTGCTTTGCTTTGCCGGGAGAATCGTGTCGGACGAAATACCTTGTGCATGGGCAGGATGAGGTGACGCCGGTCATCTGCCGCACGCATAAGGTTCGCCTGATCGACAGCCGAAGGTCAGGTAACGATCCCGTGGCTATAGCAGATAAAGACATCTGACCTCCGCTTGCTGGTCATGCGCTACAGCTTTATTGCAAGGCGCGAAGGCGGCATCCTTCACCGCATTCCCCGCCATAGCGAGGTAGGCATCAGATGTTTTCTTGTTCTCGAGTGAAAGGTGGACGGCTTGCCGTGAGACGCCATCCTGCTAGGCGTACTTGCGAAGACAAGGGCAGATGCAAGGAAAACGAGCGGCAGAACCAGTGCGATTAAGACCTTCATGGTGACATCAGCCTATCGATCTGGGCTCCGTGGCGGAATGTCACAGCCGAGGGCGTTTGGGAAACTTTCGTTCTCGATCTCTGCTCCCCCGGTCAGGCTCCCCACCCGACGGTCCGACGGCTATACCTCGGAAGCGCCGGTTGTGATGTACCTTTGTGCGATTCGTAGAAGTCAGCGCCTCGACAGGGGCTGGCCATTTCAGCAGAGATTTGATATCAGACGGGGGCGGTACTCATCCGGCGTTACTACTTGCTCAACCTCGAGCACATCGAAAAGCATCCTGACTTCTCGCGGACGCTCGAGTTGCCACAAAGCGCAGAAATGAAACCGGAAGACTGGTGCGCCCGGAGAGATTCGAACTCCCGACCTAACGCTCCGGAGGCGTTCGCTCTATCCAGCTGAGCTACGGGCGCGCAGGTAACAGGATACAACACCAGAGGCTTTAGGGCTGCATCCTAGCTTCGCTCTTGGCCTTCATCTGCTCCATGACCGACTGAATCAGCTCCTTGGCGCCCCCGATTTCCCCTAGCACCGCCTCCAGGTCGAGCGCCGGCTTGGAGGGATTTCGCGACGAAGTGCAGTAGACCCCATGCTGGCCAATGAGGATCAACGCATCCGTGAGCATGTCGAGGGTGACCGCCAGGCGGCCGCGCTCGGTCCCCATCATGAACTCGAAGCGCTCCAGATCGTCACGGCGTTGCGCAATCGCGGCTTGGGACATTGCTCCTGCTTTCGGGTAAAAACACTACTTCGGTGGGGTGTAGCGGAGCACCGGCTTGCGGGCCGCCATCACTTCATCGAGGCGCGAGATCCGCGTGGCGTGCGGCGCGTTCAGCACCACCTCCGGGTTCTCTTCCGCCTCGCGGGCAATCTGCCGCATGGCGTCAATAAACAGGTCCAGCTCTTCCTTCGATTCGCTCTCCGTCGGCTCGATCATCAGCGCGCCGGGCACAATCAGCGGGAACGAAGTGGTGTACGGGTGGAACCCGTAATCAATCAACCGCTTGGCAATGTCGCCCGTCTTTACGCCCTTCTGCGTCTGGCGGCGATCGCTGAAGACCACCTCGTGCAGCGTCGGCGTCCGGTAGGGAAGCTCGTACACGTCTTCCAGGTTCTTGCGAATGTAATTTGCGTTCAGCACTGCGTCCTCGGTGGTCTGCCGCAGGCCGTCCGGTCCATTCGCCATGATGTACGCCAGGGCGCGGACAAACATCCCGAAGTTGCCATAGAACATGCGTACCCGGCCCACCGATTGCGGACGATCATAGTCCAGCCGCAGGGTGCGTCGGCCCTCCTCATCGGGCGATCCCTCCACCACGATGGGTGTCGGCAAAAACGGCTCCAGAATCTTTTTTGCCGCCACCGGGCCCGATCCGGGACCACCACCCCCATGCGGGGTCGAGAACGTCTTGTGCAGGTTAAGGTGCATCACGTCGACGCCGAAATCACCCGGCCGCGTCTTGCCTACCAGGGCGTTCATGTTGGCGCCGTCCATATACAGCAGGGCGCCCTTGGCGTGCAGAATGTCGGCGATCTTGTGGATCTCGCTTTCGAACACCCCGATGGTGCTGGGGTTGGTCAGCATCAGCGCCGCCGTATCCTCGGTGACGATCTGCTCCAGTTGGGCAACGTCCACCATACCGAGGGAATTCGACCGCAGGTTCTCCACCTGGTAGCCGCAAATTGCTGCTGTTGCGGGATTGGTACCGTGCGCCGAGTCGGGAATGATGACCTTGGTCCGCGGGTTTCCCTTCGACTGGTGATAGGCCCGCGTCAGCAAAATCCCGGTAAATTCTCCATGCGCCCCGGCGGCCGGTTGCAGCGTGATCGCGTCCATGCCAGTGATGTCGAGCAAGCAGGACTGCAGCAGGCGGATCACCTCAAGTGCGCCCTGCGACAGTGATTCCGGCTGGTAGGGATGAGCTTCCGCGATGCCTTCCAGGCGAGCCACAAACTCGTTCACGCGCGGGTTGTACTTCATGGTGCAACTGCCCAGCGGATACATGCCCAGGTCGATCGCGTAGTTCCACGTCGAAAGGCGCGTGAAGTGGCGAATGATTTCGATCTCGCTCAGCTCCGGCATTACGCCCAGGTCGGTGCGCGCTGCTTCGCCCAGCAGGGCCTCAGGGTCCACTGCCGGCACATCGAGCGGCGGCATCTTGTATGCCTTCTTGCCCGGCGACGATTTTTCAAAGACCAGGGCTTCGTTCTGCGTCAGGTGCGAACGTACCTTGCGGCGTGTGCCCTCAAATGTAGCCATAACTGTTAGCCTTTCAAGCCCGGGTGAGAGCCTCTTCTGACTCATGCTGCAGCAGGGAGGCAGCCTGGTCGATCTGTTCTCGCGTGTTCAACTCGGTGGTGCACCACAGGCTCGCGTTTCCCAGTTCGGGGTACCAGCGGTTCAGGGGCAGGCCGCCAATGATCTTCCGCTTCAGTAGCTGGGCGTTGAGCTGCTCCGGTGATTCCGAAGTCTGCATCACAAACTCGTGGAAGCGCGGCGAAGACGCGAAGAGCAGCTTCGCTCCGGAGGCGGCAAATTGGCCGGCTGCATAGTTCGCCTTAGCCAGATTGTGCAGTGCCAACTCTCGTGTGCCTTCCTTGCCGTACACGGTGAGGAAAATGGTGGCCATGAGCGCGACCAGGGCCTGGTTGGTGCAAATATTGCTGGTCGCCTTCTCCCGGCGAATATGCTGCTCGCGGGTGGAAAGCGTGAGCACAAACCCGCGCTGCCCTTGCTTGTCGACGGTCTCGCCCACCAGTCGGCCCGGCATCTGTCGCAGATACTTTTCCTTGGCCGCGATCACACCACAGTAAGGGCCACCATAGCTCAGGGCCACACCGAAGGACTGCGCTTCCATAGAGACGATATCCGCTTCGACTGGGGGACGCACCACCCCCAGCGAGATAGCCTCCGCAATCGAAACGATCAGCAGCGCGCCCTTCTTGTGCACAATCTCCGCAATCGCAGGGATATCTTCGATCACGCCAAAAAAGTTCGGTGACTGTATCAGAACGCAGGCCGTCTCTTCGCCGACACTTTGCTCCAGCGCAGCAAGGTCGAGGCGCCCATCTTCTCCGTAGCCGAGCGTGGTCGCACCTAAGCCCCCACCAAAGTTCTGGTGTTGCGCGTAGGTGTCCATCACCTCGCGGTACTCCGGATGCACTGTTTTTGCGACCAGAACGCCGCTGCGGTGTGTAATGCGCACTGCCATGGTTACCGATTCGGCAGCTCCGGTCGAACCGTCATACATGGATGCATTGGCAATTTCCATGCCGGTCAACTCGCAGATCATAGTCTGAAATTCAAAGATGGCCTGCAGTGTGCCCTGGGTAATTTCCGCCTGGTACGGCGTATAGGAAGTAAGAAACTCGCCCCGCTGCACCAGGGAATCGATAATCACCGGGCGATAGTGGCGATAGGCGCCCGCTCCCAGAAAGCTGGTGTAGCCGGCAGCGCTCTTTTGTGCGGCCGCGCGAAAATACTCGACGATCTCCGACTCGGCCATCTGCCGCGGCACTTCGAGATCCCGGGCCAGCCGGTACTCCTGAGGAATGGTGGAGAACAGATCGTCGATGGAGCTGGCGCCGATCTGCTGCAGCATCTCGATCCGTTCGCCGGGCGACTTGGGCAAGTAGCGCATCGTGTCTCCTCTAGTGGGTTTCTTCCTTGACGAAGGCTTCGTAGTCCGCGGCCTTCAGCAATTGCTCCACTTCCGCGGGGTCGCTCAGTTCGACATTGAGAATCCACGCGGCATGCGCGTCACTATTGATCTTTTCCGGAGCCGTCGCCAGTTCCTCATTAACTTCCAGCACCGTCCCGGTAACCGGCGAGTAAAGGTCGCTGACCGCTTTCACTGACTCCACGCTGCCGAAGACCTTGCCCTTTTCCACCTTGGAACCGCTCTTGGGCAGCTCGACAAAAACGATATCTCCCAGGGTGCCCTGGGCATAATCCGTAATGCCAACCTTGCCGGTCTTACCGTCTACGTCGATCCACTCGTGCTCCCGCGTATAGCGGTACGTTGCTGGATAGGCCATCCGTCTTGCTCTCCTTCATTATTTTACGTTTTTCACTTTGGGCGTAGTGCTGGGTTTGAGGCCACCGCATATCAGGCCGTCTTTTTCGCTCGCCGGTAAAACGGGGTAGGCACCACTCTCGCTTTCACCAGGTTGCCGCGCACTTCGACAGCCAACTCGGTTCCCGGTGCGATCGAGTCGACCGGCACGTAAGCGAGTGCGATGTTCTTCTTCAGGTAGGGAGAAGGGGACCCGCTGGTGACGTAGCCAATCTCTTTGCCGTCGAGGCTGCAGACCTTATACCCATCGCGGGCAATGCCGCGCTCTATCATCTCCAGCCCGACCAGCTTGCGCTTCGGCGCCCCGGCCTGCAACAAGGCCTGCGATCCTACAAAATCGCTCTTCCCAAGCTTGGCAAAGCGTTCCAGCCCCGCTTCCAGAACATTGATTTCGTCCGAGATCTCGTGGCCGTAGAGGGCCATCGACGCCTCTAGCCGAAGCGTGTTGCGCGCGCCTAACCCGCAGGCCAGCAGGCCAAATTCCTTGCCCGCCTCGCTCACTTCCTGCCACACCCGCACGCTCGTTGCTTCATCCGAGGGAATATAGATTTCGAAGCCGTCTTCTCCGGTGTAACCGGTGCGGGCAATGAGCACGTTGTAAACACCGCAGACCGTTCCCCAGGTGAACCAGTAATTCTTCAGAGCGCTCAGGTCGGCCCTGGTCAGCTTGGCCAGCGTCTCCTGTGCGCGTGGTCCCTGAATGGCGAGCTGGGTGTAGTGGTCACTGTAGTCGCTGATGTGCACGCCGGCGAACGATCCTACTTGGGAGCGGATCCACTGGTAGTCCTTCTCGCGGGTTCCGGCGTTTATTACCAGCAGGTAGTCGTTCTCGCTGAATTTGTGTACCAGGATGTCATCAACAAACGTGCCCTGCGGGTAGAGCATGGCGGAATACTGCGCCTGGCCCACGGCCAGTTTCGACGCATCGTTCATGCACAGCGTCTGGATCGCTCCCAGAGAGCCCGGTCCGCGAAACTGAATGTCGCCCATGTGGCTGACATCGAACAGCCCCACGCCGGTGCGCACTGCCATGTGTTCAGCGGTAATGCCGGAATACTCGACCGGCATGTCCCAGCCGCCAAAATCAACCATTTTGGCGCCCAGTTGCCGATGCAGAGCATTCAATGCGGTCTTGCGGAGGGCGGTCACAGGGGGAGCAGACACAGGCAGTCCTTGGTAGAAAGTGCTATCTCTCCCACGTTAGCACGGTCGCAGGAAGCCCATCCAACAGGATGAACAGAGGATGGGTAAGCCTCTTCGCCTATTCCCCGGTACGCCTTCCAATCGCAGGCTGGCGATGCGAATGGGGACCAACCGCCGCAACCGGCCCCGCCCACGCAAGACCGTCGACCCCAGCCCCGGCATCGATTAGCGAGCTAACCTTCCACTGCGACAGATCCACCACCGCCACCTGCTTCGCCTTGGAGCAGGAAACGTAGGCAACCTTGCCATCGGGGCTGGCCAGCACCTTCACCGGATCGGCGGCAACATCCACCGAATGCACTACCGTCAGCGTAGCCAAGTCCACCGCAACCATTTTGTTGGCGCTCGGGAGTACCACCAACAAATAACGGCCATCCGGCGTGGGAGAGGTTCCGTAACCGACTGCAGGCAACGGCACCCACTTCTTGATCTTGTTGGTTGCGGTATCGATCACCGCGAGCTGCGGTTTGGTCTGATCCGACGTAAACACCATCTTGTCGTCGTTGGAGATAGCAATCCGTTGCGATGTGCTCGATATCGGGATAACGGCAATCGTCTTGCGTCCCACCATGTCGAGCACCGACACCGTACCCGGGCCAACATTCGAGGTATATCCAAGCTTTCCATCGCGGGATAGGACGAGCATGTGCGATTCCTTCTGCCCGGTCGGAATGGTACCGACAATCTTCAGCGTGTGCGGGTCGATTGCCGTGACCGTTTGGTCCAGCTCGGTGGTCACGTAGAGCACCCCGTTCACCCGGTCATAGACCGGGCAGTGCGGCCGCACGCCGTGGCCAAAGTCCACCTTATCCACAACCTTGCGGCTGGGAATATCAATCACCACCATCTCCCGGCCGTCAGTCCCCGGCTTGCCCACGCCGGAGCTGCCATAGATCGGCACATACGCCAAGCGTCCATCCGGTGAGGTTGCTACTTCATGCCCGGTGATGCCTCCCTCGGGCACGGTGGCCAGTTGCTTGGCATCGACAGGATCAATGATGCTGAGGTCGCGGTCTCCCTGGTTAGTGGCGACCAGGAGCGGTTTTACTGGAGGCTCGGAAATCGCGAAGGCAGTGGTCATCATCAGGCTTGCGGCAAGGAAAACCCGTTTATTCATGGCGGGAGAATTATATCCACGTTTGTCGGAGAATAAGCTATGCCTGACATGGCTGACACGCCCCACCAACCCGTGTGGCCCGCCGCCCTCGCTGTCCTGGCCGTGGGCGGCCTGCATCTCGCGCTTCCGGATTCCCTCACCATTGGGCCACCCTGGCTGTTGCTGGCGGTGGTTTCCGTTCTCCTGGTACCGGTGATCATCGCCCGCGTCCGTGGCTCCTTCGCCGTCAACCAGATTCTGGGCTACATCCTGCTGGCGGTAGTGACCGTGGAAATGGTCTGGTCGCTTACGCTGCTTGTGCGTTCCTTGCTGAACCACCAGATCACACCGGCGATTTTGCTGCGTTCCGCGACCGCCCTCTGGGTCACCAACATCCTCGTGTTCGCCTCCTGGTACTGGCGTCTCGATGCCGGTGGCCCGCATGCCCGGCACCTTAAGGGCAATCACACCGAAGGGGATTTTCTTTTCCCCCAGATGACGATGAGGAAGCCGCCGCAAACCTGGTCTCCCGGATTCGTGGATTACCTTTTTCTTGCGTTCAACACCAGCACAGCATTCTCGCCTACCGACTCGCCGGTACTCTCTCCCTGGGCCAAGGTAGCCATGATGGTGCAGTCCAGCGTCTCATTCGCCACCGTCGCACTGCTGGCTGCGCGCGCTATCAACATTCTCTAGTCCTCACAATGAGTGGAGGCATCGAACCCTCATGAAAGTATCTGAAGTCTTCGTTGATACGCTGGTGCTTGCCGGCGTGAAACGGGTATACGGGGTTACCGGTGACTCGCTGAACGGAATCACCGATGCGATTCGCAGGAACAAGCGGATCGACTGGATGCACGTCCGCCACGAGGAAGCCGCGGCGTTCGCAGCCGGGGCGGAGAGTCAGCTCACGGGAGAGATCGCTGCTTGCGCGGGAAGCTGCGGTCCCGGCAATCTGCACCTGATTAATGGTCTCTACGATTGCCATCGTAGCCGCGTGCCGGTGCTCGCCATCGCCGCTCAGGTGCCCAGCCAGGAAATGGGGAGCGGCTACTTTCAGGAAACCCATCCCCAGCACATTTTCAAGGACTGCAGCCACTACTGCGAGCTCATTTCCCAGGCCGACCAAATGCCGCGCATCCTCGGGATCGCCATGCGCACCGCGATCGCGATGCGAGGGGTGGCCGTGGTCATCATCCCCGGGGACCTCTTGCAGCGCGAGTGCCCATCACCCGCCCTGGCCCTGGGGATCCACCAATCGGCCTCCGTGGTATGTCCGTCAGGCAGCGAACTTCAGCAAGCCGCCGGCCTGCTGAACGGTGCGGCGAAAATCACCATCCTGGGTGGCGCCGGTTGCGAGGGATCACACGATGAGCTGGTGGCCCTGGCGGCAAAGCTCAAGGCGCCGATTGTCCACGCCCTGCGCGGAAAGGAGTTTATCGAGTACGACAACCCCTACGACGTGGGCATGACCGGGTTGTTGGGTTTCTCCTCCGGCTATCACGCCATGATGAACTGCGATGTGCTGCTCATGCTGGGCACAGATTTCCCGTATACCCACTTTTTCCCCGAAAAGGCGAAGGTCATCCAGGTGGATCTGCGCGGCGGCCAGATCGGTCGCCGCACGGCCGTGGATCTCGGCTTGATCGGCAAGGTCAAGGACACGGTGAACGCTCTTTTGCCTTTGCTGAACGAAAAGCAGGACCGCGGCTATCTCGACACCTGCCTGCGCCACTACCAGGGGGCACGCAAAGGGCTGGATGACCTGGCAGTGGGCGAGCCCGGCCGGACGCCGATACATCCTCAATTTGTCGCCAAGGTGGTGGACGAGCTTGCATCGGAGGATGCGGTTTTTACCTGTGACGTGGGTACACCCACCATCTGGTCTTCCCGATACCTTCACATGAACGGAAAGCGGCGCCTGCTTGGTTCATTTACCCATGGCTCCATGGCGAACGCCTTGCCCCAGGCGATCGGGGCGCAGTCCGCCTTTCCTGAGAGGCAGGTGATTAGCTTTTCCGGCGACGGCGGAATCGCCATGCTTCTGGGAGAGCTGCTGACGCTGCGTCAGCTGAAGTTGCCGGTCAAAGTGGTGGTCTTCAACAACGGTACCCTGGGCTTCGTGGAGCTGGAAATGAAGGCCGCCGGCCTGGTTGATTTCGCCACCGACCTGGTGAACCCGAACTTCGCGCAGCTTGCCGAGTCGGCTGGCATTTTGGGACTCCGGGTGGAACGGCCGGAGGAATTGGCTCCTGCGGTGCAGCAGGCGCTGAGTCACAATGGCCCAGCCCTCCTGGATGTCCTGGTGAATCGTCAGGAATTGGCGATGCCCCCGACGATTACGGCGGAGCAAGCCAAGGGCTTCAGTCTGTACATGCTTCGAGCCGTCCTCAGCGGAAAAGGGGATGAGGTCATCGACCTGGCAAAGACAAACCTCTTCCGCTAGCCACAAAGCTTGGGTGCCCCATATCTCGCTCGTTTTTTGCGAGATGTGGGTCTGCCGCGAACTTCCGGTCAAAGCGCTCTGGGCTGCATCTCGTGAAAGGGTTCCCGAACCTCGGGAATGCGGCAGCACATCCTAAGTTCGCCCTCGTTTGCTCTTCTTGTAAGCGCGCAAAAACGAGCTGAGCGAAAACCACGCAAACCCAATCCCGAGAGCAGCATAGAGCAGGAAATGCTGGTGCTCCGGGCCCTGCATCCAGGAAGCCCGCACACGATAGGCGCTCTGCACAAAAAACAGGGCAAAAAGCGCGAAAAATAAACCTGTGATCTCCAACCAGAGAATACTGCCGGCGTGTGTAAACGGTCCCAGCAGCGCCTGCCCGAACGCCTTGGCGCCCTTTTTGGCCGTTTCCACCCGTTTTGCGGCACTGGGGCGGCTATTTTGGGTCGAAACGGTGACCGGAGAGGGCGAAGACGCCCGCTCTACCCGTTCTCGGACCATATTGGAAGCGACCCGCACGCCGATGCCAAGCGTTCGGCCCACTTTCTTTGGCTCCATCGCAAAAGTTTACCAGCCAGCTGATTCACATTGCTCCGCTGCCTCATCAGAAGTAAGGTAGGTAAAACTGCGCCTGAGGGTGGCGACTGGGGGTACTTCATTGAACCAACGACTTCGTCGTCTGATCCAGCAACTGGGAGAAGCCATACACGAGTCAGTTTCCGAGTCCGAGCAGATCTCGGAAGTGGTGCAGGACATCCGCAAACAGGGCTTCGACGTGCTCTTAATGCTGGAAGCGACGATCGGATTGAACGAGGTAGAACAACAGCCATCCTCTGAGCTGGAAGCTCCCGCGAGCGAAAGTTCATCGGCAGATGAGACTTTTAACGCGCAAGATGTACACTTTCTGCGCTCCCTGCGTATCTCGGTCGAGGAGGGGTAATGCGCAGGAAGTCAGTTTGCATCTCACCCCCAGGGACAAATTAGCGCTCCACGCGGTCCATGGCGGGGAAGCGTACAAAGGCAGCCAGGGACGGCATGAAAGATACTCTTGGAGTACTGCTAGCAGGGGGAGCGGGCGAGCGGCTTTTCCCCTTAACGCGCGATCGTGCTAAGCCGGCGGTTCCATTCGGCGGCAACTACCGCATCATCGACATCACGCTGTCAAACTGCATCAACTCCGACCTGCGCCGGGTCTACATCCTCACCCAATACAAAGCGCTCTCACTGAACCGCCACATCCGCGAAGGCTGGACCGGCATTGTCGCCCAGGAGCTGGGCGAATTCATCGAGATCCTGCCGCCAATGCAACGCGTGAGCGCCAACTGGTATATGGGCACTGCGGATGCCGTTTACCAGAACATCTATTCCATCGGCGCCGAGCAGCCCAAGCACGTGCTCATTCTCTCCGGCGACCACATCTACAAGATGAACTACGGGCTCATGCTCGACCACCACAATGAGGCGGGCGCCGATGTGACCCTTGCCACTTTACCCATCGAACCCGCGGACGTGGCGCGCTTCGGGGTAGTCGAGGTGAGCAAAACCGGGGAGGTGATCGGCTTCCAGGAGAAGCCCAAGACCACCAACCTTCGTTCCCCCTTCAATCCGACCAAGGTCGATGCCTCGATGGGCATTTACCTCTTCAATACCGACGTGCTGCTACCGGCGCTGATGAAAGATGCCGAGGATCCGAACTCCAAGCATGACTTCGGCCACAACATCCTGCCCGGTATTCTCGGTCGCTATAAAATCTCCGCGTACAACTTCGTCGACGAGAACAAGCAGAATGCTCTGTATTGGCGCGATGTAGGGACGCTCGAGGCGTACTTCGACGCCAACATGGATGTGGCTTCGGTCTCGCCAATCTTCAACCTCTATGACAAGGCGTGGCCGATGCGCACCCGGCAGCGGCAATATCCGCCGGCCAAGTTTGTCTTTGGCGAGCCGGGCCGTACGGGCATGGCTATCAATTCGGTCATCTCCGCCGGCTGTATTGTTTCTGGTGCGGTGGTGCGCAACAGCGTGCTTTCGCAGGATGTGCGTGTGAACTCCTATGCCGAGGTGGAGTCGAGCATCATCTTCACCCACGTCGATATCGGCCGTCACTGTCGCATCCGCCGGGCCATCATCGATCGTGACGTACATCTGCCGGAAGGCACGGTGATCGGCTACGACCGGGAAGAGGACCGCCGCAACTACTTCGTGACCCAGAGCGGCTTGACGGTCGTGACCCGCGACTACTCGCTATACGAGAACCCGGTCTCTCCCGACTTCATGCAACAGCCGTAGAGCGCGCATTAGTTTTGCACAGGTGAAACGAAGGACGGGGCCGCGTCACTAGACAAAGAGAGGTATCTCTATGTCTGCTACCCCAGTGGCTCGCCCGCACGGCGTTGTCCGCGGCGCAAATTTGTCGCGCAGTTCGCTTTTGTTTGATGGTCCCTTCGGACGAATTTTTCGCGCTTTACCACCCGCTGACTTCGGCAAAACGGATGTGCAGTCTCAGGCTGCTCTGAAAGAGCTCGCCGGTAAGATGACCTCAGTCAGTGATCCTGCGGACCCCAAAGACGGACCCGACAGCGAAGAGAGCGGCATCCCCGCCGCGTTTACCTATTTCGGACAGTTCATTGATCACGATCTGACATTCGATCCAGCAAGCAGCCTGCAAAAGCAGAATGATCCCGATGCGCTGGTGGACTTCCGCACTCCGCAATTCGATCTCGACAATGTTTATGGCCGTGGGCCGGACGATCAGCCCTATATGTACGAGAAGGATGGCAAGAGCTTCGTGCTGGGCAGTGCTCTCCAGGGTGCGCCTGTGGTCAATGGTGGCGCCCGCGACTTACAGCGCAACGCGCAAACGCCCGCGCGCGCCTTGATCGGCGATCCCCGCAATGATGAAAATGTGATCGTCTCCCAGCTCCAGGGACTGATGCATCGCTTTCACAACCGCATCGTAGAAGAGCAGCCGGATCTGAGTTTCAGCGAGGTGCAGCAACTGGTGCGCTTCCACTACCAGTGGGTGCTGCTGCATGACTTTCTGCCTCGCATCATCAATGCGGATGTGCTCGACGGAGTGCTGCCCAAGAAAGATGGGGCCCTGATCGTCGAGAAGAAAAACCTTGCCTACTTCCACTATCGGGAATTCGCCTTCATGCCGCTCGAGTTCTCCGTCGCCGCCTATCGCTTCGGTCATTCCATGATCCGGCCAGGCTATCGTCTTAACGACGGCAACACGTTGCTGCCCATCTTCAAATTCGGACCGAACGCGAAAGACCTCCGCGGTTTCCAGGCTCCTGAGGGAGATTGGGCTATCGATTGGCGGCGCTTCATCGATCTCGAGCCGATGGACTACGGCGGCCCGATCGATGATCCTGATCCCAAGAACGCAGGCAACCGCAATCGTCTGCAATTGGCCTACAAAATTGATACGTCGCTGGTAAACCCGCTTGGAGTGTTGCCGGCTTCGGTGGCGGTCGACCCCAGTGTGCTGGCGCAGCGTAATCTGGAGCGCGGCTGGCGTTTGCGCCTGCCGAGCGGGCAGGATGTGGCTCGAGCGATGGGCCTGGAGCCACTGACCGACGATCAGATCGTCATCGGCAAATTTACCGGTGACCCCGGAGATGTCGTCGTTAAGTCTGGTTCCTTTGCTAAATTCGCCAACGGAGCCTTTGCCGGCAACTGTCCCCTCTGGACCTATTGCCTGGCGGAGACAATGGAGACGACCGTCAACGTAAAGACGAAAGACGGAGAGAAGCCCATCAAGACTCGTCAGCTCGGACCCGTGGGCGGTCGCATCGTTGCCGAAACCTTCGTCGGCTTGCTGCTGGCAGACTCCAGTTCCTATGTCAGTCTTAACCCGCGCTGGACACCGGCTACCTACATGCAAAATGGCGTTTTCGGTTTACGCGAGTTGATCGCGGCCGCGCTGAAATTCAAGATCGCCCCGGACGCGAGGAAAGCCGCCGGGGTGAACCAGTTGGTGGGTGCAGCGTAAGGCGCAAACACTGGTAAGGCGTGTAACCGTTAGGGTATGCTTTACGACTCTAGCGAGGTTGCATGCCGAAGGCGGTCTCGAGGACGATCTTTGATGTTTGCATCGTTGGCTCCGGCGCCGGCGGTGGCACGCTTGCGGCGCATCTCGCCCAACGTGGAATCAACGTTGCCGTCGTAGAGGGCGGACCGACCGTCAACACGCGCACCGACTTCAACACCCACGCGCTTCCGTTCGACTACGCCAACCGGCACATCCCCACCATGAAGGCAGGCAAGCCCGGCATGGGCTCGGAACGGGCCCGCGGCGTGGGCGGCAAGACCATGCTTTGGAACGCCGTGGCGCTCCGGTTCAGCCACCGCGATTTTAAGGGGTACACCATCGACAGCGCCGGCGCCGATTGGCCCATCGACTATCCCGACATGGCGCCGTACTACGACCGCATCGAAGCCGAGGTTGGCGTCTGCGGCCACCGTGACGGCCTCGAAGATCTTCCCGACGGAATCTTCCTCGATCCGGTGCCCCTGAAGCGCGGCGATCTTCTCCTGCAGCGCGGCGCCAGGCAGCTGGGCATCTCAATTATCCAGGTCCGCAAGGCTACCCGCACGCGGCCGAGCGCAACCCGTCCCGCCTGCCACTACTGCGGAAATTGCATGGCCGGTTGCGACGTAGCCGCGAAGTACAACTCCGCGGATGCGCACATGACGCCGGCCATGAAGACGGGCAAGCTCACCATCTTTCCCGATTCGGTCGTGCGCGAGGTGATGGTCTCTCGCGAAAACCACGCCACCGGCGTCCGCTATCTTCAACGCGTGAGCGGAAAAGAAGGGGAAGTGCGTGCGAAGTGCGTAGCCGTGGCGTGCGCCTGCATCCAGAGTATCGGCCTGCTGCTGATGTCGACGTCAAATCTCTATCCCCAGGGACTGGCAAACTCGAGCGGGCAGCTCGGTCGCAACTTTATTCCTCATTTCAACTCTGGTGTCGAGGGCTTTCTGACCGAGATGATCGGCCAGCCGGTGGTGAACGACGAAGGCTTTATCGACCACGCCTATCTGCCCTCTTACATGCACGCGCACCAACGAGACTATGCGCGCAGCTTCGGCGTGCAGATTTATACCGGTATCAAACGAACGACAGGATGGGCGCGCGAGGTTCCGGGCTTCGGTGCGGACTACAAACGAGCGGTCAAGCAGCGGTTTCCCGCCTACGCCAGCTTCCAGTGCTTTGGCGAGATGATCCCCAACAGCCAGAGCTTTGTAGAACTGGATAAGTCGCAGAAGGATGAGTTCGGGCTGCCTCCCGTCAAGGCAACGGTGGTGCTGCAGGAAAACGAACGAAAGATCTACCAGGCGATGAACCAGGCTTCGGTGGATATCCTCAAGCAGGCAGGCGGGGAAGTCCTCTCCGTCTCCAATTTTGACGAGCAAACGTTGAATCACCAGTTAGGCGGTTGCCGCATGGGCAGCGATCCTCGCACTTCGGTGGTCGATGCGTATTGCAGAACGCATGATGTGCCCAATCTGTATGTTGTCGATGGCAGTGTGTTTCCTTCCTCTTCGGAAAAGAATCCGACCCTGACCATCATGGCGCTGGCTGCGCGCACTGCCGATCACATCAGCGATCGCTTTCGAAAAGGAGAGATCTGATGCAGACCCGCCGGGACGCGCTCAAGATAATTGGCGCCGTCGGTGTTACGTGTTCTTTTCCGTTTTCCGCCAACGAGCTATTCGGGCAGCACGTGCATGCCGCTGCGCCGGAAGCAGTCGAGGAAGCCAAGCCCCGTTTCTTTACCGCGGAGCAGTTCCAGTTGGTCTCGTGTCTGGCTGACCTGATTATTCCATCCACTGACACGCCCGGAGCCGTGGGTGCGGGCGTTCCGCAATACATCGACTTGGTGGTCAACGAAGATCCCAAACTGCAAGGGGTGTTTCGTAAAGGACTGGAGCCTCTCGGCCAGAGCGGCTTTCTCCAGTTGCCGCAAGCCAGGCAGGTTGAGGCGTTGACCGCGCTCAGCGAAGCCGCCGACCCCAGTTTCTTCCACGCTGTCAAGAGCCTCACGGCGGATGGCTACTACACCTCCCGTGTCGGGCTGCTGCAGGAGCTTGGCTACAATGGCAATGACTATCTTGCAGCTTTCCCCGCGGTCACCATCGCGGAACACTGAAAGGCTCACCTATGTATCGGAAAATGATCGCTTGCGGCGTCCTGCTTGTGCTGTGTGCAAGCGCACGCTCGGCCAGTCGGCCGGATGAGATCCCGTTTGAGAAGCACACCATTGACCTCGGCTCCTCGGAAACTGCGGCCTTCGCCGACATCAATCGCGACGGAAAACCCGACCTGGTCTCCGGTGAATACTGGTATGAGGCGCCTCACTGGACCAAGCACCGCTTCCGCGAGATCCTGTACACGAACTTTTATGTCGACGATCTCACCACCCTACCCATGGACGTGGATGGAGACGGCTATGTCGACGTGGTAACCTCGGGATGGTTCAGCAATGGCATGTCGTGGTGGAAAAATCCCGGGCCCGCAGGTGGCATGTGGAAGGCACACACGATCGTCACCGGATCCCCCATCGAATTTTCCTTTCTGGTCGACCTTGACAACGATGGCAAAGCCAACGAGATTCTTCCCCAGTTTGGCGACAAGCGTCCCGTCGCCTGGTATGAGCGGGACGGTCACGGTGGCATGACCGAGCACATTGTCAGTGACCATAGCTACGGCCACGGTATTGGTGTTGGCGATGTCAATGGCGATGGCCGCAACGACATTCTCACTCCCCACGGCTGGCTTGAGGCTCCGCCCGATCCTCGGCAGAAAGACTGGAAGTTCCATCCCGATTGGAATTTCGAAGATGCGCTGGGCTTCATGTACGTCCGCGATGTGAACGGCGATGGGCGTCCGGACATCATCTCGTCGATGGCTCATGGATATGGCATCTTCTGGATGGAGCACACCAGCGACGGGCAATGGGTGAAGCACATGATTGACGACAGCTGGTCGCAGCCGCATGCGGTGACGCTGGTTGATTTTCGCAAGAACGGCAACCTGGGATTGCTTACGGGAAAGCGCTACATGGCGCATAACGGCCATGATCCAGGTGCCCGCGAGCCGCTAGGGGTGTACTGGTACGAGCGACTGCTCGACGGATCGCACAATGTGGAATGGGTGAAACATGTGATCGATTACGGCGGCCGCACCGGCGGCGGTATCGAGATCGGGGTCACGGATTACGATGGCGACGGAGATCTTGATTTTGCCGTAGGCGGCAAGAGCGGACTCTTTCTGTTCGAAAACAAAACAGCCGCGAAGTAGTTGCACGTTCTAACGCCGTCGCTGAGGGATCAACGGCGCAGGCTTGCGGGCGTGTGGCCGTATCGTTTCTGAGTCTGATTATTCGTGCCTTAGTGCCACCATGGGGTTGACGTTCACAGCGCGGGTGGCCGGGAGATAACACGCCAGTACCGCAACGCCAGTCATGATGCAGGCTGCAGACAGCATGGTCTTCAGGTCATACGGGCTGAGACCGTAGAGCTGGCTGCGCATAAGGCGCGCGGCGGCGATCGCGATCGGTGCGCCCAACACAAGACCGGCCAGCACCATCAACAAAGCTTCGCGCAGAACCAGTCGCGCAATCTGGATGCGTCCCGAACCGAGTGCCATGCGAATTCCGATTTCGTTCGTCCTACGGCTCACGGTGTAGGCCATCACGCCGTATAAGCCGACCGAAGCCAACAACACCGCAAGTATCCCAAACAAGCCAGCCAACGATGCGACCAAACGTTCCTGCAGAAGCGAATCGTTCCTCTGATCGTTCAGCGTCCTCATGTCGCTGAGTGACAGTCGGCTGTCAACCGCTGCCACTGCATGAAGTACGGCGGGTGCCTCAAGCGAAGCATCCTTGGCGGTTCGCACTTCAAAGGTCACGCCGGCGGCCACCACGGTTTGCTCCGTTGGGACATAAACCATTGGTATCGCTGCATCGCGCAAATCCTCACTTCTTGCATTGGCCACGACGCCGACGATGGAATACCAACTCGTGTCACCGGCGTATCCCGGTATGCTGAGGCGTCTTCCTATCGGATTGGTATCGCCGAAGGTCTCGCGTGCCATACGCGTATTGATGATCGCCACCTTGGGCGCGCGGGCAGCATCGTCGCCAGTAAAATCGCGCCCTAGCAGGACGGGTGTTCCAAGAGCGTCGAAATAGTAGGGGCCAAGGGCATTTATACCGGCCAGTTTCTCCGGGACGCCAGAGGGTGGTTGGTAGCCCTCAATCTTTGGCGCGGTCATGCCAAGCTCACCCGAAAGCGGCGGATCGATCGAAAAGCTTGTTCTCTTGACTCCGGGGAGAACGTCTATCCGATGGACCATGCTTCGATACAACGCATTCGTCTGCGCAACCGTGTACCCAAGCAGCCGCGCATTGATATCGAACAGCAGAACATTGTCTGTACGAAAGCCGGGATAGAGGTCCTTCAGGTTCTGCAGGGTGTGCACCAGCAATCCTGCTCCCACCATCAATACCAGCGATGCGCCAACCTGCAATGAGATGAGGGCTTTCGTGGTTTGGGACCGGCCCGCGCTCTTGACGGCACCGTGAAAGTTCGGCACCAATCCGGAGGGTATATCCGTCCGCATCAGCCGCCACGCCGGAATCAGACCGAAAAGAATCGCCGTCAACACGGAAATTGCCAAAGTGAATCCCAACACCCTGAGGTCTGGCCTCACCGACAACACGATGGGCGCCCCGGTGTGTTTCATCAAAGAAATCAGCGATCCGCCGGCCCAGAATGCCAGGACGATTCCGAGCACCGCGCCTGCCAACGCCAGCAAAACGCTCTCCGTGATCAGCTGTTGCATAAGCCGTATCCTCCCCGCTCCCAACACTAACCGTGCGGCCATTTCCTGCTGCCGGAACTGGGCTCGCGCCAGCAGCAGAGTCGCTACATTCGCGCAAGCAATCAGCAGCAGCAGTCCCACGGCGGCCATCAGAATCCACAATGGTTTCGAGAAGCGCTCGCGAAGAGCGGCTAGCCCTTGTCCTCCTGTACTCAGTTGCAACCTCGCTTGCCGATGGGACGCACGGATTTGTGGAGAGTCAAGCGGCGTTCCTGCCAGGCTGGCCGCTTCATCGTTCATCGCAACCCGAAACAACGGTTCCATGCGTGCGGCAGCAGATTCGGCGGTGACGCCGGGTTGCAGTCGACCCATGATCAGAAACGCGGCGCGAGATGCGTTTGTCAGCACATCGTATCGGGTGCCTGTCATGGCATACTCCGGACGAAGCGGCGCGATCATCTTCAGCGGAACCGAGATGTCGACGGTTTGGCCAGTCTGCAGGCCGAAGAACTCCGGCGGCGTCACCCCAATGATGGTGAAGGGATAGTCGTTGACCACGATCTTCGTTCCTACCACTGCAGCATTCCCGGCCAGGCGCTCGCGCCAGTATTTGTAGCTGATGACAGCTACGGCGGTCGCTGCAGTCCTTTGATCGTCCGACGGCTCGATGGTGCGTCCGAGTACTGCGGAAACTCCAAGTGTCGAAAAATAGTTGCCGGAAACGACCTGCCCATTAGCAATTTTGCTGTGCCCGTTCATTTCAACATTCACGCCGCCTAGATTGGCGAACGCAAATATGCCGGAGAATGCATTCGTTGGACGCTGGAATGACTCGAAATCCGGCAAGGAAAAATAATCGTTCCGACCGTTTAAGGGCTGAATTTTGCTGAAAGACACGAGCTGCTGAGGATCTTTCACTGGCAGCATCCTGAGCAGAACGGCATTGATCAAGCTGAACACGGCAGTGTTTGCCCCGATGCCAAGCGCCAACGTCACTGCGACCACTACGGTGAAACCCGGGGTGCGGCCGAACATCCGCAGCGCGTATCGAACATCCTGACCGATGTGCTCAACAAACGTAGTTCCGCGTGCGTCCCGGCAGTCCTCCTTAATCTGGGGTAACCCACCGAATTCCAGGCGGCTACTTCGCCGGGCCTCATCCTCTGATATTCCGGAGCGAACTTTTTCTGCCACCTGTAGTTCAAAATGAAATCGCAACTCAGCCGCGAGTTCCTGATCCATTCGATTGCCGCGAAAAAGCCGCCGCCACCAACTCACGAGAGCTCTCCTTGCGGATTTTGGAGGATCAGACCAACAGCTTCCGTCAGGCGAGCCCAGCTTTCCGTCTCACGCTTCAGGTGCGCCTGGCCTTTGAGGCTGAGCCGATAGAACTTCGCCTCGCGTCCGGTCTCAGATTCGGCCCACTCTGCAGCGAGGAACTTCTTGTATTCCAGGCGATGAAGGGCGGGATAGAGAGACCCCTGTTTTACCAGCAACGCTTCGCGAGATACCTGTCGGATTCTTTGAGCGATCGCATACCCGTGAATGGGTCCCAGTGCGACGATCCTCAGGATGAGAAGGTCGAGCGTGCCTTGCGGCAGGTCGGATTTTGGGGAAGGAGCCATACCTATGTCTTCTACCTATACGCGCTTCATAGGCAGAAGCACAAGGTGTCGCGGCTCCTCAGATGCTGACAGCCGTGGCAACGCGCGAAAGCGTAACGACGGTGATGTCGTCGTCCTGGCCGAAAGACTGGGCAGCTTCGGCGATTTTCGCAGCCGGCTGATTGCTGATGGCGCGCGAGCGTTCGAATCCGAAGAGCTGACCGTCTTTAGCGCGAGCTTCGACCACGCCGTCCGTGACCAGGGTGAGTTGCGCGGCGGTGGGAAGCTCGAAGGTTGATTCGGCGTAGGAAGCGTTTGCGTCCAGGCCAAGAGGCAATCCGCCGTCGATGTTGAGTTCTTCGCCGTTGCAATAGGGGGCGAGATGGCCGGCGCTGGCTGCAATCAGCTTGCCGCCGGTATCGGCGCGGAGAACGAGACAGGTGGTGAAGCCGCCGTGGCTGCGCGCGAGCATGCGGCGATTCATTGCCGTGAGAATCTCGCCCGGGCTCTGGCTATAGTGCGCCAGCGTGCGGAATGTGCCGACGAGCAACGACACCGTCATGGCGGCCGGCATCCCTTTGCCGCTGACGTCACCGATCACGATCAGCGCGCCGCCATCCAGGATGGAGACAATTTGGAAGAAGTCCCCGCCGACCTCGCCGGCAGGTTTGTAGAAAGTCTCAATGTGGAAGCCTGGAATCATCGGTGTCTCTGCCGGGACCAGAACCTGCTGCACCAGGCGGGCTGCCTCGATCTCAGACTTCATGCGCTCCTCGTCGCGCCGGGCAGTGATGAAACGCTCCACAATCACAGCGAACAACGCCGTGACGATAACCACCCCAATCAGCTCCCAACAACCGATCGGAAACGGAGACAGAATGAGCGATCGAAGGGATCCGTTTAGCAAATCTCTCACCGTCTGGCTGACGAAGGGCAGCGTTCTGAGATTGAAGATGATGAAGTAGGAGAACACGCAGGTGAGCGCGGCGAAAATAATCCAGGCACGCCGCCGGTCTTTGCTGGCGCTGCTGCGAATCAGCCAAACGAAGCTGATAAGGATCGCGAGAAACGGGATGGATTGAATATTGTTCCAGAAGTCGCTGTGATCGCCATCCACCAGCAACATTACATTGACGCCGACGATCAGCAGGGCCGCTACGACGGTAAGCATCAACGGATAATTGCGTCTCTTCCGCGTATCCGGTGCGGCCCGCGAATGGCTGGGGCTCGTCAAGAGGTTGGCCACGATTTGAATTTCCGAAACTTCGAAGACGAAGCCGAGAACGCCGAAGAACAATCCTGCGGGCACGAGAGGCCACTGGATGAGCGGCAACGAGGCGATAAGGGCGAAGTTCAAAGCGTTCGCAAATGCGTACATCGCCAGCCACATATATTCGCGATCAGAACGGCGAAGCAGGTAAAAGAACCAACTCACCACCGCGACCTGAAAACACAGGAATGCCACGAAGAAAGCGGCTACTGCGCCGTGCAGAATGCCCACGCGCTCGAGTTGCAACCGCGCTGTGGCCTGCGATGCTGAGCCCAGGATGGGTGTCCCGTGAAATCCCGACGGGCCCGCATAAAAGGCTAAGTGCGGTTGATACTGTACGCGTACACAAAGAACCAGGTTTCGCGGGCGAATGACATCGGAGGGAATCTTGAAAAGGCGCGGACCAGGACTCTTTACCAGTTCGGCCGGAGAGCCAAAATGGCCGATTTCGCGGCCGTTGGCGAAGACCTGGTAGCTGGTTGGCAGAGGCGGCAGAAGCAGCGAGAAAGGGCCATGACTGTCAGGCAGAATGATATGCAGGCGGTACCAGCCGGTAATCGTAGAAGGGGCACGCTGAGGGATCGGCCAGGGAGCGCCGGGTGCGGCGGGCGGCCATTGCGCGTCGTCGAGGCCCGCCTCTGCCCACGCCGGATCGTCTCCGATGCGAAAGCGCCAGAGGCCGTCTAATGCGGCGAGCTGCACGCGACCCTTTTCGAAGTTAAAACCCGATGCCGATGCCACATCGGTCTGGGTAGACGCCGAAGAAGGTTCTACAGACCCTGAAAAGGCCTGCGCCGATCCGGATGAGGCCTGCGCGAGCAGGCCAAGCCACAGACAGAGGTCTCTTCCGCGCATACGACTCCTAGCTTGGATACGATGAAGCATCATTGCACGAGGCCGGGAAGTCCGCAATTCGAGTGCAACGATAACTCGGCCATCGCCGAGACATAACCCGGATTGCGAGTGCGCTGGTAGCTATTTTCCGGCATAACAGTTTAGTTACGAAGTACGTAACCATTGAGTACGGAGGGTGGTAATTTTTGCTTCCTTCCGGGGCTACCCTTCGGTTACTCTCGCTCCACCTATGCGTCGAACCATCACTTGTCTTTTTCTCCTCATGGGAAGTTTCACTGCCTGGGCCCGAGATACCACTGATCATTGGATAGAAGTACGCAGCCCACATTTCATTGTCCTCACCGATAGCAATGAGAAACAAGGGCGCCGTGTGGCCAGCCAGTTGGAGCGGATGCGCGCAGTCTTTCATGTACTGATGCCAGCCGCCGCGGATACCGCGGGATCGCCGATTATCGTGCTGGCGCTCAAGGATCGCAAAGCGTTCCAGTCACTTGAGCCGGAAGCTTACCTGGCGAAAGGGCAGTTAGATCTGGCAGGCTTGTTCCTGCGCGGCCCCGACAAGAATTACATCCTGTTACGCCTCGATGCACAGGGAGATCATCCCTTCGCGACCGTGTATCACGAGTACACCCACTATATGTTGCGCAATGCGAGCGAGTGGATCCCTTTGTGGATGAACGAGGGCCTGGCGGAGTTTTATCAGAACACAGACATCCTCGATAAAGAGGTTAAGCTCGGCCAGCCCAGCACAGACGACATTCTGTATCTCCGCCAGAGCCGTTTGTTGCCTCTGACTGCGCTGCTCAAAGTGGATGCCACATCACCCTACTATCATGAAGAGCAGAAGGGCTCTGTCTTTTACGCGGAATCCTGGGCACTTACCCACTATCTCGAGATCAATGACGCCCAGGAAGGTACAAATCACCTTCAGGACTATGCGAACCTGCTAGCTAAAAAAGAAGATCCCATCGCCGCGGCGCAGCAGGTGTTCGGCGATCTCAAGCAATTGCAAAATTCGCTGAACAGTTACATCGCGCAGGGCGCCTTCATGATGTTTAAGATGAATAAAGTGGTAGCGGTGGACGAGTCCGCGTTTCAAATGCGTCCCATCCCAACCTCTGATGTGGATGCCATCCGGGCCGACGTTCTGGTCGACAACCAACGCACCAAGGACGCACAAACGCTGCTCGATGCCACGCTGCATGAGGATCCCAACAATGCCATCGCCCACGAGACGATGGGTTATCTGAAGTTCCGCGAAGGAGACCCGCAGGCAGCACGCAAGTGGTTCGGAGAAGCGGTACAGCTGAATTCGCAGAGCTACCTGGCAAACTACTACTACGGAGCGATGAGTTTGGAATCGGCCGGTACAGCGCAGGATCCGCAGATTGAATCGAGTCTGCGCGCCTGCATCAAGCTGAACCCCCAGTTCGCCCCTGCGTACGACGCGCTGGCCATGTATGAATCGAGAGACCCGGCGAAGGGCTCCGAGGCACACATGTTGAACGTTCAGGCCATCAGCCTCGAACCAGACAACCTGAACTATCGGCTGAACGCCGCGGCTGTGCTGACCAATCAGCAGCTTTATCCCAATGCCTTGCAAGTGCTCAAGGCGGCGCTTCGCGTTGCCCGCACTCCAAGCCAAGTAGTTGCCGTGCAGAGCCGCATCGACCAGATCCAGCAATACAATGCCGCCGTGGAGCAGAGGCGCATAGCGGAGAACGCAGTCACGCAGCAAAACGTGTCCACCACAGTAGCTGATGCCGAGACCGTCAAGACGAGTGACGGCCGCATTCTAATTCGCCGGCGAGATCCCTCCGCGAATACGCCCAAGTACCCCACCGAAGCACCCACCGGCAAACGGCACACGGTGTTCGGCCTCTTGCACGGTGTCCGTTGTTCGTATCCCTCGGTGCTTACCTTGACCGTGCAGCCGGCAGGCAAATCGGAGGCGGTGTCCCTGTACCGCAACGATTTCAAGCTGGTCGAATTCAGCGCGACGAATTTCTCACCAAAAGGTGATCTTGATCCCTGCATTGATATTGAAGGAATGAAGGCCAAGGTGGCGTACGCCGAGGTCTCCGACAAATCAATTGCAGGGCAGATCCTCTCGGTAGAGTTAAGCAAATAGGCGCAAATAACGCAGGTTTAAAGAACCTCTCAGCTCCGGCGCTGCATCTGGCATGTATCGGATCCATTCCAATCCATGCGCCTATACTTATTGATATTTTTCTGTCTATGCTGCTTGCCCCCATTCTTCGCGTTGGGTCAGCAGGTTTCCGCGCCCATCCCGGAGGGCGCGAGAATTCACGGCACTGTAACGGATGGAGATGGAGCCGCGGTCCCGGGGGCTGCGATCATTCTACGTGGACCTGACCCGAGCGACCACCGCACCGTCACCGCCAATGAAACCGGGGGGTTCGAGTTTGGCGGTGTCGCCCCCTTAGTTCCTTACACCATTGTGGTTACCGCGAAGGGCTTCGCCGAATGGACTTCGCCCGTGTTCAAGCCCGGCCAGGGCGAGATGTTGGATCTGTCGGAGATCAAGCTGGGGATTTCTGTCGTCGAGACCACCGTTGCTGCGCAAACCGTCGAGCAGATCGCCCTGCAACAAGTTCAGGCGGCCGAAAAGCAGCGAGTGTTCGGGGTGATTCCCAACTTCTATGTTGTCTACGACAAACATCCGGTGCCGCTTACGGCTAAGCTCAAGTATCAACTGGCCTTTCGTGCCGCCACCGATATCGTGAGTATCGCCGGAGACATTGCGCTTTCCGGAATCAACCAGGCCGCGGATACTCCCGATTATCAGCAAGGCCTCAAGGGCTATGGCCAGCGGTTCGGCGCTTCGTATGTCAATAGTTTTTCCAACGTGATGATCGGCGGCGGTGTTCTGCCCGCTCTATTGCATCAGGATCCGCGCTACTACTATTTAGGCAACGGTACGGGTAGGACGCGAGCCTTGCATGCCATTTCCAGTCCCTTTGTTTGTAAGGGGGATAATGGCCATTCACAGTTCAATATATCGAGCATTGGCGGCGATCTGATTTCCAGCTCGATGACCAATCTTTACTTTCCGGAGAGCAATCGGGGGCCGGGGTTGGTCGTTTCCGGCACCCTCATCAACACCGGTGGCCGCATCGTCAATGCCTTGGTGCAGGAGTTCCTCCTGAAAAAGTACACCAGCAACGCAGACCATCAGAATTAAAAAAGAAACAACCCGGCCCTTCCTGCCTGCAAACTTCCGCGGTCCCAACGGAACGAACGCCTGCCTTCCGGCTGGTAGGCGTTTCAGCGTTCCCAGCCCGACGGGGCCTCTTCCATGACGGATGCTTTGTGGTTGCGTTTCTTCCAGGCGTCGAACCATCCGTGAAAGAAGGACCTGGGCGGAGCACTGCGAGAGTTTGCGCTGTTCCGGAACTTCTCCTGGGAGTTCCCAGTGAGCACTTCGCGGAGCGCCCAGTCGATATGATCGACACATTCTTCGATCAGCTTCATCTTCGCTCGCTCTTTGTATTCCACAAACAGCAGTGGTTGCAGAGCGTTGCGAATATGGTGATTCATCAGGTCGATCACCAGCAGGTGTTTGCGGAGCCGGCGCAGCCTGCGGCTCTCATGCAGATAAAAGATGGAGCCGGCGATCAGTCCGCCCAAAACATCGTCGACAATGCGCTGCCACCCGCCAAGTCTCAGGTTCAGGGAAAGATGGTCGGCAACCGTCAGGAAACCAGCCACCAGGAAGAACAGCAGCACCGCTCTCCAGAGAGCAGAGGGCTCAGCTTTGAACGGTTTGTAAGGTTCCATCGTGGCGCTCCTTTTGCTTTCCAGACCTCCCAAGAGCAATCGACGGCGGCGGCGCCTGGCAAAATGACCTGCGGCCTGACCCCTCCCCCGAGTAAGCCATGCCGCAAGCCGTTTCACGGTGTTACTAAGTTGATTAGGCTCTCACCGTTCCCCAGGTGTCCTTTAGGGGGATTGAAGACTTTCTGGAAATTTTCTGAATTTGGATATCAGCTTCACGTGTGCTAGCGTGTTGGTGTCGTCGTGATTACCATACTCACAAGTTTATTGACCGGCTTCCAAGTCGGGACACGCAGTGCTCGCATTGCGGTCACAGTGATTTTGCTCGCTTGTATTCTCACCATCGTCATCCTGCCCCAGGTCGATTTGTTGCCGACGATTTTGCGCGCACAGCATACTTCCTTTCGTCTGTTGACGCAGCTCGCTGCCCTCATCCTCTTTGTATGGGTGCGCTTTCAGCCGCCGCTTCTTGGGTCGCAAGTTCTGAGCAGAGACGATCTTCCCCTGGCGTCGAGTACCTCCCGCCTGTCTGTTACCTGTGTTCAGCGCTGCTAGAGATCACTCCACAACGGTAAAAGCTGCACCTGCCCGGGTTGGTTTTGGGTGCATTTGTACACCAAGTGTTCCTTCCTTTTGGGAGGGACCGTTGCTTGTTTTTCGGAGAGATCGGCATGCCACAGCAGGTTTTTGGGTTTGGATCGTTCCAGTTGAATGTTCGTGAGCGGCAGTTGACCAGTCGCGGCCGCGTGATTCGCTTGCACGCGAAAGTATTCGATACCCTTGTTGTTCTCATTACCGACGCCGGCCGCCTGCTGCGCAAAGACGCGCTGATGCGAGCCATCTGGCCCGACCACGTGGTCGAAGAGAATAATCTTCAGCACAATATCTGCGTTCTGCGTCGTGTGCTCGAGCAGCACGACGGGGAAAACTTCATCGAAACCGTTCCCGGACAGGGATATCGCTTCGCTGCGGAGGTCCATAACCTCGAGCGGGCGACACACGGAGACGCGCTCGCCGTGCCGAGGCCAGCGCCTGCTCTGCTCTCGATGCGGTCGGCTCCGCGACCGGCAGAGTTCCCGAGAAGGCAGGGCCTCGCAACCGCCGAAGCCGGGCGGTTCTGGACAGCCAATCGAACCGACGGAGACGCCAATTCACTCAACGAGGCAGAACTGCAACTTGACGACCTGTTGCAGCGGTTGGACGACTTGCGCCACTCCTTTCGCGAACTCTCGCGTGAGTTGGCTGAAGTCGAGCAGGACCTCCAGCAAAGGGGTGTACTGCGAGCGGGCCGCCTCCTCAGTTCATAGGTCGGACTATTGGGAGCGCAGCGCCGTTATCGGGTTTACGTGGGTGGCTCGCCATCCGGGCGGGAAGGCGGCAAGCAGCGCCGCGGCCAGCAGCAGTAGCGATGCCGCGGCCAGGCTGGCTGGGTCTGCAGGCCGCACGCCCACCAGCAGGCTCGTCACCAATCGCCCCAGCGCCAGGCTAAGCAACAAGCCAACAGCGATCCCGCAACCGGCCAACTTTGCGGCGTCCAACAGCACGGTCTTCAGGATGGTGATTCTCTCCGCGCCAAAGGCCATGCGAATGCCGATTTCTACCGTTCGCTGTGTGACCGCATAGGCCATCGTTCCGTAGACCCCCAACATGGCCAACAGCATGCCCACGCCGGCAAAACAGGAGATGAGCACGGCGCGAAAGCGTTCCTCAGCCATCGATTGGTTCACCAATGCGTCCATGGTCGTAAACCGCATGGCGATCAGCGGATTGGCCCGGGTAATTGTCTGTTGCACGGTATTCATAACGGTGAGCGGCGCCACCTCCGTCCGCAGCACGACGTGAATCTGGTTGCTGTAATAGGGATGTTGGGTCATCGGCATATAGAGAGCAGGCCCAGGATTCTCCGCCGGCGATTCCTGCCGCACATCCCCCACCACCCCGATCACCGTCATCCACTTGTCGGAGTCGAGCCCGCACTGAATCTGCTTGCCCAGAGGATCGGCGTCGCCGAAGCTCTGCCGGGCCAGCGTCTCGCTGATCACGGCGACGAAGGGGCTTTGGTACGTATCCTGTGCGTTGAAGTCGCGGCCGCGCTTCAGCGGAATGCTCAGAGCCTGAAAATAATCGGGGCTGGCAACGCTGAAGATGGACCATGGTTTGTGTCGTGGGTCGACCGCAAGACCACCCCTGGTTTCGTAGTAGCCATTCGAACCATAGCTCCCGGTGGGCAGCCCCATAATGCCGGCGACATGGTCGACACCTGGTAGAGCGGCGAGTTGGGAAAACAATTGGTTGAATTGATCGACAGCGCGGTGAGCATCCTGTTCTGTGTGCGCGGGAGCGTCCGCATCGACGATAAGCAACTGTCGCGTTTCGAAGCCCAGGTCGCGAGCTAGCAACGCCATCATGGTGTGCAGCAGCAGGCCCGCCCCCAGCGCGAGTACAAACGCCGCTGAAACCTCCGCCATCACCAGTCCATCTCGCAACATGGTCGCGCTTCGCCGGGTCATGCCGCGGGAGGTGTCGCTCTTCAGGGCTTCGGCAGGATCGACCTTCGCCGCCCGGAGTGCGGGCACGATGGAGGATGCGAGCGAGGTGAACACTGCAAGCAGCAACGCAAAGCCCAACACCCATCCGTTCAAATGTATTTCACTGGTGCGCGGTAGTTCCTTCGGAGCCATCGCCACCAGCAGGTGCACCGCAGGGTAGGCTGACAGCACGCCGGCGGCGCCACCCAACAACGAAACGAGCAGGCTTTCGAGAATGACCGGCTGCATGATCTGCCAGCGGGAAGAACCCAGCGCTCTGCGGATCGCAAGTTCCCGTTGCCGATCCATGGATCGCACCAGTTGCAGGTGGGTTACATTGACGCATGCAATGAGCAGGATCAGTCCGACGGTAGCCCACAAAAATAGCAGCGTCGGGCGCGCGTCCCCGGTGAGCGCCTGCCGCAACGGGAGTACCGTCATCTGTTTGTTCCGGTTTTCCTCGGGGTAGGCCTTCTCCAGGCGCTGCGAGATCCCATCGAGTTCTGTCCGCGCGTTCTGGAAGCTTACATCCGGTTGCAGACGGACCACGGCGCGGTAGTTGAATGCGGTGCGGGCAATGGACTCGGGCTGCGATGGGGCTGCCTCCCACACTTGCGTGCCCGCGGGAAAATCGAATGAGGCCGGCAGAACGCCCGCAATCTGCAGCGCTTCGTTCTCCACATGCATCGTCTGTCCCACCGCGGCCTCCGCGCCGCCGAAGTGATCGCGAGCGAACTGCTCACCCACCAGGGCCGCATGGTGGGCGGCGCCGCCGGCAAATAAAGCGCCCGCAATCGGCTTCAGCTCGAAGACCCGAGCGAAGTTTGCATCCACGAGGGACACGGTGGTGTAGACGGAGTGATCGGCCAACTGCACACCGATTGTGCCGCCGTGATAAAGGCTCACTGCGGCGAGTCTGTGCGCCTGGTCGCGTATGTCCGCAGCGTCTGGTCCGGTCACGCCTCGCGTCGTGTGGCCGCTGTCGGTCCAGCGGGTTTCGAGAACTGCGAGTCTGCCGGCGTCCGGGTAGGGGAGCGGCGCAAGCAGAACGGATTGCACCACAGTGAAGATGGCAACGTTTGCGCCGATGCCTAATGCCAGCGTCAGGGTTGCGGTTGCGGTGAAGAGCGGGTGCTTCCGCAACTGACGCCAGGCAAAACGAAAATCGGTAAACAGGTTTCTGGCGGTATTCTCCCATCCGTATGAGGTGATTCGCTCTTTCACGATCGCGGCGTTGCCGGCTTCGAGCCGCGCGGTGCGGCGAGCCACTTCCGGAGAAAGGCCGCGCGCCTGCAACTCTGCGGCTGCTTCTTCGAAATACTGCTCCACTTCGTCGGCAATATCACGGTCCTTTTGCGCGCGATGCAACAGGCCGCGCAGGCCGTAGGTAAACTGCCGCCAGAGTGACATCGATCAACCCTCGGCTTTCAATAGGCGCGCGATGGCCGAGACGCGACGTGACCAATCCGCGGTTTCAATCTCCAGTTGCTTCTTCCCGCTCCGTGTCAGGCTATAGAACTTCGCACGCCTGGAGTTGTCGCTATTGCGCCAGGCGGCGTCCAGCCAACCGGCGCGTTCCAGCCGCTGCAGTGCGGTCAGCAGGGAGCCCGGGTTTACTTTGAACACTCCGCGTGATAGCTGCTCCACCCGGCGGGCTATGCCAAAGCCGTGCATCGGTTCTAGGCTCAGAGTCTTCAGAATGAGCATGTCGAGCGTCCCCTGTATCACGTCGGTATTGGCGTCGGTCATCGATCAGAACATTAGCATCGGCTCCATATGACCGTCAAGATGTGAGGGTCAAGAGGATGGTAGGTTGTGCCGCACGTCGTACACCAGGGAAATACTCCCCGACGGGTAAGCCTTGTGGGAAGCCATGTGGAGCAGGCTTCGCTGCGGGGATGGCGGCAACAAGGGAACGCCCATTCCTAGCAGTACCGGGATCAGGCTAACTTCGACGGTATCAACTTCACCCATCGTCAGCAGGAAGCGAAAGAGCTCACCGCCGCCCATGAGCCAGATATCTTTGCGGCTCTGGTCGCGCAACGATTGCACCGAGTGCGGGTTAACTTCGGGAAGGATGGTGATTCCCGGATGATCCGCCGGCTCGAGTGTGCGTGAGACCACGACCGTTCTCGTTTCCTGGAATACCGCCGCGCCCAGTCGTAGGATCGCAGCTTGGTACGTCCGGCGGCCCATCAGCAGGATGTCGAACTCGGCCCACAGCTTAGCGAAATCGAACGCCGGGTCGATCACGATCCAATCCGCTTCGCCGTTAGGGCCGGCGATATATCCGTCGAGGCTCATCGCGACGCCGTATCGTATTTTGCTCATACCATTAACCTACCCAGATTTGCTGCTTCGCGATGGCTCGATAGCCCCGAGTTGGGGTGACCCATATCTCGCCTTCTTTTGGCGAGATGTGGGAAATGACAGAAGTTGGGGGCGGAACACTATCGGCTGAGCAGACCTACAGGTTTCGCTTCGAGCATTCGTTCCTTTCCCACATCCCGCCAAGAGCGGGCGAGATATGGGAAACCCCCAAGTCGGGCTACGCAGGAAGCCGCAGAGGAGTGACCTGCTGTTTGCTTTTAAAGGCCGCCGGATCTTTGGTGTAAAACTTGTCTGTGCCAGCAAACCCCGGGATCGCGGAGTTTATCGAGAAGGCCCTCGCGGCCGGCGTTCCCCATCAAACGCTGGTGGGTGTTCTTACCGCTCGCGGTTGGCCAGAGAAAGAAATCTACGAAGCTCTGGCGGAACAGTATCAGCGCCTGACCGGGGTCGACATCCCTCGCAGGGCGGCTGCCGGAGCGTCGGCCAAAGAAGCGTTCTTCTACCTGCTGATCTTTTCTACGCTGGCTACTTGGACCGTCGCCTTCGGATGCCTCGCCTTCACCCTCATCGACCGTTGGCTGGCCGATCCGCTCTTCTACGGATACCAGCAGGCTCTCGATAGCTACACCATTACCTACTCTCTGGCCGCTCTAATCGTTGCCTTCCCGCTCTACCTGCTGATCTCACGCACCGTGGTCAAGGAAGCCGGACTCCACCCGGAAAAGCTCGACTCTTCCATCCGGAAGTGGCTCACCTACATGGCTCTGGTCATCGCCGCCGGTGTCTTTATGGGCGACCTCATCGCCGCGCTCGCTTTCCTCTTGCGCGGAGAAATCACGTCGCGCTTCCTGGCCAAGTCGGCAATCGTTCTGGCCCTCTCCGGCGGTGTCTTTTTCTATTACTTCGGCGGCCTGCGCAAGACCGAAGTTGCTTCCGGCAAACCTGGCCGCGATCGCCTCATGGGGCTATTGAGCGCAGTTATGGTTGCCATCCTGGTCATCATCGGCTTTACCCAGCTTGGACCACCCAGCGCGCAGCGCGCCTACCGCGCAGACAACCAGCGACTGCAACAGCTCTACCAACTCACCAGCCAGATCGCGGAATATTGGCTCACCCACGACCGCCAACTCCCCTCCGCGCTGGCGCAACTTCCCAACTCCACCGCGGTCGATCCCATCACCCGCGCACCCTACGAGTACCTTCCGGGCCATGACGGCCAGTACCAGCTGTGCGCGAACTTCGTGCGCAGTAGCGACCCGCATTCCGCGGCCGCTCCCGACCCGGGTCCATGGATCCACCCCGCCGGGCGCCATTGCTTTCCCCTCGATGCTCGCGCCCCAAGCGCCTATCCCTCCCAGAACCCCTAGAAAAATAATTCAGAAAAAGCTTGCCAAGAGATATGGTGTTGTACTTAACTACATCACTAGAAGGCTTGGGATGGACCGTGAGTTTAACGACAGTCAGCCGATTTATCGTCAGCTCCGCGACCGGGTGGTGGCGATGATCCTCGAGGATGTGCTCAAGGAGGGCGATCCGCTGCCCTCGGTACGCACCGTGGCGGCCGAATACCGCGTGAACCCGCTCACCGTGCTCAAGGGATATCAGCAACTGGCGGATGAAGGGCTGGTGGAGACCAGGCGAGGCCGGGGAATGTTCATCAACGCCGGTGCGCGCAGCCTGTTACTCGCAGGCGAACGGCAGCGGTTCCTGGGCGAAGAGTGGCCTCGCGTCAGCGCCACCATCCAGCGGCTGGGTCTCACGCTCAAGGATCTTCTGGCGGGGAAGGAGCGCTAACGCGATGGCATGCATTGAGGCGCGTGGCCTGCGCAAGGCATTCGGAAAAAACATGGCCCTCGATGGCGTGAATCTGCGCGTGGAGGAAGGCCGCATCCTGGGGCTGATCGGCCCCAACGGTGCCGGTAAGACGACCGCGCTGCACGCCATGCTTGGGCTCACCTCCTACCAGGGCGAGTTGCGCGTCCTGGGGCGCGATCCCTGGTCGGAGCGCGATCAGTTGATGCGCGATGTCTGTTTCATCGCCGACGTGGCCTTGTTGCCGCGCTGGTTGCGGGTATCTCAGGCGCTGGATTATGTGGCCGGGGTGCATCCTCGTTTCGAACGCGGCAAAGCCGAAGCTTTTCTTGCCCGCACCAACATCCGCCACCGCAGCAAGGTGAGAGAGCTGTCCAAGGGCATGGTGGCCCAGCTGCATCTTGCCCTGGTGATGGCGATCGACGCCCGCCTTCTGGTTCTGGACGAGCCAACCCTGGGGCTCGACCTGTTGTATCGCAAGCAGTTCTACGACTCGCTGTTGGACGACTACTACGATCACACCCGCACCATCGTGATCACCACTCACCAGGTAGAAGAGATTGAGCATGTGCTTACCGATGTGATGTTCATCCATCAGGGCCGCATCGTGCTCGACTGCAGCATGGAAGCGCTGGAGTCGCGATACACCGAAGTGATGGTGCATCCCGATCATCTGGCGGCGGCACGCGCGCTCAAACCGGTGTACGAGCGCCAGGTGATGGGCCGCGGCATCCTGCTCTTCGCCGGAGTCGACCGGCAACAACTCGCCGGGCTGGGCGACGTACGCACTCCCGGCATTGCCGATCTGTTTGTTGCCCTGCTGGGCGAGCCCGCGAAAGGGGCGGCTCGATGACAACCGATACTCTGCCGTCCACGCGGCCCCTTTACTGGTCAGTGCGCCGCGAGGTGTGGGAGAACCGTTCTGTCTATGTCGCGCCTTTGGCTGCGGGCGCATTGGGCCTGCTCGCTTTTCTCTTCAGCCTCAAGCACTTGCCGGAGACGATGCACGCCGAACACGAGCCCATTGACCTCATCATGCCCTATGCCCACACATCGATGCTGATGGTCGTAACGGTGTTTCTCGTGGGCATCTTTTACGCGCTCGAAGCGCTGCACAGCGAACGGCGCGAGCGCAGCATTTTGTTCTGGAAGTCGTTGCCGGTTTCAGATGCGACGACCGTGCTGTCCAAGGCAAGCATTCCCTTGATGCTGATGCCGCTATTGGCGTTTGTTATCGGTGCCGGGGCGCAGCTGCTGATGTTTCTGCTGAGCGTCGTGGTGGCGTTGGCCGGCGGGGTGAGTGTCGCCGAGCTGTGGCGCCAGGTTCCGTTGTTTCAGATGCAGTTGGTACTGCTCTACGAGCTGGTAGTGGTTGCTTTATGGCACGCGCCGCTCTATGGCTGGCTCCTGCTGGTTTCGGGCTGGGCGCGACGCGCCACCTTTCTCTGGGCGCTGTTGCCACCGTTGGCCATCGCCATCTTCGAGTTCATTACCTTTCGCACCATCCATGTCTTCCGCATTCTTACAGACCGCTTGTTCGGCTTTGCCGGCGCGGCGTTCACCGTCGTCACGCCGAGCGGGCAGGCCGTCGACCCGCATATGTTGCTGCTGCCGCAGCTTACCCCCGGCAGATTTCTGAGCACGCCTGGACTATGGATTGGGTTGCTCACCGCAGCGGTGTTCATCGTGGCGGCGATTCAATTGCGGCGCTACCGGGATCCGGTGTGAGTCGCGGCTAAGTCCGGTCGGACTCGTTATGAGATATGGGGCGCTTCAAGATTCGTGGGGAAACTAAATAGAGAAACACAAGGAGGATCTATGGAAACCGTCGTTGCTATCCAATGCTCAACCGATGTATGTACGTCTCTCTCACCCACAGTTGCGATCTGGCAGGACGTTCTTGCCCAGGCAATGACCGGCGAATTGCTGGCGGCCATGAACTATACCAGCCTGGCGGAAATCTGTGACGATCCCGATGAAGTGGCCGATGCCCTGGAACATGCCCAGGGAGAACGCGGCCACGCGGCTGCCTTCGCTGCCGAAGGACGCAAGCTGGGCGTCACCGTCACCAACAACGTGGACGCGAAACACTGGAAGAAGCTGCGCCAGGCGTTTTTGCGCCGCATCGCCGAGCGTGATTTTATCGGCTGCCTGATCGTGCAGGAAATCATGCTGGAATCCTTCGCCGTCGCCAGCTACGCGCGCGTCGCCCGCGCCGGAACGGGCAGCCTGGGCAAAACCTTTGCGGCCATCGCCGCCGAGGAAGAAGACCACATCGATCATGCCATGGAGATCCTCCACGCGAAACGCGCGCGCGACCAGCAGCGCTTCGATGACCAGGTCTATTGCCTGCATCTGGAAGTGATGACCACGCTGGCCGAAATGCTGGCCAAAGACTGCAGAACCGGCCATTGTGAAGTCTGCCACGGTAACTGTGTTAAACCAGCGCTGCCCGGCCTCAGCCTCAGCGCGGCTGAACTGCGGGGAGCATCGCTGCAACAGTATTTGAAAACGCTCGACATGCTGGGACTTCCCGGAGAGGTGACCCTGACATGGGTTGCACAGTTGCCGGTCTAGCGGATTTTGCTTGCATCGGGCACCAGGAGAGTTGGCAAGCCGCCGCCGCCGTGCTGGCGGTGTTGCGCGGACCGGAACGTACCCCTCTGCCGGACGACGAGATCCGCGACATTCTTCCCTGGATTCCTCCCCGGGCCGTTTGCCACGTCGAAGTGCAATCGACGGCCGGCAGGGTGACCCGGGGTCTTTATATCGATGCCTTCATTGCTCCAGACCGTTTGGGGAGCGCGTACATGCACGAGAACCTGTCCCGCGTTCGCGGCGCGGCCAGCTGCGCCATACGGGCGGGCGCGAAGATCGTCAGCCTGGGCGGCTTCAGCTCCATCCTGATAGAAGGCAACTTCGACCAGCTTCCCCTCGGCCGCAATACCGCCTTTACCACTGGGAATACTTTGACGGTTGGATTCATCGTACAGGGACTGTTACAGATGTGTGCGCTCGAAGGCCGCGAATTGAGCGGCGCGACGCTGCTCATCGTAGGAGCGACCGGCGATGTGGGTTCCGGCTGCGCCCGCTACCTGGCCCCCCGCGTAGGGCGCCTGCTGCTCAGCGCGCGCAATGTGGAGCGGTTGCGCACGCTGGCCGGCGAACTTACAGCAACCGGCGCGCAAGTCGAGATCGCAAACCATTGTTCTCCTGCAGCCGACCTGGTGATCTGCGCCGCCAGCCTGGCGTCTTCGTCGCTGCTGCTGGACCGTCTCGCGCCCGGCGCCCTGGTGTGCGACGCGGGCTACCCCAAGAATCTCGCGCCCGAAGCCGGCCTGCGCGGGGTCCAGCTTTTTTCCGGAGGCCTGGGACAGATCCACGGTGGATTGCGGTTTGCGCCCGATTTCCATGGCATTCTCAACCGCCACCCTTTCCCCGATGTGGTGCATGGATGCCTGCTCGAAGGCATGGCCTTGGCGCTCGAAGGCCGCTTCGAGTCCTTCTCCCGTGGACGAGGGCACATTACTCCGGAGCGCGTGGATGAAATGCTGGCCATCGCGGCGCGCCACGGCATTTTCCTCGCTCCGCTCTACAACGCAGAAGGCCCGCTACTTGGCCGGCACGTCGACGGGCAGCGAGCGGTTGCGGTCCTTTAGCCACTCAACGGAAATGTCCTTGCTGAGCTTTTGCGGGGCTTGTTCATCCACGTCCGGCATGAAGATCTCGAGCCCAGCCTGCTCTGTCATGCGCGTGTAACCGTGCACCAACTGCGCCTGGTAGTTCACCAGGTCGAGGTCGAACCAGGCGTCTTTCGAGATATCAATCATGGTCAGGTCGACGTTGTGCATGGTGAGCTTGCCGAAGTCGATCGCGCCGCCGCTGAGACGCAAAAAATTATGCCACTGCGCCAGCTTGGCCTCGTCATTGGGGGCATTGCCGTAAATTACTTCGATATCCGGCGGATTGACGGAGATGGTGGTGATCTGGCCGCGGATATGGGGTGGCGGCAGTAACTGCTCGGTGTTGAAAATGATGTCGTTGTTCTCGACCTGGACCCCGGGGATGGGCTTCGACTGCACCAGGTCCGCCAGCTTGAGATGCAAGCCGCCCAGCAGGCTCTTCATCGGGATCTTCAACACATCGATCTTGTTCATATGGAATTGCACCAGGCCTTGCGGCGTGGCCGAGAGCGTGCCCACCAGCTCAATGGGCAGGGGAATGATCTTGTGCACTGTGCCGTGAATCATCAGCTGGTTGCCGGAGGGCTGAATGTCGATCTTGGTCAGCGGCGAACCGGCGGGCAGGCTGGTATTGAGGTAATTGCTGATGTCGCCGATGTTTACGTGGACCACGCCCTTCTGCACATCGAACACGAAGGAATCCGGGATATCGAATGTTGGATTCACCTGCGGGTGGGTGCGTACCATCTCTCCCCGGATCCAGCGCACGTACACACGGAAGTTGGGACCCTTCCGCAGCATCAGATTGTGTGCATAAAGCACCGTCGGCATGTGGTCGGTGGCCGGCGTAGCCCCGGCCGCCGGTGCAGGTGACGCGGGGGTGGCGGTTTGGGGCGATGGTTTCGACCAGGGATGCCAAAGTACGACACCGCCGGCAATGAGAATAATGCCGGCGGTAAGAGCGAGTAATTGGGTGCGCATCGTAATCACGTCCGCTTTCTAAGATGCTTCTTCGGGGCCCAATTCGTCCGGCAGTCAACAAAACGGCGTAAACTCTCGTCGAACATGTGAGCGGCTAAATCGGCGCTCGGTGTGCAATACAGCAAGCCGTGGGAGGAAATGCTGTGAAGAAGAAGTGGTTGTTCTGTTATTTGATGCAGAGTAGCGTGCTGGCCGCCAGTCTTTTGTGCGGCACTCAAGGGTTTGCGCAGGAAACCGGTGCTCCGCCGGAGACCGCAGCGCCCGCCCCCGGGCCAGGCATGGGTGGCCATCGCGGCATGATGATGGATCCCGACCAGCAATTGGCCAGAATGACCAAGCGCTACAACCTGTCCGCCGATCAACAAACCCAAATCAAGCCTATTCTGGCCTCCACGCAACAGCAGATGCAGGCTCTACGCGCCGACTCGTCCTTGTCGCGGGATGACCGCATGGCCAAAATGATGAGCATTCGCTCCGATTCCAAGACGAAAATTGAAGCGGTCCTCAACGACAGCCAAAAAAAGCAGTACGAAGATGACCAACAAAAGATGCAGGAACGCATGCAGGAGCGCGGCCCCGGTGGCGGCGGACCTCCTCCGCCACAGTAAATCAACTGCAGGCTCATGCGCGTGATAGATTACTTGCCCATGAGCCTGCAAATCACCACCGATTCCATCAAGCCAGATACGGCCGTCGTTGTCTTTACCGGGAATCTCACGTTGGGGATGGCCCTGAGCAGCGTCGATATGCAGCTGCAAAAGTTGGTCGAAAGCGGCACCTGCCGCATGGTCTTTGATTTGACGGAAGTTCCGTATGTCGATAGTGCTGGCCTCGGCGTGCTGGTGCACACCGCCGGGTTAGCCAGGCAGAAACAGGGCGGTGTCCGGCTGTGCGGCGTCGCGCCGCGGGTCGTGACTC
The DNA here is from genome assembly GCA_963839075.1 of uncultured Acidobacteriaceae bacterium. Lineage (GTDB taxonomy): Bacteria > Acidobacteriota > Terriglobia > Terriglobales > Acidobacteriaceae > PALSA-350. Next base: position 58,633 of record CAWITO010000006.1, on the reverse strand, counting down.
TGCTCAAGCTTACGATGATGGACGCCGTGCTTCCCGTCGACGCCGACGCTGACACCAGCCTGGCCGCGCTGAACACCTCGGCAGCCTGATCCGTAGTTTTGCCGACTACCTGGGCTGTACTTCCACCAGTTGCTTCTGCTTCTCCCCTTCATGCACCTGGATCGGAATGCTCTTGCTCACGAACGCGCTGAGCACATTCGAGTCATTCCATGCCAGGTCCCAGCCCTGATCGATCGCCAGCAGACGATACCGTCCGGGAATGATGTTGTTCAGAGAAAAGCTGCCGTCGGAGTCGCTTTGATCGCGGCGGAAGAGGATCTGGTTATCCTTCGCGTCCTCAGGCGCCAGCAACACCATCACCCCGCCCGGACGCTGGCTGCCTGAGGTGACAAACCCTTCGATCGTCCCGTAGCCCGTACCGGCAGCGATCGCAAGCGTCGGGGACGCGCCGCTTTTTACCTCCAGCATGCGGCCATGCACCGGGGCGTTCTCCGAGGCAACCCGAGCCAGATAATTGCGCGGAATGTGCCCAATCACTTCATAGTCTCCCGGCGGTACTTTCACCGAGAATCCGCCAGAGTCGTCGAGTTGTGCATAGTAGTTGTGCTGCGGATGACGGGACAACAACGCAATCCCGGCCTGGGGAACCTTTCCTTCGAGTCCGCTCACCTTGCCGGTCACAGTCACCTCGTCTACTGTCTCCGCCTCGCTGAAGGTGGTGGCTCCCGCAGCCACGTCGGCACTGAAATGCGTTGGCCCGGCGTTCGGCGTGTTGCCAAACAGTTGGAGGGTCACGTCGTAGCGCCCGGGGAGCACCCCATCGATCTCGAGCACGCCGTCCTGGTTCGCCTGTATGCCGGTAGTCACCGTTTCGGGTATGCCAAAGATGGATTGGGCGAGAGTGATGTTGAAATTCCCCCCTTCCACATGCGGCACCGGCACGCGCAAGCGCAAGGCATGTTGCGCGTTCAGCGTCATGTTCATTTCCAGGTGTTCGCCGCCTCGCAACGGAATGGGAGTGGCTTCGCCGGAGTCGGTCGCGTTGGGATAGAACGTTGTCGGATAGGCCACGTCCAGGGCGGAATCGGGTGCCTCGTCCGCCGCCCGGGCTTGGGGCGGTTCCACAAAATGCAGCTCGCCGACACCATGGGCATACCAGGGCTGCGCGGTGACTGCGAGGTAGTAATTGCCGGGAGGGATTTCCGCGAGCTCATACTTTCCCAGGTCGTCGGTCGTGGTGCCTTGCCGGGAGAGGGTAGAACGAATTCCATCCTGGCCCCGGTCGGCAAAGAGTCTTACCCGCGCCCGGCGAATTGGGTCGCCCGCTTCATCGGTGACGATGCCGTACACAATCGACTGCGGAGTCAGGGGGAAGAGAAGATCGTCCGACGCCAATCCCGGGCCCACCGCAACCGCGGTCGAAAAGCTCTCGTGCGCCTGGTAGGACTGGGTGAGATAGCCGCGGTGGGCGGCGCTGAGCTGATACTTGCCGGCCGCCAACCCGCGGAAGACAAAGTGGCCATCGTCTCCGGTCATCACCGAGAGCGAAGCCGTCCGCTGAGTGGTGGGGTTGATCTCGACAACGCACCGAGCCACCGGCTGTCCACTGCGCCCATCCACCACTTTGCCGCTCATGGTGAACGATGACTGGGCGCCCGCCGCGGCGCACGCCAGCCCTACCAGGAAAGTGAACGGCGCGCGCATCTAGGGTTCTCCCGCAGCCAGTTCCAGTTCAACGTCCGCCTCGCCGTTGGGTGCGAGGGTGACTTCCTTTCCCAGGGGAGCATACTTCTCCAGCGCCTCCGCGTCGCGGTAGGGCACGTCCAGCGGATGCTTGGCCGCGATCACCAGGTAACGCCCCGGCGCCAGCCCGTTGATCGTACCGGTCATCGCGCTGCTGTTGGATCCGTCTCCATTGCTGGCGTTGCTGACATCGACGTCCTGGGTGAGATTGCCCAGCGGAAACGCCATCACGGCCACCGGGTTAGCCTGGTTGGCCAACGACCACTTCAGGGATGCGGAGTCATCGCGCAGCACCACACGCACCCGGCAGACGCCGCTGCCGTTGCTGACCACCAGCAGGTCGCTCTTTAGGTCCACGTTGCCGCAGGTAGCGGAGGCAACGTACCAGGGCGGTGGAATCTGCGCCTTGAGCACATAATGGGCCGGCTCCACATCACGGATGATCAACGGATCGCCCGCATGGGGTACGTGCAGCCCATTGCCCGCGTCCACCGGTTGCGCGGAGAGCATGGCGGCTTCATTCCCGGGCGCTTCTCCGGTGAGCGAAAGGTTGAGAAACGTAGGCGCGGGCGCTTCCGGCTGCCTCGTATCACTTCGCTGGTACTCCATCTCCACCGGGATGGACGGCAGGGTAGTGAGTGTGATCGAAACCCCTTCGAGCCCGGCCGGACCCACCGCGATTTCGCGCATTCCGGCGAAGCGCGCTGTCTGCGTCTGGGACTGCACTTTGAGGCGATAGCTGCCGCTGGCCAAGCGCAGACGAAAGACGCCGCTGTCCTGAAAAAAATGCAGGGCGGGGTTTACCGGCAGGCCCTCACGTGTCTCCACCAGGAAACTGACGCCGCGGCCCGACGCGCCGTTGACCACTCCGCTGACGGGGTAAAGTTTTTCCGCCGCAGGATTCAGGTTAGCTTCCACATGATCGCCGGCGTGCAGCGTCAACCCCGTGTCAGCGCCCTCCGGTCCTTGCGGCGGATAGAGCACGGGCACGAACGCCAGCGACGAAGCGGCGTCGGGCAAGCCGTCTATCTGGAAGCCGGTGGACAATGAGTACTTGCCCTCCGCGAGCTCGGCAAACCGAAATTCGCCCTCGGCATTCGTGGTCGTGACCTGCGTGCTCTGCCAGTGAGCGAGCCCGGCGCGCACCTGCATCCGGCGCAGCTGTACCTGCAGATGCTGGATGGGTTGAGAATTTGTATCGGTGACGGTTCCGTAAAGGATGGCCTCCGGAATAAGCCGCAGCAGCAGGGTGCCCACTTCGTTGGCCGATCCGATGTCTTCGTTGAAATAGCCGGGCTTCGAGGCCATCGCCACAGCGGCGCTTTCCCGCGCGTTGTCGAATGCGAAGCGCCCCTCATGGTCGGTAAGCGCCGAGTGTTCCCCGGCCCGCACCAGCGCCCGAGCAATGGGTTGTCCGGTCGTGCTGTCGACCACCTGGCCGCTGAGCATGTGGGCCGCGGGTGCCTCGGTAACCTGGCTTGCGCAGACAACCGGCATGCACACCAGTGCGAGCGTAAGCAACAGCTGCCACCGCCAGTCCAGAACCATCATCCCCGCCAACCTGCCGACACCAGAAAGCCTATCACTGGGGCATCAGGGAAGTAGTTGACAAGGAAACTATTGTCGGGGACACTAGTGCATGAGGAGATAGTTATGAATCAATCGGAGATACATGCGGTCATGCTCGAAACGGAAGCGGGCCAACTCAGCTTTCCCCACGTGGTGAGGCGTCTGCTCGCGGCCGGGGTCGAGTCCTACTTTGTCGATTTTGCTGCCGGCGCGAAGCATTGCTACCTGGCCGAAGGAGGGGTCCACAGCGACGCGATGACGTTGCCGCTCACTCCCGTAGCCGGGGAATTTTCCTCCGCCGGATTAGTCCAGGCGATCCGCGGGGCACAGGCCGATACCATCCGTTATCCCGAGTTTGTCCGGCTATCGACCGACGCCGGGGTGGTGGGCTACTGGGCCTTCCTTACCGGCAAGAAGGTGATCTACTTCGGCCGCAAAGGGGAAACCCACACCGAGCTGTTTCCGCCGCCGCAGCCCCCTGCTTCGGAGTAGGATGGCTGTCAAGATGCGTGGGCGGTGGGGACGAATCCTTCAGGTCCTGGTGGCGGCACTCGTCGTCCTCTATGCCGGGGACTGGGTCACCTTGCGGGTGCGGACCGGGGCAGAGGGAACCTCCAGCGCCCAGGTCGAGCAGTTCCTGCGCACGCCGCTCAAGGGCCAGAAGGAGGAATTCGACTACATGGGTACGGTCGCCACGCCCTGCGTGTCCTCGTTGTTTCCTCACCGTTCGGCGGCTCCCTGTTGGTGGCTGCGTTGGCACAAGGTCCAATGGGTGACGCCCTAAGCGTTGGCTGTGTTTCTGGAACTGGCTAAATTCGCCTCCCTGCTGCTGAGCATCCTGTCGCTCGATGCTCTCTTCCACACCGCTTTCCTCGAACCGGGAAGCAATCTCGAACAGCGCCTGCTGCCGGCGCTCGAGCGCTTGCTGATCGCCGCCGTGGTGTGCCTGGGCAGCGGTTTCATCTTTCGCGCCTGGGAGCGCCGGACCGAGCCCCGCGTCGGCCATGTCGCCGGATCCTTGCCGATGTTGCTTTTCTGGTGGGGCACCGGCATGATGGCATTGCTCTTTGCCCTCCGCTGGCTGATCGAGCGCTACTACCTGGGACTGGGGCGGTGGGGGTGAGCGCCGTTATCTGGAAGCTGGGAAGGGAACTTACGTCTCCGAAAGTGCGTATCAGCACCCATGAGTCTGGCCGCCACGCTCTCGTTGAACATCGCTCCTACGGGAGGACGCGGTGAGCGCTTTCAGGCCGGCTCCGGGAGGCCCTATCCTACAAGCCGAGGAACCCCCGCATTGAACCTCCCCGCCAACACACCGCCGGACCGGGAGAGCGGCGCGCGCCGGCAATGGCCCGCGGAACGCAAGCCAGAGGCGGCCGAGATGGACTGGCCGGCGCTGGTGCGCCGCTGCCTCGACGGCGACAGCAGCGCGTGGGCGGAGCTGGTGGCGGCGCAGCAACGGCGCGTCTATGCGCTTTGCTATCGGTTTACCAACTCCAGCCACGACGCCGAAGACCTGACCCAGGATGTCTTCATCAAGCTCTACGGCAACCTGGCCAGCTTCGATGCCACCCGCGGCAGCTTTTCCACCTGGATCACTACCCTGACCCGCAACCTGCTGGTCGATCACTTTCGCCGCTCGCGCCAGCAGCGCGCGACCGACTCGATTGACGCCGGTTGGGACCAGAGTGACGAGGCTCCCCAGGCTCCCCCGCTTGTCGACCAGCGCACCACTCCGCTGCAGCATGCCGTCCGCAATCAGCTGCAGCAGATGGTGCAAAGCGCTTTGGCCAAGGTGTCTCCGGAGCTACGCGAAGCAGTAATCCTGCGCGATTTGCAGGATATGGATTACAAAGAGATTGCTGAGGTACTTGCGATTCCCCAGGGAACGGTCAAGTCCCGCATTAGCCGCGGCCGCGCGGAACTGGCACGGTTGCTGGAACGTAATAAAGGGCAGGTGATGTAAATGTCTGAGCGCAAAGACAACAAGCCGTCCGGTGAGCCAACCCGGGTCTTACGCTGCGACGAGTGGGAGAACCTGATGGCCGACGCGTTGGACGGGACCCTGAGCCCTGCCGATGCAGCTGCCTTCAGCCGCCACCAGGACGAGTGTGCCTTGTGCTCCCAGATGCTCAAGGAGACGCAACAGGGCAAGTCATGGATGCAGTACCTGGTCGAGGAGCCACAGGTCCCGGAAGGGCTGTTGGAGAAGATCCTGACCCGCACCAGTGAGCGCTCGCAGCAAGGGGTCATGCCCGGTGTGGTGGCGGCAGTGCGTCCGCAACCGATTCGTTCCGCCTGGTATCGCCGGCCAATGCCGGTGCTGCGCCAGGTCTTCGAGCCGCGCCTGATGATGACTGCAGCCATGGCGTTCTTTTCGATTGCCTTGACCCTGAACCTCACCGGCATCAAACTCACCGAGTTGCACGCCGCGGATTTGCAGCCATCGCGGATGAAGGCCACCCTCACCCGGCAGTACTACTCCACCAACGAACAGGTGATGAAGTACTACGAGAATCTGCGCGTGGTGTACGAGATGGAAGCCCGGGTGCGGGAACTGCGGCGCTCGAGTGAGCAGGAACCAGCCCCGGCGCAGACGCCGCGGGAAAGTCCCAAGCCTCCGGCCCGTGACGGCAGCCCCAGCTCCACCGCGCCCAGCACCCAGACAGCGCCCGTTCCTCAGGGCCAGCGCAGCGCTGAGGAGACAGCGGCCCCAGTCTCGGCGAGTTTCAACCCTTCCAAGGGGAGAGGAAAAGTAGTACGGGAGGTTTTCAGGGCATTGCGGACCACGACTGAAGACCAAGCGAGAAGGAGCTTGGTATGAACTGTGTCAACCATCCAGAGGTCGTTGCCGCGGCTTACTGTCAAAACTGCGGCAAGCCGCTGTGCACGGAGTGCATGCGGTCCGTGGGCGGCGTCGTCTATTGCGAACCCTGCCTGTCGGCCCGCCTCTCCCCTGCAGCCACCGGCGGCCTCGCCGGACCGTCAATTCCCGGGATGCACGCCAACCCGGTGCTGGCCGGCTTGCTGGGCTTTATCCCCGGCGTCGGCGCCATGTACAACGGGCAATACGTCAAAGCGCTGGCCCACGTGCTGATCTTCGCCGTGTTCGTCAGCCTATCCGACAAGAGCTTCGTCTTCGGCCTGCTGGTGGCGGCCTGGATCTTTTACCAGGTCTTTGACGCTGCCCAGACAGCCAAGGCCCGGCATGAGGGCTTGCCCCTGCCGAATCCCTTCGGCCTCAACGACCTCGGTACCCGGCTGGGTATGACGCAGCCGCCGATTGGTCAGCAGTATGCTCCCGGCTTCACTCCGCCTCCCCCGCCGGTTGACCCTGCGAGCCAGGGTTTTAGCGCCGGGCCCAATCCCCCGTCGGGTTATGCCGCGTCCTACGTGGCACCGCCTTCCGGGTATACGTCAACGAATCCAGGTCCCGGCAATCCAGGTCCAGCCAACCAAGGCTTCATAAATCCGGGCCCGGTGTATCCGCAGTCCGTGACCCCGCTCGATCCTGTACGGCAGAAAACCCCGGTGGGCGCCATTGTGCTCATCGCCGTCGGTGTGGTGCTGTTGCTGCAGACCCTGGGCGTGTTTGAGCAGGAGTGGATCAGCCGCGCCTGGCCGCTGTTCATCATCGGCCTGGGTGGCTGGCTGCTCTATCGTCGCACCCGCGATACGACGCGCGGAGGCGGCCTATGAACTCCTGGCTCTTCATCCGCCGCCTGCGCGGGCCGGCCTTTCTCATCCTGGTGGGCGTCACCGCTCTGCTCAACCAGTGGAACATGCTGAGCTTTTCCCGCAGCTGGCCGCTTTACTTGATCCTGGCCGGAGTTCTGGGCCTGGCGGAACGCGCAGCCTATGCCGCTGCCCCCCCGCTTGCGCCTCCGATCTACCCTGCGCCTGCAGCGGATCCCTATGCTGACCAGGGCAGGAGGACGTAATGGCCACCCTTCCACCTCCCTATTCCGCGCGAGAAGCTGCCCGGGCGCAGCGCGATTACCGCCGTTCTTTGCGGCCTCCCTCGGTCGTCGGGCCGGTGGTGTTGATAACCGTTGGCACGATTGCCCTGCTCATTGAAACCGGCAGACTTAATTCCCTCCACCTGTGGGACTGGTATATCCGCTGGTGGCCTCTGTTGTTGATTGGCGTTGGCCTGCTGTCTCTGGGCGAATGGTGGCTCGACCGCAGCCGCGGCATTGGCAGTGGCTACCGCCATTCCCATGGCGGTCTGGTGACGCTGATTCTGGCTTTTGTCGCGCTCGGCTACCTGATCCACTACACCAGCCGCGGCCTCAGTGGCATGCACGTCTTCGGCCACGGGCAGGAACAGGACGACTTCTTTGCCCACCTGCTCGGCCAGGAGCACGATGACGACCGCAATCTGAACCAGACCATCCCCGCGGGGGCGGGGATCGACATCCAGGTACCGCATGGGGATGTGACGGTCACGTTGTCCGGCGACGACCAGATCCACGTGCAGGCGCACCAGGTGGTCTACGCGTCGAACGAGCGCGATGCCCAGCGGAATCTCGATGCTCTGGCGCCGCAACTGACGGTGCATGGCCAGAGCGTGACGTTGCGCGCCGCCGACACCAACAATGGACGCGCCGACCTGACGATTGAAATTCCCCGGGGTTCCATCCCGAAGGTCACTGCCGGCCACGGTGATGTGACCCTTGAAGGGCTGGTCGGCGACGCCAGCGTGACCGCGCAACAAGGCGACGTCAAGGTCGATAACGTGGCCGGCGCCATCCAGGTCCACATGAGCAAAGGCCAGTTCAACGCCCATGGCATCAAGGGAGATCTTGCTCTCCAGGGCCGCATGGACGATGTCTCCATCTCTGAAGTGCAGGGCAGGGTCGCGCTCGACGGCGACTTCTTTGGCGACACCAACCTGACCAACATTCCTGGACCGGTGCATTTCCACTCCAGCCGCACCGATGTGGAAGTGGCCAGCATCCCCGGGGATCTCTCGATCGACAGCGGCGACCTGCAGTTGAACAATGCGCAAGGCCCGGCCCGTGTGTCCACCAGCGCGAAAGATGTGGAGTGTTCCGGGATCACCGGCGACTTGCGCGTAGAGGATGGCGACGGAGACATCTCCGTCGGCGCAGTGAAGCCCTTGGGAGAGCTGCAGATTCACAACCGCAACGGCGAGATTCATCTGACCGTGCCCCAGGGTGCCGGTTTTCAGCTACAGGCGACGGCCAAGAACGGGGATATCGATTCCAAGCTGGACTTGCCGGTGACGGAATCCGGTGAAGGGCACAGTGTCTCCGGCGTGGTGGGTGGGGGCGGACCGAAGATCGATTTGCTTTCCGATCATGGAGATATTGAGATCAATCACGTGGATAGCGTGATGGCCCCGCCCGTCCCACCGGCTCCTCCGCAGCCGCCCCAGCCGCCGGGAGGCAAAGCGATTCGCCGCTTGCACCCCGCCCACGGGTCTACTGAGGAACCGAGCGCGCCGCCAGTCGTGCAGCAATAATTCCTTCCACGCGTTCCACCACTTCGTCGAGGGAGAGCTGGGTGGAGTCGATCAACACCGCATCCTCCGCCGGCCGCAGCGGAGATTCGGCGCGGTTGCGATCGCGCTGATCGCGCTCGCGCAATTCCCGGAGTACCGATTCCACGGCCGTGGGCGTGTCGGGACCATTCTGCTGGTAGCGTCGCTGGCCCCGCACCTCTGCGGCGGCATCGAGAAAAATCTTCACTTCCGCGTCGGGAAACACGTGGGTGCCGATGTCCCGGCCTTCCATGACCACGCTGTGATGCTCGCCGAGCTGGCGCTGCATGGCGACCATCCACTGGCGAATGCCGGGATGCACGCTTACGCGCGAAGCAGCGGCGGTTACGTCGGCCTCGCGAATACGCTTGGTCACCTCGACATCATCGAGAAAAACGCGGTTGCCCAGGGCCGCCGGCAACAGGCGGATGCGCGTGCGCTGGGCTAGCTGATCGAGTTCCTCGGAGTGGTCCATGTCGCTGTCGCTCTGAATCGCCTTCAGCGCGAAGGCCCGATACATGGCGCCGGTCTCCAGGTTGAGCAAACCGAAGTGGGCCGCAATGCGCGCCGCGACCGTACTCTTGCCGGCGCCCGCGGGCCCGTCAATGGCGACCACCAAGGGGGGATTGTAGTTGTCGGTCATGCGCCGGGTTTCTTTCTATCCGGTTTGCGCCTAGGTGGGTAATCGCCCGGTGCGCGGCCCGGCCGGCTGCCACCAGCACGCGGGCCGCCCTTCGGCGGTCCTGATCGTGGCTTGAAGGAAGGCCGTCCTGCTCCCGCAGGTCTGCCCTCGCCGCCGGAACGGGGAGGTCCCGACCGAGGCGGCCCTGATCGTGGCTTGAACGGAGGCCGTCCTGCTCCCGCAGGTCTGCCCTCGCCGCCGGAACGGGGAGGTCCCGACCGAGGCGGCCCTGATCGTGGCTTGAAGGAAGGCCGTCCTGCTCCCGCAGGTCTGCCCTCGCCGCCGGAACGGGGAGGTCCCGACCGAGGCGGCCCTGATCGTGGCTTGAACGGAGGCCGTCCTGCTCCCGCAGGTCTGCCCTCGCCGCCGGAACGGGGAGGTCCCGACCGAGGCGGCCCTGATCGTGGCTTGAACGGAGGCCGTCCTGCTCCCGCAGGTCTGCCCTCGCCGCCGGAACGGGGAGGTCCCGACCGAGGCGGCCCTGATCCTGGCTTGAAGGAAGGCCGTCCTGCTCCCGCAGGTCTGCCCTCGCCACCGGAACGTGGTGGTCCTGACCGAGGCGGCCCTGATCGTGGCTTGAACGGAGGCCGTCCTGCTCCCGCAGGTCTGCCCTCGCCACCGGACCGGGGAGGCCCCGACCGGGCGGCCCTGATCTTGGCTTGAACGGAGGCCGTCCTGCTCCCGCAGGTCTGCCCTCGCCACCACCGGAACGCGGAGAAGCTCCGGCACGAGCAAAACCTCCCGGCCTGGCCGCCCTCCCCTTGTCATCCCGACCGGAGCGAAGCGGAGTGGAGGGATCCGCGGTTGTCTTAGGGCGCCACGGTCGCGCGCCGCGAGCAGTACCACTCCGCGGCGGTCCACTACGTCCTGGTGCCGGCCGCGAAGAGAACGCGGGCCGCGCGGTGGCGTTCGCTGCACCCTCGGCAGGACGGCCGGCAGGCCGATACGGTCGATCGTCCCTTTGTGGCCGGGGACGGAATTTGTCTCCACTCGCTCGCTCCGGCCGTTCTCCTCCCGGAGCATTGGCAGCAAACTCCCGATCGCGCGGCTTACTGCCTGGCTTGCCAGGTGCACGGCCTGGGGAAGCAGCGCGCTGCGGGCTCTTCCATCCTGATCGCGCCGCCGGCACTTCCGGCCGCGCAGGAGCCGATACAGGAGCGCCAGAGGGAGGAGTCAGCGGGTGCTCCCGCCGTTTCGGCCGCACCGGCAACGGGGCGTCTGGAGCTTCCACCGCAACCGGTTCAGTCACAGTAACAGTAACAAACTCCGGCAAGCCGTTTTCCAGAAAATAGTAAGTCTGCGCGTCCATCGAGAGCGAATGGATCTGGCGTGTCGCGGAAAGGCCGCGTACCGCTTCCCGCACCCGCGAACGCGAGGTGACGGGGGACAGAAAAATCTCAATCTCCTCGCTGGTAGCGGCGTACACCGACTGTAGATACATCGACACCAGCAGCGAGATGGCGGTCACCTGGCCCGTGCCTGCGGCGGTGGTGAGCGCGTCGCGATGGCGCACTCGCATCATCTCCCAGCGCGCCGGCTGGCCATCTTCGCCGTACACCGGGCTGATACGCAGCCCCTGCCAAAGCTCGGACAGCGCACGCAGCACGGCGGCCTCGGTCAACTCTCGGCCCAGCGTCTCCCGCGCCTCGCTGGCGGTCATCGAGCCGTGTTCCTCGAGCAGCTTCCAAAGCTCGAGCACGAGGGGAGAAATTTTGTGTCCCGAAGATTTCTGCGGAGCGTGTTTCCAATCTGCATCCGCCCGCAGCGAAATTACGAAGGGCAGTGCTTCCGCGGTGGCCAGAAAATCCGGCTGCTCGCTCACCGCCCCCAGCAAATTCAACGGCACCACGGTCGCGCTCGCGGTGAGGCGCGTCAACACTCCCTGGGCCTGCTCGATCGCCGCTGTCCCTGGAGTCGTCTGCGTGCTGCCCAGGCAGGCTTCGACGAACGAGGGCGCGGGCGCCGGCAGCTGTGCCCGGCGGGGAAGATAGAGGCACAACGGATGTTGCCCCAGCCAACTCTGTGCGTCATCGAGGGTAAGGAGGGGAGTTTGTTTCTGGCGCCAGTGTGCTGCGCGTGCTGCCTGGAGTTGCTCTGCGATCAAGAAAGTCCCTTTTCGTACGCGGTCCACTCTTGCTTTGGCTGTGGTGGACGGACTGGCCCAGGACGAGACCTGGGGCGCTAGATCCGGTGAAATGCCCGCTGGATATCCTTCCAAGCATACCGCAGTGCGATGGGCCGCCCATGAGGACAACTGGTCGGGTGCTCGGTCAGGGCCAACTCCGACAGCAGCCACTCCATGCGTGTGGTGTCGAGCGGGGTGTTGATCTTGATCGCCGCGTGGCACGCAATCGATGCCGCAATGCGGGTGCGTGCCGCTTCCAGGTTCTCCGCCTGCTCATGCGAACCGGCCTGCTCGAGCACTTCGATCAGCATGCGCTCGAGCGCGGCACCCTCCAATCCGACCGGGGCTGCCTTGATCGCGATGGTGCGCGGGCCAAAGGGCTCGGCTTCGAAGCCGTTGGCCTCCAACTCGCGCGCAATGCCGGCGAAGGTCACCATCTGGGCCGGCAACAAATCAATGAGCAATGGCATGAGCAGCCGCTGACGTTGCACCTGCTCCACCTGGCGCTCGCGCAACACCCGCTCAAAAAGCACTCGCTCATGGGCTACGTGCTGGTCGATGATCCAAAGCCCTTCCTGGTTCACCGCCAGAATGAAGGATTCGCGTAACTGGCCAAGTGGCCGCAGCGAAGCCAGGCCGTGCAGTGTCGGGGCTGCTTCGGTCTCTTCCGTTTCCAGGGCAGATCCGCAACTGTGCCCGCGCGGCGCATGGCCGTTCGTGGCTGCCACCGCCACGGGCGCGGCAAAGGGAAGCACCCCGGGAACCGCAGGCAGAGCGGGAGCGGTCAACCGGAAATCTTCGCGCGCGTACGGACCTCCCGTAGGCACCTCCACCGCAGAAGCATCTCCCGCAAAAGCATCTCCCGCAGGAGCCCGTTCCGCAGAAGCATCGCTGTCGCTGGGCTTCTCCCATGCACCCCGAGGGCTCGAAGGGTACGGTGACGACCCGGCCACCAGCGCGGCACTCGCGGTGGGACGGGTGGTGAGCGCCTGCAAAAATCCCGCCGCCGGGCGCCCCAGGGTGAGTTTATGGCGCAGGGTGTCGCGGACAAAGTCGTGCAGCCAGGCCGACTGGCGAAAACGCACTTCAGTTTTTGCGGGATGCACGTTCACATCCACTTCTTCCGGCGGCATGTCGACGAATAACAGCACCACCGGAAACGAGGTGGGCGGCAAAATATTGCGATAGGCCTCGCTAACGGCATGCATCAGCAGGCGGTCGCGCACCAGGCGGCGATTGACGAAACAGTAAATGGAGTTGCGGTTCAGCTTCTGCAACTCGGGCTTTGAGGTGAAGCCGGTGATACGCAGCCAACCGGGTGCCGGCGCCTGGTAGTCCTGCGGCCGTTTCCAGGGAGGCGGCTCGGGGAGCCCGGCCCGCTCCAGTTCGATTTCTGCGGCCAGCGGCAGCAACTGCTCGAGTGTGTCCGGCCCGAAGATCTGAAAGATGCGCTCGGCCGGCTCGCGCACCGGCGGTGCTACCAGCAGGGCATGGGTGGCGGAGTGCAGCTCGAAGTGCTTCTCCGGATGCGCCAGGGCATAATGTGTAACTAACGCAGTGACATGTGCCAGCTCGGTGTTTTCCGAGCGTAAAAACTTGCGCCGCGCCGGGGTATTAAAGAAAAGATCCCGCACTGTCAGCGTGGTGCCCACCGGCGCGCCGGCATCCTCGCATTCCAGTAGCTTGCCGCCCGCGATCTCGATGCGCGTGCCGGCCTCGTCGTCCGCAGAACGGGTCACCAGTTCGACACGCGCGATGGACGCGATCGAGGGCAGGGCCTCGCCGCGGAAACCCAGGGTGGCAATCGAAAGCAGGTCGTCGCTCGAGCGCAGCTTGGAGGTGGCGTGGCGTTCAAAGGCCAGCAAAGCATCGTCGCGCACCATGCCGCAGCCGTCGTCGGCAATGCGAATCAGTTTGCGCCCGCCCGCCTCGACGGTCACCACGATGCGGGTGGCACCGGCGTCGAGCGAATTCTCCAGCAGTTCCTTCACCACCGAAGCGGGGCGGTCCACCACCTCACCCGCCGCAATCTGATTGGCCACCTGGTCGGCGAGGATATGAATGCGGCCCATAAAGAAACCTTAAACCAAAGCTACATCAAGCCAAGGACTTCGCGTCCCTCGCCTCGCGAGCCCCTGATAGGCCTTTCCCATTTCCGAAAGAAAATATACGCGTTACCGGCCGGAGCGCACCCGCCGTGGCAATGCCTGGGCCGGCCGTTTGCTTTTCGCCAGCCGCTTGCCGCGCGCATGGACTACTTTCTCCTCACGCGCCGAGGTGGCGCCGGAGAGGCTGTCGCCGAGGACGTGCAGGCGGAGGAAGTTGGTGGAACCCGACTTGGTGCGCGTACCGGCGACGATGCCCAGAATCTGCCGCGGCTGCACGTGTCCGGCGGCCTCGAGCAGGCGTTCCGCCGTCTCTACCATCTGTTCCGCCGTCGCCAGCTTGTTGCACAGGATCGGATTCACGCCCCAGAGCAGGGTCATGCGATGGATCACCCGTTCGACGCTGCTCAAACCGAAGATGGGTGACTTCGGCCGGTACTTGGAGAGTTGGCGTGCAGTGGTTCCCGTCTCGGTAAAGACGGCGATGGCGCTGATGTCCAGATCCTGCGCGGCGTGGGCCATCGATTCGCAGATGGTCTCGGATACGGAGAGCCGCACGTGCCGGGGTTGGCTGCGGTCGGTCACGCGGGGCAGATCCTGGCCTTCGGTCTCGAGCACGATCTTGGCCATCATCTTCACCGCTTCCACGGGGTACTTGCCGGCCGCGGTTTCGCCCGAGAGCATCACCGCATCGGTGCCGTCATAGATCGCGTTGGCGACGTCGCTTGCCTCGGCGCGCGTGGGCCGTGGATTTTCAATCATCGACTCCAGCATCTGGGTGGCGGTGATGACCGGCTTGCGATAATCGCCGGCTCGGCGGATGACGTGCTTCTGGATGGCCGGTACTTTCTCCGGCGGCATTTCGACGCCGAGGTCGCCGCGCGCGACCATCACGCCGTCGGCGGCTTCGAGAATGCTGTCCAGGTGCTGAATCGCCTGCGGCTTTTCGAGTTTGGCGATGATCCAGGTCTCGGCGCCCAGGGTAGCGACGCGATGGCGGACCAGGCGGATATCTTCCGCCGTGCGCACAAACGAAACGGCAATGGCGTCGACGCCGCTGCGAATGGCGAACTCCAGATCTTCTTCGTCTTTTTCCGTCAGCGATGGCACGCGGACCGGGATGCCAGGCAGATTGATGCCCTTGTGCTCACCCAGCATGCCGCCGTTGATTACTTCACACTCCACGTCCTGGCCATGCACACCGACCACATACAACTCAATCAGGCCGTCGGAGAGCAGAATGCGCGCACCCGTCTCTAGATTTTCCGCCAGCGTGGGAAAGGTGGTGGCGATCAGGGTCGAAGTGCCGGCGATATCGCGCGGCGTGATCGTCAGCTTTTGCCCCGCTTTGAGCTGCACCGGGATACGATTCTTCAGCCGGCCGGTGCGGATCTTGGGTCCCTGCAGATCGCCCAGGATGCAGATTGGCTTGCCTTCCTCGCTCGAGACCTGGCGCACCATTTCGATCAGCTTCAGCTTTTCCGCGTGGGTTCCGTGGGAGAAGTTCAGCCGGGCCACATCCAGGCCGGCGCGCACCAGCTCGCGGAAAACAGGTTCGGTGTTACACGAAGGGCCCAAAGTGGCGACGATCTTGGCCCGGCGGCGTTGTTCCGCGGGGAAGGTGGTACCGGTGTCCGTCAGGGTAAAACTCATTCGTCCCCCAAACTGCATTTCCTCAATTCTACGCGCAGTCCGCGGAGCCAATATGAGCGCTTGTTGACAAGACACCCCGGAACCCGCGGTGACACTGTCTTTCCCTAACCTTCACGCGCTCCGGCGGCCGTTACCATGGTTTTTTCTGCTGCTAAATCGGACGTGCGCGGCGGTTTGGGATACAGGCGGGCATTGAATTCCGCGCCCAGCAGCACGCTGACGGTGGCAATGTAGAGCCAGACCAAGGTCGCCACCACCGCGCCCAATGGACCGTAGACAACCGAATAGTCGGCGAACCGGGTGAGGTAAAACCCGAACGCCAGGGTGGCCAGGAACCAGACGATGGCGGCGCCGGAGGCGCCGGGGACTACGTACTTCCACTCCCGCCGTCGCGGGGTTCCAAATTGGTAGATCATGGCCAGCACGAAAATGGTGGTCAACAGCCCGATCGACCAGCGCACGAAGCGCCAGATGAGCAGCACCAGGGGGCCGAGGACGTGATAGCTGTTGCTGATGACCCACTCTTCAATCTGGTGGCCAAATGCAACCGTGATGGTAGCCAGCGCCAGCGGCACCAGGCAGAGCGGCACCATGGCCAGCGCTACCAGGCGTTCGACCAAGAACCTCCATTCCCTGCGTGGCAGGTCGTAAGCACGGCGAAAACCCTCCATCAGTGAGAGCATCATCCCCATGGCGGCTACCAGGCTGACCGCGACGGCGGAAATGACGACCTGCTCGGAGCGCACCTTCTGGTTGGTGAAGTAGTCGTGCAGCAAGGTCATTGTGTCTTCCGGCAGCACCTCGGCGAAAGCGGCGCGCATTTCGCCCCGCACCGTGTCCGATTCCGGGGTGAGTGCCAGCAGGGTAGTTAACACCAGGATGGTGGGGAATAGGCAGAGAATGGCGGAATAGGCAGCCGCCTTGGCGGTGCCGAAAACGTCATGCGAGAGCGCAGCCAGCAATGCGAGCCGGATTTCTGCCAGGATGCGCCTCATGCCATCGAAGGTACATGAACCGATGGCCGGGGCCAAGACGGGTCTGTCTTATCCCTTCCACTGCATCAGAAATGCGGTTGCCGTGTCCGCGACTAGGGTTACGCCTTCCACTGCGTCAGAAATGCGGTCACCGGTCCGGCACGAGGGTTACCCCTTCCGGTGCATCAGAAATGCGGTCACCGCGTCCGGCACGAGGGTTACCCCTTCCATTGCATCAGAAATGCGGTCACGGAAGCTACGTCCAGGCGGCGCATCGATTCAAACTCCCCATTGCGCTGGCTGAACAGCACTTGGCCGTTGGCATCGAGGACGGCCAGTGCAGGTACACCTTTCGCCACAGGAACGCCATACTTCGCGGCAATGTCGAGGTTTTCATCGTAGCGGCCGATATTCACCGGGACCAAGATGAAGTTGCTTTCGAGCAGGCTGCGATTGGGAGGGGCGTGAAAGTAGATCTCGAGTACCTGGCAATCGCCGCACCAGTTGCCGCCGAAATCAAGCAGAACGCGTTTCTTTTCCCGCGTGGCTTGCGAGAGAGCGGCCGTAATATCGGCAGGCGCCTGGGCACCATCGGGGTAAATGACCGCCCGTCCAGGCTCTTCCACCGGAGGGGGAGTCGCGGTGTTGTCACGGCACCCCAGGCTCAGAGTCAGGAGCAGGGTAGCGAAGGCGATCGATTTTGCGGTCATGCGCACGGCACTCCTAGCATGCCATAACTACGGCCGAGTGTTGACCCCCGGTACACGCTAAGCCAGCGATTGATGTCAGGGCGCCAGGGTGTAACCAAACGTGAAGCGCCCCAGCTGGATCAGCGACTTATCCCCAGGCGGCCAAATTCGAAACGACTCCACCCGGGTAATCGATTGATTCCGCGTAGCCTCCACTTGGCCAACCGCTTTCCCGCTTTGCGCCAGGTAAAACGTCACCTGCAGCAAATCCTGACCGCGCACCCAACCGATCAGATACTGTCCCGGGGGCAGCAGAAACTCGCCAATCTTCAACGGCACCTGGGACACGAAGTAATGCGAGTACTTGCCGTCGGCGGAATATCCAGCCGTGATCAACACCACGCCCGCAATCGCATGACCCTTGCCATCCACAATGCCGGAAGCAGTCCGAAACTCGGTCTCGATGCGTTCGCTGATCACCGGCGCGCGCGCCGGAATAATCGCCTTCAACTCCTCTGCGCTGGCGATGTGCCACCCGGCGGCATACGCAAGCGGGGCACAAAGCGCCAGTCCCAGCCATAGGGCCAGCTTAATCAAGGTGTACGATCCCTCTCTGCAGCGCCGTGGTTGCGGCCTGGGTGCGATCCGTCACCCCCAGCTTGCCCAGCAGGCTGTTGATGTGGGTCTTCACCGTCGCTTCGGAAATATTCAGCGCGCCGGCAATCTCCTTATTGCTGTTGCCCCCCACGATCAACTCCAGTACTTCTGTTTCCCGGGACGTCAGCGTAGGGGTGCTCATGCGTTCTGCCAGGCGCTCGGCGACCGGCGCGGGTATGCGCGACTTGCCGGCGTAGACCGAGCGGATCGCCTCCATCAGCTCATCTCCGGTCATCCCCTTCAACAAGTACCCGCGTGCCCCCGCCTGCAAAGCGCGGAAGATGTCTTCGTCGCCGTCGAAGGTCGTCAACACAATGATCCGCGCCTGAGGAAACTCCAAACGGATGCGGCCGATCGCCTCCACCCCGTTCATTTGCGGCAAGCGCAGGTCCATCAGCGTGACGTCCGGCAGATGGCGGCGATACAACTCGATTGCCTGCCGTCCGTCCCCGGCTTCCGCCACAATGGCAAACTCCGGCACCGTGCGCAACAGCGCCACCAGGCCCTGGCGCACGATTGCGTGGTCCTCGACAATCATGATCCGGATGGGATCGCTCATAGGGGCGCCTCCACCGAAACCCGCGTGCCGCTACCGGGAATGCTTTCGAGCACCATGGCAGCGTCAATCTCCTCCGCCCGCTCATGCATGCCGCGAATGCCGTAGTGGCCGTCCGGCCCGCTGCGGCTGGCGGATGGAGCGAATCCCCGGCCGTCGTCGGCCACTTGCAGCGATACCCGCGTGGCCGCGTAAATGAGCTGTACATCAATGCGTGTGGCGGCGGCATGACGCACCGCGTTGGCCACCGCTTCCTGCCCAATGCGGAGCAGTTCGTCTTCGATCTTGCGTTTCACCGGACGGTACGTTCCTTTCACCTGAAGGTACACCTTGGCGGCCGATCCGCTGCTCACCCGGTCACAGCTCTGACGCAACCGGGCCGGAAGGTCTTCCGCCGCCTCGGAGCGCAGGTCCCAGATCGAGGTGCGCGCATCGGCGAGGCTGGCGCGCACCAGGGCACGCGCCTGGTTTAACTGCTCCAGTGCTCCGTCTCGCGAGCTCTGCAGCAGCCGTGCGACCAACTCCAACTGCACGGAAATCCCGACAAAGCCCTGCGCCAGGGTGTCGTGAATCTCGCGCGCCAGCCGTCCCCGCTCGGCCAGCACCGCACTCCACTGCGCCTCCACCTGTAGCACCCGCCAGCGGTAGATCAGATAGCTGATCGCCAACAATCCCAGTAGCAGAGTGGAGTAGAACCACCAGGTTTGATAGAAGTGCGGCAGTAGGCGGAAGGCAAGCGTTGCGCCGGATGCACTCCACACCCCGTCGTTGTTGGCTGCTAGCACGCGGAAGCGGTAGTGGCCGGGAGACAGGTTGGTGTAAAACGCAGCGCGCCTGCTGCCCGCCTCGATCCAGCTGTGGTCAAAGCCTTCCAGTTGGTAGCGGTAGGTCACTTTTTGCGGGGCGACGAAACTGAGGCCGGCATAGTGCACTTCCAGGCGGTGCCGGCCCGGCGGAATCACCAGATCCTCGCCCAGCGGCCGTGCCTCGTCATCCACCAGCACCTGTTCGATCGCCACCGGCGGCGGCACCTGGTTCTCCCCAATGTGAGCCGGGTCGATCACGCTCACCCCATCGAGGGTCGCGAACCACAGGCTGCCATCAGCCATCCTCCAGGCGGAGGGATGGCCTCCGCTGCTGCACTCCCGGATATTCATGCCGTCGGCTGTGCCATAGGCCGTCACGGCCGCTGGACTGTCCTCGCGCGGGTCGAGCGCAACCCGGAAGATCCCCGTCTGCCCGCAAAGCCAGAGCCGCGCCGCGCCATCTTCGAGGATGCTGTAAATGGTGCTCGGGAGGCCCTGCGCGCTGTAGGGGAAGGCCTGCACCTTTCCCGCTCGCAAGCGCTCCAGACCGCTGCCATTGGTGCCCAGCCAAAGGGCGCCGCGGGCGCTCTGCGCGATCGCGGTCACGGTGTCGTAGGTGACCCGGGCAAAGCCATCCTCCTGCCTGCGGCTGAGGCCGCCTGACGTGCCCACCCACAACTCGCCGCCGCCGCGCACGATTGCGCCCACGAAGTCGCTTCCCAATCCATCCATGCCCGTGAAGCTGGTAAATGTGTTGCCCACGCGATGCGCGAGTCCGTGCCGGGTGCCAATCCACAGGCTCCCGTCAGGATCGCTCAAAAGGGAGCGGATGAAGTCATCGGGCAGTCCATCGGCGGTGGTCCAGCGTTCGATCCGTCCGTTGCTGTGGAGCAGGTTCAGACCGTCGGGCGTACCGATCCAGAGATCGCCTTCCGAGCCACCGGCAAGGGAAAGAATTACGTTGCTCGACAGGCCGTCGGCGGTGGTGAGATGGGCGAAGCCGGTCGCGGTGCGGCGATTCAATCCTGCTCCATCGGTGCCAATCCACAGATCGCCGCCGGCTGTCTGCAGCACACAGCGGATAAAGTTGCCGGAGAGCCCGTCGCGCGTGGTGTAGGTGGTGAACTTCTGATCGCGCAGCATGTGCAGGCCGCCCGAATCGGTGCCAATCCACAGATTGCCTTCCCGGTCCGGGTAGAGCGCCAGGATCCGCTCCGAGGCCAGCGCTGTCCCTGGGGTGAAGGATTGCAACTGGTTGTCGCGCAGCCGGAAAACTCCCCTTTGGGTCGCCGCCCAGAGCACGCCCTGGGCATCGCGCATCAAGCGATCGACCGGCTCGCCCGCGATGGTCAACGGAGGCCCGTTCCGGGGAATGTGCATCAACCCGGCAGCCGTGCCCGCCCACAGGCTGCCATCCGCGTCCGCGGCCAGCGCCGTCACTTCGCTCGCGGCCGTATGCGTGAGCGCCCCACCGTCGTAGCGCTCAAGTCCCTGGCTGTCGCCGATCCACAAGCCGCCTCGATCGAACAGCAGCGCGCCTACTGATTCCCCGCCGAGCAGATGCTGGGTGACCCCACGGTTCTCGATGGCAAAGAGCCCGTTGCTGCCTCCCAGCCAAAGCCTTCCCTGGGCATCTTCAGCGATCGCCTGGCGGTTCATGGGGCTGGCCCCCCGCGCCCCGGGGAGGGACACAAAGCGGTCGTCCTCGAGCCAGGCCGGGCCGGCCGCGGTGATGGCCCATAGCTGACGGCGATGGTCTTCATAGGTGAGCCAGACCGGTCCAGCGGGCAAGCCGGTAAAGGACTGAAATGCGCTGTTACGGTAACGCAACAGACCGGCCGCGGTGCTGATCCAGAGTGATCCCGCACTGTCCTCGAGCAGGTCGTAGACGGTATCGCTTGGCAACTGGGGCGTGTTTTCGCGCGCGAAGGTGACGAACTCTATGCCATCGAAGCGCACCAGCCCACCATCGGTGCCCAGCCACAGGTAGCCGTCGTGGGTTTGCAGGATGGCATGCACGGTGTTCTGGGGCAGCCCGGCATCGGTGCGCCAGGACTGATAGCCATAGTGGTCGAGCGAACGCCCGGGATCGAGCGCCCAGGCAGCATGCGTCACCAGCAACAGCAAAGCCCACATCCTCCATCGTTGCCAGGCGGACCGCATTATGGTGGCTCCAGTATGAAGCAAAAAAAGCGCCCTGAGTCAGGGCGCTTGGAGAATCAAGTAATGAACGCGATGTACTCCTGAAGGGTAGGCGGCCGTGCCGCTCGTGTCTTGGACCCAGGGTACGGTTTTATGCTCCACCCTTGGGTGGATACCGTACTCTTGGCTTGGCGTGCCTAACCTCTCCCAACATTCCTGTTGGGGGACGCGGCGATGGACAACTGTTGGGGGCGATGACTCCAGTGACCGGATTCGGCGCAGAAAACTAGCGTGCCGTTGATTCCTTGACCACGGCCGGTATCGCCACCGGCTTGGTGACCACCAGGGTAGGCTTGGCCGAACCACCGGCAAGACGGGCGGCGAGGCGGCGCGAGCGCACCTTGTCGGCCATGTACTTGGGTACATCCACTGCCTTGATCAAACTCATATTGGCTCCATAGACTGCCGTTGGCGGTTGTGTGACTCGTCTGGACCAGGGAGGATCAAGGTTGAGAGGCGAGAAGGGAGTGCACTGTTCTTAGTGTACTCCCGGCGCCGGAAGCACGGGCTGGGAGGATGGGTGATCGGCCGGCGGCGCCGGCGGCGCGGCTGCCTGCTTTTCCCAGACGACTGAGGTCGGCGGATCCCCCGGGGCCCCGCCGACCTCGGTCATGGTTTTGCCTTCGTTCGAGATCGTGTAGTCCGCCGTGTGGATCACCGTGCCGTTGAGTTTCTGCACCAGGTGGAAGGTGTACGGGCCCTTGCGGGTGAGAGAAAGGCGTAAGCCGGTGGGAACATCCGGTCCTTCGACGGGCACTTCCCGGCCGCCGAAATTGGCCTTGGCCATCGCCTTCATGGCGGGAATGCGGAGGATCAAGTTGTCCAGTCCAGCTTCTTGGATGACGAAGAGACTGGGCGAGCTAAGCGTAGCCTTGGTGCCTTTCCAGGAACCGAGCAGGCCACTCGTGCCCTTGGTCCGTTCATAGGTTTCGGTGTCGGTATACAGATCTCCGTTTGCCTTGACCCCGGTGCTGGTCACGGTGAGGGTCTTAGCGTCTTCCGAAACCTTCCAGGTATCGCTCGAGAGCAGCTTGCCGTCGGTCTTGCGGTATTCCGTAGACCAGCCGTCAGGGCCGGACTCGCGCCAGATGGCGATGTCGCCCGATGGCATGCGGTAGTTCTTGCCGTCGGCGCGGAAGGAATACTTGATGGCACCGGCGGTGTACTCAATACTATCTTCGGCTGCGGGCCCGAAGGACAGGGTGTCGCCGGCCATCTGGCTCAGTTCCTGATTGATTTTCCAGGTGCCCGCAAATGGGCTTTGGGCGATGGCTGTGCCGGCGGTCGCCAGCATACATACAATCCACAGACTGACCGAAGAGCAGCGTACTGGTCGCATGAGACCTCCCGCTCACCAAACGGAACAACGATGACTATCCGGCTGAGCGCTGCTGCCATTAGAGCACTTCTGGTGTTTCCTTTGGAGTGACTGAAAGCGCTCGTCCCGTTTTCGCGGGGTTAGTCGTCGTCGTCAGCACTGGCAGGGCGCCGCGCCGTCCAGGTCGGTACGTGCAGAGCGCGTTTGATATCCGCACTGAATTCCTGCACCAGGTTATTGAGGGCCACCTCGCCCACTTGCTCATGGCCGAATTGCACACCCTGCACCAGCGGGTTATAGCGGGTGTGGGGATACCAGTAGGTGGAGATGATGCCAGAGCCGTATGCTCCCGCGAGCTGGGGCACATCAAGCGTGAGGCGGCCGTCTTCGCGATAGGTGGTGACGCTCAGTTTGAGCGCATGGGCGCTGCGATGAAGCACACCTTTGCAGTTACACGCTACATACCGCGGGTCGAGACCGGTGACGCCTGCCAGGCCCTCGTGCACCGCATTGCGCACGGCCAATTGTCCCCACTCACTCGCGAAGCGGCGGGTATACCCGCTGCCGTCCCCATCCCATTTGGCTGGGGTATGGCGAATCTGGTCCATCACGGCGCCCATGCCCACACCGGCATAGGCACCCGGAGAGGCGTAGGTATCGTTCCAAAAAAGAATCAGCCGTTGTTCGCGGGTCAGCGGTTTTGGTCCTTCCGGAGCATCTTCCGGAGCCGGACTGATGGCGCCGACACTGCTGGGCGGGCTCAGCGTCTCCAGGAGCAGCGCATGCGCAGGCATTTCAGGAAACATGGATTCGAGTGGTGCCCCGCTGGCGACCAGAACTCCCTGGGGTGCCTGGGCCTCGAGCGTCGCTACTGCGCCCATACCAAGCGTCATGAGGACAACCATCCGGCAGATCTTCATGACTACTCCCCCTCGGGCAAAAACGAACAACGTGAGACTTGGTGCGAGCCGTATGAACCCGGCTTCTCTGTGCGACCTCCAAAGCATCGCAGCGCTACCCCACGCATGGCAAGAGAACAACGTGTTGGCACACTTACGAAAGCGCCTTACGAATGGATCTTGGGGGACGCACCGGTAACACCTTGGCGGCAGGGGAGCACGCGTTTGCCACGCGCCCCCAGCCCGTCTACAACCTTTAGGGGAAGCGGATGGCCCGTTGGTTATGCCGGGACAAGAAGGAAGCGGTCCACGTCGACCACGCCGAAGTCAGTGATCTTCAGGTGGGGAATCACCGGCAGCGCAAGAAAAGCGAGATGCAGGAAGGGTTCGGCTAGCCGGCACTCCATGGTTTCGACCGCGATGCGCAGAGCGGAGAGCTGCTCGCCCACGGTCTCGAAGGAACCGAGGTTCATCAAACCGGCAAAGGGTAGCGCCAGTTCCGCCAGTACCCGGCCACCCTGTACCGCGACAAACCCTCCACCGAGCGCGATGAGGCGGTTGACGGCGACAGCCATATCGTCATCGTTCGCGCCCACGACGCAGACGTTATGGCTGTCATGCCCGACGGAGGAGGCCAGTGCGCCGCGTTTGAAACCAAATCCCTTCACAAATCCCCGGCCGACGTTTCCGTTGCGGCCGTGACGTTCGAGCACGCATACCTTCAGCAGATCGTGATCCGGATCGGCGTGGCGCAGACCGTCGTGGTAGGGAAGGCTCGCGTCCAGGTGCTCCGTCAGAATCTTGCCCGGGATGATGCCAATCACTGCTGTGGACGGGCCCGGGGCGGGCACGCGGAAAGTTTCGACGGTCACCGGCTCGAGGTGCAGGGTGTTACCTCCCGGCGGGGGAGGCATCGCACGCCCGGCAAAGGTATCGGCGGTGACCTTTCGGCCGCGGCGAAACACGCTGTCGATGGCGCAGTTTTCGAGGTCGTCGAGCAGTAGGAAATCCGCCAGGAAGCCGGGAGCGATCAGGCCGCGGTCGCGCAGCCCAAATCCTCTCGCTGCCGACCAGCTGGCAGTGCGGTAAACCGCTGCCAGGGGCGCGCCCAGAGCGATCGCCCGGCGCACCAGGTAATCCAGGTGGCCTTCTTCGCGGATGTCGAGGGGATTGCGATCGTCGGTGCACAAGCCGAGAAACGGCGACGCGAATTCCGTGATGAGCGGAGCGAGGTTGCCCAGGTCCTTCGATACCGAGCCTTCGCGAATCAGCACCTGCATGCCCTTGGCCAGCTTCTCCCTCCCCTCGGCGAGGTTGGTGGTCTCATGACAAGTGCTGATACCGCACGAGAGGTAAGCGTTCAGGTCGTGGCCGGAAAGCAACGGCGCGTGGCCGTCGATATGCTGGCCGTGGAAGGCAGCCAGCTTCTCCATGCATTCCGGATCTTTGTTCAGCAGGCCGGGCATGTTCATGAACTCTGCCAGGCCAATCACTTTGGCGTGGTGGCGATGGGAAACCAGGTCGGCGGCGGTCAACCGCGCGCCCGAGGTTTCCAGCTCGGTCGCGGGTACGCAGGAGGAAAGCTGCACCCGCAGGTCCATGGCGGTCGCTTGCGACGCGTCGAGGAAATATTGCAAGCCCACCATGCCGAGTACATTGCAAATTTCGTGCGGATCGCAGACGGCGGTGGTGACGCCATGCGGAAGCACACAGCGGTCGAATTCTCCCGGAGTGACCAGTGTGCTCTCGCAATGCACATGGCTATCGATGAAGCCGGGAACGGCAAAACGGCCCTGGGCGTCAATTTCCTGCACGCCACGGTAGCTGTCCAACGTGCCCACGATGGTGCTGCCGCAGACGGCGATGTCGCCCTTCTGCAATTCGCCGGTGACCACATTCAGGATGCGGGCATTGCGGATGACCAGGTCGGCCGGTTGCAGGCCGCGGGCTTGATCGATCTGCCGTTCCAGTACTTGGCGCATGTTTGTTCCGTATTATAGGTGCGAGCTTTTTATGCCGCCGCTGACCGCACGCAAGGAATGGAAGTTCTTTGCCGTCCTGCCCAGGGCTGATGCCGCGCTGGCCGCCGGTTGGTGGACCGTGCTTTTGTTGCGCGGCGTGCTGCCGGTCGCGTTTGCCATCGCCATGGGTGTGCTGGTGGGGGCGGTGCAACATGGTCGCGATCTCGTCGGGCCGCTGGCGCTGGTGGGCACCATCTTTGTCCTGCTGCAGGTGCTCAACCCCATCCACCAGGCGCTCAGCGCGAACCTGGGCGACCGCACCGCCGCCTGGCTGTACGACCGGCTCACCGAAGCGTGCGTGCGTCCCCCCGGCATCGGGCATCTGGAAGATCCCACCCTCACCAGCGACCTTACGGTGGCGCGCGATTTCGACCTGGGCATGACCGGTCCGCCGCTTTCGATTTCAATGGACTTCATCGCCAACGGCATGGTGGAGATGGTGGGCGGTATCGCGTCGGCGGTGATCCTGTTTCGCTACGCCTGGTGGGCACCACTTTTGCTCTCCGGCGCGTGGTTGGCGACCCATTGGCTGCTGCGCGAGAGTGCTATCTGGCGCGACCGGCAAAACCCGGAAGTCCGCGCGGCGCAACGCGATGCGGACTATGCCTATCGCCTGGCCGTCGATCCGCCAGCCAGTAAGGAGCTGCGGCTCTTCGGTCTGGCAGGGTGGACCATCGACCGCTTTGTCGCTCGCCGCACGCGTCTCCACGAGTTGCAATACGCGGCCACCCGGCTGCGGGAGCGTCCGCTGATCTGGAGTGTTCTGCTGGTGACGGCGGCGAATATCTTCGTCTTTTGGATGCTGGCGAGCGCGGTCGGCCACAACCGCATTTCGCTGGGCGAAGCCGTGGTGTACGTGCAGAGCGCCGTGGGCGTCGCGATGATTGCGTTCGGAGGATTCAGCTGGGCGCTCGACGGATCGGCGGCGCCGGTGGCTGCCGTGCTGCGTTTGCAGGAGGCGATGCAGTCTGCCGGGGCACTGCCCTCGGGAACCCTGCCCGCGCCGCTGGCAACGCCCGCCATTCATTTGCGCGATGTGACCTTCGCCTACCCTGGCGGCGCACCAGTGCTCGAGCACTTTGACCTGACCATCCCGGCCGGTTCGTCGCTCGCCATCGTCGGCCAGAATGGCGCCGGCAAAACCACACTCGCCAAGTTGCTTTGCCGTTTCTATGATCCCCAGTCGGGCGCCATCGAGATCGACGGCACCGACCTGCGCGCACTGGATCTGGTCTCGTGGCGAGCCCGGGTGACGGCCGTCTTCCAGGACTTTTTGCGCCTGGAGTTGCCCTTGCGCGACAACGTGGCCCCGGCGGGTGCGCCCGACGACGTGGTTCGCGCCGCGCTTGCTTCCGCCGGTGGGGCCAACCTGGCCGAACTCGACACCATCCTGGCGCGGGGATACGAGGGTGGCACAGACTTGTCCGGCGGCCAGTGGCAACGCGTAGCGTTGGCTCGCGCTTTGGCGGCGGTGCAGATGGGCGCGGGCGTGGTCTTGCTCGATGAGCCTACGGCGCAACTCGATGTGCGCGGAGAAGCGGAAATCTTCGAGCGTCTCTTAGCGGCCACCCGGCAATGCACCACCATCCTGATTTCCCACCGCTTCTCCACCGTGCGCCAGGCGGATCGTATCTGCGTGCTGGAGCAAGGACGGGTCCTCGAACTCGGCTCGCATGAGGAGTTGATGGCGCTCGGCGGCCGCTATCGGACCATGTTCGACCTGCAAGCGCAGCGCTTCCATCTCGCCGAAGAGGAGGGCATGACCTATGACACCCTCGCCGGCTGAGTCCTCCTGGTCTTTACGGAGCGTGGGGTACCCAAGCTCCGAGGAGGCCGGGACATGACGTCTAAACAACAAGAGCTCGAGCCGCTGCCGCCGGCGCTCTCGTCCATGTGGCGGTTATGCAAGCTCGGGTATCGCCATGAGCCGGGTCTCATGCTGGTGTCGTTCGTTCTTTCTCAATTGGCTGCACTTCCTGACGCCCTCCTCGCGCTATGGCTGATGCTGCTCGGCAAGGGTTACCTCCAGCATCGCCCGGGCTTGATGCAGGTAGCGGCCATTGGTCTGGGCATCTCCGCCACTGCCACCTGGTTTTTGCGCACCGTCAGCACCCGGGTGCAGCGCCGCTTCCGCGACAAGGTCACCATCGCCCTCGAGTCCCATGTGGCCCGGCTCCAGGCCACCGTGGCCACCATCGCCCACCAGGAACGCCCCGAATACCTCGATCGTTTGTCGATGCTGCGCAACCAGGTTTTCGTGCTCGACCATATGTACGTGTCACTGTTTTCGACGCTGGGGTGGATCCTGCGCCTGGGCGTGACCATGGCGCTCCTGGCATCGATTCATCCGGCGCTTCTGTTGCTCGCCATCTTTGCCATACCCACTGTGTTGACCTCAACCTGGCGGCCGGACGTGGAGCGGGCGGCGCAGGAACGGGGCGCCCCCAGTCATCGTCTGTCCCGCCACCTCTTTACCCTCGCCACCACCGCTTCGCCGGGCAAGGAAGTGCGCGTCACCGGCATCGGCGAACGCCTGGTGCGTGACCGCCGCGCTGCCTGGGAACGCTGGTACGGTGCGGTCGGCGGAGCGCGCCGGGGCTCGGCGCTGTGGCATGCGCTGGGCTGGGCAGTCTTCGGCCTGGCGTATGTGGGCGCGGTCGTCTTCGTCTCCTCGTATCTGCGCGCCGGAGCCAGTGCGGTGTTGCTGCTGCTGGCCGCGGGCGCCCGGCTCTCGGGATACATCGGCGCTACCGTGGGCGAGATTGGCTTCCTCCGCGGCTTTTGGATGGATGGCTCTCGCCGCCTGGCGTGGCTGGAAGATTACGCCGCAGGCCTTGCGGCTACCGGCGATCTGCCGGTGCCGGCGGAACTGCGTCAGGGCATCCGGCTGGAGCATGTCTCGTTCGCGTACCCCGGCACCACTCGGGTGGTGCTCGAAGATGTTTCGCTCTTCCTGCCTGCCGGCGCCGTGATCGCCATCGTAGGCGAAAACGGCGCCGGCAAGACCACCCTTGTGAAGCTGCTCTCCAAGATGTACGAGCCGTCTTCGGGGGCGATCCTGGTGGACAGTGTGCCCCTGGCGCGGCTACCCGCGGGCGAATGGCGCTTGCGGCTAGCCGGCGCCTTCCAGGATTTTTTCCGCTTCGAATTTCGCGCCGCGCACACCGTCGGTCTGGGCGACGTTCCACGCATGGACCACCCGCCCGCGGTTGCGTTGGCGATTGACCGCGCCGGAGCGGGCGACGTCGTGCAACGCCTCGGCGCAGGGCTTGATACGCAACTCGGCCCCACTTGGCCGGAGGGGGTAGACCTCTCCTTCGGACAGTGGCAGAAGCTGGCCCTGGCCCGGGGCTTTATGCGCGATCAGCCACTGTTGCTGATACTCGACGAGCCCACGGCGGCGCTCGATGCCGAAACTGAACACGCGCTCTTCGAGCGCTACGCCGCAGCCGCACGCGGTACTGACATCAGCGGAAGAATCACCCTGCTGGTGTCGCATCGCTTCTCCACCTTACGCATGGCCGATCTCATCGTTGTGCTCGACGGAGCACGCCTGGTAGAGGTGGGCTCCCACGACGAACTGATGGCGAAGCGCGGCCCGTACGCCGAGCTCTACGGCATCCAGGCCGCTGCCTACCGATGACTACTGCGCGTTCTCAAGCTCCACCACCATGACTTCGATCGGGTTATCGCCGGCGTTCACGTCGGCGTGGGTCGTACCCGGCGGATTGGTGGGAAGCCAGTAGGCTTTGCCCGTCTCCCACACATGTTCTTCGGACTTGCCCGTCGAGTCCACGATCTTCATGGTGCCGCCGGTGAGGGCGATGATGACCCGTGGATGTTCGTGGCGGTGCATCGTCAGCGGGGAATGCGGCATCACCACCGATTTCCAGACCTTGACGTCCTGGTTGTCGAACTGGGGGATTCGTTGTGTCTGGGTGACGGCGTTCTGCGAATGCAGGGTGGCAAACGCGAGCAACAGCGTAGCCATCCCGGCGGCCGGGCGAAAAAATACCATCTTCATGCTTGCCTCTCAGCGTGTGTGGTTAACATACAGGCGCCTCCGGGAGGAGTAAACTCCGGGTGTAGGCGGTTGCAGATGCGCAAGATTCGCTCTTATCAACGACGAATTCGCCAGTCGCGCATGGTGGCGCGGGCGATCAAGTCGAAACATCATCCCATCCTGGCGCACATCATCCCTATGCGCCGCTGTAACCTCTCCTGCACCTACTGCAACGAGTACGACAAAGTCTCCGATCCCGTGCCCACGGCCGAAATGCTGCACCGGGTGGAGATGCTGGCGGCCCTGGGTACCGGCATCATTACCATCAGCGGCGGCGAGCCCTTACTGCATCCCGAGCTCGACGAAATAATTCGCGCCATTCGCCGGGTGGGATCGATCGCCACCATCATCACCAACGGTTACCTGCTGACCCCGGAGCGGATCAAGCTGCTCAACCGTGCGGGCCTCGAACATCTGCAGATCTCAATCGACAACGTGCAGCCGGACGAGGTTTCGAAGAAGAGCCTCAAGGTACTCGACCGCAAGCTGCGCTGGCTCGCCGAATTCGCCGAGTTTGATGTCAACATCAACTCGGTGCTGGGTGGCGGCATCCAGCATCCGGAGGATGCGCTCACCATCACGCGCCGCGCGCTTGAGCTGGGATTTGAAACCACCGTGGGTATCATTCACGACCATGACGGCCAGCTGGCGCCGTTGAAGGAAGACGAGCAGGCGGTCTACGACCAGATTCTCAAGGAACGCAAGCCGGCGTTATTCGCCTTTGCCTACGACAACCTCTTTCACAAGAACCTTGCCGCGGGACAGCCCAATGACTGGCAATGCCGCGCAGGAAGCCGCTATCTATACATCTGTGAGCAGGGCCTGGTGCACTATTGCTCGCAGCAGCGCGGCTATCCGGCGATTCCGCTCGAGAAGTACACCCAAGCGGATCTGGATCGTGAATATTCGACCGTAAAGCCCTGTGCTCCGTTTTGTACCGTCTCGTGTGTACACCGGGTAGCCATGCTCGACCTGATGCGCAATCAGCCCCGCGAAGCCCTGACCCGCTTCTTCCCCCCGGCAACGCCGGGTGGGCCGCCCGCACTGCCGGGAGGCGTGAAGGTGCTGACGACGATCTTTCTGCCCCCCGAAAACGGCAAGCCGCAAGGTGCGGCGCAAAAGATGATCGCCAACGCTGCCATGAAACTCTTCGGAGTCAAATAGCCAAACAGCATAGGTAGCCAAGACGGGGGGAATCAACAGATGTTCCGCGTGAAGAACTGGGGGTGCCCCATATCTCGCCTTCTGTTGGCGAGATGTGGGAAAGGAGCGAGTGCTCGGGTGGAAGCCTCGAATCCGCGGAGCCGTAGTCCGGGGGCTACTTTTGCTTTTCGTTCAACTACAGATACACATAGCAGGCAGCGAACACCACCAGCGCCGTCACCGCGCCGGCAAGCACATCAAGCGCATAGTGATAACGCCCCACCACAGCGCCCAGCGAAATCCAGACAGCGATAAACAGAAATACACCGCCCACGACCGGTGTGTAATACAGCAGCGCGAGAGAAACGGCAAATGAAGACGCCACGTGCGCGCTGGGAAACGAAATGGCGTGGATGCTGCCATGCTGCAATATCCAGCGATTGAACACCCGCGCCTTGCCCACCTGCGTCTTCACCGGCTTGGCGCCCGCCAGGTCGCGCGGTGGATAGGCCGGAACAAACGGCGTGATTGCGTAACAGAGATAGGTCGCAATCAACACGACCAGCCAGAATCCGCCGGCGTGGTACGGCTGGCCAACCGCATACAGGGCGAGCAATCCCAGCGGCACAAACGGATAACAGAAGAGATACGCGATCTCGAGTGCCATGCCCATGCGGGTGCGCGCGGTGCCCGAAGTCGCTGCTGCGCCTGGCATCAACCACCGGTCAATCGCCATCAGCTTTTGCTCAATGCGATGATTCGGCCCTTGAAAGAACAGGCCCGTCTGCCAATACGGCACCAGGAAGAGTCCAACCGTCAGCCAGTCGCGCAGAACGGAAACATACCACCGCGGAAGAAAGATCGCCGTCGCCCGCGCCAGGGTCACTGCGATCAGGGGAACGATGCCCAGCAAGGTAATCCACCAGCGCTTGCGCAAGGGCAATGGCTTAGACCCAAACCAGCCCTGGACCCAGGCAGCCACAGCCAGCGCGACGGCAAAGCCGATCTGGATCCATTCCGACGTTCTCATCCGCTACTGACCGGAGGGCGCGGTCTTCGCTCCGGTATAGGTCACGCGCCAGATCGTATTCGACCCATCGTCCGAAACCAGCAGCGAGCCATCCTTGGCCACCGCGATGCCCACCGGACGCCCCCATACCTTGCCGTCGGGGAGCACAAACCCGGTCAGGAAATCCTCATACTCACCGGTCGCTTTCCCGCCATCCATGGGCACGGAAATTACTTCATAGCCTCCGCGCGGATCGCGGTTCCACGAGCCATGCTCGGCGGCAAACGCCCGGCCATGGTAGGTAGTAGGGAACTGGCCGGCTTCGTAGAACTGCAGCTGCAGCGAAGCGAAGTGAGGATTCAGCAGCACATCCGGCACCAGCACCTTCGCCTTCAGTTCCGGGTGTTTGCCCGCCTGCCGCGGATCCTGGTTGCCTCCGGTGTAGAACCAGGGCCAGCCATAGAAGCCATCCTCCTGCACATGGGTGATGTAGTCGGGAACCAGGTTATTGCCCAAATTATCCCGCTCGTTGGTGGAGCACCACAGCTCGCCGGTAGTGGGATGAATCGTCTCGCCCACGCAGTTGCGAATGCCTGCGGCATAGACCTTCTCAAACTTGCCCTCAGGCGTGAACTCGAGCACATCGGCGCGGTGAAACTCAGCCGGCGTGGTATCCATGTCGTCGTCGTTGGAATGCGAGCCAACCGACACCAGCATGTGTTTGCCGTCGGGCGTGAACACGATGTCGCGCGTGATGTGGCCGCCCGGGCCGGGCAGGGAGGTCAGCGTCTCGGCTGGTCCGCTCGCCTTCAGGTCTCCACTCTTGTACGGGAAACGAACCACGGACTGCGTGTTGCCCACGTACACCCACTTGGGCTGGTCTCCGCTGGGATAGAAGTTGATCCCGAACGGCATCTTGAGCCCGGTGGCAAATTCCTCCATCTGGCTGGCCTTGCCGTCTTTCCCGATACCGCGCAGGACCAGGATCTTGCCTGCCCGGCTTTCCGCCAGGAAGATGTCTCCATTGGGCGCCATGCGCATCAGCCGCGGGTTATCGAGCCCGGTGGCGAATTGCTCTACTTTGAACCCCGCCGGCGCCTGCGGCCACACCCCATCCGGCCGGGGAGCGATCACCGCTCCATTATTCGCCGCCTCGGTCGCATACGGTGCGGGCAGGTCGGCGGCCGTGAGGTGGCGGCGCACCCCGGGGTGTTCCTTGGAGTAGTCGGTAAATGCATCCTGGCCCGTGAGCGTCTGTGCTATGACCGGAACCGTAATCAACGTGGAAAGCGACAACACCGTGAGCAACTTCATCAATAGATCCTCCGAGGCTCTTCCAGTTTAGAGCGCAATTGTTTCATTCCGTTCGCAGGGTTTGGATGGGATCAAGGGCAGAGGCGCGGCGCGCTGGGATGAGCGTGGCCAACAATCCGCCCACGATCAGCACCGCACTCGCCAGGATCAGAGCCCACGGGTCCGTCTCCCGCACCCCGTAGAGCAGCGTGCGCGCGCTGCGCCCCACGATCAGCGTCAGCACAACCCCAGGTACGATGCCGCTGAGCAGAATGGCGGCTGTGTGGCGCAGAAACAACCCCACCACCTGGCCTCGCGTTGCGCCCAGCGCCATGCGAATGCCGATCTCCGACGTGCGCCGCACCACCTGGAACGAGAGCAGTCCATAAAATCCGATGGCGGCTAGGGCCAGCGTCAGCCCGGCAAAGGTCGCGGTTAGCCGCGCGAGCAGTTTTTCCGTCGACAGTGCATCCCGAAACTCCGTGTCAAGAGGCACGATCTCCGTGATGGGCAGCGTGGGATCCACCGCCTCCAGGCTGCGGCGGATATCAGCCACAATATTTTGCGGAGCGGCCGTGGTGCTTACTTCGATGGTGCCGGCCGGGTTGTCGCCCTGCTCGAGCGAGAAGTAGGCCACCGGAGGAGCAGGACTGCGCAGCCCGTCGACACGCGCATTGCCCACCACGCCGACGATTTGCGCGGCATGATCGTTGGGAGCCGCCTCATACCCGATAAAGTGGCCGATCGGGTTTTCATTGCCGAAGAGCCGCTGGGCAAACTCCTGATTGAGGATGGCGACACGCTGCGCATGCGGCCGGTCGGCGTCGTTGAAGTCTCTGCCCGCCACCAGCGGAATCCCCATGGTGTGAAAGTAATGCGTGCTGACGTGATTCTCTTCGCCGTGCATCTGGGCCGGGGAAAGATCAGGTTTGCCGGAGACATGAATCGCGGAATTCCAGACGCAGCCCGGCATACGGCACATCTGCATCGCGGCGTCGCGCACAAACGGCAATCCGCGCAGGCGATCCAGAATCCGCTGGTTCATGCCCGTCATGTCCTGCTTGTCGAGGCCTCCACTGACCAGGTCCAAATGAACCGACAGAATGCGATGGCGATCAACCCCGGCGTCCAGCGTCCCCAGGTTGAGAAGCGTCTGGCCAAACAGAGCCGCCAGCGAAAGCAAGAGCAGCGACAAACTCACCTGGCCAGTGAGTAGCAACGTAGACCAGCGCAGGTCGCGCCGGGCGGAACCGCGTATGATCTGCCACGCCGGTAAGACGCTGAACGCCACTTGCGCCACCAGCAACAGCGCCAGCCCCACCAGGAAGTAGCGCAAGCCAAAATGCAGGTTGACCGGGATGAGCCGCTCCCGCTGCGAAGCCCAACGCACCAGCAGCCCACTCGCGGCCTGGCTGGTGGCCACGGCTGCCAGGCCGCCGATCGCGAGCAACAGGAGGTCCTCGGCCAGCAAAAGGCGCAGCACCTGCCAGCGGCTTGCTCCCAGCGCGAACCGCACGCTGATCTCCTTCTTGCGTGCGGAGAGGCGTGCCAGCTGCAGGTTCCCCAGGTTGAGACAGCCGATCAGGAAGAACATCGCCGACATGCCCATCAGCAGCGTCAGCGGGCGAAGGTATTGTGTGCCGAGTGAGCCTTCCCCGCTCGCAGCGGAGACCAATTGCACCTGGGCGGTAAGAATATGAGCGCGCGCGGAGGGGTCTTTGGTCGCGCGTGCAATCATGTGTAAATCCGGCTGCAGGGCCTGCGTCCAGCCCGTCGCCGCACGGGGTTTGTCCGCTGCGGGAACGCGCGCCAGCACCCAGAGCCAGAAAACTTCATCCTGGTTGCGATACGGAGCCTCGAGGTTGACGTCGTACCCCGGTCCGAGGGAGTCAAACCAGGTGCCGAAGCGGCCGCTCGATTGCGCCACCAGCGGCAGCCAGACATCCGGAGATGTGCCCTGCACCACACCGGTGAACCCTTTCGGTGTGACGCCGACCACGACAATCGGTACCCGGTTGAGCGTCGCTCGCATGCCTATCGCCGATGCCACCGAAGGAAATCGATTGCGAGCAAAGTCATAGCCCAGGATGACCGGCATTTCGCTTTGCCCCTCGGTGTCGTCACTCGACTGAAACAGCCTGCCGGCTGCCGGCGATAGCCCAAGAACAGAAAAGAAATCGGGCGAAACCATCTCCAGGACGGCTTCCTGCGAAGAGCCGTTGCCATTCTGCAACACGCCGCTGCCGGTCCCGGAATGGGCAATGACCGGTGCTTGCTGGGTCAGCCGCTTATACGCGGGATAGGAGTAGAACCACTGCGCATCAAACGGGGACTCGACCGCATGCAGCGCGTATAGCTCAGAGGGCTGCGTAACCGGCAGTGGCGTCAGCAGCACCGCCTGCAGCAACTGGAAGATGGCCAGGTTGGCCCCCACACCCAGCGCTAACGTAACAATGACGGTAAGCGAAAAGCCGATTCTTCTGTGCAACTGGCGGAAGGCGAAACGGAGCAGCATGTGTAGAATTCCCTCTGATGCCAACTAAAGTTATTGTTACCACCGATCCCGGGCAGGATGAAGCCGCCGCCATCATGATGATGCTGGCCGCACCCGAGACCTTCGAGATTCTCGGATTTGTGGCCACCGCAGGCAACATTGGACTCGATCATACCGTCCCCAACACCCTCAAGATTCTCGAACTGGCCGGGCGCGTGGATATTCCGGTATTTGCCGGTTGCCCGAAGCCCATTTCGCGCGAACTGGTGATCGCCGACCATGTGCACGGGCCCAGTGGGTTGGATGGTCATGTTTTGCCAACACCCAGGAGCAAGCCGCAGCCGCAGCATGGCGTGCAGTTCATCGTCGACACGCTGCGGTCCGCGGCGCCCGGCGAGGTGCACATTGTGTCCCTGTCGCCTATGACGAATCTCGCGGTAGCGCTGGTGCAGGCGCCCGACATCGCCGCGCGTATCGGCAGCATTGTGATGATGGCAGGTGCTTATTTCGAGTGCGGCAATATCACGCCCTCGGCGGAGTTCAATATCTACGTCGATCCGGAAGCGGCGGATATTGTGCTGCGTTGTGGCGCGCCCATGACCATGTTGCCGCTCGACATTACCCACAAGATGCTCAGCACACGGGAGCGGCTCAACCGCATGCGTGCGGTGGGAACCAGGTGCGCCATCGCGATTGCCGACATGCTCACCTTCTCCGAGGCCTTCGATTTGAAGAAGTACGGCTGGAACGGCGCGCCCCTGCATGGTCCCTGTGTGCCCGCGTACATGCTGCGTCCGGATCTCTTTTCCGGCAGAAAAATCAACGTAACGGTAGACACGGGCCACGGCCTGACCGCCGGTGCCTCGGTTGCCGACTGGTGGCAGATCACCGATCGCCCGCGCAACGTCACCTACATCCGCGACGGAAACTCCGACGGCTACTACGACCTGATCTGCGAGCTATACGCCCGCTTGCCCTGAGACCCGGAATGAAAGACCCGGAATGAAAAGGATGCGGGGTGGCCCATGCAAGCCTTCTGTTGGCTTAATTGGGGTACATTTCGCAGTTGTCTCATGTCTCTTTTCTCGACCGAGAGGGTGGGATCCGCTGTTCAACCAGTAAAGCCTCAGGCCTCAACGGAAAACTCCTCCCGGGCTTGGTGCGCCAACCGTTCCTGCCACCGCATGGTGAGCCAATACCCGGTACCAGTAAGGAGCGGCACCACCACGGCCGGTAAAGCCGCGGTCGGCAGCAAGTAATAAATGCCTCCCCCAAGAAAGCACCACAACACCGCCGTCACGTTCACCCCATGCCAGTAGTGGTACGCCCCCTTGGGATCAAATAACGCCGCGACGTCAATCCGCATATGCTCCACGCCCACATAATGGAACAGCAATACCCCGGCCAGCGGAGCAAATAGATTCCCCAGCGCCGTCGTCAACGGGATCAGCCGGTCGAGTAGCGTAGGGAACCCGGAAAGCCCCGTGCTCACCACCCCGACAAACAGCGTGTTCCAAAACCGTCCCGGACCCTCAAACAAATTCGAAAGCGAAAGGCCGCCCGTGTACAGGTTCATCACGTTGATGGTGCTTTCATCGAGCGCGATCACGATGAGCAAAATCAGCAGCGTGACCCAGTGCGGGTCGATCTCTGCTGCCAGCGAAAACGGATTCGCCTGTCGCCCCAGCGAAGCGGCCGCCCCATACGCCCCCAGCGAAACCGAGAACGCCGTGGCCAGTCCGCCGGCCAGCATCGTACCCCACCACATATCCCTGCGGCTGCGCGTATAGCGGCAGAAATCGGCGGCATCGGTAATCATGGTGAGCCAGGCCGCCACCAGGCTATTCAGCCACACCGCGGCTACCAGGTAAGCCCAACCGTGACGCGATTGAAAATGAAACACGGCGGCCGGACGGTAACTTGCGCCCGCACCATGCGCCAGAACCCAAAACAAATAAATGATCCCTGCCACTTTCGCCGGTAGCGTGAAACGCGAGATCAGTTTGAGAAAGTTGTACCCAACCAGCGCCAGCAGCACTTGCACCGCCGCCAGCACCAGCCCGGTCCTTACCACCGAGTAGTTGCCCCCCGTCCACTGATGGCGAATGGCTACAATCACCGTCGCGCCCACGATGGTCTGCATGGCAAACCAGTACGCCGAGGCAACCGTGCGCATCACCGAAGGCAGCCACTTCGCTCCCCGGATGCCGAACACCATGCGGCACGCAACCTGCCCGGTGATGCCATAATCCACCCCCACCGTCGCCATCACTACGTAGGCGGAGAACGCGATGAGGATGCCGAGCGTGCTGGTAACAATCGTCGCCCAGAAGGACAGCCCCGATGCCACCGCCAGGCCGCCAATCAGGATGGTCGAAGGATTGATAAGGAAGTTGCTAACCAGCAGGAAGAGGTCCGGCCAGCGTACTGTCTTGAGCTCGATCGGAATCGGCTCAATGGCAAAGCCTTCAATG
Organism: uncultured Acidobacteriaceae bacterium; assembly: GCA_963839075.1. Classification (GTDB taxonomy): domain Bacteria; phylum Acidobacteriota; class Terriglobia; order Terriglobales; family Acidobacteriaceae; genus PALSA-350. The sequence continues at coordinate 20,652 of CAWITO010000006.1, read as the reverse complement.
GCCGAGGTTTCCATGCTGTGTCGCTCCAGGTTTTACGGTTCGCCGTTGAAGATCAGGTTTGCGTGTCCGCCTTCCATCCAGGTGTAGATCTCCCAAAGGTTCTCTTCCGGGTCGGTGAAGTAGCAGGCGAAAGCATTCCAGGGATAGGCCCGGGGTTCGACAAGGAACGGCACACCGCGCGCGACGAGGTCGCGGTGCATATTCAGTACCCTATCACTGCTCTCGACCTGGATAGCGGCCATGGTGCGCCAGCCGCCCCGCTGTCCGGTTCCTGGCTTGAGGCCAAGGTGGCTCTGCATGTGATCCACCTGCCAAAGGGCAAGCGTGACACCATCCGTAAAGAAGTCGGCAAACCCAGGTGCCAGGCGGCGCAGGCGGAAGCCCACGAGGTCGCGGTAGAACTCCACCGCGCCATCGAGATCCTGGACCACGAAACAAACATCACTGATGCGCGATGGAGTCATTTTTTGAAAGTGCAGGTGGCAACAACTTGGGGTGCCCCATATCTCGCCTTCCGTTGGCGAGATGTGGGAAACGACAGGTCTTCGGGTAGAGATTCCAGGGACCGGGCAGACTTCCGCGCGCCGTCCGCAGCATTCGTTTCCTTCCCACATCTCGCCAACGGAAGGCGAGATATGGGGCACCCCAAGTCGTTGCTGCCTATGCCTCTCAGCCGTGCGTAGGCATAACCGTACTAACCCCGGCGCGGATCCCAGTAGGCCACCGCCCGGTCACTGTCTTGACTCGCGTGTAAAACCGGACACCCTCCATGCCATGCACATTGTGATCGCCGAAGAGCGAACGCTTCCACCCGCCAAAGCTATGGAACGCCATGGGCACAGGAATCGGCACATTGATGCCGACCATCCCCACCTTCACCTGGTTGGCAAAGGCCCGCGCGGTATCCCCATCCCGCGTAAAGATGCAGGTGCCATTGCCGAACTCGTGGTCATTCACCAGGTCCAGAGCTTCCTGGAAGCGGCCAACCCGCAGCACCGAGAGAACCGGTCCAAAAATCTCCTCCTGATAAATCCGCATATCCGCCGTGACGCGATCAAACAGGCAAGGCGCAAGAAAGAAACCGTTGCCCTGGGGCAGCGACTTATCATCCACAAACAGCTCCGCCCCCTCCTTGACTCCTAGCTCGACATAACCGGCAACCTTGTCGCGGTGGACGCCGGTAACGAGCGGACCCATCTCCGCGCCGGGCTCCGTGCCCGCCGCCACCTTGAGTTTGCTGATGCGCTCGCGCATACGTGCCAGCAGCGCCTCAGCCGTGCCATCGCCCACAGCAATCGCAACCGAGATCGCCATGCAGCGCTCGCCCGCGGAACCAAACGCTGCGCCGGTGAGCGCATCCGCGGCCTGGTCCATGTCGGCATCGGGCATTACGATCATGTGATTCTTCGCCCCGCCCAGGGCTTGCACTCGCTTGCCCGCCTGGGTACCGCGGCGATAGACATACTCAGCAATCGGCGTCGAGCCGACGAAGCTCACCGCAGAGATCCCAGCATGATCGAGGATGGCATCCACCACCCGCTTATCCCCATGCACCACATTGAACACGCCATCCGGCAGCCCCGCCTCTTTGAGCAGCTCAGCCAGAACCAGCGAGGCCGAAGGATCACGTTCGCTGGGTTTGAGAATGAAACAGTTGCCGGTCGCAATCGCGATCGGCAACATCCACAACGGAACCATGGCGGGAAAGTTGAAGGGAGTAATGCCGGCCACCACGCCCAGCGACTGCCGGAACGACCAGCTATCGATGCCGGTGCCGACCTGCTCGGTGAACTCGCCCTTCAGCAGATGCGGGATGCCGGTCGCGAACTCCACCACCTCCAGCCCGCGCGTCACTTCTCCACGAGCATCGTCCAGCACCTTACCGTGTTCCAAAGTGATGACCGCGGCCAACCGGTCCAGGTTCTTCTCCAGCAAATCGCGAAAACGAAACAGCACCCGCGCGCGGCGGAGAGGAGGCATATTCGACCACTCCGGGAAAGCCGCCGTGGCGGCCGCAACCGCCTGGTCCAATTCCGCAGTCGCATCCAGAGGAACACGGCGCTTCACCTCGCCCGTAGCGGGATTGAACACGTTGGCGAAAGCCGTCGCTTCACCACGGACCGATTTGCCGCCAATCCAGTGGGGTATGCTTTCCAACGACTGGGTAGCGTCCGTTTTTTGTTCTCCAGTCTTTTGTTCCTTGTCGGCGATCGTAGCCATGACTATTCCTCTCAAAAGGGCAGAATACTTTTGATCATAACTCCAATGCATGTGCCTCCGCTTGCCCTCGTTCCCCTTGGAACTATTGTGTTTCCAGAGATTTGCCGTTGAAAAATCCGCGCAAAATCCTCATCGATACCGATGCTGCCTCGGACGATGCCGTCGCCCTGATCATGGCGCTGCGTTCGCCTGAGGTCGAGGTGTTGGCGATCACGGTGGTGGCGGGCAATGTCAATGTGGAACAAGGCGTGCAAAACGCCCTCTACACCGCCGAGCTCTGCGGCTCGGATGTCCCCGTCTTCGCGGGAGCGGCCGCGCCGTTGATTCGCCCCTTGGAGGATGCTGTCTGGTTCCACGGCCGCGATGGGCTGGGTGACCATGGCTATCAGCCTGCGGCCCGCACGGTCGCCCGGGGCTTCGCTGTCGACGCGATCGTGCGTACGGTCGAAGCTAATCCAGGCATAGAGATCGTCACCCTGGGGCCGCTGACCAACCTGGCCCTGGCCCTTGGGCAAGCCCCGCAGTTGGCGTCCAACGTGAGCCGCTGCGTGGTCATGGGCGGCGCTCCCTGCTGCGAAGGCAACGTGGTCCCCGCGGCGGAGTTTAACTTCTGGGTTGATCCGGAAGCGGCGCGCGCGGTGCTCCGCTCCCATCTTCCTGTTGAACTTGTAGGCTGGCAGCTCTCCCGCGGAGCTGCGGTGGTCAACTTCAGCGAAATTCCGCAGATTCTCGCGCTGGGCACAGATTTTGCCAACTTCGCCATCCGTTGCAACGAAACCGCCGCCCGCGCCTACAAAACGCAGACCGGAGAAGAAGGCATCGCGCTGCCCGATCCCATCGCGATGGCGATCCTGCTAGATCCCTCCGTGGCCCTGACCACCTCAAACCACTACATGGATGTGCAGATAGACAGCGGCATCACCCGCGGCATGAGCGTGGTCGATCGCCTCGGCGTCGCCAAGGACACCAGGAATCGGGCCGTATGGAGCGAGGTTTCGGTGCAGCACAAAGTCATCTGGGAGATGGATAACGCCGGATGGAAACAGGCCCTGCTGCGAGCACTGCGATGAAGGTCATCTTCGACACCGATCCTTCGCCCGATGACGCCGTAGCTTTTCTTGCCGCCCTGGCGTCCCCGCTGGAATTCGAAGTGCTGGCCATCACCACCGTCGCTGGCAACGTGCCGGTCGAGCTAACCTCCAAGAATGCGCGCAAGGCGTTGGAGCTCGCCGGCCGTACTGAGATCCCCGTCTACGCCGGGGCCGCGGCGCCCTTACTGCGGCCTCTGGTCACCGCCGAGCATGTGCACGGACGCACCGGCTTTGACGGCTATGATCTGCCTGAGCCCAAAACTCCTCTTGCCGTCGGCTTTGCCCCTGAGGTCATCGTCGATCTGGTCATGGCGCTGCCGCCCCAGACAGTCACCCTGTGCTGCCTCGCCCCGCTCACCAACATAGCGCTCGCCATGGCCCGTGAGCCGCGCCTGTCCACTCATTTGGCGGGCATCGTCCTGATGGGCGGCGCCATGTCAGAAGCAGGCAACATCACCCCGTCGGCCGAGTTCAACTTCTACGTCGATCCCGAAGCCGCCGCGCGCGTGTTTCTCAGCGGAGCGCAGATCACCATGATCCCCCTCGACTGCACCCACCAGGCCCTCATCACCGATGCCCGCCTGGAGATGCTGCGCCATGCAGGCACGCCGGTAGCAACCGCCTTTTACCACCTGCTGGAGTGGAACAAGCGCTTCGACCGCGCAAAATACGGCTGGCCCGGGGGGCCGCTGCACGACGCCACCGTGACCGCGTACCTGCTGGCGCCGCACTTATTTACCGGCCGCAAAGTCCGCGTCGATGTTGAATGCCTGAGCCCGCTGACGCTGGGCGCCAGCGTAGTCGATTGGTGGGGCGTAACCGGCAAGCCTGTGAACGCAACCGTCCTGCGCACTATCGACGCCGAAGCCTATTTCCAGTTGATCTTCGGGAGACTGCTGCGTTTGTAACCAACCTCGAAACTTCAGGAAGCCACAATAGGGGGTGCCCCATATCTCGCCTGTTGTTGGCGAGATGTGGGAATTGACGAATGCTGCGAGCGAAAGCTTCAACGGTGGAGCAGATCTACAAGTTTCGCCCGCTAGTGGCTCGGCTGCGGCAGTGTGCGCAGCGAGTTCGGCGAGCTCATTAATTTCTGCAGCAGCGCCACCGGCAGTGTCGCCGTCACCACGGCCCGGTCGTCCTTGTGCTCGATATCCGTAGAATTCAGCAGGTCACGAAGGTCGGCATTCGTCATCGCCGACGGCAGGTTGTTCTCCGCCGCGCGACCGATGGCCACCATGGTATTCATTGCGTCCGACGAAACTGTGGCGGCCATCGCGGTAGGAGCGATCTCTTCAATCCTGAGCTTCAGCGCGCCCGCCCAGCGCACCGAGCCGATGAACGTGGTGTTGATGGCGATCGGAAAATGGAAGCCCATAATGCTAATGCCATCGCTCTTCAGCGGCACATTGACCCTGCCGATACCCCACGCAACCGAAAGCAGGGGAACCTCGGAGTAGTGGTCGGTGAGCAGCGAAGAGCCGGAAAAGGGCAGCGCCGAGGTGCGATAGCGGTCGAGCATGGAGTGGATCTGCTCTGTGGTCGGCGTATTCGACGCGGCGACCATGTCATACCCGAGCAAGGCCACTCGCACCGTCCGTCCGTTGCTCGGGATTTCGTAGATCGTGTGCCCGGCATACTGTTCGGTCTGAGTAGCGATGGACGCCAGGTAGGCCGTGAGCCGCTGGCCGTCGATGTGACCCAGAAACACCTCGGAGTAGGCCACCACGCCGTTCGGGCCGAGGGGATTGGATTGGCGGTGGAGGGCGAAGGCGACCTCGTCCAGATCGCGTTCGAACTCAAAGCCAGTGGCATTGATGAACGCTTGATACTGAGGATCGCGGGGTACCTGGTTGCGATCGAAGTGGGTATAAGCCCGCAGCGGGCGAAGATTGAAGTAGAGAATGCAGTCCGATTCCGGCAATAACCGGGCCGCCTCGGGCGGGGCCTTGCGACGGAGGTAGGCAGCAAGCGCCACCAGCAGGACAACGACCAGGACAATGATGATGGTCGCCTTAGTGCGCCGTGGCATCCTCATCGGTAGCAGGAATCATAGCATCCAGCTAGGGCCCCCACTCCAGTCGGGGTGGCCCATTCAAGCCCTCTGTTGGCTTGAGTGGGGTACTTGGTAACGCAGCCAAGGTAGGGCTCTACCCGCACACCACCTAATTGCGGCCCAATTCTCCCTGTGGTAACCTTCTCAATTGTGAACCTGTCTTTTTAGGGTGGGCTGGCGTAGCTCAGCTGGTAGAGCATCTGATTTGTAATCAGACGGTCGGGGGTTCAAGTCCCTTCGCCAGCTCCAGATCCTGCCACAATCATTCCAACTGACGGTATGTTTCCTTTGAGCTAGGCTGCGCGGGAAAGCGTCTGCTGGATACGATTGCGTGGGTTCAAGCAAATTGGGTTGTGCACAGGTGGCCGAGCGGTTAATGGCAGCAGACTGTAAATCTGCCGCTCCTTGGAGCTACGGAGGTTCGAATCCTCCCCTGTGCACCATGGGTTGGGGTTAAGAAAAATGGAGCCAGGATCACCCGGTCGCAAGTGGATCGCACTGGCAATCCTGGCTGTCCTCGCGGTTTTTACAGTGAGAACGATCGACCCCGGGAGGGTGCGGTCGGTAGTCCTCGTCTTACTAGGTTTTTTCGCGCTGCGAATTGTACTGATGGCGTCCGCTTCGCGATAGCATAGTGGTTTCAGGCTGATGTAGCTCAGTTGGTAGAGCACTCCCTTGGTAAGGGAGAGGTCACCGGTTCAATCCCGGTCATCAGCTCCAGATTTTGTAGCAGGTGTATCGGAAAGAGCCGAAGCTGACCCGTAAAGGGTCTAACAGGTTTCAGCTCCAGAATTTGCAAGTAACCAGTGTGTCGGAAAGAGCTGAAATGGACCCGCGGAGGGTCCAATAGACATCAGCTCCAGGGTTCAGGGTCGGCGGGAGTAACTCAGTGGTAGAGTCACAGCCTTCCAAGCTGTTGGTCGCGGGTCCGATTCCCGTCTCCCGCTCCAAAATTGTTGTGTGTGAGAGCTTCCAAAATGTTTGTGCAGGCAGTCTTACCGGTTAACGATGAGGCGCATTTCACCGCGGTGAAGGCGTCACTAGAACCCCTTTTCGCCTCGGGCAACGTCACCCACTTTCTCAAGCAGGTACAGCGGTCCAAGTTGCGCGTGCGGGATTTCGAAGGTTTGCTGCAGCGGGGAGTGCTGGGCAAGTCCACCCCTGCCGCCTACCAGGCGCTGGGAGATTCCGACCGCGGTCAGGCCCGGGAACTCTACCTGTCGCTGGTGGAACAGGTGGCACTGGAGCTGCGTAGCAAGTTCTTGAAGATATATGCCTACTACTGAGATGGTCATTCCGGTCGCCCGGGAAAGCTCCTACATCGTGGTATGGGAGTTCCAGGTGAAGCCGGAATGCACGGCGGAGTTTGTCGAGGCCTACGGTCCGGATGGAGATTGGGCGCGACTGTTCCGCCGCTCTCCGGAGTTTCTTGGAGTAGAACTGCTCGGCAGTGTAGGCAATCCGGAGCGCTTCTTTACTCTGGACCATTGGAGTTCGGCTGCAGGGATGGACATGTTTCTGGCCGCGAATGCGACCGCGTACGACGTTCTTGACCGGAAATTTACCGGTCTCACCGTGTGGGAGTTGCGCATTGGCGCTTTCCCCCCGGACGCCTGATTCAGGCGCATAGTTTAGCCGCGTATCAACTGAAAGGTTAGAGAGGGACAAGATGGCGAAGGAAAAGTTTGACCGGTCGAAGCCGCACGTAAACGTGGGAACGATTGGGCACATTGACCACGGCAAGACGACGTTGACGGCAGCGATCACGAAGGTATTGTCGAAGCACAACCCGAAGATCCAGTTTCGTTCGTTTGATTCGATCGACAACGCGCCTGAGGAGCGGGAGCGCGGTATCACGATCGCGACCGCGCACGTGGAATACGAGACGGCCAACCGTCACTACGCCCACGTGGACTGCCCTGGTCACGCTGATTACATCAAGAACATGATCACCGGCGCAGCGCAGATGGACGGAGCGATCCTGGTAGTGGCAGCGACCGACGGTCCGATGCCGCAAACCAAGGAGCACGTATTGTTGGCCCGCCAGGTAGGCGTTCCCTACATCGTGGTGTTCCTGAACAAGTGCGATGCGGTCGAAGACGAAGAGCTGACCGACCTGGTGGAGATGGAAGTCCGTGAGCTTTTGTCGAAGTACAACTTCCCCGGAGACGACGTGCCGGTGATTCGCGGCTCGGCGCTGGGTGGTTTGAACGGCGAAGCACAGTGGGAAAAGAAGATCGACGAGTTGATGGATGCAGTGGACAAGAATGTACCCTTGCCGGCGCGTGCCATCGACCAGCCGTTCCTGATGCCGATCGAGGACATCTTCTCGATTTCCGGCCGCGGCACGGTGGTGACGGGCAGGATTGAGCGCGGCAAGATCAAGGTGGGCGAGGAAGCCGAGATTGTCGGATTCCGCGACACCCGCAAGACGGTGGTCACCGGCGTTGAAATGTTCAAGAAGCAGCTGGACGAAGGCCTGGCGGGCGACAATGCTGGACTTCTGTTGCGCGGTATTGCCAAGGAAGACGTGGAGCGTGGCATGGTGTTGGCGAAGACGGGTTCGATCACGCCGCACACCACGTTTAAGGGTGAGATTTACGTATTGAGCAAGGAAGAAGGCGGCCGTCACACCCCGTTTTTCAATGGCTACCGTCCCCAGTTTTACTTCCGCACCACCGACGTGACCGGGACGGCGAAGCTGCCGGAAGGCACGGAGATGGTGATGCCGGGAGACAACGTGCAGCTGGAAATTACCCTGCATACCCCGGTAGCGATGGAGAAGGGCCTGCGTTTTGCCATCCGTGAGGGTGGCCGCACCGTCGGCGCCGGTACCATCAGCGAAATCATCAAGTAATGAGATAATTTCAGGGGCCTGCGGGCCCTCAGAATCGGTTAGGATATAAAGATGCGTGAAATAATTACACTCCAGTGTCCGACGTGCAAGGAGCGGAACTACTCGACGACGAAGAATAAGAAGACGACCACAGGCCGGCTTGAATTCTCGAAGTTCTGCAATCGCTGCCGCAAGCACACCCCGCACAAAGAGACGAAATAGGGGCTTGTTCTTTTTAGAGGGGCGTAAGCTCAACGGTTAAACTGTCGGTCTCCAAAACCGAACTTGGGGGTTCGAATCCCTCCGCCCCTGCCAGTTCGAGTTGTTGTGGAAGAAGGAATTGTTATGGCGAAGTCGACGACGATTGTCCGCGACGATAAACCCAGCGGCAAGTTGGCGGAACGCGTACAGGAGAATGCAGGTCAGGGCAATCAGCTGACCGGGATGTTCACCAGAACTGCGGATTTTCTCAGGGATGTGCGCAGCGAAATGCGCAAGGTGACCACTCCGTCGCGTGAGGAAGTGCAGACCACCACGACGGTCGTAATCGTAACCGTGTTCGCCTTTGCTGCCTATTTCTATGTCGTGGATGCGGTATTAAGCAAGGTGATCCAGTCGCTGCTGCATTGGCTGGGCGGGGTACAGTAAGTGCTCAAAGAGAAACTAGAGAAAACGATGACGGAAGAAGCAAATCCCGGAGAGCCCGTTAACCCAGAAGAAGGGCTCACGCCGTCGGCCAACGAGCGTTTCAAGTGGTACATCATTCACGCCTACTCTGGTTTCGAGCGCAAGGTGAAGGAATCGATTGAGGGCCGGGTGGAAGCCTTTGGCCTGCAAAACAGGATTGGCCGGGTCATGATCCCGACCGAGCCCGTGACCGAAGTCTTCAACGGCAAGAAGCGCACCGTCGAACGGGTATTTCTGCCTGGCTATGTGCTGGTCGAAATGGACCTCGACAACGACCTGTGGCACGTGATGAAGAACACGCCACGTGTGACAGGTTTTCTCGGAACCGGCGATAAGCCAGTAGCGCTGAGTGAGCAGGAAGTCAGCTCGATTCTCTTCCGCACGGATGTGTCGAAAGATAAGCCGCGGATGAAGATCAAGTTTGAGAAGAACGAGTCGGTACGCATTACCGACGGACCGTTTGCCAACTTCAACGGGGTAGTGGACGAAGTAAACGAAGATCGCGAGACCTTGAAGGTAATGGTCACGATCTTCGGCCGCTCGACTCCCGTAGAGCTCGAGTTCGGCAAAGTGGAAAAAGTAGTTTAGGAAGGGTTATTGAGATGCCTCCAGTTAAGAAAATACAGACTTCGGTAAAGCTTCAGATTGAAGCGGGTAAGGCGACTCCCGCGCCGCCGGTCGGTCCGGCATTGGGCCAGGCCCAGGTCAACATCATGGAGTTCTGCAAGCAGTTCAACGCCCGGACGCAGAACAAGGAAATGGCGGGATTGATTATCCCCGTCGTGATCACGGTTTACGTGGATCGCACCTTCACCTTTGTGACCAAGACTCCGCCCGCGGCCGTGTTGTTGAAAAAGGCCGCAAACCTGGCAAAGGGCTCCGGTACTCCGAACAAGGACAAGGTCGGCAAAGTAAGCGAGAAGCAGATCCTGGAAATCGCGAAGCAGAAGATGCCCGACCTGAACACAGTCTCGGTCGAATCCGCCGTTAAGAGCATCAAGGGCACCGCCCGCTCCATGGGAATCGAAGTCACAGCCTAAAGACGGGCCTTTAGGAATTAAAAAAGAGGGGTGCCCCATATCTCGCGATTTTTTGGCGAGATGTGGGAGGCGACCGTTGGTCGCCTTTTAAAGGCAAACCACTGGCTCTCGGGACCAAAATTTGTGAGACAATCGAAGGTGCGTCTTGAGCGTCCAGCAAGCGCATGTCAACCGGCTGCATCGCAGCCCATACCACGGCAGGACGGCAACAAGGTCCAGGCGGTGGAAGACAGAGGAAGCATGGCAAAGAAAATCAGCAAAAACATGGCGAAGGTGCGCGCCCAGGTCGAAGACCGGCCGTACTCGCTGCAAGACGCAGTTCCCCTCCTCAAGAAGGTGCAATACGCCAAGTTCGACGAAACCGTCGACCTGACCCTGCGCCTCGGTGTTGACCCCAAGCACGCCGACCAGATGGTCCGCGGCACCGTAGTTCTGCCGCACGGCTTAGGTAAGACCAAAAAAGTAGCCGTTATCGCCTCCGGCGACCGCCTGCGCGAAGCGGAAGCTGCCGGCGCGGACGTTGTCGGTGGAGAAGACATGGTGGAGCGGATCCAGAAGGAAAGCTGGACCGACTTCGACGCCCTGATCGCCACCCCGGACATGATGAAGTCCGTTGGGCGTCTGGGCAAAGTGCTCGGCCCTCGCGGCCTGATGCCCAATCCCAAAACCGGCACCGTCACCAACGACGTAGCCGCGGCCATCCGCGAAATCAAGGCTGGTAAGGTCGAATTCCGTACCGACAAGACCGCCCTGGTGCACGTCCCGGTGGGCAAGCTTTCCTTCCCGCCCCAGAAGCTGATCGACAACGCGACCACGGTCATTAATAGCGTGGTCCGCGCCAAGCCTTCGGCAGCCAAGGGCAAGTACATCAAGGGCATCACGCTGAGCTCGACCATGGGACCTGGTATCCCGCTCGACAGCGAGGTCGCTGAGGCGGCCGCCAAGCCTTAATTCAGTATTTTCCTTAGTGGTTTACTTGTGCGCCGGCGTCGCCGCGCACCGTGATAAAGGTTGGTTTTATGGCACTCTCGAAGGCGAAAAAGGCAGTACAGATCGATCATCTTGCGCACGAGCTCGAAGGCTCGACCAGCGCCATTGTCGGCACCTTTGCCAAGCTCACCGTCTCCCAGGACTTCGAGCTGCGCAAAGTAGTGCGCAGCGCCGGCGGCCGCTACCGCGTGCTCAAAAACAAGCTGGCAGCTCGCGCATCCAAGGGAACTAAGGTCGAGGCGGCTCTGCAGGGTCTAAAGGGTGTTTCCTCCGTGGCCTACACCAGCGGCGACCCGGTCACCCTGGCCAAGGCGCTCTCCACCTGGATGGCGGAGAACGCGGAATACTCCTTCAAGCTCGGCATCCTCGACGGCCACCTCATCAGCGTCGAAGAGGTAAAGCAGCTGGCGACCATGCCGCCCAAGGAAGAGATTTTTGCCAAGCTGCTCTTCCTTATCAACGCTCCCGCGCAGCGCCTGGCCACGGTGATCAACGCTACCGGCCGCGACATGGCGGTAGTGATCAATCAGGCAGTGGAAAAGGGCAAGTTTGCTGGCGCAGCCGCTCCTGTCGAGGCAGCAGCTCCGGCAGTTGAGGCGACTGCGGCCGTAGCCGCTCCGGTCGAGGCAGCACCCGAGCCAGCCGTAGAAGTAGCGCCGGTGCCCGTTGCAGAAGCGCCGGCCACCATTTCAAAGGAAGCAGAAGCAGCGGGAACCCAGGAAGACTCCCAGGCTGCCGCAGCTGCTACGGAAGCGCCCACCGAAGGTTAAGCAAGCGATGGGTGGCCCATTCAAGCCCGCTGTTGGCTTGAGTGGGGAACTTCTTACGGGTTTAGCAGGTACCCCCACTCAAGCCAAAAGAAGGCTTGCATGGGGCGCCGGCTTGTAGGGCCGGGTTAAACGAGATTTGCAGTAACCGCAAAGGGATGCTTGGTCTGGGCATATCGGAAACCTCTGCGGAGTATTAACAAAGTAGTACGCACCGTGTTACCAAAGTTTTGTTCCAGTGGAGAGAAAAATGGCGGATTTGCAGCAGTTAGAAGATCAGATCGTAAGCTTGAGCCTGTTGGACGCAGCGGCTCTGGTCAAGAAGCTTGAAGAGCGGCTTGGAGTCTCGGCAGCAGCCGCGGCCCCCGTGGCCGTAGCTGGTGGCGGGGCCGGCGCAGCCGCAGCCGCACCGGTTGAAGAGAAGACCGAGTTCACCGTCATCCTCAAGGATGCCGGCGCGAACAAGATCAACACCATCAAGGCAGTACGCGAAGTCACCTCGCTCGGCCTGAAGGAAGCCAAGGACCTGGTCGATGGCGCTCCCAAGCCGCTCAAGGAGAACGTGAGCAAGGAAGAAGCTGAAACCGTCCGCAAGAAGTTCGAAGGCGTGGCGACGGTCGAAGTCAAGTAAAAATTCCACTTTTGTGGGATTAGCAAGTTGCGTGCCAAAGCAGGACGCGCTATGATTATTTTTAGCGCGTCTCTGCCAGGCAAGCGTTGTTACCTGACTGAGCGGTTCTTTGCATACGGTCTCTAGAGACAGAATCTCGTATGCGATCTACTATTCCGGGGCATTCTGCACCGGCACACACCTGCGAAATGGGCGGCGGACTTCGTGGTGTGGTGAACGATCTGCTGTAGGGCGGCGCACACGCGGCTTATTGGTGTCAGCGGGATTCGGAAATCTTCATCTTGTCAAGTGCACAATTCGGTTGTGACGCTCGTGGGCAGTTCCGTGCTCACGGGCAGTTGCTGTCTCAGCGTCGTGCGCGCTTGCCTGTCTCTCCAATCCTCGCTTGTACCAGTTGCGTCAGCGCCCTCACCCGCCAACCAGGGCCCTTGGGTTATTGAATCTGACGTTCGTTAGTCAGTCAATGTTGCCTTAGTACCAAAAGCGCTGTGTTTCTGCCGACACGAGGCGGAGGAAACACGTCACCGCGCCAGCAAGAATAACGGGAACCGCGAGACTCGGGCGGTACCCCATTTTGCAGTACCTCGCGTCCCACGAGTCTCAGGAGTGAAGCATGCCGAACGAGAACCGAGCCCTTCGTAGCCGTCTCGATTTTTCAAAGATTCCTACCGCCATCCAAATTCCAAACCTGATTGAAGTGCAGCGCCGCTCCTACGAGCGTTTTCTGCAAATGGACAAACTGCCTTCGGAGCGGGAAGACAACGGGCTCCAGTCCGTATTTGTCTCGGTTTTCCCTATTACTGACTTTCGCAACATCTCCCAGCTTGACTTCGTCGACTTTTCCATCGGCAACTGGGAATGCAAGTGCGGTCACCTCAAGGGACTACATCACCTTCGCACCGCTTGCGTCAACTGCGGCGCCATGGTCATTACCGATCCCTTCCATCCCGGCGAAGTGCTTTGCCAGCAGTGCGGCACCTACAACAAGAACACCCCGGACTTCTGCAACAAGTGCGGTGACCCGGTCGGTCTGCAGTTGAAGTATGACCAGGCGGAGTGCGAAGAGCGCGGCATGACCTACTCTGCGCCGCTCAAGGTAACTGTGCGCCTTACCATCTACGACAAGGACCCGGAGACCGGGGCGAAGTCCATCCGCGATATCAAGGAGCAGGAAGTCTTCTTCGGCGACATTCCCTTGATGACGCAGAATGGCACCTTCATCGTCAACGGAACCGAGCGCGTCATCGTCAGCCAGTTGCATCGCTCGCCCGGCGTCTTCTTTGAGACCGCCAGCAACCGCACTTACTTTCTGGGCAAGATCATCCCCTATCGCGGGTCCTGGGTAGAGTTTGAGTACGACCAGAAAAACACCCTCTATGTCCGCATCGACCGCAAGCGCAAGTTCCTGGGCACCATCTTCCTGCGCGCCCTCGGCCTGCGTTCGGATGAGGACATTCTCAAGACCTTCTACCTCGCTGACACCATCAACGTGAAGGGCGGCAAGCTCTCCTGGCAGGTAAAGGAAGAAACCGACAAGGCGACCCACCTTTTGGGTGCCAAGCCGGCGCACGCCATTGTCGTCAAGGGTGAGGAAATCGCTCACTCCGGCCGCAAGATCACGCCCAGCATCCTCAAGGCGCTGCGCAGCCACAAGGTCAGCGAAGTCGAGATCGAAACCGCTGAGCTTGACGGCGCGATGACGCTGGCAGACGTGGTCGACACCACTACCGGTGAAGTGCTGCTCGAGGCCAACCATGAGTTGACCGCCGACAAGCTGCACAAAATCATCGAGAGCGGCGTCACTTCAATCCAGGTTTTCTTCCCCGATCGCGATGACGTAGGCAACATCATCACCAACACCCTGCGCCGCGACTCGGTGCGCAAGCCCGAGGAAGCGCTGATTGAGATCTACCGCAAGCTGCGCCCCGGCGATCCGCCGACGTTGGATACCGCCACTGCGCTCTTTGAAGGCATGTTCTTCGATCCGCGCAAGTACGACTTCTCCCGCGTAGGCCGCTTGAAGTTCAACATCAAGCTCTACGAAAATCAGGACGCGAGCCAACTCGACAAGCGCACCCTGACGCCGGAAGACTTCTACGGCACCATCCGTTACCTGCTCAAGCTGCGCAAGAACATCGGCGTGGTCGACGACATCGATCACCTCGGAAACCGCCGCGTGCGCGCTGTCGGCGAGTTGATGGAGAACCAGTTCCGCATCGGCCTCGTCCGTATGGAGCGCGCCATCAAGGAGAAGATGAGCGTCTATCAGGAAATGTCGACAGCGATGCCGCATGACCTGATCAACGCCAAGCCGGTCATGGCCGCGATCCGCGAGTTCTTCGGTTCGTCGCAGCTTTCGCAGTTCATGGATCAGACCAACCCGCTGTCCGAAATCACGCACAAGCGCCGCCTGTCGGCCCTTGGGCCGGGCGGTCTGAGCCGCGAGCGCGCAGGCTTCGAAGTGCGCGACGTTCACCCCACGCACTACGGCCGCATCTGTCCGATTGAGACGCCGGAAGGTCCTAACATCGGCCTTATCAGCTCGCTCTCGTGCTTCGCGCGCATCAACGAATACGGCTTCATTGAGTCGCCGTATCGCCGCGTGCGCGACGGCCATATCCTCGACTACATTCAGGTCTCGAACGCCGGCGAGAGCGGTCTCCGCGTCGGCGATCCGCTGGAAAAGAAGGAAGCACTGCGGTTGAACGAAAAGCTGGCCGGCGAACACAAGCGGGTCATCGAGTTCGATCCCTTCTCCTTCTATCTGTCGGCCTGGGAAGAAGATCGCCACACCATCGCGCAGGCGAACATTGAACTAGACGCCAACGGTCACATCGTCGACGATCTGGTCAACGCTCGTCGCCAGGGCAACTTCGTGCTCGTGAACCGCGCCGAAGTCGACTACATCGACGTCAGCCCCAAACAGCTGGTTTCGGTCGCCGCCTCGCTGGTGCCGTTCCTCGAGCATGACGATGCCAACCGCGCTCTCATGGGCGCCAACATGCAACGCCAGTCCGTTCCTCTGCTGGTGGCGGAAGCGCCGCTGGTGGGTACCGGGATGGAAGGCGTCACCGCGCGCGATTCGGGAGCCGTCATCCTGGCCAAGCGCAACGGCCTCGTCGACTCCGTCGACTCCGAACGCATCATCGTCCGCGTTGAGGGCGAGCATCATCCCACCCAGCTCTCGCGTGAAGTCGGTTCGGATATCTACCAGCTGATCAAGTTCAAGCGTTCCAACCAGAACACTTGTATCAATCAGAAGCCGATCGTGCGCCAGGGTGACCGGGTCATCAAGGGCCAGGTCATTGCTGACGGACCGTGCACCGAGCAGGGCGAGTTGGCCCTGGGACGCAACGTGCTCGTGGCCTTCATGCCATGGCGTGGTTACAACTTCGAAGACGCGATCCTGATCTCCGAAAAACTTGTGCGCGAAGACTATTACACCTCGGTCCACATCGAGGAGTTTGAAATCGAAGCTCGCGACACCAAGCTGGGGCCGGAAGAAATCACCCGCGATATTCCCAACGTCTCTGAGTCGGCACTGCGCGACCTCGACGAGAGCGGGGTCATCCGCATCGGCGCCAAGGTCAAGCACAACGACATCCTCGTCGGTAAGGTAACGCCCAAGGGCGAAACCCAGCTGACGCCGGAAGAGAAGTTGCTGCGCGCCATCTTCGGCGAAAAAGCCGGCGATGTTCGCGACGCGTCGTTGACCTGCCCTCCCGGTATCGAAGGCACCGTCGTCGACGTCCGCATCTTCTCCCGCAAGGGACAGGAGAAGGACGAGCGCGCCAAGCTGATCGAGGCGGAGCAGATTGCCAAGCTCGAAAAGAACCTGGCCGACGAAATCCGCATTCTGACCGACGAGCGTTTGAAG
Source organism: uncultured Acidobacteriaceae bacterium (assembly GCA_963839075.1). Classification (GTDB taxonomy): domain Bacteria; phylum Acidobacteriota; class Terriglobia; order Terriglobales; family Acidobacteriaceae; genus PALSA-350. Next base: position 4,457 of record CAWITO010000006.1, on the reverse strand, counting down.
CGTTTGGAATCGATCCTGGGCGGCAAGGAAGTGCTGGCCGACCTCCACGACGAGCGCACCAACAAGCGCCTCATCGTGAAGGAACAGATCATCGACCGCGACACCATCGAGCGCATCTCCACCCGTAACCTGAAGCGTATTCGTTACGCCGATAAGGATCCCCGGGTGAACGAGCAGATCGACGAGATCGAGGAGATGACCTCGCGTCAGATCGATGTGCTGCGCAAGATCACCAACGAGAAGATCGGCAAGCTGCAAAAAGGTGATGAACTCGCACCAGGCGTCATCAAGCTGGTCAAGGTTTACATCGCCATGAAGCGCAAGCTGTCGGTGGGCGACAAGATGGCCGGCCGCCACGGGAACAAGGGCGTCATCGCCCGCATTCTTCCCGAGGAAGATATGCCATACCTGCCCGATGGTACGCCGGTGGAGATCGTGCTCAACCCCCTCGGTGTTCCTTCGCGTATGAACGTGGGTCAGATCCTGGAGACGCACCTGGGCTGGGCCGCACACAAACTCGGCGAGAAGATCGCCGAGGTGGTGGAGCGCAATCGCGATGCCAACGAGGTTCGCGCCATGGTGACGGAGCGTTTTGCCAACACGGCAACGCTGCGTCAACTGCTCGAACTCGATGACGAGATGTTGTTGCGGGTCGCAGCCGGCATGAAGCGCGGTATCTGGTTCGGCACCGCGGTCTTCGACGGAGCGAAGGAGTCAGAGCTCAAGGCCCTGCTGGCATCAGCAGAGCTGCCCAGCTCCGGCAAAACTCCATTGTTCGACGGTATGACGGGTGTGGAGTTCGAACAGCCGGCAACGGTGGGCTACATCTACATGCTCAAGCTGTCGCACCTGGTCGACGACAAGATCCACGCGCGTTCGATCGGACCGTATTCGCTCATCACCCAGCAGCCGCTGGGTGGCAAGGCGCAATTCGGTGGACAGCGTTTCGGCGAAATGGAAGTCTGGGCCCTCGAAGCATACGGTGCAGCCTACATTCTTCAGGAACTGCTGACAGCCAAGTCCGATGACGTCTATGGCCGTACGAAGATCTACGAAGCCATCGTCAAGGGTGAAGCAGCGATTGAGCCCGGTGTACCAGAGTCGTTCAACGTTCTCATTCGCGAACTGCAATCGCTCTGTCTCGATGTCGAACTGATCAAGCAGCCGGAAAAGAGACTTCCGGCGCCGGCCGTAGCCGCGGCCGACTAACCCCGAGGTTGCAACCGTAAAGGTTGCAACAAAATCGGGTGCCCCATATCTCCCAACGTTCTTTGTTGGGAGATGTGGGAAGTAAGCAAATCTCAAGGCTTGTTCTCAAGAGCAATCGCTCCCGGGAGAGAACAAACCAGCAAAAACATCCCGGGAACGTAGCAAGGCACGTCAAGTGCCAAGGAGGGTCGTCTTGTACCGCTCGAGCCCATTTGAATTGACCAGCCCCATTACCGATTTCGATGCCATCCGCATCTCACTCGCCTCGCCGGAAAAGATCCGCAGCTGGTCCCACGGCGAAGTGACCAAGCCGGAGACGATCAACTACCGCACCTTCAAGCCGGAGCGCGATGGACTCTTCTGCGCCCGCATCTTTGGCCCTGTTACCGACTGGGAATGCCTATGCGGCAAATACAAGCGCATGAAGCATCGCGGAGTCATCTGCGACAAGTGCGGCGTCGAAGTCACCCTGTCCAAAGTTCGTCGTGAGCGTCTCGGTCACATCGAGCTCGCCTCACCCTGCTCGCACGTGTGGTTCTTCAAGGGCCTCCCGTCCCGCATCGGTCATCTGCTCGACATCTCCCTGCGTGATCTCGAAAGTGTTCTCTACTTCGAGAGCTACGTCGTGGTAGATCCGGGCGACGCGCCGGTAAAAGAACGCGAGATCATCAAGGATGAAGCCCGCTTCCGCGAGCTCGACACCCAATATCGCCCGACCGGTTTCAAGGGCATGATGGGCGCCGAAGCCATCAAGGAACTGTTGAAGCGCGTCGTCGTCGACGAGCTCGCCATCGAGCTCCGCGAGCGCATGAAGACCGAGACCTCGCTGCAGAAGCGCCTCAAGTACGCCAAGCGCCTCAAGGTGGTCGAAGCCTTCCGCAAGTCCGGCAATAAGCCACAGTGGATGATCCTTGACGTGATCCCGGTCATTCCGCCGGAGCTGCGTCCCCTGGTGCCGCTGGACGGTGGACGTTTCGCGACTTCAGATCTCAACGATCTCTATCGCCGCGTCATCAACCGCAACAACCGCCTCAAGAAGCTCATGGACCTCCATGCGCCTGAAGTCATCGTGCGCAACGAAAAGCGCATGCTGCAGGAAGCCGTCGATGCATTGTTCGATAACGGCCGCCGCGGCCGCGTCCTGCGTGGCGCCAACAACCGTCCGCTGAAGTCGCTCTCTGACACCCTCAAGGGCAAGCAGGGCCGCTTCCGCCAGAACCTGTTGGGCAAGCGCGTCGACTACTCCGGCCGTTCGGTCATCGTGGTCGGCCCGGAGCTCAAGCTGCACCAGTGCGGTCTGCCGAAGAAGATGGCGCTCGAACTCTTCAAGCCGTTCATTTATCACCGGCTGGAACAGACCGGGCACTGCACGACCATCAAGCAAGCCAAGGAAATGGTCGAAATGCAGGAGCCGATCGTTTGGGACATCCTGGAAGAAGTCATCAAGGATCACCCTGTTCTGCTCAACCGCGCGCCTACGCTCCACCGCCTGGGTATCCAGGCCTTTGAGCCGGTGCTGGTAGAAGGCAAGGCAATCAAGATCCACCCTCTGGTCTGCACCGCGTTCAACGCAGACTTCGACGGCGATCAGATGGCCGTACACATCCCGCTGTCGCCGGAAGCACAGGTTGAGGCCAGTGTGCTGATGCTTGCATCGCACAACATCCTCTCCCCTGCATCGGGCCAGCCGATCACCGTGCCGACCCAGGATATGGTGCTTGGTCTTTACTACCTGACCAAGGCCAAGAAGGGTGGCAAGGGCGAAGGCCGGGTCTTTGCCAACACCGAGGAAGTGCTGATGGCGCTCGAAGCGAAGGAGGTCGAAACCCTGACCCCCATCCGCCTGCGCTACACCGGCCCGGTGCTCGACATGACGACTGCGTACGATGATCAGGATTTGACCCACACCGACCCGATCCAGTACGACAAGCAGTACATCTCGACCACGGTCGGTCGTGCCATCCTGAACGACGCACTCTCCGACGGCATGCCGTACGTCAACGGCCTGCTGAAAAAGAAGGGCATCGGCCAGTTGGTCAACTACTGCTACCTGAACCTGGGTCTCGAAGTGACGGTCAAGATGCTCGACCGCATTAAGGACCTCGGCTTCCAGTACGCCACCCGTAGCGGCTTGTCCGTCGGCCTCGATGACATGGTCATTCCCGACACCAAGTACACCGTGGTGCGTGATGCTGAGAAGCAGGTCATTGCCGTACAGCAGCAGTACCTCGACGGCGCCATCACCAACGGTGAGCGTAACAACAAGGTCATCCAGATCTGGTCGTCTGTAACCGAAAAGGTTGCCGACGAGATGTTCGACAACATGAAGAACGCCGACAAGGAGGGGACCATGAATCCGATTTACATCATGGCCGACTCCGGTGCTCGTGGTTCCAAACAGCAGATCCGTCAGCTCTCCGGTATGCGCGGCCTGATGGCGAAGCCTTCCGGCGAAATCATTGAAACGCCCATCACGGCCAACTTCCGTGAAGGTCTCACCGTGCTGCAGTACTTCATCTCCACCCACGGCGCTCGTAAGGGCCTCGCGGATACGGCGTTGAAGACCGCAGACTCGGGCTACCTCACCCGCCGTCTCGTCGACGTGGCGCAGGACGTCATCGTCAGCGAACAGAATTGCGGAACGGTGGAAGGCATCTACGTGGGGCCGATCGTCGAATCCGGCGAGATCATCGAACCGTTGCGCGACCGCATCATTGGCCGCGTTTCGCTCGAGAAGATCAAGGACTTCGAAGGCCAGGTCATCGTCGAGGTGAACCAGGAGATCAGCGAGGACTTCGCCAACGCGATCCAGGGTGCTGGCATCGAGAAGGTAAAGATCCGTTCGGTGTTGACCTGCGAATCCAAGCGCGGTGTTTGCATCCTCTGCTACGGACGCAACCTTGCCTCCGGTCGCATGGTGGAGTTGGGTGAAGCAGTCGGTGTGATCGCGGCGCAGTCGATTGGCGAGCCGGGAACACAGCTGACCATGCGTACCTTCCACATCGGTGGTACCGCATCCCGTGTATCGCAGCAGTCTTCACTCGATGCCAAGAACGCGGGTACGGTGCGCTTCCTCAACATGCTGACCGTTCGCGCCAAGTCGGGCGATCTGGTTGCCATGAACCGGTCAGGCGCCATCGCAATTGTCGATGAGCGTGGCCGTGAGAAGGAGCATTACCAGGTGGTCTACGGCGCCAAGCTGAAGGTGGAAGAAGGCGCACACGTAACCCTGGGTCAAACGCTGGTCG
>CAWITO010000005.1:0-282150 GCA_963839075.1 uncultured Acidobacteriaceae bacterium | reverse complement strand
TCCCCATGATTATCAGGTTCACCCCAAAAGCTCCAGTCCCGTCTGACGCGGAAATTCTTGACGCGGAAATTCTTGACGCGGAAATTCTGAGAGCGATGTGATAAACCCTCTACGCGTCCAAGCCGTCATGAATTTCCTCCCCCATAGAAAATACAGCATTGCTTCTCGCCGGAGGCGGACAGGCGTCGGGAAGGCAGGCGGGTTATTTTGCTTGCGAGAAAACGGTTTAGGATCCCGTTCTTTAACGAACCGCGAAACTTGAAAGAAGCCTTTCATCCCTTTCGCTCACAACGACATTGTAGGTCGCCGCGGGAAGAGATCCGGCGGGGAGGGTGACCTCGATGTAGGGGTGCCCTTGCTTTTCCTGTAGTTTCAGCCCTTTTCGCTCGACGAGAACATGCCGTTTGGGCTCGGAAGAAATAATTTTCAAAGTGTAGAGAGTGTCTGGCGCTTTGCCGGTGACTAACACCTGCAACTCGATGGGAGCGTCGGGATGCATCTGGTATTTCGCCATCGGTTCTTCGCCGCGAAGCCGCTCGGCAACAAGCAGGATCACCTGGGACTTTTCCGTGCCACCCTGCGCAGGAGTCAACTCCTGGGGAGAGGATACCGCGCCGGCAACAGTCGTTTCAGCAGCCGGTGGCTTTGTAGTTGCCTTGTGAACCGTGAGTGCCATGGCGACCAGGACGCATGCGGCGGCTGCCATGATCACAGCCAACCACTGCCTTCTGGCGCCACTCGTTGGCGGCTTCTTTTGTAACAACGCCCGTGCCGTACGGACTCGTTCGCGCCGGGCCGGAGTCGCGTCAACCCATAACCGGACGGAACGCGCTTGTGTGGAATCCAGTTGTCCCAGGACAAGGGCGTCGATAAGCTCCTGCTCGCATACTGCGACCGCATCGGAGAAATCGTGATCCACCAGGAGCCTCGTTTCAAACGAGTCGCGCTCCTCCCCTGCCATTTCGCCTGTAAGATATCGCAGCGTGCTCGAGAAGAGTTGTTGTTCTGAAGTCAACCCTGCGGAACTCCTTGTCTCGATCTCTATCAATTATAGTGTGCGGATATCCAAAAACATCACCGAAGACTTTCTCCTAGAAATTCGCGCATATGGGTTTCCAACTCCTGCCGTCCTCGTAACGCCCGATTCCGCAATGCGTTTAACGTAAGCCCTAGCTCCTCGGCGAGCGTTTGATGCAGCTTCACTTTCTCGCTTCCTCGATGAAGGTAATACTGCTCAAGCAGGTTGCGCGTTTCCGGTCGCAGCTTTGCCATGCAGTGCTGCAAAGCCCTATCCATCGCCTCGGCCTGGGATGTGGAATCCGATGCCTGTGTTTCCAGATGCCGCATCGCTTCCACCTTCTTCTGTTGACGCCGGGCTTCTTCCTGCAACAGCAAACGGGCAATCCCCAAGGCGAACGCAGACGGATTGAGAATTGGCTCGACTGCATTTTCTTCTGTTCCCCGTTTTGCCAGGCGGTCCATCGCCTCGTCGGCCAATGCCGTGGGATCCAGAACGGCGTTCCACTCAAAAAAACGAGTGAGCCTTTGGTGCAGTTTCCTGTACTCAACTGCGGCTTCCTCTTTCGACGGCCCCAGCAAGGTGAGTATCTTCTCCAGCGTTTCTTTCCGCAAAATCTCTTCCTATCAAACGTTAGTTTTCGTTCCGCGGAGAAGAGGGGGAGGGATGCTCCTCGGCGATATTCTGTTTGAAGAAATACGCTGCGGGCCAGCCCGCAAAAACAAAGGAAGCCCAGACCGTGGGGGATTTGGTCTGAGGGTCGGCCAGCATCTTCAATTGTGCCTCTCGCAAAGCCTCGGGAACAGGTTTTTGCTTTACCAGCAGGCGGTAATAGAAGTGATCCATCAAGCGATTGGTGGTGGTGTCGTCGGCGCTCCACAGACTCCCGACAACCGCATGAGCGCCGGCGAAAAAGAAGGCATAGGAAAGGTTGTTGAGCCCCTCGCCGTTATCGTCATTGATCTTGCCGGAATTGCATGCGCTCAAAACGACCAAAGACAAAGGCAGGTGCAACGCATAAATATCCTTCAGCCAAAAGACTCCGCCCTGCTCTCGTCCGCGGCGGTCCAGGGTGGAGAGCGCGATGCCCGTTATTTCAGAATGGCCAGGCATGGATACTGTGTGGGTTGCAAAATGCAGAATCGAGGCGCCCGACAGACTGCGAACAGCCTCGGGCGAAGCATCGAAGCCGGTTCGCACGGTTACAGTCCCCTGGGGAGCATAGCGGGTGATGGTCCGGGCTTCTTCCGCCGATCCCGTCAGCCGCTGCAAATGCGCCGGCGCAAATGCTTGCTTCCCAGCCACCACACGGCTGTCAAAAGACGAGAATATGGGGTCGGCGAAGATGGCAATGCGCGGTGCTTGCTCAAGCGCAGGATGCTGCTTCAGAGAGAGAGCCACCGAGGCCGAGGGCTCGAGAAAGATGTTGTATTTGCGCAGGGCATACGCCGAAGCGGCCCCCTCCCCGACGCGGAGCGCGGCGAACGGCAAGGACCGCAGGCATCCGTCGGCAGCCACAAATATCGTATTGGCGTGCTGGGGAAGATTTGACAAGAGCATCGACCCAACACGTTTCAGCCCCCGTTGCAGCCGCGCTTCATAGGCGGTTTGGCGCGCCAGGTAGTCGCTGACATCCCCTCCAGCAGCCGGCGCAGGCCTGCGATTCTGCAACATTTGCTCCAGCGGAAGGATGACTCTCTCCAATTCGGAACGCGGTGGAAGTACGTCGACGCGAACTCCATCCAGCGTCATCAGCCAGCGGTAGCTATGGATTTCGCCAATCCAATACGACACCAAAGCGGACTGCCGATCGAGCAAATTCCGCTGTACTTGTTCGGCGGTGGCGGTCTGGCTTTCCAGGAGAGCGGCAACCTTATCGCTCTGCGCAACCGGAAGGGTGACGCTGTATCCCGAGACGTCCAATGTGTCGAGCAGCGATCGGGCGCGCGCGCGTTCCGTATAGGCAAACGCCCGCTCAGCATATCCACCGCCCGGGTGCGCGCCGTCCAGTCTCATGCAGATGTCCACGGCCAGCTCATACCAGCTTCTGCGTATAGAGAAATAGGAGACCTGCAGCTCACGGTTCGACAAGCGCCCGCGCGACGTTTCCACGATCTTCAAGGCGTCTTCTATCGAAGCCGCCGCATCTTCCAACTGACCCTGGCGCGCAAGCGCCCTTGCCAGCCCCGCCGAAGCGGCCGATTGTTCCTCGCGTTCCCCACTCTCCTTAGCCAGGCGCAAGGCGTTGCGGTATGACTCCGCGGCTTTGCCGGCATCGACGTGGAATTGCGCGTCCCCCAACGCGAGCGCGATTTCCACCTGCAGCGGGAGAGATGCCAGCTGCGATGCGAGCGCCGACGCCGCCCCGATATCGGCCTCGGCCAGGCCCTGCTGATCCAAAGCAAGATGCATGCCGGCCCGTTTCAACAACAGGTCTGCTTCCTGCTGTCGGAGCTTCGCCTGGCGCGCAATTTCGATGGCCGCCGTATCTTCCTTGAGGGCCTCCTGCATCCTTCCCCGGTGCTGCAGCGCGGTAGCCAACAGACCGCGCGCATCCAAAGAGACCGGATCATTCCGCCCTGTTTCGAGCACGATGCAGCGTTGCAGCGCAACACTTGCCTCTTCCCAATTGCCGACTTGCACATACAGGCCGCCGAGATCTTTTTGTATTTCCGCTTCGACCAAGGGTGCGTAACCCAGCTCCGATACCCATACAAGCCCCTGATGAAGGGTGCGCAGCGCGCCTTCAAGATCGCCTTGTTGCTGGTAAAGATCGGCGAGCTGGCTCAAACAATAGACGACTCCCGCGGTATCGCGTTCTTGCTGCGCGTCCTTGAGCGCTTCTTGTGCGGTAGCCAGGGCTTCGGCACTCCGCCCTGTCTCCGAGTACACCGACGAGAGGTTCCCCAGCACAATCCCTTGCCAGTACAGATCGCCATTCTGCCGATAAAGGTCGAGTGCCGAAAGACCCGCCTGAATTGCCGGCTGGTATTCGCCCAAGTCGTAACGGACCGTGCTCAGTGTCTTCCAGGCGAGGGCTTGCTGGGGCGCGTCGTTCGCTCCCGGCAACGCGACCGCTTGTTCGAGCAGCGCCCTGGCATCGGTAAACCGGTTCTGGCCAAAGATGAGATAACGCGCCTTTTGCGTCAGGATCAGGCGTTGCAGCGGCAGGTCGTCAAGCTTTGCCGCAAGCGCCAGGGCACGGTCATATAACTCGATAGCATCCTTGCCCACCGGTGCGGTCGGCCAATGCCGGCGGATCAGGTCTGCGTTTGCCAGCAGATCCTCTGCATCGCGCAGGTCCGTCAATGTTGGGTTGGCTGGAGACGCGTCGTCGATTTCAAGCGAAATCTCCGCCAGCTTCCCTTTTTCAAAGGAAGTAATTTCCAGCGTATGGTCTCCGGGACTGGAGCCATCCACCACGTAGCCCAGCGTTGCCTCGCGTCCCAGATCGATCAGCCAGAGCGGACGGCCGCTGGCAGCCGTTTCTCTCACCCCCACGATTCCTCCGTGCAGGTGGAAATGGACCAGCGCCATCTGATTCTTTTGGAGAGAGATGCTCAGCGTTTGGGGCTGTCTTGGCTTGAGCTGGAGGGAAGCCGTCCGTTGCGTCTGCCGTTGGGCCAGGCCGATCGAGAAAGCAACGATGCCGGCGGTGATGAGTACAACAGTGCGAGGCACCTTCCCCATCGGGCGGCGCCGGTCGAAAACGCAAAGCCTAAAGCAAATCCCTCGATACATGCGATCCTGGCTGATCGATGGGGGAGAAGAACAACCTTAAGTGTTGATAAATATAGCATTTCCCGATCGCGCGGGCCGTCCCGAAGCGGTCTCAAGCACAGATCTTCATCCAGACGGTTAATCGAAAAGCCCAGGTAGCCGACTCGAGGCAACCTATACGTTCGACACAGCGTAGCCTCGGTCCCCGAAACAGCGATTTTCCCTGCATGCTCGTCAGCCGTTGCCTCAACAAACCAGCCTCCATCCGAGATTCCCGATAGATCGCAAAATCCGCGTGATGTTTCCGCATTTTCAGACACCGCTTTTAGTAAAGAAAAAAACAGGTTTCCGCGAACAAGAAGGCGGGATGGCATAAGACTCCGCTTGCTTCCACCGGCGGATTCGCCGGAATCACAGCAGAACCTGTCTGGAGCTCGTGATGCTTGAGATTTCAAATGTCTCGCCGGTCGGTTGGTTTCGCCTTCATGCGCGCCTTGTAGGGAAGCGCCTCGGTCAAGGCGGTTGCCGCGTTTCGGCCTATTGCCGCCAAACCGATGCGCGGCGTCTCCTCAGCAACTGTCTCTCGGTCGTGTTCCTCGTCTGCTCGTCTCTGATGCTCATGGGGATCAACAGTTGCGATCAGACTTATCGCTCAATTACGCGACTTAACACGATGAACATCGTGTCTAGCATCTTTCCCAGCTCCTAATCTTCCGGACACCATGAGTCCGGGAGCAGCGGCCGTCAACGGGTTCCGCCACAACCGAGCATCCGCGCTTGACCGGAACCGATGGCTCGCAGACTGGGACGGGCGGCTTTCAGGGCAACTTCACCGTCATTCAGGGGCCGCCGCAAGGCGACTTTCTGATGGTGCGGGAAGCGGATTGCTCCCTCGGTCTCATTACGGTAGCCAGCAGCACCGATCCAGGCACCGTCACCCAGCATTACGAACAGATCCTGCACCAGCAGGCCTCCCTCAAGACCACTCCTGACGTCTTCGCCAAAGGATGCCGGGAGACGAGTACCGGCATCAGTTCGCGTCCCGGCGTTTTTGTCGGAGAAACTGCAAGCAACGTGCTGGTGTTTGCCGCGGTGGTAGCCAACAACAGCGGCACCGCGGTCGTTCTCTTCAACTCCAACAATGGCCTCACGCAAACAACCGACACTTCTTTGCCCTCCGCGACTACCCTGGCAACCGCGGACCTCAACGGAGACACCAACAACGACCTCGTGGTCGTCAATGGAAGTGCAACTAGCCCCTCCGTCTCTGTCATGCTCGCGAGCCCCAACGGCACATTTCAGACCCCGGTTTCCTACCCGACCGCGGGCGCCGCGGCCAGTGCGGCAGTGATCGACGACGTCAATGGAGATGGACATCCGGATATTGTCGTGGTTTCAGCAACCGATCCCAGCAATATGACCTCCCAGCAGATCTCGGTCCTGCTGGGCAAAGGGGATGGAACCTTCGAGGCTGCGCAAAGCTTCGCCGCTCCTATCTTGACCGGGTCGATAAGCCCCGGCTCCGAGCCCATTGTTAGCCTGATCGCTGCCGACGTGAACGGCGACGGCAAGAAAGATATTGTTTGCTCCAATGGCCTGGTATTCCTGGGCAAAGGGGACGGCACCTTCACCGCCGTCTCGGCTCCGGCATTCCCTTATCCCACGGCGCTCAGCAGTGAAGGGCCAAACCTGGCCAGCGGCGACCTGAACAACGACGGCAAGCTCGATCTTGTTCTCAACAACGGAATCACGGTCTCCACCTGGATGGGCAAAGGCGATGGGACCTTCACTGCAGGCAAGAGCTATGCCTCCATCGAGGATACAGGATTTGTCACTGTAACTGATATCGATGGCGACGGCAACCAGGATATCTATGTCGGTCTTGCCGACAACGGCATCTACGGCGGCGATGACAGCAATCAGACTGAGTCCTACGTGCTGATGGGCAATGGCGACGGAACCTTCCAGGGTGCTCCGCTGGCTCCCGGAATATACGGCGGCAACAATCTCGTCGACCTCAATGGCGATGGAATACCCGATCTCCTCTCCAACGCCACGGGGGTTTTGGGGGCCCAACCCGCAAACCCGGGTTTTGCCGTTTCCCTGGGCAGCGGTAAGGGTACGTTCAATCCCACCTCCACCGTCACCGCGCCGGACAGTTTCACGGTCAACGGCTACAAATTCACCGGGGTGGCCAGCATAGCCGCCACCAGCTTCGCTGTCGCCGATGTGAACGGCGATGGCAAACCCGACCTGGCATTCGTGGACAATGGCCTCACCGCCATCAACCCGGGTTCCGGCTTTCCCATTACCTATCCGTATCCTATCTATTTTGTCGCTCTCGGCAATGGCGACGGAACCTTCCAAACGCCGGTCCCGTACCCGTTTCCACAGATCGCGCCTGCTTCCGGCTTCGACAACATGCTGACCGTGGGCGGCCTCGAGATTGCTGACTTCAACAAGGACGGCCACGCCGACCTTATCTTCGCGTACAACGACTTTGCCGGCGGGACCGGCGTGACTCCCTATCTGCTAGGCCTGGTTGTTCTCACCGGAACCGGCAACGGAACCTTCAGCACCACGGCTACCCTCACCAGCACCTACAGCAGTACCACTTCGCCGGGCGTGGGCACCTTGGACCAAATCACGAACCTTGCCGACTTCAACAAGGACGGTGTACCTGACCTGGTGGTGCTTGTGCCCAATTACAGTGTGGCCGCGGGCGCTACCACGCAGGTCAATGTCTTTCTTGCAAATGGGGACGGCACGTTTAAGGCGCCCACTCCGGTCACTGTGGCTGCGAATGCTTACGGCATCCCGTCGTGGCGGATTTCAACAACGACGGCAAACCTGATCTCGGCTTCCTGGCAGAGACCTCGTCCAGCCAGGCCGAGTCCGTCATCGCCCTGGGCAACGGGGATGGCACGTTTGCCAATGCGGTCACCTCGAATCTCACCGGTGGGGACGCAATCCGCAGCGCTGGGCTCGCTGCCGCCGATTTTGACGGCGATGAGCACGTCGATCTCCTCCTCATCGATGACAACGACTTCAGCGGCATCTTCTACGGCAAGGGGGACGGATCGTTTACCTCAGTGCCGGAAAGCGGCTACATCGCCCCGAAGGATTTGCTTAATATCGGAGCGGGATCGCCCGCGATTGCAATGGATCTCAACAACGACGGCAAACCCGATGTCCTTGCCGGAAACGTGATCCTGCTCAATAGCCCCGCACCCGCGGTAACGGCAACCACGCCGACAACAACCACCCTGGCTGCCTCAGCCACAACCATTACCGCCGGCTCCAGTGTCACCCTCACGGCCACGGTAGCGGCTTCCGGCGGTTCCGGCACGCCAACCGGCACGGTTACGTTTATGAACGGGTCAACGACGCTTGGCACTGGGACGCTTTCCTCCGCGGCAGTCGCCACTTACGCAACGTCGGCCCTTCCCGTGGGCTCGCAAAGCATCACCGCTGTCTACTCGGGAGACACAAATTTCAGCGCCAGCACTTCTACCGCGGTCACCATCGTCGTGAATGCCGCGCCGGCTCTTCCTGCCACGTCCACCACTCTCACCGCGTCCGCTACCAGCGCAACGTCTGGCGCCTCCATCACCTTTACCGCGATGGTTGCAGAAACCTCCGGGTCCGGAATTCCTACCGGTACAGTTACGTTCTACGATGGGACAACGTCGTTGGGCACGGGCGCTTTGTCCTCAAGCACGGCAACGTATGCAAGTTCCACCCTCAGCGTGGGCACCCACTCCATCACCGCGAGTTATGGTGGCGATACGGGCAATGCCGCTTCGACCTCGTCCGTGGTCAGCGTGGTCATCTCTGCGGCCCCCACAGGGGATTTCACCATGCAGTTGAGCCCATCGAGTGGAACGGCGACTGCAGGCAGTTCCGCCACCTCCATGGTGTCCATCACCCCGTCGGGAGGATTCAACCAGCAGGTTTCGTTCACCTGTACAGGCTTGCCGAGCGACACGGCATGCAGCTTCAGTCCTGCAACCGCCACCCCGAGCGGGACCGCCGCGGTGACATCGACGTTGACGCTCAGTACGAATGTAGCTTCGGCTGCTCTCCATTACCCATCAGAACCCGGCCGTGGCCCGGTGACAGCACTGGCGTTCGTAGGCGGAGGCGGATTCCTCGGCTTAACGCTGTTGCGCCGTCGCAAGAACAAGGGCCTATGGTACGCGCAGCTTGGCTTCGTGCTGATGATTCTGGCCGCTTCTACGGTCACCGGATGCGGGGGATCGGGATCAAAGTCGACCACGCCCAAAGGAACTTATCAAGTAACTATTACCGGCACTGCGGGCTCCACAACGCATTCGGCAACTTACAGCCTGACGGTGCAATAGGGCAATTGCGGTGACAGCTTACCGGTTGCACGTTTCCTGCGATGTAATAAACGGTGGATGAGTATGCTGTCACCGGATTACCTTCGACCTGTTCGCTCGCTGGTGAGCCTCCGCGCCTGTTCTGCTGTCGGAGACCTGCGCAAAGCCAGCTGGGGAGGCAGTCGAGCCGGTTACTTGCGGATTGGGTATCCGATCACCGCTCAATCTCGGCGTTACCCAAGAATTACCTCAAGAGTTTGAAATACTACGCAATACTCTTTGGAACCGAGGTTCACTTCGCAAAGGCGCGAATGTTGGATCGACAGGGAGATACGGTATCCAACCGGACCGCTCTATATACGCTCTTTCCAGACAATCAAGCGCATGCTCGTATTCATGCAGTCCCACGTGAATCGTACCAAGTTCATACGCCGCTACGTAGCGGCTCTTCGATAAATCCTTCAATGTGCCGAGTATGTGAACTGCTTTGTCCCTATCACCGGCAACTGCGCATGCATGTCCGAGCGCAGACAGCATGAATGTGCTTCCCGAGAGCTGATATGACTTTTCTAGTGCCTTCACGGCGTCGCGGATACTTCCGAGCTGCCCGAGAGCGAGACCCTTGAAGTAATGAGCTTTATGAAAGTTCGGTTCCATTTCGAGGAGCTTGTTCGATTCTTCGAGTTCCTCCTCGTAATGTCCCCCCATGTGGTAGTGCCATGCGAGGTGCGAATTGATAAGCAGGTCGAAAGGATCGAGTTCGATAATGCGCAGGCTGTGTTCCAGCGACTCTTTCAACCTTCCCTGGGCGACCAGCAGGTGAGAGTACCAATGGTGAGCGTGAGAGTAATTGGGGTTCAGATCAATGGCTCGCTTAAACGCGGCCTCGGCGCAGCCCCAGTTCCACTCATAGTGGAAATGACAATAGCCACGCGAGGTGTGTGCTTCCGCAAGATTGGAATCCAGCTGGAGGGCCCGACTGGCGGCGGCCTTGCCCCGTTCCAATGCGATCGCCGGCTCCAGAACGCCGGCTTCCCATGCGCCTAATGTGTTGTAGCAGTCGGCGAGCCCAACGTGGGCCAGAGCGAAGGCTGGATCGAGTGCAACCGCCTCATCGAACAGCTCAATTGCTTTTTCTACATAACCCGCTCCCGGGCGCTTGGCCCAGAAGTATCTTCCCCGCAAGTAAAGACGATAGGCTTCGGAATTTTCAGTCGACCGATGAGATACGCCGCGCGCCACCCCAGTGCGCTGCTTCGATCCCAGGCGATCCCGCAAAGCCAATGCGATTGTCGATGGAAGCAGTGAAAGCTCCTCGATGAGTGGCTCATAGCTGGCTCCCCAAAGGCGCAAACCCTCAGTTGTGCTGATCAGCTCAGCTCTCACCAGCACATGGTCGCCGGCGGGGTGCACACTTCCAATCACCACTGCCTGTACACCGAGTTCGCGCCCTGCTTCCTGCGGGTCACGCCCTTTGAATCGGTAGGCCGAATTACGAGCGATTACTTTCGCGACCCCGCGAATCTGACAGACAGCGTCAATCAGGGCTTCGGTCATGCCTTCACACAGATAGTCGAGGTCCGAGCTATCTGGATTGCTCGTGAAAGGCAGAATCGCTACGGAAATGATGCGCCTGGTGTTGGTGTCCGTTCCATTCTCGAGCGAGACAAATCGGTATCCAACCCGCGGCACGGTTTCGATGTAGCTATTGTTGCCTTTGGCCCCCGGAGGTCTGCCCAGCACGACTCGCAGTTTACGGACAGCAGCGCTCAGTCCATTATCGAAATCGATGAACACATCAGACGGCCAAATGTGCATTCGTAACTGCTCTCGAGTTAACACCTCGCCACGATCTTCGAGGAACTTCGTCAGAAGCCTGAAGACCTGGTTCTGCAGTCTGACTGGCCGGTTATTCCTGCGAAGCTCGCCGGCGCGAAGGTCGACCTCAAACTGATCGAATTTGATAACTCCTCCAACCTCCGGCATGTCTTCCCCCCGAAAATCGGATAATTATTCCACAAAACCTTCAAAGCTGGCAGATGTGTCGTGGTTTCTGCAACTTAGCAGAACAGGAATTGATAAGAAGCTGGTAAGCCTTGGCCCATGGCTCAAGTCCGCGTGCATGAGCCATGATCGACACCAGTTTGGCAGCGCCCTCGCCCACGCCAAAGACTTCAACCGTTGAAGAGCTAAGGCTGTGGGCAGTATGCGCTGTCCGAAATCAAGAGGATGGAGGTTTGGTGTGAAAAATAAGGCTTTCCTGCTGTCTACGCAAATTGCGGTCATGGTCCTGGCGCTGAGCAGTGTGTCGGTTGCTGAGGGTCCGCGCTCCACCACACTCAAGGGAACGATCAACGACTACAACCCCTACGCGATGGGAGGGTACGAGATTCGCGGAACGTGGTCGCTCGAGGTCTATCCTAATTTCGATGCCGTCGATTTTCGTGCGGCACTGAACATGGAGCATTCCGACCTTTGGATGATCGGCAACAAAACGACCGACACGACCCTGCGTGACCAACATACGCATCACTTCACCATGAGGAACGCACGCGTGATCTCTGATCCTAACTACGTGGCAGAGAACTGTCCTACCGCCCACTTCGCCGTTGCCGCCACGACAACCGGTTTTGTCGTTGTCGGGATGGCGAGCACTACCGGGAATGGGGGCAATGCGCCGTTTGCACCCAACGGCGAAAAGTCCCAGCTTATGGTATGCATCACCGGTTCAAATGAGGTGCCGTTCTCAAATATCACGCTGACGTTTGCCCCGGGCTCAAAAGCGAGCAATCACTTCGGAACTGTTCCGATTAACGGCGTTGTCCGGCACTAGCGTCGGGACAGTCTGCAAATCCAGCTCTCGCCTAGTTGCACCAAACTGAACCGCAATATCGGACCGTGAGAGTTCGAAGAGATTATCTGAACGAGATCTATCCCGGCGTGGATGGCCTCATCGAGGAATGCTGTGAGGTCAACCTTTGTGGAGGGGTGGGGATCAAAGCGCTTTCAAGGCGCCCATCTCCCCTCTCTGTAAAGAACTGCGTCGGAAAGCCCGGCAGCAGTTCCGCAAAGCTGCATCTGTTCGCACTCTCACGACTATTCTGATCAGAATACCAGTGGGAACGCGATCTATCGTGTAGATCAATGGGCTAAGCGTTTCATTACCTCTGACCAGGTTCTCGCGTCAAACCCGGACTAGTGGATGGGCGGCATTCGGTCGATTGAGTTCTCCTTAAAATCCCCAGGACCTTCTCCAGGTGAAAATACATCTAGCCAGGCGATGCAGGGAGGGCCTCGCGGTCCGAATGTG
The DNA here is from genome assembly GCA_963839075.1 of uncultured Acidobacteriaceae bacterium. Lineage (GTDB taxonomy): Bacteria > Acidobacteriota > Terriglobia > Terriglobales > Acidobacteriaceae > PALSA-350. The sequence continues at coordinate 269,759 of CAWITO010000005.1, read as the reverse complement.
GCTACCAACCTCGTCCGCGACCGGCCCTATTTCGGAAGTGCATAGTATCCGGATTGGCCAACAATTGCGGCAACTCGCGGCGGCCCAACCAAGACGATCCGATGGAAAGAACCATCGCGTTTCAAGCTTTGCGGACGGTAGAAGAGCTGATATTCGCTGCGAATGTCACTCGCGAGTGCGTCGATAGCGTGGCTGACTTCGACTTCTGATCCACCGCATAGGATGACGCTGCCACCCGTTTGCTCGGCTAACTTACGGATTGTTCGGTGCCCCATGGATAGGTCGGAGGGATCCGGGGTTGAAGTGAGGACAAATACGCTGGTATGAGCTTGTTGGCAAGCACCGACGGCCTGCTCCAACGTGGCATGGCTTGAGGTATCGATCCCATCCGAAAATAGCAGTATGATATTTTGAACATCCTGCTCCTGTCCGCGAAACTCATAGTAACAAGTGCTCCACAAGCTATCGAAAAGGCTCGTTCCGTCAAGCGAAGCGTCAGCTCTCGAACCAATTCGCCTTATGCCATCAGCCACGGCATCGAAATCGCGACTCCAAGGTTGATTGATGTCCCGTGCTCTACGGAACCCGATAGCAAGACCCTGGTCACCCTTCTTCTGCATCAGGGTCTTAGCCGCCGCTATGGCAATTGCGCGACTCCGACTTAGATCACCTGAAACGGATCCGCTAGCATCGACTAAAAATCCTATGCGGAGGGGTCGTTCCTTCAACATCTGCAGGGCAACAATCGCACCTGGGCCAGCCTCGTTGTCGAACAAGTCAAGGTCGGCCCGCTTCAGATCGTTCACGGGCCGTCCAGACTTGTCGGCAGCGTGAAAGGTCAGCCGGACCTCGTCGACCGACACTTCCATTTTGTAGCGGACGTCTCCTTGAGAATCGACGCTAACTTGACCGAGGGGCGACGCATTGGCTTCGGATGAGAGCGGCGCATGCTGCGCTGTATCCGTCCGCGGCGCAGGCAACCTGCCCGACGCTTGGCCGAAGCTCACCGCGATAAATGGGAGCATGACCTTGAAGGCTTGGGAACGATTCATCTCAGCCTCCTAACGCCACTTCATTTTAATATTGGAAACCACACTCGCGCTTCTTCGCGTTCCAACGGGCGATAAACGAAATTGCGGCAGCGTTGGAAGTTGGCTTCAGTTACCAACCGTGAGGGAAGGTAACCGAAAACGAGACTTGCAGGCACCACCGAGGGTCCACGCCGCGTCCGCCAATTGGACGGAGCCTTACTCTTTGGTCACGAGCGGATGGTCAGCTATCCGGACGGAACTCTATTTTCAACTTCCGGATTGGCGGTAATTCGACCAAAACTCAAAACTCGGGTTTCTCCCTGCCATCATTCTCGATGAATGCATGGGCGGATTGTGCGCCAGCGTTCATCGTGTTCCTGGCTACGCGGGCCGGAGCGCCTCAATGGGATCGAGCTGCGCTGCGCGGACATTGGGCAAGAGGGAGGCCGCACAGGCCGCCTCATCTTAGGAACCGAGGACGACATTGCGAGGGTACCGCAAGCCGGGCCAGGCCTCGCGAATGCACGCACTTCACTCTGCCTGGAACACACGGTTAGGGGGCGCCGTTCTCTGCTCGTAGAGAAACTCCACTGGGAAAAAGACCGAAAGGCCGCCCTGGAAATGTACCATCACGCCCGTAGGCAGCCATTCTGAGAAGACGATTGGAGAGACATACGCTCGATTCATCGGCTGCACTCCCTTCTCCTACGACGTGAAGGTGGCGTCCACGTCCGCATAGTTGTCGAGGTAATTTTTGGTCATGTCATAGCACTCACAGGCCCGTGCTTCGAGCCCGCGCGGATTCAGAATGCGCAGCACGCCGCGGTTGTACTCAATCAGCCCCTCATCCTTCAACGTGGCAGCCGCAATCGAAACCGTGGGACGCGTGCTTCCCAGCATGTCCGCGAGAAACTCTTGTGAGATCTTGAAGGTCTTCGCATGCGCACGGTCGCTGCAAAGCAGCAGCCATCGCGCAAGCCGCTGCTCCATATTGTGCTTGGCATTGCACGCCGCCGACTGCGCCGCCTGCACCAGTTGCGCCTGCACATACCGCAGCATCAATGCCTGGAAGACTTCGCCCCGCACAAACTCTGCCCGGGCCACGTCAATGGTGCACGAATAGCCGAAGCCTTCAATCTGGGTATAGACCCGGTTGAGGCTGAGCTTTGTCCCCATAAGCGCAGGCACGCCGATCACCGATGCGTAGCCGAACATGCCCACCTCTACCTGCGAGCCGTCTTTGAACGTAGCCGTCATCGAGGCCATGCCTTCTTCGACGAAATAAAGATGCTCGATCGGCTTGCCCGGATTTTCGATCTCGTGCCTGGCCTCAAAGCTTACCGGCTTCAGATTCAAACGCTCCAGCGTTTCGTCGTCCAGATGCTGCAGCAGCGTGTTTTTAAAGTTGCTCAAGTTCGTGTGCCCCCTGGCAAATGACCACTTAGTCATCGTACGCCATGCAGCCCTTATGTTCGATATCGAACATAAGAGATAAGTTAGAAGCTGATCGATCCGCAGCAACCACTTTCTTAAGGACCGCTTCCTAACGTCTGTATGTAAGACGTTCTTAGCAGTTCGACGGTACACCAACACTCTCACCCAGCGTGCATGAGGCAACACAATGACAACAGTTCGGTATCGACTATTCGCTTCGCGTTTGCTCGGCAATGCAGCCCTGGTGTCTGCGCTTGCAATGCCTATCGCATTGCAAGCCCAGACCAGCCCAGACAACTCCGCCGCGAACCAGGCCCAAGGCAACACTGCGGATCAGCAATCAAGCGCGGCCTCGGACCGCATGCTCACCAAAAAAATCCGCCAGGCGCTGATGGCCGACAAGTCGCTTTCGACTTACGGACACAACGTCAAGATCATCACCAAAGACGGATCCGTCACGCTGAAGGGTCCCGTCCATTCCGAGGATGAGAAGCAGACCATTGCTTCCAAGGCGCAATCTATCGTCGGTAGCCCGGACAGGGTTACTAACCAACTCACCGTCGCGCAGTAGAGGCACCACAGCTCACTGCTTCAAAAAAAGGGGATCACTATGGCAGGAAAAAATACAGCAGCATTTGGCATTTACGCGAGCAGACCGTCGGCGGAGCTTGCAGTGGACCAGCTTCGCGCCGCAGGCTTTTCAAACTCCGACGTTTCGGTGCTGATGTCCGATACGCAAGGATCGAAGGATTTCGCCGCTGAGAAAAACACGAAAGCTCCGGAAGGGGCGGCAACGGGTGTCGGCGTGGGCGGCACGGTCGGCGGAACGCTTGGCCTGCTGGCCGGCATCGGCGCGTTGGCCATACCCGGTGTCGGTCCGCTGATTGCGGCCGGTCCGATCATGGGCGCGCTCGCAGGCCTGGGTGTGGGCGGTGCGGTGGGTGGCATCGTCGGCGCCCTGGTAGGCATGGGCATTCCCGAGTACGAAGCCAAGCGCTACGAAGGCCGGGTAAAGGACGGCGGCATCCTGGTCTCGGTGCATTGTGACAGCTCCGATGAAGTCTCCCGGGCCAAGCAGATTCTCAAGGCAACGGGAGCGGATGACATCGCCTCCTCTGGTGAGAAGGCCGTCAGCACGCACGGCGTGGATCGCGATGCCGATGTTGCCGCCAACGAAACGCGCACCCACAACGGGGCCTACCGCGACCGTGTGGACCAGGGCGTGGACGTCCGACCCGCTGTCAGCGCAAACGATCCGGTACGCCGCAGGGTTTAACGATTGTCCTGAGCCTGCGCTCTGGTAAGGGCGCAGGCAGGGATTTACGCATTTGCAGATGCAATCAGGAGAAGTGGCTATGTTCATACTTTGGTGGATCATTGTTGGGCTCATCGCGGGCTGGCTCACCGGCAAGCTGATGAGCGGCGGAGGCTATGGCCCCGTCATGGATATCGTCGTCGGCATTATCGGCGCGGTGATCGGTGGCTTTCTGATGCGCGCTGTCGGCATGGCCGGCCAGGGCGGTCTTATCTATACGATCTTTGTTGCGGTCATCGGCGCGGTGGTTCTCACGCTGCTGCTTCGTCTTGTCACACGGGGACGTGTTCGACAGGTTTGAATAAGTCGCGGTAAGTGAAGGAAAGCAGAAGGATGGTACTTATGAGCGACGAGAAAGAGAAACCGCAGCCAATCCTAACCCCAATCTTAACCTCTGAACTGGTCGCACCGCTGGGCCCGTCTGTCTACAGCGGACAGACGGGTCAGTTACTCGTAGAAGCGCCGCCGGCTGCGCAAGCCAGCGACGAAGCGTTCTCCGGACCCTGTCTCTACTCCGCAGTCCATGGAGGCAAGGGAAGGGACTTCCTCATCCTCCGGGACGTCCGGTGAACTTGATTTCTCCCGCTTCGCCATCGGTCACAAACGTTGAAATACCATCGCAACCGCAACTTTTCGTAGGAACCGCTCCGCCACGGTGGCAAATGCTGACTCACTTTGCGCTGAAGAAGAGTGCCTCTCGTTGAGGAACGGTGTGATCAGGCACCATCGGACAGCGCCACGACATGGTTGAGGATCTAGAGGATGCGTGACTATGGGGCGGCGTGTCCGTTTGCGACGATCTGCAATGCTTCCTCGCATCTTGGTTGGCGCAGGTTGTACTTGCACTGCTCCCAATGAACCCGTCCGTACGCTGTTTTCGCATGACTGTCTCCCAGGCCGACTTCGCGCGCCCAGAAGCGCCGCTGAAACTCGCTGTATGCCGGCACAGGCTCGCTCCCGTCTGTCGGCTTACCGTCGCAGTCCAGACTCAGAAAAACCAGGGCGTAGAACATGTGAGCGAGCTGCCTCATTAGATAGAACCGGGCTGCCTGGTACGCATCGGGTGGTGCTCCGAAATATTCCTGAAGGTAGATCTGCTCCTCCGTTTCACTGGCGACGAGCATATTCGCCACCACCGCCAGGTCGGCATACCGATCGTTCTGGAACGCAGCTTCCCAATCCACCATCCACAGGCGGCTTCCATCAAAGAGCATGTTGTCCGGCTTAAACAGGTCGTTATGACTCGGTGCCGGGGCGGGATCGAGAGAGGAGTAAGCAGCCGCTAAACGCTCGACTTGAGAAAGAAGTTCCACGACGTCGCGTTCCGGCAGGACGTTCGCGGCCCGGAACTTCTGGAGGAACCCGTCCAGGGCAGGCCCCTTGCTCAGCAGGAACGTACACGTGGTATTGAACGAGGCCACGGGAAACGGTGGCAGCGCGTGCAGGACGCGCAGGGCGGCAGGCACGCGACGCAGCGCGTCCGCTGCCGGCAAAGGCACCGCCTGCACAAAATCAGTAATCGAGATTCGATCTTCGGCGCTTGTGTACCAGACGCGCGGAGCTAATCCTGCTTCCGCCGCCCGGTGCATGCAGTCGAAGTGACGCGGGACGTCGCCCGCGCGCGTGTTGATCCGCAACAGGTAGGCTGACCCTCGCACCACGATGCGAAAGGCGCGGTTGGAACCGGGCCGCTCGGTCAAGTCCTGTATGTCGTCAAATGCGGCGACCCCGAAGGCCTGGTTGAGGCCGCGCGTCGCGGCCGCGATCTTGTCTTGCGGAATCATTCCGTGCTCCATTCGTCCTGTTCGTTCTCCTCATCGGATGGGCCAATCATCCTCAAGGGGAAAAGGTGGCGACAGACCGCAAGTTCTGTCCAGATTCCTTGGAGTTTCCGCGCCGGACGAGGTTGAAAGGGCAGACGAAGTAATCACTTTTGGCTATTGTAGTGGTTAGTTCGTCGGTCCCTTCACCCCAAACTTTCTGCCTTGCGAATATGGACACCTGGATCACCTGCCATGACAGCATTGAGACATGCGGCGGCGATGGTGTCAGCAGGATTGATCCGAAATTTGTTCGGCAGAATCGGCGCAAGAATCCCTACGAATCGCAATGCAATTTCCTCCATGATTCGTGGCTCGTCGCGTTTACCGCCGATCAACCCGGGTCGTATGATGGTCAGTGATCTGAAGCCGACCAGCCGAATGTCTCGCTCGACTTCGCCTTTGATTCTGGAATAGAAGATCGCGGAGTTGGCGGAAGCAACACTCGCTGTGACAAGGACAAATGAGTCCACTCCGCGGTGATGCGCAGCCCGAGCAAACCTCAACGGCAGCTCGTAGTCCACTTCGCGAAACGCATTTTTTGATCCTGCCTTCTTGATCGTCGTTCCCAGGCAACAGATGACCCCGTCGATTCCGTCATTGATTTCTTCGCACAACGACACTTCCAGGCGATCGGCGACATAATTTGTCAGCTTCGCATGTGGTTCCAATGGGCGGCGAGTGGGTGCGATGACGCCTGCTACAGCAGGATTCGCGAGAGCCTGCGCCAACACATTTCTCCCCACAAAACCTGTGGCGCCCAGCAACAGTATTTTCATCGCAGAGCCCTCCTAATTCACCATAGCCTTCACTAGCAAGCGGCGCCATAATGCGTCGGGCAAGACCTGCTTCAACCAGAAGAGTGGGCCAGGCTTCGCCAGGTAACGCAACCGGTTTGAGGCATCATTCGCGGCACCGTAGATAACCTTCGCAACTTCCTCCGGCCGCGCTGCCCTTGCATTACTTTTGCTGAAGACACCGAGGAATTTATTCATGCTCGCCTGATAGGGTTCGCCCGTCGCAACCTGCATGCTCCCTTTGCCGAATTCGGTAAGAACGCTTCCGGGTTCGATGAGTTTGACGCGGATATGAAACGGATCAAGCTCATAGCGCATCGCTTCGCTCAAGCCTTCCACCGCAAACTTTGTTGCAACGTAGGAAGAAGCATACGGCAGCGCCAAACGGCCTACGATGGAAGACACATTCAGGATCAGGCCCCCGCCCGCGGCGCGCATGGCCGGGATAACCTGCTGCGTCACTTCGATCAAACCGAACAAATTTGTCGCGAACTGCCGTTGAATCTGCGCGCTGTCGCTTGCTTCCATGGGGCCGAACAAGGCGTAGCCCGCGTTGTTCAGCAAGACATCGATCTTTTGGTAGCGAGCCAAGGTCGCGGCTACGGCATGAGAAACGGAGCCCGCATCCATGACATCCAGCGCGAACAGACTGATCTGCGGATGCTGAAGTGCGACATCGGCCTTAAGCGGGTCGCGCATGGTCGCGGCTACATTCCAGCCCTTATGTGCAAAATATAACGCGCTGGCACGCCCGATGCCGCTCGACGAACCTGTAATCAATATTGTCTTCGCCACTCATTCCTCTTCTCTGGACGGATTGCATCCCGAAAGCAAACCAGGGTCAGCATCCGAGATTCCTTAAGGTATAGATATACCGCATGGTATTTCAGTTGCAAATAGTTTTTGTGCGCTATGCTACAAGGGTGGTGAAGACGACCAAACAAAGACTGACCCGGCAGGAGAGCCGGCTCGAAACCAGGACAAGGCTGCTGGATTCGGCAGCGCAATTGTTTGCGAGAGGCGGCTATGAAGGTGCGTCTGTTGACCTGATAGCGGAGAATGCGGGCTACTCCAAAGGGGCGTTTTACTCCAATTTCGAAAGCAAGGAAGCGATCTTTCTTGAGCTCCTCGATATACATAAGCGGCGAGAGATCGAATCGTTGGCGCAGCTTCTTGCGCGAGACATTTCGGGCGCGGAGCTCGTCTCGCTCATCCGAAACACCCAAAGCGAAGGGAGTTCCAATTTCGACTTCGGGCTTCTCTCGGCCGAGTTTCAGCTGCAGGCCTGCCGTGACAAGACGTTTGCGAAGACCTATGGCAAGCTGCACCGCACGCACATCGAGACTATGGCCGGGCTTGTGAGCAAACTGTTCGCCAAGCTTGACCGTGTTCCACCATCTGACCCCAAGAATCTCGCCGAGATCATCATGGCCCTGACGACTGGACTCGCTTTACAGAGAACAAGCGTGCAGGGACCACAGCGGAGAGGATGGGTCACCGAGGCGATCCTGCTCGTTCTTCGTCTCGACCTTATCGAAGGCGATCAGTAACGAGAAACTCGCTTCTAGTCGCTTGGGCGAAAGTCGGGGACCCAGAAAACCCGGACGGACGGGAGGGTCAACCAGCCCTCAAATAAATGAGGAGACCCACAACAGGGAGTGGGGCGGGGACGGGTGGAGTTTCCCGCAACGAGCATGGAGAGCACGCCTCGCTGACATTAGAGCAATTCCGCCCCCCAAATCGCCACGCGGACATTTTCATAGCCGGTACGTCTGATGTATTGGGATTCGTAAGCACTGATCACAATTGGATTCTGACGTAGCGAACCTATGCGCAAACTCATCGTGATTGCCAGTCTTCTCTTTTCTTCGGTGACGGTCGTGGCGCAAGCGCCCGCATCGCGGCCAGAATTCGAGGTCGCATCTGTCAAAAGAGATGTTTCAGGAAGCCGCCCGTGGTTGGTGCCGCCAGTGGGAGGACGCTTTACGGCAACCAACGTCACCCTGGAGCTGCTCATTAGAAACGGTTGGCACCAGAAATTATCCGGCGCTCCGTCGTGGGTTGTTACAGACGGTTATGATGTCTCGGCAGTGGCGTCGGACCCCAACCTAAGCCGCGATGAGTTTTCGTTGATGATGCAGAACCTGCTGAAAGACAGATTCGGCCTGAAGGTTCACACGGAGAAACGCGAAGCGCGGGTTTATGTCCTGCTCCCAGCGAGGAATGGACTGAAGCTACCCAATGCGAAGACTGAGCCGTGTTTCCATGGTCTGAAGTCTCGGGATGCAGATCCGCAAGCCAGCTGCGCTGGAATGGGGGTGACGCCCGAGTCAATCACCAATGAAAAAGTCTCAATGGAGTGGTTCGCAGCCGTTCTTGCGGGCGTGCTCGACCGACCAGTGCTCGACGAGACGGGATTCACAGGGTCCTTCAAGGTTAATCTGGAGTTCGCTCCTGTAACCCCCGGCGGCGAAACCGACAACACCAAACCTTCCATATTCACCGCCCTCGAGGAGCAACTGGGACTTCGACTTGGGTCGCAAAAAGGCTTCGAGGAAGTTCTCGTCATAGATCACGTCGAGAGGCCTTCAGAGAATTGACGGGGCTTTTCGGGGACGTATTGCAGTGGACCCCGTGGTTGAGACAAAAAGTTTGAGGGACAGTTGCGAACAAATCAGGACGAACAAATCCTGCTTTCTTGCTGCTTTCTTTCTCCGGCGGATACCCAACTCTTTCGCCAGACCGGTGATGCTGGCGTCCTGCGCCATCCGGCGCACCGCGTCCTGTTTAAAATCTGTGCTGTAGCTCTTAGGCTTCTTCTTCTTCATCGGCCTGCCCCATTATGGCCGATAAATGTCCCCGATTTTCCCGCCCGCCGTGTCTCACTTTTGGGGTCCACTACAATGCGTACCTATCTTCTGCAGCAGTGCGCCGCGAGGGGATAGGTATGCTGTCCTCATAACTTCCCAGACAACTGAACGGCTAGGAATTCTTAGCGCGATAAGGCGATTCGTAGCCCTGGTGGCAGGTTGATGGAAGAACAGAAAGTGAAAATGGCAGAAGGCGTGAGGATGTTTGCGGCGGGAACTACGGCGTATGGGTGGGAGCCAGAGTGAAGACTCCGGCTCCCGACCTGGAATGGTCTCCCACGGCTTTACTTCATGGCGACTGTTTCTGGGGTTCTGCTCTCTCGGTATTGCTTTTCCATGCTGGACGCGGAAAGTATTTTTGCTTCGCCACCAGCGCCGGTCCAAACCGCTGCGAGAAAATGTTGATTTCCGTAGCGATTGAAAATGAGTTTAGCGGTTGCGGTCATCGGCAGCGCCTCTTGTTGTGAAGCGAACGCATGCACTGACTTGCCGCTTCTAAGATCGGCAATCGTGATGATATGACTTGTGGCGTCTTGCTGAATGCAGTAATCGCCGGCAGGCAGCTCTACGCCTGCCGCGATGAATGAAAAGGGCACGGTTGCCAGGTTTGACGATTTTGCATAGGCGCCGCTGGTGAACAGGAGCGACATTGCTCCCAAAGAGTATGCGATAAGCTTGCGTTTCATCTTTCTCCCTTGTTGTTTCGTGCATCGAAAACTGAACTTATCTCGCGCACTTTCGTCACGGTTCTCGGAAGCTTGCGTAAACGCTGCACCGATTACCTGAGCTCGGCGAGACAGAGGGGACACGGCTTTACCCCCGATGGCTATACTTCACTCCGGGAGCCAGTGCACGCCATACGCCTTTCCCGGTATTACTTAGGTTCTCAACCGCACTCTAGGGGAACGACCGTAACGTAAATCGCTGTAAACCCAGGTCTTGCAAGGCCGGGTTATGATTGCGTTCGGAGAGTGAATGCCCCAAACCGTTACTCACCGCTCGTTTCTGTCGCTGGCACAGCAGCGCTGGCCGTCAGGCGTCTTGGCGATTTTGCAACAACCACTGATCCGCTTGTCTATATAGGCTCTTCGACCCGCAAAACGGACAACGGCATCTATACCGGCCGCTGGGACCGTCGGTCGGGCCAATCGGGGGGACACGATACATATCTTCCGGATTTATGCGCATGACGGAAGTGGTACTTTGAAAAAGAGTGTCGACGCAAAATACCATTCCCGTCAGGCGCATAATTTACGCCGGGAGCGGCGCCTCCTTGGGCGCGTCCTCTCCCGTAGGTCGACCACACTGTCGAAGGCGGGGTCGGACGTCTGAGAGCCCGAACGCCGCGACGCCTGGCCACGTCTCTACTGCGGCTCCCCGCGGCGCAGCCGCCCGAGGCGCTCGGAAAGGATCGCCGTCGCGGTCACAAGGACGTGGAGTCCGAAGCCGATGACGGCGAGCCCAGCCACGCCGCATGGGCGACCGCGCGAGGGGCCGGCGCCGGTCAAGGATTCCCCGACGGAAGTGCAACTCGGCTTGGTCCACGCGATGGCATTCAGACTGATCATCGGCCAGCGGAGCGTGTGCGCGGGAACGACGAGCACCGCCAAGACCGCCACGTGACACGCGAGGACTACCGACCCGACAGGTCGCGCGCCTCTTCGCCCGGACAGATTGGACTGCATCCACTCAGTGTAGAGAGCCACGCAATGACAACGGCGGCTTCGCCGCCTCTTGCGCGCAAAAGCAGGACAGACGAAGTAACTCCCATCTTTCTTGGGGAACAGGTATATGGAGTCCCCCGATTACCAGACCATATCGCTCGATGCTCTGTTGGAGCAGTTCAAGATAGACCTTCCGTTCCGCTTCGGTTTGCAGGATGAAGCGCCGCGCATTGCCCCGTTGCGTTACGTGTTGACCAACATTGAGAGCAACAACACGCGCGAATCGCACTCGCTCACAACCTGTCGACGTGCCTGCAACCATTCTTCTGGCAGAAGCTGCAGCCTCGTTCCGTGAACTTTGAGCAAGGCAATGAATTCTCTTGCGTTGCTAACGCTCAAAGGCGTTCATGACTTCCGCGGGCTGCACGGCCCAACAATTCGGGGGTTGTTTCGTCTGTCTCGCATCTCCCCAAGCTTCTTAATCTGCGGCCGCAACCCGCTCATTCCGCGGGGCCTGCCGGTTAATGCAGACTTAAGACGCAGTCTCTTGACGAAGCGGGCGCTGTTCTTCACAGTCACGTTGTCAGTGGAGGGCGGAATGGAAAATTGCACAGGATGCGGCAAAGCGGTTCCACCAGCCTCAAAATTCTGTGAGCACTGTGGAGCCCCGGCCGGAGCCCGTTCGAAGAACTCAGACACACGCCTGGCACTGATCGCCGGCGCGAGTGGCTCGGTGGCGATGGCCGGCTTCCTTGCAGGCTTGACTGGAATCCTCCCCTCTGGCGTGAGCACCGTGATTGTCATGATCGGCGTCTCGGCCGGCCTGCGCGTGCTGTGGGCGTTTACTGCACGCTCCGCGTCTTCCGCCAGCCGGGTTCGCACCGCGCGCATTTTGTCCAACGTCGGACTCGCGGTGTCCCTTCTGTCGCTCATCGTGGCTCTGCCGCGCATTACCGCGGCCGGAGGCTTGACACTCTTCTTCACCGATGGGATGGCGCAACTGTGGACTCTCGCTATTCTGATGGCGATCACACTTCCGGTGCGCACGCTGGGCTGGCGGGTGTTTGCCGGCACCGCGCTGACTGGCTGCCTGGCGATCACCGGCCTGGCGCGTTTTGCCGGGCGACCGCTCATTGAAAGTCTCGGAACAGACAACGTATTCGCCGTAGCGATTTGGGTGCCCATCACCGAAGAACTGCTGAAGCTCATCCCGGTGGTGATCGTGCTTATGATTGCGACCCGGCGTTTCCACCTTCGTCCCTCGGCGCTCGACGTGATGCTGCTGGGCGCGTGGACGGCAGCCGGATTCGCGGTCTACGAAAACGCCACTCTGGGCCGCGGCGGCTTCTCCTTGACCGCCGCTCCCTTACTATCGCTCGTGTTTCCAGGAGAGGGCGCTGGTAGAGCCTTCGGCTGGCCTCTGATGCAGACCGGCCATGTTGGCCACACAGCGTTGATTTCGCTCAGTGTTGCCCTGGCGCTGCTCTACGGCAAGCGCACCAAATGGCCCTGGTGGCTTCTGCCCCTGGGCGCACTCAGTGCCGTACTGCTGGAACACTGCTCACAGAACGCCATGGTGGCTGGTGGCCTGAACGAGGTAGTCGCCAAGATTGCCATCGTGCTCTCTCTGGGTGGATGGCTCTGTGTCATCCTGCTTGCCATTGGGGTGGTCCTGGCGCTGTTTTGGGAGTGGCGCATCGTAGGCGGCCGTTGGAACCCCGCAGCACTGACGCGTTTAATGCCGGAAGAAGCCACTCGCCGTTCGGCACTTTTGGCCCAGGCGCAACTGAGAGGTGCGGCGTGATGGATATGCATGTTCTTTGGCACCTGATTCATTGGTGTGCGAGCTGTGCACCCAATGGCAATTCGATTCCAACGTGGGGAGGACTGATGGGAGGCGGGGCAGGAGCGACCGGCGCCGCGGCGGCCGCCGGAACGCTCGCAGGCGGAGACGCTGCACAGGATCCCGGAACCGGAACCGGTTTCGAAGACCCGGCATCCAAAACCTCCCAATACGCTCCACCGATGCAACAGGTATTGTCCAGCAGCCCGTCCAGGGTCTATACCGGTTCTACCGATCCACCGCTTATTCCCGATGGCGCTGGAAACGATCTCGCCTCTGGAATCGTGACCGGCCCTATCGCGGCAGTAGGAGAATCTGTCGATCTGGGTCTTTACGGTTCGAGCACTCTTTATCATGTCGCCAACTCCACCGGTAAGGGATTGATCGAGCAGACCGACGGCGACTTCGCCAGCGACCTCTACGCATTACCTCCCAGCGACCCACCATGGGAACCGCCGAATGACTACGGCATGGGTAAGACGTTGCACACCGAAGATGGAACGCAAACAAACCCGGATGGAAGCTGGATCGGGCAGTATGGAATCGTTCATCATCCCGACGGCTCGAATTACAACCCGGATACTGGCGACAGTCAGGCTACGGACGGGTCGATCACCAATCCGCAGGGTTGGACCACCAGCCTTGACGGGACGGCAACCCCACCCGCGAATGTGTCGCCGGCCTTCAACCCGGACGGGACACCCGCATTGAGCGACCCGACGATCCCGCCCTCGTAGATAGCGTTGCGTGTCGCCGCTGCAGCATCTCGCTGCACAGCTTTCGCGAAGCCACGCAAAAAGCGTTGCTCCGCGGCGGATACGGAGTTGGGTAAATGAGGGGGTGGAGGGGACAGAGGGACCGTTACCCTTGTTTCCATAACCCTAGTTGAGAAGTAAGCGTCTCGTCTGCCAGCCAGACCTTATGTGGTCTGCCTTAAGAAAGGCAACAAACGACAAAGGGCTGAGTCATATTCCGAGCAATTCGAAGATTCCTCAACCCCCAAAGACTCCACAGAATCCTTAGCGGGAACGCTGCGATGTGTGAATATGCAAAGCTTCTGACACTGCTTCTTCAGGATGCGGTGATTGCAAATTTCGAATATTGGTCTGAGTTCATCTTGCGAATCCAACGTGACGAAGCGAGAAGGTCCCAAGCATTGCGAGACTGGTTCGGTGAAAGGCGGATTCCATCGCTGTTCTGCCTTCGCCTTCGTGGCAATTGGAGGATCGGGGAGAAACAACAATGGGCGGTGTCGCTTCAAGAATTCCCGATGAAGGGGATAGCGCCTATACCGACGGAAGCGCCCTTGCAAGCAAGCATCTTGATGATGTTGCTTGACATTGAGATTTCGACTGTAAGGGTCGACGAAACCGGTCGGCTTACGCTCGTTCTCTCCGACGAACGGTTATTGACTATCGACGGGGTTAACGACGCGCGGGAGGAGGGTTGGTTTCTAGAGCTCCCCGTAGACGATCCTGATCGCGATCAGTGGAAAATAATTTGCGATTCTCAAGGGCAGATTTCTGGCCGTTTTCCAGGATCCACTGTCGCTTGAGGAAGGATTTGCAAGATTTCGCCGTCTGGGAAGATTCGAAAGAGGAAGAGAGCAGTCCAGTCTGTCCTGATTTGTTCCGATTTGTTCCCCAACTCTCAAAGAGCCACCCTGTGCGATGGTGTACCCCACTCAAGCCAACTTCGGGCTTGAATGGGCCCCCCAGCTTTGATTAGGGATTAAGAGGACGTTCCCGAGAACCAGACTTCACGGGCAGTTGCAGAGAGGAAAAGCAGGACGAGGAAAATGACCCAAATCAACCTCTTGGGTGACCGCCGGAGTTCGTTGAACTCCCCTCAACCTTCTTTACACACCTCGTTAACCTCGACGATGTAACGCCTGTTCATGCCTTCTCCTCCAGGAGGCTTTTCGAGGAAGCCAGAACAGAAGAAAATGACCTTAATGTGGGCTGGGTTATTTCGTCCGGCCCCACTTGGTTCCCAACCATTCGACCAGTGAGCAGCTTGACGTTTCAAGGCAACACATTTCTAATCATTTAGAAATCGAAATGATTTCTAAATGATTTGCGGTCCAGGCCGCAACACGAGGATCCACTATGGCGAAGAACGAGGTGACACCGCGGTTCACGGTTACCGACAGCATCCTGCTGCTCGTTGACCATCAGAAAACCACCATCGACTGGGTGAAGAGCCTGCCCAGGGAAACGGTCATTGCAAGCTGCCGTGTACTCGCCCGAATGGGCGTCACCTTCAGCATGCCGTTATTCCTTACCACCACCATGGAAGACTATGTCGGCCCCACGATCCCCGAAATTCAGGAGGTGGCTCCCGATGCCTTCAAAGCGCGTTTCAAGCGCGGTGGCATACTAAGCTGCTTTGACCAACCCGAGCTCGCCGCGGCGCTGAAAGCGACCGGGCGCAAAAATCTCGTCCTTGCCGGTCTCACCACCGACATCTGTCTCTTCTGGGCTGCGCGCGATGCGGTGCGTCTCGGCTACAACGTCATGGTCGTTGCCGACGCCTGCGGCACCATGTCCACCCTGGGCGACGAGACGACCTTTGATCGCCTCCGTGATCTGGGAGCCATCGTGACGGTGACAAACCAGGTGGTCACGGAACTACAGAACGACTTTGGCAGTCCGGATGGGCTCAAGGCTCAGGGCATTCTTGGCGATGAGGTCATCTCCAAATTGTCTCAGTAACTATTCTGTTGTCGGCAGGCGTAGAAGAGGTCTGCGTCTGCTGACACGGCTCTGAAGAAATCCGCGCTCCACCAAGAGGAGAACGATTGTTCCGGACATCCGGTCTTTTGCGCCTGACGGGCACCCTGCTGTCGCTGTTGGCCTGCGCGGTGTCTTCCTCCGCTTGGCAGTCCACCGCCCAGACGGTGGCCTCGACGGAAATACGCACTCCCCCGCCCTACACCCCGCAGGTGTGGGACATCGACTGGTCTTACCTTCGCGACAGGAAGCAGGTTGCAGACTGGACGGACAGGTTCCACTACATCCCTCTCGGTCATACAAACTATTTTTCGACGAACGGTCAGATACGCGAACGAGGCGAATATCAGGATCATCCCGGGTTCGGCGCACAACCACCGAATAACGGTTACTTCCTGCAGCGTTATCTGCTGAGTGGCGATCTGCATCTTGGGGATCGCTTCCGCGGCTTCGCCCAGTTGGACAGCGGTCTGATTGAGGGACGGGACGGTGGTCCGCGGCCTGGCATTGATGAAGACCGATTCGACATAAACCAGGCTTTTCTAGAGGTCACTCCCTGGCGGCGCAAGGACGTCGACCTAACAGCGCGCGCCGGACGCCAGCTTGTCTCCCTGGGCTCAACCCGGCTGGTGGCCATTGGTGCAGGACTGAATGTGGAGCAGCCGTTTGATGGATTCCGCCTCACCCTCAGGGCCCTGGGAGGTTCGGCCGAGGCGCTTGCACTCAGGCCCACCCTGGTGAAGGCAGGAGTACTCGATAATGAGCCGAATCCTCAAGAGGAGCTCTGGGGGCTGTATCTCAGCCATTCGTTTCCCCTGGTCCCTCGCGCCAACGTCGATCTCTACTACTTAGGCTTCGACCACAAGCAGGCTCGCTACCAGCAGGGAACGGGGCGGGAACAGCGCGAAACCGTTGGAGCGCGCCTTTGGTCTCACACCGCTACCTGCGATTATGACTTCGAGTACACAGGGCAATTCGGCCGTTTCGGGGCCGGCAACATTCGCGCGTGGGGAACCGGGTATCACTTCGGATGCACCTTGCCAGGATCGCGTTTTCAGCTGCATCCAGAGATGGACGGCGGCTTCCTGAGCGGAGACCACAATCCGCACAACAACACCCTGGGCACATTCAATCCTTTGTTTCCCAACGGTAACTATCTCGGTGACAGCATCCTGCTTGGACCCTACAACCTCGTCATCACCCGCCCGACCTTCAAGATGTCGTTATCGAAAAAGGCGAGCAGCAACACCAACGTCGAGTTTCTCTGGCGGGAAGCAACGCAGGACGGCGTGTACAACATTGTCGGCATCCTGATACATCCCGCCAATGGGTCCACGGCCAGTTACATTGGGTCACAGATCCAGCAGGAACTGGATTACAACTTCAGTCGTCACTTGAGCGGCGCGTTGGTCTATGAGCATTTCTTCGCCGGTGAGTTCTTGAAGCAGAGCCCGCCTGGTCATGGGGTTAATTTCGTATCTCCGCAACTGATATGGAACTTCTGAAGTTTCGTTTGTGATCTCCATGATGCGGCTTTCTATTATCGTTGCGCTTGTGCTTCTTAACGGCTACAGCTTTGGGGCAGGCATGGTGGAGCGCTTTGTCAATTACCAGACATGGCATCTCATCCCGCCATCCGCATTTCAGGCGTATCACCGCGCGCAGAGCCGCGCGATTCAAATTGTGATCGTTCTGCCGCTGGCGGCCTCGTTCCTGCTGCAAATGCTCTTGCTGCGCTTCTACTCCTCCTTCGGCATTGGCTTCTGGACGATTTGGACGATGCTGACGGCCACCCTCACCGGCGCGCTTTCGACCATCTTCATACAACTACCAATCCATCGGGATTTTGACAGCGAAGGTTATTCCACGAAAAGCATGGCCTGGTTACTATCTTCGGATTGGATTCGCAAGGCGGCAGACATCGTGCGGATACTGGCAACAGGCGCGCTCCTGGAGCAGATCACCCATCACCAGGGCAGTATCTATTGATCCAACAGATGCGGAGCCGTCTGCATTTTCTGAAGCAGTCTTGCTACCGTCAGCTTTTCCTCGGTCGACAGACCATGCATTGCCTGCACCAGATCCTTCGTGTGCAGTGGGAAAACCCGGTCCAGCAGCTTCCGCCCGGCCTCTGTGATGTTGCCGAGGATAATGCGGCGATCTTCTTCTTTGGGCTGCCGGCTCAACAAGCGCCGCTGCTCCAGCTTTTTGACGGTGTAGGTAGTGCTTGCCCCGGTGAGCAGTATGCGATCGCTCAGTTCTCCCAACGGCGTGGGACCGCGGCGGTAAAGGGTAGCCAGGACGGAAAACTCGGTCATCGTCAGGCCAAGCTTCGACATTCGAGGCCGAACGTAATCGTCGACGTATTTGAAAGAGCGCCCGACGGCGAGGATGAGTTGCAGGGCTGCTCGTGCGTCCGGATCCTCGCGGGAAGCGTCAGCAATGGGCTTTGCTGAGGGAGCAGATTTGTTGGGCCGCGCCATCCACCGATCATACTTGGGAAAACAGGGGAAACCCGGGGACGGATTGATCTGCACCCCAGAGTTGAGACACGCCTGAAGACAATTAATGTGGGACAGCTTGCAGTGGACCCGTGGTTGAGACCCGGTTAGGGTAGGAGCAACCGGCGCAACGCGACCGGAACACCCGAGTGATGGACTCTGGTCGCACCGCATTGCGGAGTGTAAAGTGGCGCTTTCACCCACGGAAAGCACAGTTCAGTTCGGTCTGTTTAAACTCGACCTCAGGACCCGGCAGCTCACGAGGAAGAGCGCAAAAAACCAACCCTATTTCGAGTGCATTTGGGCATCGACTTTCGCGGGCCGCGCATCCCTTTCGGGACCAAAGAGAGCCGGTAGAAACGGCATCGCCCATCTAAGAACTCTCTCGTTTTGGATAAACGATGATCTGGAGGATGCTTGCGTGGGGTAACCTGCTCTCAATCTGCAACTCTCAAAGAGCCACCCTGTGCGATGATGTACCCCACTCAAGCCAACTACGGGCTTGAATGGGCCACCCAGCTTGGATTAGGGATTAATAGGACGTTCCAGAGAACCCGACTTCACGGGCAGAAAGAGGTTTGCAGAGTCTCCTTGGAAGCGGAGTTGCAGCAATTTGGATTCACCAGAACAAGTCCGGGCAAGCAAGATGGCCATTTCATTACCTGGCCTCTTGAAGAATGAGGGACAGGCTGGTCCGCGCAATTTATTTGGGAAATTGCGCAGATCAGGCTGTCCCTCACTCTCCCATTCTTCCTTCGTCCCCCATTCTTCCGATAAGCTTGCCGCAGTTCTTACGGAACTGGCGCAGGCGAAATAAGAGAATGAAGCTGTGGTTCTCGAAACTCAAGTTGGAGAAAGAAATGAAAAGAACAACGTTGCTCGCTATCGTGCTGCTGGCATTTGCGTTTGCCGCCCATGGCCAGAAGGATGCAGCCGTCAAACCTGCCGATCCGGAATCGAAAGTCGTGCTCGATTCCTGGAATGAGATTGGCGGCAAGCTGACGGCGATGGCCGAAGATTTTCCTGAGGACAAGTATGACTTCAAGCCGACACCCGCGCAGCGAAGCTTCGCCGAGCAATTACTGCACGCGGCGGGTTCCTGCTACTACTTCACGAATCCTGCGATGGGACAGAAGCCTCCCGCGGGAGATCCGAAGCGCGAGCAATACAAGTCCAAGGCCGACATCGTTGCGTTCGTCAAGAAGTCTTTCGCTGATGGCGCAACCGCCATCCAGTCGAAAGGCGAAAAAGGCCTGATGACGGAGGTCGTTTATTACCCGCAGCAGAAAGCGCGCGTTCTCGACATTGCCTACGGCATCATCGAGCATAGCGGAGAACACTACGGCCAGCTCGTTGTGTACCACCGCCTCGCAGGGCTTGTGCCGCCGGAGTCGCGGCCAAAAAAGTAGAGCTCACACAGGGTCGGTGACCCTTGGTTTGGGTGGGAACTTCAGAAAGTCGCTACATTCGAGTCGCTTGTTCATCGACAAGCGAAGGCGGACGGCGATTCGGCGGTGCCTGGCGCAGTCTCTGCGGTCCACCCCGTTGCAGAGGCTATTGCGAGCCGCACTCATTCTTACGACGCGTTTCTCTACTTCGTGAAACGCGCTGCCAGCACCGTGCCCACTTCGGAATCTTCGAGCACGGGCACAATGCTGAGGTCCATCAAATCTGCCCATTGCGCCGCGTCGGTGTAGGCCGCGACTGCATCTTTGCATTCGAACAGGGTAAATCCTCCGCTCAAATCGGCGTTAGGCCACCGGCCCAGGATGGTGACTCCTGCAGGAGGCGGCGCTTCTCCGGAGAGGAACCGTGCCACGGCATCGGGAATCCGACCAACTTGTTATGAACTTCATTTGCTTTGGTCCTCGAAGTCAGATTGAAATACGGTTTGCCCAGTCTACGCGAGATCGTGGAGGCTCCCTCTCGCACTGCTCTTTCCTTCCGATTTGCCATGGCGGGGAAGAATCAGGAACAGCGTGATCCGCGTGATTTGTTTTCGCGATGGAGGGAAATTGCGCAGATCGGGCTGTCCGCTCTTCTTTCCCTCATCAAAGCTGGGTGGCCCATGCAAGCCCGCAGTACGGCTTGATGGGCCACCCAGCTTTGATGTGGGATTTACGAGGACGTTACCGAGAACCAGACTTCACGGGCAGGCAAGATGGCCAATTCTTTATTTGAACCCCTGGCCGCCTTCGCAGAAACAAAGCACTTACGAATCATGCCCGACACATCGGGAAGGGTGCCCAAAGGTAACAAAGCCGCAAACGATGCATTACGGATTGCACTATTTACAGTATGGAAACGCCGTCTGTACGATGTTGCTGGACGATCCGTCTGTATATCCGTGGCGGCTTCGCTGACGAGGGAGGGAGTGCTTCAGCGCGGGCCTTCTGCCGGTGCGCAGAAGTTTGCTATTGGAACAGGAGCGATCAAAGTCAGTAGCGGCGATTCCAGCATGCAGAAACCAGGATGCAGAAACAGTTGAGGCGTTCGCTTGCACTCTCTATAGGCTGCGGAGTTCTTGCCTTTGCGGCGATCGACCGCGCACGCGCCCAGAGCGATGGTTTCGAGACCATCGTGAAACCAGTCATCCAGCAGACCTGCAGCGCCTGCCACAATGCGACTGCCATGACGGGCGGCCTGGATCTGAGCCGGTTTCTTAAGGAGTCGAGTCCCGAAGCTCTCAAAGATCGGGAAGTCTGGGAAAAAGTCATCGTTAAATTGAAGGCGGGAGAAATGCCGCCCCCGGGATTCCCCAGGCCTCCGGCTGAGAAGCTGGCCGCAGTCAGCCAATGGCTGGAGCAACAGTATGAGACGGCGGATGCTGCCGCCAAGCCAGACCCGGGAACCCTCACCGTTCGCCGGCTGAACCGCTATGAGTACACCAACACCATTCGCGACCTTCTGGCCGTAAATGTCGATGCGGCGGCGGATTTCCCTCCCGACCCGTACGCCTACGGTTTTGACAATATAGGCGACGCGCTCTCTCTTTCGCCGGCACTGACGGAAATGTATCTCAAGGCTGCCCAACGGACGGCCAGGGCTGCCATCCCGCTGACGCCGCCGGAAACCGGGGTCGCGATCAGGTACGACGCCAGATCGATTCTGCAGAGCGGGCACATGCACATCCAGACGGTGCATCCGTTCCCGGTGGAGGCGGACTATACCCTGCGCATGGCCTGGGACCAACAGATGCCGGTGGGAACGGTGATGACGGCGCATATTTTTCTGGATGGCAAGGAAGTGATCAAGCGAACCTTCGCCGTCACCGCGTCCCAGGAACGCGCGGTTTCCGCCACCAAACTTCATGTCATGCAGGGGCCGCACAAGATCGAAGCCCTCATGGAAGTTGCGCCGGAAGTGGCGCCGGATTCCAAACAGCCGAAGCCGTTTCAGGGACGCCCTCCTTACCCAACCTCTCTGGAAGTGATCGGCCCCTACCAGCCGCTTCCGCTGGAACAGACAGCCAGCTATCAGCGGATCTTCTTCAACGGACCGCCTCGCGGGAATAAAGACGCCTACACCCGCGAGATTTTGGAGAGGCTAGCCTACCGCGCCTATCGCCGGCCGGTAACCAAAGCGGAAGTAGACCAGCTGGTGAATCTGACCAGGGTGGTTCACCGCCACGGTGGCGGATTCAACGAAGGAATTCAGATTGCGCTTGAGGGCATCCTCATGTCGCCCAATTTCCTCTTCCGCATTGAGCGCGATCCTGCGGGAGAAGCATCCCATCAGGTCAGCGATTACGAATTGGCATCCCGGCTTTCTTATTTTCTGTGGAGCAGCATGCCCGACGATCAGCTCCTGTCGCTGGCCGCGAAGGGGCAATTACACGATCCTGAAGTCTTGCATGCCCAGACCCGCCACATGCTGGCGGATGCCAGGGCCGGCGCACTCGCGACCAACTTTGCCGGCGAATGGCTGGGAACGCGCAATCTGAATTTTGAAGCCCCCGATGCCAAGGCCTTTCCGCAATACGACCTCGAATTGCGCGATGCCATGCAGACCGAGACGCAGATGTTTTTCCAGTCGATCGTCGCCGAGGACCGCAGCATTCTGGATTTTCTGAGTGGCCAATATACTTTTGTGAATGAGCGCCTGGCTAAGCTCTATGGAATCCCAGGCGTGCAGGGCCGGGAGTTTCGCCGCGTAGATCTGGATGGAACCAGGCGCAGCGGAATTCTGACCCAGGCCAGCGTGCTCACCATTACTTCTTACCCCACGCGCACCTCGCCGACGATTCGTGGAAAGTGGATCCTTACGAATATCCTGAATACTCCGCCACCGGACCCACCGGCGAACGTGCCTGCGCTGGCCACTTCCAAAGAGGATGGCAAGCATACTTCGATTCGTGCGCGACTGGAAATGCATCGCGCCAATCCGGTGTGTGCTTCCTGCCATAGCGGGATGGATCCGCTTGGTTTTGCCCTCGAGAACTACGACGCCATCGGTACCTGGAGAACAGCCGTGGATGGACTCCCGGTGGATGCCTCTGGGCTACTGCCGGATGGCACGAAATTCTCTGGCGCGGACCAGTTGAAGACCCTGCTCATGGCCCAGTCGCCGAAGTTCGTCGATTGCCTCACGGACAAGCTGCTCACCTATGCTCTTGGCCGCGGACTGGAATCGAGTGACCGTCCTGCGGTGAAGAAGATCGAGCTTGCCGTGGAGAAAAAGGGATACCGCTTTTCCGCCTTGGTCGACGGCATCGTGAACAGTGCTCCGTTTCAGATGAGACACGCGCAAACCGTGCGCCCTGACAATAACCAGCGAGTTAAGATCGTAGAACCGTCCAATTCCGCATCTGCTTCCAGAAGGAGTGGCCAGTGATGAAGAAGCTATCACGCAGGACAATGTTGAAGGGGGCGTTGAAGGGGGCGGGTACGATGGTTGCGCTTCCATTCCTCGATGCCATGTTACCGGCATTCGGCGCCAGTACTCCGCAGGTCCCGATGCGCATGTTATATGTCTACGCGCCCACAGGAATCATGCCGCAGTATTGGACGCCCACCGCAACCGGCCGTGATTTCGAATTCCAGCGGGTGATGAAGCCGCTCGAAAAGTATCGCGAAGACGTGTTGGTGATGACCGGCCTTAGCCAGCATGAGGTAGCCGCAGCCTTGCAGGACGGAGCCGGCGACCACGTTCGAGCTTTCTCCACCTATTTGAATGGCGTGCGTTCCAAGAAGACGCTCGGGGCCGACTTTCAAGCCGGAATTTCGGCTGATCAGGTCGCCGCCAAAGTCCAGGGAGAAAAAACCAGGCTTGCCTCTTTGGAATTGACCTGCGAGAACAGCCGCACCGTAGGGGAGTGCGATTCCTATACGTGTGCCTATCAAACCATGGCCTACAAATCGGCGACTGAGCCGCTGATCCCCGAAATGAATCCGCGTGTGGTGTTTGAGAGGATGTTCGGCGACATGGATCTCAGTAGTTCGCCCGCGCAGCGGAAGAACCAGGAGTTATATCGTCGCAGCATTCTGGATTTAACCATGCAGGATGCCAGCAGCCTGCAGCGGGAGTTAGGTCCAACCGACCGGCGGAAACTCGACGAATACTTCACCTGCATTCGAGACCTGGAGACGCGCATCGCCAAGACGGAAAGCGGCCCCCAGCCAACCCTCCCCGCAGGGGTGCATGCTCCAGCGGGCGTGCCCGCGGTCTACGCCGACCACGCGCAATTGATGTTTGAACTGATCCGCTTAGCCTTCCAGACCGACACGACGCGCGTGGTTACTTTTGCTTTGGCACGCGAGGGCGGCCTGCGGCCTTATCCCGAAATTGGCGTTCCCGAAGCACATCATTCCATTTCCCACCATGGCGGCAATCCGGAGCTGATTGAGAAGCTGGCGAAAATACAGACCTACCACATGGAGCAGTTCGCGAAGTTTGTCGGCGATCTGAAGTCAACGCCCGACGGCGCGGGCACCATGCTCGACCACACAGCAACGGTGTATGGCGCAGGCCTGGCAGATCCCAATGTTCACGATCACGACCATTGCCCCACGTTGATGGTCGGCAATGCCGCCGGGAAGATTAAGACCGGTCAGCATGTCACTTTCAAGCAAGGAACGCCGCTGAGCGACCTCCACCTGACCATGTTGGATCTGGTGGGCGTACCCACGGATAAGCTAGGCAATTCGGACGGGCAGTTGAACTTCCTGACAGGCGTCTAGCCCGGCCGTGAGTGGCAGTCGTGGACGTTGTTGACACCGAAATATGAGTCTCTTCCCAGGCTCAACATCCGGGAAATGCCCAGAACCTGTTTCATGGTCCCATATCCGTCGAGCGCATCGATCGGGCTCTTGAGCAGCTAACCACCCTGGGCATCGGCCTGCCGCACACCCAACCCCGGCGACGGCCGCCGACACCCTCTGGAACGAACCCGCTCAGCCAAAAGAAGGTGAATCGGCCACCCATGTCCTTACCCAGGTCAGCTAGTACTTGCCCAGATCCGCCATGGCGCGAAACAGGTCTTCCGGCTGGGGCAGAATGGCATCCTCGAGAACCGGCTGGTAGGCCACAAAGGTATCCATGGCCGCCACCCGCTTCACAGGAGCGTCGAGGTATTCAAACAGCTCGTCCGCGATCCGTGCGACGATCTCCGCCCCGTATCCCCAGCTCAACATATCCTCGTGGGCCACGATCACTTTCCCGGTTTTCTTGACCGAGGTGGCAATCGCTTCCCAATCGTAGGGACTGAGCGTACGCAGGTCTAACAGGTCTACCTCCAGACTGAGCTCGCTGCTCGCTTGCTGGGCGGCGCGCAAGGCCCGCGGCACCACTGCGCCATAGGTAATGACGGTTATATCTTTCCCGGCACGCAACAACTTCGCCTTGCCGAAAGGAATCGCATGCTCCGGCCCGGGATACGCCGCCCGCCCCCAGGTTTCGCGATAGAGGCGCTTGTGCTCAAAAAATAGCACCGGATCATCGCAACGAATGGCCGTCCGCAACAATCCATTGGCATCGAGCGCGTTCGAAGGAAACACCACCCGGATCCCCGGCGTATGGGTAAAGATGCTCTCCCCGCACTGCGAGTGATAGACCGAACCGCCGGTAAGATAGCCACCGATGGCCACCCGCACCACGGCAGGAGCGGAATAGGTGCCATTGGAGCGCCACCGGATCAGGCTGAGCTCATTGCGCAACTGATGCATCGCCGGCCAGATGTAATCGAAGAATTGGATCTCGACCACGGGCTTCAGCCCCCGGGTCGCCATGCCAATGGCGCGTCCGACAATGTCCGCTTCCGCCAGCCGCCCGTTGTACACGCGGTCGCAGCCAAATTCCCGCTGCAGCCCGGCGGTCAGTTTGAAGACGCCGCCCTTCCCTTTCACCAGCCCCTGGCGCAGTTCCTCATCATGGCTGCTATCGGCCACATCCTGGCCAAAGACCACGATTCTCGGATCACGCTGCATCTCGTCCTTCAGGCAGGAGTTGATGAGGTCGGCCATGGTCCGTTCCTGGGCATCCGGAGTCTGCACCGCGGATTTGGCGATTCCGTCGCTGGTCGGGTCCAGATCCTCCGAGTACACATGCCGTTTGATCGAAGACACCTCAGGCAGCGGTGAGCGCAAGACGCGGTCCGCCGCGCTACGCACTTCTTCATCCACTTCCTGCTCCAAACGGTTAATCGCCGCCGGATCCAGAATGCCATCGCGCAACAGCCTCATCTGCAGCTTGGGCAGCGGATCAAGAGCCTGGTCCCGCTTCCTCTCCGCATCGGACCGGTACAGCGCCTCGTCATCGGAGAACGAGTGCGAGTACTGCCGGATCACGTGCCCATGCACCAGCGCCGGCCCCTTGCCGGAGCGGCAATGCTCCACCGCCTTGGTGAACGCGGCGTAGCTTTCCACGGGATCGGTGCCATCCACTTCGGCAAAGTAGAAATTGGGGAAATTGGCCACCAGGCGCGAAATATTGCCCCCGGGTGTGTTCACTTCCACCGGCACCGAGATGGCGTAGCCGTTGTCTTCCACCACGAACAACACCGGCAGGCGCATGTTGGAGGCGGAGCTGATGGCTTCCCAGAACTCTCCCTCGCTCGTCGCGCCCTCGCCCAGAGATACATACACCACCTCGTCGCCATGGAAGCTGGTCGGTTTGAAGGCGCTGTAGTCGCCCTGGCGCTGCTCAGATGCGGCTGGATGGGTGGTCAGGTATCGGCCCGCTTCGGCACATCCCACGGCCTGCGTGCATTGGGTTGTCACCGAAGACGACTGGCTCACGATGTGCAGGCGCGGATTGCTCCAGTGCGACGGCATCTGGCGTCCGCCACTGGCCGTATCGGCCGCAGCGCCTACGGACTGCAGCAGCATCTCCTCAACGGTATTGCCCAGGGTCAGGCAGAGGGCACGATCGCGGTAATAAGGATAGAACCAATCGTAACCAGGCTTGAGAGCCATGCCGGCAGCGACCAGCAGGGCCTCATGACCGGCGCCCGAGATCTGGAAGAAGATTTTTTGCTGCCGCTTGAGCAGGACTTCCCGGTCGTCGGTCCGGCGCGAGAGGTACATCAGGCGGTACATCCGAATCAGTTGCTCCGGCTCGAGGCCGGCATACGATGCAGCGCTACCTTGCTCCGAACTGGCCGTAAGCGTCTTTGCCATAGGCACCCCTGGTAAACGACCCCACCAAGGCCAAATTGTAACCTTTCGTTGATGCTCTTGCTGACGGACTGCATCCAAATCCGTGGCCCTATTTACTACCCCTACCGGTATGATGGCAGTGGCGTTGACCAACTTTTTCCCATCATGCTCTAATCAGCGGCGGTTCCCTCAGTATTCCGTATTCCGTGCAGCAAAGTTCCCCTGGAGGCGTTTGAATGCATTTCTTCTCTCTATCGGCCATTGTCCTCGGACAGGGCTCGAGCGCTGCCATTGACACGAGCGGCAGCACTTTTCTTTGGATTGCTATCCTTGCCGGCCTGCTCGGTCTCGTCTTCGCCCTTTTTCTGGCCCGCTCTGTACTCGCATTTGATACCGGAACCCCGGAAATGCAGACCATTTCCAATGCCATTCGTGAAGGCGCTGAGGCCTTCATGTCCCGCCAGTACACCTCCATCGCAGCCCTGGCCGTGGTGTTGGCGATCGCCCTCTTTGTGGGCTACAAGTTTTCTGACTTTACGGCGCCCCTGGCCGGCAAGGTGGTCATCAGCTTCCTGATTGGCGCCGTCTGTTCCGGGTTCGCCGGCTATACCGGCATGTTTGTCTCCATCCGGACCAATATTCGCGCCGCCAGCGCGGCCCGCTCCAGCCTGGGCAAAGCCTTGAAAATTGCCCTCCATGGCGGCGCCGTAACCGGCATGGTGGTCATCAGTCTGTCCTTATTGGGGGTAGGCAGCCTTTTCTTCCTGTTTGGCGGACTGCAGGATCCACAGCATGTCCCCTATCAACTTGTAGGCTTCGGTTTTGGCGCTTCCCTAGTGGCCCTGTTCGCCCAATTGGGCGGCGGCATTTACACCAAGGCGGCCGACGTAGGCGCCGACCTGGTGGGTAAAGTGGAAGCCGGTATTCCGGAAGACGATCCTCGCAACCCGGCCGTCATCGCCGACCTGGTAGGCGACAACGTCGGCGATTGCGCCGGCCGCGGCGCGGACATTTTTGAGTCCACGGCGGCGGAAAATGTGGGCGCCATGATCCTCGGCACCGCCCTCTACCCCGTCTTCGGCATCAAGGGCATCCTCTTTCCCCTGATCGTCCACGCCATCAACCTGGTTGCCAGCTTCATCGGCGTGCTGGTCGTGCACAGCCGCGAAGATCAGGACCCCATGGACGCGCTTAACCGCGGCTACTACGTCACCACTTTGCTGGCGCTGGCAGGCTTTGCCGCCGCCGTGTACTACATGCTGCAGGGCCGCTGGTGGCTGCTCAGTTGCGGCGTTGTCGGCATGGTCACTTCGTTTCTCTTCGTGCGCATCACCGAGTACTACACCGAGACCCGTTACCGGCCGGTGCAATCGATCGCCAATGCTTCGCTCACCGGTCCCGCGACGAACATCATCAGCGGTCTAGCCGTGGGCATGGAAACGCCAGCCATGCCGGTGGTCGTGATCAGCGCGGCGTTGCTGCTTAGCTACTACTTCGGCGTGCGCGGCCTGGCGGATGCGAACATTTCCGACTACGCCAAGGGCATTTACGGCACCGCCATCGCCACCATGGGCATGCTTTCTTCCGCCGCGTACATCCTGGCCATGGATACCTTCGGACCCATCACCGATAACGCCGGCGGCATTATCGAAATGTCCGACCAGCCTGATTCGGTGCGCGAAAAGACCGACAAGCTCGATGCTGCCGGCAACACGACCAAGGCGCTCACCAAGGGATACGCCATCGGCTCCGCTGCCCTGGCGGCCTTCCTGCTTTTCTCCGCGTACCTCGAGACCGTACACGGCATCGTGGCGCAACGCTTTGCCGATGCGCACCAGGTGCTGGACGCTAACTGGAGCTTCACCAACATCAACCTCGCCAGCGTCCCGGTTTTCGTCGGCGCTCTGCTGGGCGCGATGTTGATCTTCCTGTTTTCCTCCTTCGCGATCAAAGCGGTGGGGCGCACCGCGCAATACATCATTGAGGATGTGCGGGCGCAGTTCCGCGAGAACCCCGGCATCATGGCCGGCACCTCCAAGCCCGACTATGGCCGTTGTGTCCGTATCGTGACGGGAGCAGCGTTGAAGCAGATGGTTCTCCCCGGCGCGCTGGCAGTGCTCACGCCGCTGGTGGTGGGCCTTATCTTCAAGAACCTTAGCGGCAGCTTCCACATTCACATTCCGGGGGAATACTCACCCACCCTCAACGGCCACCCCATCGACCTCGCCGGAGCCGAGGCCGTCGCTGCCCTGCTGATGGTGGGAACCATTACCGGCATCCTGATGGCTATGCTGATGAACAACAGCGGCGGCGCCTGGGATAACGCCAAGAAGTACATCGAGACCGGAGCTCATGGAGGCAAGCGTTCCGAAGCCCACAAAGCGGCCGTCGTCGGAGACACGGTCGGTGATCCCTTCAAGGACACGGCCGGCCCTTCGCTGCACGTGCTGATCAAACTGCTGGCGACGGTGACGCTGGTTCTGGCGCCGCTGTTCCTCTGATCCGTTTGCTCGAGAAAACAAACCGGGTGGCCCCATATCTCGCCTGCTGCCGGCGAGATGTGGGGTCATCGCTGCGGAGAGGTCGGCTGAATAGGTATTGGATCCGGTCCCTCGTCGACGAAATCCCCTATAGGTCTAATAAATCCCTCAGAAAATTGCCAGTATTATGGGTCATGCGTTTCCGGCCCTGTATCGCAGTTGTGACTTCGTTGCTGCTGGTCGCTCCCAATCCTCAGGCTTGGGCCTGGGGTACGGAAGGCCACAGGATCATCGCCGACATCGCCTGGGATCACTTGACCGAAACCACTCGCCTCAACCTGCGTCCGTTTCTGGGTGACAGCAATCTGGCTTCGGTTTCTCTTTGGGCGGATGACATCCGCGGCGCGCGACCCGAGACCAGCCCCTGGCACTACGTGGATATCTCGCCTACCGCGGGCGCATACAGTCCGAAGGACTGCCCGCAAGACAACTGCATCGTCGCCCAGATCAGCAAATTTGCGAAAATTCTGGGGGATCCGGCGCAGCCGTTTGTCGCGCGCAGCGAAGCGCTCAAGTTCCTGGTGCACTTTGTCGGGGATGAAACTATGCCCTTCCACACCATGTCAGTGGCGCGCGGAGGCAATGACATTCCCGTCTCGGTGTTTGGCTCAGCGCAGTGCGGCGATCGCACTTGTAACCTTCACAGTGTCTGGGACAGCCAATTGATCGATCACACCGGCATGCGGGAACAGCGCTACACCCATCACCTGGAAGACATGATCGCCGCCGATCACCTGCAGCCGGGTTCTGCCGATCCGATTGTGTGGGCGAATGAGTCGATGCAATTAGCCAAGCAGGCGGTGGTGGCTCCGCATACCAATATCGACCAGGATTACTACAACCGGAAGCGGCCCGTGGTCGACCGGCAGCTCGCGCTCGCGGGTCTGCGTCTGGCCAGACTATTGAATGAGGAACTGGGTCACTAAAGCATTTTTCGCAATGCTTTGACGTTTCTGCCGACTATTTCTAGCGGAAAAATCCGAACATACCTAACACTTCGTCGCTGACCTCAACATCGGCCAGATTGGCTTCTTCGATGAGCCTTAGCTTCTGCTGAAACCGGTTCAGAAGATTGGCATTGATATCGGTCTTCTGATCCAGCGTCCACATTAGTTGCGACGCGGTAGTGCGATGTTCACACCGGGCAGCCAGGCCATGTGTCGTTTCAATCGTGAGCACAAGGGGCAGGCTATGAAACTCCTGGTACAGATGCATGGGGATACGGGCTTTGATGTTGACTCGCATGATCAGGAAGAGAATGCCACGGCGTTCGCGAGACCGGCCATACGACCTTGGTACGAGTAACGAACCGAAGGGTGGCATCCTGGCCTGCAACCAGCCTGTTCGTAACGGTAATCCTTGCATCGGCATACAAGCGTGCCTGATGAGTACCTACCGTCCCGGTTACTGCGCGATGACCTCGTAAGTGCGGACGATGCGTCCGTAGCGAAAACGAACATTCTGCTCCTTCCCCGCCATTCAAGCCCTCTACGTGCTGGTCGATACACACAACGAGGGGTTCCTCTTGACCAAACCGTTTGCTTTCCGCCGCTTGTACTTTGGGCCGCTGTTCCTGGCCGCTCTGGCATTGGCTGGATGTGGGTCGCATCGCGTCGCCTCGTCCAGCACCATAGTCATCACAGCTGCAAATCCCTCCATCGCCGCGGGACAAACTGCCCAATTGCACGCCACCGAATACGACTCTGGTAACCACACCAACGATGTCACCAGCCTCGTGACCTGGAATTCCTCCAACGCAGGTGTGGCCACGGTGAATACGACGGGGCTGCTGACCGGTGTTGCCAGCGGCTCGGCCAACATCTCCGCAACCCTCGGAACGCTCAGCGGGAGTATCCCCATGACGATTGGGGCGGCGGTGATTGCCACCCTGACCGTGACCCCCGCGTCGCCACAGATTTACACCGGAGGCTCGCAGCAATTCACCGCGACCGCGACCTATAGCGACGGAAGCACCAAAGACCTCACCAGCACCGTCACCTGGTCGGCAACGCCAAGCACGGTGGCAACCATCAGCACCGCCGGCCTGCTCACGGCGGTGGCCGCGGGCGCATTCACCCTCACTGCCACCAGTGGCACGATGGTTGCCACCGTCTCCGGGACTATCACGGATGCGACCCTGGCGTCGATCGCGGTCTCTCCTGCAACCGCCACCATTGCTTCCGGATCGACGCAACAACTCACCGCCACCGGCACGTATACGGATCAATCGACCAAAGTCCTCACCGGTAGTGTTACCTGGACCTCGAGCAATCCCTCAGTGCTTGCGATCAATGGCCAGGGCCTGGCCACCGCAGCCAGCGTGTCCTCTGCGACAGCAGTCACCGTGACCGCGCAGAGCGGAAGCCTCAGCGGTACGGCCACACTTACCGTCACCGTACCGAGTGCAACTCTCACCTCGCTGGTGGTTACACCGACCAGCAGCCAGGTTGTCGTCAACTTTTCCCAACAGTTCGCCGCCCTCGGCAGCTACAGTGACGGTTCCACACGCGATATTTCATCGAGTACCACCTGGAGCAGCTCCAGCATGGCGGTCGCCCAGGTGAACTCGTCCGGCAAGGTCACCGGCGTCAGTGCCGGTGTCGCCACCATCACCTGCACTGCGGGGTCGCTGCAGAGCCAGACCACCGTGATCATCAACAACGCGAGCTTGCAGTCGGTGGCCATCAGCCCCAGCGGAGCGAGTTTCGCCGCAGGCGCGGAACAACAATTCTCTCTGACGGGTACGTTTTCCAATGCCGGCCGGAGTGACCTCACTTCCGTCGCCACGTGGTCGTCGCTAAGCCCATCCGTGGCTACGGTCTCCAGCACGGGGCTGGTCACGGGCATTGCTCCCGGCACGGCGCGGATCTCAGCTGTGTTCGGAAGCCAGACCGCGACGACGACCGTGCAAATTACTGCAGCTACGCTGGTGTCGGTTGCGCTCTCTCCTGCTTCCGCGGCGTTCGCCAAGGGCACCACCGAGCAATTCACCGTGACTGGAACCTACTCGGACGGTACCACCCACGATGTCACCGGGCAGGCCACCTTCCTCAGCTCGGATGCGACCGTGCTCACAGTTTCCACCACTGGACTGGCGACCGGCGCCGGTGCAGGCACCGCGCACATCTCGGTGACCGTAGCCGGAGATCATGCGACGACCCAGACCATCACGGTGACGCCCGCGACGCTGGTCTCGATCGCGATCACGCCAGCCACTCCCACGTTTGCCAAAGGCACTACACAAAAGTTCACCGCCATTGGAAGCTTCTCCGACGGCACTACGCAAGATCTCTCCAACGAGGTAGTGTGGAGTTCGAGCACCCCGCAGACCGCGACCATCGACGACTTTGGTCTGGCTAGCAGCGGCGTGCCCGGTTCCACAAAAATTTCCTCGACCTTTCGCGGCGTGACCGGGAGTAGCGGCGTCGTGCAGGTTTCCTCGGCTGTTCTGACCAGCCTCGCCGTGTCTCCCACGACGGTGCAGATCGCCAAGGGCACAAGCCAGCGGCTCACCGCGACCGGAACTTTTTCTGACGGCACAACGCAGGATCTTTCGTCGACGGTGACCTGGTCGAGCTCGAGTCCGACGGTTGCTTCGATTGACGCCAACGGGGTGGCCACGGGCAATAGCGTGGGCTCGGCCCAGATGACCGCTGCCTTCGAAAGCAGCACCGCGTCGACCGCAAGCTTCCAGGTGACCTCAGCCACCCTGGTGTCTATTTCCTTCAGCCCGGCCAATCCAGGCGTGGCCGCGGGGACAAGCACACAGGTAACTGTCACCGGTACTTTCTCCGATAGCACCACGCAGGATCTCACCAGCAGCGCTATCTTCAGCTCTTCGAACCCGTCCGCGGTCACTGTGAATGGTAGTGGGTTGATCACTGGCGTCGCTGCCGGAACAAGCACCGTGACCGTGACCGTGGGTAGGGTGACGAACAGCTTTACTGCGACCGTGAGTACCGCCACGCTGAGCTCCATCGCGATTACGCCGGCCACTCCACCGAGCTTCGCCAAAGGAAGCAGCGAGCAGTTCACGGCCACCGGCACCTTTTCCGATGGGAGCACGCAAGACCTCTCTTCAACCGTGACGTGGACGAGTTCGAATCCTGCCGTCTTCACCGTCGATGCGCACGGCGTGGCGACCGGCATCGGCACCGGCTCGGCCACGCTGACCGCGGCCTACCAGGGTAGGTCAGCGACCACGCCGGCGGTTCAGGTAACCCCCGCAGTGGTCGCCTCCATGGGTGTTACCCCAGCCGGTGCGAGCGTGGTCACCGGGTCCACGCAGCAATATACCGCCACTGCGACGTACACCGACGCCACCACGCAGGATGTAACCGGCTCGGCCGCGTGGAGCAGCTCGACTCTCAGTGTCGCCACCATCTCGTCCTCCGGACTGGCGACCGGTATCCTGCAGGGCACAACCACCATCGCAGCCCAGTCGAACGGGATCACGGGCTCGACCACTCTTACCGTTACTCCCTTGCTCGCGCCGATTCTCACTCTGATCGTGGTCACGCCGTCCTTAACATCGGTGGCCAAAGGCAATACGCAACAGTTCACCGCTACCGGAACTTACTCCGACGGCTCCATGCAAAACCTGACCAGCCAGGCGACCTGGCAATCTTCTGTACCCGCCGTGGCGACCATCAATAATCAAGGGCTAGCTACGAGTATCTCCGGCGGCAACACCCAGGTGTGGGCCACGTACGGCAGCATTTCCGGAGTCTCCGCCTTGAGCGTCAGCTCGGCGACGCTGGTTTCGTTGAGCGTCACGCCTGGAACGGCGACCCTGGCGAACGGAACCTCGCAGCAATATCGTGCGGTGGGCACGCTTTCTGACGGATCGACGCAGGACCTGACGACTTCTGTCACCTGGACCTCCGGCAATACCAGCGCGGCGACGGTCAACGCCACCGGTCTCGCGTCTGCGCTGGGCACGGGCGCCAGCACCATCACGGCGCAGGCCGGCGCCGTCAATGGCACCGCTTCCCTGACCGTGACTTCAGCCACCGTCGTCAGCGTGCAGGTTATCCCCGCTATCGTCACGCTGCCTGCCGGCGGGACGCAGCAGCTGACCGTAACCGCGTTGTTCACGGATGGAAGCTCGCAGACCGTTACCAGCAGCGCCGCGTACGCAAGTTCCAACACAGGCGTTGCCACCGTAACCTCGCCGGGCAAGCTCACAGCGACGGGAGCGGGCGCGTCTTCGCTCACGGTGAGCCTGGGCTCCGCTTCGGCGATTGTTCCGGTGGTGGTCACCAGCGCCGTGCTTACTTCGGTCGCCATCACGCCCACGAGCCTTAGCCTGGCGATCGGTGAAAGCCAGCAGTTGACGGCCACCGGAACCTTTTCCGACGGCAGCACCGAGGATCTGACCAGCACCGCGGTCTGGTTGAGTACCGCGCCGTCCATCGTTTCGGTCAGCCTGAGCGGCAAGGTTCTGGTCAATCTGACTGGCTCTGCCACCGTGAGCGCCACCGTCGGCCTGATCAGCGGCTCCAGCGCTCTTACGGCGACCAGCGCCGTGCTCACAGGCATCTCGCTGAGCCCGGAGTCAGTGACCCTGGCTGCCGGCCAGACACAACTCTTCACCGCCACCGCAACACTGAGCGATGGCACCCAGCAGAACGTGTCCAGCTCTGCGAATTTCAGTACTTCGGACTCCACCAAAGGCACGATCAGCAACATTCTTGGAACCAACGGTCTGCTGATGGCGAGCGGCGCAGGCAGCTTCACCATTGCAGCCACCCTGAACTCCATTTCCGGTTCGACAACGGTCACGGTTACGAGTGCGGTCCTGGTTTCGCTCACCGTTTCGCCAAGCCTTATCTCTGTGCCGGCGGGCACCACCCAGCAGCTTACGGTGACCGGCAACTACAGCGATGGCAGCACTGCGAATGTAACCTCCGCGGCCAGCTGGATTTCTTCAAGTGCCGCAGTCGCGTCGGTCGATAGTAGCGGTGTGCTGCACGGCGTAAGCTCGGGTTCGGCTACTGTCACGGCCCACGTCGGCCTGATTTCGCAGGTGGGCGCCGTCACGGTGACCAGCGCAACATTGAGCTCGATCAGCGTCACGCTCACCGCTCCCAGCGTCCCGCTCGGCGTACATGCTCAACTTTCCGCCATCGGAACCTATTCCGACAGCAGCACGGCAGACATCACCTCGCAGGTGCAATGGAGTTCGTCCTCTGCCGCCGTGGCCACGGTGAGTGTCAGCGGTTTCGTTTCCACCCTGTCGGCCGGGCCGGTGCAAATCACCGCGAGCCTGGGCGCCATCAACAACCAGGTCACGCTCACGGTGAGCGCCGCAGTGCTCCAGAGCATTGCGGTCGAGGGCGGCCAGTCCAGCTTCGCGCTTGGCTTATCACTGGGGCTGACCGCCGTAGGCACCTACTCCGATAGCTCCACCCAGGACCTCACGAACTTGGTGGTCTGGTCTTCGCAGACGCCTACCATCGGTGTGGTGAGCTCATTAGGAGTGGCGACCGGTGTAACGACGGGCACCTTCAGCGCCCGCGCCACGCTCAGCGGTGTGACCGGATCTTTGTTTGTCACGATTACCAACGCACTTCTGCAATCCATTACCATATCCCCGGCCAACGCAACGATCCTCGACGTGCTGGGCGGTCATACGCAGTACAGCGCCACCGGTCACTTCAGCGACGGAAGCACGCAGGACATTACCACCACCTGCCATTGGGCGATTACCAGCGGCCTTTCCCTCGGCAGCATCTCGCAGCTGGGGATCTTTTCACCGCTCGGGATCGGTCTAGGCTCATTGTCGGTCACATCCGGCAGCATTTCCGCATCGACGGGCTTCACCATCATTCTGTAATTCGGCTGCGCCGACTTCAAATGCGCAGCCGGCAGGCATCGTTTGCCTTGAGCTGCGGCATCCAGAATCGCAGACTGGCAGAGAGTTGAATGCACCTGACCCCAAGTTACTGAAATTGTTGAATCGATAACACGGATGCTCTTGCCCTCCCGAGCACGCACCTACCCGCATTTTCAGCGTTGGCCCCTATGTGTCATAGTTCTTGGTCGGGGAAGTGGGCATGATAACGAGCTTGTTATTTTTGGTCACGTCTTTATTGGCAGGAGCCATTCCCACCCCTAAGATTCCATTCACGATGGACGTTACTGTCCCGGCTGCGATCGATGGTTCCAACATCGACTTTCAGTTCTTTCTTGATGGAGCGGACACACCGGAACCGTGCCTCGAGCTGCACAAGATTCTCAATCCGCAAGCCTCCCACCCACAGGTTGAGTTGCACCTCATGTGCAAGCTTGATCCTGGGAAGCACGTGGGCGTCTTAAGGTTCAAAATCCACGGTTACGATTCGTTTACCGTGAACGTCGGAGGAATCGATGTCCGAGGGCTGCGGGTAGACTCCACCCTCGGGGTGATCGATGCACCTCAATCTAACTCCGCGCAAGTTCCAGTGCAGGTTACGGCGGAGCCCGTACAACCGGATATTCCACTGGAGACCTCGCAGGTACCGGTGCAGGCCAGGGTCTCATCTGACGCTGTAAGGATGAAGGCGGCCGACCATCCGGAGGGCATACTCCACATCGACGTTGCTGCGACAGATCGCAAAGGCAAGCCGGTTTCAGGTCTTGCTGCCCGAGATTTCACGCTGACCGATAACGGCGTGCCACAAAAGATCGTCTCGTTTGCCGCTTCGAATCCGACATTACTTCCAAACGAACGGCTGAGTGAAGTGGCGCTGGTTCTTGACGAGGTCGACCTTGTGCCCAATCAGTTGGAAATTCTGGAGAACGAATCGATCAAGTTCCTGCGGCAGAACGGTGGACACCTTGCTGAGCCCACATCCGTTTACTGGTTCACGATGTCTGGACTGTACGCAACAAATCTCACCACAGACGGCAACGCACTGGCCGAGGATCTTGCTCGTCACACTCCCCATCGCAAGGTCCTGGCAATTTCGCAAAGCTATGATCCGTTCGTTTCCCGAACGGAATCAGAGAGGTTAGCGAGATGGAATGCAAGCGTGCGAGCGGTTTACTCCATGGCCATCGAGCGCAGAGACGCACCTGGCAGAAAGCTGTTGCTGTGGATGGGCTTCGGGTGGCTATCTATTGATGGAAACCAGCACTACAAGGACGAGGCCTTTCCCTGGCTGGTGGAGCTTTCCACCCGTATCCGTGAGGCGCGGATGATCATCTCCGAAATCACAGTGCGGACGCAGCCAGATGGCAGCGTCGCTGCAGGTGGCGAACCCACGGCTTTCGCATTCAGAAACTCCTACAAGGACTACCTTGGAGGCGTTCGCGCGCCATCGGAGCTGGAGGTGCAGGGCTTTGGTCCCTCGTCCCATTTTGCGCTTCCGGTATTGGCCATTCAGAGCGGTGGCCTTGTTGTGGATGAATTCTTAGGTATTTCGCGGTCTATCGAACACTGCGTCGAAGATGCGAGGGAATTCTATACGTTGTCGTTTGACCCGCCGGTTGCAAATCATCCGGATGAATACCACGACCTCGCGGTCCAAGTCGACGCGCCCGGATTATCTGCACGTACAAACAGTGGCTACTACGATCAGCCCGATTATTACGATCAGTCTCCGATGCCGGCGAAGCAGGTAAGTGTTGCCGACCTGGAGCAGATACTGGAAAATCCCAATGATAAGTCGGATGACGAGTTAGCAAAGGAACTGGCCAGCCTGGAGCTGAGCGAACGTCTAAGCGGTAACCGGCTCACTCTCTGGAAAAATCGCCTGCGCGGCAAGAAGTCCATCGCGGCCCTTGTCACTCTCGCCGATCAATCTGTTTTCCTGGACCCTCCTGCTGCCGAGATCCCCTCCGACCCCGCACCGGATCGTGAGACGCAGCGGCAGATGATATTGAAAACAGTGAAATATCTAAAGGAGGTGATTCCTCAACTGCCGGACTTTTTCGCAACCCGCATTACGACGGAGTATGAGCAGCCGCCGGCAAAAAAAACAGATACCTGGAAAACTGCGCTGGCTGACCAATCGTTGCGTGAGGCGGTGATCGAGACGGTAACTCTCCGTTATCGGAATGGCCAGGAGGAGGAGGATGCAGAACAGCGGAAGAGCAACTCGAGCGCGAGGAACAGGGACCTAAAGCTGGTGGGTGTTTTCAGTCCGGTTCTTGGCGCCGTTTTGGGCGACACCGCGCGCAGCGGAAGCATACTGACCTGGAGTCATTGGGAACGGGGAGAACGGGGGAGGGAGGCAGTCTTTCGCTACCTGGTGCGTTCTGAGAATCCGCATTACAACGTTGCCTACTGCTGCCTCACGGAAGGTCGCACGTATCGAGCGTCTCCCAAGTACCTTGGAGAACTCACGATTGATCCTGAGACCGGAGCGATTCTTCGACTGACCATGGAGGCTGAGCTGGGACAGCTTCCTGAGCCCAATCTGAGCTCTGTGATGCCCGCAAAGGGCGCGGCGACGATGATCGAATACGGGCCTGTAGAGATCGGTGGAAGAGAATATATCTGCCCACACCGCGCCGTCGAGATTCAACGCGTGCGAACGGTAAGCGGCGTGAATGTCCTGGGTGAGAAGTTTGATGTGTATGCGCCGTACGAGACGCGGTTGAACGATATCGCTTATATGAACTACCACAAGTTTGGGGCGAGCGCTCGCATGCTTCCGGGGTACACCGTCGTTCCGGACGCGACTCCGCCAGACAACAGCCAGCCTTCCACGCCAAGCCGCTGATGCGGGGGAAAAACGTGGAGATCATTCTAGAAGCGTTCGAGAATGTGTTGATGCACTCCAACGTGAGGACAAGTCAGCGATAACCAGCATCACAAAGTTGCAGGAATTGGCAAGTTGCTGCGGGAGTTTGGAAGCGTCGCCTAGGCCACAGTGGGCAGGGGGGAGCCTTTACAGACGGCACTAACCAACTGATAATAAAGACACGGAGAGATGGCAGAGCGGTTGAATGCACCTGACTCGAAATCAGGCATACCTTTACGGGTATCGGGGGTTCAAATCCCTCTCTCTCCGCCATCCGTTTGGAATTAATAACTTAGATCCCCTGATACCACGGAAGCTGAAGTGACGGGAAATCCCTCTCTTTCCGCCACGTCCCTTTCAAGGTGTATTCCCCGCAATTCTTCCACCCGAAATGGCTTTAGCCGTCGGTTAGACTCCAACAGTGAAACTTCAAGATCATGGGCCGTCGGCTGCCGACGTCGAACGTGTCGCGGCGATTGCCACCGCCACCCTGCCGGTTGGAAGAATGGGAGATGAGGCAACGTGGCTGGCCGCTGTTAAGCAGGTTCAACCGCGGTTCTACTGGTGGGTGGATTGGTCCGCGAACCCGCAACTCCAGGAACGTTACAAATCCTGGATCCAAGAGACAGCTGTCGCCGCACTCTATCGGAACGCGAAAGAGAACGAACGGATGCGACAACATTTGTTGCTCGCGCAACGCGGCCGACAAGTGTATGAGCCTTCAGAGAACGACCTGCGGATTGCTCTTGATGCCGACAAAGCAGCGGGGTTGGTTGATGTATACGAGATCTTCGATGATCCGCAATGGCAGCTTCGGGCGGTGACATATACCTCACGAGGCGAAGCCTACCTTATCTTCCGTGGCACTCAAACCTTCCGAAACTGGTTGTTGGATTTCGACGTACGCGCATGCGAGCCGGGCGTCCACCGGGGGTTCTTGATGGCCTGGCAACGTTTGGAAACACAAGTCCGGGAGTGGCTGTTAGGGCTTCCTTCCCCACCATCGCAACTGTCTTGTTCCGGCCATTCTTTGGGCGGAGCAATGGCTGTCGTCGCTGCGGACAGCCTTAGTCATCAATACAAAATCCACCAGGTCGTCACCTTTGGATCGCCGCGCCTGGCGAAACCCCAGTTTGCTGAAAATTACACCAAGGCCGGGCTCGCCACGAAGACAACGAGATACATTCACGAAACCGACGTAGTTCCGAGGCTCGTTCCATCGTCGATGTACATGCACCTGGGACAGGAATTTTTCATTACCAAAGGCAATGCGATTTCGAATGCCCCTCCGGAATCGACGTTCCTACGCTTTCACCGCGAATTCGCGGATTCTGATGCTTTCCGCGCTACCTCTTTGGCGGTGCGTGGAACAGGCACCTTTCTCAAGCCGCTCGTCAGCGACAACTTTGCGTCAGACACGAAAGGCTTCAGTGCAGTCGTCTATGCGCTCAGACCGCTGCTCTATTCTTTCTGGCACTACGTTTTGTTCGCTGTCTCTGCTGTTGTTGTGATCCTTGGCGCCGCATATCTCATGGCTCGCTTTGCCATCCGAGGCAAAGCGCTTTGGCAGGACGGTGCAGAGCACGCGATGCTCGGGTACGGCCGAGCTTTTCAGGAGACGATCCAAAAGCATTTCCCTTTAGCGGCGATGCCTCCTATTCCGTGGGCAAAGCTAAACGTCGCCAAAACGGGTGGTCAGGAGATCCGGCCTTAGCGGCCACGCCGGCACTTGCACTATCCTAGACACATGATTAGAAAAGACTGGGCCGGCGTATTCCCGGCCATGACCACCCCGTTCAAGGCCGATTTGTCCGTCGACTACGATGCTCTTTCCGCCCAGGCGCGGTGGCTGATCGAGAGCGGCTGCGATGGAGTGGTCGCCCTCGGGTCACTCGGCGAATCGGCGACCCTCACCCGTGACGAGAAGGTCGAAATCCTCAAGCACCTTAAACAATCGCTCGGCGACAAGGCGCCGGTGATTGCCGGCATCTCCGCCCTCAGCACTGCGGAGGCCGTGTGGCTGGCCCAGCAAGCCCAGCGTGTTGGCGTCGACGGCCTGATGGTGTTGCCACCCTTGTTGTACCGAAGCGACTGGCGCGAGACAGAAGCCCACCTCGGCGCGTTGCTCGCGGCTACACCGCTTTCGTCCATGCTCTACAACAACCCGGTCGCCTATGGCACCGACGTGACGCCGGAGCAGATTGCGGAGTTGCAACAGCGCTATCCCAATTTGCACGCGGTGAAAGAGTCCTCCGGCGACCTTCGCCGGATTACCGCGCTCAAATTTCTCATCCGCGACACACTTGCCATCTTCGTCGGCATGGACGATGTCCTGGTCGAGAGCGTCGCGGCAGGCGCTGTGGGTTGGATTGCCGGCCTCGTCAACGCATTCCCGGCAGAGAGCGTGCGCCTTTTTCAGCTCGCCCAGTCCGCTCCCTCGCCCGAACTGGAAAAGCTGTACGACTGGTTTCTCCCGCTGCTGCGCCTGGATACGGTGCCGAAATTTGTCCAGCTCATAAAACAGGTGCAGCAGGAGAACGGAGGCCCTGTGGCCCGCGTCCGCCCTCCCCGCCTGGACCTGGCCGGCGCGGAGCTGGACGCGGTGACCGCCCTCACCCGCAAGAGCCTCGCGAACCGTCCCGTTTGAAGTCAGATACAATCTGCCTTTCGGAAAAGAGGGACCACGGCCCATGGCCATGACGCGATATCTTTTGGAAAGTACGATCGTGGGGGCCCTGGGCGGTCTCCTCTTCGGTTTCGACACAGCGGTCATTGCCGGCACCACCCAGCAACTGACGGTGGTCTACCACCTCACCCCCTTCACCCTGGGACTCACCGTCTTCATCGGGCTGGTGGGCACGGTGATCGGCGCCATGAGCGCGGGCGTGCTCGGCCAGCGGATCGGTGGCCGTGAGGCGCTGCGCATCATGGCCGTGCTGTACACCATTTCCGCC
The DNA here is from genome assembly GCA_963839075.1 of uncultured Acidobacteriaceae bacterium. Classification (GTDB taxonomy): domain Bacteria; phylum Acidobacteriota; class Terriglobia; order Terriglobales; family Acidobacteriaceae; genus PALSA-350. Next base: position 227,933 of record CAWITO010000005.1, on the reverse strand, counting down.
CTAGGCTGTGCCCTGGCATGGAATTGGCCTTCTTTAATGGTCTTTCGCCTGATCGGCGGGCTGGGGATTGGCGGTTCTTCGGTTCTGGGCCCGGTTTACATTGCCGAACTGGCGCCCGCCAAGTGGCGCGGCCGGATGGTGGGACTGTTCCAGATCAATGTGGTGGTCGGCATCCTGCTCGCCTACCTCTCCAATTACATCATCTCTCTGCTCAACCTGGGACTATTGCAATGGCGCTGGCAGCTCGGCGTCGCGGGAATTCCGTCGCTGATCTTCCTCATCATGCTCTTCCGTATCCCGCGGAGCTCGCGCTGGCTGGTGACACGGAACCGTACGGACGAGGCCCTGGCCATCCTCAACATGATGGGCTCTCCAGATTCCGAGGCAGAGTTGCGCGAAATTATGGACTCGATCCACATGGAGCGCGGCATGGCATCCGAATCGCTCTTCAAACGCGAGTATCGCCGGCCTATCTTTCTCGCCGTGAGCATCGGCTTATTCAATCAGCTCGCCGGCATCAACGCGATTCTGTACTACTCCAATTACATTTTCGCCTCGGCCGGCTTTAGCCAGGTTTCGAGCTCACTGCAGACGGTGCTCATCGGGCTCATGAACCTGGTGGCCACTCTGGTCGGCATGTCGCTCATCGATAAGCTGGGCAGAAAAACTCTCCTGCTGATCGGCAGCGTAGGCATGACGTTCTGCCTCGGCGGCGTGGCAGCCGTGTTCTTCACCCATACCCATGCCGAAACCCTGGTGTGGTTCCTGGTCGGCTACATCGCGTTCTTCTCTGTTTCACAGGGCGCAGTCATCTGGGTATACATTGCCGAGGTTTTTCCCAACCGCGTCCGCTCCAAGGGACAGAGTCTCGGCTCCTCCGCGCACTGGATCATGAACGCCATCATTTCGCTGATCTTTCCCATCCTGGCGAAATACTCCGGCGGCCTGCCCTTCGCGTTCTTTGCCGCGATGATGGTCCTGCAATTCTTCGTGGTGCTGTTCGTCTTCCCCGAGACCAAGGGCATTTCGCTCGAGCAACTGCAGCGCAAGCTGGGGATTGCTTAGGTAATCGGAGCCGGATTAAACAGCGCAAATTCGTTGTGCAGGCCCCAGCGGTCTGCACACACCTGTTTGCGGCCGCTGGCCACGTCCAGAATCAATTGGAAAATCTCTTGCCCCACGGACTGGATCGTGGCTCCTCCAGTCGCGATGCGGCCTGCGTCGACATCGATCAGGTCGGACCATCGCTCTGCGAGCGCGGTGCGCGACGCCACTTTGATCACCGGCGCCATCGCCAAACCATAGGGTGTTCCCCGGCCGGTGGTGAAGACGTGCATGTTCATCCCCGCCGCTAACTGCAATGTTCCGCAGACGAAGTCGCTCGCCGGCGTGGCAGCAAAGATAAGGCCCTTGCGGGTGACGCGTTCTCCAGGACCAAAGACGCCCGCCAGCGCGCTGGTGCCCGCCTTGGCCGTCGAACCCAGGGCCTTCTCCACAATATTCGTGAGGCCTCCTGTTTTGTTCCCGGGCGTCGGATTGGCACTGCGATCGGCCCCGCCGCGCGCCAGATACGCGTCGTACCATGCCATCTCGCGAATCACTCCGCGCGCCACTTCCTCATCGACCGCACGCGCCGTCAGCATGTGCACCACATCGCGCACCTCTGTGACTTCGGAGAACATCACCGTGGCGCCCGCGCGCACCAGCAAATCCGCCGCATAACCGACGGCTGGATTGGCCGTCACACCAGAAAATGCATCGCTGCCCCCGCACTGCAGTCCCACCACGAGGTCCGCTGCCGGGCGCGGCACACGGCGTCGCCCATTCAAGAGCGCCAGCCGCTTCTCTGCCATCTCCATGATCGCCGAGACCATATCGCCAAAGCTGCGATGCTGCTCGTCCTGCAGACGAATCACATAGGGGACGCTGGCTAACATCGGCAAACTGCTCGCAGGCAGCATTTGTACCGGCTGTAGTTTCTCGCACCCCAGGCTCACCACCATGGGAGCCCCGCCCAGGTTGGGATTGAGGCTCAGATTGCGCAGGGTGCGAATCGGAATCTCCGATCCCGGAGCGTTGATGGCCACGCCGCACCCGTATGGATGGGTAATCGCAATCACATCGTCAACAGTTGAGTAGCGGGGCAGAATCTCCGCCTTGATGCGCTTGACGGCAAACTCCACCGTAGCCGCAACGCACTGCACGGTCGTGGCAATGCCAAGGATGTTCTTCGTACCCACGGAGCCATCCTGATTGACAAAGCCCTCGAAGCTGTAGCCCTCGAGCGGCGGCAACGAAGCGGGCACCGCAGTACACAAGGGCAGCTGGTCGAGCGGTGGCGCAGCGGGCAGGCTCATCACCCCTTCATGCACCCAGCTTCCTTGGGCGATGGGTACTTCCGCATATCCAATGACCATGCCGTAGCGGATAATCGGATCGCCCGGCGCCATGTCGGTGAGCGCCACCTTATGCGCCTCAGGAATCGCGCCATCGGCTTTCGTCGTAATCGCTACATTGTCCCCGGGGTTCACCTGAATCGTTGACATAGGAGAAATCCTACGCCGGTAGGCCCGGGAATGATCTAAGCTGGTGGCATTCATGCGCCCCTATCGTCAGCTCGCTATTTTGGTGGGATTGCTGTGCGCACCGCTGGCCTCTGTGGCCCAGGGTCCCTGGTACCCCGGCCAGAACATCTCATGGCAAACGGTTCAGTCGCCGTTTACTCCCGGAGACGGCGCGATTGCCGGCGGCCCGGGCTCGGCACCCAATCCAGGCTCGCCCATGTATATCTGCCGCGCCATGTACCGCGGGGCGATGACCCCGGGTAAGTGGGTTAAGGGCAATTGCAACATTCCCTATGGCGGCCGCGAAATTGTCATGAACCAATACCAGGTTGCGTATGGGAACGGTTACTGGCGCCGCTTCGACGGCACCTATGACGGCCTGGCGCAGACCGGCACCGACGCCGATGGCAATCCGCTCTACTCCTGCCGGGTGCACTACTACAGCGGATCGACGGGTCCCTCCTTCCCCAATAACAACAACCAGCCGAACAACGACTTTCCCATGCCCGGGCCGCCGGATATGAACCCGCCGTCCATGCCGACGCCGAACATCCCCATGCCAAATGTGCCCATGCCCAACATGCCGATGCTGCATTTCTCGAACATCAGCCTGGTGCGCGCGCAGTTCGGCAGGGATCTTGGCTTTCAGCCGGGCAAAATCGTCAACGGTAACTGTAACTTTCCTCTTGGTGGACGCGAGATTGTGCAGCCTCCTCCCTTCCAGGTGTTGTATGCCGGGGGTGGATATCCGCCGCCCTACTATCCTCCGTATCAGCCACCGCAGGCGCCGATCGCTCCTCCCGTTGGGCCCAGCTCCGTCACCTGGCAATCGGAGCAAGCGCCGTTTACTCCCGGAACGGGCGCGATCATGGGCGGCCCGGGCTATGGCCCCAATCCTGACGCACCGCTGTATATCTGCCGCGCCGGCGCGGGAGGAGGGCTGTATCCGGGTAAGTGGATTCAGGGCCAGTGCAGCATTTCCTACGGTGGCCGCGAGTACAAGGAGAACACCTACGACGTAGCCTTCGGCAACGCCACGTGGGGATCCTATGGTGGCTTCAGCAGCGATCTCATTCAGGGCGGATTCGACAGCGCCCAGAACCCGATCTACGTCTGCCGCGTGCCGCACTTCAACTTTTGGTTTAAGGATCGCGGCGCGCAGCCGGGCAAATTGGAGAATGGACAGTGCCTGGTGAGCTATGGTGGGTCTGAGATTCCCAGCGCCCCGCCATTCCAGGCCCTGTACTCGACAGCCAACACGATGTCCGCTCCGATGACCGCTCCGCCGGCGCCGGTAGCGCCCGCGCAGACCGCGGGCATTCAGGTGCTCGTGCAATCGGGGACCGGAGCAGCTCCGGGCAAAATCACCATCATGAACGGCGCCTCCGGGATCACGGTCAGCGAACCGCTCGCTGCCAATCAGGACCAGGCTGCCTGCGTCGCTGCCTTGCAGAAAGCCGCCTTTGACGCCGGGTTGCAGATTCAGGCGATCCCCGGAGGCTTGAAGATTTTCGGCAACAACAACTCTGTGAACGTAAGTGGGGCGACGGTTTCAGTCGGTCCGTTTTAGGGAGATACCACCGTGAGCAGCATGATGAGCCGTCGCGATGCGCTGAAACTTGGAACCGGTACTGCCCTTTCTGCTGCGCTGGGGTCATCTGCAACCGCTGCAGATACAACCAGCGACATCTGCACCATGCGCGCCGTCGACATGGTGGCCGCTCTCCGCGCCAAAAAGCTCTCTGCGCGCGAGGTGATGCAAGCCCACCTCAAACAGATCCGCCGCGTGAATCCCCCGGTCAATGCCATGGTCACACTTGTCCCGGAAGACCAGCTCATGGCCCAGGCCGCGGCTGCGGACGAGGCGTTAGCCGCTGGAAAATGGCTGGGGCCGTTGCATGGCATGCCGGTCGCGGTGAAAGACCTCCACGAAACCAGGGGCATGCGCACCACCTTCGGCTCTCCCTTGCACAAGAACAATGTGCCTGATTTTGACTGCCGTGTCGTGCAGCGAGAAAGAGAGGCAGGAGCCATCCTGCTGGGGAAAACGAACGTCCCCGAATTCGGGTTGGGCTCGCAGACTTTCAACCCTGTTTTCGGACCGACCCATAACCCCTACGACCTGACCAAAACCTGCGGTGGCAGCACCGGCGGAGGCGCCGTCGCCGTGGCGTGCGGAATGGCTCCGTTGGCCGACGGAAGCGACATGGGCGGTTCCCTGCGCAATCCGCCGAACTTTTGCAACGTGGTGGGTATTCGCCCCTCGCCGGGGCGCGTCTCGCCCGTACCGGAGCACCTGGCCTGGTTCACGCTCGCCGTTCCCGGCCCGGTCGCCCGAAACGCAACCGACTGCGCTTACTTCCTAAGCGTGCTCGCGGGTTACGACCAGCACTCTCCCATTTCGATTGAGCAGTCGGGCGCGCAGTTCGCCCAGCCTCTGGGTCGCGACTTCAAAGGAGTGCGCGTGGCCATGTTTCAGGACATGGGGCTTCCGTGGGACCCGGAAGTAAAAAGCGCCGTTAAAGCGCAGCGCAAGGTCTTCGAATCCCTGGGCTGCATCGTCGTCGACGCTGAGCCTGACTTTACGTCCGCCAACGAATCCTTCCTCGCGTGGAGGCACTGGTCGATCGAGCTGGGCTTCGGAGATCTGATACCCACGCACGGCGACCAGCTCAATGAATACATTCACTGGCACGTGCAAGAAGGCCGCAAACTCACCGGACCGTACCTCTCACGCATCGAGGCGAAACGCAGCGAGCTCTATCGACGGCTTTGCAACTTTAAGGGCGAGTACGACTACTTCATCCTGCCCGTAAACCAGGTCCTGCCCTTCGATGTGAACACGCATTATCCAACCGAGATCGCCGGCACAAAAATGGAGAACTACCTCGCCTGGATGAAGTCGGCGTACTACATCTCCGCGGCAGGAAATCCGGCGATGTCGGTCCCCTGCGCTTTCTCCTCGACTGGCTTGCCCATCGGCTTGCAGATCGTAGGCCGCCATCACGATGACTGGGGTGTTCTGCAGTTGGGTTATGCCTTCGAGCAGGAAACCAAAATCGGCAATCGTCGTCCGCCAGTGGCGTAAGCTGCTTCCTGTCACGGAAAGTCACCCTCGACGAGATGAGATAGATTAATCGTGAAACTGCGCATGAGCTAAGAGCAATCCGGGCAAAACATCGCGTCGAAAGGTCACACTGTGTCCACTCTTTTCTTCTCGTATTCCCATGTGGACGAGAAACTGCGCGATCAGCTCGCCAAGCACCTAACGGGCCTGGAGCATCAGGGCGTCCTGTCCTCCTGGCACGACCGGCGCATCCCGGCCGGGTCAGAGTTCGCAGCGGTGATCGATGAATTCCTGAACGCGGCCGATATCATCCTGCTTCTCATCAGCCCGGATTTCATCGCCTCGAAATATTGTTACGACATTGAGATGAAGCGGGCTCTCGAGAGGCACGAGGCGGGCGACGCCATCGTCATTCCCGTCATTCTGCGCCCCTGCGACTGGCAAGACCTTCCCTTTGGCAAACTGAACGCCGCACCGAAGAACGGAAAGGCAGTTATTGATTGGGCTAATAGAGACAAGGCGTTCCTCGATGTCGTTCTCAAAATCAAACAAACATTGCAGACCAGGAACCCAACGCAAACAAAGCAAAATTCCCCCTCTGCCGAGGGTAGGGTGCCCCCGTTTTTCGCTGTTCCGTTCGAACGAAATACCCTGATACTCGGCCGCGACCCCACCATCGAGGGAATCCGAATGGTTCTTGAGCAACAGGGGCGCCAGGCGATTGTTGGGCCGGCCGGCATTGGGAAAACTCAGGTCGCCGTCGAGTACGCCTACCGGTATCGAGAGTCCTATCAATATGTTTTTTGGGCCGCCGCTGGATCCTCGGAAGCCCTGCTCTCGAGCTGGCGGGGCCTGGCCCAGCACTTGAATATCCCAGTCGAGGCAGATCAGCAAGCAGTCCGGCACCGGCTGGAAATATTGCCAGCCAGTTGCCTGATCGTCCTGGATGGCGCAGAACAACCGGCTACCTTGTTGCCATTTCTGCCGGCTTCGGGTCGCTCGCATCTCCTCATCACTTCCATCGACGCCGGTCTCGACAAGCTCCGCATCTACGAACCCGTCATTCTGGGCGAACTGAACTCTGAGCAAGCAGAAAAATTTCTTTTGCGGCGGACGGGCAGAACGACGCTTTCTGATCCCGTAGAGATAGAGTCGGTTCGCAAACTCGCCGGTCCATACCTTGGCGGCTTTCCCCTGGCTCTCGAGCAGGCCGGCGCCTACATCACGAGTATGCACTGCAGTTTCGCAGACTATCGCCGCGGTTATGAAGCGCAACATTTAGGCTTACTGAACAAAGGTGACCCGAATTTCTATAACCGAACCTTATCGAGTGCTGTTTCCGAAACCTTAGGTAAACTCGAGCCGGCAAGCTGTGAGATTGCGCAAGCCATCGCGTTTTCTGATGAGGAAACCGTACCCCGAGAATTCTTAATGGCCGCCGCATCCCACCCGGAGGCCGCTCTTGACTTGCAGCGCAAGCGCGAAGATGTGCTCGCCCTCGACGAGGCGGTCGCCCCGCTTTTCAGCTACTCCATCGTGCGCCGCGACCACCACTCAGGCCACTATTCCATGCACGGTCTGGTCCGACTTGCGATTCGCGAATTGACGGATGCCGTATTGCACCCGAAACTGGAACGAATCGTCATCCACGCCTGCAATGCATGCATCCATTTGGATCTTTTCTCCGCCGCGGCCGAGAGCCCGTTCGGTATTCGCGCCGTCTCGCTCTTGTTACCTACGCCGAGTGTTGCCTCTGAAGATGGTGGGCAGTTGCTCGGAAAAGTTGGTTGGCTCCTTCTGTCCTCTCATAAAGCAGAGCCGGCAAAATATCTGTTTGAGCGTTCACTCCAAATTATTTCCGGTGCATCTCGACCGGCGAAGGCACAAGCCGGTTTTGCCCGCGTCGGCTTGGCCAAACTAGCCGAGACGTTCGAATCGAATCCCACCGCTGCGATGAAGCTCTATGGCGATTTCCTGGAAGCTACGCCCGAAGACAGCCAGCCGGAACTACGCGTGCTCGCCCAGAACAACCTCGGGGATTTATATCGGGTTCGGGGCCAATTCGCAGAAGCGGAAAAGCTGTTGACCGCCTCGCTTGCATCCAGAGAGGCCATGTTTGGCAAAAACCATCCCGCCATCGCCACCGCGAGGAATAACCTCGGGAATGTCTTCGGCGCCCGGGGACTCGCGATGGCAAGCAGGGGAGATTCCACTGGAAGCACGAGAAGCTTCACAAAAGCGCTAGCCTACTATCGTGAGTCTTATGGTATTCGCCAAAGGCTCTTGACGGCGCCTCACCCTTATCTGGCAAACTCTCTGAACAACCTGGGTTGGATTTACACCATGCTTGGTTGGTATAACGCCGCAGAAGAGCCCCTGTTGAAGGCTCTGGGAATGTGGAAGGAAGTCTACGGCGCAGACCATCCGGAAGTCGCCAAGACCTGCGGCAACCTGATCAATTTGTACAAAGCAACCGGAAGCCGGAAGAAGCTGCGGGAAATTGAGGCATCATGCAAGGCCGCCGAAGCGTAATTTGTGCTTCGGTTCGCTCCGTTCTTTTTCCCGATTGCCTGCTCTCAAGTGGACCCACTAGAATCGGCCCGTATGTGGGGACAACTGTTACCGCTGGCGCTCTCTCTGGCAAACCTGTCAACGGCAACCCCGCCCGTCCACGCAAAAGTGCTGTTCTTTGTCGCCACGGACTGCGTCTACTCAGACCGCTATTTTCCGGAAATGCTGCGCCTGCAACAGGAGTTCTCGAACCGCGGCGTGACCTTTACCTGGGTCTATCCCAACCGTTACGAACGCCTCCCCGCGGTCGAGGCTCATCAGCGCGACTTCGCCGCGCCGGTCGCCGATGTGAAGCTGGATAGCGACGGCAGCCTTACCCGCCAGGCCGCCGTACACATTACCCCTGAAGCCGCGGTGCTGATTCCAGGGAAGAATGGCGGGTGGGTCTCTGCCTATCACGGCCGCATCGACGATCGCTATGTCCGCATCGGACTCGAGCGTCCGCGAGCCTCTCATCACGATCTGGAAATCGCCATCGAGCAAGTGCTCGCAGGCAAACCGGCCCCACCACCCAACGGCGCCCCCGTAGGTTGCGCCATCGTGCCTTCGCCGTGAGGCAACTGCTTCTCTTCTGGCTCGCCGCAACGCTGTGCTGCCGAGCCGCCGAGCCCACCTGGAGCCACGACATCGCTCCTCTCGTGTACGCCCATTGCAGCGCCTGCCACCACACTGGCGGCGCTGCACCCTTCCCGCTCATCAGCTACGGCGACGCGAAACGCTGGAGTGGGCTGATGCAGGCCGTCACCACCTCCCGCTATATGCCACCGTGGCTGCCCGAACCAGGCTACGGTGATTTCGCAGACAATCGCCGCCTCAGCGAACAACAAATCGCGCTCATCAAGGAATGGGTCGCGCATGGCGCGCCCGAAGGCAAGCCCTCGCAAGCGCCGCCACCACCCACCTATCCCTCGGAGTGGCAGCTAGGACCACCCGATCTCATCCTTAAGGTCAGCTCGCCTGACGAGATTCCCCCGCAAGGATCGGACGTCTTTCTCAACCTGGTTCTGCCGGTGGGACTCAAGACCACCCGCTGGATTCGCGCCATGGAAATCAAGCCCGGTTCCCCGCGCGTCGTCCATCATGCCAACGTCCTCATCGACCGCACCGCAAGCCTGCGCCGGCTCCATCCCAACGATTGGCAAAAGGGCGTACTCGGCATGGACATCGCCATCGATAGCGGAACCACTTTCGATCCCGACAGTCATCTGCTCTTTTGGAAGTCGGATTCGCTGGCCCTGGTAGAGCCACCGGATATGCCATGGCGTCTCGATCCGGGGAACGATCTGATCCTGAATATGCACCTGAAGCCGACAGGAAAAACGGAACAGGTGAGCGCTCGCATCGGCTTGTATTTCGCATCCGCGCCTGCAACCAAACTACCGATGCTGCTGGAACTCGAACACGATGCGGCACTCGATATTCCTGCCGGCGAAGCGCGCTTTTTGGTCGAGGACAAACTGACGTTGCCCGAAGCGGTGGATGTGCTGGCGGTCTACCCCCATGCTCATTACCTCGGCAAAGAGATGCAAGCGTACGCCACTCTGCCCGACGGCTCCCGGAAATGGATCATCCTCATCAAAGACTGGGATATTGAGCGCCAGGCGATCTACCGGCTGGCCAAGCCGCTTCGTCTGCCGAAGGGCGCGACAATTCACATGCGTTACAGTTACGATAATTCCGCTGCCAACGTCCGTAACCCTCATAGCCCACCGGTTCGGGTCCACGCCGGCAACCGCAGCGAAGATGAGATGGGCCACCTCTGGCTCCAGGTACTGCCCGTCGATCCCCTGCAAAACGGAAAAGACGCGCGGCTGCCCCTCGAACGAGCCTGGATGCAGAACCTATTGCAGAAGGACCCGTCCGATCCTACCGCCCTTTACAACCTTGCCTCCATGGATCTTGACGACGGGCGGGCATCGAACGCAGAAGCGCGGCTTCAGACCGCCCAACAAAGCCGGCCTGCAGATCCGCGCCTCCTCACCGCGCTGGGGTTAGCGTTCTACCGTCAGGGCCGTTCGCAGCAAGCGGAAGATACTTTCGCCAAAGCGCTCGCCGCTGACCCGGGCTACGTCGATGCGCAATTCGATCTGGCCCGTGTGCAGCTGGACGAAGGCGGCTTCGCAAACGCAGAGACCAGCTTTCGCGCTTACCTGAAAATAAACTCGACAGACCTGGCGGCCCACGACGGCCTGGGGTCAGCCTTGCTCGCGCAATCAAAGACCACCGAAGCGCAGCACGAATTTCAATCCGTGCTGGCCGCCAACCCTAAGGACTTTGACGCCCTTTACAACCTGGCCTCGATTGCCGCCGACGCGAACGATGCAGCACAAGCCATATCGTTGCTGCAATCCGCCCTGGCCGAGCGCAAGGACGTTGATGCCGAACGCCTCTTCGCCCTGGTCAAAGCCAAGCAAGGTGAAATGCAAGAAGCAATCGCCCACATGCGAGCCGCGCTGGCTCTGGAGTCCAACCATCCCGATGACTGGAAACTACTCGGCGAATTTGAGCAAACCGCGGGCGATGCAGCAAACGCGCGGCAAGCGTTCCAGAAAGCCGATGCGCTGCGAGCGGCAGAGCTTCCTGAAAAGACTCGCTAAGCTCTTTGTTCTTCCCACCACAGAGTGGTGTGAAGGGGCCAAAGCATAAGGCTAAGCGCAGAGGCCTTCTTCAGCCCCGCAAGTTCGATCCTCAACATGAGTCAATTCCCACATCTCGCCAAAACAAGGCGAGATGTGGGAATTGACGAATACTGCGGATGGAAACCCCAGAAGGGCTGAGCAGATTTACATGAAGTTCATTGGCCCCAACAATACCCACAGGAAGTCCGGGGGTATAAAGCATCGATTCATGGCTAGGTGCGCTTGTCAGCCGCGTGCATCGCCATGGTCTTCAACACCTTCCCGCCTTCTTCCATCACGTACAGATGATTCGCCTCGAGACTCTTCCACACATCTTTGGTGCCGGAAGGCCAGGCGATGTCCACGTCCGCCCTGGTCGCTGCATCGAGGCCGAAGTGCATGCGCAGATCATTTTGCGAATAGTAGCTGCCGCCGGAACGGAGCTCGTCGATCTGGCGTAGGGGCTTCCCCGGCACATTCTCCGCCGTGACCGCGATCCGCGCGCCGATGCCGGTGCGGTTGCTTTTGGTGCCTACCAACCGCACCTTGATCCAGTTGCGCACGGGCGCTCCAGGAGTTACATCACAGCGCAGCAACTGGGGAAGCGCATTCACACAGTTCACGACCACATCCATATCGCCATCGTTGTCGTAGTCGCCGAAGGCGCAACCCCGTGCCGGCGCCGGATCTGTCATGCCGCTGCCTGCCTTCTCGGTCACCTCTTCGAACTGGCCGTTGCGCAGGTTGCGATACAAATACTTCCGCTCCGCATAGGGAGCTTCGAGGTGCGACGCTTCCACTTCTGGATATACGTGCCCGTTGCAGATCAAAATATCCAGCCAGCCATCGTTGTCGGGATCGAAAAACCCCACTCCCCACCCGAGGTAGCGGGTGTTCACTCCCAGGCCGGAACGATACGTCTGGTCATCAAAGCTGGCGTTGCCCTGGTTAGCGTAGAGCGAGTCTGTGTCGCCGGCAAAGTTGGTCTTCACGATGTCGAGCAATCCATCACGATTAAAATCTCCAATACTCACACCCATGCCGGCCTGCGGCTTGCCGTCTGGAGAATACGCAATGCCGCTCTCGATCGCCTCGTCCTTAAATGTGCCGTCCTTCTGGTTATGGTAAAACGTCGCCGAGGTTGAGTCGTTCGCGACATAGATATCAGGCCAGCCATCGTTGTCCAGGTCCGCCACCGCCACACTCAGACCATAGGAGCCGAGGGTATCGAAGATGCCGGCTTTTTCACTCACATCCGTAAAGGTGCCATCGCCGTTGTTGCGGTACAGGATGTTCCTGCCACCCTCGAGCCCCGGTGGTCCACACGCCACCTGGATGCCTTTATAGGTGCAGTTCGCCGCCTCCGGCAGCGGCGCCGTCTTGATGTCGAAATTGATGTAGTTGGCGACGAACAGATCGAGATGCCCGTCCTTGTTGTAGTCGAGAAAGGCGCAGCCAGAATTCCATCGCGGCCGGCCGCCGGGCCCCGGCGGCTGCAACAGCCCTGCCTTCGCCGTCACATTGCTGAATGTGCCATCGCCATGGTTACGATACAGAATGTTCTGACCGTAATAGGTGACAAACAGATCGTTCCAGCCGTCGTTGTCGTAATCGCCCACGCAGCAGCCCTGGCCCCAGCCGCTAAACCCCACACCGCTTTTCAACGTGACGTCGGTAAACGTGCCGTCGCGATTGTTCTTGAACAATCGGGAGATAGGTACGTCGGCCGCCGGTACTCCGGCAAACCCGTCGAGGCGCGTGCCGTTGACGAGAAAAATATCCAGCCAGTCATCCTGGTCGTAATCGAAAAATGCCACCCCGCAGCCAGTCGTTTCCAGCAGGAAACGGTTCTTGTGCTCGCCACCGTAAATAGTCTTTACATTCAGGCCGCTACTCTTCGCCACATCGACAAAGCTGTAGCCCAGGGGCGTGCCCACGATCGGGGAAGCCAATTTAGGACCAGGCCGCGCGGGAGCGCTGTAGGATGGCCTTGCCATGCCGCCCTGTTGTTGGGCCGGTAAGGCCAGAGCCAGAACATCTTCAAAGGCCAGAACCAACGCGGTACGCGAGAGAGAGGTAAGGAAGTTGCGCCGCGATTGCACCGGCCTGAGTATATCGCAACCCTAAGGCTGGGCCGCCTTCCCCAGGGTCTCTACCTTCTGCCGCTCGGTCAATGCCTCAGCGTTGCGCCCGGCGCGCGTGAGGGCATCGGCCAGTGCGACGTGGGCATCCGCCAACTCCGGCTCGGCCGTCACGGCGGTCTGCAGTTGCACGATGGCTTCATTCACCTGCCCGCGAGCCAGATAGGCGCGGCCGCTATCCAACGCGAACTGGGCACGCTGCTTGCTGCCGGCCGCACGGCTTAGTTGTGCCGCCACTTTGCGCTCCGCCGTTGCCCCCTCGGTATCGCCCCTCGCAGACAAGATCGACGCCAGCGTGATGTGCGAGCTGGGCTGCTCCGGCAGCAACGCAATGGCATGGCGCAACGCTGTTTCCGCGCCCGCATCGTCACCCGCCTGCCTGTCCACCGAACCCAATACTGACCAGGCCTCGCCGTTGTTGGGCTGCAACGCCACCACCTGTTCCAGTTGCGCCTTCGCCTGGGCAAAGTTGCCCCTCTGCATCTCCAACACCCCAAGGGTGTAATAAGGATCGGGCAATCGCGGGTCCAGTTCCTCGGCGTACTTCAATTCGCTCACCGATGCGGTGAGATCATCCTTGAGTTTGTAAGCCAGCCCAAGGTCATAGTGGAGTTGCACATCCTGCGGGTTGACCGCCAGGCCGGCGCGAAACTGCTCAATGGCGTGATCGATGTCATTCTGTTGCAGGTAAGCTCCGCCCATATCCTCGCGGAGCGTCGCCGAGGCATCCCCAGCATCGTGCGCCTGGATGTACAACTGCAATGCCCCCTTGGCATCGCCTGTCTGCATCCGCGCCAGGCCGTAGTTGGTCAGGACGCCGGTATTTTGCGGCTGCTGCGCCGCCACCTCTTGAAACAGGGGTATCGCCTCCCTGGGATTGCCGGCATTCTGCAACGCCAACGCGAGCGCATACTTCGCATCCCACGATGCCGGCGCGGCGGCCACCGCCTTGCGCAGTTCCTCCACCGCTTCCGCATCCTGTCCCGTGGCGGTCAGCGCCTTACCCAAACCCAGCAGCAAGGTCAGCGACCCATCTCCCAATCGCTGCGCCTCACGAAACTCCGTTATCGCCTGGGCAGGATCCGCCTGGGAGCCGGACGAGAGTAACAGCAACGATCCCAAGTGGGTATGCGCGGAAGCCAGTTTCGGCTCCAGCTCGATGGCGCGGTGAAACGCCTGTTGCGCCCCGGTCAGTTCCCCTCGCTGCGCCAGCAGCGCTCCCAGGGCATCCTGCAACATGGCACTCTGCGGATCCCGCTGGAGAGCGTTCTCGATCACCGTCTGCGCACGCCCGATTTCCTGGGTGGCTGCGAGGGCCCCGGCGTAGGAAATGGCTTCGGTCGAGGACAAGGCCACACCCGGCCGATCGGCGACACTCGAGAACGCCCCTACCGCCTCGGTATTGCGATCCAGTTGGCGATATCCCACACCGAGATCAATGATGGTCGGCACGTCCTTGGGGTCGAGCCGCCTTGCTTCCTCTAACTCTTTGACCGCCGCCAGCGGTTGGCCTTCCGCCAGCAGCACCGCTCCATAGGCGGTGTGAGCTGCGGCGACGTGCGGCACCAGCCGCACCAGGGTGGCAAAGTCAGAATGGGCTAATTGGTAATTGCCGGCGTTGAACGCGGCTGACCCCTCGCGGAAAAGGTGATCAGCCTTCTGTATGCCGGGCGTTTGCGCAGCCGCGCTTGCGCCGCCAACCAGCACAATCACAACCCACCGGCCTACCCATCTAGCCTTCATGCCACCAGCATTGTAAGGGACCGTTTACCGCTGTTGAGAGTGCCGAAGCCAAAACAGGACAGCACTTCTTAATACCAGGGAAAAAAGCCTTGACAGCCGTTTACCGGCTCCGCTACTGTCCTGCCGGTCAATAAAGTCGTCAGACATCTGCTCTCTATTTCGCTGAATGCAGTCTGATCGATTACAGACAAGTTGTCATAACAATTACTCACAACGAGTTGCCTTACCTTTGGAGGTAGTGAAATGAACAGGATCCAAGGGGCCTGTCTCGCGATTCTGGCCCTTTTCGTCGCAATGCCCGCCACCACATCCGCGCAAGCTGTCTACGGATCAATCTATGGAACCGTCACTGACTCCACGGGAGCCATCCTGCCCGGTGCCCAGGTGGTGGTCCAGGATACGGCGAAAGGAACCACTGTTACCGTGCCCGCCAACGATGGCGGTGAGTTTCGCGTCGACCACATGATTCCCGATGTGTACGCGGTTTCGGTCGAGCAGCAGGGTTTCAAGAAATACGAACAAAACAACATCCAGGTGTTCGCCGACCAATCGGTGAAAGTCGATATCGTGTTAACGGTTGGGGTCGCCGGCGAAGTGGTACAAGTCAACGCCGACTCAGTTCCCCAACTTAAAACGGACCGCGCGGACGTGGCCACCACGTATAGCGCGCAAGAACTCCAGCAGCTCCCCATCCCCGACCACAACTTCACCAATTTGCAGCTTCTGCTGCCGGGTGCGGTGCAGCTTGGCTGGGCCCACGCCGCCTCGGAGAACCCCCAGGGTTCGAAGCAAATCCAGATTGATGGCCAGGCATTCGGTGGTGTGAACTACACCCTCGACGGCACCGACAATCAAGACGCCATTCTCGGCATCATTGTCATCAATCCCAATTCCGAATCGATGTCCGAGGCCAAAATCGCCACGCAAAACTTCGACGCCGAGTTCGGCAAGGCGGTAGCCTCGGTGCAAACCGTACAGACCAAATCGGGCACCAACTCATTCCACGGAACGCTGTTCGACAATCGCGAAAGCAACGCTAACCTTGCCCGCGATCCGTTCACGGTGACAAAAGCAGCCGGCTACCCCGGCGGACTGAAAAACCAGTTCGGCGGTTCCATTGGCGGTCCCATCAAGAAAGACCGCGCATTCTTCTTTGCTGACTACCAGGGTGTGCGTCAGAAGTCCGGATCCAGCGGCATCGGCACCGTGCCGTCGTTGTTGGCCCTGAACAGCTGCACCGGCGCCACCACCGCTTCCAACGGAACCTCTGGTTGCGACTTCAGCGAGTACTTGCCCAGTCACCAGCTGTATGACAATTCGAGCGGAACCCCTGTAGCCTACGCCGGCAACATCATTCCGCTCAGCCAGGTATCGCCCCAGGCGCTGAACCTTTTCAAACTGCTGCTAGCCAATGGAAAAGTACCCAATACCTTCACCACCAACAACGGCCTGTCGAACAACTACTCCGGCACCGGAACCGGTATCTTCAACAGCAACCAGTGGGACGTTCGTGGAGACACGACACTCGGCGAGAAAACGCACCTCTTCGGCCGCTTTAGCCGCTTTACCGACACGCTCAGCGGCGCCAGTCTCTTCGGGCCCGCCGGCGGTCCTGGCCTCGGCATAGCCGGATACGGTGGCGTATCTTCGGGCGCCAATGATAGCGCGGCGGCAGGCGTTGACTATGCCCTCAACTCCAGGCTGGTCACCGACGTGCGCCTCGGCTATTTCCGCTATAACATCATCACCCACAAGAACGACCCGGGAAACACCAACCTGCCCTTCCTCGGCCAGAACGTCAATGGTCCTGCACCGAACCAGGTCATTACCACCGATTTCGGAACTCCGGACATCGACATTGCCGACTTCAATTCGACCAGCCCGAACGGTCTTCTTTCCAGCGACAATACCCAGAACTCCGGTCCGCAGTTCGGATCCGGTCTGCAGATGAACCACTGCAACTGCCCGCTGAAGGAAAAGGAAGATCAGTTCCAGTTGGTCAATAACTGGACCAAGACCATCGGCAACCACGCGGTTAAGTTCGGTACCGATCTTCGCTATGCACGCAACCTGCGCGTACCCAGCGACAGCGACCGTACCGGGGTGGATAAATTCGCCAATGCACCTACCTCCAACGGCACCACCGGCGGCCTGGGTTTCGCCAGCTTCATCCTCGGCGATGTGGTCAGCTTTAACCGCTACACCAGCACTTCCACCAACGCCAAGGAGTTCCAGAAACGCGACTACTTCTACGTACAGGACACCTGGCGGTTCAGCCAGAAGATGACCATAAACGCCGGTATTCGCTACGAGTACTATTCGCCGGAACGCGTCAACGGCAAGGGCAATGGAGCCCTGCTCAATCTAAAGACGGGATTCATCAATGTTGCCGGGGAAGGTGGGGTTCCGCTCGACATGGGGGTCTCGGCCGCCAAGAACGCATGGAATCCTCGCCTCGGGGTGGCGTACCAATACAACGAGAAAACAGTGATCCGCGCCGGCTACGGACGCAGCTTTGACCTCGGCGTCTTTGGTTCCACCTTCGGCCACGTAGTCACACAAAACATTCCCGTATTAGCCAATCAGTCGCTGGTGGGCACCGGCGGCAATACCAGCTACGCTTTCAACCTGTCCGATCCGACCAATACCGCGGTACCGGGTATTGGTACCCCGAAGAATGCGACCAGTCCGCTGGCGAACTTTACCCCTCCGGCCACCAACAGCATGGGTCAAATTCCCATTACTGCGATTATCCCCGGAACCGGCGGCTCCACCATTGGCGGGACGGTCAACGTTAAAGCGCGGCCATTTACTGAACGCCTTCCCACCCTCGACGCATGGAATATTGCTGTGCAACGTTCCATCAACTCCACCATGACGGTAGAGGTTTCCTACGTCGGGAATAAAGGAACCCATACCCTCAGCGACGGCGACGGCAACAACACCAACCCGAATGAAGCGGCCATCTCCTTGCCTGGCACGTTTACCCAGGATGGTGTGGCGCTGCATTACGACCCCACCGTGACGTCCGGAGTATCCGCCAACGGGGGAACTTCCAACACCACCCTGCTGCAGCGCTATACCAATGGCACCCTCCCCGCCTGCACGGGAGCATGCAACTGGACCCAGAGCATCAGCTATTACGGGGATGACCAGGACACCCACTACAACGCCTTGCAAGCGAAGTTCACCAAGACGTATACCCAGGGCCTCAGCATCAACCTGAACTACGCCTACCAACACGGGATCGACGCCGCGAGCAATTTTGCGACCTGGGATAAGGCGGCTGTGATCGGCAACGATCAAGCCATTCGCCGCAGCGCCTTTACCGGCTACGGCTTGTATAACCTACCCTTCGGACGTGGGCAAAAATATGCGAATAGCGGCAACTGGCTGGTCAATGGAATCGTCAGCGGATGGGAGTACAGCCCAGTCGTGATCTTCCAGAGCGGCTTGCCGTTTTCACTCAGCTACTCGGCGTGCGGCGCGTCCATCCCGGGCGATGCCCCTTGCCAACCCAATGGAAATGTCAGCAAGTTGCAGAAGAGCTTCACTGGTACACCGGGAGCGGGTGCGGGAGTGCACCAGTTCCAGCCTGTAATCGGTGGTGCCGACATTACTGCCGGAAATAATCTCTGCAACGCAGCCAGTGTCACCGGTGGGTTCACCTGCCCTGGCCTGGACCAGATTGGAAACATCCGCCGCAACACCGCATGGGGACCGAACTTCTTCAATAGCGACATGTCGATCTTTAAGAACGTGTCTCTCTATGAACGGGTCACCGCGCAGTTCCGCATGGATGCTTTCAACACCTTCAACCACATCAACTACGGCAACCCCAACGGAGGCATCGATCAGGCCTCTGCCGGCTCGATCGGCGGCGGACCGTTTCCAGCGGGAACCGGTGGAACCACTAATCCCCGCCAGCTACAGTTCACACTGCACCTACAGTTCTAACTACCACCATCGCACCTCAATCTGGGAAGAGTTACGGCTCTTCCCAGTTTTTTGTCTCCCGTTGTTGTTACCCTTTCAGGGACCATGCGCCGTATCCGATACCTCGTCCCCGTACTCCTGCTATTGACCCTCCAGCACTTGATGGCCCAGCAAACTCCATCACCGGGGCTCGAGGAGGCACGCCATCTTATCCGTACCGGCCACGCGCAGGAGGCGTTGCGCATGCTCGACGCGCTGCGCGAAACCAATCCCAAAATGCCTGGCCTGGAACGCGCCCGCGGCGATGCCTTCTACTCCATCGATCGCTTGCAGGAGGCCGACAACGCGTATGAATTAGCCATTGCCGACGATGGTCAAGATCTCGAGTCCACGCAGATGCGCGGGCTGACTCTGTTTCGTCTCGGCCGCCCCGCAGAAGCGATTCCCCTGCTTGAAAAGGCTCCCGGCAAAGGAGTGCAGACCAAGGCTGATCCCTCATATGTCCTGGCGCTCTGCTATATGGATACGCGCCGCTATGACGACGCGCGTCATGCCTTCGCCGCACAGTATGGTTTCGCGGCCGACTCTGCTCCGGCCTACCTGCTCACTGCGCGGATGCTCTTCCGGCGCGAATACACACCGGTCGCGCAGCGCTTCGCGACGACTGCGCTCAGCCTTGATCCCCAGCTTCCGTTGGCCAATGAATTGTTAGGGGAGATAGCGCTCGCCGGCAACAAGTTCGACGAGGCCGAGGCCTACTTTCAAAAGGAGCGCGCCCGCAATCCCCTGGAGCCGAGCATCTACGAGCGGCTCGGCGACACCTACAGCCGCGCCGGGCGGTATGGCGACGCGCGCCTGGTCCTGCAGCAAGCGATCTTGTTGGAGCCGAATGCTACCGGACCCTACATTCTTCTCGGTAGAGCCACGCTCAAGGAGGGAGACGCGGTGGCGGCGCTCACCTTCCTGCAGAAAGCGGAACAGATGGACCCCGCCAATCCCATGAGCCACAATTTGCTGGCGCAGACGTATCGCGCACTGGGCCGCAGCGAGGACGCGACCAGGGAACTTGCGATCACGCAGAAGATTCACGACGCTGACGCACCCCATCTGAGTGCGCCGCAATAGTTCTGCGCTCTAAGGCAAACTGCGGATCCCTCCGCTTCGCTTCGCTCCGGTCGGGATGACAAAGGGGGGAGTGGATATAGGTCAGTGGCCGTTTCGAACCGGAAGCAATGTTGTCGGGCCGTTACCTTCTCCTCTGTTATCCCGACCGGAGCGTACCTGGGTTTCCTTCCTCACCGCATTCAACAACTGCCACGTTTGCGGCTCTCCGTAGAGAGAGACGCACGCAACTCAACCGAAAAACGCCACACTCGACAGGAAATCCGGGGTAGCGTAGTGGAGGGATCCGCAGTTCGCCTGGAGCTATCGCGAAGCTCCCAGGATGAAGCTCTTCCTCGTCACGGTTTCTGGCGCAGCACTTCCCTCCCGCAGTACAAGCGACTGGTCAACCGCAAGATCACGCAACACCTGCTCGTCCCCATAAGCCGCAGGCCACCGCACACGGATCTCTTCAATCCGTGTTGCCCCACCCACCCCGATATGCTGCTCCATGGGGTTGCCGCCGAAACTTGAAACGGCGCCTACGGTACGGAAGACCTTCCGTGCATGTCCATTCTCATCGAACTTCACTTCGATGCGCGCTCCGTACGCAGCACGGTTGCTCTTCGTCCCCACCAGCCTGATCGTGATGGAGTGCCCAGCGTGGCCCGGATTGCGATACAGCACGCTGGCGTACCCATCCCCGGGAAAGGCTCCGCCCATCTCTTCAAAAACATCTTCCTGGCCGCGATTCTCGATGTCGGCAAAGGCGATGGCATGGCCCTTTTGCAGTTGGCCAAAGCCGCCTGAAGTGGTCACATCCTGAAAGCGGACCGCTCGGTCGTTGCGGAACATGCGGTTCGGTAACAGCGCCTGATACGAAGGCTCGCCGGTACCAAGGTATACGTCGAGCCAGCCATCGTTATCCAGATCGCCGAAGTTCGCCCCCATGGGCAGGATGGCGCGATCGAGATGCATGGCATGAGTCACGTCGGTGAAGGTTCCGTCGCCGCGGTTGTGATACAGATGCGGCAGCGCTGCATCGAAGGGTAGCCCGCTCTCGAAACGGCCGACGTCCTGCTCCGAGCCAATGGTGTAGCCCGACACATACAAATCCGGCCATCCATCATTGTCGTAATCGAAGAACCAGGTGGCAAAGGTGTTCCCTTTCGGCGCCACACCCGCCTTCGCGGCAACATCGGTAAAGCGCCAGTGCGCCGGGTCGGGGTGCGCCGGGTCTTCGGGTCCGTCGTTGCGCAACAGGCGGTTCGTTCCCTCTCGTACCGAGATGTACAGGTCAGGCCGTCCATCATTGTTGAAGTCGCCCCAGGCGACGCCCTTCACGTACTCCTTCACCATCCCGCGCCCCACTTCGGTGAAGGTGCCATCGCGATTGTTGTGATAGAGCATCGATGGCTGCGGATTTTCCGGGGTCGACTCGTAGCCGACAAAAAGGTCAGGCCAACCATCGTTGTCGTAGTCAGCCCAGGCCGCAGTTTGCGTTGGTCCGGCATGGAGCAAGCCTGCCTTTTCGGTCACGTCTTCAAAGGTGCCATCGCCGCGATTGCGCAAGAGCGACAGCGGATAATTGCCGTACTTACCCCACCAGCCGCCGCGCAGCACCAGCACGTCGGGATGACCGTCATTATCGAAGTCACCCAGGACCAGGTTCAGGCCGCCCAACTCACTCGTGAGCCCGGACTGGACACTTATGTCGCGGAACGTGCCATCGCCGTTGTTGTGGAAGAGGTGCATGGGGTCGAGCGGGGCCGACGACGACGTCATAATATCCAGCAGGCCATCGCCGTCAAAGTCCTCCACGATCGCCCCGCCGGCGTTGCCGGTGACGTCCACCCCGGCCACGGTGGCGTGGTCGACAAACTCGCCAATCTGCATTTCCGATTCATAGAGCTTCGGCGGCAGCAGAAATTTGGGCGGCACCTGCGAAGGATACCGTCCCAGTTGCATATAGGCCACGTTGAGAAGCCAGCGCGAAAGCGCGTCCTCGGAATGGTGTTGCAGCAGCCATGTCAATTCCCGCACGGCGCCTTCGGCCCCTTCCGGCAGAGTGTGCGCGCCCTTTCCCTGCATGGGGAAAATGCACATTCGCTGGCCGTGCATGGCCTGGCAATTCTCCTGCTCGCCCAGCCGCAAGTAGGCAAGCGCCCGCAGCTCATGCAGATCTTGTTCGTTGCCGGCGGCCAGCGGCTCGAGTAAGCGAAGGGCTTCGAGTGCGCCGCGAGGATCCCCTGCACGCAAGGCTTCGTTGGCCAGCTCCGGCAGCACTAGCTTCTGCTGGTCGACGCTCAGCTTGCCGGTTTGTAGAACCTCATGGAGGTAGTGGGCACGCTGGCCTGGTTTGTTGGGATCGGCTTTCCAGTCGGTCGCGGCGAAAATACTCCGCAGGCGCGCTTCCATCGCCACATTGGAAGGCAGGGTCGCCGCCAGCAGAACGGGCGCCAAGGCCGCCACGGTGGCAATCCTGAATAGACCCATAGGCAGGCTACTATTTGCTCATTTTTTTCGCGTTCGCCGGCGGCCCGCAGGACTCCCGCACCACCAGCTCAAAGGGAACCAGCAAATCCACTCCGGGACGGTGCGGGTGTTTCATCCGGTCGAGCATCAGCTCCATGGCGGATTCGCCGATCTGCGGGCAATTCTGGTGGATGGTCGTCAACGGCACGGGAAGGAACTTTGCATAGTTCACGTCGTCGAAGCTCACCATCCGGATCTGCTCCGGCAGTCGCACGCCCATGGCGATGAGACTGCGCATCAGCTGGGCAGCGGTTCGATCATTGCCGCACACGACGCCGTCGGGACGCTCTTCTTCCAGCAGACGGCGCACGAACTCCATATCTTCCACATCGCCGTAGGCGGCTCGTCCGGCGTACTTCGACCCGCACTCCGCCAGCGCAAACTGATAGCCCGAGATGCGGTCGACCATGGTGGAGGCGGAACGCCGGCGCGCGACGAACACGATCCGAGTCGCCCCCTGTTTCCACAAATGCTGCGTCACCACAAAGCTGGCGCGATGGTTGTCGATGCCCACGCGGTCGAGGTTCGAACGCACTGGATACGCACAGTAGCAGCGGTCGAGCAGCACGATCGGGATCCCCGCCTGGCGCAACTCCGCCACCAACTCGTGGTTGATGCGGTCATCCTCGACGAATTCCAGCGGCGCGAAGAACACTCCCGACACTTTTTGTTCGATGAATTGCCGGCAGAGCTCTAGTGCTCCGTTTTCCTTCGAGGTACTTTGGTGCGAAGTATGTCCCCAGATGAGCGAGTGGGATTTGGCCTGCGGCGAGCGCATGATGCCCTGGCAGATAGGTTCGAAGATCTCTGTGCTGCCCAGTTCCGGGATCAACAAACCAAACTGGTAGCTGGCCTGCGCTGTTCCCAGCAGAACGTAGGTTCCCGAGCCCGGCCGGCGCACCACCAGCCCATCATGCTGCAGGCTATGGATGGCCTTCGCGACCGTGATGCGCGAAGCCTCAAACTGCTTGCACAGTTCGATCTCGCTCGGCAGACGGTCGCCGGAGCTGTACGTTCCCCGCTGGATTTCGGACCGCAGCGTGTCGTAGATAACCCGATGCATCGGGGCTTTCTTCAAGGCCGTACTCGTACCCTTTGCGTGCTTCATGGGTTCCATTTCCCTTTTATTGTATGGACGCAACCCAGGCCGAAAACGGTGGCAGCTTCACTGCGTGCAAAGTAGTTACTGCTTGCAAGGCGGGATCCGTGGCCGCCAGGGTCTTGACCGCGTGTGCGCTCGGCACGTCAAACGACACTGTCTGGGCCTCTGCTGAAAGGTTGATCGCCACCAACACAGGAGCCGGGCCCGTGCGCACATAGCTTAAGACGTCTTTGCTGTCCTTGTTCAGCATCTCCATGCCGCCATCATGCAGCGCGGGCACGGACTTCCGTAAAGCGATCAACTGCTTGTACCAGTTGAGCAAAGAATTAGGATCAGCCGTTTCCGTCTCCACGTTGATGGTGGTGTAGTTCGGCGGGATCGGCAGCCAGGTATGGGGGTCGGTGGAGAAGCCGGCCTGCGGACCCGGCGTCCACTGCATCGGAGTCCGTTCGCCGTCCCTTCCCTTCTCCTTTGGCCATCCCTTAACGCCGACCGGGTCTTTCACGTCTTCCTTCCGTGTAGGTGTCGTGGTGCGCATGCCCAGCTCCGCCCCGTAGTAAGTCATAGCGGTCGCCCGCGTGGTCAGCAGGATCGCCGCGATGCACTTGGCGATGGCGATATCCTGTGTGCCGTTGGCGAAGCG
The DNA here is from genome assembly GCA_963839075.1 of uncultured Acidobacteriaceae bacterium. Lineage (GTDB taxonomy): Bacteria > Acidobacteriota > Terriglobia > Terriglobales > Acidobacteriaceae > PALSA-350. Next base: position 203,912 of record CAWITO010000005.1, on the reverse strand, counting down.
ATCGATGGAGCGAATGTTGTCGTGGTTGTCGAAAACGAAGAGCGGCTGTGCGCCATACAGTTCGGTCTCGGCTTCGTTGATAAAGCGGCGGAAATAGGCCGCATCGATCGTCTTGGTTCCGAAACCTACCAGCAAATCCATCGGCAATTGCAGTTCGTCTGCCTTCGCTCCGCCGTACCACTCGCTCAGGGCCGCTGTGTTCGGAAGATAGGTCTCGCCGATGATCACGCGGTCATCGGGATACTTGCTGGCCATGGCGCGCATCCGCCGGATGACTCCGTGGACGTCGGGCAGGTTGCTGGTGTAGATGTCTTTCAGATTCGGATCGCCGAGGGCGTTGGTTCCGCCGGTCTCGGGCTCATTGCGGAGTTGCGGATCTTCAAACAACGTCGGCACGGCATCCAGGCGAAAACCGGCAACGCCACGATCGAGCCAGAAGCGCATGGTATCGAACATTGCCTTCTCGACCGCCGGGTTGCGCCAGTTCAAATCGGGCTGCTGGATATAAAACTTGTGATAGTAGAACTGCTTGCGCGCGGGTATCCATTCCCAGGCTGAGCCGCCGAAGATCGACTCCCAGTTATTGGGCGGCACGCGGCCTTCGTGGGCATTGCTCGTTTGGATAGCAGACAGCCCGGGGGTGTTCTCGGGTACGCCATCATTCCACACATACCAGTCGGCCTTGGGGTTGGTGCGCGATGCGGCCGATTCGATAAACCAGGCGTGCTTGTCGGAGGTATGGTTGAGCACCATGTCGAGAATGACGCGGATGCCCTGCTTGCTGGCCTCGGCCTGCAGCCGGTCGAAGTCGGCCAGGGTTCCGTACTGAGGGTCGACGGTTTCGTAGTCGGAAATGTCATAGCCGAAATCGACCTGCGGCGAGGGGTACATCGGTGCGATCCAGATCGAGTCGATGCCGAGTTCCTTCAGGTAGCCGAGACGTTGCGTGATGCCGTTGAGGTCGCCGATGCCGTCGCCGTTGGAGTCTTGAAAACTGCGCGGATAGATCTCATACACGACCGCGTGTTTCCACCAGGGATCGGAGCTCGAAGCGGTTAGCGGAAGACAACAGGAAAGTACCAGGCAAGCAAGGCAAGACTTGAGAAATCGCATGGAGACCTCGCGGAGGCTGGCAGACAAGCTAACAGGCTGACAGTACAAATGTCTACAAATGTTATGTCTGATTTTCCGGCTCTAGTACCAGACTGAGCGAAGCCGGATGCCCCTTATTTCCGTGCTTTTGGCGAGACTTGGGTCACCCACAACACTCCACAGAAAGCTCTTGAAGTATGGAAGACGGGTCTACCGCTAAGTCCTTTGCTTTATTTAAGGGCTACTTCTTTCGCAGTGACTTCCGCTCTCATTTCCCGGCCCGAGTCGAAAGTATCTGATTCCAGTCCACACTTTGATGCGATTCGATGGGATTTCCTCCCGCGATTTTGATTCGGCGTAGACTTTCTGCAAATCCGCCAATGGAGGGAACGCATGGCCCTGCAACTCACCATCAACAACGTCACAAAAACCGTAGACGTTGACCCGGACACCCCACTCCTCTGGGTCCTGCGTGACACGCTCAACCTGCACGGCACGAAATACGGCTGCGGCATGGGGCTTTGCGGAGCCTGCACCGTGCACATCGCGGGCAAGCCCGCCCGCTCCTGCCTGACCCAGGTTTCTCAGGCGGCCGGCAAACCCATCACTACGATTGAAGGACTGGGCGGCGATCATCCGGTCCAGCTAGCTTGGGAAAAAATCGATGTTCCGCAGTGCGGCTACTGCCAGGCGGGGCAGATCATGACCGCCTCCGCTTTGCTGGCCCATACACCGCACCCCACTGACCAGGAAATCGACGCCGCGATGAGCGGCAATCTTTGCCGTTGCGGAACCTACCCCCGCATCCGCGAGGCTGTCCGCGATGCCGCCTCCGGCGTCCAGAGTTAGGAGAGACCCATGAATCTGAACCGCCGCTCCTTCCTACGAGTCAGCGCCCTGGCAAGCGGAGCGCTCAGCCTCCGGCTCTACATTCCGCAAGCGCGCGCACAGGCCCCGAAAAAGGCGGACCTGAAGCCGACCGCATTCATCAAGATCGCCCCTGACGGAACGGTCACCATCAAAGCGCGGGGACCCGAAATGGGTCAGGGCATCAAGACGGAGCTTCCCATGCTGATCGCCGAGGAACTCGACGTCGACTGGAAGAACGTCCGCGTAGAGCAGGCCGACCTGGACGAGGCCACCTACGGCAGCCAATCCGCCGGCGGCAGCACCTCCACTCCCAAATCCTGGGAGCCGCTGCGCCGCGTAGGAGCGGCCGGCCGGCAGATGATTGTCACCGCGGCGGCGACCATGTGGGCCGTCCCGCTGTCGGAGTGCACCACGGATGCCGGCTGTGTTCTGCACAAAGCCAGCGGAAAGAAGGCCACCTACGGAGAATTGGCCGGCAAAGCCGCGGCACTTCCCTGCCCGGTCCTCGACACCGTCGCACTCAAAGACCCGAAGGACTACCGCATCATCGGCAAGTCCCAAACGGGAGTGGACACCCGTAACATCGTCACTGGCAAACCGCTGTTCGGCATCGATGTCTCGCTCCCCGGCATGCTCTACGCCTCGATCGAGAAGTGCCCTGTCTTCGGCGGCAAGGTCAAGACCGCAAACCTCGAGCAGGTGAAGCAAATGCCGGGAGTTCGCCAGGTTCTGGTGATCGACGGAACCATCACTGTGGCGAAATACACGCCGCCCGAGCCAGGGATGGAGCCGGGCATCGCGATCGTGGCCGACTCCTGGTGGCAGGCGCAAAAAGCGCGCAAGGCGCTGAAGGTCGAATGGGACTACGGCGCAGCCCAGGCGCAAAGCAGCGACAGCTTTCAGAAGCAAGCGGAAACGCTGCTGGCGACGCCGCCCACCACGACCGTCCGCACCTATGGCGACGTCGACGCGGCGCTGAAAGGCTCCGCCAAAGTGGTGGAGGCGACGTACGCCTTCCCTTTCCTGGCCCATGGAACGCTGGAGCCGATGAACACCACGGCACAATGGAAGGACGGCAAGCTCGAGATGTGGGCGCCCAGCCAGGCTCCCGGAGGCGGTAGCGCTTTGGTCGCCAAGTCGCTGGGCATCCCAGCCGAGAACATCACCGTGCACCTCACCCGCGTGGGAGGTGGCTTTGGCCGCCGTCTCATGAATGACTACATGGTGGAGGCGGCATGGCTGGCCCAGCATGTCAACGCGCCGGTCAAGCTGTTGTGGTCGCGGGAAGACGACATGACCCACGACGCCTACCGTGCCGGCGGCTTTGTCGGTCTGAAAGCCGGTCTGGATGCGCAAGGCAAGGTCGTCGCCTGGCGCCACCACCTGGTCACCTATGGAGATGGCGGCAAGCTCTCACCGGGCGCGAACATTGGCAGTGACGAATTCCCTTCCGGCCTGGCGCCCCACTATGCGCTGTACACATCGGGCATTCCGTTGATGTTGCGGACGGGATATTTGCGTGCGCCGGGCGGCAACGCCTATGCCTGGGTGGGACAGTCGTTTCTGGATGAGCTAGCCGCAGCCTCGGGTCGCGATCCGTTGGAGTTGCAATTGGAGTTGCTGAGCAACCCGATGGTGCCGATGCCGGGCGAGGAGAAGACACCGAAGGGTCCGCGCGACCTGAACCCCGATCGGTTAAAGGGAGTGCTGCAGTTGGTGGCGGAGAAATCCAACTGGGCCAATCGCAAGCGGGAGCCCGGGCGAGGCCTGGGGATTGCAGGTTATTTCTGCCATCTCGGCTATTTTGCCGAAGTAGCGGATGTAAGTGTGGATAAGGACAACAAGGTAAAGGTGAACCACGTCTGGGCGGCGGGCGATGTGGGCAGCGAGATCATCAATCCGCGAGCAGCAGAGAGCATGGGGTTTGGCGGAGTGGTGGAAGGCATGAGCCACATGGCACAGGAGATCACGCTGGTGGACGGAAAGGTGCAGCAGACAAATTTCCATCAGCATCCACTGATGCGGATGAACCAGGTGCCTCCGATTGACGTGTACTGGATCAAGTCAAATTTCGCGCCGACCGGGTTGGGAGAGCCGACGTTGCCACCGATCCTGCCGGCAGTGGGTAATGCGATTTTTGCGGCTACGGGTAAGCGGGTTAGGACGTTGCCGCTGCAGAAGAGCGGGTTTAGCTGGGCTTAGTGGCTTTGCTTGCACAAAGCCCACTCGTGCAGTGCGTCACTTTCGTCGAAGTGCATAGGTAGCCCAAGCTTCGGGTGCCCCATATCTCACCTGCCGTTGGCGAGATGTGGGCGTTGCACCACAGGTCGGTTAGAAACTCCATCGGTTGAGCAGACTTACAGGGCCCTGCCTTGGACATTCGTTCCTCCCACATCTCGCCAAAACAAGGCGAGATATGGGGCACCCGAAGCTTGGGCTACCTATGCTGCGCAATAAAAATAGCTAGCTCGCAAACAGTTGCCCGTAACCCTGGCGTTGGAATTGAAGCACCTTCCGGTCTGCTTCGGCGTTATAATGCGGCCCAGGGGGACGAGATATGGCAACAGTTCGGTTGCCTTCGCTTACGGTCGCCTTGCTACTTGCGATTGGTTCGCTGAGCCCTGCTTCTGCAGGCGTTCACCTCGGAACAATTACGGTAGGCGCGGGGTACGGTTACTATTCCGGCCCGGTCTGGCCCGGATATTACTCCCCGTTCTTTTACGATCCGCTCTTTTACGGTCCGTGGATCGGCTCTTCGTTTTTCGCTTCTCCGGTCTATCTTGTTCCCCAACCCGACAAGGGGCAAGTCAGCCTGCAAGGCTCCTACGATGACTCGGAAGTTTACCTGGATGACGCCTACGCAGGGACCGCCCCCACATTGAAGAAGTTCTGGCTGGCCCCGGGGGTTTACGAGCTTGAAGTTCGTCCAAAGAATCAACCCCCTAAGAAAAAACGCATTTATGTTCTGACCGGCAAGACTCTGAAGGTCAGCCTGGAGTAAAACGTCATGACTCACGTTGGCAAGGGTGTATTCGTCGTTGGTTTGCTTCATTGTTGCGTTGCGGTCGGGCAAAATACGCCGGCGCCACGAGCGGCGGCCGCTGCATACCCTGCGTCCAAGGTTCAGCCGGTTTATTCCATAGGCGCAAAGCAGCTCTCAAAGACAGAGGTTCGGAACTCCTTCGCCACGCCTTTAGCAGGCCGGTACATCGTGGTTGAGATTGGCTTCTACCCCGCAGACGGTAAGATCGTCAGCCTGCAGCAGTCTGATTTTGCTTTGCGCACATCCGATGGCAAAGACGTGGGTGCTCCGGCGAGCCCGCAAACAATTGCCACGATCTGCCAGAAGCGGCCGGAGAGTAGCACCGATGTCACTCTGATTCCGAGCGCAAGCGTCGGCTATGTGAGCTATCCCGCCTATGACGGAAGCGGAAACGGTCGGCGCGTCAGTGGGCCGGTTTATGAGGCAGGCCTGGGGGTTGGAGTCAGCAAGAACCCATCCGCAGCAACGACCGACTCTGATCGGCAGACCATGGAGGCAGAACTGTTCGACAAGGAATTGAAAGATGCCGACGTCTCGAAGCCGGTCGCTGGTTATCTTTACTTTCCCATCGCAACCAAGCAGAAAGTTCAGTATCAGTTGGAATACCGCGGGACGGACGTAGTAACCAGTTTGCCGCTGAAAACCAACTGAACGGGAATAGCCTTCGTTGGGGAGCGGTTTCCCTGCGCTTGAGGAATTGTCAGGCGCAGACTTCCACTAGCACCTGCTTCGGCACACAAATTTCCACTTCGGTTCCGGCGCCTGGACTGCTCCAAATGGTAAGTTGCGCACCCATTCTGTTGGCCTGCTTGCGCATCCCCGATAGTCCGACTGGCGAGTTCCTGCGGGTATTTGCCTGATCGCGATCGATACCGCAGCCATTGTCCCGCACGATCACACGCAACCTCTGCGCCGAGTATTCGATCTCGGCTTCAATGCTGGTCGCTTTGGAGTGTTCAAGCGCGTTGACCAGCGCTTCGCGCGCGATCATATTGATCTGCTGCCGAACTGCGGGACTAAATTCCCTGGTTTGCCCGGTTACGCTGATTTCACACCGCACCGCGCCCGTCGGGACGTTCCTCAAAAAAGCATACAGATCCTGTTCGATACTCGGAGATGTGAAGCCAGCTGATGGCAGCGGCCCAAAAAGAGAGCGGACTTTGCGCTTTGCGGGCCGCAAGAGACGTAGAAAGTTGCTGATTGAGAACTGCTCTGGCTTAGGCTGCTGCGGGATTTTGACGATCTCCTGGACAAAGTTCTGATTCATAGGCCTTGCATCTTCCCTTCTCGCATCCATGCACGGACATACGCTGGACAGCCTCTCAGTTCCATGCCGCGAGCCTCGCAGCTGACCAGATATTTCACGGCAGCTCGGTGAACCAACTTCACGTCTGCCAAATCAAGGACGATGCCTTCCCCGCTCGCCCCCGACTCCGCCCCGGAATCCGCTTCCAGGAGCTTCTTCAGTTCAGCCAATGACTCCTCCTCAATTCGTCCGCTGAGAGCGAAGATCACCTGGCCGCTGTCCTCAAAACGGCGAATCTGAAACATTGCTGTCCAGATGCCAGCAACCGTAGGTCCATTTCTATCAGACACATTTCAATTGACTTACAGACGACCGAACGTCACGACTTTCGTGAATTCACGAACTTCGTGAATTCCCAAGCAGGGGAAAAGCAGGCTACGTGGTTTTGAAGCGGTACTTGTTTATCTTGAAGGCCCTGATCTTCGAGTCGAGTGTCGAGGCGGGAATGCCAAGCTTAGCCGCCGCCCCGGACGGTCCGGAAACCTGGCCTTGCGCGTCGGCCAGGGCGGCTTCGATAGCTTTCTTTTCCTGCGATGCCGAGATTCTCAAGAGTGTTCGTGGGGCTCGATCCGGGTCGTCGCAATTCACCGACAGCCAGCTTGCATCAACGGTGAATGTTTCCGATTCACAAAGAACGATGGAACGCTCGATCACATTCTGCAACTCGCGAATATTTCCCGGCCAGTTATACGACGTAAGCAGTTCCAGGGTTGACTTCTCAATGCCACGAATCTTCTTACCCGCTTTGCTGGCATAGCGATCGATAAAGTACTCGACCAGCAGCGGAATGTCTTCTCTTCGTTGCCGCAGAGGCGGCATCTCAATCGGAAATACATTCAGACGGTAGTAGAGGTCGCTGCGAAAGGCGCCGTCTTCAATCAGGTGCTGCAGGTTTCGGTTGGTCGCAGCAATCACGCGCACGTTTGCCTGGATGACCTTGTTCCCGCCGACCCGCTCAAACGTGCGCTCCTGCAAGACACGGAGCAGCGCGATCTGCGTCTCCTGGGGCAACTCCCCAACTTCGTCGAGGAAGAGCGTGCCTCCTTCGGCCAGCTCGAAACGGCCCAGACGCCGCTGGACAGCGCCGGTGAACGCTCCTTTCTCGTGGCCAAACAGCTCCGACGAGATAAGGGAGGTAGGGATGACAGCACAATTCACACTGACGAAGGCCCGGGCTCCACGGGGGGAGAGCTTATGAATGGCGCGGGCAATCAACTCTTTGCCCGTGCCTGTTTCTCCCGTCACCAGTGCGGTGGAATCGGTCGCCGCAACCTTGCTGACGCGTGCCAGCACACTCTGCAGCGCTGGCGATTCGCCCACGATCTCTTCAAACATCGAGGTTTGGACAATCTCTTCCCGTAAGGCGATGTTTTCTTTGAAGAGCTGGTCCTTGAGCGTCTTTATTTCTGCAAAAGCACTTTCCAGTGCTGTTCTCGCCTCGCGCTGCTCGGTCACATCCATGGCAGTTCCGACGTATTCCAGCAGGCGGCCGGATGAGTCGAATACGGGATGACCCAACGCGCGAATGAATCGGATCGCGCCTCCGGGAAGAACGACGCGGTATTCAATGTCGAATTCCGATCGATCGCCAAACATGGCCTGGCGAACCCAGTCCCGATCCTCAGGATGAATGCGCTCGTGAATCATGTCGTCCGCGGGTATTCCTTCTGCTGCATCGAAGCCAAACAACCGGAAGTGTTCCTGCGACCAGTGGATACTGCGGCCCACAGTTGCACTCCAGACCCAGCTACCGGTCCGCGTCAAGCGTTGGGCTTCTGCCAGGTAACTTTCGCTACGGCGGAGGGCTTTCTCTGTCTGCTTTCTTTCCGCGATTTCTTTGGCTTCGCGCAAGGCGCGAAGCGCGGAGGGTACCAGGCGGAATAACCGCGTCTTGAGAACGTAATCGGTCGCGCCCACTTTGAGCGCTTCAATGGCGACTTCTTCGCCCAAGGTTCCAGTCACAAAAATGAATGGCACTTCGGGACGCACACTGATAGCAAGCTTCAACGCCGAGAGACCATCGAAGGTGGGAAGCGTGTAATCCGCCAGTATGAGATCTATGTCGCCCTGGGCCAGCGAGGCGCTAAAGGCCGGTTCGCTGTCGACTCGTGATAGTTGGCACGAGATCCCTTCCGCGTCGAATAGCTCCTGGATAAGTTCCGCGTCGTTGGGATCGTCTTCCAGCGAAAGAATGCGTAAAGGATGGGCCGTATTCACTGGTGCTTAGCTCCCGGGCGGCGGCGCGTTGATGACCGCCCAAAAGGCTCCCAGTTCCTTGATGGCGTTCACGAACTGATGAAAATCAACCGGCTTGACCACGTAAGCGTTCACGCCCAACCGGTAGCTGGTAACCAGATCCTTCTCTTCGTGCGAGGAGGTGAGCACTACCACGGGAATCAACTTTAGCTTGTCGTCCCCTTTAACCTGGCGCAGGACCTCGAGTCCATCGACCTTGGGCAACTTCAGATCCAGAAGGATGACCGCAGGGTTTCCGCTCGTACGTGCCGCATATTCCCCACGGCAATTGAGGTAGTTCAAGGCCTCTTCGCCATCGCGCACCACGATCACCTCGTTCGCGAGGTGGTAATCCTCGAGCGCGGTCAACGAGAGCTCAACATCTTTGGGGTCGTCCTCCACCATCAAAATACGTCCCAGTCGTTCCACGTCGTTACCCCGATTCACAATTTAGGAACAGAGAAATAGAAAGTAGCCCCGCCATCCAGGACGCCCTCTGCCCGGACCTTGCCGCCGTGACGATGAACAATACGCTGAACGGTGGCCAATCCTATGCCGGTTCCTTCAAACGCATCCACATGATGCAGCCGCTGGAATACTCCAAATAGTTTATCTACATATTTCATATCAAATCCGGCGCCATTGTCTCTGATAAAAACCTCTACTTCTTTGGGGTTTCCCGGGGCACAACCGACTTCGATTTCTGCCCTGGCGCGAGCGCGCGTGAACTTTACGGCGTTGGAGAGGAGGTTGACCAAGACCAGCCTGAGCATGGACCGGTCTCCATAACAGACCGGGAGAGGTGCGATTTTCCAGGCGATTTCGCGGCCGTTCGCCTCCAGCTGTACTTCACTCAGTGCCTCTTTCAGGAGCTGGTCCAGGTTCACCGGTGTTTTTTGGGTCTCAGCGCGCCCTATGCGGGAAAAGGAGAGCAGGTCGTCGATCAGCGCGCCCATCCGATTAGCCGAGTCGAGAATAATGCGCAGGTAGCGTTGACCCTTGTCGTCTAGGCGAGCGAGAGAAGATTTCTGAAGCAGCTCCGTGAATCCGACCATATGGCGGAGAGGGGCTCGCAGGTCATGGGAGACAGAATAGGCAAAGGCTTCCAGTTCCTTATTGCTGGATTCGAGTTCCTGGGAGCGCTCGCCGAGTTCCTGATTGAGGGCGCGGATTTGCTCTTCTCGCCGCTTGCGGTCGGTGATGTCGTTGTTGGTTTCCATGACCGCCGTGGGCTGGGTTTGGTGGTCCCGCTGCAGCGACCATCGGCTGGAGACCACGACTTCTGTTCCATCGGCTTTCAGGTGCCTGGTTTCGCCTTCCCATCGGCCGGTCCGTAGCAACTCCGCTTGTATGCTCTCGATTGGTTTTGGAAAGAGTGTCTGTAGCAGATCGGCAGAGGATTTTCCGACGGCCTCATTGGCTGTCCAGCCATACATCTCCTCTGCCCCGCGGTTCCAATAGGTGATGACGCCGGTCATGTCGCGGACAAAGATGGTGTCGTGGGTGAGATTCAGCAGGCTCGCCTGCTGGGTGCGCTCGGCCACCTCAATCTGAAGTTTGTCGCGGGCTTGAATCAGTTCCCCCTCAATATGGCGGCGAACCGCAGCGAAACGCGTGATGAGGACCGCGAACGCGACCAGGATGGTGACTGCCGGGATATCCGCGGCCGTGAGCGCGAAGGCATAAAGCGGCGGCGCGAAGAAATAGTCGAAACACAGGCTCGAGAGCACGATAGCCAGCACTGCCGGCCCCGCTCCGGCATGCCAGGCGGTCAAGGCGATGGCAAAGAGGAAGAGCGGAAGCTCCACATCCCGGAATTTGTAGTGTTGTAAGGCGAGCGCAGGGAGCGAGGCAAGAACGACGGAGACTAGGGCTACACTGTAGCGCCAAACGATCGACGTGCTTTGCTGCCAGGGGAAGGTCGTGCGAGCCATCAAAGCGCTCCGCCGAAACCTGGGGCGCACTCACCGGCCCGAAGATCAACGGCATTCGGGTAGGCGGGGAGGTACGGTCTGGTCAAGTTGCATCCACGCATAAGAAGGCGACTCTCTAGATTGACCGATCTTGCCAATGGATCGATACCCCCAAAAGAGGGGGAATTCTGGCAGCAGTCCTCCAGAACCCTTTAAGGAGCCCACAGGCTTCTCGGGCGCTGCAAATTGTTCAGCCTCGTCCAGGGCTGTAGTTACGCAGTACAATTCGTTCCCGTGGACCAGCGTCGGGCTGGATTCGTCAAGAACGGTTAGCTTGTTTTCAGAGGGGGCTCCATCCGAATTCATTCGTTTCTTCGAGCGTGGCTGGCTTTGCTCATCCTGGTTGCGGCCTGCCGGGCGCAAACTCCGACGTCTTCCGAGGTATTTTTCAGCGTTCCCCCCGCGGATGCACCGGAACTTGCGGCGCGGGGCGCATATCCGGTGGGAGTTCGCACGCTGGAGATCAAGCATCCGGGACAGGTCGACATTCTCAGCTTTGACAAGGCTACCGGTAAGGCCCCTCTCTATGATCGGCCGCTGACGATAGAAGTCTGGTACCCAGCGGTAATCCCCGTTGGCCGACAAGAGCGTACGGTTTATGAGATGGGCCTCCCGGCAACAACGGGAGGCACGTCGGAAAAGACGGTTCCAGTTTTGGGTAAGGCGTTGCGCAATGCCCCGCCTGTCAAAGGACATACGTTTCCTTTAGTCGTCGTTTCGCACGGCTATCCGGGCTCGCGTTTCTTCTTGAGCTATCTCACGGAAAACCTGGCGTCCAAAGGTTATGTGGTCGCCGCCATCGATCACACCGATTCCGTGCTCGGAGCGGTTAAGCCCTTTCCGAGTACGCTGCTCAACCGTTCCAGCGATCAACTCTTCACCATGGCAACGATCGAAGAGATGTCCCATCGTCCGGGTAATTTGCTCAATGGTCTCGTGGATTCCTCGCACACGGCAATTGTTGGGTATTCCATGGGCGGCTACGGCGCGCTCGCCAGCGGGGGCGCCGGCTACAGCAAGAAGGGGTTGCCGGCCTCGGTCGTCCCGGGAGGTTATCTTGATGATTGGACGGCCGGAAGCGCCAGGTATCAAGCGCAGCTGCGAAAGGAAGTAAAGGCGATCGTAGCCATCGCACCCTGGGGTGCGCAGCCACCCTTCAACGCGTGGGACGCAGAAGGCCTGGCCGGCATCCGCCTACCGGTGCTGGTGATTGCAGGCGACCAGGATGACGTCGCCGATTTTCCCAACGGCGTCAAACCGGCATTCGACAAGATGGTCAACGCGGATCGTTGCCTTCTGGTTTATGAGAATGCGCGTCACAACACAGGAGGCAATCCTCCGACACCGGAAATGTCGTCGACTTTTATGATGGAGGAGTTTTTCAATGATCCCGTCTGGCGTAAGGATCGCATCACCGCAATCAACCAGCATTTCGTGACGGCGTTTTTGGACCTCAACTTGAAGGGGGATGAGACGCGACGCGCCTATCTGCATCTCGCGACCGAAGAATCGAACGACGGCAAATGGCCCTTGCCACCAGGGGACTCGGTCAACGGCACGTTCAGCGATGGCACAACCTATTGGAAAGGTTTCCAACGGCGCTGGGCCGTGGGCCTGAAGATGCACTGCTCCCCCGCGGAGCAATAGACAACCTCAGTAACGATGATATGCGGCCACAGCATACCGATTCCAGCAAGCGGCACGAAGGTTTCGCCGGCCTGTTGAACTCTTGAATGAATGCTGTAAAAGTGATCCTACGTGAGGAAGCAATGCCGATGACAGACTGGTTCGCGCGTCCAGTTCTCCATGTCAAGGATGTCGAGGCCTCGCTCGGCTTTTATATCGAACGGCTCGGCTTCACGAGCCCGTGGCGCTACGATGAGGACGGCAGAGCGCGCGTCGCACAGGTCGACCGGCAGGGCTGCGCGCTTATCTTGTGCGACATGTGGCCAGAGAAGATTGGCAAGGGGCTAATATTCATTTCGCTGAACGTCGAGCCCGCGACGCATGAGGCCTCGGTCGCGGCGGTGGACGCCGTTCGCGCAGAACTCGAGGCCAGGGGCGCTCCGGTCAAGGATGGTTCGTGGGGCTATCGGCTTCTGGTGGTCGACGATCTCGACGGCAATCAGCTCTTTTTCAACTATCCGCACGAGCCTGCATCCGGCAAGGTTGACGGAGATGAAGGACAAGGCGCGACAACTACAGCGGCGTGAAGCTGCAATGCTATAAGTATTCGAAACGTTGGATGCCACCCCTCGTTGCGAAATGCCAACGCTGTTTCCGGAGGATGCATGTTCCAGGTTTTCTTTTCTCTTATCGCGGTAGTGACGGCATCCCTTCACGTGGCACTCTCGCCCGAGCGTCGACGCAGCCGAGCCGCGGTTGCCGGAACCTACTTGTTGTATCTGTTCTTTTTCTATGTCGGTCTGATGGGGTTGCTCACGGCCTACGCACACGTGTTCCGTCCCGCAGAGACCTCGGCATCCATAGGTTGGTCAACCAGCCCGTATGAATATGAAGTTGGTATGGCCGACCTGACCGTTGGTGTGTTGGGTGTTCTGTGTATGAAGTTTCGCGGCGACTTCTGGTTGGCGACAGCGATTGCAAACGCAGTCTGGTTGCTCGGTGATGCCGTCGGGCATCTTCGACAGATGACGATTTACAACAACCATGCCGAAAACAACTCGGGAATTTTTCTCGCCACCGAGATTATCCTTCCGATCGTGATCCTTGCCCTGACGCTCTACCACCGTTACTGCGTCCGAACGGCTCTCCTGCCATCTTGAGTGTCGTCCCCCTGTGGCGCCCGACGCGGCCCACAATCGGCGTCAATAGTCTGCTCCCGAATAATTTTTGACTCGTTGATAGACCTTGCCTTCGAATTGATACTCATGACGGGTGCCTGAACCGGCGCTCGTGTTCGCGCGCATGTAAAAGTCAAACAAACCGCAATGTGTCGTCCGGCGAAAACCATGATCCCATCCGTCGTCCTTCACCAAGAGGTCCCTGCTCTTCTTGTCGAATATCCAGACTGGGCAGTTGCCAGTCGCACCACACCAGCCGTCCGTACCCACAACCTCAATTCCCATCGTGCCTTTGCCATCAAGCTTTACCAGCTTCACGGTAGCGTGTTCGTCTGCGTACTTCCTTCGCTCCGCGTCGCTCGTGTCAACGGAATCTCGTGTGACTTGCGCCAAAATTTTGTCTTTTAAACGTACGCTGATCGGCGCATCGGAAAGCCGCCATTCTGACTTGGGCCGGACAGACGCCAAGGGGAATAACACGATCAGCGCCGACGCAAGAAGGGGAAAAACCGACTCGCATTCACCTCTGCCTCCGCCCGATGTTCACGGGTAAATCGTGGGACATCGTCGCCCGTTCAGCCTTCGGGAACTCCAGCCTTACGAAAGACGGCGAGTGCACTATCGAGGCCGGCTTTCGCGGCCACTTCCGGCGTCATATCTTTCGTCCGCCCGAAGACTTCCACACTCAGTGCATCGGTGTAGTGGATGCTTTGGAGCGCCTGCAGAAAGCCGGTCAAGTTGATGACACCTTCGCCGGGCAGCAGACGCTGATTATCGTGGATCTGCTCTGGAGGCAAATTCGGCGCGTCATTGAAATGGACGTGCACGATGCGATCGCGGCCGGCGGCACGGATGTCGTCCGGGGTGGCTCCCGCGTGGTGCCAGTGCCAGGAATCGAGCAATAACCCGACGTTAGGTCCACATTCCTTGGCGAACGCGAGCATATCGTTCATGCGCCAAATGAATTCGTATTTGTACGCTTTTCGCAGTTCGAGCGGCCCGAGAAACTCAAGGCCGAGGCGGACATTGGAGCGCGCCAAAATTTGGGCACTTTCAGTAAACCGTTGCTTATAGGTCTGGCGCAGTTCGTCTTTTGGCGTATCGCTCGACGGCATGATGTACGTCATCATGCGCGGGCAGCGGATGGCGGCAGCGAATTGGGCGGCTGCGTCCAGGTGGGCGAGCGAGGCCCTAAAGGCTGCGTCGTCTTTCCGGAATTCGACCGGAAACTCGATGACTGCGGGCCTGATCTTAAGGCCGTCCAGCAGGTCGTTGGTCGCGCTGACGCCGGCTTGCATGGCTGGGCCCAGCATGATGTCGGTGCCGGGAAAGCCAATTTGGGCGGCCAGGCGCGCGAAGTCGGGCCAGTGAACCCGACCCTGCAACAGGACGCTGTTCAGGGAGAGGAACATGCCCCGGCTTTCGGCGAACGCCGTGGCCAGGGGGGCTAGCGCGCCGGCCAGTGGGACTGCGGCGAACTGCTTACTAAATGAACGTCTGGATATTAAATTAGGCACGCGCTCGATCATATCCGAGTAGCATGGTTGGCGAGGAGGGGCACGATATGAACAGACGGGAGATGTTGACCACCACGGGCGCGACGCTGGCGGCACTTGGCATGCCGAAGCTGATGAAGGCCGAAGCTCCGGCGAGCAAGGTTGCGATCGTGCGTTGCCGCGATTACGCGCAGTATGGGCAGCAACTCTCGAGCGCCTTCGATCAGATCGGTGGTCTCGATAAGATGGTGCGCGGTAAAACGGTTGCACTCAAACTGAATCTCACGGGAAATCCCAAGAACTGGCCCCTGACCCCTGAGCTTCCTTATCGGACGAATGCGGAGACGGTGGCGGCGACGGTCCATTTGTTCGCCCGGGCGGGTGCGCGCCGCGTTCGCTTGATTGAAAGCTTCTTCCCCGCCGATCAGGATCTATCGCTTTGGGCCCGGTACGGCCTCGACGTTCATGCGATTAACAACATGGGCGTGCCAGTAGTTTGGGAAAACGTACAGAATTTGGGCAACTACAGGGAATACGTGCGCATGAAGGTGCCGTGGGGCGGGTACGCGTACCCTGCCTACCACCTGAACCCGGCGTTCTATCAGTGTGACGTATACGCTTCGATGGCCAAGCTGAAGAACCATTGGATAGCCGGCGTAACGATGACGATGAAGAACAACTTCGGCAACACGCCCTGCTCGCTCTATGGCGGGGACTGCGGACCCCATGGGAACGAGCGGCCTACGAAAGAACGCGGAGAGGTGCTGCACAACGGAACGACGCCTGCGCCCTCTGTCGTCGATGCCGAGTTGCATCCTGATTCGCCGCGCGATCCGGGCTATCGGGTCCCGCGCATTCTGGTGGATCAGAACGGTATCCGGCCCATCGATATCGCGATCATCGATGGCGTCGACACGGTGCGTGGAGGCGAGGGTCCGTGGCTTCCTGGTCTGGAAAAAATGTCTCCAGGCGTCATCATTGCCGGCCGCAACGCCGTCAACGTGGACGCTGTCGGGATGGCCGTGATGGGCTACGATCCGTACGCGGAGCGCGGCACTTCTCCGTTCATTCGCGGCGACAACTCGCTGCGTCTTGCGGAAGAAGCCGGACTCGGCACACGGGACCTGAAACGCATCGAAGTCGTCGGACTTTCGATCAAGGACGCTCATATCAATTTCGGACCCGGCGCAGTGGGAAAGAAGATGAGCGAACTGAACGCGTAGATCGCACCCGTGGAAACCAGGTTGGGAGCGCTTGCCCGCCTGCCGTCAGGGACTGATTCGGCTTTTTTCCTGGGCCTCCGCGGTGTTCAAGCTGTTCGCTTCCCGCCAGTGTTTCGGCGGGATTCCCTCCCAGTGGCGAAAAGCGCGGGCGAAGGAGTTTGCGTCTTCGTAGCCGAGCAGATATGCGGTCTCAGTTAGTTCGAGCACAGAATTACTGAGATAGTACCGGGCCATCTTGTGGCGGGCCTCCTCCAGCACCTTCTGGAAGCTCGACCCGAATTCCTGCAGGCGACGCTGCAGGGTCCGCGCGCTCACATGCAGGTCCCGGGCTACATCCTCGATGACCGGACGATTGCCGGTGAGTCGTTGTTGAATCGCACCGCGTACCAGTGCAACCAGCGTATCGTCGGCGGCTGTATGTTGCTTCAGGTCGATCTCGAGTTGCGGTGCGAGCATCTCCAAAAGTTCCGCGTTGCGGGTGACGAAGGGCAAGGCTGCGTCGGTTGCGCGAAAAACCAGGGCGTTGCGGGAAGCACCGCACGCGACGGGGCATCCGAAGTGCCGTTCCAGCACTTTCCGATGTGGGCACGCTTGCACAAGCTCGACCCTGATGGGGCAAATTTTTGTTCCTATGCCGTGCCGCGCCATCGAGAGTGCCCAGGCGAAGCAAAACTCGATGAGAACCGCCGGCTCCGTATCGATGGCGAGTGTCCAATGGAATCGAATGCTCCACTCTTTGTCATCACGCTCCTCAAGGATCTCTTCCGGCGCGCAGAGCTTCTTGTAGCGGGCTATGTGTGCGACGGCTGCGCCGAAACTCTCGGTGGATAGGGCGGCAATGCCCATCGGATGAAATCGCTCGATCCTGTCTTCGGTGCCGAGCTTTAGACCGAGCGCGGGATCCTTGCTGACCTCCCCGATGGCCGCCCAGAGAGCGAAGAACTCTACCGTCGAAACGAGGATGCGGGTCTGATGGAAGAGGTCCTGCGGGAGCCCTGCCCTGCGGAGAACCGCAGGGACAGAAACCCCCAACTCCTGCAGCCGGTCGCGGAGCGTGCCAGGAACTCGAAAGTGCTTAACCATCCTGATTTACTCCGATTTCAGCGTTGCCATGTCGATGGAGAAGCGGTACTTCACGTCTGATTTCAGCAGACGTTCGTAGGCTTCGTTGATCTTCTGGATAGGGATCACCTCCACGTCGGCGGTGATGTTGTGCTTACCGCAGAAATCGAGCATCTCCTGGGTCTCTGAGAGGGAGCCGATAGGAGAGCCGGAAACACTGCGGCGACCGAAGATGAGGCTGAAGGCATTGATTTGCAGCGGCTTGTTCGGCGCGCCGACCATCGTGAGGTTGCCGTCGCGGGTGAGCAGGTTGATGTAGGCGTTGATGTCGTGGTCGGCCGCGACGCAGTCGAGAATAAAGTCAAAGGTGCCGGCGTGCTTTTGCATCTGGGCGGGATCGGTGGAGAGCACGACTTCGTCGGCACCGAGGCGGACGGCATCGGCGACCTTGCTTGCGGAGGTAGTGAAGACGACGGTGTGGGCTCCAAAGGCATGGGCGAACTTGACCGCCATGTGCCCCAGGCCGCCCAGGCCGACAATCCCTACCTTCTTCCCCTCGGTGACACCCCAGTGGCGCAGCGGCGAGTACGTCGTGATGCCGGCGCAGAGCAGCGGCGCAGCGCCGGCAAGGTCGAGATTCGCCGGAACGTGGAGGACGAAGCGCTCGTCGACGACGATGCTTTCGGAGTAGCCGCCGTACGTCACTCCACCGAGGTGCTTGTCGGGTGAGCCATAGGTGAGAACCATTCCATGGCAGAACTGCTCGAGCCCATCTTTGCAAGCGGGGCAGGTGCGGTCGGTGTCGACCAGGCAGCCCACTGCGGCAACATCGCCTTCTTTGAAACCAGTCACGCCGGGGCCGACGCCGGTTACGCGGCCGACGATCTCGTGGCCGGGGACAGCGGGATAGACAGCCGGAAGGGCATCGCTCCACTCATTGCGGGCGTAATGCAGGTCGGAGTGGCAGACGCCGCAGAAGAGGATTTCGATCTGGACATCGTTTGCAGTCAAATCGCGCCGTGCGATCGTGGAAGAGGCAAGCGGCGAGGTAGCACTGGAAGCGGAATAAGCTTTGGCCTTCGTCATTCCTTTACGGTAGGGGTTGGGCCAGAACCCTACCAAGCAGAGTACGCCATAATGCCTGCAAAGCGCGCCAATCGGAGCTCCTGCCCCGCCGATAGGACACGATACCCGTCTCTGCCGGTTCTTCTATAGCTGCTCGATTCTTACGTTACCGTCGGAGGTGTGGATGGTGAGCGGCGTGCCTCCGCCATTGAGCTTTCCGTGCAACTCATTGCCATGCCCTCCGCCGGACTGGTAATGATCCATAACGATCGGAAGAGCACAATCTACATGGCCGTCGCTGGTATGCACGCTGAGGTCAGCGGCAAAGCTCGGGGAGACGCGAACGGTCACCGAGCCATCCGACGCTTGAATCGTCGAGGGACCGTCGAGCTTGGTTCCCTCGCGTAAGTTGAGGTTCAGCGTGCCGTCGCTGGTGTGAAGCGCCAGACCGTGAAAGAGACCGTCGACGCTGAGGTTGCCGTCGCTGGTGTGGGCGTCGATGGAGCCGTCGGCATTGGTGACCTTCACGCGGCCGTCCCCGGACTTTATGCGCAAATTACCCGAGACATGATCGAGGTCCAGGTTGCCGTCGCCCGTGGTCAGACTCAAGTCGCCCTGTAACCCGGAGAGCGTCACATTTCCGTCAGCGGTCCTGGCTTGCAGCGTGAGCTGAACGGGGGTTTCCACGGTTACGCGGGTTTGCTCCCTGTGCCAAGCGATATGCCCGCCAATCTGCGGCCGCTCTTTGAAGGAAAAGTGAACCTCATCGCCGTTTTGCCCCTCTTCCAGGCGATAGTCACTCAGCTTCCGCCCCTCCACTTCGACGTGGATCCGGATTTCATGGCAGTCGCCGCAGGGACGAAATTCGACGCTGGCATCCGCGGTTTCCAGCGTTAGCGTGGGCTTGCCAGTCAACGGATAGGCCCTGGACCAGGAGTGATCGGGATCCTGCGCGAGAGCGGTCAATGAGGTGAGAATGGCGAGTCCGGCAAGGGCCGCAGAATATTTCGTCTTCATGGCACTGTGATACGGCGCGAAGCCGGGAAAGGTTCCTGGCAATTTCACGCTGGCTTCTATTGTCCCGGTTAGCTGCGGGTGGGATCGGCAATTTCGGATTCGGGCTGGTAGGGGCCTCCAGGAACGCCCCAGTTCCAGGCGGGCATGGGGGCCGGATCGATAGGCGTGTCGGGTGCGAGGGCAGAGTTAATGACGGCGAGGCGGGACCCCCACTCGAGATAGGCGACCAGCGCGGAACGGAACTCGGGGTCGGAAGGAAGGTTCAACTCATCCGCAGTTTCGAGGAGCAGCCGAACCCAGTGCTGTCGCTGCTGCTCGGTAATTCCCTTCCCCAGATGGTGTCGGATCATCGCCACGTGTCCGCCATGCTGGGCCGAGTACTCCGCGGGACCGCCCAGAACCTCTGCGATGAATTTGGCGACGTGCTCGAAGTGGGCCGGATCCATGTTGCGGAAGAGCGGTTCGAGGAGCGGATCCGTAGGTACTTTCTGGTAAAAACGCGCGATGAGCGTAGAGAGAGATTCGGAGCCGCCGAGCCATTCGTAGAGGGTGGGAACTGGATGGGCCATGCTCGATTTTATAGCGGCGAGCGGGCCTCATGGGATGGTGCGCACCACGGCGAAACGTTCATCTTCCTGCCAATGGAGCTAACGAGGAAGTAAACACGGGTGCGAACGGGCTAGCATCTCCCTGCACCGTCGCGAGACTTCCCTGCATTTCCAGGTTGCTTTCCTGCATACCGCTGGCCAGAAGTCTCCCGGCGCCGGACCCTTAAACCGGGAGTCAACCATGGCCCGCGTAACACTCGAGATTAATAGCCGCCCACAAACGGTGGAGGCCGCTCCGGAGATGCCCTTGCTCTGGGTGCTCCGTGATCTACTCAACATGACCGGCACAAAATACGGTTGCGGGATCGGGCTTTGCGGGGCCTGCACCGTCCACATCGATGGCATTGCAACGCGCTCGTGCCAGACTCCCGTCACCACCGCAGCCGGCAAGCACATCGTCACCATCGAAGGACTTGCCGCCGCCGGTCTCCATCCCGTACAAGAAGCCTGGATCGCGGAACAGGTCCCGCAATGTGGCTACTGCCAACCCGGGCAGATCATGTCCGCCGCCGCGTTGCTGGCGCAGAAACCTCACCCCAACGGCGCGGATATCGACCAGGCCATGGCCGGCAACATCTGCCGTTGCGCTACCTACTTTCGCATTCGCAACGCCATTCACCGCGCCGCAAGCGAGACCCACGCGTGAGCACCAAACCCAGTCCCCCGCCGCCCATCAAGACCAGTCGCACTCTCTCACGCCGCACCTTCCTCGCATCCTCGGCGGCTGCAGGCGGAACCCTGGTCGTTGGCCTCACCCTTCGTGGCCGCCTTGCTGATCGCTCTTCCGGCGCTTCCCAGGATCCCTTCAATGCCTGGGTCCGCATCCACCCCAACGGAGAGACGCAGCTGGTTTTGAACAAATCCGAGATGGGCCAGGGAGTCTTCACCGCGCTGCCGATGATCCTCGCCGAAGAGGCCGAGATCGACTTCTCGCGCATCACCGTCGTTCAGGCCGACAATGCCGACGGCACAGGGGGGAGCGGCTCCGTCTGGGAAGGCTATCAACCTCTGCGCCAGGCTGGAGCCCAGGTTCGCGAAGTCCTGCTGGCCGCCGCCGGCGGCCGCTGGGGCGTCCCCACCAGCGAATGCCACGCCCGCAACAGCCAGATCCTCCACACACCTTCAGGCCGCATCCTCGCGTACGCTGACCTGATCCATGACGCTCGCCGGCTTCCGCTTCCCGACCCCAACACCGTTCGATTGAAGGACCCAAAAGACTTCACGCTCCTCGGCCGCCCCATGGCTCACCTCGACATTCCCGACAAGGTGAAGGGTCGAGCGCAGTTCGGCTTAGACGTGCGGCTCCCCGGTATGGTCTACGCGGTGGTGGCGCAGTGCCCATATCTTCGCGGCGACCTGCTCCACTTCGACGCGGCCAAAGCCAAAGCAATCGCCGGCGTGCTCGAAGTTTTCGAGATCCCCGCCGATCCACTGTCGGCCAACAAAAACACACGCGAAGTTGCGGTGGTGGCCACCAACACGTGGGCCGCCATCCAGGGGCGCAAAGCGCTCGCCGTCGAATGGAAGCCGGGGCAGTATCATGACGAGTCGACCGAGTGGCTCACCCAACAGCTACGCGCGTGCCTGGATGCGCAAGAGTACTGGAACTCCACCAACACCACGCTCAATCCGGACACCGTGCCGGCAGCAAAACGTATCGAGAGCGTTTACGAATTCCCTTTCCTGGCCCATGCCACCATGGAGCCGATGAACATGACGGTCAGCGTGGACGCTGGCCGCTGCGAGATATGGTCTCCAACCCAGGCTGGCGAAGGAGCGCAGGAAAGGGCCGCCAAGCTCCTGGGCTTCGATAAGCGTGATGTCACCGTCCACGTTACGTTTATGGGTGGAGGGCTTGGGCGCCGTTTTGGGGTGCCGTATGACCACCAGGCCTTGCAGATCGCACGGCGGATTCGGCGGCCGGTACAACTCGTCTGGACCCGCGAGGACGACTTCACACATGATCGCTACCGCCCGGCATGCATGCACCGCCTCCGCGGAGGTATCGACGGGGAAGGAAACCTGGTGGCGTGGACCGATCGCATCGCTGACACGACCATCATCGGCCAAAGCGATCCTACGCAGGCGCAGTCCTATGAGTTAGGGGGAGCCGTCGATCAGCCCTATGCGGCGCAGCATTTCCGCATGTCGTATGTGCCCGCCGAAAGCGGCGTCACGCGCGGGGCGTGGCGCGGGGTCGAGATTGCCTTCAACGTTTTTTCTGTTGAGTGCTTCATCGACGAGCTCGCGCACCTGGCCGGACAGGATCCGTACCTCTATCGCCGCCGTCTGCTGGGGAACGCCGCCGCGCGCTCCGGCGCACCCCGATCCAACTTCGATGGAAAGCTGGCGGATCCTGCTCGCATGATCCACATGCTCGACCTTGTCACCGAGAAGGCCGGCTGGGGTAAGCCTCTCGGCCCCAACCGGGGTCGCGGGATCTCATGCTTCTTCTCCAAGACCACCTACCTTGCTCAAGTCGCGGAGGTCACAGTGACGGCGGGAAAGCTCCGCGTCGACCGGGTTGTCACCGTGGTCGACCCTGGCCTGGTGATCAACCGGAACGGCATCCGTGCACAGATCGAGGGCGCCATTCTTATGGGCCTGAGCGCTACCCTGAAAGAGCGCATCACGGTCAAGCACGGGATGATTGAACAACAGAACTTTAATAGCTACGAGGTACTTCGTCTACCGGATGCGCCGCAGCTTGAGACCTACCTCGAAGAAGGGGGCCGGCCTCCCGGCGGCATCGGTGAGCCGCCCTTGGCGCTCATCGGCCCCAGTGTTGGGAACGCCGTCTTTGCTGCTACCGGAAAGCGGCTGCGCAAGCTTCCGTTTCAACTGGACGAAGTGGAATCGTGAGAGCGCGTGGTCAGGAAGATTTTGGCGAGGGAGATAACGCAACGCCCGCTTCGGAGGTGAGCATGCGGAAGACGAACGATTCCTGCAGATACAACTGCACCGCAGAATCGGTGTGGCTGAGATAGCCTATCGAAACATCTTGTCCGATGGTGAGTTCGAAGTCTCCACCGCGCGTCGTCAGTAGAAACGCGCCTTCAATCGCAGGCGCCCATATCAGGTTTCCATCCACGATGCGCTTCACGTGCTCGAGCACGGGATAGCCGTGATCCCGGGTTTCAGAGAGTGCGGTGTATTCGTCGGCACCCAGCACAACCGAATAGGGTCCATTCACACCGACCAACCGCAACTGGCTCAACGCATGGGCGACCGCGTCGGGATAGTCCCGTACATCTTGTGGGAGAGCCTCGATGGGGTTGCTGGTGCTTTCCCGAATACCTTGAATGTCGGCATCGTGGTAGCCGTTGAAGATTGCCCGATCTTCCGCAAACGCGAGTTTCTTCGCAGCATCCTTCGCAGGCTGCCAGTCGGAGTCTTCGGAGCCGCGTTCCACGTCGTCGATCGTCTGTCGCGCCAGTTCGAAGGGAACCCGCAACTCTACCAACGGTTTCAGTACGCGTTGTCTTGCAAGGATGCCCTCTGCAGGAGCCGAGATGGGCTTGAGATGTCCCGTGCCCACTCCGGGTAACGAGATTCCTCCCGCCGCAGGCACGTCCACAATGCGCCGCCCGGCCAGATATCGCTTCAGCGTTCTGGTCGTCTCTTCTTCAAGCTGTTCCCATGCCGCGTCTGAGATAGGCGCAAGTTCCCGATGCAGGTTATTCATCTTTCTCTCCCTTGAGTGATCCTATTTTGAGTGATGTGTCGTGTGCGATCGCACGCTTGACCGGCGGCGCCGACGAAGGCGCGTCGTCGGATGGCGCACCCGTGCTCTCCGCTGGGGCTGGTACATCGGGCGTGACATTGTCGAGAAAAGTCCCCGTAGGCACGAAGAAGAGACTGCCCGTCGCCGGCTTGCTGAAATCAAGGATGCGGTCGTAGTTTCCTGGCGGGTTGCCGACAAACATATTCTGCAGCATGGTCTCGGTGATTCGCGGAGTACGGCTGTAGCCGATAAAGTATGTTCCGAACTCGCCGTGGCCGGGACGCCCGAAAGGCATGTTGTCGCGCAAGATCTGGAGCTGACGTCCGTTCTCCTCAATATTAGTGAGTGCATTGTGGGCATACGCGGGTTTGTCGGTATCGCTCAGCTCTACGTCCGAGAGTTTACGGCGACCGATAATGCGTTCCTGCATTTCGACCGGGAGAGCGTTCCACGCCTTCAAGTCGTGCAGATACTTCTGCACGATGACATAGCTGCCCCCGTCAAAGGCCGCATCTTCACTGCCGACGATGGCCGCCTCGCGCGCCGCAACCCCGCGCGGATTCTCCGTACCATCGACAAAGCCCATCACATCGCGGTCGTCGAAATAGCGAAACCCGTGTACCTCGTCGGCTACAGAAACCACGTCGCCGATGTTATCCATAATCTGCATGGCAAGCTCGAAGCAAAGGTCGGGGCGTTTGGCACGGATGTGGAAGAAGAGGTCACCCGGCGTCGCGACCGCATGCCGTCCATTGGAACGAATCTCACAAAAAGGATGAAGTTCGGCGGGACGGGGTGCTCCGAAGAGTTTGTCCCAGGCATCTGACCCAAATCCGGCGACGCAGGTAAGACCGGCTTCCACGTCGCGAAACTCTACAGCTCGCACCAGCCCGGAAAGGCCGGCGCAAAATTCACGGATACGTCCGTAGGCGTCCCCATTCTGGCGGATGCACAAAACCAGAAAAATCGCGGATCGCGTAAGCGGACCAACCACATTCTGCGGTAGAACAACCTCGTTGAGCTCGCCGGGTGTTTCCATTGCTTCCATCGTAATCTGAGTTTGCAACCCTTGCATCAACGCGCCTGGGTTGCGCCAAGACCCTGAAGGTTCATGCTCCGAGGGCAGCGGCAAGCCGGACCAGCCCTTGACGAATAGCTTTCTCATCATGGGCGGCAAAACCAAGCAGCAAGCCCTTCGGATCTTTACGCCGCAACGTAAACCGGTCAAGCGCTCTTGTTTCGACACCCCGCGCAGTCGCGGCTGCCTCAGCCTGACGCGACGTCATGCCGTTTTCGAGGAGAGCCGCCGTATACAGGCCCGCTTGTATATCTGATATATGCAGCAGCCCTTGAAGATAGGAGCGGCCGCCCTCGATCATCGCTGCCAGGCGGCATGCATAAAGGTCGCGCATGCGCCGTAAATGGCGACTGAAATGTCCCTCGACAATAAAGTCGCACAGCACGGCCTGATCGAGGCTTAATGTATGAAAATCCGTTTGCCGCCGGCGCGCATGGAAAATATCCACCAGCGGCGGGGGCAGAACGATGTAGCCCAAACGCAATGAAGAAAAAAGAACCTTGTTAAAGGTCCCCACGAAAATCACATTCGCACTTCGATCCAGGCCTTGCAAGGCGCCAACCGGCTGTCCGGTAAAACGAAATTCGCTGTCGTAATCATCCTCGATGACGAACGCCCCAGCGCTCGATGCCCACTGCAGCAAGGTGATGCGCCTCTCCAGCGACATCGTCATCCCCAAAGGAAACTGGTGGCCCGGCGTCAGAAAAACTCCGACCGCTTTCGGACAGAGTTTCATCCCGGCAGACACAGACAGCCCTTGTTCATCCACGGGGACCGGGATCATTTTCGCTCCAGCATTCCTCAGCGCGATCGACGCTCCAAAATATCCGGGATCCTCCATCCAAACGGGGTCGCCTTTCCTGACCAGAAAACGAAACAGCTGGTCCAATGCCTGTTGCACACCGGAAACAATCACAACCTGGTCTGCGTCACACTTGACCCCACGAGACAATCCGAGATACTGAGCAATCGCTTTGCGCAGCGGACGATACCCTTTCCCCTCATCTTCCCCGCCAATCCAGGACTGAAATCTTCGCGAGTGCCGGGCCGCGATTCCACCCCAGATCCTGGATGGAAACTCCTGCACCGCTGGGTCCGCCATCTGAAAGGGCCGGCGACCGCTAAACGCCACCCAATCGACAAATGGCTTAGGCCGCTCATAGGCTGAAACCGCGCGCCGTATATACGCTGCCGGACGCGCCGGACTTGTTGCAGCAGTGCTCGTCGCGCGAAGACCTTCACTCACCACGCTGCCGCGTCCCACACGGCTGGAAATGTAACCTTCGGACTGCAGCCGTTCGAAGACATTGACCACGGTCCCTCGGGAAATCCCGTATAGCGCTGCGAAATCTCGTGAGCCCGGCAGCCTGCTGCCGGCGCCGAGCCTGCCATCCACAATGGCGCTGCATAACTCCTGATAGAGCCAGTTCGTCAGGGTCTGGTGCACCGGGCGGCGGTTCAGGACGAGTTCGAAGGAACTGATGATCTTGGGCAAGAGACTCCAATGGTCCAACAAGTGCTTCGATAATGGCTCTACCCATCGTACCAAGCGGGATCGTAGCATTTGCACTGAGAACAAAAATGATTCGAGAACAACAACCTGCCATCACGCTCTTCTCCATCGGAATGATTGCGCTCGGCTCGCTCTCTGTCATCTATCGCGACTTTGCCTTTAGCTGGCAGCCAGTCCCCGCATTCCATCCGGGCAGAGAGGTACTGGCAGTCACCTGCGGCCTATTCATGATCGCCGTGAATGTGGCGCTGCTCTTCCGCACCACCTCCGCGTTGGCTGTCCGGGCCATGTTTCCCTTTCTCGTGGCCTGGCTATGTCTCAAGCTTCCAGCGGTGATGGCTGCTCCGCGCATTGAAGGGGTGTGGATAGGTTTCGGTGAAATCGGCATGTTGCTGGCCGGCGGATGGATTTTGTTTGCGCGCTTGTCCGGACTGCAGCAGTCAGCTTTCTTCCGCCACATCACTGGGGCGAAGGGCGTCCGGTTCGCGAAGATCTTCTTCGGACTCGCAGTGCTTCCAGTGGGGCTCGGTCACATCTTCTATCTCGCAATCACCGCCAGTCTCGTTCCATCGTGGTTACCTTTCCGCACAGCGCTCGCGTTCATCACCGGCGCCGGGCAGATTGCCTGCGGCCTGGCCATCGTGTTCTCCATCTTCCCCCAGGTAGCGGCACTGATGGAAACAGGGATGCTCACCCTGTTTGCCTTCCTGGTTTGGGGACCCGATAGCTGGGTAGCAACGGCGCCTAAGATGGCTGGAACACCGGCGGGGGCTCGCTTTCCTCTGACCGCGTTCCTCATTACCTGGATCATCGGCGCCTGTGCTTTTCTGATCGCCGACGATGAAGCTTCCAACATGGCCGAAACTTCGCGCGAGTCCCCGGCCGGCGATCTCACCACTGTCCATTCTCGTTGAGCATGCTATGAACACCCAATTACTCATGGAAGCACAACACTCCTTCGTCCTTCCCGTTCTCATTGGAGGCGCCCTCGCCGGTACGCTTGACCTGATTTCTGCGTTCGTATCGAAGGGATTCAATGCCCCTCGCGTGGTAGCGGCGGGCCTCCTCGGTCCGCAGGTCATTCGCAACAGCCAAGCCGCACCCTGGGTGCTTGGTGTTGTCCTTCATTTCTTCATTGCGTTTTCCGCGGCCGCGGTTTATTCCCTTGCCAGTCAACGGCTGGTGTTCCTTAGGGAACATTTCGTGGTGAGCGGATTATTTTTCGGGATCGCGGTCTTCCTCGTGATGTACCTGGTGGTGATGCCCCTCAGCGCCTTACACTCCAAAGGACCCTATACCCTGGCGACTTTGCTTCAGGCAGTGACGGTGCACATGGTGCTGGTCGGGCTACCGATCGCTGCCGCCTGCGCACGATTCTGATACCGGCAGTTTCGGGAATTCCGAAACCTCGCATCTCGTACAATGAACGGCGGATGCAATTCAGGCAAAAATTCTCCTTGGATGAAGGAGAGTTTTTGGAGGCCGAAATGCCGGATGGTTTCTCTCGCCGTAAATTTATGCAGACCAGCGCGATCGCTGCGGGTGGTCTGTTGTCGCCCAGCTCTAACGCCATCCTGCTGGAACCCCGGGCCCAGTCCCTGCCGACCAAGCCGGTTGGCGCGAGTGACCGGCTGCGATTCGGAATCATCGGGGTAGGCATGGAAGGTTCCGGCGTGCTCTCGAGCGCGATTTCCATTCCAGGGGCAGAGTGCGTGGCAGCTGCCGACCTGTACGACGGCCGGCACACGCTGGCGAAAGAGATCACCGGGAATCCGAATCTCTTCACCACCCGGCATTATCAGGAGTTGCTGGAGCGCAAAGACATCGACTGCATCCTCGCCGCCGTGCCGGACTTTTGGCATAAGCAAGTGGTGGTCGACGCATGCAATGCGGGGAAAGACATCTATTGCGAGAAGCCAATGTCGCATTCGATCGCGGAGGGTTTCGCGATGGTACAGGCCGCCGAAAGCAATAAGAGGATCGTGCAGATCGGCGCGCAACGAGTCAGCTCCGCGTTGTGCGCAAAGGCTCGCGAGTTGTACATGGGAGGGGCGATTGGAGATGTTACGTCAGTCGAGCTGACGCTCGGACGCAACAGCCCAACGGGTGCATGGGAGTATCCTCCGCCACTCGATCTCTCGACTGAGAATTTGGCGTGGGATGTCTGGCTGAAGGACACACCAAAAATCCCGTTGAGCCCGGAGCGGTTCGCCCGCTGGCGCTGCTGGAGGGATTACGGCACCGGCGTCGCTGGAGACTTGATGGTGCACCTGGTGAGCGGAATGCTGTTTACCCTCAACTGGAACGAGCCTCCGCGTTCTGCTCTCGCCCTCGGAGGCATCTTCCGCTGGAAGGACGGCCGCGACATGCCGGATCTGCAGACCGTGCTCTTCGATTATCACGGGATACCTGTCTACATTCGTTTGGGTCAAAGCACGGCAACACCGGAACGCGCCCTCTATATGGGCACCAAGGGGCTTCTGGATGCGACTGGGTCAGGGATCCGATATTCCCCACAGGCGGGAATCGATACCGGGCCCAGTTACTATGACAGCGGCTTCCCAGAGAAGATGCGCGCCGAATATGTTCGCGAATGGCACCAGAAGCACGACCCGCCGATCGGGAAAGAGCCGGTTGCCGAGCAGACCCTGTACTCGGGTGATGATTGGGATGATCTCAGGCCACACCTCTATACATTTTTCGAGGCGGTGAAGAGCCGCAAAGCCCCCGTCGAGGACGCGGTCTTCGGAAACCACGCGGCCATCGCCTGCCACATGGCCAACCAGTCGTACTTTCGCAACGAACGAGTTTTCTTTGACGACGCTACCCGCAGCCTCAAGAGCTGAAATGTTTATCCTTCCACAACTCGGGGTGCCCCATATCTCGCACGCTCTTTGGGTGAGATGTAGGAAATGAGAGGTGGCTGGGGGTGCGGTGTCTGGGCTGCAGCGACTTCCCACATCTCGCACAAAGAACGTGCGAGATATGGGACACCCACTCGTAATTCAACCCGAACGACTCGGATTAGCTAATCACAGCCCTTGACCAGTCGCATCCAAACCTCGCCACGAAGGATTTCTTCGCGACGAGTAAGCATGGCCTCGGTCAATCATAGTCCTTGGTTACATCTATGTCGGTCCTGGCTTCGTCTCGCCCTACCACAGCTCAGTGCCAGTTCCTTCGGGGCAAGTTAGATATCCCGGAGATACTCGTCCAGAATACTTTGCACCGCTTTGTAGGGATCGCTGCCATTCACTTCAGGGACGGCTTCGATCGAAAACAGGCCTTTGTATCCGGCCTCTTTTGAGATCTGGATCACCTTGGCCTCGTCCCATCGTTTCGGGTTGTATTGCAAATGGCTGCTGCCGGACGACAACGGATACAGCGCGCGCAATCCCGCCCACCGTGCCTCGTTTTCGGGGAATCCACCGGGGTCAGGATTGGCCCAAATCCCGGTGGCCTTGATCACTTCGTACTCGTCGCGCCAATCTGCCGGCGGTGCACCTGCGGCCGCACGACCGCCCTCTCCCGGGGGATCGTCGCGGTTTTCAATGGTCACCCAGACGTTCCTGGTCTTGGCGTACGCGTTGATTTTCTTCAAGGTATCGATCGCTGTCGAACGCACCGCAGGCGCAAGCGAGCCCTGGTTCACCATCACCCGCGGACAGCCGAGGGTCACCGCGTGGTCGATCCAACGTTTCGTCAAGTCGATCGTTTCCACCCGAAGCACCGGATTGGGAGACGAAATGTTTAGCTCGTCGAGTTCCAGCACGAGTTGCGTCATCTGCGATTGGGCTCCCTTCAGCCGGTTTCGAAACTCCTCCAGGTAGTCGGGCTCGGTCGAGCGAAAGTGATTGTGCTGGATCTCCACATGATGAACGCCGTAGTGTTGGGCGATGATGGCGGGAAAATCCAGGATATCGATGGTCCGGCCGGGATCGTCCGCATGCGCGCCCCACTTGACGATGGAGTCGAAACTGTAGCTCATCACCGCGACGCGATCCAGTTTGGCTCGATCTGCGGACTGGCCCCACGCTGTGGCCGCAGTGACTGCTGCCGCTGAACCGATAAGAAACTCCCGACGGTTAACCATGTAGTCCCTCTTATAAACCATGTTCGTGGTGTGCTCAGCCCAGATTAGGCGGGGTCAACGGATTTAAGGTTGGAACCGGATAGCCGTTACCAGCGTATATGACCGCGAGGGCTTGTATGCGTCCATCTATGCTTGCGGTCATAGCGGCGATCGTCCTGGCGACTGCCGTTTCGGTTGATGTTGTCTGCTTCGCGCAAGATTCCGACTTTAACCTGAACGTGCATGCCAATTCGCACGTAACGGCGAAGGACATTGGGCTGCCGGCCTATCCTGGAGCGACGCTGTTCAAAGACAAGGACAGCGATTCCTCGTCCGCGGATTTAGGGTTAGTGCTGAACAGCTTTCACTTCAACGTGCAGGCGGTGAGTTTTGTGACGACGGATGCGCCGAAGCAAGTGCTTGATTTTTACCGGAGGCCGCTGGCGAGATACGGCCAGGTGCTTGAGTGCAACCACGGGAAGCCGGTCGGCTCGTTAACGGTGACTAAAAGCGGGCTGACATGCGGCGACCACAAGAGCGGAGGGATGACCGTGGATGGAAGCGACAGCGATGTCGAACTGCGGGCAGGGACGCCGGAGCAGTACCGCATCGTAGGGATCGACCGCATCGAATCAGGAAAGACGAAGTTTGGGCTGGTCGCGCTGATAATGCCGAAGGATGAAGACGGCAAGTAGGCGAAATTCACTCATGGCGCAGGGCCACGATCGGGTCAACCCTGGTGGCAGATCGTGCTGGAACTAAGGTTGCGACCAGAGCAACGAGCAACAACAGCAACGCGACTCCGGTGAAACTGATGGGATCGTATGGGCCTATGCTGAATAGCAGACTTGCGAACAGCTTAGAAACCCCTAGCGCGAGAGCGAGACCCACAACACCGCCGAATGCAATGAGACGCACGCCTTCCTGCGATATGAGGCGAAAGATATCAAGCTTGCTCGCCCCTAGGGCCATGCGGACGCCAATCTCCTGGGTTCGCTGTGTTGCGACAAATGCGATGATTCCGTACAGCCCAATCATGGACAGCAAGAGTCCCGTTACCGCGAAAAACCCGACAAGAACGGTTTCAAATCTTGGCTGATCGGCCAGCTTATTGACTCGTTGACGGAGTGTTTCCACCGTCACCAGGACTGTTGGATCGAGTGCGTCCACTTGCGCACGGATCCATGGAGCCATCGTTCCCGGCGGCAGCGATGTCTTGACGATGATGATCGCCTTCCGATCCCAATTGCTGCTCCAATCGCCGGCCCGGTTGTGGCGGAGGGCGTAGTATTCCGGCTCTTCCTCGCCTGTCAGACCGTTGTTCTTTACATTCGCTGCGACGCCGATAATCCGGTACCAGGAAGGATTTGAGTCCTCGCTGTCCAGCTGCACGTGCTCACCGATCGGGTTCTTGCCAGGCAACAGACGAGTCGCTAGCTGCTTGCTCAGAATGATCAGATTCTCCTCAGAGTTCTGCTCTTCTTCGGTAAAGCTTTGCCCTTGCAGAATGGGAATATCCAACGCCTTAAAATAATTGGGCGAAACCACGCGGGTTGTCACCATGCCGCCGGTTCGTGCCGGTAAAGGTGGCCTGCCCGCCACCACCAAAGCGGAATAAAAAGACCGGCCGCCCGGACTCGGGGGAAGCGAACTGCTGACGGCCAACGAACTGACCCCGGGGCCAAATCGCAAGCGCCTAACGAGCTGTTGAAAAAAGGCTAGCCTCGCTTCCGGCGTGGCGTAGCCTCTCTGCCCCAACGAGATGCTGACTGTGATCGTGTTTTCGGTCTGGATTCCGAGTTGCTGATTGTGCAGATTCCAAAAGCTGCGCAGCAACAAAGTGCCTGCGGCCAGCAAAACCATGCTCGCAGCAATTTGGCCCGCTACCAGGACTCTCCGCAAGACTATGTTGGCCGCGGAGGGTGTCGAGCGCGCGGCAAGCGAACTCGGACGTGGCCGTTGCAAAGCAGGAACAAGTCCAGAGATCACCGCGCAAAGTAGGGAAAGAACGATGCTGAACAGAATGATCCGGAGGTCAAGGCGTGCCCGGCCGAGAAATGGAATGCCTGCGGGCGCGACAGAGACGAAGGTGTGCAGAAGTATTTCGGCTAACAGCAATCCTGATACGGTCCCCGCCAGGGACAACAGCAGTGTTTCCGTAAGCGCCTGGCGAACCAGCCTGCTTCGGCTCGCACCCAGTGCGGAACGAACGGCAAGCTCTTTTTCCCGCAGCACCCCGCGGGCCATCAACAAACTCGCTACGTTTGCGCAGGCGATCAGCAGCATGGCAAGCACAGCTCCAAACAGAACCCACGCTATCAGGCGCGCTCCCTGCATCTGGCGATCACGGAGGGAGCGGATCTGAAGATGGAAGTCCTTACGCAGCTCCTGGGGTATCAGGTTTTGCGCATACGGGAGCAGCGGTTGAAGTTCGGCTTTTGCCTGTTCGACACTCACCCCTGGCTTAAGCCGGGCGAAGGCGCGCATGGGCGTTCCCAAACCTGAATTCTCAGTATGTTGTGCGGCCTCGTCGATGGCCATGGGAGATAGCACGTCCGCAGGCTGCAGATCAGGCATTTCAAAGTCTTTGGGAAGCACCCCAACCACGCGCACCCGGCTGCCATTGATTTCAATCAGCTTGTCCAAGATGCCAGGGTCGCGGTTGTAGTGACTGAGCCACAATCCGTAAGAAATAAGAACTACATCGGGACCATGCGGGCGGTCTTCCTCGGGAAGAAAGTTGCGCCCCAATACAGGAGAGACCCCAAGCGTCGGCAAGAAGTTGGCTTGCACGCTCATGCAGCCCAGTTGCACCGACTTCCGATCCGTAAGGTCACACTCATGCGACACAGCATTTTCTGCCGTGAGAGCTGTGAAGGGTTTTTGATTGTCTCGCCATTGGTAATAAAACGCGCCCAGCGCGAACTCCTGCGGCTCGAGAGACTGCCTCATGCCGAGAGACACAAGACGATCGGCGTGGGCATAGGGCAAACTGCGGAAGAGAATCCGATCCACCACGCTGAAGACCGCCGTAGTGGCGCCGATGCTTAAAGTCAGCGTTGCAATGACGGTGGTCAGCAAAGAGAGTGTTGCGACGAAATCCGCGGAGAGCATAACGAAGATCCTGCGCGACCGTACCCACCCACCAACCAGGACGTTCGTCATGGCGCCCTTCGCGTGCGCGCTCCACTCCACCGAATGAAACCACGGGCGCCCCTCCTTTATGTACCTTCGAGAACAGGTTTACTCCCGCTCCTCTTGCGTGTCAAAGGTCCAGGCCGGCTATTGCTACGGGAGGGTTCCCTTGCAAAGCTGGGTGTGTTGCCGGACACGATCACGGTTGCACAACGCCGGCGCCGTGGAGAGGCGACGCTATAATTCTCGGCATGCCAGACTCTCACGATGGGAAGACGAGCAGCCCCAAACCGGATTGGTTCGACCGTCTGCCACGGCGGATGCGGGCGCTGCTGCTCGCTCTACTGATGTTCGCGGTCAGTGCAGTCTTGCTTTCACTGGGCATACATGAATTTCGCAGCGGCCAACGGCTGACCACTATGGCCGGCAGAAGCGATTGGTCCGATTCCTCTGTGCTGTCCGCAGGGACGTTGGTGCTGGGCGCGACCCTATTCGCCGTTGCCATGGACTGGCTCAGGTTCAAGAAGCCGGAAAGCTCGGATACCCAACCTCCGGTCCAACCGAAATAGCCGCACCCAGCCAACGCTCCCACCGCAGGATTCAAGTCCGCTTCGCGCGCAACGGCTTGCTGGAAACATCCTCTCTTTCCCGAAAGCGGCGATAGCGGTCGAGCAGCGAAGCAGGTCCGCGGACGCGGAGAAATACCAGGTTTCCCTCAAAGCGTTTTTCGTGGATGATGGCTCCCGCTTCGAGCGAGGCGAGGATGGAGCCTTCCGACTGCGGCAACCGCAAACTCCATTCGACAAGCGGATCGGCCACGAGCGCGGCATCGATGGCCCGCAGCAGTTGTTCCAGGCCGGTATGTTGCGCCGCTGAGACGAGGATCGCTTCCCCATCCGCGGAGAGGTGAGCGAGTTCCGCGGCCGGGACGAGATCAACTTTGTTCCACACGTGAACGATGGGCTTAGTGGAGACGGCAAGCTCAGTGAGAACTTTTTCGACTTGCGTTTGTCTGCTCCTCGCGCATCGGACTCGCAGCATCCTGGACGAGAAGCAACACTTCGGCTCGCTCGACCTCTTCCAGTGTGGCGCGAAAGCTCGTCACCAGGGTGGGCGGAAGGTTGCGGATGAAACCGACGGTATCGGAGAGCAGGATCTTGCGGCGAGACGGCAACTGCAGTTGTCGGAGCTTGGGGTCGAGGGTAGCGAACATACGGGCCGAGACCAGTACGTCTGCCTCTGTCAGCGCATTAAAGAGGGTGCTTTTTCCGGCATTGGTGTAGCCGACCAGGGCGACTACGGGAACCGGGACGGCCTCGCGGCGCTGCCGCTGCTGATTGCGGATGCGGCGCACTGCGGTGAGCTGCGTTTTGATGTGGTCGAGGCGCAGCTTGATTTTGCGGCGATCCGTCTCCAACTGCGTTTCGCCCGGGCCGCGGGTGCCGATACCGCCGCCGAGTTGAGACATGGCGCGGCCACGGCCAGCGAGACGGGGTAGCTGGTACTCAAGTTGGGCCAGTTCTACCTGCAGTTGCCCTTCGCGGGTTTTGGCATGGCGGGCAAAGATGTCGAGGATTAGCTGCGAGCGATCGATCACGTGACACGGTAGCCGGGCTTCGATATTGCGCAGCTGCGAAGGAGTGAGGTCGTGATCGAAGAGAACCAGCGATGCGTTGCTGGAAGCCACGGCCGCGACAATCTCCTCGAGCTTTCCCTGGCCGACGAGGCTGGCGGGATCGGGCTTTTGACGGCGCTGCACGAGCGTGGCCGCAATCGTCGCACCCGCGGAGCGTGCGAGTTCCTCGAACTCGGCGCGGCTGGCATCGAGATCGAGCGTGGAGGCCGAGACCTCCTCTTCGGCAACCATCACTCCTGCCGTAACAGCGGCCGCGGTGCGAGCCAGTCGGGCGGAAGTGGTGAGCTTGCGACTCCGCACCTCGCCGGTAAACTCCACCACAACGAGAACGGCGAGCTCCTGCTGCGTTTGCGAGGTTCGGAGTTCGCGGGCGAGAAGTGCCGCATCCTGCGCTTCACTGGCTTCAACGAGTCCCCGCCGGACGGTCTTTCCACGATTCCGGCGTGATTGCGGTTGCTTCGCGGTGTCTTCCAGCGAAGCCTTTTTGCTGGTCAAAGTTGTCTCAATTCAGGGCCGCTGGCGACCGGCTCTTCCTATGATACTGAAGGTTGCCGGCGGCAGGCCGATGACGTGCGGAACTTTATAAAGCAGACTTTCCGGGAACAACCGGTGGGCCGTTCGCGTAAGAAGCAGCATGAAGATTCTGTGCGTCACCGCATGTTTGGCTCTCTTTGCCTGCAACCTGGCCGGCTTCGCCGAAGCAGAGACCGCCTGTGGGCAGACGTTGGAAACTCCGCTGCGGTCGAGAGCCACCCTTACCATTGATTCACGACCCGCAGGTCTCGAAATTGTAGGAACGGACCTGGCGGTGGTTCATGTTTCGTGCACTGCCAAAGATGCCGACGAGGCCGCGCAGATCCGCCTCCAATTCTCCGGAAGCCAGGATCATGGCAAGCTGACCATCAGCGGCGGCTCCCATGAGGGCAACTTCCAAGTTCGCATCGAAGTGCCCCGAAAAACGAGCCTCAGGGTAAAGATGTCTGCCGGACAGATAAAGGTAGAGGAGATCGCGGGCGATAAGGATATTGATCTTTATGCCGGCCAGATCAGCATTTCCTCTTCACGCGTGTGGGACTACCGGAGCGTCACCGTATCCGTGGATGTTGGGGATGTGGATGCGCAAGCGTACGGTACAGAAAAAGGCGGCCTGTTCCGCAGCTTCTCGAAACAATCCGCAGGCGGCGAATATACCTTGCATGCCCATGTGATGACGGGCCAGATCGAGTTGCTCGGCACCCACCCACCTCCTGCACTCGAATAAGCGAAGCGTTGTTGATCGATCGACCGAAACATGCTGTCTCGCGTCTGCGTGACATGGATGAGGCGATACGGTCCGTTCCCAAATCAGGTTTGGGATCGAGAATGTTTTTGGGCCTCTACGTATGCCCTGAGAACGGCGTTCATGCGGGTAAGGTGCCCCTTTCCGTTCGCCTTGAACCACTCCACCACATCGCTGTCGAGACGAAGATGAACAGAAGTCTTTCCACCGGGCATGACAACACGGGCGCTCTTCCAGAAGTCCGCGCCGAGAGACTCTGCTTCGGGAGCATCAGGACTGGTCTTGTCCTCACCTCGT
This sequence comes from uncultured Acidobacteriaceae bacterium, assembly GCA_963839075.1. GTDB lineage: Bacteria > Acidobacteriota > Terriglobia > Terriglobales > Acidobacteriaceae > PALSA-350. Next base: position 167,384 of record CAWITO010000005.1, on the reverse strand, counting down.
TCCCGCATAGCTCTGACTTGTTTCAGGGAGTGTCGCACGATGGTAGGTTTCTCTTTCATCTCTGCTCGCTTTCTGGGCGTTAATAATGCGGATGAGGTTCTCGCCCCGCCGTGTGAAGACGACTCGATAGACATCAGTGTTGACGCGACCAAGAGCAATGAAACGGGTTTCTCCGTAATCCTCCCTGTCGTCGATCCGTTCCAGAATCTCGTTGGCAAAAATTTCAGCAGCGGTCAGGAACGAGACACGGTGTTTGGCGAGATTGGCTTTAGCTTTCGCTTCGTCCCACTCGAATTCCAGGTCTACGGACCGTACCGCCTCTCCCTAAATTATACACAAAAGTGTACACAGTGCTTCTCTCAGGAAGTTCGCATAAGGGGTGAGTGTCTCAACCCGGTCGATTGATAATTCTTGAGATTTCCGGGGAAAATTCAGATCTGCTTGTCGAAGGCGGCGTGTTTGCGCAGCTAGGGCACGAGCTTATCGAAGGTGAATTGGCTTCCTTTGTCGAGCGCAAGCACGAAATTCTGCGTCACCTGGACGGTGGCCGTGAGCTGGGCGCCGTTGATCGCGAGAAGGTATAGATGGCGGCAAAAGCAGTGCGCTTATTGCCGTCGAGTAACGGTTGGTTTTGTACGTGCCCGGCGGCTACTGACAAGATATCAATATGGTCACTACCAGCTGGATAGGTGATCCTCGCAGTGTCGTCTCGTGCTTTCCTACCACGACATACCGGTTTTTCTTGGCTACTTAGAAATCAACAATCCGCAACGACGTCATGCATTTCGACCCGGACCCGATGACAGGCGATGAATTGGCGGCGCTTAAGCAGGCCGTCCGGTTCATGCAGGATCTGTACGAGTTGTTACCTTGACATTCCAATCGAGCAACTTATAGAAACGACGGCTTCGCGAGCCGCATGGTGCTGCTCAATAAGTGAGAGCCCTCTCCCGTCTCGCGGCGATCGCCCTGCCCCCCAATTCTGTATTCCGAAACACTGTGCCCCACAGGCTTCACAAATACTTCGGGCCGCAGAAAACGACAGCGAGACCGGCCTACCCTTCCCCGCGAATTCAATCCCGGATTTCCTCATCTTTTTAGGCCTCACTCTGGACGACAATCTCCAGCCGTACTACCGTCAAACCAAACATCCTCGTCCGCCGCGCCCGGTCCCGGGAATTACCGCCGGATCCGGGAGCCACGGACGCCTCTGCCTCCCAAACCGGCCGCCAGGACCGGGAAGAACAAGAAAGGAATGGGGGGCGGGAAAAAGTAGAAAATGATCATCTTCGCAGAAACATCAGATTTAAAGGGTTTTACACCAGATATCGGGGCCATCGATGATCATCTTCGCTGGCGTTAAGAAAACCCGATTCGACTGCTAACCACATGGGCGCTCAGGCGCTCTCGAATAAACGATCTTTGACAACTCGAAAAACGCAGTCACCGGCCCCATCACCCGCGCCCCCCCCGCTTTGGGTAAACGCGAGGATGTCCACCCAGTTTATTTGCTTATCGCCCAGTGAGAACAACCCCTGGGGGGAGGCGGGGACGGGACGGTGTGAAAGATTTGCCCCGGCTGTCGCACTCGCGCAGCCGGGGACATTTCAGGCGGCGACGGCGACCTTACTTTGGACGAATGCCAACAGGTCTGCGTTGATCTGTTCTGCGTGCGTGGTCGGCATGCCGTGAGGAAAGCCTGGGTACGATTTGAGTGTGCCGTGCTTCAACAGCTTCACTGACTTCGCGCCGCTTGCCTCGAAGGGGCAGATTTGATCGTCCTCGCCATGCAGGACCAGGACCGGAACATCGATCGCCTTGAGATCGTCGAAGAAGTCCGTTTCCGACAAGACCTTAATGCAATCGTATTGTGCCTTGATGCCGCCCATCATTCCTTGCCGCCACCAGTTGTCCTGAATGCCCTGCGAAATCTTTGCGCCAGGGCGATTAAACCCGTAAAAGGGGAAGGTGATATCGCGATAGAACTGCGAACGATGGTTTCCCGTGCCGTCGCGGAGTTGATCGAATACCGCCATCGGAAGGCCGTCGGGATTCTTCTCTGACTTCAGCAGAAGTGGAGGAATGGAGCTGATGAGTACCGCTTTGGCGACTCTTCCCTTTCCATGCTTCGCCACATACCGGGCAACTTCGCCGCCGCCGGTCGAATGACCGATGTGGATGGCGTTCCTGAGATCGAGCGTTCGCGTGAGTTCAGCGACGTCGGCAGCATACGTGTCCATATCATGACCCTTGATTGTCTGCGTGGAGCGGCCGTGCCCGCGGCGATCATGCGCGATCACGCGGAAACCGCGATCCAGGAAAAACATCATTTGCGCATCCCAGTCGTCTGCTGAGAGCGGCCAGCCGTGGTGAAAGAACAGTGGCTGACCTGAACCCCAATCTTTAAAGAAAATTTCAGTGCCATCTTGTACCTTGATCGAGTCCATACGTGGTTCTCCTTATCACCTTCGCTGCAGGCGAGTTTGCGATCAGCAGCTGTTGGATTGCTGATGATGGTTTTGGGGAAGAGAGCTGGCCTGCCGGCCAACCCAGACACACTGGTCGCGGGCGCCCCTTGTTTCCCGGATCAGTCGAAAGTCTGTTGCCGATCGACTGTGCCGCGAGCTGACATGGTCTCATCAGACACCAAAGGAGAAGCGCGCACATCCTTCTTTAGGGTTGTAGCGACCACCCTCAAGAGAGTCAACGAGTGGAGAGGCCTGTCGCAGCATCACGCGACCAGGTCTTCCGCTTATAGATCGCGAAGTACGGTTGCTTGGAGAGCGTCCTGTTGAAGCCGGGGACGGGCGGCGCGATATCCAAAGATTACCGCGTTGACTGGGTGACTTCGTTGGTCACGAAACCCCTGTCACAAAACTCTGATCGCGAAACTTCCAAGCGACGCGGTTGGATCGACTGTCTGAGCGGCATCGATCAACCGGTCATCCGAACACTGACTAACCTCAAACTGAGTGCCTGCCCTTGAACGGCCCAGGGTCGAAAACATCCGCAAGTGTTCAATGCTCCGAAAGCAGCGTCTCCACCTCACTGTGAATCTGGCTGAGACCAGCGTCACTCCCATGCAGGAAGCGGACCTTGCCGCTGCGATCAATCAAGAAAATGACGGGTAATCCAAGAATGCCGCCATACAACTCGCCGAGCTCTTCGTCACCCATGACGACCGGATAGTTCAGCCCGTATCTTCGATAAGCGGCGTCCACCGGCTGCACGTCATCATCCATGGAAACGCCAACGACTTGCAGTCCGCGCTTGTGGTATGCCCGCTGCCACGCAACCAAATGCGGCATCTCGATCAGACATGGGGCGCACCAGGTCGCCCAAAAATTCAGCAAAACGACTTTCCCACGATAAGCTGCCAGGCTTACCTGGTCATGATTCAGATCACTGCGCGAAAACTCCGGAGCTGCGCGATCAATAAGAGCAGCGGGGCCATCCGGAATAGCGATCGCATTGTGGGCGACTCCCAGCAACAATAGCGCTGCGATCATGAAAAGGATGCTGCGGCTTATCGTCGACTGCGAGGGTGGCGTTCGCTGCATGACCCTAGCGCCCCTTGGCCACTGGATACCCTTTGCCCACCCAATTTGTACCAAAGTCAGTGGCAATATAGAGCACGTTGACCCTGGTAAAACCGAGACCCTGCAATTGTCGATAGGCGGAGCGGATGTTCGGGCACTTATTCCACGGACAACATCCGCAATAGAGAACGATAAATTTGTCTCGTTCGATTCCCTTGACCCGCTCCTGGAGCGCCTGCAGTCCCGCATCGCTCCCAGCTGCGCCGGCGTACTCCGCGCCAGGAATATGCGCCTCGGCGTAAAGCACATGCGAACCGACCTGCAGAATCAAAGGTTTCTCTCCGCCGGCTGAGCGTAGGATTTGCTCGAGATCCTCTGGCTGCAGGACCTCTGCCGCAGGAATCTCTCCCACTGCCGCAGCAGTTTGGGCTGCGCCGCGTGGCGGTTGCGCGTGGGCCCCGGTACACAGCAGAACAAGGAACACCGCTGCGCACGATTCTAAGATGGAGCGGAAAATATTCACTTTCATGATCAATACCTCACACCGTTCGCATTGGGTGGCCTCTCCGCGGCCTGCTGGTGTCCCGCCGATGACGTACATCGCGAGAATATACCGGGGCAATTCGGGAACTAGACCATGTCACTGAGACTACAGGAACACTCCCCGCACTTGGCTTCGGTCCTCGATAACCACATCACCCAAGCCACCAGTAGCAAAATAGGAGGAAGGCCCTGCTTTCGTGTTGCCTTTAGCTCCGCCAGTCGATTCGCTCCGGCTAAGTGTTCCGCTTAGTCACTGCAAAGTAAGGTTGATTGGAAAGAGTCTTGTTGAAGCCGGGGTATAACCATGCGGCGCCCTCCTCGTTCTTCAGCTCGAAGTAATACTGCAAGGGATAATCGGAATTGGTGTATTCGGCGGCAATCGCTCCGGAAAAATGACCGTCTTGGCCGATCATGGCGGCAGATCTCCAACGTTCGGCCTGATTGACGTGCCGGTAACAGAGACTGACGCCGCTCAGCCCCTTAACGGGTGGCGCGATATCCAAAGACAGGGAAAGGGCTTGCCCCGGCTGGAAGCGATCCGGCGGTCTATGAGCACACTGGGCACTGGGGCGGCCCGTGGAGGCACGCATGGCCTTCGCAGCGTTCCGGCCCGCGGGTGCTGAGGCGGGCGATGCCTGCACTTTGGCGCGCATCGCGGCCAGATCGGTATCGATGCCGGCCACACGGTCGCTCCAGTGACCGCGTCGCTTGGGGACGTTCCCGTAGGAGACGTTCGATCGATAGACGCCTGCTGCGCGCGCGGCCATCGCTGCCCATGCATCTCTTGCCGTCTGATACTGCGCCGTTGCGCCGTGACCCGCGTCGGCATCGCCGGTCTGCTGCCAGATCTCAAACAGCACCGCGCTGCGCAGCTTGTGCGCGAAAAAAGTTCCCAGACCTATTTGGATCAGGACATCCTCTTCAATGCGCCGGAATTCCGCCGAAGTACGCGAGCGGCTTCGGCGACGCGCTTCGTCCAGAGACGCACGCGATACCGTGGTGCAGTCCTCAATCCACTGCGCCACCTCCATCGGGGAGTACTTCGCACTGGGTTGATCCGCCAGCAGAGAGCCTGTGTACTCAACGACGGTCGAGAACAGTTGCGGGTCCAGTGGGCTGACCGTTCCGAAAATTTTGGGAGTGGGTGTGTCGCCGTATGGTGACGGTTCGCTTCCCTGCACGATCGGCATGTTGGTCGGCATTTCGTACCAAAGATCGTGGTTGCTCGCCGAATCCAGATGAGCCGATGTCAGCAGAGGCAGTATGCGGCTGGCGTCGGCCAGCGAGCTTTCGACAGCGATGGCGCCGCCTCCGAAGTTGCCGCGAAGATACCTGCGCCACGTCTCCGCATCAGCATCCGGATCATAAAGCTTGCGGCCCCAGACGCGATAATAGTATTCATACTTCTGCCAGTCGGCTCCTGGATTGAGCGACGTGTCGGCATACGCACAGCGGCCGCCGGCAATTCCCGAGCCCTCTCGCCCTTTGAATGTCAGCGGTTCCATCAGGTCGAGGCCGGCAGCGCCGCAGAAGCTGGCCGTGCGCGCATACGCGGCTGCCATCTCCGGGTCAACGGAAAGAAGGTGACGCTGGGTTCCGGGCCACGACCGAAAGAGAAGGCGATACCGGGCGCCTTGCTGCAAAAAGTCACCGTAGCCGTAACGAGTAAAGGATCTGGACCCGCTGCTGAGACTAAACAGCGTCGCTTCCGTCTTCGTCAGGTTGGCGTGCGGAATCTCAAGGGCGCGGATGTCGGCCTGCTGATAACCGAGGCTCTGATGTTCTGCGGAATACTTGGCACCCAGCTTCACCGGCATTCCTGTCGCGACGGCGATGTCAATCATCGTCTGATCCACACCCTTGGCGTGCATATCGATTTCGATCTCTCTGCCGGCGCCTGCGATTGCTTCGAAGATCGTCTTCCAAAAGGGATAACTTCCCTCGGGGATGCCGCTTTCGCCGTGCACCCTCATGGTGAGTCCCTGAATTTGCGGACACTCTTTTAGAATGACGGCGAGGGCATCGCGGCAGTAGCCGGCATGCGTTTCCGGAGTAAGTCCTTCGATCCGATGGTAAGCATTCGGACTATCGGTCCATTGGTACGCATGCGTCCAAATGCCGAGCTGAAAATGCAAACCGCGGGCTCCGGTTTCCTCCGCGATGAAACGGAGCATTTCGAAATTGCGGTCGCGCTCTGCTTTGCTGACAGGCTGTGGCGTAGCCAGCCGTGCGCCATCCGCCGCGGCGAGCTGCAGGACGCGAACGTCCGGATATCCCGGCACCTCGACGAGATACGGGTAAGGGAAGTGGAGATAATCGTCGGTGACTCCCCTGGGAAAGTCATACTCCAGGCCATAGGCCATCGTGAAACGATTGAACCGGTTGGCGACGATGGAATCGAGGTACCCCGTCCAGAAGGCTTTGTCGTCATACCAGGATTTATCTTCAAGTTCGGAACAGAAGTAGCGGCTGACGCAGCGCACCTCGTTCGCCGGCTTCTCCTCCACCGCAGATGTGGGGCGGAACTCTTCCCGGAGATCTGAGGTGTAACGAACGCGATCTGCGAGCTCGAGCAGTCCATAGACATAGCCTCGCACGTCTCCTCCGGTTATCAAAAGCGCGGAGGTGCCGTTTACACTTCCCCCGGAGAGACGGAAACTTTCTGCGGCAGTGAGTGCTCTGGCTTTGGGAAACCCTTTGGCAAGCTGTGACTCTGGACCGGCGGCGACGATGCATAACGAAGCGCCGGCAGCAGCAACGGCAGAGGACACTATCTCGCAGGCAACACCCTTAGCGGCCAGCGCCTGCCGCAGTTGCCCGGCGGCTCTCATTGCCGGCCCGCTCGAGGCTGCGGCATTCTCTGGATCGACGATCACTGCGAAGCGTGCCGGCGGTGCTGCAAACGCGCGCCGCGACATTCCACAGGCTGTGACAGCGCCAGCCAACTTCAAAAAGTCTCTGCGATCTACGTTCGAGAGAGCATCAGGCTTCATGCGGAAAAATTATCAGGAAAACGGAAGCCGGGATAGGGACCAGCAATGCTGTCCACCTCATCTCCTGGATGTCCGGCACAGGCGTATTATGATGAGCCTCATGTCAACCCGCGTTCGTGTCGTCTGCGCAGCGCTGCTGGCGGGCTCGCTGCTGGCTTCCGTCTCTGCCGGCGAATCGGCTGCCCTGACGCCGGAAGAGGTCTTTGCCCAGCGCTTCCACGCAGTCCTCTCGCAACATGGAGTCGTGGGCGGCGGTTTCGCGATCGTCCAGGGCCAGGAACCGGCGACGCAACTCTTTTTCGGAGAGGCACGAAAAGGCGCGCATTCGCCGGTCGACGCCGCAACCTCGTACAACTGGGCCTCGATCACCAAGACGATGACGGCCATCGCGATACTGCAGTTGCGGGATCGCGGCAAGCTTTCACTCGATGACGCTGCGGTTCGCTATGTGCCTGAGCTACGGCAGGTCCACAACGACTTCGGCGCGATGGATGCGATTACGATTCGTGAACTCCTCAGCCATAGCGCGGGGTTTCGCAATCCTACCTGGCCGTGGGATTGTGATGATGCCTCCGGCTGCGATTGGCAACCCTTTGAACCCCAGCACTGGGCGCAGGTGAATGCCATGCTGCCCTATACGCATATTGCTTTCCTTCCTGGCAGCCGTTGGAGCTATTCGAATCTTGGCTACGTGTTTCTCGGCCAAATCATTGAACGGCTCACGGGCGATGACTTCGAAGTGTATCTCGACAAGAACATCCTCAAGCCCCTGGGCATGGCTGACAGTTACTTCGATCGCGCGCCGTACTTTCTCGAGTCCCATGTCTCGGCCAGCTATCTGCGCGCAGGCGATACCCTCACCGAACAGCCCTTTAATTTCGATACTGGAATCACGACCTCCAACAGCGGCCTCAAGGCTCCGACCACCGACATGGTGAAGTATCTTCGTTTTCTGATCGGCGATCCGGCAAATCCGCGCTATGACTTTGTTCTCAAGCGCACGTCGTTGGAAGAGGCATGGACCGGAGTCTTGCCGGCAGCGGAGCCAGGGAAACCCCCTACGCCCTACACGAAGGGAAGCCCGATGATGGGGCTTGGCTTCTTTGTGCTGCAGCTCGACGGCCACCGCTACGTGTATCACGACGGTGACCAGGGCGGCTTCTCCTCCGAGATGCTCATCGACCCCGCGCGTCGCACCGCCAGTATTCTGGCCGTCAACACAACAGATACCGGAGCGCCCGCGCCCTCCGCGCAGTTGCATCCTCAGTCGAATACTGAGCCGGAAGCGGGCACCGATCTTCGACTCGTCCTCCGCGACGAGCTCATCGACCACGTCTTCCCCGTGTATGCGGCAAAAGGCGCTCCTTGAGCTTGTTGCTGGAATCCGAGCTCGTTAATCCAGTGTTGCGCTCGCTGACCGGGCCCCATCGAGGGTTCGCGCTCACCGGTTCCTCCATTCTGCGCTATCAGCCAGACATTCTGCCCTTCGCAGCGGTGGCGGAAGCTGGCACAGTCCTCTCGGCCGCGAGCGTGTTGAAGCACGGCACGGTCTTCTTTTGCGATGTTCTCCCAACACTCAGCGGCAACGGAGCAGCCGAGTCCCGTTTTCGCGTCGCGCAAATGATCTATCGCGGAAAGGCGCACGCAGTACCACCCCATGAGGAGGAATTGGAGCTCTCGCTCACACACGCAGCCGACATGGTCGCACTCACGGATGTAGCATTCCCGGGTTTCTTCCGCATCCATACCGTGCAGCTCGGGCGCTATCTCGGGATCAAGCAAGATGGCCGCCTGGTAGCCATGGCAGGCGAGCGCTTTCGTTTCCCCGGTGCTCGCGAGATCTCAGCAGTCTGCACCCGCCCCGGATTTACCGGCCGCGGCTATGCCGCTCATCTCGTGACCCGGCTTCTCAATACAACATCTGAATTGGCGTTTCTCCATGTCACTGAATCGAATACACGGGCAGTTGGTCTCTACGAGCGACTTGGCTTCGAACATGCTCGTACCGTCGAGGTAATGAAAGTAGAACCGAAACCATCGGCGTGAAATTGTCGCTAGCCGTATAAGCTAGGGATATGTCCCTTAGGGCTGTAACGGCGTTGGTCGTGGACCTTGTATTGGCCACAGTTCTTGTATTCGTGCACTCCACCCACGCGCATCTCACGTTCAGGACCAAACGTGGTGACGGCGCGATCGTGCCGCATGACTGGGTGTATATCGCTCTTATCTGCGCCATGGTGGGTGCTATAGCCTGGTGGGTGCTGGGAATACTGCGGACATATCGCACATTGGGTAGGAGGTAGGCGCAATGTTGGGTGAGCGCATTGGTTCGATGCTGGCCGCATCGATTCTAGTTACCGCTATCGCCGCCGCGCAAACGCAACCGGATATTACTCCGTGGCTGCGGAAGACCGACCAGGCCCTGCTGGACGCGATTGCACCTGGAGACAGTGGCCCCTGGAACGCGGTGATGTCGCCGGACTTCACCTACGCCGATGAGAATAACCATGTCTTCACCCGGGCGGAGTACATCAAGGAGTTTGTGCCGATGCCCAAAGGCATAAGTGGCCACCTGGCGATCGACACCTATGATGCTCATCGACAAGGGGACACGGTCGTCGTATTGCATCGCGACAGCGAAACGGAAAGTTACTTCGGCTCCGAGCTTCACGCGCAATATCTGATGACGGAGGTTTGGCAGCGGCTCGATGGCCGCTGGATGCTTCGTTCCGTTCACTGCGCCGCGGTCCCGACAGACGCGCCGACAATCCAGCTTTCCACCGACGAGATGGACCAACTCACGGGGACGTATCGAGCCGGTTCGCTGACCTATGTGATTCGGCGAGACGGAAGCCGGCTGCTCGGTGGTCAGCCAGGGCGGTCAGAGGCAGAACTGAAGGCAGAGACACGGGACGTTCTGGTGGTCGCCGGTCAGTTTCGCAACCGCAAAGTATTTTCCCGCAACCAGGCGGAAGCGGTCACCGGCTTCGCAGATCGTCGTGAGAATAGAGATTTGCTTTGGAGTAAGGTGCAGTAACGCAACGATTACTTCGCCAGAGCGTCGCGATTCTCGCGCGCCCAGGCGCTATCATGCGGCACCGGCTTCAGCGGCGGCCCACCTTGCGTTCCGCAAGCGCACGGCCCTTCCGTTTTGGCCTCCGTCATGCATGAGCAGGACTTTGTCTTGAGGCACGCGCAGACGTAAACCATATCCTTGCCGGTCTGCGCCTTTGTTTGTGTATCGCCTGGCTTCCCCTCGCCGCCGGGGGAGGGGATCACTGCCAGCACCAGGGTGAAGAGAAAAAGAACTGTGCCGGAGATGGCTTTTTTCATCGCAACCCAGTATCCGGATAGAAGTGCGCGGAAGCAATATCCACTTGCTCCCGCACCGGCATATCCACTTCCGGCATCTCCAACGTGAGGACCGGCTCAGCGCGCTACTGCACTGCCACGCTGAGGGAAACGGTCTGGCTGAGCGTGCCGGCAGTTGCGGTAACCGTTACGGTGCTCGTACCCGCCGGGGTGCCAGGATCGGTTGTGGTGCCCCCACCTCCTGTGCCTCCTGTGCCTCCTCCGCCACCGCCTGAGCTGCTCGAGCCGCCGCCGCAACCCAGCAACAACGCGCCGGCACCGAGCGTCACCAGCACCACAAGCCACCGCGCGCGGCTTCTCGTAGGCCGGAAGGTCAAAATCATCAAGGCAAGGCTGGCAAGTGTGCCAATTCCCTTCCACTCTGAACGGTCGTTGCCCGAGCTCTTCACCGCGTGGGCCGCCGTAGTCGAGATCGTCAACACCGTAGTCGCGGCAGCTCCGCTAGGCGTCACCGTCGTGGGAGCAAAGGTGCAACTCGCTTCCGACGGCAGACCGGTGCAAGCGAAGCTCACCGGCTGCGCAAAGCCGCCGGCCGGGGTTACGGTCAAGGTCGTGGTTCCAGTACTGCCAGCCGCCGAGATCGAGACGCTGGTGGGACTGGCTCCGACGGTGAAGGAAGGGGCAACCGCGGTCACCGTTACAGTCACAGCGGATGAGGTGGAAGCGGTGAAGTTTGCATCGCCGCCGTATTGCGCGGTGATGCTGTGGCTGCCGGTGGCAAGGGCGGTGGCTGCATAGGTAGCTACGCCAGAGCTGAGCGTGCCGGTGCCGAGCGTGGTGGTGCCGTCTAGGAACGTCACTGTTCCGCTGGGTGTGCCGCTGCTACCGGAAGCCCCGGCAACGGTAGCCGTGAAGGTGACACTTGTGCCGGCGGTGACACTGGCGGCGGAAGCTTTCAGCGTCGTGGTCGAGGATGCGGGCGGCGCGACGGTCATGGTGCCATAAGTATTGAGCAGGATTCCGCTGCCTGCCAGAATGTCAGCCTTGCCGTCTTTGTTCAGATCGATCCCAATCGCCGCGCCGCCCGTCGTCAGATTGATCAAGTCTTTGGGATAGACGTTTCCATTGGAGGGAACCGAGATAAAAGTCCCGTCCCCGTTGCCGTAGTAGATGCCGCTCAAGTCGCCGGGATCAAGAAGCGCCAGATCGATTTTGCCGTCTCCGTTGTAGTCAGCGGCGGCAATTCCGGAACTCCGGATGGAGTCGCCTCCGCTGACGTTCAAGATGGTGGGCGCCTGGAATGTGCCGTCTCCATTGCCGAGCGCAATCGCCACTTGTGCCTGACCCGCCGTATAGGTCTCATTCAGGCAGATGAGGTCAGTCTTACCGTCCTTATTGAAATCAGTGAGAAGCACTGAATAGGTGGATGACTGGACTCCGCTGGAATAGACATTCACGTTCGAAGCCGTCTGAAAGGTGCCATCGCCATTGCCAAGCATGACCTGAAGTTGGGTGCTGGACCCATTGGCAACAGTGAAGGTGTTGGCCACAGTAATCAGATCAAGTTTCTTGTCTCCGTTGAGATCGACCAGGGCGGAAACCGGCGGCACCAAGGCCGAATTTTGGGTCGCGCTGCTTGAGGTAGTGGTCACGATCGGCGTCGTGGAGAAGGTACCGTCTCCATTTCCGGGCAAGACCACAAAGCCGGCGATATAGGGATTGGCGACATTGGAGCCGGCTATGCCGTCGGTGAAGCCAAGGATAAGATCGCCGTGTCCGCTGCCGGTGATATCACCCACCACCAGGTTGCTGAGCATGGGATTGAGGTCAGAGTTGTTGGTAGGCGCTATCTGCGGAAAAGGGTAGGCAACGGGAGCTTTGAAGGTGCCGTCTCCGTTGCCGAGGGCCACAAAGTACACCGCCATCAGGCTTTCTGCGTTGCCGGTGGGCGTATAGGGGTTCAGTCCGCTGTCGAGAAAAACCAGGTCGGCCTTTCCGTCGCCATTCACGTCCGCGACGGCGGAGTCAGTCGTCGACGCGGCCCCGGTGATGGTGTGGCCATAGATAGTAATGCTGGTGGGCACCTGAATCGTGGATGCGATGCTGTAGGTCCCTGTGCTGGAGCCGAGGAGCACGTTGTAGGTGGTGTTGGAGCCAGGGACGATCAAGTCGGGATATCCGTCTCCATTCAGGTCGGCAAGGTTGGTCCCGGTATACCCGCTGAGAAACTGGTTCCCCCCGCCCGCGGGCGGGTGAATCGCGGGGGCCCCGGCAAAGGTACCGTCGCCATGCCCCATCAACGCATAGGAAAAGTTGGGATCGTAGGAGTCGCCGATGAAGACGCCACCATCGCCCAGCCCGACATAGATATCCGGGTTTCCGTCCCCATCAAGATCGTCGATGGCCACGTAGCCGGTCGAGCCGATGGTGAGGTACGAATTTCCCGGTGTGAAGGTGCCGTCGCCCTTGCCGGTAAAGATTGTCAGCGAGCCGCCCAGGCTGACTACGACGTCCAGCTTGCCATCATTATTGATATCGCCGCTGGCAAAGTTGACGTAGCCGCCGGTGGAAAAATAAGGAAAGGCGGGATTGGCCGCTGCGGTGAACGTGCCGTCACCGTTACCCAGCAACTCGGCTCCGTTTGAGAGCAGAATATCTTTCTTGCCGCTGTTGCGGAAGTCTCCCGAGATGAGGCCGGAGGCGGGGGTACTGGTGGTATAACCGGCAAGGGTGGGTGCGGCGAAACTCTGCGCCACGGCGAAGGTGCCATCCCCTTTTCCCAGCAGAATGGAGATTTGCTGGGCCCCGCCCGACGTATCGGAGACGGTGGCGAGATCCAGCTTACCGTCGCCATTGAAGTCATCGATCACGACGGCATCGGTCCCGGTTCCTGTGGTTGGATAGTTCACCCCGGTTTTGAAGGTTCCGTCGTCATTCCCCATCAGGACAGTGACCGCACCGCCGGTGGTGGAAAGGGAGTTATTGGTGACGACCAGGTCGCCGTTGCCGTCTCCATCGAGGTCCGCGGTTGAGAGCGTATTGGCGGCGGCGAACGCGAAATTGGTCAGGGTGAAGGTGCTGACGCCGGAAGCGATAAAGAGGCTTTCTGACGTGCCGCCATAACCGATGGTGGCAAAAACCCCGACGCCTTTAGTGGTTTCGCCGACAAAGGCAAACGGCGTTGAATTCAAGCCAGTTGACGGAACCATGCTGCATTTTTTGGCGAACACGTCTGGGGTGGTGGTTAGGCCGGCTTCGGCATGGATCGTACGTTCATAGTCCATGACAAGGCCAGCCTGCGCGTAGGTGCCGGCGCCGACGTTGTAGCTGCCCGTGCCCAGAGCCAGGGAGCAATCCGGTTGGCGAAAGAGGATCAAGGCCTGGCCCGAGGAGGCAGAGATCGTCGTGAAGTTCCCTTGGAAATTGGCTGTACCCGTCTGCGATCCGTCCGAGCCGGTGAACCGGTTCGTGGCATTCCTACGGAGGACCCTTTTTTGCGGGCTGACGGTTTGAGCGTGCGACTGGGGTGTACCGGACAAGAAGGCTCCCGACAGCAGCAACATCATGAGCGCAACGGCGCGGCCTGGGGTCCTCCAGCCGAGGTAAGGGCAAACTTTCGCCAGACGCCAAAAACCCATTGCAGCCTTCTCGTAGTCCGTTGCGTTTCCCATCGGTCCTCACACGTAGAACTTTTTGACAGATTTTCACCAGGCGGCGATCCGTTCACCCCAGCAATGCCCTCGTTTGGTGGCGGAATGAACGCCACCTCTTGGGAACGCCAGGCTTTGGGAAGGCAACCGACGGCAGTCTAGGGCGGTGGGCAGCTGGAAATCTGGAGTTATTTCCGACCTTAATCGGAAGAAATTATGAATTCTTTGCGGAAAGCGGTGGGAAGAGCTGAATATCTGTCTCCGTGCACCGGCACGTGGGGTATAAGGACCCCGGGAATTAGGAAAGCAGGTAGAAGATGTCCGTTCGGAGCTTCGCCGGATCGTCGCTCCAATGCCCATAGACCTCCCATGAGGTCCCGGCAAGCCGCCGGCCGTTTTCACGGACCCACGCATGAATCGCTGCGTGAGCGGGCTTCATTTGATGGTAGGGGCCGATATAGACGGTGGTCGCCACGCTACCGGTGGGAGTGACCGCATTGCCGCCCTGCTCGACTTGAACACCACACGCGATGGCAAATTCGCCCGCGACGCCAGAATCCTCATAGAGCACGACGTTCAACCCTCCCTTGCTCTTGAAGCCGGCGTAGAACTGGTCGAACAGTTCGCGAATCCTGGCGGGGAGATTCGCCGGGGTCGCGCGACCACGCACGACCGCAATCGGCTGTTCGGGAACGTTCTTTACCTCGACGGCGTAGGACACGCTAGGAATTCTAGCCTAAGATTGCCCGCGTCCGACGTTTCCCAGCGGAGTAACTACTGACCGGTGTCGGGGTTATCGAGAATCTATGGCCGAGTGTGACCGCCGAGGCTAACCACTTCCAGCTCGACGGGCCGCATGGCGTTGTGGGGGATCCCAAGCTGTTGAGCTGCGGCGGACGAGATGTCAAGAATGCGCGCTTGTTGCGCCGGGCCGCGGTCATTGATGCGGAGCACAACGCTGCGGTGATTTTTGGGGTTGGTTACCTTTATCTTGCTGCCAAACGGCAAGGACCTGTGGGCTGCGGTCAATTTGTTCTGGTCGTAGATCTGTCCGCTGCTGGTCGTGTGGCCGTTCAGACGAGCGGTGTAGACCGCGGCAAGGCCCGTCTCCTTTTGGCCGATCGATGCAGACTGCCCCAAGAGACAGGATGCGGAAAAGAAGATAACTGGCAGGACGATACGGATGGTTCGCATTTCATGTCTCCTGGTGATCGCTCAACAATTGGGCTTTCACTGACGAAGACAGCGGATCACGGACAAAAGTCACATCCGGCCCCACTCCATTGCGACCAGATGCGACTGGCTGAAACAGGCGCTACGAGAGAACGCCGCTGGGATGACTGGGCTGAGGATTCAACCTCGACTACAGCCGCTCGACATATACATAGTAGGCGCCACGCTCATTCAGGACGGCATCGTAAAACGCGGTCCTCAACTCAGCCGGACCCTTCGTCAGATCGCACTCGAAAGCAACAAACTTCGCGTCGGGTGAGATGGGCTTGGTCTGATGCACGTCGCCAATCATCATCTGTGCCGTGGTCGCCGCGATCGCCACTCCTGGAGTTTTCTCACGGTTGGGCTTCGCATCCATATACGGAGCGTTGATCGGCAGGTCGACTTCGCGCGGCCACCGGCGCAACTCAAATCGATACCGTCCCGCGCGGCTCACCTCAAGGGCCCAGAAGCCGTTGGCCAGCGGCGCCGTGCGAATCTGCGTCTGGTTCCAACTCATTTCCGAACCATCTCCATGCCAGTCCATGCTATTCAGGCTCGAAGGGTTCTCCTGATCGCTGCCGATCACGATCCGCACATATTCCTTGCCGCCAACAGAAACCCGGTTCCACCAGGAATCGTATTCCGCCTTTAGGGTAGCAACCACCTCGGGATGGTGGGCGGCGAGGTTGATCTTCTGCCCGGGGTCTTTCTCGATGTCGTAGAGCTCGAGCTGGTTTGGATCCCCGTGGAGTGAGGGATTCACCAACCGCCAGCGCTGCGTCATCACCGCGGCGTCCTTCCACTTGACAAGGAACTCCTCCCGCTGCGAATCGACCACGATCGTGCGGTCTTCCCAATGCTGCGTGCCGCCGTAGAGCAAAGGCCGCCAGGACTTCCCATCCACATCCTTGCCCGGGTTTTTCAGCCGGCAAAGATCGACCAGTGTCGGCAAAACGTCAATGTGAGAGGTAAGGGCTTCTACCTCCTGCCCATGCGCCAGTCCCCCTCCCGGCCAATGGAAAAACAAGGGCTCACGATGGCCGCCGTCATAGGGAGATCCTTTTGACCCGCGCATCGAGGCATTGAAGACGTTCTCGCCCTCGGCCGTACCGTTGTCAGAAGAAAACAGAAAAATCGTATTCTCCGCAAGACCGCTCTCTTGCAGGAACGTTCGCATGCGGCCCACGTTCTCATCGATGTTGGCAATCATTCCGTAGAAGCCGCTGCTGGCGAGCCCGGTAACACCTTCATAGGGAGCGCTGTCCTTTTCCAGACTCCAGTAGGGCACGTGGGCCGCGGTCGTCGCCAGGTAACAGAAGAACGGTTGTTGTTTCGTTTGCGCATCGCGCATGAAGTTCATCGCGAGATCGAAGAAGACATTGGTGCTGAAGCCTTCGTACTTTTGAAATTTTCCGTTGTGCAGGTAGGTATCGTCGGTGTCGTCGTTACCGAAGTAGTCGGGAGTCTGCCAGAGGCCGCCTCCTCCGCACACGACGGCATCGTCAAAGCCGCGGTCGTGGGGACGGTATGGATAGTTGTCACCCAGGTGCCACTTGCCATAGATGCCGGTGCGGTAACCGGACGACTTGAAGCACTCGGCCAGGGTTACATTATCGGAGCTGAGTATGCTGCGCCCATGAATGGTGTGCCACACCCCGGTGGCATTGCTGTATCGGCCGGTCATCAAAGCCGCACGCGTGGGTGAGCACGTTGGGCTTACGTGGAACTCCCGGAATCGCGCGGATTCATCGTGCAGCTTATCCAGGTTCGGGGTCTTGATCACGGGATTGCCGTTGCAGGCAAAATCGCCGTATCCGGCGTCGTCCACCAGCACAAAGACGACATTCGGCTGCTTTTGTTCTCCTGCGGTTGCGGCCAGAGCTTTGCCAATGGCCGCATTGGCAACCTGGCTCGCAATCAAACCCAGCACGGTACGCCGGGAGACACCGGAACCACCCGTCATGAACCCTTACCTCCGAAGCGACTACCTCGAAGCTATCATTCCGCGGGTGGATGCCGCCAAATCCTTCAACGAAATGACACGGGAACAGCGGGACGAACGGAACCCGCTATTCATTTCGGAGAGCTTCTGCGGGTGGGATGGCGATGGCGTGGCGCGCGGGCAACAAGCACGCGAGGAGTGCGCCGAGAGCGAGGAGCGCGGCGGCGGCGAACAGACTGCGGGCGGCAAAGGCGCTTTGCATCCAGTGGGCGAGGATGGCGCCGAGAAAGCTGTCAAAGGCTAGACCGATGGCAATACCCGCGGCCGCGCTGACGAGCGCGATACGCGCAGCGACCCACAGGACGTGTGCACGCGGTGCGCCAAGCGCCAGGC
This sequence comes from uncultured Acidobacteriaceae bacterium, assembly GCA_963839075.1. Classification (GTDB taxonomy): domain Bacteria; phylum Acidobacteriota; class Terriglobia; order Terriglobales; family Acidobacteriaceae; genus PALSA-350. The sequence continues at coordinate 149,797 of CAWITO010000005.1, read as the reverse complement.
GGACGCCGAACTCCGTGGTGCGTTGCGCGACGCTGTAAGCAACGACGCTGAAGATACCAACCAGTGCGAGCGCCAGCGCCATGGCAGAGAAGACGCCGAACAATATGGAGAAGAGCCGCTGCCGACTGTACTGTGCGTCGCGCTCGAGGGCTTCGTTGAGGGTGAAGGTGCCGTGAAGCGGGTGGTTGGAGATCTGCTGGTCGGAAGCGACGGATGCGATAGCGGCTTGAATGGAACGCAGATAGGTGAGCGGCTCGCCCTGAGTGCGGACGAGGAACTCCACATAAGGCATTAGCACGGTGGTGTACGGGAGGTATATTGCGGGGACGACCGGGCGATCGACGCCATCGTTGCGCGCATCGCCGACAACGCCGATGATCTGACGCCAGGCGATGCTTTGCGCAGAGGTGACCTGATAGCTATTCCTGGGCGTGAGATCGGGAATGCGTATCTGTTGGCTCCCGATGTTCGACGAAGAGAGATAGCGTGTCGCGAACGCTCGATTGACAACTGCAACGTAGTCCCCGCGGTTATTTTCATCCGTATTCCAGAGGCGGCCCTGCAGCAGAGGGATGCGGAGCGCAGCGAAATATCGCTGGTCGACCAACATCACTCGGGCCTGTGGCTGCTGCAGGTCGCGAGGTCCGTCGATCTCGAAGGAGCTCTCATTGCCAGAAAGGGGCGGCATTGCATTGCTGCCCACAGCGGCAGTGGAGACACCGGAGACCGATGCGATTTTCTCCCGAATCTGCTCTATGTACGCGGTGCGTGCTTCGCGCGGCTGAATACGGCTCCACTCGTCCCGGTCGTGCACGTGCAGCATCATCCCGAACTTCATGACATTTGCGGGAGCATAGCCAAGCGGTACGTGCGTGAGGTAAAGAAAGCTGCGGATGGCAGTACCGGCGGTAGCCATCAGAAGAAGTGTAAGCGCGATCTGCGCGGCGATAAGAACGCTCCAGCGATTCTTTGAGAGAGCAATTGAAAAACTAACCCGTCTGCCGGGAAGCATACGCACGGAATCGTGGCGCGAGAGACGCAATGCGGGGGCAAGACCGAAGAGGATGCCGCAGAGCAACGCGAGCGCAACGGAGAACGCCAGGATCGGGGCGTTGATGCGGATGAAGGATTCGGCGGGAAAGGAGTCCGGAGAAAGCAACAGGGGAAGCCTTGCCAACCAGTAGGACGCAGCAACGCCAAGAATGGCGCCGGCACCCGAGGTAATGATGGCTTCGACCAGCAACTGACGGACGATGCGCCAGCGACTGGCGCCGATCGCACTGCGGATCGCGAGTTCATGCCGGCGCGCACTGCCGCGGGCCAGCAGAAGGATGGAGCAATTGGCGCAGCCGATGATCAGCAGGAGCACAACGCCTGCGAGAAGAAGCGTCAGGGTGCGGCCAGTTTCCTGCTGGTATGGCACGATGATGGGCTGCAGCGCGAGATGCCAATGATCGGGAAAGCGGTTGGGATGCAGTTTCGCGGACTGCCGCACGATGGGCTCGAGCGCTGCGTCTGCGGCGGCAAGTGTAACGTGGGGCCGGAGCTTGACCCAAGGTACATAGGCGAACTCGGGAAGGTTAGCAAGACCTCGCATCAGAGTGCCCGGCAGGTAGACATCACCGACGCCCAAAGTGTCGTTGAACGCAAAGCTGCGCGGCATAATCCCGACGATGGTGTAAGGGGCATGATCGAGTTCCAGCGTTCGCCCGATCACATTGGGATTGCCGCCGAAGTGGCGTTGCCAGAGACGATAGTTAAGAACAACGACGGAGTGACCGCCGTTCTCTCCATCCGATGGCTCCAGGTTACGACCGAGCAGCGGGCGCACACCGAAGAAAGCCCCGGCATTCTCTGTGAGGTAGACGCCCGAGACGTCTTCCGGCAGTTCGCCGTTGGTGATCTCCATGTGCGAGTCGTTGAAGCCAAGTGCCGACTCAACCGGCGCTGCAAGGCGCAGGTTGTCAAACTGCGTCTCGTTCAAGGGGAACCAAATCGAGCCATCAGGATGTTGCTCATCAATGACGACGGGGTTCATGATGCGGTCGGCGCCGGCGTAGGGAAATGGGTGCAGCAGGACGGCATAGATGAGCGAAAACATCGCCGTGGTAGCGCCGATGCCGAGCGCGAGCGAGAGCACAGCGACGGCAGCGAAACCGGGGTTGCGGCGCAGGGCGCGGAGGCCGTAGCGGATGTCTCCACCTAACTCATCCAAGAGGCGAAGGCCGATGGCCTCGCGGTAAGTTTCGCTTTGGGTTGCGGGCTGGCCGAGGTGAATGCGGGCATTGCGGCGGGCTTCTTCTTCGGAGAGGCCCTGCCGGATCAAGTCTTCCTGGTAGGCGTCGAGGGTAGAACGAAACTCCTCTTCGACATCGTTGTGGGTGCGTGGGGTGATGGAGTTCCAGAACTTGCGCACGGCGGCGAGCAAACTCATAGGTCGTTCGCCTTCTTCTCGAGAATGCCGGCGACGACCGCGGCCATGTCTGTCCATTTGGCGGTCTCGGTCTTGAGCTGACGCGTACCGGCAGTGGTGAGCGAGTAAAAGCGCGCGCGGCGATTGTTCTCCGACTCCCCCCACTCGCCATTGATCCAGCCCTGGCGCTCAAGACGGTAGATGGCGGTGTAAAAGGAACCCTGCAGGATTTCGAGGCGCTCGCCGGAGATTTGTTGGATTCGCAGCAGGATGCCGTAGCCGTGCAGCGGGCCGAGCGAGATCGCCTTGAGGATGAGCATCTCAAGCGTGCCCTGCGGGAGTTCCACCGGTTTGGTCACAAGGCTCTCTCCTATCTGAGAAAGGAGAGTATGCTCTCTCTCCTTTCCCGTCAAGGAGACGGGCGCCGGCGCATATGCGTCCCCTACAGGTTCAGCTCAGCTGGCGTGCACAGCGAGTTCATCAACCGCGATCCGCTACCCCCGCCGCTACGGCTACTCGATCTGAGGATCGTCGGGCTTCACGGAGCCGCAACTCGAGCTTAGGAATCGGCTTACTGAGTGAATATCCGTTTTCCGCGTTTTCCCGTTCGTGGTGCTCGTGGAATGGGAATCGGACACAATATGTTCAGAGTCCTGGATGGTCTGCGAGCCGTTGATGACCAGCGTCGGGCCCTGGGGAATGTTGCAGGTCCCGCTGAAGGTGTAGCCATTGCCGGTCTTGACCGTATTCATCTTGCAGCCATCATGGGGCTTTTGTATCTGTGAGACCATCTCCTGCCAGGCCTCCGGCGTGATACAACTCTTTGCCTTCATCGTGGCCGGAGCACCCTCCGCGTTGGAGGTTACTATCGTCTTTTCCCACAAGCCCATTTTGATGGGAGCGATCTGCGCCATCAAGGAGGCGCTCGATACCGCAAGAACAGCCGTTATCACCATGGAACGCATCGGTCTACCTCGGATTCGAAATGTACTTCGATAGCGACCTTCGGCGCACGGGGCGAGATTGTCAACGAAACCTGATACTAAGTTTGCATTAACCGAGAACTTGCTTTCTTTGAGAGATTTGCGGCCCCTGATTAACTCGTTGATGGGGCCGCGCGTCCGATCGGCAGGCCGGCGACAACGGGCCCACTGCAGCACTGGTTAGTCGCCGTTTATAGAGACGCCGCCGTTGACGGTCTGGAACTCGATCGTGGGGCCGCCCTGGCCAAGATTGGTATCGATCCGATTGCGATTCAACTTTCCCTGTACCGTGATTGGAAAGCCGACGGATACGCCGCCGTTTACTGTCTGGGCCACCAGGTGGGCTGAATACTTGTCCGGAGCCTTCACGGAAACGCCGCCATTGGTGGATTTTGCGACCATGCCGGCTCCGCGCCATTGCGTCCCGTCAAGCCGAATGTCCAGGCCACCGTTCACGGTCGTCGCGCGCACGTCTCCGGCCAGGTCGTTCAATACGAGGCCGCCGTTAGTAGTATCGGCGTGAATATCCCCTTCGAGGTTGCTCACACTGATGCCGCCGTTCTCAGTGTGAAGCTCGGCCGCGAGACGCCGAGGAACGTGCAGGCGAAAATTGACATACCAACTCCGGCGAGAAGGGCCCCACGTTTCTGGCCCTTCGGCGTGGATAGCGCCGATGGTGACGATCTTCACCTCGCGCGCCAGCGATTGCGCCTTGTCGCGATCGGAATCCTGAGCGATGATGCGCGCCTCTAAGGCGATATCCTGGCGTTCTTCACCAATCACTTCGATGCCGCCGTTCTTTCCAGACACTCGCAACTGCCCATCGATCAGCGGCAACGTTGCACTTCGCAACTCGCAAACACGATCCCCATGGCCAAAGAACCAGCTACCGCTGCTGGTATTTCCTTGATCGTTGTCGCAGGGGCCGGTGGTAAACGACTGCGCGGAAAGGCGGGCGGCGAAAAGCAGGGCGAAGCAACACCCAGAGGCAATAGTACGCATCGATTCCTCCTGGTAGGCAGGCTACGGAAGTTGGTACGCACGCGATGACCGTGAGGTTCCGCGAAAAGCCCTCCTCACTGATTTGGGCCCTGCAGCGTGTCGTTATAGGAGTGCCACGCCCAGCCCAGATAGTGCGGGTTTCCACCCAACGTATCCTGCACGACCTTGAGCATGGCGGGAAGCGGTTGCTGGTAGTCCGGGGTGCGCAGGCCGATGGAGAGCCTGGCGAGACCGTCCCCGCTGAGTCCTTGATACGCCATATCCATGAACTTCGTGCTGGCCTGGCGAAGCTTATCTGCCTGGGCGACAGGGCTGTCTCCGTCGCCGGGACTGCTCAGCTCGTAGAGCATCAGGGTCAGCCGCGGCAGCGAAGACATCAGACTCTGACGCTGGCTCAGGTCACCCTTGAGAAGCTTATTCGGATATGTCGGCGTTCACCGTCATCTGGTTCTGCTCGGCGATGGTGCGCACTCCGCGGAAGGCCTCCAGCAAACCGGGTAAGAATCCAAGGTTTCCCGGACCTTTGTTTTCCTGCCTTTGCTGCGGTTCTATGTCGAGGTGGAAGCCATCGAACCGCTCACGCGGATGTTGCCGGTTAAACGACAACACTTCATTTACATGGCCCATCAGCTTGTCGCGGTGCTTGCCCGGCTCGTCCGCGTCAGTGCTCGACAGCAGAGCCTCGACCCGAATGTGCGCATGATGGAGCTCGCCGATGAGCTTCTCGATCTCCTGCTCCTCCGCCGCTCCGCCGTTCTGGGAAGAGTACGAGAGGTAGACCTCGTTGATTTGCTGCGATCTGCAGAAGTCGCGCAACGCCTCGCCGCGAGATGGCAGGTCGAGCAGGGTGGGTGTCTTCCACACCCAGAGCCCGTGCACTGCCGGCTCCTGGGCAACGACGCCATGGGCTGGCGTAAGGAAGAACACCGCCGCGATTACAGTCCAGACGATTCTCATGGAATCCCCTCTTTTCAGCGCACTCAGCATAGTGGATAACTGAGCTCAGAACGATGCCGGAGGACAGGAATCACACTTTTTGTTGGATCATCCATTCTGCGAGCAGGCAGCACTGGTATTTTCGATCAGGCTTTAACGCTGATAGACCACAGGACCAGCAAAGAAGTCTTCCGAGTAGGCCACGAGGGCGCCCACGGATCCGAGAATGACCACGCCGAGCACTGCGCCCACTCCCGCGGCTTTACCCCCGGAGGCATGGAGATAGCTATGATCGCCGGAATTAATCGCGGCTCCAAGGCCGGCGCCGGCACCCGCGCCGATCGCTGCCCCGAGTGCAAGGCCGACCACCGCGGAATGACCTCTGCGAGCAAGTTTGATCTTCTGGATTTCGGCACGGCTAATCTCGTAGTGTTGGGAGTTGGCGGATTGCGAGTGAGAACATGCCAGTTGATCTTCGCTGACGGAATCGAGGAGGCAGCTATATGTCTTCTTGTCGCCTTTGATGCGGATGTTGCTGTGGATTTGCAGTTGCTGGACGTGGCTCCAGGAACCGAGCGCAGCCGGAGTTTGCTGCGCTGGTGCCGGAACACAAGGAATCACCTGCAGCAGCGCAAGGATGAGAGGAAGTCGCATCCGACAAAGGTAGCCACTACTGATCGTTTGTCAACTTAAAAGCAGAAGAGATCGCGGGAACGGAGGAACAAATCCTCATCGTCCCCGGCGACGACCGCGGGAAGGTTAACTACAGTGCAAAGGGCGCTAACTTCTTGCTTAATTCCTTAGTGGTACTAAACCGGCTTGGCTTTTCCCTTGAACAGCCGATAGATCGCCAGCAACACCAGGGCGCCAACCAACGACATGATGAAGCCCGCCGTTTGGCCCTCACGATACCAACCAAGATGACTGCCGATGAAGGTGGCGAGCAGCGAGCCCGCGACACCAATCAGCATCGTGATGAAGATGCCTCCTGGATCTTTACCCGGCATAATCAGCTTCGCGAGGGCCCCCACGACGAGCCCGATAATCGCTTCCCACAGGATACTCAGCATAATTCTCCTTTGCTTTCTCGCCGGCTTTGCCTGCCCAGGTAAGCAAGCCCCTGGAGTTCAGGTAGAGGCGATTATAGCCCTACGACGAAGCGGACGCTGCCATCGCACGGTCGACATCCACCGCCAATTAGCGCCGCCATCGGTATGATGAGCCTGGATCCCCCCCAAGGAGAAGAAACAGGATGTTCAGCTTCCATCGCATCGCCGCAGCTCTGCTCTTAGCTTCGCCGTTTTTCAGCGCAGCAACGCTTCTCGGCCAGGATGTTCTTCCGAGCGCGAAGATCCTGGTCATTTCTCGCGAATACACCAAGCCGGGCAAGGATGGCCCCGCTCATCAAGTTGTGGAAGGAGCGTATCCGCGCGCACTGGCTGCGGCCAAGATTCCCAATCACTATTACGCAGCGGTTTCCCTGTCCGGGCCTTCGCGCGTCCTCTTCTTTCACGGCTTCGATTCCTATGCGGAGTGGGCGCAGAGCCAGATCGCCGCCCCCAACAATCCATCAGTAGCGGCTGCCCTGGCACGCACCAATGCAGCGGACGGGGACTTACTCGCCTCAAAGGATTACAGCGTATGGACCAAGCGCGACGACCTGAGCCTGAATCCCGGCTTTCGTGTTGGCGCTCGTGTTGAGGTCATCATTCAATACGTGGTTCGGCCTGGGCACGCTGAGGAATTCGAAGACCTGGCTAAGCTCTACGCAGAAGGCTATAAAAGTGTGCCCGGCATGCACTGGGGCACCTATGAACAGACCTATGGGTCTCCCGGAAATGTTTTCCTCGTGATCATCACCCATAAATCCGCCGCGGAGCTGGATGCCGAGGACGACAACGATAAGCATTTCGCCGACACACTGGGGCCCGAGGGGCTGAAGAAACTCGCGCTCCTGGAAGCCTCATGCCTGGAATCGAAACAGGCGAATCTGTTCTATATCGATCCCAAAATGAGCTATCCACCCGAAAGAATGCAGGCAGCCGATCCGGAGTTTTGGAAGCAGCCGAAACCTGCGGCCCGCTAAACGCGATGTTCACTGCGAATAGATGAGGGCCGAATAGGCGTTCAAACCGACATTTCCGCTAAACGGCTGACCCATGTTGGGTCCGCCGTCCGCAGTGGTGTTGTAGCCAATGTTGCCAAAGTCACTGGAATAGCCCTGCCAATCGCTGTCGAATCGCAGGAACCATGTGCCCGCGGCAGGAAATCCGATGTTGTAGCTTCCGTACGACGCGTTGCTGAGATTTGCCACAACGATCACGTCATCTCCCGGACCCGTCACGTCCGATCGCCGATAAACCATGACACCCGTCCCGGGGTCAGCCCAGATTATTTGCGTTTGGCCGCCCCGCAGGCCGCGGGTATTGTTATCCCAATTGCGCCTCAGTTGCGCCAAACGACGATAGGCGCTGACGATGCCGGAGAAGGTCGTCACGCGACTCCAGTCCAACGAGAACCCTGAGCTATCAGACCACGGCTGATATTCCAGAAACTCCTGTCCCATAAAGATCATGGGGATGCCCGGGCTGGTCATCATCAACGTCGCACCGAGAAGCGACCTCTTCCGCGCGAAGTACCCATCCGCGTCTCCCGGCACAATCTTGTCGGGTATCCGCGTATTGTTGTGTGCTTCGTCGTGCGATTCCAGATAGACCACGCGCTGAAATGCTCCCGAACTGTTGTACGCTTTCGCAACCGCTCCAGTGACGTCACCCAAGCCTCTGTCAGCGTCATTGGGAGCAAACATCATTTGCCGAAGCCGCCCCAGGAACCAGTTGTCCCATTGCGCATCGAGTCCGATGCCGCCGAAGAGCGCGTCCTGGGTGACAGTCGAGTCGTTTTGCAGATCTTCGGCGACGAGAAGTTTGCCCGGCTGCGAGGACCGCTTGTCCTCGCCCAACCAGCGCAACAGCGTCCTGCCATCTTCGTTGGGTCCGGTATCGCCAAAACCTTCTACGTTGTGGCGAATACCGATGGTTGAGTCGAGCCGAAGACCATCCGCATGGAGCTGCTGCAAACAGAAGGCAATCCCATGGTCGCGAATGTACTGCCGCACTTCTCCCCGGCCAAAGTCCGGCCGCGAACCGAAGGGCGTGAACATGCGATTATCCTGATAAAAATAAATGCCCTGCCAGCCTGCATTGGCGGTGCCGTCAAAGTTTCGCAGGCATGATTCGAGGCCCGGTCCAAAGTGGTTATAGACCACGTCGAGAAGGACAGCAATCCCCACCGCGTGCGCAGCCGCGATGAATTGCTTCATTGCGGATAGCGTCCCGTATGCATTCGCCATCGCGAATGGGAGTGCAGGGTTGTACCCCATCGATGTCGTCGTGTCGAAATCAAATGCCGGCATAACCTCGATCGCATTGAATCCCAGATCGGCAACATATTGCAGCTTCGCCTTTGCATCGGCAAAGGTCCCTTGTGCCCCGGATGAGGTGCGATTGAATGTTCCGATGTGCAGCTCGTAGATCACGAGTTCGTTCCATCCCGGCGTCTGGAAGTTATCTTTGGACCAATCGAACCGTTGATCGACAACGACTGAATTCCCGGGGCCTGTCGGCAGGAACTCAATGGCCGTCGCATCGTTCGCATAAGGATCGTGCCGATAGGGCCAGAAGCTGGTGATGTCGGTCGTATCCGCAGCCGGGTTGGTGATCTTGAACTTGTAGAGCGTATCCGCCACAGCTCCGGGAACGAAGATCGACCAGTAGGCCGCGCCAGGACCGGCCGCGGCATCTCTCGCCATCGGCCATTCCTGCCACTTCGTGGGCTGCACCACTCCAGGATGGGTTAGGTCGCCACCAAGTGCGACTGCAGTGGCGTTGGGCGCCCAAACCCTAAAGGAGACTCCACCTGGTTGCACTACAGCGCCCATGCCTGCCATCCCCGACGGGGCAACGATCGCAGCGGCTGCCATCTAGTATCCTCCTCGGTATCGCGCCCGCATGTGCGAAGTGGGGCTTCCTAATTGTTTAGTGAGTTGTGAAAGAGAAACGTTGCGAGCGGTCGCGATTTTAACAATCTAGGCAAAGGCTTCAACGCGGCGAACCGGCTTCGGAAAGCACCTGCCATGCCGCCATCGATTGTTTTAGATACACGCCGGGATCTCCTTTCAGTCCGTAACACTGGATGCCGAAGGGTCCGCGGTATCCTGCTTTGCTGATCGTGTGGACCAACGCGGCCACGTCGTAGTCGCCCCGGCCAAGTGGCTGAATCAGCTTGTCCCAATCGTGGCCCTGCCGGTCGGCCCCGTTGATCGTGACCCCGTACAGACGTGGCATGGACTGATCGAGCAGTGATTGGAAGTCCGGTTTAAAACCGGAACGCAATTCGTGACAGAGATTGAACGTGACGCCTACATTACTTCGCCCGGCTCGCTCGGCAACCCGAATCACGTCACGAAACCGGGCAAGATAAAAGCCGTAGTGGGGATAGAGCGCGACGCGAAGGTTCGATCGAGCTGCAAGATCGGAAATTCGATGGACCGCCGTGATCGCCCGATCTTCTGCTCCGGCGCCAGCCACCGCTTCGTTTCCCTGAATGGCGACCCATACGACAGTTCCCCGCCCTTGCAGCGCCTCGATCGCGGCTTCCATTCCTGGCTCGTATTGAATCTGACCATGGCTGAGATCTACCGTCAGCCAAAGAAAGAACAACTGGAGATGCGCGTCATCGAGGGCGCGCAATCGCTCGGGGACTTGCAGCGCATGATCGAAGACGGTTCCGGCAAACCCATACGTACGCGCAAACGTGGCTTGCTGCTGGGGAGTGATATCGCCAAATTCGTAAGCAAAGATGGGGTTCGCGAGGCCGGCGGCGGCGCCGAATGCGCTTGCGTCTACACTCGCAAGCGCGATGCAAGAGGCGGTAGCGCCTTTGATAAATCCTCTTCGGGTTGTGATTAGCATGCCGCTCATCTCCTTTGCTACAAGCTGACGGGTACGAGCGCCATGCGCTCACTTCCTGCAGGGGAAACAGAATCATCCCCACGCCGGTACTGCCGCGGGGAACGCACCATGATTCTCCGGAAGGCCTTGCTAAAGGCGCTTTCCGACTCGTAACCGAGGGACAGCGCGATGGCGGAGATGGGATCGTCCGAAGTTATCAGCCGGTTCCCTGCCATCAGCATGCGCCAACGTGTAAGGTACTCCATCGGAGTTACGCCAACGGTTTCTTTAAAACGCAACGCAAAACTTGATCGCGACATGCCGGCGCGCTCGGACAGTTTCTTGAGTGTCCATGGATGCCCTGGATCGTCGTGCATGGAGGCGAGCGCTGCGCTCATCTGTTTATCTGCAAGAGCGAACATCCAGCCGACGCTTCCGCTCGCCCCATCCGATAGGTGGAGCCGAAGTGCCTGCACCAGCATCATGTAGGCGAGTTGCTGCACGATCAAGGAGCCGCCGGGTTGGGGGTCGCGCAGTTCATCCTTCATGCGTTCCAACGACCAGCGCATCGCGGCCTTGTCCGACTCTTTTCTGATATGCACAATCGGCGGTAAAGACTGCAGCAGAATGTCGGCGTGACTGCCAGCCAAAGCGAAATGGCCACCGACAATATAGTTTCCCCCGCTTCCGTTGCGCGCATCCGCGCCTCCCGCCTTTCGATCCTCGAGAAAGGTACGGAAATCGACTGGCGTGAGCGATGGATCCGTCATGAGGCAGAAGGGCAATCCACGCGGCAACAAGAAGCAATCCCCACCCGTGAGATGCACCGCATCGGCGAAGCCTTCCACAGATAGCCAGCATTGGCCGGCGAGCAGCGCGTAGCACTTGATGCCCGGGTGTTTCGGCCATTGAATGGCGATATCGCCGTCCACACGAAAGCCGCCGGCAGAATAGCTCCGTGGTTTCAGCAACGACAGCACGTCAGAGAGTGGATCCATTACGCCTCCGGACGATCGAGCCAGTATTACGGACTCACAGCATAGATCGTATCGCTCCCGTGCCTCATCTTGCTATTACAGGACGCGAATGCGCCCAAGTTCACGAAATGAAGGAAATCCCAATGCGTATTTTTGTCACCGGCGCTACAGGTTTCATCGGTTCCGCCGTTGTCCCGGAACTCATCCGCTCTGGTCATCAGGTTCTTGGAATGGCGCGGTCGGATGCGGGTGCACAGCAACTCATCGCCGCCGGCGCCGAGGTGCATCGAGGAGACCTGGAAGACCCGGAGAGTCTGCGCAGCGGTGCGGCCAAATCCGACGGCGTCATCCACCTGGCGTTTAACCACGACTTCTCGAACTTCCTGGCAATTTGCGAGCTGGATAAGCGCGCGATCGAGGCTCTCGGCGATGGGCTCGCCGGATCGGACCGCCCCCTGGTGATCACCTCGGGTACGGGGATGGGCAACTCTGTTCCCGGTCAACCGGCGACCGAAGACCACTTCGATCCCAACCACCCAAATCCCCGTACAGCTTCGGAAAAAGCGGGAGCTGCCGTGGCAGCGCGCGGTGTGAACGTGTCGGTGGTGCGTCTACCCCAGGTTCACGACACCGTGAAGCAGGGCCTCATCACGTACGCGATCGCGGTGGCACGCCAGAAAGGCATCTCAGCCTACGTGGGAGACGGACGCAATCGCTGGCCAGCGGCACATGTTCTCGATGTCGCGCGGCTCTATCGGCTTGCACTGGAGAAGAAAGAGGCGGGCGCCCGGTATCACGCGGTTGCGGAAGAAGGACTCCCTGTACGGGACATCGCGGAAGTGATCGGGCAAGGATTGAAGGTTCCAGTGGTTGCCCTCTCACCCGAGGAAGCGCTGGGTCACTTTGGATGGCTCGCACCCTTCGCCGGTTGGGATCTTCCGGCATCGAGCGAACAAACTAAGGCACGGCTCGGATGGCAACCGACTGGGCCCGGAATGATTGCCGACCTCCAACAAATGCACTACTAGCCCGAACGAAGTGTGCATCAGCGGCACCCCCAACGCTGCTGATGCGCGCTATAAATCACCCGGCCCCTAACCCCAATGGGGCACGTTTAGAGCTGCCTACGCAGCCCGATGTCTTTCGGATCTTAGAAGCATTATTTTTTCTGATCGAAACGGTAACCATGAGTTCGCACTCCAGATTACAGAATGCAACTTTGGGCGGGGGACGAAATTCAACCAACAGACCTTACTCTCCTCTTATCGCAAACGCCTTTGCATTCGTAGGGCGCAAGCGACGGCAACGTGGTCCGCGTGTTGCGCTGCCAGGCCGACATTTCAAGAAAGAAAAGGTTATGACTCCTCTTAATACCACTGTTATCCGTACCTTTTGCGTTCTGCCGGCCCTGGCTGCAGCGATGACCGCCTCCAACGCGTTTGCTGCTGTGCCCGCAGTGATCGCCGATGCGCAACAAACCATCGGCACCAACTTCTACAACCCCCGGGGCGTTGCCACTGCCCCGAACGGGACTGTCTATGTTGCTGACAGTGAGAATAACCAGGTTGTGCAGCTTGTTACTAACCTGCCCGGAGCCTCGACCCAATCAAAGGTTTCCACGCCTGGTTACCTGCTGAAGACTCCGCAGGGGCTCGCAGTCGATGCCACCGGCGACCTCTACATCACCGACACTCCCGTTCTAGGCGTGACCGCGCGCATCATCGAGGTGCTGGCCAGCAATGGAGTGCTCACCAACAACATCAAGCTGATCTATTTCGGAGGTCTGCTCACCGATCCGGTCTCGCTTACGATTGATAGCACCCACACCCTGTTTGCCGGCGACTCAGAGCTACTGGGAACAGGCGCCATTTATTCGATCGCGCCCGGTGGTTTGCCGAAGAAGGTCAATATCACGGGGCTGCCAACGAAATTTACGCCCAGCGGATTGAGCCGCGATGGCAACGGCAACCTGTACTTCACGAACAGCCAGGCAGCGAGTGGCGGTTTGTATGTCGCACCTTCGACCGGTGGAGCGGCACAGCCCGTTACGGCTGGATCGTTTGCCTTCGGCCAGCCCACTGGTTTAGCGCTCGACAGCTCGGGCGATCTGTTCGTGCTGGCGGAACTGCAGAATGGTCCTGGCGGTGAGCAGGTGCTGGAGATTCCTGCCGCGGCGCCGACCACGCCCTACCTTCTGCCTACGAAAAGCCTGGGAAACAGCAGCGCGATCGAAGTGGATCCCAGCGGCAACCTAAACGTGGTGGAGGTCAACAACGGCAAGAGCGGCAAGGGTGTTGTGATCGAGCTGAACTATCTCAATCCCGTTTTTCTGGGCGATGCCAGCGTATACACCAAGGGATCGGCGGTAGGATTCAACTTCGAGTTCAATGCGCCGGCGACCTTTTCGGGTTTTCGCGCAGTGACGGTGGGCGACCTGGGTACGGCCGCGGATGTAGTTAAATCCGGCAATGGCTGCAAGGCGCAAACTCTTTCCGGCACCACGGGCTACGAGCCCTACATCTGCAGCCAGAACTTTCTGGCCACACCGCAGTATGTAGGCACGCGGACTTCGGCGATCCAGGTGAAAGGCTCAGGCACTAATATTCTGGAGTCTTCGCCGGTGTATGAAGTCGGCGATGCTGCGGCACAGGTCACCTATCCTCTGGACGTGACTGCAACGCAGCTAGGCTTTATCCAGCCACAGGGAATCATGGTTTCGGGCTTTGATCAAAAGGTGTACGTGGCCGACTTTACGGGCGGCATGGTTTATTCCGTCGGTGGTTTGAACGGAGATACCCTGCAAACCATTTCTACCGGAAGCATTTCCTTGCAGCAGCCGAGTGCGGTCGCGATGAACGGACAAGGCGACCTGTACATTGCAGACTACCAGCAGGGTAAGGTGATTGTGGTGCCCACCACCACAGGCAAGTCGCCCTTCCTTCTCAGCACCGGTACGCTGCTGCAACACCCGATCTCGCTGACGATCGACCATCTGGGCGACCTGTATGTCGGCGATGCGGGCGTGGACGGTATCGGTGCCAGCAGCGGATCCCCCGGATTCGTCGTCGAGGTACCTAACCGCGGGTCTGCTTTTCTACTCCCGACTCCTGGCGTATCGATTATCTTTCCCCAGGCCCTGGCGATTGATGACATCAACGGCAACTTGTTTATCGGCGATGGCGGTGATGTTTCCACCGGTACCGGCCAGATTGTGAAAGTGCCTGCCAATGGCAGCAACGCAAGCGTCGTAAGCATTACCGGGGTTACGGCGCCGACCAATCCGGCCGGCCTGACGATCGACGCGGCGCAGAACCTGTACGTTCTCGACGGTACCGTGAGCACCATCACTGTTGTGCCGCTGAGCGGAGCGAGCCATCGCCTGAACTTCAACAACGTATCCATGTCGGCACCGAGTGCAATGGCCATGTCGGCCGGAGCGCAAAGCTTTGTCGTTGCCAACCTGGGAGGCGGCACCAATAACGCCTTGGTTTTCCTGAACGGCAGCAGCTCGACGCTTGCGTTCGGCAATCACACCGTCGGTACCACCAGCGGCGTGCAGACTGCGACGGTGGCGAATATCGGCAACCAGACACTCACCCTGGATAGCAACTACTACTCGCCGAACCCGATTCCGGAGTTTGCTCTCACGGGCAGCAACAGCTGCGCGGGAGGAGACACCGTGGCTCCGGCTTCTGCCGGATGTGCCTTTTCGGTGGCATTTGTTCCCACCAAGGCGGGTCAGGTAGCCAAGACGGTCACGATCAACAGCAACGCATACAACAGTGGTACGCCGGTGATCTACCTTACGGGCAACGGTGTAAAGAGCCAAAAGGTAAAGTAGCCGTCATCCGTAACAGGCCAGTGCCTAAAAAGAAGTTTGTCTTTAGGCACTGGCCAGCAATCTTGCCAAGGCTGCAGAGATTGGCTGTCCGGTGTTGAGCTCGTAATAGCTGAACGCAGGGCTAGGGTTGACCTCGAAGCAGAACACCTCTCCCTCCGGTGTGATTTTCAAATCGATCCCGCAGAAAGGCAAATCCAACAGCTTCGAAAGAGCGATGCACTTCGCGGCCCATTCCTCCGACAGCTTGGCCTCCACCAATTCAGCGGATTCGCCTGTCTGCTGCCGGGCATAACGATAGTCGGTCACATCCATCTCAGAGAGGATTGCGGTTGCCATCACCTCTTCTCCGATAACATGCACTCGCATGTTCGTCCCGGGCACAAACTGCTGGAATTGAGTCGGGCACCAGCGAATGCTATCCAGCCGGGCCAGGTCTTCATCCTCAAGCGTCTGCACAATCGACCGGTTCCCACTGATCGATTTATAGATAATGCGTCCGTGCAACTTTCTGAACTCCTGCACCAGGCAGGGATCGTTGGTTATCAGCGTATCGGGGATCAGGAAGCCTGCATTGCGGATCAGTTGCGCCTGGTACGGCTTCGATCCATTACTCGCCATCGCATCCGTGGTGTTGACGACCCTCGCGGGAGCGATATCGATCCACTGCAATAGTGTCTTGTGCAGATCCCGGCAATGGCGACCCCGCTCAGACTCCAGCTCTCCCGCTACTTCCGGCATGGCGCGATAGTCCATCATCCGGGGATAGATGGCGTGAAATTCCTCCAGACGGTACTCCGTGCCGCCCAGTACAAACATGCCCTTCACTGCGCCGCCTTCGATGCTGAAACGCAGCCGGCAGTCAGCAAAGTCGCGCTGATGAAAGACGACGAAGGGGGTTTTATTGTGTTCCAGCTGTGCGATCAGCAGCTGCATCGGCGTTTCACTCCGGATCCCGCATAGCAAAATCATTGGATATCCTCCCCTGACCACGCTCTTAATACTTCCTGCAGCAGCGGAGTGCCGCCGACGCTAAGGTCCGGTAAGGGGGTTGCACTATGGAAAGTCCAGCGGCCCTCCTCCGACGGATACACATCGATACCCAGGAGGCTAGTGCCGCTGAGAGTGGAAAGCGCATGACATGGGACCTCGATCTCCGGCGGCAACTGCGGCCCGAACGGTACCCCTTCGAACAGAACCAAGTGAGTGAGCGCCCTTCCCGGCGGCAGAGAACGCTCCCAATCTGTTTCAGAGTCCTGTAACGGTTCGACGCGAAATCCTGCGCGTCCTGCGAGCACGGCCCATTGCGCAGCCGAACGCCACGTCCCGCATAGACCCTGCGGCGTCGCGCGATTAAACACCTTGCCAGGAAGTGCGTAGAGCCAGCTCAAGTAAAACGCGAATGACTCGCAATAGGCGTAGTCCTGGTCATCGCGTTTTGCGTACTGGATCAATGCGCGCGAGGGCCAGTTCAGTCGATTGATCACTCCTTCGAGCGATGCGAGGCTGATCTGCCTACCGTCCGCCAGGCGAATATGCATGGCGGAGCCATCACTCTTGACGCGATGGCTCCACTGCAGGGAGTTTGCCAGTTCCCCTGCGGTGACAAGTTCCAAATCGTCACAACCGAGACTTCTGAGATTGGCGTAAGTCCAATGAGCTGTTCTATCGCCATCCGAACACAGAATCAGTTTCACTTGTGTGCCTCTTGTCGTTGTCATCCGCAGGGATGTCGATCGTTTGCTCGTCAGGCCTTGCGCGGCTTGTCACCCGCGTCGGGCTCTTGCTTAAGAGCACCTTTGCTCAGGTCAGGACGAAGATTGGTCGTAATGAAGTGCTGCAGTTCTCCAACCGTGCGTTCCAGGTTGCCAATACGCCCGAGCACACTCGGGTCTGGATTTTCGACCGGACCACCGGGATCGCCCGGCCCCTCTGCGCCGATGGTCTTTACCGGACCGTCCCTGAGTTCGACTTTCTCCCTGATTTCGATCTTCTCCCGAAATTCGATCTTCTCTTTGATCTCGAACTTCTCTTTGTGCTCGAACTTTTCTGGCTTCTCTTTGTGCTCAATCTTTTCCGGCTTTTCCTTGTGCTCGAACTTCTCCGGTTTTTCCTTGTGCTCGTTTTTCTCCGGCTTCTCCTTGTGCTCGACCTTTTCCGGCTTTTCCTTGTGCTCGAATTTTTCGATCTTCTCGATCTTCAGGAATTCTTTCAGTTGTTTTTCAGGTGTGATTTTCAAGTCGTTAACTGGAGAACCCGACTTTGTTCCGGTGATTTCAAACGGCGGTGTGCTCATGACACTTGCTCCTCGTTGCTGAATTAGAAGTAAAGGTAGGCGCATGTCGCCCAGTCATCGGTCGCGCGACTGGATGCACTGTGTGAACGGTCGTTTGGGCCGGGTAGACTCGCCTGCCAGATACTGAATAGTGGCGTGAAGCGGTAAATCGTTTCACGGCCCGCTGGCTCAGTGCTGGTTCACGTAACTGCGAGGGACACGAATAGGAGAACTTTCCTACACAAACGCCGGCCCGGCATCGCAAGGCGTCCACCGTGGCCCCGACAAGGAATTCATCGCCGGCCCCGGGGCGTATACGTTGGGACGCTCCGCAGGGATTGCCGAGGGCCGATGTTTTTTACGAGGAGGGTAACCACAGGTCGGAACTCCCGTCAGGGGGATGTAACTTTGGTTTGGGTGCTGATCAGAGCCGCAGCAGCTTACTCTCTTCACAACGCAGACTGCTCTTCGCCGTCGCCGAGTCGTAATCGTCGGGACCATGGTTGCGTATTGCGCTCCCGGACGGGAGCTTTGGGAGAGATCACCCTATGACCGCTTTACACTCTGCCTTTTCCCGAACCCTTATTGGCCTGCCGGCCCTGGCGGTTGTTTTGACCGCCACTCACGCCCGTGCAGCTGTGCCCGCGGTGATCATCGACGCGCAGCAGACCATCGGCTCCAATTTGTACAATCCCCAAGCCATTGCGATCGCTCCGAATGGCACCGTGTATGTTGCCGACACGCAGAATAACCAGATCGTGGCGCTGACAACGAACCTGCCGGGGTCCTCCAGCCAGGCTCCCGTGACCACACCCGGTTATTTTCTGACGGGTCCCGCGGGGCTGGCGGTCGATGGCGCCGGCGATCTGTATATCGCTGACACGCCGGGTGCGAATTCGCGCATCATCGAAGTGCTGGCCAGCAATGGGGTGCTCACCAACAGCATCAAGCTGATTTACTCTGGGGAAACGCTCAACGACCCTATCTCGCTTGCCATTGATGGCAACACGCTATTCATCGGCGATGCCGAGGGATTCGGCGGAGGAGCGATCTATACCATCACGTCGGGCGGTTCCCTGAAATTGCTCAACATTACTGGCTTGCCATCCCGGTTTACGCCGGGAGCGCTCAGCCGGGACGGCAAAGGAAACCTCTACATTGCAAACAGCGCGGCGAACAATGGTGGCCTTTATATAGCGCCGTCGACAGGCGGAGCGGCACAGCCGATCACCACCGGGTCGTTCGCCTTTGGGCAGCCCACCGGGTTGGCGCTCGACAGCACGGGCAATCTATTCGCTCTGGGGCAATTGCAGAACAGCGCAGGCGGCGAACAGGTGGTGGAATTCCCTGCCGGCGCGACCAACACTCCCTACCTTTTACCCAGCAACAACCTGGGGAACAGCAGCGAAATCGCGGTCGACCCCAGCGGCAATGTGGACGTGGTCGAGGTGAACAACGGCCATCGCGGCAGCGGCCTGGTGATTCAGCTCAACTATCTCAATGCGGTCTACCTGGGCGATGCGGGCGTATATAGCAAGGGAACCGCGGTTCCCTTCAACTTTGAGTTCAATGCATCGACGACCTTCAACGGTTTTCGTGCGGTGACGGTGGGCGACCCTGGCACTACGGCAGACGTAGTCAAAGCGACAGGTGGCAACTGCAATACGCAAAATCTCTTCGGCATCTCCGCCTATCAGCCCTATATCTGCAACCAAAGCTTCCAGTCGACGGCGCAGTATGTCGGCACCCGAGTCTCGTCGATCCAAGTGAAAGGTTCTGGCACAAGCATCCTGGCGTCATCGCCGGTATATGAAGTGGGTGACGGCGCGGCCCAGGTGAACTACCCCTTGGACATGAACACGACCCAGCTGGGTCTTATCCAGCCGCAGGGCATTACCATCTCGGGGTTTGACCAGAAAGTCTATATCGCCGACTTCTCCGGCCAGACCGTGTATTCCATGAACAGTTTGAACGGGAATTCTGCCCACGCCGTTTCCACTGGCAGCATTCACCTGCAGGCGCCGAGCGCGGTCGCGATGAACGGAGAAGGCGATCTGTACATTGCCGATTACACACTGGCTGAGGTGATTGTCGTACCCACCACGACCGGCAAGTCGCCCTTTGTGTTGAACACAGGGGGTCTGCTGCAGCACCCGATCTCGCTGACGTTAGACGCTCTCGGCGACCTGTACATCGGCGACTCGGGAGCGAACGGAACGAATGCCGGCAGCGGTTCTCCTGGCTATGTAGTTGAGGTGGCTTACGGCGGTTCTGCGTTTCTGCTCCCAACCCCTGGGCAAACGGTTATTTTTCCCGAGGCCCTGGTGGTGGACAATGTCACCGGCAATCTCTTCGTTGGAGACGGCGGCGACGTTTCGAGCGGCCTTGGACAGATTGTGAAAGTACCCGCGGATGGCAGCAACGCCACGATCGTTACGCCTACAGGTGTGACCGCGCCAATGAATCCCGCGGGCCTGACACTCGACGCTGCCGAGAACCTTTACGTTCTTGACGGCACGGCGGGCACAATCACCGTGGTTCCGCCGACCGGAGCAAGTCATCTGCTCAACTTCGACAACTCATCCCTGTCGGCGCCGAGCGCGATGGCGAGCTCGGCCGGCGCACAGAGCTTTGTGATTGCCAACCTGGGCGGCGGCAACAACAACGCGCTGGTCTATCTGAACGGCAACAGCTCCACATTGGCGTTCGGAAGCCAGGCGGTGAATACACCGAGCGCAACACAGACTGCGACGGTAGCAAATATCGGCAACCAGACGCTGAAGCTGAACAACAACTACTACTCGCCGAAGCCGATTCCGGGGTTTACGCTCACCGGCAGCAATACTTGCGCAGGCGGGGACAACCTGGCTCCGGCATCGGCTGGGTGTGCTTTTTCGGTTCAATTCACTCCGACGAGAACGGGGCAAGCGAACCAGAGCGTCAGCATCAACAGCAACGCCTACAACAGCGGTACGCCGGCGATCAATCTTACCGGCACCGCTGTTCAGAGCCAACCCCAGGTAAGGACAACTCTCCAGACCCGGGCCAACACAATTCGATCGCTGAAGCGCAAGTTGAAGTAACGCGATTCTCTGTGACGGGCCCCCTCCCTGGCCAACTTGGCAGGATGGGGCCTTTTTTTATCGGGGCGAAGCCGTCGCTGATCGGGCTTCCACCGCAGTTCGAAATCACAGTCCAATGGAAAGGGTGCGAATTGTAGTTCCCCGCATCTTTCCAGCCGTGGGCCGACTTTAGATGAAAAGGCGGCTTGCGTAGCAATTTGCGGCGCCCGGTGGTTAAGCATACTATCCACCGAAGACAGGAAAAAATGGACAGATGTGGAGTTGATATCCAGCTTGAAATCGTGCAACGCGAGCAGTCATCGATCCTGGCAAATCTGCTACAGCTGTATGCGCACGATTTCAGCGAATTTCAATCATTGAACATCGGCACGATGGACGACGGGCGGTTCGATTACAAACCACTGCCGCTGTATTGGAGTGAACCAGATCGATATCCGTTTCTTATCCGCGTCGATAGCAAACTCGCCGGTTTCGCTCTGCTGAAAAGAGGCTCCGAGGTTTCCGCAAATAAGGAAGTCTGGGATATTGCGGAATTCTTTGTTCTCCGCGGCTGGCGCCGCCATAGAATAGGAACAATGGCAGCGCACGAGGTTTGGAGACGGTTTCCAGGACCCTGGGAGGTTCGCGTCATGCAATCCAATGCTTCCGCGGTGCTCTTTTGGAACCGGGCAGTTACGGCCTTTATCGGCGGGCCAGCCCAGGCTGTGCAGATCGAGAAGGATGGCAGATGCTGGCTTCTTTACTCGTTTCTGTCGGCACCGGCCCACTAACGGTCCGCGCGGCTAAAGGCGGTTTACCGCGCTCTGTTTGCGTTGGTTATCTGCTGCGAACGCCCACGACAACAAGCCCGAGACCACCGACCAGACATAAGGCGCTCAGGACCGGCGGGATGGGAACAGTTTTCGTTTGCTCATGGCCGATCTGGATAGGTCCAGCGTCCACAACTTTCTTTTCGTGCGTAAAGGAAAAGCCGCCCAAAGCAAAGCCGATGATGCCGACCGCAATGAGAATCACTCCAATGATGGTTGCAGGTTTCATGATTCGTCCTTTTCAGTTGGCCCGTTCAACATCCGTATTTCGCAGGCTGATTGCATGAGATGCAGATAAGCCGCCATTTGACGGTTTGCCGGTGCATTTAATTTCGACCAGCCTGCGACCATTCGCGGTCTTTATCAAAAGGTCCGTTCTAATCCGAATCGGACCTGAAACGGTTCGACGGGATGGAAAACTTCTGAGAACGCCGGCGTGCCTGTGGGCGTGATTCGGGAGGTATAGGCGTAATCGATGTCGTGATCGCGCCGGTTCAGCAGGTTCAAGAATTCGGCCGAGACGTGCCACTTCTTTTTGATTTGATAACCGACCTCCGCGTTGAGCAACACGGTTGGGTTTGAGCGGTAGATTCCATCGGATGTCAGATCGCGCGGGCCAAAGTTGCGCAGGCGCAAGCTCGCCATAAAGCCGTTGTAGTCGTGCAGCGTAATGCCCGATGAAATCACCAACCCGACCGCTTCCGGTACACGCTTGCCACCCGGGCTCCCGGGCGCCGCGTCCTCCTCATCTCGTTCGGTATATTGGGCGCGAGAATTCGCGATGTCGAAATCAACAGCCAAATTTTCCAGCGGCGTGTAGTAGTTGGCCCATTCGACACCGTAACGGTTGCTTGGCTGCGGGGAAGCAACCGTGCTTCCGGTGTCTCCATCCTGCTGCAACTCGGAAGCACTGTGGAGATACCAGAGCGAAACGGTGCTTTGCAGATGGGGAACGACCAAAGTGCGGGCGCCAATTTCACCGCCTTTGGTTGGGACCAGGGCGGGAATTCTCGCAACCGGCGTATTGGGATAAGGATTATCGGCTGAAACCGGTTGTATCGTTTGCGTTGCTCCACGCGCGTCGTTGCTGTGAAAACTGAATCCGCCCTGGGCATAGAACTCAGTGTTGAACCACGGGCCGAACGTCAAACTTAGTTTTGGGCTCGGGAGCACCTTGGAGGCCGTGCCCGTATTGGCCGGGGTGACCAGGCTGGTGACGTCAAAGTATTCCAGGTCGCCGCGCAAGGCCGCGACCGAGCGGAATTTTTCAGCCCACTGGATTTTGTTCTCCACCCAAAAGCCTGCTTGCGTATCCGTAAAGCGATCCGCTTGCGTGGTCGCGGGCAACGTGGTCCCGGTGGAGGAATCGGCTTTGTCCACGCGCACCCGATCTTCCGTCTGGTGCAGGCTGTTGTGAACCCAATCGTTGCGGACCTGCAGGCCGAATGTATTTTCCACCCTGCGCCCAATCCATTGGCCCGAAATTGTGTGGCGCGCATCCAGGCCACCCACCCAGCGGTTGTCCTTTTGTTCAAACTGATCGCCGCGAATGGGATCCGTCAGGTAGTAAGTGAAGTCAGAAAATAAATCGAGACCGTAATAAAACCCGTAGACCATGAGTTTGGTCTGGGAATTTGCGTTGAGGCGATGCCATTCGCCCTGCAAGCTATAACGCCCTGAGTTGCCGCCGTCTGTTGGGTTCAAGGCGCCGAAGAAGCCAACCAGTGGCACGGCGCTGATGGGGATTTGATCGCTCGAGTGCCATGTTCCGTGGTAACCGCGGGCCGTGATGCTGACACCATGGGCCTCTTCTCCCCGGCTGTAGGTGGCAAGGCCATTGAATTTGTAATAGTTATCAGGATGCGTCCAGGGGCCGTTGTCGTGAAAGGCTTCCCCGGCGTAGAGCAAGCTCCCCAGGGCCAGCTTTTGCGACGCGCCGAAAATGGCCCGGCCGTAGCCATACTTGCCGCCTTCGACCTTGAGGAAGTTTTGTGGCAGGGTCTTGAAAAATGTCAGGTGGGCCGATCCAGCCGAACCGTAGTTGCCGACATCCGCGTAATAAGGACCCTTCTCGAAATCCAGCCGCTGCACAAACTCCCCGACCACGGTGTTCATGTCTGCGTACCCTTCGCCGTGCGCGTGCGACGGCAGGTTCAGTGGCATACCATCGAGGAAAATGGCGAAGTCTGTCCCATGGTCAAGATTGAAGCCGCGCAGAAAATATTGGTTCGCTTTACCGCCGCCGGCGTGCTGGGTGATGATGAGGCCCGGAACCGTCTCCAGGATTTCTCCCGAACGAAGAATCGGACGATCCTGGATTTCCCTTGCCCCCACAGTTCCCTGGGTAGCGGAATTGGCAATTCCGATCAGGTCGTCCTGCCGCCCCTGCACGCTCATGATGGTGCTCACGGCGCCAACGGTCAGAGAAATGCGCAGCGCGACCGGCGCCTCGGCGGTTCCTATGCTGACGGGCATTTCTTTGGTTTCAAAACCAGGACTGGAAACGACGAGTTGATAGTTCCCGGCCGGAAGTCCGGAGATAGTGAAGGAGCCGTTCCTGTCCGACTGCGTCGTGATCATGACAGCCCCGTTGTCATTCCGGACCAGAACGGGGGCCCCGGCAATCACCGCGCCAGACGTATCAATGACAGTCCCTTGTAACTGAAGCGGAGCAGCCTTTTCCTTCGTAGCGATTGGGTACACCGGGCCGGGGACCCACACTGCGCTCGTTTGCGCGACCGCAACGGAGGCTAAAAAGAGATGCAACAACAGACTCGCGATTCCTAACGTTGCGGCGCGGTCTCCCATCGTTCCTACTTCTCGTTTCGAGGTGCACGAGCGTGATCAGAAGGCGCGATACACGCATGGAGACCCAAGGCGGGGCGTTTGGAACGGGGCGTTGTATGATGCCTTTGAAAATCGTGTTACTGGGAATACGAACTACCGGGCCCGGATGGATGTTGCAAATCGCCTCGGGGCAAGAGTAATACATTTATAGAAATCGTGCTACTAGCGGCCCGCCGGAGTCCGTTAGATCGCCGCGACGATGAGGGCCAACCCTGACGACCCCTTGGGAAGATGCAACGTAAGGCGGTCGCTGGGCGGGATCGCAACCGTGTCCCAGGGGTCGAGCAGGACGAGTGGCCCCTGGTTTGACTGAACCATGGCCATTCCGCTTTCCCGCAGGGCGCGGATGTGGATCAGCCCTTCGCAGGTAACTTCGAATCCATCGATCGGCGCGAACACAAGACTGCTTTCGCGGGTGTCGAACTGCACAAGCCGGATCCGCAGCCGTTCGGCGTAGGCGGTCTCTTCCAGCTGGACGGTGACACCGGAAGCGGCCTGGCCGCCTGATGACGAGAAGACCTTGGGCGGACGAGCGGCGGACGGTGTCGCCCGCGCATACGCGACATCTGCCTCGGTTCTCGCGATCAGCGTGTAGGCGCCGCCCGGCGGGAGGTAGGCGGCGCAGGCGGTGCCAGCCGCATTCTCCGGGGCTGAGAGTATCGCCTGGGTGGAAGGCGAGGAGTCTTCACTCATGGTCAGTTCCACAGACCCGGCGATGACGACGATGAAGACCTCATCTTCTTCGGCATGACCTTCGATCACCGAACCCGCGTCGAAGCGATAGATGCGCAGTGTCCGCAGATGGGTGAAGCCGGTCCTGGTTTGATCGATGTCCACAGGACGACGGACGGGCGCCGGAACTCCCGGGATATCTATCCGCCGATCATGGTCAGGCTTGATCAAAATCATGGACGGCGCTCACGAGAACTGCGGAAGATAGGCTTTGTGCGCGTCAATGAGTTCGCGCGCAAGCGTGGCGGCTTGATCCGGGTCGCTTACCGATCCATCGGTAAGAAGCGCTTCGACGAAAAGATCGAAGCTGCCGCTCAGGGCTGCTTCCACGGTAACTTCAATCGCTGCGACCTTCGCCAGCAGCTTGGCGGTGAGAGCGGGCGGCAGCGCGGGCGACTGCAGCGCCATAAAGCCGGCGCCGCCGGCCGAGGCCGGCATTTCGAGGATCGCATCCGCAGGAAGTCCGGGCACGGCTCCCTGGTTCGGCAAGTTCACGGAGTACACGTGGCGCCGATCGTGCTGCAGCGACTGCATGATGTCGACCAGCTGTTCCGATTCCCCGGGAACATTTTCGAAGTACGACGGCGGCAGCGGATCGGGAGACCGGGCTACGGCCAGCATTTCTTCAAACCATGTGTCGCCGAGGGCGATGCGATCATCGATCGGGTAGGCATCGCGCCCCAGGGTCCGGCCATAGTAGCGGCCCTGAGGAAACCGCTCGGGAAAGAATTCCGTGATGTGTCGATCCAATGCAACTGGAAACACACCATAACGATCGAAGATTGACCAGGCAAAGGGGTCGTCGGAATATCGCGGCGCCCGCCCAGTGACGCCGTTGGGCCAATCCTTCTTATCGTGAATCTCTTGTTGCATCAGCGGTCGCTGTTGGTCAGCTTTGGCTCTTAGCATCGGCGTTGCGTCTTTGCCATGACACAGAATCCGGGTAAGGAACGTGAGGTGGTTGAGGCCGACGCCAAACGTACTGATGCAGCTTTCCTCCACGCCGAGGAACCGCGCCAGCACACCCTCGACATAGTGCACGCCGTGGCAGAGGCCGACAACGGGCACGCCGGTTTTGACCCGAACCGCGCGGCAGATCGCGGTCATCGGGTTCGAATAATTCAGGAAATATGCGTCCGGACAAAGCTCGGCAATGTCCTCAGCAATGGCGACCATTTGCGGAATCATGCGCATGGCGCGCGAGATACCGCCCGGCATCACGGTGTCGCCGACAGGCTGAAAAATGTTATGCCTGCGCGGCACCTGAACATCGAGTTCCCAGCCCCGGCGTCCGCCGGCGGCAATGGTGGTCACGACGAAGTGCGCGCCCGGCAAAACGTCACGCCGGTTGGTGGTTGACGTGATGGGGAGAGCAACACCTTTGAATGCCAGTAGTTTCCGAACCAGGCGATCTACTGCGTCCAGGGTAACGGGGTCGATATCCACGAGCGCCAACTCCCAGCGGTCAGCCTCACCGCTCAGGATGACGTCTGAAACCAGGCGCTGCGTGAAGACGGTGCTGCCTGCGCCGATGAGCACGAGCTTGAAACGGTCGGACACGATATTTCCCCTTCCACAATTTGTTGTAGCAGCGCTATTTTGTGCTTACAGGCAAAGGCCAAGCGCCTGGATTGATGGCGTCGCGAGGAATTTTGCCGCGAAGAACCTCGAGCGCATTGCGAGCAGCACGTAGCGCCGCACCCGCCTTGCCGCCTGCGGTTAGCCCCGCTTGATGAGGCGTGAGCACAACGTTGTCGAGTTCAAACAACGGGCTGGCAAAGACCGGTTCGTCGTCGAACACGTCAAGTCCAGCCCCGGCAATGCTATGGCTGCGCAGAGCTGCGACCAGGGCATCCTGATCGATCAGTTCCCCGCGTGCGATGTTGATCAAATAAGCTGAGTGCTTCATCAAGGCTAATTCTCGTGCACCAATCATCCGTCGCGTGTCAGCGGTCAGCGAAGCGAACAGACAAACGATGTCGGAGCGTTTCAAAACTTCATCAAGGCTTGCGTACTCCACCCCGAACTCGTTCGCGAAGGCGGCGTCCGGCGTTCGCGTGTGCACGAGCGTGCGCACACCAAAGGGTTGCGCGCGCCGCACGAAGGCTTTCGCGATCTGTCCCAGGCCGATGACACCAAGCGTGGCGCCATACACATCCATGCTGGTCTGCGTTTTACTCGCCCAAAGGCCGGCCCGGATGGCGCGATCGCCGGTTTGAATTTGACGCACAACGCAGAGCATCAAGCCCATCGCGAATTCGGCACACTGTTCTGCGTTCACGCCTTTGACGTTGGTTACGAGCACGCCGCGGCGTGTTGCTTCGTCAAGATCCACGTTGTCTGAGCCGGATGTATGCAAGGCGATCACGCGCAAATTGGGTGCGAGGGAAAAGTGAGCGGCATCGATACCCAACACCCGGCCCATGACGACTGCCCGCGCCTCGTTGAGAGCCTTACGGTCGGCCGGCCCCAGGTCGGTCCACGAAGTGAGTTGCGGGACATAGGTCACCGGATGACCGCAGTTGTCGAGGACGGCGACGGCTTCGGGCAAGGTATGAAAGCTGTCGGAGATAACGATAATGCTGGACGGGTCCATAGCCTCTCACGCCGAGCGGCACCGGCCGCGGGAAAATTTTCTATGCAAGCGTATGCATAAAGTGTCACAATAGCACACATAACAGCTTTTACCGGCCCCGGTCAAAGCGATATTTTAAGTTTCCCGGTCACCACTCATCAGCAGATTTTGACGATTGTCATTAAAAGGAGGCGACCCTACTCATGATGAATCGGCGCGAAGCGCTTCTGGGAATGGGCGCAGCAGCACTCGGTGCTTCTGTATCATCGGCCACTCCCCTCGGGCCCTTGTTTCCGGGCGTTCCGGGCGATCAAACGACGGGCGATCAAGCGACGAAGGGTGCGAACGATGCCGTGGATGGACGTCTGCGCAAAGACATTGATCGCCTGTCTCCTCGCGTCAATTCGGAAGAAGGAGTTCCCGTCTTTCTGGCCTGCGTGAACCTTGTAGGAAATAAGGCGACGCCCGCTTCGCTTACCACGCTCAACGCCGCGGTAGCCGCGGAGTTTCGCCGGGACGCAGCCGCCTGGGAACGCATTCTGCCGAATTCCCCCGAGACGGAAGTGGGCAAGCTGATTGAGGTGCTGGCGTATCGGGACTTCTCCAAGGGTGGTACGGAGCCGGCATCGTGAGCAAGACTCCAACTTTCCGCGAACGCGCCCATGAACTCGAAGAGGTTTTTGCGACCCACCCGCTCATCCGTGCGGTCAACTTTCACAGCACCGCTCGCGTAAACGCCGAGCATTACGAGAAGCAGCTTGCCCAATACAGCCAGTTCTTCACGTCGGTAAATGAAGACGAACTGGACGAATACCTGGTTACGGGCCGGTGGAATAAGCCGAAGCCGGGTTTGATCATTTCGGTATTCGAGGGCTATCGCAATAGCTATGACGTGCTTTTGCCGTTAATCGAAAAGTACGGTTTTATCGGCTGGTTCTGGATGATTACTTCGTTTATCAACGCGCCCATCGCGGAGCAGCGTACCTATGCCGAGCATCATGATATCGATATGCTGACCCACGAGTATCCTGACGGGCGCTATGCGCTCACCTGGGAAGAGTTGCGGCAGATCGACCGGAAGCACGTGATTGCGAGCCATACGCGCTCGCACACGCTATTGTCCAAACTGCCGCCGGCAGAGCAATACAAGGAAGTTGTCGGCTCCCAGGACGATTTCAAGAAAAACCTGGGACACCCGGTGCGCGGGTTTGTCTCCCTGACCGGCCCTCCATATGGAGATAACACGGCGATCGATCGGCTGATCGACACCGCAGGATATGAATACGTGCTTTCGAACTACCGCATTCAGCGAATCCGCGCGAGAAACACGGCCGCTTCTAACCGGCCGTGATCGTCTCGAGACCGTTATTATTTGGCCCGGCTTCCCGTATTCGTAACAACGTTGCGCATATAAAACCGGCCACACTGATGGCGGTAAAGACTAACAAACCCAGGCGGTAGCCTTGCGGGTTATTCAGCCCTGCGTGCCGGTAATCATTGACTTTCCCGATGAGCAGGTTGAGCACGAAAAACCCGATCTGCTCAATGAGCGTCATCAGCGCATACGCGGTCCCCAGCCTGTTCTGGTCAACGAGGTACGCGACTGAAGGCCACATGACCGCGGGGATCACGGAAAAAGCTACGCCCATCATGCAAAGCGGTACAAACAGTGAGATGTGCGTGTACCCCATCAAAATATAGACGGGCACCAAGAGCATCGAGGCGAACATCATCAGAGACGCGCGCTTCCCTATCTTGTCCGAGAGCAGACCCAGCAAAGGCGTGGCGACCATCGCCGAGAGCGGCAGCAGACTGGCAAACATGCCTGCCCGCTTATGCGCGATCACCCGCATAGCTTCAGACGCATGGTGCAGACCCTGGGCGTCCAGGATTCGATTAGTGAAGAAGTCGATCGCGAAGGTGCGAAAGGGAAAGATTGCCGAATAGAAACAAACGCATATTCCGACGACGAACCAATAGGATGACTTGAAACGCACAATTTGCCCAAAGTCGAACTTGGACCTTCTCCGCGAAGTTTGCAGCATCGATGGATAACGCCCTTCGGCGCGTGTCTCCAACATCCAATAGATTGCGGAACACACAACCGCCAGACCTCCAGCCCCGACGGCAAGCAAGAGGGGACCTTGCCAACTCGGCGCACTCGCCGCTCCATTAGGGTAGAACGCCTTACTTCCCCAGGTGGGAGAATTGTCCGAGGCGACGGAGGCGAGGCGGGCGATCGTGATCTTGATTCCGAACGCGAAACTGAGCTCTTTGCCCCTGAACCACTTGGCGATGACGGTCGTGGCGGCCACCACCAGGGACTCGCCACCGAGGCCAAGCACAGCCCTGCCGGCAATCATCATGCCTGGCCGTCCGCTGACTGCGGTGAGTGCTGCCCCTAAACAGCAGATGACCGCGAAGAACGTAACGGCACGTTTGGTGCCGATGCGATCAATCACCATGCCGCCGATCAGCAGGGTCAGGATGGCGCTCACTGCATAGGATGAGTTCAACCATCCGAACTGGGTAGCAGAAAATCCCAGCCGGTCCATAAAGATCCGCTGCAGCGGATTGATACTGTCGTACATGTAGTAGTTGCTGCCCATGGTGAGGCTTACGAACAGCAGCACAATCCAGCGATAAAGGCGAGACGGCTCGGGCGGAGCAGTTAAGACTTGAGGGCCTGCCATCATCTAACGGGTATCCTCGCTTCTTTCTTGCAGGCGCGATGATAAGAATGACCGGCCGACCGGCGATGGGGCCAATTTTGCAAGCGCTTACAATTTTGTCGATGCCACGGATATACTGGAGCCACTTAAGCTAAACCTGCGCAGGAAAGATATGATCTCCACTAGTCTACAAGCGATAGCCTCCATTTTCGAGAAAGCGTCATGCTAACGAACAACTTCAAGGCCTCTCTGGCTGCGGGCCGAACGCAAATAGGCATGTGGGCTGGTCTTGCGGACACATATGCCACCGAGATCATTGCCAGTTCCGGTTTTGACTGGGTGCTATTGGACGCCGAGCACGGCCCCAACGATCTGCGCTCTGTCCTGCGGCAGTTGCAGGCCGTCGGCGGCTATTCCACCCATCCAGTCGTCCGTCTGCCATCCGGGGATCCTGTTTTGATCAAGCAATATCTGGATATTGGTGCGCAGACGCTACTCATCCCGATGGTGGAGACGGGTGAGCAGGCTGAACAACTGGTGGCGGCAACTCGCTACCCTCCGCAGGGAATACGTGGCGTCGCCTCGGCGCGCGCTTCGCGATGGGGCGGCGTAGCCGGCTACCACGCGGGCGCGAACGACAGCATTTGTCTGCTGATTCAGGTCGAAACGGCAAAAGGAGTCGCCCACCTGGATGAGCTCGTAAAAGTTAGCGGCGTGGACGGTATCTTCGTGGGCCCGTGGGACCTGGCTGCTTCTCTCGGACACCTGGGCGAACCAAGACATCCGGAGGTGGTTAAAGCCATTGAGAGCACCATCGACCGCATTGTTCAATCAGGAAAAGCAGCCGGTATCGTGATTGCAGATACAGCGCTCGCCCACGCCTACATCCAGCGCGGGGTGACGTTTTGCGCAGTGGGGATCGACACCATGATCCTGGCCCAGGCTGCGCGAGCGCTCGCTCGCAGCTTCAAGGGTGATGTCGAACCACCCAAGTCCTAACTACTCTCGTCCATATTTGGCACCGGTTGTGGCTTCGCTCCGAGTCCCGTACTAGAGGAGGGGGTTTTCCACTACGCCTATTTCGAAGTCGTCAAACCGTTGCCATTTGTAAATCGCGATGGACACGATCCAGCTCAGCACGAAAATTCCAAGGATGCAGTAGCCGAGTGTACCGAAGTTATCGTTGAGCCTGCGCACCATTTCCCAAAAAGGCCCGGTCAACCGGAACTGGCCGGCCAGCAATCCAAGCGCTTCGATGCCTCCTACGATCAAGGCGACGATGACCGATACGGAAGTGATCGTCATGTTGTAGTAGAGCTTTCGAATTGGCTTCACGTAGGCCCATCCATAGGCGCCTACCATCAGGATGTTATCGGTTGTGTCAATGAGCGACATGGCCGCCGCAAACAACGCGGGAAATATCAGAATCGCCCGCATCGAAAGCCCTTTCGATACTTCGGCAGCGGAGATTCCCAAAACTCCAATTTCAGTTGCGGTGTCGAAACCCAGGCCAAACAGCAATCCGAGGGGGTACATGTGCCAACTGCGAGAAATCATGCGGAACATGGGGCGAAACAGGCGCGCCAACAAACCTCGATTCCCGAGCAGCAGATCAAGGTCTTCGTCGACGTATGGTTCGCCGCGGCGGACTCTGATGAAAGTTCGGGTAACGGAGTACAGAACAACCAGATTAATGGCTGCAATCGCGAAGAGAAACAATGTTGACGCCAGCGTGCCGACCAGACCGCCTATTTCTCTCACCGCACTCATGCTGTGCTGCAACGCCAGGGTGGTCCAGGCTAGGGCCACGGACCCCAGCAGGACGACAGTTGAGTGGCCGAGTGAAAACATGAATCCAACAGCAACGGGCCGTTTACCTTCCTGCATCAGTTTGCGGGTTACATTATCGATGGCGGCAATATGGTCGGCATCCACGGCATGGCGAAGGCCAAAGCTGTAGGCGAGAAAAGCGGTGCCCAATAAGACGGGAAAATGACGGAAAGCGAGGACAGCCCAGAGCCAGACTGCCCCGTTAAACACCGCCAGGACGCTGTAAATCCCCAGCACCCTTCCCCTGAGGTTGACGGCGGTATCGCTCAATAACGTCCGCAGAACAGACCGCATCGCGTCAAACCCTTAATTATCGGTAGGTTAGAAGTGAATATCGCGGGGACCTCGCCAGGTGACCCGTAGCACGATTATAAAATCTATCATACCCGCTACCTCCAAACCAAACCGGCTCATCAAGCGTGAGCGGCCGGAAGTCCCGATAAACCCTCGAGGCCGCGGGCCATCGAGATGGCCACGGCTAAGCCAGGGTGGTGCGGGTCGGATGCTGAGAAGCGCAGGCGTTGCGTGCGGGAGAAAAGGGCACGATCACAGTTGCGACAGTGAGCACGCCCGGTACGAAATGCAGCCTGGAGACGAGAAGAGGCGAACGAACAGCACGAGCTTGTTGCGAAGCCCGAAGAGTAGCTAATTCTTATGTTGCGCGGTTGTCTTACCGCTGCCTACTTCGATGACTTCGAGATTGACTTCGCGCATGACTTTGTGGGGAATCCCGAGATGCGCGGCGGCGGCGGGAGAGATGTCGAGAATGCGGCCGTTCTGGACAGGTCCGCGGTCGTTCACCCGCAGCACCACGCTCTTGTTGTTCTTGGGGTTGGTGACACGGATCCTGGTTCCATAAGGAAGGGTCTTGTGAGCGGCCGTGAGCTTGGATGGATCATACCGCTGACCACTGGCGGTGACGTGGTTGTTAAGGGCGGATGTATACACTGCGGCGAGGCCGGTCTCCTTTTCTCCTACGGTTGCCGATTGAGCGAACGCGGTCGAGACGAGCATGGTCGTGAGGACGAACAGCATGGCAAAGTAACGCATGGTTGAACTCGCTCCAAAACAAGTGTGGGCCGGCTAACAGACCTCGATTGTATTGGCGCGTTTGTGAAGCTCTCGCGCTTACAGCGCTGATTTTTACAATTCCCTCTTCACGCGATGAAAGTCGACGTGGGTACGCGCGTTGGCTCATCAAAACATGGTGTGGGCCACCATATCCTTATACTGCTCGAGAGCGTTGATGCCCTTCAGCTGCTCCTGCACCTGGGCGTCGGTTAAGTGCGTCCCCATCGCCGGGGCATCCGCGACCGCATAGGCCGTCATCCCGACGACCGCCGCTCCCAGGTTAAGATCCCGCTCGTTTACCTTGTCGAACGTATCGCTCGGCTTATGGTGGAGTTGCATGTACTTCGTCATCGGTGTCCACAGCACAAATGAGGGCACACCATGCACCAGAAAAGGAGCCTCGTCGGTCTCGAAGGTGTACTTGCCCTCATCCGTTGTCTCGCCTGCTCCAAGAGCAGCCAGCAAGGGATGAATCGGCATCAGCGTCTGTTTCTCATCCTCGCGCCCGAAGACGTACCAGCCTTGCGGGGTGTCACCGCCTGTATCGGTGACAAATACTCCGGCGCATTTCGCCATCTCGCCCACGTGGGCCCGCGCATAGGCCAACGATCCCAGCAGGCCCTCTTCCTCCCCGCCGAACAGAATGAACCGCATAGTGCGCCGCGGCGTTAATCCGCTCGCTTTCACCGCCTGCGCAATCGCCATCACGGTGGCCGCTCCCGTCCCATTGTCCTGGGCTCCGGTGCCCAGGTGCCAGGAATCGAGATGTCCCCCGATCACGATATATTCGCCGTTCGGCTCGCTCCCCGCGATCTCCGCCACCACGTTGTTCACGGGCACGTGCGTGCGTACGCGGTTGCGGAAGCTGAACTCCACTTCTACCGGCCCCTGCGCCAGCAAGCGTTTCAGCAGCAGAGTATCCTCCATGCCCAGGTTGCCGGAAGGCAGCGGATCGACAGCACCTTTAAACGCTGTGTTGCCAATCGGGCTGGGCACATTGTTTACCGCGCCAAGTCCAAAGATCAGGCCCTTCGCGCCCACTTCCCCGAGCAAATGGAGGTTGTCGAAGATCTGCCCGAACAACGGTGGGTCGTCTTTCCCCATAAGCGTTGCCTCGTCCACCAGCACGATCGACCCCTTGATCTTCGCCGCATCGGCTTTGACGCTGTCCGCGGTCAGCGTCTTGAGCAAATAAACATTCCCGCGCACCCCGCCAGCAGGCGTCGAAGGGCTCCAGCCCTCACTCTCCAGATGCAACCGCTGTTCATGCGGAGCGAGCATGCGCGCCGTCGCTACAGTCTCTGGCTCCCAGGTCGCGGCGATCTCCCACGCTTCCTTGTGTACCCCCGTCAGCCCCAGGCGAGTGAATTCCGCCACCGCCCAATCCGTGGCCTTCTCATAGTTCGCCGAGCCGGTCAGCCGAGGGCCGATCTCATCCGCAAGCTGACGGTCATATTCATAAGCTTTGCCGGCCACCATTAGGTAGCCGCCCAGCTTGACCACGTTTGCCTGATCGGCCGGCGCGCTCTGTTGCGCCCCGGCAGCCATGACACAAAGGAGAAACCCTGCGATCGCACACGTCCTCAAAGTAATTCCCTTCTGGCAGCGATACCGCCGCCTTGCCCTGTGTTCCCGTCTTAATCCGCCTTTCATCGTACCTTGAGTACGGGTACTGCGCTTTCCACGAAACGTTCCCTTGTCAGAACCCACTACTCTTGCATCGCCCTCTATGTTGATAAGGGAACAGGTTGGACTATGAAGACTTTCAGGATTGCCATCAATATGGCGGGGGCGATCTCCGCCGGCGCCTACACTGCCGGGGTGCTCGACTTTCTTACCGAAGCGTTGGATGAATGGTACGCAGCCAAGGCGCGCAATGAATTGGTCCCGGCGCATGACGTCCGCATCGAAATCTTTACCGGTGCCTCCGCCGGTGGGATGTGCGCGGCCATTTCGGCGGTTATGCTCCAGGACGAGTTTGCCCATGATCCGCAGACCAAGGGCGGCACCACCAATCGCCTCTATGAAAGCTGGGTCAACCGGATCGATATTGAGCCATTGCTCAAGATCGACGACCTGAAGAATCCAGGACCGGTTGTCTCTCTTTTAGACTCAACCATCATCGATACCATCGCCACGAATGCGCTGACCCGAGGTAAACCAACGGCAGTGCCCCGGCCTTATGTCTCGCCGGACTTGGCACTGGTGCTGTCTTTGACTAATTTGCGCGGAGTTATTTACTCGCTGAACGGCGTTGCGCCGGGCTCCGTGGAAGAGACCGCTTTCTTCTACGGTGATCGCATTCGCTTTCGTACTGTCCGAGCCGATTCCACACCGGGGCTCAACGACAATGCGTACCAGCTTGATTTCGCAAAGGCCGGCGGCAATTGGGACACGCTGCGAACGGCCGCTATGGCCACGGGCGCTTTTCCCATTTTCCTCGCTCCCCGGGTTCTGACGCGTTGCCAGAGCGACTACACGCCTCCGCTATGGGAATCTCCTCCCTCCGCCGCCAAGGATGATCCGCCGCCCGTGAAGCCGACCTTTCCCCAGAACCTGCCGCTTTGTTTTCAGACACTCAACGTGGATGGTGGAGTGACAAACAACGACCCTTTCAATTACGCGCACGACTTCCTGGTCATGCTGGCTCCAGAGGCGCCCAATCAGCAACTGGAGAGCAACCCGTGCAAGGCGGACCGGGCCGTGCTCAGCATCGCACCGTTTCCCACGACTACAAACTTCGGCGTTTTATACGATACGCGCAGCAATGCTTCCGTTTTCAAGGCGCTTCCGCAACTCTTTGCGGCACTGATTGCACAGTCGCGATTCTTTGGCGAATCCTTGAGTAACCTGATGCGTGGAACCACCTTCAGCCACTTTATCGTTGCTCCGGCTGGACCCCAACCAGAAGCGTTGCAGTGCGCGACCCTGGGCGCCTTCGGTGGTTTTTTTGAGAAGACCTTCCGCGAACACGACTATGCCCTGGGGCGGCGCAACTGTCAGAAGTTCCTGCGCGATCACTTCATCTTTCCCGAAAATAACCTGATCATCCGCGAGGGTCTCGAAAGCCAGGATCCTGCGACGCGAGCGCAGATCCTTGCCAGGTTCCAGCATTCTGCGCCGACAGATCCACAAGGCCGCGCGATCGTCTTTCCAGCCGATTCTGGTGTCGACGCCAAAACCAGGTGGCTGCCGATCATCCCGCTCTGTCACGACCTCAGCAATCCGATCACGGCAACACCCGGGAAACTGTCGGAAGTGCGGCTTGACCACATTCTGGATTTGCTATCGACGCGATTTCGGGAAGTCGTATGGGTGGTTCGCAAATCTCTTCCTGGCAGGGGACTGCGTTGGTTTCTTTTGCCTGGGCCTTGGTTCATCGCTTTCTTTAGCCGCTGCATGGTGAAGAAAGCGCTCATCAAAGCACTCGGCGATTCTTACCAGGCACGGCCCTGATCAAGCTCACGCCTCTCAGCCTCAACTCTTTAGTATGCTTACGAGTACCATGACAGCTGAGGCAACTTTCCACTGGCTACACGAGCCTTCCCACTGGGCCGAGGCCAATGACACGCTGACCGCAACCGTGCCCCCCGGCACCGACTACTGGCGCGTCACCCACTATGGATTCATTCACGACAACGGTCCCTTTCGATACCAGGAGCGGGCGGGAAACTTTGAGGCGAAGGTCAGGATCTCGGCACAATATAACGAGCTCTATCATCAGGCCGGCCTGATGATACGCATCGACGAAACCAACTGGATCAAAGCTGGGATTGAATATGTCAACGGCAAACAGAACCTGAGTGTTGTGGTCACGCGGGAGTTTTCTGATTGGTCGATACTCGCACGTTCCGACAACCCCGCGTTCATCTGGTTACGCCTGCAGCGCTTTCACGACACCGTGCAGGTTTCGTATTCACACGACGGCGAGCAATGGTCGATGCTTCGCCTGGCTTACTTTCCACCACAGGTACCGGCAAAGATCGGCATGCTGATGGCCGCGCCCGGCAAAGAAGCCTTTGCCGTCGCCTTTGACCACTTCTCGATCGGGGCACTGGATTCACCACCGCTTGAAGATTGACATGGACTACTCGGTGACCGGGCTGAGGCCCGGTGTGTCTGACTGATCCATCAGTGCCACTGGCTTGCCCTGGCGCTTATAGACCAGTCCGCCTTTCATCACCCACTGCACGTGTTCCATGGTGGAGATATCAGACGTAGGATCGCCATCGACGGCAATGAGATCGGCGAAACATCCCGTCTTCACGCAACCAGCCCTGCCGTTCATACTGAGCAAGTCGGCTGCGTTCCGCGTGGCAGCAAGCAGCGCGTCTTTGGGAGACATGCCTGCTTTGACCATCAGAACAAACTCGTGCGCGTTCACGCTATTGGTCGTATCGGTGCCAAAGGCGATCTTTACGCCGGCCTTGTAGGCCCCGTTCAACATGCCCGCCATCAAGGGTGCAACCACTTTCATCTTCTCGCGCGACGACGCCGAGAACTCCTCAGGATGAGCCGCGACCTCTTGCAGAATTTCATCCGCCACCAGCAACGTCGGCACCAGATAGGTGCCGTGCTCCTTCATGAGCGCGAAGCTTTCCTGATCGGCGTAGGTACCGTGTTCGATAGAATCGACCCCTAACCGGACGGTGTTGTCGATGGCGCCCTTGCTGTGGGCATGCGCCGCGACCTTCATACCAAGTGAGTGCGCGGTATCGATCGCAGCCTTGATCTCCTCGTTGGTCATGGTCTGGGCTTTGGGGTCATCGCCGCTCGAAAGCACTCCGCCGGAGGGCATGATCTTGATCACCTGTGCCCCGCGCCGCCGGTGCTCCCGGACCTCCTTCGCAACCTCGAGCGGACCGTCCGCGACCGAGCCGCCCCACCCCTTGTTGGACCAGGCGGAATCGATGCCATCCTGCGGATCGCTGTGACCACCGGTCGACGAAATTGGCTCCAGGGACACGACCATGCGCGGCCCGGCAATCCATCCTCGATTGATTGCCCCCTGAATCGCAGCGTCCAACCCGCCAAAGGAGCCCACGTTGCGCACGGTCGTGAACCCCTCATCGAGCAGCTTGCGGGCGGTCGCACTGGATGCAACCGCAACTTCTGCATCGGAGATGGTCAACTGCGCCTCGTAGGTATTCATGACGAAGTGCGGAGGGCTGCTCATATGTTTGTGGACATCGATCAACCCGGGCATCAGGGTCGCGTCGCCAAGTTCAATCACCTCGGCGTTCGGGACTGGGGTCCTGCCGGACGTGACGGCGGTGATGCGCCCATCGCTGATCGTAACCGTCACTGGCCCGCTCAGCGTGCCGGAGTCGCTCTCGAAGAGATGTGCCGCATGCACGGCAATTGTTTTGGATCCGGTGGCCGCAGGGGGAGCTTGCGCCAACACTGGCAGAGGACTGATAGCAACACAGCACACGAGGATGGACCAGGCTCGATTCACTGCTACTCCTGAACGGAACGATGAGCCTGAGCCTACTCGTATCCGTCCGGCGGGACAATGCTTTATGCGAGGTTGGGGGAAATCGGAATCAAGCCCTTCAGCCCCTCTGAGCGAGGAAGACTGCTACTCGGTCCTCAGAGCTTGTGAGGGGCGGGTTGAGGATGCCTGTAGGGCGGGGATGAATCCTGCTGCTGGCGGCCGCGGCTGTCAGGGTGAGGGTGGCGATGGCCAGGACGGTGAGGTTCATGCCCTTGGTCTCGTAGAGCTGGGATTGGATGTAGCGCACGCAGAACCAAGCTACGGGGATGCCGATGGCGCCAAGGCCGATCGCGGTTTGGAACATGGCTCCGCGCATGATCATGGCGACTACGCTTCCGCGGTTGGCTCCGAGGGCCATGCGGATGCCGATCTCCGAGGTTCGGCGGACTACGGTGTAGGCAGTGACGCCGTATAGGCCGAGGGTTGCGAGCAGAAGCGCAAGTGCGCTGAAAAGCGTCATGAGCCGGGTGATCATGCGGTCCTGGGTGAACTGGCCCGCAATCTGCTCGTCGAAGGTTTGAAATTTCACGACGGTGAGATTGGGGTTGATGGCGGCGAACGTCTGGCGAGTGATGGATTGCAGGTTGTCCATGAAGCGGTCGGTCTGGAGGACGAGCGCGCCGCCATAGAGGCCGGCGTCCTGGTCGATGGGGCGCTGGAGTATGGAGCCTGGTATGCGCCGGGTCATGGGGATGAAATACATGGCGTGGTTTTTCCAGGTGACGGAGGTATAGGCGGTGTCCTCGACGACACCGACGATAGCAAAGTCTCCGGAGGTTTGCGGCCAGGTGAGCCGAAACGCCTGCCGATGGGGTTCTCGCCGGGCTTGAAGAATTTTTTGACGAAGGCTTGATTGACGACGGCGACGGCTGGAGAGGTTGATGTGTCCTGGGTGGTGAATCCTCGTCCCACGAGAACGTGGGTGCCTACAGAGTCAAAGTATTCCGCATTGCCCCTGACCCACGAGGCACTTTGATTGAGGGAAGGCTGGCCCTGTATCTGGACACCTTCGCCCCAGTTGTTCTCCTCCATTGGAGTGTTGGTGGAGATGCCAACTTTTTGGACGCCCGGGATAGCGTGGAATCGATCTTCGATGGTTCGATAGAGGGCTTCCACCTGGGAGGGAGCGTAGCCGGCTGCCTGCGGGTTGAAGTGGACGATGTACCGGTTCGTCGGGTTGAGCTTGAGATCGATGTTCCTGAGCTTATTCAGGCTTTGGATAAACATGCCTGCTCCGACCAGCAGCACCAACGCCAGAGCCGACTGCAGCACGATGAGGCTGCGCTGGAGCAGTGAGGCTCCGGAGGCGGTGGTGCGGGTTCCGCTGCGGAGAGCGTCGACAGGGTTCGCGTTGGAGGTGATCCATGCCGGAGCTGCGCCGAAGAGAATGCTGGTCAGGAGCGAGACTCCGAAGGCAAAGGCAAGCACCACTCCAGAGGGACTTGCATGGATGGGAACATTTTGCGCGCCGGGGAAAGCCATTGCGATCAGCATGCGAGTCCCTGCGTAGGCAACGAGCAGTCCAGACATGCCGCTGATGATGGAGAGGACAAGGCTTTCGGTGATGAGCTGGCGGACGATTCTGATACGCATCGCGCCCAGGGCGGTACGGATGGACATCTCTGCGCGGCGGTTCATTCCACGGACGAGCAGAAGGTTGGCGATGTTGGCGCAGGCGATGAGGAGTACGAGGCCGGAGATCCACATCAACAGCTTAAGTTTGGAGGCATAGTCGTCCTGCATGCTCTGGATACCGGCGCCGCCGGGGGTCAGAACTACTCTGACTTTCGCCAGAGCACGCTTGCCTTCTGCGTCTGAGAAGGACGTTGTGGCTGCGAATGATTGCCGGACCAGCTCGGTGATCTTGGCCTGGAGCGGGGCCATGGCGACGCCGGGTTTTGCGAGGCCGATGAGGTAAAGCCAACGATGGTCGGGAGAGTGTACGTGGGTTGCATTCGCCAGAACCGGCATGGATTCGATGGGGAGATAAAAGTCGGGTGGGGCGCTGGAGAGGCGATCGCCGTAGAAACCTACGGGAGCAATACCCGCGATGGTGACAGCCTTGGTGTTGATCAAGAAGGTGCTGCCAACGATGGATGGGTCGCTGCCGTAGTTATTCTGCCACGCGTCATAGCTCATGACGGCGACGAAGGGTGCGCCTTCCACGTTGTCCGCGTCGGTGAAGAGACGCCCGATCTGCGGCTGAAGGCCGAAGGTGCGGAAATAGTTGCCGGAGACGAATTCGCCGCTGACGGAGCGGGCGCTCTCCTCGGTCTTGTCGCGTCGGGCGATGATTTGACCGATGCCAGACTGCATGGCGGCTAATTCTTCAAACTCGGGGGCACCCTTCTGCAGCTGGTGCCAGGTTTCGGTGGGGAACAAGGCGTAGTTGCCGTCGTCCTCCGTTCCCCAGTTGACGCAGCACTGGCTGGCGTTGCCTATGCGGACGAGGGTGGAGGGGTCAACAACTGGGAGGTTTTTGAGCAGGACTGCGTTGACGAGGGTGAAGATGGCGGCGTTGGCTCCGATGCCGAGCGCGAGGGTGAGATCGGTGGTGATGGTGAAGCCGGGCGTCCTTCGGAGTTGCCGCAGGGCGTACACGATGTCTTGCAGAAGAGTTCCAAAGAAGAAGCCCGGACGCTGTGCATGAGACTGCTCGCGCGCACTCTCAACTGCCCCCAACGCAATGATTGCTTTTCTGCGTCCCTCTTGTGCAGTCATTCCGGCAGCGATGTTCGCCAGGGTCTCCTGCTAGATATGAAATCGCAGCTCGTCGTCTATCTCTCGATGAGGTTTCGGCGAGATCAAATAGCGAAGATGCGTTAGCCATTCGTTCAGCATGGAAACACCTTCTATTTGAGAACCAGTGCAATTGCCGTTGAGATACGGCCCCAGTCATCGAGCTCGGCTTGCAATTGCTTTTGCCCAGTCTTCGTCAACGAATAAAACTTGGCCTTGCGATTGTTTTCAGAAGCT
Organism: uncultured Acidobacteriaceae bacterium; assembly: GCA_963839075.1. Classification (GTDB taxonomy): domain Bacteria; phylum Acidobacteriota; class Terriglobia; order Terriglobales; family Acidobacteriaceae; genus PALSA-350. The sequence continues at coordinate 108,329 of CAWITO010000005.1, read as the reverse complement.
CCCCATTCAGCCTTAATCCACCCTTTGTATTCCAACCGGTGAAGAGCGGGGTAGAGAGAACCCTGCCCGATCTGAAGCGCGTCTTTCGACACCTGCTGAATTCGTTGTGCGATACCCCAGCCGTGCATCGTCTCCAGCGCAAGGGTTCTCAAGATCAGTAGATCAAGCGTTCCTTGCAACAGATCGGTAGCTGCCATATTCCCCTCGGGATTCAACAAGAGAATGCAGTACTGTCTTGTCGGATGTCAAGGGGTGACGGCAGCGAAGCAGGATCGATCGCCTGGGATCTTTACGGTTGTTCGAAATCGGCGAAGTCCTCAACGCAGGAAGCCACATCACCAAATCACTTGCAGGCCCTTGTATTTCTTGAACAGGCGATTCGAACCGACGAGTGGGATCCCCTCGGTTAGAGCAGTCGTGATCAACATGCGGTCAAATGGATCGCGATGATGTTGGGGTAGGGCATACAGCCGCAGCACGTGATCTGGAGCAAAAGGAACCACCAGTGAGGCGAGATCCCGAATTGCCTGCCGCGTCTCAGCCGCACCCATCTTCAATTTCCCTGCTTCATATTTCATGGCAATTTGCATGATGGATACCCCGCTAAGCAAGGGCTCCGCATCCGGACTGAGAGCAGCGCGTAGACCTTGGGAGATAAGGGAACGTCGCCGATATAGGCGTGGACCAGGATCTGCGTCTCCCGCAACACGCGCATGCCTCAGTACAGTCTTTTGAGAAAGGCATCCGCTTGCTTACCCGTCATTTGGGTCAAGCGCAGCGGGTCGATGAGCGCCGCCCTTCCCTTGCCCGTGCCGAACCTGCGCTTCACGGTTGGCACATTGGTGGGTGGCACCAGCTCCGCAACGGGGGGTGTTGTAGCGCGCGATGACGATGCGCTCTCCCCGCGCCACGCGCGCCAGAAACTTTGAGAGATTTGCTTTGGCGTAGGCCATCTTAACTGTTTCCATAAAAATAGAATGACAAATGTAGGCCAACATCCGCTGGACTAAGTGGCAACCGCCGGCTGCGCCGGCGACAGGCTCAGGATGGTGATGTCGTCGTGCAGCATCGGTTGCTCAGCCGGGCTCTTACAATCGTGGCATGGCGGGCAACGCAGTTTTCACCCATATTGAATCTGACCTTCTCCCGGTGCTGGAAGACCTCCGCCGCCGCGAGCCCATCTTTCACACTCCGGCCTTCGGCATAACGCGGAGCGACTTCGATGGCGCGATGGCGCCCACATATTGGGAAGTTGGCGCGTCGGGCCGGCGTTACAGTCGAGAGTTCATCCTGCGGATTCTGGATGAAAACCCACCCGTGGACGCGGAGACCGCGGGCTGGCAAAGTTCAGACCACGGTCTTCGCCGGTTAGGCCCCGATACCTATCTCTTCACCTACACCTTACGTCAGGGTGAACGCATCACCCGCCGCGCCACGATATGGCAGAGCACCGCCAACGGCTGGCAGATCCTCTATCACCAGGGCACTATCGTCTCTGCGGAAGAAGACGATGTGCGTCCATAGCCTTACACAAGGTTCATGGTGCTGACTTCTACCACGACACCGCCGGGAGCGTCATAGTAAAAGCCGTAGGTAGGTGGTCCGCCGCGCTGCAGCTTGGCCGGTTTGGGCGCCATGTAGTTGCGAGCCACCAGAGCCTCGTGCATCTGGTTCACTGCTTGCTCCGTCTGCTGCAAGAAGCCCACGTGAAACAGTCCGGGGTAGCCCTGCTCCGGCGTCATGTGTTTGTCGTGCATCAGTGTCAGCAGAAATCCGTCGGAATTACGCAACACTGCAAATTTGTCGCCGCGTTCTTCCAGAACGTGAAAATCAAATACCGCGCGGAAGAATTCCTTCAGTTCGGGGACATTGTAGGTGGTGAGGTTGGTGTGGTTGAGCGTTGCCATCGCGATCTCCTTGGTATAGAAAGTTCCATCGCGTGGCTATCGGGCTCTTGTACCGGAACGCACCACGCGACAGCGAGCCGTGCCGTAGCACTGCCCCTATCGCCGTGGGTCCCTACTCCCCTTTTTCCGGGGAGTTGACTTAACTGCGGAATGGGTTCCGCAGCGAGCCGTGCTTACCAATACGGCTCCGCGTTTTTCGGCACTCTTAGGATGACGCCGATTTTCCATCGGTTGCAACTTTTTTGTTTAGGGGCCGACTAATGCTCCGTCATTGCCGCGTTGAAGGTCGCAAAGAAACTGTCGAACGTCTCAGGGTTGAAGTCGCCCGCAAAGCGCAGCGGATACACCCTCTTGACCAGGATTTCCTTTGCCTCCGGCTGCGTCGCAAGAATATCCATGACTTCGGTAATGTAGTCGCTCAGCGGCATTGCCCTCGGGTCGTTTGCCTGGCCCTCGCCCATGAGCTCGGTTTGGACGTACGGCGGGACTAATTCCAGAACCTCCACCGACGTGTTGCGGAGTTGATAGCGCAGCGTAATGGACCAGGAGTGAATCGCAGCCTTCGTCGCACAGTAGGTCGGCGTGAGCGCCAGCGGGGTGAAGGCGAGGCCGGAGGTCACATTCATGACCGTTGCCTTCGGTTGCCCCTTGAGATGCGGGATCAAAGCGGCCGTCAGTCGCAAAGGTGCGATGAGGTTGGTGGTTATCATGGCGTCGATGGCGGATGGGTCGGGAGCGTCGACCAGGTTTTCCGCCTGCATGACGCCGGCCATGTTGATCAGCACATTCAACGCGGGATACTTCGCGGTGATCTCCGCTGTAAAGTTTTTCAGCTTACCGGCATCCTGCACATCCAGTACTTCATACGACATGCCCGGGTTTGCCGCGACGACCCTCTCCAGAAGACTCTTGCGTCGCCCGGCGATGATGACCTTGTTTCCGAGTTTATGAAAGGCTTCCGCAAGGCCGCGGCCGATGCCGGAACCGCCGCCGGTGATAAGGATGGTGTTGTTTCCCAGATTCATGATGGTGATAGTTCCCTTCTTCCATTACGATAAGAGAGTGACTTCCTATTGGGAAGTAGGCACGCAAAAGTGCGATACACACCTTATGGTTAGAATTGCGAAAAACGCTCGTAAGCCTGCCAAAGATAAACCATCGCCGCTCCGCTTTGAATCAGCGACCGGCACGGTGGCTTCTCCCGAGATCGACAAGTTGGTCGAAGAGGTCATTGACCGCATCGCCGACAAGTGGACCATGCTACTGCTGGAAGCCCTGGCTCAACACGGGGTGGTTCGCTTTAGCCGGTTGGCGCAACTGGTAGGCGGCATAAGCCAGAAAATGTTGACGCAAACGCTACGCCAGATGGAAGCCGACGGCTTTGTGAACCGCACGGTGTATCCGGTGGTCCCGCCACGGGTGGAGTATGCACTTACCCCTCTCGGCGAGAGTCTCGGCCAGGCCTTCTGCGGAGTGTGGGAATGGGCAGAGAGGAACCACGCCGAGTTGCAGCGGCAGCGGGCAGACTACCGCAAGCGAACGGGCCTGGAATAAAGAACCTCAGCGGTCGACGGCCTCTTCCAGGTTGGCCAGCACGCGCTGTAACAACCGTGTGAGCGTCGAGATCTCGCGTTTGCTCAAACCCTGTAGCGCTATAGCGCTGCCCTCCAGGAGCAGATCGCGCGCCGGCTCGGATTTTCGGATCGCGAGCGGGGTGAGGCAAAGAAGGCTGCTACGGCCGTCGTTCGGGTCGGCCCTGCGTTCGATGAGACCGTCGCGTTCCATACGGGTCAGCAATTGCGCCATCGTCGGCTGCTCCACGTGCAGAAGTCTTGCCAGCTCCTTTTGCGGGAGCGGGCCGAGGTTCTTGATTGTGCCGAAGACCGGTACCTGGGCAACCGCCAGCCCTAGCTTCTGTAGCCTGGGCTCCAACCACCGTGAACCCAGTCGAGCAATCCGGTTAATGTAGTGTCCGGGCCCCGAAAGAATCTTTTCGTCCATGACAAAGTGAATCCAAATCGATTTCCATTGTATCCTATGCATTAAGATAGCATGCTATGTAAATAGGGGCGGGAGTAGATGGATCATCCGAAGATTGCCATTGTTGGCAGCGGCCCCGGAGGCCTGGTGGCAGCGCGCATCCTTTGTTTACACTGCCGCGATGTCACGGTGTTCGAACGCGAACCGTCATTCACCGCGCGGTCGCAGGGCGGCTCGCTCGATATTCACGCCGGCGCCGGGCAGCTCGCGTTGCAAAAGGCGCGCCTTATGGATGAGTTCCAGAAGATCGCGCGTTATGCCGATCAAGAGGGACGGATCTACGACAAACACGGCACACTGATGCACCTCGATACCAAAGTGGAGGGTAAGGACCGCCCGGAGACGGATCGCGGCCACCTGCGGGGCATGTTGCTGGAATCGCTGCCGGCGGGCGTCGTACGGTGGGGATCCGCTGTCGCTGGGGTGACACCCTTACCCGACGGCCGGTGCGAAGTCCATCTGGTGGACGGCACTTCGGGGCGGTTCGACCTGGTGGTGGGCGCCGACGGCACATGGTCCAAAGTGCGGCCCGTGCTCAGTGACGCAGTTCCAAAATACACAGGTATCCTGATGATTGAATTTGGGATCGATAACGTAGATAAACGCTATCCCGATCTATCAAAGAAGGCCGGACGCGGATTGACGTTTGCACTTGGAGACTCTAAGGCCCTGGTTGCCCATCGTGACGCCGATGCCCACCTTGGCGGTTACATCGGCCTGAGAGTGAAGGACAACTGGTTCGAAACGGAAAGACTCGACAAATTGGATGGCGCCGCAGCCCGCGAGCGGTTGTGTGCAGAGTTCGCCGGCTGGTCAGAGGATCTTCTCGATTGGATTCGCCACAGTGACGGCAATCTTGTGGCGCGGGGCATTTTTGAGCTGCCTGCGGGCCACCGGTGGGAGCATCGGAAAGGATTGACACTCCTGGGCGACGCGGCCCACGTGATGAGCCCCTTCGGCGGCGACGGCGCCAACCTCGCGATGTTAGATGGAGCCGATCTTGCGGATGCCCTCCTCACAGCGGACTGGCAGGAAAGTGTTCGCCTGTTTGAGCAAACGATGTGCGCGCGTGCGGAGGAACCGGCCCGAAGCGCCGGCGAGGCAATCCAGGAGGTCTTCTCACCCAACGGCCTACAACATAGCCTTCGCTGGGCCCATGTTGTGCATAGAACGGATACTGCAGATCTCTCCCCTGCACTGCCCCAGATTTCCTGTGAATAGTCTTGTCATCGGTTAAGGTCCTGCGGCTCTATGGAACGACTAGCGGCATCGGTGGCCGGTATCACAAAGGTGAGGGCGATTCCATACGTTTGGATCGGTTACGCAGGCCCCTTACATCCCTGACCACGAGATGAAGCGCTCCCCAGGCTCCCTCCTGTCATTCCCTTCACAGCCAAGGCCAGTTGCCCCAGGAAGCGCGTTTTAGGATGATTTTCTGGAAACGAGCTTGCCGATCGACTGGTTTTTGTTGCAGTGAGCAATAGTGAACAGATCCAGCTCGATGAAAATGGCACCATGGAGTTGATACCTACCCCGCCTATACAGTGCCTTCCGAAGAAGGCACTGACGAATACGGCTCAGTCTCTGGTTGGAAGCGGCGCCCCACTTCTCCTTCGTTGGCGCTTCAGCGCACCCCCAGCGAGCAAATTGACAGAAGAGGTGCGAGATGGCGACAAACGGACAACTCCCGGAACAAAGCGCACGGATCCGCAAGATTGCCTTCGTCGGCGACTATCTACCCCGCAAGTGTGGAATTGCTACCTTCACGACCGACCTGTTGACGGCCGTACAACACGGTTATCCCCAAACCCAGTGTTTGTGTGTGTCGGTCAACGATATTGCAGAAGGCTACGACTATCCGGAGCTGGTCCGCTTTGAGATTGAAGAACAGGATTTGCCTTCTTACCTGCGCGCCGCCGATTTTCTGAACATCAGCGATGTAGACGTCGTTTGCTTGCAGCATGAGTTCGGAATATTCGGCGGGTCCTCGGGAGGCCACATCCTGGCCATGCTCCGCGAATTGAAAATGCCGGTGGTCACGACACTGCATACCGTCTTGCGTGAACCCAGGCCGGACCAGCGACGCATCATGGAGGAGCTGATCGCACTTTCGACGCGGCTGGTCGTGATGGCAGACCGCGGACGGCAGATGTTGCACAGCATCTACCAGGCTCCGTTAAGCAAAATCGATTTGATTCCGCACGGTATCCCGGATGTCGGATTTGTGGATCCAACCTATTTCAAAGACCTGTTCAAGGTGGAAGGCCGGATTGTTCTGCTGACCTTCGGGCTGCTTTCGCCGAATAAGGGAATCGAGTATGTGCTGGATGCCTTACCAGCGGTTCTGTCGGAGTTCCCAGACGTGGTCTATATCGTTCTGGGTGCGACGCATCCGAATGAATTGCGGGCACACGGTGAGGCCTACCGGCTAAGCCTGGAGATCCTCGCGACCAAAAACAAATTGGAGAAGCATGTCATCTTCCGCAACCAATTCGTTGACCCGGAAAACTTGAAAGAATTTATGGGCGCGGCCGACCTCTACATCACGCCCTATCTCAATGAAGCGCAAATCACCTCAGGGACGCTTTCGTTTGCCTTCGGCTCAGGCAAGGCGGTGGTCTCGACACCGTACTGGCACGCGGCAGACTTACTGGCAGACGATCGTGGGGCACTGGCGCCCTTCGCTAATTCCGGCGCAATGGCAGATCAGATTCTTGGCCTCCTGCGGGACGACACGCGGCGTAATTCCATGCGCAGAAACGCCTACCGGCTGGGCCGGGAAATGGTCTGGTCGAACGTCGCTCAACTCTACATGCACAGTTTCGAGCTGGCGCGCCTGGAAGGCGCTCCGTTGTCACGGAAATCTCGCACGCTCAAGACACTGGAAGAGAAACATCGTGAATTACCAGAGCTGAAGCTCACGCATCTATCCCGAATGACGGACTCCACAGGCGTATTTCAGCACGCTATCTTCAGTGTGCCTAACTTCCATGAAGGGTACTGTACCGACGACAATGCCCGCGCCTTCATTCTTGCGGTACTGATGGGAGAATTGAGCGACGATGCGGAGCTGGAGCGAAGCCTGGCAAGCACCTGCGCGGCCTTTCTCCATTACGCGTTTGAGCCATCGAGCGGACGATTTCATAACCATATGAGTTTCGAACGCCGCTGGCTCGACGAACAGGGATCGGAAGACAGCCACGGACGTGCGTTGTGGGCGCTCGGCGTGGCAGTAGGACGCTCACAGTTGCGAACGTTTCAGATGATGGCCGGCCAGTTATTTGCCCGGGCATTGCCGGCCCTAATCACCTTTAGCTCGCCAAGGGCCTGGGCCTTTGGTCTTTTGGGGATACACGAGTATCTGCGCCGCCTCAGTGGCGATAGCCAGGTGAATCAAGCCCGGGAAATCCTGACGGCGCGGCTTATGGAACTCTATGACCGGCACGCGCACACCGATTGGCACTGGTTCGAAGAGGAGCTTTCGTATGACAATGCCAGGCTATCGCACGCACTGATTGTCAGTGGGAGAGCCACAGGACAGGAAACCATCTTGAACCGTGGGATCGAGAGCCTGCGTTGGCTGGTGGGCCAGCAGACCTCTGAAAAGGGGCACCTGCGGCCGATCGGCAGCAACGGCTTTTATCATCGTGGCGGCACGCGGGCTAATTTTGATCAGCAGCCGATCGAAGCCCAGGCAACGGTCGCAGCCTGTCTCGAAGCCTATCGGGCCACGGCAGACCCACATTGGTATGAACAGGCAGAACATGCCTTCGACTGGTTCATCGGCGGGAATGATCTTGAACTGGAGCTCTATGTTCCGGAAACGGGCGGCTGCCGCGACGGATTGCACGTCGACCGCGTGAACGGCAACCAGGGCGCGGAATCCACGCTGGCATTTTTGTTATCGCTGGTTGAAATGCACCAGGCTCAAAACATGTTAGCGACCTTCAAGCAGCCGGTCACCTCAGAGGCGTTCCCTCCCTTGCCGATACCCGTTCGCCAAGCAACCCCATAAAGTTGTATGCCATACGAGCACGTTTCGCCGCTTTTAACCCGAAGACAATGGGAAACGGTCAAAACTCCGCAATGCTTGTGATCCACTGATCACAGCAGGCTTAGAAGATTGTTCTCCTGGCGAGTGCAGTCCGGCACACAGATGGTCATTTATGCACTCGCGGTCTAAATGCATCGGCAGCCGGAAAGAAATGGGATTCGAATGGCAAGTGGGACCCTAGTGACACTACCTCTGACACGATCTAAGACCGTTTTGCGCCCTGATCCGTCCCGCGTTCTTTTGCGGCAATTTGATCCTGGCGATCCGCAGCGCATGCGTGGGATCATGCGGAGAGTTCTGGCAATACCGGAGTCTGAAGTTGGCCTACTTCTGGAAAAGGTCTGGGCTGATTTTTCCCAACGCCACCTGCATTTGCGGCAACGATTCTCCGATCGGTTCGAACAACTGCGCGGCCTTCTGCCGGCAGATACCGTTATTTCAAAAGAACGAGAGTTACTGATCGGCTCGTACTTCTTGTCGGAGTACTCGCTGGAATCAGCCGCGCTTTTTAGTCCATCCATGGTGCCGCATCCCGATCAAACGAACCTGCCTGTGGGCGCAGTGCGTTTTGTTTTGAGCCTGCGCTCGACCGGGGAGGGACATATCTCCTCAATCACGTTTCGCAGCGGAATCGTGTTCGCCGATCTTCACATCGAACTGGACCCTGCCGGAAATTTGCTTACGGAGCCGCAACAAATCGCGAACACCTTGTACGAAGGGCCTCTTTTCCAACGAAAACTCCAGGAACTGGGGCTTGAGGGTGAATTCTCTGCCCGTGTGCTCAAAAGGCTGGGAGCCTCATTCGGTTTGGAGACGCTGCGCGAGGTTCTCACGGCTGCCTTACAACAGCCTGGACCGGCGCACGGAGAGGCGACAGAGGACCAGCTGCGCGCGCAAAGCATCTGGATGCTGGCCCGATCCAACTACGAAGTGCAGTTTGAACCGGAGCAGCAGCTTTCCGAGAGAATTATCTTCCCCTCCACACCCTCGCAGCGGAACGGAATTGAAGACGCCCGGTTTGTGCGCTTCCGCAACGACGATGGTACGCATGTCTACTATGCCACCTTTACTGCCTACGATGGCAGGGTCATCATGCCGGAGCTGCTCGAGACCTCTGACTTTCTGCGCTTCCGGTTTATTTCGTTGAATGGCCCGGAAGCCGAGAACAAAGGCATGGCACTATTCCCGCGCAAAGTAAATGGCGTCTATGCGATGCTCTCTCGCCAGGACAACGAGAACATCTTCCTGATGTGTTCCGACAATGTGCACTTCTGGAATGAACGGCGCCTGCTGCTGAAACCAACCTTTCCGTGGGAGTTGGTGCAGATCGGTAACTGCGGGCCGCCCATCGAGACAGAGGCGGGATGGCTGGTGCTCAGCCACGGAGTGGGACCGATGCGCCAGTATTGCATTGGCGCTTTCCTGCTCGACCTGGAATAGCCTCACAAAATCATCGGCCACATGCGGGAACCAATCATCACTCCCGAAGCCAGCGAGCGCGAGGGATATGTGCCCAACGTGGTCTATTCCTGTGGCGCCTTGTTGCACCAGGGCCAATTGCTCATCCCGTACGGTTTGGCGGACCACGCCACGGGCTTTGCGACGGTTCCTCTCCGCGAAGTGCTGGCGGCCATGCGCTAGTGCCTACCGCGAAACGGGTGGCGATTCTCTCCCCAGTCGCCTGGCGAACCCCTCCACGGCAGTACGGCGCGTGGGAGACGGTCGCCGGCAACATCTGCGAAGGTCTCGCGGCTCGCGGGTGGGATGTGACACTTTTTGCCAGCGGCGATTCCATCACTCGCGCGCATCTCCACGCTGTCGTGGCCAAGGGCTACGAGGAGGATCCCTCCATCGATCCGAAAGTTGCGGAATACCTGCACATCTCGGAAGCCTTTGAACACGCTGCGGAGTTCGACCTGATCCATAGCCACTACGACTTTATGGCGCTGGCCTTCACGCGCCTGGTCAAGACGCCCGTTCTTACCACCATTCACGGATTTTCGTCACCACGCATCATGCCGATGTACGAGAAGTACCGGGATGGATATTTTGTCTCGATCAGCGATGCTGACCGCGCACCCGGACTTAATTACCTGGCCACGGTCTACAACGGCATAGACCTGGCGCTGTACCCACAACGACAGAGCAGCGGCGAAGACCTTATCTTCATTGGTCGAATCCATCCGGACAAGGGGGTACACCTCGCCATCGAGCTTGCCAAACGAAGTGGGCGCCGGTTGATCATCGCAGGCATTTTGCAGGATGAAAGCTACTTCAAGACCGAGATTCAGCCGCATGTCGACGATAAGCAGATCTGCTATATCGGTGCGGTCGGCGTGCCAGAAAAGAACGCGCTGTTTGCGGGCGCATTTGCGTTGCTCCACCTCAACACCATCCCCGAACGGTTCGGCCTCGTGCTCGCAGAGGCAAACGCGGCTGGGGTTCCGGTGATTGCGATGGACCGTGGCTCGTGCCGCGAGGTGATCGAAGATAGGGTTACCGGAGTTCTGGTCTCAAGCGTGGCGGAAGCGGTGTCAGCCCTCAATGCGGTAACAACGATTGACCCCTTGGCCTGCAGAAGAAGGGTCGAGGAACGCTTCTCGATCCCAACCATGGTCGATGCCTATGAACGGGTCTACGCAAAGATTTTCGAGTCCGGGCGTGGTACGAGATGAGCCGCAACCGAACAACGCCGCCTGGTCCTCAACCTGCCTGCGTCAATACTGGCAACCGTTGGCTTGCCAGGCGCGATACGCCTTCCAGGACGCAGCCCTGGCTGATTCCTCATCCGGGTAGCATGCAGCCTCTTCCTGCTCGCCCTTGGGGAATACGTAGTACGTCCATTTGTTCTTTTCCTTGCAGAAGGCCGTCGTTGGTCCAGCGTAGTTTTGATTTGTCATAGGAAGCGTATCGCCTTCATTGGAACTGTAGCAGGGCACGAACCTTCGGCGGCAGAAAGAATGGTTCGAGTGCTTTCGCGTCGTCAGGAACCCACGCGGATGCGAGATAGGGAGTGGAACAGCCCAAACCCGTTCAATATTCGCAGAACGACAGCAATCACCACAATCCCATTCAAAATTGACTTGATCGACGATTGCATCGGGATGATGCGATTGACCAGCCACAAGAAAACGCCCACCACCAGGAGAACTTCAAGAACTTGTAAATATTTTTCCCTCCTCTAATGAAGGAATAGCCTGCATCCGCGCGAAGCGCAGGCCCGCGTCACTGCATGCGTCGTCTTGGGGGTAAACAGTTAAAACCGGGGAAGACGCCACCGCTTCTCGACACTTTCAGCCGCATCGATCATGACAGACGGTGATCGCATCTTATGAGCAACATAGCTCACATAAGAAGAAACAATCCTTCCCTGGAGAAAGAGACACTCACCCCGGCATCCGATCCCGCCTTTTATGGTCTAAATTGCTCAGGCACAAGGCAAGCGGACTCACTAGGGTGGGATAGGCAACGTGGGATAATTCGATTCTTCTGGCCGAAAAAGGAGCTGGACTCGCCAACACACCAGAAGATCACCACCAACCCGGCTTCGCGAAGTCTTCCATCGCGGGGACTACAATGTATCTAGACTCCCACATCGTCCGATTCGAGCGGGAAACCGGTCACATGCCTCTCGCCTGGCGCCCGGAATGACCACACCTTCTGAAAGGGATGATCGAGATGGCCGAGGGTCCGAAGATCAAGTTCGACGCGGCCGCCTTCCTGGCCGAAGCCGGACTGCGGCGTCGAATCATTCAATTAAGACCAAAGCAGACCTTCTTCTTACAAGGAAGTGCGGCTGACTCTATCTTCTTCCTTCAGCGTGGCCGCGCAAAGCTAACTGTCGTTTCCAAAAGCGGTAAGGAGGCCATCATTTCGATTCTCACCGCCGGCGATTTCATTGGTGAAGAGTCGTTGGCAGCCATCGGTGGGCGGCATATCACGACAGCAAGCGCGATCACGATCTGTACCGCCTTGGAGATCGAACGCGAAGAGATGGTCCGGGTGATGTACGAGGAGCAGTCCTTCTCCGACATCTTTCTGAGGTTTTTGCTGGTCCGCAGCATGCGCACCCAGGCCGACCTCATTGATCAGCTTTTCAACTCCAGCGAAAGGCGTTTAGCGAGGGTCCTGTTGCTGATGGCGGAGTTTGGGAAACCAGGAGAACCGGAGTCCTTGATTCCTGAGATCACGCAGGAAGCTCTGGCTGAAATGATCGGCACCACCCGGTCCCGCGTCAGCTTCTTCATGAATCGCTTCCGCAAACTCGGCTTTATCGAATACAACGGCCGCATCCGGGTTCATAAGTCCCTGCTTAATGTGGTTCTGCACGACTAATGCGTTCCGCCGCACTTTGAGCATCTTTACATGCCGTTCCACGACCGGAACCAGTTTGCATCGTAACGGCAACTGGAGGTTCGAGGGCCGGCTCGTCGTGGCTTTGCCCATGATCCCGGACTGACTCCGTCAAACGCGGCTTCCGCATCTCCCTTTTGATGCTGGCAATTGTTGTCCTTGTGCCCTTCTTGGTCATCCGCGAATACTGACACAGATGCTGGTCGAAATATGTTCCAAACAGATCACAACATCGTCACCACTCGAGCTTCGCTACCTCCTGAGCACAATTGACCAGTTTTCGGACACGAGGTGGGAACATACCGTGTTATATCCTCGTGAGGCACGGTTTGAGGACTCAAAACGCCAGCGGGCTTCCCCCCGGTCGCTAGCGCTTTTGCAATTCACGGAAAACTACTCGGAAGAGGACCTATGTGTGTTCTTTCTTCACCACACAGATCTTTGTCGTCGATGATGAACCTGTCATTGCTTCGACCTCGCAGTCATTTTGCAGAAGAACGGCTTCGCCACTAAGCCTTTCACCAGCGCGCAGGAAGCGCTGAGCGCCGCACGTTCCAAAGCTCCTGATCTTCTAATCTCAGACGTCACCATGCAGGGTATTTCGGGGATCGAATTCGCGATCCAAATGAGGGAACAACACCCGGAGTGCGGAGTCCTGCTGTTTTCGGGTCGCCCGGAGACCCCTGCATTAGTAGAGGAAGCGCGCCGTCGCGGCCATCACTTCCACTTACTGCTGAAGCCCGCTCCTCCGGCTGAGTTTTTACTCGAGACAGGGAAAATGGTAACAGCCACGGTTCCGTCACCTTCTATGTAAAGCGGACAATCGCTTCTTGTATTCCGTTCCGGGGAGGTGCGCTGCACCCGAGCCTGACCGACTATCGAAGGAGATCTCCCTATGAAGCAAGCAAGGCCCAGAATAGAAAAGCGCGGAGACCATGGCGCATGCGAAGTGTCGGGCTGGCGATACGAAGGTCTGGTCTGAGAACAGGGACGTTCGCGGGAGTGTGTTTACGGTCCTGTTTGGAGTGTTGGAGCGCATGCCGTAAGCCCGGCAGAGACAGAAGCCGTACTGGCGGTGATTGCACGATGGGAAAAAGAATGCCTCAGGATTGAACTAGACAATCCCCAGAACCCACCGTGCCGGTTTAGCGAGCTCGACCTGCGGAGATCGTTCATCATTCGTATCGCAGCGCGACCATGGGATCGATTCTAGTTGCCCGGCGTGCCGGCAGGTAGGAACCGGCCAGGATACACATGCTAACAACCAGCACGGCCGCGATCAGGGTCAGCGGATCTGTAGGGCTGACACCGAAGAGCCCGGCCCGAATGGTTCGGCTTGCCGCCAGGCTCAATGGGATACCCAGCAAAACGCCCACAGCTAAAAGCGCGAGCGACTCTCTCAGAATCAACCAAAGCAGCGCAGCTTTGCTGGATCCCAGTGCCATGCGAACACCCAACTCGCTCGTGCGCCGTACGACGTTGTACGTCATGACACCGTAAAGTCCAATGCACGCTAAGGTGAGCGCGAGTAAAGCGAAGCAACTCGCGAGTTTCGACACGAACCTCTGCTCATCGATCACACCGTCGAATTGTTCGTCGATGGTTTGGATCGTAATCACGGGCAGGTTGGGATCCGTCTCAGCCACCGCGGCGCGGACCTCTCCTGTGATTTCGCCAGGATTGCCGGTGCTCCTGATTTGTAACGAATACGCATACTGATCCTCACCCGTAAGCTGGGTTACGGCGAGGTAAGCGAATGGCTCTGGACTTTCCGCGGGGTTACCGTGAGCCGCATCACGCACGATGCCGACAATATTCCAGACACCCGGAGCGGCCGGATCGGCGATGGTGAACGTGTGACCGATCGCATCCCGGCCAGGGAAATAGCGCTCGGCAAAGGTTCTGTTCACCACGGCGGATTTTATGGAAGCAGCATTGTCGATCGGTTGAATCGTACGGCCGCGGAGCAGCGGAATCCCCAGTGTTTCAAAGTAGCCGGACGAGACACGATTGAGGAGCGTGCTGATGTCCTCGGTGGGCGGCGTCCGGCGGCCATCGAGATCGATGGGCGATCCCCAGGTTCCACGGAGCAGGGGCGGCGCTCCAGAGAGGCTCGCGGAGCGTACACCAGGAAGCGCGTCCATGCGGCTGAGGATATGGTCGTAAAGCGCATTCAACCGCTCAGGCTTGTAGCCGGCAAATTTCGGATTGGTGTAGATGAGCAGAACGCTGGTTCGATTCATTCCAATGTCCTGCGCGCGCAGGTTTTGGAGGGTTCGCAACAGCAGTCCGGCGACAGTCAGTAGTACGAGAGACAATGTCACCTGGGTGACGATGAGCACGTTCGGCAACCAACGGTTCGACCGGGGCGCCCCGCTTCGGGCGGCGCGCGCACTCACATTGAGCGCCCCCGCTAGGTCGCTACGCGAACCGCGCATCGCCGGGGCGATTCCAAACAAGACGGCGGTCGCAATGCACGTGCCAAAGGTGAACAGTAGAACACCGAGGTCTGGCGCCGCGGAAAGTGCCGTATGCGCGGCCCCGCGATCGATAAAGTGGATGATCGCGCGCGTGGCCCAGAAGGCCAGGCCCAATCCCAGCCCACCGCCCATCAACGCCAGAAGCAGCGCCTCGATCAATATCTGGCGCACGATCCGGCCCCGGCTCGAACCGATCGCAAGGCGGGTGCAAAATTCACGCTCTCGAGATGCTGCCTTCGCCAGCAACAGGTTGGCAAGGTTTGCGCATGCGATCAGGAGAACCAGACCCACCATGATCATCAAGACCGTCAAAGGCGCTTGATAGTCCGACCGCAAATCAGATAGTCCCGACCCTCCCGGCAATAACGGAATGAACGTTCCGCTTATCTGTTTCGACCGCAGCCCCGAAATCTGCGTTCCCGCCCGTTGCGTAAGGAACCGCTGAAATTCGACGGTCGCCCACGACTGCGCCTGCGCCACCGGGACCCCAGGTTTCCGTCGCGCCATGATATGTATCCACGACAGACCGTCCGGCCGCAAGAGAGACGGCCGCATCATGACCTCCGGCTGCATGGTGATCGGCAGCCAGAAGTCGGGCGATTGCTCGTTCAGGTCGAGTCCGTAGAACGAGGCCGGCATCACGCCAATCACCACGAACGATGTGCCGTTGATGGTAATCGAACGGCCAACAGCGGCGGGATCGGCGGCTAGATCTTGCTGCCAGTAGCGGTTGCTGATCACCGCAACCGGGTTGCGCCCTTCCGTCGCGGTGTCGTCCGGGTCGAGGACGCGTCCCATCAAGGGCTGGACGCCAAGGACGCTGAAAAACGTGCCCGACACAAGATGGCTGATGGCTCGAGTCGCAGGGCCTGCAGCCCCTGATCCTGTGCGTATGCTCACCATGGTGGGAAAACTGGCGAACGCACAGATTCCCGCTAACTCATCCCGGTTACCGGCAATGCGGCGGTAGAAATCGTACGGGAAGATGTCATACGCTCCAGGATTGGACGGGTCTACGATTCCACTCGAGCTTCCGTCGCCGAACGAAACGAGCGTATCAGGTTTGAGCACGGGCAGCTGTTTGAGAAGGAGGTCATCAATCACGGTAAAGATCGCAGTATTAGCGCCAATCCCAAGGGCCAGCGACAGAATGGCGACAATCGAAATACCGGGAGACCGTACGATCTGCCGCAGACCATAGCGTGCATCGCTCAACATTGACTCGACAACGGACTCCCAGCCGGCGGCCCAGACCTTATGTCTTACCATCTCCGGGCTGCTCATCTCGATCCGGGCTGCTCGGGTAGCGTCCTCGCGGCTCATTCCTTGCCGCATTTTGTGCTCCACCGCCAGGAAGAGGAAGCTTTGGATCTCAGCCTCGATTTCCGCATTGCGCCGGCCGCGATGGAGGAGCGCCTTGATTCCGCTATAGACATTTAACCAACGCATGGTTCTCCTCCCGCAACCGATAAGTTAGAGGTATAACCGGCTCACCTCTAGATTGTCAAGATGAAGGAGTTCGGCGGATTAGAGAGATTGAAAGGTATTCATCATGGATACAAATAAAGGCCGCAGTTGGGCAAAGTCGCGCTCCGGGGAGACAAACACAATGTAGTGCAGGTCCCCGTCCCGGCTGGCGATGGTCACCAGCCAATCTCTCTCCGCCAGCGTGGTCCCGTTCTGTACCAGGGGCGAACGCCCGCGTAACTCGAGCGCATTCGCCATCTGGCCGCCCAGCTTCATGGTTTGCATTCCGCCAACCTGCTGCAGTCCCCCGTTTTGCTGGCTCAATTGCTGCGCCAATTGCGTGGTTGCTGCCGCCAGCGAGTCTGCATCCATGATGGCTGCATTTTCCTGTACAGAGCCTACGACTGCGCCGTACACCAGGCCGAAGGTACCGAAGCCGCCTGCGGGAGCCAGGGTGGCTCCTCCCTTGGTTGCGTCTGTCACCTGCCAGGAAGACGGATGGTTTATGCGAAAGTTGGCGCCCTGGTACTGGATAAGAGGACTTCCGATCCCGAGTTGCGAGGGATTCAGAGCGACGGGTCCGTCGGAGCCGTACTGGCCAGGAGCCGGCGCGGCGTCTGCGCTGATTGTGGTTTGGCCTGGACCGGCTGCGTAGTTTCCGTTCTTCCACACACCGTCCTTGATCTGCTGCGCGGTCAGGGTCGGCTCCTTGAGTGCTAGTTCATGGGCGCGCTTGAAAGCCGCCGAGGTCACCATGGGATTGGTGAGCCGGGGCAAGGTGTCGATCTCCTCATTGACGTACTCGGTCCGGTTGCCGGGATTGGGGTGGTCGGTCAGAATCTGCGCCCCGCCCGCGCCGTACTTGGACTGGATGATTTCGAAGAACTGGGGAAGACCGCGTGGATCGTAACCGGAGTTGTAAAGGATGTCGGTTCCCAAAAGATCGGCCTGCTTCTCGTCATCACGCGACATGCGCAGGCCGTAGAGACCCGCGCCCCCACCAATGATGGCCTGGGCCACCTGGCCTCCTGCGCCACTGCCCAGCAGGATCCCGGAAGCGATTTGGCCAAGGCCGGCCATGAGCGTGCTGGTTTGTTGCTTCTTGATGTTGCAGGTGGCGTGGCGCAACACAACGTGGGACGTTTCATGGGCGAGGACGCCGGCCAGTTGCGCTTCCGTTTCGGCTGCCTGCACGGTCCCCAGGTTGACGAAGATGGCGCCACCCGGCAGAGCGAATGCGTTTACGTCGGAGCTGGCGACGACGTGGAACGAGAAAGGCCACTTCTGGCCAGGAGCGTGGGTGACCAGGTGCGCACCGAGTTGGGCAACGTAAATGGAGACTGGATCGCTTTCCGGGAGCACCGGCATTTGCTGATACACCTTGGCCGCCACTTTTGCGCCTTCCGTGACCTCCTGCTGCGGGGTGAACGGGTTGTTGCAGGGCGGTGGCGGCGTGTATGCCGCATGGCCGCGAAAGCAGGCCGCGCAAAAGGCCAGAGTCATGATGCAGAGTATTCGTGCCTGTTTGCTGGAACGGTTGCTCGTAGTTGAACTCAGACTCGATGGCATTGCCAACTGCTCCTTCTTTGCCTTTCGCCGCTCGAACATGGTGAAAGTTGCTTGTCTCTCGTTGCTGATAGTATGCCCGGCTCAGAAACGAGGGGTCGAGCTCACCGATCACGCAGCTCTTGACTGGAAATCCGGGAGAGCGGAGTGGAGAGATCTGCAGTATCGGTCGCGGCCGCCAGCAATGCCTGGCGGGCAAGCTCGCGAAAGATCTCGCGCAGCTCGACAGGCTTGTGGATCACGATGCGGTGCCCCATGCTGAGCAGCATGGCGGCGAACATCTCCAGGCGGTCGCGCCCACACCGCAGCCGCGTGCCATCCCCATCCTTCTCGGTAGCGACTCTCCAGGCAGCGAAGGTCCGGTCGGCTTCCTCGATGGGCATGCCGATCCACACATCAATGTCGAATTCCGATTGAATGAAGGGCATGCTCTGCTCCATGTGGCTTCGCGCATTGAATCTGGCGGGGCGCTTGAAGGTCGCAGCCCTCACCTCGAGGTCCGTGACACGATCGAGGCGGAAGGTACGCAGAGCCTTGCGCGAAAGACAGTAGCCAATCAGGTACCAACGCCCATCCATGTGTAGAACGGCATACGGCTTTATTTCGCGGCGCGACTTGACCTCACTGTGCGACCGATACAGGAAACGCACCCGCCGGCTGGCTCGTATCGCCGACGCAGCCCGGATGAGAGAGTCGACCGAGGTGGAGACCACCCACGGGCCGGGCTCGATGGCAATGACATCTTCCATGGTTTGGATGCTCTCGCGGAGAGCCTCGGGCAGCACTCTTCCAAGCTTGGCCATAGCGCCTTCGGTGGCGGGGGCAAAGGCGGACAGGCCGAGTTCCCGCAGGGAGCGCAGGCCCAGTGCCAGCGCGAACGCCTCTTCGTCAGTGAACAACAGCGGCGGCAGACGAAAGCCCGGCCGCAGGCGATACGAGCCACCGATGCCGCGGGCCGATTCGATGGGAATGCTGAGATCCTTGAGCCGGACTATGTAGCGCTGCACCGTGCGCAGGTTAACTTCCAGCCGCTCAGCTAGTTCAGTTCCGGTCACGTGGTCGCGAGCCTGCAGAATCTCGAGTACGGTCAGGACGCGCATGATGGGGTCATACATAGAAATTTCATTATTCCTCATAAATACGACAGAGTCTGTCGGGAATTGTGCTTAGTCTTGAATTCGGCCCAACTGGGGCGCGAGGAGTACGAGTATGGCGACACAGACCACAGAGGTGAGCGTGCAGACGGCAGAGGATGTATTGAAGAACTGGCAAGGCCATCGGCGGCTGACACGGAAGACAATCGAAGCCTTTCCGGAAGACAAGCTTTTTCAGTTTTCCGTGGGCGGAATGCGCCCCTTCTCGGAAATGGCGTGGGAGTTTATTCGCATGGCAGTGCCGATCGTTGACGGTGTAACCACCGGCAAGTGGGAGGAATACAGACAGCCAAAGCCGGAAACCAAGACCGCGCTTCTCAAGCTGTGGGACGCGCAGACGGCGGAGTTGGACGAGAAATTCCCCAGGATTCCCGCGCACCGTTTCGGTGAGGTGGACAAGGCCTTTGGCCAGTGGGAGATGCCAGGCATGGGGACGATTCAGTACGCGATCGACAATGAGATTCACCATCGCGGCCAGGGATACGTGTACCTGCGCGCGCTGGGAATTGAGCCGCCCCACTTCTGGGAACGTTAACCCGACCGCCTCGAAAAGCGCGCTTGCCGATCGATCCTCCGCAAGCGCGCCTGACGACCCATCGTTGCACTCACATCGCCCGCCACCATACCATGGGTCGATTGTGAGGGGCCGTAAGTGGAGAGTCTGGATTACCAGGCATTCGTGTCCTACAGCCATGAGCCCGATGGGCGGCTGGCCGGGGCGCTGCAATCGTCGCTGCAGCGGTTTGCTGCTCCGTGGTACCGCCTCCGCACCATGCGGATATTTCTGGACAAAGTCAGCCTCTCGGCGAACCCCGCCCTCTGGCAATCCATCGAGGAAGCCCTGGGGCAGTCTCATTATTTGTTACTCCTCGCGTCTACCGCATCGGCGCAATCCCACTGGGTACGGCAAGAAGTTCAGTGGTGGTTACAACACCGGTCTGCCGACAAGCTGCTGATTTGCCTGACGGACGGAGTGATTGTCTGGGACGATAAGGCAGGCGACTTCGATTGGGAAAAAACAACCGCGATCCCTTCGTGCCTGAAGGGCGTGTACTCGGCTGTGCCGCTCTATGCCGATTTTCGCGCCGCGAAAGCCAACGGGAAGCTTGTCAACTCCGATCCGGCTTACCGGGATGCCCTCCTCGATGTAGCCGCACCGCTGCTCAATCGCCCCAAAGACGAATTGGATGGCGAAGACATACGCCTTCATCGCAATGCCAAGCGTGCCGCCTGGGCACTTGCTGTGTTCATTGCCGCCCTCGTCCTTACCGCCGGAGTGGTGACGAATCTTGCACATCAGCGAAAAAAGACGGCTGGCTCCCGGGCGCTGGCTTCTGAGGCTGCCTCGCACACGGATGATCGAACACTCGCCATGCTGCTGAGCATCGAGGCCCGGCGTACTGCCGATACAGTTGAATCCAGGCGCGCGTTGCTGACCAGCATCCAACGCGTGCCGAACGCCCTGGCATTTCTCTGGGGGCATACCGATTCTGTAACCAAGGCTGTATTCAGCCCCGACGGCAAAACGATCTTGTCCGCAGGATGGGACAACCGGATCCTTATGTGGGATCCCAGCACCCGTCAGCTGCTTGGGCAACCCATTTCAACCGGCAGGGACCTGGTGAGTGTTGCCTTTAACCCCGATGGTTCTCGATTCGCTGCGTCTTCGGGTGGATCCATCACCATCTGGGAGACAAAGTCTCGCCAGTTGGTGGGCGAACCTTTTAAAGCGAACGAAGACTTTGTTCGTGTGGGTTTCTCATCCCACGGAACTTTAATTGCCGCGGCCTCCACTGCTTACGGCGCTCACCCCTCCCACGTTTTTATGTGGGATGTGGCCAGCCATAAGCCGATCGGCGATCCCATTGAAGGGTCTGATTTCGCCTTTAGCCCGGACGATGCCCTGCTGGCGATTGCCAGCTATCACGATGTAGTTCTTTACGACCTTCGTGCCCACCGCGTGATCGGGCGGCCTCTCACCGGCGAGACAAAGAATATTAGTTCCATCGCGTTTAGCCCGCACGGGGGCATGGTAGCGGCCGGCTCGGAAGATAAGACGATCGGCCTATGGGATGTGCGAAAAGGAACGCACCTGGGCACCTTTACAGGGCACACAGATACGGTAACGAGTTTGGTGTTCTCTCCCGATGGAAAGATATTGCTTTCCGGAAGTCAGGACGGGACGATCATGACTTGGAAGGTCGAGGATCTGCAGTTGGTCGACACTCCGGTGAAAGGTTTCGGCGCATCCATTTCTTCCATCTACATCGATCCGGACGGCAATGTACGATCGCTCGCCCTCGACAAGCAGAGCGTCATCATGCTCAACGTGAGCGATGATCCACCTCTGGCTCGCCGGATCGCGGCGCCGGATATCAGCTCGGCGAATATTGCATTTAGTCCCGACGGGCACTTCCTCGCGAGCGGTGACGGGTTCGGCGACATTTCTCTTTGGGATGTCGACAAGCTGGAACTCAGCGGTGAGCCGCTTTCGGGCCACAGCCGGCAGGTCACGAGCCTGGCGTACGCTCCCAACGGCAAAATACTGGTCTCGGGAAGCATCGATGGCACCATCATTTTCTGGGACGTGGCCACTCGCAAAGCGTTAGGACCCGCGGTGCAGGCGTATCACCGGCCAGTGTGGAGCCTGACCTGCAGTCCCGACGGCAGCATGGTCGCTGCCGGTTCGGATGGTGAGCTCGCTTTCTGGAGCCTTGCGACTCGACAACAAATGGGCCCGACGATCACGTCGCAGAAAGACCGCATCTGGAACCTCGCGTTCAGCCCGGATGGAAAATTTCTGGCCGCGGCGGGAAATACCGAGGTGGTTGCCATTTGGAAAATTGGCCAGCTAGACTCGCCAGCGAGAACGATTGGCAGTCCGCTGTCGCGTGAAGAGATGGAAATAACGCCGGTTGCGGCAACCTTCAATCAAGACGGCACCGTGCTCGCGACCAGTACCGAAGGACACTCTGTGACCATGTGGAACTTTAGCAACGGGAAGCCACTTCCTCCTGCGCTGTATGGTCATACCGCGGCGGTTTCGGGCCTTGCCTTCCGGCAAGATGGCAAGGTGCTGGCATCGGGCAGTGCAGACGGCAGCATTCGGCTCTGGGACGTGCAGGCCCACGAACTGATCGGAGCATTCAATCCCCTCAAGAGCGACACAAATCAGACCAATCACATCGTTTTCGCGCCCAATGCGGGGATCCTGGCATCTCCGGGCGAAGACGAATCCATCCTCTTATGGGATGTGGACTTCGAGGACTGGACCCACCTCGCTTGCCGCATTGCGAACCGGAACCTTACAGCAAAAGAGTGGAGTATTTACTTCGGATCGAGCCGCTACCAGAAAACGTGCGGAGATATTTGATGATCCGTATCTCGGCGCGACCCTGGGCTCGTTTCAGGTTGCCCTGCGCGCGCTCACAGCCGGCAGGCCCGCAATCAGGACCATCAGATCGTGAATATCGAGAGCAAGTGTTGCTTCCGTCTCCGCGGTGATAGTATTCTCGGTTTCGAAATAAGGAGGCAAGGAAACGAATGGCTGATATTGCAAAGCACGTGGACAAAGCATACGAGCAGATGTCCTTTGAGCAACTCGCGGACGCCCCCGTAGACGCGCTGCAAGGCGTTTCCAAGGGAGATGCGGAACTGCTGGAGAAAGCCTTCAAAATCCGCACAGTCCGTGACCTGGCGGAGAACAAGTACTTCCTCTGGGCGCAAGGCATTGTTCACCTCGCGCATACCCACAAATAACCGCCTGTCGGGCGTTTGGGACCGGATCCAAACAGCGGCCCCGTGCGCGCTTGCTTCCATCCCAGACAGATGTTCCGTTCCACTCAGTACTTCCGGCATGTTTCGTCCCGCCGCTGAAAGCAGGTATATCGAGTGTTGAAGCGAACCATCGTTTACGCGGCTCTGGTGTTCCTGCCTGTTTTTGCTCTCGCCGCGGAACCAGGGAACCCTGCGATTCGCACAGCAATCGAAAAGTTTATCGACGCTCAGGATATTTCCGGAGCCGTCACCGTCGTGGTCGCCAAAGACAAGGTGCTTGCGGTTGATACCATCGGCCTGGCCGATATTGCGACGAAGAAGCCGATGCATCTCGACACCCTATTCTGGGTGGCCTCCATGACCAAACCCTTCACCGCGGTGTCCATACTGATGCTGCAGGACGAGGGAAAACTGAATGTAAGCGATCCCGTGGAAAAGTTCATTCCCGAGTTTGCTGCCCTCAAGACACCGTCAGGCCAACCCGCGCACATCACGATTCAGCAGATCCTCACTCACACTTCGGGTCTGGGCGAAGGCGACACGAGCACCCTTAAGGCTGCCCACACGCTGCGCGACCTGATCCCCATCTATCTGGCGTCGCCCATGCTGTATGAGCCCGGAGACCATTGGCGATATACGCAGTCGGGCATCAACGTCGCCGCACGCATCGTCGAGGTGGCCAGTGGCCGCTCTTTCGACGATTTTGTGACCAGGCAACTTCTCAAACCGCTCGGCATGAAGCACACCACGTTCTACCCCAACCAGAAGCAACGGGCTCACCTCGCAACCCCATATGTGAAAGACAAGCAGACCGGTACCCTTGGCGCAGTGGCGTACGCTGCTTTCGGGGATAAGAGCCAGCCGCCTTTCGGCAACGGCGGACTTTTTTCTACCGGACCGGACTATGCGCGCTTCTGCCAGATGCTATTGAATAGGGGCACTTTTCACGGCAAGCGCTACCTAAGCCCGGCCGCCTTTCAAGAGCTGACCACGGTGCACACGGGAGAGTTGAAGACGGGGTTCCTGCAAACCGAGGAATATGGAAACCGGGGCATGAACTATGGTTGGGGAATCGGTGTGGCCATCCTCAAGACCCCGCACCCCGGTGTGGCGGAGATGCTTTCCCCCGGCACCTACGGTCATGGAGGGGCCTGGGGTACGCAGGCCTGGATCGACCCTGTGCGTGGGCTCGCCTACATCCTGATGGTGCAGCGCCCGGGCATCAACGGCGACGCCAGCCAGCTGCGCCAGGCCTTCCAGCAAGCCGCCGCAGACGCATTCGCGCATACATCCACGGTTACGGATACCAGGTAGCTTTCGGGCTATGAAACCGCGATCGAGATATGACTGCGTTTAACAGCATGAGCTATCGAGACTCAACCTGGAAGGACCAGGAGGCCCAAACGCAGTTAAGGAGCATGTTCCATGCCTGGGAAACCCACGCTCGCTCTTCTTGAGGCTGCCTTGCTTGCAGCTTTCGTCACCTCGGCGGTTACCGGCTGCCACGGAGGCGGGGAGAATTACTCGGAGAAAGACGCCACTCTGGCTCAAACCAATACGGGCGCGTTTAGCGCTGCCGGCAGCACGTTTATCGCTCCCCTCTTCACTCGCTGGGGCACTGATTATGAAAAGGCTCATCATATGACGGTCACGTATCGGTCGATTGGGAGCGGCGGCGGCCTCAACGAGCTCAAGCAGGGCCTGATTACGTTTGCTGCCAGCGATGCTCCGCTGACTGATGGCGCGTTAAAAGAGATGCCGCCGCTGGTGCAGATTCCGGTCACGGCGGGTCCGGTCTGCGTCGTCTACAACCTGCGTGGCCTTTCCGCACCTCTGAAATTCAGCGGAAAAACGCTCGCCGGCATTTACGCCGGCCACATCAAGAACTGGGATGATCCAGCCATTGCCAGAGAGAATGCAGGCGCTAAGTTGCCCAAGATACCGATCGTTGTCTTCCACCGCCTGGATGGGAGCGGAACGACCAGCATCTTCACCACCTACCTTAGTTCCGTGAGCCAAAGTTGGGCAGAAGGTCCGGGCCACGGACTGGCGATCCCGTGGCCGACAGGAACGGGACAAAGCGGAAGCAGCAAGCTTGTCACCCTGGTGGAAGTGATTTCTGGATCCATCGGATACACGGAGCTCAGCTATGCCAAGGAGTCCCGCCTGCCGGTCGCCTCGATCGAAAATAAAGCCGGCGAATTTGTCGCACCTACGCCGGCGAGCGCCACTCTGGCGATCAACGCATTTAGTGATGCGCTGCAGAAAGACGTGCGTACCCCCGTGGTAGACCCGCCGCCGTCGGCCAAGGGCGCCTACCCCATCACCGGCCTCAGCTTTATTTTGATCCCGAAAGACAACAAAACCCCGGGAGAGCAGACGAAATTCAAGCAGTTTATTTCCTATTGCCTGACAGACGGACAGAATGCAGCGGAAGAGATGTCTTACTCGAAGCTTCCGCCTGCGCTTCTGCAACAGAGCGAAACGCTTCTCGCCCAACTCAGCGACAACGGGGCATCCGCGCATTGACCCGGTTGGGCGGATAAGCAAATCGGCGGAGTTCGGGAGACTGCCACAGTTACGGATACTCGGTAACCTTGCGGTCGACCCGGGGATTGAGCTGGGTCGGCCCTCCCGTGTCATTAATCACGTTGCTGATCTCGCCCTTGTCACCCAGGCTCACGCTAATCATGTCGTGGAAGCGGATGCCCGGCTTCTTTGGGACCTCAATCGCGCGGCTCAACACCACATTCGGCTGCAGAAAGACACTGTAGATCCCAAGCCCCCAGGCCTCGTGGCTGGTAACCGCGTCCGCCACCTTGTAGGAGGCCCATCCATTCGTTCCCGGCGCACTCGTGTAGCTCGCCTGGTTGGGTGGGTCGTAGGGAATCTCCGATTGGTAGAAGTAGGTTCGGCCACCATTACCATTCCAAAGTACCTGGAACTGCTGGTGGTGCTCGACGAACAGGCCGTAGATGGTCACCTGGCCGCCGTTCACGACCAACCCGTTGGCACTGGTGTTCTTGTCCCACCCAACCCCGGCACCGTGATCGGCGCGCCAGATCCAGGTGTGATCGACGATGGTGTCGTTGCTGTTGATCTCCAGATTCCCCAGTGTGCGGCCCACTGCCGCGCCGCCGACGCGAAAGAAAATATCGTGCAGGGAAATAGGGTTCTCCGCGTGCCGCGCACTACTTCGCTGCGGACCTACCTGCAGCAGCACCGGCGATTGGATAGGCCCGGCGTCGAAGAGCAACCCAGCAAGGATGATGCCGTCCACATCCGCCGTGGTCATCGCTTCCGTGCCGCGAATCGGACGCAGCGTGGCGAAACCCAACCCCAGCACCACGGTGTTGGCATGGGTCACACGCAGCGGTTCCGTGAGATCGTAATTGCCAGGCGTAAGCAGCAGGTTCTTGCCTCCCGCGAGCTGGGTATTCATGGTGGCCGCGTTGTCTTTACCGGCGCGTGCGATGTAGAACTCGCTCAAGGGGACGGTCCTGCCTGGGGTCTCGCCGCCGTGCCAGGTGATTCCGGTGCTGTCGTGGCGGAGTGCCGGAATGCGCACGCTGAACTCGCCGGCTTTATCAACCTGCAGGAAGGGCTTCTCGCGGACCACCGGGGTCAGTGCCACCTTGGTATACGGCGGTACCGGCCAGTTCCCTGCCGGCGGATGGTCCACGCCGACGAACACCATGTTCCAGTTGGAGCCGGTCCACGATTGCCATTCGGTGTTTCTCGAGATCCATTGCTGCTGTGAGCCGGAATCGACATTGCCGTCCACTACGGCGTCCGACAACCAACCCCCGCTGGCCCAACCGTGCGACTGATGCAGAACAAGCTGCCCGGCAACGTGCATGCGCCGGAGAAAGACCGCCTGAGAAACCGCCCATTGCATCGTGCCCCCGGCCGGAGTGACGGACAATCCCTCGGCGCCTCTCCAGAATGTCGTCGTCGCATTGTTCTTCTCAAGTGCGGCGTCTACATGGACGTTGCCCGCAATGCGCGTGTCGTCGGGCGAAGCACCCAGGCCGACGACCTCGGTGTAATAACCGATGGGAACATTGACGTGGTAGCTGCCCGGAAGAAAGAGCATCGCTGTCCGCTGCGGACCAAACTCATTGTTTTGCTGGGTTGCGTAGATGCCATCAATCGCCTTCTGTATTGCAGCGGCCGGCATCGTAGGGCGGAATAGCAGAACATTGGGGCCAAAATCCGGCGTAGCCGCCCGAGCCACCAGGGCGCAAAGCAACGGCAGCAGGCTCAGCCCGCGGAACAACGGAGGTCTCATATAACTCCCATCCAGACAACCGGTTGTTTCAGGCCGTCGCCAACGATCGAAACAGTGCTCAACCTGTTTGTCAAGCCATGCCGCTAAGCCGCAATGGCCACGGTCATGAGCGTGCCCCGGCCTGGCTCGGACAGCACCTGAAGATCTCCACCAAGCAGCTTGGCTCGTTCCGCCATGCCCGTCAAACCGAAGCCGCCCGGTCCCGAGGCAGAGGCCAGCCCCGCCGCAAACCCACGGCCGTTGTCTTTGATGGTGAGCACCGTGCGCTCGCTGTTCCGCTGAATTTGGATCTCCACCTGTGTCGCCGCTGCATGCTTCACCACATTGTTCAGGCCTTCCTGCACGATGCGATAGAAATTGATACGCAGGTCCTCGGGAAACAGGTCGTCGATGTCGTCGATGTGCGAGGAAATCTCAATCGCCGTCGACCTGGCCACGGTGCGGATCATCACTTCGATGGCCTTCGTCAACCCCAACCGGTCCAACTGGAAAGGTCTCAGGTTGTAGGAGATCTCTCGCGTCTCCTGGATCGCCAGTTTGGTTTCAGAGCTGATCTCCTCCACCGCGGCCGGCTCAATCGCGTTCTTTTCGCGGGAGCGCAGCGCGAATAACGCCAGGTTGTTGATCACCACCAGTCGTTGTCCCAGGCTGTCGTGCAGTTCGGCCGCGATACGCTTGCGCTCGTTCTCTTGCGAGGCGATCAACTGCCGGGAAAAAACCCGCTGCGCCTCCTGGGTCTTTTCGAGTTGGGAAACACGATATCTCCATGCCATCGCCGTAATCGCGGCGACGGCGAGAAGGACCAGGGCGATGAACCACCAGGTCTCATAGAACGGCGCCAGCACCGTGATTGCGATGGCCTGGCCACTCAGGTTCCAAACTCCATCGCTGTTGCCGGCGATCACGCGAAAGGTATAGCTGCCCGGAGGCAGGTACGCGTAATACGCAGTGCGGCGCGGGCCGGCATCGATCCACTGCGATTCCTGGCCTTCGAGCCGGTATTTGAAGTGGGTCTGGGCAGGCTTGACGAAGGTGGGCGCGGTGTAGTGAATCTCGAGGTTCCGCTGACCGGGATGGAGGCGCAGTGGCGCGCCCAGCGAAAGCGGGGCGCGATCGAGCAGTGCGGATTCGATGATCACCGGCGGCGGCTGAGCGTCGTACGCAATGGATTCCGGATCGATGACAGCGACACCGTCAAGGGTTGGAAACCACAACTTACCGTCGTTGGTTTTCGTTCCCGCCGGCCAGATGCCGCCGTTGCATTCCACACTATGCATGCCGTCGATCTTTCCGTAAGCGACGGAAGTGATGGTTGTGCGCACTCCATCGGAAAATTCGTTCAGGTCGCGCTTGCTTACGCGATAGATGCCACGATTGCAGGAAATCCAAAGATTGGCATGCGCATCTTCAAGGATCTGAAAGACGCCGTTACTGAACAGTCCGTCTTTGACGCGGTAGCGGGAGAAGCTACCGTCTTTGAACCGCACCAGCCCACCGTCGTATGTGCCGATCCAAAGGACGCGGTCGCTGTCCTCGTAGATGGACCAGATCGTCGTACCCGGAAGCCCGTCGCTCTCGGTCCAGCGAGCGAATTTCCCCTGGTGGAGGCGGGTAAGGCCGCCATAGCCGCCGATCCATAGATCTCCTGACTTATCTTCGACGATGACGTGGATGTCGTTGGACGCCAGCCCATCCTTTGTATAAAACATTTTCGTGACACCGTCCTTGTAGCGTGCGAGCCCCAGGCTTGTCCCAAACCATAGGGCTCCTTCGCGATCCTCGCAGATCGCCTGCACGACATCGCGAAGAGACGGTTCCGTCACCTTGCGAAAGCGGCCTTTTTCGAAGACAGCGAGCCCGCCATAGGAGCCTACCCAGAGGCGCCCCTCGCGGTCCTCGAATACGGCGGTCACGTTGCGCCCCGGCAGACCATCTCCTTGGCCGTAGTTCACGAATTTCCCGCCGGTGAAGTGGCTGAGCCCTACGTGCCATGCTCCGATCCAAACCGACCCGGCACGGTCCTGGTAGACGGCGTAGTTATCGCGGTCGGCGAGGCCTTGTTCTTTGGAGTAGACGGAGATGGATTGATTCTGCAGGTGATAGAGCCCGTCCCCTTCGGTCCCGAACCAAAGATTGCCCTGCCGGTCTTCATACGAACGAGTCACCGGAACAGTTACAGTCCTGCCGGAAGATTGGAAATCGAGATTTCGGCTAAGCTGGACTCCCACACACATCGTCCACGGCCGTCCCCGGGAGTCGACCAGTCGCATCGTGGGCTGGCTATTGTTCCTGATCGCCTGACTCGTTCCGTCCGTGCTGATCTTCGCTTGCGTGCCGCCGTAGGTCTCGACCCACAGCACGCCGTCCTGGTCGATCGCCGCACCCCAGATCGAATCGTGCACAAGCGATGGCGGCAAAACGTAATCGACAAACTGCCCGTGAACGAGGCAGTGGATCGCAGCGCCTTCTTGCGTCCAGAATCCGGTGACGTCCCATGCCAATGCGCTGTACGTGACTCCGGCGTGGGGCGGTGTCACCTCAAGGAACTGTTCACGGGCCTGGTTCCATTGCAGGATCTTATTGTCGGCGAGGATCCACACCTCGCCTGCTTCGCTTACCGTCAGGGCGCTTACGGCATAGCCGGGAATCCCTCGCTCGGATCCGTAATTGCGAAACACCCCATCGTGGTAGCGCGTGACACCCGCGATTTCATTCACCAGCCAGAGGTCACCATCGCGTCCGGGAACCATCGTGCGGAAGCGGTTGGTCTTCAGGCCGGGAGTGTTGTTCTTTTCAAAAATGGTGAAGCGCACCCCGTCAAAGCGAACCAGGCCGTCCAGGGTCGTGATCCAGAGATATCCGTCCGGCGTTTGCGCGATGCCGCGAACAATGTCCTGCGGCAGACCATCTTCCACGGTCCAGTGCTCCACGCCGTATTGCGGTTCCGCGGCGAATGCGTAATGAAACGGGACGAGTAGCAGGAGGAGGCATAATCCGCTCGGCCGCAACAGTCGTGTGATGGAATTGCGATTCATGGGACTGAGTTTGTTGCTAATCATAGCGCCAACGAGTTGACGACTGTAGTGGTATGGCGCCCTGGAAGACCGCAGATCCCTCCGCTCCGGCCGGTAGGATCAACCGGCCGCCGCAACGAAGCTTGGGTGCCCCATATCTCGCTCGTTTTTCGCGAGATGTGGGTCTACCACGGCACCTAACCCCAAACTTTGCGGTAAACCCATATCTCGCGAAAAACGAGCGAGATATGGGGCACCCAAGCTTCGTTGCGGCACAGGCATTCAGAGTCAGCTGATTCCCGTGTGGTCATTTCTTCCCATACTTGCCGCAGGCAAGTATGGGACTGGAGCGGAGGGAACTGCGTCTTTCGATCAGGATGGAAGCGCCTGAAGAAGGTCAATCAATTCGGCAAGATCCTGCTTCAGGGTGTAACCACAGGCTCCTGCCGCAGAAGCGGCGATGCGCAGGTCTTCGTCGTCGTAGTCGCTTACGATCACGATCTGGGCGGAGGGGTACGATTGACGAATCTGCCGGGTGGCCCTGAGCCCATCCATACGCGGCATCTTCATATCCATCAGCACGACGTCGGGCTGATACTCCGTATAGGCTTGCAGCGCATCCGCGCCGTCGCTGCGCTCCCAAACCTGGCTAGCTGTCCCTACGAGCGCTCGGCGGAGCAGGCTCCGTACCCCCGAATTATCTTCCACAATCAATACAGTCATACGTGTCCTAAGTTGAAATCGGCCCCGTGGTCTGGGCGACCAATCCTTAGGCTAAGCGAGTTGTAGAACAAGAAGAATAGAGGTCGCTACACGAACACCCGTGTGGTACTACACAGGCCTTTACGTGAGCGCCTCTTTGTGCTGGAGAGCAAAACGAAGCAGGGCGTTCGCTCCTTCAATGTTGAGCTTGCGGCACATGTTCGAGCGATGGTTTTCTACTGTGCGGTAGTGGATCGAAAGCTGGTCGCCGATCTCTTTGCTGGATAGGCCCTCAGCAATCAGCCGGAGAATCCGCCGCTCGGAAAGGGTGAGATCGCGAAGCAACGGATTCTCCGCGGTGGCTTTCGTCGCCTGGTCGCTCTGCAGTAATTGCAATGCAATTGCGGAACTCAGGTAGGTTTTGCCGGCGAGCACCGCCTGGATCGCACCGACAATCTCTTCCATTGCGCTCTCCTTGAGAAGGTACCCTTTTGCGCCGGCGGCCAGGGCGGCGCGAAAGATATCTTCGTCGTTGTGGAAGGAAAGGATGATGGCCCTGGTGTCGAGTTTCAGCTTGGTCATCTCTTTCACTACGCCGAGACCGTCCAGCTTGGGCATATCGATGTCGAGGACGGCAAGTTGCGGACGGAGTGTGCGGATGAGTTTCAATGCCTCTTCCCCGTCGGCGGCCTCTGCGATCACTTTCAGGGAAGGCTCTTCTTCAATGCTCGCCTTTAAGCCCTTTCTCACTACCGGGTAGTCATCCGCCAACACGACTTTCACCTGATCAGCCACTGTCGTCTTCTCCCGCTTGAACGATACCACCAGCCAGTGAAACGTCGCCGCGAAAGCGCGAGCAGAAAATGCCGTCGGGTGTCTCGGCCCATTCTCTCGGCCCACTCTCTCAGCCACGACAGCCGGCCCTCCAAACGTGAGCCCAGCCCTACGGGTGGCTTCCTTACCCTACCGGCACGACCGTGTGGAAACGCACGAGTGCCGTGTAACGACACACGGGATTGTGTGTAGGATCACGGATTTCCCGGCGCCCGGTTTCTTACTAACATCACTCATCAAGGAGGCGCTATGAGCGCAAATAAACGTATCTCGAAAGTGCTTGCAATGTTACTTCCTACGGGTGTGTTGGGTATCTCGTCCGCACTTGCGGCAACGCAGGTCAGGCCCGAACCCACCCCGCTGGCAAGCGGTCTCACTCCCACCCACGTTGCGGACCGGCTCGCCGACATCCGCAAGGCAGTATCCGACATGGATGTAACCCATGAGGCGAAGTCCGGCCCCACGGTCATGCTCGCCGAGTGGTTGAACGTCGGCGGAGGAGTCGGCTGGCGCAATGGCGGCTGGGGTAATGGTGGTTGGGGCAATGGCGGCGGCTGGCACAACGGCGGTTGGGGCAACGGCGGCTGGCACAACTGGGGCAATGGCGGCTGGCATAACTGGGGCAACGGCTGGCATAACTTCTGGCACAACTGGTAGGCCTCGAACCCAAACCGAAGGAAAGGAAAACAACATGCATCGCTCCGAAACACAGATTCAAACCGTCGTTCTGCAGCCCACACCGTTTTGCAACATTCAGTGCAAGTACTGCTACCTGCCGCAGCGCGACGACACATCGGTCATGGATTTGAAAACAGTGATCGCCAGCTTCCAGAGGATCTTTGATTCTCCGTTTGCTGGAAGCCACATCACGGTCATCTGGCACGCCGGAGAACCGCTGGTCCTGCCGGTGTCGTACTACGAATCAGCGTTTCAAGCGATCGAGAAGATGCGGCCGGCGGATGTCTCCATCCAGCACTCTTTTCAGACGAACGGGACGCTCCTGTCAAAGTCCTGGTGCGACCTGTTTCGCCGCTGGAGGGTCGGGGTCGGTGTCAGTATCGATGGACCTCGCCATCTGCATGATAAGAACCGGGTCACGCGTTCCGGCAAAGGCACCTTCGACCGCGCGGTTGCGGGCTTGCGGCTGCTCAAGCAGGAAGGGATACCGTTCCACACCATCTCGGTCTTGTCGGAAGACGGCCTGCAGCGTGCAGAGGAATTCCACGCCTTCTTTCTGCAAGAAGGCATCAAGGACGTCTGCTTCAACGTTGAGGAATCAGAAGGTCAGCACGTCTCTGAACTCATGAACCTCTCCCGCGAAACGATGCGTGAGAAGTTTCAGGCGTTCCTGCAGGAGTTCTGGACGATTTCGCGGCAGAACCCGGGTATCAGCTTTATTCGCGAAATTGACGGGCTCATTCCGAGGATCTTCCGCTCCGAGGACTCGCCAGTGGGCAACGACCAGGTAGAACCACTGGCCATGGTGAACATCGACTGCAATGGGAACGTCTCTTCGTTCTCACCGGAGCTACTGGGCTACAAGAACGAACGCTACAACAACTTCGTCGTGGGCAACGTACACCAGAACACGTTGCAGGAAATGCTCGACAGCCCGGCCATGCAGGCGATGGTCACCGACATTCGCGCCGGCGTCGATGCCTGCCGGCGGGAGTGCGATTACTTCTCGATCTGCGGTGGCGGGGCGCCGATCAACAAGTTGTCAGAGAACGGTTGCTTTGAGAGCACGCAGACCTCATTCTGCAACCTTGTTCAAATCACCCCTGCGAATCTGATTCTCCAAGCGTTCGACCAGATGGAAGAGCGCCTGGCTGCCCCCATCTGCGCATAACGCCAACTTAAAGGAAAAGGATCTATCATGCCGACTCTCAAACAACTCACCGCAATCGTTCCCGTCGCCCTGATGCTTAGCGGCATCGGGATGTCGCAAACCACTCCACCTGCCGTCAACGGCCCCCAGACCAGCGCGCCCGCGGCTCCTGCCCAGGAGGGGCCGGCGCACACCGCTCCCGTATTCTGGGTGTCGAGCGTCGAAGTCTTTCACAGCGTCCACCCACCGCAACTGGACATCGTGCGTGTCCGCGGCCTGGCAAGCACGGATGGATGGGAATCAGGCGAACTGATTCCGCTCACCAAGGGAGTTCCTGTCGATGGCATTCTCGATCTCGCCTTCGTGGCGGAAGCCCCTGAGAACAACACCAGCCCCACTGCGTATCCGCTGATCGAGGCTGTCTTCGCGATCGAACCAGGACATCCCTTCAAGGGCGTCCGCGTGCACGGGGCCACCAATCGCGTCTCTCTCGCCAACTTCCCCGGTTACGTCGAGGCGGATGGCCAGCCAAAGGATTGCTCCAGTTGCGTCGGCAAGTATCTGCTGCGCAAGGGCGCGGCCGTTCCTGTTAGTCACGCCCAGGACACCATTGTGCGCGAAGAGGAGCTGCCGAAGAACACGCGCATCCTGCGGGACTCGGAAGGCATCGGCAGCCTCGACTCCGATCCGAACCGCATGACACTGGTACTCAACGATAAGGGCGAGATCGTCGTTGCCCTGTGGGACTAGGTCTGACTCTTAACAAATTTGCATCTCGAAAGGAAACATCATGAAACGCACTTCTATCCTCTTCGTTGTACTGATTGCGGTCAGCTGCGCCATGGCATTCGCGCAGGGCCCGTCAGCCACGATCGACCCTTCACAACAGCCCGCTCTTGCGGCGGCTCAGCAGTCGATCATTCAAGCCTTTTCCAGCATCAGTGAAGCCCAGCGGGACAATGATGCTCACCTCGGCGGCCATGCCGGCAGAGCGAAACAGTTCCTGATGCAAGCCAATGAGGAACTCAACATGGCTGCCGGCTTCGCCAGCGGCGCCCCCCCGTCCGGCAACGCATCGCAGGGCCCCAGCATCAGCAACAACGCACCGGTGCAGAACCTCACCGGCAACTGGACAATCTATGCTGAGGACGCACAACATCCCGGCAGCTCGTTGAAGGAGATTCAACTCACGCAAAATGGCAGTATCCTCACCGGCAGCTTCCACGGGCCTAATCAGCACGGCAAGCTTCAGGGGTGGGTCAGCGGAAATAGCGTGGAGTTCAGCACCGACACTCGGAATGTTCTCACCTTTCACGGTCAGATCACGAGCACCGGAATGTCTGGCTATTACTCCGTCAATGGCGGGCAGGCTCCGTGGACTGCGCAGCGTAACAACTAGGGGCCAGACCGCCGGGGGCGTGGCGAACTGACGTATAATCCGGGCGCAGGGTGACATGGATGCGTGAATACACCTTGCCCCACGCATTAAGGGGCGAACAACAACGGCTGGAGTTGATGTCCACGTTGCTTGATCCGATGGAGCGCTCTCGCTTGGCGGGACTTGGCGTTCGCCCGGGCTGGCGCTGCCTGGAACTCGGCTGTGGTAATGGATCGATTGCAGAAGCATTGGCCGGCTACGTGGCGCCCACGGGTCACGTAGTCGCGAGCGACATCGATCTCACCTATATTGCGCAGTTGCAAAGGCCCGGTCTTGAAGTCCGCCGCATCGATGTCCTGCGGGATTCCATAGAAGAGGATGCGTATGACCTGGTCGTCGCCCGCGCCCTGCTTCACCATGTAACCCCTGCCCGTACCGCCTTGCAGCGCATGGTCGCCGCTCTCAAGCCGGGCGGCGTGCTGCTTTCTATCGAACCTGACATGCTGTCCTGCACGGTCAGCGAGCCGGAAGCCATGCACAGTTTTTGGCAAGGATGGCTGGCGTGGTCTCGGGACGCCGGCATCGACTACTTCATTGGCCGCAAGATTCCCGCCTGGCTCGATTCGCTCGGCCTCGAGGATGTTGCCGGAGAAGGCCACACAGCGCAGTTCAATGGTGGGTCTGCCTGGGCGGCCTACTGGACCGCAACCATGCGGGAGTTGGCGCCGTCGCTCGAGAAATCCGGTCACATGACGGGCAATATGCTCGAAGGATTTTACGCCGGCTACGAAGACCCACATTACTGGACCAGCGTCATGACCTTTGTAGAGAATTGGGGCCGCAAGCCGGCATGACCCGGGGGCCGATCTGGCGCATGTTTGTGAAACAATCACTCAGAGGGATTCCATGGCCATTGATCCGAAAACCGCGGCCCTGCTGCTGATCGAGTACCAGAACGATTTCACCACCGAAGGGGGCGCTCTGCATGAAGGCGTCAAGGCGGTGATGGAGAGCACGAACATGCTCGCTCATTCCGTGGCGGTTGCGAACCAGGCACGAGCCGCGGGCGTCACGGTGATGTTTGCTCCCATTACCTTTGCCAAGGGCTATGGAGAGATCACCTCACATCCGTATGGCATCCTCAAAGGCGTGGTGGACTCGAATGCGTTTGTGCGCGGAACCTGGGGCGCTGCGATTGCGGACGCGATTTCACCGGCTCCGGACGACATCGTGATTGAAGGCAAGCGCGGGCTCGACACCTTCGCCAGTACGAATCTGGATTTCATCCTTCGGTCACGTGGGATTCAGACTTTGGCGGTCGCCGGCTTTCTGACCAATTGCTGCGTGGAATCGACCGCACGTACCGGCTACGAGAGAGGGTTCCGGATGGTTGCGCTCTCCGACTGCGCGGCAACGCTCTCGCAGGAGGCGCAGGAGTTCACCTTCGAGAAGAACCTTCCGATGTTCGCCAGAATCCTCACGCACAAGGAGTTTCTGGCGGACCTGGGTGCTGCATGAGGAAAGCCGGCCGGCTCGCGCTGCCGCTTCTGGCTCTTCTGCTTGCCGGGTGTACTCCGGATTCCGTACGAGAGCACACTGCGGATCTGACAGCTGCCGCGAAACGAAATACCGGCGCGGTGGTGAAAGGCGTCTTCGAGGGGCTGTTACGGAAGGGCCCGACGAACATTAATAAGGCTTCGGCAAAGGACCTGCAAGCGTTGGACGGGGTTACGCCCGCCCAGGCGCAGGCCATCATCGCCGGCCGCCCCTACGACAATACCTCGCAACTCGTCAGCAAAGGCATTCTGACCAAGTCGCAATACAGCAAGCTCCGCTCGCAGATGCTGGTGAAGTAAACGAGGTTAAAGCGCCCAGCCATTGCACGGTAGCTATTGGCTGAAAAGGCCACCGGGAACGAGGAGAAAGCCTTGAATGCCTGCCGGGCCCTCGGAATAGCCAGTAGCCACGTTGCGATCATTCAGGGCGGTGAGCAGAGTGACAGACGCGCCCGGGACGTCGAAAGAGCCGACAGCGCCCTGAGGGGTGCGCATAAATCCATGGGTTCCCATATCGGGCGGATTACCACGGTTCAGGGTCGTGTAGGAGCCCGCGATGACGCCGGATTGATTGATGTCCATCACCTGAGTCAAAAGCATTCCAGGCACCTGAAATCGGGTGATCATCCCATTGGATTGGCGTAGGAACGGCACAAAATCGCCGCCAGGGGATGTGTACCAGCCGGTGATTGTTCCTCCCTGGTTGATCGCGAGAGGGACAATACCCTGGTTGGAATCAAAGACCGTGACGCCGCCGCCCGGCGAACGCACGAAGCCCCCTACACCACTTCCGGAGAGATAGAACCCGGTGATTTGACCCGCGTCGTTAATGCTCTCGGGATACACCCAGGAGCTTCCAGGCACGGTAAATGGAATGACGATTCCATTCCGGGTGCGGAAGTAAGCCTGGGATGGGGGGAATGAGTTCGTCGTCGAATAGATGCCGATGACGGTACCATCGTCATTGATATCGGTGACCTCGGTTGAACCACCGCTGCCGCCGAGGTTGAGTTTGGCAACCACCCCGTTGGGCAGCCTGACAAAGCCTTGATCAAAACCTGAAACATCGGAGTAGGTGCCGGCAATCTCGCCACCGGCATTGACACGAATCGGCTGCGTCGTGAGCACTCCGACATCGAACCTGGTCACCTTCCCGCATCCGCTGCGCAGGAAACCGTGTAAGGTCCCGTCGGCGAGGCTGAAAGACCCGGTTACGTCGAGGGCGGCATTCATACTGGATGGGACCAGGTTGATTGCCCCGGGCACCGCAAAGAATTCGAAGGAGCCCGGCGTCGCCCAGCACAGCATCGGGCACAACATAAAAATCATCCAGACTGAGCCGCCCAGGATCGTTGAAAAAGACATCATGCCCGTAGTCCCATGGTAAGCGCGCCAGGGCCGCCGGAGCACTGTGTGTAAGAGTTATAGATACCGCAAACCCATTATGGGACTTCAGGACTCCTCCGCCGGGTCCCTACAGCTTGCCAAACTCGTGCGGTAACAGGTCGGCGGCGCCGTTGAGCATATCGCGCGAAAGTTCCCGCTTCCATTCCAGAAGCTCGTCCAACCGGGCGTCAAAGGTCTCAAAATCGGGCGCAGTCACGACCGGGTAATAGACGAACACATCCCTGGTTTGGCCGATGCGGTAGGCGCGGTCGGTGGCCTGATCCTCTTTGGCAGGGTTCCAGCTCCGGGTGAAGTGGATCACGTGGTTGGCGGCCTGCATGTTGAGACCGAAGCCAACCGCCAGAGGGGACAGGATGATCACGCCAAACCCCGGTTTCTCTTGAAATGCCCTGATCCTCTGCTGGCGATTGTTCGCTTGCTCCGCCGCCGCGGTGGTCTGGCCATTGATTATGTCAGGGATCACCTGGAATCGTTCGCCAATTGCTCGCTGCAGTGTACGTTGCAGATGGCGGAATTCGCAGAAGAGGATGACTTTCTCCTGCCGTGCGCGTATCTTCGGCAGCTCGGCCAGCAGCCACGCCATCTTGGGCGAGCGCTCCTCGAGTTCAGTTAAGGTTACGTAATCAGCGGACTGCGCACCAGCAGGCCTGGGATCGGTACAGAGCATCCGCAGGTACATGAGCAGGGCTAAGACCCCCGAAGAACCTTGCTCGGGCCCGGCGGGCTCCGGGTGGTGGAACTGATGCACCGCTCTCGCATACATCGCTCTTTGCTGCGTCGAAATCACCAGCTTGCGGCAGCCGTCCACGAGAATCTTCGCGGGCAGGTCTTTCGCAACTTCGGCCTTGGTCCGGCGGAGCTTTTGCGGCTCAATCAATTGACGTAATTCATGGATACGCGCCTTCTCCTCCTCGGTCTCCGCTTCAATGGGCCGCTTGTATTTGTGGCCAAAGGCGGCGAGGGCGCCCAGCAGTCCAGGTTGGATGAAGTCGAAGAGGCACCACAGGTCGGTCAAGGTATTTTCGACCGGCGTGCCGGTGCATGCGATCTTGAAGCGTGCATTCTGTTTCTTGGCCGCACGCGAAATCATAGAATTTGGGTTCTTGATCTTTTGCGCTTCGTCGCAGATCATTGCCGACCATTTCTGCCGAGCCAGAGAAAACTCCAGATCGCGCAGCGTTTCGTACGTGGTGAGCACAATCCTGGCGTTCCCTATCCAATTGCGAACCAGCAGCTTTCCGATCCCCGCCTCGCCTACACTCGCTTCCACTGCCTCACGGGAGAGCCGCTTTCCTGCGAGTACCGGACCATAGAGTGACAATACCGGCAGCGCCCCGGGCACAAAGAATTTGTCTATCTCCTCCTTCCAGTTTTCCAACAGGGATACCGGGGCAACAATCAGGAATGGATCCGAGGCTGGATCTGTTTCGAGACAGCCGGCGATGAATGCGAGAATCTGGATGGTCTTGCCCAACCCCATATCATCTGCCAGTAACCCTCCGCGGCAGGCCGTTGGGGAATGCGCCCAAAGGTGTTGCAGCCAACGCAATCCTTCGAGTTGGTGCTGCTTCAAAGGAAATTCCGGCTTGAGCGTCGTAGGCAATCTCGCCGGCTCATTAGCGTCGCGCAGCCGTGAGCCGCGAAGCTCTTCGTATTCCACTTTGTCCAGATTCGACCGTACGACAAGCTGCTTGCGCACCAACGCATGCTTGATCGGTTGCAGGGTTTCAGGGTTGAATCTTCCCTGTCTCAAATCGCTCTGGGCGGCCCTGAACGAGGACACGATGCGATCGGCTTCCTGTGCTGGGATTGGACACGGGAAGCCCGGTACCACGATCGAGCCGGTGTATCCCGTTCTGGCGGCCTCGAGCCTATCCGCCAACTCATCGATCACGGCTTCCTCCAGAGGCATGGCAACCGGATCGCTCCCGTCATTCGGCTGATAGGTGACGCCATAGCTCACCTCTTCGGGGAACCATGCCGACACTTGACCTCTTCGGGCGATAAACGGGGAGTAATACGGCTTCTCGACACCGAATCCTTCGATGCGCTGGGAATATTGCGACAGGTCAAAGATGTCGTCCAGGGTGAAGCTCTCAGGCTTTCGCCATTCGCTCAGCGCCCGTTGCAGAGTGGCGAGGTGCTCCTGCGTATCGCCCAGGATTTCCAATTCGTGTCCATTCCAAAAGCAGCATTGCGCATCCTGGGCGATGCGTTCGCCCAGACGGGCCACGAACTTTGCCAGCTCCGTGGGCGTCGAAATCCGGAGTTTGGTTTGAGAGACGCATCCTTTGCGGCTCTCTTCCACGTTCAATGCCACACCCGTCAACCCTCCCTGAGCGTCGCGGAGGAGCTCTGGAGTAAAGCGCGCGAACGAGATTCCCGCGTCCTCGCGTGCCACATCGAACTCTGCCGGATCGATCACCGCCGCCGCATCGGGACCAAGCGTAGCGAATGGATTTCTTACGAAGGCTTCGGCCCGCGATCCAGCGACTCTTCGTCCGGGCATCGCCTTGATTTCGCGCAAAACCGACCGCATCTCCGTGGGGAGCAGGATCTGAGTGATGCCCTCGCCGTGGGGAATGTCATACCGCTCCAGAACCCGGTCGCTGCGATCGAAAAAGTCGATCCAGCGCGTGGGGGCACCGGCAAAATCGGGGATCACCTCCACCAGTTGGCCGCCACCCACGTCACCCTTGCGCAGATGCAGGCTCAGCTTCTCCGGGGTCAGCACCACCGTCGATTTGAGGAAGTGAGACAGGTCTGCCTTCGCGGCAATGGCATGTTTGCGGATCCTGGCCCAACCCCGCCGGTTGGAGTCAGCGGTGCGTTCCGCCAGCCAACGGCGATGAAAGGCCGCGATCTCCTGCACGATGAGCCACGTTTCCTGACTCAACAAGGATTGCTCGCTCTTCCAGGTCACGACTGCTCCACTCAAGCTGAGGTCCCCTTGGACCTTTTCCCCGGTCGGCGCAGTCCATCCCGCCAACACGATTGCGAAATCCTTGTCTCCCAAACCACCCTGGCTTTCCAGGCGGGGCCGCCACGGCAGGATAGGAGGAAGCCCGATGAGCGATAAGCCACTGCGATAGTTTTCCGAGACGGCCAGTTCATAAACTGAATCCCAACTGAGCAGGAGATGCTGGTCGAACAAGCGGGCAAATTCCTCCTCTTCGACTTGTGCGAGAAAGGAGACCATCGACTCCTGCCCGACAAAATCGAGTGGCTTACGCAACCAATCTTCCTGACGCTCTGCCGGAGGCCGAAAGCTCACGCCTTCAAAGGCGTAACTTTTGACGATGGGCGCAACCCCGGCCGGCACAGCAGGCACTGCCGCTCGCCGCAAGAAGGGCGCCAGGAATGCAGCCTTCACTCTCTCCACCAACCTCTCTCCGCCCGGTAACGAAAACCCCAGCCGCGAAGTTCCCGGGTAAGGTTGGCATCGTCGTTGCCGGCCAGCACCCAGTAGGCGCCCCCTTTGGAGCGGTGATCTTCGATGCGCAGATTGTGTGTTTCCGCATGCCTCTCTACATCCACCCAACGGAATGGTGGCGCGACCCCTGGGAAGGAAGGAGTGTTGCGCCTGGAAAGAGGCCGCTGGAAGGGACTGTAGCCGACGATGGGGACGATGGTCTGGTCGAACTTGACTTCCCAACTCTCGTCAGCACGAGGGCTATCGCGATGCACCAGCTTGATGCCGCCGCGGAGGCTTTCGATATCCACCTCAAGGTCTTCGGTGCCCGCGGCGAGCTTGCCGGCCACGGCTTTCGGCAACTGCTCCCACGCAAACAGGAAGCAGGCGTTGTTGGTGACCCCGAATTCCACCGCAAGGGCGCCGCCGATGCGCATGACAAATGCGTTGTTGGTCGGCGGGGTTTGGCCGGAGAGCCCTAGTACCCTGCCCTGGGCGCGGGTGCGAAAGTCTACGTATTCGGGTTGGGCAGACCTGCGCGCCTGGCTGCCGAGGATGAACCACATATCCTCGATCACCGGCTCAAAACGTAACCAATACTGTAGCCTTCTGGGCTCGGCCGCGCGATCTTCGCTGAGCATCTCGAAAAAGTCTTTGATTAATCCACGGCGGAGCCATCCAAGGATGAGTTCGCGCGCCGCCGCGTCCGGCTTTCCCGTGGCATCGAGCACATAGGCGTCCCATGCCTGGCGGCGCAGCCAGGGATTGCCGATGGCTGAAATGGCAGCGTCGCGCAACGCCATACACTCCAGGCGACTGGTGCAGCGCGCGTACCGCGACACCAATAAGGCGACGCAGCGGGCGGAGAGGCGCTGCGAAATCCTCAGTTCTGGGCTACAGAAGATGACGCTCAGTACGCGATCGATCGACTCCTGGAAAGGCGCATCGGCAAGACGGACGGCCTGCATTACGCGGGCCAGAAGTGCCTCCTCCCAAAGCCAGGACTCTTGCGGTATCGCGAGCCCTGCCCTGACCTCCTGCAACACCGCGGAGCTTCCGCTCGCCAACGCGACACCATACACTTCACACGGAGCAGGCGTAAGCAGATTCACATGGCCGCAGAGAAAACTGAACCACTCCGGTACCCGCGCCCCGGGAGCCTGGGCCAATGCTTCAGAAAGAGACGTGAACTGCTGAGACAGCCACTGACGAAGCACCACCCATCCTTCACTGGCGGCGGGCGTCCGATCTTTGTCGTCGCGGGCAAAGGTGAAATAACTGCGCAACAGGCCGTGAAAGCATTTCAATTGTGCCCGCAACGTTCCTTCGCCGGCGCGAAAGAGCAGAATCTCGCGCAACTCGGTATCGCCCAGCACGCACCCCTCGCTGCTGCATTCACCCGCTCCCAGGCAGATGTACTTGAGCGCGACAAAATTCGCAATGCGCCTGGTCTTTCGAAACAAAGCCACGGAGTCGGCGATACGGCGATCGCCGGACGACGATACCGGGTTATCGAAGGCCTTGCGAACCGATTGCAGGGCCTTCTCCATGTCATTGCGGGTGGTCCACATCTCCGGGTTGCGGAATGCCCCGGCAAATCGCCGCATGATGCTTGCCTCGAGCAACAGGGCATCGGTTATCGCTGGTCGATGGGACATGTGGATTCCGTGCTCAGGGGAATGTCAGCCATATTGGTTTCCTTGGGCTCCTTCAATTCGTAAAACTCAAGTTTCAGCTCGATACGCCGGCTCTCGGCCGGCTTGGCCTTCAGCGAGTTCGAAGAGGATCCGCCGACAAAAAAGAGCTTCTGGATGAGCCTTCGGTCTTCTTCACTCGGAGCGCCGGCGGCTGTGGGATCGAGCAACACGCAGAGCACCCGTTCTGACCGCTCGATACTGAGATCGAGATTGCGGAGATAGGTTCCCTCTTTACTGGCAAAGCCATCCACGACCACGCGTTTGAGCCACCGCTCGCATCCCGGGTCCTTGGTAATCGCGACCACCTGGGGAACAAACGCGCGGAGCACGGAGACCTGCGCAGCGGTGAGGTCATGCCGGTTCAACTGGAAATTGGCGCGCGAACCGAAGTCGATGGAGTATTCCTTCACCGAAACTCCCGGAATGCTGCGGGTGGCGCTCTCTACTTCGTCCATGCAGGCGCGAATCGATGCGCTGCGATGGTTGGCCGCGGCATTGGCGTTGTCCACGCCGGTTTTAACCGCATGGATGGCCACTGCCATGGCAACCAGAAACAGTACCATCAGCGCGGTCATCAAATCCGAAAATGAAATCCAGAACGGCTTTTCGGCTTCTGCCTGATGACTTCTGCCGGGCCCGAGATAGAGTGCCATTCCTCCCCCTTACCGTTGCGCGGGAATTTGTTCCAGCAGTTCGCCCAGATCTTGAATGCCGCCGGATAAGTGGCCAACCGCTTCCGCCAGGTGTTTGTGAAAGTCGGCATTGGCGCTGCGCAAAGTCTTCTCGATGTTGACGGCGAAGGCCTCATGGGCCTGGCCTAGAACGTTATTGATCTCCGCCAGGTAATCGGCTGCGCGCTTTTCGGCCTGACTCAACTGGTCGGCTCCCTGCCTAAGGTTGGCCAGCAGTTCGGCAGTCATGCCGGCTTCGCGCCTGGCGTTGTCGACTGTTCCCCTGAGGTCGGTGACCATCGTCGCGAAGACGTCGCGCGACCGCGCATACTCTGACGAGACCTGGCGCGTGGTGTTGCTGGCCTCGGTCAGAGAATTGGCGGCTTCGCGCATGTTCTCCACCGTACCGCCCGCCAGCCGCAGCGATTCGGCTACGCGGGTGCTGGTCCTGGCGAGGTCGCTCGATGCGGTACTGAGCATCTCGGCGCCGCTGTTCATCTTCGCGATCGAGTCACCGGTGGAGGCAGTGAGCGCGGAGACGCTCGCCTGTAATCCCTGGGTAGTCTGCATGGACTGCAGGATCAACTGCTCCACCTGGCTGCTGATGGAGCCAATCACGGCGCCGCTCTCGCGGCTGATGCGGCCCAACTGCTCGGCTTGCCTGCCGGCGGAGGCTTCGGCCTGGGTGTGCAATTGCGTCA
Organism: uncultured Acidobacteriaceae bacterium; assembly: GCA_963839075.1. GTDB lineage: Bacteria > Acidobacteriota > Terriglobia > Terriglobales > Acidobacteriaceae > PALSA-350. The sequence continues at coordinate 64,040 of CAWITO010000005.1, read as the reverse complement.
CGATCGCCGACAGGGACTCCTGCAACTTCTGGGCGGCCTCGTTCTGCGTTTCCCTTGCCGTGGCGCGCAACTGGGTGGTCAGTTCCGCCATTTGCTGGTTAAACATCTGCTGTCGCGTTTCCATGGCGCCGATTGCCTGCGTCATACGCTCGGCCATCGCATTGCTGGTGTTCTTGCCGGCGCTGTCCATCGAGGCGGTGAGCAATTCGAATTTTCCCGCGGTCGCCTGCATCGCCCCGTTCATGGTTTGCAGAAGCTGGTGCGTTGCCGTCATCTGGCCGCCGAACATATCTCGTATCTGGCTCGAGAAGCTTGCGAGAACATCCACCATCAGCTTGCTGACGGCCTCTCCCTGGTTGGCGCTTACGTTGGCGAAGGCGTGCGAAATGGGTTCGAGACTGCCGGAGATGGTCTTTCCCAGGTCGGAGGAGATTCGGTCGCTTTGCCGGGACGCCGCGGCCATCTGCTGCGCCGTCATGTCGGAGAGTATCTGTTTCAGGTCGGCGACCAGGGAGTCCTTGATCTGCACTGCCTGGGTGGCCGAGGTTTCGGAGGCCCTGACGATGCGTTCCAGGTATTCGTCCCCAGCACCGCCGGCGAACAGGCCGTTGATCTTCTGTTGCAGCTTTTCGACCTTGCGATAGAGGCTGCTGATCAGGATCTTCTCAATGAAGGTGAAGGCCATGGCAAGGAAGATGGCGCTTCCCGAGATGACAAACGCGTGGCCGACGGCTACCAGAAGATTGCTGAGAGCAGCTTCCATCACCGCGGAGTCGGGAGAGACGTTGAAGTTGAGCAGTCCCTGGATAAGACCGGTAAAGGTGCCGATGATGCCGATGCCGGTCAGGATGCCGGGCAGATGTTTGTAGTAGTCGGTACGGAGTGGAGAATCGACCACCGCCTGGTTGGTAAAGAACGCTTCGGCCAGAGCGGTGGCGCGCCAGCGGACCACCCAGCTTCTCCCCTGCTCATCGGCTTCTCGCTGCGGATGAAGTGTCTTGGCGTATTCGTGCCAGAGGTCGCCCATGGTGTTGCTGGTCATGGCATGGCCGGCAATGGCATCGAGATCGGTCGCGACACCCCGGGTTATGTTGCGAATCTCCTCAATCTCGGCGATGCTTCGCTTCAAGCGGCGTCTCAATAAGAGTCCGCGCACGAGAAAACAGGCCAGGAAGTCGAGCGTAAAGCCGAGGAGGAATGTGCCGATGACACATGCCTGCCAATAGGTGGTGAGTATCTCCGTCATCGTGTAACTCAGGTTATGGCCTTTACTTACATTGCAAAAAAGCAGAAATCATCGCATCACTGCGATCACAAGCGGTGCCGTGCAACAAAGGGGAGATGTGGACGCCAGTATAACCCAGACACCTTGGCCGTCTGCGGTGGATAACAGGTAAGGAATCCAACGCACTTATGCTTCTAATGAGTAATTCATGATTTAGTTATTAAGTAAGCCCCGACCTAGTTATTAAGTTGGCTTTATAAAGGAGACGGTGGGTGGTCGTTGAAGTGAGCGCGTCATGTGGGGAGCGAGCTTGCTCATCGCTTGCCGGTTCTGACTTGGACACCGAAGCCAGGTTGCGCGGGCGCTATTTTTTGCCTGGTCCAAGGCAAATCATTTTGGATAAGACGTATCCACTTCATGCTTCAACTGCTGGAAGAGCGGGAGCGTTGGCTCGTCCAGACCGTCTCTTTGCAGGTGCGTCCATATCGGGCCATTGAGACGGCCGTTAGGGTCGAGGATATAGACCTCGAGAAGGTCGTCCGCCGGGCCGGCATCTGCGCCGACACCGTATCCAACTGCGGACTCGTCGCGGGTTGGATCGGGCTGGGGCTGGGACTGGCCTCGTTGTCGCGGCGACCCTCCAATGTCTACCCCGAGCCGGCCAGTTGCGCTGGCAACCCGGCCTTTGCGCACCACCAAAACCAGATCCGCGTCTTTACGCTCCAGCACGAGCGTGTAGAGTTCCCGGTCTTGCAATCGCTGCTCGACGTCATAGATGGCACGGCGGTCGTCGGGTAGCACATTGGGATTGAAGGTGTCGCCGTTGTACGCCTCCACGCGCACAAACTGTGCGTTCTTGAATACTGCAGGCAGGGTCTTCGATTTAGCGTGGACGGCAAGCGAAAGGATGAGGCATCCCGAGAGTACAAGCAGTAGATGGCGCTTCATAGAGAAACCACCCTGGCCCTTGCGGCTTAGCCAGCACTATACTTCCCGGCCTTCACGGTTGGCGATCCTTTCGTTCTCAGCGGTATCGCCGAACGGTAGTCGGTTCCAGGGTCCAGTCGCCAAAAAACTCCGAAGCGGGGGGCTTAAAAAGCATAAAGAGCATAAAAAGCACAAATCACCGGGGAGCAGCCTCCTGATTATTGCTCGCGGAGCAGGCTGGCAGGGTCGGCATGGAGAGCCCGCCGCACTGGGCCGGCGACGGAGAGCAATCCGGTCAGGAGTAGGGTGCAGACGACCGCGGTCAGTACCCAGGGGTCTTGCGCGGAGGCCTGGTAAACGACATGGGAAAGCATGCGGCCAGTGGCCAGGCCGAGACTCAGACCGATCGCGGAGCCTATCCCAATCAAAGTCAGCAACCGGCCGAGGGCGGTGGAAAGAATCTCCTTGGCCTGGGCGCCAAGCGCCACCCGGATGCTGAGCTCGCGCATCCGCTTGCTGACCGTGTAGGAGGCCAGGCCGAACGTGCCGGTGATCGACAACAGCAGGCCAAATGCGCCAAACAGCCCCAGCGACACGGTCGCGATCTGGGCGGGGAAAAAGCTGAACGTCAGTTGGCTCGACCACGTCGCCGAGGAACGAATCGCAATCGCCGGATCGAACTGATGGACGACGGTGCGGACCGTGCCGGCCATCTCCTCCGAAGCCGTTCCGGAAGCATCCGGACGGGTGCGGACAATCACCGAGGTGATCGTGCTGGGTTGCTGCAGGATCGGGAAATACACCGCCTCCTGGGGATCTTCGCTGAGAAGAAAATACTTTCCATCCGCGACCATACCGACGATCTGGATTAAGCCACCGTTACGGTTCTTGAAATAGCGGCCGACAGCATTATCCACGTGGAAGAGTGTGCGGGCGAATTGCTGATCGACGATCGCGACCAGGGGACTCTTGGCATCGTCGGTCACTTGAAAATCGCGGCCGGCAAGCAGTGGAGTTCCGGCGGCGGCCAGGTAGCTTGGGGAGATGTTGTAGTAAAACGCATCGAACGCCTGGTTGGACGTGCGGAAATCCGTAGTCTCCCGCTTGAAAACAGTCGTGGTGAGTGTCTCGGAAAGGGGTGTGCCGCTAGCATATGCGACGGCCTCGACGTTTGGCAGGTGGGAGAGCCTTTCCTGCAATTGCCGCTGGAATTGCGCGCCGGAGTCGCCGGTGTACGCGGCCTGGGCCAGGTCGAACTTGGTCAAGGTTGCATTCCTGGTTTGAATCCCTATGTCGGTGGTCAGGGCTTTGCTCAGGCCGCGCAGGGAGACAAAGCCCGCGGTCACGGTGATGCAGCAGAGGGCGATCTGCGCGGCCAGCAGCACATCGCGCAGCGCCCACCTGCGGCCCCCGGAGGTTTGCATACCGCTCTTGATCGCTTCGTTGGGATCAGTCTTGAATATTTGCCGGACGGGCATCAAGCCGAAAACCGCCGCTGCGACAATCGAGATAAGAAACGCCATCAGGATGAGCGAAGGTTGCGGCTGCACGCGGAAGTGAACGGGATAATCGCTTGGGGGAACCCAGGCGGCCAAGCCGTTAAGGGCGGACCAGGACAAGACGCACGCGCAGGCCGCTCCCAGGATGGAGATCACCAGAGCTTCTATCAACAACTGGCGCACGACGCGCCACCGGCTTGCGCCGATGGCGACGCAAATGGCGATCTCGCGGGCGCGATCCGCGGTTCGCGCCGCGAACAAGCCGCCCAGGTTCGCGCAGGCGGCTAGCAGAACGATGGCCGCGAGGCCCATGATCCCGGCCAGGAAGCGGCGGGCGGCGCTGCGCACAAAGTCGCCGATGAGGCCTGGCGGTGCCAGTCTGAACTGCAGGCCTTCCTCTTCTTTCGGATCCTGTTTTGCGATGCGGGATGCGATCCTATCCAGCTCTCCCTGCGCCTGGGCCATGGTGACGCCGTCTTTGAGCCGCGCGATGGGAAAGACATTCTTATTGCTTCGATCCTCGAGCCAGCTCACGCCTTCGAGCGAGGCCTGGTTCGCCATGGGCACGAAGAGATCGGACTGGAGAAATTTCTGGGTTCCGTAGAAACCTTCGGGCGCAACACCGACGATGGTGTAGGCATGCTTATCGATGCGCACCGCCTTGCCCACAATGTTGGGGTCCGATCCAAAGCGGCTCTGCCACGCGGGCCAGGAAAGGACAGCGGCTTCGGAGGCAAGAGGATGGTCGTCATCCGATGGTTGAAGCAGGCGTCCGAGGAATGGCCGGATCCCAACGGCCTTGAAATATTCGCCACTTACTTCCGAGCCCCAGACGGGACTGGTGGCTCCATTGGCTTCCAACGCGAAGACCTGCAGCTCTTCTGCGGCGACCGCAGAGAACACGGTGTTTTGATTGCGCACATCGCGTACCTCGGGATACGAGAACACGGGATACCCGGAAGCATGGGGCGCAAAGGTGACCGCCCGGTCTGGCCGAGGGATATCGAGCGGCTGGAGGATGACCGCTTGCAGGACGCCAAAGACAATCACATTAGCGGCTATGCCGAGCGCCAGGATGAAAACAGCGGCGGCGGTGAAGCCAGGGGAACGGCGCACCTGGCGAAGAGCGAATCGCAGATCCTGCAGGATAGTGTTCACCGTCAGCCTCCCGATTGCCTGCGCTGGATGCACGCAGAGGACCTAAACACCGGATCGTGGCAAAGCCAGCATTTTCTGTGATCGAGGATCGATAGAGAAGCCGGCAAACGTCCGTTTCCATGGTGCCGTGTCCGTTTGTGGACACTGGAGTTCTGGTCACTTGAGCGCGTATTTCACTTCAACGCGAAGCCAGCCTGGAATGCTTCCGGGGCCGGCCGCCGGATTTTCGACCACTTCGATGGAGTGCATGGGTTCGGGTTTCATCCAGTGGCCGCTCTCCCAGGCGCCGGCGTGCACCGGCTCGTTCTCGCTGGGTGAATCGCGTACCTTTCCGTCCGGGGTATGGTAGCGAATGTGAGCCGTTTTGCCGCCCGTGGAGTAGGCCAGAAAAACACTCGGCCAGCGATGGTAGTGCATTGGTTCAGCCGTACCGGCCGGCGGGAGCGTGACATACAACACGCGAATGAAGGTGTTCTCGAAAACAACCCGGTGACTCGCGGGGGCTGCCCGAACAGCGTCGAAACCCTCAGGGAAATCGGAGGTATTTTCGGCGCGGAGGAAGGCATGGCTTGCGCCCAACAAAACAGAACACGTTAGGACGAGCAGCCCCAAAGCAAAGAGAAAGCAGCTTCGTAAGGAAGCACCGCTGCGTTTGCGTGGATCATGTGGCTGTTCTGCTAAATATTCTTTAGGCTGCATGGCCGCATTGTATGCGGACAATGGACCGTCTCTCGAGTTTTGCAATAGCAAGTTCGCTCATGGCACTAAGCGCATCGACGGACAATCTTATCCGACACCGAATGCTTTTCTTTACTCGACAGTCAGATGACAAATGCCGGAGCATGGGTCATGGTCCTGCCGCATCGTCTCCACTTGCGCATTTCTCTTCCTTTGCTATTGGTCCTGATCTATATCGCCGGCGGTCTCCCGTCCGCGGCAGAAACCCCGAACGCGTTGTTGCGGCTGCGTGCGCTGCACCTCTCCCATCTTGATGGGTCCGTCCCTACCTACTATTCCATCGGGACCAAAGCGCAAGCGCTTCGCGATCAAACAGAGATTTCCGATTGTGCCGCCTGGTATGCCAGCCAGCTGCACGTAACTCCCTCGATTACGCTGGCGGTCCTCAACCAGTCGGATTGGGATCGCATCCACGACCTGGCTCCCTACCCCATGCCGCAAGCCATGGCGGGAGAGGGCGACGTCGTCTTTATGCCGGACTCCTTTCAGACATTTCCCGGAAGAGATCCTCACGTCGACTCGAGCCGGGAGTTGAACTTCATCGCGTTCCACGAGACCGGCCATATCTTTCAACACGCAACCAGCTTCGTCGCGCCAGATCTGTTTCTGCAGGAGTTCTACGCGACCACTCTGGCTACGGCATACGCTCTCCATGCGCGACCAGAGCTCGTTCCAGCGGTGCTGCACGCACGCAAAGATCCGACAACGAAGCCACGCTATACATCGTTCGAAGATATGGACCTTATCTATTTCGGAGTGGGCTTTGACAACTATGACTGGCTGCAAATTGAGACGGTGCGGCTGGCCCTTTTCTTCGTTCGCGGGCAGGATCTCGCCTCCGTGCTACGGCAGATGCAATCGGCGTTTCCTCCGGGCAAGCCCGTGACAATAGCGGAAGTGTTCAACAAGCTGGACGCCATCCGGCCTGGATTCCGGACCCAGGCCGGCTCACTTGCCGACCCCACCACGCTGCCGCTGCTTACCCCGGGTACGTGCGTCGGCTCCAATCGGAAAGGGCAGGATGAGGGTTATGTGGGCGTGTGGAACAAGACGGACCAACCCGTGACCCTGATCGAAGAGGGCAACCGCGAAACCGCGCCTCCCGGCTATAGCTGTCAGCAAAATAAGGTCGGCGTTCAGTTCCAGCTACCCTCCGGCCGCTGCATCACGTATCCGAAAACGCCGGGCTACATCGTCCTGCAATAAAGGCCGGCCATGCCACAAACTCCCGCGAATGAACGGGAGAATGAGCTCCACCGAAATTCACCCCTGCTTGAAAACAAGGTGGTACCCTTAACGCCGCCAGCAAGTTCGGCGATTGGTCGGCGCATTTCGCAGGGTCCCTCCTGGTATTTCGATACGTATTCCAATGCAGTGAGGACGAAGAGAGGAAAAGCTATGAGCAAGAGTGTGTTGTGGAAGACCGTAGTACTGGTCGCTGTATGTTTGCTCACTCAGGGGGCAAACGTTGTGCAAGCAGAAAATGGAGACGATGATTGGGACCAGGCGTGCAAGCTGCTCCCGTCGCACGATGCTTTGAAGGTGGCATTGGATGCGGCTCAGGCCGCGACTAATGGAGGCTTTGGCCTCAATATGTGGGGCACCGTGGTGAACCGCGATGGGATCGTATGCGCAGTTGCATTTACCGGTACGGCGCGTGGTGATCAGTGGCCCGGCAGCCGCGTGATCTCGGCGCAAAAAGCGAATACCGCGAATGCCTTCAGCCTTCCCACGCTGGCGCTCTCAACGGCGAATTTGTTCACCGCGACCCAGCCCGGCGGTAGCTTGTTTGGTTTGCAGGAGAGTAATCCCGTCAGCACCCTGGTCGCTTATCGCGGAAACCCGGAGAGGAATGGCCAGGCGGACGATCCGATGGTTGGCGGAAAAATCGGTGGCGTGAATGTGTTCGGCGGCGGCCTGGCTCTTTATAACTCGAAGAAGGAGTTGATCGGGGCGGTTGGCGTCAGTGGTGATTCTTCGTGTGCCGACCACAATATTGCCTGGCGCACTCGGCACAACCTCAAGCTGGACCACGTGCCCGCGGGGGTGAGCGGCGATGCTACGCGTCCCGACAACATTGTGTATGACATTACACCGGCGGCAGGGTTGATGATCGGCGTCAGCGCAAGTGGCTGGGGTCATGCAGCGTGCACCCCGGCAGCCATCGCTATTTCGAAGATGTTGCCGGTCATTCCTTAATTGCAGGATATGGTCTGCGAGTAGGATTTTGGGCGCCTGCTCGCAGGTCAATTGTGCGCGGCGTGCATCAGCGCCTCAATCGCGTCTGCATCCTCCGGCAGAGCTGCCGAGAGGTTTTCGACGCCGGTGGCGGTGATGAGCAGCATGTCTTCGATGCGCATGCCGGTGTGGTCATCGGCAAAACGAATGGCCGGCTCGATGGTAAAGATCTCGCCGGGTTGCAGGCGATCATGAAGAGCAGATTTTTCCCACACATCATCGTGTACTTCCATACCGACGGCGTGGCCCAAGGAGAAGGGCTCGTTCGCACTCAGCGTGTCCTTGTCTCTCTTGGCATAGTCTTCGAAACCTTCGCGGGTCGCACGCCCGGCGGCGTCCGTTGCAAACGGATGAGCGGCTATCAGCGCATCGATCTTGGCCGATGCTTCGGAGAGGATTTCGCGCGGGGTCTTGCCCGGGACGATCGACATCAGGAGCGCCCGGTAACACTGCAGATAGAGCGTATAGCGCTCGCGCTGCACCGGGGTCCACTTTCCGTTCGCCGGGAACACACGGCTCAAGTCAGAAGTGTAGCCTTTGTAGTCGGGTGCATCGTCAATCTGGACAATGTCTCCCGACATGAGTTGTGCGGTATCGCGATGGTAGTGGGTATACCAGGTATTTTGGCCGGTCGCGATCAGGGCGAAATACGAAGTTCCCAGCGCGCCTTGCTGCTTGAAGACGTATTCGATCTCAGCTTGCAACTGATACTCGAACATGCCCGGGTGGGCTCGCTCGATCCCGCGTCGCAAACCTTCGGCGGTGATGCGGGTTGTCTCGCGGATCATGGCTATCTCGCGCGGGCTCTTGATGGTGCGCAGGTCATCCAGGATAGGGTCGAGATCGCGCATCTCCGAGAATGGCGCGGCCGCGGCCAGCCGCTCGCGAAAGTAGGCCGCATGCGACAAGCGGCCATCCCATGGATCGGCGAGATTGAGACGATTGAGCAACACCACATCGTAGTTTGAGGATTCTCCAAGGACCTCGGGGCGAAACGGGGTGTAGACGGTACGATGCTGCTTCGCGAACTCCTTCAGCGCGGTGGCGAACTGATCGCGGGGCATTGTTTCGTCGAGACCGGTCTGCCTGGTTGCATCCGCACCTGGGGCGAGCATACCGGGCCCATATTTGGACTCGACGTCGCGCGGAGTTACCGGCTGAAGATAGGCAGTAGCGCGCCGGGTCTTGCCGTCCAAAACCAGGATCGCTCGCGGCTCAAGAATGCCACACAGATAGTTGAACTGGTTGGATTGACGAAAGGGCTGTTCGCCGGGGCGCTCCGTCGCGCCCTGCAGGATGGCTACGCCGTCGCCAATGCGGGCGTAGACGTTCGCGCGCCGGTCTGCGTATTCCTGCGCCGGAAAGGCGGTGGGAAATACTGGTTGCGCCGCGGCCACTGCGGGAACGAACAGTAAGAGTGCGCCATAGAACCTCAGCATGGGCGTACTTTAGCATGGACGGACCTGCAGTCTTTTCAGTTGGTAGAATCGTAGTTCCGATGACAGCCCATTCTATTGAGGCCGGCATTCACCCGGCGGCTTACCGCTTGCCGAGCGCGGCGCGGATTGGCCGTGTCCGGCTGGCAGTGTCTCACCTGGATCGATCCGTCGTGTTTTACACCGCCGTGATTGGGCTCGTCATTCTGTCCCACATCGAGCAGGATCATGTCGCACATCTGGGCGTAGCGGGCAACGATGAAGTGTTACTGGAGTTGCAGCAGTTGCCTGGAGTACAAAGTATTCAGAATCGGAGCCGCCTTGGTCTTTACCACACGGCTTTTCTACTTCCCAGCCGCTCAGCACTCGCTAACTTTGTGCTGCATGTGCAAACTGACGGCGTGCCGTTCGCATCGAGCGACCACTTGTACAGCGAGGCTCTTTACCTTACCGATCCTGACGGATTGTCGGTCGAGGTGTACGCCGATCGACCGCAGGAACAGTGGACAGTGGAAGGGGCAGAGCTGCTTACCGGTGTGTTGCCGTTACGTTTTCATGAACTGCTGGCCGTGGCGAGCGGCCGTTGGTCCGGTGCTCCCCTGGGAACGAGCATGGGGCACCTTCATTTCTTTGTTGGCGATCTGACCGATGCGAAGAAGTTCTATCATGACGCGCTTGGACTGGACATTATGACGTGGCGCTATCCCGGAGCTTTGTTTACTTCGGCCGGCGGCTATCATCATCACGTGGGACTCAACATCTGGGCGTCGGACTCCCCGGCGGCGTCTGTACAGGATGCCCGGTTACTTTTCTGGGAGCTGCTCTTACCTAGCGAGCAGGATGTAGTAGAAGTGAAGGCGAGCTTTGCGCGTGAAGGGTATGCGGCAGAGCGTGATGGCTTTGCCAAGCCGGTGTTTTCCGATCCATGGGGCATTCGGATTGAGCTGTTTAGCGAAGAAGCAAAATCGGAACATTCAGCTTGAGTTTTTTCCAAAGCCGGTCGGTGGTATAAACCGGTGCGCCCAAGGAGATGGCGAGCGCTAAGCCGGCCCTGTCTCCCTCATGGCTCCCCTGCGGCGTTCGGCAATTAGTTCGTCAGAGAGCATCCGTCCTGGTTTGACGATTTTCCAGTCGCTCCCGAGACCTGGCAAGCCGGCCGGCGAGTGTTGAGATGCGAATCTCTTTGTCCTCGATACGCACCTCTATCTCGTCCCCTACTTTGAAACCGAGGGCAGCGCGGAAGCAGGCTGGAATTACTACCCTGCCCTTGCCGCCTATGCGGGTGCGACTTATCTTCTCTGAGTGGGCCATGCTTAGTCCTATGCCATCACTCTTGCACACGTGGGGCCATCAGGGTGCTTCGCTTGCAACCGGTTTGGCTGCGACGGCACGGTCTACTATGTAGGCGCGGATGGCCTTCAATTGGTCAGGCTTGAGCGCATCCTTAAATGAAGGCATGCCCGCTTGCTGGCGTGCGCCTTCCAATACGATGGACTCGAATTGCTGGTCGGATAAGGCGGTCACATAGCGCAGGTCGGGAACGCTCGAACTCGAAATGGCTCCCACACCGTGGCAGTAGAAGCAGTAGCGGTTGAACAGGATCGTGCCTGCGCGAAGTGTAGCCAGCGTGGCGTGGCTCTTGATCGCCGGCGAGGGCGGTCCCTGCGGTCCAAATGGCGGCACGTCGAGCTTCGTATTGCTACCGAGTGAAAACGTGAGGACACGGCCATAGCCGGATTTAACCGGACCGCTCCCGGGAATATTGTTTTCTCCCGCGGAGCCACCCCAGCCGACCATGACGGTGACATATTGCACTCCGCCCAGCGTGTAGGTGATGGGGGGCGCCATGATGCCCGTGCCGGCATCGAACTCCCAAAGCCTCTTGCCGTCGGTTGCGCGATAGGCGCAGAAGATTCCGTCGGAGCGGCCCTGGAAGACCAGGTTGCCCGCGGTCGCGAGTACTCCACCGCTTTCGACCAAGGGAAGGGATACGTTCCATACCTCGCGCTGCTCGGCAGGATTCCATGCGATCAGGTGGCCGGTCATGGCGGGCTTCTTTCGCGCTTGTTCAAGGAGTGGGCCGTTGTAGGCCGCGTCTTCTCCGCGATTCCAACTGGTCGGCTGGTAGGTCCAATTCTTATCCGGCGCGTGCAGATTCTGCGAGCCCTCTCGTGCCGGCACATAGACAAGACCGGTCGAAGGGTTGAACGCCATGGGGTACCAGTTATGCGCGCCGCCTGGCGCCGGAGAGACAAGCACTGCCTGCATGCCCTGATAGGCGGTCGGCAATTCCACGGGGCGACCGCTGGCGGGGTCGATGGCGGAGGCCCAGGTGATGCCCTTTACGAATGGTTTGGCGGAAAGGAATTGGCCGGTCTGGCGATCGAGGACGTAGAAGAATCCGTTCTTCGAGGCCTGCATGATCACCTTGTGTGCGGAGCCGCCCAGGTTGAGATCGGCGAGCATTAAGGGTTGGGTCGCGTCGTAGTCCCAGTTTTCGCCCGGCGTTACCTGGTAGTGCCACACGATCTCTCCGGTGGCCGGGCGGAGCGCGAGGATGGAAGCGAGATACAGGTTGTCTCCCCCGCCCGGGCTGCGTTGATCGCGATACCAGGCAGTTCCGTTGCCGGTGCCGATATAGACGAGATCGAGATCGGGATCGTAGACGATGGTGTCCCACGGAGTCCCTCCGCCGCCCGCGACCCACCACGGCCCGTGCCAGGTTTTTGCCGCGTCCTCCAAAGCCTTGGATTCAAATCCCTGCGCCGGATTGCCGGGGACGGTGTAGGTGCGCCAGACCTGCTTTCCGGTTTCGGTGTCGTACGCGGAGAGATACCCCCGCACGCCAAACTCCGAGCCGGCGTTGCCGATGAGAACCATTCCCTTCACAATGCGGGGCGCACCCGTGATGGCATAGGCTTGGGACTGATCGGCGATGACATGGTCCCAAATGGGTTTTCCGGATTTCGTGTCCAGCGCGATGAGGCGGCCATCCAGCGTGCCCAGGTAGACCTTACCGTTGTAGAGGGCCACGCCGCGATTGACCGCATCACAGCAGATCCTCCGGGCACGGGAGCGATCTACCTTCGGATCAAAGGTCCAGAGGATCTTGCCGTCCCTGGCGTCGAGGGCATAGGCGATGCTCCACTCGCCGGTAGTGTAGATAACTCCGTCAGAGACGAGTGGGGTGGCTTCGAGGCCGCGGGTAGAGCCGAGTTCCCTGCTCCAGGCGAGACCGAGTTGGCCGATGGTCCCCTCGTTGATCTGGGCTAAGGGGCTGAAGCGCTGCTCGTCGTGAGTTCTCCCATACAGGGTCCAATCCGCGTCCGCGGGAGGAGCGGCCTTGCGGCAACCGGCGGTGGTAAGGAGCAGAGAAACGGCAATGAATAGGGGTACGGTAAGCCGCATAGTTTCGCGGGGCCGATTAAATGCCGATCGGCTTCCTATGTCAATTAGTCTCCCAAAACTAGTCTTCCAAAACCCGGCTTGGTTTTCTTCCCCAGACGTACGACATACGCGGTCCAAGGGGCAGGATGTCGAGATTTAACGTGTCGCGCTCCATGTCGGCGAGGATCCCATCCATCTCCAGGGGCGTGACCAAGCCGGCGGAAACAAACGCGGGTGCGGCTTCCTCGACCGTCCATTTCACGAGAAACCGGTCTTCTCCACGCGCGATGGTCACATGTTGCATCTCGATTTCCGGCTCGGAAATCCCGGCCTCCTTTACGAGGTGAAATAGCCGCGTTGCCAGACTGTAGTCCAGGCCACGCGCGGGGCCGAGCCGGCCAAATAGAGTTGCGAACCAGTGGAGTGAGCTGGGAGGCACGCTGCCGGCGGTGGTCAGGTCTCCATCCTCGACTACCAGCACACCGCCTGGCTTCAGCAGGGCCAACATCTCGCGCAGGCCGGCAGCCGGGTCGGTCAGATGCAGGAGGAGAAAGCGGCAATACACCAGGTCGAACGAATTATGCGGCAGACCTGTGTCGGTTGCACTGCTCTCGACAAACGTGGTGTTCGGCAGGGCCGCCTGCTTACACAAAACGCAGGCCTGCTCGAGTTGAGAAGCATTGATGTCGATTCCAGTGACATGCCCGGAAGGCCCGACGATCTCGGCGAGCATACGGGTCGTGGCCCCGATCCCGCAGCCGAAATCGGCTACGTGCATGCCGGCCTTCAGCCCCGCCTGTAGCAGAATTCTGCGGCCGGCGGGGGAGCAGACACGGTGGAGTGAGCTGAGCCGGCGAACTGCGGCTTCACCCGTAGCGAGCGAGTATTCCCCGGCCTTGGTCGTGATGGGCATAAAGCCTCCCGACAAGCGTCTTACTTAAACGTGGCGGTGGACAGCGTAAGGCCATCGCGGTGTGCGGACGAGTCGGTCACCGATTCGAACGCGCTCATTTGCATGGGATCCGATTGCAATAAGATCAGAGCCGCGTTGACTTTGTCCAATCCGTCTGCTTTCGGGCAAACGTAGAACACGTAAAACAGGCCGGGGTTTTCGGTGTGTATGCCTTCCGTCGCAACCTGGTAGGCAATGATCGAGCCATCGGCCAGAAGTTTCTCCAGCAGCGGGACCACCATGCTCTTGCTCAGTTCCTCCAGCGTTTGCGGCGGCGCTTCCGGCTTCACCATGTAAATGGCACTGTGAATGTATCCATTGGTGACGGTTCCCGGTTTCCAGTTGTAGTAATGGCTGACGAATAGTTCGTCGGCATGCTTTGCCGGACCCGCCAATAGCGTGGACTTCTCGGTCGCCTTGAGGACCTGATCGAGCGTGTTCATCAAGCTGTTCGTGGAGGTGGAGCTCCACCAATCGTCATGGGTGAAACCCACAGCGGCATGCACCAGGGTTTTGCCGGTGCCAGAGGCAACCACGCTCCCGCATTCACGACGGGAATTCCTGCGACTCGGGTCGCTCTCTGCGATGGCGATGTCCTTCTGCCAGGTTTTACCTTATCCGGGTGGTCGATAAGGGGTTCGCGTCGGTACGGAAGATCGGCAACGGTCTCTATGCCACAATTCCCGGCAATCAAAGGGGAACAGGCGACGTACTATCACTATGACCATTCCATGGGAGATGCGTTCTATGGCGCCCAGGGTGTGCCGCTTCGGGCGCACGCGATGACGGCAAAACGTATCATCGACAGCTACACGCCATTGCAGGGCGCGTAGGGAGCCCAAGCCCTCGGGCCCTTTCAGGAGAAAGCCAGAAACGCACGGCCGGATAAGCAACGAGCACACGCACAAAGCGATTTGGACGCGATGAACGAGATCTTAAGCATCGCGCAAGCGAATGTGCCCGGCCTGCCCAACTATTCGTTGGATCCCCCGAAGCTTCCTATTAGTATTGAACATGGCGGGCTAAGCGCTTTGCTGAAGGGCTACCCCAGCCCCTTGCGGCACAGATATTATGGTTGCGAGTCCCAGAACAGAACGTCGTTTGCACCGGAAAGCTGCCGTTTTAAAGGAAATATCCGGTCTGTTTGACAAATGAGCCACAATTTCCGGCTCGCGCCAAACGCTGACAGACGTTCGCCGAATCCAATAGTGGCCCAGCCTTCGTTCCTGTAGTGACACCATCTTCGTTCCTGGCCATGGCCGAATGTGTGGGCAGGACCGGGTCAGCGGTAACCCCTTTGTACGCAGAGTGGAATGCGCGGGGGGTAACGAAACAGATACGGCGACAAGGCAAGACCATACACCGCTGTATCCATGCTGATGTAACCTCTCCCATGGTTACCAGTGCAAACAAAATTAAGGGCGAGAGAATCCCAGATTGGGACCCGTCTGTTCAAATCATTATGAGAAGGCCGGAAAGCAGACTCTTTCACTAGAGCGGATACGCACGACCTCCCCGGGCCCCTAGCATTAGAACAATGTAGTCTTGGAGTTTTCTGCCATGGGTAGTTTGATCAGTTATTTGTACGCGGACGCCGCGATCCATACCAGACATCGTTTTCTGGAATTGAGCGTGGTGATTCCGACGTATAAAGAGCGACAGAACATCGCACCGCTGCTTGCTGCGCTCGAAACCACTCTCGAGGGCATCAATTGGGAGGTCATCTTTGTGGATGACCACTCGCCAGATCACACGGCTGATGTCGTGCGCTCGATCGCATTGTCGAATCCGCGGGTGAGGATTTTGGAACGCGTTGGACGGCGTGGACTGTCATCGGCCTGCATTGAGGGCATGATGGCAAGCCCGGCTCCTTACCTGGCCATCATGGACGCGGATATGCAACATGATGAATCCGCGTTGCCCGAGATGCTGCGTATGCTGCAGACCAGAAACCTGGATGTAGTGGTCGCCAGCAGGCGCGTGGCGGGCGGAAGCATGGGTGAGTTTGCCAAGGAGCGAGTTCGCCTCAGTGACCTCGGCTCGCGTGTCAGCAAGCTGGTGTGCCATTGCGACGTCACGGATCCGATGAGCGGATTCTTTGTTGTCGATAGCCGCTTCTTTCGTCAGTCGGTCGCGCATCTGACCGGTACCGGCTTCAAGATTCTGGTCGACATCCTGGCCTCCAGTCCCAATCCGCCGAAGATTGCAGAGGTTCCCTATCGGTTTCGCAATCGCGTGAACGGCGAGAGCAAGCTCGATGCGAATGTCGGGCTCGAGTACCTCTATCTCATCGTCGATAAGATCGTGGGCCGCTATGTACCGACGCGGTTTGTGCTCTTTCTCTGCGTTGGGTTCCTGGGTCTGTTGCTTCACCTGTCGATCCTGGGCATTTTTCATCTGGTCAACGCGGCTGAATTCTCTCTAGGACAGGTGACGGCCACCCTGGTCGCCATGATGTTCAACTTTTCCCTGAACAACGTGGTCACTTTTCGTGATCGCAGGCTCAAAGGCATGAAGCTGGTGCAAGGCCTGCTGGTCTTTTACGCCGCCTGCACCGTGGGCCTGTTGATCAATCTGGGGTTTGCCGATCGATTGCTGAGTGCGGGTCTGCCCTGGTACGTGGCGGGTGTCAGCGGCCTGGCGATCAGCTCGGTTTGGAACTACGGTGTCAATACCATCGTGACCTGGAGGCGGACGATCAAGTCCGCTTCGCACCGGGCACGGCCTGCAGTTTGGGGAGCAGCTGAGTCGATTTAAACAACGATCGCTGCCATGCAAGCCCCTTGTTGGCATGCCTGGAAGCGATGGCATTTCCCGGTGCGGCTGTAACATCTGCTTATCCCCACTCAAGCCAACGGAAGGTTTGAATGGGCCACCCAGCATTTTTTTCTCCGACTCCTGTAGCCCCATTGCGCTGAAAGACGTCGCCTAGTGGGCGGGCTGCCAGGCTGCAGCCGCAACACAGAGAACTCTTCCGCAGGACCATTCCCGATAGAGCGTGGCAGGCGCGTGCTTGCGAAGATCATTCAGACGATCGAGATCGAAGGAGTGCGAGACGACGACGACAGACTGCCCGGATTGAATCGCCTGGAGGATCTGTTGCTCGCTAATGGTCTCGACGTGAATTCTTTGCGCCGCTGCGGCCATGATGGTCGGGTGCAACGTGGCATCCCAAAGGCGTACGTTCTTCACCCGCGGCGCATAGTAGCGCAGCACCATGGGGTCGGAGACAGGGCTCAGGACAACCAGATCGGCTCGCTGAAGCTCAGGGGCCAGTGCCTGCACAACCTCACGCAGCGGCTCCTTGTCGCTGTTGGGTTCCGTCACCTGGTAGTACAAACCCGCCCCAAAGGTCGCTATCAGCGTGACCAGGACGATGAAGCGGGCACGGCCCACCACTAGAAGTTGACGCGCGGCAAGGACACACAGCGGCACGGCAACCCAGACGAGGATTCGCGGCAGCAGTATCGGGCGGCGGATGCTGACCACGAAGACGAAGGCAATATAGAAAAATGGCACGCCGATCAGGGTGACGGTCGCCCGGCTGGAGAGCTTGTGGAGGCAAAGCGAGACGGCCAGTGCCACGCAGAGCGCGGCAGCCAGAAGTAAGCCGGGCCAGGGGTACGGGGTCACGATGCCGCTGATCATCAACGACACAGAGTAGACGAATTGGTGCAGGCCTGCCGGGGGCACGTAATTGATAATGCCGCTCTGGCTGGCAGTGAAGGCGTGGCGAAAATACGGCACTCCGAGCAGCAGGATACACACGTTCAATGCGGTCCATTTCACCAGAGCCCGGCGTCCACGGCGCCCGCGCTTGAGAAGAAACAGCCAAACGGCAGTACCGCAGGCGGCCACGAACAACAAGCCCGTGGCATGCAGGTAGAGACTGAGGGTGCCGAAGCCGAGGTAAAAGGCCGTTGCCTTGAGGGAGCGGGAGTCGCGCTGGAAGATGGCGGCGGCCCACAGCAAGCCAGCCCCAGCTAACATCAGGAACGCATAGACTCTCACTTCTTGTGCGAAGTACAAACTGGTGGGACAAAGCGCGAAGAGAAAAGCGCTTAGCAAACCGCGCCACTTGCCCTCCAACTCGCGACCAAGCAGATAAAGAAACGGAACGCAAAGCGTAGACGCCAGTGCGGACAAAGAGCGCAACGCAGCTTCACTATCCCCAAACAACCCCATCCAGGCACGGAGCAACAGGTAGTAGGTCGGAGGGTTGGTTTCGAGGGACAATCCATCGGTCAGGGCCCAGTGCAGTCCGAACACATCTACGTAGTAGCGGGAAAAAATCTCATCGCTCCACAGCGAGGCCTTTCCCAGGTGGTACATCCGCAGCGCAGCACAAAAAAGGACGATCAGTGCAAGGACTATGAATTCGGGGGAAATCTTGCGCGGAAGGCGTGCGGAATTTGCTTTCTCGGTGGGCGACTGCGGGCGAGACGACAGTGTGACTGAGGACATCGAAGCATCTCCACGAAACCGTGCTGGCTAGCTAAACCTTGCGGTTCTATGGGGGAAGCTTCAGGATAGGGCAACAGATGCCGGTCGCAATACAACTTCCGTAAGGTAAGTCGGGGGCCGCGCCAATATGGACCTAATTCGGTACGGGCCCCCTTCGTTTCGCGGCTGAACTACCAGGGCAATTCTTTACCCATGTGGATGAACCGTCCGCTGGGGCCGTCGGCACCGAGGAGGGCCAGTTCGACACTGGTCTTGGCGCCGTCAGGGATCTCCATAGGAGCCGCGTCCGTTCCCATCTCCGTCTTCACCCAGCCAGGGTGCGCGGAATTCACCTTGATTTTGCTGTCTTTCAGTTCCGCCGCGAGATGAATGGTGAAGGCGTTGAGCGCCGTCTTCGATGCGTCATAGGCGAAGGTCTTTATGCTCGCGATGGGACTTTTCGGATCTGCGTGCAGGGTGAGCGATCCAAGAATGCTGGAGAGATTCACGATTCGGCCGGCTTCACTCTTTTTGAGCAGAGGCAAAAAGGAGCGCGTCACCGCAATAGTGGCAAACAGATTCGTACCAAAAACGGTTTGCAGTTCTTCTTCTGTGGTGTTGGCGACCTTGAGCGCAAACATTCCATCCTGGGCTCCGACGCCGGCGTTGTTCACGAGAATGTCAAGTTTGCCGAATTTGTCGGTGATGGTTTTTACAGCTGCATCCCGATCCTGGCCTTTGGTAACGTCCAGTTGTATGGGCACTACGTCGAGGCCCTCTGCCTTCAGCTTGGATGCGCTCTCTTCGGCGGCCTTTGCCGTTCTGGCGGCGAGCAAAACAGTGACACCCTTTTGCGCGAGCTGACGCGCCGTCTCAAAGCCAATTCCACGATTTGCGCCGGTAACGAGCGCGATCTTCTTTTCCGTTGCCATAGTCGTTCTTCTCCTCGGTAGAAGATGATCGCGTGGCGAGAGAGGATTCATAACCCGGTTGAAGATCAGTTGAACTTACGCAGCCAAATGTCACGTACCGAGATCTTGCAGGGCTGGCTTTCGATCTCGAAACCGATGAGTCCGGGCTGGTTATTAACGGAGTCCGGGTTGTCATCGATGAAAACCGCCATCAGCTGGCCGTTCATGATGTGCATCATGACGCCACCGCGGGCGATGATCTCGTAATCGTTCCATTCATTGGTCTTCACGTAGCCGCCCAGAGCCTGGATGTCCCCGATGTTGGCCACGAGCCGGTTGCCCTGCCCGGGAAGCGCCTGGGTGACCTGGCCGCGATAGGCCAGGATGCCCTGCATGGTGTTTTCGGAGTACCACTGGCCGGTATAGGACGAGGTCTGGGCGGTGACCGGGAACCAGAAGTCGGCCTGCGGGCCTGTCAGCATGAACTTGAGATCATAGGGTGGGAGTCCTGGAGGTTGTGCCCGGGTCCAAGGGGCTCCGGCAACGCTACGATACTGAATGCCGCCACCGCCGCCTTTTTCAATCTTCATTTGCAGTTTTAGATCGAAATCACGCGCCTTTTCGCCGCTGAAGACAATGTAGTTGTTGCCCTTGGGCTTGCCCTCGAGGGTTTCCCCGACCATTACGCCGTCTTCAATGCGCCAGATGCTGGTGTCGGCGTCCCATCCGGTGAACGATTTGCCGTCAAAAATTTGCTGGTATCCAGTGTGGTCATCAATGTCATACGGCAGTGGAGGATGAAACTTCGGCATGCCGGGGAGCATTTCCCCGTGGGGACCCGGGTGCGGGCTGCCCACAGGAGGCGACTCCAGCGCCGGCGGCACAGACTGAGCCGTGAGTCCGGCCGGGAGCGCCAGAAACAAGCCGAGAGCGGCTAAACAGAAAGAAGCGCGGCGAAAACCGGATGCGGACATAGAGGCTGGTCCCTCGCAATGGAGTCGGAAAGCATCCCATAGTAAACCGCGCCGGCGGTTGACAGACGGAGGTATGCTGTATGGCTATGAACTGGTTGCCTTCGCTTCGCGCCATCATGATTTTCGCCATCCTGTTGGCGGTGTCCCTGGCGGCCTACTGGGCCTGCGGCGGGCTAAGATGATCTATGCTCAATAAGTTCTGGGACGCGAAGACGGCTCGCGTTCTGTGTACGATTTTGATTTTTGCCCTGGGATTGGCCTTCCTCCGCGGCGCGCACGAAACGCTCACGCTGTTTTTGTTTGCTGTTCTCTTCGCTTACTTCATTGATCCCCTGGTATCGAGGCTGGAGAAGCCGCTGCACGGCCGCATCGAGGCCATTGGTGCGGTTTACCTGCTACTGATTGCGTTGCTGGTCGGCCTTGGATTTGTGGTTGGGCCCAAGGTCGCCACCCAGGCCAAAGAGCTCTTCACCAGTCTCCCTAATTTGTTGCAGGCGGCTGGTTCCGGGGCACTGGTCTCGCAGGTGGGTCAGAAGCATGGATGGAGCCAGGCCCGGCAGGATCAGATTCAGGACTTCTTCGTGTCGCACAAAGACATGATCCTCGAATATGGCCGGATGATCGGCCAGAAGATCGCGGAGCCGGCGCAGCATGTCTGGTGGCTGATTCTTATCCCTATCCTCAGCATCTTTATGCTCAAAGATGGTCAGAACATCGGGGAGAACCTGGTCGCGCTGGCGCACAAGCCAGAGGAAAAGCAGACACTGCGCGGCATTATCGGCGATGTCAATGTCATGCTGGGCAGTTATATCCGGGCGCAGCTGATCCTGGCTTCGCTCACGGTGGTGGCGTATTCGACGGTGCTCGGCTTTATGCATCTGCGCTACGCAATGGTGATGGGCCCCCTGGCCGGCATATTCGAATTTGTTCCGGTGGTGGGGCCTGCAATTGCCGCGATCATCGTTTTCGTAATCGCGATAATTACCGGTTACCCGCACGCGGTGTGGATCGTGGTGTTTCTTGCGGTCTGGCGCTTGGTGCAGGACTACGTGAACGCGCCACGCATCATGGGCAAGTCGTTGGAGATTTCCCCGCTGGTGCAGATCCTGGCGGTGCTGGCAGGAGGAGAGATTGGAGGCATCGTGGGTGCTTTGATCTCGGTTCCGGTGGTAGCTACGCTGCGCATCCTGTGGAGGCGTTTGATCAACGAAGCCGGCGCCGATGCCCCCGTCGCTTAGTGCGGGTCACATCCAGTCTTCGGGCTTGGCCGCCATGGCTTCTTCGAGGGTAATTCTGCTTTTCTGCTTATAGGCCAGATTGGCCATGTGGCAAGCGACCGCTGCCAGGTATCCGATTTCGACAGTGCCGTTGGGCTGTTTGCGGTCACGAATGCAATCCATCCAGTTGCCCATGTGATTGACACCGAGGTTCTCGCCCTTGAGGACTACGCCATGGGGGTTGTTGCGCTTCTCCGGGTAGAAGTGGATGGGACCGAAGCCATTCTCTTCGTTGGTGCGAGGGTCGTCGGTTTTGTGCTGGCCGGTCTGCATTTCGTTGGAGCCGCTCACATGCTCGATGGTTCCCATGCTCCCCAGGAAGTGCTCGCCCATGCCGTAGTAGCGATTGCTGAAGGTGGATTGCCAAACCACCAGCAGATCATTGGGGTACTCCAGCGCAACATTGAAAGTATCCGGGACCTGGCGTCCGTCCTTCTCGGAATAGACGCCACCGGTCATGGTCGCGGCGGCCGGTAGATGCAGATCCATCGCCGTGAGGATCCAACCGATCTGGTGGACGAAGTTCTCGGTGATGTTGCCCCCGGAGAATTCCCAGAAGAGGCGCCAGTTGATGAACTTGAAGCCATCGAACGGGACCTTCGGACGGCCTGAAAGGAAGAGATCCCAATTTACGTGATCGGGATTGCAGTCGCTGGGGACGGGGCGGACCCACTGCCCATGGCCAGGAGGAGTATTGCGGCTGATCCAGGACTCGACCATCGTTATCTTTCCCGGCAAGCCGTCCTCAATCCACTTTTTTGCGTCGGCCAATTCTCCGGCGCTTTCATCCTGCATGCCGATTTGTACGATCTGTTTTGAGGCGTGCGCGGCGTTGCGGCAGGCTAAGGCATCGGGAATATCCCACGCGAGCGTCTTCTCGGAATACAGGTCTTTGCCTGCTGCCAGCGTGGCCAGGAAATACTTCGCATGCAGATGCTGCGGGGTTGCGTTGATCACCGCGTCGATGTCGTTGCGGTCGAGCAGGCGCATGGGGTCATCGTAGGTTTCGACGTGGGGCAGATAGCTCTTGACCTCGTCCCGGCGCCGGGAATAGACATCGGCGATGGCGACGCACTCGACATTCTTTTGCCGGAGCGCGCTCTTCAGATCTTCCTGCCCGCGGTCCCCGGCGCCGATCAATCCGATCCGGATGCGATCGTTGGCACCTATCACCCGGTCGCCGGCGAGGAGCCGTCTGGCGGGAAGCGCTCCCAATGCGGCGGCACTGATCCCCTGTTCGATAAAATCGCGGCGGTTCATTTGCAGGCTCTCCTCTACTGTGACAAATACTCTAAGGACTTTGCGACCAGGCGTTCGGTACCGGCAAAGGGATCGCCGGCCGCGGTGTCGAATTCCATGGAGAAGTACCCGTGGTATGCGAGTTGCCGCGACAAATCGAACATGGTCTTGAGATCCACTTCGCGCGAACCGGTGTCATCCCGCACGCTGTCCTTGACGTGGCACATGTTGAACGCGTGCCGAAGCATGGCGGTGACGGCTTTACGGTTGAACTCGGGATCGTGCCCGATGAGCGAATTACCGAAGTCCGGAAGAGCGCGCAGGTACGGGTCATTCACTTTTTCTATGACTGCGGTGAGGAAGAACGGGTCTTCCGAGATGGCGCTGTCGTTCTCAAGATTGACGACCACTTTTCGGCGGGAGCCGTATTCTGCCAGTTGGCCGAGAGATTCAGCGGCACGCGCGACATCCGGGTTCGTCCCCTTTGCGCCGCTCACGTGTTGGCGAACGCTGGGAGAGCCGATAAGGACCGCGTTGTCGATCCATTGCCGGCCGTAGTCCACAGCAGCCTGCCGGGCTGCGGGGTCGGGATCGTAGAATTTGCCTCCGCTCAAGCCGAGATCCACAACGTGGGAACCGGCCTTGGCGACGGCTTCGCGAAAGTCCGCGAAATACGCCGGATCGGTCGAGGCGAAATGGGCCGCGAGGGGGTTGATGTTGTGAACGTCAAATCGCCGCGCGACCAGAGACGGAAATTCCTTGATGTCGAAGCTCTGCTTGCCATGTTCGAAGGCTTTGTTCTGTGGGCTGTCGATATAGCTGCGGAACGGGTAGGAGGTGACTGCGAGCCGCTCACGGGGCTGGTGCGGAAAAGTAAGGGCCGGAGGTGCGGTTGAGTCTCCAAAAACAGCACGAGGGGACAGAGACGCAAGCAGGATTCCCCCGAGAACGTCGCGACGGGAAAGGTTCACAGGGACAAGGATAAATCGGAAGCCGGGGAAACGATGCAGAATCGGGTGAATCTTAGAGCAGCCCTTCGGGGGGAGGAGAAGGGTTAAGCTGCGTTGAGGTGATCTTGTATTGACAATGCGCGATACGCTGGCTCAACGCCGAGTGGGCGGAGTTCCGGGTTTTCTTCTACGGCCATGGCAAACGCACTGTCAGCAGAATCTGCTTTGAGGTAGAAGCGGACCGCACCGCTCACATCGGGTGCACGAAATACAACACAGTAAGTGGACATGGTTCTCTCCTGCTTGTCTAAGACGCAGGAATTTCGTCGCAGGGTGCCTTGCCGTCGAAATTTTTCACGATGAACAGGTAGCAGAAGATGCCGACGAGCAGGACCCCTACCGCGAGCCCGAATCCGGGAGCATACGAGCCGGTACGGCTGATGAGCAGACCTGTCAGCAATGGCGCCAGCGCCCCGGCGATGTTACCGGCGAAGTTCTCAAAGCCCGTCCAGAGACCCACGTCCTCATGGGGCGCGCAGGCCTGCAGGATGACGATGAGATTCCCTGTGGCCAAACCAACCATCGCAGCCCCGGCGATCAGAAAGACAGCAGTGTTGGCGCTCTGCACCCGCGAGGCAGGGATGAGAAAGAGGCCGCAGAGAAACGCTATAGTGACGATTCCCTTCCGGGTGCGGGTTTCGCTCCATCCGCGGGCGGTAAGGCGGTCGGCGATCCATCCACCGAGGGGTTCGCTGGCGCCAAAGACAAAGTATGGAAGCGCGGAGAAGAAGCCGGCCCGCAGGATGGTGAGATGCCGCACGGTGACGAGATAGTCGGGGAGCCAGGTCACAAAAAGGTACCAATAGTAATCAAAGCAAAAGAAGCCGAGACAGATACCGATGAGGTTACGATTGGTCAGCAGACGCCGCAGGGCCCGCGTCCAGGTTTCGCTGGAAGTGGTTACGCGGGGCGTCGGCGCTAACCTTCCCTTGGTTGCCCAGAGCCAGGGAAAGACCCACACCAGCGCGGAGAACCCGACCAGGCGAAAGCTCACGCGCCAGCCGAAGTGCACCAGCAGCCAGGGGATGGTGAGCCCACCGAGGACGAGGCCCATGCGGGTTCCGAAATCAAAGAGACCGCAGGGCAAACCGCGCTCAGTCGAGTTGAACAACAGGCTCACAATTTTCGTGCCGCCGGGCAGGTAGATCGACTCGCCGATGCCGAGCAGCAGGCGAAAGGCGATGAGCATTCCGAGGCCGGTGGCGAAGCCGGTCAGTCCCTGGCCCAGCGACCAGAGCACGAAGGCGCCGAAGTAAAGCCAGCGGAGATTGATGCGATCGGCCGCCCAGCCGACAGGGATTTGCAGCAACGCATAGGTCCAGAAGAAGGCAGAGAGCAACAGGCCTTTGCTCTCCGGGCCCAGATGCAGGTCCTTCGAGAGAAGAGGCAAGGCCAGGGAGATGCTGGAGCGATCGAGGTAGTTGATGAGCGAGGCTATGCAGAGTAGCCACACGATCGTCCAACGGCGTGACGTTTGAGTTGGCTGGGATTGGAGCGTCGGCATGCGTCCCCGATTCTATTCTGTTCTGCCGGGATGTGTGAGTCGCCGTGGAGCGTGGGTCTACCTGAATGCTTACCCTGAAACTTTTGCGGTGGACCCACATCTCGCGAAAGACGAGCGAGATGTGGGGCACCCAAGCTCCGTTGCGGTTCTAACGGAGGAGGTAGTATGAGACGGCTACCGTCGCGAGCAGCAGCAGCGAAATGATGCGGGGATCACTTACTGCGCGAACGGGCCCTTGCAGGAAGGCCAGCGGATGATCCCAGCAGACTTTCGCGACTTGCTCGGGATCCATCGGCGGGGTGAGCAGGCTGGTCATCACGTAAATGAGCACGCAGGCCACTGCAATCAACGGACCGGCCAGCATGAAGGGGATGCCCAGGCCTTGCACGGGATCGGTGACGAAGCCGCCAAAATCGGTGAGGCGGCTGGCGGGCAGAAACCAGCCGCCGGTACTGGGAAGATCGGCGATGAAGTAGAGCACGCCCAGCAACGAGCCCAGGTACAGCGTAGCCATGGCCGCCTGACGAGTTCCCCGCTTCCACAGCACGCCGAGCACAAATACGGTGGTCACCGCTGGGGCAAAAGTCATGGGGATTTTGTTAACGGCGACGAAGATGGTGCCGAACTGGTTGCCCTGCGTGGACCACAGCATCGCGAGCAGCATGATGACGCCGGTGGTGATCCTGCCCACCCGCACCACATGGGCGTCGGTCGCCTGCGGCCGCATGCGCTTGACCACATCGATGGAGATGAGCGTGGCACAACTATTGAGAGCGGCGGCCATGCAGCTCATGAGCGCCGCTGCCAGACTCGCGGCGATCAAGCCGCGCACGCCCACCGGGATGAGGTAGCGGATGAGCAGCGGGAGCATGGTGTTGTAGTCGGGATGCGTGGTGCCGGGCACGGTGGCGAGATGGATCGCTCCTTTTTGCCATAACACGTAGCCGATGACTCCCGGAAAAACCATCAGAAAGACGGGGGAGAGCTTGAGGAAGCCGGCGAAAAGTGCTCCGTTCTGGCCGTCTTTCAAGGTGCGTGCACCCAGCACGCGCTGCACGTGGGTTTGGTCGGCACACCAGTACCAGATGCCGAGAATGGGATAACCGAGCACCACCGCCAGCCACGAGAACTCATTCAGATGGCCTTGCCGATCGATCACCGGTTGCAGCATGTGCAGTTGTCCGGGAGCGACGGACTGCTGCAGGGCCGCCAGGTTGTGGATGCCCACCCCCGGCAGGGCACGGATGCCGAGGATCGTGACCAGAGTCGCGCCGCCCAGAAGGAGAACCACCTGGATATTTTCCGTCATGACCACCGCCTTGAGGCCTCCGAGCGAGGCATAGGTAACGGTGAACAGAGAAAGAACAATGATGGTGGCAAACATGGGCACACCGAGCAGGGTCTCGAACACTTTGGCAGCGGCGAACAGGCTGATTCCGATGTGAATGAGCAGGGCGCCTAGGATGCCGATCACCGCCAGGAAGGTCCTGGCAGCCGGGCAGTAGCGGCGCTCCATGAACTCTGGCAGGGTGGCGACGCCGGAGTTGATGTAGAAGGGCGCGAACATCAGCGCCAGCAGGATGAGGATGAAGCAGGCCATCCACTCGAAATTGCCGATCACGAGGCCGTCGCGAGCGCCGCCGGCAGCATAGCCCACGAGGTGGATGGTGGAGATGTTGGAGGTGAAGACGGCTGCGCCCACGGTGAACCAGCCGAGCGATTTGTTGGCGAGAAAGTATTGCTGAGAAGAAGCGTTGCGGCGGTAACCGACCTTGATACCGAAGGCGGTGATGCCGATCAGGTAGACAGCAATGACGATGGCGTCGATCGGAGAGATAGGCACTATGGTTGGAGTTGCACCTTCAAAGCTAGAGATTTATCAGCTGCATAGTGCAGGGCGTCTGCGGACTCCTGCAATGGAAATACTTTGTTGATGAAGGGCTGCAGGTTGACACGCCCCGCGGCGACCAGGCGAATCGCTTCGGGGAAGGTATCGCCGTAGCGCATCGAGCCGATGTAGTTGATCTCGCGGATCATAAGCAGGTTGGCAGGAATGGGAATGTCGGCAATGCCGAGGGTGCCGATTTGTACGATGGTCGCTCCGGGGCGAACCATGTCGAAGGCGGCGCGCAGGGCTGGGGGTGCTCCCGAGGCTTCAAACACCACGTCGAATGCGTCTGTGGGTAGGTTTTTGTCCTCCGGGTTGAGGACCATGTCGGCACCGAACTCCAAGGCCTTCTGACGGCGTTCGGCGATGGGGTCGCTGACGGTAACGGGCACGGCTCCGAAGGCGCGCGCGGTGATGGCGGCGAGCAGGCCGATGGTTCCTCCTCCGGTGACTAAGACGCGCTTGCCCGCGATCACACCGGCGCGGCGGATGGCGTGCAGGGCTACGGAGAAGGGTTCGATCATGGCTCCGAGGGCATCGTCTACTTCTGGCGGGAGCAGGTAGCATTGGTCGGCGCGGACGCTGACGAATTCGGCGAAGGCTCCGTCCGTGGGCGGAGTGTTGCTGGCGCTCCCGAGCATGATGATCTTGCGGCACAAATTGAGCCGGCCTGCCTTGCAGTACTCGCAAAAGCCGCAGGAGCGCGCGGGGTTGACGGTGACTCTCTGGCCAACTTGCACAGAGTCGACGTCCGGGGCTACGGCGATGACTTCTGCAGAAAGCTCGTGGCCGAGAACGAAGGGGCGGTCGGGAACAAAGGCGGCGACGCGGCCGTGCTCGTAATAGTGGAGATCGGAGCCGCAGATACCCACGCGGCGATTACGCAACAGGACCATGCCGGGATGCAGCTCAGGCTCGCGCCAGGCCTCGATGCGGATATCGCGCACGCCGTGCAGAACGGCTGCCTTCATCGCCTCACCCCCACGCCTACTTGGTAAAAGCCGGCACAGTTCTCGCCGAGTATCGCCGCCTGCGCTTCTACCGAGTATTTCTTCACGTAATCGATGACGATGTCCATGACTGGTTTGTAGGATCCGGCAAGAGTACAAACGGGCCAGTCTGAGCCGATCATGAGACGGCTCCAGCCGAAGGCGGCTACGGCGATGTCGAGGTAGCGTTCGAAGTCGTGCGGATGCCATTGCTTCTTCGCTTCGTTCACCATTCCGGAGAGTTTGCAGGTGACGTTTTGGAATTTCGCGAGCTGCCGCAGGTCTTCCTGCCAGGGTGAGAACTCGGCTGCGGCGATGAAGGGTTTGGCGAGGTGGTCGAGGACGAAGGGCTGGTGGGGAAACTCCTCTACTAGTTTTGCCGCGGGTTTGAGATGGCGCGGGTGCAGGAGCAGGTCGTAAGTGAGATTGAACTCGTGGAGGAGGCTGATGCCTTTGCGGAAATCGGGCCGAAGAACGAAGTTGTCATCTGGCTCGTCCTGCACGACGTGGCGCACCCCGACAAATTTTGGGTGGCAGGCGAATCGCTTCAGCTGTTGCGGCAGATCGGCGGAGCGGAGGTCAACCCAGCCCACGACCCCTTTGATGAAAGCGTATTGGTCGGATAATTCGAGGAGGAAGCGGGTTTCTTCCAGGTTTTGCCGGGCCTGCACGGCGATACATCCGTCGAAGTGGATGCTATCCAGCAAGGGCTTGAGATCGGCGGGGAGGTAGGCGTGCTTCAGGACCTCCATCTCCTCGGTCATCCAGGTGTGCTCGGTGGGGCTGTAGTGCCAGAAATGCTGGTGGGCATCGAGTCGCATGGGCTGTGAAATGATCAACTATTCTTTGCAGCGTTGGCAAGGGAGGTTGCGATGAAGAAACTTTTGTTGGTGGCGATGCTTTCCGGTCTGATCGGGTTTTACAGCCTTGGTCAGCAGAGGCAGCCAAAGCGGGTCGGGATGCTAATCGGGATCAAGCCCGACCGGATATCCGCGTACGAGGCACTGCATGCGGCTTCCAACCCTGGCGTACGCGATTTGCTCGACAAATACCATACGCGTAATTTTTCGATTTATATCCAGAAGATGGATGAGAGGCATTACTACCTATTCGCGTATTACGAGTACACCGGGAGCGACGCGCAAGCCGATGCCGCGGCAATGGCCAAAGAGCCGCGCAATCAGAAGTGGCTGAGTGTGACAGACGCGATGCAGATTCCTTTGCCGGGGACGACAGGATGGACCAAAATGCAGGAGGTCTATCACAACCCTTAGGATGGACATTTACCAGTCTCCCGACTTGGGGTAACTGCTAGGGTACGAGGTTCAGATTGCAGAAATATCTTCTTATTGCGGCCGGCGGTGCCCTTGGATCACTCGCGCGGTATTTTGTGGGCTCCGCGATTGCTACCCGCACCAACCCGCGGTTCTACTACGGTACGTTCGTCGTCAACATGACGGCGTGCCTGATCATTGGGTTCACCATCACCTTGCTGGGGAAACATCTTGAGCTCAGCCCGGGATGGAGATACCTGATCCCGATCGGGTTTATCGGCGCGTACAGCACTTTCTCGACCTTCGAGTGGGAGATGTTTACCGCGCTCGAATCCGGCGCCTTCCTGATGTGCGCGCTCTATGTTTCACTCAGCGTCCTGCTCGGGCTCGTCGCTGTGTGGCTAGGGGCTCTGCTGGCTCGGACGGTTAGTTAGTCGACTTCAAACGACCGGTTCCAGGTAGAAAGCACACGGGTCTCGCGCTCGTAGCCTAACGTGCTCACGGAGCCAGTGCCCAGCGCGAACAGACTGCCGGCTCGCGGCGGCAATCGGAGCCATGTCGCTGTCAGAATCCTGAGGATATGGGCGTGCGCAAAGAGCGCCACCTGCCCTCCAGCCTGGGCGGCGCGATCAATCACCTTCTGAGTGCGCGCGGCCACAACCTCAATCGGCTCACCCTCCGGTGGAGGCGCGTCCCAGATGGACCAGTTGGGTTGCTCTTTGCGAATGTCTGCCGTGGTGCGCCCCTCGTAGACGCCGTAATCCCACTCACGCAGGTTCTCCTCCACCTTGGCCACGTCCGCATAGCCGGCAACCCGGCAGGTTTCGCGCGCACGCTGCAAGGGGCTGGTGAGCACCAGGCTGAATTGGCGATGGGCGAGATAGTCGCGGATCTTTTCGGCCCGCTCCTCCCCGCGCGCGGTGAGCGGGATGTCGGTGCGGCTGGTGTGGGCGCCGGAGAGACTCCACTCCGTCTCTCCATGACGAATCAACCATAGTTGCAGATTCAATGCTATCTCCCTTTCATGGCCGGACGGTGAAGTTCTGGAGAGCGATGGCGTTCTGCCAGGCGCGCTCGAGTGCATCGATGGAGTGTACTTCGAGCCCGAAAAGCGTGCGCTGCGAGACGATCACCTGAGGATACGCCTGGGCCATGTCCTGATATTTCTCGAGATACAGCTGGTACGCGCGTTGCGCGCGCGGCAGCAGGTCTTTTTGATAATGCTCGGCTTCGTTGCGGGCAGAGAGGTAGTTCTGCAGCAGCGTCTCGGCCTGCTGGCGCAGGGCAAGCTGGGTGTGGGTTACTTCCTGGCGAGCCAGGTCCAGCTCGGCCTGGGCGGCCTGCACGTTGCCTTGATTGCGATTCCATAATGGCAACTCGATACCGGCACTGGCAAAACTCTGGGCCCCGGTCTTTCTTCCCGGAGCTTCGGGCAGCGCCTCAAGGTTGGCTTGCTCGCCGGCTCGCAATTGCAGGTCAGGCACCATCTCATGCCGGGCTTGCTTCAGCCTGGCTTCGGCCACCGCGACCTGTTGTTGTGCCTGTTTCACCGATGGACTCTGCTCCAGGAGGGTGTCTACGCTGTGCTCCACATCAATTTGCGGCAGGCTCTCGAGCGATGCGTCCAGCGGCGACAACTCCATCGTAGGAGTACCAGCCACGGCGGCGAGGCTTTTAAATTTTTGAATAAATTGCCGCTGCACAGTGGCGTAGTCGATCTCCGCCTGCTCGGCCTCGACCTCAGACTGCAGAATATCGGGCGTGTCGGCCTGGCCTACATTCGCAAGCTGATGGGCGGTGTGAGCGGCTTCGGTGGCCAGGGCCAGCAGACGCCCACGCACCTCCACGCTCTTTTGCGCGCTCAGCGCCTCATAGAACATCAGGGTCACGTCGTTATGGACACGCAGCAGTTGCGCCTGGGCGCCGATCTGGTCGGCCTGGGTTTGCTGCTCGTACACCTTGCGGCGCAGGTTGAGCTTGCCGCCAAGAACCACGGTTTGTTGCACGAAGCCGCCCTGCTCTCCGCCTCCGTAGGAACCGCCGCGAATCTGGTCGCCTTCATACCCGACGGTGGGGTTGGGATAGAGGGCTGCCTGCTTCGCTTCCGCCTGCGAACGGCGGATCATGGCTTGGGCCTGCTGCAGGGACGGGTTGTTGTGATCGGCGGCAGTAAGAAAAACCCCCAGCTTGAGCGGCGTGCGCTCGGCCACTCCCTGCAAAAGTTGCGGAGGCGGAACCGGTAAGGATGGCGGTGACGAATGCGACATTTGCATTTGCATTTGCGCGAGCCAGAGCACTAACAGAAGTTTTGGCATGTCAGGCTCCCAGCATCCAGGCGTAAGGATCGTTGGGCCGTTGGGCTTGCTTCATGCGCTCCGTCACGGCGGCATATTTGTCCGGCGGCAGCACGCGCACGAAGTTCATCATGCCCATCATGAAGCCGCTCCACCCTTGCCGAAGACCGAAGTTTTCCGGCTTCTCGACCATCTCGTCCATGGCCATCATGGGGCCTTCCATGTAGGCATCCTGGGGAAAGCCGGGAACCTTGGTGGCGTCGGGGGCGGTGTCTCCCATCGTCGGGTCGGCGAGCGGGCCGTTGGTGGTCGGCGTGCCTCCGACGCGCGAGGACATCTGGTTCATCATGTGGTGGGGCAGATGGCAGTGCAGCATCCAGTCACCGGGGCGATCGGCGACAAACTCGACATCCCGCGCCTGGGCTACTCCGACTAACACGGTATTGCCGGGCCACCAGGCGCTCTCCGGGATGCGGCCGCCTTCGGTCCCCGTCACCTGAAACGTGTTTCCGTGGAGATGCATGGGGTGGTGGTCCATGCCCAGGTTCACGAAGCGGATGCGGACACGGTCTCCCTGACGCACGATTAAGGGAGTGGTCGCGGGACCGGCCTTGCCGTTCAGCAGCAGCCAGTTGTATTCCATTTCGGCTGTGTTGGGGACGGAGTTACTTGGGAGCACCGCGTACTCCTGTAGGTGGATGAGGAAGTCTTTGTCGCAATGCGGATGGACAGGAGTGGCGGGATGCATGATGAAGCCGCCGAGCATGCCCAGCATCTCCTGCATGGCCATGTGGGAGTGGTAGAAGAAGGTTCCGGCCTGGTGGATGTCGAATTCGTAGACGAAGCGGCCGCCGGGTTTTACCGGCTCCTGGCTGATGCCGGGCATGCCGTCGTAGCCAACCTGGTCCTCGAAACCGTGCCAGTGGATGGAGCTTGGCTCAGGGAGATGGTTGTCGAAGATCACCCGGACATGGTCGCCCTGGCGGACCTGGATGGTGGGGCCAGGGGCGCTGCCGTTGAATCCCCAGGCGTCGATGGTTTTGTCGGGGTGGATGGGCTGCTTCACCGGCTCGGCGATGAGGTTGAAGACTTTGGTCGCATGGTCGAGTGTGAAGGGCAGATCGCCTACTTCCGTGGTGATGACCGGAGTGTAGGGGGTTGGCTGGACCGGGTGGGGGGTGGGATGCCCTGCCGGTTGGGGTTGAGCCTTGGGCATCGGCATGTTCATTTTCATTTGCGCGGATAGGGCCGGGGTCGCGAAGAACGCGGCGACAGCGCTCTGCAGGAACGTACGTCGGTTACTCATGGTGGCTCCGAGGTGGGGTGCGGGAAAAGCGGATGGCTGCGGGGCGAGGAAGGGCCCTAGATGCGCAGGGGGGCGGCGCGCTGGGTAATGCCGGGGGTACTTCGCTGGTGGGTAGAAATGGTGGGGCAGGAGATTAAGTTTGTCTGGTTAAGTTGCTGATGGTAATGGAGTTGGATATCCACGGTTACGATGTTAGCTTGGGCGCGGTTCGGTGCCTGTAGATCGGTTGCGCACTGCGTGTGCATCCCGGAGCAGGTCTGGATGGCGGGACCGTCGGAGTGGTGCATGGTGCAGTGGTCCATGCTGTGGTTGGGCCCGGGTTGATGCTGGGCGCATTGAGCTCCACAAATGAAGGACCCTGTCTGCGTGGTGAGCAGGAGCAGGAGAAGGAGCTTTACGAGATGGCAGGAGCGACACACGACCAGAACAGGATACGCCCTGGATGGTTTGGCTGGGAGGTCTGCGTTTCCCACATCTTGCCAAAGGAGGGCGAGATATGGGGCACCCTTTGCTTTGTTAGGGGGTTAGGGATTTTGATAGGGGGTTCAGATGATTCGTTCGAGGGTCAGTGATTTGTTGGGTGATTTGTTGGAGGTGGGTGACTGGTTAGAGGGTCAGTGATTCGTTGGAAGTTGGGTGATTGGTTTGAGGGTCAGGTGGTTTGATCGAGGGTCAGGGATGGAAAGAATGAATTCGATTGGTTAGACCGTCGACGAGGAAACCAGGGTACTGGAGACGATGATCCAGGCGGTGGTTGCCAGCTGAACGAGCAGCATGCGCTCGGCGATTGGCATCGTCGAGAGCAGCAGTGAGATCACCTGTTGTGCCCGGTTCATGTGCTTATAGACGTAGGTTGGTTGGAAAAGATTTCCGCGTCTTTTTTCTGGGGCTGGGGTTGGACCTATACTGCGGCCATGGTTTCGCGTCGTCGATTGCTGCAAGGGGCCGGCATTCTGGCCGGTAACCGGCTACTTGGTTTCGCTCAGAGCCCTCCGGATTACTCCCTCACCATCGCCGTGACCCCCGTTGAACTGGCGCCGAACCGGATTGTTTCCACGACCACTTATAACGGCGTGTTTCCTGGTCCCCTGCTTCGGTTTCAGGAAGGGCGGCCGGTCACGATCGACGTCAAGAACGACACGGACACCCCGGAGCTTTTGCATTGGCATGGACAGTTCGTGTCGAGCGAGGTGGATGGAGCTGCGGAAGAAGGTAGCCCCTTTATCCCAGCGCATGGCAGCCGGCGGATTTCGTTCACTCCGCGACCCGCGGGATTGCGCTTCTACCATACCCACATCCGCGCCGGTGCTGACCTCGGCCGGGGGCAATATTCCGGGCTGGTGGGGCCGGTGTATATCGAACCAAGAAACCATCCTGGAAATTACGATCGCGAGGTCTTTCTCACGCTCAAAGAATTTGAACCTACCTTAAGCCGCGGCGGCGATATGGACATGGACTTCCTTTCGCCCGGCACGCCCGTGCCCTCGCTCAAAGCGACGGGCGAGACGGCGATGAAGGCGTCGCTCAAGAAGGGGATGCCGCATGGGTTCGAGGTTGGCTACGGCAGCTTCACCATCAACGGGCGAATGCTGGGACACGGCGAACCAGTCCGCGTCAAAGCGGGCGAACGGGTGCTCTTCCATGTGCTCAACGGCAGCGCTACGGAAATTCGCAGTCTGGCTCTGCCGGGCCACAGTTTTGAAGTGGTGGCCATGGATGGCAATCCCTTGCCCAAGCCGGTGCGGGTTCCCGGGCTTTGGCTGGGCACGGCGGAACGGATTTCCGCGATTGTGGAGATGAATCGTCCTGGAGTTTGGATCATGGGCGACCTGGCCGACGACGATCGTCACCACGGCATGGGCATCGTGGTGGAATACGCAGGGCGACAGGGCAAGCCGCAATGGATTGCTCCCCCGCATTACAAGTGGAATTACGCCCGGTTCGGAAATTCACAGGCTGCTTCGCAGCCGGATGCGGTCTTCGACATGACCTTTGCGAAAGACAACGCGGCGCAGGACGGTTTCAACCGCTGGACAATCAGCCGCGTCTCCGACTGGCGGTTGCAGCAAGGAAAGCGCTACCGGCTGCGCATGCGCAATGCCAGCGACGATATCCATCCGGTTCATTTGCATCGGCACAGTTTTGAGTTGACGAAGGTGGCGGGGCAAACGACCTCGGGAGTGCACAAGGATGTGGTCATGGTGGGTGGATATCAGGCAATGGAAGTGGACTTTGTGGCGGACAATCCTGGCCCGACGCTCTTCCATTGCCACCAGCAGTTACATATGGACTACGGGTTCATGGCGCTGTTGCAGTATGTGTAGATAATGGAAGAGCCACTCCCTCTTCCCCATGAGCACCCTCGAAACAGACCCGCCGAAAACGGAAACCAAGCTCAACGGGTTTGAACCGCTTTCCATCAGGATCTTCCGCGATCTCTGGCTGGCGTCGATCGTGTCGAACCTGGGCGGATGGATGCAGGATACGGCCGGCACCTGGCTGATGACGGTGCTGACTACGTCTCCCCTGCTGATCGCGTTGATGCAGACGGCAGCCAGTCTGCCAGTGGTGGTTCTGGGATTGCCTGCAGGGGCGACCGCGGATATTTTCGATCGCCGGCGGCTCCTGATCTTCTGGCAGGCGTGGATGCTGGGCGCGGTTGCCATCCTCAGCGTGCTCACCTATTTCGACATTATTTCTCCGTGGATCCTGCTCTTTCTGACATTTTTCCTGAACATCGGCGCGGCGATGAACAGTCCGGCATGGCAGGCGATTGTGCCGGAGGTGATTCCCCGCGACCAGCTACCGGATGCGGTTTCGCTGAACTCCGCAGGTTTTAACCTGGCGCGCGCTCTGGGGCCTGCGATGGGTGGCCTCGCCATCGCATTGTTCGCCCGGGCGACCACCGGTGCGGCGTCCGTATTCCTGCTGAATTCCCTTTCGTTCGTGGGAGTGATTTGGGTGCTGTACCAGTGGAAGCGGATTCCCCTGTTCAAGAGCGCCTTACCAGCGGAGCGGATTCAAGGGTCCGTTCGGTCCGGCCTCCGGTACATCCGCTATGCGCCGATGCTGCAGGCGGCCTTTGTGCGGACCATCGTTTTTACCACGTTCGTCAGCTCGGTTTGGGCGCTGCTTGCAATCGTAGCGCGCAACGATCTCCACCAGGGCGCGATGGGGTACGGCATTCTCAACGGCAGCATGGGACTGGGAGCGGTGATCGGGGCTACCTTACTGCCGAAAGTGCGCCGGATGCTTTCCGCAGACCAGATAATTGCCATCGCCAGCGGCGTCTTCGTGGCGACGATTTCGGTTCTGGCGCTGGTAAAGATCCCGTGGATCATTATCCCCATGCTGCTGGCTGGGGGCTTCGCCTGGACCAGCGCCATGTCGACCTTGAACCTGGCGGTGCAGGTTTCTGTTCCATCGTGGGTGCAGGCCCGTGCGCTGGGCGCCTACCAGATGATCTTTGCGGCTGGCATGTCCGTGGGCAGCGTGATCTGGGGGTACATTGCGGAGCATGTTTCGACGTCCAAGTCGTTGATGTGCGCGGCGGTGGGATTGGCGGTGACGCTACCGCTGTCGATGCGGTTTCATGTGCTGCGGGGGGTGCAGCCGGATTTCAGTCCGCACCTGTATGCCCTGCCGCTGCCCACACTGACTTCCGAACGGAACGAGGGCGATGGCCCGGTTCGGGTGTCGATCGACTATCACATCGATCCCCGGGACTACGCAGCGTTCACCAAGGCCATCCATGAACTGCGGGATGTGCGGCTGCGGGATGGGGCGATTCGCTGGGGGGTGTACCAGGATGCTTCTGACCCGGGCCACCTCAATGAGACGTTCGTGACCGAGTCGTGGCTGGAGTATTTGCGGCAGCGGGAACGGTTTACGGCGTCGGACCTGGCGATCCGGGAGCGGGTCTTTGCCTTTCACCGGGGCGCAGAGCCGCCCCGGATCTCACACATGTTCTACGCCAAGGAAGCGAGCTAGCAGCTCAGGCCGGCCTTGGCCAGGGTGTCCTTGAGGCCCTTCATGCTGATGCGGGTGGAAGCTTCCGGGGTGCCGCCTCCGCGCCAGTGGGTTTCGAGGCTTACGGCGTGGTGGTAGCCGTCTTTTTCAAACGCGCGGAATTGGCCTACCCAATCGACGACACCTCCTCCAACCGGCGCCCATTCATACTTGTTGCCGGCCTGACGGACGACATCTTTTGCATGGCAGTGGCCTATACGTTCCACGGGGAGTAAGCGGTATCCGTCCGGATAGGGCGTGCTGCCGAGGGCGGCGGCGTTTCCCGGATCCCAGTTCAACATGAAATTGCGGTTGGGGATGGCTTTAAGTACTGCAGCGGATTCTTCTCCGGTGGCGGTGTTGCAGGCCATTTCGTTTTCCAGCAGCAGGATCAGGTTGCTCTTGGCGCAGGTCTCGGCGCCTTTGCGGAGGACTTCGTTCATGGCGGCGCGATAGGGGGCCTGGTCGTCGAGGCGCCAGAAGTCGAAGCAGCGGACGCGGTCGGTCTGGAATTGCTTTGCGAGGTCGATGCAGTGGTCTAAGAGCGGGCTTTGCTGCTTGAAGTCGTAGTCGGCGTGGAATTGATCGCGCTTGGGGCTGCTCTTGGAGAGGGGTGCGCCGGGCCAGTCGACTTTGTAGAGCGGGCTGGCAATGTCGGTGACGCGCAGGTCGTATTTTTTCAGGATGCGCTGGGATTCGGCGATTTCTTTCGCGTCAAGGTCGGTGATGTTCTTATTCCACATGGAGCGGAGCTCGATCCAGTGGAGGCCGAAGTCTTTGGACGCGATTTGGCAGGCATGCTCGAAGTCCGGGGTGAGCTCGTCGTTGATGACGGAGAGGTGGAAGGAACAGGTGGCGGCGAAAGCCCTGGTGGCGGCGGCGAATGCGGCGGCGGAGGCGATGAACTGGCGACGGGTAAGGGGCATGGTTTGGGCCTTTTCGAACTTATGATACGCGGCTACCGGGGTTTGGGATGACAAGGTTGTTGTGGCGTCGAGGATTCAAACCGATGAAGTCGTCACAACCTTGTCATCCCGACCGAAGCGAAGCGCAGTGGAGGGACCTGCTGTTCTGCCACCGCATCCGAAAACAACCTTGTCGTTCTTCAGGGTAGGGTGATCTCCTGGTGTAAGGGCAGATCCAGCGAGCCTCCGCCTACCATGAAGGTGTAGCGGCCGGGGAGTTGCTTCCAGCTGTTGCTTGTTTCGTCGTAGATGGAGAGTTCCCGGGGATTGATCGGCAGAGTCACTTCCCTGCTTTCTCCGGGGTTGAGTTGTTGCCTGGTGAAAGCTGCCAGGCGCTTGGGCGGCTCGCCCGCATCGGCGGGCAGGGCTACGTAGACTTCCGCTATTTCTGCTCCGGAACGGTGGCCGGTGTTTGTCACCGTGAAGCTTACTTTTTCGGCCGTTACCTTCAGGCTGGAGTATTTGTAGGTGGTATAGGAGAGCCCGAATCCAAAGGGAAAGAGGACGGGCTTCTTCTCTGCGTCATACCACTTGTAGCCGACCTTCAAACCCTCGTCGTAGTGCACGCTGAAAGTCGCCTTGAATTCTTCAGATTTCAGCGTCTGACCCGCATCTTCTCCGCCGCTCGGCGGCTTCACCAGCGCAGGATGCGGCAGATCGGCGACGCTCAGTGGAAACGTCATCGGTAGCTTCGCACTGGGGTTCACCTTGCCGAAGAGGATGTTCGCGACCGCTTCTTCTCCTTTGCTGCCGGCATACCAGGCCTCAAGGACTCCGCTAACGTTGTCGATCCAGGGCATCACGACCGCGGTTCCGCTCTCGACCACTACGATGGTGTGCGGATTGGCTGCGGCTACCTGCTCGATCAGAGCATCCTGGTTTTCGGGGAGGTTGAGGCTTTCGAGGTCGGTTCCTTCACTGATCCATTGGTAGACGAAGACGATGGCCACGTCTGACTTTTTGGCGAGGGCCGCGGCCGAGGCGGGGTCGGCTCCGGAATCGAATTGCACGTTTGCCGCGGGGGCCGCAGCCTTAACCGCTTTCAGTGGCGAGGTGGGAAACCAGACGTGGGACTGCCAGGGTGACGCCGGAAAGCCTTGCGGGTCGACCTGGGCGGAACCGCCTCCGGAGATCATGCCGGTGTCGGCGTGCGGTCCGATGATGGCGATGGAATGCAGCTTGCCCGCATCCAGCGGCAACACCGCGTTCTTGTTCCTCAGCAACACCATGCTTTGTTCGGCAATGCGGCGGGCGGTGGCGAATCCACCGTCCACGTCGACCACGCTCTTTTTCATTGGGTAATCGAAGAGCCCGGCGAGAAACGCGGAGCGCAGAATGCGGTGGGCATGGTCATCGATTTCAGACATCGGGACTTTGCCTGCCTCGACCGCCTGCTGCAGCTTGGCCCCAAAGAAGTCGTCCATGGGCTGCTCGTTGTCGAGGCCGGCGGCGGAGGCCTTGATGGTGCTGTGGGTTCCTCCCCAATCGGAGACCACGAAGCCCTTGAAGTCCCAATCTTTCTTCAGCACATCGGTGAGGGTGTACTTGTTCTGGCAGGCGTAGTCGCCGTTGATGGAGTTGTAGGAGCACATCACGGCCCCGGGATCGCCGATGCCGATGCCGATGTGAAACGCGAGGAGGTCGGTCTCCTGCATGGCCCGCTTACTGATGATCACGTCCACTTCGTCGCGGCCGTTCTCCTGATCGTTCATGACGAAGTGCTTGATGTCTCCGATTACGTGTTGCGCCTGCTCGCACTTGATACGGTTACCGACCAGAGTTCCGGCAAGGAGTGGATCTTCGCCCTGGTATTCGAAGGTACGGCCGTTGCGCGGCTCGCGGGTAAGGTTCACACCGCCGCCCAGGGTCATGTTGTAGCCCTGCGCGCGCAACTCACGGCCGATCAGCGCGCCGTAATCACAGGCGGACTGGGGATCCCAGCTGGCCGCGGCGGCGATGTTCGATGGCAAAGCTGTTGAGTAGCGACCATTCTGGGCACTCATGCGCACGCCGTAGGCGGCATCGCTCATCTCAATCTGGGGAATCCCGAGACGGGGGTTGCCCATGATGAAGCCGGCACCCTGGTTGCCTTTGTCGGTGTTGGGCATGGGGCGGCTCCAACCGGGCATGCCCTGACCGTGCAGGAGGAGGATCTTTTCCGGCAGCGTCATCTCTTTAAGGACCAGGTCGGCGCGCTCGTCCGGTGAGAGGCTTTTGTTCATCCATGGTTTGGCTTGGGGTGTGGACTGGGAACGGGCCTGCGGCGCGAAAACAGCGGCGGACAAAAGAAAGCACAAAGACAGCGAGCGTAGCGGTCCCATCGATTCACCTTTAAATAGCGTTGTTTAGTATAGAGCTTCAACCGAAAGGAACGACAAGTGACGACGAGGTTTCGTGCCCTTCTATTCCTGGTGACTATGGTCATGGCCTCTCCGCAGCCCTCCAGGGGTCAAGACAAACGATTGATTTCGCTGGATGAATTCATGAACGCTACCGAACTGAAGCAGGCGAAACTGTCTGCCGATGGCACGGCGGCGGTCCTCGCCACAAACACTCCCGATTACCAACACAATCGATTTGCAGACGATTTGTGGATCTGGAAGCAGTCGGCGGCCACGGTCCTTCCCTTGACCCGCTCAGGCCACGCTCGCGCACCGCAATGGTCTCCGAATGGGGAGTACATTGCCTTTTTGTCAGATTCACCGTTGCCGGATGACGAGAAGGACCCACCCGAACGGGTGTGGCTGATCGCTGCCAATTCGGGAGAGTCTTTTCCGCTGTATACCGAGAAGCTGGAAGCGCATGGGTTTGCGTGGTCGCCGGATGGAGGCCAGATATTTTTCTCCTGCGCCTCGCCTCTTTCCAAAAACGCAGAGGATGCCTACAAGTCACAATGGAAGGACGTGATTCGCTGGCGGGAGCAGGAGCGCGGAGATTTGCTCCTTTCGTTACCGGCAGCGGCGCCGGTTGCCTCCATGCATCCTGCGGCGATTGGCGACGATGCCCCGCCGCTGCCGGCGTTGGCGAAACGAATCACTTCGGTCGAAGATGAGATTGCGGACATCGTCCCAGACCCAAAGGGAGCGCGGATCGCATTTGTAACCGACTCGGTCTCGCATCGCCTCGAAGATCCGAAGCATAACGAAATCTACCTGGTGAGCAGTGCGGGCGGTGAGGCGCGACGGCTGACGGTGAACCAGGCGTCTGAGTCGAGCCTGCAATGGGGTGCCGATGGCAGCCACCTCTACTTCCACGTGGGAGCCGATTCCGGAGCGCTGGAGCGATTCCAGTCGACGCAGGGCCGGTTGTATGCGATTGATCCCGCCACCGGCAAGGTGACCCGCGTGGGCAGCAGCTTTGAAGGATCCTTCGAGGGCTTTTCCCTGATGAGCGATGGCCGGTTGGTTGCCATCGGGCTTAAGGGCACGCAACAACAGGTCTACACCGTGGAAGGAGACCAGGTCACGTTGCTCACAGGCTTGGCGGGATCCTATACGAGTGTGGATGCCGCGCCGCACTCCCAACGTTTGCTGGTGAAGTACTCGAGGCTCGCGCAGCCCATGCAGCTATTGATCGCGGACGATACATCGCACTTGGAACATGCGAAAGCGATCAGCAGTTTCAACGAGGTGTTTAACGATCGGGCCAAGCCGGAGTGGAAGCCGTACCAGTGGAAGGCCGAGGATGGCACCACGGTCGAGGGCGTGCTGATTTATCCACCTCACCGGATGGGCGAGAAGAAGATGCGGATGCTTACGTTCATCCACGGCGGCCCAGCCGACGCGGACGGTGACCGCTTTGAGGCGGACTGGTACGACTGGGCGAACCTGGCTGCTGCCCGTGGCTGGCTGGTGTTTCGTCCGAACTACCGCGGTTCGACCGGCTACGGCGACCGTTTCATGCTGGAGATTGCTCCGCACCTGGTCTCCCGCCCGGGGAAAGACATCCTGGAGGGTATCGACGCCCTGGTGAAGGATGGGACTGCCGACCCCGACCGCCTGACGATCGGAGGGTACAGTTACGGTGGCTATATGACAGATTGGCTGATCACGCAGACCACCCGATTCAAGGCGGCGGTGACCGGTGCGGGCGCCATTGAGCACGCGGCCAACTGGGGCAACGACGATACCACCTATGACGACGAGTGGTATCTCGGCGGTGCGCTACCGTGGCAGAACCCTGCCCTGTACCAGTCGGAAGCGGCTCTCTTCCAGATGGATAAGGTAAGAACCCCAACCCACATCGTGGGCGGAGATGCCGATGTACGCGTCAGTTATCTCGAGGATGTTTTGCTGGAGCGCGCCCTGCAAGAGCTCAAGGTGCCGCACACTTTGCTCGTCTTCCCCGGCGAAGGCCATGAACTGGATAAAGACCCATGGCACGGCTACATCAAGGTGCGAGAAGAGCTGGAATGGTTGGAGAAGTATGGCGGGCACTGAAATAACATACTAACTGTTACGAATACCGCAGAATCAAGCACGGTAGCCTCGAATTCGGGTGCCCCATATCTCGCCTTCTTGGCGGAAAAAAATCAATGTTCGAGGTGAGCCCTGTAAGTCTGCCAAAGTCGCAGAAGTTTCCACCTCAAGTTTTTGGCAATTTCCCACATCTCGCACAAAGAGCGTGCGAGATATGGGGCACCCGAATTCGAGGCTACCCATGCTTTCAGGCACAGTGCTCCGCTACACTAACGCAATCGAGATAAGGAAACCGTAAGGATATTCTTCGTTATCGTGCGGTCTTATCTTTACGACATCTTTACGCGCTTTGTCCTTTACTAACCTAGGCAGTACAGGGTTATGAAGGGCTATTTTCATGCAAAATGTTCGGTGGTATTGGTTGGCTATTCTCTTTCTCGTTCTTGTTCCAGTAACGTTCGCG
This sequence comes from uncultured Acidobacteriaceae bacterium, assembly GCA_963839075.1. Taxonomy (GTDB): domain Bacteria; phylum Acidobacteriota; class Terriglobia; order Terriglobales; family Acidobacteriaceae; genus PALSA-350. The sequence continues at coordinate 21,517 of CAWITO010000005.1, read as the reverse complement.
CAGGGCGATACCAGCCCGCTGGTGGATGACCCCGCGCAGGCACCGGGAGGCACCACGCATCGCGGATTCTTCCCTCGCCTGGGGCACGCATACATTGATGATTGGACGGTTGACTCCAGCGGCGCTCCAGCGGCTCCTGCGCCGGAACGTCGCGGCACACCCGCTCCGCTCAACTCCCCACCTTTTCCTTCGGCCGACTGGCCGATTGGTGGAACCGTCGTCATCGGAGCGCCGGACTACAGCACCTACATCTTGATGCAGGCGATCAACGAGAACAAGAGCCGGATCAAGATGTACGGCTGGTTCGATATTGGCGCCAACGCCAGCACTTCGAATAAAGGCCGCTACGCGAACAACGAGACCGCGTACGACGTCATCCCCAATTCATTCCAGCTAAACCAGATGGCGCTTTACGTGGAACGGCTGCCGAATACGGTGCAGACCGACCATATAGATTGGGGCTTCCGGATCACCAATCTGTATGGCCTCGACTATCGCTACACCACGGCCAAAGGGGTCGTGAGCCAGCAGCTGCTCAAAAACAACAACACCTATGGGTATGACCCAGTGATGTACTACCTCGACCTCTACGTTCCGCATATTGGTAAGGGCACGGATATTCGTGTGGGACGGTATATCTCCCTGCCCGACATTGAGGCGCAGTTAGCCCCCAACAACTACACGTACAGCCACTCCATTCTTTACACCTATGACTGCTATACCCAACATGGAGTGAACGTGACGACCAAGATGAGCGATCACTGGACTGTGCAGGCCGGGGTTTCGGCCGGGTGCGAATCGGCTCCCTGGATCTCGAATGCCAAGCTCACGGGAAATTTTTGCGCGGCCTACACCTGGAAGGATGGCGGCGACAATCTGTACGCGTGCGCCAACTCCATCAACTCAGGCAAGTACGCGTACAACAATCTGTCGGCGTACTACCTGACCTACTACCACAAGATCAATGCCACGTGGCATACGGACACCGAGGGCTGGTACCAGTATGAGCGCGATGTGCCCAATTTATGTTTTGGCCTGGACCCATGCATCAGTTATGGAGCAAATGCAAATATCGGCGCCAACGCGGGAGAGATCACCGGACCGTCGCTGATCCCCGGGGCCAATGGGGCGCAGTGCAATCCGCTGGCGACCCATTGCTATGCGCCGGATTATGCCATTCTCAATTATCTGGAGCATGAGTTTGACCACCATCATGCCTCGCTCAACATCCGCAATGAGTTCGTCTATGACTTGCGGGGTCAGAGAACAGGAAACAAGACGAAATATAGCGAGCACATGGTTGGCTTCGACTTCTGGCTGGGCAGTTCGGTCACCTTTCGTCCGGAGCTGCGCTACGAGCATGCTTACGATGTGCCGGCGTACGATTCGCCATCGGTCGACGGTGTAAGCGGCGCGCCGACGAAGAAGAGCCAGCTGACTTTGGCGGCTGACGTGATCTATCACTTCTAGAAATGCGCACTTCTAGAATTGGTTTTGGGGCAGGCGGTGATGTTGTGTAAAGTAAGCGAAACAGTGCACCGTTTTTGTTCGGCCGATTTTTCCCGTTTATTCCCCCTGGAGCCTTGATGGAGGTTGAAGAGTTGATGAGACGATTCTTTCGGATCGCTGTTCCGGTACGTGTCCTGATGCTCGTTCTGGTGCTGTTCATGACGTTTGGGCTCTCAGGAAGTGCAGCCTTGGCGCAGGCAGCAAAGGGCAGCGACAGCGACCGGCTGGCGGCGCTGGAGAAGAGTTCCGCCGACCAGACGGCAGCGATTGCCGCGGCCCAAAGCGCGGGCGACAACGCGTGGATGCTGGTGAGCGCGGCCCTGGTGCTGATGATGAGCGGGCCCGGACTGGCATTGTTCTACGGCGGCCTAGTGCGGAGAAAAAATATCCTCGGCACCATGATGCAGACCTTCGCCATGATGGCGGTGATCACGGTGCTATGGGCGCTGGTGACCTATTCCCTGGCCTTCGGCGAGGGGAGCGCCTTCATCGGAGGCTTGCACAACGTTCTTCTGCACGGCGTCGGGCTGGCTCCCGATCTTAAGTATGCCGCCACGATTCCACTGCAGACCTTCATGGTCTACCAGTTGATGTTTGCCATCATTACGCCGGCTTTGATTACCGGTGCCTTCGCGGAAAGGATGAAGTTCTCGGCCATGCTGGTGTTCATGATCCTGTGGGCCATCATGGTGTACAGCCCCATGGCGCATATGGTCTGGGGCAAAGGCGGTCTGCTGAATGCTTCGCTGGGCGGACGCTTTCCTTGCCTGGATTTTGCCGGCGGCACCGTAGTCCACGTGACCTCGGGCGTGTCCGCGCTGGTGTGCGCGCTCTACCTGGGCAAGCGTCTCGGCTATCCGAAAGAGGCAATGCCGCCGCACTCCGTGGTGCTGAGTTTTATTGGAGCTTGTTTGCTCTGGGTGGGCTGGTTCGGGTTCAACGCCGGTTCGGCGTTGAGCGCCGGCACGCTGGCCACCTCAGCCTTTGTGGCGACACACTTCGGAGCGGCCGCGGCGGCGGTAGGCTGGAGCGCGGCGGAGTGGATCAAGAACGGCCGATGCACCGCCCTGGGCGCGATCTCAGGAGCAGTCGCGGGGCTGGTGGCGATTACTCCGGCTTCCGGCTTTGTGACTCCCATCTCGGCGTTGTGGATTGGCCTGATTGCCGGCGTTTTCTGCTACCTGATGGTGGTGAAGGTGAAGGCGATCTTTGGCTATGACGACTCACTCGATGCCTTCGGCGTGCACGGCGCGGGGGGAACCATGGGAGCTTTGCTGACTGGCATCTTCGCCAGCAGCGCCATCAACCCGATCTTCGGCGCAGGCAAGCCGACGGGACTGCTTGAAGGCAACGGCGGGCAGATCGTGAACCAGGCGATCGGCGTGGCCATCGCGTGGTGTTTATCGATTGTGGGTACACTGGTCATCTTGTTTGTCGTGGACAAGACGATCGGGCTGCGCGTGAGCGAAGAGGATGAGCGCACCGGGCTGGATCTTTCGCAGCACGGCGAAGAAGGGTATGACTTCGCCGGCTAGGAGTCAGGAAGGATTAACGGACGATGCAGAAGATAGAGGCCGTGTTACAGCCCTCGAAGCTGGATGCGGTGAAGGATGCGCTGATCGAGATCGGGGTCTCGGGCATGACGATTACCGACGTACGCGGGCATGGCCGGCAAAAGGGCCATACTGAGCTTTACCGCGGGCGGGAGTACTCGGTGGATTTGCTGCCTAAAATAAAACTGGAGTTGGTGGTTGGGGACGACCTGGTGGAGAAGGCGGTACAGGTTATTGTCGATGCGGCCAAGACGGGCAAGATCGGCGATGGCAAGATCTTCGTGACCCGGGTGGATGAGGCGGTCAGAATCCGCAATAATGAGCGTGGAGAGACTGCGCTTTAATCAAAAATCGAAGGAGATATATGTCAGACCCGCTTCGTAATTTTATTGAGATTCCCTACGCTGAGCTGGAAGAACGGAACCTCGCGGCGAAAGAACAGAAGAAGAAGCGCGTTCCGGCGGACAAAATCCGCGAAGAGCGGCTCAAGTATCTGGCCGATGAGAAGCACATCAAGGCGGTCACGGTGGTGTTCAGCGACCTCGAAGGCCGCCTGCACATGCTGGATTACGACAAGAAGTTCCTCATCAAGAGCGATGACAACCTGACGTTCGACGGCAGCTCGATCCGTGGGTTTACGGCGCAGCGCGAGAGCGACCTTCGTTTGGGAATCGACTGGGGGTCGTTCTACTGGGTACCGTCGGACTTCTTTGGTCCGGGCAAGGTGCTGGTGTTTGGCGAAGTGATTGCCAAGGATGGCAAGCCTTACTCGGCGGATATCCGCGGAGTGCTGAAGAGCTTTGCCAATGAGCTCTACGACTCCAAGGGATACACGCTCAACGCCGCCAATGAGATTGAAGGGTTTCTCTTTCAGGGGATGGATGCGGAGCGGCATTTCCCCGAGACGCAGGGATTTGAGTATGTGAATACCGGTGGGTACTATCACTCGCTGCCGGGAGATCCGCTGCGTACGTTCATCGACACCAGCGCGGAAGTGCAGCGGGCGATGGGGTTCGAGAATGAGAAGGATCACCCGGAGGTGGCTCCTTCGCAGTTCGAGATTAACTACAGCTACAGCGATGTGCTGACGGCGGCGGACCAGATCCAGTTGTATAAGCTGATCTGCCGGCAGGTCGCTACCAAGATGGGGCTGACGGCTTCGTTCCTGCCCAAACCGGTGGTGGGCGTGAACGGTAGCGGCATGCATACCAATGTGTCGATCAGCGCCGGTGGCAAGAATTTGTTTTGGGACGCCAACGGTGAAGAGAAGCTGAGCGGGCTGGGTTGGGAGTTTGTGGATCGCATCCTTACCCACGGGAATGATATTTGCTTGTTGTTGAATGCCAGCGTGAATGCATACCGGCGACTGGATCCGCATTTTGAAGCGCCGAACCAGATTATTGCTTCGGCTACCGACCGCGGGTCGATGGTGCGTATCCCGATCGGGAATGAGAAGAGTATGCGGGTGGAAGTACGGTCGGTGAGCCCGGATGCGAATCCTTACATGGTGCTGTATTCGGTGTTCAAGACTGGCATCGAGGGGGATACGGCAAAGATTGAGAATCTGCGCAAGGCGAAACGGTTCCTGCCGGATAACGTGTACACGGCGCTCGAGCATTTCAATGGGGCGAAGTGGACGGATACGTTGCTGGGCAAGGATGTGAAGGAGCGGTATGCGGATTTGAAGCGGGCTTCCGCGGATCGCTGCCCTCGACTGTTGGGGACGTTTGTGAAGGTGCCGGAAGTTCAGTACCACCACGACGTTTATAACCAGTACCTTTGGAATAAGTTCTAGGTCGAAGGGGCCCCGAATCAGGGCGCCCCATATCTCCCAACGTTCCTTGTTGGGAGATGTGGGAATTGACGGAGGCCGAGGTGGAGACCCGAAAGGCTTACCGCAGGCCTTTCTTTCCTTTCCCGCATCTCGCCAACAGAGGGCGAGATACCCGGATTTCCTCCGAGAGGCTTCGACGGACAGCACCGTGTGCGGCTTTCTTTACGGAAAGCCGCCCGAATTTCATTGCCCCAACAGTGTCCACAGGAAATCCGGGGCTATGGGGCACCCCAAGTCGGGGCTACCTATGCCCAGCTACAGGCGCTTGATTTCGCCCACGATGGGGCCGTAGCTTACGATCGCGCACAGAGCAGTGGCTCCCACGAAGATGAGGGCGTCGTCGAAGGAGCCTGTCCTTTTTACCAGGTAGCCAATGATGATCGGCGTCGTGATGCCTGCCAGATTGCCTATCAGGTTAAATAAGGCTCCGTTCAGACCCACCATTCCTTTGGGTGAGGTGTCGGAGATGACCGTCCAGCCAAGCGAGCCGAATCCTTTTCCGAAGAAGGATACGGACATCAGCACGAGCATGATGGCTTGCGATGGGACGTAATTACAGGCAATCATGGTTACCGATAGCAACATGCCGAACATGATCGGGGCCTTGCGGGAAAAACTCAGGGAATGACCCGCACGCAGGAGCCGGTCCGAGACGACTCCACCTAAAATGCCTCCCGTGCCTCCACATAACGCCGGCAACGCGGCGGCGAACCCCACCTTCACCAGCGAGAGGTGCCTCGCCTTCGACAAGTAGACGGGAAACCAGGTGAGGAAAAACCAGGTCAGGGTGGTGATGCAGTACTGACCCAGGTAGATCCCCACCAGCATGCGATGACTCAGGAGACGCCTGACGGCCGACCAGGTGAGCATCGCTCCCTTGCCGGCGGTGACCAGTCCCCCGCCCTGCTCGATGGTTTCGACCTCTTCCGGCGTCACGCGTGGATGGTCTTTTACCTCATAGATCGTCTTCACCCAGAGGAAGGCGAAGACGAAACCCAGCGCTCCCATGAACCAGAAGCAGGCTCTCCAGCCGGCGGAGTGGGTGATCCAGCCCAGGATGGGCGCGAAGATCATCAGGGCGAAATATTGCGAGGCGTTGAAGGTGGCGGAGGCAAATCCGCGCTCCGCGGTGGGAAACCAGGAGGACACAATCCTGCCGTTGCCGGGAAACACCGGGGCCTGGGCGAATCCGGAGATCAGGCGGAGGGCGAAGAGCACAGCGAACGCGGTAGTGAACCCCATCAGCAAGGCGCAGGCCGAGAAGATCACGATGGCGATGCCATAGACCAGCTTCGGTCCGAAGCGGTCGAGCAAAACTCCGGAGGGCAGTTGACCCAGCACATAGGCCCAGCTAAAGGCAGAGAAGAGATAGCCCAACTTGATTGGATCGATGGCGGCGCCCGCAATGGATAAAGAGAGGCGATCCCCATAGCTGAAACAACTCACCGCAAAGAGGACGGCGAGGATCTGGTAGCGGACCTTCACGACCTTCCCGCGATGAGCTGGGTCAACTCCTGTAACTCGGGTTCTGTCAGGTCGGTGAGCGGTGGACGTACCGGCCCAGCAGGACGGCCTACCGCTTTCATGCCGGCTTTGACGATGGAGACGGCATAGCCTCTGCGGCGGTTACGAATCTGGATATAGGGGAGGACGAACTCGCGCAGGCCGGCGAAGACGGTGGCGTGATCGCGGCGACGGACCGCGGCGTAGAAGTCGAGTGCGAATTTGGGGAGGAAGTTGAAGATGGCCGAGGAATAGGTGGTAACTCCCATCTCGAGATAAGGGAGGGCGAAGGTTTCCGCCGTGGGAAGGCCGCCGATGTAGGTGAGGCGGTCGCCTAAGCGAGCATAGATGCGGGTCATGCGCTCGATGTCCCCCACGCCGTCTTTGAAGCCGACCAGGTTTGGGCAACGGTCGCAGAGTTTTTCCAACGTTGTGTCGTCGAGGATGGCGTTGTCGCGGTTGTACATGATCACGCCGAGTTTGGTTGCGGCGCATACCGCCTCCACGTGAGCGGCGAGACCGGCCTGCTCAGATCCTACGAGGTAGGGTGGGAGGAGAAGAATTCCATCGGCGCCAGCTTGTTCCGCGGCTTGCGCAAGCTCTTTGGCTATGGCGGTTCCATAGCCGCAGCCGGCGATCACCGGTACCTGGCCTTTGGTTTGCGCGACTCCTGCCTTCACGACTGCCGAGAATTCCGTCGGCGTGAGGGAGAAGAATTCGCCTGTGCCTCCGGCTACGAACAAGCCCGCGGGCTGGTGGGAGAGCAGCCACGCGACGTGCTCCTGGTAAGGCTTGGGCAGAAATTCCAGTTGCGGATTGAAATGCGTCACGGGAAACGAGAGCAGACCTGCTCCCACGGTCTTTGCCATTTCTGCTGGAGTCATCATCGTGAGAAGGCCTTTTTCGCGAAGGTATCCACCAAGGTGTTGAAGCGGTCGGCGTCGTCGACGAAGAGACAGTGGCCGGCGTCTTCGAAGACTTCCGCCTGGGCGCCGGGGACGTTGGCGGTAATCATCTCCGCCGCGACTCGATTGGCACTCGTCATGGCCGCGAGGACGGGGATATTGAGTTTGGGCAGCACCTCGCGTTGGTCGTTCCTGGTCGCGAGTTCCCCGATCAAAGCAATGCCCGTTGCTGTGGGCGTTTTGAGCGATGCTGCGACCACGCTCTTGAGGTACTCCTCGGAGTGAGGCTTGTGATACATGCCGTGGACAAATGTTTCTGAGTAGCGGACGCGGTCAGACTGAAACGTGTGGAACTGCAGGTAGCGGCTATCGTTTGCTTCCTTGCTGGCCGGGGTGTAAAGGCCCAGGTCCACCAGGACGAGGCCCTTCAATTGGGAGGTGCCAAACATGTCGACAAAGGTCAGGGACTCGGCAACTGCGAGCGACCAGCCGACCATGACCACTGGAGATCCACCGAGATGATCGATGAGTTCTTTGTAATCCCGGGCGCGCCTTCCGGGATAGTTTCCGTCGGAGGTTTTCTCCGATTCTCCCTGCGAACGCGGATCGATGGCGACGACGTGGTAGCTGCGGCTGAAGTAGTCAATTTGGGGCTGCCAGATCCAGGCGGGCATGGTCCAACCCGGTACAAAGAGGATGGTGGGTCCGGCGCCGCTCTCGAGGTAGTGGAGCTTGACGCCATCGCTGGTGGCGAAGAATTCACTCTTCACGGCTGTCGCCGCATGCAGCATGGGGTGAAGGAGCAGGAGAAAAAGCAACAGCCGGGTCTTGCGCACAAGTCTGTCTCCTAGACGTAGTCCACCGATTGAATGAGAGCGCGAATGTAGCCGTAGCAGTAGGCAAACGATTGCAGCCCGTTGGGATCACCCGGCGCCTGGGGAACATGGTCGGGCATCAGCATATACGGGTAGCCCACCTCTTTGTAAACGCGAATCGCTTTGACGAAATTGATATCTCCCTCGTCGGGGTAGACCTCCAGGAAGTCGTTGCGATGGCCGCGGATGTTGCGGAAGTGCACATTGAAGATTTTCTTGCGCGTCCCGAAGTAGCGGATGACGTCGAAGATTTGCTTGCCCGGATTGGCCAGCATTTCGGAGACGGTGCCCTGGCAGAAGTTGAGACCGTGATAGGGGCTTTCCTGGATGGTAATGAATTTCTTGAGACCATCGACGGTACCGAGAACGCGGTTCACTCCCTGGTAGCCTTCGGGCGGCATGCCGGGGTCGTGGGGGTGGCAGGCCATGCGGATTTTGTACTCGTTGGCGACGGGAATGACGCGGTCGAGGAAGTAGGTGATGCGCTCCCAGAACTGGTCGGCATTGACGGGCCCAGCTTTGGTGAGCGGGGTTTCGGGGTGGGCCTCGGAAAGCTTCCAGGTGCTGTACTGGGCATCCCCGCGGCCCGGCGTGCGGCCAGAGCGGACGACACCAAGGATGCTCATGTTGTATTTGATCGAAGGAATGCCGGCCTGGGCGCAGTTCTTGATCATGGTTTGCAGAGACTCGATGTCGCGGTCGCGCTCCGGGCTCTGGGCCAGCATGATTGCGGGGTGTTTTTCGCGGTCGATGTAGCTGGACTCCAGAAAGGGAGGGGCGGTGCAGTCGACGCTGATACCGCATTTGGCGGCAAGGTCGACCATGCGATTGAGTTCTTCTACGGTTGCATATACGCGGTCGCCCTCGATTTGCGGGTAGCCGCAGATGTTCTGCACGCTGTAACGGGCCAGATATTTGAGGTGGGTCTCGTTGGTCGGGGCGGTTTGGTCACCCACCTTCATTTGTGAACGCTGCGGTACGGGGGCGGGGAGGGCGGGAAGGGTGTTGGCCGCGAGCAGTCCGGTGGTGGCAAGGAATTTTCTTCGATTCATAGTCTTTTTAAAGCGCCCGTAGCCCCGACTGAGGGTGCCCCATATCTCGCCTGCCGTTGGGCGAGATATGGGAAGTTAACTGGTTCCGAGGTAGGGACTCGGACGGTTGAGGATACTTCCGTGTCTCGACTCGAGCATTTATTTATTTCCCACATCTCGCCAAAAGAGGGCGAGATATGGGGCACCTACCTTGTTGGGTACGTCAGCAACAATTTACCCAACTGTGGTGGTGAAGGCCTCGCTCACGATGGTTTGGGCTTCCTCCTCAATTTGCTCCAGGTGCTTTTGGTCGCGGAAACTTTCTGCGTAAATCTTGTAGATTTCCTCGGTGCCGGAGGGGCGAGCGGCGAACCAGCCGTTCTCGGCCATGACCTTGACTCCTCCAATCGCCTGATTGTCTCCGGGTGCGTGGGTGAGAATGGTCTTGATTTTTTCTCCTGCCAGCGTGGGGCTCTGAATGCTGTCTTTGCTCATCTTGGACAGCATGGCCTTCTGCTGGGTGGTGGCGTGCGCGTCCGTTCGATCGTAGAGAGGGTTGCCGTATTTCTGTGTGAGCTCGTGGTAAATCTCTCCCGGATCTTTCCCCATAGTGGCGGTGATCTCGGCGGCCAGCAGGGCGGCGATGATGCCGTCCTTGTCGGTGGTCCAGACGGTGGCGTTCTGGCGCAGGAATGACGCGCCCGCGCTCTCTTCGCCGACAAAGCCCAGCTTGCCGTCGACTAAACCGTCGACGAAATATTTGAAGCCTACCGGGACCTCGAAGAGTTCCCGGCCCAGGCCGGCGGTGACGCGATCAATCATGCTGCTGCTGACGACGGTCTTGCCCACGGCCACGTGCTTGCCCCATTGTGGACGATGTGTGAAGAGATAGTGGATGCAGGTCGCGAGGTAGTGATTGGCCGGCATGAGTCCCCGGCTGCGGGTGACGATGCCGTGACGGTCATGGTCCGTATCGCACGCCATGGCGACGTCGAACTTGTCTTTTAATGCGATCAGTGACTGCATCGCATATTTCGACGAGGGGTCCATGCGGATTTTGCCGTCCCAGTCAAGAGTCATGAAGCGGAACGTGGGATCGACGACATCGCTGACTACGGTGAGGTTGAGGCCGTAACGCTCGGCGATCGGCGCCCAGTAGTGCACGCCCGCTCCGCCCAGAGGATGCACACCGAACTTGACGCCCGAGGCCTTAATGGCCGGCATATCGATGATGTTGCCCAGATCCGCAACGTAGGCGGTGATGTAGTCGTGGTAGTGGGTGGTGGGTGCGGATTTCGCTTTTTCGAGCGACATACGCTGCACGCCGTCGAGCCCGGCAGCGAGAAACTCGTTGGCCTTGGATTGGATCCAGGACGTGGCCTCAGACGAGGCGGGACCACCGTGGGTCGGATTGTACTTAAAGCCACCCGAGTCGGGCGGGTTGTGTGAGGGTGTGACAACGATGCCATCGGCCAGGCCGGTCTTGCGGCCGAGGTTGTAGGTGAGGATGGCATGGGAGATTGCCGGTGTCGGGGTGAACTCGTCCTTGTCCGCGAGCATGACGTCGACGCCGTTGGCGGCCAGAACCTCGAGGGCGCTGTCGAGGGCGGGCTTCGACAGGGGATGCGTATCGATGCCCAGGAAGAGCGGACCGTCGGTCTTTTGCTGTTTCCGGTAGAGGCAGATCGCCTGGGTGATGGCCAGGATGTGCCACTCATTGAACGACCGGTCGAAGGAGGTACCGCGGTGACCGGACGTGCCAAAGGAGACACGTTGCTCCGGAATTTTTGGGTCCGGGCGCTCCTGGTAATAAGCGTTTAACAGTTTGGATACGTCAATTAATTCAGAGGCATTGGCCAGTTGCCCAGCCCGGGGATGGATGGTGTTCACGGGTGTGTCCCTCAGAGACGCAATTGTAGCGACTAACGGTGCCAATTCGGAACTCGCCAGTACGCAGGCTCAAGATTTTGAGCAGAAATCAATATATTCCGGCGGATGCAATGGCAGACTCGTCCATGGATGCGCCGGGAAAGGTGAGAGATGCCCAATCTTTTGGTAGTGGACGATGAACCAGCTCTGCGTACGACGTTGGCGGAGATTTTTGTTGGCTTCGGTCACCGTGTGCGATGTGCGGCTGACGGTCGCGCGGCGTTGACGGAGCTTGACCAGCGTATGCCGGACATTATCGTGTCCGATCTCCACATGCCCGGGATGTCGGGGTTTGAATTGCTTTCCCGGGTTCGCCGGGAATTCCCCGGGGTGAAGCTAGTGGCGATGAGCAGTGCGTTTCCCGCAGGGGAAATGCCGCAAGGTGTGGCTGCGGATGCGTTCTACCAGAAGGGCGGTGGCCTCGGGTCGTTGCTGCAGATCGTGGAGGGCATGACGGCGTAGAAGTGTTACCCTCAGTCGGCTCGATGTACATCGAACAGACTGAGGAGCAAAACCATGTCGCCCAGCTCGCACAACCGGATCACCGAGTTGCATAATCTGGCCAGCCATGCGCACCTGGCAGCGGCCGCCGCCCACGATAAAGGCGACCATCTTACGGCACATGAGCTTTCCCAAAAAGCCCATGAGCACTCCACCCAGGCGTACACCCTGAGCCAGGAACTCGCTGGCAACGAAAAATGAAAGCCGCGGTGCTCACCTCCGACCGCAGTCCTTTTCTGCAGATAGAAGAGGTTCCCCGCCCTGAGCCGCGGGAGGGATTTGTGCTGCTGCGGGTGCTGGCCTGCGGGGTTTGCCGCACGGATCTGCATATCGCGGAGGGAGAGCTACCGCCGATTCATCCCGGGCTAATCCCGGGGCACCAGATCGTGGGTGAGGTAGCTGGCGGAGCCACGGCGGAGCTTCCCCTGGGGAGCCGGGTGGGTGTGTCCTGGATCGGGGGCGTGGATGGCGACTGCTGGTACTGCCAGCATGCCATGGAAAACTTGTGCGATCACCCCGCGTTTACCGGGTATTCCGTCCATGGCGGGTATGCCGAGTATGCCCTGGCGCGGACAGATTTTGTCTTTCCATTGCCGGCGGGGTTGACCGATGTGCAGCTGGCTCCTTTGCTGTGCGCGGGAATTATTGGGTTTCGTAGTCTGCGGGTGGCCGGGGTGACTGCGGGCGAGCGGGTGGGGCTATTCGGCTTTGGCAGCTCGGCGGGTCTGGCGATCTCGATTCTTCAGTCCTGGGGTTGCCGGGTGTACGTGGTCACGCGCGGGGAGAAGCACCGGGCGCGCGCTGAGGCGCTGGGGGCGTTCTGGGTAGGGAAAGAGGAGGAGATACCTCCGGTGGAGCTGGACCGGGCGATTACGTTTGCTCCCAGCGGCAAGGTGGTGGTGAACGCGCTGGCTTCGCTGCGCAAGGGCGGGGTGGTGGCGATCAATGCCATCCATCTCGACCAGATGCCGGCGTTCGATTACGACAAGTTGCTTTGGGGCGAGCGCCAACTGCGGAGCGTGGCGAATATGACGCGACAGGATGCCCGGGATTTTCTCAAGATTGCCCAGGAGTTGAAGATGCAGCCGCAGGTGGCGGTGTTTTCATTGCAGGACGCGAATAAGGCGCTGCTGGCGGTGAAGGAAGAGACGGAGCTGGGGTCGGCGGTGATTGTCCCCTGAGAAGCGAGATGGCTGCAAGGCGCTTAACGGGAAACTCTGCGGTGGACCCACATCTCGCGAACCACACGCGAGATGTGGGGCACCCAAGCTTCGTGGCAGCCGGTAACGAGGAAGTGCTAATAAATCAGCTTGGCGGAGAATTGGATTTGGCGGGAGGTGCCGGCGGTGCGGCTGATTTCGCCGAAGCCGGCTCCACTCACGGTGTTCGCCGGTAAGGCCATGTTGACGATGTTGAAGAGGTTGAAGAATTCGGCGCGGAATTGCAGGTCAACGCGCTCCACTCCGCTGGCGCGATGGCCGATCGCCGTGTCTTTGATCAGGGCGAAGTCAAAGTCGTAATACGCCGGGCCGCGGAAGGTGTTGCGGCCCAGAGTTCCGAAGACCCCCTGGTTGGGGCCGGTGCCGCCGGGCACGTGAATCGGAATCTGGAAATACGAGGCGTTGTTGGCGCCTAATCCGAAATAGTCTTCGCGCACTTTGCGCGCCGTCGACAGGTGAGGAATGCCTACCTGGTTCGGGCGATCGGCTCCCTCGGTCCCGGCGTCGGTTTGCTGCAACCCGGAATAGACGGTGAAGGGCTGGCCACTGTTGATGCTGGAAATGCTCAGCAGCTCAAAGCCGTGATGCAAATCCTGCGCCAGGCTCAGAGTGAACACGTGGGACACATCGAAGGTCGCCGGACCTTTTTCCGGATGCGTGTCGAAGGGATTCTGCGGGGAGGTCTGGCTCACGGTGCCGGAACCTCCGGTGATGAATCCGCCGACGACGGAGCTGGACTCGTCGAGGGCTCGGGACCAGGTGTAGCTGGCCTGCACTCCAGGACCTCCATGAGGCACATTGCCAACCAGCGAGGTCTGGAGTGCGTGGTAGGTGGAATGCGCCGTAGCAGTGATCACGTTTTCCGTGCCAAAGCCTCCGATGATGTTCCCCGACGGATCGAACTTGGTGTAGGGAGCGAAGGTGGGTCCCGCCCCGGGATAGCCGTTGAGGAAGCTGACGCGGGCAAGGTGCACGGCGGCGGTTCCCACGTAGGAGGCGTTGGCGGTCAGGCCGCCAAACGGGTGCTCCAGCCCCAGGGTCCAGGTCTGGAGGTAGCCGTTGCCGAATTTCGGATAGATGGAAAGGATGCTGAGCGGCGTGATCTGGTGGGTCGGCGAAAGGGCTGCCAGGTCTTGCTGGTAGCGCTCGAGATCCATGACGGTATTGCCGGGAACAGCCTTAGTTCCGTGGGCGAAGATGTCTTCCCCCTGGGGAGTGTAGACGCGAGGCAATTCATCCGAAGTGATTTGGAAGCCGTAGGGAATGGGCGCCCCAGCAGTGGACGTGAGCCTGGGATAGGCGACGAAGGGATTCGACCCGGTGAGCTGGTTGTCCTGAAAGAGATTGGGCGGGATGGTGGTGATGGCTCCGCCGGCGCGGACATGGGTCTGATGCAGGGCCAGCCAATCCAACTGGACACGGGGACCGAGGCCGTTCTTGTCGAAGCGATAGCCGGGTTGCGGATTAATGACGAAGGTCTGCTGGGTTCCGTTGAAGGCGATGCCGGAGGTGCGTTTGGCGCGCTCGGTGATGGGGGTGTAGAGCTCGTAACGCAGTCCGTAGTCGAGCACAAGGCGGGGGTTGATCTTCCACGTGTCCTGGGCGTAAAAGGCAACTTCGCTGCGGTTGTCGGCGGCGGCGCCGATGTGAGCGCCCGACGAGAAATAAGGCGGCGAAACGGCGACGGTGTAGTTAAAGGGGCTTCCGCTGAGCAGGCTGGTGAGGGTGTCGGGCAGCGGATCGCCGGCGCGGATGTTGTGCATGCCGCTTTGGGAGGGAATGTCGACGGGGGAATAGGCTGTGCCGCCGCCGAAGTCGTACTCGCCGTTGGGGCTGATGCCGAAGTAGGAGGAGTCGCGGTTGAGCCTGGTCTCGGCGCCGAACTTGATGGCGTGGCGTGCAGTGACGTAGGAAACGTTCTGCCTTGCCTGCAGGAGGTTGCCGAAGATGCTGATCACCGTCCCGCCGGGCTGGTTGAAGGGCTCAAAAGAACCGTCGTTGAACTTGACCGCGGGGTCGGTGAAATCGGAGGTGGGAAAGGACGGTGTGGATCGGGTGACGCTGACGGACGACTCGAAGACCCATCGCGGCGACGGGGTGCGGGTGAACGTGACCACCAGGTTGCGCTGGCGATCGACATAGCGAATGCCGAAGTTGGGGTCGATGGCGGTCTGGTCGGGGTTGGTGGTGGGCCCGTCGAGGTTGTTGAAGTTGAAGCGCGCGAACAGCTGGTTGTGGGTGGAGAGCTGGTGGTCGAGACGTATGGAGAATTGGTTGGCGTCGGTCACCACTTTGGAGGATGTGGCATAGGTGTGCGCTCCAAAGGAACCGGTGGGCAGATTAGGGAGCGGGTAGCGGGCGAGGACGCGGGCGATTCCGTCATTGACGGGAACCATCAGGGTGTCGCCGGGAAAGGCGGTGGTGTCGTTTCCGGCGCGCTCCTGCTCCGTCGGCACGGGGAATACCTGGGTGGTGCCGAGTACCTGGCGAAAGCCCTGGTATTGGCCGAAGTAAAAGGTCTTGCCGCGGATGATCGGGCCGCCGTTGGTGAAGCCGAACTCGTTGCGGCGGAAGGGCGGCAGGCGGCCGGGATTGACGGCGGAGGCGTGGTCGAAGTAGTTGCGGGCATCGAAGGCCGAGTTGCGAACGAACTCGAAGAACGATCCGTGGAAGCCGCTCTTGCCGGAACGGGTGACGATGTTGGTGAAGCCGGCGGCGCCATTGCCAATTTGCGCGGGCATCCAGCCGGATTGGGATTGGATTTCCTGCACCGCGTCGACGTTGAAGTTGCTGAAGGTCGAGCCGCCCATCTCCGGGTCGCTGATGTCGGCTCCATCCATGGAGAAGTTGGCTTCCACCCCGCGCTGGCCGTTGATGGCGAACTGCTGGGTAAAGTTGGTGGCCCCGTTGGCGTCGGTCATGGTGCCGGCGGCGAGCAGCAGCAATTGGCTGAAGTCGCGCTTGTTCAGTGGTAGTTCGCTGACGGATTGGCTGGAGAGAACGACCGAGGCGGAGGCTTCTGACTCGGCGGCCAGGGTGATGAGGACGTCGCGGGCCTGCTTCCGGGAGGCCAAGTCGATGGACTGCGGATAGGCGATCCGATGCCCGCCGACGGTGATGAAGAGGGCGTAGCGCAGCGGTGGAAGCTGTTCGAAGTGGAAGCTGCCATCTGCCTGGGTGGTTGCAGAGGCGGTGTGCCCGGTCGCGATCAACTCGATGGCCGCGCCGTTGACCGGGTCGCCGCTGGAGTTGTGCAGTGCACCTTTGAAAGAGACTTGTTGCGCAAAGGTTGGAACTGCGAGCAAGCAAAGCAAGAGGAGTACGAACTTTTGGCCGAAAGTCATTGATCCCGTCTGTTAAAAAATACTGGAAGCTTGGACAGAGTTGCGAGACAATCGTCCGGTCCCCCCAGGGTAAGTCCCAGAGGCATGCTATCGTGCTTCGGTGATTACGACCTCATAGCGCTTAGAGATATCGCAGGGTGCACCTTTTCATGTACACTGCTCGGCCAGATACCCCCCTGCTGAACGTAAGAGCCAGTCAAGGAGATCAACGATGAGTTTCTGCCAAACATGTGGAAGTAATTTGCCCGATGGCGTTGTGGCTTGCCCAGCGTGCGGCGCAACCCAGGGAGCGGCCCCCGCCGCCGCGGCACCCGGACCGATTCCAGGACCAACGCCAGCCTACGTACCTGCAGCTGCTCCGGCACCTGCTGCCTCAAGCGGGCTTACACCCAATGTCGCGGGAGCGCTGGCTTACCTGGTAGGCCTGATCACGGGAATCCTTTTCCTGGTCATCGATCCCTTTAAGAGTGACCGGTTCGTTCGCTTCCACGCTTTTCAATCCATCTTCTTCAACGTGGCATGGATAGGGTTCTGGATCGTCTGGGGAATCATTGGGCTGATCTTGGGCATGGTTTCGCACGGGCTATTCTTCCTCATCCAACTGCCGGTGAACCTGCTGGTTTCGGTGGGCGGCCTGTGCCTGTGGCTGTATCTGATGTATGCGGCGTACCAGGGAAAGATGGTGCAGTTGCCGATCATCGGGCCGCTGGCGGCGAAGCAATCCGGGATTGGTGCAGCGGGCGTGGGACAGCGGCTGTAGCTTATTGTTGCGTTGGGTTGCGGGCGGCGAGTACATTACTTTTGCCGCCCGAGCCCGGCGGACTTCCTGCTTGAAAAGGATCCGAAGCCATGCCCCTCCGCATGCGTTTGCGCCCGTCCGCGCTGTTTGCTCTTCTGCCCCTGCTGCTGACTGCTGCTGCTGCTTCTGCTTCACCCACCTACGACGCTATTTACGTGTTCGGCGACAGCTATTGCGACGTGGGGAATATCTTCCTCGCTACGTCGCACGCCGTTCCTCCCAGCCCGTACTACGACGGCCGGTTTTCTAACGGGCCAATTTGGGTGGAGCATGTTGCCAGCGCGCTGGGCTTGCCGATGCTGCCTTCGCTCGCCGGAGGTACGGATTATGCCGTGGGCGGAGCCGAGGTCACGTCACTGGTGAACACTCCCGAGGGTATGATCCCCAGCGTGCCGGAGCAGGTAGAGGGGTATCTGCAGGCGCACGGAGGGCATGCGGACCCGCATGCGCTCTACATTCTGGAGGGCGGAGGAAACGACATTCTCAACGCCACCGGAGGGTCGCCCCAGGTGCTGGGGTTGAAGATTGCCGCCGGATTGGCAGGGAGTGAGTTGCTGCTGCGCCAGGCGGGGGCGAAATACTTCGTGATTCCGGACTTGTTCAATGTGGCGCTGCTGCCGGATGCTCAGGCGAATGCCGGCTTTGCCTCGCAGGCTACGCTGGCGACCAACCAGTCGCTGGGGAATTTGCTGCTGCTGGAGCAGTTGCTCGAGGGCGTGCAGATCATGCGGATCGATGTGTTTTCACTCTTGCGATCGGTCGCAGCGGATGCTACGCATTATGGGTTCACGAATATCACTACGCCGTGCTTGAACGCTGCGACGTTGGCGGTGTGCGCGGATCCGGACCATACGCTGTTTTGGGATGGGGAACATCCGACGGAGTTCGGGCATTCGTTGTTTGCGGTGTTGCTGGAATCGGCTTTGAGCCGGTGAGGGCCGCAAGCCTCGCCTCCCGGACGGGTGCGGGAGAGTCGTGAATCAATTGGCGTCGGCTACGCAGCGGAAGCCTACGGCTGCGGAGCGGTCGTAGCCGGGAGCCATGAGCAGTAGTTTGCCGT
Organism: uncultured Acidobacteriaceae bacterium; assembly: GCA_963839075.1. Taxonomy (GTDB): domain Bacteria; phylum Acidobacteriota; class Terriglobia; order Terriglobales; family Acidobacteriaceae; genus PALSA-350. The sequence continues at coordinate 3,454 of CAWITO010000005.1, read as the reverse complement.
GCTCGTCGTTGCGGTAGGCTTGCGGGAAATACCAGACGGAGCCTTGCGGCTGATAGTAACTGCCACCGCGCAGAATGCCCGCGCGGGTGTGGTCGTCCAGGTACTCGTCTGTCCATTGCCATACGTTGCCGACCAGGTCCATGACGCCTGCTGGAGTCGCTCCCTGCGGATGCGCTTCTACGCTGTCAGGACCGCGCATGGTACGTCCCTTGTCCACAACCGGTACCCGGCTTGCGTCCCAGGTGTCGCCCCACGGATAGAGACGGGTACCCGTGCCCTGGGCGGCGTATTGCCACTCCCATTCATGCGGTAACCGCTTTCCTGCCCATTGCGCGTACGCGCGTGCGTCTTCGAGAGAAACCCAGGTGACTGGCTTGTCTGCCCAGCCTTCGGGATACTTGCCGTCCTTCCAGTCTTTGAGGAAGTCGAGATCGTCCGCGGGATGATAGTGGGCGCCGTCTAAAAACTTTTTGAATTCGTCGTTGGTGACCGGGTATTTGTCGATGTAGAACGCGGGTACGTGCATCGAGTGGTCGTGGTAACGGCGCGGGATTTCCTCCCATGGGTATTGCACATCGACAGCGGCTTCGTTGAAGCCTTCAATTTCGATGCCGTGCACTTTGAAGTTGTAGTCGGCGGCGGGGATCAACACCATGCGCTCGGTCGTTGCAGCCTTCACTTTTGGGATTTCCACCATTTGCTGCAGTAGCGGTTTCCATTCGTGGGAGAAATCCGCCAGGGGCTTGGCGGTCATGGTTTGCATCTTGCTCATGAATTGCTTGTCGGGCTCACTGGACGCGGCCAGAATAGCGGCATATCCGTGGGCTTCAATGGGGAACGACAAGACTCCGGCCTCGGGCTTCAATTCGACACCGTGATAGAGATCGAAGTAGCGCAGGCCAGCGGCCTCGGGGACGGTGAGCTGGCGGCCGGCAACGCCGTATTCGTTGCGGTTGACGATGGTCCACAACATTTGGCCGTCTTGCGGCCACTGGCTGGCGAAAACGCCGTACTGTTGCGTGGGGTAGAGCGGCCGCCACGCGTCACTGGAGAAGAATTTGGCCATGGCGCGCTCGATGGAGGCCACACGCCGGGTGGCTTCGGCGTCGCGCGGAGTGATGCCGTTCCAAATGCCCCAGATATTTTCCCAGCTCTCCCAGCCTTCGCCGTTGAAGAAGGCGAATTGCAGGTCGTCGGTCTTGTCGCGATTCCAGCGGTCGGAGATGTTCACCTGGTGCAGAGGCTCGAGCCAGCGGTAACGGTCGACCTTGGGCACAAAGTCAAATTTGTATTGACCCCAGGTGAGCACGTTCCAGGCGAGGGCCTCGTCGCTGGGGCTGCCTTCGGGCTCGAAGACGAGTGGGTGACCGGTGGCGTCGGCGGCGAGGGAGTAGGCCAGCGGCACGCCATCCTGAGTATCGCCGTTGATGCCGTCGGCTCCGATCTCTTTCATGGTTTCGGCGATGGCCTGGGTCCACGGCATGCCGGGGTCTCTGGTTCCCTGGTCCCACATCATCATGGGAAAGAGGACGTGCACCCCGCGAGCGTGGAACTGCGCGACCATGGCGCGCACGCCGGCGATGCCGCCGGGCATGCTGCGAATCATGTCGTGCTGGTTGCGGTTGTCGATGCCCATATTGGGATAAGTCGGCCAGATGAGCACGGCATCGATGCCACCGTAGCGCTTGTCGAGATCGTCGAGATAGCGGTCGACGGTGTACTTGCCGGCCTTCGGATCGTAGAAGTAGCGGTCCTGCACCATCATCTGCGGCTGCATGAAGGCGGATTGGGTCCAGGCAAATGCGGGCAGGTGGTAGCGCCGGTCATCGTAGCCGACGCGAATCTTCCGCTCGTTGCGCCAGTGAGCGATGTCGGCGAGCCAGGCGTCGAGGTCCGTCGTGGTGCAGGGCGTGGATCCTCCTTCCCACGCTCCTTTTTCGGTGTAGCAGCTGGGCGCGCCGAATTGCTGCGCGCTGCCACGGGGCCCATAGTCAGTGTCCTGCGGAGATGCGGGCAGGGTAACGAGGGTAGCGAAAAGAAGGAGATGCGCTCGATTGATCATTTAGAGAAGCGGCGCCGCCGCAACGGCTGATAACCCAACGATGAATAAGAGGAACATCCAGAACAGCAGTTGTTTTGCGCGTGCGGGAGCGGTGGCGAATTCATGCCAGATGAAGACGCCCCAGGCGGCCGAGATCATGGTGGCTCCCTGGCCGATGGAGTAGGAGACGGCGGGTCCGACAATGTTGGAGCGCGAGGCGACGAAATTCAGCACCGCTCCGGTGACCCAGATAGCTCCGCCGAGCATGCCCCATGCATGCCAGATGGCCGGAGCTTCGACGTACCCGGAGAAGCTTACCGGAGGCTTGCCATCGAGGGGACGCCGCATGAGCAGCGTGTTAGCTACGAGCGAGCAGAGGCCGACACCGAGGGTAAACAGGAACGTCGTGGCATACGGACCGGGAGCATTGTCGCCGCTCATGGCGCGGGAGACGAAGGGATAGAAGCCGCCCATGAGCAGGCCGGCGATGAGGCTGAGGATGACTCCATTGGCGCGGATCTGTTGGCGCTGGGCTTCGCGCAGACGATAAGCGGCCGCATCGAGCACAATGGCCGCGACGACCAGCGCAATGCCTCCGAAGAGCACCAGCGGATTGCCCGCCGGGGCGAGGATGTAGCTGCTGACCGCTCCGACGACGAGCGCCAATCCGATACCTACGGGAAAAGCTACGGCCAGGCCGGCAATTTCAATGGCCGCTACCAGCAGCAGGTTGGCGACGTTGAAGATGATGCCGCCGATGAGTGCGAGCCCAGCGTGATGGGCGTCGACACTCAGCAGGTCGGCCACGAAGGGACGCCCGGTGGTGCCTCCCGTGCCGAGCAGAAAGCCCCACAGCACGCTTGCCAGGATGAGACCGAGAACGTAGTCCCAATAGAAAAGCTGAAAGCGAAACTGCGGACAGAGCTTCATGGTGTTCGCCCAGGAGCCCCAGCAGAGCATGCTGATGACCATGAACGAGAGCGCAATGGCGTACGTTTGCGGTTGATACAAAAGGGTGTCCCCTCAAAGGCAAAGCCACAGCATACCTTAGTGCAGTCCTCCACACAGATGGTCCTTGAGGAATCCGCTGGCTAAAAGTATCGGTAGCCACGACTTGGGGAGAATATTGCTATAGAAGAACCTGCGGCATCCCTTAGCTTACGGAGACTGGGACACCTGGTTGTTTCCGCGCCGTTCCGCGAATGCCGAGCAGGGTGAGGATGGGCGTGGTGATCATGGTGGTGATCAACGCCATGAAGACCGCGGCAGCGAGAACGATGCCCGCCCACAGCCACATGGAAGCGTCGTTGAGCAGATCGAGCCGGGTGCGCATGCCGGTGAGCGCGAAGAAAAGCGGCAGCAACAGGACGGAGACGATCATGTCGAGACGCTCACGCAAGGTGAGCTGCCAGT